>NZ_DASRTN010000001.1:0-2098 GCF_035655895.1 Ramlibacter sp.
CTCCTTGGCGGCGTCGGCGCTGCGCTGGGCCAGCGTGCGCACCTCGCCGGCCACCACCGCGAAGCCGCGGCCCTGTTCGCCGGCACGGGCCGCCTCCACCGCGGCGTTGAGCGCCAGGATGTTGGTCTGGAAGGCGATGCCGTCGATCACCGAGATGATGTCGGCGATCTTGCGGCTGGAGTCGTTGATGCCCTTCATGGTCTCGACCACCTGGCCGACCACCTCGCCGCCGCGCACGGCCACGGTGGAGGCGGCCAGCGCCAGCTCATTGCCCTGCTGGGCGTTGTCGGCGTTCTGCTTGACGGTGGAGGCCAGCTGCTTCATCGAGGCGGCGGTCTGCTGCAGGGCGGAGGCCTGTTCCTCGGTGCGCGAGGACAGGTCGCTGTTGCCTTGCGAGATCTGGCTTGAGGCCGTGGCCACCGAGTCGGCGTTCTGGCGAACGCCGTCCACGATGGACGACAGGTTGTCCTGCATCTCGCGCAGGGCGCCGAGCAGCTGACCGGTTTCGTTCCGGCCACCATCCTCGATGCGGACCGTCAGGTCGCCGCCGGCGATGGCACGCGACACGTCCACGGCGCGGCCGAGCGGCCGGCTGATCGAGCGGATGATCCAGAGTCCCATCAGGAAGGCCAGCACCAGGGCCACCGCGGAGGCGGCCCAGGTCGCCTCGCGCACTTCGCGGGAGGCGTCGGCCGCCTGCTGGGCCGCGGTGTCCATCAGATCCTTCTGGATGGCCACCAGGGCGTCCAGCCGCTGGTTGTACTCGGCCTGCACCGGGGCGAACTCGACCAGCAGCAGTTCGAGCGCCTTTTCGGTCTCGCCCGCCTTGATGCGTTCCATGTAGCGCCGCTGGACGCCGAGGTACTTCTCGCGGGTGGCCAGCAGGGCGGCCAGCGCATCGCGCGACTTCGGCAGGTTCAGGTTCGCCTCGAAGAACTTGTAGTTCGCCGTCACCCGGTCGCGCGCTGCGACGATCGTCGCGGCATGCTGCCCGGCGTCCCGGGACGCCTGGGCGGCCAGCAGGATGTTGCGCATCTCCAGGTTGACCAGCGCGAAGTCGTTGCGGACTTCCTGGATCCTGGAGATCTTGACGTAACGGTCCTGCAGCACCTTGTTCATCGCGGCATCGACGGCGTGGGTCTTGCTGGTGGTGATGCCGGCCATCACGGCGATCAGGCCGGCCATGAGGCCGAAGCCCACGACCAGCCGGGTCGAGATGCGCATGTCGTTGAGATTCACGATTCCTGCCTTCTTCTTTGCTGTTGTTGCCCGCCTCTGTCGGGCGGGACTTGCCCGGAACTCCCCTCGGGAACCGGTTGCGCGGCAGCGGGCCCGATGCGCCCAGCACCGATCTCCGGTCGCGGTAACCGAGTGTTACGTCGCGCGCGAATCCCGAGGTAGGGAAAAGAGGCAGGTCCCCCCGGGATTTCCCCTCCGGCAACGAAAAAGGCGCCCGCAGGCGCCTTGTGTGGAATGCAGGACGTCAGAACGTCTGCCAGTCGTCGTCGGTGCCGGTGCGGCGTGGCAGCTCCGCGGTCGGGGCGCTGGCCGGCTTGCCGGTCTGGGGCATGGCAGGCCGGGTGGCCGGACGGGGTGCGCGGGCCGCCGGTGCGCAAGCCAGGGCCGGCGCATTCGATGCCTCGCGGCCGGCGCCCAGCTTGAACACCGAGACCGAACCCACCAGCTGCTGCGCCTGGATCTTGAGGCTGTCGGCGGCGGCGGCACTTTCCTCGACCAGGGCAGCGTTCTGCTGGGTGGTCTGGTCCATCTGGTGAACGGCGTCTTCGATCTGGGCGACACCGCTGCTCTGCTCGCGGCTGGCGGCACTGATCTCGCCCATCAGGTCGGTCACGCGGCGGATCGAGGCGACGACCTCGTCCATCGTGGTGCCGGCCTGGTCGACCAGGGCGCTGCCCTGCTCGACGCGCTCGACGCTGGCGGTGATCAGGCCTTTGATCTCCTTGGCGGCGTCGGCGCTGCGCTGGGCCAGCGTGCGCACCTCGCCGGCCACCACCGCGAAGCCGCGGCCCTGTTCGCCGGCACGGGCCGCCTCCACCGCGGCGTTGAGCGCCAGGATGTTGGTCTGGAAGGCGATGCC
>NZ_DASRTN010000002.1:0-166450 GCF_035655895.1 Ramlibacter sp.
GAGCACGCCGACAAGATGGTGGGCGAGACCACCAAGCTGCTGGCCGCGGCCAAGACCAACAACCTGGACAACCTCAAGGCCGCGTTCACGTCCACCGCCGGCACCTGCAAGTCCTGCCACGACAACTTCCGCAACCAGTGAGGGCACCGGGCGCCCACTGGCGCCCCCCACGTCACCCCCAGCAAAAAAGCCCCGCGTCGCGGGGCTTTTCTTTCGTCTCGGCGCACCGGGATCAGGTCTCGGCGAGGAGCTTCTCGATCAGCTGGTGGAGTTCGGCGAAGTTCGGTTCGCCCACATAGCGCTTGACGATCTCGCCCTTCTTGTTCACCACGTAGGTGGTCGGCGTGAGCTGCACGTCACCCCAGGCCTTGGCCACCGCGCCGGTGTTGTCGATGGCGACCTGGAATGGCAGCTTGCGCGTTTCGGTGAAGTTCACCACGTAGCTCGGCGGGTCGTAGCTCATGGCCACCGCCAGCGTGTCGTAGCCGCGCGCCTTGTACTTGTCGTGCGTGGCGATCATCTTGGGCATCTCGCCGACGCAGGTCACGCAGCTCGTGGCCCAGAAGTTCACCAGCGTGACGCGCCCCTTGAGGTCCTCGGTGGTGCGCTTGGAGCCGTCGAGCAGCACGAACGTGGACGGCGGCGCGGCGGCCGTGCCCGTGTTCATGTAGACCGCCGCGCCCACCGCGACCAGGGCCGCGGCGGCGATGCCGACCAGTGCTTTCTTCATGGCGCGAGTTTACGCCGGACGCCTCGACCTTGCCCGCCCTGGGACACCCCGGCGGCCCGCATCAGGCGCAGGCCAGCAGCACGTCGGCCAACTCCTGCGGCAGGCTGACCATGGGGTCATGGCCGGTGCGCAGCTCCACCACCTTGGCACCACCGCCGCCGCGCCAGGCGCCGTTCCAGAAGTTGGGATCGGCCATGCGCGGGCGGATCGCGTCGATGGTCGGCAGCGCGGGCTGGGTGCAGTTGACGAAGGTGCGGGGAACGGCGGCGACGCGTTCCGGGTCGAAGTCCAGCGTCGCGTCGTAGGTGTGGCCCGGATGCGGCGTCAGCCGTCGCCGGACCCACGCGTAGTCGGCACCGGCCAGTCCATAGTTGTTGGGGTCCGGGACCGCCAGGCTGTAGTCTGCGGACGCCTGGGCCCCGGCGCGCCTGGCCTCGCGGGTGGCGCGGGCGTGCGTGCTGCTCCAGCTCTCGCCCGGTCGCGGGACCACGGCATCCACGAACACCAGGTGCCGCAGCCGCGGGCCCATCCGGTCCGCGATCGCGGTGCCGATCATCCCGGCATAGGAGTGCACGGCCAGCACGACGTCGGTGAGCTCCTCCGCCTCGATGACCGCGGCGACGTCCTCGACGTGGGTCTCCAGCGTGATCGCGGGCGACAGCAGGTGGGCGCGCTCGCCGACGCCGGTCAGCGTCACCGCGTGGGCGCGGTGGCCAGCCCGCTCGAGCCGCTCCACCACCCGCCGCCAGCACCAGCCGCCATGCCAGGCGCCGTGCACCAGGACGAACGTCGCCATCAGACCACCCCCTGCTGGCGCAGCGCGGCGATGCGGTCATCGCTCCAGCCGAGCAACTCGTGCAGCACGTCGTCGGTGTGCTGCCCCAGCAATGGAGGCGGCAGCTCGGTGCGCACCGGTGTCGCGCTCAGCTTCATCGGGCTGGAGACCAGCCGCAGCCCGGGGGCGAGCGGGTGGTCCCACTGCGTGACCATGCCGCGTTCGCCCACCTGCGGGTCGGCGAACACCTCGGCCAGGTTGTTGATCGCACCACACGGCACCTTGGCCGCCTCCAGTGCGGCCAGCCACTGGGCCTTGGGACGCGTGCGCAGCACCGATTCGAGCAGCGGCACCAGCACCGCCCGGTTGCGCACGCGGTCCTGGTTGCGCGCGAAGCGTGGATCGGCCGCCAGCTCGGGCCGGCCCGCCACCTCGCAGAACCTGGCGAACTGCCCGTCGTTGCCGACGGCGAGGATGAGGTGGTCCTTGCTGCCCTCCGGCGCCGGGGCGACCTCGAACACCTGGTAGGGCACGATGTTCTGGTGCGCGTTGCCGGCCCGGCCGGGTGCCATGCCGCTCACGAGGTAGTTGGCGCCCAGATTGGCCAGCATCGCCACCTGCGTGTCGAGCAGCGCCATGTCGATCGCCTGCCCCTCGCCGGTCCGCTCCGCGTGCCGCAGGGCGGCGACGATCGCCACCGCGGCGTACATGCCGGTGAACAGGTCGGCCACCGCGACCCCGACCTTCTGCGGCCCGCCCCCCAGGTCGTCGCGCTCGCCGGTCACGCTCATCAGGCCGCCCATGCCCTGCACCGCGTAGTCGTAGCCGGCCCGCTCGCGGTACGGGCCGGTCTGGCCGAACCCGGTGACACTGCAGTACACCAGGCGAGGGTTGACCTGCTTGAGCGAGGCATGGTCCAGCCCGTAGCGGGCCATGTCGCCGACCTTGAAGTTCTCGATGAACACGTCGCACCGGGCCGCGAGTTCGCGCACCAGTGCCTGGCCCTCGGGCTGCGAGATGTCGCACGTGACCGATCGCTTGTTGCGGTTGGTGCCCAGGTAGTACGCCGCCTCGCGCGTGTCGCGGCCCTGCGCGTCCTGCAGGAATGGCGGGCCCCAGCTGCGCGTGTCGTCGCCGCTGCCCGGGCGCTCGATCTTGATCACGTCGGCGCCGAGGTCGGCCAGGGTCTGGGTGCACCAGGGGCCGGCCAGCACGCGGGAGAGGTCGAGGATGCGGATGCCATCGAGTGCTGTCATGGCGCTGATTGTCGCGCCGGAACCGTATCATCGGACGATGCCCCGTTCCCTCGCGGCGGCGCTGCTCCTGACCGCGCTGGCCGGTTGCAGCCCCACCTTCAACTGGCGCGAAGTGCGCGTCGATCCCACCGACCTGCGGGCCATGTTCCCGTGCAAGCCCGACAAGGGGTCCCGCCGCGTCCCGATGGCAGGACGCGACGTCGAGCTCTCCGTGGTCGGCTGCGACACCGGCGGCGCCACCTTCGCCATCCTGCATGCCGAGCTCGGCGAGGCCGGCCGGGCCGACGAGGTGCTCACGCAATGGAGCGCGGCGACCCTGGCGAACATGAAGGCGACCGGCTCGACGGCAGCGGCGTTCGTGCCGCCCGGCGCGATCGCGCTGGCGGGCTCGCGCCGGGTGGGCGCCGAGGGCCGACGCGCCGACGGCTCGGCGGTGCACGGCGAGGCCGCCTACTTCGCGCGCGGTGGGCACGTGTTCCAGGCCGTCGTCTATGCCGGCCGTGCCGGGCCCGAAGCCGCGACGTTCTTCGAGGGGCTGACGTTCCGATGACTGCGCTGCCGCGTCGCACGGCCGTCGTCGTCTTCCTCGCCTTCGCCTTCGCCTACTTCTTCTCGGCGGTGCTGCGGGCGGTCACGGCGACGCTGGCGCCGACCCTCACCGCCGAATTCGACCTGACGGCGCGCGACCTGGGCCTGCTCGCCGGCGGCTTCTTCTTCGGCTTTGCCGCGACCCAGCTGCCGCTGGGCACCTGGCTGGACCGGCACGGGCCGAAGAAGGTGATCCTCAGCTTCGTCGGCGTGGCGGTCGCCGGCTGCGTGGCCTTCGCGCTGGCCGGCAGCTTCTGGTCGCTGCTGGCCGCACGGGTGCTGTGCGGTGTCGGGGTCAGCGCCTGCCTGATGGCGCCGCTGACCGGCTACCGCCGCTGGCTGGACGGGCCGGGCCAGCTGCGCGCCAATTCGTGGATGCTGATGACCGGCTCGCTGGGCATGGTGGCGTCCACGCTACCGGTGCAGTGGATGCTGCCCCTGGTCGGCTGGCGCCCGCTGTTCCTGCTGCTGGCCGTGATGCTGGCGGTCTCCTCGCTGGTGCTGGCCTGGCAGGTGCCGGGCTGGGACCTCGGCGAATCGCCTGCCCACGAGCCGCCGAGCTACCGGCAGGTCTGGCGCCACCCCTACTTCCGCCGCATGGCGCCGATCGGGTTCGTCAACTACGGCGGGATGATCGCGGTGCAGTCGCTGTGGGCCGGCCCGTGGATGGTCCGGGTCAGCGGCTACGAGCCACTGCGTGCGGCCACCGGCCTGTTCGCGATCAACCTGGCGATGCTCCTGACGTTCTGGACCTGGGGCTTGCTCAACCCCGTGCTGGCGCGCCGCGGGCTGGGCACCGACCGGCTGATCACCTGGGGCCTGCCTCTCAGCCTGGTGGTGCTGGCGGCCATCATCGTGGCCGGCCCGTCCGCCGCGGCCGCGGCCTGGGCCCTGTTCTGCGTCAGCTCCACCTTCGTCTCGCTGGCGCAGCCGGCGGTGGGCATGGCCTTCCCGTCGGCCCTGGCCGGGCGGGCGTTGTCGGCGTACAACCTGGTGATCTTCGCGGGCGTGTTCGTCGTGCAGTGGGGCATCGGGCTGCTGGTCGATGCCTTCCGCTCCGCGGGTGCGACGGAAGTGGGTGCCTTCCGTGCAGCTTTCGGCGTGTTCCTGGCTTGCGCGGTCGCCGCCTACGGCTGGTTCCTGATGGGGAGACGTGATAATCCCGAGCAACCGCACCCCGCACGTCCATGAACGCGATCCTGATCATCGGCCACGCTCCACTCGCGCATGCCCTGCGCGAGTGCGCGTTGCACGTGTTCCCGGATTGCGCCGCCTCGCTGGCGGCCATCGACGTGCAGCCGAACCTGTCGCCCGAGGAGACGCTGGCCACCGCGCGCATCGCGATGGCCCAGCTCGCCCATCCCCCGGGCGTCAAGGGCGTGCTGGTGCTCACCGACATCTTCGGCGCCACGCCCAGCAACGTGGCCCAGAAGCTGGTCGACGGCGTGACGTCGCGCCTGATCACCGGCGTGAACCTGCCCATGCTGCTGCGCAGCGTGAGCTACCGGCACGAACCGCTCGACGCGCTGGTCGCGCGCGCGGTCGTGGGCGGCACGCAAGGAGTGATGCAGGTGGCGATCACCGCCCCGCAGAACCAGCGCCGACGCAACCATGATCAAGACCAGCACGACCATCAGCAATAAGCTCGGGCTGCACGCCCGGGCCTCGGCCAAGCTCACCAAGCTCGCAGCCAGCTTCCCCTGCGAAGTCTGGATCGCCAAGGGCGAGCGCCGCGTCAATGCCAAGAGCATCATGGGCGTCATGATGCTGGCCGCCGGCATCGGCAGCGAGGTGGTGCTCGAGACCGACGGCGAGCGCGAGCGCGAGGCGATGGACGCGATGCTCGCCCTGATCAACGACAAGTTCGGCGAAGGGGAATGAGGCCATGCGCCCGCGACGCGCGTCCATCGAGCCGATGACGCGGCGCGGGCCGGGCGCCGCCCTCCCTGACAGGATTGCCAGTGCCGGCCGCGTGCCGCGCCGCGATCTTCCCCACACTTCCCAGCCATGACCTTCTCCATCCACGGCCTTCCCGTCGCGCGTGGCATCGCCATCGGGCGCGCAGTGCTGATGGCCGGGCGGGTGGACGTCGCGCACTACTTCATCCAGCCCGGTGAAGTCGAGGCCGAGATCGAGCGCGTGCGCGCCGGCCGCAACGCCGTCATCGACGAGATCAACCGCCTGCAGCAGACCATCGCCGGAATGGGGCCCAAGGAGGCCCCGCACGAGTTGTCGGCGCTGCTCGACGTGCACCTCATGCTGCTGCAGGACGAGGACCTGATCGACGGCGTCAAGCACTGGATCCGCGAGCGCCTGTACAACGCCGAATGGGCGCTCACCACGCAGCTGGAGCAGCTGTCGCGCCAGTTCGACGACATGGAGGACGAGTACCTGCGTGAGCGCAAGGCCGACCTCGAGCAGGTGGCCGAGCGCATCCTGCGCTACATGAAGGGCGTGGCCACGCCCGCCGCGCCGCCCCGCGGTCGCCGCAAGACCCAGCAGGACCTGCTGCTCGACGACAGCGTCGACGTTCCGCTGGTGCTCATCGCGCACGACCTGTCGCCGGCCGACATGCTGCAGTTCAAGCAGAGCGTCTTCGCCGGCTTCGTGACCGACGTCGGCGGCAAGACCTCGCACACTGCCATCGTGGCGCGCAGCATGGACATCCCGGCCGTGGTGGGGGCGCGCAGCGCCAGCCACCTGGTGCGCCAGGACGACTGGGTGATCGTCGACGGCGACGATGGCGTGATGATCGTCGACCCCTCGCCGATCATCCTGGCCGAGTACGGTTTCAAGCAGCGCCAGGCCGAGCTCGAGCGCGGCCGCCTGGCCCGGCTGCGCCACACGCCGGCGATCACCCTCGATGGGCAGAAGGTGGAGCTGCTGGCCAACATCGAGCTGCCGGAGGACGCGGTCGGCGCGGTCGCGGCAGGGGCCGGCGGCGTGGGCCTGTTCCGCAGCGAGTTCCTGTTCATGGGCCGCAAGGGCCACCTGCCCGACGAGGACGAGCAGTACGAGGCGTACCGCCGGGCGGTGGAGGGCATGCAAGGGCTCCCGGTCACGATCCGCACCATCGATGTCGGCGCCGACAAGCCGCTGGACCACGAGCACCGGGACGCGGCCCACCTGAACCCCGCGCTGGGGCTGCGGGCCATCCGCTGGTGCCTGGCCGACCCCGCCATGTTCCTCACCCAGCTGCGCGCGATCCTGCGCGCCGCGCTGCACGGCAAGGTCAACCTGCTCATCCCGATGCTGGCGCACGCCAGCGAGGTGCGCCAGACCCTGTCGCTGCTGGACTTCGCGCGCGCCGAGCTGGACAACCGGGGCGTCGCCTATGGCCAGGTGCAGGTGGGCGCCATGATCGAGATCCCCGCGGCGGCGTTGACCCTGCGCACGTTCCTGCACTACTTCGACTTCCTGTCGATCGGCACCAACGACCTGATCCAGTACACGCTGGCGATCGACCGGGCCGACGAATCGGTGGCGCACCTGTACGACCCGCTGCACCCGGCGGTGCTGCAGCTGGTGGCGCGCACCATCGCCGAGTGCAACGCGGCCGGCAAGAGCGTCAGCGTGTGCGGCGAGATGGCCGGCGACACCACGCTCACCCGGCTGCTGCTCGGGCTGGGGCTGCGCTCGTTCTCCATGCACCCAGCGCAGATCCTGGCGGTCAAGCAGGAGGTGCTGCGCGCTGACGCCCAGCGGCTGGCCACCTGGGCCCAGCAGGTGCTCGCTGCCGACGAGCCGGCCCAGCTGCTCGCCTAGCGCCCGCGCTCCTGGGCGCCGCCGTACGGGTCGCCGGGCACCGACCAGGCGGGCACGCCCGGGGCGCGCGCCGCGCCGCTCGCCTCGCCCGGTGGCCCCGGGGACACCATGGCCGGCTGGACGGTCGTGGCAGGCCGCGGCGGGGCCACGACCACCGCCCGTGGGGCCGGCGCGGACGGCGCCACCACGACCTGCGGAATCTCCGCCGGGGCTGCGGCCTGCGGGAGGGCCCCGCGCGGCGGCGCGACCACGACGGCGCGCGATGGCGCCGGCGGCCAGGTTTCCATCTGCGGCGGCGGCACCGCCGCCGAGGGTTCGGCCGGCACGGCGACCACTTCCGGCACCGCCAGGGGCTGACTGGTCAGCGGTACCGTGGCCAGCTCCTGCTGCGGCGGGGGCGCGAAATTGGCCCACCATGCAGCCACTTCCTCGGCGAGCTCGGGGTCGGTCGGCCGGGGAAAGCGGGCCTTGCCGTCGATCAGCCGCTGGCGCAGCGCGCCCTGGACGAACTCGCCGACCATCGGCAGCGCGCTGCGCGCGCCCTGGCCCCAGGCGTCCTGCATCGTGATCCGGCTGTCATTGAAGCCGACCCAGGCGCCGGCGACCAGCTGCGGATGCATCAGGATGAACCAGCCGTCGGTGTTGTCCTGCGTGGTGCCGGTCTTGCCGGCCAGGTCGCCCTGCAAGCCGTAGCGCGTGCGGATCGCCGTGCCGGTGCCGCGGTCGATCACGCCCCGCATCGCATCGAGCAGCTCCAGATTGGGGACCAAGGGCAAGGCTTCCTCGGCCGGTGCCACGGGAAAGGCTTCCAGCACCCGGCCCTGCCGGTCCTCCACCCGCGACACGCCCAGCGGCGCCACGTAGCGCCCGCCGTTGGCGATGGTGGCGTAGCCGGCCACCATCTCCTTGAGCGAGACGGGGCTGGTGCCCAGCCCCAGCGACGCGACCTCGTCGAGGCGGCTTTCGCGCACGCCCGCCGCGCGCGCCAGTGCCGCCACGGGCTGGGGTCCCAGGCGCTGCATCACCTGGGCCGTGATGGTGTTCTTGGAAAAGGCCAGAGCGTCGCGCAACGTCATCGGCGCGCCGGTCGGCTGGCCCACGTCGGTGGGGCGCCACACCTCGCCGGGGCCGATCACGATGTCGGTCACCTGGTCGAGCAGCATCTCGCCCGGCCGCGCGCCCTGGGCGAAGGCCGCGCCGTACACGAACGGCTTGAAGGTCGAGCCGGGCTGGCGACGGGCCTGCTGCACGTGGTCGAACTGGTCCTGCGCGAAGTCACGGCTCCCGACCCAGGCCCGCACCAGGCCCGTTCCCGGCTCGATGGCGACCAGCCCGGCCTGCACGCGGGTCTTCTCCTCGCGCAGGGCCTGCAGGAAGGCCGCATCGCCGCGCAGCTTGGCCAGCGCATCGTCCGCGCTCAGGCCGGCCGCGCGGGCCGCCTGGAACTGGGCGCTTTCGCGGATGAACGCGTCCACCAGGTCGCGGCGGGCATTCCAGCCGGCGCGGCCGTTCCAGGCCGTGTCCGCCAGTTTCTGGACCCGCTCGGTCTGCCGCTGCAGGGCTTCCACCGCCAGTGCCTGGGCACGTGAATCGATGGTGGTGCGCACCACCAGTCCATCGGCGTAGACGTCGCGGCCGTTCCGGTCGGCCCAGTCGATCAGCCAGCGCCGCACCTGCACCACGAAGTGCGGCGCCAGCCCCGGCTCCTCCTCCTGCCGCTCGAAGGTCAGGCGCAGCGGCGTCTGCCGCAGGGCCGCGAGCTGGGTGCCGTCCAGCTTGCCGTGCCGCGCCATCTGCGCCAGCACCGTGTTGCGCCGCTGGCGGGCCCGTTCGGGATTCAGCACGGGGTTGTAGTAGCTGGTGCCCTTGAGCATGCCCACCAGCGTCGCGCTCTCGAGCACGTCGAGGTCGCGCGCCGCCTTGTCGAAGTACGTCCGCGCGGCCATCTCGATGCCGTAGGCGTTGTAGAGGAAGGGGACCGTGTTGAGGTAGGTCTCCAGGATCTCGTCCTTGCCGAAGGCGGCCTCGATGCGCACCGCGGTGATCGCCTCCTTGAGCTTGCGCTCCAGCGTCGGCGCCCTGCCGATCTCCTCGGGGTACAGGTTGCGCGCCAGCTGCTGGGTCAGGGTCGAGCCGCCCTGCAGGCGGCCGTTGAGCGTGTGCAGCGCGGCCGAGACGGTGCGCCGGACGTCCAGGCCGTGGTGCTCGTAGAAGCGGTGGTCCTCGGTGGCCAGCAGCGCCGCCAGCACGTGCGGCGAGATGTCGGCCAGCGGCACCCACTGCCGATTGGCGCGGCGCAGCACGGCCAGCGTCTGGCCGTCGGACGACACGATCTGGCTCGGCTGCTGCGCCCGGACCTCGCGCATGTCGCCGACGTCGGGGGTGCGCGGCACCAGCGCGGCGACATAGGCCGCCGCCAGGGCCAGCGCCAGCAGCGGCAACGTGGACAGCAGCAGCAGCCAGTGGTTGCGCAGGAGCCACCAGGTCCAGCGGCCGACCGCGCGAGGCCAGGCCCGCAGGGCGGCAAAAGCAGAAAGTGCGGGGGGCGGCATGAAGTGGAGCGGAACTGGATGACTCTAGGCTGCGGCCAACGGCTGACCCTGTAGGACGGCTACTCAAGCGCCCGGCAGCGACACATGTCACGGCAAGCCGGCCGATTCGCGCGCCATCGCTCTGCCGAGCTTGTGCGAGCGGCCCTGGACGGAAGAATGGCCCGGCGCGACGGTCCCGCCTGCCTGGCCGGGCGTGCGCCTGGAGAACGAACCGTGAGCACCGACCTGCTGCAAGCCCATACCCCCGATCCGGCGCTGGCCGACCGGCTTGTCCGCCTGCACGCCGGCGAGCAGCACGTGGCGATCAGCCCCGAGGTGGGCGGTTCGCTGGCGGCGTTCAGCCGCCGGTGGCGGGACGCGGCCGGCGAGCACGAGGCGCACTGGCTGCGGCCGGCCAGCCGGGAAGGGCTGGCGCAGCGCAACCCGCTGGCGATGGCCAGCTTCCCCCTGGTGCCGTTCTGCAACCGCATCCGCCAGGGGCTGGCGCAGTTCGAAGGGCGCGAGATCCGATTCCCGCCCAACCATCCGGCCGAGGACTCGCCGCATCCGCTGCACGGCATCGGCTGGCAGCGGCCCTGGCGCGTGGTGTCGGCGGGGCCGGCCGACGCGGAGCTGGCGCTCGATGTCGAGGCCGGTCCGGCCTGGCCCTGGCACTTCTCGTCGCGCCAGAGGTTCCGGCTGGCACCCGAGCGGCTGTCGGTGGAGATCAGCTTGCGCAACGAGGACGCGGTGGCCATGCCCGCCGGCATCGGCCACCACCCCTACTTCCCGCACGAGGCCGGCACCCGGCTGACCACCGCGACGCGGGCCATGTGGGAGGCGGATGCCGAAGTGATGCCGACCGCGCTGGTGCAGTCGGACGCGGTGCGGCAGCTGCGCGACGGCGCCCTGCTGGCCGGACTGCACACCGACAACAACTTTGTCGGCTGGAGCCGCGAGGCCCGCATCGACTGGCCTGCCAGTGCCGGGCAGCCGGCACGCCGGCTGCTCCTGCGTGCCGAGGTGCCGCTCGACCACTTCGTCCTCTATTGCCAGCGGGGGTACGACTACTTCTGCGCCGAGCCGGTGAGCCAGTGCACCGACTGGCTGAACCTGCAGGACCGGTTCGGGCCCGATGTGCTGGGCGGCACGCGGCTGGGGCCGGGCGAGACGCTGACCGCGCGCTTCGAACTCGCGCCCGCCTGGGGCTGAGCCGCCCCGGGCGCGCACGCTCAGTTCGAGTGCGCCAGGAAGTGCGCCAGGTCCGCCAGGTCCGCGTCCTTCAGGCCGAACAGCGCCGAGGCCATGATGGTGTCGCGGCCGGGCGCCGGGTTGTCCCGGAACTGCTTCATCGACTGGACGAGGAACGCCTCGGGCTGCGCCGCCAGGCGCGGCACCTGCTGCTGGCCTCGGAAATCGGACAGGTGGCAACTGCCGCAGTGCATCTTGGAGGCCAGGGCCTGCCCGCGCTGGAAGGCCTCGCGGTCCCGGGGCGCTGGTGCGGGCGCCGGCTTCTGCGCGGAGAAGTACTGGGCCAGCGCGACGAGCTCCGGATCCTTCATGGGATCCAGCAGGCCCTTCATCGCCGGCACCTCGCGCAACCCTTCGCGGATCAGCACGAGCTGGTTCTCGATGAAGGTGCGCGGCTGGCCGGCCAGCGACGGGATCTCGGGGTTCTGGCTGCGGCCCTCGGGTCCGTGGCAGGCGGCGCAGGCCGCGGCCTGCGGCGGCGCCGCCTGCTGGGCGAAGGGCGCGCCGCCGCCCAGCAGCAGCGCACCGACCGCGGCGGCGCGCACCGCCGTGCCCCATTGCTCACGAGCGGGCATAGGTGATGCGGTAGATGGCGCCGACCTGCTCGTCGGACAGCAGCAGGGAGCCGTCGGGCAGCTGCAGCATGTAGACCGGCCGGCCCCACATCTGGTTGCTGCCCTCGTCGAGGAAGCCGGTGACGAACGGCGTCACCTGCGCGTCGCGACCCTCGGCATCGGCCTTGACGGCCACCACGTCGTAGCCGAACTTCCTGGTGCGGTTCCAGGAGCCCTTGCGCGCGACGAACAGCACGTTGCGGTACTCCGGCGGGAACATCGTGCCGGTGTAGAAGTGCACGCCCATGGCCGCCGCGTGCGGGCCCATGGTGCGCACCGGCAGCGTGACGCCGTCGCAGGCCTTGTCACGCTTGACGTCGGGATCGGCGATGCCGCTGGCATGGCAGTACGGGAAGCCGTAGTTCAGGCCCACCCGCGGCATGCGGTTGAGCTCGTCCTCGGGACCTTCGTCGCCCAGCCAGTCACGGCCATGGTCGGTGAACCACATCTCCTTGGTCACCGGATGCCAGTCGAAGCCCTGGGTGTTGCGCACGCCACGGGCGACCACCTCCATGTTGGAGCCGTCGGCGTCGTAGCGCCGGATCTGGGCGTAGGCCTGCTCGGGCAGGCAGATGTTGCACGGCGCGCCGAACGGCACGTACAGCTTGCCGTCCGGACCGAAGCGGACGTACTTCCAGTTGTGGTGCTGCTTGGGCGGCAGGTCGAATTTCGCGGTGAGGTCGACCGGCTGGGCGCCCGGGTTGCGGTCGATGCCGTCGTAGCGCAGCACCTTGTCGATCGCGACCACGTACAGCGCGCCGTTGTGGTACGTCACCGCCGGCTGGTTCAGCTTGTCGACCACGACGCGGCTGGTGCGCTGGCCGCCGCTGTCGGTGATCTCGTAGACGCGCCCGATCCCGCGCGTGCCGGCGTAGATCTTGCCGCTCTCGGTGCGCGACATCGCGCGGATGCCCGGCATGCCATGGGCCCACAGTTCGGCCTTGAAGCCGGGCGGCAGCTTGAGCTTGTCGAGCGGGATCTCCGACGGCGGTGTCGCCGTCAGCTTGCCCGCCACCGGGGCCAGCGTGGACGACGCCATCGCGGCCGAGCGGCCCTGCTGCCAGTCAGGCGCGCCGGCGGCGACGGGGCCGGCGGCCGCGGACAGGGTGGGGGGTGGTGGCGTCTGCGCGCAGCCGGCGGCAAGGGCCGCCAGGCAGGCGGCCAGGCCCAGGCGTTCGAACATGCTGTCTCCTTCGTTGTGTGCGTTGGCATGCTAGCCAAGCCCGCGTGCCGGCCTGGAGGGGTTTCTACCGAGAACCGGCGGCCGGGAGATCACGCGGCGCGCGCGTGCCCACCAGCGCCGACACGACGATGAGCGCCGCCGCGGCCGCCACGCTCCAGCGGAACTCGCGTCCGCTCACCAGCATCAGCAGAAGCGTCGAGGCCAGCGGCGTGATGTAGCTCAGCACGCCGATCTGGCGCGGATCGCCGGCCTTGAGCGCCTTGTCCCACAGGAAGAAGGCGGCGCCCAGGGGACCGAGCCCCATCGCGGCCAGCAGCAGCAGGTCGCGCGAGTCGAGCGCCACGCGCGGCTCCAGTGCCAGATGGCAGGCCAGCGCGAGCACGCCCGACACCGCCCCGAACAGCCCGATCGCCGCGGTCGGAAAGGCCTGCACGCGCCGGGTGAGCAGGGAGTAGCTGGCCCAGATGAAGGCGGAACCGAGCGCCGGCAGGTAGCCCCAGGACCAGCCGCCGCGCAGGTCGCCGCCGGCCGCGCCCAGGATCGCGAGCGCGGCCCCCGCGAAGCCGAGGGCCGCGGCCACCAGATGCTGGGCGCGCAGCCGCAGCGGCGGCAGGAACACCGGCGCCAGCACCACGATCAGGAGCGGCCACAGGTAGTTCACCAGGTTGGCCTCGACGGGCGGCGCGTGGCGCAGCGCGATGAACAGCAGGAAGTGGAAGCCGAACAGCCCGTACACGCCGAGCGCCAGCGTCGGCAGCGGCACCTTCCACTGGCGCACCAGCGGCCAGGCCGGCATGCTGCCCACCAGCAGCGCGACGCCGGTGAGCAGGAAGGGCGGCACGTGCCGCAGCAGCAGGCCGAGGGAGGCGAGGCTGGCCCACAGCGCGATGGCGCTCAGGGCATAGACATTGGGGTGCATCGCCCGAGCATACGCAGCAGCGTCGTCGCGCGGCGCGGGTGCATCGTCGCGCGCCGACGGTCACACACCGAAGGGCCCGGGATCAGTCGTCGGCGCGACGCAGGGCGGCGGTCAGGGCGGACGGCGAGCGGTAACCGGTGCGGCGCGCCACGTCGGCCACCGGCGTTCCGACCGCGCGCAGCTGGCGTGCACGGGCCAGGCGCAGCGCCCGCAGCCACTGCAGCACCGAGCGGCCCTGCGCTTCGCGGCAGCGCTGGGCGAACTGGCCGGGGCTCAGGTGCACGCGTGCCGCCAGGTCGGCCACGCCCAGTGGCTGGTCCAGCCTGTGCTGCACCCAGGCCTGCAGCTCGCTCCAGTCGATCGCGCGTCCGCGCGGCCGCGCAACCGGTCCCCAGGCCTCCAGGAGCAGCCCCGGGCCGTGCAGCGTCGCCAGCGGTTGCGCGAGCCGCAGGGCAGGGGCGAGGTAGCGCGCCAGCAGGCCGACCTCGGCCGGGCGGGCAGGCATGTCCGCGCACAACGTCCACAGATCGACCTCGGTGTCGAGCACCAGGCACTCGCTGCCCCGGGCCGCCTCGAAGTCGTGGCGGTCGCCCGGCCGCACCAGGCAGCCATCGCCCGGGCCGACCCGGCGGCCGCGACCTTCGACTTCCAGTTCGAGCACGCCCGACAGGCCCACCAGGACCTGCGCATGGTGATGGGAGTGGCTGCCGCGCGAGGGGCCGTAGGTGCGCAGCGACAGGGCTGGTCGCACCAGGGCCATGGTCGTCAGGCGCCGACGCCGGCGGCGTGCGCCTGCTGGTCCGCGTGGTAGCTGGAGCGCACCATCGCTCCCACCGCCGCGTGGGAGAACCCCATCTCGTAGGCCTTCTCCTCGAACATCCTGAAGGTGTCCGGGTGCACGTAGCGCCGCACAGGCAGGTGCGACAGCGTCGGCGCCAGGTACTGGCCGATGGTCAACATGTCGATGTCGTGCGCGCGCATGTCGCGCATCACCTCGAGGATCTCCTCGTCGGTCTCGCCCAGGCCCACCATCAGGCCGCTCTTGGTCGGCACCTGCGGGTGCAGCGCCTTGAACTTCTTCAGCAGGTTCAGGCTGAAGCGGTAGTCGGAGCCCGGGCGCGCTTCCTTGTACAGGCGCGGGATGGTCTCGAGGTTGTGGTTCATCACGTCCGGCGGTGCAGCCTTCAGGATCTCCAGCGCGCGGTCGTCGCGGCCTCGGAAGTCGGGCACGAGGATCTCGATGGTGGTGCCGGGCGACAGCTCGCGGGTGCGGCGGATGCAGTCGACGAAGTGCTGGCTGCCGCCGTCACGCAGGTCGTCGCGGTCGACGCTGGTGATCACCACGTACTTCAGCTTCAGCCTGGCGATGGTGCGGGCCAGGTTCTCCGGCTCCATCGGGTCGAGCGGGTCGGGGCGTCCGTGGCCGACGTCGCAGAACGGGCAGCGGCGCGTGCACTTGTCGCCCATGATCATGAACGTCGCGGTGCCCTTGCCGAAGCACTCGCCGATGTTCGGGCACGAGGCCTCCTCGCACACCGTGTGCAGGTTGCTCTCGCGCAGGATCTGCTTGATCTCGTAGAAGCGCGTGGTCGGGGAGCCCGCGCGCACGCGGATCCACTCGGGCTTCTTGAGCACCTCGCCGGGCTCCACCTTGACCGGGATGCGCGAGAGCTTGGCCGCCGCCTTCTGCTTGGCGCTGGCGTCGTAGGTCTCGATGGATTGCGCCTCGCGCACGACGGGGGTGGAGCTCATGGAATCCTTCCTCACGGCGCCAGCAGGTCCGCGAGCTTCTGGCCCAGGACGCCGACCGCCTCGTTCCAGGGGGTGGGAACGCCGATTGTAGAAAGGTCCACCGTCCGCAGCCCGGCATAGCCGCAGGGGTTGATGCGCGAGAAGGGTTCCAGGTCCATCGCCACGTTGAGGGCCACGCCGTGGTAGGTGCAGTGGCGGCTCACCTTGACCCCGAGCGCCGCGATCTTGCCGAGGCCGTCGAACGCGCGTCCGGGTGCCACCGGGCCGCGCAAGGCATCGTGCGAGAACGGGTCGGCCAGGCGCACGTAGATGCCGGGAGCGCCCGGGACCCGGTGCCCGGTGACGCCGAACTGCGCCAGCGTGCGGATCACCGCCTCCTCCAGCCGGAACACGTATTCCTTGACGAAGTAGCGGCGACGGCGCAGGTCCAGCAGGGGATACGCGACCACCTGGCCGGGCCCGTGGAAGGTGACCTGCCCGCCACGGTTGGTGGCCACCACCGGGATCTCGCCGGGCGCCAGGAGATGGCTGGCGTCGCCCGCCAGGCCCTGCGTGAACACCGGCGGGTGTTCGCACAGCCACAGCTCGTCGGGCGTGTCCTCGTCGCGTGCGGCGGTGAACGCCTGCATCGCCCGGTAGGTGGGCAGGTAGTCCACCCGGCCGAGGACCCTCGGTTCCATGGCGTTACAGGACGACCTTGACCATCGGGTGGGTCGACAGCGTGCGGTAGAGCTCGTCCAGCTGATCGCGGCTGGTGGCCGTCACCGTGACGGTGATGCCGAGATAGTTGCCGGCCTTGCTGTCGCGCAGCTCGATGCTCGAGGCATCGAAGTCCGGATCGAACTGCTTGGCGATGCTGGTGACGGCAGGGACGAAGCCGTCCACCTTCGCGCCCATGACCTTGATGGGAAAGCGCGACGGGTAGTCGATCAGGGAATCCTTGCGCGGATCCTGGGCGGGAGGGGGCTGGGGGGTGGGTGCGGTCATCTCAGGAAGCCTGTTTCGCCCGCTGGTAGCCGGCGTAGAGCTTTTCGTAGATGGGGCCCGGGCGGCCGTTTCCAACCGGCCGGCCATCCAGCGAGGTCACCGGCAGCACCTCCTTGGTCGCCGAGGACAGCAGCAGCTCGTCGGCGCCGAGCACCTCGTCGCGGCTCACCCGGCGCAGCTCGAACGGAATGCCGGCCTCGCGGCACAGCTGTTCGACCAGGCCGTAGCGGATGCCCTCGAGTACCAGGTTGTCCTTCTGCGGGCCGAGCACCGCGCCGTTCCTCACCACCCAGACGTTGGAGGCGGCGGCCTCCGACAGGAAGCCGTCGCGGAACATGACGGTCTCGATGGCGCCCTCGTCGGCGCTCATCTGGCGCGACAGCACCGCGCCGGCCAGGCTGGTGCTCTTGATGTGGGCCTTGCGCCAGCGGAAGTCGTCGGCGCTGACGCAGGCGAAACCGCGCGCGCGCTGCTCGGGGGTGTAGAGGGCCATCCGGTTGGCCATCGCGAACACGGTCGGCTCGATGTCCTGGGGCATCACGTGGTCGCGCATGGCGACACCGCGGGTGATGTGCAGGTAGACCAGCTGGTTGGTCTCGCTGGCGGGGCTGCCGGCATGCTGCGCATAGCGCTCGATCAGGGTGTCCACCAGCGCGCGCCACTGATCGGCGGTCCTGGGGTTGCGGATGCGCATCTCGCCCAGGCTGCGGTCGAGGCGGCCCATGTGCTCGGCGAAACGGAACGGGCGCCCGTTGTAGACGGGCACCACTTCGTAGACCCCGTCGCCGAAGATGAAGCCGCGGTCCATCACGCTCACGCGTGCGTCGCGCAGGGTGGAGAACTCGCCGTTCAGGTAGCACGGGAGGGTGGGCAGCGTCATGGTCGGGTCGGTCATGGCATCGATTGTCGCGCGGCCCGGGCCGGCAGCCAGCGGGTCTCGCCGATCGCCAGCACGGAGAAGTCGGCCGCCTCCAGGCCGGCCGCCTGGCGGGCGGCGGCGAGGTCGCGGGGCGGCTGGTCCAGCGGTTCGTCCGTGAGCTCGAACGTGCCCCAGTGGATCCCCACGCTGCGCACCGCGTCCAGGTCCCGGTGCGCCTGCACGGCTTCGGCCGGGTTCATGTGCTGGGCCTGCATGAACCAGCGCGGCTCGTAGGCACCGACGGCCAGCAGGGCCAGGTCGAAGCGCTCGCCGGGGTGGCGCGCCTGCCACTGCCGCCGGGTGTCGGCGAAATCGCGGCTGTAGCCGGTGTCGCCCGAGAAGTACCAGTGCAGGTCGTCCGCCTGCACCGCCCAGCCGCCCCACAGCGTGCGGTTGCGGTCGCCCAGGCCGCGCGCCGACCAGTGCTGCACCGGCACCAGCTGGAACTCGACGCCCTGGTGCACGTGCACCTGCCACCAGTCGAGCTCCACCACGTTGCGCACACCCAGGTCCTCCATCCAGGCCTTGTTCCCCAGGGGGACGAGGAACAGCGTGCGCCCCTGGCCGCGCTGGTCGAGCAGCACGACACTGAGGCGGTCGAGGTGGTCGTAGTGGTTGTGCGAGACCACCACCACGTCGATGGGCGGCAGGTCGGCCAGGGCGATCCCGGGTGGCTGCGCCCGCTTCGGTCCCAGGAACTGCACGGGCGAGGCGCGCTCGCTGAAGATCGGATCGGTCAGCACGTTCAGCCCGCCCGATTGCACCAGGGCGGTGGCGTGGCCGATCCAGGTGACCGACGGCCCCTGGGCGACGCCGGCTGCGCCGCCCGCACGCGCGGCGGCTCCGTAGGCCTTCAAGCGCGCCAGCTCCGGCAGCACCACCGGCGTGGGCACCTGCGGCGCTGGCGGCAGTCCGTCGCGCAGGGCCTGCCAGCGCCAGCGCAGCAGGTCGCCCAGCGGCTTGTTCACCGACCCGATGCCGGTGTTGCGAAAGCCGTGCGGCGTGTGGTGCGACGTGGCCGCGTCGTCCCCCTGGGCGGCCGACGCGGCAAACGTCCAGGCCATCAGCGCGCCGAGCGCAAGGGACCTGCTCACCGCCACAGCAGCACCGCCGCGATCGCGATCCAGCCGAGCGCCAGGTTCACCTGCACCAGCCGCCCGATCTGGTTCATCCGCCGCCCGCCCTCGGGCCAGTCCTGCGCGGCCACGGCCCGCTGCAGGCGGCGCCAGGGGGCGAAGAAGAGGTGTCCGAAGATCAGCACCATCACGATGCCCAGCCCGGCCATGGCGTGCCAGCCGGGTGGAGCCTGGCGGCCCGGGACCTGCAGCAGCAGCGGCACGCCCGAGGCCAGCAGCAGCGCGATGCTCACGAGGACCAGCACGAAGAAGCGCCGCAGCACCTGCACCGCGAGCGGCAGGCGCTGCGGCGGCTGCAGCTGCGCATGCAACGCGGGACGCAGGGCAATGGCGACGAACGCCATGCCGCCCAACCAGAAGATGGCGCCAGCCAGGTGGAGCAGGAGCAGGAGATTGCGCATTGTTGGAATGGAAGAGTGGGAGAGGTTTCGGACGTGGGGGTTCCTACTTATATAATGAGAGGCTTTCCGAAAGTTGCAGGCGCTTAACGCCGCGGACACGGCGGGATCCGGGATATGTCAACCAGAAGAGTTCCCCCGCTGCCTGACAACGCCGAGGAAGCCTCCCCCATCCAGCCGCTCAGCGCCGAAGAGGCGCGGCGGCTGCGTGAGCGTCGTCCGCCGGTTTCGCCCTGGCGGGTGGTGGCAGGGCAGGCGGCGGCCGGGATGGTGGCGGCAGCGATGGCGTTGCTCGCGAGCGGTCGGCCCGAAGTCGGCTGGTCGGTCGCGTGGGGCGTGTTCGTGGTCGCTTTCCCGGCAGCCGTGTTCGCGCGGGCTCTGGCGCGCCGTTCTGCGGCAGGCCGGGCCGGCGTGGGATTCCTGGCCTGGGAGCTGGTGAAGATCGGGCTGTCCGTCGCCCTGCTGGTCGCTTCCCCCCGTGCGGTGCCGGGGTTGAGCTGGCTGGCGATGGTGGTGGGCATGGTCGTGGCGACGAAGATGTATTGGGTGGCGCTGGTGTGGACCCGGCGCGATCGAAGAAACGGGAACTGAACAAGACATGGCTGCCTCCGAACACGGACCGAACGCGGGCGAGTACATCCAGCACCATCTGCAGCACCTGCAGAAGAATTTCGCCTTCGAGAGCGTGACCCAGAAGTCCATCGTGGATTTCAGCGTCTTCAACCTCGACTCGATCGTCGTCTCGATCCTCCTGGGGATCGTCGGCTGCTACGTGCTGTGGCGCGCGGCGCGCAAGGCGACCTCGGGCGTGCCGGGGCGCTTCCAGGCGGCCGTCGAGATGATGATCGAGATGGTCGACACCCAGGCCAAGGGTGTGATCCACAACGAGGCGAGCCGCAAGGTCGTGGCGCCGCTGGCACTGACCGTCTTCGTGTGGGTGTTCCTGATGAACTTCATGGACATGCTGCCGCTGGACCTGCTGCCGCAGATCTGGCACTCGGCCGGTCCGGCCCTGGGCTTCAAGGAGTACCTGCGCATCGTCCCGAGCGCGGACCTGTCCACCACGCTGGGCCTGGCCCTGAGCGTGCTGGTCATGCGCTTCTACTACAACATCAAGATCAAGGGTCTGGGCGGCTGGGGCCATGAGCTCGTGTCCGCGCCCTTCGGCGCGCACCCGGTGCTGTGGCCGTTCAACATCGTCATGCAGATCATCGAGTTCATCGCGAACACGGTGTCGCATGGCATGCGGCTGTTCGGCAACATGTTCGCCGGCGAACTGGTGTTCATGCTGATCGCCCTGCTGGGCGGCGCGTGGGCGCTGAACGCCACGGGCATCGGCCTGGCCATCGGACACGTGATCGCCGGCACGGTGTGGACGCTGTTCCACATCCTGGTGATCACGCTGCAGGCGTTCATCTTCATGATGCTGACGCTGATCTACCTCGGCCAGTCGCACCAGGCGCACTGAGGCGCCGGCGGTTCGCTTCCCCTTTCCCTTTTCCACTTACCAACCAGGAGAAACTTCATGGAAAACATCCTCGGCTTCGTCGCGCTGGCTTGCGGCATCATCGTCGGTCTGGGCGCCATCGGTGCGTCCATCGGCATCGCCATCATGGGCGGCAAGTACCTCGAGTCGTCGGCCCGCCAGCCCGAGCTGATGAACGAACTGCAGACCCGCATGTTCATTCTGGCCGGCCTGATCGACGCTGCGTTCCTGATCGGCGTCGCCATCGCCCTGCTGTTCGCCTTCGCCAACCCCTTCGTCCTGCGCTAACCGGGACGGCTGCGGTCACGACCGAAAGGACCGATCCGTGAACATCAACGCGACACTGTTCCTGCAGGCGATCGTCTTCGCGATCCTTGTGTGGTTCACGATGCGCTACATCTGGCCGCCGATCGCGACCGCGCTCGACGAGCGCGCGCGCAAGATCGCCGACGGCCTGGCGGCTGCCGACAAGGCCAAGGCCGACCTCACCGCGGCCAACCGTCGCGTCGAGGAAGAGCTGGCCCGCACCCGCAACGAGACCGCCGCGATGCGTGCCGACGCCGAGCGCCGCGCGCAGGCGATCGTCGACGAGGCGAAGGTCCGCGCCACCGAAGAGGCCAACAAGATCATCGCCGCTGCCCGCGCGGAAGCCGACCAGCAGGTGATCCAGGCCCGCGAAGCCCTGCGCGAGCAGGTGGCGTCCCTGGCCGTGCGCGGCGCGGAGCAGATCCTGCGCCGCGAGATCAACTCGGGCGTGCACGCCGAGCTGCTCGGCCGCCTGAAGACCGAGCTGTAAGGACCGACCATGGCTGAACTCGCGACCATCGCCCGTCCCTACGCGGAAGCGCTGTTCGACGCTTCCCGCGCGGACCTGAACGGCACGGCGGAATGGCTCGATGCGCTGTCGGCGGTGGCGGCGGATGCCCGGCTGCAGGAGTACGCGGCCAATCCGAAGGTCAGCGATGAGCAGGTTTTCCAGCTCGTCACCGGCGTCCTGCCCTTGCAGTTGCCCGATGCCGGCCGCAACTTCCTGCGTGCGATCATCGAGAACGACCGCCTGGCGGTGCTCCCGGAGATCGGCACGCAGTTCCGCGCGCTGAAGAACTCGCAATCGGGCTCTTCCGATGCCATCGTGTACAGCGCCTTCCCGATCGCCGCGCAGCAGCTCGCCGACCTGGGCGGCGTGCTGGAGCGGCGCTTCGGCCGCAAGCTGAACCTCACGGTCCAGGAGGATGCATCGCTGATCGGCGGCATCCGAGTGGCTGTCGGCGACGAGGTGCTCGACGCCTCCGTCAAGGGCCGCCTGGAACAAATGAAAGTCGCCCTGACCGCGTGAGCGGCCGGGACGCCAAAGGACAAAGGAGCGAGTCATGCAGCTCAATTCCGCAGAAATCTCCGAACTGATCAAGAGCCGGATCGAAGGCCTCGCCTCCACCGCCGACATCCGCAACCAGGGCACCGTCATCTCGGTGACCGACGGCATCGTCCGCATCCACGGATTGTCCGAAGCGATGGCCGGCGAGATGCTGGAGTTCCCGGCCACCAAGGAAGGCGTGCCCACGTATGGCCTCGCCCTGAACCTCGAGCGCGACTCGGTCGGCGCGGTGATCCTGGGCGAGTACGAGCACATCTCGGAAGGCGATACCGTCAAGTGCACGGGCCGCATCCTGGAAGTGCCCGTCGGCCCCGAGCTGGTGGGCCGCGTGGTCAACGCGCTGGGCCAGCCGATCGACGGCAAGGGCCCGATCAACGCCAAGATGACGGACGTGATCGAGAAGGTCGCCCCGGGCGTGATCGCGCGCAAGTCGGTCGACCAGCCGGTGCAGACCGGCCTGAAGGCCATCGACTCCATGGTGCCGATCGGCCGCGGCCAGCGCGAGCTGATCATCGGCGACCGCCAGACCGGCAAGTCCGCCGTCGCGGTCGACACGATCATCAACCAGAAGGGTCAGAACATGACCTGCGTGTACGTCGCCATCGGGCAGAAGGCGTCCACGATCAAGAACATCGTGCGCTCGCTCGAAGCCAACGGCGCGATGGAGTACACCATCGTGGTCGCCGCCTCGGCCTCCGAGTCCGCCGCCATGCAGTACGTCTCGGCGTACTCCGGCTGCACGATGGGCGAGTACTTCCGCGACCGCGGCCAGGACGCGCTGATCATCTATGACGACCTGTCCAAGCAGGCCGTCGCCTACCGCCAGGTCTCGCTGCTGCTGCGCCGCCCGCCGGGCCGCGAAGCCTACCCCGGCGACGTGTTCTATCTCCACAGCCGCCTGCTCGAGCGCGCCGCGCGCGTGAACGCCGACTACGTGGAAGCCTTCACCAAGGGCGCCGTCAAGGGCAAGACCGGTTCGCTGACCGCGCTGCCGATCATCGAGACGCAGGCCGGCGACGTGTCCGCCTTCGTGCCGACCAACGTGATCTCGATCACCGACGGCCAGATCTTCCTGGAAACCAACCTGTTCAACGCCGGCATCCGGCCCGCAATCAACGCGGGTATCTCGGTGTCCCGCGTCGGCGGCGCGGCGCAGACCAAGCTGATCAAGGGCCTGTCCGGCGGCATCCGGACCGACCTGGCGCAGTACCGCGAGCTGGCTGCCTTCGCGCAGTTCGCCTCCGACCTGGACGCGGCCACCCGCAAGCAGCTGGACCGCGGTGCCCGCGTGACGGAACTGCTCAAGCAGGCGCAGTACAGCCCGCTGTCCATCGCCATGATGGCGGCGTCGCTGTTCGCCGTGAACAAGGGCTACTTCGACGACCTCGACGTCAAGAAGGTGCTGGCGTTCGAATCCGGCCTGCACGGCTGGCTGAAGGACAAGCACGCGGCACTGGTGACCAAGCTGGAGACCAACAAGGCCATGGACAAGGAGTCCGAGGCCGAGCTGGTCGCCGCCATCGAAGCGTTCAAGAAGACCTTCGCCTAAGCCCAACCCAAGGAAACGCTGTGGCTGCAGGAAAAGAGATTCGCGGCAAGATCAAATCGGTGGAGAACACCAAGAAGATCACCAAGGCCATGGAAATGGTCGCCGCCTCCAAGATGCGAAAGGCGCAGGACCGCATGCGCGCGGCCCGGCCTTACAGCGACAAGGTTCGCAACATCGCCGCCAACCTGGGCAAGGCGAACCCCGAGTACGTCCATGCCTTCATGCGCACCAACGACACGAAGGCAGTCGGCTTCATCGTGGTGTCGACCGACAAGGGCCTGTGCGGCGGCCTCAACACCAACGTGCTGCGGGCGGTGACGTCCAAGCTGCGCGAGCTGCAGGAGCAGGGCGTCTCGAGCCAGGCCGTGGCGATCGGCAACAAGGGGCTGGGCTTCCTCAACCGCATCGGCGCGCAGGTCGTCTCGCATGTCACCCAGCTGGGCGACACGCCGCACCTGGAGCGCCTGGTCGGCCCGGTCAAGGTCCTGCTGGACCAGTACGCCGAGGGCAAGCTGAGCGCCGTGTACCTGTGCTACACCAAGTTCATCAACACGATGAAGCAGGAGCCGGTGGTCGAGCAGCTGCTGCCGCTGTCGGCGGCCAAGATGGAAGCCGAGTCCAGGGCCGCCGGCGGCGAGCATGGCTGGGACTACATCTACGAGCCCGACGCCAAGACGGTGATCGACAACCTGCTGATCCGCTATGTCGAGGCACTGGTGTACCAGGCCGTGGCCGAGAACATGGCGTCGGAGCAGTCCGCGCGCATGGTGGCCATGAAGGCCGCCACGGACAACGCCGGCAACCTCATCGGTGAGCTCAAGCTGGTCTACAACAAGACGCGCCAGGCGGCGATCACGAAGGAACTTTCGGAGATCGTGTCTGGGGCGGCGGCTGTTTAATTTCGGAGCGAAACAATGGCTCAAATCCAAGGAAAAATCGTCCAGTGCATCGGCGCCGTCGTGGACGTCGAGTTCCCGCGCGACAAGATGCCGCGCGTGTACGACGCGCTGAAGATGGAAGGCACCGCGCTCACGCTGGAAGTGCAGCAGCAGCTGGGTGACGGCGTGGTCCGCACCATCGCGCTGGGCTCCTCCGACGGCCTGCGCCGCGGCTCCATGGTCTACAACACCGGTGCGCCGATCACGGTGCCGGTGGGCAAGGCCACCCTGGGCCGCATCATGGACGTGCTGGGCACGCCGATCGACGAGCGCGGCCCGGTCGACCAGGCCCTGACCGCCCCGATCCACCGCCGTGCGCCGGCCTACGACGAGCTCTCGCCGTCGCAGGAACTGCTGGAGACCGGCATCAAGGTGATCGACCTGATCTGCCCGTTCGCCAAGGGCGGCAAGGTCGGCCTGTTCGGCGGCGCCGGCGTCGGCAAGACCGTGAACATGATGGAGTTGATCAACAACATCGCCAAGGCGCACTCGGGCCTGTCGGTGTTCGCCGGCGTGGGTGAGCGCACCCGCGAGGGCAACGACTTCTATCACGAGATGGCCGAGTCGGGCGTCGTGAAGCTGGACAACCTGGCCGAGTCGAAAGTGGCCATGGTGTACGGCCAGATGAACGAGCCCCCGGGCAACCGCCTGCGCGTGGCCCTGACCGGCCTGACCATCGCCGAGTCGTTCCGCGACGAAGGCCGCGACGTGCTGTTCTTCGTGGACAACATCTACCGCTACACGCTGGCCGGCACGGAAGTGTCCGCGCTGCTGGGTCGCATGCCGTCCGCCGTGGGCTACCAGCCGACGCTGGCCGAGGAGATGGGCCGCCTGCAGGAGCGCATCACCTCCACCAAGGTCGGCTCGATCACCTCGATCCAGGCCGTGTACGTGCCGGCCGACGACCTGACCGACCCGTCGCCCGCCACCACCTTCGCCCACCTGGACGCCACGGTGGTGCTGTCGCGCGACATCGCCGCGCTGGGCATCTACCCCGCGGTGGACCCGCTGGACTCGACCTCGCGCCAGGTCGACCCCAACGTGGTCGGCGAGGACCACTACAGCACCACCCGCGCGGTGCAGGCCACCCTGCAGCGCTACAAGGAACTGCGCGACATCATCGCGATCCTGGGCATGGACGAACTGTCGCCGGAAGACAAGCAGGCCGTGGCCCGCGCCCGCAAGATGCAGCGTTTCCTGTCGCAGCCGTTCCACGTGGCCGAGGTGTTCACCGGCTCGCCCGGCAAGTACGTCCCGCTGGCCGAGACGATCCGCGGCTTCAAGATGATCGCCGCCGGCGAGTGCGACCACCTGCCCGAGCAGGCGTTCTACATGGTCGGCACCATCGACGAGGCCTTCGAGAAGGCCAAGAAGCTGGCGGCCTGAAGATGACGCCGGTGCCCGCCCCCCTGCGCGCCACGCTGCCCACCGGGCGGCGAGGGCTGGCTTGAGGCGGCCCGACGGAGACCGACATGGCAGACACCACCCACACCATCCACGTCGACGTGGTCAGCGCCGAGGAGTCCATCTTCTCCGGCGAGGCGCGCTTCGTCGCGCTCCCCGGCGAGTCCGGCGAGCTCGGCATCTATCCGCGCCACACGCCGCTGATCACGCGCGTGAAGCCCGGCTCGGTGCGCATCGAGAAGGCCGACGGCGGCGAGGAGTTCGTCTTCGTTGCCGGCGGCATCCTGGAAGTTCAGCCCAACCGCGTCACCGTCCTGTCTGACACCGCCATCCGCGGCAAGGACCTGGACGAGGAAAAGGCCAACGAGGCCCGGCGGGCCGCCGAGGAAGCGCTGAAGAACGCCAACAGCGAGATCGACATCGCCAAGGCGCAGTCCGAGTTGGCCGTGATGGCCGCCCAGATCGCGGCCCTGCAGAAGTACCGTCAGAAGAAGTAGCCAGCGGATCGTGGCCCAGGAAAGCCCCGTGACGCGAGCGCCCGGGGCTTTTCTCTTTTAGCCCCGCGCATCGCTATACTCGACAGTCGGGAAGGAACTCGACGGCATGCTGCCTTTCGAACAAAACGTTGCGGACATTTACGGCATCTTGGACACCGCCGAGGGCGGTCACAGCGTGGCCCAGTTCCGCAGCCTGCCGCAAGCCAATCAGTACCGGCTGCTGTACAGCCTTGTGGCCCGGCACATGCCGCGAGGTGCCCGCGTTCTCGACTGGGGCAGCGGCAATGGCCACTTCTCGTTCTTCCTGGCGCGCCAGGGGGCGACCGTTACCTCCTATTCCTACGAACGCGAACCAGCGATCTTCAGCCTGCTCGAGCCCGCGGAGCGTGCGCGCGTCGCGTTCGTCCCTGGAGCACAGGGTGGTTCGACATCGATCCTGCCATTCGACGATGCGTCCTTCGACTGCGTGTTCAGCATTGGTGTGCTTGAACACGTGCGTGAGATGGGTGGCTCCGAGGAGGGAAGCCTGGCGGAGATCCATCGGGTGTTGCGTCCGGGCGGTCGCTTTGTCTGCTATCACCTGCCCAATCAGTTCAGCTGGATCGAGGCGTTGAACAGGCTCGTGCACGGGCCGCTGGACCCCTCGATGCGAATCCCGTGGAAATACCACAAGTACCGTTTTACCCGGCCAGCAATCGCGGCACTGTGTACCGGGGCCGGTTTCTCCGTCACCGAAATGCATCGATACGGCGCTCTCCCACGCAATGTGCTCGGGCGCGTGCCGGGCCGGCTGCGCGGATCCCGGCGGCTGTCGACCGCGTTGAATGCTATCGACTTGGTGCTCGAGAAGGCGCTGACTCCCATCAGCCAGAACTACGCGTTCGTCGCCACACGTCCCTGAGCATCCAACAAGCGTCGCGGGTGACCAACACGCCCGCGATGGTTCGGGTTTGCCGCTGGCCCGTGAGGCGGATACCCGCCTAAGCTCGGCATGACGCGACCGGGACCGTCCGCGGCACGGGAAGAAAAGTCCATGCGCAAATCGTTCTGTACCCTGTTGGCTGCCCTGGCTCCGCTGGTCTGGGCCGGCGACATCGTCGTCGGCCAGTCTGCCCCACTGTCGGGTGCCAACGCCGAGTTGGGCAACGACATCCGCAACGGCGCGCTCGCGTATTTCAAGAAGGTCAACGACGCGGGGGGCCTGCCCCAGGGGCGCCTGCGGCTCGTCACGCTGGACGACCGCAACGACGCCGCGCAGGCGGGCGAGAACACGCGCAAGCTGCTGGAGGACGACGAGGTCGTGGCGCTGTTCGGTTATGCCTCGTCCACGCTGAGCCTTCCGGCGATGCCCGCTGTGGCGTCCAAGCGGGTGCCGTTCTTCGCGCCGTTCACCGGCGCCGACGCCATCCGCAAGCAGAACGACTTCGTCTACACGATCCGTGCGACCTATGCGGACGAGATCGAGAAGATCGTCAATTTCTGGGGCAACCTCGGCTCCACCCGCGTCAGCGTGCTGCACTACGACGACGCGGTCGGCAAGCAGAACTTCGAGACCGTCGCCGCCGTGCTGAAGAAGTTCCAGCGCACGCCGGTGTCGGTGGCGATCCGGCGCAACGCCGAGATCGGCGAGCAGGACGTGCAGGCGATGATCGCCGCCGACCCGCAGGTGGTGGTGATCACCACGCTGTATGCGCCGGCCGCGCAGATGATCCGTCGCCTCAAGGCCGCCGGCCGCGGCTACATGTACACCAGCCTGTCGTTCGCCGGGGCCAGCCAGCTGGCGCGCGCGCTCGGCCCGGACGCGGCCGGCGTCTCGGTCTCGACCACGGTCCCGACCCCGCGCTCGCACGGGCTGCCGGTGGTCCGGGAGTGCGGCGAAGCCTGGCAGGCCGCGGGGCACGCCGGGTCGATGTCGGTGACGGCGCTGGAGGCCTGCATCGCCGCCAAGGTCCTGGTCGAGGGCATGCGGCGCGCCGGCAAGGACCTCGGCCGCGCGAGCCTGCAGCGCGCGCTCTCCGCGCTCGGCCGTTACGACGCCGGTGGCTACGCGGTCGACTTCAAGCCCGGCTTCCGCCACGGCGGCAGTTACGTCGGCATGGCCTTGCTGCGGCCCAACGGCGACGTGCGCGACTGAGGCGCCGCGTGGGGCGGCGCCGCTGCGCCGTCCCGGCAGCGTCCGACAAACTGCCGCGCCACCGGCGCACTAGGCTGGCCGGTTCCGAATCGAACAGGGGAACCGCCATGGACAAGCAGAAGCAGGACGGCGCGGCGCAGGATGCCGGCGACCGCCCGGTGCTCACCACCCGGCAGGGCCATCCGGTCCACGACAACCAGTCGCTGCGCTCGGTCGGCGAGCGCGGCCCGGCCACCCTCGAGAACTACCAGTTCATCGAGAAGATCACCCACTTCGACCGGGAGCGCATTCCCGAGCGGGTGGTGCATGCGCGCGGCACCGGCGCGCATGGCTGGTTCGAACCCACCGGCCGCATCGGCGACGAACCGGCCTCCAGGTACACCCGCGCCAAGGTCCTGACGCAGGTCGGCGTGCGCACGCCGGTGTTCGTGCGCTTCTCGACCGTGATCGGCGGACGCGAGTCGCCCGAGACCAAGCGCGACCCGCGCGGCTTTGCCATCAAGTTCAAGACCGTCGAGGGCAACTGGGACCTGGTGGGCAACAACCTCAAGATCTTCTTCATCCGGGACGCGGTCAAGTTCCCGGACATGATCCACGCGTTCAAGCCCGACCCCGTGAGCAACCGCGAGGAGCCCTGGCGCTTCTACGACTTCATCGCCAACCACCCCGAGTCGCTGCACATGGTCACCTGGGTGAAGAGTCCGTGGGGGATCCCCGCCACCTACCGCGAGATGGAGGGCTCCGGCGTCAACACCTACAACCTGGTCAACGACCAGGGGATCGCGCACCTGGTGAAGTTCCACTTCGTGCCCCGGCAGGGCGTGCGCAACCTGACGGCGGAGCAGGCGGCGCAGATCCAGGCCCAGGACTACGGCCACGCCACCCGCGACCTGTACGACGCCATCGACCGTGGCGACCACCCGGAGTGGGAGTTCTGCGTGCAGCTGATGGCCGACGGCGACCATCCCGAGCTGGACTTCGATCCGCTGGACGACACCAAGCGCTGGCCCGAGGACCGCTTCCCGCTGTTGCCGGTCGGGCGGCTGGTGCTCGACCGCAACCCGGGCAACGTGCATGCCGAGACCGAGCAGGCCGCGTTCGGCACCGGGGTGCTGGTGGACGGGATCGATTTCTCCGACGACAAGATGCTGCAGGGGCGCACGCTGTCGTACTCCGACACCCAGCGGTACCGGGTCGGGCCGAACTACCTGCAGCTGCCGATCAACGCGCCGCAGGCGGCCGCGCGCGCCCACACCAACCAGCAGGGCGGGGCGATGGCAGCCTACGTCGACCCGACCGGCGCCAACAGGCACATCAACTACGAGCCCAGCCTGCTCGGCGGACTGCGCGAGGCGCCACGGCCGCAGAAGGATTACCACCAATGGGTCGAAGGCCACCTCGGCCGCTACCAGACCACGCGCACGCAGGACGACTACCGGCAGGCCGGCGATCGCTACCGCACCTTCGAACCCTGGGAACGCGACGAGCTGGTCGCCAACGTCGGCGGCGACTTGAAGGCGTGCCCCGAGCCGATCCAGCTGCGCATGGTGTGGCACCTGTGGCACTGCGATCCGGACTACGCACGGCGTGTCGCCGAGGTGGCCGGGATCGACCTGGAGCGGGCCAGGGCGCTGCCGCCGCTGCCGGGCAAGCCGGCCCCCGGCGAGAACCGCCCGCGCACCACCTACACCAGCGGACAGGCCGAGGAGCCGGCGCGCGCCCAGCAGGCGACGCCGGCACGCGAGACCGCGCCGGCGAAGTAGCGGCTGCTCAGGCGCCCTGGAGCGCCGACAGCAGCAGCCAGGCGCCGCCGACCACGGCGCCGATCCCGAGCAGCCGGCGCATGTCGCGCCGGGCCAGACCACGGCCGGAGGCCAGCCGCGCCAGCACGAGCGCCAGGGCCACGCTGACGGCCATGAGGGGGAGCAGGGCGGATTCGTCGTTCATGCCCCGAGTGAACCACGGAAGGCGCGGCTGCGGCGGCGCGCCCACGGTGCAGGGTGGGACATTCTGCAAAAGGCCGCAGGCGCGGCAACGCAGAAGGAGGCGCTGTCCGGCTCGTGCATGGCCGCCGGCGCCGACCGGGACGGCCATCCCTGCGCGGAACACGCCGCCGCGCAGTATCAGCCCAGCACCGGCTCGTCGGGCAGCTCGTTGGAAGGCTGGGTCTGCGGACCGGCCGGGAAGTGCTGGACCAGCAGGGCCGACACTTCCGCCAGCGCCTGCGTGAGCCCGTCCTCGAAGCGGCCGTCGCGGAACGCGCCCCCCATGCGCTGCACGATGCGCTGCCACTCGCCCGCCTCGACCCGGTGGGCCAGCCCGCGATCGGCCACGATCTCGATCGCGTGCTCGCACAGCAGCAGGTAGATCAGCACCCCGTTGTTGTGCTCGGTGTCCCAGACCCGCAGCTTGCCGAACATCGCGACGGCCCGTTCGCGCGCCGTCGCATCCCGCCACAGGTAGCTCATGGGCAGCGCCGCCTCGACGTAGATGCGGACCTCGCCGGTGTGGCGCTGCTCGCTCGCCTGGACCCGCGCCGCCAGCCGCTGCACCAGCTCGGGCGGCATCGCCCGGCGCGTGTCGGCATCGTCGAGCCAGCGGTGCCGCAGCATTCGTCGCAACCGTGCCAGCATCACCAGTCTCCCGAGGCGCCGCCGCCTCCGAAATCGCCGCCACCGCCGGAGCTGAAGCCACCTCCACCCCAGCCCCCACCGCCACCGCCGCCACCGCCGCTGCCCCAGCTTCCGCCGCCCCAGCCACCGCCGACGATCGGGCCGCCCCAACCGCCGCCGCGCCGCCCGCCGCCGCGGCCGCCGCGCTGCAAGCCGCCCAGGGCCGAACGAGCCGACTGGAACACCGCGAACAGGATGCCGACGAAGGCCGCGACCAGCGCCACCCCGATGCTGGAAGTGATCCACAACGCCGCGGCACCGGTGCCCACGCCGGTGAGCATCGAGCCGACCCGGTGGCCCAGGACGGCCCGCAGGATCCAGCTGGCGATGGGCACCAGGAACAGGAAGAAGATGGCCAGGTCGATCCATTGCGGACCCGGCGTCGCGGGCGCGGACTGCTGGGCCGGCGCAGGCAACGCTTCGCCGTTGATGCGCGCGATGAGCTGGTCCGCCGCGAGCTGGAGCCCCCCGGCATAGTCGTTCTGCCGGAAGCGCGGCGTGATCGCGTTCTCGATGATCTGCCGGGCCGCGAGGTCCGGGACGGCCCCTTCCAGCGTCTTGGCCACCTCGATGCGCACGCGGCGGTCGTCCTTCGCGACGATGAGCAGGATGCCGTCGCCCACCTGGCGCCGCCCGATCTTCCAGGCGTTCGCCACGCGGTTGGCGTAGCTGGCGATGTCCTCGGGCTGCGTCGTGGGCACCAGCAGCATCGCGATCTGCGTGCCCTTGCCGGCCTCGAACGCGGCCAGCTTGTCCTCCAGCCCGCGTCGCTGGATGTCGTCGAGCGTGCCGGTCTGGTCGATCACCCGCGCCGTGAGCGCGGGCACCGGCAGCACGCCCTGGGCGAACGTCCACCAGGGCGCGAACAACGCCCCGGCCAGCACGAGCAGTTTCAGCACGGCCGCGCCCACGAACGCGCGGACGCCACCCATCTCACTTCTTGGAGGCGCCGGCGCCGAAGTCCACTTGCGGCGGCGTCGAGATCTGGGCCTCGTTCTGCACCGTGAAACTCGGCTTGGCCTGGTAGCCGAACGCCATCGCCGTCAGGTTGGTGGGGAAGCTGCGCGCGAGCACGTTGTACTGCTGCACCGACTGGATGTAGCGGTTGCGCGCGACCGTGATGCGGTTCTCGGTTCCCTCGAGCTGCACCCGCAGGTCGCGAAAGCCCTGGTTCGCCTTCAGGTCGGGGTAGCGCTCGCTCACGACCAGCAGGCGGCTGAGCGCGCCGGAGAGTTCGCCCTGCGCCTGCTGGAAGCGCTGGAACTGCTCGGGGTTGTCCAGGACCTCGGGCGTCACCTGCACCGACGTGGCCTTCGCGCGGGCCTCGATCACGCGCGTCAGCGTCTCCTGTTCGAAGTTGGCCTCGCCCTTGACCGTGGCGACGAGGTTGGGCACGAGGTCGGCGCGGCGCTGGTACTGGTTGAGCACCTCCGACCAGGCCGAGCGCGTCTGCTCGTCCAGACGCTGGAAGTCGTTGTAGCCGCAACCGGACAGGGCCAGGGCGGCGGCCAGGGCGACGAGCCAACGTTTCATGCCGTTCTCCTCGAAAGTGCGGGCGACGGTAGCATAGCCGGGATGCGCGATGTGGCACTTCAAGCGCTGCAGGCGGAGCGGCTCGCCAGCCCGCCTGCGGTTCCCGTGCGGGGTCGCCTGGTGATCGCCGGCGCCACGGGCGTGCTGGGCAGCGAGGTGCTGCAGCGGCTGGTCGGGCTGGGCCAGTTCGCCGCCACCCAGGTGCTCGCCCGCGAACCGATCACCGCCGGCCTGCGCCGCGTGGGCACGACGCTGGTGCCGTCGGACGACCCTGCCGACTGGCCCGCGGGCTCGGCCGACACCGGCGTGGTGCTGTTCGAGCCGCCGCGCCTGTTCCATGAGCGCGAGCGGGCCCTGTGGACCCCGCTGCCCGAGCAGCTGCCCGCACTGGCGCAGTGGATGCGGCGCAGTGGCGTGCGCACGCTGGCGCTGGTGCTGCCGCATGCGCAGGGGCGCTTGCCCGAGGCGCTCAAGCGCGGCCTCGCCACCCTGGACGAGCAGGCGGTCGCCGCGCTCGGCTTCGACTGCCTGGTGATCGTGCGCGCGGCGCAGAAGCCACCCGGCCCGGGGCCGCGCGGCTGGCTGCCCGGGCTGGCGCGCTGGATGCTGTCGGTCGCCAAGTACATGGTGCCCGCTGGCGAGCAGCCGGTGCGTTCGCCCAAGATGGCGGAGTTCGTCGCCGCCGCGCTGCAGTTCGCGCCGCCGGGCATCCACATCGCGGCGCCCGACCTGGTGTGGAGCGCGGCGCAGGGAGACGTGCGGCAGGCCGTGCGGCAGTGGCTGCTCCCCGCATAATCGGCCGGCCATGCGCAAGTCCAAACTCCAGGCCGCCAACCTCGAGGGCAATGCCGATGACGTCGAGGCCGCCTTCTACGATGCCCTGCAGAACGCCGACATCGACAAGCTGATGGCCTGCTGGGCCGACGAGGACGACATCTTCTGCATCCATCCCGGCGGTCCGCGGGTGGTCGGCTCCATCGCCATCCGCGCCACGTTCGAAGCCATGTTCGCCAACGGCAGCATCCGCGCCTGGCCCGAGCGCGTGCGCAAGGTCGAGTCGCTGGGCAGCTGTGTGCACAGCCTGCTCGAGAAGGTGGAAGTGCTCACGCCCGAGGGGCCGCGCCAGGCCTGGGTCATCGCCACCAACGTCTGGCACAAGACGGCGCAGGGTTGGCGCCTGGTGGCCCACCATGCGAGCCCCGGAACGCCCAGCGAGATCCAGGAGGTCTCGGACACGCCCGCGGTCCTGCACTGATGCTGGCCGGCGCGATCGGGACGCGGCCGGCTGCCGGCATGGCCTATGCCGCGCCGTGGTGGCTGCCGGGCGGCAACCTGCAGACCATCTGGCCGGCGCTGTACGGCCGCCGCACTGCCGGCACGGCGCCGCGCTACCGGCGCGAGCGCTGGACTGCGCCCGACGGCGACTTCATCGACCTCGACTGGCTCGAGGATGGCGCATCCGCCTCCGCACCCGCGTCCGAGCCGACGCCGGCGGCTGCGCGAGGACTTCCGGCGCGCGACGACGCCGTGGCCGCCCGCGCGGCGCGGTCGCGGCGGCCGCTGCTGGTCCTCTTCCATGGCCTCGAGGGATCGTCGCGCAGCCATTACGCCGAGGCGTTTGCCGACGTCGCGCGCGAGCGCGGGCTGGCCTACGTGGTTCCGCACTTTCGCGGCTGCAGCGGGGAACTCAACCACGGGCCGCGCGCCTACCACTCGGGTGACCACGAGGAGATCCAGTGGATCCTGGAGCGGCTGCGCGCCGCGCATGACGGCCCGCTGCTCGCCGTGGGCGTCTCGCTGGGCGGCAACGCACTCCTGCGCTGGGCCGGAGAGGCCGGCGCCTGCGCTTCGCGGCTGGCCGACGCGGTCGCGTCGGTGTGCTCGCCGCTGGACCTGGCCGCCGGCGGCCAGGCGATCGGCCGCGGCTTCAACCGGCTGGTCTACACGACCATGTTCCTGCGCACGATGCGGCCGAAGGCGCTGGCCAAGCTGGCGCAGCACCCCGGCCTGTTCGACCGGCAGGCGCTGCTGGCGGCGCGCGACCTGTACGAGTTCGACAACGTCTTCACCGCGCCGCTGCACGGCTTCCGGGGCACCGACGACTACTACGCACGCGCCTCGGCCAAGCCGCACCTGGCGCGCATCCGCATCCCGGCGCTGGCACTGAACGCGCGCAACGACCCGTTCGTGCCGGCGGCCAGCCTGCCGGACGCGCGACAGGCCGGTCCATCGGTCACGTTGTGGCAGCCGCAACAGGGCGGCCATGTCGGCTTTCCGAGCGGGCCTTGGCCGACGCACGTGCGCGCGATGCCGCAGGCCGTGGGCGCCTGGCTGCTGGCCCACATCGGCTGAGGTGGCGGTCGCGCTGGCGCCGCGCCAGCCTGGTCTCGCCTGCCGCCGGGCTCGCCAGCGGGCGTTCGTGCACGTCTGCGTTGCAGGGAGCGCCGGCGGTCGACCGGTGCCGGCTGCTTCGCTGCGGCCGGGGCCCTCGCACCGGGCCCGGGGCCTTCAGCGGACTGGTGCGACGGCCGGGAGGCTGGCCGGCGCGCGCGCGGCGCTGGCGGCCGAGGCGGGGGGCACGGTGTGCGCGGCGGCGACCATCCGCACCGGGGTCGCCGAGGCAGGCCGTGCCGGGGCGGAGGCCGCTGCCGTCGCCACGGCCGACGCGGCGGGCGTGCGCGGTGCGGAGGCCGGCTGCGCGGCGGCCACGGGCGCGGCGGCTGCCGTCTTCGCCACGGGTGCTGGTGCGCCCGCTGCTGGCGTTCCCGCGAGCCCGGCCGGCGCTGACGCTGGTGCCGATGCGCTCGCCGGAGCGGACGCCGCCTTCATCGCGGTGGCCGGTGCCGAGGCCGGCTTCGTCGCGGCCGTGGCCACGGCCGCGGAGGCCGCAGCGACTGGCGTGGCCGCCGCCGAGGCCGGCGCCGCCGCCATGGTGGCCGCCGACGCTGCGGGCAGGGCCGGCGTCGCGCCGCCCGCGCCGGCGCCGCCGGGCGGCCACGCCACTTCGGCGGCGTTGCGCGGCTTGCCGATGGGGCGGCCGGCCTTGCCCTGCCGCACCGCCGCCATGTCTTCCTCGCTCGGATACTGCCCGAGCAGCCAGTAGTCGAACACCCGGCGTGCGATCGGGGCCGCGGCGGTGGCGCCGAAGCCGGCGTTCTCGACGATCACAGCCACCGCGATCTTGGGGTCGTCGGCCGGCGCGAAGGCGATGTAGAGCGCGTGGTCCCGCTGGTGCTCCTCCAGCTTGGAGGCGTTGTACTTCTCCTTCTGGCCGATGGTCACCGCCTGGGCGGTGCCGGTCTTGCCGCCCGAGACGTAGCCGGCGCCCGCGAACACGCCAGCGCCGGTGCCGGCCTGCGTCACGCTCACCATGGCCTTGCGCACCACGGCCACGTTCTCGGGCTTGAAGCCCAGGTCCTCGCCCGGTTCGGCCGGCAGCGGCGCCTGCTGGTGGGTCATCGGATCCTGGGTGCCGATGACCAGCCTCGGCTTGTGCTTGATCCCGTTGTTGGCGAGGATCGAGGTGGCCTGCGCCAGCTGCAGCATGGTGAAGCTGTTGTAGCCCTGGCCGATGCCCAGCGAGATGGTTTCGCCGGCGTACCACTTCTTCTGCTCGGGCCGCTTGTAGTAGTTGCGCTTCCACTCCTGGCTGGGCAGCACGCCGCGCACCTCGCCGTAGATGTCGATCCCGGTGATCTGGCCGAAGCCCAGGGGCTTCATGAAGTCGTGCATGAGGTCGACCCCCATGTCGTTGGCCAGCGAGTAGAAGTAGACGTTGCTCGAGAGCGCCACGGCGCGCTGCATGTCCACCGGGCCGAGGCCGTGGTCGCCGTGGCTGCGGAACACGTGGCCGCCGAACGACCACGAACCGTTGTCCATGACGACCTGGCTGGCCGAACGCTTGCCGGTCTGCAGCGCGGCCAGCGCCATGAAGGGCTTGTAGGTCGAGCCGGGCGGGTAGGTGCCGCGCAGTGCGCGGTTGAGCAGCGGCTTCTCGATCGACTCGTTCAGCGCCTGCCAGTTCTCCGCGTCGATGCCGTCGACGAACAGGTTGGGGTCGAACGTGGGCTTGGAGACGAACGCCAGCACCTCGCCGGTCTTGGGATCCATCGCCACCAGCGCGCCACGGCGGCTGCCGTACATGTCCTCGACCAGCTTCTGCAGCTTGATGTCGATCGACAGCAGCACCGTGTTGCCGGGCGTGGCGGGCTTGCTGTCGAGCTTGCGCACGGCGCGGCCGCCGGCGGAGGTCTCGACCTCCTCGACGCCGGTGGCCCCGTGCAGCTGCTTTTCCAGGCTCTGCTCGACGCCCAGCTTGCCGATGTACTCGGTGCCGCGGTAGTTGGCCTGGTCATCCTCGTCCCAGTCCTCCATCTGCTTCTTCTCGGCCTGGTTGATGCGGCCGATGTAGCCGATCACGTGGCTGGCCAGCTCGCCCCAGGGGTAGCTGCGGAACAGGCGGGCCTTGATCTCGACCCCGGGGAAGCGGAAGCGCTGGGCCGCGAACCGCGCCACTTCCTCGTCCGTCAGCTTGGTGCGGATCGGCAGCGACTCGATGCTCTTGGTCTCCTCCAGCAGCTTGCGAAAGCGCCGCTTGTCGCGCGGCTGGATCTCGATGACCTGCGCCAGGTCGTCGATGGTGCGCTCGACGCTGGTGGTCAGGCGCGAAGGCGTGATCTCCAGCGTGTAGGCCGAGTAGTTGGTGGCCAGCACGATGCCGTTGCGGTCCAGGATCAGGCCGCGGTTCGGCACGATCGGGACGATGGCGGTGCGGTTGTTCTCGGCCTGCTCGTTCAGGTCGTCATGCCGCCAGACCTGCAGGTACAGCAGGCGCAGCGCCAGCAGGAAGAAGCACACCAGCACCGCCAGGCTGGCGGCCAGCACGCGGGCACGGAACCGCGACAGGTCGGCTTCGACGTTGCGCAATTCGGTCATGGTGGTGCGGCGGTGCTAGGGGCTGTGCGGGGGCGGAACGACGGGCCTGCGATCCTCGGCGCATGTCCCACATGCGGCCCGGCCCTTACAGGGGGCGATTCTCGTCCGGATCAGGTGCGCGGCGCTGCGGCGCGAGCAGGATCACGCTCGCAACCGGCCAGAGCAGGGATTCGATCACGGGCGCCAGCAGGATCCCGACACCCGGGAACGCGCCGCCGGCCAGCATCCGGATCGCCAGCTCGATCGCGTGGGCGGCCGCGAAGAGCGGCAGCACCTGCACCGCCTGCGACGGCACCGTGAACCAGAGCAGGCGACGGTGCATGGTGATCGCGAAGAAGCTCAGGGCGGTGTAGGCCAGCGCGTGCTGGCCGAGCAGCGAGGTCTGGTGCACGTCCATCGCGATCCCGAACAGGAACGCCGCGCCGATGCCTACGCGCAGCGGCTGGTGCACGTTCCAGAACACCAGCGCCAGCGCCAGCACGTCGGGCATCCACGAGGTGCGCCCGAGCGGCAGCATGTCCACCAGCAGGGCCACCACCAGCGTGAACCAGATGAACAGGGGGTTGGCCGGCAGCAGCAGCTGCTGGCCGGGTCGCATGATCATGGCGCGCAGACCCTGTCGGTTGCGGGCGCCGCGCCGGACACGGCGACCCTCGGATGCGGAAGGCGGCTGGTCACGGATGGCCCTTCTTGGGCACCTTGCCGCCCGCGGCGGGCGTGTCCACCGGCCGCGGCGGGATCTGGGCCGACACCGGCTTGAGCACCATCACGTGCTGGGCGCCGTCGACCAGCGCCTGCGGCAGGCAATAGATGCGGGCGAAGCCCGAGTCGGCTCGGCGCTCCACCTTGTCGACCTTGCCCACCGGCAGACCTGCGGGATAGACGCCGTCGACACCGCTGGTGGTGAGCAGGTCGCCCGGCTGCACGTCGGCATTGCCCGCCATGAAGCGCAGCTCCAGGGCCCCGGCGTGCGCGCCCGAGGGGTCGCCGAAGGCCACGCTGCGTGCGCCGGTGCGGGTGTTCATGACGGGGATCGATTGCTCGCGGTCGGTGATCAGCGTCACCTCGCTGATCAGCGGGTGCACCCGCGTGACCTGGCCGAGGACGCCCGATTCGTCGATCACGGGCGAGCCTTCCTGCACGCCCTGGGCCATGCCCTTGTCGATGATGACCTTGCGGGTGTAGGGATCGGCGGCGTCGTACAGCACCTCGGCCGCCTGGCCGGGCGCCGACAGGCGGTCGCGCAGCTCCAGCAGCTTGCGCAGGCGGGCGTTCTCCAGCGACAGCTGCTCCACCTGGTTGGCGCGCTGCGACTGCTGCGCGAGCTTGACGCGCGCGGCTGCCTCGATGGCCTGGGCCGAGCGCAGCGATTCGAAGTACTCGCCCGCGTTGCGCAGGGCCAGCACGGGCCGCAGCGCAAGCCACTGCACCGGGTACAGCACCGTGCCCACGGTGGCGCGCAGCGGCTGGGTGATCTTGAAGCGGGTGTCCGCCACCATCAGGAACAGCGCCAGCGCGCTGAAGACCATCAGCTTGGACAGCGCCGAAGGTCCCTGCTTGAAGAAGGGCGGCGGGGAGCGATCGAGGGTGCCGAGCGGCATGGGGGACGTCCCCCGGCGGGGGAGGAGGCCGGGATTATTCGCTGGTAAAGATGCTGCCCAGGCGCTCCATGCGCTCCAGGGCGATGCCGCAGCCGCGCACGACGCAGGTCAGCGGGTCTTCGGCGACCAGCACCGGCAGCCCGGTCTCTTCGGCCAGCAGGCGATCGAGGTCGCGCAGCAGGGCGCCACCGCCGGTGAGCATCATGCCGCGCTCGGCGATGTCGGCGCCCAGCTCGGGCGGCGTGCTCTCGAGCGCGTTCTTCACCGCCGAGACGATGTTGTTGAGCGGATCGGTGAGCGCTTCCAGGATCTCGTTGGAGGAGATGGTGAACGAGCGCGGCACGCCTTCGGAGAGGTTGCGGCCCTTGACCTCGATCTCCTTGACTTCGCTGCCCGGGAAGGCCGAGCCGATCGTCTTCTTGATGGCTTCGGCGGTGGGCTCGCCGATCAGCATGCCGTAGTTGCGGCGGATGTAGCTGATGATGGCTTCGTCGAACTTGTCGCCGCCCACGCGCACGCTGCCCTTGTAGACCATGCCGCCCAGCGAGATGACGCCCACCTCGGTGGTGCCGCCGCCGATGTCGACCACCATCGAGCCGGAGGCTTCCGACACCGGCAGGCCGGCGCCGATGGCCGCGGCCATCGGTTCCTCGATGAGGTAGACCTCGGAAGCGCCGGCACCCAGGGCCGATTCGCGGATGGCGCGACGCTCGACCTGGGTGGAGCCGCAGGGCACGCAGATGATGATGCGCGGGCTGGGCTTGAGCACCGAGCGCGGATGCACCATCTTGATGAACTGCTTGAGCATCTGCTCGGTGACGGTGAAGTCGGCGATCACGCCGTCCTTCATCGGGCGGATCGCCTCGATGTTCCCGGGCACCTTGCCCAGCATGGCCTTGGCTTCGTGGCCGACGGCCTGGATGGTCTTCTTCCCCTGCGGCCCGCCTTCGTGGCGGATGGCGACGACGGAAGGCTCATCCAGGACGATCCCCTTGTCCCGGACGAAGATGAGCGTGTTGGCGGTGCCCAGGTCAATGGCCAGGTCGGTCGACAAGTACCGCCGGAAAGCTCCGAACATTGGGGGGTTCCTCGTTTTTTTGTGAAATCGGCCCCTGCGGGGGCCGTGCACTGTAGGCGGGATAATACCCGAACCCCTGTGAATAACTCGCAACGCGACAGCAGCGTCTGTTGCGTTTACAACTCGTTTCCCTGCACCTTTTCACCATGGCCCTGACCGCCGACGACATCCGCCGCCTGCAGCACCTCGCGCGGCTGGAACTGCAACCGCACGAGAGCGAGCGCATGCTGACCCAGATCAACGGCTTCTTCGGCATCGTCGAGGCGATGCGGGCTGTGGATACCTCGGGCGTCGAACCGCTGGCCCATCCGGTGGCCGCGATCCAGGACGTCCAGTTGCGGCTGCGCGACGACATCGTCAGCGAATCCGATCAGCGCGAGGCCAACCAGCGCAGTGCACCCGCCGTCGAGCGCGGCCTGTTCCTGGTGCCCAGGGTGATCGAATGAGCGCGCTGCACGACCTGGCCGTGGCCGAACTGGCCCGCCGCCTGCGCACGCGCGACGTCTCCGCCGTCGAGGTGGCGCGCCACTTCCTGGCGCGTGGCCAGGCCTTCGACGCCCTGGGGGCCTACCTGGCGACCGACGAGGAGGTCACGCTGGGGCAGGCACGTGCCGCCGATGTCCGCCTGGCCGCCGGCGATCCCGCGCCGCTGCTGGGCGTGCCGGTCGCCCACAAGGACATCTTCGTCACGCGCGAGTTCCCGAGCACCGCCGGCTCGCGGATGCTGGCGGACTACCGCTCGCCGTTCGACGCGACCGTGGTGCGCCTGCTGGCGGAGGCCGGCGCCGTCTCGCTGGGCAAGCTCAACTGCGACGAGTTCGCGATGGGGTCGTCCAACGAGAACTCGGCCTTCCGGCCGGCCCGCAATCCGTGGGACACCAGCCGCATCCCCGGCGGCTCGTCCGGCGGCAGCGCGGTGGCCGTGGCGGCGCGACTGGCGCCCGCCGCCACCGGCACCGACACCGGCGGCTCGATCCGCCAGCCCGCCTCGTTCTGCGGCATCACCGGCATCAAGCCGACCTACGGCCGGGCCTCGCGCCACGGGATGATCGCATTCGCCTCCAGCCTGGACCAGGCAGGGCCGATGGCGCGCAGCGCCGAGGACTGCGCGCTCCTGCTGTCGGCCATGTGCGGCCCCGATCCCGATCGTGATTCGACGTCGCTGGACATGCCGGCCGAGGACTTCGGCCGACAGCTCGGCGATTCGCTGGATGGCCTGCGCATCGGCGTGCCGCGGGAGTTCTTCGGCCCCGGCCTGGCGGACGACGTGCGCGCCGCGATCGATGCGGCGCTCAAGCAGTACGAAAAGCTCGGCGCGACGCTGGTCGACATCTCGCTGCCGCGCACCGAGCTGTCGATCCCTGTCTACTACATCATCGCGCCCGCCGAGGCCTCGTCCAACCTGTCGCGGTTCGACGGCGTGAAGTTCGGGCACCGCGCCCGGCAGTACGACGACCTGGTCGACATGTACCGCAGGACGCGCGCTGAAGGCTTCGGCGACGAGGTCAAGCGCCGCATCATGATCGGCACCTACGTGCTCTCGCACGGCTACTACGACGCGTACTACCTGCAGGCCCAGAAGATCCGCCGCATGATCGCCGACGACTTCCAGCAGGCCTTCCGCGCCTGCGACCTGATCGCCGGACCGGCCGCGCCCTCGGTCGCGTGGAAGCTCGGCGCCAAGGCCGACGACCCCGTGGCCAACTACCTGGCCGACATCTTCACCCTGCCGGGATCGCTGGCGGGGCTGCCCGGCATGAGCCTGCCCTGCGGCTTCGGCGAGGCTGGCATGCCCGTGGGGCTGCAGCTGCTCGGCAACTACTTCCAGGAGGCGCGGCTGCTGAACGCGGCTCACCGGTTCCAGCAGGCGACCGACTTCCACCTGCGCAAGCCGGAGGGTGTCTGACATGGCCGCCAAACTGATCCAGGGCTACGAGGTCGTGATCGGCTTCGAGACCCACACGCAACTGGCCACCCGCTCGAAGATCTTCAGCCGCGCCGCGACCGCGTTCGGCGCCGAGCCGAACACGCAGGCCAGCGCGGTCGATCTCGCGCTGCCGGGCACGCTGCCGGTGATGAACCGGGGCGCGGTGGAATGCGCGATCAAGCTGGGGCTGGCCGTGGGCGCCACCATCGCCCCGCGCAGCATCTTCGCGCGCAAGAACTACTTCTACCCTGACCTGCCCAAGGGCTACCAGATCAGCCAGTACGAGATCCCCGTGGTGCAGGGCGGCACTGTGGAATTCTTCCTGGGCGACGAGAAGAGAACGGTGCGCCTGGTGCGTGCCCACCTCGAGGAGGACGCGGGCAAGTCCCTGCACGAGGACTTCGTGGGCCAGTCGGGCATCGACCTGAACCGCGCCGGCACGCCGCTGCTGGAGATCGTGACCGAGCCGGACATCCGCTCCAGCGAGGAAGCGGTCGCCTACGCCAAGGAACTGCACAAGATCGTCACCTGGATCGGCATCTGCGACGGCAACATGCAGGAAGGCAGCTTCCGCTGCGATGCCAACGTGTCGGTGCGCCGGCCGGGACAGCCCCTGGGCACCCGGCGCGAGATCAAGAACCTGAACAGCTTCAAGTTCATGCAGCAGGCGATCGATTTCGAGATCCGCTGGCAGATCGAGGAGCTCGAGGAGGGGCGTGCGATCCAGCAGGCCACCGTGCTGTTCGATCCCGACACCGGCGAGACCCGCGCGATGCGCACCAAGGAGGATGCGGCGGACTACCGCTACTTCCCCGACCCCGACCTGCCGCCGCTGGTGGTGGCACGCGCGTGGGTGGAGCAGGTTCGCGCCGGGATGGCCGAGCTGCCGCGCGCGATGGCGGCGCGTTTCGTCGCCGACTACGCCTTGCCGGAGTACGACGCCACCACGCTGACGCAGAGCCCCGCGATGGCGGCCTACTTCGAGGCCGCGGCGAAGGCGTGCGGCCAGCCCAAGCTGGCCAGCAACTGGATCATGGGCGAGGTGTCGCGGCGCCTGAATGCGCAGGAGATCGGCATCGAGCAGGCCCCGGTGAAGGCGGCGTCGCTCGCGGCGCTGATCGGCCGCATCGCCGACGGCACGATCTCCAACAACGCCGCTCGCCAGGTGTTCGAGGCCTTGTGGACCGGCGAGGGCGCCGACGTCGACGCGCTGATCGAGGCCAAGGGCCTCAAGCAGATGAGCGACACCGGCGAGCTGGAGAAGATCCTCGACGACATCCTGGCCGCGAACCCCGACAACGTCGCCCAGTTCAAGGCCGGCAAGGACAAGGCGTTCAACGCGCTGGTCGGCCAGGCGATGAAGGCCACCAAGGGCAAGGCCAACCCGGCGCAGGTCAACGAGCTGCTGCGCCGCAAGCTCGGCGCCTGAGCGTGCCGCTGCCGGCAGGGGCCGGCGGGGCCGGCGCGGCTAGCGGGAGGCCCGGGCCGGCGCCGTGGCCGGTGCGGCGGTGGACGCCGGCGTGCTGCCGGCGACGCCGCCGGACGCCTGCCGCCACAGCGGACGCAAACGCACGATCTCCTCGTCGAAGCGCGCCGTGATGCGCTGGCGCTCCTCGGCCTGGCTGGCCAGGAACCGCTGCTGCGCACCCTGGTCCGCCTCGTTGCCCTCGACGGCCCGGCGCGCGCGGGGGCCGCGGATCGGGTCGTTGCCGGCCGACGTCAACTCGGCGTCCAGACGCGTGCGTTCCTGCTTCAGTTCCGCCATGCGCTTGTCGGCGCTGGCGATCACCACGTCGACCCGGGACAGTGCCGCCTGGCGCTCCTGCTGGTGGCTCGCTTCGGTGGGATAGCGGTTGAGCAGCGCGCGGTCGCGGCGCTTCTCCTCCGCCGCGCGCAGCCGCTCCTCCTCGGCCTTGCGCGCCAGCGCCTCCTGCGCGGCGCGTTCCTCGGCGGTCAGCGACGGGCCGATGCTGCGCCGGCGTCCCGAGCTGCCGATCTCGTGCTGTTCGCGGTCGATGCAGTCGAGGATCGGCCGGTCGGCGGTGAGCCGGCGGCCCTTGGCGTCCACGCAGGTGTAGATGCCCTGCGCGGCCGCGGGCGCAGCGGCACCGGCGGCCAGCAATCCGGCCAGCAGGGTCGCGATGGTTCGCAAGAAGCTCCCTCCGTCAGTCCACCCCGTACCGGTCGCGGTAGGCGAGGACCCGGGCGTGGTGCGCACCCAGCTCGTCGCCGGCATGCTGCTGCAGATACTGGAGCAGATCCGCCAGGCGGGCAATGGCGCAGACCTGCAGGCCGAGCTGGCGTTGCACGTATTGGACGGCACTGTGATCGACGTCGCGGCCGTCCTCGGTCGCCTTTTCCTGGCGGTCCAGGGCGATCGCCACGGCGTGCGGCACCGCGCCGGCGGCGCGGATCAGGGCAATGGACTCGCGCGCCGCGGTGCCGGCCGACATCACGTCGTCGACGATCAGCACCCGCCCGCGCACCGGGGCTCCGACGAGGGTGCCGCCTTCGCCGTGGTCCTTGGCTTCCTTGCGGTTGTAGGCGTAGGGCACGTTGCGGCCCTCGCGCGCCAGTTCCACCGCGACGGCCGCGGCCAGCGGAATGCCCTTGTAGGCCGGGCCGAACAGCATGTCGAACTCGACGCCCGATGCCAGCAGGCGGCGTGCATAGAATTGCGCGAGCCGGCCGAGCTTGGCACCGTCGTCGAACAGCCCGGCATTGAAGAAGTAGGGCGAGAGGCGGCCTGCCTTGGTCCTGAATTCACCGAAGCGCAGCACGCCGGATTCCACCGCGAACTGCACGAAGTCCTGTGCCAGGGCATCCTGGCCGGGCGCTGCCACCATGGGAAATTCCTTGTTCAAACTGACCAGCCTCAACCTCAATGGCATCCGCTCGGCGGCCAGCAAGGGCCTGGAGGCATGGCTCGCGAAGACGAGCCCGGATTGTATTTGCGTGCAGGAAGTCAAGGCCCAGGCCGACGACGTGCGCGGCCGCTTCGAGGAACTGGCGGGGCTCAAGGGCCACTTCCACTTCGCCCAGAAGAAGGGCTACTCGGGCGTCGCCGCCTACAGCCGGCGCGAGCCGAGCGACGTGGTGACGGGTTTCGGCTCCACCGAGTTCGACGCCGAAGGCCGGTACGTCGAGCTGCGCTTCGACACGCCGCAGCGCCGGTTCTCCGTGATCAGCGCGTACTTCCCGAGCGGCTCCTCCGGCGAGGAGCGCCAGCAGGCCAAGTTCCGCTTCCTGGCCGAGTTCGAGCCGCACCTGGCGCGGCTGAAGGGAGAGCGCGAGTTCGTGCTGTGCGGCGACGTGAACATCGCGCACAAGGAGCAGGACCTGAAGAACTGGCGCAGCAACCAGAAGAACAGCGGCTTCCTGCCCGAGGAGCGCGCGTGGATGACGCGCCTGCTGTCCGGGCACGGCATCGTCGACGTCTACCGTCACCTGCAGCCCGATGCCACCGACACCAGCTACACCTGGTGGAGCAACCGCGGCCAGGCCTATGCGAACAACGTGGGCTGGCGCCTGGACTACCACCTGGCGACGCCGGCGATCGGGCAGCTTGCGCGACGCGAGTCGATCTACAGGCAGGAGAAGTTCTCCGACCACGCGCCCATCACGGTGGACTACGAGCTGGGCGGCCTGTCTTGATCGTCCGCGATCGCCCCCATGGCGCCCAGCTGCTGTACATCGTGCGCGGCTCGGTGCTGCCGCACATCGCCTGGGAACTCGCCACCTGCACCGCCGTCGCGCTGCTCGTCACGCTGACGCACGGCTTCGTCTACGAGTGGAAGATCACGCTGACCACGGTGCCGTTCTCGCTGATCGGGCTGGCACTGGCGATCTTCCTGGGCTTTCGCAACAACGCCGCCTACGACCGCTACTGGGAAGGCCGCAAGCTGTGGGCCGAGCTCGTGGCCCGCTCCCGCACCTTCGCCCGCCAGGTCCAGACGCTGGCGCACTTCGAGGCGCCGGCGGGCCCGGCCGACCGCGACGATCCGCGCCATGGGCTGGTCATGCGCACCATCGCCTTCGCGTCGGCACTGCGTCACCAGTTGCGCCGCACCGATCCGCTGCCCGACGTGCGTCGGCTGCTCGCGCCGGCCGACGTGGCGGGTTTCGCGGCCGCCCGCAGCGGGACCGACTTCCTGCTGCGGCGCAATGGCGAGGCCCTGGGCGCACTGCTGCGCGAGCGGCGCCTGGACGCACCGGTCGTCGCCGACATGGACCAGTCGCTTTCGGCGCTGACCGCGGTGGCGGCCGGTTGCGAACGCATCCAGAACACGCCGCTGCCGTTTCCGTACACCCTGCTGCTGCACCGCACGGCGTGGCTCTACTGCTTCCTGCTGCCGTTCGGGCTGGTCGACACGGTGGGGTTCATGACGCCGTTCGTGGTGGCCATCGTGGCGTACACCTTCTTCGGGCTGGACGCGCTGGGCGACGAGATCGAGGAGCCGTTCGGCCTGGCCGAGAACCACCTGCCGCTGGACGCGCTGTGCCGCGAGGTCGAGATCCACCTGCTGGAGGCGCTGGGCGAACGTGATCTGCCGCCGCCGCTGACGCCGCAGGGCTGGCAGCTGACCTGAACTGGCTTCGCACGCGACCGCCCAGCCCGTATCATCGACCCGATGACCGCCCTCGACCGTCCCCTGCCCACGCCCGTGGGCCCGCTGCTGCCCGCCGGCCAGCGCTGGGGCAGGGGCGCGGCGTCGGTCACCCCCTACCTGCGCGACGCGCTCGCCATGCGGCCGTCGAACCCGGTCTTCACGCCCCGGCAGTTTGCGGAGCTTGTCTGGCCCAAGCCGCGCAACAGGTCCGCGATGCCGGCCACAGCCAGTCCCCAGCCATGAACGAGCACTTCGCCCGCACCCTGCCGTCGCCCGATCCGGAGGTCAAGCCGCCGGAATACCGGGTGCCGCGCGGACGCAGTGGCGTCGGGGCGCTGTCCGCGCTCGACCAGCTGCTCAAGGACGCCGAGCGGATCCGCCGTGCCAAGGAGTACTACGGCGACTGGTCCCCGGCACGCATCCAGCTGCTGGGGTAGGGCGAACGCCGGCGCCGCGCGCGGGCAGGCGCCCGCGCGGCGCCGCACCACCGTCCATCCGACCGGGCGCCGCCCGTCCTCACTGCATCGCCTGGGGCGGCGTGTGCCACAAGATGGGGTCGCCCGGGGCCGGTGCCGCCGAGCCGCCGTCCAGGGCGCACCACTGCTGCTGGAGGTGCGACGCCACGGCGCGGAACTGCCTGGACAGCTGCGCATGCTGCTCCAGCTCGGTCAGGTTGCAGATCACCTTCTGGCGCAGGGCCCGCCGGTGCTGGTCACAGCAGCCCTGGGCCAGTGCAGTCATCAGCGCGAGGGTGCCGGCAAGCACCGCTTCGACGTGGCTGAGGAGGAATTCGGTGGTGGCGCTCTCGGGCGCGGGCGTGTGGTCTCGCAAGATCGGTCCTGTTCAGTCAACGAATATAAATGAGAATGATTCGTATATACTCCAGACGGCACGCCGAGCAAAGCGGTTTCGAGCCGGCGCGCACAAATGCCGCGACGAACGGCAATCCGTCGAACCAGGAACCCCGGAACAACATGACCAAGCTCACGCCCGTGGCGACAGCCGCCGCCGTTCTCGTCCTGCATGCCGTGGCGGCACAGGCGCAGCAGGCACCGGACGATGCGGCCGGGCCCCGCGGGGCGGCCACCCTGCCGTCGGTGACGGTCAACGCCAGTGCCGACGCATCGGCCCAGGGGCTGTCGCCGGCGTATCCCGGCGGGCAGGTCGCGCGCGGCGCGCGGGTCGGCCTGCTCGGCACCCGCGACACCATGGACACGCCGTTCTCGGTCACGAGCTACACCAACGAGCTGATCCAGGACCGCCAGGCGCGCAGCGTCGGCGACGTGCTCCAGAACGACCCCGGCGTGCGCGTTGCACGCGGCTTCGGCAATTTCCAGGAGTCGTACTTCATCCGCGGCTTCATCCTGAACTCGGACGACGTCGCCTACAACGGGCTGTACAGCCTGCTGCCGCGCCAGTACATCGCCACCGAGCTGTTCGAGCGGGTCGAGGTGCTGCGGGGCGCCTCGGCCTTCCTGAACGGCGCCAACCCGGGCGGCGGCGGACTCGGCGGCGCGATCAACCTGCTGCCCAAGCGGGCGCCCAACGAACCCCTGAACCGCGTGACCACCAGCGTGGGCAGCGGCGGCCAGACCAACGTGGCGGCCGACGTCGCGCGCCGCTTCGGTCCGGACAATGCCACCGGCATCCGCTTCAACGCCGCGGTCCGCAACGGCGGCACCGCCGTCGAGGACGAGAAGGCCGAGCTCGGCCTGGCCGCCGTGGGCGTCGACTGGCGCAGCCGCGACGTGCGCCTGTCCGGCGACCTCGGCTACCAGGACAACCGCCTGAAGCGCACCCGCACCAACGTCACGCTCGGCGCCGGCGCGACCGCCGTGCCTGCTCCACCGGACGCCTCGTCCAACCACGCCCAGCCCTGGACCTACTCGAACGAGCGCGACCTGTTCGGCACGCTGCGCGGCGAGTGGGACCTTTCCCCCGCCACCACCGCCTGGGCGGCGTACGGCGGACGCCGCAGCTCCGAGTCGAACTCGCTGGCCAACCTCACCGTCAACAACGCCGCGACCGGCGAGGGCACCGCCTCCCGCTTCGACAACACGCGCGAGGACAAGGTGGACACCGGGGAGCTGGGCCTGCGCGGCAAGCTGCGCACGGGCGGCGTCGGCCACGAATGGGTGCTGGCCGCCAACTGGTTCCGGCAGGACCTGCGGACCGCGTTCGGCGCCGACTTCGCCACCGCGCTCCCGACCAACCTGTACCGCCCGACCTTCCATCCGCAGCCGGCGTTCAGCGCCGCTACCCTCTTCGGCGGCAACCTCGATGCGCCGGGCCGCACCGGGATGACCCGCCTGGCCAGCGTGGCGCTGGGCGACACCCTGTCCCTGGTCGACGACCGGCTGCTGCTCACGCTGGGCTTGCGGCACCAGCGGATGGAGATCGAGAGCTTCGCGGCCGCCACCGGTGCCAGCGTGAGCGACTACGAGGCCAGCCGCACCAGCCCCGCGGCCGGCCTGGTCTGGAAGGCCGGCAAGCAGCTGTCGCTCTATGCCAACTACATCGAGGGACTCACGCAGGGCCAGACCGCACCCGCGACGGTCGGTGCCGCGGCAGTGGCCAACGCCGGGCAAGCGCTGCCGCCCGACGTGACCAAGCAGAAGGAAGTCGGCGTGAAGTACGACGCTGGCCGCTTCGGTGGCGGCGCGGCCCTGTTCACGACGACCAGGCCGCGGGCCTTCGTCAATGCGGCCAATGTCTTCACGGCCGGCGGCGAGGATCGGCACGACGGGCTCGAGGTGAACGTGTTCGGCGTCCCCGCCCGGGGCCTGCGGATCCTGGGCGGCGCCACCTGGCTGAACGCCGAGCAGCGCAGCACCGGCTCGGCCGCCACCGACGGCAAGCAGGTGATCGGCGTGCCCAAGTTCCAGGCGACGCTCGGCGCGGAGTGGGACGTGCCCGGGGTGCAGGGCCTGGCGCTGGACGCGCGCGTGGTGCACACCGGCCATCGCTACGCCAACGCCGCCAACACGCTGGACGTGCCGGGGTGGAGCCGCCTGGACCTCGGCGCGCGCTACCTGACCGAAGTCGCCGGCAGGCTGGTCACGCTGCGCGGCCGCGTCGACAACGTGGCCGACCGCAACCACTGGGCGTCGGTCGGCGGCTTTCCCGGCGCCGGCTACCTGGTGGTCGGCGCCCCCCGCACCTACACCCTGAGCGCCAGCGTCGACTTCTGATGCCGCGAACCTGCACGCCATGCTGAGCGCCCGCGCCATCCGGATCTGGTCGGCGCTCCACACCTGGAGCAGCCTGGTGTGCACGGCGTTCATGCTGCTGCTGTGCCTGACCGGCCTGCCGCTGATCTTCCACCACGAGATCGGGCACCTGCTCGGCACCGAAGTCGAGGCGCCGGCGATGCCCGCGGGCACGCCGGCCGTCAGCCTCGACCGGGTGCTCGAGGTCGCCCGGGCGCAGTACCCGCAACGGATCGTGCAGTTCGCCTCGCAGGAGGAGGACAGCAGCGACGTCTGGTTCGTGACGATGACGCCGACCCCCGCGCCGACCGACGACTTCCAGCAGGTCGCGGTGGACGCCCGCACCGGCGCCGTGCTGCCGGCGCCGCCGCTGCACCAGGGCTTCATGTGGGTGATGGACAAGCTGCACGTGGACCTGTTCGCGGGTCAGCCCGGCAAGCTGTTCCTGGGTGTCATGGGCCTGCTGCTGCTGGTGTCGATCGTCTCCGGCGTCGTCCTCTACGCGCCGTTCATGCGCAAGCTCGCGTTCGGCGAGGTGCGGCACGACAAGTCCCGGCGCGTGCGCTGGCTGGACCTGCACAACCTGCTGGGCATCGTCACGCTGGCCTGGCTGCTGGTGGTCGGCGCCACCGGGGTGCTCAACACCTGGGCCGAGTTGCTGCAGCAGCGCTGGCAATCCACCGAACTGGCCGCCCTGCTCGGCGGCTACCGCGAGCAGCCGCTGATCGCCCAGGCGGACCGTGCGTCCGCGCAACGCGCGCTGGAGGCGGCCCTGGCGCACGCGCCGGGAACCCACGTGTCCTTCATCGCCTTCCCGGGCACCACGTTTTCCAGCCCGCGCCACCTGACGTTCTACCTGCGCGGCAACGACCCGCTGACCTCGCGACTGCCGCAGCCGGTGCTGGTCGACGCGGGCACCGCCCAGGTCACGGCCGCCGCGCGGCTCCCCTGGTACCTGATCGCGCTGCAGGTGTCGCGACCGCTGCATTTCGGCGACTACGGCGGGCTGCCGATGAAGATCCTGTGGGCCGCGCTCGACCTGGTCAGCATCGTCGTGCTCGGCTCGGGCCTGTACCTCTGGCTGGTGCGCAGGCGCGCGCCAGCGGGCCTGCCCGACGCCGGCGTGGCCACGCCCGGGAGCGCCGCGTGAGCCGCGCCGTCCTGCAGCTGTGGGGCTGGCCCCTGGCCATCTTCCTGGTGTCGGCCACGGGGCTGGCCAGTGCGCTGGTGGCCGACGGCTGGGGCGACGCGTGGTCCTGGTTCGCGCTGGCGGTGCCGGTGGCGGTCAGCGGATGGTGCGCCTGGCCCCGGCGCCCGAGACAACAATCGACAGAGAGACGGTGATGGTCCTTGCTCGCGCGCTGCTGCGCCTCGTGTTCGCATTCATCCTGGTCCTGGGGGCTGCGGGAGCGCAGGCGGCCGCCGGCGCGGACCAGCAGGCCCAGACCATCATCCACATGCTGGACTACATCGGTGTCGACTACCCCGACACCGTCCAGGACGGCAAGGTCCAGGACCAGGCCGAGTACCAGGAGCAGCGCGAGTTCGCGGCCCAGGCGCTCGCCCAGCTGGAGCAGCTGCCGGCGATCGCGGGCAAGGATGCCGTGCTGCAGAAGGCGCGGGCGCTGGTCGGCCGGATCGAGGCCAAGGCGCCCGGCGCCGAGGTGTCCACTGCCGCCCGCAGCCTGGGCGCCGAGCTGATCCAGCTGTACGGCGTCACCGTGGCGCCCAAGCAGGCACCGGACCTGGCCCGGGCGGCCACGCTGTTCGAGGCGCGCTGCGCCGCCTGCCACGGGGCGCAGGGCCGCGGCGACGGTCCGGCCGCCAGGGGCCTGGAGCCGGCGCCAAGCAACTTCCACGACGCGGCCCGGATGGACAAGCGCAGCCTCTACGGCCTGTACAACACGGTGACCCTCGGCGTGCGCGGCACCTCGATGCCGGCGTTCACCGAGCTGTCCGAGGCCGACCGGTGGGCGCTGGCCTTCCTGGTCGGCGGCTGGCGCAATCCGCCGGAACGCCGCGCCGAGGGCGAGGCGTTGTGGCGCCGGGGCGCCGGCAAGGGCGAGCTGGGCGACTTCCGGCGGCTCGTCACCGCGACGCCTGCCGCCCTGGCCGCGCCGGGGGCACCCGACCTGGGTGCGGTGCAGGCCTACCTGGTCGCCAACCCGGCGGCCGTCGCGGCGGCCGGCCCGGCGCCGCTGGCGGTCGCGCGAACCAACCTGAACGAGTCGCTCGCGGCCTACCGCGCCGGCAACCGGCCGGGTGCCCGCCAGCTCGCCATCAGCGCCTACCTCGAGGGGTTCGAGCTGGTCGAGGCCGCCCTGGACAACGTCGATCCCGGCCTGCGCCGGCGGATCGAGGAGGCCATGATGGCGATGCGGTCGGACATCGAGCAGGGCCGGCCCGTCGAGGCGCTGGTGACCCGGGTCCAGCAGGTCGAGGCCCTGCTGGCCGAGGCCGACCGCAAGCTGTCGGACGGCGAGATGTCGCCTGCCACGGCCTTCGTCAGTTCGCTGCTGATCCTGTTGCGCGAGGGGCTCGAGGCCATCCTGGTGCTGGCGGCCATCATCGCCTTCGTGCGCAAGACCGGCCGGCGCGACGCGCTGCCGTACATCCACGCGGGGTGGATCGCGGCGGTGCTGCTGGGCGTGGCCACCTGGTTCGTGGCCAGCCACCTGCTGTCGGTCTCGGGCGCGAGCCGCGAACTGACCGAGGGCTTCGCCGCGCTCCTGGCCGCCGCGATGCTGCTGTACGTGGGGCTGTGGCTGCACAACAAGTCGCATGCGCAGGCCTGGCAGACCTTCATCCGCGACAAGGTGACGGGGGCGCTCGCCAGGCGCACGCTGTGGGCGATGGCCGGCATCTCGTTCCTGGCGGTCTACCGCGAGCTGTTCGAGGTCATCCTCTTCTACGAGACCCTGCTTGCGCAGGCCGGCGAGGCGCGGCGGCCGCAGGTGCTCGGCGGCATCGGCGCGAGCGCGTTGCTGCTGGCCGTGCTGGGCGGCCTGATCCTGAAATACAGCGTGCGGCTGCCGATCGGCCTGTTCTTCTCCACCACGTCGTGGCTGCTGGTGGCGATGGCGGTGGTGTTCGTCGGCCATGGCATCGCGGCGTTGCAGGAAGCCGGGCTGCTCACCTCCACGCCGGTCGACTTCGTGGCGGTCCCGCTGCTCGGGGTGCATCCCAACTGGCAGGGGCTGGCCGCGCAGGCGGCCATGCTGGCGCTGACGCTGGCCGTGCTGCTCGCAGGGCGGCGCTCGGCGCGCGGCTGAGGCCGGCGCCGGTCTGGGCGCGCCGGGGGAACGGGGGGCGCCTGCAGGCGCGACGCCGCCCGGTGCCTAGCGGTCGACCTTGCGCAGCACGAACCCGCGCGCACGCGGGTCGTCGCGGGGCTGCCAGCTGCCGCGGATCTCGCGGCCGCACGAGCCCTCGACCAGCTCGCCCAGCCAGGTGGCGGCGATGCGCCGGCCATCCGCGGATTCCTCCAGCGTCAGCTCGCCGTCCTCGAGGTCGGCCGCCAGGCGCGAGCGCTCCCCGTTGCGGTTGACCTCGCCGGACAGGCTGCCGGGGTACTGCGGATGGGGCTCCAGCAGCAAGGTGGCGCCCTGCGGCAGGCCCTCGAACTGCGCCCGCCACAGGCCGACCAGCTGCCGTGCCTCCAGGGTGCGCGCTGCCGGGCAATCGGGCATCGGCTGGGCCTGCGCGGCCCCGGCCGCCCCAAGCAGCACCGCCACGACCCCCGCGGGCAGCAGGCGGTGCATCAGCCGGCGTTCCCGGCGGCCGCCGCCGCCGCGGCCGCACTGGCGGCGCTCTTCTTTGCGAACTCCGCGCGCAGGGCCTTGAGCTTCTCGCGCGGGTCCTCCTTGACCGTGGCCTTGTCCAGCGCCATCTCGGCGATGAAGCGGCTGGGCTGCGCGGCGACCACCTCGCGGCCCTTCTTGCGCCGCTTGGTCCAGCTCACCGCCAGGGAACGCTGCGCACGGGTGATGCCCACGTACATCAGCCGCCGCTCCTCCTGCAGGCGCTGCAGGATGCCTTCGCTCATCGGACCGTCGGCCCGGCCGGTCGGGTTCTCGTCGTCGCCCAGCTTGAACGGCAGCAGGCCCTCGACGCAGCCCACCAGCATCACGTGCGGCCACTCCAGGCCCTTGGCGGCGTGCAGCGTCGACAGCGTCACCACGTTCTGGTCCTTCTCGCGCTCGCTGATCGTGGACAGCAGGGCGATGGTCTGCGCCACCTCCAGCAGGTTCTTCTTCTCGCTGGCGATCGACACGCCGGCGGCGTCGTCGAGCGTTCCGCCGCAGCGCTGCGCCATCCAGTCGCAGAACTCCATCACGTTGGTCCAGCGCGCGGCGGCGACCTTCTCGCTCTCCTCGCTGTCGTACAGGTGCTTCTCGTAGCCGATGTCCTTGAGCCAGGCGAGCAGGAAGGCCCGCGCGTCCTCCGCGCCCAGCGTGTGGCGGGCGCGGAATTCCAGGTCGTTCAGGTAACGGCCGAATTCGTGCAGGCTGCCGACCGCGCGCGCGTTAAGCACCGAGCCGAGCGAGGACGAGAACAGCGCCGCGAACAGGCTCAGCTTGTACTTGCCGGCGAACTCGCCCAGCGTGCCCAGGGTCTGGTGGCCGATGCCACGCTTGGGCGTGGTCACCGCGCGCAGGAAGGCCGGATCGTCGTCGTTGTTCACCCACAGCCGCAGCCACGCGCACAGGTCGCGGATCTCGGCGCGGTCGAAGAAGCTCTGGCCGCCCGAGACCTTGTAGGGGATCTGCGCCTTGCGCAGCGCCTGCTCGAAGATGCGGGCCTGGTGGTTGGCCCGGTACAGGATGGCGAAGTCCTTCCACTCCTTGCCCGCGCCGCCGCTGGCGGTGGCCGCCGTCCCCGCACGGATCGACTGGATGCGGTGCACGGTACGTTCCGCCTCGTGCTCCTCGTTGTCGCAGTCGACCACGCGCACCGGCTCGCCCTCGCCCAGCTCCGAGAACAGCGTCTTGGGAAACAGCTTGGGGTTGGGCTGGATCACGTTGTTGGCCGCGCGCAGGATGGCGCTGGTGGAGCGGTAGTTCTGCTCCAGCTTGATCACCTTCAGGGCCGGCCAGTCCTGCGGCAGCCGCTTCAGGTTGTCCAGCGTGGCGCCGCGCCAGCCGTAGATCGACTGGTCGTCGTCGCCCACCGCGGTGAAGCGGCCCTTCTCGCCCACCAGCAGCTTGAGCAGCTCGTACTGGGTGGCGTTGGTGTCCTGGTACTCGTCGACCAGCACGTGGCCGAGCTGCCGCTGCCACTTCTCGCGCACTTCGGCGTGGTCGCGCAGCAGCTTCAGCGGCAGGCCGATCAGGTCGTCGAAGTCGACGCTCTGGTAGGCCGCGAGGCGCTCCTCGTAGCGCGCCATGATGCGCGCGATCACCTTCTCGTTGTCGTCCTTGGCCTCCCCCTCGGCCTGCGCTGCGGTCAGGCCCGTGTTCTTCCACAGGCTGATCGTCCATTGCCACTGGCGCGCGGTGGCCGCGTCGGTGGTGCCGCCCGCGTCCTTCAGGATCGAGGTGACGTCGTCGCTGTCCAGGATCGAGAACTGCGGCTTCAGGCCGAGCGCCTGGCCGTCCTGCCGCAGCAGCCGCACGCCCAGCGCGTGGAAGGTGCAGATGACCACGTCCTTGGCATCGCGGCCGATCAGCGACTTGGCGCGCTCGCGCATCTCGGTCGCGGCCTTGTTGGTGAAGGTGATCGCGAGGATGCGCCTGGCCTCGATGCCGCTCTGGATCAGGCGACCGATCTTGTGCGTGATCACGCGCGTCTTGCCCGATCCCGCGCCCGCCAGCACGAGGCAGGGGCCGTGCATGAAGTTCACAGCTTCCTGCTGCGCGAGATTGAGGCCGGACATCGGGGGAGGGGACTGCGGAGGGGGACGGCGGGAGGGACCGGAAGGCCGGCGAATGATACCGAGGGCCCTGCGTCAGCGCCGCGACAAGTGCCCCGCCACGTTGCACCGACAATACGGCGCGTGCTTGACATCCTGCAGGTCACGTTCCCGTTCTTCGCGCTGGTGCTGTGCGGGTACCTGGCCGCCCGCCGCCGCCTGCTGCCACTCGAGGCGATCGGCGGGCTGAACACCTTCGTGCTGTTCTTCGCGCTGCCCTGCATGCTGTACCGCTTTGGCGCCGGCACGCCGATCGCGCAGCTGTTCGACCCGGCCGCCCTGGTCGTCTACCTGCCGTGCGCGCTGCTGATGGTGGCCGGCACGGTGGCCTTCAGCCTGAACGCGCGCATCCGGTGGAACGACGCCGCCTTCGGCGCCCTGGTGGCGGCGTTCCCCAACACCGGCTTCATGGGCGTGCCGCTGCTGGTGGCGCTGCTCGGCGCACAGGCCGCCGGCCCGGCCATCCTCACCATCCTGATCGACCTGGTGATCACGAGTTCGCTGTGCATCGCCCTGTCGCGCCTGGACGCCGCAGGCCAGCATGGCGCGGCTGAAGCCGCACGCAAGGCGCTGCGCGGCGTCGCGGCCAACCCGATGCCGTGGGCGATCGGGCTGGGCGCGCTGTCCTCGGGGCTGGGGCTGGTGCCGCCCCGGCCGGTGGGCGCGTTCATCGGGCTGCTGGCCGATGCGGCCTCGCCGGTGGCGCTGTTCACCATCGGCGCGGTGCTCGCGCGGTCGCAGATGGTGGCGGCTGCGCAGGAGCAGGGGCCGATGCCGCTGGCCGATGTCGTGCCCGTCTCGGTCGCCAAGCTGGTGGTGCACCCGCTCCTGGTGCTGGGCGCCGGGCGGCTGGCCATGCTGGCGGGGCTGCCGCTGGACCGCTTCACCCTCACCGTGATGGTGCTGGTGGCGGCCCTGCCCAGCGCCAGCAACGTCGCCCTGCTGGCCGAGCGCTTCGGCGCGGACAACGGGCGCATTGCCCGCATCATTCTCCTGACGACCGCCGCAGCTTTCGTCACCTTCTCGGCTGCAGTGGCGATCCTGCGGTAAGCTGCCATCTTTGGTTTTCGCACGAGCGTTCCGGGTTCGCCAGACGACCCGACATCTTTGTCGGATCCGTCCTACGGCGCGATGGGTTTCCATCTGGCATGCTCGCCGCGGCCCGCCCCGCGGGCTTCATTGAGCAGTTGAATGGTTCTTCCAGAGTCCCTGGCGCCGGCGTCCTCGCGCGGCATGCTGGAGGTCCTGCGTCAGACGACAGCAGACCGCCACGCCCACATCGACAATCTCCTCGGACTGCGCAAGCCGTTCGGCCGCGCGCACTACGCGCGCACCCTCCAGGGCTTCGCCGCGTTCCTCACCGCCTGGGAGCCCGCGATGGCGGCCGTCCTGCCGCCCGACCTGCAGGCCTGGTTCGCGCAGGGGCGGCGGCTGGTGCTGCTCGAGGCCGACCTGCTGCACCTGGGCGTGGCCGCGCCCACGCTGCCGGTCAACCTGCCGGCCCTGGACAGCCGGGCGGCGGCACTGGGGTCGCTGTACGTGCTGGAGGGCTCCGCGCTGGGCGGCCAGTTCATCGCGGCGCAAGTCAGGCGCACGCTGGGGCTCAGCCCGGAGCGCGGCGCCGCGTACTTCCACGGCGCGGGTCCCGGCACCGCGGCGCGCTGGCGCGAGTTCCAGGTGCTGCTGGCCGCCGAACCAGCCGATGCGCTGACCGTCGACCAGGCCTCGCACGCCGCGGTCCGCACTTTCCAGGCCCTGATCGACATCTTCGAGATCCTGCTGCATGAACGCGCCGCTGCCTGACCTCGTCCTGTGCGCCGAAGAGCCGATCCGCGTGCCGGGGGCGATCCAGCCCCACGGCTGGATGGTCGTCCTGGACGGCGAAGGCTCGCTGGTGGGCTATAGCGCAAACTGGCGCGACGCCCAGCAGGCGCAGCAGGCGTTGGCACTCGTGCGCGAGGCCCTTGGAGGGCTGGATGACGGCGAAGCCCCTGCCCCGCTCGGTGTCGTCGAGGTCGATGGCCGGGCGCTCGACGTGCTGGCGCATCGCCGGGGCGGCCTGACGGTCGTCGAGTTCGAGCCGCGGTCGCCGCAGACCGGCACCCAGGCGCCGATCTATTCGCTGGCCCGGCACTTCCTGCCGCAGCTGCAGCGCGCCGACACCGTGGGCAAGCTCGCCCAGCTTGCGGCCGACGAGATCAAGCGGCTGACCGGTTTCGGCCGCACGCTGGTCTACCGGTTCGACGAGGAGGGCCACGGCGAGGTGCTCGCCGAGGCGATCGAGCCCGGCTACGACTCGTACCTCGGGCACCGCTTTCCGGCGGCCGACATCCCGCCGCAGGCGCGCGACCTCTATCGGCTCAACCAGATCCGCCTGATCCCGGATGCCCACTACACGGCCGTGCCGCTCTTGGGCGCCGCGCCCGGCTGGGACTCGCGCACGCTGGACATGTCGTTTGCAACGCTGCGCAGCGTCTCGCCGGTGCACCTGGAATACATGCGCAACATGCGCACCCTGGCGTCGATGTCGGTGTCCATCGTGCTGGGCGACCGGCTCTGGGGCCTGATCTCCTGCCACGACCACCAGCCCAGGCACCTGTCGTTCCAGACACGCGCGGCCTGCGAGCACCTGGGCCGGCTGCTGTCGCTGCAGATCGCCAGCCAGGAGGACAACGCGGACGTGGCGGCCCGGCTGGAGCTGCGGCACCTGACGCTGCAACTGGTGGCGCACCTGGCCGACAGCGACGCCACGCTGCAGCGGCTGGTCGGCGAGCCCGCACTGCTGCTGCGCATGGCGGGTGCGTCGGGCGCGGCAGTGGTCCTCAACGACCAGTGCTGGACCACCGGCGAGACGCCCGAGCCTGCGCAGGTGGCGGCGCTCGCCCAGTGGATCAACGCCAAGGGCGCGGAGACCTGGAGCACGGACCGCCTGCCCGAGGTCTATCCCCCGGGGCTGGACTTCGTCGCCCGCGCAGCCGGGGTGCTGGCCATCTCCATCTCGCAGGTGCACCAGCACCTGGTGCTGTGGTTCCGTCCCGAGCTGGTGCGCACCATCCGCTGGGCGGGCGATCCGCGCAAGGAAGTGCAGGTGACCGCCGGCCGCATCCATCCGCGCCAGAGCTTCGAGAGCTGGCAGGAGCAGGTGCGTGGCCGCAGCGAGGCCTGGAGCCCCGCCGAGGTGTCGGCGGCCGGCGAGCTGCGGCACGCCCTGATCGGCATCGTGTTGCGCCGCGCCGAGGAGATGAACGAGGTGGCCACCGAACTGGGGCGCGTCAACAAGGAGCTGGAAGCCTTCTCCTACACCGTGTCGCACGACCTGCGCGCGCCGATGCGGCACATCGCCGGCTACGTCGACCTGGTGCAGGACATGGAAGGCAAGCAGCTGTCCGAGCGCGCCATGCGCTACCTGTCGCACGTGAAGGAGGCCGCGGCGTATGCCGGCCACCTGGTGGATGCCCTGCTGGACTTCTCGCGCATGGGCCGCGCCGCGCTCAAGCGCTCGCAGGTGGACACGCGGGCGCTGGTCGACGAGCTGGTGGCCGAGTACAGCCGGCAGGAAGCAGGTCGGGTCATCGCCTGGGAGGTCGACCCCGGGCTGCCGGTGCTGACCGCCGATCCGTTCCTGCTGCAGGTGGCGCTGCGCAACCTGCTGAGCAACGCGGTGAAGTACACGCGCACGCGCAAGTCGCCGCAGGTGCGCATCCGGGCGATCCGCAACGCGGACGGCGAAGGCCTGGAGGTCGCCGACAACGGCGTGGGCTTCCAGCAGAAGTACGTGGGCAAGCTGTTCGGCGTGTTCCAGCGCCTGCACCAGGCCGAGGAATTCGAGGGCACGGGCATCGGCCTGGCCAGCGTGAGGAGGATCGTTGAGCGCCACGGCGGAACCGTGTGGGCGCACGGCGAACCGGACCAGGGAGCCGTGTTCGGGTTCTCCCTGCCGGGAGGGAAAGGGGATGCACAAGCCCCGAGACTGTCGAGAAAGAGGACGTGACCATGCTCAAGCCGATTCTTCTGGTCGAGGACGACAAGCGGGACCTGGAACTGACCCTGGTGGCGCTGGAGCGCAGCCAGCTGGCCAACGAGGTGATCGTCGTGCGTGATGGCGCACAGGCGCTGGACTACCTGCTGCGCGAAGGCGATTTCAGGGAGCGCGACGAGGGCAATCCCGCCGTGGTGCTGCTCGATCTGAAGCTGCCCAAGGTCAACGGGCTGGAGGTGCTGCAGAAGGTGCGGGGGACGCCGGCGCTGCGCAGCATCCCGGTGGTGATGCTGACCTCCTCGCAGGAGGAATCGGACGTGGTCCGCAGCTACGAGCTCGGGGTGAACGCGTACGTGGTCAAGCCCGTCGAGTTCAAGCAGTTCGTCGGCGCCATCGCCGACCTGGGCGTGTTCTGGGCCGTGCTGAACGAGCCGCCGCCCGGTTCCCTGAAGGCCATGCGCCGATATGAATGAGCACCTGCCGGAGCACGGTTTTCACGAGAAGACGCTGGAGGTGCTGCTGCTGGAGGATTCCCGCTTCGACGCCGAGCTGCTGCGCGAGGCGCTGATCGCGTCCTACCCGAACGCGCGCCTGGACGTGGTGCGCGACGAACCAGGCTTCGTGGCCGCCCTGGCGGCGCAGCGCTACGACCTGATCCTGTCGGACTACGAGCTGCCGGGGTTCTCCGGCGAACAGGCGCTGGCCGAGGCGCGCGCGAAGAACCCGCGCGTGCCCTTCATCTTCGTGTCCGGCGTCATCGGCGAGGACAACGCCGTCGAGATGCTCAAGCGCGGTGCGACCGACTACGTCAGCAAGAGCCGGCTGGTGCGCCTGCCGCTGGTGATCGACCGCGCGCTGCGCGAGGTGGCCCAGCGCGAGGCGCGCGACTCCGCCCAGGTGCAGCTGCGCGAGGCGAACGCCATCTTCGCCCGGGTGGTCGATTCGCTGCGCAACTACGCGGTGATCCTGATGGACCAGCGCGGCGTGATCCACAGCTGGAACCAGGCCGCCCGCGACATCTTCGGCTACACCCGGGATGACATGATCGGCATCTCGGCCGACCGCCTGTTCACGCCGGAGGACCGCGAGCGCGGCGCGATCGCGGCCGAGATGGCGCAGGCGCTGCGCGAGGGCAAGGCCGACGACAACCGCTGGATGATGCGGCGCGACGGCCTGCGCCTGTGGGCCGAGGGCGTGCTGATGCCGCTGTTCAGCGACGGCAACGAGCACACCGGCTTCTGCAAGATCGTGCGCGACGCGACCGCCGACTACCGCGACGCCGAGGCGCTGCGCGCTGCCAAGGAGGAGGCCGAGCGGGCCAACCAGGCCAAGGACCGGTTCCTGGCCGTGCTGTCGCACGAGCTGCGCACGCCGCTGTCGCCGATCGCCACCGCGGCCCACCTGCTGGAGCGCTCGGTCACGGTTCCGGAGAAGTACCAGAACCTGCTGCCCATGATCCAGCGCAACGTGGCGCTGGAGGCGCGGCTGATCGAGGACCTGCTGGACCTCACCGCGATCTCCGCCGGCAAGGTCAGCCTCAAGCCCAGGGCGGTGGACATGCACGCGCTGGTCCACGCGGTGCTCGACATGCTGGACGGGCAGGTCCGCGACAAGGGCCTGCAGCTGCAGCTCGACCTGCGCGCGGCCTCGGGGCTGGTGCAGGCCGACGAAGCGCGCATGCAGCAGGTGCTGTGGAACCTGCTGCGCAACGCGATCAAGTTCACGCCCGAGGCGGGCCGCGTCGACGTGCGCTCGCGGCTGGAGGGCCCGACGCTGGTGGTCGAGATCAGCGACAGCGGCATCGGCATCGACCCGGAGGCGCTGCCGCGCATCTTCAGCGCGTTCGAGCAGGCCGACCGCGAGGTCTCCCAGCGGTTCGGCGGTCTGGGCCTGGGGCTGGCGATCGCGCGCGGCCTGGTGACGGAACACAAGGGCGAGCTCAGCGCCAGCAGCGCCGGGCGGGGCCAGGGCGCCACGTTCACGCTGCGGCTGCGCAGCCAGGCCGAGGCCCAGGTGGCCGGCCTGGGTGCCGGCGGCGCCGACCAGGGCCAGAGCGCCGAGGGCGGGTGGAAGCTGCTGCTGGTCGAGGACAACGAGGACGCCGCCGAGACCATCGTGATGTGCCTGGAAGCCTACGGCTACGAGGTCACGCACGTGGCGACCTGCGCCGACGCGGTGCGCACGGCGCAGCAGGGCGACTTCGACATCGTGCTGACCGACCTCGGCCTGCCGGACGGCAGCGGCATCGACGTCGGCCGCGCCCTCAGCCGGACGCTGCCGGTGGTCGCGCTCAGCGGCTACGGCGCCACGCCCGACCTGCAGCGCTCGTCCATGGCCGGCTTCTCGGGCCACCTGGTCAAGCCGGCCGAACCGCAGGCCATCCATTCGACCTTGCAGAAGGCGCTGCTCGCGCGCGCAGCCTGAGCTTGCGCTCCGTCGGCGGCGCCGACGCCCGGCATCGCCGCCTCAGCGGGCCAGGCTGTAGCGCAGCAGCGCGTGGGCGCGCGCCTCCTGCTCGGGATCGGGAAGGTCGAGCATCTCGCGCAAGGAGGGCAGCGGCTCCAGGCACGGCCCCAGGGCGCTTTCCAGGGCGGCCAGCGCGGCGGGCTCGAGGTCCGGCTGGGCCTTGAGGTCGCGCACCAGCCGGTGCAGGAAGAGCTTGGTGGCCTCGGGCAGCAGCAGGTCGCCGTTCATCTGTTCCTGGGCCTTGGGAAGGTAGGTCATCGCTCGCACTCCAACGGTTGCGACCCAGTGTGGGAGTCGCCTGCGACGCACCATGTCAGCGCGGCGCCCACGCCCCTGTGCGCGCCGCGCGACTCACGCCGACAGCCACTGCCGCATCGTGCCGAGCACCGCTTCGCTGCGCAGCAGCCCGAGATGGTCCACGCCCTGTGCGATCCAGCGGTGGTCCTCGGGGATCTGCAGGTCCTGCGCCGGTGACTCGGCGCGTCCCAGCGCACTGGCCAGCGGCACCAGGCCGTCGCCCGTCCCGTCACCGCACACGCCGGCGATGGCATGCACGGCGCAGCCCGGCGGCCACGGTGGCGCCAGGGGCGCGGCCAAGCCGGCGTCGGGGTCGAGGTAGCGGCCCTGCAGGACATCGTCGATGCCATCGCTGCGGCGCCGGCCCAGGCGGACCAGCGGGGCGACCATGGCCTGGGCGCCCAGGCCGCTGCGCAGCAGCAGGTCGAGGCCGCTGCCCAGGCGCGCGCCCAGGTGCGGGGTGCCCAGGAAGACCAGCTTCTGCAGCTGGGTCGGCCAACCCATGCCGGCCCGCACGGCCTGGTCCAGCGCACTGCGCAGCACCAGCCCGCCCATCCCGTGGCCCAGCATCGCGAGGCCCTGGAGGGCCACCGGCCAGCTGCCCAGCCGGCGCTCGAGCTCGGCAGCCAGCTCGCGCCCGCTGGCGGCGACGTGGCGGCCGGTGTTGTACTGCACGTAGACCGGCGTGCAGTCCAGCGCGGCGGCGAGCGCCTCGCCGTGGTCGTGGCCGTCCTGGCGCCACTGCAGGTCGTTCAGGCCGAGGTCGTGCACCAGCACCAGCACGCGCGGCCGCGCCGGCGCCCGCGGCAGGCGAAGCTGCAGCGCAACGGCCAGCGGGTTGTCGGTGCGGTGCAGATGGTCGCCGGCCAGCGCGTTCAAGGCGGCCACCAGGGCCTCGCGCGTGGGCCGGACCGCCTCGGGCGCGCGGTCCCGCTGGGGAGTCTGCAGCGAGGCCTGCACCGACGCCAGCAGCAGGTCCAGCCCACCGCCCACCAGGTCGGTGGTGCCGCGCAGGCTGCGGTAGACGAACGCCGGCCAGCCCCGGCCCGGCCGCCCCGGCGAGAACCCGCGCACCGGTGGCGTGATGTGGGCCAGCCGCTCATGCACCTCTTCCACCAGTCCGATCGCACCGCGCACGCCGTCGACGGCCAGGCGCATGCCGCCGCGCAGGTCGCGCACGGTGCCCGCGGCGTGGTGCGGCTGCTGCGCGGGGGACTCGGGCGGGGGCGTGGCGGACATGGCGGCTCCGGTGGCGGTGCGGGCCATGCTAGGTCGGCAGCAGTGCGCCACCCGTAGGAAGAAGGTGACAGTTGCGCCCGCGCGGGGACCTGCCTGCTGTCGAGGCAGGTCCCCACAGCCCCGGCGGCCCGCTTCCTACAGCCAGGGCGCGGTCCGACTTCCAGAATGCAGACACGGCCAGCACGCCTGCCGGCCGCATCGACAACATCGAAGGGAGTGCACCATGTTCAAGACCACCGTGACCGCGGCCCTCGTCGGCGCCGCCATGCTGGGCCTGTCCGCCTGTGACGTGAAGAAGACGCAGGAAGGCAACGTCAACCTGCCCAAGTACGACGTGCAGAAGACCCAGGAAGGCAACGTCAGCCTGCCCAAGTACGACGTGAAGGGCCCCGACGTGCAGGTCAGCAAGGAAGAAAAGACGGTGACCGTCCCGACCGTGAAGACCGAGGAGAAGACGATCACCGTCCCGAACGTGAACGTCACCACGGCCAAGGAAAAGGAGCAGGGCGGCGACAAGAAGTAAGCCGGGCTCCGGGGTCGCGGGGCATCCGGCCGGCACGGCGCCTGCCGCAGGCGCCGCGGCTGCCGCAGGCGCCGCGGCTGCCGCCCCGCCGCCGCCGTCACCAGGCGTCGACCGCCCGCACCTGCGTGCGCGGCGACACCGGCGCCGACGCGATCCCGCGCACCAGCCAGGCGCGGGTCTGCGCGGGATCGATCACCGCGTCGATCTCGAGCGTCTCGCCCATGCGAAGCGCCTGCCCGTTCTCGTACTGCTGCGCGAGCAGCCGCTGGTAGAGCGCCTCGCGCGCTGCGCCTTCGGGCTGTGCCTCCAGCTCCTTGCGGTACCCCAGCTTCACCGCACCCTCCAGCCCCATGCCACCGAACTCGCCGGTCGGCCAGGCCACGGTGAACGCCGGTGCGTGGAAGCCGCCTGCCGCCATCGCCATGGCGCCCAGTCCATAGCCCTTGCGCAGCACCACGGCGAACACCGGCACGTCCAGGTGGGCGGCGGCGATGAACATCCGGCTCACATGCCGCACCTGCGCCACGCGCTCGACGGCCGGCCCCACCATGAAGCCGGGCGTGTCGACCAGGCTGAGCAGAGGCAGCCCGTGCGCGTTGCACAGCTGCATGAAGCGCGCGGCCTTGTCGGCGGCATCGGCGTCGATGGCGCCGCCCAGGTGCGACGGGTTGCTGGCCATCCAGCCGAGGGGGCGCCCCTCGATGCGTGCGAAGCCGGTGTGGATGCCCACGCCGAAGCCGGTGCGCAGCTCCAGCACCGAGCCGGCGTCGGCGATGCCGCGGATCGCGGCCCGCGTGTCGTAGGCGCGCAGCCGGTTCTCCGGCACCACGTCGCGCAGCAGCAGCGGGTCCGGTGCGGCCCACCCGCTGGTCGCTCCCTGGAAGATGGCGAGGCACGCCTTGGCGGCGGCCACCGCCGCCGCCTCGTCGTCCACCAGCAGGTCCACCACGCCGCTGCGATGCTGCTCGGCCGCCGGCCCGATCGCCTCCGGCGGGAAGCGGCCCAGGCCGCCGCCTTCGACCATCGCGGGGCCGCCCATGCCGATGTTGGCGTGGCGGGTGGCGACGATCAGGTCGCAGCAGCCCAGCAGCGCGGCGTTGCCGGCGAAGCACCGGCCGGCCGCGATGCCGAGCGTGGGCACGCGGCCGTTCAGGCGCGCGAAGGCGGCGAAGGTCGGCACGTGCAGCCCGGCCACGATCGCCATGTCGGTGTCGCCGGGCCGGCCGCCGCCGCCTTCGGCGAACAGCACCACCGGCAGCCGGTGGCGCAGCGCCACGCCGAGCAGGCGGTCGGTCTTCTGGTGGTTGCGAAAGCCCTGGGTCCCGGCCAGCACTGTCGCGTCGTAGGCCAGCACGGCGGTGCGTGCGCGCTCCGGCCCCACCAGCGCGCCGTTGACGCTGCCGATGCCGGCCACCAGGCCGTCGGCCGGGGTGTTGCGCTGCAGGTCCTCCTCGCTGCGCCGGCTGCGCTGCGCCGCGACCGCGAGCGCGCCGTACTCGCTGAAGGAGCCGTCGTCGCACAGGTCGGCCACGTTCTCGCGCGCGGTGCGCTGCCCCAGCGCATGCCGCCGGGCCACGGCCTCGGGCCGGGCGGCGTCCTGCGTGAGTGCGTGCCGGTCCAGCACGCGCTGCAGGTCGGCCCGGACGGCAGGGCGCGGCGCCGGCGCAGGATCGCCGGCGGGCGCCAGGGCTGTCGCCGCGGCTGGCATGGCGCCGGTCGCGACGACGGCATCCGCGGTCCACAGCAGGTCGCCCTCGGCCACCAGGTCGCCGGGCGCGAACAGCAGTTCGCGCACGCGGGCCGGTGCCGGCGCGCGCACCTCGTGTTCCATCTTCATGGCTTCGAGCACCAGCACCAGGTCGCCTTCGCGCACGAGCGCGCCAGGCTGGACCAGCCATTCGACGACCTGGGCCTGCAGGGGGGAGCGCAGCGGCAGCATCGGCCCATTGTGGAGAATCGGCGACCCCTGTCAGTCATCACGAGGACAGGGCAGGGCGGTGGCACACTGCTGCTCCCTGGCACGGCAGCACTGGCGGCCATGGCGGCGATCCGTCGCCGTGCCAGGTGCCCCACGATGACCCGCCGGACCGACGAGCTGTTCAAGACCGTGCTGCAGGTGCTGGCCATCCTCGCGCTGGCCGGCCTTGTCGGCATGCTCCTGCACAAGGGCTACGCCGATGTCACCGCGCTGGCCCAGCAACACGCGGGCAGCGGGTTCTGGAAGGCCCTGGCGCGCTATGTCTTCCGCAACCTCGCAGGCTAGCCGCCTGCAGCTGGCCGAGAGCGTTACAGTCCGCAGCGATCTTTGCGGAGCGGACACGGGCCAGCCGTCATCGGGCTGCCACCCGGGGCGTTCAATGGTGTCATGAAGAAGTACCCAAGCATCCAGCGCCTGTGTCTGCTCGGGGTGGCGGCCCTGGCCGGTGGCTGTGCGGTCTATGCACCCGAGCCGGTGGCCGTCTTTCCCGCGCCGGGGCCGGTCTATGGCCCGCCGGGAACGGTCTACGCGACGCCCGGGCCGGTGGTCGTCCCGGGGCCGGTGTACTACGGGCCACCTGTCTACCGGGTGGCGCCGCCGCCGGTGGTGTTCTTCGGCCGCTTCGGAGGCGGGTACCACCACCATCGTCACGGCGGTCCCCGCGGCCATCGCCGCTGAGCCGCGCCGCGTGCGCGGCCGTGTCGGACGGCAGCCCATCGTTTTCCCAACGGGCGCCCACAGCACGCATCCGATGGCCTGCCCAACATCACGGACCTCCACACAAGGAATCCGCATGAGCATCCTCGGCAAGATCTTCGGCCGCATCTTCCCCAACGCCAACGCCAACACCGACACCAATACCAACGCCCAGGCAGGCCAGGCACCCGCCAGCTCCGCGGCGACCGCGCAGGTGCCGACAGCCGGCGCGGCGCAGCAGCCCGCGTCGGTGGCGTCTGCGGCCCCGGTGGCGCAGTCGGCGCCCGCCGCCACCGTGCAGCGCGTGGACATCGAGCAGGTCCTCAACGGGCTGGCCGCCAAGAATCCCCAGAAGCTGAACTGGCGAACCTCCATCGTCGACCTGATGAAGCTGGTCGGCCTGGAGAGCTCGCTGCAGGAGCGCAAGGAGCTGGCCGACGAGCTCGGCTACAAGGGCGACAAGAGCGACAGCGCGGCCATGAACATCTGGCTGCACCAGCAGGTGATGCGCAAGCTCGAGGAGAACGGCGGCCAGGTCCCCGCGGACCTGAAGCACTGAGGCGCCGCGTCAGCGTCGCGGCCGTCGCCGGCTGGCCAGCGAGCCGCCGGCCATGGTCGCGGCCACCGCCCAGAACAGCGGCAGCATGCCCACCGCGGCGCCCAGCGCGCCGAAGACGAGCGGCAGCGCCGTCTGCCCCAGGCTGGTCAGCGCGGTGCGCAGGCCGACCGCTTCCCCTGCGCGGCCGGCCGGCGCAGCCTCCAGCAGCAGGGTCATCACGAGCGGCTGGCCGCAGCCCAGCACCAGGCCCACGACGAACGCCAGCGGCAGCATGCTCGCGACCGTGCCGCAGAACGGCAGCACCAGGTAGCCGGCCGCCGCGAGCAGCACGGCCGCATGCAGCAGCTGGCGTGGCTCCAGCGTCCGCACCAGCGCCGGCAGCGCCAGCCGGGCGGCGAAGCTGCCGATGCCGAAGGTGCCCACCACCAGGCCGATGGCGGTCGCCGAGAGCCCCTGCTTTTCCGCATGCAGCGGCACCAGGAACGTGAAGAGGTCCCAGCCCATCGCCACCAGCGCGCTACTGACCAGCACGGTGCGCACCGGGGCATGCCGCAGCAGGTCGAGCAGGCCGGCGCGCGCGGCGGCGGCGGTGCGCGCCGGCCCGCTCGCATGCCGCAGGCCGGCCAGCATCAGCCCCGAAGCGGCCGGCCCGAGGGTCAGCAGCGCGAAGGTCCAGGCATGGCCGACCTGGTCGATCAGCCAGCCGGCGACCAGCGGTCCGGCCAGCGCCGACAGCGAGAAGCCCAGCGCCGTCACGCCGAACGCGCGCACCCGTCCCTGCGTGCCGGCGACGATGCCGATGGCGTGGTTGATCGCCACGTGGCACAGCGTGTAGCCGGTGCCGACCAGCACGCTGGCGGCCGCCAGCAGCGCGAGGTGCCCCGCGCACGCCGCGAGCAGCTCGCCCGCGGCCAGCGCCGCCAGCCCGGCGACGGTGGGCGGCACATGGCCGGCGCGGTCGGCCCAGCGGCCGATGTGCACCGACACCAGCGCCGGCACCAGCATCAGCAGGCTGACCAGCAACCCGACCGCCAGCGGCGTGGCGTGCCACTGCACGGCCTGCAGCGTGAGCGTGAGGCGGGCGCCGCCGAAGCTGGCGTGGGTCACGGTCAGCAGCACCGTCAGGCGCAGGCAGGTGGCGAGGTCGGAAGCGGGGGAGGCGGGAGCGGCAGGCGGAGCGGACATGCGGCCGTTCGATCTTATCGGGCGTGCACCGCCGGCGGCTTGCGCGCCGCGCAACAATCCCGGCATGACGACGCTCGTCCCCCTGATCGAAACCTGGCGCGGCGGCACGCTCGAATGCCAGTTCTTCGGCGCCGTGGCCGTGGCCGACACGCGTGGCCGGCTGGTCGCGCACGCCGGCGATCCGCACTGGGTCACCTTCAGCCGCTCCACCCTCAAGGCGTTCCAGGCGCTGCCGTTCCTGCAGGCGGGCGGGCCGGCCCGCTTCGGCTTCAGCAGCGAGCAGGTCGCCCTGCTGTGCGCGAGCCACAACGGCGAGCCGGTGCACGTGCGCAACGTCGACGCGATGCTCGCGCGCATCGGCCAGCCGGTGCGCGCGCTGCAGTGCGGCTGCCACGTGCCGTACTACGTCGAGCACGGGGTCGGGCCCGCCCCGGCGGTGGTCGACGAGCGCTACCACAACTGCAGCGGCAAGCACGCCGGCTTCCTGGCCTGGTGCGTGCAGCATGGACAGGCGGTGGGCACGTACACCGCGCCCGGCCATCCGCTGCAGCAGGCGATCCGCCGCGACGTGGCGCGTGCGGTGGGCCTCGCGCCCGAGGACCTGCGCCTGGGCGTGGACGGCTGCTCCGCGCCCAACTACGCGCTGCCGCTGTCGCACCTGGCGCGCGGCTACGCGCGGCTGGCCAGCGGCGAGCGCGACGCCGAGTTCGGCGCCAGCTTCGCGCAGCTGTCGCAGGCCATGGTGGCCCACCCCGACCTGGTCTCGGGCACCGGGCGCAACGACCTGGCGTTCATGCGCGCCGGCCGCGGCGATTGGGTCAGCAAGGCCGGGGCCGACGGCGTGCAGGCCGTCGGCAGCATCTGCCGCGGCCAGGCGTTCGCACTCAAGGTCATCGACGGCAACAGGACGGCGGTGCATGCGGCCACGGTGGCCGTGATGGACCAGCTCGGCTGGCTCGATGCGCGTCAGCGCGAGGAGCTGCGGCCCTGGCGCGCCGAGCCGATCGCCAACGCGCGCGGCACCCAGGTGGGCGAGCGCAAGCCGGCGTTCCGGCTGCGCACCACGGCCTGAGGCCGGCTCACCAGTCGACCAGGCTCACCCCGACGCTGAACACCGTGCGCCGCCGGTTGTAGTCCAGCAGGGTGTCGCCGTAGCCGCTGAACAGGCTGGCGTGCAGCCGCAGCCGGCCGAACTCGCCGGGCTGCTCGGCGGAATCGACCGGCATCATCCATTCGACCTTGGCCGACCCGCGCGACTGGTCGCGCAGCGTGTTGCGCAGCGTGAGCGAGAGCGTGCGGCCGGTGTCGGTGCGCCAGCCGGCCACCAGTTCCGCGCGGCCGATGTAGTCGCTGATGCCGGGGTTGTCGTCGCTCGCGCCATCCTCCCGCAGACGACGCCACAGCCGCGCCTGCAGCGTGGTGCCGGCCGCCGTGTCGGCGCCCGCCATCAGGTACACCCTGTTCCAGCTGCGCGAGCGCGGCAGGCTCTGGCCGTTCGACTGGTGCACCAGCCCCAGCCCGCCATAGCGCAGCGTCCAGCCCCGGACCGCCGGCACCGCGAACGGGTGGATGTAGATCACCTCCGGCTCGTGGTCGGTGCTGCGGAAGGGGCGCGACAGCGCCGGCGTGAACAGCTGCCAGTACGACTGCTGCGTATAGGCGAACCACAGCGAGTCGCGCAGCGGCCCGCGCTCGGTGAGCAGGCCCTCGGCGATCTTGGTGCGAACCGACAACTGGATGCGCGTCTCGGTGTTGCGATAGGGCTGGAAGCCGACCTGGTTGGCCGGATTGTCCGAGGTCGGCTGGCGGTTGACGGTGTCGGCTGTCACCAGCCCCAGCTGCAGCGGCCGGTACAGGCGGATGCCGAGCACCCCGCAGCCGGTGGCGGTCTCCAGGTCCCAGGTGCGCGCCAGCTCGGACTTGGCGGTGCCACAGCGCGCGGTCGGGGCCCCGGGGCCGGCGGCCTGGGCCGGCAGTTCCAGGCCGACCGGCGGCGGCTCGGGTGGGGGCGTGGTGCCCGCTGCTGCCGCCGGCGCCGCGGCGGGGCTGGCCGGGGACGCCGGCTGTGCAGCCGCGCCGGGCACCGTCCAGGCCGGCGTGACTGGCGAGACCGGCGCGGCGGCCGGCGGCTGCCGCCGCGCCCAGGCGTCGTAGCAGGCCAGCCGGGCGGCGGGCGCCGCCTGCGCGGCGCAGGCCTGCCACGCCGGCTCCTGGGCGGCGGCCGGGGCGGCGAGGCCGGCGAACGAGGCAGGCGCCAGGGCCGACAGCCAGGCGAGCCGGCGCGGGGCGAAGCGGGAACGGAAGGAGGCGGACGTCACCCCGGGGATGATGCCGCAAGCGGCGCCGGCTGCCCGCCGGCCTTCAGCGCAGCGCCGCAACCCGTCGATTCGATCCGCCGACCCAGCCCCGCAAACCAGCCGAGCATTACCCGCCGCCGAGCGGATGCGCGGGGACCGGCCGGCCAGCGTGCGACACCGCCGCGGTGTTCTGCTGGCGGACCGGCCGGGTTCCTACGCCGCCGCGCTGCGCGGTCCCACCCGCCTGCCTCGGCGGGCGCGCCAGCATCGGTGCATGGCCCGTGACCGTGACCGTGACCGCGACCCGAAGGAGAAGCCAGCGCCCCCGGCCGACGTGCCCCCCCTCGCCACCCCGCACCGCCCGGCCGGGCTGGTGCGCGTGCGCGGCGCCCGCGAGCACAACCTGCGCGACGTCGACGTCGACATTCCGCGCGACGCCCTGGTCGTGTTCTCGGGGGTGTCCGGCTCGGGCAAGTCGTCGCTCGCCTTCGGCACCCTGTACGCCGAGGCGCAGCGGCGCTACCTGGAGTCGGTCTCGCCCTACGCGCGACGGCTGATCGACCAGGCCGGGGTGCCAGACGTCGACAGCATCGAGGGGCTGCCGCCGGCGGTGGCGCTGCAGCAGCAGCGCGGCACGCCCAGTGCGCGCTCGACCGTGGGCAGCGTGACGACCATCTCCAGCCTGCTGCGCATGCTCTATTCGCGCGCGGGCAGCTACCCGCCGCACCAGCCCATGCTGTACGCGGAGGACTTCTCCCCCAACACGCCGCAGGGGGCCTGCCCGCGCTGCCATGGCCTGGGCCAGGTGATCGACGTCACCGAGCGCGCGATGGTGCCCGACGACTCGCTCAGCATCCGCGAGCGCGCGATCGCCTCGTGGCCGCCGGCCTGGCACGGGCAGAACCTGCGCGACATCCTGGTCACGCTGGGCCACGACGTCGACCGTCCCTGGCGCGAGCTGCCGAAGAAGGACCGCGACTGGATCCTCTACACCGACGAGACGCCCACGGTGCCGGTGTATGCCGGCTTCACGCCGCAGGAAACCCGCGCCGCGCTGCGCCGCAAGCTGGAGCCCAGCTACATGGGCACGTTCACCAGTGCGCGCAACTACGTGCTGCACACCTTCGCGACCACCCAGAGCGCGCTGATGAAGAAGCGCGTTTCGCGGTTCCTCACCGGCACCACCTGCCCGGTGTGCGCCGGCAAGCGCCTCAAGCCCGAGGCGCTCTCGGTGACCTTCCAGGGACTGGACATCGGCGAGCTCGCGCAGCGCCCGCTGTCGTCGCTGCGCGAGGTGCTGGAGCCCGCGGCGCAGGGCCGCCTGGGCGCCGCGCAGGGCGGTGCGCTCGCGCGGGGCCGCTCGCGCGCGGCGGTGCAGGAGCGGGTGGCGCGCGGGGGCTCGGCCCATGCCGCGGCGCCGGACGTGCGCCGCACCGCCAACCTCTCGCAGGAAAAACAGCTGGCGGCGCAGCGCATCGCCCGCGACCTGCTCGGCCGCATCGCGACGCTGGAGCAGCTGGGGCTGGGCTACCTGTCGCTGGACCGCGCCACGCCCACCCTGTCGCCCGGCGAGCTGCAGCGGCTGCGGCTGGCCACGCAGCTGGGGTCGCACCTGTTCGGCGTGGTCTACGTGCTGGACGAGCCGTCCGCCGGCCTGCATCCGGCCGACGGCGAGGCGCTGGTCACCGCGCTGGAGCGGCTGAAGGCAGCCGGCAACACGCTGTTCGTGGTCGAGCACGACGTCGCGGCGATGCGTCGGGCCGACTGGCTGGTCGATGTCGGCCCGGACGCGGGCGAGCGCGGCGGCCGCGTGCTGTACAGCGGCCCGCCGGCCGGCCTGGCGCGGGTCGCCGAGTCGCGCACCCGCCCGTACCTGTTCGGCGAGGCGGCCGCGCCCGCGCGTGCGCCGCGCGCGCCACGCGGCTGGCTGCGGCTGGAAGGCCTGCGGCGCAACAACCTGCAAGGGCTGGAGGCCCGGTTCCCGATCGGCTGCCTGACGGCGGTGACCGGCGTCTCCGGTTCCGGCAAATCCAGCCTGGTGAGCCAGGCCCTGCGCGAGCTGGTGCTGGCGCACCTGGGCACCCCCGCGGCCGACGACGAGGAGCCCGGCGAACACGACCTGCTGGCCGAGGCCGTCCTCCCGCTCGAAGGACGCATCGCCGCCGGCGCTTCGTTCGTGCGGCGCCTGGTGCAGGTCGACCAGAAGCCGATCGGCCGCACGCCGCGCTCCAACCTGGCCACCTACACCGGTCTGTTCGACGCGGTGCGCAAGCTCTTCGCCGCGACACCCGCGGCCCGCCGGCGGCGCTACGACGCCGGCCGTTTCTCGTTCAACCTGCCCAAGGGCCGCTGCGCCACCTGCGAAGGCGAGGGCTCTGTGTCGGTGGAGCTGCTGTTCATGCCCAGCGTGTATGCGCCGTGCCCGCAGTGCCACGGCGCGCGCTACAACGCGCAGACGCTCGAGGTGCTCTGGCGCGACCGCTCGATCGCCGACGTGCTCGCCATGACCGTGGACGAGGCGCTCGGCTTCTTCGCCGAGGAAGCCGGCGTGGCCGCGCCGCTGGCGGTGCTGCAGGCGATCGGCCTGGGCTACCTGCGGCTGGGCCAGCCGGCCACCGCGCTGTCGGGCGGCGAGGCGCAGCGCATCAAGCTGGCCACCGAGCTGCAGCGGGCGAGCCGGCTGCCCACCCTGTACCTGCTGGACGAGCCCACCACCGGCCTGCATCCGGCCGACGTCGACCGCCTGATGGCGCAGCTGCACGGGCTGGTCGATGCCGGCCACACCGTGGTGCTGGTGGAGCACGAGATGCGGGTGGCGGCGCAGGCCGACTGGGTGATCGACGTCGGACCGGGCGCGGGCGCCCAGGGCGGCCGCATCGTCGCCGAGGGACCGCCGGCGGCGGTGGCGAAGGCCGGCGGCAGCCGCACGGCGCCGTACCTGGCGCAGGCACTGGCCGAGCAGCGGCCGGGCTGACCGGCGGCAGCGCGGCCCGGGCGAGGCGACGACAGGCAATGCCGCCAGGCGCGGCTCGGGGGCGCGATGCAAACGACAAGGGCGGCCGCAGCCGCCCTTGCGTCACACCGGCAAGGCGATCAGGACTGCGCCGCGCCGTCGGTGGCGGCCTGCTGCCGCTTGGCGACCAGCCAGCCGGCGCCCAGCACGCCGGCGACCGACAGCGCATACACCGCCCAGCGCGCCGCCGTGGCCTGCACGGTCTCGGGGTCGAACACCGGGTCGAGGAAGGGCTCGCCGACGATCATCTTGGCCGCCGTGAAGGCCAGCACCGCCGCCCCCAGCTGGATGATGACGGGGAAGCGGTCGACCAGCTTGAGCACGACCGAGCTGCCGAACACCACGATGGGCACGCTCACCAGCAGGCCGATCACCACCAGGTCGAACGAGCCGTGCGCCGCGCCCGCGACGCCCAGCACGTTGTCCACGCCCATCAGCGCGTCGGCCACGATGATGGTCTTCATCGCGCCCCAGAAGGTCGAGGCCACGGGACCATGCTCGTCCTCGCCGCTGGCCGGGGCGAGCAGCTTGTAGGCGATCCACAGCAGGCCCAGGCCCCCGACCAGCATCAGGCCCGGGATCTTGAGCAGCCAGACCACGCCGATGGTCATGATCGAGCGCACGACGATGGCGCCCACCGTGCCCCACACGATGGCCTTGCGGCGCAGGTGCTGCGGCAGGCTGCGGGCCGCCAGCGCGATCACGATCGCGTTGTCGCCCGCGAGCACCAGGTCGATGAGGATGATGGCCAGGAGGGCCGAGAACCATGCCGCCGAGAACAATTCCATGTGAGCTCCAGTTCAATCTGTCGATTGGCCGGGCACCGGGGAACGAGGGCGGGACTGCGGTGGTGCAGCGGGTCGACGCCTCGAACGGGCCCGGTGCGCGGGCCGTGTTCGAAGGTCTTGCTCGGCTTGTGGAAAGTCGGGCCCGACGCACCGGAAGCCGCGAGGCTTCGTCTTGACGATACGTCGATCGGCGCGCCGCACCGCTCGGGGCGGCACGCCTGGGAGCTACTCCCCTTCGTGGGGCGGATTAGAGCATGAACGCCCGGCCCGCCATGTCAGTAGTTGCCGCATCACCGGCGGCCGCCGGTGATGCGGCCACCGCGGCTCAGCGGTTGCGACGGCGCAGCAGGTAGACCGCCAGCGCGACCGCCGTCGAGACGATCAGCGCCTTGCGCACGAAGCCGGCGCGGTTGTAGCGCCACTCGGCCGGGCCACCCATCTCGCTGAAGATGTTGGGAATGTGGCCGTGCGCCAGGTCTTCCAGGATGCCCTCGCCCATGTCGACGCGGTCGGCCATCAGCAGCACCAGCCAGTGCCGCATGTCGTTCTCGCTGAAGCGGAACGCGAAGCTGCGCAGCATGCCCGACAGGCCGCGCGGCGGCACGCTGGTGCCGTAGACCGGCGTCATCCCGGGCCGCTCGTTGGAGTGGAAGACCTTGACGTGCGAGTGCTGCTGCTCGGGCTCGTCCCAGTGGACGCCCTCCAGGCGCGGCGGGGTGCGCTCCATCGGGTAGCCCGGCCGGTTGGCATGGTCCAGGTCGGCGCCCCAGCCGGGGATGGCCGACATGTCGCCGTGCCGGCGGCGGGCCTGCGGATCGGTGTTCTCGACGTAGGGCGGCGAGTTCTCGTTGGTGCGGGAAACTGCGGTGTCCATGGCGTGCTCCTGCGGTTCAATGGCGTGCCGACGGCGGGATCAGCACCGGCTTGATGCAGTTGTCCAGCTTGCTCGAGAAGAGGTGGTAGGCGTCGGCCACCTCTTCCAGTGGCACGCGGTGCGTGATGATCTCGCTGGGCTTGATGCGTCCGGCCTGGATGTGCTCGATCAGGCGCGGCAGGTGGCGCTTGACGCTCGCCTGGTTCATCCGCAGCGTCAGGCCCTTGTTCAGCGCGTTGCCGATCGGCACGAAGTTGAAGGTCGGGCCGTACACGCCCACGATCGAGACGGTGCCGCCCTTGCGCACGGAGTTGATGCACCAGTGCAGCACCGTGGCCGCGCCGGCCTGCATCATGGTGTGCACGCCGGTCAGCCGCTGCATGAAGTTGCCGGCGGCCTCGGCGCCGACGCAATCGATGCAGACGTCCGGCCCGAGCCAGTCGGTCATCTTCTTGAGGTGGATGGCCATGTCCTTGACGTCCTTGAAGTTCACCACCTCGCATTGCGCGAAGCGCTTGACGAACTCCAGCCGGTACTCGAGGTGGTCGACCACGATCACGCGGCCGGCACCGAGCAGCCAGGCGGACTTTGCGGCAAAGATTCCCACCGGCCCGGCGCCGAAGACCACCACCGTGTCGCCTTCCTCGATGTCGCCCATTTCCGCGGCCTGGTAGCCCGTGGGATAGGCGTCGGTGAGCAGCACGGCGTCGTCCACGTCGAGGTCGGACGGGATCACGGTCGGGCCGACGTCGGCCATGGGCACGCGCACGTACTCGGCCTGCCCGCCGTCGTAGCCGCCGGTCGTGTGCGAGTAGCCGTAGATGCCGCCCACCGCGGTGGCCTCGGGGTTGACGTTGTGGCAGTTGCTGTACAGCTCCTTCTGGCAGAAGAAGCACGAGCCGCAGAAGATGTTGAACGGCACCAGCACGTGGTCGCCCTTCTTGAGGTTGCGCACCGACGGGCCGACCTCCTCGACGATGCCGGTGAACTCGTGGCCGAAGGTCGTGCCCACCCGGGTGTCGGGCACCAGGCCGTGGTACAGGTGCAGGTCCGAACCGCAGATGCAGGCCCGCGTCACGCGGATGATCGCATCGTTGGGGTGCTCGATCTCGGGCTCGGCCTTCTGCACCGCGCGCACGCGGTACGGGCCCCGGTAGTTCATCGCCAGCATTCGTGGTTCTCCAGTTGGGTAAGTCCGTCTGCCCGGCAATTGGCGTGCCATGGGCCGAGCGGCCCACGGCGCACCGGGTCGCGGCCACAATCGCGGCATGAGCAGCAGGATCAGCCTCATCGGAGCGCCGACGGACGTCGGCGCGAGTGTCCGCGGCGCCGGCATGGGCCCGGACGCGCTGCGCGTGGCCGGGCTGATGGAGGCGCTGCGCGCGCACCGCCTCGAGGTGGTCGACCGCGGCAACCTCGCGGGGCCGCCCAACCCCTGGCAGGCCGCGCAGCAGGGCCTGCGCCACCTGGACGAGGTCGTCGCGTGGAACCGCGCGGTGTTCGCCGCGGTGGACCAGGCGCTGGCCGGCGGCGACGTTCCGTTGCTGATGGGCGGCGACCACTGCCTGGCCATCGGCTCGATCAGCGCGGTGGCGCGCCACTGCCGCACCACGGGCAAACACTTGCGCGTGGTCTGGCTGGACGCCCACACCGACGTCAACACCGAGGCGATCAGCCCCACCGGCAACCTGCACGGCATGCCGGTGGCGTGCCTGCTGGGCCACGGCCCGCAGGCACTGGTGGGCTGGAGCGGCACGCGCGCGGCGATCGGCCCGGACCAGATCGACTTCATCGGCATCCGCAGCGTCGACGCCGACGAGAAGCAGGCGATCCGCCAGCTGGGCCTGCAGGTGTTCGACATGCGCCACCTGGACGAGCACGGCATGCGCAACACGATGGCCGAGGTGCTGCAGGACGTGCACGAGGACACCCACCTGCACGTGAGCTTCGACCTGGACTGCCTGGACCCGCTGGATGCGCCCGGGGTGGGCACCGGCGTGCGCGGCGGCCCGACCTACCGCGAGATGCAGCTGTGCATGGAGATGATCGCGGACACCGGGCAGCTCGGCTCGCTCGACGTGGTGGAGATCAACCCTGCGCTCGACGTGCGCAACCGAACGGCCGAACTGGCGGTCGAGTTCGTGCAGAGCCTGTTCGGCGCCTCGACGCTGGCGCGCTGAGCCCGCGCCAGGGGCACCGGCGCGTTGCAGCGGCTGGGCGCCGCTCCCGCGCCGGCCTGCCTCCCGCGCGTGCTCCGCTTCCCGCGTGGACGCGGTGTGCGGCGTGCGGTGCAAGGGAATCTCCCATCGCCGGTGCGTCCCCCGCTGCCTAGCATCGGGCGACGTCCCGCGCGCACCGGCGTCGCCGCTGCCGCGAGCGGACGACCACGACAGGAAACATCGATGCGCATCCGACTCCAAGCACTGGCCGCGGCCGGCCTGGCCATCCTGGGGCTGCTGGCGGGCGCCAGCGCCCGGGCGCAGGCGCCCGCCGGCTATCCCAGCAAGCCGATCCGCATGATCGTGCCGTTCGCCGCGGGCGGCACGACCGACGTGGTCGCGCGCCTGGTCGCGCAGCGCATGCAGGAGTCGATGGGGCAGCCAGTGCTGGTCGAGAACCGCGCCGGCGCCGGCGGCGCGATCGGGGCCGACGCGGTGGCCAAGGCGGCCCCGGACGGCTACACGATCATGATGCACAACCTGACCTTCCCGCTCTCGTCGGTGGCGCAGGTGCTGTCCAGGCGGTCGCCGTTCAATCCCGACACCGATTTCGCCGGCGTCTCGATCGCGGTGTACGTGCCGTTCGTGCTGACCGCGTACCCTGGCGTGCCGGCGAAGGACCTGCGCGAGCTGGCCACCCTGCTGCGGTCCCGGCCCGAGCTGCAATACAACTTCGGCTCGACCGGCCCCGGCTCCACGGTGCACGTGCTGGGCGAGGCGTTCAAGCGCGAGGCCAAGGTCAACATGGAGCACGTGGGCTTCCGGGGCGCGGCGCCGCTCAAGCAGGAGATGCTGGCCGGGCGCATCCAGATCGGCGGCGACCAGCTGTCCACCTCGCTGGCGGAGATCAAGGCCGGCACCCTGAAGGCGCTGGCAACGACCGCGTCCAAGCGCATCGCCGTGCTGCCGGACGTGCCCACGGTGCGGGAGCTGGGCTTTGCCGGGCTCGAGCTCGAGGGCTGGAACGGCGTGTTCGCGCCGGCGCGCACGCCGAAGGACGTGCTGGACCGCCTGCAGCGCGAGGTGGTTGCCGCGGTGCGGCACCCCGACGTCGCCAGACGGCTGGTGGAGATGGGGGCCGAACCGGTCGGCTCCACCGGGGCCGAGCAGGACGCGATCTTCCGCCGCCAGATGGACCAGTTCCGCCCGATCATCCAGGACATGAAGCTCGAATGAGCGGAACGAGCGGCATCAGCGACCCGCGGCCGGTGTGCGCACCGGCCGCACCAGCGTGCAAAGGACACCCATGAACGACGAAGTCTTCAACCTCAGCGTGCGCAAGTTCCTCAAGGTGGTCGGCGTGAATTCGCAGCGCGAGATCGAGCAGGCCGTCGCCCGCGCATTGCAGGAGCGCGCCGTCGCCGGCACCGAAACCTTTCCCGCGGCGATGACGCTGGAGATCCCGGGGCTCGGGCTGAAGGTCGTGTTCGACGGCGAGGTGCGGCTGGCCTAGCGCCCGCGCGGCGACGCCTGGGCATGGCCACGCGCTCGCCCGGAGTGCTGCGCCGGGCGCCTCAGGCCGTGGCCGCGGTGGGAGCCGCTGCCCGCGTCCGGGCCTTGCGGACGAACTCGGGCTGGAAGCTGCGCAGGTTGCCGTCGGCGAACGCCACCGTCACCTCGGTCGCCGAGGCCTCGCGCACCTCGCCGCGGCCGTAGCGCCGCACCAGCACGATGTCGCCGCGCGCGAACACCGCGCGCGCCGACGCGTGCTGGTCGTCATGGGCGTCCTGCCCGTGCGCCTGCTGCTCCTGCTCGGCGCGCGCCAGCGCCGCCTCCTGGCGGGCGATGCGCAGGCAGTTGTCGCAGTGCTTGCAACGCTCCAACGGCGACTCGCCTTCCAGGTGCTCCAGCAGCACGCGCCAGCGGCACTGGCCGGTCTGTGCATAGAACACCATGCGCTCCAGGGTCTCGCGGTCGGACTCGCGCTTGTCGCGGTAGGCCGTCATCAGCCGCCCCACCGCATCGCCCTCGAGGCCGCGCCGCAGCAGCCGCACGCCACCCTCGGCGTCGACCGCCACGATCTTCTGGCGGCGCAGCAGGCCCAGCGCAACCTGCACCTTGCTGCGCGGCCGGCCGAGGCGGGCCTGCAGCAGCGGCAGCGTCCACGCGCCGCCGTCGCCGGGCGCCTCCTGCAAGGCCTGGTACAGGCCCATCGCGTCGTCGTCGGTCGGGTAGCGCCCGGCCATGAAGAACTGCTGCACCGCCTTGTCGGCACGCAGGTAGAGCAGGGTGCACAGCGAGGCCTGGCCGTCGCGTCCCGCGCGGCCGGCCTCCTGGTAGTAGGCCTCCAGCCCGGGCGGCAGCTGGTAGTGCAGCACGAAGCGGATGTCGGGCTTGTCGATGCCCAGGCCGAACGCATTGGTCGCGACCATCACGCGGCGCTCGCCGTCCATGAAGGCATCCTGCGCCGCCTTGCGGTCGCCGGCGGACAGCTTGCCGTGGTACAGGCCCACCGATTCGCCGGCGGCCTCCAGGGCCTCGTGCACGGCCTGTGCGGCCTTCACCGTCGCGGTGTAGACCAGCCCGCAGCCCTGCGTGCCGCGCACGAAGGCGACGGCGCGTTCCAGCTTGTCCTCCTCGCGCGCCACCTGCTCCACCTTGAGCGCGAGGTTCGGCCGGTAGGACCCGGTGTGCACGATGCCGTCGCGCGGCACCCCGAGCTGCTGCGAGATGTCGCGCGCGACATCGTCGGTGGCGGTGGCGGTGAGGGCCAGCACCGTGGGCCGCCCCAGCCCGGGCAGCGCGGGGCCGATGTCCAGGAACGCCGGACGGAAGTCATGGCCCCACTGCGAGATGCAGTGCGCCTCGTCGACCACCAGCAGGCTGGTCGGGTGCGCGGCCAGCGCCTGCACGAACCCGGGTTCGGCCAGCTTCTCCGGCGTGGTCATCACCACGCGGGCGCTGCCGTCGACGGCTGCCGCATGCGCGGCGCGCGCCTCCTCGCTGTCGTTGGCGCTGTTCAACTGGACGGCCACGATGCCCCGTTCGCGCATCGATTCGATCTGGTCCTTCATCAGCGCGATCAGCGGCGACACCACCACCGTGCGGCCGGGCAGCAGCAGTGCCGGCAGCTGGTAGCACAGCGACTTGCCGGCGCCCGTGGGCATGATGGCCAGGGTGTGGCGGCCGGCCAGCACCCGGTCGATCACCGCGCGCTGGCCAGGCCGCAGCCGGTCGAGGTGGAAGGTGTCCCGGAGGACCTGGGCGACGCGGCGGGCGCGTGCCGTGGCAGAGAGGGGTTGCGTCGCTGGCATGGCTGGATGGGGATCCCTGCGATCGGCAGGGGCGGGCGCAAGGCCCGGCGTGGGCCCTGCGCGTCCGGTGGCGTCCCGGGGCGGGGACGGCGCGCGTCAGGCGGCGTCGTCCTCCGCGTCCGCGTCCGCATCGCGGTCCGCGTCGAGGTCGGTGAACTCCTGGCCGTCGGGGTCGGCCTCGGGGAAGCCGTTGCCCGATCCGGGGCCGTCGTCCACGTCTTCGCCCAGCTCCTCGTCGGCGCCCAGGCGCACCACCCGGTCGGGGGCGATGTCGGCGCCTTCGAGGACGTCGCCGCCGAAGACCGCGCCGCGCTCGCCGGTGCCGGCGCCGTCGCTGTCCGCATGGATCTCCTGGGTGCCGAGCGCGTCGCTGCCGGTGTCGGAGAGGTCGCTGGGACCGAGCAGGTCGCTGCTGCGCCCGCTGGGCTGGGCGGGCGCCAGATCACCGCCAAGGATGCTGCTGTAAGCCATGGTGTGGGCCTCCAAAGGTTGCCACCAGTGTGCGGCGCGGGCCCGCCGATTGCCGTCGGAACCTGCGCGCCGTCGCTGTGGGACTACGGCTACGGTCCCGTCGGGCGCGCCAGGAACCCCCACATGAACGACGATGAAGTCTCCGCCACCGCGCCTGCCGGCGCCGGTGCCGACCCGCCCCTGGTGGTGATCGGCGCCTCCTCGGGCGGGGTCGACGCGCTGCTGCGCCTGGCCGCGGCGCTGCCGGCCAACCTGCCGGCCATGGTCGCCGCCGTGGTCCACATCGGCACCCAGCCCAGCATCCTGCCGGAGCTGCTGCGCCGCGCCGGCCCGCTGCCCGCGCGGCATCCGCGCGACGGCGAGCGCCTGCACGCCGGCACCCTCTACGTGGCGCCGCCGGACCACCACCTGGTGCTGGACAAGGCGGTGGCGCACCTCAGTCGCGGGCCGCGCGAGAACCACACGCGGCCGGCCATCGATCCGCTGTTCCGCAGCGCGGCGCTGGGGTGGCGCTCGCGCGTGATCGGCGTGGTGCTGACCGGCCAGCTGGATGACGGCACGGCCGGCCTCGCGGCGATCAAGTCGTGCGGCGGCGTGGCCATCGTGCAGGACCCGGCCGATTGCGTGGCCCCCAGCATGCCGCTGAGCGCGCTGGCCAACGTCGAAGTCGACCACTGCCTGCCGCTGGACGCCATCGCGCCGCTGCTGGTGCGGCTGGTCGGCCTGCCGCCGCGCGGTGGCACCGGGGAGCCGCCCGAGATGCTGCGGCACGAACAAGCTGTTTTCAACGGAGTCGATCCCATGGAGAACCTGGCCGCCCTCGGCGAACCGAGCCAGCTGACCTGCCCCGAATGCGGCGGCACCCTGACCGAAGTGCGCGAGAGCCGCCCGCTGCGCTACCGCTGCCACACCGGCCATGCCTACACGGCCCTGACCCTCCACGATGCCCAGGCGGCGCGGGCCAACCATTCCCTGCAGAGCAGCCTGCGCGCGCTCAAGGAGCGCGAGTTCCTGCTGCGGCGCCTGGCCATGGTGTCCGAGAAGCTTGGCGACCTGGCCGCCGCGCAGGCCGGCCGGCAGCAGGCCGACCGTGTCCACGAGCAGGCCGCGCACCTGGCCAAGCTGATGCAGGAGGAGACCAGCGGCGCATAATCGCCGACCCAGACAAGGTCCAGGATGGCCGACAGCACCGCCCCCGATCACGCCGAACAAGACGCCGACGCCGGACTGGACAACGCGGTGCCCAGCCGCGGCTACGAGCTGGTCCCGGTGGTCGGGTTGGGCGGCTCGGCCGGCGCCATCCCCGCGCTGCAGACCTTCCTGCGTTCGGTGCCGCCCGAGCCGGGGCTGGCGTTCGTGGTCGTCGTCCACCTGGCACCCGGGCACGAGAGCCAGCTGGCGCAGATGCTGCAGCAGTGCACCCGGATGCCGGTCACCCAGCTCAGCGGCCGCGAGGCCATCCGGCCCAACCACGTCTACGTGATCCCGCCGGCCAAGCTGGTGCGGGTGGATGGCGACGGCCTCTGGCTGGACGAGCTGTTGCCCGAGCGGGGCCGCCACGTCACCGTCGACCTGTTCTTCCGCACGCTGGCCGATTCGCACGGGCCGCACGGCGCCGCGGTCGTCCTCTCGGGCGCCGACGGCGACGGCGCGATCGGCCTCAAGCGCATCAAGGAGCGGGGCGGCCTGACCATCGCGCAGGATCCCGGGGAGTGCGAGCACGGCAGCATGCCGCGCACCGCCATCGCCACCGGCATGGTCGACTGGACGCTCCCGGTTGCCGAGATGGCGCCGCGGCTGCTCGGCTACTTCCGGCTCGAGCAGACCCTGCAGCTGCCGCCCGAGGAGCTTCCGGCGCCCGAGCAGCCAGCCGGACGCAAGGACCAGGACGAGGGCGCGCTGCGCGAGGTGCTGGCCTTCCTGCGCACGCGCACCGGGCGCGACTTCAGCGGCTACAAGCGGGCCACCATCGTGCGGCGGATCGCCCGCCGCATGCAGGTCAACGGCACCGAGAACCTGGCCGGGTACCTGAACGTGCTGCGCACCCGCCCTGGCGAGCCGACGGCGCTGCTGCAGGACCTGCTGATCAGCGTGACCAACTTCTTCCGCGACGCCGACTGCTTCGATGCCCTGCAGCCACGCCTGGCCGCGCTGATGCGCAGCAAGGGGACCACCGACACCGTGCGGGTCTGGGTGCCGGGCTGCGCGACGGGCGAGGAGGTGTATTCGCTGGCCATCCTGCTGTGCGAGCAGGCGCGCGAACTCGACGCGCCGCCGACGATCCAGCTGTTCGCCACCGACCTCGACGACGACGCGATCCGGGTGGGCCGCGAAGGCATCTATCCGGCCACCATCGAGGCCGACGTCTCGCAGGACCGCCTGCGCCGCTACTTCACCAAGGAGCACCGCGGCTACCGGGTGCGGCGCGAGGTGCGCGAGATGGTGCTGTTCGCCCAGCACGACCTGCTGAAGGACTCGCCGTTCTCGCGGCTGGACCTGGTGTCCTGCCGCAACGTGCTGATCTACCTGGCGCGCGAGGCCCAGCAGCGCGTGTTCCAGACCTTCCACTTCGCGCTGCGGCCGCAAGGCCTGCTGTTCCTGGGTTCCTCGGAGAACTGCGACGACGCCAACCTGCTGTTCGGGGTGCTCGACAAGAAGCACCGCGTGTTCGAGCAGCGTCCCACCCCGCGTCCGGTGCCGATGCCGGTCCCGGCGGGCGCCAGTTCGCTGGCGCTGGCGCTGCAGACGGCTCCGGTCGACGATGGCCCCGCGATCGGCGGCCGTGCCTTCGAGCAGCCGCCACTGCCGGGGCGCACGGGCCGTGCGACCGAGGAGCGCGGCGTCAGCTGGGGCGCGCTGCACCTGCGGCTGCTGGAGACGCTGGCCCCGCCCTCGATCCTGGTCGACCGCGAACACGAGATCGTCCACCTGTCGGCCGGGGCGGGCCGCTTCCTCCAGTACGCCGGCGGCGAGCCCAGCCGCAACCTCCTGCGCACCATCGTGCCCGGCCTGCGCATCGAACTGCGCGCCACCCTGTACCAGGCCGCCCAGTCGAACCAGATGGCCGAGGTCACCGTGCCGCGCGTGGCACTGGGCGGCCAGGAGAGCGCGGTCACCGTCCGGGTCTGGCCGGTGCAGGACATGGGCGTCGACATGTTCATGGTGCTGCTGGAGCAGCGGCCCGTGGCGGCCGCGGGCGAGGCGGCGGGCGGCCCGGCGCCGCAGGCCTACAGCGACGCCGTCGCCAGCCAGCTCGATCGCGAGCTGGAGCGGCTGAAATCCCAGCTGCGCGAGACCGTCGAGCAATACGAGGCGTCCACCGAGGAACTCAAGGCCAGCAACGAGGAACTGCAGGCCATGAACGAGGAGCTGCGGTCGGCCACCGAGGAACTGGAGACCAGCCGCGAGGAGCTGCAGTCCATCAACGAGGAGCTGACCACCGTCAACCACGAGCTCAAGAGCAAGGTCGACGAGCTGGCGCATGCCAACACCGACATCCACAACCTCATGGACGCGACGGCGATCGCGACGGTCTTCCTCGACCGCGACCTGTCCATCATGCGGTACACGCCAACCGCGGTGCAGCTGTTCAACCTGATCCCGTCCGACGTGGGCCGGCCGCTGGCCGACCTGGCCACCCGGCTGGACTACCCCGCCCTCAGCGAGGACGCGGCCCGGGTGCTGGAGCGGCTGGTGCCGATCGAGCGCGAGGTCGGGCTGCCCGACGGCGCCTGGTTCCTCACCCGCATGCTGCCCTACCGCACCCAGGACGACCGCATCGGCGGGGTCGTGCTGTCGTTCATCGACATCACCGAACGCAAGCAGGCCGAGGAGGTGCGGCTGTGGCTGCAGGCGGTCGTGTCGTCGGTCGACGACGCCATCGTCAGCTTCGCGCTGGACCACACCATCCTCAGCTGGAATGCGGGCGCCGAGCGGATCTTCGGCTACACGGCGGCCGAGGCGATCGGCCAGCCGCTGTCGCTGCTGGTGCCGCCACCGGAACGCGGCGAACCGCTGGGGTGGGACGAGATCGCGGCCGGCATCGGCGCCGGCGAGACGATCAGCCAGGTCGACGTGCCGCGCCGGCGCAAGGACGGCAGCGTGCTGTACATCTCGCTGAGCGCCGCGCCGATCCGCGACAACGCCGGCGCCATCCTGGGCGGCACCGCGATCGCACGCGACGTGACGCAGCACCGGGCCGCCGCCGAGGCGCTGCGCGCGAGCGAGGAGCGGCTGCGCCTCATGGTCGAGAACGCGCGCGACTACGCCATCTTCTCGATCGACCTGCAGCGGTGCGTGACGACCTGGAACAGCGGCGCCGAGCGGCTGCTGGGGTACAGCGCCGCCGAGGTGCTGGGACACAGCGGCGACATCATCTTCACGGAAGCGGACCGCCAGGCCGGTGCGCCCGAGAAGGAGGCGCGGCAGGCGCTCGCCGAGGGGCACGCCGAGGACGACCGCATGCACGTGCGCAAGGACGGCAGCCGCTTCTGGGCCGAAGGGGTGTCGATGCTGATGCGCGATGCCGGGGGCAAGCCGGTCGGCTTCGTCAAGGTCCTGCGCGACCAGACCGCAGCGCGGGCGGCGCAGGAGGCGCTGGAGACCAGCCGGGCCGAGTTGCAGGCTTCGCTGAACGAGACCCAGGCCGCCCGCCGCGCCCTGGAGGCGGCCGACACGGCCAAGGACCGGTTCCTGGCCGTGCTGTCGCACGAACTGCGCAACCCGCTCGCCTCGATCGCCAGTGCCTCGGAGCTGCTGATGATGGCCGGCCTGCCGGAAGCCGCGCGCGAGAAGGCGGCCGAGGTGGTGCAGCGGCAGGCCCGCGCGATGAAGGTGCTGCTGGACGAGCTGCTCGACGTCTCGCGTCTGGCCCTGGGCCGTCTGACGCTGGCGCGCCGGCCGGTGCTGCTGGGCGCGGTGATCCAGTCGGCGGTCGAGACCACCCGCCCGCTGGTGCAGGCCGCGCGCCACGAACTGGTGATCGACCTGCCGCGCCAGCCGATCGAGGTCGAGGCCGATCCGTTGCGCCTGTCGCAGGTGGTCTCCAACCTGGTCAGCAACTCGGCCAAGTACACGCCCGAGGGCGGCCGGATCGTGGTGTCGGTGGAGGTGTTCCACGACGAGGTCGTGATCACGGTGGCCGACAACGGCATCGGCATGGACCCGGCCGAGATCGACCGCATGTTCGACCTGTTCTCGCAGGGCGAGAGCGCGGTCAACCGCTCCAATGGCGGGCTCGGCATCGGGCTGGCACTGGCCCGCAACATCGTCGAGTTGCACGGCGGCTGGATCCTGGCCAGCTCGGCCGGCGTGGGCCAGGGCAGCCAGTTGCGGGTCGGCCTGCCGCTGCTGCGCGGCACCGCAGCCGAGCCGGAGCCGGTGGAGGCGCCCCCGGTGCAGCAGCCGGTCGCCGCGGCCCCGTCCAGCGACGGCGAGCTGATCCTGGTGGCCGACGACAACGGCGACGCCGCCTGGGGCCTGGCCAAGCTGCTGGAGCTGTCGGGCTACCGGGCGCTGCTGGCGCGCAGCGGCGAAGAGGCCCTGCAGGTGGCCGACCAGCACCGGCCCGCCATCGCCCTGCTCGACATCGGCATGCCCGACATCAGCGGCCACGAGGTGGCGCGCCGGTTGCGGGCCACCGACTGGGGCCGCCACATGGTGCTGATCGCCGCCACCGGCTGGGGCCAGGAGAGCGACGTGCAGCACTCGATGGAGGCCGGCTTCGACGCCCACCTGACCAAGCCGCTGAACGTGGGACGCATCCGCTCGCTGATCGACGAGCTGTCCAAGCGGCGCGGCGCCGGCTGAGCCGCGCCGGCGCTGCCGGGCACGCGCGTTGCCAGTCCTTCGGCATCCAAGCACGAAGGAGAGTCTCCATGGCAGAGTACGACAGCCGCACCGGCACCACCTACCGCGATCCGTCCACCACCAGCACCACCGCAGGCGCCCCCGCCTACGACGACCGGGCGGCGCCGCGCCACCACGCGAGCCACGGCAGCAAGAACATCCTCGACTGGCTGGCGATCATCTTGCTGATCGTCGGCGGCCTGAACTGGGGCCTGGTCGGGCTGTTCAACCTGGACCTGGTGGCCACGTTGTTCGGCCAGGGCTCGATGGTCTCGCGCGTCATCTACATCGCCGTCGGCCTGGCGGCGATCTGGGGCTTTGCGCTGATGCGGCTGAGCCCCGCGAACCGCCACGCCTGAGCCAGGGAAGACGCTGCGGCAAGCATTGCAGTCGCCGCGTGGACCCGGCCGTCACGCGGCCGCGAGCAGCGCCACGTTGCCGCCCGCGGCCGCCGTGTTCACCGTGAGCGTGCGTTCGGCGCACAAGCGCAGCAGGTAGTGCGGGCCGCCGGCTTTCGGGCCGGTGCCCGAGAGCCCTTCGCCGCCGAACGGCTGCACCCCGACCACCGCACCGATCATGTTGCGGTTGACGTAGACGTTGCCGACCCGCGCGCGGGCCGCCATGGCCTGGGCGCGGCCGTCGATCCGGGTCTGCAGGCCGAGCGTGAGGCCGTAGCCGAGCGCGTTGACCTGGTCCACCACGGCCAGCGGATCGCCCGACCAGCGCACCACGTGCAGCACCGGGCCGAACACCTCCTGCGCCACGTCGGCGATCGCGCGCACCTCGAACGCCTGGGGCGGCACCAGCGTGGGCGGGGCGTGCGGCGGCAGCGGCGCCGCGAACAGCGGCGTGGCCGTCGCGTGCAGGCGCGCCAGGTGGCGGCCCAGCGTCGCGGCCGCCTCGGCATCGATCACCGGGCCGACGTCGGTCGCCAGCAAGGCCGGGTCGCCGCTGCGCAGCTCGCGGGCGGCGCCGCCGACCATGCCGATCACCGCGTCCGCGATGCCCTCGTGCAGGCACAGCAGCCGCAGCGCCGAGCAGCGCTGGCCGGCCGAGCGGAACGCGCTCTGGACCACCGCGTCGGCCACCTGTTCCGGCAGGGCGGTGGAGTCGACCACCATCGCGTTGATGCCGCCGGTTTCGGCGATCAGCGGCACGATCGGCCCGTCCTTGTCGACCAGCGCGCGGGCGATCCGGCGCGCCACCTCGGTCGAGCCCGTGAACACCACGCCGGCGATGCGGGGCGCCGCCACCAGCGCGGCGCCGACGGTCTCGCCGGTGCCGTGCAGCAGTTGCAGCACGTCGGCCGGCACCCCGGCCGCGTGCAGCAGGGCGACGGCTTCGGCGGCGATCGCGGGCGTCTGCTCGGCCGGCTTGGCCACGACCGTGTTGCCGGTGGCCAGCGCCGCCGCCACCTGGCCGGTGAAGATCGCCAGCGGAAAGTTCCAGGGGCTGATGCACACCCAGGTGCCGCGCCCTTCCAGCCGCAGTTCGTTGCGCTCGCCGGTCGGCCCCGGCAGCAGCACCGGCTGCATCAGCCGTTCGGCCTCGGCTGCGTAGTAGCGCAGGAAGTCGACCGCCTCGCGCACCTCGGCCACGGCATCGCCCCAGGTCTTGAAGGCTTCCCGCACTAGCAGGGCGCACAGGCGGGGCAGGGCGGCCTGCATCGCGTCGGCGGCGCCGCGCAGCGCGGCGGCGCGTTGTGCGACCGGTGTCGCGGCCCAGGCCGGGAAGGCGGCCTCGGCCCGCGCGATCGCCGCCGGCACCTGGGCCGGTTCGGCCATCCGCAGCGCCGGCACCTCGGTGGCGGCCAGCGCGGCCAGCAGCGGCGCGCGCATCGCCTCGACCGACAGGTCCGGCCCTTCGCTGTTGCGCCGCGGCGGGCCGTAGAGGGCGGCCGGCAGCGGCAACGCCGGCGCCGCCGACGCGTGCAGCGGCGAGCGCAGCAGTTCGTCGGTCCGCACGGTGTCGTCGGCCAGCTGGTGCACGAACGAGGAGTTCGCGCCGTTCTCCAGCAGCCGGCGCACCAGGTAGGCCAGCAGGTCGCGGTGCCGGCCGACCGGGGCGTACACCCGGCACGCCAGCGCCGGGTCCTGCAGGACCTCGCGGTAGACCCCCTGGCCCATGCCGTGCAGCCGCTGCAGCTCGAACCGGCCGCTCCAGTCGCCGCCCGGCTGCGCCGAGGCCGGGCCGAAGCGGCGTTGCGCCATCTGCACGATCGCACCGATGGTGCCGGCGTTGTGGGTCGCGAACTGCGGGTACAGGACGTCGTGCGCCTCCAGCAGCGCCTGCGCGCAGGCCAGGTAGGAGATGTCGGTGTGGTGCTTGTGGGTGAACACCGGGTAGTGCGGCAGCCCCATCTCCTGCGCCCGCTTGATCTCGGCGTCCCAGTAGGCGCCCTTGACCAGGCGGCACATGAAGCGCAGCCCGAGCGCACGCGCCAGGCCGGCCACGTGCTGCACCAGCTCGACGGCGCGCGTCTGGTAGGCCTGCAGCGCGAGCCCGAAGCCGCGCCAGCCCGGGTGCTCCGCGGCCACGCGTCGTGCCAGCGCCTCGAACACGTCCAGCGACAGCTCCAGGCGGTCGACCTCCTCGGCGTCGATGGTCAGGTTGATGTCGGCCCGGGCCGCCAGCTCGCACAGCGTCCAGGCGCGCGGCACCAGCTCGCCCAGCACCCGCTCGTGCTGGCTGAACTCGTAGCGCGGGTGCAGGGCGCTCAGCTTGATGGAGATCCCGTCGCGGCGCTCCACCGGGCCGCCGCTGCCGGCACGCGCGGCGATGGCCGCGATCGCGCCCTGGTAGCTTGCCAGGTAGCGCAAGGCATCGTCCTCGGTGCGCGCGCCTTCGCCCAGCATGTCGAACGAGAAGCGCAGGTTCTGCTGGCTGCGCCGGGCGCTCCCGGCCTCGTCCAGCGCCTGTCCGATGTCCTGCCCCAGCACGAACTGCCGCCCGAGCAGCTGCACCGCGCGCACCGTGGCGGCCACCACCGTGCGCGCACCGAGCCGGCCCACCAGGCCCTGCGGCTGGTCGGCATCGGCGGGCAGGACCTTCTTGGACAGCGCGATCGCGGTGCCCGAGAGCCGGCCCAGCGGACTCTCGCCGTCGTGGCGGCCGAAATCGGCCCGGCCCAGCTGGTCGGCCGTGAGCGCGATGGCGGTCTCGGCGTCGGGCACGCGCAGCAGGGCCTCGGCCAGGCGCATCAGGGCCAGGCCTTCGCTGCCGGCGATCGGGTATTCCTTCAGCAGGGTCTCCATCGCCCAGAACGGCGGCGGATGGCGGCGCACCGCCTCCACCCAGGGCGCCGCCGCCGCTGCGGCGGACGGCCAGTCGAGGCGGCCGGCCAGCCGGGCCAGGCGGTCGGCAACGATCGCGTGCTCGTCGCGGTAGGGGGTGGGCAGGCGCTGCGGCATGGGGGCTCCGATGGGAATCTGCCGCGATGGTGGCGCCAGCGCCGGTGAGTTATTCGCTAAATTCGCCCTTTCAGACGAATGATTCACCAGCCATGGCCGACGAAACAGGGGACATCGATCGCATCGACCGCAAGATCCTGGACGTCCTGCAGCGGGACGGCCGGATCTCCAACCTGAAGCTGGCCGAGGCGGTCGCGCTCTCGCCGACGGCCGTGCTGGCACGGGTGCAGCGGCTCACGCGCGACGGCTACATCCTCGGCTACGAGGCCCGGCTCGACCCGCTGAAGCTGGGGGCCGGGATGCTGGTGTTCGTGGAGGTGCTGCTCGATCGCACCACACCCAACGTGTTCGAGGCGTTCCGGGCCGCGGTGCAGGTGCACGACGGCATCATGGAATGCCACATGGTGGCGGGCGGCTTCGACTACCTGCTCAAGACCCGCATGCGCGACATGCAGGCCTACCGCGCGTTCGCCGGCACCGTGCTGTGGCAGCTGCCCGGCGTGCGCGAGACCCGCACCTACGCGGTGATGGAGGAGGTGAAGAGCACCGCCAGGCTGCCGCTGCGCTAGGAAGCGTTGCGGCTGAAGGCAGCCGGTCACACCCTTGCGTCGGCAGCCCGACGATGATGGAACGCCTCTTCACACAAGGAGCACTGCATGAGTGACAAGTTCCGCCCCGGCGACGCGGTCGAATGGAATTCGCATGGCGGCATCGCCAGGGGCAAGGTGATGAAGAAGCTGACCAGCCGCACCACCATCAAGGGGCACCAGGTCGCGGCGTCCCCCGACAACCCCGAGTACCTGGTCGAGACGGACAGCGGCGGGCAGGCCGCGCACAAGCCGCAGGCCCTGCGCAAGCGCGGCAGCGGCGGCAAGCCGCGCTAGCGCCTTGCTCGCACGGGTGGCAGGTCAGCGGACCTTGCCGTCCTTGGGTCCAGCCCCCGCTCGCGACGACCCGCAAGGCCTCCCGCCTCGGAGTCCGGTCCCGGCCTGCTGGCCGAGGCGGGCGGTGCGTGCTGGCGGGCGACACGGCAGGCGACACAATCGCGAGATGACCTACCTCCTCGCACTCGACCAGGGCACCTCCAGTTCCCGCAGCATCGTGTTCGGCGACGACGGCCGCATCGTCGCCATGGCCCAGCGGGAGCTGCCGCAGATCTACCCGCAGCCGGGCTGGGTCGAGCACGACCCGCTGGAGATCTGGGCCGGCCAGCTGGCCACCGCGCGGGAGGCGCTCGCCAAGGCGGGCATCGGGGCGAAGGACATCGCGGCGCTGGGCATCACCAACCAGCGCGAGACGGCGGTGGTCTGGAACCGCCGCACCGGGCAGCCGATCCACCACGCCATCGTCTGGCAGGACCGGCGTGGCGAGCCGCTGTGCGCGCGGCTGCGCGAGCAGGGCCATGCACCGCTGATCCAGGCGCGCACCGGGCTGCTGGTCGATTCGTACTTCTCGGGCACCAAGCTCAGCTGGCTGCTGGACCACGTGCCGGGCGCGCGGGCGCAGGCCGAGCGTGGCGAGCTGGCCTTCGGCACCGTCGACAGCTGGCTGCTGTGGCAGCTCACCGGTGGCGCGCTGCACGCGACCGACGTCACCAACGCCTCGCGCACCATGCTGTTCGACATCCACCGCAACCGCTGGGACGAGGAGCTGCTGGACCTGCTGCAGGTGCCCGCGTCGATGATGCCGCGGGTGCTGCCCTCCAGCGGCGACTACGGCCGCAGCCTGGACACGCTGCTGGGCGCGCCGGTGCGCATCGGCGGCGTTGCCGGCGACCAGCAGAGCGCGCTGGTGGGCCAGGCCTGCCTGCGCGAAGGCATGGCCAAGAACACCTACGGCACCGGCTGCTTCCTGCTGATGCACACCGGCGGCCGTTTCCAGCCGTCCGGCAACGGGCTGCTGACCACCAGCGCGGCGCAGACCTCGGCGCAGACCCAGTACGCCCTGGAAGGCAGCGTGTTCGTCGGCGGCGCCGTCGTCCAGTGGCTGCGCGACGGGCTGCGCGCCATCGAGAGCAGCGCCCAGGTGCAGGCGCTGGCCGAAAGCGTGCCCGACGCCGGCGGCGTGATGCTGGTGCCGGCCTTCACCGGCCTGGGCGCGCCGTACTGGCAGCCCGATGCGCGCGGCACGATCACCGGCCTGACGCGCGGCTCGACCGTCGCGCACATCGCGCGCGCCGCGCTGGAGAGCATTGCCTACCAGAGCGCCGCCTTGCTGCAGGCAATGAGCCGCGATGCCGAGGCCGCCGGCGTCGCGCCCGTGGCCGAGCTGCGGGTGGACGGCGGCGCCTGCGTGAACAACCTGCTGATGCAGTTCCAGGCCGACCTGCTGGGCATCCCCGTGGTGCGCCCGGCGGTGACCGAGACCACGGCGCTCGGTGCGGCCTACCTGGCCGGGCTGGCTGCCGGGGTCTATGCCGGGCCCGACGAGCTGGCCAGCCAGTGGCGGGCCGAACGGCGCTTCCTGCCGACGCAGTCGCGCGACCGGGCGGCCGAACTGATGGCGCGCTGGGAGCACGCGGTGCGGCAGGCCACGTTGTCGTGACGTCGCGCCCCGCCCACAATCGCCTGCATCCAATCCAGGAGACGACCGCATGAAGACGCTGCTTCCGTTCGTGGCCGCGCTGGCCTGTTCCGCCGCGCTGCCGGCCGCCGCCCAGACCCTCAAGCCCGGCCTCTGGGAGCTGCGCCACAAGGCCAACGGCAATCCCGAGGTCGACCGCGCGATGGCCGACCTGCAAAAGCAGATGGCCGGCATGCCGCCGGAGCAGCGCAGGCAGATGGAGGCCATGATGGGGCGGCAGGGCGTGCAGATGAGCCCGGCGGCGGGCGGCGGGATGGCGGTGCGCATGTGCCTGACGCGCGAGATGGTCGAGCGCAACGAATTGCCCGCCAACCAGGGCGACTGCAAGACCAGCCAGCAGCAGCGCAGCGGCAATACGCTGAAGATGGCGTTCACCTGCACGCGGCCGCCTTCCAGCGGCGAAACCCAGGTCACCTTCAACGGTCCCGAGGCCTACACCTCGAAGACGACCGTGACGACCACCACCGACGGCCAGTCCGAGAAGACCACCGTCGAGGGCTCCGGCCGCTGGCTCGGCGCCGACTGCGGCAGCGTGCAGCCGATCCAGCCCAGGAAGTAGGGCCACGGCACGGCCCGGCACGCCGCGCGCGGCCGGCCAGGAGATGGCGTCCCGCGAGCACGGCCCGCACCCGGCGCTGCCGCCCGGCAGCCGGGCACCCAGCCGCTGTGCACCCTGCTCGCGCCGGGTCTGGGAACGGGATGGCCGGCCGATGGTGATCGGCGAGACCGGCGACATGGGCAAGGGGCGGCCGGACTGGCTGCGCGACGTGATGCAAGCGTCGATGGCGGCGGTCAACCAGGGCGTGGATCTGCATGGCATCTGCGACCGTGCCCTGCGACGGGGGCCTGCGGCCAGCCGGCGCGGTGCGCCCCGCGGTCAGGCGCGCGGCGCCCGCCCGCCGAAGATCGCGGTGCCGACCCGCACCAGCGTGCTGCCGGCGGCGACCGCGGCTTCCAGGTCGGCGGTCATGCCCATCGACAGCGTGTCCAGCGGCAGGCCGGCGGCCTGCAGTTCGTGGAACAGCCGCGCGGCCCGCGCGTGCACGGCCTGCTGCGCCGCGAACGTGTCGGCCGGCTCGGGGATCGTCATCAGCCCGCGCAGCCGCAGGCGGGGCAGCTGCGCGACATCGCGCGCCAGCGCCAGCGCGTCGCCGGGCGCGACGCCCGACTTGGTGGCACCGCCGTCGACGTTGACCTGGATGCACACCGACAGCGGCGGCCTGCCGGCCGGGCGCTGCTCGGACAGCCGCTGCGCGATCTTCAGCCGGTCGACCGTGTGGGCCCAGTCGAAGTGCTCGGCCACCAGGCGCGTCTTGTTGCTCTGGATCGGCCCGATGCAATGCCACTCGAGCGGCAGGTCGGCCAGCTGCGCCATCTTGTCGACCGCTTCCTGGATGTAGTTCTCGCCGAAGGCGCGCTGGCCTGCGGCGTGCGCCTCGCGCACCGCCGCAGGCCCGAAGGTCTTGGACACGGCGAGCAGCGTGACTTCGTTCACTTGGCGTTGCGCGCGGGCACAGGCGGCCGCGATCCGGTCGTGAACGGCTTGGAGGTTGCTTGGAATGGTCGTCATAATCGGCCGGCGCTATCTCTACAACGACTCGAGGGACTCGTGGATATTACCCAGCTGCTGGCGTTCAGCGTGAAGAACAAGGCCTCCGACCTGCACCTGTCGGCAGGCCTGCCCCCGATGATCCGGGTGCATGGCGACGTGCGGCGCATCAACGTCGAGGCCCTGGACCACAAGCAGGTGCATTCCATGGTGTACGACATCATGAATGACAGCCAGCGCAAGCAGTACGAGGAGTTCCTCGAATGCGACTTCTCCTTCGAGATCGAGGGACTGGCGCGCTTCCGGGTCAACGCCTTCAACCAGAACCGCGGCGCGGCCGCCGTGTTCCGGACCATCCCGTCCAAGATCCTGACGCTGGAGCAGCTGAACGCCCCCAAGATCTTCGGCGACCTGGCGCTCAAGCCGCGTGGCCTGGTGCTGGTGACCGGCCCCACCGGCTCGGGCAAGTCCACCACGCTGGCGGCGATGGTCAACTACCTGAACGAGACCGAGTACGGCCACATCCTGACGGTGGAAGACCCGATCGAGTTCGTGCACGAGTCCAAGAAGTGCCTGATCAACCAGCGCGAGGTGGGCCCGATGACGCTGTCGTTCGCGGCGGCCCTGAAGTCGGCGCTGCGCGAGGACCCGGACGCCATCCTGGTGGGCGAAATGCGCGACCTGGAGACCATCCGGCTGGCCATGACGGCGGCCGAGACCGGCCACCTGGTGTTCGGCACCCTGCACACGTCCAGCGCGGCCAAGACCATCGACCGGATCATCGACGTGTTCCCGGCCGAGGAAAAGGAGATGGTCCGCGCCATGCTGTCGGAATCGCTGCAGGCGGTGATCTCGCAGACCCTGTGCAAGACCAAGGACGGCAACGGCCGGGTCGCGGCGCACGAGATCATGCTGGGCACCTCGGCCATCCGAAACCTGATCCGCGAGGCCAAGGTGGCGCAGATGTATTCGGCCATCCAGACCGGCAACAGCTTCGGCATGCAGACGCTCGACCAGAACCTGTCGGAGCTGGTCAAGCGCAACGTGATCAGCCCGGCCGAGGCCCGCAGCAAGGCCAAGATCCCCGAGAACTTCCCGGGCTGACCCAGAACAAGGACGGTGTGACATGGAACGCGACCAGGCCAGCAAATTCATCAACGACCTGCTCAAGCTGATGGTCAGCCGCAACGGCAGCGACCTGTTCATCACCGGCGACTTCCCGCCCGCGATCAAGGTCGACGGCAAGGTGACCAAGGTGTCGCCGCAGCCGCTCAACGCCGGCCACACCCTGGCGCTGGCCCGCTCGATCATGAACGACAAGCAGGCCTCCGAGTTCGAGCGCACCAAGGAGTGCAACTTCGCGATCTCGCCGCCCGGCATCGGCCGCTTCCGCGTCAACGCGTTCGTGCAGCAGGGCAAGGTCGGGATGGTGCTGCGGGTGATCCCGCAGGTGCTGCCCACGATCGACAAGCTGGGCGTGCCGCAGGTCCTCAAGGACGTGGTGATGTCCAAGCGCGGGCTGGTCATCCTGGTGGGCGCCACCGGCTCCGGCAAGTCGACCACCCTGGCGGCCATGATCGACTGGCGTAACGAGAACTCCTATGGGCACATCATCACGATCGAGGACCCGGTCGAATTCGTTCACCCGCACAAGAACTGCGTGATCACGCAGCGCGAGGTGGGGCTGGACACCGACAACTGGGAATCGGCCCTGAAGAACACGCTGCGCCAGGCGCCCGACGTGATCCTGATGGGCGAGATCCGCGACCGCGAGACGATGGAGCACGCCATCGCCTTCGCCGAGACCGGCCACCTCTGCATGGCCACGCTGCACGCCAACAGCGCCAACCAGGCACTCGACCGCGTCATCAACTTCTTCCCCGAGGAGCGCCGTGCCCAGCTCCTGATGGACCTGTCGCTGAACCTCAAGGCGATGGTCTCGCAGCGCCTGGTGCCCAAGCAGGATGGCAAGGGCCGGCAGGCGATGGTCGAGATCATGCTGAACTCTCCGCTGATCTCCGACCTGATCTTCAAGGGCGAGGTCTCCGAGATCAAGGAGATCATGAAGAAGAGCCGCAACCTCGGCATGCAGACCTTCGACCAGGCGCTGTTCGATGCCTACGAAGGCAACGTGATCAGCTACGAGGATGCGCTGCGCAACGCCGACTCGGTGAACGACCTGCGCCTGCAGATCAAGTTGAACAGCCAGCGCGCCAAGACGCAGGACCTCGCGTCCGGCACCGAGCACCTCGCCATCGTCTGATCGCGCGCGGCCTTGTAGGCCGTGCGCGCATCCCGGCGTCGGCGGGTGTCCGCCGCCGGGCACCGAACCCCGGCCCAGCGCCGGGGTTCGCGCCTGGCCGGCCGCTGCGCCCTACGCTTTCGTACACCTCACACGCGCGGTGACTGACCGCGCCAGGGCTGCCGCGGATCATCCCGCAGCGGTCCGGGGCGCGTGCGAAGGGCGCATGCGAGTGGGCCGCCCACAGGGAGAACCACCATGCTTGTCTCACGTCTCGCGCCACGGCGCATCGCAGGCGCCTGCGCCGCGCTCTGTCTGTCCCTCGGCGCCTGGAGCGCACGCGCCGACACCCTCGTGCTGTCGGACGACTTCAACAGCTACCCGCTCGCGACCTGGGCCCAGAGCTCCTCGCACGGGAACTTCTTCGTCGACTTCAACGGAATGGGGATCGTCTCGATCATCGGCAACGAGACCAACCACCGCATCAACCTCAAGCCCAAGGCGTCGACCGCCGCCAGCGAGACCCACGCCGCGCTGGTGACCACGCAGAGCAGCTGGGGCGACCTGGACGTGTCGGTGACGATGAACACCGACCAGCAGCTGCGCACCGGCACGGCCCCCAATCCGTGGGAGGTCGGCTGGTTCGTCTGGCACTTCACCGACAACGACCACTTCTACTACTTCATGCTCAAGCCCAATGGCTGGGAGCTGGGGCGGCGCGACCCGGCCGGCAACGGCGGCCAGATCTTCCTGAAGACCGGCGACTATCCCCGCATCACCGTGCCGGCCACCAACGTCATCCGCGTGCGCCAGGTCGGCAACGAGATCGGCGTCTACGTCGACGGGGTGCAGGTGGCCTACCACGTGGACGACAACCCGGCGGGTGCCTACCTGAACGGCAAGGTGGGCTTCTACACCGAGGATGCCCGCGTCCGCTTCGACAACCTGAACGTCTACACGGTGCCCTGAGCCGGCGCGCGACCCCGCGCGCAGCCGCCGCGGCGGCTGCGCAGCGGGCGCAAAACCGTTGTGCGCCGCCGGGCCTTTCCCGGCCGGCGGCCGCGCGGCACATTGGGGCTCCTTCGACACTTTCCCAGGAGCCCGCCATGCCCCTCGTGCGCATCGACATCCCCGCGTCCACCTCGCAGCGCGAAGCCGCCGCACTCTCCGAGGCCGTCCACCAGGCGCTGGTGGAGGTGTTCGACGTGCCGGCCGACGACCGTTTCCACGTCATCGCGCGCCGCGCGCCCGGCGAGCTGGTGTGCACGCCGGCCTACCTCGGGCTCACCCACGGCGACCGGGTCGCGTTCGTGCAGATCACCTGTTCGCCGGGGCGCAGCGTCGGGCGCAAGGAAGCGCTGTACGCGCGCATCGCGGCCGACGTCGCCCGGGACACCGAGTTCCGGGCCGAGGACGTGATCCTCAACCTGGTTGAGACCGCCCGCGAGAACTGGTCGTTCGGCGCCGGCATCGCCCACTACGCGCTGCAGGACCGGGCGCAGCCGGCGACGCGTGCCTAGAATCCGGCTTCCCCCATCCCAGGACGACCGGCATGCCCAGCACCAACCCGAAGACCTACGATCCCACTCCCTCCCGCCAGGTGGCCTTCCTCGGCCTGGGCGTGATGGGCCTGCCGATGGCCGGCCACCTGGCGCTGGCCGGCCACGACGTGACCGTCTTCAACCGCAGCGCCGCCAAGGCGCAGGCCTGGACCGGTGAGTTCAAGGGCCGCTCGGCCCCCACGCCGCGCGAGGCGGTGGCCGGCTGCGACTTCGTGTTCTGCTGCGTCGGCAACGACGACGACCTGCGCTCGGTGGTGCTCGGCCCGGACGGCGCGCTCGCCGGCATGAAGCCGGGTGCCGTCTTCGTCGACCACACCACCGCCTCGGCCGGCGTCGCCCGCGAGCTGTCGGCGGCGGCCGCCGAGAAGGGATTGAAGTTCGTCGATGCCCCGGTCTCCGGCGGCCAGGCAGGCGCGCAGAACGGGCTGCTCACCGTGATGTGCGGCGGCGACGCGGCCGCCTTCGAGGCGGCGCGCCCGGTCGCGATGGCCTACGCGCGCGCCTTCACGCTGCTGGGCGGCAGCGGCGCCGGGCAGCTGGCCAAGATGGTCAACCAGATCGCCATCGCCGGGCTGGTGCAGGGTCTGTCCGAGGCGATCGCCTTCGGCATGCGCGCCGGGCTCGACATGGAGCAGGTGCTCGAGGTCATCGGCAAGGGTGCGGCGCAGAGCTGGCAGATGGACAACCGCGGCAAGACCATGATCGCCGGCAAGTTCGACTTCGGTTTCGCCGTCGACTGGATGCGCAAGGACCTCGGCCTGGTGCTCGACGAGGCCAAGCGCAACGGTGCGCGGCTGCCGGTGACGGCCCTGGTCGACCAGTTCTACGCCGACGTCCAGCAGCAGGGCGGCAACCGCTGGGACACCTCCAGCCTGATCAAGCGGCTGCGCTGAGGCAAGCAGCTGCTTGAAACGACAAGGGCCGCGCGAGCGGCCCTTGTCGTTGGTCGGCGCCCCTGGCGCTCACTGCGCCTGGCGAGGCGCGTCGGTGCGGGGCTGCGTCGGGGCGATGCGGCGCATGTCGTCCTCGCTGATCAGCTCGAACACGCGCACCACCCGCTGCACGCCGCTGACGCCGCGGGTCAGCTCGGTGGCGCGGTCGGCTTCGCGCTGCGTCACCAGGCCCATCAGGTACACGGTCCCGCGTTCGGTCACGACCTTGAAGGCCGACGCCTGCAGCAGCTTGTCGTCGACCAGCGAGGCGCGCACCTTGCCGGTGGTGAGGGTGTCGGACGAGCGCTGGGCCAGCGACGAGTTGGCCGCGACCGCGAGGTCGTTGACCACGGTGCGGACGTTCTCGACCTTGGAGACGATCTGCTCGGCGGCCTGCTTGTCGCGGTCGCTGGGCACCTCGCCGGTCAGCAGCACCTGGCGGTTGTAGCTGGTGACGTTGACATGCGAGCGCTCGCCCATCGCGTCGCGCAGGCGGGACGCCGAGCGCAGCTCGATGCCTTCGTCCTCCAGCTGTGCGCCGGAGGTGCGGCGGTCCACCGCGACCAGGCCGCCGACGGCGGCGCCGCCGAGGACCAGGGGCGCGCAGGCGCTGAGGGAGCCGGCCAGTGCGGCCGAGGCGAGGGCCATCGCCGCGAGGCGATGCAGGGGACGGGTCATGTCGGGGGTTCCTGTTCTCCGAGCAGTTGCGCGTCCACGCCGTCGCACAGGCAGTGCAGCACGAGCAGGTGGACTTCCTGGATGCGGGCGGTGCGCTCGTGCGGCACGCAGATGTGCACGTCGGTCTCGCGCAGCATGGCGCCGATCTTGCCGCCGCCGCGGCCGGTCAGGGCGATCACGGTCATCTCGCGCTCGTGCGCGGCCTCGATCGCCGCCACCACGTTGCCCGAGTTCCCGCTGGTCGACAGCGCCAGCAGCACGTCGCCGGCCTGGCCGAGCGCACGCACCTGCTTGGAGAACACGCGCTGGAAGTCGTAGTCGTTGGCGATGGCCGTGAGGATCGAGGTGTCGGTGGTGAGGGCCACCGCGGCCAGCTCCGGGCGCTCGCGCTCGAAGCGGCCGACGAACTCCGCCGCGAAATGCTGGGCGTCGGCCGCCGAGCCGCCGTTGCCGCAGGCAAGCACCTTCCCGCCGCTCGTCACGCAGGCCAGGATGGCCTGCACGCCAGCCGCGATCGGCTTGCTGAGCGTCTGCGCAGCCTGGTACTTCAGGTCGGCGCTGTCGATGAAGTGCTGCTGAATCCGTTGTTCGAGCATGGGCGGGGATGATAACTTGCGCATCGCCGGGGCCGTCCGCCGTGGGCAGTGGCCTCGGCCGCGGCAGGGCATCGGCGAACGGCTCTCGGACGGCAGGGGAGGGCCGCGGGGGAGCAGGGTCAGAGCAGGGCAGAGAGGGCAGGACGGGAAGGACGGGAAGGACGGGAAGGATGGGAAGGATGGGAAGGATGGGAAGGATGGCGGGGCAGCGGATCCGGTGCGGGCGCCCCGGGGGGTGCCTGCTGCGGGCCGGCCCGGTGGGGGGCGAATGGCCGAGCCGCGCGCGGCCTGCACGCCGCCGCGGATCAGCCCGCGTCGAACGCCGCGCGCAGCCAGCCGATGCGGCCGTCCTCCACCGTCACCACGTCGAAGCGGCAGGGCGGGGGCGCGGGCAGGCGCAGGAGGAAATGCCGGGCTGCCAGCACGATGCGGCGCTGCTTGGTGGCGCCCACGCTGGCAGCCGCACCGCCGAAGGCCGCGCCGGCGCGCCGCCGCACTTCGACAAAGACCAGGGTGTCGCCATCGCGCATGACCAGGTCGATCTCGCCCCCGCCGCGCCCGGGGGTCCGATAATTGCGCGCCACCAGCCGCAGACCCGCCTCGCGCAGCCGGCGCAGGGCCAGGTCTTCCGCCGCGTCGCCGCTCGCCTTCGGGCTGGCGGGCCTGCCGCTGGAGGTGTTCATCCCTGGGGTTCCACCTTGTCCTCGAGCGCCTCGTCCTTCTCCACCGCCCTGCAGGCCGCCCGCGAGGCGGCGGGCGCCCAGCATTATCCGCAGGGCACCCTCTATGTCGTGGCCACGCCCATCGGCAACCTGGCGGACGTGACGCTGCGCGCACTGCACGTGCTGCAGCTGGTCGACCGGGTCGCCTGCGAGGACACCCGGCACACGCAGGCGCTGCTGCGCGCCTACGGCATCGACAAGGCCGGCGACCGGCTGCTGGCCCTGCACCAGCACAACGAGGCCGAGGCGGCGGGCCAGGTGCTGCGCTGGCTGCAGGCCGGCGAGCGGGTGGCCTATGCCAGCGACGCGGGCACGCCGGCGGTCAGCGACCCGGGGGCGCGCCTGGTGGCGGCCGCGCACGCGGCCGGGCTGCGGGTGCTGCCGCTGCCCGGCGCGAGCAGCGTCACCACCGTGCTCAGCGCCGCCGGCTCGGTGCAGGAGGGCGGTTTCGTGTTCGCCGGGTTCCTGTCCACCAAGGCCGGCGAGCGCGACGCCGCGGTGGCCCGGCTGGCCCAGGACGCACGCGCCATCGTGCTGCTCGAGGCGCCGCACCGGATCGAGCCGCTCGCCTCGTCGCTGGCCGTGCTGGGCGAGCGGCGGGTGACGGTCGGGCGCGAGCTCACCAAGCAGTTCGAGCAGGTCGCCACCCTGGCCTGCGCCGACCTGCCGGCCTGGCTGGCGGCGGACCCGCAGCGCTCGCGCGGGGAGTTCGCGATGGTCCTGCACGGTGTCGCGCAGGCGGTGTCCGCCGACGACGGCGAGCGCGTCCTGCGGCTGCTGCTGGCCGAGGTGCCGGTGAAGACCGCGGTGCGGCTGGCCGCCGAGATCACCGGCGGCTCGCGCAACGCGCTCTACGAGCTGGCGCTGCGGCTGAAGCAGGACGGCTGAGCCGCTGGTCGCGCGGCCGGCGTCGGCTTGCATCGGGGGAGCCGTCGGCCACGCCCTTGGCGGCGGCGATGGTCCGGCGCGCCGTCGCCGGCTGCTGCGCGGTGCCGCGTCAGATCGCCAGCGGATCCACGTCCACCGCCCAGCGGATCAGGCCCTTCTGCCGGCTGTCCTGCAGCAGCGGCTGCCAGGCCGACAGGAAGCGCTGCAGCGCCACGCGCGAGGTGCTCTCGACCACCATCTGCGCGCGCTCGACGTTCGCCACCCGCTGCACCGCCATCGGCACCGGCGGGTACACGGTGACCTGCGGGGCGTCGGGCAGTTGCCGGGAGGCGTCGCTGGCCGCCTGCAGGAAGGCCTGCGCCACCTCCTGCGTGCGCGCCTCGGCCCGCACCAGGGCCTGGAACGCGAACGGCGGCATGCTCGCGGCTTCGCGCTCCTCCAGCTGCTGGCGCGCGAATGCCGGGTAGTCGTGCCGGCGCAGGGCGGCGAAGAGCGGGTGGCCGGGGTGCCAGGTCTGCACCCACATCTGGCTGTCCGCGGCGCGGGCGGCGTCGCGCCCGGCGCGGCCGGCCGCCTGCAGCAGCAGCGCGAACAGGCGTTCGGGTGCGCGGAAGTCGCTGGAGAACAGCGCCGAGTCGGCGTTGAGCGCGGCCACCAGGGTGATGCGGCGGAAGTCGTGGCCCTTGGTCACCATCTGGGTGCCGACCAGCACGTCGACCTCGCCCGCATGCACCTGCGCCAGCTGCGCATCGAGCGCGCCCTTCGCCCGGGTCGTGTCGGCGTCCATGCGGGCGATCCGGGCCGGCTGGCCATCCGGCCGCAGCGCACCGGCCAGCAGCTCGGCGATGTGCTCCTCCAGCCGCTCGGTCCCGCGGCCCAGCGGCGCGATGTCCAGGTTGCCGCACTGCGGGCAGGCGCGCGGCACCCGCTCGGTGAAGCCGCAGTGGTGGCAGCGCAGCGTCCGGTCGATCTTGTGGAACACCCGGTAGGCGCTGCAATGCGGGCACTCGCTCTTCCAGTCGCACGCCGTGCAGGCCAGCACCGGCGCATAGCCGCGCCGGTTCAGGAACAGCAGCGTCTGCTCGCCGCGCGCCACCCGGGTCTGGATGGCGTCCAGCAGCTGCGGGGAGACCACGGTCTTCTTGGGCTGCAGGTTCATGTCGACCAGCCGCACCGCCGGCAGCGCACCGGCGCCCACCCGGCTGGGCATCTCCAGCCGGCGGTAGCGGCCGCGCTCGCTCGCGTGCCAGCTCTCCAGCGAGGGCGTCGCGGAGCCCAGCAGCACCTTCGCGCCTTCGAGCCGGGCCCGGTAGATCGCCAGGTCGCGGGCGGAGTAACGGGCGCCCTCCTGCTGCTTGTAGCTGGGGTCGTGCTCCTCGTCGACCACCAGCAGCGCCAGCCCGGGCAGCGAGGCGAACACGGCCATGCGGGTGCCCAGCACGATGCGCGCGGCGCCGGTGTGGGCCGCCAGCCAGGCCTTCAGGCGCTGCGGCGGCGTCATGCCGCTGTGCATGGCCACCACCGCCGCCGCGCCGAAGCGCTCGACGAAGCGCGCGTGCAGCTGGGGCGTGAGGTTGATCTCCGGCACCATCACCAGGGCCTGGGCCTGCGGCCCGGCGGCCAGCGCCTCGGCCACGGCGTGCAGGTAGACCTCGGTCTTGCCGCTGCCGGTGGCCCCGAACAGCAGGAACGGGCCGGGACCCGTGCGCACCGCGTCCAGCGCAGCCGATTGCTCGTCGGTCAGCGCCGGAGGGGGGGTGCCCGCGGCCGGCGCGGATGGCGCCGCGGCGCGGGCCAGCCGCCGCCGCCATTGCGCCGGATCGAGCTCGCGCAGCTGCGGGGGCAGCGCCGCCAGCGCGACCTCGCCGGGGCTGCGCTGGTAATAGGCCGCGCAGAATGCAACCAGCTGGCGCCAGGCCGCCGAGAGCGGCGCGATGCCCTCCAGTTGCGCCACGATGCTGCGCTCCTCGTGCTCGCCGGGCGGCGCGCTCGCCTCGCCCCACACCACCCCGAGCACCTCCCGGCGGCCGAGCGGCACGCGCACCAGACTGCCGGGCGCCAGCGGACCGGCGCAGCGGTAGGTCAGCGCGCCGGCCAGGTTGCTGTGCGCCGGCGTGGCGACCACCACGTCCAACCGATGGGGCAACGAACTCATCCTTGCACGCGCATCTTGAGGTTGAGCTTCAGAGTCGGCCCCAAGTCGTTGATTTCAAAGCACTTCGCCGCTCTTCACGTTTTCTGTGGATAACTTTGTTGAAAGCTCGCGGCCGAGCTCTTGCGAAGCCCCAAGAATCAAGGGTTTGGCTGGAATGCCCGCAAAAACGGCATGTCCACAACTCCAAGGAAATCAAGGACTTAGCGTCGCTATCGGTTTGGTAGCGTGACTGCCCGGTCGCGGCCGCGACCCGGGGGCCGCAACACGCTTTTTGTGCATAAGTCAAGGCGCGAAAAAACGGAAACCTGCGCATCCGCCAGGGTATTCCCGGATGACTCGTCAGCCAACCGCCCGCCGGGACAACCGGTGCACGGCGTCCACCAGAACCTCCACGTGCTCGGGCGGGGTGTGCTGGCTGATGCCGTGTCCGAGGTTGAAGATGTGCGTCGCGCCGCGGCCGGGGCCGGTGTGCGGAGCACCGAAGCTGTCGAGCAGCGACTGGACCTGGGCCTGGATGCGCTCGGGCGGCGCGAACAGCACGTTGGGGTCCAGGTTGCCCTGCAACGCCTTGCGGTCGCCCACCAGCTGGCGCGCCTGGCCGAGGTTCACGGTCCAGTCCACGCCCAGCACCTCGCAGTCGAGCCCGGCCATCTGCGCCAGCCAGAGGCCGCCGCCCTTGGTGAACACGATGCGGGGGATGCGCTCGCCCGCGTGGTCGCGCCGCAGCTGCGACAGCACGCGCGCCGTGTAGGCCAGGCTGAATTCCTGGAAGGCGCCGTCGGCCAGCACGCCGCCCCAGCTGTCGAACAGCATCACCGCCTGCGCCCCGGCCTCGATCTGGGCGTTGAGGTAGGCGGCCACTGCGTCGGCATTGACGGCCAGCAGCTGGTGCATGAGGTCGGGGCGGGCGTACATCAGCGTCTTGACCAGCCGGTAGTCGTCCGAGCCCTGGCCTTCCACCATGTAGCAGGCCAGCGTCCAGGGGCTGCCGGAAAAGCCGATCAGGGGCACCCGGCCGTTCAGCGCGCGCCGGATCGAGGTGACTGCGTCGAACACGTAGCGCAGCTTCTCCATGTCGGGCACGGCGAGCGCGCGCACCGCGGCCTCGTCGCGCACGGTGCGCGCGAACTTCGGACCCTCGCCGAGTGCGAAGCTCAGGCCCAGGCCCATCGCGTCGGGCACCGTGAGGATGTCGGAGAACAGGATCGCGGCATCCAGCGGATAGCGCTCCAGCGGCTGCAGCGTGACCTCGGTGGCGTAGTCCACGTTGGTGGCCAGGCCCATGAAGCTGCCGGCGCGGGCGCGCGTGTCGCGGTATTCGGGCAGGTAGCGGCCGGCCTGGCGCATCAGCCACATCGGCGTGTACGGGGTGGCCAGGCCGTGGCAGGCGCGCAGGAACGTGTCGTTCTGGAGCGGGGCGAAAGTCATCGCGGGATTGTCGCTCGCGGCCGCGGCGCCCCCTCCGTATGATGCGCCACCCCATGGACGCCCGCTTCGAATCCGCCCGTGCCGCCTTCCTGCAGGGCCTGGCGCATTACCAGGCCGGCCGCTTCGAGGCGGCCGAGCGCGAGTTCGCCGGCTCGCTGGCGCTGGTGCCCGGCCGCGTGTCCACGCTCACCAACCTGGGCGCGACCCGGCTCAAGCTCGGCCGCCCGCAGGACGCGCTGGAGGTGCTGCAGCAGGCGCTGGCGCAGGACGCCGACAACGCCGAAGCCCTGGGCCATCTGGCCACCGCGCTGGCCGAGCTGGACCGGCCGGCCGAGGCGCTGGCGGCCGTCGGCCGGGCGCTGCAGCTGGACACGGCTGCCGGCGCGGCCTGGCTGCTGCAGGCCACGCTGCTGCGCGAGCAGGGCCGGCGCGAGGAGGCCGCCGCGTCGTACCGCGAGGCGCTGGCCCGCGGCGCCGATCCGCAGGTGGCCCGCTACTGCCTGGCCGCGCTGTCCGGCGAACCGGCTCCGCCGGCGCCGCCCCGCCATTACGTCGAGCAGCTGTTCGACGCCTATGCCGAGGGCTTCGATGCGCACCTGGTGGAAGCCCTGCAGTACCGGGCGCCGGCGATCCTGGTCGACGGCCTGGACCGTTCCTCCTTCGCCGCCGCCCTCGACCTGGGCTGCGGCACCGGCCTGTGCGGGCCGCTGCTGCGGCCGCGCGTGCAGCGCCTGGTCGGCGTCGACCTGTCGGCCAACATGGTGGACCAGGCGCGCCGCCGCGGCGCGTACGACCAGGTGGTGCAGGCGGACGTCGCGGAGCACCTCGCGCGCACGCCGGAGCGTTACGAGTTGCTCATCGCCGCCGACGTGTTCATCTATGTCGGCGCGCTGGATGCGGTCTTCGCGGGCGCGGCGCGGGTGCTGCAACCTGGCGGCGTCTTCTGTTTCTCGGCCGAAGCCGCGGATGGGCAGGACGATCTGGTGCTGCGTGCCAGCCTGCGTTATGCGCACTCGGAGCGTTACATCCGGATGCTTGCCGGGCAACACGGTTTCGCTGTCCGGCACGTCGCCCGGCATCCTTTGCGGATCGACCAGGGCCGGCCCGTCGCAGGGCTGTTCGCCTGGCTCGTCCTGCGCGGCCCGGCGGGCTGACGCGCCACCCGAACGCATCCAGGCGGGACGGCGCCGTCGCCGGCCGGGGACGCCGCGCCGGCCCCGCACCTAGGAGACAACGTTTGGATTTCGCCTACCCGCGCCCGCAGCTGCAACGCGCCAACTGGACCAGCCTGAACGGCAGCTGGCGCTTCCGTTACGACGACGACCTCGCCTTCAGTTGCCCGCAGGACATCCGTGACTGGCCGCAGACCATCACGGTGCCGTACCCGCCCGAGTCCCAGGCCAGCGGCATCGGCGACCGCGGCTTCCACAAGGTCTGCTGGTACCAGCGCGACGTCGAGATCAAGCCCGGCCAGGACCGCGTCATGCTGCGCTTCGGCGCCGTCGACTACGCCGCCCGCGTCTGGGTCAACGGCCAGCTCGCCGCCACCCACGAGGGCGGCCACACGCCGTTCGCGGCCGACATCACCGGCATGCTGGATCCCTCGGGCCGGCAGGTCATCACCGTGCGGGCGGAGGACGACCCGCACGAGCTCACCAAGCCGCGCGGCAAGCAGGACTGGCAGCTGGAGCCGCACTCGATCTGGTACCCCCGCACCACCGGCATCTGGCAGACGGTCTGGATCGAGCGGGTGCCGCGCACCTACGTCGACAAGATCCGCTGGACCCCGCGCGTGGAGGGCTTCCAGATCGGCTTCGAGGTGCGGGTGCGCGGCGATCTGGCCGACGACCTGTCGATCGAGGTCAGCCTCAGCCATGGCGAGCGGCTGCTGGCGCGCGACCGCTACCAGGTGGTCGACAACGAGGTGGACCGGTTCATCGTGCTGTCCGACCCCGGCATCGACGACTACCGCAACGAGCTGCTGTGGAGCCCCGAGCGGCCCACGCTGCTGGACGCGCGGATCCGGCTGCTGCGCGGCGACAAGGTGATCGACGAGTTCACCTCGTACACCGCGCTGCGCTCGGTGCACATCCTGCGCGACCGCTTCATGCTCAACGGCCGTCCCTACGTGCTGCGCCTGGTGCTGGACCAGGGCTACTGGCCCGACACGCTGCTCACCGCCCCCGGCGACGAGGCGCTGCGGCGCGACGTCGAGCTGGCCAAGGCGATGGGCTTCAACGGCGTGCGCAAGCACCAGAAGATCGAGGATCCGCGCTACCTCTACTGGGCCGACAGGCTGGGGCTGCTGGTCTGGGAGGAGATGCCCTCGGCCTACCGCTTCACCCGCACCGCCATCAAGCGCATCGTGCGCGAGTGGACCGAGGCGATCGACCGCGACTACAGCCACCCCTGCATCATCGTCTGGGTGCCGTTCAACGAGTCCTGGGGCGTGCCCGAGCTCACGGCGGTGCGCGAGCAGCGGCATGCGGTGGAAGCGCTGTACCACCTGACCAAGACGCTGGACGTGACGCGGCCGGTGATCGGCAATGACGGCTGGGAGTCGAGTGCGACGGACATCATCGGCATCCACGACTACGACGCCAACACCGAGCACATCCGCCAGCGCTACGGCAAGGAGATCCCGCCCGAGCAGCTGTTCGACCGGCGGCGTCCCGGCGGCCGGGTGCTCACGCTGGACGGCTACCCGCACCGCGGCCAGCCCATCATGCTCACCGAGTTCGGCGGCATCGCCTACGTGGGCAAGCCCGAGCCCGGCGTCAAGAAGGTCTGGGGCTACACCAAGGCCGAGACGGCCGAGGAGTTCGGCCGCCTGTACCAGGAGCTGATGCACACCATCGTCCACACGGCGCTGTTCAGCGGCTTCTGCTACACGCAGTTCGCCGACACCTACCAGGAGGCCAACGGGCTGCTCAACGCGGACCGCACGCCCAAGGTCCCGCTGGAGCTGATCCACGCGGCCACGACCGAGTCGCGCACCTGGATTCCCGGGACGCTGTGATGCACCGGCTGGCGCTCACCAAACCCGACGGGCGGCAGCTCACGCTGTACGCGCGCAGACCGATCGACGGCGCGCTCGTGGCGCCCAGCCCGTTCCCGGAGCCGCTGAACGCGTCGCCGCACCTGCGCTGGCATCCGCTGCGCGGCGAGTGGGTGACCTATGCCGCCTACCGGCAGGGCCGCACCTTCCTGCCCCCGCCCGAGTACAACCCGCTGGCCGCCACGGTGCGGGCCGACAACCCCACCGAGGTGCCGGCCGGCGCCTGGGACGTGGCGGTGTTCGACAACCGCTTCCCCTCGCTGGGCGTGCCCCCGGGCGGCGGCGAGGCCCCGCCGGCGCTGATCGTGCCCACCGAGCCTGCGCGCGGCCACTGCGAGGTGGTGGTGTTCACCCAGGACCCGGGCGGCGCGCTGGGCCGGCTGCCGCTGGACCACATCGAGCTGCTGCTGCAGGTGTGGGGCGAGCGCACGGAGCGGCTGGGCGCACGGCCCGAGATCCAGTACGTGCTGCCGTTCGAGAACCGCGGCGCGGAAGTGGGGGTGACGCTGCACCACCCGCACGGCCAGATCTATGCCTACCCGGTGGTGCCGCCGGTGCCGGCGCGCATGCAGGAGGTGGCGGCGGCCCACCATGCGACGCACGGCCGCGGGCCGCTCGAGATGCTGATCGAGGCCGAGCGCGCGGGCGGCGAGCGCATCGTCTACGCCGGCGAGCACGCGGTGGCCTTCGTGCCGGTCTGCGCCCGCTACCCGTACGAGGTCTGGGTGGCGCCGGTGCGCGCGGTGCCCGGCTTCGCGCAGCTGACGCCGGCCGAGCGGGCCGACCTGGCGCGCGCCCTCAAGACCGTGCTGCTCAAGTACGACGGCCTGTGGCAGCGGCCGCTGCCCTACCTGATGGCCTGGTACCAGGCGCCCACCGATGGCCGGCCGCATCCGGAGTCGCACCTGCACGCGCAGTTCTATCCGCCGTACCGCACCCGCGACCGGCTCAAGTACCTGGCCGGCACCGAGATCGCCGCCGGGCTGTTCGCCATGGATGCCCTGCCCGAGGACAAGGCCAGGGAGTTGCAACAGGTGGAGGTCACGCTATGAGTCACGTCGCGATGGAAGCGGAAGTGCAGGCCCGCGCCGAGCACCCACGCTCGCCCTCGACCCACGAGTTCGAGCAGGTGTTCCACGGGCTGCCGCAGGCCGAGGCGCAGGCGCCCGGCCGGGTCAACCTGCTGGGCGAGCACACCGACTACAACGACGGCTTCGTGCTGCCGGTGGCGATCCCGCAGCAGACGCGGGTGGCAATGCGGCGCAACGGCCACTCGCATTTCCGGCTGCACGCCGCCGAGCTCGACAGCGCGGTGGAGTTCTGCCTGGACGAGCGGCCGACCGACCAGTTCGCCACCTACGTCTACGGCTGCCTGCGCCTGGCGCAGGAGGACGGCGCGGAGATCCCGCCGCTGGACATCCACGTCGCCTCCGAGGTGCCGATGGGGGTGGGGCTGTCGTCGAGCGCGGCGCTGGAGGTCGCGACGCTGCGCTGCCTGCGCGCGCTGCTGGACCTGCCCATGGACGACGTGCGCATCGCGCAGCTGGCGCAGCAGGCCGAGATCCAGGACGCCGGCGTGCGCTGCGGGATCATGGACCAGATGGCCTCCAGCCTGGCGGCGACCGACCGCGCGCTGCTGCTGGACACGCGGTCGCTGGAGCGGCGCATGGTGGCACTGCCGCCGGGCAGCGCCGTGCTGGTGCTCGACTCCGGTGTGGCGCGCTCGCTGGCGGCCAGCGGCTACAACCAGCGCCGCGCCGAGTGCGAGCAGGCGGCGCGGCTGCTCGGCGTGCAGTCGCTGCGCGAGGTCGAGCACCTGGAGCGCATCGAGGCGCTGCCGGACCTGCCGCGGCGCCGTGCCCGGCATGTGTTCACCGAGAACGCGCGGGTGCTGCGGGCGATCGAGTGCCGCGACGCGCACGCCTTCGGCGAACTGATGAACGCCTCGCATGCCAGCCTGCGCGACGACTACGAGGTTTCCACGCCCGAGCTGGACCTGCTGGTCGCGCTGCTGCAGCGGCAGCCCGGCGTGCACGGCGCGCGGCTGACCGGCGCCGGCTTCGGCGGCGCGTGCGTCGCGCTGTGCCGACCCGAGGCGCTGCAGCAGGTCGCGCAGACGGTGCTGCAGCAGTACCGCGACGCGGGCCACCGTGGCCGGCTGCTGGTGCCGGCCGTCCAGCAGTAGGCAGGAGGTCGTCATGGGGCGCACGCAGGCACGACGTCGGCTCGCCTGGCTCTGCAGCCAGGTGGCACTGGCCGCGGTGGGCGGCCTTCCGGCCCTGTCCACCGCGCAGGTGACCCCGGCCGAGCCGTTCGGCGGGCGTCCGTTCGGTGCCGCACCGGGGACGCCGGCGGCTGGCAGCCAGAACCAGGGGCAGATTCAGCAGGGCCAGGGCGCGGTCCAGGGCCAGATGCCGCAGGCGCAGATGCCGGGGCAACTGCAGGGGCAGCCGATCCAGGTGGTGCCGGTGGTGCCGGTGCAGCCGGTCCCGATGGTGACCGCGCCCGCCGCGGGTGGCACCGCGGTGATGGGCAACGCGCCCGTGCCGCCGCCGTCCGCGCCTGGGATGGGGGGCGCGAACATCCCGGGCGGCGTGACGCAGGGCGGCCCGGCGTCGCAACGCCGCCCGAGCATGGCACCGTCGAGCGCGCCGTCGGCGGCGGAGCAGTCCGCGTCGGACGGCCAGACCGCGGCGCCGGCGCCCCGGGCCAACGTGCCGCCGTTCTCCGCGCCCGCGCCGCGGGCGGGGGCCTCGGCGCCCGCCGCCGCCCAGCGGCCGGTGCGCGGGCTCCCGCCGGAGGCGCCGCCGCTGGTGATCAGCGGCGGGGTCTACTCGAGCGACCCGGCACAGCGGCTGCTGATCGTCAACGGTCAGGTGGTGCGCGAAGGCGCCGACCTGGGCTCGGGCGTGAAGCTCGAGGAGGTCGGCCGCGAGGGCGCGGTCCTGGGCTTCCGCGGCGGCCGCTACAACGTGCTCTTCTGAGGGCCGCGGCCGAAGCGCCAGACGCGCCAGGCATAGCCGGCGACGAGCCCGGCCACGACGGCGCGCGTGACCCACTCCACCACGCCGTGCGCGGTGTCGTACTGCCCGCGCAGCAGGTAGCCCGCGCCCACCAGCAGCGCGCTCCAGGCCAGCGTGCCCAGGCCCGACCAGCCGACGAACGCCGGCACGGGCATGCGGGCCACGCCCGCCGGCAGCGAGATCACGCTGCGCACGGCCGGCACCAGCCGGCCCAGGCCCACCGACGAAGGTCCGTGGCGCCGGAACCAGGCCTGTGCCCGGCCGACGTCGTCCGGCGTCAGCGTGAGCAGGCGGCCGTGCGAGGCGGCGAACCGCTGGACCCCGCCCAGCCCGAGCCGCCGGCCGAGCGCATACCAGGCCAGCGCACCGAGCAGCGAGCCGAGCGTCGCCGCGGCCAGCACGCCGGCCGGGTGCAGCCGGCCGGTGGCCGCCACGTAGCCGGCGAACGGCAGCACCAGCTCCGAGGGCACCGGCGGGAACACCGTCTCCAGCAGCATCAGCAGCACGATGCCGGCATAGCCGGCGCGCTCGACGACGTCGATGATCCAGCCCGACATCGCCGCCGCCTCAGGCCGCCTGGCGCAGCGGCTCGTCGAGCACCACCTCGCACTCGCGCAGGTAGTGCTCCAGGCCCTCCTGCAGCGTCGGCATCACGATCCCGCGCTCGCTGTCCAGCGCCGAGTAGCGGGGGCGGGGCGCGACCTGGCCGAGGTCGCGCCCGGGGCGCCCCTGCACCAGCCGGCGGTCCAGGCCCGTTGCCTCCGCCGCCATCTGCGCCAGCTCGGCCCAGCTGACCGCGCCCCGGTTGGCCAGGTGCCACACGCCACGTTCGCCGTCGACCAGCAGGTCCAGCGAGGCGCGCACCAGGTGCGGCACGTAGGTGGGCGACACCCACTGGTCGTTCGCGGCCGGCCAGGGCTCGCCGCGCCGCATCGCAGCCAGCGCCAGGGTCACGAAGTTGTGCCGGTCCCAGGGACCGAAGAAGGCGGCGGTGCGCACCATCAGCGTGTCCGGGGCCACCGAGAGCAGGCGCTGCTCGGCCTCCCGCTTGGTGCGGCCGTAGGCGCCCAGCGGGCGGGTCTCGTCGCTCTCGACATACGGCGCGGCCTTGGCGCCGTCGAACACCAGGTCGGTGGAGAAGGTCACGAGGCGCACGCCGCGTTCGGCGCAGGCCCGCGCCAGCACCTCGGGGCCCTGGACGTTCTCGCGCCAGCAGCGCGGGTCGTCCTCGGCGTCGTCCACGCGCACGTAGCCGGCCGTGTTGACGACCGCCCAGGGCTGCCAGCGGTCGAGCGCTGCGCGCACCGACGCCGGGTCCGCGATGTCCATGTCCTGCCGGGTGAGCAGCTTGTAGGGCAGGCCGCGGATGTCGCACAGCCGGGCGTAGGCGCGGCCGAGGGTGCCGGTCGCGCCGGTGATCAGCAGCGGCTGGCCGACCACCGCCAGCGATTCGAGATCGCCGTGGCGCGGGTACTCCAGCCGCAGCTCGCGCTGCCACCAGCCCGGCCCTTCCAGCACCGGATGGGTGGGCCTGAGCCCGTGGCCCAGCGCGTGGGCCAGCCGGGCCAGGCCGGTCGGCCGCGGCTGCGCGTTCCCGCGCACGTCCCACAGCCCGGGTTCGTAGTGCCCCTGCTCGCGGGTGACCAGGCTGTCCCAGTCGCAGCTGCCGAACGCCGCCCAGAGGGTGACCGCGCGCACGTCCCGGCCCTCGTCGCGCAGTTGCTGCGCCGCCTGCCAGGCCTGGTGCAGCCAGCGCATCTGCTCCTCGCGGGTGCAGCCCAGGTGCACCTCGGTGATCGCGACCGGCAGGCCGTAGCGTTCGCTGGTCTCGCGCAGGCGCGCGGCGAAGCCGCCGATGTGCGCGCCGTGCACGCGGGCCGTCTCGACGTCCACGTAGCGGTGGCGGCCGTTGCCGCCGCGCAGGTGCTCGGGATAGAGCGCCAGCCGCTCGTCCAGGAAGCGCTCGCTGGTGATGTAGGCATTGACGCCCACGATGTCCGGCGGGCAGGGCTGCTCGACCAGCGCCAGCAGTTCCGCCTCGCCGGCGCCGTTCTGCAGCAGGTAGTCCCACAGCGGATGGTCGCGGCCGACGCGGCCGCACAGCAGGTCGTGGCCGAGCCAGCGGCGCTGGTTCTCGAAGTCGGCCTGGTACTGCAAGGTGGGGCTGGCCGCGGTGGTGTAGCCCAGGTCGTCGGTCTGCACCAGCATCGCCGACGGGTTCACCCGGCGAATGGCACGCATCGACAGCACCGTCGCCTGGATCTCGGTGAGCAGGCAGCGCACGAACGCGCGGTCGCTGCGCCCGTGCGGGAACCACACGCCGTACAGGCCGGAGAAGCGCGCGGTGGTGAGCGGCTCGTTGACCGGCGTGTAGGCATCGATGTCCGGGTAGCGCGCGGCCACGGCGCCGGCGTACTCGGCCAGCAGCTGCGGGAAGCGCGGATCCAGCAGGCTGGTGTGCGGCGGGCCGCTGCCGTGGTGCACGAGGCCGGCGATCGGCCGCACGCCCAGCTCGCGCAACCGCGCGATGCGCACGTCCGACCAGCTCCAGTCGGCGCTGGCCGGCCCGTCCGGCGCCGTGCGCTCCCAGATCAGGGGAAAGCGCATGCGCGTGATGCCCAGCCCGGCCAGCCGGTCGAGGTCATCCAGGCGGCGCTCGAAGCCACTGGCGCGCAACTGGTCGAGGTAGCGGTCGCCCACGCGGTTGACCGTGCACTCGGGGCCGGCCCACAGCTCCAGGCGGTCGTTGCTGCGGCGGTCCATCGGGGTCAGGCGCTTCCGGCGGCGGTGTGCTGCACCGCTTGCAGCGCCGCCTCGGCATCGGCCTCGGCGTGCTTTTCCTGCAGGCGCTTGAAGGCGGTGAGCGCCTGCGCGACCACCTGGTCCATGTTGTAGTACTTGTAGGTCGCCAGCCGGCCGACGAAGGTGACGTTCGCCATCGCATCGGCCTCGGCCTCGTACTTGCGGTACAGCTCGGCGTTCTCGGGACGCGGCACCGGGTAGTAGGGGTCGCCCTCGGCGCGCGGGTACTCGTAGACGACCGAGGTGGTCGGGTGCTCCTGCCCGGTGATGTGCTTGAACTCGCTGATGCGCGTGTAGCCGTAGTCGTTCGGGTAGTTGACCGTGCCCACCGGCTGGAACTGCTCCTGCTTCACGTTGACGTGCTGGAACTCCAGGCTGCGGTAGGGCAGCTTGCCGTACTTGAAGTTGAAGAAGGCATCGACCGGGCCGGTGTAGACCATGTGCTTCCAGGGCAGCAGGTCCACCACGTCGCGGTAGTCGGTGTTGAGCATCACCTTGATGTTCGGATGGTCGAGCATCTTCTCGAACATGCGGGTGTAGCCGTGCAGCGGCATGGCCTGGAAGGTGTCGGTGAAGTAGCGGTCGTCGCGGTTGGTGCGGGTCGGCACGCGCGCGGTGACGCTCGCATCGAGCTCCGAGGGATCCATGCCCCACTGCTTGCGCGTGTAGCCGCGGAAGAACTTGTTGTACAGCTCGCGGCCGACCTTGTTGACCACGACGTCCTCGGAGGTCCGGACGGTCTCCTTCTTCTCGGCGACCGACTCGAAGAACTTCTCCAGCTCGAAGCTGGTGAGGCTCAGGCCGTACATCTTGTTGACCGTGTCGAGGTTGATCGGGATCGGCAGCAGCTGTCCGTCCACGCTGGCCAGCACGCGGTGCTGGTACGGCCGCCACTCGGTGAACCTGGACAGGTAGTCGAAGATGTCGGCCGAGTTGGTGTGGAAGATGTGCGGGCCGTACGGGTGGATCAGCACGCCCGCGTCGTCGTGGCGGTCGTAGGCATTGCCGCCGATGTGCGGGCGCTTGTCGATGATGAGCACGCGCTGGTTGAGCACGGTGGCCAGCCGCTCGGCCAGCACGCTGCCGGCAAAGCCGGCGCCGACGATGAGGTAGTCGAAACCGCGCTGGCCCGGAACGGCGGCGTTCACTGCCGACTGGAACACTTCACTGCCTTTGTCCAATTGCTTCTCCTGGTGTGTCATGGGGGCGCCTGTCGCCCGCCGTCACGCGACGGCAATCGGGGGGCCCGGCCAGCCGAGCTTAGGCAGGGTGCGCGGATCGCGGCGTGGCAGGAATGACCTGCACGCATGTCAGCCATCGTCGTACGTCGGGCCGGGAAAGCGTCTGATGGGACGATTTCCCATGCGATCGGCGCGAACTCGACAGGACCGCTGCGCGGCGGCACGGGGCCGCCGGAGCGCCCGCTGCGGCAAGAGTCGTCCGTGTCCTACCTGCGGGGGCGATGGCTCAGCCTATGGTCGGCGCGCAACTCCGAATCGATGCCATGCGACGACGTCAGCTGATGCAACTGGCCGCTGCCTGCGGCGCCGCACCGGCGCTCGCCGGGTGCCTCTGGAGCGAGAGCCGCGCGCGCACCGTGGACGGCGCCCGCCTGCTGGGCACCAACCTGTCGGGCATGGAGTGGGCCAAGCCGGGCACGCGCCGCACCGAGAGCTCGCTGCCCAACCTCCACTACACGGTGCCGCGGCGCGCCGACATCGAGTGGCTGGCCAGCGTGGGCTTCCGCCGCAACCGGCTGCCGGTGCTGTGGGAGATGCTGCAGCCGATGCTGCACGACAGCCGGGCCTCCGCGGAGGTGCGCGCACTGGTGGGCGAGCCCGGCGAGTTCCACGCGCAGTATGTGCAGCTCATCACCGACGTGCTGGACGCGCACGCCGCGGTCGGGGCGACCTGCATCCTGGACCTGCACAACTACGGCCGCTACCGCGATTTCGTCGTGCGCGAGGACGGCAGCATGGCCGGCCTGACCCGGGGTCCGACCCCGCAGCATCGGCCGTACACCACCGACCCCGCGGCAGTGCAGGAGCGCATCTTCGCGCTGGCGCCGGGCGCGACGCTGACGCAGGCGCACTTCGCCGACTTCTGGAGCCGCGCGGCGCGCCGCTGGAAGGACCACCCGGGGCTGGGCGGCTGGGGGCTGATGAACGAGCCGCACGACATGCCCGCCCCGGGCAGCACCGTGGCCAGCGACGGCGGCGGCGAGGACCTGACCATCTGGCCGGCTTTCGCGCAGGCGGCGATCACCGCCATCCGCCGGATCGACACCCGCATCCCGATCTACGTGGCCGGGAACGAATGGAGCGCGGCCACGTCACTGGCCCGGCGCAATCCCGGGTTCCCCCTGCAGGGCGAGAACCTGGTCTACGAGGTCCACCTGTACCTGGACGCCGCGAGCAACGGCCACAACTTCGACTTCGACACCGAGGTGCGCAAGGGCTTCAGCGCGGGCGTGGGCCGGCGCTCGATCGACCTGGACACCGGCGCCCGGCGGCTCCAGTCGGCGATCCGGTGGGCCGAGGAGCACCGCGTGCGGCTCGCGCTCACCGAGGTCGGCATGCCGGTGGACGACCCGCGCTGGGAAGAGTCGTTCCACCGCACGGTGCGCGAGGCGATCGACCACGGCGTCGAGGTGTGCAGCTGGATGAGCGGCAACCACTGGCCGATCCGCAACAGCGCGATGCACCACACGCCCGGCTGGTACCAGCACCGCACCCTGCTGCCGGCCTCGTCGGGACCGATGCTGGAGGCCGCGGGCGTCGCCCAGGCCGTGCTCTACGACGAGGGCGGCAGCGCAGCAGCCGCCGGTGCGCCGGTGACGGTCACGCTGCGTGCCCGCGGCCACCTGGCGCAGCCCCTGACCGTGCGCGTGGCGTCCGACGCGGGCGGGCGGTTCAGCAAGGCGGTGCTCACGCTGCCGGCCGGCGCGAACGGCGCCGACCGCTACACCTTCACGCCGGAGCCGGGCAGCGTCGCCACGCTGCGCTACAGCGCCGAGCCCGCCGTGCCGGTGCCGCCGCCGCGCCAGGTCTATGCCCTCGGGGACCCCGTTGCCGCCGCGTCCACCCGCCTGGCCGACGCGGCGCATGCGATCCTGGCGCGCCACGGTGCGAGCAAGTGGGAGATGGCGCACGCCTTCACCGACTACGTGCGCGGCAGCGCGTCCCAGGACGGGCAGCCGGTGCGCGCCGTCGCCGACAGCGGCTTCGGTTCGAGCACCAGCAACGCCATGGAGATGGTCAACGCCATGAACACCGACCGGCCGCTGCCCGGCGGGCTGCTCGTGCCGGTGCTGCGGACGGTGCGCGGGCGCAAGGCCCTGGACCTGGGCGCCGAGAACACCTTCGGCCTCTGGTGCAAGAAGACCGCGCCCGCGCCCGGCGTGCAGCCCAGGCCCGCGAACCGGGCACCGTACGACCTGCAGGATCCGCACTTCGCGATCGCGGTGGTCGCGGTGCCCGGTGCCTGGAACAGCGGCGTGGTGTTCCAGGCCTCGCGCGCCGAGGACCCGTTCACCAGCGAGCTGGCCCTGGAGGGCAGCCGGCCACAGGCGCGCTGGATCGATGCCGGCGGCCAGCAGGTCGTGCTGGCCGGCAATGCGCCGCTGCCGGCCGGTCGCCCGGTGGTGCTGACGCTGGCCAGCCGTCCCGGCGAGCAGCTGCTGCGAGTGGACGCCGAGGTGGTGGGCCGCGCGCAGGCCCGCTTCGCCCCGTCGACGCTGGCGCAGCTGCTGATCGGCAGCGGCTTCGTCAGCCACTACCCGCGCCCCGGGTTCCGCGGCCTGCTCTGGGGCGTCATCGCCGGCAAGGGTGCGCCGTCCGACGCCGAGCTGGCCGTGCTGGAGCGCTACCTGCGCTCGCTGGCCGGCTGAGACGGCCGGTCGCGCCGCCGCCGGTTCTTCTGCCAGATCGCCACCAGGATCAGGCCGTAGGCGAGCAGCCGCACCAGGTAGAACATCGGCTCGTCCTCGCTCGCATACGGCACCAGTTCGAGCGCGGTGCGATGCGCCGCCTGCAGCCAGAACGACCCTGTCAGGTAGAGGAAGAACGGATCGCGCGTCTGCAGCCAGAAGCGCAGGAAGAACAGGCCGGCCAGCAGCGATCCCATCGCCGTGGCGCCGAACATCATTTGCTGGACCGTCATTCTTCCTCCCAGATCAGCCCGAACAGCAGCAGCAGGATGGCGGCGAAGCTGGAGAGGGCGCGCCACAGCGAGAAGTCGATGTCCGGGAACACGATCTTGTCGGCCACCAGCAGGAAGTTGTTCAGCGTGAGGAACAGGAAGCACAGCGCGCTCCAGAACAGCAGCGGCACGCGCGTGCGCAGGTAGCTGCGGCTGAGCAGCACCAGGCAGGCCAGGCTGGTCAGCGCGCACAGCCCGTAGATCAGGATCGCCATCTAGTCTCCCTCCTTCTTCCACCGGAACGCGTCGGCGAATTGCTGCGCCCGCTTGCCGGTGCGCGAGTGGATCATCTGCGTGACGGTCACCAGGTCGTTCGAGTACGCGGCGGCGATGCCATCGAGCACCGCCCGCAGGTCGTCGCTCGCCGGGGCATAGGCAAAGCGCTCCTTGTCCGCGCGGCGCGCGATGCCGGCCGCCTCCAGGCCCTGCAGCAGGTCGAGCGCCTGGGCTTCGCCGATGTAGAGGCGGCCTGCGGTGTCCGCCGCGCCCCAGGGCTGGGTCGGGTTGGCGCGCAGCAGCAGCAGCGCCTCCAGGAAGGGCACCGACGGAATGCTGGCGAGGATGAAGCGCCGGACGTCGTCCGGCACGGGGGCCTTCTGCATGCGGTTGGGTCTCGGCCGCGCGCGCCCGGGGGCGGCGCGGGAGCGGGCGACTGTACAGCCATCGCGGCCCCCGCGGGGCTCATCCGTGACGGTCGCGGCGCGCGAAGGTGCCGCGCCCGAACCGGTGCGCGCGACGCTGTTCGGCAAGGGGGCTCTGCAAAGCGTGGATGGCGAGGACCACCTGCGGCGCAAGCGGTTCTTCCTCGCCATGTGCGGCCCGGGGCCGCTGCAGGCACCGCTCGACACCGCCGAGGGCGAGTGGCGGCAGCACAGGCAGGGCACTGCGTGGCGGCGGCGGAGTTCGCCGACACGCGCGGCCTGCTGTCCCCTTGCACCGCTGGCGCTGCGCCAGCTCACCGGGCATTCGCAGGACCGCCTGCCGCCCCAGGACTTCTCGCTGGCGATGGACCGCATGCCCGCCCTGCCGCGCGACCGCATCGTGCTGGAGGGGTTCCGCGGCGCATGAGGGATGCGGCTCCCGCTGACAGGGCGGGGCCGAGGCGCTTGGTAGAACGGCGCAACGCCGCGAACGCCGCTGCGCCGCATCGACCTTGCGGCGCGGGCACCGGGCGATGCCACGACACAGGGGGATCCGCACGCATGACCAGCCACCCGCCGCCGCCACTGCCGCGGCCGATGCCATCCGGACCCGCCTGATCGATGCTCGAACCCGTTCCCTCCGTCTCTCCCGCCGAACTGGCCGCCGGGCAGCAGGCCCTGGTGCGCGACCTGGCCTGGGCCAGCATGTCGGGCGCCTTCGGCGGCGGCGTCATCCTGGTCGCCTTCGCGCTCGCGCTGGGGGCCACGCCGATCCAGATCGGCGTGCTGGCTGCCATTCCGTTCATCACGCAAGCGGCGCAGCTGCCGGCCACGCTGCTGATCGAGAAGGTCCGCCAGCGGCGCAAGATCGGCGTGCTCACCATCACCAGCGCGCGGGTGATGGTGCTCGCGATGGCGGTGCTGCCGTTCCTGCCCGGGCAGTCGCTGCCGCTGACCGCGCTGATCCTGGCGCAGGTGCTGATCGCCGGTCTCAACGCGGTGGGCGGCTGCGCGGTCAACTCCTGGCTGCACCAGCTGATCCCGCACGAGAACCTGGGCAGCTTCTTCTCGCGGCGCCTGCTGGCCGGCACCTCGCTGGCCTGCGTCGGCACGCTCGCGGCCGGCGCGCTGGTGGACCGGGCGCCGCCGCACCAGACGGTGTATGCGTACGCCGCGTGCTTCGCCATCGCCGCCTGCGCCGGCTTCGTGAGCTCCTGGTACCTCAGCCGCGCCCCCGAACCGCTGATGCACAACGCCGGGCCGATGGGGCAGCTGCGCCAGCGGCTGCTCGAGCCGTTCGCCAACCGCAACTTCCGCCGGCTGCTGATCTTCCTCGGGGCCTGGATCGTCGCATCCAACCTGGCCGCGCCGTTCCTCACGGTGTACCTGATGGAGCAGCGCGGCTACGCGGTCGGCACGGTCACCAGCCTGTGGGTGACCAGCCAGGTGGCCAACGCGCTGACGCTCTATGCCTGGGGCCGCCTGTCGGACCGGCTGTCGAACAAGGCGGTGCTCGCGGTGGTGCTGCCGGTGCACTTCGTCTGCATGCTGGCCCTGGTGTTCGTCGACGCGATCAACGACCCGGGCTGGCAGCTCGGCGCGCTGTACGCCATCCACTTCGTGCTGGGCATCGCCACCGGCGGCATCGGCCTGGCGACCGGCAACCTGGGCCTCAAGCTCGCACCGCACGGCCAGGGCACGACCTACCTGGCGGCGATCGGGCTGGCCTCGGCCGTGGCCGGCGGCATCGCGCCGATCCTGGCCGGCACGCTGGCCCAGGCGTTCCAGGCCAGCGAGCTGTCGGCCGTGGTGCGCTGGAGCTCCCCCACCAACTCCAGCGAGATGGCCATCTTCAGCTTCGCGCACTGGGAGTTCCTGTTCGCCATCTCGGCCGTGGTGGGGCTGTACGTGATGCATGCGCTGTCGCGCATCGACGAGGGCCGCGAGGTGAGCGAGCGCCAGGTGATGCAGCAGTTCGCCTTCGAGGCGCTGCGCTCGATCAACAGCGTCTCGTCGACGGCGCTGGGCGCCCTGTTCCCGTTCGAGCGGCTGACCGAGCGCCGCAAGTGGTGGCGGGCCCGCGAGCCGCGCACCAGCCGGCCCGGCTGAGCCGCCCGCGGCGCGGCGGTGCAGCCGCGCCCGTCAGAGGTGCGCGATGGCCTCGCGCACCTCGTCCGCGCCCAGCACCTCGGACAGCACCCGCGGCGGTGCGTCCGGGCTGTAGACCACGTAGACGGGCACGCCGCTGCGGCCGAGCGAGGCCAGGGCAGCCGTGATCGCCGGGTCCCGACGCGTCCAGTCGGCCCGCAGCAGCGCGACGTTGCGGCGCTTCAGGTCGGCCAGCACGCCCGCGTTGGCGAGCGTCGTCTTCTTGTTGTACTGGCAGGTCACGCACCAGGCGGCGGTGAAATCGACGAAGACCGGCTGCCCGGCCGCCACCAGCGCCCGCACCTTGGCGTCCGACCAGGGTTGCCAGTCGCCGTCGGCCCGCGCGGCCGTGGCGGACGGCGGCTGCGTCAAGGCCGGGCCCACGCTCCAGGCGAGCGCCGCCAGGCTGGCGGCGGCGACCGTGGCCAGCACGGCCCGGGCGCGGCCGCGCAGCGTGAGCGTCCACACCAGCAGGCTCAGTCCGACCAGCAGGGCGAGCAGCGCGCCGGCGCCGTCGATGCCGGCCTGCTGCCCCAGCACCCACACCAGCCAGGCCACGGTGGCGAACATCGGGAATGCCATCAGGTGGCGCAGCACGTCCATCCACGGGCCGGGGCGCGGCAGCAGGCGCGCCACCGCGGGCACCAGGCTGGCCGCCAGGTAGGGCAGGGCCATGCCAGTGCCCAGCGCTGCGAACACCAGCAGCGCCTGCGCGGCCGGCAGCGTGACCGCCAGCCCGAGCGAGGCGCCCATGAACGGCGCGGTGCACGGCGAGGCGATCGCCACGGCCAGCATGCCCGAGACGAAGGCGTCGGCGGCCGGATGGCGCACCCGCACCGCCGCGACCGACGAGGGCAGCACCCCGCCGAACTCGAACAGCCCGGCCAGGTTCAGCGCGATCAGGGTGAAGAGCACGGCGAGGGCCGCGACCACCAGCGGCGACTGCAACTGGAAGCCCCAGCCCAGCTGCTCGCCGGCGGCCCGCAGCCCCAGCATCAGGCCCCCCAGGGCCAGGAAGGAGAGCACCACGCCCGCCGTGTAGGCCGCACCGGCGACGCGGTGGCGCCGGGTGTCCTCGGCATGCGCCGCGAAGCCCACCACCTTGAGCGCGAGCACCGGGAACACGCATGGCATCAGGTTCAGGACCAGCCCGCCGAGCAAGGCGCCCAGCAGCGCCGCCGCCAGGCCGATGCCCGCGCCCGGCGCCTGCAGCGGCGGCGCTGCGTTCTGCCGCAGCGCTTCTTGCAGGGCGGGCGACACGGCGGCCGGCGCCGTCGACGGCGGCCAGGCGCCGGCCACCCGCAGTTCGGCGCGCCAGCCCTGCGCCCCGTCGGCCAGCACGACCGGCAGCACGCCCGGGGCCGCGGTCCGCTGGGGCGACAGCGGCACCCGGGCGGTCCAGACGGCGCCGCTCCAGGCCTGGGTCCAGTCCCCGGCGGTCTCGATCAGCTCCGGTGTTTCCGGGAAGAACTGCAGCGTCCGGCCGCGCGCGGCCACCGGCAGGCCCTGCACCCGCACTTCGAGCGACTGGCCGTCGATGCGCGCCACGCTCGGCGGGATGGCGCCACCCGGGACCTCGGCCAGGGGCCGGGGCTGCGTGGCCAGCGCCTCCTGGAAGGCCTGCGCATGCAGGGCCGTGGTGCTGCGCACCGGCAGCTTCATCACGAAGTCGCCGTCCTCGGGGATGCACTCCTTGCGGCAGACCAGCCAGCTCGCCTTCAGCCGCACGGTGAGGTCGCCCCCGAACGGCGACGCCTTGAAGTCCGGCCCGACGGTGAGCGGCACGGGCAGCAGCACCGTGCCTTCGTAGCCGTAGTTGGCCAGCGTGCCGACCGGGATCTTGCGGGGGACGGGCCAGGCGATCTCGCCGGCCTGCACGCCGGCCGGCAGCGTCCACTGCAGCTGCGTCGGCAGGCCCGAGTCGCCCGAGTTCTTCCAGTAGGTGTGCCACTCGGGCTGGTGCGTCAGCCGCAGCCCGAGCCAGACCGGCTTGCCGGGCGCCACGCCCTCGGGCGCATGGGCCAGCAGCTCCGCGCGCACCCGTTCGGTGGTGACCACCGTGCGCTCGCCGGCGCCCAGCTGGGCGTGCGACGGCAGGCCCAGGGCGATCAGCCAGGCGGCCAGGAGCAGGCGGGCGACGAAGGACATGGTGGAGTGCGAGCTCGGCATTGCGGCGAAGTTCCGCCGCTCAGGCAAAGCCCAGCACGACGCGGCGGGTGCTCGCCGACTTCTTCTCGATCTTGGTCACCACCACCGCGCCGATCTCGCGGGTATTGGCCACGTGGGTGCCGCCGCAGGGCTGGAAATCGACGGCCTCCGGCCCGGCGCCGATGCGGATGGTGCGCACGCGGCCGGTGCCGCGCGGCGGCTGCACCGACATGCTCTTGACCAGCGATGGGTTGGCATCCAGCTGCGCATCGGTGATGGCGCCCACCGCCACCGGATGCGCCGCCGCCACCAGCTGCGCGATGCCGGCGGTGAGCGCTTCCTTGTCGAGCGGCTCGGTCATGTTGAAGTCCAGCCGCGCGGCATCGGGCGTGATCGAGCAGCCGTTCACCAGCTGCGGCACCAAGTGGCACAGCAGGTGGGTCGCGGTGTGGAACCGCATCAGCCGGTGCCGGCGGTCCCAGTCGATGCGCGCGACGAGCGCCTGGCCCGGCCGCAGCGACGCCAGCAGCGCCTCCTGCCCCGGCGCCGGCACGTGCCAGATGTCGGCGGTGGGCTGGCCCTGGCCGTCCCTGGCCTTGCGGGTGTCGGCGACCACGATGGTGCGGCCGTCGGGCAGCACCAGCGAGCCGCTGTCGCCGGCCTGGCCGCCGCCGAGCGGGTAGAAGACCGTGCGGTCCAGCACCACGCCCTGCTCGCCCACCGAGCGGACGGTGGCGTCGCACGCGCGCAGGTAGCCGTCGTCCCGGAAGAGGTCTTGCGTCATGGGCGGGCATTGTCGGCCATCCACCGTCCCGGCCCCGGTCGAGGCCTTGGACTACAGCGCCCGATGCGGCACGTTCCGAGACTGCAGCCATGCGAAAACTCGCCATTCACTTCGCGACTGCCGTGTTCCTGGCCGGCTGCGGCGACGTGGCCAAGCTGCCGGACACCAGCAGCGTCGGGGCCGCGCCGCAGCTGCCGGAGCCGGTGCGGCGCCTCATTCCCACGGTCCACATCGCAGAGGCCGAGCGCTGGCCCGACGGACGCCAGCCGGTGCCGGCGGCCGGCTGGCAGGTGACCCCGCTCGCGCGCGGGCTGGACCACCCGCGCTGGCTGCACGTGCTGCCCAACGGCGACGTGCTGGTGGCCGAGAGCAACAAGCCGAAGGCGCCCGACGAGCCCAGCGGCATCCGGGCCTGGGTGATGAAGCAGGTGATGAAGCGCGCCGGCGCGGGCGTGCCGAGCCCCGACCGCATCAGCCTGCTGCGCGATGCCGACGGCGACGGCGTCGCCGAGTCGCGCAGCGTGCTGCTGGAGCGGCTGCACTCGCCGTTCGGCATGGCGCTGGTGGGCGACCGCCTGTACGTGGCGAACGCCGACGGCATCGTGCGCTTCCCGTACCGGCCGGGCGACACGCGGATCACCGCTGCCGCCGAACGCGTCACCGACCTGCCGGCCGGCATCAACCACCACTGGACCAAGAACATCCTGGCCAGCCGCGACGGCCGCAAGCTGTATGCGACGGTCGGCTCCAACAGCAACGTCGGCGAGAACGGCCTGCCGGCGGAGGACGGGCGCGCCGCGATCTGGGAGGTCGACCTGGCCACCGGCGCCAAGCGGCTGTTCGCCAGCGGCCTGCGCAACCCGAACGGCCTGGCCTGGGAGCCCACCGGCGGTGCGCTGTGGACCGTGGTGAACGAGCGCGACGAACTGGGCAGCGACCTGGTGCCCGACTACCTGACCTCGGTCAGGGAGGGCGGCTTCTACGGCTGGCCCTGGAGCTACTGGGGCCAGAACGTGGACACGCGGGTGCAGCCGCCGCGGCCCGACCTGGTGGCCAAGGCGCTGCCGCCCGACTACGCGCTGGGCAACCACGTCGCGCCGCTCGGGCTGGCGTTCTCGGACGGCAAGTTGCCCGCGCCCTTCGCGAGCGGCGCCTTCATCGGCGAGCACGGCTCGTGGAACCGCCAGCCGCTCTCGGGCTACAAGGTGGTGTTCGTGCCGTTCGCGGGCGGCAAGCCGCAAGGGCAGCCGCTGGACGTGCTCACCGGCTTCGTCAGCCCCGACGGCAAGGCGTGGGGCCGGCCGGTCGGCGTGGCGCTGGACGGCAAGGGCGGCCTGCTGGTGGCCGACGACGTCGGCAACGCGGTGTGGCGCGTGGCGCCGGCGCGGTGAAGGGCGCCGCAGGCGGCCGCGGCTGCGCCGGGCCATCCACGCGTGGCGTTCACCGCGCCGCCGGCAGCGGCAGCGCCGTCTTGTAGCGCACCTGCTTGAGCGCAAAGCTGGAGCGGATCTTCTCGATGCCGGGGATCGGCGTGAGCTGGTTCAGGATGAAGCGCTCGAGCGCCGCGATGTCGGCGACGGCGACGCGGATCAGGTAGTCGCTGTCGCCCGTCATCAGGTAGCACTCCATCACCTCGTCGTGCTCGGCGATGCGCTGCTCGAACGCCGCCAGCGAATCGCGCGACTGCTCCTTCAGGCTGATGCTGATGAACACGTTGAGCCCGAGGCCGACGGCCTTCGGATCGGCCAGCGCGACGTACTGCCGGATCACCCCCGCCGCCTCCAGCGCCTTCACCCGCGCCAGGCAGGGCGAGGGCGACAGGTGGACGCGCCGCGCGAGTTCCACGTTGCTGAGCGAGCCGTCCTGCTGGAGCTGGGACAGGATGCGGAGGTCGACGGTGTCCAGTTGCATGAAATGCCGTGTCAAGCCGTGATCGCGGCAGATTATGCTGTCCAGCTCGCGCCCGTGGCGTTTTCCGACAGCCGATGCCGAGGCCGGGCGCCTACAGTGGCCGGATGACCGACCACAGCCTGCACCGCTTCCTCCTGGCGCCCGGCGCCGACAGCGATCCCGCCGAAACCGCCGAATGGCGCGAGGCGCTGGCGGCGCTGGTGGCCCACGAAGGGCCGGCGCGCGCGCGCTTCATCCTCGACCAGCTGGCGGCGCAGGCCCGCGTGCCGCAGGTCGGCTGGTCGCCGGAGCTGGTCACGCCCTACGTGAACACGATCCCGGTGGAGCAGCAGCCGCCGTTCCCGGGCGACCTGGCCATCGAGGAGCGGCTGGCGTCCCTCATGCGCTGGAACGCGCTGGCGATGGTGGCCAGGGCGAACGCCGCATACGGCGAGCTGGGGGGGCACATCGCCAGCTACGCCAGCGCGGCCGACCTGTTCGAGGTCGGCTTCAACCACTTCTTCCAGGCCCGCAACGAGCGGCAGGGCGGCGACCTGGTGTTCTTCCAGCCGCACAGCGCGCCCGGCGTGTACGCCCGCGCCTTCCTCGAAGGCCGGCTGTCGGAGCAGGACCTGGCGCACTACCGGCAGGAGATCACCGCGCCGGCGCGCGGCGCGCGCGGGCTCTCCAGCTATCCGCATCCCTGGCTGATGCCGGACTTCTGGCAGTTCCCCACCGGCTCGATGGGGCTCGGGCCGATCAGCTCGATCTACCACGCGCGCTTCATGCGCTACCTCACGCACCGGCAGCTGCTCGATTGCACCGGACGCAAGGTGTGGGGCGTGTTCGGCGACGGCGAGATGGACGAGCCGGAGAGCATGAGCGCCCTCACGCTGGCTTCGCGCGAGAAGCTGGACAACCTGGTGTGGGTGGTCAACTGCAACCTGCAGCGGCTCGACGGCCCGGTGCGCGGCAACGGGCGCATCGTCGACGAACTCGAGAAGCTATTCCGCGGTGCCGGCTGGCACGTGGTCAAGCTGCTGTGGGGCAGCGACTGGGACGGCCTGTTCGCGCGCGACACCACCGGCGCGCTGATGCAGGCCTTCGCGCACACCGTGGACGGCCAGATGCAGACCTTCGCCGCCAAGGACGGGCGCTTCAACCGCGACACCTTCTTCGGGCAGAACGAGGCGCTGGCGCGGCTCGCGCAGGGCATGACCGACGACCAGATCGACCGCCTCAAGCGCGGCGGCCACGACCTGGTGAAGATCCACGCGGCCTACCACGCGGCTGCGCGCCACCAGGGCCAGCCGGTGGTGGTGCTGGCGCACACCAAGAAGGGCTACGGCATGGGCACCGCGGGGCAGGGGCGCATGACCACGCACAGCCAGAAGAAGCTGGACGAGGCGGCGCTGCTGGAGTTCCGCAACCGCTTCAACCTGCCGTTGTCGGATGCGCAGGCCACCCGGCTGGACTTCTTCCGCCCGGCCGACGGCAGCCCCGAGATGCGCTACCTGCACGCGCGGCGGGCGGCCCTGGGTGGCTACCTGCCGCGGCGCGAATCGAAGGCGCCGGTGCTTCCGGTGCCCGAGCTGTCGACCTATGCGCAGTTCGCGCTGCAGGCCGGCGGCAAGGAGATGTCGACCACCATGGCCTTCGTGCGCCTGCTGGGCAACCTGCTGAAGGACCGCGCGCTCGGCCCGCGCATCGTGCCGATCGTGGCCGACGAGGCGCGCACCTTCGGCATGGCCAACCTGTTCAAGCAGGTCGGCATCTACTCCAGCGCCGGCCAGCTGTACGACCCCGAGGACATCGGCTCGGTGCTCTCGTACCGCGAGGCCCTGGACGGGCAGATCCTGGAGGAGGGCATCAGCGAGGCCGGGGCCATCGCCAGCTGGACCGCCGCGGCCACCAGCTACAGCGTGCACGGCGTGCCGATGCTGCCGTTCTACATCTACTACTCGATGTTCGGCTTCCAGCGCGTGGGCGACGCGATCTGGGCCGCGGCCGACCAGCGCGCCCGCGGCTTCCTGCTGGGCGCCACCTCGGGCCGCACCACGCTCGGCGGCGAGGGGCTGCAGCACCAGGACGGCAGCAGCCACCTGGTGGCCGCCACCATCCCCAACTGCAAGGCCTACGACCCGGCGTTCGCGGGCGAACTGGCGGCGATCATCGACCACGGCATGCGAGAGATGCTGGTGGAGCAGCAGGACGTCTTCTACTACCTGACGGTGATGAACGAGAACTACGCGCAGCCCGACCTGCCGGACGGCGCCGCCCGCGGGGTGGTGCGCGGCGGCTACCGCTTCGCGACGTTCGGCGAGGGGCCGCCGGGCGTGACGCTGCTCGGCTCGGGCGCCATCCTCACCGAGGTCGTGCGCGCGGCGCAGCAACTGGCCGCCGAGGGCATCGCCTGCGAGGTGGTCAGCATCACCAGCTGGAGCGAACTGGCGCGCGACGGCCTGCACTGCGAGCAGCGCGCGCTGCGCGGCGAGGCGCACGCCATGCCCTACCTGCACGAGCTGCTGGGCGGATCGCCGGCGCCGATCGTCGCGGCGACCGACTACGTGCGGGCCGTGCCGGAAGCGATCCGGGCGTACCTGCCGCCCCAGCGGCGCTACCTCACCCTGGGCACCGACGGCTTCGGCCGCAGCGACACGCGGGCGGCGCTGCGGGCGCTGTTCGGCGTCGACGCCGCCAGCATCGCGCGGGCGGCCCGGCACACGATGGGCCGCTGAACGAGCGCGCCGGCCACGGCGCGGCGCCCGCGGGTGCGGCGTGGCCGTGCGCCCTGAACCGCCGGCGGCCGCGACCTGCCGGCGTGGTGCGCGCCAGCCGTTCGCGCCCAGCCCGGGACGCGGGTCGGCACCGCTACCCACGCCCGCCGCTCCACGGTACGATTCGACTGAAACTGGTTTCAGGATCCATGCCGACCAAAGCCGCCTCGTTGTCGCTGCCGGCCGTCGCCGAGGGCGGCGCCCCGCGGGTGACCATCGCCGATGTCGCGGCCCGCGCCGGCGTGTCCAAGGCCACGGTCTCGCGCTTTTTGAACCGCAGCGACCTGCTGCGGCCCGAGATCGCCGGGCGTGTGCAGGCCGCCATCGCCGCCCTGGGCTACTCGCCCAGCCCGATGGCCCAGGCCCTCAAGCGGGGGCGCTCGCGGCTGATCGGACTGGTGGTCGCCGACGTCACCAACCCGTTCTCGGTCGCCGTCCTGCGCGGTGCCGAGAAGGCCTGCCAGGAAGCGGGCTACCTGCTGATGCTGTTCAACCTGGGCGACGACGGCCGGCGCGAGCGCGACGCGATCGAGGCGCTGGTGTCCTACCAGGTCGACGGCCTGATCCTGAACACGCTGGGACGCGACGAAGCGGCCGTGGTCGCGGCGGCGCGCAGCGGCCGCCCGGTGGTGCTGGTCGACCGGCGGCACCGCGACATGCAGGCCGACTTCGTCTCGCTCGACAACGCCGGCGCGGTCCAGCTGGCGGGTGACCACTTGCTTGCGGGGGGCTGGCGCGAGCTGCTGTACATCACGGAACCGGTCGCCGGCGTCAGCTCCCGGCAGGAGCGCGAGGCGGCGTTCCGGGCCTTCACGGCCGGCCGGCCGGGCGTGCGCGGGGCGGTCCACGAATCCGTGCCGGACGGCGCCGAGGCGCTGCGCCGCAGCCTGGCCGACCTGCGGGCGCGCGGGCGCCGGCCGGCGGTGCTGGCCTCCAACGCGGTGATCACGCTGCGGGTGGCCGAGGCCATGGCCGCCCTGGGCTGGACCTTCGGGCGCGACCTCGGCTTCGTCGGCATCGACGAGACGGAATGGGCGCCGCTGGTGGGGCCCGGCCTCACGACGGTGGCCCAGCCGACCGACGCCCTGGGCCGCCTGGCCACCGCCTGCCTGCTCGAGCGCCTGCAGGGCTTGTCGGTCCCGCCGCGGCAGATCCTGCTGTCGGGCACTTTGGTGCAGCGGCCGTCCTCGGCGGCCGCGGGTGATCCGTAGTAACCCGGATGAAACTCTGAAACCGGTTTCTATAATCGGCCCGACACCGGATCGTTTGCCCGAGTTTTCGCCTTGAACTACCAGTTCCAGTTCGACGCCGTCTTCGACGCCTGGCCGCTGCTGCTCCAGGGCACCTGGATCACCATCCAGCTGTCCCTGACCGCCACCGCGATCGGCCTGGCCGTGGCCATCGCCTGCGCCTGGGCCAAGACCTCGGGGCCCAGGCCGCTGCGCTGGCTGGTCAACGCCTACATCGAGCTGGTGCGCAACACGCCCTTCCTGGTGCAGCTGTTCTTCTTCTTCTTCGCCCTGCCGTCGCTGGGGCTGCGCTGGTCGGCCTATGCGGCCGCGCTGGTGGCGATGGTGGTGAACCTGGGCGCCTACGCCACCGAGATCATCCGCGCCGGCATCGAGTCGATCCCGCGCGGGCAGATCGAGGCCGGGCTGGCCCTGAACCTCAAGCGCCACCAGGTGTTCCGCCACATCGTGCTGAAGCCGGCGCTCAAGGCCATCTACCCGGCGCTCACCAGCCAGTTCATCCTGCTGATGCTCAGCTCGGCGGTGGTGTCGGCCATCTCGGCCGACGACCTGACCTCGGTGGCCGCCAACCTGCAGTCGCAGACCTTCCGCAGCTTCGAGATCTACATCGTGGTGGCCGGCATCTACCTGGCGCTGGCGCTGGCGTTCTCCGCGCTCTTCCGCGTGGTCTACCAGCTCGCGCTGAACTACCCCGACCGCCGCTGACGACCATGCGCACCTTCGGCGTATCCGAGTTCCTGTTCATCCTGGAGGCCGCCAAGTGGACCATCGGCCTGTCGCTGATGGCGTTCGCCGGGGGCGCCATCGGCGGCCTGCTGGTGGCGCTGGCGCGCACCAGCGGCCATGCCGTCCTGCGCACGGTGTCCACCGTCTTCGTGCAGGTGTTCCAGGGCACGCCGCTGCTGCTGCAGCTGTTCCTGGTGTTCTTCGGCGCGCCGGTGCTGGGCTGGGACATGAATCCCTGGCTGGCCGCCGGGTTCGCGCTGATCCTGAACACCAGCGCCTTCCTCGGCGAGATCTGGCGCGGCTGCATCCAGGCGATCCCGCGGGGCCAGTGGGAGGCGGCCGAGGCGCTCGGCCTGCACTACGTGGCGCGGATGCGCGACGTGGTCCTGCCGCAGGCCTTCAAGATCGCGCTGCCGCCCACCGTGGGCTACATGGTGCAGGTGGTCAAGGGCACCTCGCTGGCGGCCATCATCGGCTTCACCGAGGTCACGCGCGCCGGCCAGATCATCAACAACGCCACCTTCCAGCCGCTGATCGTGTTCAGCGTGGTGGCGGCCATCTACTTCGTCCTGTGCTGGCCGCTGTCGCTGCTGGCCGGACGGATGGAGCGTCGCCAGGCGGCGGCGCTGGCCCGCTGAGGCGGACCGACTTCCCGGGAGCGCCGAGACGAACGCCAGCCGGCCGCCGACACGGACCCCATTTTTCCAGCCCTCGAACGGAGACGATCCCATGAACCAACTGTCCCGCCGCGCCTTCGCCGCGCTCGGCCTCGCCGCCACCGTGACGCTCGCTGCCGCGCCCGCCCTCGCCCAGGCCCCCGAGGAGCTGAAGAAGAAGGGCGAGGTCAACGTCGGCATGCTGGTCGACTTCCCGCCCTACGGCACGACCAACGCGCAGAACCAGCCCGACGGCTACGACGCCGACGTGGCCCGGCTGCTGTCCAAGGACTGGGGGGTGAAGGTCAACATCGTGCCGGTCACCGGCCCCAACCGCATCCCGTTCCTGCTGACCAACAAGGTCGACCTGCTGATCGCCTCGCTGGCCATCACGCCCGAGCGCGCCAAGCAGGTCCAGTTCTCCAAGCCGTACTCGGCCGCCACCATCGTCCTGTACGGCAGCAAGAAGGCCGCCATCAAGGCCGCCGGCGACCTCAAGCCGTTCCGCGTGGGCGTGGCCCGCGCCAGCACCCAGGACGTGGCGCTGACCGCCGTCGCGCCGCAGGGCACCGAGATCCGCCGCTTCGACGACGATGCCTCCGCCATGCAGGCCCTGATCTCGGGCCAGGTCGACGCGATCGGCTGCTCGACCACGGTGGCCGCCCAGATTGCCAAGCGCGTGCCGGCCGACACCTTCGAGCAGAAGTTCGTGCTGCGCCAGCAGGAGATGGCCGTCGCGATGCGCCCCGGCCAGGAGGCGCTGCTCAAGTCGGTGAACGACTTCGTGGCCAAGAACACCGCCAACGGCGAGCTGAACAAGCTGTACCGCAAGTGGCTCGAGACCGACCTGCCGAAGATGCAGTGAGGACGGCACGGGGAACAGCATGAACCACCAGGTCGACGCCGGCGCCGAGCCCATCATCCGCCTCGAAGGCGTGGAGAAGTGGTACGGCCAGTTCAAGGTGCTGACCGGCATCGACCTGCAGGTCGCGCCGGGCGAGCGCATCGTGGTCTGCGGCCCGTCGGGCTCGGGCAAGTCCACCCTGATCCGGTGCATCAATGCGCTGGAGACGGTGCAGAAGGGCCGCATCGTCGTCGATGGCATCGACCTCACGGCCGGCCGGCGCAACATCGACAAGGTGCGCGCCGAGGTCGGGATGGTGTTCCAGCAGTTCAACCTGTTCCCGCACCTGACCATCCTGCAGAACTGCACGCTGGCGCCGATGCGCACGCGCGGCATCGGCCGCGAGGAGGCCGAGGCGACCGCGATGAAGTTCCTGACCCGCGTGCGCATCCCGGAGCAGGCCGGCAAGTACCCCAGCCAGCTCTCCGGCGGCCAGCAGCAGCGGGTCGCGATCGCCCGCGCGCTGTGCATGAACCCCAAGATCATGCTGTTCGACGAGCCCACCTCGGCGCTCGACCCGGAGATGGTCAAGGAGGTGCTCGACACCATGATCGGCCTGGCCGACGAGGGCATGACCATGCTGGTGGTGACGCACGAGATGGGATTCGCCCGCAGCGTGGCCGACCGCGTGATCTTCATGGCCGATGGCCAGATCGTCGAGCAGGCGCCGCCGCAGGACTTCTTCACCGCGCCGCGCCACGAGAAGACGCGCCAGTTCCTGGGCCAGATCCTCAGCTCCCACCACGAGCCGCACCGGGCCGCGGCGGCCGGGGCGCCGTGGGATGGCCGCCAGCCGGCCCCGGTAGCGGCAGCAGCGCAGGTGCCGCCGGCGGGCGTGTGATGCAGCAGGTCCTGATCTCGCTCGGCGCCTTCGGCGCGGCCGAGGTGCGCCGCCACGGACAGCTGTGGTTCACCCGGCTCGCGCAGGACGCCGGTGCCGACGGCGTCGAGGTGCGTGGCGAGTTGCTGGCCGATCCCGCCACCGAGCTGCCCGCGCTCGCGGCCGCGGTGCGCGAACGCGGCTCGGCGGTGGTGTATTCCAGCCCGGAGGGGCTGTGGGCCGCGGACGGATCGCTCGACGCCGGCGCGCTGGAGCGTGCGCTCGCGGCGGCCACCGCCGTCGGCGCGCCACGCCTGAAGATGTCGATCGGCGGCTTCGGCCGGGGCTCGGCGGGCAGCTTCGCACCGCTGGCGCAGGCGCTGCGGGCGCACGGGCTCGAACTGCTGATCGAGAACGACCAGACCGTCGCGGCCGGCACCCTGGTGCCGCTGCAGGCGTTCTTCGCCCGGGCCCAGGCGGCCGGCCTGCCGCTGGGCATGACCTTTGACATGGGCAACTGGCACTGGACGGGCGAATGTCCGCTCGACGCGGCGCGCCTCCTTGGCGGCCGGGTGGCCTACGTCCACACCAAGGGCGTGCAGCGGCAGCCGCAGCGCTGGGTGGCGGTGCCGCTGGCCGACTCGGCGGCGCCCTGGCGCTCGGTGCTGCGGCAGCTGCCGCGCGGCCTGCCCTGGGCGATCGAGTACCCGCTGCAGGGCGACGACCTGGCGGCCGTCACCCGCGCGCAGGTGCAGCTGCTGCGCGAGGTGTCCGCCGCGCTCGGCACGGGCGCATGAACCCAGCCGGGGCTTCCCCGGCGATGGCGCCGCGCCGCGGTGCCGCATGGAGCACACACGATGAGCAATCCGGAGTTCGACGTCGCGCTGTTCGGCGAGATGATGCTGCTGTTCGTGGCCGACCGGCCGGGCCCGCTGGAATCGGTGCCGTCGTTCCACAAACGCACGGCCGGCGCGGAGACCAACGTCGCCATCGGCCTGGCGCGCGCCGGCCTGAAGGTCGGCTGGGCCAGCCGCCTGGGCACCGACTCGATGGCGCGCTACCTGCTGGGCGAGATGCAGCGCGAGGGCGTCGACTGCTCGCGCGTGGTGTCCGACCCGGCGCAGCGCACCGGCTTCCAGTTCAAGGGCCGCGTCACCGACGGCAGCGATCCGCCGGTGGAGTACCACCGCAAGGGGTCGGCCGCCAGCCAGATGACGCCGGCCGACATCGACGAGGCCTGGCTGACCTCGGCGCGGCACCTGCACGCCACCGGCGTGTTCCCCGCCATCTCGGCCACCGCACTGGACACGGCGCGCAGGACGCTGGCACTGATGCGCGCGGCCGGCCGCACCATCTCGTTCGACCCCAACCTGCGTCCCACGCTCTGGGCCACGCCCGAGGCGATGCGGCGCGAGATCAACGCGCTCGCGTTCCAGGCCGACTGGGTGCTGCCCGGCCTGGAGGAGGGGCGCTTTCTGACCGGCGAGCAGACGCCGGAGGCGATCGCGCGCTTCTACCGCGAGCGCGGCGCCAGGCTGGTGGCGGTCAAGCTCGGCCCCGAGGGCGCCTACTACGACAGCGAGCAGGGCTGCGGCACCGTGCCGGGGTTCCCGGTGCCGGAGGTGGTGGACACCGTGGGCGCCGGGGATGGGTTCGCGGTCGGCGTGGTCAGCGCGCTGCTGGCGGGTCGCAGCGTGGAGCAGGCCGTGCGCCGCGGCGCCTGGATCGGCGCGCGGGCCGTCCAGGTGCTCGGCGACACCGAAGGCCTGCCGACCCGGGCGCAGCTGCAGGAGGCCGGCCTGTGAGCGCGGCCCGCCGCCACGTGCTGGTGTTCCGGGCGCTGCCCGACGACCAGCTGGCGCGGATCGCCGCGCTGCACGAGGTCACGGTGGCCGAGCCGCGCAAGGGCGCGGCGCAGAAGGCGGCGTTCGAGGCCGCGCTGCCGGGCGCCGACGCGCTGATCGGATCGAGCCATCCGGTCACGCCCGCGCTGCTGGACATGGCGCCCAGGCTGCGGGTGATCTCCAGCGTGTCGGTCGGCGTCGACAACTACCCGGTGGCCGAGCTGCGCCGGCGCGGCATCACCCTGTGCCACACGCCGGGCGTCCTCACCGAGACCACGGCCGACACGGTGTTCTCGCTGGTGATGGCGACCAGCAGGCGGCTGGTGGAGCTGGCCAACCTCGTGCGCGAGGGCCGCTGGGACCGCAACATCGGCGAGGACCTGTTCGGCTGGGACGTGCATGGCAAGACGCTGGGCATCCTGGGCTTCGGGCGCATCGGCCAGGCGGTCGCGCGCCGCGCGGCCCTGGGCTTCGGGATGGCCGTGAAGTACCACAGCCGGCACCCGGTCGCGGTGCCGGAGCTCGCCGGACGTGCCGTCCACGTGCCGCTGGACGAGCTGCTGGCCGGCTGCGACATCGTGGTCGCGACGCTGCCGCTGACCGACCAGACCCGCGGCCTGATGGGCCCGCGCGAGTTCGGCCTGATGCGGCCGGGCGCCATCTTCGTCAACGGCGGCCGCGGCGCCACCGTGCAGGAGTCCGCCCTGCTGCAGGCCCTGGACGCGGGGCGCCTGCGCGCGGCCGGCCTGGACGTGTTCGCGACCGAGCCGCTGCCGCTGGACTCGCCGCTGCGCACGCATCCCCGGGTGACGGCCCTGCCGCACATCGGCTCGGCCACGCACGAGACGCGCCACGCGATGGCGCGCCTGGCCACCACCAACCTGCTGCAGGCGCTGGCCGGCGAGAAGCCGGCCGCGGTCTACGAGGGCGGCTGACCCGGCCGGCCCCGTCACCCCGGCCGCACGGGGACTTGCGGGAGCCGGTCGCGGCGATTCCCGATAATGCGGCGCATGCCGCTTCCTTCCCGCTTCTGGGCCGACCTCAGCACCCGAGACTTCGCGCGCCTGCAGGCCCAGGGTGCCGCCGACCGGACGGTCGCCGTGCTGCCGGTGGCCGCCACCGAGCAGCACGGCCCGCACCTGCCGGTGAGCGTGGACACCACGCTGTGCGACGGCGTCATCGCCGCCAGCCTGCCGCACCTGCCGGCCGAGCTGCCGGTGCTGTTCCTGCCGACCCAGCAGGTGGGCAAGAGCAACGAGCACATCCGCTTCCCGGGCACGCTCACGCTGTCGGCCGAGACGCTGATCCGGGTCTGGATGGAGATCGGCGAATCGGTGGCCCGGGCCGGCGTGCGCAAGCTGGTGCTGTTCAATTCGCACGGCGGGCAGGTCAGCATCATGGACATCGTGGCGCGCGACCTGCGCACCCGCTGCGGCCTGCTGGTGTATTCGACCAACTGGTTCATGCTGCCGCTGGGCGCCGAGGTGAACGGCCGCTTCACGCCCGAGGAGCACCGCTTCGGCATCCACGCCGGCGACATGGAGACCTCGATGATGCTGGCGCTGCGCCCGCAGTTCGTCGACATGGCGCAGGCGCGCGACTTCCGCTCCACCTCGCAGGACCGCGCCGCGCAGTACCCGATCCTGGGCAACGGCAGCAGCGCCAAGCTCGGCTGGCAGGTGCAGGACTACAACCCCATGGGCGCGGCCGGCAACGCGACCCTGGCGACGGCGGAGAAGGGCCGCGCGGTGGTCGAGGCGGCCGGGCGCCAGCTTGCGCTGCTGCTGCAGGAGGTCGACCGCCTGCCGCTGTCGACGCTGGTCGACACGCCGACCATCCCCGGATGAAGCGCCCGGCCGGTCCGCTGGCGGCGCTGACGGCCTCCCGGGCGGAGGCCGCGTGATGCCGGCCGAACTGCTCGAACTGCGCGACGTGGGCAAGCGCTACGCCAACGGCACGGTGGCGCTCGAGCACCTGTCGGCCAAGGTCGGCGAACACGAGTTCGTCAGCTTCCTGGGGCCCAGCGGCTGCGGCAAGAGCACCGCCCTCAAGATGATCGCCGGCCTGGCGCCGATCTCCTCGGGCGAGATCCGGTGGAGCACGGTGGCCGGCCGCGACCCGGCGAGCGACACCAGCTTCGTGTTCCAGGAACCGACCCTGATGCCGTGGGCATCCGTGTTCGACAACGTCTGGCTCCCGCTGCGGCTCAAGGGCGTGTCGCGGGCCGACGCGCGGGCCGACGTGGCGGCGGCGCTCGCTACGGTGGGCCTGGACCAGTTCGCCGAGGTCTACCCGCGCGAGCTGTCGGGCGGCATGAAGATGCGGGTGTCGATCGCCCGCGCGATGGTCACCCGGCCGCGCCTGCTTCTGATGGACGAGCCGTTCGCCGCGCTCGACGAGATCACGCGCTTCAAGCTGAACAACGACACGCTGGACTTGTGGCAGGCCAGCCGGTTCACCACCCTGTTCGTCACGCACAGCGTGTACGAGGCGGTCTACCTGTCCACCCGCATCGTGGTGATGGCGGCGCGGCCCGGGCGGGTCGTGGCCGAGATCGCGGTCGACGAACCGTATCCGCGCAGCGAGGCGTTCCGCACCTCTGCCCGCTACAACGCGCTGTGCGTGGAAGTCTCGGGTGCGTTGCAGGCGGCGGGGGCGACCCATGGCTGAGCCCGGACGCCGACCCGCCCCCGATGGCGTGCGCACGGTGCGCGCGGCCCGGGGCGTTGCGCTGCACCAGCGCCGCTGGCTGCGGGTCGGGCTGCCGCTCGTGCTGTTCGCGCTGGCGCTGGCCGGCTGGGAGGCCTTCGTGCGCCTGCGCCAGATCCCGCACTACATCCTGCCGGCGCCCAGCCTGATCGCGACGACGCTGTGGGACAACCTGGGGTCGCTGATGGGCAGCTGGCTGTTCACCATCAAGATCACGGTGGGTGCGCTGCTGCTCGCGGTGGTCGGCGGGGTGCTGCTGGCGATGCTGTTCGCCCTCAGCCGCTGGGTGGAGATCGGGCTGTTCCCGTTCGCCGTGGTGCTGCAGGTCACACCGATCGTGGCGATCGCGCCGCTGATCCTGATCTTCGTCGAGAGCACCACCGCGGCCCTGCTGCTGTGCGCCTGGATCGTCGCCTTCTTCCCGATCCTGTCGAACACCGTCACCGGCCTGCGCAGCGCCGACCACAACCTGCGCGACCTGTTCCGGCTGTACCGGGCCAGCCCCTGGCAGACGCTGCGCCACCTGCTGGTTCCGTCCGCGCTGCCGTACTTCCTGGCGGGGCTGAAGGTCGCCGGCGGGCTGAGCCTGATCGGCGCCGTGGTGGCGGAGTTCACCGCCGGTGCCGCCGGCAAGGAGACCGGGCTGGCCTCGCGCATCCTGGAGGCGAGCTTCCGCACCGAGATCCCGAAGATGTTCGCCGCGCTGGTGCTGGTGTCGCTCACCGGGGTCGCGATCTTCCTGGTGTTCAACCTGGTGGCACGGCTCGTGCTGGGCAAGTGGCACGACTCCGAAGTGAAGCAGGACCGCTGATGCAATTGGAACGAGTGCTCATTCCGCGCCGGGTGCGCGGCTTCGACGACGGCCGGCCCGACGCCCAGGCCTACGACGTCCGGCTGGACGGCGACCGGGTCGCGGCCGTCTCGCCGGCCGACGGCCCGGCGCAGGGGATGCTGCTGTCGGCACTGGTCGATGCCCATGTGCACCTGGACAAGAACTACACCGTGGGCCAGGTCGGCGCGGCGCAGGGCGACCTGTTCGCGGCCATCACGCGCATGGCACAGGCCCGCGCCCACTGGAGCGGACCCGACCTGCGCGCGCGCATGACGCGGGCGCTGGAGGATGCCTGGCAAAGCGGCACGCGCGCGATGCGCACCCACCTGGACTGGAACGAACGCGACGCTCCCCTGTCCCTGGGCGTCTTCGAGGCGCTGCGGGACGCGTGGGCGGGGCGCATCGAGCTGCAGTGCGTGTCGCTCACGCCGCTGGACCTGTTCGCGGGCGCCTCCGCCGGCGAGGACATCGCGCGCGAGGTCGCCCGCGCCGGCGGCGTGATGGGCGCCTTCGTCTACCGCAACGCCGACCTGGAGCCCAAGCTGCGCCGGGTGTTCGAGCTGGCGCGCCAGAACGGGCTCGCGCTGGACTTCCACGTCGACGAGGGCCTGCATGCGGACGCGAACGGGCTGGCGCTGATCGCCGAACTGGCGGTCCGCATGGGGATGGCCGGGCAGGTCAGCTGCTCGCACTGCTGCTCGCTGTCGGTGCAGCCCGAGGCGCAGGCCCAGGCCACGCTGGCCGGCTGCGCCCGCGCCGGCCTGCACCTGGTGGCGCTGCCCACCACCAACCTGTACCTGCAGGGCGCGTGGGACCGCACGCCGGTCGAGCGCGGCATCACGCGGCTGCGCGAGGCGGCCGGCCACGGCCTGCGCGGCTGCATCGCGACCGACAACGTGGCGGACGGCTTCTATCCGTACGGCAGCTACGACCTGCTGGAAACCTTCGGCCTCGGCGTGCAGGTGGCCCACCTGGCGCCGGCCACCGACTGGCTCGACGCCATCACCACCAGCCCTGCCCGCGCCATGGGCCTGGCCTGGGACGGGCGCATCGCGCCGGGCTGCCCGGCCGACCTGGTGCACCTGCAGGCGCGCGACGAGTTCGAGCTGCTCGGGCCCACCGGGCGGCGGCGCACCGTGATCCGCGCGGGGCGGCCGCTGTGAGCGACCGGGCCCTGCGGCTGCAGGCGTTCCGCCAGGCGATCGCGGGCATCGCCTGCACCGACGCCGGCGACGTGCTGGATGCCAAGAGCAGCGACTACCACTGGTACAGCCCCCTTCTCAAGGAGCAGCTCGCCGGCAAGCGCGGCGAGCTGCTGGTGCGGCCCGCGAACGAGGCCGAGGTGATCCGCGTCGCGGCCGCATGCGCGAAGCAGCGCCTGCCGCTGACCGTGCGGGGCGGCGGCACCGGCAACTACGGCCAGTGCGTGCCGCTCGAGGGTGGCGTCATCCTGGACATCACCGGGCTGGACCGCGTGCTGGAGGTGCAGCCGGGCAGCGTGCTGTGCGAAGCCGGCATCCTGATCCTGGCGCTGGAGCGCGCGGTGCGCGCGCATCCGGCCATGCCGGGCGGGCAGGAGCTGCTGATGTATCCCAGCACCCGCGACATCGCCACCATCGGCGGCTTCATCGCCGGCGGCTATGGCGGCGCAGGCACGGTGCGCAACGGCATCCTGAAGGATCCGGGGAACGTGTCGCTGATCCGGGTGGTGACGCTGGAGGAAACGCCGCGCGTGATCGAGCTGCACGGCGCCGACATCCAGAAGGTGCACCACGCCTACGGCACCAACGGCATCATCACGCAGCTGCGGCTGGCGCTCAAGCCCGCGGTCGAGTGGGTGCACCACATCGCCCTGTTCCCGGGCTATGCCGACGCGCTGCGCTTCGGCTGCGAGGCGACGGAGGCGGTCGGCACCTCGCTCGACGCCTTCCTCCTCACCGCGGTCGACCGCCGCTTCTCGCCGTTCTACCGGTCGGAGTTCGGCGACCGGTTCCCGGCGGATGCCGACGCGGTGTTCTCGATGGTCCATCCGGCCCGCCTCGGTCGCTGGCGCGAGCTGCTGGGCCGGCACGGCGGGCGCGAGTCGATGGCGCTGACCGAGCCGCAGCTGCGGGACCAGGGGCTGTCGCCGGCCTTCGAATGCGGCTGGAACCACACCACGCTGATGGCCCTGCGCAGCGACCCGACCTGGACCAACCTGCAGACGGTCCATGCCTGGACACCGGGCCGGGGCATCGACATCGACCTGGTCGAGCGCCAGATGGCGCGCTACGGCGACGAGGTGCTGATGCACCACGAATTCGGCCGCAACGCCGGCGGCTGCGTGTCGTTCGGGCTGCCGCTGGTGAGCTACTTCGACCGCGAGCGCCTGTACGAGATCATCCGCGAGCACGAGGCGGACGGCTGCCTGGTGTTCGACAACCACGTCGTCACGATCGAGGACGGCGGCATGAAGACGATCGACGACGCGCAGATCGCGTTCAAGCGGATCGCCGACCCGCATGGCCTGATGAACCCGGGCAAGACGCGCGGCTGGCTGCCTTCGTCGGCCGTCCCCTGATGCGCCCGCGCCCGGACAAACCCTCACGCCCGGCCGGCCGTTTCGTGGAAGCATGCCGGGCGCACCCGACCCAGGAGACCCCATGAGATCGCTCGCCGCCCGCACCCTGGCCATCGCCGCCCTCGCCGCGGCCGCCGGCACCGCCTGCGCCCAGGAGAAGGTGGTCTTCGCCACCAACTGGAAGGCCCAGCCCGGCCATGGCGGCTTCTACCAGGCGCTGGTCGACGGCACCTACCGCCGCTACGGCCTCGAGGTCGACATCCAGCAGGGCGGGCCGCAGGTCAACAACCGGCCGCTGCTGGCCACCGGGCGCATCGACTTCCTGATGACCGGCAACCTGCTGCAGACCTTCGACAACGTGAAGAACGGCGTGCCCACCGTGGTGGTCGCGGCCATCTTCCAAAAGGACCCGCAGGCGATCTTCGCCCACCCGGGGCAGGGGTACGCCCGGTTCGCCGACCTGGCCCGCGCACCCACCGCCTTCATCGGCAAGGACGGCCAGTTCAGCTTCTGGCAGTGGATGAAGGCCGAGCACGGCTTCCGCGACGAGCAGCTCAAGCCGTACACGTACAACGTGGGCCCGTTCCTGGCCGACAAGAAGTCGGTGCAGCAGGGCTACTCGATCGCCGAGCCGATCTCGATCCGCAAGCAGGCCGGCTTCGATCCGCTGGTGTTCCTGCTGGCCGACCATGGCTTCTCCACGTACAGCACGACGATCGAGACCCGGGCGGACATGGTGCAGAAGCGCCCGGAGACCGTGCGGCGGTTCGTCGAGGCGTCCATCCTCGGCTGGTACAACTACCTGTACGGGGACAACAAGGCCGCCAACGCGATGCTGCGCCAGCTCAACCCCGACAACGACGAGGCGGCCATCCAGGGCGGCATCGCGCTGATGAAGAAGTACGGCATCGTCGACAGCGGCGACGCGCTCACCCGCGGCATCGGCACGATGAGCGAGGCACGCATCCGCGACTTCCACGACAAGATGGTCAAGGCCGGCCTGTACAAGCCGGGCGAGGTCGACCTGTCGAAGGTGGTCACCATGCAGTTCGTCAACAAGGGCGTGGGCCTGGACGTGCGGCGCAGGCTCACCGGGAAATGACGCCGTCCGGACGCTCCGCGGCCGCCCCGCCGGCCGGCCATGGCGCGGCCGGCGGCGGCCCGCTTCTTGCGGGCGCCCGTGGCAGGCGGCCGGTGGCGGCCGCAGGAGGTGAACGATGAGCGTGGGCCGTCCCCTGGCCAACTATGCGGCGTTCCGCCGCGCGGGCGACTGGGTGTTCGCCAGCGGCGTGATCGCCGTCGATCCGGCGCGCAGCGTGGTGACCCGCTTCGAGCAGCTGCCGCCCGACGCGCGCGCGCCGTTGCGCGAGCTCGGCTACGACACCGGGCAGATGTCGGTCGACGTGTTCGAGGCACCGATCGTCGCGCAGAGCTGGTTCGTGCTGGACCGCATCCGGCAGATCGGCGCCGAGAACGGCGCGGGGCTCGACAGCGTGGTGCGGCTGGTGCAGTACTTCCGCGACCTGCGGCACTACCCGGCGTACAACCGGGTGCGCGGGCTGTTCTTCCCGCAGCCGGTCGTCAGCACGGTGGTGGAAGTCAGCCGCATGCTGCCCTCCGACGAGGTGCTGGTCGAGGTCGAGGCCACGTTCTACCTGGGTCGCTGAACGGCTCGTCATCGGCGTCCTACGGCCGCTTGCGAGCACGCCGATAGCGCGCCCGCACCGCATCCCTAGAGTTGGTTCCACCCCGGCGCTTTGCCGGCAACCAGGAGAATCGACATGGCAACGGTGGCAGACGTGATGACCCGCGAGGTGCGCAGCATGACCCCCGCGGACACCTTGAGCGACGCGGCCAAGGTGATGGACGAACTCAATGTGGGCGTGGTGCCGGTGTGCGAGGGCGACCGCCTGGTGGGCATGGTGACCGACCGCGACATCGTCGTGCGCGGCCTGGCCCGCGACCTCGACCCCGCCGGCAGCAAGCTGTCGGACGTGATGAGCGGGCACGTGCGCACGGCGCGCCCGGACGACGACGTCGACGAGGTGCTCACCGAGATGGCGAACGCGCAGATCCGCCGCATGGCGGTGGTGGACGGGCAGGACAAGCTGGTGGGCATCCTGTCGCTCGGCGACATCGCCGCCAAGAGCCCCGAGGACGAGGAGGACGTGGGCCTCTCGCTCGGCGACATCTCGTCGCCGGCGGAGCCCGATCGCTCCGAGCAGCAGAAGCAGTCGGGCTGACGGGCGGGGTGCCCCGGGCAGGGGCCGGCCGGCGCTCAGCCCGGTGCGTCGGCCTGGCGCCGGCCGCGGGCCAGCAGCGCCTGCGCCTCGGCCGCACCGGCGCGGCCGAGCGGCTGGAAACGCACGCCCTTGTGCTGGTTGTAGAAGACGAAGAAGCGCTCGACTTCGTCCAGCACCGCCGGCGTCACGTCCTCGAGGGCGCGCCAGTGGCCGTAGCGGTGGCTGTTGCGGGCGACCGCGAGCAGGCGGTCGTTGCGCTCCGGGGCAGCGTCGCCTTCCTGCTGCTGCGCCAGGATGACGCCGACCAGCCGGCAGGGCACCACGGTGCCCGGCGGCACCGCCTCGTCCATGAACAGCAGCACGTCCAGCGGGTCGCCATCCTCGCCGCGGGTGGAGGGAACGAAGCCGAAGTCGTACGGGAAGGCGGTGCCCAGCGGCAGCACCGCATGCAGCTCCATCGCGCCGAGCGCGGGCTGCCACTTGAGCTTGTTGCGGGTGCCGGCGGGTGCCTCCACGACAGCCCGCCAGCAGCCGTCCTCGTCCTGTGCGGGCAGGCGGTCGAGCGCGGGCGGTGGGGTCATGCACCGAGGGTAGCGCGCACCGTGTCGCTGGTGCTGTAGGCGCCCGGCTGAATCGCGCCCGTTCCGTCCGGATCCCGGCGGAAGCGTGGTGCCCGGCGCCCTGCGGTGGCGCGTGCGGACCGGCCAGGTGGCGGTCGATGGCACAGGCGTTGCTTGAAGGACCGCATGCACGCCGGATCCCTGCAGCTGTCCGCCACCGGTGCGCCGGCGATCGATCCGCTCTGGCGCGACCAGCTCGGGCTGCTGCTCGAGTCGACCGGCGAAGGCGTGTTCGGCATCGACCTGGCCGGCCACTGCATGTTCATCAACCGCGCCGCTGCCCGCCTGCTGGGCTGGGAGGCGGGGCAGGTGCTGGGGCGCAACATGCACGAGCTGACCCACCACTCCCACGCCGACGGCACGCACTACCCGGACGTTGCCTGCCCGATCTTCAACGCCTTCCGCCAGGGCCTGCCCTGCCGCATCGACACCGAGGTGTTCTGGCGCCGGGACGGCGGCAGCTTCCCGGTCGAATACTCCAGCCACCCGATCCTGGATGGGCGCGACGTGCGCGGCGCGGTGGTCACCTTCGTCGACATCACGGACCGCAAGCGCGCCCGCGATGCACTGCAGCAGGCCAACGCGGAGCTGGCGGAGGCCAAGAGCGCGCTGGAGCACCGCGTGGCGGAACGCACGCGCGAGCTGACCCTGGCGCTGGAGCGGCAGCGCGAGCTGGCGGCCTACTCGGACCAGGTGCGCGAGGAAGAGCGCACCCGCATCGCGCGCGAAGTGCACGACGAACTGGGCAGCCTGCTGGTGGCACTGAGGATGGACGTCAACTGGCTGGACAAGCGCCTGTCCGAACAGGCCGCGGGCGACACCGGCGATGCGCAGGCCCTGCGCGAGCGCATGCGCAGCAAGTGCCGCAACATGGGCCGGCTGATCGAGAACGCGGTCGGCAACGTCGGCCGCATCATCACCGACCTGCGCCCCACCATCCTCGACCACCAGGGCCTGTGGGCGGCGCTCGAGTGGCAGGCGGGCGAGTTCGTGCGGTCCTCCGAGCTGCTGCTGGACTGGGCGCCGGATCTCGCCGGGCAGGCGCTGCCGGAGCTGCCCGACCGCGCCGCGATGGCGGTGTTCCGCATCTTCCAGGAAATGCTCAGCAATGTCGGTCGGCACGCCCAGGCGACCCGGGTCGGCGTGCGCATCGGCCTGGACGGCGGCGTGCTGCGCCTGTCGGTGCAGGACAACGGCCGCGGCGCGGCGGCCGAGACCTTCGAGGCGCCCACCGCCTACGGCGTGCTCGGCATGCGCGAGCGCGCACGGCCGTTCGGCGGGCGCATCGAGATCGCCGCGGCGCCCGGGCAGGGCTGCGCCGTCACCCTCTGCATGCCGCTGCCGTGACCTGCGCACCCATCCGCGTCCTGATCGCCGACGACCACCGCATCGTGCGCGAAGGCCTCAAGCAGGTGCTGGCCGACGCGCCCGAGATCAGCATCCGCGGCGAGGCGGCCGATGGTCACCAGGCGCTCGAGCAGGTCGCTGCCGCGGGCGGCGATCGCGGCCTCGACCTGGTGCTGCTGGACATCGCGATGCCCGGCCGCGACGGGCTGGACGTGCTGCAGCAGCTGCGGCGGGACTGGCCCGGGCTGCCGGTGCTGGTGCTCAGCACCTATCCCGAGCGGCAGTACGCGGTGCGCTGCATCAAGCTGGGCGCCGCCGGCTACATGAACAAGGGCGCGGACGCCGACGACATGGTCGCGGCCGTTCGCAAGGTGGCCGGCGGCGGCGTCTACGTCACGCCGCTGGCGGCGGAGGCGCTGGTCAGCGCCGTGGGCGGTGCATCGACCCGGCGCGGTCCGGAGGCGCTGTCGCACCGGGAGCACCAGGTGTTCCGCCTGCTCACTTCGGGGCGCAGCGTGAGCGAGATTGGTGCGCAGCTGCAGCTGGCGCCCAACACGGTCAGCACCTACCGTGCGCGGATCCTGGAGAAGACCGGCGCCCGCAACGACGTCGAGCTGGCGCTCTACGCCGAACGGCATGCCAAGGCCCCGCCCGGCGCCGGCATGTAGGGCTGCCACTACACGCGCTCGACCCTGCTGCCGCGATCTTGCGACGGGGGCCTGCGCCCGGCGCGAACGGGCGCGGCCCTTGCAATGGCTGGGCGTCACGACCACGAGGTTCCCATGTCCGAGCTGCCCGATGCCTACGATGCCGACCGACCGCTGATGCTGCGCTGCGCCTGCGGTGCCGACCATGCGCCCGGCGACCACGCCGCCGCGGACGAGCAGGCGCTCTCGCGCAACTTCATGGAGGCCGCGCTGGTCAAGGCGCTGTTCCCCGTCGAGAGCGTGCGGCGCGGCTTCCTGAAGGCAGTCGGCGCAGGCACCGCGCGGGCGGCCATCGCGTCGGTGCTGCCCGTGTCCGCCTTGCAGGCGATGGCGCAGGACCGCGGTCCGCTGGAGAAGAAGGACCTGAAGATCGGCTTCATCGCGATCGCGTGCGCGAGCCCGCTGATCATGGCCGACCCGCTGGGCTTCTACCGCAAGGAAGGCCTGAACGTGCAGCTGATGAAGACGGCCGGCTGGGCGCTGATCCGCGACAAGATGATCAACAAGGAGCACGACGCCTCGCACTTCCTGTCGCCCATGCCGCTGGCCATGAGCATGGGCCTGGGCTCCAGCCAGGTGCCGATGAACGTGGCCAGCATCCAGAACACCAACGGCCAGGCGATCACGCTGCACGTGAAGCACAAGGACAGGCGCGACCCGAAGGCCTGGAAGGGCTTCAGGTTCGCGGTGCCGTTCGAGTACAGCATGCACAACTTCCTGCTGCGGTACTACCTGGCCGAGCACGGCGTGAACCCGGACACCGACGTGCAGATCCGCGTGACGCCACCGCCGGAGATGGTGGCCAACCTGCGCGCCGGCAACATCGACGGCTTCCTCGGCCCCGACCCGTTCAACCAGCGCGCGGTCTACGACGAGGTCGGCTTCATCCACATCCTGTCCAAGGAGATCTGGGACGGCCATCCGTGCTGCGCGTTCGGCGTCGGCGACGAGTTTGTCCGGCAGAACCCGAACACCTTCGCGGCGCTGTACCGCGCGATCCTCACCGCCTCGTACATGGCGAGCATGCCCAGGGACCGCGAGCTCATCGCCAAGGTGATCGCGCCGCCGCAGTACCTGAACCAGCCCGAGACGGTGCTGCAGCAGGTGCTCACCGGCAGGTTCGCCGACGGCCTGGGCAACATCCGCAACGTGCCCGACCGGGCCAACTTCGACCCCGTGCCCTGGCAGAGCATGGCGGTGTGGATGCTGACGCAGATGAAGCGCTGGGGCTACGTCAAGGGCGACGTCAACTACCGGCAGATCGCCGAGAAGGTGTTCCTGCTCACCGACGCCAAGGCAGCGATGGCGCAGGCCGGCTTCCGCCCGCCGGAGGGCGCCTACCGCAAGTTCAAGGTGATGGGCAAGGAGTTCGATCCGGCCCGGCCCGAGGAGTACGTCCGCAGTTTCGCGATCGGCAAGGCGGGCGCGGCGTGAGGCCGCTGGACCTGAAGGCGGCCCTGGTCACCGCCGTCGTCCTGCTGCTGCTGCTGGGCGCGTGGCATGTCGCCACGCGCCAGGGCCACGGCCCGGCGGCCGGGGCCGGCATGACGGCCGAGCAGCTCGAGTACGCGAAGATGATGGGCCAAGACCCGGGGAGCCGCAAGACGACGGGGTTCCCCTCGCCGTCGCAGGTGGCCGGCGCCTTCGCCCGCCAGCTGGCCGACCCGTTCCACGACAACGGCCCGAACGACAAGGGCATCGCGATCCAGCTCGCGCACTCGCTCGGCCGGGTCGGCCTGGGCTTCCTGCTCGCCTGCCTCGTTGCCGTGCCGCTGGGGTTCGCGATCGGGATGTCGCCGTTGCTGCACAAGGCGCTGGACCCCTTCATCCAGCTCCTCAAGCCGATCTCGCCGCTCGCGTGGATGCCGCTGGCGCTCTACACGATCAAGGACTCGTCGGTGTCGGGCGTGTTCGTGATCTTCATCTGCTCGGTCTGGCCGATGCTGATCAACACGGCCTTCGGCGTGGCCTCGGTCAAGCGCGAGTGGCTGAACGTCGCGCTGACGCTGGAGGTCCGGCCCCTGCGCAAGGCGCTGCGCGTGATCCTGCCGGCGGCCGCCCCGACCATCCTGACCGGCATGCGCATCAGCATGGGGATCGCGTGGCTGGTGATCGTGGCAGCCGAGATGCTGGTCGGCGGCACCGGCATCGGCTACTTCGTGTGGAACGAGTGGAACAACCTGTCGCTCACCAACGTGATCTTCGCCATCGTGGTGATCGGGGTGGTCGGCATGCTGCTGGACCTGGCGTTCGCGCAGCTGCAGAGGCTGGTGACCTATGTGGAGTGACGTGACCCGGCGCGCGCTGGCCGACGCGGCCGCCGAGGCCGGCTTGGACGAGCGTCCCGCGCGGGGCTTCCTGCGCGTCGAGCGGCTGGCCAGGGCCTTCGTGCCGGGCCGTCCGGTGTTCGCCGGCGTCGACTTCAGCATCGAGCGGGGCGAGTTCGTCTGCATCATCGGCCACTCGGGCTGCGGCAAGACCACCATCCTGAACGTGCTGGCGGGGCTCGACCACGCCAGCGAAGGGCACGTCTTCATGGACGGCCGCGAGGTCGCCGGGCCCAGCCTGGAGCGCGGCGTCGTGTTCCAGGGCCATGCGCTGATGCCGTGGCTGTCGGTGCGACGGAACATCGCCTTCGCCGTCGAGTCCCGCTGGCCGCACTGGAACCGCGCGCAGGTGAACCTGCAGGTGGAGCGGTTCGTGGCGATGGTGGGGCTGGTGTCCGCCATCGACCGCAAGCCGTCGCAGCTGTCGGGGGGCATGAAGCAGCGGGTGGGCATCGCGCGCGCCTTCGCGATCCAGCCCAAGATGCTGCTGCTGGACGAGCCCTTCGGCGCGCTCGATGCGCTCACGCGCGGGACCATCCAGGACGAGCTGATGGCCATCGTGCGGGAGACGCGCCAGACGGTCTTCATGATCACGCACGACGTGGACGAGGCCATCCTGCTGGCCGACCGCATCGTGCTCATGACCAACGGCCACGAGAGCGCCGGCCGCTACACCCCCGGCGGGATCGCCGAGGTGGTGTCCAACCCGCTGCCGCGCAGCCGCACGCGCGCCGGCCTGCACCGGCTGCCGGGCTACTACGAACTGCGCAACCACATCGTCGATTTCCTCGTGTCCCGGGCGCATGCCGGGGCGCACCGATCCACCAGCCAGGAGCCAGCATGAACCGCAACGACGTCACCGAGAAGATCATCTCCGCCAAGGTATCCAGGGGGATCACGTGGGAGGAGGTCGCCAGCAAGGTCGGCCAGTCCAAGGAGTGGACCACCGCCCTGTGCCTGGGCCAGATGACGGCCACCGCCGAACAGGCCCGCACGATCGGCGAGATCTTCGGCCTGGGCGGGGAGGAGCAGAAATGGCTGCAGGTCGTGCCGTACAAGGGGTCGCTGCCCACGCAGGTGCCGACCGACCCGCTGATCTACCGCTGGTACGAGATCGTCAGCGTGTACGGCACGACGATCAAGGCGTTGATCCACGAGGAGTTCGGCGACGGCATCATGAGCGCCATCGACTTCTCCATGGACATCACCCGCGAACCCGATCCCAAGGGCGACCGCGTGAACGTGGTGCTCTCCGGGAAGTTCCTGCCGTACAAGACCTACTGAGTCCGCAGCACCCGGCACGGACGAACAAAAGGCCACGCATCGCGTGGCCTTGCGCTGGACGGCCGGCGAGGTGCCGGCTCCGGCGGCGTTACTGCGCGGCCTTCTTGCGGTTCATGCTGCGCGCCTGGCCGCCCTTGCGGCCGGCCTCGCGGGCTTCCTCGGACGTGAACTCGTGGGCCGTGCCCTTCTCGTGGGCGGCCTTGCCGCCCTCGCTGGCGATCTGGCGCTGGCGCTCCGGATCCATCGAGGCGAAGCCCCGGTTGGACGTCTTGCCGCCCTGGTTGCCCTGGTTGTTCGATGCCATCGTGCGTACTCCTAAAAGACTTTGGGATTGAATGCATGGCGGCGCGGGACCTGCCATAGGCTGGCATTGGGAATGCAAAGCGAAGAGTCGCTCGTCAGGACCCGATGGAGACCAACGTAGGACTTGGCCTTGCTGGGTTACATCCAGACAAGGCCTGTATCGGATGCTAGCGTTTTGGGAGCACCGTGGCCTGCAGCCGGTGCAGCAGCGCACCTGCTTCGGGAGCCGCTTCGCGGGTGCCGCGCGGGTCGGCGAGCAGGCTGTCCAGGAGCCGCCCGACCTGCGTGGGCGACGGCTGCACCGGTCCGAAGAAGCGCGCTCGGCGGCCCTGCGCGATCAGCAGCGTCGGGAAGGTCTCAATGTCGATGTCGCCCATGGCCTCGGCCTCGTCCTCGACATCGACCCAGTCGAAACGCACCTGCGGATGGGCGAGGGCGAGCGCTTCGAACACGGCCGACCATTCGCGGCAGACGCCGCACCAGGCGGCGCACAGGCAGATCACCTGCCACCCGTCGGTGGATTCGCTGCGGTCCGGTCGAACGGCGTCCATGGGCCCGGAGTGTACGGAAGCCGCCGGCTGCCCGACGGCGCGGGCCTTCAGGCGTAGGTGACCCAGTCGCGCAGGTCGGGCGCGTCCAGGTGCGGCAGCGCGTTGAACGTGATCAGCGACAGCCGCTTGGGCGTGAAGGCGAACTCGGTGACCGCCGTGTTGCGGATGCGCAGGTTCAGCTCGATGGTGGTCTCCGGGCTGGTGCCCAGGACGTGGCCGACGGCGGTCGAGATCGGCCCGCCGCTGCTCACCACCAGCACCTTCTGCCCATGGTGGTTGGCGCGCACGTGGTCCAGCGCGCCGGTCACGCCCCGCACGAAGTCCGGATAGGCCGGCATGCCGCGCGGGCTGGCCGCGCCGGCCATCCACTGCGCCAGCCCATCGCGCAGCAGGCGGAAGTGGTGGCGGTAGAGCTCGGGCGTGTCGGGCCGGGGCAGCGGCTGCGGATGGATGGCCGCCACCACCGCGTGGCTGTCGTACTCGTTCAGGCCTTCCCAGGCCAGGTGCTCGCCCGCACGGTTCATGCCTTGCAGGATGCCGGCCAGCGTCTGCTTGTGGCGGCGCAAGGTCCCCGCGATCAGCGCGTCGAAGTGCACGCCCTGGTGCGCGAAGTACTCACCCAGCCGCACGCTCTGGCGCTGGCCCAGGTCGCTGAGCTGGTCGTAGTCGTCGGCGCCGAACGACGCCTGGCCGTGGCGGACAAGGTACAGGGTTCCCATGGGCGAGATTCTCGCGACGGGCGGCCGCGCCGCTCGTCCCGGTCGCGACTGTCCACCGGGCGACGGGCGCCTACGCGCGCTGCCGGCGGGTTCCTGCACGGCCCGCGAACTCGGCAGCCGGAGGATCCGGGCATTCTGCAAAGGAGAACCGGATGGCACGCTACGGCAGGAAGTCGCACGAGAAGGTCGAGGAGGTCATGCACGAGATGAAGCAGGGCCAGCTCAGGAGCAGCAGCGGGCAGAAGGTCACCAATCCGAAGCAGGCGATCGCGATCGGCCTCTCGGAAGCCCGCAGCGAAGGCGGCAAGGTGCCGGCGCCCCCGAGCGGGACGGCGAAGAAGTCCGGGAGCGGGACCCGCAAGGCGACCGCCACCGCGCGCGGTGCCGCCAAGCCGGCAGCGAAGAAGGCAGCAGCGAAGAAGACAGCGGCAAAGAAGCCGGCAGCCAAGAAGACCGCGGCCGGGAAGGCGCCGGCCCGCAAAGCTGCCGCCAAGAAGGCTCCGGCCCGGAAGAGGGCGGCCGGGAAGACGGCGACGAGAAAGGCAGCCACCCGGAAGGCGCCGGCCAGGAAGACGCCGGCCAAGAAGGCTCCGGCCCGCAAGGCGGCGCCGACGAAGACGAGTGCCAAGGGCGCGGCGGCCAAGAAGGCCCCGGCCCGGAAGACGACCGCGCGCAAGACCGCCGCCCGCAAGACCGCGCGGAAAGCGCCGGCCAGGAAGAGCGCCGGCCGCTAGCGACTCGCCCGCTCGCCGGGGTGCACGACAGCCCTTCACGGTTGAGGGTCGGGCGGCGGTGCCGGTGCCGCACGCGTCGCGCGATGCCGGTGCATCGGTGATTCGGTGATCGGTGATCGGTGTTGGCGATCTCGACCAGCGACCACCGACCAGCGATGGTCAGCCAGTCGCCCGGCCGCGGTTCAGCTCGACAGGCGCCGCGGGCCGGCTGGCGTGTGCAGCGTCGCGCACAGCCGCGCCGAACCGTCCTCGACCGCCACGTTCTCCACCCCGATGGCCGCGAACGCCGCGCGCAGCACCTGCGGCTGCGGGTGGCTCGCACCGAGCCCATGCAGCGTCACGCCGGAGTCCGGCAGGGCGGCCGCGGGATGGGTGTCGCCCCACTCGATCAGCGCTGGCAGGCAGCCGTCCAGCAGGCGCCGGCCGTCCCGCCGCACCGTGATCTGCCACTGCAGCAGCCCGCGGGGCGTGGGGCGCGAGGCGGTGACGACCTCGCCCGGATCGAGGCCGAGGTCCCGCCAGGCCTGCACGGCGGCGCGCACGTCGGCGACCTGTGCGACCCAGTGGACCAGGCGCGGTCCCTGCGCGCGCAGGCCGGCCTGCAGTGCCGGGTCGTCGAGGTCGAACCAGCGCCGGCGCCCGTCGGCCGCGCCCGCGCTGCCGGGGTCGATGGCGATGATCTCCAGGTACGCGCGGGGATGGTTGACCGTGGCGATGCGCAGCAGCCGGTTGTGCGTGCCCATCAGCGGATGGACGCCGCCCGCGCCGGGGTCGACGCCGAGCGTGCGCTCGCACCAGGCGGCTCCCTCGTCGAGGGTCGGCGCGGCCACGACCAGGTGGTCGATCCGCCCGGACGTGCTCACAGCAGCACCCGGCCGTCGACGCAGGTGACGCTGTCCCCGCCGATCCAGATCTCGCCGTCGGCCCGCGCCACGTGCACCCGGCCGGCCCGCCCGAGCGCGGTGCCCTGCGCGGCGAGGTACCGCTCGGGCGCGGTGCCGGCACCGATCAGCCACTGCGCCAGCGCGGCATTGAGGCTGCCGGTGACGGGATCCTCGATCAGGCCGTTGTTGCCGGGGAAGAACGCACGGACCTCGAACGCACAGTCGTCGCCGGGCGGATGGGCCCCGACCACGCCGACCTTGCCGGTGGCGCCGGCCACGCCGACGAACAGGCCGGCGAGCACGGCCGCGTCGGGACGCAGCGCCAGCACCTGGGCCGCGTCGCGCAACAGCACGCCCCGCCAGCCCGGCCCGTTGTCGCACCAGGCGTGGTCGACGATGTCCTCGCGCCGCACCCCGAGGCCCCGGGCGATCAGGGCCACGTCGGCCTCCGGCAGCGGACCGCTGCGCCGCAGCGGCGGCGCAGCGAAGGCCAGCCGGGTGCCGTCCCGCCGGATCTTCACCAGTCCGACCCCGCATTCCTGCACCACGTCGCGGCCCTTCGGCCGGTGGCCGGCCTGCAGCCAGGCATGGCAGCTGCCGAGGGTGGGATGGCCGGCGAACGGCAGCTCGCCGGCCGGGCAGAAGATGCGCACGCGGTAGTCGGCCTCGGGATGTTCGGGCGGCAGCAGGAAGGTGGCTTCCGACAGGTTGGTCCACCGGGTGAACGCGTGCATCTGCTCGCTGCTCAGGCCCCGGCCGTCGAGCACGACGGCCAGCGGGTTGCCGAGGAAGGGCTGGGCGGTGAACACGTCGACCTGCTGGAAGGGGCGGTGCGGCATGGCGGGCTCCGGTGGGGTCAGGACAGGGGAAGGTCGAGCACGCCGCGCGCGGCCGGCAGCGCGGCGATGCCGGCGTACCAGGCGTCCAGGCGGGGGCGCTCGGGGTGCGGCAGCGGCAGCCCGCGCCAGCGGTGCATCTCGCAGGCGAGCGGGATGTCGGCGATGGTGAGCACGTCCCCGGCGATGAACGGCCGCGCGGCCAGGTGCGACTCCAGCAGGTCCCACAGCGGTTCCATCGCGGCCACCGAGGCGTCGACCGCGGCGGGGCGGCGCGCGGCCGCGGGCGTGCGCACGAGCTGCACGAAGGCCTCGCGCCCCGCCGGGTTCATGGTGGTCTGCTGCCAGTCCATCCAGCGTTCGGCATCGAACCGGCGCCGCAGGTCGGCCGGGTAGAGCGTGCTGTCCCCATGCCGGGCCGCCAGGTAGCGCACGATCACGTTCGACTCCCAGAGCTCGAAGCCCGCGTCGTCGAGCAGCGGGACCAGCGCGTTCGGATTGCGCGCCAGGTACCCGGGCGTGCGCACCACGCCGAACTCGCCGCCGGCCTCCAGGCGCTCGAACGGCAGGTCCAGCAGGCGCGCCGTGAGCACCACCTTGCGCACGTTGATCGAGGACAGGCGGCCCCAGAGGCGGATCACGGCCGGCCCTGTGCCGCCCGCACGGCTTGCGCCAGCGCGGCGATGCCGGTGTCGATCTGGGCCGCCGTCGCCGTGACGAACGACAGCCGCAGGGTGCGCAGCGCCTCCGGGTCGTCGCCGGCGCCGGCATAGAACGCGGCGCCCGGCACGAAGGCGACGCCGCGCTCGACGGCCTGCGGCAGCAGGTCGAGCGCGTTCATGCCGCGCGGCAGCCTGGCCCACAGGAACATGCCGCCGTCCGGCGCGTTCCACTCCACGCCCAGCCCCGCCATGTCGCGCGCCAGCGCCGCCAGCATCGCGTCGCGCTGCGAGCGGTACAGCGCGCGGATGCGCGGCACGTGGCGGTCGAGGAAGTCGCCCGCGATCACGCGGTGCGCCATCCGCTGGTTGAAGCTGGGGCTGTGCAGGTCGGCGGCCTGCTTGGCCTGCAGCAGCTTGGGATAGAGCGCCGGCGGCGCGACCAGGAAGCCCAGCCGCAGGCCCGGCGCCAGCACCTTGGAGAACGAGCCCAGGTAGATGCAGCCGTCGGGATGGCGCGCCGTCAGCGGCCGCGGCGGGGCCTGGTCGAACCACAGGTCGCCGTAGGGGTTGTCCTCGACGATCGGCAGGCCCAGCCGGGCGGCGGCGGCGCTGACCTGCGCGCGGCGCGCCTCGGTCATCGTGCGGCCGGTGGGGTTCTGGAAGTTGGGCAGCAGGTAGAGGAAGCGGGCGCCGGCGGCCTGCCGTTCCAGGTCGTCGGGCAGCACGCCGGCGTCGTCGCTGGCGACGCCGACGACCTCGGGCTCCATCGGCGCGAACGCCTGCAGCGCACCCAGGTAGGTGGGCGTCTCCACCAGCACGCGCGAGCCGGCGTCGAGCAGCACCTTGCCGACCAGGTCCAGGCCCTGCTGGGAGCCGGTGGTGATCAGCACCTGGTCGGGATCGACCGGCCAGGGCAGGCCGGCGGCGATCCGCTCGCGCAGGGGCGCGAAGCCCTCGCTGGCGGCGTACTGCAGTGCGGCCGGGCCGTCCTGCGCCAGCACCTGCGCGCTGGCTGCGGCGAACTCGTCCACGGGGAAGGTGCTGGGGGACGGCAGTCCCCCGGCGAAGCTGATGATGCCGGGCCGCTCGGTGACCTTGAGGATCTCGCGGATGACGGACGGGTTCATGCGCTGGGCGCGACGGGCCAGCACCCAGGGCGTGGCGGGAAGGTCGTTGGGCTTCATGCGGGTTCCTTGGCGGACAGCGGTGGGACCGGCCGCACCGGCATTTTCTTGCCGATGAAGACGGTGGCGATGACGGCGAGTGCGAACGCGACGGTGGTGGCGTCCAGGGACTCGTCCAGCAGGGGCACGGCGAACACCATGCTCAGGAAAGGCTGCACCAGCTGCACCTGGCTGACCCGCACGGTGCCGCCTTCGGCAAGGCCCCGGTACCAGGCGAAGAAGCCCAGCCACATCGAGAACACCGCGACGTAGCCGAAGGCCCACCAGGCCGAGGCCGGCAGCGCCAGCGTGGGCCGCGCGAGGAAGGCGGCCGGCGCCGTGACCGGCAGCGACAGCACCAGCGCCCAGCAGATCACGTGCTCGGCCCGCATGCGCTGGGACAGCCGCGCCCCCCAGGCATACCCGACGGCCGCGCAGCCCATGGCCCCGAGCAGCAGCAGGTCGGCCGGGTGCAGGACGGTGGACGCGCCCCCGTTGCGCAGCAGCGCGAACGCGACGACCAGCACGCTGCCCAGGCCCGCGCAGGCCCAGAAGCCGGCGCTGGGGCGCTGGCGGTGCAGCCACGCACCGACCGCGGCGGTGGCCAGCGGCAGCACGCCCACGATCACGCTGGCGTGCACGGCTTCCACGTAGCGCATCGCCACCGAGGTGAGCAGCGGAAAACCGAACACCACGCCGGCCGCCGTGATGGCCAGCGCCGGCCAGTCGCGCCGGGCGGGCAGGGGCGCGCGGGTGGCAAGGAGGAAGGCGGCCGACAGCATCGCGGCGACCACCGCCCGGCCGAGCGCGATGAACACGCCGGACATCTGCGGCGCCTGCGGCGTGCCGACCGCCAGCCGCGTCATCGGCAAGGTCAGCGCGAAGATGGCCACGCCCAGCAGGCCCAGCCACAGGCCACGGATCTCGTGCCGCTTCATGCGAGCGCCATCCAGGCCGCGGTGCCCAGCAGCACCAGGGCCAGCAGGCGGTTGAACCAGAGCAGGCGCGTCCCCTGGGACAGCCAGCCGCGCAGCAGCGAGCCGGCGGCTGCGTAGCTGAAGTTGCTCACGAACGCGAACACCGAGACGATGGCGCAGACCTGGGCCAGCCGTTCCCAGGGATTGGCGGTCGGCACGCCGGCCGTGCTGACCACCCACCCGGCGCTGATGGTGAGCGCCAGCATCCAGGCCTTGACGTTGACGAACTGCAGCCCGACGCCCTGGAGGAAGCCGACGTCCAGCCGGCGGCCGTCGGCGCTGCCGAAGCGGCCCGCACCGGCCAGCTTCCAGGCGAGCCACACCAGGTAGGCACAGCCGAACACCTGGATCGCCAGCCGCAGGACCGGCACGCTGGCGACCGCGGCGCCCAGGCCCGCGGCGCTGAGCACCATCACCAGCGTCCAGCCGGCCGGCACCGCGAAACAGAAGCGCAGCGCGTGCCGCAGGCCGTGGTTGGCCGCCATGGCGGTCGACAGCGTGGTGTTCGGGCCTGGCGAGAAGCTCATGGCCGTGCAGAACGCCAGCAGCGCGGCGAGTTCGGCGGCGTTCATCGGGCGGTGCACCGGCTGGCGGCGTGCCCGGCGCCGGCGCGGGCGATGGGACAGTGCGACCAGTCGTGCGGACGTTGTCGGGACATGCGGACGACTGTAAGCTCCACCGTCAGTACACCACCAATACAGTTGGTCAGGTCAGATCAATGTCTGTACTGGCCGATCCGGCGATACACGGAAGCGCTCGCATGCTGATGAAAACCCCCTCCCAGTCGCTCACCGAGCAGCTGTCCGGCCGCTTCGCCCAGCGGATCCGCGACCGCCTGCTGGCGCCCGGCGCGCGCCTGCCTTCGGTGCGCCAGTGCGCGCAGCAGCAGGGCGTGAGCCCGTCGACCGTGGTGGCGGCCTACGACCAGCTGCTGGCCCAGGGCCTGGTGGAGGCCCGCAAGAACCGAGGCTTCTTCGTGCGCGACCAGGCGCCCCCCGAGCCCGCGAAGCCGCCGGCCGGCGATCCTGCGGGGTCTCCCACGCCGCCCTGGGCCACCGCGACCGGGTTCATGGGCGCGCGGCCGGCGGCGCCGATCGATGCCACCGCGCTGATCCGCGGCATGTTCCACCGCATCGGCCCGAAGCCGCAACCGGGCATGGGCGTGCTGCCGCGCGAGTGGCTGGAGTCGACCTTCATGGGCGCCGCCGTGCGCAAGGTGACCGGCACGCGCGCGCTCAACGACTTCTCGCTGCAGTACGGCGAGCCGATGGGCGACAGCGGGCTGCGGCGCGCGCTCGCCAAGAAGCTCGCGACACTCAACGTGCACGCGGGCCCCGACAACATCATCACCACCGTCGGTGCGACGCACGCACTGGACGTCGTCAGTCGCACCCTGCTGCGGCCGGGCGACCCGGTGATGGTGGAGGAGCCCGGCTGGGCGGTCGAGTTCGCCCGGCTCACGGCGCTGGGCATGCGGCTGCTGCCGGTGCCGCGGCGCGCCGACGGTCCCGACCTGGACGTCATGGCCCGGTACTGCGAAGTCCACCGGCCCAAGCTCTATGTCAGCGTGAGCGTGTTCCACAACCCGACCGGCTACTGCCTGTCGCCCGGCAGCGCGCACCGCGTGCTGCAACTGGCCAACCGGCACGACTTCCACATCGTCGAGGACGACACCTACAGCCACATCGCGCCCGAGCACGCCACCCGGCTGTGTGCGCTGGACGGCCTGCAGCGCACCATCCATGTCAGCGGGTTCGCCAAGATCCTGGCGCCGAACTGGCGCGTGGGGTTCCTGGCGGCGCATCCGGACCTGATCGGCCGTCTGCTGGACACCAAGCTGCTTGCCACGCTGACCACGCCGGCGCTGCTGGAGCGTGCACTGGCGCTGTGCATGGAGCAGGGGCAGCTGCGCCGCCACGCGGAACGCATCCGCACCCGGCTGGACGCCGCGCGCAGCCGCAGCGTGAAGCTCGCGCTGGCCGCCGGCTGCCGCTTCGCGGCGGAGCCCGCGGGCCTGTTCGGATGGGTGGACACCGGCGTGGACACCGATGCGCTGGCCCAGCGCATGCTGGACGAGGGCTACCTGCTGGCGCCCGGGGCGCTGTTCCATGCCGAGCGGCGCCCCTCGACGCTGATGCGGATCAACTTCGCGACCACCCAGGACGCGGCGTTCTGGCGCCGCTATTCGGAGCTGGTGCGCACGATGTGACTACAGCATCTCGTCCGGCGCGAACGGCGCGAGCACGTCCACCAGCAGCCGGAGCTTCCAGTCGGCCTCGGGCTCGCTGCTCGCATCGCCGAACGCCGCGCCGGGCGGTGCCCGCCACACCAGCGCGTCACCCCGGGCTTCGACCCGGTAGGCGCCGCGCGCGAAGCTCGACTCGATCAGCCGTGCGGCCTGGCCGGCCAGCGTGGCGCTGCGGATCAGCAGCGCCACTTCACTGTTCTTCAGCTGGGAGCGCAGGTCCAGGTTCATCGAGCCGATCACCGCGACGCGGCGGTCGACGACCACGGCCTTGGAGTGCAGGCTCGCGCGCGAGAAGCCGCTCTTGGAACCACCGACGGTGCTGCCCAGGCTGACGCCGCTGCCGCTGCCGCTGCTGCGCCGGCCATCGCGCAGGCCGGCGGAGGCGGGGTCGGCGCGCATCTCATGCAGCTCGACGCCCATGGCGAGCAGCTCGCGGCGATAGCGGCGGTAGCCGGCGTGCGCAGCCGGCGCGTCGTTGGAGGCGAGCGAGTTGGTCAGCACGCGGACCGCCACCCCGCGCCGCCGCAGGTCGGCGAACACGTTCATCATCTCGGCGCCCGGCACGAAGTACGGCGAGATGATCAGCAGCTCCTGCCGCGCGCCCCGCATCAGCTGCAGCAGGCCATCGACCACGGTTTCGCCCGCGTCGGCTTCGTCGTCGCCGGGCCCTACCTTGCCCGGCTGGTCGGCCAGGAGCGTCGCCGGCGCCCAGGTCAGCGGCACCTGGCGCAGGTCCATGGCCGGGCGCTGGCCGAGGCTCGATGCCGCTGCGGCCGCATTCGGCCTGGCGGTCGCCTCGGGCAGCACGGCACCCACTGGCTGCGCTGCGGGCGCGGGCGCCGCCGGCGGGCGGGACCCGTCGGACGGGGCGCGGTCGTCGCCGTCGTCGCGCAGGCGGTCCAGGTCCCCGCGGGTCAGCAGCGACTGCACCGGATAGGCCAGACGGTCGTTCCAGTAGCGGTCGAAGCTGGCGGCCATCTGCCGCACGACGGCGCCCGTCGCGAGCACGTCCAGGTCGACGAAGGCGCTCTTGTCGTCGCCGCCGAAATAGGCGTCACCCAGGTTGCGGCCGCCGGTGATGCCCCAGGCGCTGTCGGCGATGAACAGCTTGTTGTGCATGCGCTTTTGCAGGCGCTCCATGTCGTGCAGGGAGCCGAACACGCGGCCGAAGAGCGAGCCGCGCGAGCCGGGCACCGGATTGAACAGGCGCAGTTCGACGCCGCGCTCGAACGCCAGCCGCAGCACCTGGGCGTCTTCGCCCACCGTGTTGAAGTCGTCCAGCAGGATGCGCACGCGCACGCCACGCCGGGCCGCCGCGCGGATGTGTTCCAGCAGCACCTCGGTGCTGCCGTCCGCATGGATGGCGTAGTACTGCAGGTCCAGCGTGTGCCGGGCGGCGTCGGCCAGGGCGACGCGGCTGCTGAACGCGTTCTCGACGCTGTCGAGCAGGCTGAAGGCGGATTCGCTGCGGGCTCGCGCCGCATCGCGGCGGGCCTGGGTGAGTTGGCCGAGCGGCGTGGCCTGCGGCGCATCCCATGCGCGCGAGGCCTGGCGGTCGACGTTCTCCGGGAGGCTGGAGCAACCAGCCGTCCAGCCGGCCAGCAGCACCATCGCCAGCCAGCGCCACCACCAGCTCGCAGGGGCGGACGGGAGGACGGAGCGGCAGGCGACCAGCAGAGGAAACATGGCCGAGCCACTGTAGCCCGGCAGGCGGCCGGCCGGAGCCTGCCGAAGGTCAGCGGTGGCCGCCACTTGCCGACGGCGCTGCCCTACAGCGAGCCGAGCGCCTCCCAGCGCTCCAGCGCGGCCATCAGGTCGTCCTCGATCTGCGCGTTGCGGGCCGCCAGCTGCGCGGCACGCTCCCCATCGCGTGCATACAGCGTGCCGTCCGCCAGCTCGGCCTGCAGCGCGGACTGCTCCTGCTCCAGCGCCTGGATGCGCGCGGGCAGCGCCTCCAGCTCGCGCTGCTCCTTGTAGCTCAGCTTCCGGCGCGGCGTGGCGGCCGCCGCGGGCGCCGCGGGCGCGGTGGTCGACGCTGGGGTTGCCGGCGCCGCTGCGGAGGGCACCGCTGCGGACCCGCCCACGGGGTCGTGCTTCGCGGTCCGCCCCGCGGCCAGGGCGAGGGCGCGCGCCCGCTGCGACTGCGTGAGCCAGTCCTGCACGCCGCCCTCGTATTCGCGCCAGCGGCCGTCTCCTTCGTGGGCGATGGTGCTGGTGACCACGTTGTCGAGGAAGGCACGGTCGTGGCTGACCAGGAAGACCGTGCCTTCGTAGTTCTGCAGCAGGTCCTCCAGCAGCTCGAGCGTGTCGATGTCCAGGTCGTTGGTCGGCTCGTCCAGCACCAGCACGTTCGCGGGCCGCGCGAACAGGCGCGCCAGCAGCAGCCGGTTGCGTTCGCCGCCCGAGAGCGACCGCACCGGCGAGCCGGCCCGCGCCGGCGAGAACAGGAAGTCGCCGAGGTAGCTCTTGACGTGCTTGCGCTGGCGGCCGATCTCGATCCATTCGCTGCCGGGGCTGATGAAGTCCTCCAGGGTGGCATCGAGGTCGAGCTGGTCGCGCATCTGGTCGAAGTACGCGACCTGCAGGTTCGCGCCCTGCCGCACCTTGCCGCTGTCGGCGGCAAGCTCGCCCAGGATCAGCTTGAGCAGGGTGGTCTTGCCGGCCCCGTTCGGCCCCATCAGGCCGACCTTGTCGCCACGCAGGATGGTGGCGCTGAAATCGCGCACCACGACGCGGTCGCCGAACGCCTTGTGGACATGGGCCAGCTCCGCGACGATCTTGCCGCTGGGCGCGCCCGAGGCCAGGTCCATCTGCACCCGGCCCAGCGCATCGCGGCGGCCGGCCCGCTGCTCGCGCAGCTGCTGCAGCCGCGTGATGCGGCCCTGGGCCCGGGTGCGCCGCGCCTCGACGCCCTTGCGGATCCACACCTCCTCCTGGGCCAGCAGCTTGTCGGCCTTGGCGTTGACCACGGCCTCCTGCGCGAGCTGTTCTTCCTTCAGCGCCTGGTAGCGCGTGAAGTTGCCCGGGTAGGAGCGCAGCTGGCCGCGATCGAGCTCCACGATGCGGGTGGCCACCCGGTCGAGGAACGTACGGTCGTGGGTGATCGTCACGATGCTGCCCCGGAAGTCGACCAGCAGGCCTTCCAGCCACTCGATCGCATCGAGGTCGAGGTGGTTGGTCGGTTCGTCCAGCAGCAGCACGTCCGGGCGCGTCACCAGCGCCTGCGCCAGCGCCACGCGCTTGCGCACGCCCCCCGAGAGCGTGCCGACCCGCGCCTGCGGGTCGAGGTGCAGCCGGTGCAGGGTCTCCTGCACGCGCTGCTCCCAGTTCCAGCCATCGTCGGCCTCGATGCGGCCCTGCATGGCGTCCAGGTCGCCTTCGCCCCGCGTGTACTGGTCGATCAGCGCAAGCAGGCCGGCCAGCCCGGCGCTGACGCTCTCGAAGATGCTCTGCGCGAAGTCGAGCACGGGTTCCTGCGCCACGTACGCGATGCGCAGGCCCTGCTGCAGTTGCAGCGTGCCGTCGTCCACGCGCTCGAGGCCGCCGAGGATCTTCAGCAGCGACGACTTGCCTGCGCCGTTGCGGCCGATCAGGCCGACCCGTTCGTTGGATTCGAGTGCGAAGTCGGTGTGGTCCAGCAGGGGGACGTGGCCGAAGGCCAGCTGGGCGTCGGAAAGGGTGATCAGGGCCATGAAGCGCGCGATTATCCGGGCCGGCGCACCGCTGGGCGTGCCGGGCGGACCGGGGCCACCCGCGCCGATATAGTGGTTCGCAAGGAGGAGCAGACGTGCAGCTTCAGATCAATGGGCGGCCGGTCGAGGTCGACGTGGAACCGGCGATGCCGCTGCTGTGGGTGCTGCGGGATGTCCTGAACCTCACCGGAACCAAGTACGGCTGCGGCATCGCGGCCTGCGGAGCCTGCACGGTCCGCCTCGACGGGCAGCCGGTCCGCTCGTGCGTGACGCCGGCCTCGGCGGCGGCGGGCAGACGGGTGGTCACGATCGAGGCGCTGGGGGCTCCCGGCGCGCCGCATCCCTTGCAGGCCGCCTGGATCGCCGAGCAGGTGCCGCAGTGCGGCTACTGCCAGAGCGGCATGCTGATGGCCGCCGCCGCGCTGCTGGATCGCAAGCCCAAGCCCAGCGACGCCGACATCGACGAGGCGATCACCAACCTGTGCCGGTGCGGCACCTACCAGCGCGTGCGCGCCGCGATCAAGCGCGCGGCCGGGGTGAAGGCGTGAAGCGCAGGACCCTGCTGCTGGCCGGCACCGCCGGCGCCGGCGCGTTGCTGGTGGGATGGCTGGCCCTGCCGCAGCGCTCGCGGCTCGGCTCGCCCGGGCTGCTCGCGCTGCGCGACGGCGAGATCGCGCTGAACGGCTGGATCAAGATCGGCCAGGACGGGCGCGTGACGCTCGCCATGCCCCGCAGCGAGATGGGGCAGGGCGTGCACACGGCCCTGCCCATGCTGGCGGCCGAGGAGCTCGATGTGCCAGTGGCCGCCATGCGCACCGAACAGGCCGGGCCGGACGCGATCTACGGCAACGTGGCGATGCTGGTGGCCGGGCTGCCTTTCCACCCGCTGGCCGACGAGAGCGAGGACGGCTTCGGCCGCGCCAAGGCAGCCCGCTGGGTGGTCGGCAAGGCCGCGCGCGAGCTGGGCATCAATGCGACCGGGGGCTCGAGCAGCGTCATGGACGCCTGGGAGGTGGTGCGCACCGCCGCGGCCACCGCCCGCGCGTCGCTGCTCGGCGCGGCTGCGCTGCGCTGGAAGCTGCCGGTCGACGAACTCACCGTGCGCGAGGGCGTCGTCTCGCATCCGTCCGGGCAGAGCGCGACCTATGGCGAACTGGCGCGCTTCGCGGCCGCCACCCCGCCCGGCACGGTTACCCTGAAGGAGCCGAAGGCCTGGACCGTGATCGGGCGGCCGGCGCCCCGGCTGGACGTCGCCGCCAAGGTCGACGGCTCCGCGCGCTTCGGGCTGGATGTCCGGCCGGAGGGGCTCCGGTACGCCGCAGTGCGCCTGTGTCCGATCCTCGGCGGCGCGCCGGGGCGGGTCGATGCGGCCGCCGCCCTCGCGCTGCCGGGCGCGGAGCGGCTGGTGATGCTGCCCGCGTACGCGGGCTCCACCGCGGGATTCGCCGTGATCGGCCGGACCTCGTGGCACGCGATGCGCGCCGCCCAGGCGGTGCAGGTGGACTGGCAGCCGCGGCCCGGACCTCCGCTCGATTCCGTCGCCATCGCGGCGTCGCTGGAGTCACAGGTGCGCACCGGCCAAGGGCACGCCTTCCATGTGCGGGGCGATGTCGAAGCCGCCGAGAAGCAGGCGGTGCGCGTGGTGGAGGCGTGGTACCACGCACCCTACCTTGCCCACGCGACGCTGGAACCGATGAACTGCACCGCGCGCGTCGCCGCTGGCCGGGTGGAGATCTGGGCGCCGACACAGGTGCCGATGATGGCGCGCGACGCGGCGGCCCGGGTGGCCGGTGTTCGCGTGGAGGACGTGACGGTGCACGTGCCCTTCCTCGGCGGGGGCTTCGGGCGTCGGCTGGAGGTCGACTACGTGACGCAGGCGGTGCGGGTCGCCATGGACGCCGGCGGCGCCCCGGTGCAACTGGTGTGGCCTCGCGAGGAGGACGCCACCCACGACTTCTACCGGCCGATGCACGTGGCGATGCTGCGGGCCGCGGTCGACGCCGAGGGCCGCATCGCCAGCCTGCGCATCAAGTCGGCCGGCGATGCGATCACGCCGCGGTGGTTCCAGCGCGCGATGCCGTCCCTGGCCGGCCGCATCGACCTTCCCGACAAGACCACCGCCGAGGGCCTGTTCGACCTGCCCTACGGCTTTGCGAACCAGCGGATGGAGCACGTGGCGACGCTGTCCGGCGTGCCGGTGGGCTTCTGGCGCTCGGTCGGCCACTCGCACGACGCGTTCTTCTCCGAATGCTTCATTGACGAACTCGCCGCGGCGGTCGGGCAGGATCCGATGGCTTTCCGGCAGGCGCTCCTGAAAGGGGCGCCGCGCCACCAGGCCGTCCTGGAACTGGCTGCGCGCCAGGCAGGGTGGGGAACCGCGCTGCCGGCGGGCCGGGCGCGAGGCATCGCGCTGCACGAATCATTCGGGTCGGTCGTCGCCCAGGTGGCCGAGGTGTCGCTGGAGCAGGGGTTGCCGCGGGTGCACCGGGTGGTGTGCGCCATCGACTGCGGCACGGCAGTCAATCCCGGCATCGTGGCCCAGCAGATCGAGGGTGCCGTCGTGTTCGGCCTCACGGCAGCGCTGCACGGACGCGTGGATATCCGCAACGGCGCGGTGCGGCAACGGAACTTCCCGGATGCGCCGCTGCTCACACTGGCCCGATCCCCGAACGTGGAGACGTGGATCGTCCCGAGCCAGCGCCCGCCCGGTGGGGTGGGCGAGCCGGGAGTCCCACCGATCGCGCCCGCCGTGGCCAATGCTCTCCACGCACTGACCGGGCGACGGTCCCGGTCGTTGCCGCTGGGTCAGGGCACGAGCTGAGACCAGGGGCTTGCAGATCGGGAAAACCCCGTGCTATAGTCGCGGGCTCCGCTGAACACGGCGCTGCGCAAGCAGCACCCGGGCGACGGAGGCCGGTTTCGGCGGCAGGCGGAAAGAGGTAACAAATATCTCGAACGCGACCGCAGCAAAAAATCGGTATAGAATTCGAGGCTCTGCTGAAAACGAATTGCAGTGAATTGCGAAAGCAGTTCAGCAAGACGAAGAAAGCAAAACCCCAAAGGTTGACAGGTTTTCCTAAAAACTGTCATAATTCAAGGCTTCGCTGATCGCAGCAAGCAAACAAAGCAAGGCGGCAACGCCAAGCTGAGTTGACAGGTTCGTTAACAACATACAGCCGATAAGCGTGGGCGTTTGACTGGCGATTGCCAAGTTCTTCGGAACTGGGTCCGCAAGGACCTACAAACGCTCATGAGAAGAGAAGTGAAGTTCACTTCAATTCCGTTTTA
>NZ_DASRTN010000003.1:0-230664 GCF_035655895.1 Ramlibacter sp.
GGCAGTCCACGTGGGCGTAGTGGCGGTTGGCCGTCTCGTACTCCACGTGCGCGGTGTTGATCGTGATGCCGCGCGCCTTTTCTTCCGGAGCCGCGTCGATCTGGTCGTAGGCCTTGGCTTCGCCGCCGAACTTGGTCGACAACACCGTCGTGATGGCCGCCGTCAGCGTGGTCTTGCCATGGTCCACGTGACCGATCGTGCCCACGTTCACGTGCGGCTTGGTGCGCTCGAATTTACCTTTTGCCATTTCAATTCCTCAACAAAGAGCAATGCCCGTGTGATTGGTTTTAGGTCTGCACCGCATTGCCGGTTCCCACGCCACGGGCAGCGTGGGGCATGCGGTCGCAGACCGGAAAGTGCGGGAGCCGCTTGCGCGGCCCCTTCTTTTTGCACGTGCGCGCAGCGAGACGCGGCGGCAGGCCCGGCCTGCCGCCGCAGAATCACTTGGCGCGTGCGGCGACGATCGCCTCGGCCACGTTGCGCGGCGCTTCGGCGTAGTGCTTGAACTCCATCGTGTACGTGGCACGGCCCTGCGACATCGACCGCAGCGTGGTCGAGTAGCCGAACATCTCGGACAGCGGCACTTCGGCCTTGATGGCCTTGCCGCCGCCGGGCATGTCGTCCATGCCCTGCACCATGCCACGGCGGGACGACAGGTCACCCATCACGTTGCCGGCGTAGTCCTCGGGCGTCTCCACTTCGACGGCCATCATCGGCTCCAGGATGACCGGGTTGGCCTTCTTCGCGGCTTCCTTGAAGCCGAAGATGGCGGCCATCTTGAACGCCTGCTCGGACGAGTCCACGTCGTGGTAGGAGCCGAAGGTCAGGGTGACCTTGACGTCGACCACGGGGTAGCCCGCCAGCACGCCGGTGTTCAGCGCTTCGACCACGCCCTTCTCGACCGCCGGGATGTACTCGCGCGGCACCACGCCGCCCTTGATGGCGTCGACGAATTCGAAGCCCTTGCCGGGCTCCTGCGGCTCCAGCGTGAAGACGACGTGGCCGTACTGGCCCTTGCCGCCCGACTGGCGCACGAACTTGCCTTCGACATCCGTGACCTGCTTGCGCACGGTCTCGCGGTAGGCCACCTGCGGCTTGCCGACGTTAGCTTCCACGCCGAACTCGCGCTTCATGCGGTCGACGATGATCTCCAGGTGGAGCTCGCCCATGCCGCCGATGATGGTCTGGCCGGACTCTTCGTCGGTGTTCACGCGGAACGACGGATCCTCGGCGGCCAGGCGCTGCAGCGCCACGCCCATCTTTTCCTGGTCGGCCTTGGTCTTGGGCTCGACGGCCTGGCGGATCACCGGCTCGGGGAACACCATGCGCTCGAGCGTGACGACGCTGGACGGGTCGCACAGGGTCTCGCCGGTGGTGACGTCCTTCAGGCCCACGCAGGCAGCGATGTCGCCGGCACGGATCTCGTCGACTTCCTGGCGGTTGTTGGCGTGCATCTGCACGATCCGGCCGATGCGCTCCTTCTTGCCGCGCACCGGGTTGTAGACGCTGTCGCCCTTGGTCAAAACGCCGGAGTAGACGCGCACGAACGTCAGCTGGCCGACGAACGGGTCCGTCATCAGCTTGAACGCCAGGGCCGAGAACTTCTCGTTGTCGTCGGCCTTGCGCGTGGTTTCCTTCTCGTCCTCGTCCGTGCCCTTGACCGGCGGGATGTCCACCGGCGACGGCATGAGTTCGATCACGGCGTCCAGCATGCGCTGCACACCCTTGTTCTTGAACGCGGTGCCGCACAGCATCGGCTGGATCTCGCCGGCGATGGTGCGGGTACGCAGGCCGCGGGTGATCTCCTCTTCGGACAGGTCACCCTCTTCCAGGTACTTGTTCATCAGGTCTTCGTTGGCCTCGGCGGCCGCCTCGACCATCTTCTCGCGCCATTCCTTGGCCTGCTCGGCCAGCTCGGTGGGAATGTCCTCGAAGGTGAACTTCATGCCCTGGGACGCCTCGTCCCAGATGATGGCCTTCATCTTGCGCAGGTCGACCACGCCCTTGAAGTTCTCCTCGGCACCGATCGGGATGACGATGGGCACTGGGTTGGCCTTCAGGCGCAGCTTCATCTGGTCGTAGACCTTGAAGAAGTTGGCGCCGGTGCGGTCCATCTTGTTGACGAACGCCAGGCGCGGCACCTTGTACTTGTTGGCCTGGCGCCAGACCGTCTCGGACTGGGGCTGAACGCCGCCCACGGCGCAGTACACCATGCAGGCGCCGTCCAGCACGCGCATGGAACGCTCCACCTCGATGGTGAAGTCCACGTGGCCGGGGGTGTCGATGATGTTGATGCGGTGCTCGGGGAAGGACATGTCCATGCCCTTCCAGAAGCAGGTGGTGGCCGCGGACGTGATGGTGATGCCGCGCTCCTGCTCCTGCTCCATCCAGTCCATGGTGGCGGCGCCATCGTGCACTTCACCGATCTTGTGGTTCACACCGGTGTAGAACAGGATGCGCTCGGTGGTCGTGGTCTTGCCGGCGTCGATGTGCGCCGAGATCCCGATGTTGCGATAGCGCTCGATGGGCGTTTTGCGGGCCATGATGATCTTTCGTTCAAAGTGGGAAGGGCCCGCTGGTGGCGGGCCCCGTTCCCTCGGATTGCTTCAGATGGGGACGGTACTTAGAAGCGGAAGTGGCTGAAGGCCTTGTTGGCCTCGGCCATCCGGTGCACTTCATCGCGCTTCTTCATGGCGCCGCCGCGGCCTTCCGTGGCTTCCATGAGTTCGTTGGCCAGGCGCATGGCCATGGACTTCTCGCCGCGCTTCTTGGCGGCTTCCTTCAGCCAGCGCATCGACAGCGCCAGGCGGCGCACCGGGCGCACTTCCACCGGCACCTGGTAGTTGGCACCACCGACGCGGCGGGACTTCACCTCGACCATCGGCTTGACGTTGTTGATGGCGATGGTGAAGGCTTCCAGCGGGTCCTTGCCCGGGTTCTTCTTCTCGATCTGCTCGAGCGCGCCGTAGACGATGCGCTCGGCAACCGCCTTCTTGCCGCCTTGCATGATGACGTTCATGAACTTGGCGAGCTCGACATTGCCGTACTTGGGATCCGGCAGGATTTCACGCTTAGGGACTTCGCGACGACGTGGCATTTCTCACCTCTTGATTTGCTTCAGCTGGCTGGTCCGCAGACCAAGGCCGTGGGAGCCATTCAGGCCACCCGCTTACTCGACCCACAGGCAACATCGCCTGCTTCGGGTCACTACGCTCGATCAGCCTGCCAGGGCCGAATGAGCACCGACAAACTTCAAACCTCTTAGGCCTTCTTCGGGCGCTTGGCGCCGTACTTGGACCGGGACTGCTTGCGATCCTTGACGCCCTGCAGGTCCAGCGAACCACGGACGATGTGGTAGCGCACACCCGGCAGATCCTTCACGCGGCCGCCGCGCACGAGCACCACCGAGTGCTCCTGCAGGTTGTGGCCTTCGCCGCCGATGTACGAGATGACCTCGAAACCGTTGGTCAGGCGCACCTTGGCGACCTTGCGAAGCGCCGAGTTCGGCTTCTTCGGGGTCGTGGTGTACACGCGGGTGCACACGCCACGGCGCTGGGGGCTGTTCTGCATCGCGGGGGACTTGGATTTGGTCTTCTCGACCTCCCGCCCGTGACGCACGAGTTGGTTGATGGTTGGCATTGAAAAAAACGTCCCTAAACGTCGAAATTGGTGCCCCTGCAGGGGTGACCACGGCGCCTGGCCATGGCCCGCCGCAGCAGGCAAAGACTTCCCCGCCCCAATTGCGGGAAAGCCCGCCAGTATAGCCCGGGATGGGTTGGGCTGCAATTGGCGGCGCCGAGAGAGGGCTCAGCCGCGCGCCGCCGGGCCCGAGTGGGCGCTCACCGAGCCCACGGCCAAGGGCCGGCGCCGCTCACTTGATCCAGAGGCGGATCGCATCCCAGGCGCGCCCGAGCACGCCAGCCTGTTCCACCGCCTCCAGGGCCACCAGCGGCACTTCGGCCACCGGCTTGTCGCCGGCCAGCACGCGCAGGGTGCCGACCTGCTGGCCCTTGTTGAACGGGGCCACCAGCGGATCGGGCCGGGCCACTGCCGTCTTCAGCTGGGCCGCGGTGCCGGCCGGCACCGCCACCACCACCGCCTGGGGGCGGCCGAGCTTGACCGTCCGCACCGCGCCCTTCCACACCTCGGGCGTGGCAACCGGCTGGTTGGCGTCGAACAGCTTGATCCCCTCGTAGGCGGTGTAGCCCCAGTTCAGCAGCTTCTGCGACTCGTTGGCGCGCGCGTTCTCGCTGGTGGTGCCGAGCACGATCGACAGCAGGCGCCGGCCCTGCAGATTGGGGAAGTCGCGCTTGGCGGTGGCAATCAGGCAGTAGCCGGCAGCTTCGGTGTGCCCCGTCTTCAGGCCGTCCACGGTCGGGTCGCGGAACAGCAGCATGTTGCGATTGGTGTCATTGGCGGTGGGCGTGCCCTGGTAGCGGTACTTCTTGATCGCGTAATAGTGCAGGTGCTCGGGGAAGTCCTGCATCAGCCGGGTGGCCAGGATGCTGAGGTCGCGGGCGGTCGTGGTGTGGCCGGGCGTCGTCAGGCCCTCCGGGTTCTTGTACGCCGTGTTCTTCATGCCCAGGGCCTTGGCCTGGTCGTTCATCAGTTGCACGAAGTGTTCGACCGTGCCGCCGACCCCCTCGGCCAGGGCCACCGTCGCATCGTTGCCGGACTGGACGATCATGCCCTTGATCAGGTCGTCGACCGGCACCTGCATCTTCGGGTCGATGAACATGCGGGAGCCGGGCATCTTCCAGGCCCGCACGCTCACCGGCAACGCCTGCTGCAGGCTGATCTTCTTGGCGCGCAGCGCATCGAAGACGAGGTACTGCGTCATCAGCTTGGTCAGCGATGCGGGCTCGACCGGGCTGTCGACGTCGCGGCCGGCCAGCACCTGGTTGGCGGTGACGTCGACCAGCAGGTAGCTGCGCGCGGCGATTTCGGGCGGCTGCGGCACCTGGGCCGCGGCGGCGAGGCAGAGCAGGGCGAGCAAGGGCGCGGCAAGCGCCTTGGCGAATCGGTTCATCGTCAGGAGTTCAGGAACGGAGGTGGCGGGCCACCAGGGATTTGAGCAGCGGCAATTGTCCGTGAAAGAAGTGGCCGACCCCCGGCACGACCGTCACCGGCACCGACTGGGGCCGGGCCCAGTCCAGCACCGCGGACAGCGCGACGGTGTCGTCCTGTTCGCCGTGGACCACGAGCAGGCGGTCGTGCGCCTCGACCGGGATCGTCGCGACGGCGAAGCGGGAGGCGGCGGTGCCGACCAGCACGACCTTGCGGACGTCGCGCCCGGCCCAGAGCCCCTCGAGCACGCGGCTGGCCACGAAGGCGCCGAACGAGAAGCCGGCCAGTGCGATCGGGCCCTCCGGCGCCACAGCCTGGACCACGGCGCGCATGTCCTCGGTCTCGCCGCGGCCCTCGTCGTGCACGCCCGCACTGGCACCGACACCGCGGAAATTGAACCGCACCGAGCGCCAGCCGGCCTGCACGAAGGCGCGCGCGAGCGTCTGCACGACCTTGTTGTCCATCGTGCCGCCGAACAGGGGATGCGGATGGGCGATCACGGCCGTGCCCATGGCTGCCGCGGACGGCTCGTCCCGCAGCACCTCGATGGGGCCGGCGGCGCCCTGCAGCAGCAGCCGCTGCGTCTGCGCGTTCACGGCCAGCTCCTCACCGACCCAGGTGCGGCGGCGTGAGCAGTCGCTCCACCACCCGGCCGTTCTTCAGGTGCGACTCGACGATCTCGTCGATGTCCTGCACGTCCACGTACGTGTACCAGACCGCCTCCGGATAGACCACCGCCACCGGGCCCCCCGCGCAGCGGTCCAGGCAGCCGGCCTTGTTCACGCGCACCTGGCCGGGGCCGTTCAGTCCCTGCGCCTTGACCTGCGCCTTGCAGCGGTCGAAAGCGGCCTGGGCGCCGTGATCGGCGCAGCAGTTCTCGTTGTCGCGCTTGTTGAGGCAGAAGAAGATGTGCCGCTCGTAGTACGAGGGCCGTGCAGCTGCGTCGCTCATTGCGGGATTCTAGGCGGGGCCTCGCCCGTCGAGAGCCGCACCAGCACGTAGGCCAGGGTGACGTAAGGCCACAGCCACCCGAGCCACTGCGCCAGGCCGTGGAAGCGGATGAACCGCCCCTGCTCCCAGGCCTGCAGGGTGTGGGTGAAATAGGCGCTGGCCGGCGCCTGGTTCAGCAGGCTGAGGTGGATCACCAGCGCCAGCAGCACGAGCGCCGCGCAGCCGCCGCGCGGCATCCGCAGCAGCAGCAGCGCCAGGACCAGGCCGGTGACCAGCCCCAGCCGCACCGGCAGGCTGAGCCAGGCCCAGGCATGCACCGGGCCCCAGCTGAGCGCCGCCGACAGGGCCGTGGCAGCGACGCCGACCGTCACCAGCACGGCGGCCGCCACCGCACGCCGGGCCAGCGACCGCATCACCGAATAGGCCAGCAGGCAGGGGACCAGGGCGCCGAGGGCGACGCACACCAGTTCGGTGCCGGGCACCAGCGGCTGCAGTTCGATGTCGCGCACCGGCAGCCACTCGAGGAAGGGCGTGTCGAGCAGCCAGTCGGCCAGCGCCGCCTCCAGCCGCTCGAACACCTGGCCCAGCCCCAGCGGCACGGCCGCCGGAAACAGAAGCGCGAACGGCCACAGCGCCAGCAGCACCAGCGCACCGCGCGCCTCGTCGACGAACCAGCGCAGGCGGAACCGCCCCCAGCGATCGACGGCGCCCCATTTCTCCAGCGCGCCGGCCAGCAGGGCGCCGATCGCCGTGCCGAGCACGTTCAGGCCGAAATCCACGTTCGACGGCACCCGGGCCGGCAGGTAGGTCTGGAGCGCCTCCATGGCCAGCGACAGCACCGCGCCGGACACGGTCGCCACGACGATCGCCGCGCCGATGCCGGGGGCGACCGGCTCCGGGCGGGCACGGCGCAGCACGCTCAAGGCGAGCAGGAAACCCAGCGGCGCATAGCCGATCGCGTTGGCGGCGAAATCGAAGCCGGTCCAGTACCGGGGCCAGGGCGCGGTGAGGAACGCCCCGGGGCCGATGCCCTGGTCACGCCACTCGGTGAACGGGTACAGGCTTGCGTACACCACCAGCGCGGCGTAGGCCTGCGCCAGCGGCCAGGCGGAGGTCTTGCGCGCCGCCATGGCGGGTCAGAACGGCTTGACCACCACCAGCACGACGGCGGCCAGCAGCAGCAGCACGGGGACCTCGTTGAACCAGCGGTACCACCGGTGGCTGCGGCGGTTGGCGCCGTCCCGGAACCGCCGCAGCAGCGAGGCGCATGCATGGTGGTAGCCGACCGCCAGCAGCACGACCGCCAGCTTCGCGTGCAACCAGCCGTTCCCGGGGCCGCGGCCGATGCCGAAGCCGAGCCACAGCCACAGGCCCAGCCCCAATGCCGGCAGCGCCAGCAGGGTCGTGAAGCGCAGCAGCTTGCGCGCCATGAGCAGCAGGCGCTCCCGTTCGGCCAGCGAGCCCGGCTCGACCATCGCCAGGTTGACGTAGATCCGCGGCAGGTAGAACAGGCCGGCGAACCAGCTCGCGACGAAGACGATGTGAAGGGCTTTGACCCAGAGCATGGCGCGAGTGTAAGGAGCCGCCCCACAACGGCCGGGCTGCGGGACGGTGGAGGCAAAAAAAACCCCGACCAACGGGCCGGGGTGGGAAGCCTTGTTGCTGTCACACATTAAGGCACCCGCTCAGGGAGGAAAAGCGGGGAGCGGCAAGCCGCCCGGGGCGTAATTTAGCAAACCCACCCCGGCCCCACAAGCTCGGTCGCCCATCCACTCGGCGGATGCTCGGCTGGCGTGACCCCTTCGACCGCGCCGCCGCAGGTGCCGGGCGCGATGGGGCACAATTTTCCGATGGTCCTGCACGCCCCCTATCCCCATGGTCGCCCGCGCCGGCTGCGCCGGGACGAGTTCACCCGCAACCTCGTGCGCGAGCACGAGCTGTCGCCCAGCGACCTGATCTACCCGGTGTTCGTGCTGGATGGGCACAAGCGGCAGGAGGCGGTCGCCTCCATGCCGGGCGTGGAGCGGGTGAGCCTGGACCTGTTGCTGCCGGTGGCCGAACAGTGCGTTCGGCTGGGGATCCCGGCGATCGCCCTGTTCCCGGTCATCGACCCGAAGCTCAAGACCGAGGACGGGCGCGAAGCCACCAACCCCGAGGGCCTGGTGCCCCGCGTGGTGCGCAGCCTCAAGCAGCACTTCCCTGAACTGGGGGTGATGACCGACGTCGCCCTCGATCCGTTCACCAGCCATGGCCAGGACGGCCTGCTCGATCCCACCGGCTACATCCTGAACGACGAGACCATCGAGGTGCTCACGCAGCAGGCGCTGGTGCAGGCCGACGCCGGCGTCGACATCGTCGCGCCCAGCGACATGATGGACGGACGCATCGGCGCGATCCGCCAGGCGCTGGAGGCGCGCGGGGCAATCCACACGCGGATCATGGCGTACAGCGCGAAGTACGCCAGCGCGTTCTACGGCCCGTTCCGCGACGCGGTGGGCTCGGCCGCCAACCTCGGCAGGAGCAACAAGAAGGTCTACCAGATGGACCCGGGCAACACCGATGAAGCGCTGCGGGAGGTGGCCATGGACATCGCCGAGGGCGCCGACATGGTGATGGTCAAGCCCGGCATGCCCTATCTGGACATCGTGCGCCGGGTGAAGGACGAGTTCCGCATGCCGACCTTCGTCTACCAGGTGTCGGGCGAGTACGCGATGCTCAAGGCGGCGGCGCAGAACGGCTGGCTCGACGGCGACGCGGTGATGATGGAAAGCCTGCTGGCCTTCAAGCGGGCCGGCGCGAGCGGGGTGCTGACCTATTTCGCGCTCGACGCGGCGCGCAAGCTGCGCGGCTGAACGGCCGCGATGCAGATCGTCGAGTTCACCCGCGGTACCCTCCGCTTCCACGACAGCGTGCCCGCCGCCGCGCCGGCCGACGGATTCGTCTGGATCTTCGTCGACCGGGAGGACCTGCAGCACGCCATGCCCACGCTGCAGGAGGCGGCCCACCGGCTGGGCGGCTCCACCCTGCTCGAGCTGCACCAGAAGGACCTGGAGAACGCGGCCCATCCGTCGCACTACGACTTCACGTCGGTCTACGACCTGGTGATCTTCCGCCGGCTGGCCACGGCCGAGGAGGTCGACCGGGAGCTGCAGGGCCAGCCAGCGCCGACGGGCGCGCCTGCACTGGCCAGCTTCTACCGGATCCGCACCCGCGCCGTCTGCTTCGTGGTGTACGACCGGCTGCTGGTCTCGGTCCACCCGGCCGGCTGCTTCACGGCGCGGTCGTTCATCTCGCGCTACCTGAACGATGCGGTGCACAGCGACGGGCTGAACGGCAACCGCAGCCGGCTCCCTGCGAGCCCGTCCGACCTGATGCTGCGGATGGTCAACGTGATGGTCGACAGCTACCTCGAGTTGCGCAAGCAGCTGAGCACGGAGCTCGACCATTGGCAGCAGGAACTGCTGCGCCCCGGCACCGACTTCCGCAACTGGGGTGCGCTGATGGTGGCACGGCGCGAACTGCACACGCTGGAAGACCTGTGCGAGGAGCAGAGCGATGCGATGCAGGAGTGGCTGGACACCGCACGCGAGCAGCCGCCGCCCGGCCTGACGCAGAGCGACCGCGACGCCCTGATCGCCCGGGCGCGCGACGTGCTCGAACACATCCAGCGGGTGGTGCACCAGGTGCGGCGCATGGAGCAGGGCGCCGAAAGCGTGGTGCAGATCCACTTCTCGGCCCAGAGCAACCGCACCAACAACATCATGCGGACCCTGACGGCGCTGACCGCGATCTTCCTGCCCCTGAACCTGATCACCGGGATCTTCGGCATGAACTTCGCGTCCATGCCGCTGCTGGCCGACCCGATCGGCTTCTGGGCGGCCGTGGCGTCGATGGTGGTGGTGGCGCTCGGCCTGGGGCTGGTCTTCTGGCGCAAGCACTACCTCGAGCGCACCTCGCGGTGAGACATCCGTGATCCGCATCGGCTGCGCCGGCTGGACGCTCCCCGTGCCGGTGCAGGCGGCGTTCCCGCCCGGGCCCAGCCATCTGCAACGCTACGCCCAGGTGTTCCCGGCATGCGAGATCAACTCCTCGTTCCATCGGCCGCACCAGCCGGCGACCTGGGCGCGCTGGGCGGAGGCGGTGCCGGCGGACTTCGGCTTCTGCGCCAAGCTGCCCAGGACGATCACGCACGAGCGTCGGCTGCAGGACTGCGGCGCGCTGCTGTCGACGTTCCTCGCACAGTCCGCCGGCCTGGGTGACAAGCTGCACTGCCTGCTGGTGCAGCTGCCGCCGAGCCTGGCGTTCGATCAGGCAGTCGCCGCCCGCTTCTTCGGCCTCCTGCGCGACCACCACGCCGGCGGCATCGCGGTGGAACCGCGCCATGCGAGCTGGTTCGAGCCTTCGGTCGACGGGTGGATGGCCGGACTGCGGCTGGCCCGGGTGCTGGCCGACCCGGTGCGGCACGAGGCGGGCCGGGCGCCCGGCGGCTGGCCCGGGCTGGTGTACCTGCGGCTGCACGGCACGCCGCGGATGTACTACTCCGCCTACCCATCGGAGCTGCTGCAGGCCCTGGCGCGCCGCCTGCTGCTGGCGCAGGCCGGCGGCGCGCAGGTCTGGTGCATCTTCGACAACACCGCCGGGCAGGCCGCGGCAGGCAACGCGCTGGAACTGCAGCGCCTGGTTCAGACGTACGGCGGCTGAAGGCCCTCGTTGGCGAGGACGCGCTGCACGGCGGGGCGCGCCAGCATGCGCTGCAGATAGGGACCGAGCTGGGGCAGTTCGCGCGCCCGGTCCTGGCTGAAGTTGCGCGTCCAGCGGCACAGGGTGAAGACGTAGGCATCGAGCGCCGAGTACGCCTGGCCCAGGAACCAGGGACCGCCCGCCGACGCCAGCTCGGCGTCCAGCTGCGCCAGCAGGCCCACCACCTTGCGCCGGGCATGCTCGCGCACCTGCGACACGCCCGCCGCGTTGCCTTCGTCGACCCACCGCTCCGGATAGAAATAGACGATCAGCGTCGCCTGCAGCGTGTTGGTCAGCCACATCAGCCACTTGTAGAACCGGCTGCGCGCGTCGGTGCCGAACGCGGGCGCGAGGCCGGCCTCCGGATGGCGGTCGCACAGATGCAGCACGATGGCGGCCGTCTCGTACAGCACCAGGTCGCCATCGACCAGCACCGGGATCAGGCCGTTCGGGTTCAGCCGCAGGTAGCCCGGCTCCTTGTGCGCGTTGACGGCCCGGTCGACGTGCACGCGCTCGAACGGCACGCCGAGTTCCTCGAGGAGGATGTGCGGCACCATGGCCGCGGTGCTGGGGTAGTGGTGCAGCTGAATCATTCGAGGGGCTTGAGGCCGAACATGGTGGCGGCATTGTCCCAGGCCACGCGGCGCGCCACGTCCGGGGGCAGGTCGCCCAGCCAGGTGCGATAGCCGGCCATGAGGTCGTCGTAGTACAGCCAGCGCTGGTTGACCCAGGTGTCCGAGCCGATCACGAAGCGGCCGGGGTACTTCAGGACCAGCTGGCGCCACTCGGGACAGAGTCTGCCGCCGTCGCAGGTCAGGCCGGGCCGGTACGACAGCTCCCCCACCAGCAAGGGATAGCGGGCGAGCAGCTGGTCGACGCGGGCCACCGGTGCGCCGCCGATGCCCGTGTGGGCCCAGATCAGCCGAAGCTTCTGGCCCTTGGAAGGCGTGTTCGCCATCAGCAGGTCGATCGCGACGTCGTCCACGTGGGCCAGCACGGCGAGCTGGCGCTCCTCGGCCAGCTGCATCAGCTGGCGCGCCACCGGCCCGTTGGCGTTGGCGCTGTCGTACAGGTGGAACTCGCCGATGCCGCGGAACGGTCCCGCGGCGGTTCCACGCGCGAGCTCCGACTGCACCATCTGCGCGATGGTCTCGTCGCGGAACCAGTTGTCGTAGTCGGCCCGGTTGCGATACAGCCGCACGAAGGGAACCACGGTCACGCCGGCCGCCCGCGTCTGCGGCGACGAGGCCAGCGCGTGGGTGCCGGCGTTCGGCCGCGAGTTCGACACGACCGCCTTGACGCCGTTGCGCTGCATGCGCGCCAGCACGTCGGACAACGGGTGCGGGCCCGTGCTGCCGTTCCACGCTTCCTCGTTGTAGTGCAGGTGCGTGTCGAACAGCGGCCCCGCGTAGTCGGCGGCCGATGCCGGCCAGGCCGACAGGAACAGCGCAGCGGCCAGCAGCGGCCGCGCGAGGGTGGCCGCTGCGCCCATCAGGCGGCCAGGTGTTTCTGGAAGAACGCCAGCGAACGCTCCCGCGCCTGCTTGGCGGACGGCTCGTTCCAAGAACCGCGCTGGTCGCAGTTGAAGCCGTGGTTGGCCTGGTAGACGTGGACCTCCACCTCCGGATGGCTCTTGCGGAAGGCTTCCACGCTGTCCAGCGGGATCCAGTGGTCCTGGTCGCCGAAGTGCGACAGCACCGGCACCTTCGGATGCCGTGCCGCCTCGTCCGGCGTGGTCATGCCGCCGCCGTAGTAGGTGACCGCGGCGGACAGTCCGTCGAGCGTGCAGGCCGAACGCCAGGACAGCAGCCCGCCCCAGCAGTAGCCGACGATGCCGACCTTGCCGCCGCGGGCCGCGTGGCGGATCGCGGCCTGGATGTCCTGCATCACACCCGGCGCCGGCAGGGCCTCGACCGCCGTCTTGAGGGCGAAGCCCGCGGACATGTCCTCTTCCTTGTAGCCGAGCTCGACGCCCGGCTTGACCCGGTGGAAGGTGGACGGCGCCACGGCCAGGAAGCCTTCGCGCGCGTAGCCGTCGGCAACGGCGCGGATGTGCGAGTTCACACCGAAGATTTCCTGCAGCACCACCACCGCGCCCTTGGCCTGGCCGCTGGGTTGCGCCACGTAGGCGGGAAAGGCGAGGCCGTCGTCGGCCTTCAGATCCACGAATGCACCCATGGTGTTCTCCTTGTCAGTTGGAAATTTGTTCAAGCCTGCGTTGCAGGAAGTCGAGCCGGTCCTGGCCCCAGAAGATCTCGCCGTCCACCACATAGCTCGGGCCGCCGAAGACGCCCGCCTCGATGGCGGCCGCGGTGTGCCCGTCATAGCGTTGCTGCACCGGTGCCTCGCGCGACTGCGCCAGTCGCTCCGGCGGCAGACCGTTCTCGGCCAGCAGGTCGGCCAGCACGGCCGCGTCGGCGATGTTGCGCTCCTCGGCCCAGACGGCGCGCAGCACGGCGCCGCCGATCCGCAGCGCCGCGTCGCTGCCGTCGTGCTGGTCGACCGCGACCACCAGCCGTGCAGCATCGTCGCCGGCGACCGGGAAGAAGCGCGGCTGCACGTGCAGCGGCACGCCCAGGTGCTCGGAAAAGCGCCTGAGCTCGACCAGGCGATAGGCCTGGCGCTGCGGTGCGCGCTTGGGCAGGGGCAGGCCGCCGCTGACCGGGAAGATCTTCCCGAGGTCGATCGGCCGCAGGCGCACCGAGGCGCCGTGCTCGCGCGCGAGTCGAACGAACCGGTCGTGGCCGAGGTAGGTCCAGGGACTCTGCGGCGCGAAGAAGTAGTCGATGGTGGCGGCCATGTTGTCTCCGGTTCGCTTTGGTCTAATCGGCGGTTGTAGCGCAAAACGCGCAACCCACGCGGAGGACGGCAATTGGAACAGCAAGTGGTCCTGGTCACCGGCGGCAGTCGCGGGATCGGAGCGGCGACTGCGCGGCTCGCGGCGGCACGCGGGTGGGCGGTGGCGGTGAACTACACCGCGAACTCGCGCGCGGCCGACGACGTGGTGCGGGGCATCCGGGCCGATGGTGGCCAGGCCATCGCGGTGCATGCCGACGTGGCCGACGAGGCCCAGGTGCTCGCGATGTTCGAGATGGTGGATGCCCAGCTCGGGCGGCTCACGGGCCTGGTCAACAACGCGGGCGTGGTCGACGTGACCGCGCGCGTCGAGGAGATGTCGGTGCAGCGCCTGCGCCGCATGTTCGACATCAACGTGATCGGCTCCATGGTGTGCGCACGCGAGGCCGTCCGGCGGATGAGCACGCGCCGCGGGGGTGGCGGGGGTTCGATCGTCAACCTCTCCAGCGCCGCCGCGCGGCTGGGCGCCCCCGGCCAGTACGTCGACTACGCGGCGGCCAAGGGCGCCATCGATGCCTTCACCATCGGCCTGGCCAAGGAAGTGGGCGCGGACGGCATCCGGGTCAATGCGGTGCGGCCGGGCCTGATCGAGACCGACATCCACGCCTCCGGCGGACTGCCCGACCGGGTGCGGCAACTCGCGCACCAGGTGCCGATGCAGCGGGGCGGCTCCGCCGAGGAGGTGGCGCAGGCGATCGTCTGGCTGCTCTCGCCAGAAGCGAGCTACACCACCATGAGCGTGCTCGACGTCTCGGGGGGCCGCTGATGGCCGCGATCCGCTACTACTGGGAAGACCTGCAACCGGGCTCGGTGCGCGAGCTGGGCTCGATCACACCCACCGAGCAGGACATCCGGGCGTTCGCCGCGCAGTTCGACCCGCAGCCCTTCCACCTGGACGAGGAAGCCGGGCGCCAGTCGGTGTTCGGCGGGCTGTGCGCGAGCGGCTGGCACACCTGCGCGATGGCGATGCGCCTGACGGTCGACAACTTCCTGCGCGAATCGTCCAGCATGGGCTCGCCAGGGCTGGAGAAACTGAGCTGGCTGCAGCCGGTGTTCCCGGGCGACACCCTCAGCTTGCGCCACACGATCCTCGAATCGCGGCCGCTGCGCAGCAAGCCCGACATCGGGCTGGTCCGATCCAGCTGGGAGATGAGCAACCAGCACGGCGAGAAGGTGCTGCACATGGAGGGCTACGGCATGTTTCGCCGGCGCCACCCCGCCTGAAGGCATGGACCTCAAGCCCCTGGTCACGCTGCTGGCGATCGTCAACCCGTTGGCGATCGTGCCGTTCTTCATCCACTACACGCACGGGTTCTCGGCTGCGCAGCGGCGCGACACGGTGTTGACGGCCTCGTTCACCGCCTTCGCGGTGATCGCCAGCAGCGCCCTGCTGGGCCTGCAGCTGCTGTCCTTCTTCGGCATCTCGCTCGCGAGCTTCCAGGTCGGCGGCGGCATGCTGCTGCTGACGAGTGCGCTGAACATGCTGAATGCGCAGCCAGCCGAGGCCAAGCGCGATGGCGACGAGCTCGCCGAAGGCGCCGAGAAGGCCGCGATGGGCGCCAGCATCGCGGTGGTGCCGCTCACCATTCCCCTGCTCACCGGGCCGGCCACGATCTCCACCGTGGTGATCTACGCCGAGCAGGCGCACACCGTGCTGCAGCTGGCAGCGCTGGTCGGCTACGGCGTGGTGATCGCGCTGGCCACCGCCGTGTGCCTGTCGCTGGCCGACGTGATCGCCCGCGTGCTCGGTCGCACCGGCATCAACGTCATGACCCGTCTGATGGGCCTGATCCTGGCCGCGCTGGCGGTGGAGGTGATGGCGCTCGGCCTGCTGAAGCTGTTTCCCGCGCTGGCCGGCTGAGCGGCGTCAGGCGGCGCCCTGCAGGCGCTTGAGCAGCTGGTTGCTGGTGTTGCGCAGCCGCTGGGCGAGCAGCTGGGTGATCTTGACCAGCAGCTTGGCCCCGACCGCCGGATGCTCGGTGATCAGGCGCGCCACCGCCTGCCGGGTGAGCACCGCGGCCTCCAGGTCGCTCAGGGCCCAGACGCTGGCATAGCGCGGCTCGCCATCCAGCATCGACATCTCGCCCAGCACCGCGCCCGTCTTGACCACGGCCACGCGGGCGGCCTCGCCGGGCCCCGGACGCTGCACCTCCGAGCCCACCTTGCGCTTGCCGACGTCCACTGTCCCCGACAGCAGCAGCAGCATCCAGTCGCTCGGATCATCCTCCGCCATCAGCGTCTGCCCGGCGCGCGCGCGCACGCGCAGCATCGCCTGCCCGAGCACGTCGGCCTCGGCGGGACTGAAGTCCTGCAGCAGCGGCGATCCGTCCATCAGGTCGCGTCGGGCGGACAACTGCTCGCAGCACCCGACGATCTCCAGGCCCGCGGCGCGCAACCGCTCCTCCACCGGGCGGCGCGGCGTGGCTGCCGTGACGAGCCGCGCGGCGCCGCTGGTGTCCACAGAGGGCGGCTCGCCGTTCATCGCGTGCGGCCCACCCGCTGCAGCCAGCCGCCGATGTCCGCCGCCGCGGCGTCGGTCGCGGACGTCAACGCGCGCACCCCGCCGGACGCGTCCGGGGTCGGCGCCGGGCCGTCGGCCACGATGGCGCGCTGCCCCACCAGCACATCGCCGCTGCGGGTGTTGGCGATCAGCGTCGCGCGCAGCCGCAGCACGCCGCGGCTGCGGTCCGGCGCGTCGAACACGTGGGTGAACTCCTCCAGTTCCAGCCGCAGCAGGTGCAGCGGCTGGTCGCCCTCGCGCGCCAGTGCCGCGCTTTCATCGAGGCTGAGCACGGGCCGCTCGCGCCCGAGCTGCTGCCGCAGGCGCTGGCGCACCAGCTGCGGCGGCGGCGCGCTCCAGCGCGACAGCGCATAGGCGCGCAGCTGGTGGTCGTCGGCATAGGCCAGCCGGTAGAGCATGTTCGAGCCCTCCAGCGCCCCGGCTGCCTCGACGTCCGGCAGCACCAGCGGCGTGCCGGGAGCGCCGTTGGCGGCGGCCGGCGTCGCCGACGACGGGAGCGCGCCGAGGTCGAACAGCGTGGGACGCTGCGGCCGGTCGACGAAGGTGCCGCAGCCGGTCAGCGCGGCAGCACCGGCCACGAGCAGCAGACGGCGCTGCGGCGAGAGCATTCCTGTCATGGCCGTCCTCCCGGCGCCGTGAAGCCGCGTTCGCCCGGACCGGGCTCGATGCGGCCGGTGCCGAAGATCAGCGACTGCGGGTTGTCGTTGATGCCGTTGACCGTGCGACTGAGCTGGCGCACCGCCCTCGAGGTGTCTTCGGTCGCCCGGTTGATCCGGGGCAGGGTCGCGGCGTTGAACGAGTCCGCCGCGTGCGACAGCGCCTCGGTGCCTTCGGCCAGCCGGTCGATCGGTCCGTTCGGCTCGTTCAGCCGGCGCGCGGTGCGCCCGATCTCTCCGAGCGCGGCGCGCGCCTCGTCGGAGGTGTCGCGCAGCGAGGCCAGCGCCGCGTCGCTGCGCCGCACCAGCCCGGGAATGTCCACCACGCGCGGGCCGAACTGCGCGGTCAGGACGGTGTTCAGGTTGTTGCTCAGCTGGCTGATGTCGGCGGCAGCCCGGGCCACGTTGTCGACGGCGCCCGTCATCCGCTTCTGGTTCGGGTCGTCCAGCAGGCGGTTCACCCGGGTCGTGATCTGCTCGACCTGATCGAGGATGACCTCGCCGCGTTCGGTCAGCTTGGTGAGCAGGCCGGGCTTGAGCGGGATCCGGGGCGGCGCCTCGTCGTTGGGCTGCAGGCGCGGGGCTGGCTTGCCGGTGTCGTCCAGCTGCACGAACGCCAGTCCGGTGACGCCCTGGAACGACAGCGTGGCGAACGTCTCCGCCGTGACCGGGGCACCCCGTTCGATGTCCAGTCGCACCAGCACGTTGCCCTGCGCCTTGGGATCGAAGCCGATGGCCGTGACCTTGCCCACGTCCACGCCGCGGTAGCGCACTGGGGCCTGTTCCTGCAGGCCGGTGACGGCCTCGCGGGTCGAGATCTCGTAGCGGTCGCGCGCGCCCGAGTCGCGCGTGAGCCAGGCGCCGAGCACCAGCAGCAGCGCCGTGAGCGCCAGCACGAACAGGCCGGCGGCCAGGGCATGGGCCTTGTTTTCCATCGGGCTCTCCTAGACGGCGAACGGGTACTCCCGCAGCAGCTCCATCGCGCGCTGCCCGCGTTCGCCCAAAAAAAAGTCATGCACGAACGGATGCTGGAACGCAATCACGTCCCTGGGGGGTCCGTTCACGATCACCCGCTTGTCGGCCAACACCGCGATTCGCGTCGACAGCTCGAACAGGGTGTCGAGGTCGTGGGTCACCATCACCACCGTCAGCGCCAGGTCGCGGTGCAGCGAGCGCAGCAGCGCGACGAACCCGTCGGAGCTCTCGGGATCGAGCCCGGCGGTGGGCTCATCCAGCAGCAGCAGCGGCGGATCCATGATGAGCGCGCGCGCCAGGGCCACCCGCTTGATCATGCCGCCGGACAGATCGGCCGGCATCTTCGCGCCGTCCTCCGGCTGCAGGCCGACCATCTGCAGCTTCACCATGGCGGCCTCGTGCACCAGCGAGCGCGGCAGGGTCCGCAGCTCGCGCAGCGGGAAGGCGATGTTCTCCAGGACGCTGAACGCCGAGAACAGGGCGCCGTGCTGGAACAGCATGCCGATCCGCGCCGCGGCGCCACGCTGCTCGAGGGAATCGATCGGCTGGCCCATGACCCGGATCTCGCCGGCCGCGGGCCGCTCCAGGCCGAGGATCTGGCGCAGGAGCACGGTCTTGCCGGTGCCCGAGCCCCCCACCAGCGAGACGACCTCGCCGCGCGCGACGCTGAAGTCCAGCCGCTCGTGCACCACGAACTGCCGCCCCGGCAGGTCGAACACGGTGCGCAGCCCGCGGATGTCCACCATCGGCTGCGGCGGTGCCGGCAGGCTGGCGGTGATGCCCGGCGCGGCCATCAGAACCCGACCTCCTGGAAGGCGACCGCGAACAGCGCATCGACCAGGATCACCACGGTGATCGACGTGACGACCGACGCCGTCGTGCCTTCGCCCAGGCTCTGCGTGTTCGGCTGCACGCCCAGGCCGTAGTGACAGCCGATCAGCGCGATCAGCAACCCGAAGGCGATCGACTTGGCGGTGGCCAGCACCAGGTTGCCGATCTGGACCGCCTCGGGCAGCGCCCGCAGGAAGAAGGTGGGCGTGATGTCCAGGGACACGTCGGCAGCCACCATCCCGCCGGCGAGCGCGCAGAAGGTGGTCCAGATGCTGATGAGCGGCATCGCCAGCGCGAGGGCCAGCGCCCGCGGCAGCACCAGCCGGAAGCTGTGCGAGATGCCCATCACGCTCATCGCGTCGAGCTCGTCGGTGACCCGCATCACGCCGATCTGCGCCGTGATGGAGGAGCCCGAGCGCCCCGCCACCAGGATCGCGGCCAGCATCGGCCCGAGCTCGCGGATCAGCGCCACGCCCAGGATGTTGACGATGTACGCGTCGGCGCCGAACTGGCGCAGCTGCCGCGCCGTGAGGTAGGCCAGCACCACCCCGATCAGGAAGCCGACCAGCGCCGTGATGGGCAGCGCGGTGGCGCCCACGTGGTAGAGGTGGCCGGACAGGTCGCGCCAGGGGCCCTCGTGCGGCGCCCGGGCCAGGCGCACGATGTTCAGCGCCAGCTGGCCGACCAGCCGGACGAAGTCGCGCAGCGCATGGAGCCCATGCAGCACCGCATCGCCCAGGGCGACGAAGGCCTCCCGGCCGGTGCGGCGGCGGCGCGCGGGCAGCTCGCGCGTGAAGCGCTCGACGCGCTCCAGCACGGCCTGCTGCGCCGGCAGCAGCGCAAGGCGCGCCGGCCTGCGGCGGCCCCAGTGGTCCCAGAGCAGCTGCGCTCCCACATGGTCGAGCTGCTCGGCCTCGCGCAAGTCCCACTCGGCGTCGACTCCGACGGCCCGCAGCCGGGAGCCGAGCTCGGTGACCAGGCGCGGGCGGGCGAACTGCGCCGCGGTCCACTGGCCCAGAAGCCTGGCGCGCGCGCCGCCTTCGGCTGGCAGTTGTTCGAGGCGGGGCGTCGTGGTGTCCGGCATGCAGGCGGGGTGGGAAGGCGCCATCCTACCGGCGCCGACGGCGGCCTGCAGGCTCAGAACCCCTTGCGCAGGCTCTCGCGCAGGTGGTCGACCAGGCATTGCACCGCCCGCGGCACCTGCGGCGACCAGGGGCGGATCGCGAAGATCCGCTCGCCGAAGAAGCCGCGCGGCCGCCATTGCGGCAGCACCCGAACCAGCTGGCGCGGACCGAGGTGCGCGGCCGCGCTGAAGTCGGGCAGCAGCCCGATGCCCAGGCCGCCGAGCACCGCTTCGCGCAGCGCCTCGCTGTTGTTGGCCCGCAGCGGCCCGTGCACCGGCACGATGACGGGGTCACCCCGGCGCGACTCGCGCTCGAACGACCAGCTCTGTCCGCCCGGGCCGCGCAGGTAGAGCAGGCATTGGTGCCGCGCCAGCTCGCCCGGGTGCGCCGGCGCGCCGTGCCGGCGCAGGTACGCGGGGCTGGCCACCAGCACCGACGCGGTCTCGCACAGGGTCCAGGCCACGTGCGTGTCCGGCGGCTCATGGCTGTGGCGGACGGCCAGGTCGAAGCCTTCCTGGGCGAGGTTGACGAAACGATCGCTCAGATCCAGCTCGATGCGGATCTCCGGATAGCGCAACAGGAAAGGCGCCAGTGTCGGCACCACGTGCTGGCGTCCCAGCGCGACCGGGGCCGTGACGCGCACCACCCCGCGCGGGTGGCCCGCCAGGTCGCGCACGCCGGCGAAGCTCAGGGCGATCCGCTCGAACGACGCGCCGGTCTCGTCGACCAGCTGCTGCCCTGCCTCGGTCAGGCCCACCGAGCGCGTGGTGCGACGCACCAGCGGCAGGCCGGCGGCACGCTCGAGGTCGGCGATCCGCATGCTGACCGACGCCTTGGAGATGCCCAGGCGCCGCGCCGCCTGCGTGTAGCTGCGGGTCTGGGCCAGCACCGTGAGCAGGTGCAGGTCGGCGAAGGACGGGGCGTCGGGCACCGTGGCCGGGATGGAATCGTTCATTTCGCTGAACAATGTAGTCAGCGTCTGGCGCTTTGCAAAGCAGGGGCCGCCACCTAGACTGGCGGACCTTCCCCGCAACGAGCCCCACCGATGAACGCACCCGATCCCACCCGCAGCGCCGCCCTGGCCTCGATCGACCACTGGATCGACGGCAAGGTGGTCCCCGGCCAGAGCGGCCGCACTGCCGATGTGTTCAACCCTGCCACCGGCAGCGTGACCGGCAAGGTGGCGCTGGCCAGCGCCACCGAGGTGGCGCGCGCGGTCGCCTCCGCGCAGGCGGCCTTTCCCGCCTGGGCCGACACCCCGCCGATCCGCCGGGCGCGGGTGATGTTCAAGTTCCTCGAGCTGCTGAACCGGCACAAGGACGACCTCGCCCGCGCCATCACGGCCGAGCACGGCAAGGTGTTCACCGATGCGCAGGGCGAGGTCACGCGGGGGATCGACATCGTCGAGTTCGCCTGCGGCATCCCGCAGCTGCTCAAGGGCGACTACACCGACCAGGTGTCCACCGGCATCGACAACTGGACGATGCGCCAGCCCCTGGGCGTGGTCGCCGGCATCACGCCGTTCAACTTCCCGGTGATGGTGCCGATGTGGATGTACCCGGTCGCCATCGCGGCCGGCAACAGCTTCATCCTCAAGCCGAGCCCGCTCGACCCGACGCCATCGCTGATGATGGCGCGCCTCCTGCAGGAAGCCGGCCTGCCCGACGGCGTGTTCAACGTCGTCCAGGGCGACAAGGACGCCGTCGACGCCCTGCTGGAGCATCCGGACGTGAAGGCCGTGTCCTTCGTCGGCTCCACGCCGATCGCGCAGAAGATCTACGAGACCGGCGCCCGCCACGGCAAGCGCGTGCAGGCACTGGGCGGCGCGAAGAACCACATGGTGGTGATGCCCGACGCCGACCTGGAGCAGGCCGTCGATGCGCTGATCGGCTCGGCGTTCGGCTCGGCCGGCGAACGCTGCATGGCCATTTCGGTGGGCGTGCTGGTGGGCAGCGCGGCGGACCGCATCATCCCGATGCTCGCCGAACGCACCCGGCAGCTCAAGGTGAAGAACGGCAGCGAGCTCGATGCCGAGATGGGTCCGATCGTCAGCAGCGTGGCGCAGCAGCGCATCGCCGGCTACATCGGCACCGGGCAGCAGGAGGGCGCGCAGCTGGTGGTCGACGGCCGCTCGTTCAAGGGCGCGATGGCGGGGGCGGGCTGCGACAACGGCTTCTGGATCGGCGGCTCGCTGTTCGACAACGTCACGGCCGACATGAAGATCTACCGGGAAGAGATCTTCGGCCCGGTGCTGGGCTGCGTGCGGGTGAAGGACCTGAAGGAAGCGGTCGACCTGATCAACGCGCACGAGTACGGCAACGGCGTCTCCTGCTTCACCCGCGACGGCCACGTGGCGCGCGAATTCTCCCGGCGCGTGCAGGTGGGCATGGTCGGCATCAACGTGCCGATCCCGGTGCCGATGGCGTGGCACGGCTTCGGCGGCTGGAAGAAGAGCCTGTTCGGCGACATGCACGCCTACGGCGAGGAGGGCGTGCGGTTCTACACCAAGCAGAAGTCGATCATGCAGCGCTGGCCGGAGAGCATCGGCAAGGGCGCCGAGTTCGTGATGCCCACGGCCAGGTAGGCCCGCCGCATCGGCCGCGGAGGGCGCCCGGCCGCAGGGGCGCTGCATGCACCGGCCACGCGGCGCACCGGCGCGGCGCGGCACCGCCGATGCCCCCGGAAGACAACGAGAATGCGGATGCATCGGAGGAGACAAGCGTGAGCGACACGACGTTCGACTACGTCATCATCGGCGCCGGCACCGCCGGCTGCCTGCTGGCCAACCGGCTCTCGGCCGACCCGTCCCGTCGCGTGCTGCTAATCGAGGCGGGGCGGCGCGACGACTACCACTGGATCCACATCCCGGTGGGCTACCTCTACTGCATCGGCAACCCGCGCACCGACTGGCTGTTCCACACCGAGCCGGACGAAGGCCTCAACGGCCGCAAGCTGCGCTATCCGCGCGGCAAGACGCTGGGCGGCAGCTCCAGCATCAACGGCATGATCTACATGCGCGGCCAGGCGCGGGACTACGACCACTGGGCCGAACTGACCGGCGACGACAGCTGGCGGTGGGCGCAGTGCCTGCCCGACTTCCGCAAGCACGAGGACTACTACAAGGGCGCCGACGAGATGCACGGCGCCGGTGGCGAGTGGCGGGTGGAACGGCAGCGCCTTCGCTGGGACATCCTCGACGCCTTCGCGCAGGCCGCGCAGCAGGCCGGCATCCCGCACACCGAGGACTTCAACCGCGGCAGCAACGAGGGCGTGGGCTACTTCCAGGTGAACCAGAAGAACGGCTGGCGCTGGAACACGGCCAAGGCCTTCCTGCGGCCGATCTGCTACGGCCGGCCCAACTTCGAGATGTGGACGCATGCGCACGTGAAGCAGCTGCGTCTCGACACGCTGCCGGATGGCACGACGCGCTGCACCGGCGCCGAGGTCTGGACCGGCGATGCACTGGTCCACGTGCACGCCGCGCAACAGGTGCTGCTGTGTGCCGGCAGCATCGGTTCACCGCAGCTGCTGCAGTTGTCCGGGATCGGGCCGGCCCCCTTGCTGCAGCAGCATGGCATCGCGGTGGTGCAGGACCTGCCGGGCGTCGGCGCCAACCTGCAGGACCACCTGCAGATCCGCGCGGTGTTCAAGGTGCAGGGCGTGGAGACGCTCAACACCCTGGCCAACAGCTGGTACGGCAAGGCCCGCATCGGCCTGCAGTACCTGCTCACGCGCAGTGGCCCGATGAGCATGGCGCCCTCGCAACTCGGCGCCTTCACCCGCAGCACGCCCGACCAGCCCTGGCCCAACGTCGAGTACCACGTGCAGCCGCTCAGCCTGGATGCCTTCGGCGAGCCACTGCATCCCTTCAACGCCTTCACCGCCAGCGTCTGCAACCTCAATCCGACCAGCCGCGGCTTCGTGCGCATCCGCAGCCCGCGCTTCGAGGATGCACCGGCGATCTCGCCCAACTACCTCAGCACGCCGGAGGACCGCCAGGTCGCGGCGGACTCGCTGCGGCTCACCCGCCGCATCGTGGCCCAGCCCGCGCTGGCGCGCTACCAGCCGCAGGAGTGGCGGCCGGGCGTGCAGTACCAGACGGACGAGGAACTGGCACGGCTGGCCGGCGACATCGCCACCACCATCTTCCATCCGGTCGGCACCACCCGGATGGGGCGCGACGGCGATCCGATGGCGGTGCTCGATTCGCAGTTGCGGGTGCGCGGCGTCGCCGGCCTGCGCGTGGTCGATGCGGGCGCGATGCCCACCATCACCAGCGGCAACACCAATTCGCCGACGCTGATGATGGCGGAGAAGGCCGCGGCCTGGGTGCTGCGCGAGGCAGAGGCTAGAAGCGCCGGCTGAGCTGCAGCGTCACGTCGCGGATCGACAGCGGCGGCTGCCACACGGTGCCGTACAGCGCGCCGCGCTGGTACACGGGGACCACCTCGCTGCGGTCTTGCGACAGCCGCGCCCATTCGAGTCCGATCGACCAGGGCGACGCCGAGGGCATGGCGACGAGGCGGAGGGCGACCTGTCGCTTGCGTGCGCCTTCGAAGCTGGAACGGTCGTAGAGCCCGTGGTAGTCCACATGCAGCCGGTGCAGCACGCTGACGCGGACATCGGCTTCCGCATGGGCGCGCCATCCGGCCGCTGGCGCCACATCGGGGCTGTGCCAGCGCAGGCCGGCGAGCAGCGCGGAGGATGTCTCGTCCAGGCCGCCTGCGGTGGGAGTGCCGAGGATCAATCGCCGGTTGCCCAGCCAGCCGGCCGTGAGCCAGGCCTCGCCCCAGGGACGCGGGGCGTGCGGGCGCCAGAGCAGCTCGGCCGCGGCTTCGGCCTGACGGGTGGTGGTGGACAGCGGCTGGCCGAGCTGGGTGCGCCCGTCGTAGTCGAGATCGCCCCCCGCGAACAGCAGCGAGGCGGCGATTGCGCCGCCGCCGGGCAGGGCCCGCTGCGCCCGCAGCTGCGCGCCGGGCATCGGCCCGCGCTCGGTCAGCAGCGTGCCCCCGGCAACCGAGCGCTCGTGCAGCAAACGGTGCGTCAGGCCGAGGGTCCCGGTCCACTCGATGGCGGCAGACTGCGCGCGAGCGGCGACCGGCAGGCACGCGATGCAAAGTGCGCCGGCGGCGGCGGCTCTGGCGGCCCCGTTCAAGACCGTGCGCCCGTTGCCACGGTGGCCGCGATGGCCATCGCGCGGATGGGTTGGCCGGGCGGATGCATGCGGACGGTGTGGCCCGCCGGCGCGTGGGCGTGCGACCGCGGCAGGGCCATCGGGTTCTGGGTGGGACGGTTCATGACCCCGGCGACTCTAGCGCACGCGCGCACCGGTGGGTGGCAGCGGCGCGGTGCGCGCCGCCTGCGCCACCCGGACCCGTGCGCCCGGGTAACTCCCGATGCACTGCGCCGGTGCAGCTTCTACAGTGCTTGCACTCGCAGCGAACCCACGTGGTTTGCGCAAAGGGCGAGGGACCGAGGAGACGAACAGAACACCGACGACTCGACCAAGATCTTGTTGCTGCACCACGATGCATTCCCAGGCGCCGGTCACCCCGGCGCCTTTTTATTGGTGCTTCGCTGCAGCTGATGAGGCACGCCGTCGCCGCAGGCACAATGCGGGCCGATGGAGTTGTTCTGGTTGGCGTCGGCCTCGCTTCTGGCCGGTTTCGTGGATGCGATCGTCGGAGGCGGCGGACTGGTGCTGGTGCCGGCGCTGTTCGCTGCGCTCCCGACCACCCATCCCGCCACGCTGTTCGGGATCAACAAGAGCGCATCGGTTTGGGGCACGGCCATCGCCACGCTGCAATACAGCCGCCGCGTCCGGATCGCGTGGCCCGTGATGCTGCCTGCGGCCTTCGCCGGTCTGGTGGGCGCCTTCGCCGGAGCCTGGGCGGTCACCGTCGTCTCGCCGACCTTCCTGCGCAAGCTGCTGCCGGTGGTGCTGGTGGGGGTGCTTGCCTACACGCTGGCCAAGAAGAAGCTCGGCCATGAGCACGCGCCGCGTCTGTCAGGCCGCCGCGAGACGCTGGCGGCGGCCGCGATCGGCCTGCTGCTGGGCTTCTACGACGGGTTCTTCGGGCCGGGCACCGGGAGCTTCCTGGTGTTCCTGTTCGTGCGCGGCCTGGGCTACGACTTCCTGCACGCCTCCGCTTCCGCCAAGCTCGTCAACACGGCGACCAACATCGCGGCGCTGGCGCTGTTCGCCATGAAGGGCCACGTCTGGTGGCATTACGCCCTGGCCCTTGCGGTTGCCAATGTCACGGGAAGCCTGGTGGGGACGCGGCTCGCACTGCGGCACGGCGCCGGGTTCGTGCGGGGCGTTTTCCTGCTCGTGGTGACCGCCCTGATCTGCAAGACGAGCTACGACGCCTTCCTGCGCTAGCGCGCACGCGCGCCGGCGAGCTTCGATAATCGCGTGATGGACGACATCGTGCGCCAGGCGATCGCGAAGTGGCCGAACGTGCCCGACTGCTACGGCTGGCTCGGGCTGGACGCGCGGGGCCAGTGGTACATGCGCGACGATCCGACGCAAGCGGCCGGCCCGTTCCCGCAGGCACGCGGTTCGCTGCTGCGGCACGACAAGCTGATCGAGTTCATCCACCGCAACTACGAGCGCGACGCGCAGGGCCGCTGGTTCTTCCAGAACGGTCCGCAACGGGTGTTCGTGGAGTTGGAGGCGGCGCCGCTGGTCCTGCGCGTGGGGCCCGAAGCCGAGGTGACGGCACACACCGGGCAGGCGCTCGCCGTGCAATCCACCTGGATCGACGAGACCGGACGTCTCTACGCGGCCACGCCTCTGGGCCTCGGGCTGGTGCACTCGCTGGACATGCACGCGGCCGCCGAGCTGGTCGACCAGGGACGGTGGCAGCCGCAGGAGGTCGCCGCCGCCGACCTGCCCACGCGGTTCGGCCACGTGCTCAGCCCGGCCGCCCAGAACGCCCGCCCTTCACGCTGAGCCAAAGAAAAAGCCGGTCGGGGACCGGCTTCGTTCCTGGTGGGGGCCACGCTCACTTGGCGGCGTTCACCATGTACTCGACCGCCGCGCGGACGTCGGCGTCGGGCGCCGCACTGCCGCCCTTGGGCGGCATCGCGCCCTTGCCCTTGAGCGCCGACTGCACCAGGGTCGGCAGGCCTTGCGCGATGCGCGGCGTCCAGGCGGCCTTGTCGCCGAACTTGGGAGCGCCTGCCACACCGGCGGCATGGCAGGCCATGCAGGCCTGCTTGTAGAGAGCTTCGCCAGCACCGGAACCGGCCGCGGCAGCGGGGGCCACCGCAGGCGTCCCGGTCGCAGCGGTCTGCGTGGCGGCCGGGGCAGCAATGGGCGCGGGCGCTGCCGCCGCAGCAGGCGCCTCTGCGGGAGCGGGGGCGGCAGGCGCCTGGCCGGCGGCACCGGCGTTGGCCTGGGCGGCAGCGCCCTGGGGACGCTGCGGCTCCGCGAACTTGCCACCGGCCGCGTTGGCCATGTAGGCCACGGCACGGGCGATCTCGACGTCCTCGAAGTCACCGCCGCCCTGCGGCGCCATTGCGCCCTTGCCCTTGAGCGCCGAGTTCACCAGGGACTCGAAGCCAGTCTGGATGCGAGCGGCCCAGGCTGCCGTGTCGCCGAGCTTGGGCGCACCGGCGACGCCGGCCGAGTGGCAGGTGGTGCACTGGGCCTTGAAGACTTCTTCGCCGCTCTTGAGCGGCCGGTTGGCGTCGCGGATCTCGACCGTGCCGACCTTGCGGATCCGCTCGGCGACGCCGCGCTCGAGGTCCTGGGCCGTCACGCCGCCGAGCGTGAAGCTCTCGACCTGGGTGGTGCCCGCCGGCTTGTTCTCGGACGACACGTAGGCCACGAGGCCCATGATGATCCCGACCGGGATCACGAAGGAGAAGAAGACCGCAAGGAGCAGCTGCTTGGGCGTCTTGATCGGACCGGTGTGGGCTTCTTCCTGCGTGTTGTCGCTCATGGCGTCCTCGGGTGATGCGCGGGGCTTGTCAAAACAACCTTCGATTATAGCCAGCGACCTCTTCCTCACCGGGGCAAACGACGGACCCGCGAACTCGGGTCCGGCTTGGGCGATAATGCGCGACCTTTCCCGTTGCGGCTGTAGCTCAGTGGATAGAGTATTGGCCTCCGAAGCCAAGGGTCGTGGGTTCGATCCCCGCCAGCCGCGCCACCTTCCATGTTCGCCACCGTTCGCGCCGGTGCGCCGAGACCTCCGGGTCTACTCCTAGCCGCTATAGAAATCGGCGATCTGCATTTGCGCCGGTGCGCCGTCGTTCGCCGACAGCCGCGTGCCCGGAGGGGTTGCGGAGGGGTTTCGGGCAAGCGTCAGGGGTTTCCGAAACCCTTGAGCCCGTGCTACCCCATGCTAAGACAGCACGGTCGTGGCTGCGGTCGCTCACCGCCCTCGTTATCTCGTAGTACTTTATTGGGGACGTCGAGACTCTTGCCAGTCTGAGTGTGCTAGGCCCGATTCGCCTAACGGTGTTTGTTCCCCGCCACCCGGAGCACATGCTGGGAAGCTGTACCTCTGGCCGCGGCAGCCCAGTTAGTTCTCGGCATAGCTCCGTTCAAGCAGCGTCGTGCTCGCTCCAAGTCTTTCACCGTACGTAGCTGAAGCTCAAGGTCGCCAGTCCCCCAGTGCCCGATCTGACGCATGTCGCGGCTGAAACCTTCTTCGAGCGCGACAGTGCTCGGGTCTAGCTTGAGCATCAATTGCAGTCGACTTGGGGTGGGAATTACGCAGGCGAAATTCTTCAGTCGACGGTAGGCTGTATAGAGCTTCAGGTGCTTCTCTTGCACGTCATCACCGAGCGATAAGATGAAGCTTGTCAGCTGTGCGTGGAGGTCACGAATTTCCGTTGTGGCCAGCTCCAGTTGTTCTGCCGGGGTCTTGTCCCGATATGGCGCCTTCGCACGAGTCGTCTCCGGACTGGTTCCCTGCTTAGCTAGCTGAACTGCTGTCGCATCAGGTACGCTTTGAGCATTCACTAGTTCAAGCAGAAGCAGATCTTCTCCGAAGAATTTGTAGCGCAGAAGCTCAACGTTCCGCGGAATCTGTTGGACAGCGTGCTCGTCGTAGCGCGTGAAGTCTGAGGCGATACAAAGTAGCCGAGTGCCACTCCACTCAATTCGTTCGGCCTCTTCCTTACCGAGCTTCTCCATCACGAGCCAGCGGAACTCAGCCTGGTGATCCATCAGCCAGTCGAGGTAGAAGAGCCCCTGGTTGATGACGTTTTCATTGCTGTGCCGTTTGTATTCGATGATCACCGGGCAGCGGTTCTCATCTAACCCAAGCGAGTCGATGCGGCCTTTGTGAGTCTTGCCAGTTGCGTACTCACTAGCCAAGAACCTGACGCCCAGGAAGGTTTCCATCTGCCGCTCGATAAGCGATTGAAGGTCTTTCTCGAGCGCCGCTGCTCGACTAGCAAGCTCAATTGCTCCATCGGCAGAGAGTCGGAACATTTGCAGATCGCTCATGAGTCCTCCGGTTCGTTCGAAACATCTTTGTGCGGCTGCAAAGTAAGGTTGGCATCTCCGCGGCTCGTTAGAGCTACTTCGACTCCTCCAACGCGCTTGCCACGCGAGGATCCTTGAGTAGCAGCTTGGCCACGGCCGTGGCCACGTTATCCTCGTAGCCTCCCCGGGACGCTTCCTGAAGCCGATCGACCATCCAGGAGTGATCGAACAGCATCCAGCCGCGCTTCTTGAACACGGCTGCAATCTTCGAGCGATCTCGTTCGGAGCGTATGTTCCCGGCCGCGAGACAGAGCGTGATCGATGCAGCTGGACGAACGGCTCCGGCAGCCACCAGCTGCCGCTTGATGCGGCCGAATACGACTTGCCGCAGCCCTGGCTCGGTGAACAGCTTGTAGCGGCCAGCTCCTTTGCCATCCTCGCAAAGGCTCTTGTAACTCACGCCAGCTGAGTCGAGGTAGGACTTGCACTCCACAACGAGCACCTCGTTGGTGTCCCCGCGGTAGGCCAGCAGGTCAACCTCCCATCTTGGGCTTGTCGGGCGGCCAATCTTCATCTTCTCAGCTGCGGTGAGCTCCGCCTTGTACGAGGACCGGACCCAATAGCCGTCTTCCTCCAGCATGCCTTTTATCAACTGCTCGAACGAATTCATGAGCCGCAGTTTGCACGACGGCCGGTTCTGGGGAAAACTGCTGAGCCGAAAGCACCCCGAAGTGACCTGGCGCAGCGTGGCGCTTGGTCAAAGGAGTTCGTCTTCCGCTCTCGCGCCAATGCGGCCGTGCATGCCGCCAGACGGTCGCGCCGATCACTCAGAGGTCGGGACATCTCCAGGTGGTATGTAGCCTAGTTCGATCGAGATCTCGCGAGCGTAGGCAAGCAACTTGTCCACCAGACTGTCGAACATGTCATATGTCACTTGAAGAATAGGCGGCGTGCCGGTAGCCGGAACGTTGAGTAGCAGGATAGCGCCGTCACTGTCGAGACTCAGCTCGTTCTTGATGAATTCCGTGTGCAAGTTGAGCGTCTCACCGGAAAAACCGGACTTGCTAAGAGCCTTTCTCGCGAACGCCTCGGCATCCGCTACCAGGCCGCGGGCATGCACGATGTGATGTCGCATTTGAGCAACCAGAAGCGCGACAACGAACAGATTGACGCGCAGCTGATTCTTTGACTCCACCTCCTTCAAACGGGGGAACTCGCTGTGAAACTGTTTGAGAACGGACTGAGGCAGATCGGTCTTCGCCCTTGCTCGCGTCAGGAACCATCGCCAATCCATTGACGCCGTAGCTTCAGTAGGAAGACCGTCACGATCCTTCGATGTCCAGCGCGCGGGTTCCCGGATGCCCATGAAGCTGTACGCGTACTTGAGGAACTCTTCGAAAAACTCGTAGACCTCCACCAAGAACCACTGACGTTGCCGATTTGTGTGTTTCCGCAAGGCCGCGACTCGGTCTGCCGTCGTTAATTCATGAAAGCCGTACAGAAGGCTCTTCCCGCTTCTCGCCGAACGAAACCGCACCGCTTGCATGCTCACCGGCCGATGCTCCCGGCCTTGGGTCTTCGAAGAACTTTCCATGTCCAACAAGGCCCGATACTCATTTTTGGCCGCCCCTTCACTGAGCCAACGGAAGCGCTGTACGTCGCGTACCTTATCCGTGTATGAAGTGAAGATTTCGTCTATGTTCACTGCTTGGACTCCATGCTCGCCGCTGAGAGGAAGCCGGCACCGGTAATTTATCCGAGGGGAGGAATGGGAGAGGGCTGGCGCAGGTGTTTGAATCGCCCCGCGAAAGTTGCCGATGCCGGCAAGATGACCGGAACTGGTCATCAACACTCCAGGTGCTGCCATAGCCCACTCCTTAGTGGCTCTCGACATCGGCTCCCGCATCACGGGGCGTCGTCGCAGGTCGCCGCGTTCCGTCGTGTAAGCTCCGCGGGTGAGCCGTGAGCCCCTAGTCATTGCAACTCTCGCACTGCGTACGTCCGAGCTTGCATTAGCCAGAGGACGCCCTCGTCAAGAATCTGGAAGAGGTTCGACCAAGACGTGGTCGGAAGGCACACTTCCAGTTGAACTCGTGTTCGTGGCGGCGACGCCTAGCGTGACGGCGTTCGCGTATTGGCTACTCGTTGTGCTTTCCGCGGCGGTACTAACATATTTGGTCGTGAAGCCGCTAGGGTGGTTTGCGGCTCAATCGATCGACGGCTATTTCTACGGCATCTGTGTGATCGCCACCCTATGCCTGATCTTGAGCCGCCCGAGTGCGCTCGGCCTACCCAATTTGAATGGCGGCGCCCTCGGAGCCGCGAGAATGCGATGGCCGGAATCGGGAGAACTAAGCGATTCAGAACGTGCAGCAGCGCAGTTCTATGTGAACCTCGCCGCCAGTGCTTCACAAAGACGGGTCGTCGCCTTGTGGTGGGTCACGGGCGCAACGTGGGCCCTTTCCGCCTACCTGTTCCAGAAAGGGTTTGAGGACAGAGATGGGAGCCTGCTCTCGTATGCGATGGCCCCCACTCTCGTCTCGCTCGTCATTGCGGGCCTCACTGCAGCTTACGCGCGATCAGTCAACCACGTCCACGCGCTAGCGCACGCTTTGCTCTTCCCTCCCCCCAAAACGCCGCATGCCAGTGCTGATGCTCGGAGACGGATTCGAAGTGGGTTGAGTCGGAAGCGGTGAACCTCGCCGAGAGGCACTTGTGAGTTGCCGCTGGTGACTGCTCCCGGCCGCAAGCTGCCAGGTTGTGGCTCGAGCAGTCGGCAGCTCCCGCTACAGTCGCGATGGTGACCGATACGATACGCATCAAGCACCGGCTATACGACCGGGCGCACGTCGCGCAGATCCTCGCTGGATACCGCACACTCTTCCCGAGTGGAGAGATTACGCCCGCCCTGCGTTCTTACTGGGGATGGGACAGGAAGCGCGCCTGGTCGCACCTGACCACAGACTTCCATGCTGCGACGCCAGACAAGCTGCTTGCACTGCATGAGACGTCCGTCAACATTGAGCGACAGTGCCGCGCCGGTGGGATGACTGCTACCGAAAAGGGGCGTCAGCTCGTAGCAGCGGCTGAAAGCGAAGGTGTCGGTTTCAGCGTGGGGGTCAATCCGTGGACAGACAACCTCCTGTTGCGGACCTTTGATCCTTCGGCCGCTCATCGCCGACTGGTTGTAGTTGTCGGCCACGACTGGTATCCGTTAGGAGCCGGAAAGGATCCGGAGTCGCCGATGCTGGATCAAGGCCTTCACTGGACTCCAAAGTACCAGGGGCCCTGTCCGGAGGCGTTCTTCAACTCGACGAAGAACAACCCCACCGTCTTCTTCATCAACCTCTTTCCAGATTTCCGCGCGCCGGGCAACACCAAGATCGGCGCGATCAAGGATGGCCTCCTGTCGTATGGGCAATGTGTCGAAGGGCTGCAGGAGGTGCTTAGGATCCTGGCGCCGAAGTTCGAGCGAACAAGTGTGATCTCTTGGGGGGGCGAAGCATGGCGCCATATGGCTCCGCTCGCGAAGCCGCAAACCAGGAAGGTCGGAGTGAAGAAGAACGCGCAAGCCTATCCAGGCAGGCTGCTCGAATTCGCCGGCCACGAGTACCTAGCGATGTCCCATCCGTCGATGCCGAATCAGGTGGCAGAGCACCTGCGCATCGGGTTCGCCGCACTAGGTCTCGGCCGACCGATGTTCGAAATCAGGCGCAAGTAGGGCTAGTGGCCAGAGGTCTGCTCCGTGCCCGGAACCGGGCGCTTCGGAGCGCCGGAGACCAGCTGACCAACGTGGCGGACGCGCGATCGGGTCTTTCTCTCACCCTTCGAGGGGTTTCCAGGGGGGTTTCGTTCGCGCCGTCAGAACGGAGACGCCAATCCACGAACATCCGCGGCCAATTTCTTGGCCCCGCCAGCCGCGCCACCTTTTCCGTCCGATGGTCCGCCGTGCGCTCGCCGCCAGAGCGCCTGCCGGGCCGGCCTCCTCGGTCCCCCTTCCTGCCAGGTTCGCCCAGGGCTCTCGGTGAGCGCTCTCTTGCGTTCTCGACCACGTGCCGCAGCGCTGCGGCCCGGTGACGAACGGCAGTGCAGCAGCGCTGCAAATGCAGCGGAAATCGTCCTGTTGCGCGCACCCCACCGCGGACGGGCCCAAGCTCCTCGAGCCGACCGTCGCGCTGGGCGAACCACCCCGCCGTTCGAATCACGAAGGCGCGTGCATCCCGGCTCTGCACGCGTGGCGCGCGTCGGTATCCAGCCCGCGTCGCGCGGTCCGCGCGTGCGCGGCGATGAACCAGTCTGAACAGAAGCTCACCGTCCGTTCCACACGCGAGAGACCGGGTCTGCGAACCGGCGCGTCGTGCCGAACACGCGCGTGGCCCCAGCCTCTCCGGGACAGCGGCTTCGCGCAGCGGCGCCGTGCCGCGCACTGAGCACTCATGGATCAGCGATCACGGCGCCAACACGGTTCAGGACGACGCCGCCTCAACTCGCTCGGCGCAGTTCAGTCGTCGGTGCAGGAAGAACGAGGAGGCGAGCCGGTCGATGCGATGCGACGCGTGCCAGGCCCGTTTGGATGGCTGCGCCGCCTTCGGGTCAGGGCGCCCCTGCGCGCGCGTGGCATGGGCGAAAGTGCGATGGACGCTCGATTCAGCGGCACCAAGCAAAACGCCCACCGAAGTGGGCGTTCTGAAATTTGGTTGCGCGGGCAAGATTTGAACTTGCGACCTTTGGGTTATGAGCCCAACGAGCTACCAGGCTGCTCCACCGCGCGTCAGAGAGGTGAGATTATAGATTAACTCGCGGCGCTTTCCGAGCCGGCCGCTGCAGTTTCTTCAACTTCAGGACGGTCGACCAGTTCGACGAGCGCCATGGGTGCGTTGTCGCCGACGCGGAAACCCATCTTCAAGATGCGGGTGTAGCCGCCCGGGCGCGCCTTGTAGCGCGGGCCCAGTTCGTTGAACAGCTTGGTGACCATGTCGCGGTCGCGCAGGCGGTCGAACGCCAGGCGCTTGTTGGCGAGCGTCGGCTCCTTGCCGAGCGTGATCATCGGCTCGACGACGCGACGCAGTTCCTTCGCCTTCGGCACGGTGGTCTTGATCACCTCGTGCTGCAGCAGCGAATTCATCATGTTGCGCAGCATGGCGAGGCGGTGCTCGCTGGTGCGATTCAGTTTACGGAGGCCGTGTCCGTGACGCATGTGCTTTCCTTTCCTTATTTCAGTCGGGCAGCCGTGTCAGGTACTGCCCGGTGCACAGGTTGATTAACGCTTGTCGAGGCCGGCGGGGGGCCAGCTTTCCAGCTTCATGCCCAGCGTGAGACCGCGGGAAGCCAGGACTTCCTTGATCTCGTTGAGCGACTTGCGACCCAGGTTCGGGGTCTTGAGCAGCTCGTTCTCGGTGCGCTGGATCAGGTCGCCGATGTAGTAGATGTTCTCGGCCTTCAGGCAGTTGGCCGAGCGCACGGTGAGCTCGAGCTCGTCGACCGGACGCAGCAGGATCGGGTCGAACTGCTGCGAGCTGCGCTGCACCGGCTGGTCGAAGGCGGCGAGTTCGCTGCCCTCCAGCTGCGCGAACACGGCCAGCTGTTCCACCAGGATCTTGGCGGAGGCGCGCACCGCGTCTTCCGCCGTGATGGCGCCGTTGGTTTCGATCTCGACCACCAGCTTGTCCAGGTCGGTGCGCTGCTCCACGCGGGCGCTCTCGACCGTGTAGCTCACGCGCTTGACCGGCGAGAACGAGGCGTCCAGCACGATCCGGCCGATCGACTTGGTCGGCTCGTCGGCGTAGCGGCGCATCGTGCCCGGCACGTAGCCGCGGCCCTTCTCGACCTTGATCTGCATGTCGATCTTGCCGCCTTGCGACAGGTGGGCGATGACATGGTCGGGATTGATGATCTCGACGTCGTGCGGGGTCTGGATGTCGGCCGCCGTGACGACGCCTTCTCCATCCTTGCGCAGCGACAGGGTGACCTCGTCGCGGTTGTGCAGCTTGAACACGACGCCCTTGAGGTTCAGCAGGATGCTGACCACGTCTTCCTGGACGCCGTCGATCGACGAGTATTCGTGAAGCACACCGGCGATGGTGACTTCCGTTGCCGCATACCCGACCATCGAGGACAGCAGGACACGGCGCAGGGCGTTGCCCAGCGTGTGGCCGTAGCCCCGCTCGAACGGCTCGAGCGTCACCTTGGCACGGTTGGTGCCAAGCTGTTCCACGTTGATGGCTTTGGGTTTCAGCAGGTTGGTTTGCATGCAGGACTTCCTCTCAATACCCCCGGCTCGTTACACCGGTAAGGCTGGTGAAGTCCCCACGCCACGGTGCCCCGTGGCAGGGGGAACGATAACTCTCTCGCCCCGCGCCGCTGCGCGGGGCCGCGCCGCTTAGCGCGAATACAGTTCGACGATCAGCGACTCGTTGATGTCGGCGCCGAACTCGTCGCGGTCCGGGACCTTCTTGAAGGTGCCTTCGGCCTTGTCGGCGTTGACCTCGACCCACGCCGGAATGCCGACCTGCTGGGCCAGTTGCAGCGCTTCGACGACGCGATTCTGCTTCTTGGACTTCTCGCGCACGGCGATCACGTCGCCGGTCTTGACCAGGTAAGACGGGATGTTCACCGGCTGGCCGTTCACCGTGATCGCCTTGTGGCTGACCAGCTGGCGCGCTTCGGCACGGGTCGAGCCGAAGCCCATGCGGTAGACGACGTTGTCCAGGCGGGACTCGAGCAGGAACAGCAGGTTCGCGCCGGAGTTGCCCTTGCGGCGGGAGGCTTCCTCGAAGTAGCGGCGGAACTGCTTTTCCAGCACGCCGTACATGCGCTTGACCTTCTGCTTCTCGCGCAGCTGCAGGCCGAAATCGGAGGTGCGCTGGCCCGAGGTGCGGCCATGCTGGCCGGGCTTGGAATCGAACTTGGCCTTGTCGCTGATCGAGCGGCGGGCGCTCTTCAGGAACAGGTCGGTGCCTTCACGGCGGGAGAGCTTGGCCTTGGGGCCGAGATAGCGTGCCACTGGTGGTGTCCTTTTGCTTCGTCTGCCGCGGCCGGTTCACCGCGGGAGCCACCGGACGATTGCCGGTGGCGGTGGGCTTGGTTGAAAAACGGAAATCTGGAGCGTCGGGCCCGATCGCAACGCGATCAGATGCGACGGCGCTTCTGCGGACGGCAGCCGTTGTGCGGCACCGGGGTCACGTCGGAGATCGACGTGATGCGGATGCCCAGCGCGGCCAGCGCACGCACCGACGACTCGCGACCCGGACCGGGGCCCTTGATCTCGACGTCGAGGTTCTTGATGCCCTGCTCGATCGCGGCGCGGCCGGCCACTTCCGAGGCGACCTGGGCCGCGAAGGGGGTGGACTTGCGCGAACCCTTGAAGCCCTGGCCACCGGAGGAGGCCCAGCTCAGTGCGTTGCCCTGGCGGTCGGTGATCGTGATGATCGTGTTGTTGAAGGACGCATGCACGTGGCAGACGCCGTCGGAGACGTTCTTGCGAACCTTCTTGCGCACGCGCTGGGCGGCGTTGTTGGCGGGAGCTTTTGCCATGTCGAATCTCTTTCCCGATTATTTCTTGAGCGCCTGGGCAGCCTTGCGCGGGCCCTTGCGGGTGCGCGCGTTGGTGCGGGTGCGCTGGCCACGCATCGGCAGGCCGCGGCGGTGGCGGAAGCCCCGGTAGCACCCGATGTCCATCAGGCGCTTGATGTTCATCGTGGTTTCGCGGCGCAGGTCGCCCTCGATCGTGAACTGGGCGATCTGGTCGCGGATCTTCTCGAGATCGGCGTCCGACAGGTCCTTGACCTTCTTCGAGTACGGGATGCCCGTGGCTTCGCAGATCTTGCGAGCGCGCGTGCGGCCGATGCCGAAGATGGCCGTGAGTCCGATCTCGGCGTGCTGGTGCGGCGGAATGTTGATACCGGCGATACGTGCCATGTCTTGTCCTCTAAACCTGTGCTCAGCCCTGGCGCTGCTTGTGACGCGGATCCGTGCAGATCACGCGAACGACGCCCTTGCGGCGGATGATCTTGCAGTTGCGGCAGATCTTCTTGACGGAAGCCGAAACTCTCATGTGTCTTTCTCCTAAATCTTCCTAGCCCTACTTGGCTCTGAACACGATCCGTGCCCGCGACAAGTCGTAGGGCGTCAGTTCCACGGTGACCTTGTCACCAGGGAGGATGCGGATGTAGTGCATCCGCATCTTTCCCGAGATGTGACCGAGCACCACGTGCCCGTTTTCCAGCTTCACCCTGAAGGTTGCATTGGGAAGGTTTTCCACCACCTCGCCCTGCATCTGGATCACATCGTCTTTCGACATTTCCTTCAGCCGCCGAGTGACGTCTTGAAGTTCGCTTTCTTCAACAGTGACTCGTACTGCTGGCTCATCAGGTAGTTCTGGACCTGGGCCATGAAGTCCATCGTGACCACCACGATGATCAACAGCGAGGTGCCGCCGAAATAGAACGGCACGTTGTACTTCAGGATCAGGAACTCCGGCAGCAGGCAGACGAAGGTGATGTACACCGCGCCAGCCAGCGTCAGCCGCAGCAGGATCTTGTCGATGTAGCGGGCCGTCTGGTCACCCGGGCGGATCCCCGGGATGAACGCACCGCTCTTCTTCAGGTTGTCCGCGGTCTCCCGGCTGTTGAAGACCAGGGCCGTGTAGAAGAAGCAGAAGAACACGATCGCGCCCGCGTACAGCAGGGTGTAGATCGGCTCGCCAGGCTTGAGCATCCCCGCCACGTCGCGCAGCCACCGCATCGACTCGCCCGTCGAGAACCAGCTCACCACCGTCGCCGGCAGCAGGATGATCGACGACGCGAAGATCGGCGGGATCACGCCGGCCATGTTCAGCTTCAGGGGCAGGTGCGACGACTGTCCGCCGTAGACCTTGTTGCCGACCTGGCGCCGCGCGTAGTTGACGAGGATCTTGCGCTGGCCGCGCTCGATGAACACGACCAGGTAGGTCACCAGCGCCACCAGCACCACGATGAAGATGGCCACCAGGATGTTCATCGCACCCGTGCGCACCAGCTCCAGCAGCCCGCCGATCGCGTTGGGCAGCCCCGCGGCGATCCCTGCGAAGATCAGGATCGAAATCCCGTTTCCAAGGCCACGCTCGGTGATCTGCTCGCCCAGCCACATCAGGAACATCGTGCCGGCCGTCAGGCTGACCACCGCCGTCATGCGGAAGCCGAAGCCCGGGGCGATCACGAGACCGGGCGACGCCTCCAGCGCCAGCGCGATGCTGAGCGACTGGAACAGCGCCAGGCCCAGCGTGCCGTAGCGGGTGTACTGCGTGATCTTGCGGCGGCCGGCCTCGCCTTCCTTCTTCATCTGCTCGAACGTCGGGACGACGTAGGTGAGCAGCTGCATGATGATCGAGGCCGAGATGTACGGCATGATCCCCAGCGCGAACACCGTGAACCGGGACAGCGCGCCGCCCGAGAACATGTTGAACAGGCTCAGGATGCCGCCCTGCTGGCCCTTGAACAGCTGCTGGAGCTGGCCAGGGTCGATGCCGGGCACCGGGATGTGCGCGCCGATGCGGTAGACCACCAGCGCGAGCAACAGGAACACCAGCCGGCGACGCAGGTCGCCGAACTTGCCGGTCTTCGCGAGTTGGGCTGCGTTAGTGGCCACTTGTTTCCTTCGTCACCTGCGTGCGCGGGCTCAGGCCAGGCTGCCGCCGGCCGCTTCGATCGCAGCCTTGGCGCCGGCGGTCGCGCCGATGCCGGTCAGCTTGACGGCGCGCTTGAGCTCGCCCGACTTGATGACCTTCACGTTCTTGACGATCTCGGCCACCAGGCCGGCCTGCTTGAGGGTCAGCAGGTCGACTTCGGCGGCACCCAGCTTTTCCAGCGCGGCCAGGCTGACCTCGCCGTTGAACTTCAGGTTCTGCGACTTGAAGCCGCGCTTGGGCAGGCGGCGCTGCAGCGGCATCTGGCCGCCTTCGAAGCCGACCTTGTGGTAGCCGCCCGAACGCGACTTCTGGCCCTTGTGGCCGCGGCCGGCGGTCTTGCCCAGGCCGGAGCCGATGCCACGGCCGACGCGGCGGCGCGGCTTGCGCGCGCCCTCGGCGGACTTGATGGTATTGAGTTCCATGTCAGAGCACCTTCACCAGGTAGCTGATCTTGTTGATCATTCCGCGCACGGCGGGCGTGTCCTGCAGCTCGGAGACCGAGTTCAGCTTGCGCAGGCCCAGGCCGCGCACGGTGGCGCGATGCGATTCCTTGGTGCCGATGGGGCTGCGCACCAGCTGCACCTTGACGGTTTGTTGGGTGGCCATGTCGTGGACTCCGATCAGGCGGTGAACAGGTCTTCGACCGACTTGCCGCGCTTGGCCGCCACTTCCGAGGGAGTGGTGGAGTTCTTCAGCGCGTCGAACGTGGCGCGGACCATGTTGTAGGGGTTGGTCGAACCGTGGCTCTTGGCCACGATGTCGGTGATGCCCATCACTTCGAACACGGCGCGCATCGGGCCGCCGGCGATGATGCCCGTGCCCTTGGGGGCGGGAGCCATCATCACGTGCGCAGCGCCATGGCGGCCGACCACGTTGTGGTGCAGCGTGCCGTTCTTGAGGGACACCTTGGTCATGTTGCGACGGGCTTCTTCCATCGCCTTCTGCACGGCGGCGGGCACTTCCTTGGACTTGCCCTTGCCCATGCCGACGCGGCCGTCGCCGTCGCCGACCACGGTCAGCGCTGCGAAGCCGAGGATCCGGCCGCCCTTGACCACCTTGGTGACGCGGTTGACCGCGATCATCTTCTCGCGCAGGCCGTCTTCCGGGCCTTCAGCCTGCCGGTTCGCTTGAATCTTTGCCATGTTGAGTATCCGTGTCCGTTAGAACTGCAGGCCCGCTTCACGGGCGGCATCGGCCAGCGCCTTGACGCGGCCGTGGTAGGCGAAGCCGGCGCGGTCGAACGCGACCTTCTCGACGCCGGCGGCCTTGGCGCGCTCGGCGATCAGCTTGCCCACCTGCTGCGCAGCGGCGACGTTGCCGCCCTTGCCCGAGCCGCCGAGCGACTTGCGCAGGTCGGTCTGGGCCGTGGAGGCGGAGGCCAGCACCTTGCTGCCGTCGCCGGAGATCACGGAAGCGTAGATGTGCAGGTTGGTGCGGTTCACGGTCAGACGCGCGGTGCCCTGGGTGGCGATCCGGATGCGGGTCTGGCGGGCCCGGCGAAGACGCTGCTCTTTCTTGGTCAACATCGTCCTGCTCCTTACTTCTTCTTCGTTTCTTTGATCGTGATCTTCTCGTCCGCGTAGCGGATGCCCTTGCCCTTGTAGGGCTCGGGCGGACGGATCGCACGGATCTCGGCGGCCACCTGGCCGACGCGCTGGCGGTCGGCACCCTTGATCACGATCTCGGTCGGGGCCGGGGTCGCGACGGTGATGCCAGCCGGCATGTCCTTGTTGACGGCGTGCGAGAAGCCCACCGACAGGTTCAGCTTGGCACCCTGCGCCGTGGCCTTGTAGCCCACGCCGACGAGGGTCAGCTTCTTCTCGAAGCCCTTGGTCACGCCGACGACCATGTTGTTGACCAGCTGGCGCATCGTGCCGCTCATCGCGTTGGCTTCACGCGACTCGTCGGCCGGCTCGAACGACAGCTTGCCGTCCTTGCTGGACACCTTCACCAGAGCGTTCTGGGCCAGCGACAGCGTGCCGCCGGCGCCCTTGACGCTGATCTGGTCTTCCTTGATCTGCACGTCCACGCCTTGCGGGACGGCGACCGGCATTTTTCCTACTCGGGACATTTGTCGTTCCTTCCCTTTAGGCCACGTAGCACAGCACTTCGCCGCCGACGCCGCTGGCGCGGGCCTTGCGGTCGGTCATCACGCCCTTGGGGGTGGTGACGATGGCCACGCCCAGGCCGTTCTGGACCTGCGGAATGGCGGTGGCGCCCTTGTAGACGCGCAGGCCGGGGCGGCTCACGCGCTCGATGCGCTCGATCACGGGGCGGCCGGCGTAGTACTTCAGCGAGATCTCGAGCTCGCTCTTGTTGCCGTCCTTCTTCACCGCGAAGCCGTCGATGTAGCCCTCGTCCTTCAGGACCTGGGCGATCGCGACCTTGAGGTTGGAGGCGGGGACGCTCACCGTCGGCTTGGCCACCATCTGCGCATTGCGGATGCGGGTCAGCAGGTCGGCGATGGGATCACTCATGCTCATGTCTGTCTCTCCTGCCGCTTACCAGCTGGCCTTGATCACGCCCGGGATGTCGCCGGTGAAGGCCATCTCGCGGATCTTGTTGCGGGCCAGGCCGAACTGGCGGAAGGTGCCACGCGGACGGCCGGTGATCTCGCAGCGGTTGCGCTGGCGGGTCGGGTTGGCGTTGCGCGGCAGTTTCTGCAGGGCGAGGCGGGCGGCAGCGCGCTCCTCGTCGCTCTTCTTGGCATCGCCGGCGATCGCCTTCAGTTCCGCGTGTTTCTTGGCGTACTGGGCGACCAGTTTGTCGCGCTTGAGTTCGCGTTGGATCAGAGCTGTTTTAGCCACGATGCACCTTCAGTTCTTGAACGGGAAACGGAAGCCCGCGAGCAGCGCCTTGCACTCGTCGTCGGTCTTGGCCGTGGTCGTGATGCTGATGTTCAGGCCGCGCAGGGCATCGACCTTGTCGTACTCGATCTCGGGGAAGATGATCTGTTCCTTGACCCCGATGTTGTAGTTGCCGCGGCCGTCGAAGGCACGGCCCGAGATGCCGCGGAAGTCGCGCACGCGGGGCAGGGCCACCGTGACGAAGCGGTCCAGGAACTCGTACATCTTGACGCCACGCAGCGTGACCATGCAGCCGATCGCCTGGCCTTCGCGGATCTTGAAGCCGGCGATGGCCTTCTTGGCCTTGGTGACCACGGGCTTCTGGCCGGCGATCTTGGTCAGGTCGCCGACGGCGTTGTCCATGACCTTCTTGTCGGCCACGGCCTCGCTCACGCCCATGTTCAGGGTGATCTTGGTCAGGCGCGGGACTTCCATCGGCGACTTGTAGCCGAACTTGGCGGTCAGCTCGGGGACCACCTTCTCGCGGTAATGCTGTTGCAGTCGTGCCATGGTCATGCCACCTTGATCTCTTCGCCGCTGGACTTGAAGACGCGCACGCGCTTGTCGCCCTGAACCTTGATGCCCACGCGGTCGGCCTTGCCGGTGGCGGGATTGAAGATCGCCACGTTCGACTGGTGGATCGGCATGGCCTTCTCCACGATGCCGCCGGTGGTGCCCTTCATGGGGTTGGGCTTGGTGTGCTTCTTCACCAGGTTGATGCCCTCGACCACGACCTTCTCGTCGTCCTTGCGCAGCACGACCTTGCCGCGCTTGCCCTTGTCACGGCCCGCGAGGACGATGACCTCGTCGCCTTTGCGAATCTTGTTCATTGCGTTCCCCTTACAGGACTTCCGGGGCCAGCGACACGATCTTCATGAACTTCTCGGTGCGCAGCTCGCGCGTCACCGGGCCGAAGATGCGGGTGCCGATCGGCTCCAGCTTGTTGTTGAGCAGGACGGCGGCGTTGCCGTCGAACTTGACCAGGGAGCCGTCGCCGCGACGGATGCCCTTGGCGGTGCGCACCACCACGGCGCTGTAGACCTCGCCCTTCTTGACGCGGCCACGCGGAGCGGCTTCCTTGATGCTCACCTTGATGATGTCGCCCACGCTGGCGTAGCGACGCTTGGAGCCACCGAGCACCTTGATGCAAAGAACGGACTTCGCGCCAGTGTTGTCGGCGACTTCGAGCCGGGATTCAGTCTGGATCATTTCGTGTATTCCCAACTTGTCCCCGAGGCCGAGCGGCATCGGGGCAGTCTTGGGCCCGCCGTCCACGCCAGCAAACCGCTTGCGGGCGTTTCCGAATGGGCAGAACCTCGCCTGAAAATAGGCGAGCCCGCGATCATACCTTGTCCACAGGACTTGTCAAACGCCCTGGCGGGGGCCGGTCATGCCTGGCCGGCGGGCAGGTAACCGCGGGCCAGGGCGATGAAGTCGGCTTCACGCGGGTCGGCGCCCGTCTCCTCGCGCAGCAGCGCCGCCACTGACGGAGCCAGCCGCGCCGCCAGGCGGGCGTCCAGGAACAGCAGCCGCGAGCGGCGGGCCAGCACGTCTTCGACCGTGCGGGCGTACTCCTGCCGCGCCGCGAAGCGCACCATCGCCTCGGTGAGTCCGCCGCCCAGTTCGACGCCGGCGCCGGGCAGCGCGGCCACCGCGATCGCCTCGCTGCCATACAGGTGCACGCCCGGTGCCTCGCTGATCGGATGGGCCGGCGTGACGGCCGGCTCGGCCCCGACCAGCTTCAGGCTGGCGGTCACGCCTGCCGGCGCCCGGTGCAGCAGCTGGGCGCCGAAGCAGCGCTCCAGCACGTCCTCGGCCATCGCCCGGTAGGTGGTCCACTTGCCACCGGTCACGGTGACCAGGCCGGACCGGCTGACCAGCACGGTGTGCTCGCGGCTGAGCGCCTTGGTGTTGGCCCCTTCGTCGTCGGCCGGCTTGACCAGCGGGCGCAGGCCCACCCACAGGCTGCGGATGTCCTGCGGCCGTGGCGCGCGCACCAGGTAGCGGCCGGCTTCGCGCAGGATGAAGTCCAGTTCCTCCTCGAACGGCCGCGGCTCACGCGGCAGGTCGGTGCGGGGCGTGTCGGTGGTGCCGAGGATCACCTTGCCCAGCCAGGGGACGCCGAACAGGACGCGGCCGTCGGCCGTCTTGGGCACCATCAGGGCGTGCCGGCCCGGCAGGAAGTCGCGGTCGACCACGACGTGGACGCCCTGGCTGGGCGCCACGATCGGCTGGATCGCGCGGCCGACCGCCTCGCCATCCTGCTGGCGCAGGCGGTCGACCCACACGCCGGCGGCATTGATCACGCAGCGCGCCCGCAGCTCGAAGGCCCGCCCGGTCTCGCGGTCCTCGCAGCGCACGCCGGCGACCCGCCCGCCCTGGTGGACCAGGCCGGTGGCGGCGCAGTAGTTGACCAGCAGCGCGCCATGGCGCTGGGCCGTGCGCGCCAGCGCCATGGCCAGCCGCGCATCGTCGAACTGGCCATCCCAGTATTCGACCCCGCCCTTGAGCCCCTGCGGCCGCGCCGTCGGCAGCGACTGCAGCGTCTGCGCGCGACTGAGGAAGCGCGTGGGGGCCAGGCCGGCGCGCCCGGCCAGCGCGTCATACAGCTTGAGTCCGGCGCCGTAGAACGGCGTCTCCCAGAGCTTGTACGACGGCATCACGAAGGCCAGCGGCTGCGCCAGATGGGGTGCGTTGTTCAGCAGCGTCGTGCGCTCGTGCAGCGCCTCGCGCACCAGGGCGATGTTGCCCTGCGCGAGATAGCGCACGCCGCCATGCACCAGCTTGGTCGCCCGCGACGAGGTGCCCCCGGCGAAGTCGTGCGATTCGATCAGCACCACCGAAAACCCGCGCGCCGCGGCGTCCAGCGCCACGCCCAGCCCGGTGGCGCCGCCACCGACCACCGCCACGTCCCATGTCTGCGGCCGCTCCAGGCGTGCCAACAATTCCGTCCTCTGCATCCCCCGATTGTCCCCGACCCAGCAGGAGCCGCCGTTAGACTCGCGCGACATGCGCAGCGCCGGTCCGACTCCCCCCACCCGACCCATCGCCTTCATCGGAGGCGGCAACATGGCCACGGCCATCCTGGGCGGCCTGCTGCGGCAAGGCCTGCCGGCCGACCAGCTCGAGGTCGTCGAACCCTGGGCCGACGCCCGCGAGCGCCTCCTGCGCGAGCACGGCGTGCGCGCCCAGTCCGAGGCCGGCCCCGCGCTGGCACGTGCCGGCCTGGTGGTGTGGGCGGTCAAGCCGCAGGCGTTCCGCGATGCGGCCCGGCCGGTGGCGCCGCACACCGAGGCGGCACTGCACCTGAGCGTGGCCGCCGGCATCCGCTCCGAGACCATCGCGGGCTGGCTGGGCAGCCAGCGCGTGGTGCGCAGCATGCCCAACACGCCGGCACTGGTCGGGCGCGGGATGACCGCGCTGTTCGCGCGCGACGGCGTGACGGACGACGACCGCGGCCTGGTGGAACAGGTCCTCGCCCCCACCGGCGCGACCCTGTGGGTCGACCAGGAGCAGCAGCTGGATGCCGTCACCGCGCTGTCGGGCTCCGGGCCGGCCTACGTCTTCTACTTCCTCGAGGCGATGCGGCAGGCCGGCGCCGAGATGGGCCTGCCGCCCCGGCAGGCCCTGCAGCTGGCCATCGGAACGTTCGCGGGCGCCGCCGAACTGGCGCGCGCCTCCGACGATCCGCCGGAGGTGCTGCGCGAGCGCGTCACCTCCAAGGGCGGGACCACCTACGCCGCCCTCACCAGCCTCGAAGGCGATGATGTGAAGGCGCTGTTCGTCAAGGCGCTGCATGCCGCCGAGCGGCGCGCGCGGGAACTGGGCGACGAGTTCGGCCGCTGATCAGCGCAGCCCGTAGCTGGCCACGATGCCGGCGAACACGGCAAAGCCCACCCAGTGGTTCAGCCGGAAGGCACGGAAGCAGCCCTCGCGGCTGCGGTCGCGGATCAGCCGCCAGTGCCACAGGGCCTGCACCGCGGCGGCCGCGACGCCGAGCTGGAACGGCAGGCCCAGGCCACGCGGCGCAAGCACCAGCACCCACAGCGCCAGGAAGCTGCCGTAGCAGGCCATCACCACCGGCACGTCGGCCTGGCCGAGGGTGATTGCCGACGTCCGGATGCCGATCCTGAGGTCGTCGTCGCGGTCGACCATCGCGTACTCGGTGTCGTACGCCAGCACCCAGAACAGGTTGCCCAGCAGCAGCAGCCAGGCCGTGGGCGGCACCCGCGACTGCACGGCCGCGAAGGCCATCGGGATGCCGAAGCTGAACGCCACGCCCAGCACGGCCTGCGGCATGGACACCACGCGCTTGGCAAAGGGATAGAGCAGCGTGATGCCCAGCGCGGCCACCGACCACGCGATGGTGGCCGCGTTGGTTGTCAGCACCAGGCCGAACGCCGCCAGCGCCAGCACCGCCCCGACCAGGAGCGCCTCCCGCGCCGACACCTTGCCCGACGTGACCGGTCGCTGTGCCGTGCGCTTGACGTGCCGGTCGAAGTCGCGGTCGGCCACGTCGTTCACGCAGCACCCCGCGCTGCGCATCAGGATGGTCCCCAGCGTGAACACCGCCAGCAGGTGCCAGCCCGGAAAGCCGTGCGCCGCGATCCACAACGCGCCCAGCGTGGGCCAGAGCAGCAGCAGCCAGCCGGCTGGCCGGTCCCAGCGGATCAGATCGAGATAGAGAGCCAGCCGGCCGTCGCGCCATCGCATGCAGCGATGGTAGAGCCTGCAGGGCTCACTCCTCCAGCATGCTGCGCAGCATCCACGCCGTCTTCTCGTGGAAGTCCAGGCGCTGGGTCAGCAGGTCGAGCGTGGGTTCGTCGCCGGCCTTGTCGGCCACCGGTACCAGCTCGCGGGCGGTGCGGGCGACAGCTTCGTGTCCCTTGACCAGGATCCGCACCATCTCCAGCGCCTTGGGCGGCTCCGCCGGCGCGTCCGACACGGACGCCAGCTTCCCGAAGGCCGCATAGGAGCCGGGGGCGAAGTGCCCCAGCGCCCGGATGCGCTCGGCGACCAGGTCGACCGAGCCCCACAGGTCGGTGTACTGCTGCATGAACATCGCATGCAGCGTGTTGAACATCGGGCCCGTCACGTTCCAGTGGAAGTTGTGGGTGGTCAGGTACAGGGTGTAGGTGTCGGCGAGCAGGCGGCTCAGGCCCTGCGCGATCGCGGCGCGGTCGGTGTCGCTGATGCCGATGTTGATGGCGGGGGCGTTGTTGCTCATCGGATCTCCTGGAAGTGGGTGGAAGGCTTCCTTATAGGGACCGGCAGCGCGGCCGGGCAACAGCCCCGGTCAATGGATCCGATAGGCCCGGGCGTTCAGGCCAGGCCCAGCTGCTGCAGGTCGAGCTGGCCGCCGCGCAGCGGCGGGCACCAGAAGTACGCGCCGGTGACAGGCTTGGACAGGCGGAACACGCCATCGACGATCGCGTCGTCGAGGCCGGCCATGCGGCGCATCTGCGCTTCGAAGGCAGCGTGCGAGCAGCCGAAGGCCACGAACATCAGCCCGGCCTGGGTGCTGGCCATCCACGGCATCGAGCGGCGCAGGAGGAACGCCGGCGGATCGAAGCTCTCCTGCGCCGTGCGCTTGACGTGCGCCGACTCGGGCGCGTCCTCGATCTCCTCGTTGTCCGACAGCCGCCGCCCGATGCAGTGGTCCTGCTCCTGCGTGGGCATCGCGTCGAACGCGTCGAGGTCGTGCACCCACTGCTGCACGGCGACGAAGCTGGCGCCATCCAGTCCGGGGCCCTGGCCGTGGACGAAGGCGGCCGCCAGGGCTTCCTCCCCGGTCGGGTTCTCGGTGCCGTCCTCGAAACCGGTGAGGTCGCGGCCGAACCCGCTCTCGGTGTCGTGCCGGTGGCGGAAGGCGTCCACCACGTGGCGCAACGCGAACACCGGCGCCAGCGCCTTCTGCACCTTGCGCGTGACGTGCAGCAGCTCGCCCAGGTCGTCGCCGCGCACCCAGCACCACAACTGCCCCGGGGTGGACGGCACCTTCACGCGGCCGGACAAGTCGCTCGGGAACTCGTGCAGCCCGGGGATGTCGCCGCCCAGCGCCCGGACCAGCGAAGGACCGATGCCGACCACCACGTCGCGGCCATTGACCAGCGGCGACAGCCGCGTCAGCGCGTCACGGATGGCCTGTGCGGCCTGCTGGTCGCCGGCCATGGTGAACAGGACGTAGCGGGCGACGGCCGGCACGCCTTCCAGGATGCCTGGCTGGTGGAGGGATTCTTGGGACGACATGGGAACGGCTCGATTCGAATGGGGTCGGGAACGCCCTGCGGGCGGCTCAGGACAGGCGCTTGACGCCCGGCAGCTCGCAGGCATAGATGGCGTTGCGCAGGGCGGCGATGGCCTCGTAGCGGGTGAAGCTGCGACGCCACGCCAGCACCACGCGGCGCATCGGCGGCTCGCCCTCGAAGGGGATGTAGTGCACGAAGGCCGGGTCCTCCCGGCGGCGGCGCGGCTTGGCATCCAGGGCGTCCTTGGGCACCGACAGGCGCGGCACCAGGGTCACGCCCATGCCGGCCGCCACCATGTGCTTGATGGTCTCCAGCGACGAGCCCTCGAAGCTCTTGCGGATGCCTTCGGCGTCGCTGGAGAACCGCGCGAACTCGGGGCAGACCTCCAGCACGTGGTCGCGAAAGCAGTGCCCGTTGCCCAGGAGCAGCATCGTCTCGCTCTTGAGCTCCTGGGCGGTGATGGTCTTGCGCTGCGCGAACGGGTGCGCGCTGGGGACCACGGCCAGGAACGGCTCGTCGTACAGCGGCGCGAGCGCCAGCCCGGTATCAGGGAAGGGCTCGGCCATGATCGCGCAGTCGATCTCGCCGGTGCGCAGCATCTCCAGCAGCTTGACGGTGAAGTTCTCCTGCAGCATCAGCGGCATCTGCGGCGTGCGCACGATCGCCTGGCGCACCAGGTCGGGCAGCAGGTACGGGCCGATGGTGTAGATCACGCCCAGCTTCAGCGGGCCGGCCAACGGGTCCTTCCCGCGCTTGGCGATCTCCTTGATGGCGGCCGCCTGCTCCAGCACGCTCTGCGCCTGCCGCACGATCTCCTCGCCGAGCGGGGTGACGCTCACCTCGTTGGCGCTGCGCTCGAACAGCTTCACCTCCAGCTCGTCCTCGAGCTTCTTGATCGCCACGGACAGCGTCGGCTGCGAGACGAAGCAGGCTTCGGCCGCCTTGCCGAAGTGCTTCTCGCGGGCGACGGCGACGATGTATTTCAGCTCGGTCAGTGTCATGCGCTAGGCCTTGAGGTAGTCGGATTTTCCACCCAACCAGCGGGCCGTGTGCCGGCGGGCGTTTTCCGGAAACCGATCGAGCATCTGCGGGGCCACGGCGCGCGCCGCCTCCAGCAGGTGGGCGTCGGTCACCAGGTCCGCAAAGCGCAGCAGCGGCGCGCCGGACTGGCGCGCGCCCAGGAACTCGCCCGGCCCGCGGATCTCCAGGTCGCGCCGGGCGATCTCGAAGCCGTCGGCGGTCTCGACCATGGCCTTGAGGCGCGCGCGTGCGGTCTCGCCCAACCGGCCGTTCTCGCCGGACGCATAGAGCAGCACGCAGGCCGATGCCGCGGCGCCGCGGCCGACCCGGCCGCGCAGCTGGTGCAGCTGCGACAAGCCGAACCGCTCGGCGTGCTCGATCACCATCAGCGAGGCGTTCGGCACGTCGACGCCGACCTCGATCACCGTGGTGGAGACCAGCACGCCCATCTGGCCGGCGGAGAACAGCGCCATCACGGCCTTCTTCTCCGCCGGCGGCATGCGCGAGTGCAGCAGGCCCACCATCACGCCCGGCAGCGCCGCCGACAGCTCCTCGTGCGTGGCCGTGGCATTGGTCAGGTCGAGTGCCTCGCTCTCCTCGATCAGCGGGCAGACCCAGTACACCTGCCGGCCCTGCGCCAGCTGCGACCGGATCCGCTCGACGACCTCGTCGCGGCGGCTGTCGGCGATCACCTTGGTGACCACCGGCGTGCGACCGGGCGGCAGCTGGTCGATGGTGGACACGTCGAGGTCGGCGTAGTAGCTCATGGCCAGCGTGCGCGGGATCGGCGTGGCGGTCATCATCAGCGAATGCGGCTCCCGGCCGTCGTCCTGCAGCTTGCCCCGCAGCGCGAGCCGCTGCGCCACGCCGAACCGGTGCTGCTCGTCGATGATGGCCAGCCCCAGGCGTGCGAACTGCACCTGGTCCTGGATGACGGCATGGGTGCCCACCACGAGCGCGGCCTCGCCGCTGGCGATGCGCTCGAGCATCGCGGTGCGTTCCTTCTTCTTCTGGCTGCCGGTGAGCCAGGCCACGCCCCGCCCGCCCGGCGCCAGCAGCGGCTCCAGCCAGTGGACCAGCTTGTGGAAGTGCTGCTCCGCCAGGATCTCGGTGGGGGCCATCAGGGCGCACTGCCAGCCGGCGTCGATCGCCATCGACGCCGCGAGCGCCGCCACCACGGTCTTGCCGGAGCCGACATCGCCCTGCAGCAGCCGGTGCATCGGCACGGGTGCGGCCAGGTCGGCGGCGATCTCCTCGCCGACGCGGCGCTGCGCCGCCGTCAGCGCGAACGGCAGCACCTGCAGCAGCTGCTCGTGCAGCCCGCCCGGACGTGCCTGCAGGGGCGGGGCGCGCAGGCGGTCGCGCTCGCGCTTGCTCTGCAGTTGCGACAACTGCTGGGCCAGCAGCTCCTCGGCCTTGAGCCGCTGCCACGCCGGATGGCTGCGGTCCTCCAGCGACGCGATCGAGGTGTCGGGCCGCGGGTGGTGCAGGAAATCGAGCGCCTCGCGCAAGGTCCAGTCCTCGCGCAGCGCGAGCTGCGGCATGAACTGCGGCGGCACCGTCTCGGCCAGGTCGGCCCGCGCGAGCCCGGCGAGCACGGCCTTGCGCAAGTAGGCCTGGGGCAGGCCGGCGACCGTCGGGTACACGGGCGTCAGTGCCTCGGGCAATGCGCCGCCGGCGGTCCGGCAGGTGGGGTGCACCATCTGCCAGCCCAGGAAGCCGCCCTTCAGTTCGCCCCGGGCCAGGATGCGCTGGCCGACCGCCAGTGCCTTCTGCTGCGAGGGGTAGAAGCTGAAGAAGCGCAGCACGCAGGTGTCGCTGCCGTCGTCCACGGTCACGACCAGCTGCCGGCGCGGGCGGAAGGCGATCTGGCACTCGGTGACCGTGCCCTCGATCTGGGCAACCTCGCCTTCGCGCGCGTCGCGCAGCTGCACGATGCGTGTCTCGTCCTCGTAGCGCAGCGGCAGGTGCAGCGCCAGGTCGATGTCGCGTGCCAGGCCCAGCTTGAGCAAGGCTTTCTGCGGTTCGGACAAGGCCTTGGCGGCGGGCATGGGAGAATTCTGCCTCTTCAACACCTTGGAACGGGCCCGTCCGGCCCTCAAGCGATGCGCGACTTCACGCTGGCGGACTTCGACTTCGCCCTCCCCCCCGAGCTGATCGCCCAGCACCCCGCCACCGAGCGCAGCGCCTCGCGGCTGCTCGACGGCCGCACCGCACCGCCCGTCGACCGCATCTTCCGCGCGCTGCCCGCCCTGCTCGCCCCGGGGGATCTGCTGGTGTTCAACGACACCCAGGTCGTGAAGGCGCGCCTGTACGGCGAGAAGCCGTCCGGCGGACGGCTCGAACTGCTGGTGGAACGCGTGCTGCCGCAGCAGCGCGTGGTGGCCCACATGAAGGTGAGCAAGAAACCCGTGGTGGGCACGGTGCTGACGATGCAGGGCGGCTTCACGGCCACGCTGCTGGGCCGCTGGCCCGACGACGACGGCGCGCTGTTCCACCTGCAGTTCAGCGACGACCCGCTGGCGATGATGGCGCGCCACGGGCACGTGCCGCTGCCGCCGTACATCGAGCACGCCGACACCGCGCAGGACGAGGCGCGCTACCAGACCGTGTTCGCGCGGAACCCCGGCGCGGCGGCTGCCCCGACCGCCGCGCTGCATTTCGACGCGCAGGTGCTCGACGCGCTGGCCGCGCGTGGCGTCGAGCGCGCCGGCCTCACGCTGCACGTGGGCGCCGGGACCTTCCAGCCGGTCAAGGTCGAGAACATCGCCGAGCACCGCATGCACAGCGAGTGGTACGACGTGCCGGCCGCGACGCAGGAGGCGATCGCCCGCGCCCGCGAGCGCGGCGGCCGCATCGTCGCGGTCGGCACCACGACCGTCCGCACGCTGGAATCCTGGGCCTCGACCGGCCAGGCCCGCGGCGACACCAGCATCTTCATCACGCCGGGCTTCGCCTTCCGGGTGGTGGATCTCCTGGTGACCAACTTCCACCTGCCCAAGTCGACGCTGATGATGCTGGTCAGCGCCTTTGCGGGCCACGACCACGTGATGGCGCTGTACCGCCATGCCGTGGCCCAGCAGTACCGCTTCTTCAGTTACGGCGACTCGATGCTGCTCGAGCGCCGCCGCCCCTGACATGCTCCAGTTCGAACTCCTCGCCACCGAGGGCCAGGCCCGCCGCGGCCGCCTCACCCTCAACCACGGCGTCGTGCAGACGCCGATCTTCATGCCCGTCGGGACCTACGGCACCGTCAAGGGCGTCACGCCGCGCTCGCTGGAGGAGATGGGCGCCCAGATCATCCTGGGCAACACCTTCCACCTCTGGATGCGGCCCGGGCTGGACGTCCTCGACCACTTCGGCGGCCTGCACGGCTTCGAGAAGTGGCCGCGCCCGATCCTCACGGACTCCGGCGGGTTCCAGGTCTGGAGCCTGGGCGAGATGCGCAAGATCAGCGAGGAGGGCGTGAAGTTCGCCTCGCCCGTCAACGGCGACAAGCTGTTCCTCACGCCCGAGGTCTCGATGCAGGTCCAGACCGTGCTGAACAGCGACATCGTCATGCAATTCGACGAGTGCACGCCGTACGAGACCAAGGGCCACATCACCACCGAAGCCGAGGCCCGCTTCTCGATGGAGCTGAGCCTGCGCTGGGCGCGCCGCTGCCAGGCGGAGTTCGCGCGGCTGGCCAACCCGAACGCGCTCTTCGGCATCGTGCAGGGCGGCATGTTCGAGCACCTGCGCGAGGAATCGCTGGCGGCGCTGGTGGAGATGGACTTCCCCGGCTATGCCGTCGGCGGCGTGAGCGTGGGCGAGCCCAAGGACGACATGCTGCGCATCATGGCGCACACGCCGCACCGGTTGCCGGCCCACAAGCCGCGGTACCTGATGGGCGTGGGCACGCCGGAAGACCTGGTGGACGGCGTCGCCAGCGGCGTCGACATGTTCGACTGCGTGATGCCGACCCGCAACGCGCGCAACGGCCACCTGTTCACGCGGTTCGGCGACCTGAAGATCCGCAACGCGCGGCATCGCAGCGACGAGCGGCCGCTCGACGAGACCTGCAGCTGCTACGCCTGCAAGGGCACCACGGCGCCGGACGGCACCGTGAGCGGCGGCTTCTCGCGCGCCTACCTGCACCACCTGGAGCGCTGCGGCGAGATGCTGGCGCCGATGCTGGCGACCATCCACAACCTGCACTACTACCTGAACCTGATGCAGGAAGTGCGCGATGCGCTCGACGCCGGCCGGTTCGCGGCGTTCCGCGAGCAGTTCCGGCGCGACCGCGCGCGCGGCGTCTGAGTCCATCCGGGCGCGCCGGGCCCACGACGGCCCGGCGGCGTACCATCGCGCCGCGATGCGGCCTTCGCCCCCCAAGCTCCTGACGCTCCTGCACCGGCTCCTCGGCTGGCCGCTCGCACTGCTGATCCTGTTCGAGGAATGGGGCTGGGAGCCGCTGCAGCGCGCGCTGGTCTGGCTGTCGGCGCGCCTGCGCCTGCGCTGGCTGGAGCCGCGCATCCGGGCGCTCCCGCCGCCTGCCGCCCTGGCGCTGTTCGGCGTGCCGGCCTTGCTGCTGCTGCCGGTGAAGCTGCTGGCGTTGTGGGCCCTCGGACACGGCCATGTGCTGCTCGGCGCCGCCGTGGTGGTGGCCGCGAAGCTGGTGGGAACGGCCGCCGTCGCGCGCCTGTACACCCTCACCCGGCCGGCGCTGATGCGCCTGCACTGGTTCGCGGCCGCGCACGACCGGTGGATCGCGTGGAAGGAAACCCTGCTGGCCCCCGTGCGTGCCTCCTGGCCGTGGCGCTGGTCGCGGGCGGCGGCCCGGCGCCTGCGGCGGCGCCTGCAGGCCAGGCGCCGGGGCTGATCAGGCCGGCGCCGGCCGGCCGTCGGCGGCCACGAGCTGGGTGAGCCCGACGCCCGCGGGTGTTCCGCAGGCGTGGCAGAACTTCGCGAACGCGTTCTTGCGCGTGCGGCAGGCGCCACAGCGGTCGAACAGGCAGATGCCGCAGTGCGGGCAGAAATCGATCGACTCGTTCTTCAGGTCGACCACCCGTTCGCAGCCCGGGCAGGCGCTCTTGGCCAGCCGTTGCAGCGCGGTGTCGTAGGGAAGTTCCTGGCGCCGCTGCGGATCGGGCAGGGCCTCGGCCTGCTGCTGGCGCTGCCGATAGCGCTCCAGGGCGACGATGGCCTGGCGTCCGACCAGCACGGTCACCACGATGCCGACTGCGTACCGCACGTACCCGCCGTAGCTGGGCAGGTAGGGCACCAGCTCCACGAAGAAGGCGAACAGCGCGAAGAAGATGAAGCCCCACACGAAGGGCCACCAGGTGCCGCGGCGCGCGTTGCTGCGGAACAGCCATCCCGCCACGGCGAGCAGCGGCAGGGTCAGCGCGAGCCGGTACAGGAACACCCGCAGCTCCACCTTGCGCTGCTCGGCCCGCCACCGCTCCTGCGCGGCCTGCTCCAGCGCGCCCAGCTCGCGGCGGTCGCGCTCCTCGCGCTGGCGCGCATCGAGCGCCACCTGTTCCTGTTGCTCCAGCGCAGCCTGCGCCTTGCGTTCACCCTGCATCAGTGCATCGAGGTGCCGGGTGCGCGAGAGGAGCTCCGGATCCTGGTCGGCCAGCTGGGTGGCGCGGCGCGTCGCCAGCCAGTTGTTGAAGGTCTCGCGCACCGTGCGCGAATCGGACCGCGCCACCTGCAGCTTCAGCCGGGCCTGCTCGAGCGCCGCCTGCGCCTCGCGCTGCTGCCGCTCGGCCAGCTCGATGTCGGTGCGCAGCGCCTCGGCGCGCGGGCGGTCCAGGAAGTCGTCGAGTTCGCGCTGCTGTTCGACCTTCGGCAGGTCGCCCACCAGCGCACTGCCCAACCCGATCAGGAACGCGGCAAACACCAGTGCCAGCAGCCACAGGCCGCGGCGGAACCATTGCTCGGACAGGCGCATCGCCTTGCTCATGATGTTTTCCTCCTCATGTTGGAAGCGACGCGCACCGACGGCCCCGTGCAGGGACCGGCGTGCGCCCGCCAGGCTCAGGACTGGAGCAGCTGCGCCACGCGCGTGCGCAACGCCGCCGGCTGCACCTGGGTGGCCGGCATCGGCTCGCCCACGTTCAGACCGACCCGGTTGAACAGCCCGCGCCGGAACGGCCGCACCATCGCGCGGCCCTGCTCCGCGCGGCTGAAGAACGACCCCCACAAGTGGGTGAGCGCCATCGGGATCACCGGCGGCTCCACGCCATCGGCCCGCGCGCGCTCCAGGATCTTGGCCACCCCGCCGCGGAACTCCTGCAGCTGGCCGTCCCGGGTGATCGCGCCTTCGGGAAAGATGCCCAGCAGGTCGCCCTCACGCAGCACCTGTGCCGCGCGCTCGAACGCGGTTTCGTAGACGGCAGGGTCCTCCTTCTGCGGGGCGATCGGGATCGCCCTGGCCAGCCGGAACAACGCGCCCAGCACCGGAATCCGGAAGATCCGGTGGTCCATCACGAAGACGATCGGGCGCGGGCTGGCCGCCATGAGCAGCACCGCGTCGACGAAGCTCACGTGGTTGCAGGCCAGCACCGCCGCGCCCTCGACGGGAATGTGCTCGTCGCCGCGCACGCGGAACCGGTAGACCACGCGCGAGAGGAACCAGGCGACGAACCGCAGCAGGTACTCGGGCACCAGCAGGAAGATGTAGGTCGCCACCACCGCGTTGGCCAGCCCGACCAGCAGGAACACCTGCGGGATGTCGAAGCCGGCCTTGAGCAACGCGCCGGCGATCACCGAGCTGGCGATCATGAACAGCGCATTCAGGATGTTGTTGGCCGCGATGATGCGGGCCCGGTGGGTGGGCTGCGAACGCAGCTGGATCAGCGCGTACATCGGCACGCTGTACAAGCCGGCGAACAGCGACAGCAGCGCCAGGTCGGCCATCACGCGCCAGTGGGCAGGCTGCGCGAGGAAGGCGCCCAGTGCCTGCGGCGCGACCGCCGGCAGTCCGCGCGAGGCGAAGTACAGGTCGACCGAGAACACCGACATGCCGATGGCGCCCAGCGGCACCAGGCCGATCTCGACGTGGCGGCGCGAGAGCACCTCGCACAGCAGCGAGCCGGCGCCGATGCCGACCGAGAACACCACCAGCAGCAGCGAGGCAACCTGCTCGTCGCCGTGCAGCACCTCCTTGGCGAAACTGGGGAACTGGCTGAGGAAGACGGCCCCGAAGAACCACATCCAGCTGATGCCCAGCAGCGAGCGGAACACGACCCGGTTGCCGCGCGCCAGCCGCAGGTTGCGCCAGGTCTCGCTGACGGGATTCCAGTTGATCGCCAGTTGCGGGTCGGTCGGCGGCGAGGCTGGAATGAACTGCGCCACCAGCCGGCCGGCCAGGGCGGCGGCGATGCAGGCGATCCCGACCCAGGCCGGCCCCACGCCGGGAACCGCGACGATCAGTCCGCCGGCGACGTTGCCCAGCAGGATGGCGACGAAGGTGCCCATCTCCACCATGCCGTTGCCGCCGGTGAGCTCGCGCTCGCCCAGGTGCTGCGGCAGGTAGGCGAACTTCACCGGTCCGAACAGGGTGGAGTGCAGGCCCATGAGGAAGGTGCAGGCCAGCAGCACCGGCACCTGGGCGGCGAAGAACCCCCAGGCCGCCAGCACCATGATCGCGACCTCCAGCCACTTGACCAACCGGATCAGTGCGCGCTTGTCGTACTTGTCGGCCAGCTGGCCGCTGGTGGCGGAGAACAGCAGGAACGGCAGGATGAACAGCGCGCCGATCACCAGTCCGGCCATGGCCGGCGGCATCCAGCCGACCTGCAGCTGGTAGGTCACCATCACGGTGAAGGCGAACTTGAACAGGTTGTCGTTCGCGGCGCCGGCGAACTGGGTCCAGAAGAAGGGCGCGAAGCGGCGCTGGCGCAGCAGGGCGAACTGGTTCGGGTGCGCGGGCGCGGCCGGGGCGACCGCGGGGTCGGCGGCGACGGTGTTCATGCGAGGCTCCTCCTGGGATCCGCTGCACGTGGCGGCAGCTGGCGGCCATTCTGCCCGCCGCGGCGCAGGCGCTCCAGCGCGCCGAGCACCGGCAGCACCGCCAGCGCGGCCACCGCATGCTTGAGGGCGTGCCCGGACACCAGCTCGCCGGAGAGGCTCCACACGAGGTGATCGCCGGCCTCGAACAGCTTGGCGACGGCATAGGTTGCCACCACCAGCCCCCAGCGCACTGGCAGCGCCGTCTCGTTGCGCAGGCCCCACAGCATCAGCAGCATCAGCAGCCCGCCACCCTGCAGCACGCTCCAGGGGAACAGGTTCCCGGTCGCCGCGCACACGTTCAGGGCCACGGGCCCGGCCACGAGCACCGTGACCGCCAGCGCGCGGCCGGCCCGGCTGCTGATGCGGCAGCCGGCCAGCCCCAGCAGCCCGGCGAACGGCACCAGCATCGCGCCGCGGTCCACCAGCAGGCCCGCGTCGCCCGGCGCGAGGTGGTACCAGGCCGAGCCGAGCGCGGTGAGCAGCAGCCCCATCCCTGTCAGCGTGAGAAGCACGCGCTCGGTCGCGCTGAGCGCGCGCGGCCCGAGCCGCGCGGTACCGACCAGGCAGGCGGCGCCCGCCAGCCCGAACGGCAGGTTCGACAGCACGTTCCACGCGTGTGGCAGACCCCAGAACGGTTGCTGGTCGGCGAACGCGTGGTAGTGGGGCGACTGCGCGACGTGCGGTCCGACGGCCGCCAGGGCAAGCATCGCGAGGACCAGGGCGAGCAGGCGGATCTCGCGGGGTGGCAACTGTCCGGGGGTCAAGGCAGGCTCCTTCTCGGGGTGGAATGAACGGACCCGCAGTCTCGCCACCGTTCGGGAGAACAGTCGCAAATACCGGCTACATTGCGCTTTCCTCGACCCTTGAGTATCGAATAGCGATACCAGCCATGAGCACGACTGCCGACCTCGTTGCCGCCCTCAAGAAGGAACTGAAGGCAGCCGGCCTCACCTACGCCGACCTTGCCGGGCGGCTTGGCCTGGCCGAGTCGAGCGTCAAGCGGATGCTCGCCAGGGGCGACATGCCGCTGTCCCGCGTCGATGCGATCTGCCGTGCGCTGCGGATCGACTTCGCCGACCTCGCGCGGCGGGTGGCCGATGCGCAACCGCTGCTGACCGAGCTGACGCAGGAGCAGGAGCGCGCGGTGGTGGCCGACCGCAAGCTGCTGCTGGTGGCGATCTGCGTTCTGAGCCAATGGACGCTGGAGCAGATCACCGGCGCCTACCGCATTTCGGAGACCGACTGCATCCGGGCGCTGGCGCAGCTGGACCGGATCGGGATCATCGAGCTGCGCCCGTTGAACCGCTACCGGCTCAAGCTCGCCAAGACCTTCCGCTGGCGGCCGCACGGCCCGGTGATGGCCTTCTTCCGCGAGCACGTGGTGCTGGATTACTTCGCGGGCGGCTTCGACGGCCCGGGCGAGGGGCTGCTGCTGGTGCACGGCGCGGTCAGCCGCGCGATCGCGCCGTCGTTCATCGAGCGGCTGCAGCGGGTGGCCCAGGACTTCGCCCAGCAGCACCAGGCCGACCAGAAGCTGCCCGAGAAGGACCGCGAGGGCTACACGCTGGTGCTGGGCGTTCGCAGCTGGGAGTTCGAGGCGTTCACGCGGCTGCGCCGCTGATCACTCGAGGGCGCCGGGCCCGGAATCCATCGAGCGCGAGGGCACGATCTGCTCGCTGTCCTCGAAGTCGCGGTCGTCCCATTCGCTGGGCTCGGCCATGATCGTGCGCGGCCCCAGGTTCTGGGTGATGCCGCCGAGCCGGCTCTCCGGAGCCTGGCGCACCAGGTGCCGCCGGAACTCGTGGCGCAGCAGGTTGCGCATCCGGATCCAGAAGTCGGCACGGCGGGTCTGGCGGGCCCGCTTCTCGGGCGAGAGCGCCGTCGCCGAGAGTTTCTCGTCCGAGTGCAGCGGCAGCACCACCCAGCCCGGCGGGCCCTTCTTGGCGCCGAAGTGCTCCCACAGGGCGTCGTAGCTGGCGTAGATGCGCTGGGCCGACTCGCGGTGCGCCTTGCGCCACTGGTAGCGCCAGTCGTGCAGCCGGTGCGAGGCCGGGTTGAGTCCGACCAGGTGCAGGCCCCAGAAGCGCGCCAGCTCCTGCGCCACGCGCACCATGAGCACCGGCGCCTTCCAGCCGTGCAGCGCCTGGGCGATCTCGGTGGCCGACACCCGGCCGGTCGCGTCGCGCTGGCCCCGCACGCCACCGATGGCCAGGCACGGCAAGCCCTCGAGACGGATGCGGGTGAACGCCAGCACCGCGATCTGCACCGGCTGGGCGGCCGGCTGCACCTGCGGCGAGCGGCGCAGCGACAGCGTCAGCAGCAGTTCCCCTTCCGGGCTGTGGCGGGCCGGGCGCTGCACCTGCAGCTGCATGGCCTCGTAGCCGCGCGGGGGCGGCAGTTCCGCCAGCACGACGGCCTTGCCGCGGGCCAGCTGTTCGAAGGCCTTCGGCTGGAAGGCGGTCTCCATCCAGTCGAGGTGATCGATCAGCTGAGCGACGCGGGCCGGCACGTCGGTGTGCCGCTGCACCGACGGGCGCAGGGCCCGCAGGTACTCGCGCGACTCGTCCTCGATCAGCCCGCGCGAGCGCAGGTCCTGGACCACCGCCATCCAGCGGCGCAGCGGCTTGCCATGACGCAGGGTGGCCACCAGGGTCCGGGCACCGAGGCCCGAGCCGCCCTGCTGCCGCCGCCGGGCCGGCGACAGCGCCCAGGCGATGCCGCGCCAGAGGCTCGGCGCGCGCCCGCGCGCCGACTTGGAGGAACTGCGTGTCTTGCCGGCCATGGGGCGGAACTCTAACGGAAGACGGTCAGCACGCCGGTGTAGCCGTACAGGTGGTGGCGGGCGATCTCGCCGCCCGCGAAGAAGCCGACCAGCGGCACGTCCCCGAGGGCGCGGCGCACGATCTGCAGCTCGGCGCTCGGGCCGCCGAAGTGGGACCCGCCGCGACCGGCGCAGCTCACGTAGATGGCGCCGGCGATGCGCCGCGCCGGATTCGGCGCCGACTGCGCCTCGGGTGCCGCCAGGGCGGTGGCCACTGGCAGCGACAGCTCCTCGGGCTCGAGCTCTTCGCGGATCTCGGCGCAGATGCGAATCAGGTCGGCGCGGGCGGCCTGCGCGTTGCGGTTGCAGAACGCCATGCGCATGCCAGGCGCCACCTGGCTGGCCACGGCGACGGCGTGGCGGCCGGGATCCAGGCCGATGATGTGGCGCACCACCACGTCGGTGCCGAAGGTGCCCGGCCGGCCGATGACGTCGGCGCCCGGCTCGGTCAGGCCGACCAGGGTCGCCCGCAGCGTGGCCATCGCGCGCTGCGGTTCGTCCAGCGAGATGCCCGCCTCCTCCAGCAGCACGTCCAGCGCGGGCCGGCCGTCGAGGGTCAGCAGCACGTTGCCCTCGGCGGCGGTCACGGTCCGCTGCTTGCCCAGCGGCTGGCAGCCCTGCGTGACGCGCGAGACCAGGGCCACGCCGTCGGCGAACGCCACGCCCGACAGGCCGCCCCGGAACACGCCGCCGGCCTTGCCCTGTCCCTTGATGTTGCCGTTGCCGCCGATGGCGAACTGCACGGCGTCGCCGCGACTGGCGGCCAGACCGCCGAACAGGTAGCCGGTGGCGGTCCGGCCCGCCATCTCGGCGATCAGTTCGGCGACGTCGGGCGTGGTCGCGTCCGCATGCACCAGCGCCGTGTGCGGCTCGAACCCCATGCCGTCGCCGGTGCCCAGCGGGGCGACGCCGGAGAACACCCGGTACTGGTCGGGCGGCACGGCGCACAGCATCACCGCGAGCGCGGGCTCGTCGATGTATTCGACGTTGCTGGAGGCGATGCCCACGCCCACCGTGCCGGACCAGTCGGTCACCTCCGGCAGTTCGGCGCCCAGGTGGTCGAGGATCTCCTGCGCCTGCGACGCATAGTGGTCGGTGATGTACAGCAGCCCGAGCGTGGGCGAGGAGGCGTACTCGGGCAGGGCCATCTGGGCGCGCAACTGCGCCAGGACCAGGCCGGCAGCCATCTGCCAGTCCGGGTGGGTGGCGTGGCCGAAGGGGAACAGTTGCATGGAGGCGGGACGGTCAGCGGGCAGGTGATTTGCGGCCGGCCGATTTGGCCGCCGGCTTGCGGGGAGCGGCCGCCTTGCGTGCCGGCTTGGCGCCCGAGCCCGGCGAGGCCGATCGCATGATGTCGGCTGCGGATTTCATGGCGTCCTGCGCCATGCCGGTGGTCATGGTGCGGGCGGCGTCGACGCCCGTGTGGCGGCCGACATCCTTCATGGCATCGGCGGCGATCTGCTGGAACTGCTGGGTGAGGGCGCCCCACCACTGCATCGGATCGACCAGTGCGGCGGGGCCGGCCGACTTGGCCTTGCCGTTCCCCGCGTGGTCCGCACTGCCCGCCCCGTCCGCCGGCGCGCTGGCGGCCTTGGGCGCGGAGGCGGCGCCCGCCGGGGATCTGGGTGTCAGGGCCTTGGCCAGGTCGCCGACGGCGACATTCATGCCCTGCAGGGTGGCCAGCGTCATCTTCTGGACCTCCAGTGCCTGGATGGTCGCGCCGAGCGCACGCGAGTTCTGCTCGAGCCAGAAGTGCACTGCCTTCATCTCGCCGATGCGCTTCTCGAGCTCCTGGACGTTGAGCGTGGGGGCGACCCAGGCCGACAGGTTGGGCATCTGCGGCACCGCTTGGGAAGCGCCCTTGGCCAGGTTCTGCAGGAAGTCGAAGCCGGGGACGAACTGGCCGAAACCGGGTGTCTTGTCGTCGCTCATGGGCTGTCTCCGGGAGGATCGCGCCAGCTTAGCAGGCCCGTCGGCCGCCGCCGTCCGTCCGTCCGCCCAAAGCGCAAGAAACGGTGACGGGCGGCGTCTTCCAGGCGCCACCCCGCCGCTGCCGCCCTGGCAGTGGGCGCGCGGCTCAGTGCTTGTGGCCGCCCTGCGAGCCGGCCGCGGCGGGCTCGCGCGGTGGCGTCGCCGACACCGGCACCTGCAGCGCCAGCTGGCGCTGCTCGCCGCGGGCGGTGCGGAAGGTCAGCGTGACCGGGATCGTGGTGTCGGGCTGCAGCGGTGCCTTGAGTTCCTGCAGCATGAGGTGATAACCGCCGGGCTTGAGCTGCACGGGCCGGTTGGCCGGCAGCTCCAGCGCGGGCAGCGCGCGCATCCGCATGACCTCGCCCTCGAGCTTCATCTCGTGCACGTCGGCCACCCGCGCCACCGGCGAGGAGACCCCCACCAGCGACAGCGGCTCGGTGGCGGTCAGCGTCATGTAGGCGGCGCTGGCGGTCTGGCCCTGCATGCTGGCGCGGGCCCAGGCTCCCACGGCGGTCACGGGCGCGGTCTGCGCCCAGGCGCCGGCGGCGGCAAGACCGAGGGCGGCCAGGAGGGTTCGGCGGGAATCGATGCGCATGGTGGGTCTCAATGCTGGTGGCCGCCGGCGGCGGGGAGGATCTCGAGGGCAGGCGCCGGGGTCTTCAGGTCGGCGGCCGATTGTCCCGGTTTAGGAATGTCCACCCAGTCGGAGCGGCCGGGTTCGCACAGCTGGGTCACCGGCCAATGCACGGTGCCGGGCTCGCGCGGCAGCTGCGCCATCAGCACGAACTCGTCGAACTGGTCGCCCGGCAGCATGTCGGCCGGGGTGCGCGCGGTCCAGGTGACGCGCACCACCCCTTCGGTCACCGTGTGGCCGTGGCTGGTGACGGGCTGGGCCAGCGTGCCCCGGCGGATGTCGACGGTCCAGCCCGGCTTGGGCATCGGCCTGGCGCCGGCCACGCCCGGCGGGATGGCGATGCTGATCTGGCGCGTGGGCGCATCGCCGCAGCCATGGCCGACCTGGAAGGTGGCCTTGTAGTGGCTGCCGGCGGGCGCCACCCGGTATTCCAGGGTGACGTGCGCGGGCGCCGCGGTGGCGCAGGCCGCCAGGGCGGCGGCGCCGAGGCATCGGAGGAGGTGCTGGTTCATAGGTCGGCTCGCAGTTCGGCAACGAAGGTGCGTTGCGGGTAGGGATGGAAGTTCCAGTAGGTCTTGTTGTTGACGTTGTCGATCCCGACTGCCGCACTGAACGTGCGGTCGATCTGCAAGCGGGCCCGCAGGTCGACGACGAAGAAGGAGCTCACGCCCATGTAGGCGTTGCCATTGACGTCGCTGTTGTCCAGCGTGCGGAACTGGCGGCCGCTGTAGCGGGCCCCGGCGGACGTGGACCAGCGATCGCTCCAGCGGTAGCTGGCCAGCGCCGACGCGCGCCAGCGCGGGATGTTGGGCTGGCGCTTGCCGAGCGTGTCGCCGGGCGTCGACACGAAGCCGGCGTTCTCGCGGATGACGGAGTCGGCCCAGGTGACGCTCGCGTTGACGTCGAGTCCCCGCCGCAGGACGTCGCTGCCGGTCCAGGCCACTTCCACGCCACGGGTGGCGATGCGGCCGACGTTCTGCACCCGGCTGACGTTGCGGTTGGCCACCGGGTCGAGCAGCGTCTGGGTGTAGAGCGCGTCGCGCGTGTCCTCGGCGAAGGTCGTCAACCGCAGCAGGCCGCCACCCAGGTCCTGCTCGGCACTGAGCTCGCCGGTCCACGAGCGTTCCGGCCGCAAGCCCGGATCGTTGAGGAATTGCGCATTGGCGGTGGATGTGGCGCCATACAGCTCGGCCACCGTCGGAAAGCGCACCGCCCGGCCCGCCGACGCCTTGAGCAGCAGGTCGGGCCGCCACTGCCACGACACCGCCGCCTTGGGCGACACGTGCGTCTCGCCGCGCGACGGCCAGTCGGCGGCCACCGCCGGCGTGGCGCCGGGGATGCGGGTGAAGCCCGCCATCGCGGTCCAGCGCTCCAGCCGGGCGCCGAGCACGGTCTTCCAGCGCGGCGCGAAGGCCCAGGCGTCCTGCATCCAGAGGCTGCGCAGGCTGGTGCGCCCGCCGACGTGGCTGGCCAGCGGGCCGGCGGCGTCCGCACGCCAGTGGCCCGGCACCACCGAGGTGCGGTAGGCCAGTTCGTGCGCATCCTGCTGCACGCCGGCGTCGACGATGTGCGCGCCCTTCATCCCCCCGGGGCGCCAGGTGCCGCGCAGGGCAAGGGTGGTCCAGCCCGTGCCGCTGCCGTCGGCCAGCGTGCCGGGTCCGCCGAGCGCCGCGCCGGGCAACGGATTGGCCGCGCCGCTCTGGCGCTTCTCGTCGCGCCGGTAGTCGTAGCGGCTGGCGGCCGCCTCCCAGTCGAAGCGCCCCTGGGTACGGCTCTTGAGGGACAGGCCATGCATCGCGTGCGCGAGCCGTTCCTGCGTCAGCGGGAAGTCGGCGCCGGTCAGGGGCGCGAAGCTGCTGCCCTGGATCGTGACCGGGCCGCTGGCGACGGGCGCGCCGGCCGCGTCGCGCAGGTAGGACGCCGATCGGCCCTGCGCGGCGTTCTCCCACCAGCCCAGCGTGTAGGCCGCGCGCACCGTCCCGGGCAGGTCGTAGGCCAGCTTCACCTTCAGGTGGTCCTGCCGGCTGCTGGACTCGGTCGAGCTGCCCAGCACGTACCACGGCACGTCGGCGCTGTTGCGGGCCACGACGGCGCCGCTGACCGGCACGCCGCTGCCGCCGGGCGTGCCGGCAAGAACGGGCCGGGTCGCGAACGTCAGCGGCTGGCCCTGGCTGTCCGTGCGGTTGAGGTTGAACCACCAGGTCCAGTCGCCAGCCTTGTTGCCCAGGGACGCGCTGGTCTGCCAGGTGCGGTAGGTGGCACTGGCGCCATGGAGCTCGAACGGCTGGACCGAATAGCCCGCCTTGGCGTGCGCCTCGAAGCGGGTGGGCATGCGCGTGACGTAGTCGACCACCGCCCCCGCCGAGTTGCCGGGGTAGGCGGCGGAAAACGGTCCGTACAGGACGTCGACCCGCTCGATCTCCTCCGGCGTCACCAGGCCCCAACGCGGCGGGAATCCGAGCCCGCCCACGCCGTTGCCCAGCAGGTTGGACAGCAGGATGCCGTCGGCGTAGACGAGCGACCGGGCGCTGTTGCCGGTGCCGGAGGCGCGGCTGGACAGGACGGCATGGTTGTAGTCGCCGGGATAGCGCTTGCGCACCAGCAGGCTGGGGAAATAGCGCAGTGCGTCCTCGCTGTCGGTGGCGTTGATCGCGCGCTCGATCCGTTCGCGGTCGATGCTCTCCGTGGTGGTGGGGATCTGGGTGGGCAGCGACGTGGGCTGGCCGCCGGTGATGGTGACGACGCCCAGCGATCGCGCGGGCGCTTCCTGGGCCAGAGCCGGGACGGCCGGCACGAGCCAGGGTGCCGCGGCGAGCGCCGCGGCAAGGGACATTCGGGGCATGGAGCCTCCTGGACGACACGAGAGGCCGGCCACCCATGGGCAGCCGGAGCGGACGCGGTGTCAGGAGTGCGTGGGCGGGCCGCGCGCCGGGGGCGGCGCGGCCAGGCGGGCGGCGTGGCGCGCCGCCGGAATCGATTGCACGACGTGGCCGAGCGGCTGCACGGCCGGTGGCGGCTGCACCGCGGGAGGGGGTGCAGCCACGCTGGCGCACAACGGGCAGTCCAGGGTGTGGGTCGAAGGCACACCGTCGGCGTCGCCGGCCGGCATCACCAGCTGCAGGCTGCCGGACCCGCTGCACACCAGCTGCGCCGCCTGCGGCTTGACCACCGGCGACGCCACGGCCACGCCCAGCGTCAGCACGAACCACGCCAGCACGAGGCGGGCGAGGAAACGGGCGCGGCGAAGGCGGTGCATGGCCGGATTATGGTCCGGGGCGCGCGGGCTGCGGCTGCAAGCGGCTGCGACAAGCCGCACCCATCCGTGACGCGCCGGACGCGCTGCGTCAGGCGGCCGGAAAGCGCGGCGGCCGCTTCTCGCGCAGGGAGGCGACGCCCTCGCGCACGTCGGGCCCCGCGAACCCCATGAATTCCAGCGCCAGCGAGGTGTCGAAGGCGGGCCCGGCCTGGCGCAGCCAGTTGTTCAGGGCGTACTTGGTCCAGCGGATCGCGGTCTGGCTGCCGGCGGCCAGCCGGTCGGCGACCTCGTAGGCCTTGGGCAGCAACTGGTCCTCGTCCACCGCGAGCGCCACCAGGCCGATGCGCTCGGCCTCCTCGCCGCTGACCGGCTCGCACAGCAGCAGGTGGTACTTGGCCTTGGCCATGCCGCACAGCAGCGGCCACACGATGGCCGCATGGTCGCCGGCCGCCACCCCCAGCCGCGTGTGGCCGTCCACGATCCGCGCCGTCCGGGCGGCGATCGGGATGTCCGCCAGCAGGCCCGCGACCAGGCCGGCGCCGACCGCGGGGCCGTGCAGCGCGCTGACGATCGGCTTGTCGCAGTTCACCACGTTGTAGACCAGGTCCCGGGCTTCCTTCCAGACCCGGCTGCGCACCTCGAAGTCGGTGGCCATGTCCTGCACCAGCGCGAGGTCCCCGCCGCCGGAGAAGCCCTGGCCCTCGCCGCGCAGGACGGCGCACCGGACGGTGTCGTCGTCGGCGACGTCGCGCCAGATCTCGGCCAGCTCGCGGTGGCCCGCATGGCCGGCGGTCGGCAGCTTGCCGTTGGCGGCGATCATCTGGATGTCCAGCACGGCGCCCTCGGCGCCGCGGCGCGTGATGCGCAGGGTCTGGTAGCGGTCGTAGTTCATCAGCGCTCCCCGGGGCCACCGCGCCCCGTCACGCCGCCGATTGTGCGGGGCCGGTCGCGCCTCGGGTGGCCGGCGTCAGAAGAACTCGACGCTGGAAGGCCGCGCCTGCAGCGGGTTGCGGTGCTGCGCTTCCACCACGCGGTAGCGCTCCAGCAGCGCCCGCGCGCTCGACGCCAGCGAGCCGGTGTCGGCGCCGCACTGCAGGCGGTGCACCAGGCTTTCGACCAGTTCGTGGCGGCTGCCCTGGGCAAGCAGGGCCCGGTCGACGACCTGGCGCAGGATGTCGTGGTACTGCCCCGCCTCCAGCAGGCTGGCGACATCGGCATCGAGCTCCCGGCGCAGGGCGCCGGCCTCCCCGGCCGACATCGCGTGCTCGCCCGTCGCGAGCCGGGCCACCTGCTCGCCGCGGGCGTGCAGCCCGGCGGCGCAGCGCACCACCTGGAACGCCACCTGTTCGACCAGCTGCACGGCATGCCGCAGCTGCAGCGCGATCTCCTCGTCGAGGTGCCGGACGTGGGCCAGGACTTCGGCGGGCGGGTTGGCCGCGGCGGGATGCAGGGCGGAGGCAGTCATGCAGGGAAATCCTCGGGGCGGCGGCCGCGACAAGGCACGGCGGGACCGGGCACCCAGTGTGGCGAGCCCCGGCGCCCTGCGATCCGCCGAAAAGCGCCCGCGGCCGGCGCGATCTCGGACGATCGTCCGCGGCGCGCGGCTTCCCCTCCTTCCCGCACCACCGTAGGCTGGCTCCTACGCGGGCAGGCGGCCCCGAGGCCTGTTCGCATTCCCCGCGCGATGTTACGGTCGGGTCCCATGAATTTCGTGGACATCCTGAGTCCGGCCTGCGCCCTGTTCCTGGACTTCGACGGCACGCTGGTGGACATCGCGCCCGAACCCGGCGCCGTGGTCGTCCCTTCCGGACTGGTGCCCACCCTGGCCGCGCTGCAGGCCTACCTGGGCGGCGCGGTCGCGGTGGTGAGCGGCCGCCCGATCCGCGAGATCGACCAGTTCCTCGGCCCGCTGCGGTTGCCCGCTGCCGGCGTGCATGGCGCCGAACGGCGGTCCGCCGGCGGCCAGATCGAGCGCATCGCAGGCCAGCCGCTCCACGCCGTCGAGCTCGCCGTGCAGGCCCTGGCTGCCCGCCACCCGGTCCTCATCGTCGAGCACAAGCAGGCCTCGATCGCGCTGCACTACCGCAAGGCGCCGGAGCTGGAGGCCGCCTGCCTGGACGCGATGCACAAGGCCGTCGCGCAGTCGCCGGGGCTGACGCTGCTGCGCGGCAAGATGGTGGTCGAGGCCAAGCCGGGCTCCGCCAGCAAGGGCCAGGCGATCGAGGCGTTCCTGCGCGAGGCGCCCTTCGCCGGCCGCACCCCGGTGTTCGTCGGCGACGACATCACCGACGAGATCGGCTTTTCCACCGTGCAGCGGCTGGGCGGGCTGGGCGTGAAGGTCGGCGAAGGGCCGACCGTCGCCTGGCAACGGCTGGCCGATCCCGGCGCCCTGCGCCAAGAATTCCAAACCGCGGTCGCCCGCAAGGTGCCCGCCAGAGCTCCCGCATGAAAGCCAACACCAGCGTCCAGAACCTCAACCTCGGCGTCATCGGCAACTGCGCGTACAGCGCGCTGGTCGACGAGCGCGGCAGCATCGTCTGGTGCTGCCTGCCGCGCTTTGACGGCGATCCGGTCTTCAATGGCCTGCTCGACCCGAGCGAGAACGGCAGCCTGTGGGCGTTCGAACTGGAGGACTTCGCGCGCAGCGAGCACCAGTACGAGCCCAACACCGCGATCCTGCGCACGCGGCTGTACGACCACCAGGGCCAGGGCATCGAGATCACCGACTTCGCGCCACGCTTCTGGAGCCGGGGCCGCACCTTCCGGCCGCTGACGCTGATCCGCCGGGTGAAGGTGCTGGGCGGCACGCCGCGCATGCGGGTGGTGCTGCGACCGCGCTTCGACTGGGGCCGCCACAAGCCCCTGGTCACGCGTGGCAGCACGCACATCCGCTACGTCGGCCCAGCGCAGACGCTGCGCGTGAACACCGACGCCCCGATCGACTACATCCTGTCCGAGACCTTCTTCGTGGTCGACCGGTCGCTGAACTTCATCATGGGTCCGGACGAGACCCTGACCGGCGGCATCGAGGACACCGCCCGCGCCTTCGAGCAGGACACGGCCAACTACTGGCGCAACTGGTCGCGCGCGCTGGCGTTGCCGCTGGAGTGGCAGGACGCGGTGATCCGCGCGGCCATCACCTTGAAGCTGTCGCTGTTCGAGGACACCGGCGCCATCGTGGCGGCCATGACCACCAGCATCCCCGAGTCGGCCCACAGCGGCCGCAACTGGGACTACCGGTACTGCTGGCTGCGCGACGCCTTCTTCGTGGTGCGCGCCCTCAACAGCATCTCCGAGGTCGCGACGATGGAGGAGTACCTGCGCTGGCTGAACAACGTGGTCGTGCGCTCGCGCGGCGGCCACATCCAGCCGCTGTGGGGCGTCGGCCAGGAGGCGCAACTGCCCGAGGCGATCCTGGAGCACCTGCCCGGCTACCGCGGCATGGGCCCGGTGCGCGTGGGCAACCAGGCCGCCGAGCACTTCCAGCACGACGTGTACGGCAACATCATCCTGGGCGCGGCGCAGGCCTTCCACGACCACCGCCTGCTCAAGCGTGCCGGCCGCACCGAGTTCGCCTCGCTGGAAGCGGTGGGCGAGCAGGCCTATCGGGTCTACACCCAGCCGGACGCCGGCATGTGGGAGCTGCGCACCCGCGCGCGCATCCACACCTCGTCGGCGCTCATGAGCTGGGCGGCCTGCGACCGGCTGGCCAAGGTGGCCCTCACCCTGGGCCTGAAGGACCGGGCCAAGTACTGGGGCGAGCGTGCCACCGAGATCCGCGAGCGGATCCTGAAGGAGTCGTGGAGCGAGGAGCGCCAGGCGTTCGCCGAGAGCTTCGGCGGCCGCGACCTGGACGCCAGCGCGCTGCTGATGGCCGAGGTCAACTTCATCGACCCCAAGGACCCGCGCTTCGTCAAGACGGTCGACGCCCTGGAGAAGTCGCTGTGCAACGGGCCGTACATGCGCCGCTACGAAGCGGCGGACGACTTCGGCAAGCCGGAGGTGGCGTTCAACATCTGCACGTTCTGGCGCATCGACGCGCTCGCCCGCATCGGCCGCAAGGAGCAGGCGCGCGAGATCTTCGAGGTGATGCTCAAGTGCCGCAACCCGCTGGGCCTGCTGTCCGAGGACACGCACGAGACGACCGGGGAGATGTGGGGCAACTTCCCGCAGACGTATTCCATGGTGGGCCTGATCAACGCGGCGGTGCGCCTGTCCACGCCCTGGGACACGGTGATCTGATGCGCCGCGCACCGAGCGTTCCCGACGCGATGCGCCAGGGCCGGCGGAGGCCGGTCGCATGAGCCGGCTGGTCGTCGTCTCCAACCGCATCGCCGATCCGCGCAAGACCGCGGCCGGCGGCCTGGCCGTGGCGCTGGGCGAGGTTCTGAACAACAGCGGCGGCGTCTGGTTCGGCTGGAGCGGCAAGCTGGTCGACCAGTACCCCGGCGACGGGCCGCAGGTGCAGGTGCACCAGGCCGGACCGGTCAAGCTGGCCACGGTCGACCTCGACCAGGCCGACTACCAGTCGTACTACGTCGGCTACAGCAACGGCGTGCTGTGGCCGGTGTTCCACTACCGCCTGGACCTGGCCGACTTCGACGCCGGCTACATCGAGGGCTACCGGCGGGTGAACCAGATGTTCGCCCGCAAGCTGCTGCCGCTGCTGCGGCCGGACGACATCATCTGGGTCCAGGACTACCACCTGATCCCGCTGGCCGCCGAGCTGCGCGCACTGGGCTGCCAGCAGCGCATCGGCTACTTCCTGCACATCCCGCTGCCGCCGCCGCTGATCCTGGCCGCGATCCCGGGCCACGACTGGCTGATGAAGGGCCTGTGCTCGTACGACCTGGTGGGGTTCCAGGCCGAGGCGGACCACGAGCACTTCTGCCGGTACATCGAGGCCGAGGCGCACGCGCAGAACCTCGGCGAGGGGCGGTGGCGCGTGTTCAACCGCACCGTGCACGCCGGCGCGTTCCCGATCGGCATCGACGTCAAGGAATTCCAGGCGCTGACCGACGGCGAGGAAGCCCGCGAGATGTACCAGCGCATGAAGCGCGAGTACTCACGGCGCAAGCTGCTGGTCGGGGTGGACCGGCTGGACTACTCCAAGGGGCTGCCGCAACGCATGCGCGCGTTCCGCGAGCTGCTGGCGAAGCATCCGGAGACGCGCAAGAGCGCGACCCTGATCCAGATCGCGTCGCCCAGCCGCGAGGACGTCAGCGCGTACACCGACATCCTGCACGAGCTCGAGAGCCTGTGCGGCTCGATCAACGGCAACTATGGCGAGCTCGACTGGATGCCGGTGCGCTACATGCACCGCACGGTGGCCCGCGGGCGCCTGCCCGGCCTGTACCGCGCGAGCCGCGTGGCACTCGTGACGCCGCTGCGCGACGGCATGAACCTGGTCGCCAAGGAGTTCATCGCGGCGCAGGATCCGGAGGATCCCGGCGTGCTGGTGCTCTCGCGTTTTGCCGGGGCGGCCGAACAGCTCAAGGAGGCGCTGCTGGTCAATCCGTACGACACGGAGGGCACGGCCGCTGCCATCCATCTGGCGTTGCAGATGCCGCTGGAGGAGCGCCGGGAGCGCCACGCGGCGCTGCTGGCGACGATCCGCCAGTACGACGTGCACTGGTGGTGCGACACGATCCTGCACCTGCTCGGCCAGGCCGAGGCCGAAGAGACCGGCACGCCCTGGCTGCGACTGTGACCGGCGCCGCGCAAAGCCCCCACGCCGCGCTGCGGTGAATCCGAAGTGGACAGGTGGCGCGTAAGGCTGGTGTGCGCGGGAACATCTTCCGCGCGACACCACCTTCAGGAGATCCGTCCATGAACAAGCATGTCCTCGCCGCCTGCGCGGCCCTCACCCTGCTGAGCGCCTGTGCCAATCCGAGCGATGGCAGACCCGCGGCGTCATCGGCGCCGGCGGGCGCCAGCGAAGCAACCAAGATGGTGGGTGGTGCCGCGATGTACCCCAGTCGGGACATCGTGGACAACGCTGTCAACTCCAAGGACCACACGACACTGGTCGCCGCGGTCCAGGCCGCCGGCCTGGTCCAGACGCTGAAGGGCCCCGGCCCGTTCACCGTGTTCGCGCCGACCAACGCGGCGTTTGCCGCACTCCCGGCCGGCACCGTCGACACGCTCCTGAAACCGGAGAACAAGCCGACCCTGACCAAGGTGCTGACCTACCACGTGGTGCCCGGCCGCCTGGACGGCGCGGCGCTGGCGCGCCAGATCCAGGCCGGCGGCGGCAAGGCCATGCTCAGGACAGCCAGCGGCGGCACGCTGACCGCCACGATGAACGGTGCCAACGTGATGGTCGCGGACGAGAAGGGCGGCGCGGCGACCGTGACCATCTCCGACGTCTACCAGTCCAATGGCGTGATCCACGTCGTCAACAAGGTGCTGCTGCCCGGTTGATCCCGCGCGGACCGCCCTGCAGCTGCTGGTGCGGGGGTCGGCGGTGCAACCTCCAGAGCACGGGACAGGTTGCACCGTCCGTCGAGCCGCTGGGCCGCCTCGTGCCGCGATCAGGCGGGCCCCGCGATCTTCTGGTCGATGGCGCCGAAGACGCTCTGCCCGTCCTTGCCCTTCATCTCGATGCGGATGGTGTCGCCGAACTTCATGAACTCGGTCGAGGGCTTGCCGTCCTGGATGGTCTCGATCGCGCGCTTTTCGGCGATGCAGCTGTAGCCCTTGGGCCACTCCATCCGCCCGTCCTGCTCGACCCCCTTGTTGCTCACCGTGCCGGAGCCGACGATGCTGCCGGCCCGCACGTTGCGGGTCTTGCAGATGTGGGCGATCAGCTGGCCGAAGTGGAAGGTCATCTCGGGCCCCGCCTCGCACATGCCGACCTTGCGGCCGTTCCAGGCCGACTGCAGCGTCAGGTGGACGCGGCCGCCCTGCCAGGCGTCGCCGAGTTCGTCGAGCGTCACGGCCACCGGGCTGAAGGCAGTCGCGGGCTTGCTCTGGAAGAAGCCGAACCCCTTGGCGAGTTCGGCCGGGATCAGGTTGCGCAGGCTCACGTCGTTGGCCAGCATCACCAGCCGGATGCCCTCGAGTGCCTGGTCGGGCGAGGCACTCATGGGCACGTCGCCGGTGACCACCGCGATCTCGGCCTCAAAGTCGATGCCGAAGGCTTCGTCCGGCACCACCACGTCGTCGCAGGGCCCGAGGAAGTCGTCGCTGCCGCCCTGGTACATGAGCGGGTCGCTGTAGAAGCTCTCGGGCACTTCGGCCTTGCGCGCGGCGCGCACCAGCTCCACGTGGTTGATGTACGCGGAGCCGTCGGCCCACTGGTAGGCGCGCGGCAGCGGGGCCATGCAGCGCTGCGGCTCGAAGGGGAAGGCATGGCGCGCCTTGCCCTGGTTCAGCGCCTCCGAGAGATCCTGCAATTGCGGGGAGACGAAGCCCCAGTCGTCCAGCGCCTGCTGGAGCTTGCCGGCGATGCCGGTCGCATAATGGGCCGTCGCCAGGTCACGCGACACCACCACCAGCTGGCCGTCGCGCGAACCGTCCTTGTAGGTCGCAAGCTTCATCGGGAATTGCCTTCGCTTCGCGTGGTGCGCTAGAGTCGGCGCCGACTTCAGCGTTACGCATGGTGAAATGAATTTACCTAATCGAAATTCTACAAGAAGCCTCCCGGCATGAAGGAGCGTGCCGGAATCCAGTCGGTGGAGGTGGGCTTCGCCCTGCTCGAGGCCCTGGGCGACGCGGCCGGTCCGCTGATGCTGCGTGACCTGGCCGCGGCGGCCGGCATGAGCGCCGCCAAGGCGCATCGCTACCTGGTGAGCTTCCAGCGCCTTCGCCTGGTGGTGCAGGACCCCGCCAGCACGCGCTACGACCTCGGCCCCGCCGCGTTGCAGCTCGGCCTGGCGTCGCTGTCGCGGCTCGATGCGGTCAAGCTCGCCCGCGAGCGGATCACCGGCCTGATGGAGCAGGTGGGCCACACGCTGGCGCTGGCGGTGTGGGGCAACCACGGGCCGACCATCGTGCACTGGGAAGAGTCGCCGTCGGCCGTCACCGTCAACCTCCGGCTGGGCGACGTGATGCCGCTGCTGTCGTCGGCCACCGGCCGCTGCTTCGCGGCGTATGCCTCCAAGGAGGCGATCGCTCCCCTGCTGCGGGACGAACTGGCCCGGGTGCAGAAGCAGGGGCGCACCGACGTGCCGGCCTCCATGGCGCAGGTGCGCGCCATGCTCGACGACGTGCGCCAGCGCGGGGGCGCACGCGTCGTGGACGTGCTGCTGCCCGGGATCGTCGGCTTCTGCGTCCCGGTGTTCGACGCCGACGGCCACGTGGCGCTCGGGCTGGTGGCGCTCGGTCCGACCGGCACCTTCGATGCGGCCTGGGACGGCGCCGTGCACGGGCCGCTGCGGGAAGCCGCCGCGCAACTGTCGGCCGACCTGGGCTGGCGGGGATGAGCACGGCGGCCGGCGTGCCCAGGCGCGCGCTGGTCGTCCTGGTCGGCCTCGTGCTGCTGGCGCACGTCCTGCTGCTGCGCGGCGCGCCCGAGCTGCGAGCCTGGAGCCGTCCGGGCCCGCCCACCACGCTCCAGTTGCGCAGCGTGGCCGGACCGACGCCGACGCCAACGCAAGCGCCGCTCGCGCCGCTGCCGTCGGCCGCCGGCGAAACGGGCGCGCAAGGCGGCGGTCCGGGCCCCACGCCGCGCACGGCATCGCCCGCGCCTTCTGCCGAACGGGCCCGCGCGCAGCAGCCCCGGTCGCAGAGGGCGGCCACCACGTCTGCGCCGGCTGCACCTGCACCTGCACCTGCTCGCCCGCCGCAGCGACCTGGTCCGTCCACCGCGGCCGCCACGGCGGATCCGCCACAGCACGCGGCGGCGGCCCTGCCCGCGGCATCTGCCGCAGCGTCTGTCACGGCGTCCGGGCCGGCACCACTGGCAGCCATGCTGGACCTGCTGCGGCCGCCGGCGCCGGCACTCTGGCGCTACGACGTCGCGGCCCGCCACCGGGGATCGCTGCTGGCGGGGCAGGCCACCCTGCACTGGCGCCACGACGGCGACCACTACGAAGCACTGGCGCAATGGTCCCTGCCGTCGCTGCCCGGCCGCCGGCAGCTGAGCACGGGTGCGCTGAGCGCCCAGGGGCTGGCGCCCACCCGCTTCTCCGATCGGCTGCGCAGCGAGGAAGCGGCCCACTTCGACCGTGCCGGCGGCCGCATCGTGTTCAGCAGCAACCGGCCCGACGCGCCGCTGCGGCCGGGTTCGCAGGACCGCCTGAGCGTGCTGCTGCAGCTTGCCTCGCTGGTGGGCGGCGCCCCCCAGCGGTTCATGCCGGGCGCGGTGGTCGTGGTGCCCACGGGGACCCGCGACGCGGCGGACTGGCGTTTCGTGGTCGAGGACTTCGAGACGCTCGCACTGCCGGCCGGCACGGTGCGGGCGCTGCGCATCACGCGCGCGCCGGAGCGCGAATACGACCTGCGCATCGAGCTCTGGCTCGCTCCCGGGGCGGACTACGCCCCGGTGCGCCTGCGTCTGACAACCCCCAATGGCGATTGGCTGGATTGGCAGTGGTCCGGCACCGACAAAGGCTGAGGCGCCCCGGCCCTACGCTGGACCCCATGCCCGCGCCCCCGACCATCGATCTTGAAAGCGGCCGCGGCGTAGTCATCTGAAGTGGCAAAGGATTTCCACCATGCAAATGCTCTATGACTCCGACTCGTTCGTCGTCGTGCACATGCAGGCGAACGAACCTGCTGAAGGAGAAACGCCACCGAGGATCGCGCGGCACGGCTTCGAGATCGTCGACAAGCGCTCCAACAAGGAGGTGTACCTCGACGGCTCGTGGGCCGACGCGTTCCAGCGCCAGATCAACGCCTGGCAACTGAACACGCCCACCCAGGAAGAAGTCGAGGAGACGCTCGACGGCTACGCCGAGCTCGCCCAGAACCCCCTCGTGATGCACTGACAGCCCTCGGGGGACCACGCAGGCCGTTCGGCCTGGGTTCGTCGTCCGCGACGGGCCCGGCGAACGGCCTTGTCGCATCTGCGGTCGACGCCTGGCCGCAGACGCTCAGCGCAGCCAGCCCCGGCGGTACAGGGGCTCCACCAGGATCAGCACCGCCACCAGGCGGCAGACCTGGAACGCCGTCACCACCGGCACGCCCAGCTGCAGCACCTTGGCCGTGATGGCCATCTCGGCGATGCCCCCGGGCGACGTGCCCAGCACCAGGGTCGCGGGGTGCAGTCCGGTCAGGTGGGCGAGCAGCATGCCGAACAGGGCGCACACGCCCAGCATCCCCACCGTGCCCAGCGACACCGCCACCAGCCAGCGCGGAGCGGTGTGGACGAACTCGGCGCGGAACCGCACACCCAGGCTGATCCCGATGACCAGCTGCGCGGCATTGGTGAGCGGCTGCGGGATCGCCGACAGCTCGATGCCCGACATCGTCAGCCCCATCGCCACCAGCAGTGCCCCCAGGAACCACGGGTTGGCCCGGCCCGTGCGGGCCATCGCCCAGGCGCCCGCGCCCGTGGCCGCGGCCAGCAGCGCGAGTCCGCCCGGCTGCACCTCCCGCGGGCCCGGCAGGCTGGGATCGACGCCATGCATCCCGATCCACGCCATGGCCAGAGGCAGCGTGAGGGTCACGATCAGCAGGCGCAGGCTGTGCGCCGCCGCCACCAGGTCGGTGCGGGCGCCGGCCCGCTCGGCCAGCAACGTCATCTCGGACGCCCCGCCGATCGCGCCAGCGAAGTAGCTGGTCGCACGCTGCTCGGCCGCGGTGCCGGGCAGGTGGCGCTGCACCAGCCGGTGCAGCCCGCGCCCGAACGCCCAGCCGAGCAGCAGCGCCCACGCGATGCCCAGCAGGATCGCCCACCACAGCTGCCCGACCAGGGCGGTCACCTGCGGCGTGAAGTACAGGCCAAGGGCGGCGCCGATCACCCACTGCCCGGCATTGCGCAGCGGGGTCCAGCTGTGGGTGGGCGCATTGGCGACCGAGGCGGCTGCAGTGGCCAGCAGCGGCCCCAGCATCCAGGGCAGCGGGGTGTGCAGCCAGGCGAAGGCCAAGGCGGTGGCGAGCGCCAGCGCCAGGGTGGCGGCGACGCGCAGGAAGACGGAAGCAGGCATTCGGACAGGAGACGGCGCGACATGCGCGAGCGCTTAGTATCCCTGGATGCCCAACCGTCCTTTCCGCTTCCCGGCCACAGTGGCCATGGTGCTAGCGCTGGCCGGCTGCGCGACCGGCTCTCCTGCGGTGGACGACCTGCTGCCGGCGGACGCGGTGCTGCTCGGCGAGCAGCACGACGAACCCGCGCACCAGCGGCGCCAGCGCGAGGTCGTGGAGCGCCTGTCGTCGCGCGGGCGGCTGGCCGCGGTCGCGCTGGAGATGGCCGAGCAGGGCGCCAGCACCGCGGGGCTGCCGCGGCAGGCCGACGAATCGATGGTGCGGGCGGCGCTGCAGTGGAACGAGGCCGGCTGGCCGTGGCAGGCGTACGGGCCCACCATCATGGCCGCCGTCGCCGCCGGGGTGCCGGTGCTGGGCGCCAACCTGCCGCGCGAACGGATGCGCGCCGCGATGGGCGATGCCTCGCTGGACGCGCTGCTCGATGCGGGCGCGCTGGCGGCGCAGCGCGAGGCGATCCGGGCCGGCCATTGCGACCTGCTGCCGGCCGCCCAGCTCGGGCCCATGGTGCGCGTGCAGATCGCCCGCGACCGGGCGATGGCCCGCACCATCGCGGGCGCTGCCGTGCCCGGCAAGGTGGTGGTGCTGCTCGCGGGCGCAGGACACGTCGATGCCACCCTGGGTGTGCCGCGCCACCTGCCGCCGGCGCTGCAGGTGCGCCCGGTCGTGCTGGAGCGCGCGGGCCCAGCCAAACGGGACTATTGCACCGAGCTGCGCCAGAAGATGGCGCCGCCGCCGGCCTCCTGAGCCGGCGTCAGGCGTGCCGCCGGATCGAATCGGCGAGCGTGTTCACCAGCTGGTCGATGTGCGCCTTCTCCACGATGTAGGGTGGCGCGATCACGACGGTGTCGCCGGCCGGCCGCACCAGCGCGCCCTGGCGGAAGCAGTCGAGGAAGATGTCGTAGGCGCGCTTGCCCGGCGCCCCGGCCAGCGGCGCCAGCTCCACCGCGGCGGCCAGGCCCATGCTGCGGATGCCGATCACGTTGGGCAGGCCCTTGAAGGTCGCATGGAAGGCGTCGCCCAGCACCTTGCCCATCTCGCCGGCCCGCGCGAACAGCTGCTCGCGCTGGAACAGCTCCAGCGTGGCGATGGCGGCCGCGCAGGCGACCGGGTGCCCCGAGTAGGTGTAGCCGTGGAAGAACTCGATGACGTGCTCGGGCGCATCGGTCTTCATCAGCGCGTCGTACAGGCGGTCGCGGCAGATCACGCCGCCCAGCGGGATCACGCCGTTGGTGACGCACTTGGCGAAGTTGAGCATGTCGGGCACCACGCCGTAGAAATCGGCGCCGAAGTTCGTGCCCATGCGGCCGAAGCCGGTGATCACCTCGTCGAAGATCAGCAGGATGCCGTGCTTGTCGCAGATCTCGCGCAGCCGCTGCAGGTAGCCCTTGGGCGGCAGGTACCAGCCGGCCGAACCGGCCACCGGCTCGACGATGATGGCCGCCACGTTGCTCGGGTCGTGCAGCGGCAGGATGCGCTGCTCCAGCTCCAGCAGCGGGTCCTCCTTCCACTCGGGCTCCTGGTGGTGGATGTAGGCGTGGTGCACCGGGTCGTGGATGAACCGCAGGTGGTCCACGCGCGGCAGCAGCGCCGTGCCGAACGCCTTGCGGTTGGCAGGGATGCCGCCGACGCTCATCCCGCCGAAGCCGACCCCGTGGTAGCCCCGTTCGCGCCCGATGAAGAGCGTGCGGTGGCCCTCGCCGCGGGCCCGGTGGTAGGCCAGCGCCACCTTCAGCGAGGTGTCCGCCGCCTCCGAGCCGGAGTTGCAGAACAGCACCTTGTTCAGGTCGCCCGGCGCCATCGCGGCGATCATCTCGGCCGCGCGGAAGGCCTGGTCGTTGGAGGCCTGGAACGCCGTCGCGTAGTCGAGCGTGTCGAGCTGGCGCTTGATCGCCTCGTGGATCGGCGCACGGTTGTGCCCGGCCCCCACGCACCAGAGGCTCGAGATGCCGTCGATGACCTGGCGACCGTCGTGGGTCGTGAAGTGCATGCCGTCCGCCGCGACGAACACGCGGGGCTCCTTGCGGAAATGGCGGTTGGGCGTGAAGGGCAACCACTGGTTGTCCATCGTGAAGTCGGTGTCGGCCATCGGGTCCTCCTGAGGGGAGCAGCCATTGTGGCGCAAGGGTGCGGGCGGCCGGGAAGGACGGGCGCGGCGTCCCGGGCGCTGGCCACGCCCGGACCGGGGTGCCCCGGACGGCAGCCGGCCGAGGTGACCACGAGGTCGGCGGTCCAGCGCGCTGCGGGACCGCCCGGAGCGCGTGCGCCGAGGCGCTCGCGCCGCTCAGCGCTTGAGGGCGCCGAACACCTTCTGCAGCAGGGCGCTGCCGGTGCCCACCGGGTCGCGGCGGATCTTCTTCTCCTCGTCGCCGATCACCAGGTACAGCCCGTCGAGCGCCTTGCGCGTGACGTAGTGGTCAATGCTGGCATCCTCCAGCTTGAGCAGACCGAGACCGGCGGCCTTGCCGGCGATGCGGTCGTACTTCACGGCCAGGCCGATCCTGGAGGTGGCCTGCCGCACCACCGGCAGGAACGATTCGCCCAGCGGCGCGCGGGTCTTGCCGGCGAAGAACTCCGTCACCGAGGTCTCGCCGCCCCGCAGGATGTTCTTGGCGTCGGTGACGGTCATGGCCTTGACGGCGTTGACCAGCAGGTTCCTGGCCAGCGGCACCGCGTTCTCGGCCGCCCGGTTCAGGGCGATCTCCAGGTCGTCCACCTGCTTCTTCTGGCCCATGGCCTTGAGCAGCCGCGAGGCGTCCTGCAGCGCGGAGGGCAGCGGGATGTGCACCTGCGGGTTGGCCAGGAAGCCGTCCTGCACGCCGAGCAGGCGCACCGCGTTCACCGCGCCGGTCTCCAGAGCGGCCTTGAGGCCGCGCGAGGCGTCGAGGTCCGACAGGCCGGCCAGGCTCTGGGCGCGGGCCGAGGCGGCCAGCAGGACGAGCGGCGAGGCGGCGAGGGCGAGCGAGAGCGTGCGGCGGTGCATGGACGGCAGGGCGGTGCGGATGAGCAGTCACCATGATGCCCGCAGGCGCCGCGGCGGGCAACCCAGCCGCGGCCTGCGACAATCGCCGGTGCCATGAAGCACGCCTACATCCTCACCCTGTCCTGCCCCGACCGCCCCGGCATCGTGCACGCCGTCTCCGGCTTCCTGCTCGAGCGCGGCGGCAACATCGAGGAGGCCGCGCAATACAACGACACGGCCACCGGGCTGTTCTTCATGCGCGTGCAGTTCGGCTGCGACCAGCTGACGCACGAGGACCTCCAGGCCCAGCTGCAGGCATTCGCCGCCCCGTTCCAGATGGACTGGAAGCTGCACGCGACCCAGCAGCCGATGCGCACGGTGATCATGGTGAGCAAGGACGGCCACTGCCTGAACGACCTGCTGTTCCGCTGGAAGACCGGGCTGCTGCCGGTGGACATCGCCGCGATCATCTCCAACCACCGCGACTTCTACCAGCTGGCTGCCAGCTACAACGTGCCGTTCCACCACATTCCGGTGACGGCGGCGACCAAGGCACAGGCCGAGGCCCGGCAGTACGAGATCATCGAGTCGGAGAAGGCCGAGCTGGTGGTGCTGGCGCGCTACATGCAGATCCTGTCGGACGAGCTGTGCCGCAAGCTCTCGGGCCGGGCGATCAACATCCACCACAGCTTCCTGCCCAGCTTTAAGGGCGCCAAGCCGTACTACCAGGCGCACGACCGCGGCGTGAAACTGATCGGCGCCACCGCGCACTACGTCACCGCCGACCTCGACGAGGGCCCGATCATCGAGCAGGACGTCGCGCGGGTCGACCACAGCAAGACCGTGGAAGACCTCACCGCGATCGGCCGCGACACCGAAGGCCTGGTGCTGTCGCGGGCGGTGAAGTGGCACACCGAGCACCGCGTGCTGCTCAACGGCCACAAGACCGTGATCTTCAAGTGACCGGCTGCCGCGGGCACTGAGCCAGGTCCACCGCCTGCCGCCCGAGGCCGCATGACCGCCCGCATCCCGCCGATCCAGTGCCTGCTCACCTTCGAGGCGCTGGCGCGCCTGCGCTCGGTCACGCAGGCCGCCGACGAACTGTGCGTGACCCCGAGCGCGGTCAGCCACCGCGTCCGGCAACTCGAACAGATCATCGGCAGCAAGCTGTTCGGCCGCGCCGACTTCTCGCTCACCACCGAAGGCAGCGAATACCTGGCCCACGTGCGCGAAGGCCTGGCCAGCCTGGAACGCTTCCCCGGCCTGGGTTCGGGGCAGGGCAAGCGCAAGCTGCGGGTGGCCGTCACGCCGACGTTCTCGCGCTCGATCCTGATGCCGCGGCTGCGCAGCTTCATCGAGGCCTATCCGGAGATCGACCTCACGCTGCAGGTGTCGATCCCGCTGCTGGACGTGGTCGCCGAGGACGCCGACCTGATGATCCGGTTCGGCACCGGGCGCTATGCCGATGTCGAGCACCTGTGCCTGATGACCGACGAGGTGACCCCGCTGGCTGCGCCCGCGTTCCTGCGCGAGCACGGCCCGTTCGACACGATCGGGGAACTGCAGGCCGCCAAGCTGATCAAGAGTCCGCTGGAGCCGTGGCGCACCTGGTTCCTGGCGCACGGCCTGGATGCGGTGGAACCGGCCGAGGGCTCCTCCTTCAACGACATTGGCCTGATGTGCGATGCGGCGGCGCAGGGCCTGGGCATCGCGCTGGTGCGCCTCAAGCTCGGCCAACCATGGCTGGAGAACGGCTCGCTGGCGCGACTGTCGCCGCGCAACGTGCCCAGCCCGCATGCGCACTACCTGTGCTGGCGCACCGGCACCATGGACCGCTGGGAGTGCGCCGCCTTCGCCGACTGGCTGAAGAACAGCCTGGCCTGAACGTCCGCCCGGCCCGCGGACATGGCCGACGCCTCACGTGACCACCGTCGGGTGGCCGCCGCGGGCGGCAGCGAGCGCCACGCCGCCGACGGTCCGCCGCGCAGGTGACTCGCCCGCCGGCCGCGTGTGAGCCGCACGTGGCCGCGGATTGAATAATCTTCAGCCCGGCCTGCTTCGACTTGGTTTACCGTGCCCGCATGAACGCCCCGCTTGCCCCGCCCGTCGCCGCCGAAGCCGCCGCCCTGGAGCGCCTGCTGCCCGCCCTGCGTGCGGTGCTGCCGGCCCATGCGCTGCTGTGGCATGCGGAGGAGACCCGTCCCTACGAATGCGACGGCCTGACGGCCTACCGCGAGCGCCCGCTGGCGGTGGCGCTGCCCGAGACCGAGGCGCAGGTGCAGGGCGTGCTGCGGGCCTGCCACGGGCTGGGCGTGCCGGTGGTGGCGCGCGGCGCCGGCACCGGCCTGTCGGGTGGCGCCATGCCCCACCGGCTGGGCGTGACGCTCTCGCTGGCCAAGTTCAACCGCATCCTGGCGGTCGATCCGGTCAGCCGCACCGCGCGCGTGCAGTGCGGCGTGCGCAACCTGGCGATCAGCGAAGCCGCCGCCTCGCATGGGCTGTACTACGCGCCCGATCCGTCCAGCCAGATCGCCTGCACGATCGGTGGGAACGTGGCCGAGAACTCCGGCGGGGTGCACTGCCTGAAGTACGGGCTCACCATCCACAACGTGCTGCGCGTGCGGGGCTTCACGGCGGCAGGCGAGCCGGTCGAGTTCGGTAGCGAGGCGCTGGACGCGTCCGGCTACGACCTGCTGAGCGTGGTGGTCGGCAGCGAAGGCATGCTGGCGGTCACCACCGAGGTGACGGTCAAGCTGGTGCCCAAGCCGCAGCTGGCGCGCTGCATCATGGCCAGCTTCGACGACATCCGCAAGGCGGGCGACGCGGTGGCCGCGGTGATCGCCGCGGGCATCATCCCGGCGGGGCTGGAGATGATGGACAAGCCGATGACCGCCGCGGTCGAGGACTTCGTGCACGCCGGCTACGACCTGGAGGCCGAGGCCATCCTGCTGTGCGAAAGCGACGGCACGCCCGAGGAAGTCGAGGAGGAGATCGGCCGGATGAGCGAGGTGCTGCGTGTCGCCGGTGCCACGGCGATCGCGGTCAGCCGCGACGAGGCCGAGCGCCTGCGCTTCTGGAGCGGCCGCAAGAACGCGTTCCCGGCCTCCGGCCGCATCAGCCCCGACTACATGTGCATGGACTCGACCATCCCGCGCAAGCGCCTGGCCGACATCCTGCTGGCGATCCAGGCGATGGAGCAGAAGTACGGCCTGCGCTGTGCCAACGTGTTCCATGCCGGTGACGGCAACCTGCATCCGCTGATCCTGTTCGACGCCAATGACGCCGATCAGTTGCACCGCTGCGAGCTGTTCGGCGCGGACATCCTGGAGACCAGCGTCGCCATGGGTGGCACGGTGACCGGCGAACACGGCGTCGGGGTCGAGAAGCTCAACTCGATGTGCGTCCAGTTCAGCCCCGAGGAGCGCGAGCAGATGCTGGGCGTCAAGCGCGCGTTCGACCCGGCGGGTCTGCTCAACCCGGGCAAGGTGATCCCGACCCTGAACCGCTGCGCCGAGTACGGAAAGATGCTGGTGCGCGGCGGCCGCCTGGCCCATCCCGACCTGCCCCGGTTCTGACCCGCCGGTCCCAGGCGCGGTGCGCGGGAGGCTGGCGGGCGCCGCCGGTGAGGGCGCATGGTCCTGGCGCGGGCGGCCCCTCGTCGTCCTGCGGCCTGGCCCGCTCCTGCAGCGCGCGGCCGGAGAAGACCGGCACCGCACCCTGCACCGGCGCGCCCTCGCCGGCTGCCGCTGCGCCGGCGCTTCAGCCGCGGCCGTCCATCAGGTCCATCGCCAGGCACAGGTCGGCCCAGGCCTTGCCCTTGTCGGCGAGGTTGCGCAGCAGGTAGGCGGGGTGGTAGGTGACCACCACGGGAACGCCCTGGTACTCGTGCGGGCGCCCGCGCAGGCGGCCGATCGGCTCCTGCGTGCGCAGCAGCGTCTGCACGGCGAAGCGGCCCATCACCAGGATGATCCTGGGCTGCACCAGCTCGACCTGCCGCCGCAGGAACGACTCGCACTGGGCAGCCTCCTGCGGTTCGGGGTTGCGCCCGGCGGGCGCACGGCACTTGAGCACGTTGGCGATCGACACGTTGCGCTGCCGGTCCAGGCCGATCGCCCGCAGCATGCTGTCCAGCAACTGGCCTGGGGGACCGGCGAAGGGCTCGCCCTGCGCGTCCTCGTGTTCGTCCGGCGGATCGCCGATCACCATCCAGTCGGCCCGGGCCGGGCCGGCGCCGAACACCGTCTGCCGCCGCGTGCCCGACAGGCCGCACGCGGTGCAGGCGGCCACCGCCGTGCGCAGCTCGTCCCAGCCCAGGCCGGCGCGGTCGTCGACCACGCGTGCCACCAGCGGCGCCGCTGGCGACTGCGGCGCGCGCAGCGGCTCCGGGTCGTGCCGGGCAGGGGCCTCATGCTGCTTCTCGGCCCCGAGGGCCGGCAGGAGGGCCCCGGCCCCAACCTCGGTTTCGGGCGTAGCGGCCAGCGACGCCGCCGTCGTGGGCGACGCGGGGGGCAGCAGCCGCAGCCCCATCTCGCGCAGCATCGCCAGGCGGCGTTCGTCGAGCGCGAGCGTCATGCGGACTCCTGCCGGTCGTGCGGGGGGCGGGCGGTCACAGCTTCAGGCTCATCACGATCGCATCTTCGCGACCGCGGACGGCGGGGTAGTACTGCTTGCGTTCGCCGACGCGCCGGAAGCCGTTGCGCGCGTAGACCGCCTGCGCGCGGGCGTTGCTGACGCGCACCTCCAGCCAGAGCCACTGGGCGCCCTGCCCGCGCGACCAGGTGGCCAGCGCGTCCAGCATCAGCCGGCCCCACCCCTGCCGCTGGGCCTGCGGCGCCACCGTGATGTTCAGCAGGTGGACCTCGTCCACGCCCTTCATCGCGACGAAGTAGCCGAGCACCCGGCCGCGCTCGTCGCACAGCATCTGGGCCTGGTAGCCGGCCCGCAGCGAGTCGGCGAAATTGCCTTCGGTCCAGGGATGGTCGTAGGCACTGCGCTCGATGCGCAGCACCTCGTCCAGCCGGTCCTCGGTCATCGGCACGAAGCCGGCTGGCTCGATCTCGAACACCGCACTCATGGCGCCATTCTGGCCTGTGCGAGCGCCGACCGGGTGGCGGCCCGCTCCTCGGTGGTCTGGGCGACCTTGTCGCGCACGTACAGCGGCAGCGCCTCGTCGGCCGGTCGGCCCTGGCCGGCGGCCAGCAGCGCCGGCGCCAGCCGCAGCAGCGCCGCGGCCGTCGGCACCGCCGCCTCGATCGGGCCGAGTGCGTCCAGCCGCCCGGCGTAGGGGCCCAGCACGTTGCCGGCGACGGCAGCACCGGGCGGCCGCTGCAGTTGCTCGGGCGAGCGCAGCACCACCGGTCCCTGGCGCTGCCAGCGGCCGTCGGCGCCGAACACGTAGTGCGCGGCATACACCTCGTCCATCCGCGCGTCCAGCAGTGCCAGCACCTCGGTGGCACCGGTGCGCTCGAGGGCCTGCTCGGCCACGGCCATGAGGGTCTCGACCGGCAGCACCGGCAGGCCGGCGCCGAACGCCAGGCCCTGCGCCACCGCACAGGCGGTGCGCAGGCCGGTGAACGACCCAGGGCCGCAGCCGAACACGACGGCGTCGAGATCCGCCACCGCCAGGCCGCGCTGCGCCAGAAGGGCCAGCACGGCCGGGATCAGGCTGGCCGAGGAGTGGGCCCCGCCGGCGCCATGGTGCTCCAGCGGCGCGGCACTTCCAAGCGGCGCCCCGAGCGCAATGCTCAGGGCGTCGGTGCTGGTGTCGAAGGCGAGGAGGTTCAAGGCAGGCGGGGACGGCGGGCTCGCATTATCCAGCCCGGATAATCCACGGATGCGGTTCCTGCTGTTCTTGGTTGCTCTCGTCGCGGCGGGCGCGTTCGCCCAGCCACTGCCCCCCGAAGTCGATTCCGCCCTCGCGCGGGCCCGGCTGCCGCGCGACGCGGTGTCGCTGCTCGTGGCCGATGTCGACCCCACCGTGCCGCCCCGACTGAGCCACCGCGCCGATGTCCCGGTCAACCCCGCGTCCATCGCCAAGCTCGCGACCACGCTGGCCGCGCTCGAGATCCTGGGCCCTGCCTTCACCTGGACCACGCCGGTGTCCGCCGACGGCCCCGTCGTCGATGGCGTGCTGCAGGGCAATCTGTACCTGCGCGGGCAGGGCGATCCCAAGCTGGTGGTGGAGCGGCTCTGGCTGCTGCTGCGCCGGGTGCGGGCCCTGGGCATCGACCGGGTCGCCGGGGACATCGTCCTGGACCGCAGCGCCTTCGAGGATGCGGCCAGCGATCCGGCCGCTTTCGACGGCGAGCCGCTGCGTCCCTACAACGCCGCACCCGACGCGCTGCTGCTGAACTACCGCTCGCTGGTGCTCGGCCTGTCGCCCCAGCCAGGCGGCATGGCGCGCCTGGTGGTCGAGCCGCCGCTGGCCGGCGTGCAGTGGCCGGCAACGGTGCCGCTGGCCGCGGGCGACTGCGGCGACTGGCGCGCCGCCCTGAAGCTGGACGTCACCGATCCGACCCGGCCGCGCTTCTCGGGCGCCTACCCCGCGAGCTGCGGCGAACGCGCCTGGCCGCTGGCCTATGCCGATCCGCGCGGCTATGCCGCCCGCGCGATCGGCGGCATGTGGCAGGAAGTGGGCGGCCGGCTGGGGGGCCAGGTCCGCGAGGGGCGCGTGCCGGCCGGGCTCGCGCCGCTGTTCGAGCAGCCTTCGCCGCCGCTGGCCGAGGTCGTGCGCGAGGTGAACAAATACAGCAACAACGTCATGGCGCAGCAGCTGTTCCTCACGCTCAGCCTGCAGCAGAAGGGATTGGGCACGCGTGACGGCTCGCGCGCGGTGATGCAGACCTGGTGGCGCGAGCGCTTCGGCGCCGAGCTGCCGGTGTTCGACAACGGCTCGGGCCTGTCGCGCAGCGAGCGCATCACCGCCGCCCAGCTCGGGAAGCTGCTGCAGTACGCCTGGGCGTCGCCGGTCATGCCCGAGCTGGTGGCGTCGCTGCCGGTGGTCGGGACCGACGGCACCCTGCGCACCACCAGGGCGACGGTCGCCGCACACCTCAAGAGCGGCAGCCTGCGCGACGTGCAGGGGGTGGCCGGCTACGTCCACGGCCCCGGCGGCCGACGCTTCATCGTCGTGGCCATCGCCAACCACCCGAATGCGGGCGGGCTGCGGCCGGCCGTCGAGGCCCTGCTCGCCTGGGCCGGCCGGCCGCGCTGACGCCGCCCCGCGCGGCAGGGGTCGGCAGGATCGGCGCCCTGGCCATGCCCGGGAGGAGGTTGCGCGACGGCTGAGCACCGCCGGCAAACGACAAGGGCCCCGGTCGGGGCCCTTGTCGTTCGAAGCGGCTCAGAACCGCGAGACCAGCCGGTCGTGCGCGTAGTCGCCGAACTGCACGTGCGCACTGCGGGTGAAATACACCGGGTCGGCGAACAAGGTGGCGTTCGGGTCGGTCTGCAGCGTGGACGGCGTGCAGAGGGTCGAGCTCACGCGGCCGGCGCCCACGCCGATGCCCACGCCCGGATCGACCGAGTTGCAGGCGGTGTTGGTGACGTCGTTGAACCCGTAGACCGACGGATTGCCGCTCACCAGGTTGAAGTAGTACGAGGCGTCGACGTACAGCACCGTGGAGCCGAGGTTGACGATCGACTTGAGCAGCTCGTTGTTGAAGCGGCTGCTCAGGTCGGTCACCAGCGGCTCGTTGCCCAGGATGGTGCGGGCCCAGGGCGAGCGCCCGAGGTTGTACGTGCCGACCACCAGCACGTGCTTGGCGCCGGCGCCGACCAGTCGCTGGACCTGCGCGCCCAGATCGCGCCCGGCTTGCTCCGCCTGCGCGGCGCTGCCCGCGTTGGCCGCCGCGATCACGTCGGCGATGCCGCCGCTGACCACGATCAGGTCATTGGCCTGCGGCGGCTGCGCCGCCAGGAAGCCGTCGACCTGCTCGGCGATGGTCGGCGTCGCGGCATTGCCCTGCGCATCGGGCCGGGCCGCCGTCCGCGCGCTGCCGATCGCATATGAGGTGCCGCCGTTGGCCGACGCCGCCACGCCCAGGCCATAGCGCGCCGCCAGCTGTTCGGTCCAGTTGTTCAGGGCGCCGTCGTTGACCGTGTAGCGCACGCCGCGCTGCCCGAGGTCGCTGAACGCGTCGCCGAAGACGACGAGGCGGGAGGGCTGGAACCGGGACACGACATCGCCGCCGCCGCCGCAGGAGGCGAGGAGGAAGGACGAGACGCAGGCGGCCGCGAGCAGGGCGCGGCGCAACCGTTGGAAGCGCATGGGGATCTCCGAAAAAGGCGGTGGGTAGTGTAACGAGCGCGTCGGGGGGCGGCGCCGGCGCAGGTCAGCCCGCCGCGGCCCGCTGCAGCCGGTCACGCACGCCGTCCCACTCGGGCCCGGCCGGCGGCGTCTCCACCCAGATCAGCCGCACGCCCTGGGCGTCGAAGTCGCGCAGCACGGCGAACAGCTGGCGGGCCGCCTCGCGCGCGTCGTCGGGCATCCGGCGCCGCAGCACGGTGGCCGACGGCGTCTGCAGGATCGCGCGCGACCAGGTGGCGATGTTGGCGGCGTCGCGCCCCAGCACGTCGAGCGCAGTCTGCAGGCCGGCCGCATCCATCAGGCGCACCCGCGCCTTCGGGGCGTAGTGGGCCTCCAGCGTGCCCGAGGCCCGCGGGGCGGCGGTGGCCACGTCCCGCGGCAGCGCCAGCGGCTGGCCGCAGGCGGCCTCCAGCTGCTGCGGGGTGATCACGCCGGGTCGCAACAGCACCGGCCGGCCACGCGTGCAGTCGACGATGGTCGATTCGATGCCGACCTCGCACGCGCCGCCGTCGAGCACCAGAAGGGCGTCGCCGAACTCGCCGTGCACATGCTGCGCGGTGGTGGGGCTGACGCGCCCGAACAGGTTGGCGCTGGGGCCGGCCAGGCCATGCACCGGCGGCGTCGCGGCGGCGCAGGCCTGCAGCAGGGCCTGGGCCGCCGGATGGGCGGGCGAGCGCAGGCCGATCGACGCCTGGCCGCCGGCGGCGGCCGCCGCAACGCCTTCGCGGCGCGGCAGGACCAGCGTGAGCGGCCCCGGCCAGAACGCGTCGACCAGCCGCCGGGCGAAAGCGGGCAACTCGCCCGCGAAGCGGTCCACGGCCGCCGCGTCGGGCACATGCACGATCAGCGGATGGTCGCTGGGGCGGCCCTTGGCGCGGAAGATGCCGGCCACGGCGACGTCGCTGGCGGCGTCCGCGCCGAGCCCGTAGACCGTCTCGGTCGGAAAGGCCACCAGGCCGCCGGCCTGCAGCGTGCGCACGGCCTCGGCGATGGCCGACGGGTCGTTGGCGTCGCGCACCATGGCTCAGAAGGGTGCGATGCCCAGGATCGCGCAGGCCTGCAGGGCGGTGGCGCGCACCGCCGCCGACGTGGCGCCGGTGAGCGTGAGATGGCCCATCTTGCGGCCCGGGCGCGCCTGCGGCTTGCCGTACAGGTGCAGGTGCGTCCCCGGCAGGGCCAGCACCTGGTCCCATGGCGGGGTGGCCTCGCGGCCCTGCACGAACCACAGGTCGCCCAGCAGGTTCAGCATGATCGCGGGGCTGTGCTGGCGCGGCTGCACCAGGGGCAGGCCGGCCAGCGTGCGCACCTGCAGCTCGAACTGCGACACGTCGGCGCCGTCGATGCTCCAGTGCCCGCTGTTGTGCGGGCGCGGCGCCATCTCGTTGACCACCAGACTGCCGTCCTGCAGCAGGAAGAACTCGACGCACAGCACGCCGACGTAGTCCAGGCCCTCGGCGACCGAGCGCGTGGCCTGCACGGCGCGGCGCGCCAGCGGCTCCGGCAGCACGCCGTCGACCACTTCGGTGACCGCCAGGATGCCGTCGCGGTGCAGGTTGCGCTGCACCGGCAGGTGCACCATCGCGCCGTCGCGGCCGCGTGCGACGACCACCGAGCACTCGGAGGCCAGCGGCAGCAGCTTCTCGAGCACGCAGGGCACGCGCTGCAGGCCGTCCCAGGCGCGCTCCAGTTCGGCCCGCGTGCCGACCCGCGCCTGGCCCTTGCCGTCGTAGCCGAGGCGGGCGGTCTTCAGGATGCCGGGCAGCAGCGCGTCGGGCACCGCCTGCAGTTGCTGGGGCGTCTCGATCACGGCGTGCGGCGCGCAGGGCACCCCGCAGCGGCCGAAGTGGGCCTTCTCGCGCGCCCGGTCCTGGGCGATCGCGACCGCTTCGGCCGCGGGCGCGACGGGGCGCGAGGCGGCCAGCGCCGTCAGGGCCTGCGCCGGCACGTTCTCGAATTCGGTGGTCACGGCCGCCGCGACCTCGGCCAGCCGGGCCAGGCCGCCGGCATCGAGGTAGGCGGTGGGCACGTGGTGGTGGCTGACCCGCCCGGCCGGGCTGTCGGCGTCGGGGTCGAGCACGGCGGTGAAGTAGCCCAGCTGCTGGGCCGCGTGCACGAACATGCGGCCCAGCTGGCCGCCGCCCATCACGCCCAGCGTGCTGCCGGGTTGCAGGAGGATCGGCGCGCTCACTGCGACACCCCGGCGGCGCTTGCCTGGTGGATCGGTCGGGCGAAGCTCATGCGACAGGCGGCAGGGTCATGGCGCGGGCCGCCTCGGTCTGGCGGGCCCGGAACGCGTCCAGCCGTGCCCGCAGCGCCGCGTCCTCGTTGGCGAGCATGGCCACCGCGAACAGGGCAGCGTTGGCGGCCCCGGCCTGGCCGATGGCAAAGGTGGCGACCGGAACGCCCTTGGGCATCTGCACGATGCTGTGCAGGGAATCGACGCCCTGCAGGTGGCGGCTGGCGACCGGCACCCCCAGGACCGGCACCGGGGTCTTGGCGGCCAGCATTCCCGGCAGGTGGGCAGCGCCGCCGGCGCCGGCGATGATCGCCTTCAGGCCGCGGCCCGCCGCCGCCTGGGCATAGGCGAACATGTCGTCGGGCATCCGATGTGCCGAGACGACCCGCGCCTCATGGGCGACGCCGAATTCCTGGAGAATCTGCACTGCGTGCTGCAGGGTGTCCCAGTCGCTGCTGGATCCCATCACCACGCCGACCTGTACCGGGGGCATGCGCTGCTCCTAAAGGTCGAATTTTAAGGTTACGAGTCCCGCCCCATGATCGACGTCACCCTCGAGAACTTCGAAACCGAAGTCATTGCCGCTTCCATGACCCAGCCGGTGCTGGTGGACTTCTGGGCCCCGTGGTGCGGCCCGTGCAAGGTGATCGGCCCGCTGCTCGAGAAGCTCGAGGCCGAGTACGCCGGGCGCTTCAAGCTGGTGAAGATCGATTCCGACCAGGAGCAGCAGCTGGCTGCCGCCTTCGGCATCCGCAGCATCCCCACCTGCATCCTGCTGATGAACGGCCAGCCGGTGGACGGCTTCATGGGCGCCGTGCCCGAGGGCAAGCTGCGCGAGTTCCTCGACAAGCACGTGCCGCCCGCGGACGAGGCGCCCGAGGAGCTGCTGGAAGAGGAAGCGCCGGCCGATGCTCAAGGGCAGCTGGAGAAGCTGCAGCACGCGGTCGCCACCAATCCGTCGGACGACGACGCCCGCTTCGAGTACGTCAAGGCGCTGCTGATGGCCGGGCGCTCCGATGATGCCAAGGTGGCCTTCGCGCCCGTGATCGGCAAGGCGCCCGGCATCCGCCGGCTCGAGTCGCTGCAGCGCGTGCTGGACGCGACCGACTTCGCGGCGCAGCAGGGCGACGCCGCCAAGGCGGTGGCCGGGTTCGAGGCGCGCGTGACTGCCAACAAGCGCGACTTCGAGGCCCGCTTCGCCAAGGCGCAGGTGCTGGCGGGCCAGCGGCGCTGGACCGATGCGATGGACGAACTGCTCGAGATCCTGATGCGCGACAAGTCGTGGAACGAGGATGCCGCGCGCAAGACCTACATCGCCATCCTCGACGTCATCGAGCCGGCCAAGCCGAAGGTGGCAGAAGGCCAGATCCCGCCCGACGACCCGGTCGTGGCAACGTACCGGCGGCGCCTGTCGAGCGTCGTGCTGTCCTAGGCCGGGTCAGGCGGTCAGGCGCTCCAGCGCCTCGCGGTACTTGGCCGCGGTGCGCTCGATCACGTCCTGCGGCAGCCGCGGCGCCGGCGGCGTCTTGTCCCAGGGCTTGCCGTTGATGCGCACCTGCTCTAGCCAGTCGCGCACGAACTGCTTGTCGTAGCTGGGCGGGTTGGTGCCCTGGCGGAACGCCTCGTCGTACCCCTCGACCGGCCAGTAGCGCGACGAATCGGGCGTGAGCACCTCGTCCATCAGCACCAGCTCGCCCTGCCCGTCGAGGCCGAACTCGAACTTCGTGTCGGCGATGATCATGCCCTTGGCCAGCGCGATCTTGGCAGCCGCGTCGTACAGCGCGATGCTCACGTCGCGGATCTGCGCGGCGAGCACCGGGCCGATCATCTCCACCGTCCGCTCGAAGCTGATGTTCTCGTCGTGCTCGCCCACGGCCGCCTTGGCCGCGGGCGTGTAGATCGGACTCGGCAGCTTGCTCGCGTTCTTCAGCCCGGGCGGCAGCGCCACGCCGCAGACCGCCTGCGACTCCTGGTACTCCTTCCAGCCGCTGCCGGCCAGGTAGCCGCGCACGACCGCCTCGACCGGGATCGGCTTGAGGCGCTTGACCAGCATCGAGCGGCCCACCACCTGCTGCACCTCGGCCGAGGTGACCACGCTCTCGGGCAACTCGCCGGTGAGATGGTTGGGGCACAGGTGCGCGAGCTTGCCGAACCAGTACAGCGCCATCTGCGTGAGCAGCTCGCCCTTGCCGGGGATGGGCTCGCCCATGATGACGTCGAACGCCGACAGCCGGTCGCTGGCGACCATCAGGATGCGGTCGTTGCCGACCGCATAGTTGTCGCGGACCTTGCCGCGCGCCAGCAGCGGCAGCGAGGTGATCGAGGAGGTGTGCAGGGCGTTCGTCATGGGCAGCCGCCGGAAGAGGCCCGCGCGTTGGCGGGGAACAATGAAAAAGGCCCGCCGACCTGGCGGGCCCCGATTATCACGCGTGGGTGCGGGCGGTCAGTTGACCGTCTGGGCCAGCTCGCCCTTGGCGTACTTGGCGGCCACGACCTGCAGGCTGTGCCCCTTGATCTTGGGCGCCTGGCCTTCGCAGCCGAACTCGATGTAGCGCTGCTTGCAGATCTGCTTGGCCGCCTCGCGGGCCGGCTTGAGCCATTCGCGCGCGTCGAACTTCTCCGGGTTCTCGGCCAGGAACTTGCGCACCGCGCCGGTCATCGCCAGGCGGATGTCGGTGTCGATGTTGATCTTGCGCACCCCGTGCTTGATGGCTTCCTGGATCTCCTCGACCGGCACGCCGTAGGTCTCCTTCATCTGGCCGCCGTACTGGCGGATGATGGCCAGCAGCTCCTGCGGCACCGACGACGAGCCGTGCATCACCAGGTGGGTGTTGGGGATGCGGCGGTGGATCTCCTTGATGCGGTCAATCGCCAGGATGTCGCCGGTGGGCTTGCGGGTGAACTTGTAGGCGCCGTGGCTGGTGCCGATGGCGATGGCCAGCGCGTCCAGCTGCGTCTTCTTGACGAAGTCGGCGGCCTGCTCCGGATCGGTCAGGAGCTGCTCGCGGGTCATCGTCGCGTCGGTGCCGTGGCCGTCTTCCTTGTCGCCCTTCATCGTCTCCAGCGATCCCAGGCAGCCCAGCTCGCCTTCGACCGTGACGCCCAGCTTGTGGGCCATGTCGACCACCTTGCGGGTGACGTCGACGTTGTAGTCGTAGCTGGCGATGGTCTTGCCGTCGGCCTCCAGGCTGCCGTCCATCATCACGGAGGAGAACCCCAGCTTGATGGCGCCGGCGCAGACGTCCGGGTTCTGCCCGTGGTCCTGATGCATCACCAGCGGGATCTCCGGATAGGCCTCGAGGGCGGCCAGGATCAGGTGCTTGATGAACGGCTCGCCGGCGTACTTCCGGGCACCCGCGCTGGCTTGCAGGATGACCGGCGCGCCGGTCTCCTTGGCCGCGTCCATCACGGCCTGCACCTGCTCCAGGTTGTTGACGTTGAAGGCCGGGATGCCGTAGCCGTTCTCGGCGGCATGGTCCAGCAGTTCGCGCATGGAAACGAGGGGCATGGTGCAGTCCTGAAGTTGAGATGTCCGGTGCCGCGCGGCCGTGGTAACCGCTTGGTAACTGCGCGGAATTTTAGCGGCAGGGGTTGCCGCCGGGGGCTCAGGCTCGGCCGCAATGGCTCTCTCGGGTGCGGCCAAAACGTGCTGCCTCCGGTCGAGCTCGCCGACGGCCGGCGCCGCCCAACCGCCCAACCGCTCAGGCAGCAGTCCGCGGGGCAGCGCCGGCCGCGCGCCGGCACGCCCGCCCGCGCCTCAGGCCACCCGGCAGATCTTCAGCATGTTGGTGCCGCCCGGGGCGCCCATCGGTTCGCCGCAGGTGATGGCGTAGATGTCGCCCGCCGCTACGATGCCGCGGCGCTTGAGGTGGGCCTCGGCGTCGCCCAGGGCCGTGTCGCGCTCGGCGCTCTGGTCCATCAGGAGCGGCCGCACGTTGCGGTACAGCGCCATCTTGCGCTGCGTCTCCAGCCGCGGGGTGAGCGCGTAGATCGGGATGTGGATGCGGTGGCGGCTCATCCACAGCGCGGTCGAGCCCGAGTCGGTGAGCGCCACGATCGCCTTGCAGCCCAGGTGGTGCGCGGTGAACAGCGCGCCCATGGCGATGGACTGGTCGATGCGCGAGAAGCTCATGCCGGTGAAGTCGGCGTCCAGCTTCACGTCCTCGGCCATCTCGGCTTCGGCGCAGATGTTGGCCATCTCGATGATGGTCTCCAGCGGGTACTTGCCCGCCGCCGTCTCGGCGCTGAGCATCACCGCATCGGTGCCGTCGAGGACCGCGTTGGCGACGTCGCTGACCTCGGCGCGGGTGGGCACCGGGTTGGCGATCATCGACTCCATCATCTGCGTCGCCGTGATCACCAGCTTGTCGTGCTGGCGGGCCAGCCGGATCATCTTCTTCTGCAGCGCGGGAACGGCGGCATTGCCGACCTCCACCGCGAGGTCGCCGCGCGCGACCATGATGCCGTCGCTGGCCTGCAGGATCGACTCCAGGTTCGGGATCGCCTCGGCCCGCTCGATCTTGGCGATCAGCCCCGGCTTGTGGCGGTACTCGGCACCGGCCACGTTGCACAGCTGGCGCGCCATCTCCATGTCGGTCGCCGTCTTGGGGAAGCTCACCGCCACGTAGTCGGCCTGGAAGCTCATCGCGGTGCGGATGTCCTCCATGTCCTTGGCGGTGAGCGCGGGCGCGGTGAGGCCGCCGCCCTGCTTGTTGATGCCCTTGTTGTTCGACAGGATGCCACCGAGCTTCACGGTGGTGTGGACCTGCTCGCCGCGCACCGTATCGACCGTCAGCACGATCAGGCCGTCGTTGAGCAGCAGCACGTCGCCCGGCTTGACGTCGCGCGGCAGCTCCTTGTAGTCCAGCCCCACCCCCTGCAGATTGCCCGGCTCGGTGCGCGACGCGTCGAGCACGAACTTCATGCCCGGCTCCAGCAGCACCTTGCCTTCGGCGAACTTGCCGACCCGGATCTTGGGCCCCTGCAGGTCGGCCATGATGGCCACCTCGCGGCCGGCGCGCTGCGCCGCCTCGCGCACCAGCCGCGCGCGGTCGATGTGGTCCTGCGCCGCTCCGTGGCTGAAGTTCAGGCGCACGACGTTGACGCCGGCGCGAATGAGCTGCTCCAGCATCTGGGGTTCGCTGGAGGCGGGGCCGAGAGTGGCGACGATCTTGGTGGCGCGACGGGCCATGAGCGGTTCCTGCTGAGGGGACAAACGAAGGGCGCTGGCATTCTCACACGGCCGTCGGGGCCGGGTTACCAAGCGGTTACGGCGCCCGCGGCGCCTGCATGCTGCGCCTGCGCCTGCTCCTTGACGCAGATCAGCCCCGGTCGGCGCACCGGCTCCTAGCATCGGCGCTTTTGCCTTCCCGGCCCGCCGCCGCGCTCCATGACCCTCGATCCCCTCCGGCCAGTCCCCATCGACGCCCCGCTGCCGCACCGCAAGGTCCTGCGCCAGTGGCTGCTCCCGTTGTCCGCCAAGGCGACCGCACGGGCGCTGCTGCTGCTGGCGGTCGACTGGGTGCTGTTGGCCGCGGCCATGGCCGGCGTCGTGCTGCTGGCGCCGGTCTGGGCCAAGCTGCTGTGCGGCATCGCCGCCGGCTTCGTGACCGGGCGGCTGTTCATCATCGGCCACGACGCCTGCCACCAGAGCCTGACCCCGCACCGCACCCTGAACAAGTGGATCGGCCGCATCGCCTTCCTGCCGTCGCTCACGCCCTACAGCCTCTGGGATGTCGGCCACAACGTCGTGCACCACGGCTACACCAACCTCAAGGGCTTCGATTTCGTCTGGGCGCCCTGGACCCGCGACGAGTTCACCGCGCTGCCGCGTGCGCAACGTCTGCTGGACCGCATCTACCGCAGCGGCTGGGCGCCGGGCCTGTACTACATGCTGGAGATCTGGTGGAAGCGCATGTTCTTCCCCAGCCGCCGGCACATGCCCACCCGGCGCACCGTGTTCCTGCTGGACAACCTGCTGGTCAGCGCCTTCGCGCTGCTGTGGTGCGCGGGCCTGGCTGCGGCCGCGGTGGCGACCGGCCAGTCGGCGGGGCTGCTGCTGCTCGCCGGCGCGGTGGCGCCCTTCCTGTTCTGGTGCGCCATGATCGGCTTCGTGGTGTATGTCCACCACACGCACACGGCGGTGTCGTGGCACGACGAGCGCGCAGCCTGGTCGCAGGCGCAGCCCTTCGTCTCGACCACGGTGCACCTGACGTTCCCGCTGGCGATCGGTGCGCTGCTGCACCACATCATGGAGCACACCGCGCACCACGTGGACATGGGCATCCCGCTGTACCGGCTGCAGCAGGCCCAGGCCCGGCTGGAGGAACTGCTGCCGGGACGGATCGTGGTGCAGCGCTTTTCGTGGCGCTGGTACTTCGACACGGCGCGCCGCTGCAAGCTCTATGACTTCACGCGGCGCTGCTGGACCGACTACCGCGGCCGCCCCACGAGCGAGCCGCTCGCCGCCTGAGCGGCTTCAGCCCCCAGCGCGCCGGGCCAGGATCTCGAAGGCCGGCAATGTCTTGCCTTCGAGGATCTCGAGGAACGCGCCGCCACCGGTGGAGATGTAGCCCACGTCCTTCTCGATGCCGTACTTGGCGATGGCGGCCAGCGTGTCGCCACCACCCGCGATGCTGAATGCATCGGAGTCGGCGATGGCCCGGGCGATGGTCTCGGTGCCCTTGGCGAAGGCGTCGAACTCGAACACGCCCACGGGGCCGTTCCAGACGATGGTGCCGGCGCGCTTGAGCTCCTCGGCCAGGCGCGCCGCGGTCTGCGGGCCGATGTCCAGGATCAGGTCGTCGTCCGCCACGTCGCTGGCCGCCTTGACGGTGGCCGGGGCGTCGGCGGCGAAGGCCTTGGCGGTGACCACGTCGGTCGGGATCGGCACGTCGGCCCCGCGCGCCTTCATGGCCTCGATCACCGCGTGGGCCTCGCCGACCAGGTCGGCCTCGGCCAGGGACTTGCCGATCTTCAGGCCAGCGGCCAGCATGAAGGTGTTGGCAATGCCGCCGCCGACGATGAGCTGGTCGACGTTCTTGGCCAGGGCCTGCAGGATGGTCAGCTTGGTCGACACCTTGGAGCCGGCGACGATGGCAGCCAGCGGCCGCCGGGGGTTCGCCAGTGCCTTGCCGATGGCGTCGATCTCGGCCGCCAGCAGCGGCCCCGCGCAGGCCACCTTGGCGTACTGCGCGATGCCGTAGGTGGAGGCCTCGGCCCGGTGGGCGGTGCCGAAGGCGTCGTGCACGAAGATGTCGCACAGCGCCGCCATCTTCTGCGCGAGTTCCGCGCTGTTCTTCTTCTCGCCCTTGTTGAGCCGGCAGTTCTCGAGCAGCACGACCTGCCCGGGCAGCACGTCCACGCCCTCGACCCAACCCGACTTCAGCGGCACCGGGCGGCCCAGGAGCTGCGCCAGGCGCTCGGCCACCGGCGCCAGCGAGTCCTGCGGCTTGAACTCGCCTTCGGTGGGCCGCCCGAGGTGCGACGTCACCATCACGGCCGCGCCGGCATCCAGTGCCATCCGGATGCACGGCAGCGAGGCGCGGATGCGCGTGTCCTCGGTGATGCGGCCGTCGTCGTCCTGCGGCACGTTGAGATCGGCGCGGATGAACACGCGCTGGCCGGCCACCTTGCCTTGCGCGCACAGATCGGAGAAGCGGAGAACGTTCATGCTGTTGGGTCGAGTGAGGAAGGCCGACGCGCGGCGGGCAAACGGCGAATTGTAAAAAGCAAAGGGCCCCGCGTGGGGCCCTTTGCAGCGGCAGCGGCGCGGTTCAGCGCGGCGCGAACGAGGACACGGGCGCCGGGCCGAACGGCACGCCGCCGGGTCCGGCACTGAAGTCGAGCGGGCTCAGCGCCGCCTGCTGGCCGATGCCCGGCTTGCTCCAGTCGCACACGCCGCTCGGGAACACGGCCTGCAGTCGCGACCACTGGTCGGCCGAGAAGGCCTGTCCGCCGTAGTCGGCCATCGACAAGGGCTTGAGCGCGCACTTGAGCACGTCTTCGCTGCGCGGGCCGCCCGCCACCTGCCGCGGCGACAGCGAGGGCCGCAGGAACGGGTCGGCGTCGCACACGGCCTGGTCGGTGATCCGGCTCGATTGCGTCGCGTCGCCGGGCAGCACGCAGAAATCGGCGGTGGAGGCCGGCCGCGTGTTGCGCACCTTCTGCTCGATCGGCGTGTTGGAGGTGTCGCTGACCAGCGCACCCAGCCACTGGTCCATCGCCAGGAACGCGTCCTGCGCCATCGTGCCGGGCGGCGTGAGGCCGGTGCGGGCGAAGCGCCACAACGCCTGGTTGCCCGCGTCGCCGTAACCCGCCGTGATGCGGTCGCGGATCGCGAAACTGAACCACTGGTGGTGGATCGGGATCGCGTTGGTGCCGGGCGTGATGCCAGGCGGCGTGTTGACGTTGGAATCGTCCCAGCCGCGCAGGTCGATGATCGGCGTCTTGGCGAGCTGGCGGCCGCTGGCGACGATGCCGGCGCGGTAGGCCGTCTCGAGCGCCGCCGTGTCGGCGGTGGTGCGGGCGGCGCGTGGCGTCGAGTCGCGGTCGATGCCGCCGACCAGCTCGTTCAGGAGCACGAACTCCTCGGGCGTGATGGCGCCGTCCTGCAGCGCCTTGAGCCCGTACTGCACGCCCACGTTGTCGCGCGTGTCCTGCGCAGCGCCGCTGCCGTCACCGGCACGGCCCCAGACCGGCTCGGCCCAGCTCCAGGCATTGCAGCGCGGCCGGTTCGCCGTGCTCGGGTCGGCCGGGTTGTAGACCGCGCTGTTGGGCATCTCGCAGTTGTTGGTGGCGGTCGGCTGCTGGACGATCGCGCCCGTCGTGTTGTTCGCCACCAGGCGCTGCTGGTACACGCCCGCCCGGCCGTTGCTGCCGAACGCGTTGTACCAGCCATGGCAGGCCGACTGGTCCGGGTGGCCGTTGATCGCCGCCTTGCGGGCGTTGATGGCGCCCTGCGACAGCCCGAGGGTGGCCCACTTGGCCAGCATCTGCGGCTTCTGGTAGGCCTCGACCAGCAGCACGCAGTCGCCCACTTCCAGCGTGGTGGTCTCGCTGTCGGGGTAGGTGCAGGTGGTGGTGATGCCGTCCAGCAGCCCCGGGACGATCGAGGCCGACATGTTGGAGTTGATCGAGCCGCCCGAGCAGCCGGCGCCCATCGTGTAGCGGATGGGTCCGAGGCTGTCGCCGATGCGCTCCTTCATCATCAGCACGGTCTCGGTCATCAGCACCCGGTTCGAGTTGCGGGCCGAGTCGGTCATGCTGTTGACGGCGACCGCCCAGCCGCGGCCGATCTGTGCGTCGAGCGACGACCAGGCCGTGGCCGGGCGCGCCTGGCGCCTCGGCTGGCCGGTGCTGGCGCCGAAGTTGTAGTAGACCTTGCCGTTCCACTGCGGCTGCGGCGCCGTGGGGGTCCAGGGCCGCGCCGGGTCGTACAGCACGGCGATGTCGTAGATGCCGCGGTTGATCGTGCCGCGCTCGAGCCGCACGATGTAGTCGACCGTCGCGCCGGTGTCGGTGGTCGCGGTTGCCATGTCGGCGGGCCTCGGGGCGGCCGCGTCGTAGGGTCTGAAGCAGGGATTGGCCGGCACGGTCACGGCGCCGGGCGCGGTGGCATTCGGCGCCATCGCGGGCGAGGGATCCGGCAGGGCCAGTGTGCAGCCCGCAGCGTTGCTGCGGTAGTAGAGCCGGGTCTCGGTCGCGATCTGGCACTGCGCCCCGGGCTGCCCCGACAGGCCGCTGGCGTTGGTCGCCGGCGTCGCCACGGTCCCGCTGCCGGACGTCGGTTGCGGCACGGGCGTCGCGCAGAAGTAGGGCACCACCTGGGGGCCCGAATAGAGCGGCCCGTTGCGCGAGGCGTTGGTGATGGTGAGCTGGGCCGACTTGCCGCCGCCCACGGCGGCGAAGACGACGTTCGGGCCTTCGGCCAGGCCGGTCAGCAGGCCCAGCACGCGGCCGTCGGCCCGCGTGGTGAACGCCGACCGCACGTCGCGGCCATTGAGCGTGACCGTGAGCGACGGCAGCGCCGCACGCTCGGGCAGCACCAGTTCGACCAGCGCGTCACCGTCGCTGACGAGGTCGGCCCGGTTGTTCACCGTGCGGATCTCGAGGATGTTCTTGTCGGGTCTGTTGTCACCCTTGAGTTGCAGCGCCTGGGGCTGCCCCTCCGGGCTCGCGCCGCTGCCCCCACCGCAGCCCGCGATCAGCAATGCGACCGCTGCGGCAACCCATCCGCAGCCGGGGAGGCTGCGCCGTTTGACATTCCACATACTGCTTGTCTCCTGTCGTTGGAGCAGGCAGTCTAGGAGTGGCCCTGCGGGCATGGGGACCACGCGCGCCGTGGTTTTCCACTAGGGCCTGTCGCCTGCGCGTCTACCAGCCCAGGCCCAGGTGCAAGGGCACGTAAACCGCCATTCCGGCGACGATCGTCACCAGCACGTTGCGGCGCCAGTAGAAGGCGACCGCCCCGGCGATCGCGCCGAAGATCCGCGCGTCCCAGCCGTGGACCAGCTGACCCTGCAGCGTCACCACTTCCGGCACCACCACCGCCGACAAGGCCGCGATGGGCGCGTATTGCAGCCCGCGCTCGGCCCAGCGTGGCAGGCTCCAGGGGCGGCTCGACAGGAAGAAGAAGCTGCGCGCCACCACGGTCACCGCGGCCAGTCCGACGATCACGGCGACGGTCCAGAGGTCGGTCATGCGCGCCGCTCCTGCAGGGATGGCACGCGCTCGAGAGCCAGGCAGAGCAGCACCGCCACCGCGATGGCGAACACGATGTTGAGCTTGAGCGGCAGGGCGTAGGCGGCGACGGCGGCAGCGCCGGCCACGCCGCAGGCCACCAGCCGCAGCCGCGTGGTCGCGAGCGAACAGAGGATTCCGACCAGGCACAGGATGCCGGCGAAGCCCAGGCCCCAGTGCGTCGGGATGAGGTTGGCCAGCACGATGCCCAGCAGGCTGGCGCCGACCCAGCTGGCCCAGTTCACGAAGCAGTTGCCGGCCAGGTAGGCCTCCTGGGCGTGGCGGCCCGCGTCGTCGGTCGCCGGCCGCGGGAAGTGCCGGGTGAAGAAGACGTAGCTCAGGTCGGCGGTGAGGTAGCCGTGGGTGAGGCGGCGCCACAGCGGCAGCTCGACCAGGTACGGACGCAGGTGCAGGCTGAAGACGACGAAGCGCAGGTTGACGCAGAAGCCGGTGGCCAGGATCACCCATGCGGGCGCTCCCGCGATCAGGAGCGGCAGCGAGGCCAGTTGCGAGCTGCCGGCGAACACCAGCAGCGTCATCAGCGTGGCTTCGATGCCCGACAGGCCCGACTTCACCATCGCGACGCCGGTCATCAGACCCCACGAGGCGATGCCGATCGCTTGTGGCGCCATCTCGCGCATGCCGGCGCGGAACTCCGGATGGCGCCGCAGCGATGGCAGGAAGAACATCAGCGCGGCCCGGACGTGAAGCAGGCGCCAGGCACCACCGCCATGCCATGCAGCACCTGGCCCGCCGCCAGGCGCCGGCCGCCCGGGCGCTGCAGCTCGGTCAGGCGCAGCACGCCGACACCCGTGGCCACGTCGAGGCCCGCAGGACCCGCCTGCAGGACCGTCCCTCCGGGCGCGCTCGCCGGCGCCGGCAGCACCTCGGCGCGCCAGAGCTTGAGGACCTCGCCGCCGAGCACGCCGGTGGCGCCGGGGAACGGATCGAACGCACGGATGCGCCGCTCGATCACCGCCGCCGGCAGCGACCAGTCCACCGCCGACTCGGCCTTGTCGATCTTGTGCGCGTAGGTGACGCCTTCCTGCGGCTGGGGCTGCGGCCGCAGCCCCCCGCACGCGGCCAGCTCCAGCGCCTCGACGATCAGGCGCGCGCCCAGCGTTGCCAGCTTGTCGTGCAGCGTGGCCGTCGTCTCGTGCGGCGCGATCGGTCGCGACTCGACCAGCAGCATGTCGCCGGTGTCCAGGCCCTCGTCCATCTGCATGATGGTGACGCCGCTGCGCTCGTCGCCGGCCTCGATGGCGCGGTGGATGGGCGCGGCGCCGCGCCAGCGCGGCAACAACGAGGCGTGGATGTTGAGGCAGCCCAGCCGCGGCGACGCCAGCACCCACGGCGGCAGCAGCAGACCGTAGGCCGCGACCACCATGGCATCGGCCCGGGCGGCTTCGAGGGCCGCGCGCGCCTGGGCGGCGTCCTCCGGGAACTTGCCGTCCAGCCGCAGGCTGCGCGGCTGGACCACGGCCATCCCCTGCGACTGCGCGAACTGCTTGACCGGCGAGGCCTGCAGCTTCATGCCCCGGCCGGCCGGGCGGTCGGGCTGCGTGAGCACCAGCGGGATCTCGAACCCGGCCCCGTGCAGACGCTCCAGGGCCGCCCGCGCGAACTCCGGCGTGCCGGCGAAGACCAGCCGCATCACCGGCTAGCTGTGGTCATTGGGGGAGCTGCGAAATTCCATCGCCGGATGGGCGCGCCGCACCACGTTCGCGCTGTCGAGGTAGACGTAATAGAACATCTCCGCCCGATCGGCATCCAGCCACCGGTAGGTGAGGATGGGTCCGTTCCAGCTGCTCACGCCCTCGACCAGCGCCGGCGGCCCGAACTCGCGCTGGACGTCGAGCAGCGTCCACTGGCCGGGCACGATGCGGGCGAAGTCGATCGCGTTGAGCGTCTGCCGCACGCCGGTGACGCGGCCCGACGGGTCGAGGTCGACCATCCACGCGTACTGGCCGAACGGCTGGCCAGAATACTGCAGCCGTTCACCCTGGGGCAGCGGCACCACGCGCGTAGGACGGCCCAGCTTGGCCAGCACCTCCTCGCGCGTCTCGCCCGGCCGGACGTTGGCCGCGTTGAACGGATTGGCGCAGGCGACCAGGGCCGCCAGCGCGAGCACGCAGAACAACTTGCGCATGGGCGCCTCCTTCAGGCGCGCGCCGTGTCGCGGCGCGCCTTGAGCATCTTGGTCTTGATCCTGTTGCGCTTCAAGGGCGACAGGTATTCGACGAAGACCTTGCCCATCAGGTGGTCCATCTCGTGCTGAACGCACACTGCCAGCAGCCCCTCGGCCTCGATCGTGCGTGAATTGCCGTGTTCGTCGAGCGCGCTCACCCGGACCGCCGTCGAGCGCTCGACGCCGTCGTAGATGCCGGGCACCGACAGGCAGCCTTCCTCGTTGAGCACCGTCTCCGTGCTGGCCCACACGATCTCGGGATTGATCAGCACCAGCGGCTGGTCGCGGTTCTCGGAGACGTCGATCACGATCACCCGCTCGTGCACGTCGACCTGGGTGGCCGCCAGGCCGATGCCGTTGGCGTCGTACATGGTGTCGAGCATGTCGGCCACCAGCTGGCGGATGCGCGCGTCGACAGCCTGCACCGGCCGGGCGACCGTGTGCAGGCGCGGATCGGGATAGCAAAGGATGGGCAGGATGGCCATGGGTCGGGGTCTCGTGGTTTCCGGGGAGCCGGCGGTGGCGACCGTGCAATTCGCCACAGCCAGCCGTCATCGTCTGCACCCAAACTGTCGCTATTTTCGCCACTTTTGATGACGAGGGCACCAGCGCACTGCCATAAACGTTGCCGAAATCAAGGGCTTGAGCGCAGAATCGCCAGTGATTTGTCAAGACTTGTCACGAGGAGGAAGAAGATGAAGGCGCATCGCATGGCAGTGGCCGGCGTCCCAACGCACGCATGGCGTGCCGCCGCTGTCCTGGTCGCAGCGCTCGCTGCTCTTCCCGCCCAGGCCCAGAATTTCCCCATCACGCCGGCGCAGCGGTCCACGGCCCAGCAGGTGGCGCAGGCAGGTGTCCCGCTGAGCGAGCTGGCCGCCAATGCGCCGGACAGCTACACGGTCAAGATCGGCGACACGCTGTGGGCCATCTCCAAGATGTACCTCGTCAGCCCGTGGCGCTGGCCCGAGCTGTGGGGCATGAACATGCAGGAGGTGCGCAACCCGCACCGCATCTATCCCGGCCAGATCCTGGTGCTGGAAAAGGTCGACGGGCGTGCGCGGCTGCGCGTGCAGCAGGCAGGCGGCCAGCCGGCCACGGACACGATCCGCGTGTCGCCGCGGGTGCGTTACCAGTCGCTGGCCGACACCGGCATCCCGACGCTGCAGTCGCACCTGATCGACCCGTTCCTGGCCGAGCCGCTGATCGTCGACGAAGGCACGCTGGAGCGCGCCCCGCGCATCGTGGCCGCACCGGACGAGCGGGTGCTCCTGACGCGCGGCGACCGCGTCTATGCACGCGCCAGCGCCGGCACGCCGATGGCGGTGACCACGGCCAGCGCCGACGAGTTCCGGATCTTCCGCAACGCCGTGCCGCTGCGCGATCCGTACACCCGCGTCGTGCTGGGCTACGAGGCGCAGTACCTGGGCAAGGCCAGCCTCGTGCGCGGCGAGAGCAGCGAGACCGTGGTGTCGGGCAGCAACCAGCGCTCGGTGCCGGTCCCTGCCACCCTGGACATCCTCTCCGCGCGCGGCGAAATGCGCGTGGGCGACCGCCTGCTGCCGGAGCCGCCCCGCGAGCTCGTGAGCTACACGCCGCGCGCGCCGGAACTGCCGGTGGAGGGAGGCGCAGTGGTGTCGATCTACGGCGACGCGGTCGCGCTGGCCGGCCAGAACCAGGTGGTGGTGATCAACAAGGGCATCGGCGACGGCATGGAGCCGGGCCACGTGCTGGCCATCCTGCAGGCCGGCAACCAGCTGGTCGACCGGTCGCAGCCGGGCGAGCGCACCGCCATCAAGCTGCCCAACGAACGCAACGGCCTGATGATGGTGTTCCGCGCCTTCGACCGGGTGTCGTATGCCCTGGTCCTCGAGACCAACCAGGGCGTCAAGGTCGGTGACCGGGTGGTGAGCCCGCGCTGACCGGGCCGCAGTCATGCAGCGGGACGAACTCGCCGCCTGGCTGCGACTCGAGATGACCCCCGGCGTGGGCCGGGGCACCGCCCGAAGGCTGCTGGCCGCCTTCGGCCTGCCGCAGCAGGTCTTCTCCCAACCGCCCGCCGCCCTGGGCCGCGTCGTCGGTGCCGGGCAGCTCGACGCCTTGCAGTCCGAGCCGCAAGGCTGGACGGAGCAGGTCGAGCGCACCTGGCGCTGGCTGCTGGAGCCGGACGAGGGAACCAGCCGGCGCGTGTTCACGCTGGCGGACGCCGACTATCCGCCCTCGCTGCTGCAGACTGCCGATCCGCCGCTGCTGCTGTACGCCAGCGGCATGGCCGTCGCAGCCTGGCCGGCGGCGATCGCCGTGGTCGGGAGTCGCAACCCCACCCCGCAGGGCGAGCTGAACGCACGACAGTTCAGCCGCAGCTTTGCGCAGTCCGGACTCACTGTGGTCTCGGGCCTGGCGCTGGGGGTCGATGGCGCTGCCCATGAAGGCGCGCTCGAGGGCGCTGCACCGGGGCAACTCGCCACCATCGCCGTGGTCGGCACCGGCCTGGACCGGGTCTATCCGCGCCAGCATCTCTCGCTGGCCCATCGCATCGCGCACCACGGCCTGCTGCTGTCCGAGTACCCCCTCGGCATGGGCCCGCTGGCAGAGAACTTCCCGCAGCGCAACCGCATCATCTCGGCCCTGGCGCAGGGCACGCTGGTGGTCGAGGCTGCGCTGCAGTCGGGCTCCCTCATCACGGCACGGCTGGCCGCCGAACAGGGTCGCGAGGTCTTCGCGATCCCGGGCTCGATCCACTCGCCGCAGTCACGCGGTTGCCACGCCCTGCTCAAGCAGGGGGCAAAGCTGGTCGAGACGGCGCAGGACGTCCTGGAGGAACTGGCGCCTGCGGCCGTCGCGCGGCCGGCGCTCGCCGAGGAGGCCCCGGCGACGCCGCTGCTCCAGGCCATGGGCTTCGAGCCGGTCGGCATCGACGCGTTGGTCGCGCGGACCGGCACCGCGACTTCGACGCTGCAAGCCGAATTGCTCGAGCTGGAGCTCCAGGGCCTGGTGGCCCGGCTTGCCGGCGGGCTCTTCCAGCGCGTGTCGCAGGGCTGAGGCCGGCCGGCAACACCTCGCAAATCTGCCCGGCCGTGGCGGGGTTCTGGGCTATATTGGGTCCATGTTTGAAGTGCTGGTGTTCGTCTACGAAAACTACTGGCGCGGGGATGCATGTCCCGAACTGCAGCAGCTTGGCCGCAAGCTCAGCGCCCACGGCTTCGAGCCCGAAGAGATCCAGCAAGCGCTGGACTGGCTCGATGGCCTCCACTTCGCCGCCCAGGGCACCCAGCTGTCCGACGAAGTCGAGCCGCCCGCCGCGGACGGTCCGACCCAGTCGTCCCACAGCCTGCGCGTCTATTCCATCTCGGAACAGGACCACCTGGGCGCCCAGTGCCTTGGATTCATCAGCTTCCTCGAATCGGCCGGCGTGCTGCCCCCTGCGATGCGCGAGATCGTCGTCGACCGTGCGATGGCGGCGCCGGGCGATCCGGTGGCGCTTGACGACCTGAAGATCATCGTGCTCATGGTGTACTGGAGCATGGGCCACGAACCCGATGCGCTGGTGCTCGACGAGTTGTGTGACGACACCACGGGCCGCCTGGCGCACTGAAGCCGCCACTCCCGGGACGACAAGGGCCGCGACGCGGCCCTTGTTCATGGTGGTCAGCTCCGCTCCGGCGCCACGCGGGGCGGCATCTCAGGTCAGCAGCCGCTCGGGATTGGCGTCGAGCTTGGCCAGCGCGTCGCGGGTGGCCCGGACGGTGAGCGCTTCCTCCTCGGCCGGCAGCAGCAGCCCGGCCTGCAGGTAGGACGCGAGGCGGCCAGCCTGCACGAGGTAGCTGCGCCCTTCGGGCGAGATGAACAGGTGTAGGTGCCGTCGATCGCTGCGCCAGACGTACTGCACCTGGTGCATGCCACCGTTGTGATCGAGGGTGAACCAGTTGCCCTGCTGCAGTTCGAGCGCCCAGGCCTGCATGGCGTCGCTGGGCTTGGAGCCGCCGTCGGCCACCACCTCGATGCGCGAGGCGTCGATGCCCAGCATCACTTCCAGGCTCTCGGCGTCGAGCGGCAGGTCAGCCGACGGATCGTCGGAGATGAAGTCCTCCAGGTTGGCCAGTCGCTTGGTCATGGCGTCGATCTGGGCCTGCGGAATGGTCTCGGTCTTGGCCATGAAGGCGTCGGCCAGCGTGTCGCCGATGGTCTTGATCTGGCGCTCCTGAGCCTGGCCGGTCAGGCCCATGAGCGACATCCCGTTGCGCAGCCGCTGCAGCAGGTTGGGCAGCTCCTGGATCACGCGCGCGCGGTCGTTGCGATTGGGTTTGGCGCTGGCGGACCAGACCAGGTCGGCGGCCGACTTCTTGAGCGAGACCGTCTCGGCGTGCTGCACGCCGTACTTCACCGCCGCGACGGCCAGCACCTCGGCCCACACCTTGAAGAGGAACTCGCGGATCTCCTCGCGCACCGGCAGGTCCTGCAGCATCTTGCGCAGCTCGATGGTGTACTGGATCGCCATCGTCTCCTTCTGCTCGACCTGCTGGGCCACGCTCACCAGCCGCTGCGTCTCGTCCTTCTCGGTCAGGAACTTCGCCAGGAACTTCTGGAATTCCTCGTAGACCAGCTGGAACACGCGCCGGCCGGTCTCGGGGTACTGCTCGATCACCTGCACCACCCGCTTGATCTCGGTCTCCAGCGCGCTGCCCCCGATGGTGGCGGCGTTGAAGCCCAGGACGCACGAGCCCATCCGGTCGATCAGCTGCCGCGCCGGATGCTGCAGGGTGCCGAAGAACTCCGGCTCGGCCAGCGCGACGCGCAGCACCGGCATCTGCAGGCGGGCGAACCACACGCGCACGGCCGGGGGAATGCGCTCCTCGGACAGGATGCTCTGGAACATCAGGGCCACGATCTCGATCGTGGCCTTCTCGCTGGAGGTGGCGGCCTTCTTCTTCAGGTCGCCGGTGCGCTGGCGCAAGTCGCCGGCCACCTTCTCGACCGCAGCGTCGTCGAAGACCACGACCTCGGTCAGCGTGTTGCTGCTCTCGCCGCCCATGCGCGACTGCACCTGGGTCTGGATCTGGGTGGCGTGGCGGCCGATCGCCTCGGCCAGCGCGGGTGAAGGCGGCGACGGCTGCTCCGCCGCGGCGCCGACCCGGTCGACCAGCAGCCGCTTGAGCTGGCCGATCACGCCGCTGGCCCGCATGCGCGCCCGCGCCAGCGGGGTGCTGCCGGTGAGCATGCGGGTTTCGTCGGCGACGCCGCCGCCGAGTCCACGGGTGTGGCCGGTGAAAGCCGACTCGTCGTGCGCGGCACGCCCGCCGCCCGCACCGCGCCCGGTCGAACCCGGCCTTGCACCCGGGCCGATGCCGGCGGCGGCCCTGGGCACGCCGGCAGCGCCCGCGCGCCGCGGATCGTCCCCGGCCAGTGCGGCGGGGCCGGCATCGCCGCCACCGTGCCCGGCGGCATGGCCTGCCCAACCGGCATCCCCCGCGGGCCCTTGCTGCGGCCCGATGTCGCCCGCGCGCGAACTCGTGGCCGGCGCGCGCTTGACCCGGCCACTGAGGTCGATGTCGGGGAGCACGCCGCAGTCGATGAGGAACTGGTTGGTCGCGTGGTAGGCGGCGACCAGGCAGTCGACCATGTGCTTGTGGATCACGTCCTGCACCAGCTGCCACCAGGAGCGGCCGAGGCCGGCGACCGCCCACTGCTCGACCATCAGCTGCGCGACGGCTTCCGGCCGCAGGACGTCCTGCGGCGCCAGCTCGGCGCCGCCCTCCAGGTGCTGCATGCGCACCTGCAGATCGTTCAACTCCAAGCCGGCCTTGTCCTGCACTGCCAGTGCCAGGCGCGAGGCGAGGATCTTGTTCTCGACCACGTCGTCGGCGATCAGCTCAAGGTTCATGCCCTCCAGCCGAGAACGGCCGGTGGCCGTGGGCGGCACCATGGCCTTGCGCCAGGCCGTGCGCACGCCCTCGCACCAGGCATGGCGCTGTCGATCGAAGTCGACGGCGGCGTCGCGCCGCTCCAGCGCCTCGCGGCTGCTGGCGGCCGAGTCGACCAGCTCGAACATCCGCAAGCGCAGCGCATCCGACAGTCCTGGCAGCACCCGTTCCAGCTGGCCGACGAAGTGCTCGCGCACCTGACGGGGCATCGGGACCGGGGAGGACGAAGGACCGCGCTTCACGGCCGGGCCTAGACGACGGCGCCCGCGTTCGGGTCGTTCGGGTCTTCCTTGCGGGGGCCGGTCTTGACGAGATCTTCGCGCTTGACTCCCAGCCACATCGCGATGGCGGCGGCCACGAACACCGAGGAGTAGATGCCGAAGCAGATGCCGATGGTCAGGGCCATCGCGAAGTAGTGCAGCGTCGGGCCGCCGAACAGCAGCATGGACAGCACCATGATCTGGGTGGAGCCGTGGGTGATGATGGTGCGGCTGATGGTCGACGTGATCGCGTTGTCGATGATCTCCACCGTGCTCATCTTGCGGTAGCGACGGAAGTTCTCGCGGATCCGGTCGAAGATCACCACCGACTCGTTGACCGAGTAGCCCAGCACCGCCAGCACCGCCGCCAGCACCGCCAGCGAGAACTCCCACTGGAAGAAGGCGAAGAAGCCCAGGATGATGACCACGTCGTGCAGGTTGGCGATGATGGCCGCCACGGCGAACTTCCACTCGAAGCGGAAGGCCAGGTAGATCACGATGCCCAGCACCACCATGCCCAGCGCCTTCAGGCCGTCGGTGGCGAGCTCCTCGCCCACCTGCGGCCCGACGAACTCGGTGCGGCTCAGGGCGACCGTGGGGTCCTGCGCCTTCAGCGCGGTCATGACGCGCTCGCTCTGCTGCGCCGAGCTGACGCCCTTCTGGGCCGGCAGCCGGATCATGACGTCCCGCGCGGTGCCGAAGTTCTGGACCTGGACATCGGAAAAACCGAGGCCGGCGACCGTCTGGCGCACCCGCTCGACCTCGGCGGTCTGCGCGTAGCTCACCTGCATGACGGTGCCGCCGGTGAACTCCACCGACAGGTGCAGCCCCCGCGTGACCAGGAAGAAGACCGCCGCGGCGAACGTGAGGAACGAAATCACGTTGAAGACCAACGCGTTGCGCATGAACGGGATGTCCCGCCGGATCTTGAAGAACTCCATCGCTTTATCCTTTCGGCGTGTTCAGCGCATCCCGTGCCTGCCGCGGCGGTGGCGGCGCCTGGACCGGGAACTGCACGCCTGCTTCCTCACTCGGCCTTGGTTATAGCGCTGTCCGGCGCCGGGCGCCAGACGGTGCCGATCGCGACGGACTTGAGCTTCTTCTTGCGGCCGTACCAGAGGTTGACCAGGCCGCGCGAGAAGAAGACCGCCGAGAACATCGAGGTCAGGATGCCGATGCAGTGGACGACCGCGAAGCCGCGCACCGGTCCCGAGCCGAACGCGAGCAGCGCGACGCCGGCGATCAGGGTCGTGACGTTCGAGTCCAGGATGGTGGCCCAGGCGCGGTCGTAGCCCGCGTGGATGGCGGCTTGCGGCGACACGCCGTTACGCAGCTCCTCCCGGACCCGCTCGTTGATCAGGACGTTCGAATCGATCGCCATGCCGAGCGCGAGCGCCATCGCCGCCATGCCGGGCAGGGTGAGCGTGGCCTGCAGCATCGACAGGATCGCCACCAGCAGCAGCAGGTTGACGGCCAGTGCCAGCCCGGAGAACAGGCCGAACAGCATGTAGTAGACCGCCATGAAGGCGACGATCGCCGCGAATCCCCAGGCCACACTGTGGAAGCCCTTGGCGATGTTCTCGGCGCCCAGGGTCGGGCCGATGGTCAGCTCCTCGATGATCTCCATCGGGGCCGCCAGCGAGCCGGCGCGCAGCAGCAGGGCCAGGTCGCTGGCCTCGTTCACGGTCATGGCGCCGGAGATCTGGAACCGGTTGCCCAGTTCGCCCTGGATCACCGGCGCGGTCAGCACCTCGCCCTTGCCCTTCTCGAACAGCAGGATGGCCATCCGCTTCTTCAGGTTCTCGCGGCTGACATCGCGCATGATCCGGCCGCCCTTGGCATCGACCGTGAGGTCGACCTTCGGCTGCTGGCTCTGCTGGTCGAAGCCGGGCTGGGCATCGGTGAGGCTGTCGCCGGTCAGGATGACCTGCTTCTTGACGATCACGGCACGGCCGTCGCGCTCGAGGTAGCGCTCGGACCCGAACGGCACCGGGCCGCTGCCGACCTCGGCCGCGCGGGCCTCGGCGCTCTCGTCGACCAGTCGCATCTCCAGCGTGGCCGTGCGGCCCAGGATGTCCTTGGCCTTGGCGGTGTCCTGCACGCCGGGCAGCTGCACGACGATGCGATCCAGGCCCTGCTGCTGGATGACGGGCTCGGCCACGCCCAGCTCGTTGATCCGGTTGTGCAGGGTGACCATGTTCTGCTTGAGCGCCTGCTCCTGCACCCGGCGCGCCGCCTCCGGCCGCAGCGTCGCGGTGAGACGGTACTCGGTGCCGTCCGGCGCGTCGGTGGCCTGCAGGTCGGGGAACTGGTCCTGGATCACGCGACGCGCGGCCGCCAGCGTCTGCGCGTCGCGCAGGCGGATCTCGACCGCCTGGCCGTTGCGGCCGATGCCGCTGTGCCGCACGTTGGCCTCGCGCAGCTGGCTGCGCAGGTCGCCGGCCAGGGACTCGGCCCGCTTGGTGAGCGCCGCCTGCATGTCGACCTGCAGCATGAAGTGCACGCCACCGCGCAGGTCCAGGCCCAGGTACATCGGCACGGCGCGGATGGCGGTCAGCCATGCCGGCGAGCGCGAGATCAGGTTGAGGGCCACCACGTAGGGCGCGTCGTTCGGGTCGGGCGACAGCGCCTTCTGCAGCACGTCGCGCACGCGCAGCTGGGCATCGGTGTTCTCCACCCGCACCTTGACCGAAGTGGCGTCCAGGGTGATCGCCTGCGGCTGCACGCCGGCGGCGGACAGCGCCTGCTCCACCCGCGCCTGCGTGGTGGCATCCACCTTCACCGTGGCCTTGCCGGCCGACACCTGGACCGCAGGCGCCTCGCCGAAGAAATTCGGCAGGGTGTACAGCACCCCCACCACCAGGGCGACCACCAGGATCGCGTACTTCCAGACCGGGTAACGGTTCATCGGGACACCAGAGGTTGGCCGCCGCCCGCGGGCCGCGGCCGTGCCGGATTACTTGATCGTGCCTTTGGGCAGCACCTGCACCACCGCGCTGCGCTGCAGCTGGATCTCGACGCCGTTGGCGACTTCGACGCCGAGGTAGGTGTCACCCAGGCGGGTGACCTTGCCGAGCAGGCCGCCGGCGGTGGCGACCTCGTCGCCCTTGGCGAGCGCCTCGATCATGGTGCGATGCTCCTTCTGCCGCTTCATCTGCGGGCGGATCATCACGAAGTACAGGACGACGAACATCAGCACCAGCGGCAGCATGCTCATCAGGGACGATTGCATGTCGCCTCCGGCGGCGGCGGCCGGCGCGGTCTGGGCGAAGGCGGAGGAAATGAACACTGTGGCTCCAGGCGGGAAAACGGGTCACGCGAAAGCGCCGCGACCGGACCGCACCGGTGGTGCGGCGGCGGGCGCGGCAAGCCTGGGATTGTATGTGGCGGGCCGTGAACCCGGCAGGAAGCCCACAAAGCGCGGGCGGTCCGGCCGGTTCAGGCTGCGCGGCGTTCGGCCGCCGGCTGCTGCCAGCGCTGCATCAGCGCCTGCCAGCGCTGGCGCGCAGCGGCCAGGTTGCGCTCCTTCACGTGCCCGAAGCCCTTGATCTGCTCGGGGATGGCGGCGATCTCCAGCGCCAGGCCGTGGTTGGCAGGCGACAGTCCCGTCAGGATCTGCTCGACGCTGGCGCGGTATTCGCCGATCAGCGCGCGTTCGGTGCGGCGCTCCTCGGTGCGCCCGAACACGTCCAGCGCCGTTCCGCGCAGGCCCTTCAGCCGGGCCAGCAACCTGAATCCCAGCAGCATGGCCGGGCCGTACTTGCGCTTGACCAGCTCGCCCTTGGCATCGCGCCGGGCCAGCAACGGCGGGGCGAGGTGGAAGTTCACCTTGTAGTCGCCCTCGAACATCGCGGCGATGCGCTCCTGGAAGCCGGTCTCCGTGTGAAGCCGGGCCACCTCGTACTCGTCCTTGTAGGCCATGAGCTTGAACAGGTTGCGCGCCACCGTCTCGGCCAGCGACGTCTTGCCCAGCGGCGCCTCGGCGGCACGCACCCGCGCCACGAAGGCCTCGTAGTCCCGGCCGTACGCCGCGTTCTGGTAGGCGGTGAGGAACTCCACCCGGCGCGCCACCAGCGTGTCGAGCGTCTCGCGCCGCTTGAACGCGATCACCTGCGCGGGCGCGAGCAGCTGCTCGACCTGCGCCGGGTCGTGGGCCGCGCGGCGCCCCCAGGCGAAAGCGGCCTTGTTGCTCTCGACCGCCACGCCATTGAGCTCGATGGCACGCAGCAGCGACTCGAGGGCGAGCGGCACCCAGCCCTTCTGCCAGGCGTAGCCGAGCAGCATGGGGTTGGTGTAGATCGTGTCGCCCATCAGCTTCGCGGCCGCCGCGTCGGCGTCGAAACTGCCGAGCCCACCGGGGCCGACGGCCTCGGCGATCGAGGCGGCGCAGGCATCGGCCGGGTTGGCCCAGTTGCCGTTCTTGACGAACGCGGCGGTCGGCGTGCTGTGCGCGTTGAGCGCCACGTGCGTGCGGCCTTCGCGCATGCGCAGCACCGTTTCCTTGCCGGCCGCCACGATCGGGTCGCAGCCGATGACCAGGTCGGCCGCGGCCATGCTGACGCGGGTGGTGTGGATGGCCTCGGGCCGCTCCCCGATCAGCACGTGGCTCCAGGTGGCGCCGCCCTTCTGCGCCAGGCCGGCCGCGTCCTGGGTGACGATGCCCTTGCCTTCCAGGTGCGCCGCCATCCCGAGCAGCTGCCCGATGGTGATCACGCCGGTGCCGCCGACGCCCGCCACCACGATGCCGTAGGCGCCCTGCAGCTGCGGCAGCTGGGGCTGCGGCAGCTCGCCCAGCTCGTAGGGCGAGGCCGCCTGCGTCTTGGCCTTGCCCTTGAGCTTGCCGCCTTCGACCGTCACGAAGCTCGGGCAGAAGCCCTTGAGGCAGCTCGTGTCCTTGTTGCAGGTGCTCTGGTTGATCGTGCGCTTGCGGCCGAACTCCGTCTCCAGCGGCTCGACCGACAGGCAGTTGCTCTTCACGCTGCAGTCGCCGCAGCCCTCGCAGACCAGGTCGTTGATCACCACGCGCACCGCGGGATCGACCATCGCGCCGCGCTTGCGGCGGCGGCGCTTCTCGGTGGCGCAGGTCTGGTCGTAGATGATGGCCGTCGTGCCCGCGAGCTCCCGGAATTCGCGCTGAATGCGGTCGAGCTCGTCGCGGTGCTCCACGCCGACGCCCGGCGGCAGCTTGGCCACGGTGTACTTCTCGGGCTCGTCGGTCACGATGACCAGCTTGTTGACGCCCTCGGCCTGCAGGCTCTGCGCGATCTGCAGCACCGAGTGCCCCTCGGGCCGCTCGCCGACCTGCTGGCCGCCGGTCATGGCGACCGCGTCGTTGTAGAGGATCTTGTAGGTGATGTTCACGCCGGCGGCGATCGACTGGCGGATCGCCAGCAGGCCGCTGTGGAAGTAGGTGCCGTCGCCCAGGTTGGCGAACACGTGCTTCTCGTTGGTGAACGGCTGCTGGCCGACCCAGGGCACGCCTTCGCCGCCCATCTGGGTGAACCCGATGGTCGCCCGGTCCATCCAGGTCGCCATGAAGTGGCAGCCGATGCCGGCCATGGCGCGCGAGCCCTCCGGCACGACGGTGGACGTGTTGTGCGGGCAACCCGAGCAGAACCAGGGCTGGCGGTCGGCCTTGACCTCCAGCACCTGCATCGACCGCTCCTTGGCCTCCAGGATGGCCAGTTGCGCATCGATGCGCGCCGCGGTGTCCGCATCCAGCCCCTGCTTCTTCAGGCGCCGGGCGATGGCACGCGCGATCAGCGCCGGCGACAGGTCGGCGTTGGCGCGCAGCAGCGTGCGCGCGGTCGGATTGGGCGTCGACCACTCGCCGCCGCTGTAGTCGCCCTCGACCTCGTCGAACTTGCCCAGCACGTGCGGACGCACGTCGGGCCGCCAGTTGTACAGCTCCTCCTTGAGCTGGTACTCGATCACCTGGCGTTTCTCCTCGACCACCAGGATCTCGCGCAGGCCGGTGGCGAACTCGCGCGTGATCTGTGCTTCGAGCGGCCACACCACGGCCACCTTGTGCACCCGAATGCCCAGGCGGCGGCAGGTCGCGTCGTCCAGCCCGAGGTCCACGAGCGCCTGGCGCATGTCGTTGTAGGCCTTGCCGCTGGCGATCAGGCCGAAGCGGTCGTTCGGGCCCTCGATCACGTTGTGGTTCAGGCGGTTGGCGCGCACGTAGGCCAGGGCCGCGTACCACTTGTAGTCCATCAGCCGCGCTTCCTGCTCGAGGGCGGTGTCGGGCCAGCGGATGTGCAGGCCGCCGGGCGGCATCGCGAAATCCTCGGGCAGGCGGATCTGCACGCGCTCGGGATCGATCATCGCGGTGGCGCTGGACTCGACGATCTCCTGGATCGTCTTCATGCCGGTCCAGACACCGGCGTAGCGGCTCATGGCGATGGCATGGACGCCGAGGTCCAGGATGTCCTGCACCGTCGCCGGGAAGAACACCGGCAGCCCGCAGGCCTTGAAGATGTGGTCGCTCTGGTGGGCGGCGGTGGAACTCTTGGCGACGTGGTCGTCGCCCGCCACGGCCATGACGCCGCCCCAGGGCGTGGTGCCCGCCATGTTGGCGTGCTTGAAGACGTCGGAACAGCGGTCGACGCCCGGGCCCTTGCCATACCAGATGCCGAACACGCCGTCGAACTTCTGGCTGCCGGCCGGCGCGAACCCGAGCTGCTGGGTGCCCCACAGCGCGGTGGCCGCCAGCTCCTCGTTGACGCCGGGCTGGAACACGATGTTCTGCGCCTTCAGGTACTTGTTGGCCTTCCACAGCGCCTGGTCGTAGCCGCCCAGCGGGGAGCCCCGGTAGCCGCTGATGAACCCCGCCGTGTTCTTGCCGGCCAGCGCGTCGCGCCGGCGCTGCAGCATGGGCAGCTTGACCAGGGCCTGCACCCCGCTCATGAAGGCCCGCCCGTGTTCGAGCGAGTACTTGTCATCCAGCGTGACGGTTTCGAGCGCCTTGCGGATGTGCTCGGGCAGCGGTGCGTTCATCGTGTCTCCATCGTTTGCCGCAGTGTAGGCCCGTGCCCCGGATAAGTTGTTGCGTTTGATGCTGCGAGATGGCTAGGATGAGAAAGATCCTTTCTCGAAAGAACGCCACATGGAAAAGCTCGACAGGTTCGACCTGCGCATCCTGGAAGAACTGCAGGCCGACGGCCGCCTCACCAACGCCGAGCTGGCGCAACGCGTCGGCCTGTCGGCCGCGCCCTGCTGGCGCCGGGTGCGCGCGCTCGAGGAGGCCGGCTACATCAAGGGCTACCACGCCGAGATCGACCGGCACCGGATCGGACTGGGCGTGCTGGCCTTCGTGCGGCTGGATGCGGACCGCAACACCGGCGAACGCACCCGCGAGATGGAGGAGGCGATCCGCAAGATCCCCGAGATCGTCTCGTGCCACTACATCAGCGGCGCGGGCACCTTCGAGCTGCAGGTGGTCTCGCGCGACCTCGATGCGTTCTCCCAGTTCGCGCGCCAGGTGCTGATCAACCTGCCGAACGTGAAGGACCTGCACACCAGCTTCTCGCTCGGCGAGGTCAAGGCCAGCAGCGCCCTGCCGCTGGCCCACCTGAGGCCCTCGGCGTCGCCCTCCTGACCCGCGCCAGCGTGCGTGCGACGTCGCTGTCGCTGTTGCTGTCGCTTTTGCTGTTGCTGTCGCTGGGGCTGTCATCAATGCGTCACTGGCGCTTCCTACGCTTGCGGCCTGCAGGAATCCCGCAACCCGTTCGACAGACCAGCAAGCAAGAGCAAGCCAATGTCCCACTTGACCGACAAGTTCCGCGCCGCCTCGCGCGCACGCAATCAACTCCCGGCCGTCCCCGGCCAGATGATGGAAGACGTCCTCGCCCAGGCCAGCGTCCCGCGCCGCGCGGTGCTGCGTGGCGGCTTCGGCGCCACGCTGGCCGCCGCCTTCGGCGGCTCGCTCCTGACCGGATGCGGCGGTGGTGGCGGCGGCGGCATCGCCGCGGCGGCGCCTGCGCCGGGCGGCACCCCCGCGGTCAGCTACGCGGTGGCCTTCAAGGGCGTGCCGCGCTCGACCACCGAGCAGGTCGTCGTGCCCGAGGGCTACACGGTCGACGTGCTGTTCGCGGCCGGTGACGCGGTCGAAGCAGGCGCCACCCCCTACACCGGCACCCTGCTGGATTCGACCGGCTACGAGAAAGTCGCCGGCGGCAACCACGACGGCATGCACTTCTTCCAGCTCGCCGGCGTCGACCCGAGCAAGGGCGGCCTGCTGGCGATCAACCACGAGGCGCCCGACGCGCAGATCCTGTTCCCGGCCGGCTTCACCTACGACGCGAACACCGCGACCGCCGAACAGAAGCGCATCGCGCTGTCGTCAGTCGGCGTGTCGGTGATCGAGGTGGAGGTCGTCAACGGCAAGTGGGTCGTCAAGCGCAACTCGCCCTACAACAAGCGCTACACCGGCAACACGGTCTACGCGGTGGGCGGTCCGGCGGCGGCGGTGGTCGGCGCCACGGTGGTTGGCACGCTCAACAACTGCTCCAGCGGCATGACCCCGTGGGGCACCTACCTGACCTGCGAGGAAACGACGGACAACTACCTGGACCCGACGCAGCCGGAGGAGGGCTACGGCTGGGTGGTCGAGATCGACCCGCAGGGCACGTTCCCCGCCACCAAGCGCACCGCGCTGGGTCGCTTCGACCACGAGAACACCGCCTACATGCTGGACGCCGACAACACGGTGGCGATCTACATGGGCGACGACAGCACCCCCGGCTGCGTCTACAAGTTCGTGCCCTCGGCCAAGTTCAACCCCGGCAACCGTGCCGCCAACCGCAACCTGCTGGACAGCGGCACCCTGTACGCCGCCAAGTTCAACGCCGACGGCAGCGGCCAGTGGATCGAGCTCACCCAGGGCGTGAACGGTCTGGTGGTCGGCGCGCAGGACCCCGGCAACGTCACCCAGTCAACCACGCCGCCGGCCGCCACCCCGGTCGACTTCGCGACCCAGGCCGACGTGTTGATCAACACCAAGTCCGCCGCCCGCGTGGCCGGCGCGACGCTGATGGACCGGCCCGAGTGGGTCACCGTGGGCCCCGACCGCAGGATCTACTGCACCTTCACCAACAACGGCTCGCGTGCCGTCGTCGATGCGGCCAATCCGCGCGCGACCAACCCGCACGGCCACATCATTCGCTGGAGCGAGACCGGCGACAGCGCCAAGGCCACCAGCTTCCGGTGGGAGCTGTTCCTGCTGGCCGGCGATCAGCGGCTGTCGGCAGCCAACCAGAAGGGCAACATCAGCGGCGACACCTTCTCCAGCCCCGACGGCATCGGCGTGGATCCGCAGGGCCGCCTCTGGGTCCAGACCGACGCCTCCACCGGTGCCAGCACCACCAGCACGTTCGGCAACAACTCCATGTACTACGTGGACCAGGCCACCAAGCAGTCCACCCGCTTCCTGGTCGGCCCGAACGGCTGCGAGATCACGGGCCTGACCTACACGCCGGACCTGGCGACGTTCTTCATCAACATCCAGCATCCCACGGGCTCGTGGCCATCGAATGTGCAGGGCAACACCCTGCCGCCCCGGTCGGCCACCATCGTGGTCCGCCGCACCGACGGCAAGCCGGTCGGCGCCTGACGCCGGCGGCGATCATCCCCGCATCGCCCATGCCCCTGCGGGGGCATGGGCGATGCGCCTTTTGCCTCTGGATCAGTGGCGCCGGCAGCGCAGCTCGGGGCCGGGTGGCCGCAGCCGGTGCAAGGTGGCCGCCGCGTCGTCCTCCCCGGAACCGAACTCCGCCCGCCAGCCGGGGCTGGACCACACGGTGTGGCCGGGGCGCGTTCCCCCGGCATCGCGCAGCAGCAGCTCGGGGCCCTGCGGCAGGCCGGCCAGCTGGAGCGTGTCGCTGGTGAAACGCGCGACCACGACGCTGCCGTCATCGCAGTGGTAGGTCGTGCCGGCGGCGGGATCGGGCACGGCCGCCACGGCCGCCGGTGCTGCCAGCGGGCCCCGCGACCCCGCGGGAGCCGGCCCTGGCGGCGCCACGCAGCCGGCCAGCACGGACAGCGCGGGGGCGAGTGCCAGCAGCCGGGCGTTCATCGCGGCCACAGCGCCCACATCCGCAGCGGCTGCTTCAGGCGGCCCGCCAGTTCGCCGGCCTCCGGACCCCAGCCCGCGAAGTAGTCGGCGCGCACCGCGCCCGTGATGGCGCTGCCGGTGTCCTGCGCGAGCACCAGCCGCTGCAGGGTCAGCTGCGGACCGGCCGAGGCCAGCCACACCGGCGTGCCGTACGGAATGCTCTCCTTGTCGACGGCGATCGAGCGTCCGGGCGTGAGCGCCACGCCCTGCGCGCCCCGCGGGCCGAAGGCCGCGTCGAAGTCGCCCAGCGGCTCCTCTCGGAAGAACGTGGTGCGCGGATTGCTCCAGAGCAGCTCCTGCAGGCGCTGCGGGTTCTCGCGCACCCAGGCCTTGATGCCGGGCCAGGAGGCGTCGCGGACAGCGCCCTGCTGCAGCAGCCAGCCGCCGACGCTGCGGTAGGGATGGTCGTTGGTGCCGGCGAAGGCCAGCCGCACGGTGCGGACGCTGCCATCGGGTTCTGCCACGCGCAGCCGTCCCGAACCCTGGATCTGCAGCATCAGAGCATCCAGCGGGTCGGCGAGCCAGGCGATCTCGCGGCCGCGCAACTGGGCCTGCGCCTGCGGCAGGGTGTCCATTTCCTGGCGGCTGTACCAGGGCTTGCGGCTGCCCAGCCCGGCGGGCGGCCGGTACAGCGGCACCGTGTGGCGCGCGGTCGGCTGGCGCGACGCCTCCAGCAGCGGCTCGTAGTACGCCGTCAACAACCCGTCCTGCGCGCCCTGCAGCGGCTCGATGCGGTACGGCTGCAGACGCTGGCGCATCCAGGCGCGCTGCTCGGCCGGCGTGGCGATCGACAGCTGGCGCACCTGCGGGCACAGCGGGGCGAAGGCCGCCGGCGGCCGCTCGCAACTCTTGAGCCAGGCGTTCCAGGCCTCGTGCAGGGCATCGTCCTCGAAGCCCGGCAGCTCGCTCCAGGGCACCGGCTGCCAGCGGCTCTTGCCCTGCAGCAGCGCCGCCCCCGGCGGCGAGTCGTCCTCGGCGGGGCGGACCGGGTCGGGCGCGGGGGCGCGCGGCGCCGGGCCGGCGCCAGGCAGGGGGGGAGCGGAAGACGGCGGCAACGGTGGCAACGGCGCGGCGCAGCCGACCAGCATTCCTACAATCGCCACCACACTCCAACCACGTTGCATGCTGCTGATTCTGCTGGAAGCGCTGGCCGCGCTGGCCTTGATCGTCCTGATCGTCTGGTGGACCATGTTCTCGGGCCGTCCCAAGGGCGAACCGCCGTCCGACCCGCCGGGCCGGGACGGCGACCCGAAACCCTAGGGCGCGGGCTCCACGTCGCGCAGGACGTTGGCGAGTTCGACGGCGGACTTCACCTCCATCTTGTCGAACACGCGCGCCCGGTGGACCTCCACCGTCCGCACGCTGATCGCCAGCTGGTCGGCGATCAGCTTGTTCGGCAAGCCCCGCGCCACCAGGCGCATGACGTCGCGCTCACGTTCGGTGAGCTCCGCCAGCCGTGCCGCGAGCCGCCGGCGCTCGCGCCAGCCGGCCTGCACCTGGGCCGACCGCTGCAGCGCCTGTTCGACCCGGTCGACCAGCGCGTTGTCGGAGAACGGCTTCTCGCAGAAGTCGAAGGCGCCCCGCTTGACCATGTCGACCGCGGTGGGCACGTCGGCATGGCCGGTCAGGAAGATCACCGGCATGGCGTCGGCCAGACCGCGCGCCACCAGCCGGTCGAACAGCGCCAGCCCGCTCATCCCCGGCATGCGGACGTCGAGCAGCAGGCAGCAGGGCTGCTCCGGCTGGAACCCGCCCTCGAGCATGGCCTCGAAGTCCTCGCCGGCGGCGAAGCGTTCGCTTGGCAGGTGGCGCGAGCGCAGCAGCCAGGCAAGGGCATCGCGCACGCTCTCGTCGTCGTCGACGATGAACACGGTGGCGTCGGGAGCGGGTTGCATCAGGTCAGGAGCGAGACGGGTCGCGGTGCGGGCGCCTGGACGACGCCGGCGGCCTGCGTGGGCAGGGTGAAACGGAAGATCGTACCCTGGGGCCGGTTGGGCTCGAAGGCCAGGAACCCTCCGTGCTGCTCCACCACCGTGCGGCACAGGGACAGCCCCAGGCCCATGCCTTCGGCCTTGGTGGTGAAGAAGGGCGTGAACAGCTGCTCGCGCACCTCGGCCGGGATGCCGGGGCCGCAGTCGGCAACCGAGAACTCGAGCCACGCCGCGGACGCGGCCGGCTCGCCGTCGGTCCGGCGCACCTGGATGACAAGCGACGGGCGCGGCACCTTGGCCTGGTCCATCGCCTGCATCGCGTTGCGCGCCAGGTTCAGCAGCACCTGCTCGACCATCGTGCGGTCGCACAGCACCGCGGGCAGGCCGGCCGCCACCCGCGTCTCCACCTGCACGCCCAGCTTGCGCGCCTGCAGGCCCACCAGCGGCATCACCGCGTCGACCAGCGCCTGCGGGGCCGTGGGTTCGCGCGCCTTGTCGCGGCGGCGCACGAAGTCGTGCACGCTCTTGATCACGCGCCCGGCGCGCTCGGCCTGCTCCGCGATGCGGCGCAGCGCCACCTGCAGATCGGCCGGCGCCGCATCCCGCCCGTCCAGCAGGTTCAGCGACCCGGTGGCGTAGCTGGAGATCGCCGCCAGTGGCTGGTTCAGCTCGTGACTGAGCAGCGAGGCCATCTCGCCGACCGTGGCCAGGCGGGCCGTGGCCTGCAGGCGTTCCTGGCTGGCGCGCGAAAGCTCCTCGACCCGGCGCTGCTCGCTGATGTCGAGGAAGGCGCTCATCCAGCCGGTCTGCACGCCTTGCGCGTTGATCAGCGGCGCTTCGATGATCAGCACCGGAAAGCGCGAGCCGTCCTTGCGCATGAACATCGACTCGAATCCTTCGCGCGGCGGCGCATGCCGCCCGGCCAGGCGGATCTCCTGCCGCTTCTGGTACTCGCCCACCAGCTCCGGCGGCCAGTAGGGGGCCGGGGTCCCCTGCCCGAGCAGCTCCTCGACCGAGAAGCCCACCATCTCGCAGAACGCAGGATTGACGTAGGTCGTGCGGCCGCGCAGGTCGCGCGCGCGCAGGCCCGTCACCAGGCTGTCCTCCATGGCCTTGCGGAACGCGAGCGCATCGGCGAGGTCGCGTTCGACTTCCAGCCGCCGCCGCGTGTCCTTGCCCAGCAGGAACAGCACCGCCAGCAGCGCGATCGACATCGCGGTGACCAGGGCCGTCAGCACGTTCGGGAACAGCTCCGGCGCCCCGCGCCAGCTGTCCATCCGCAGCACCATCGTGTTGCCTGGCAGGTCCAGCAGCTGCTGCGCGGTGAACACGCGCGAACCGCGGCGGGCCACGCCGTGCAGCGCCAGCCGGGTGCCGTCGGCCTCGGTGAACGACACCTCCTGGCTGCGGGTGAGCTGCGGCCCCACCATGTTGGACAGCATCTCGGCCAGTGAATAGGTGGCCACCACGTAGCCGGTGAGCTGGCCGCCGGTCACCTGGGGCAGGCACAGGTCCATCACCTCCAGGCCGAGGCCATCGGACTGCGGCACGAAGTAGCTCGCGGCGTAGCCGGCGCCGCTGCTGCGGCGCGCATTGGCGCAGGCCAGCGCCACCTCGGGCTGCGCAGCGGCGCGTCCGAAGCGGTCGAAGGCGGGCACCCGGTAGGGCGTGTCGACACCGGCCAGCGTGGCCAGCTGCGCATCGCGCCACTCGATGCGCAGCAGCTCGCGGCGCTCGTGCAGCAGCCGCTGTGCTTCCGCGCCCCAGGCGGCGACCTTCGGCGTGCCGGCCTGCAGGGCCTGCAGCGACTGCACGTTGCGCGTCAGGGCCGAGCGGATGTCGGACAGCGCTTCGCCGGCGTCGCGCTCCAGCTTGGACTGCACCTGGCTGGCCTCGTAGCGGCCGGCCAGCCAGATCAGCGTGACGAGCAGGGTGGCGACCAGTGCGCTGAGCGAGCCCCACAGCAGCCAGCGCTGCGCTGCCGGCGGCCGCCCGGCCGCACCCGAGGCGCCCTCGGTCCGGTCGACGCCGTCCCGGCTCATAGGACCCGGTGCTCCAGCGCCGGCAGCTGGCGGCGCACCTGGGCCAGCCGCTCGGCATCGAGCTCGGCCACCACGACCGCTTCTCCGTCCTCCTCGCGCTGCGCCAGCACCACGCCCCACGGGTCGACGACCAGGCTGTGGCCCCAGGTGCGCCGACCGTTCTCGTGCAAGCCGCCCTGGGCGGGCGCCGCGACGTACGCCAGGTTCTCGATCGCGCGGGCGCGCAGCAACGGCTCCCAGTGCGCCTGGCCGGTCACGTGGGTGAATGCGCTGGGCACGATCAGCAGGTCGGCCTGCAGCTGCCGGTACAGCTCGGGAAAGCGCAGGTCGTAGCAGACGGTCATCCCGACCCGCCAGCGACGGCCGTCGCGCGCGAGCACGTCGAAGGCGACCGGCGCCGCGCCCGGCTCGATGACGCGCGCCTCGTCGTACCGCTCGCGGCCGTTGTCGAAGCGGAACAGGTGGATCTTGTCGTAGCGCGCGACCCGCTCCCCCTGCGGCGAGAACGCCAGGCTGGTGTTGCGCACGTGCCGGTCGTCGCCCGCGGTGATCGGCAGCGTGCCGCCCACCACCCACAGCCCGTGCGCCCGCGCCGCGTCGGCCAGGAACGTCTGCACCGGCCCGTCGCCCGGCACCTCGCGCAGAGCCAGCTTGTCGGTGTCCGCGCGGCCCATGATGCAGAAGTACTCCGGCAGCACGGCCAGTTCGCAGCCCTGGGCGGCAGCCTGCGCGAGCAGCCGGCCGGCGGCGTCGAGGTTGTCCTGCAGGCGCACGCCCGAGACCATCTGGATGGCGGCGATCTTCATGGCGGAGCTCCTTCAGTTGTTGCCGGCCGCGCGGGTGTCGATGCCACGTCCGTCGCCCTGCGTGGCCTGGCGCGACAACTTGGTGATGCGCGGATCGGTCCAGGTGCCGTCGATCTGGAACTGCTGCGTCGCCGCGCGCGCCAGCGGCTCGCGCAGGAACAGCTGGGCCAGGAAGGTGCCGAGGCCGATGGCGGGGTTGATGGCGGCGGCGACCAGCGAGGCGGTCCCGGCGTTGATCTCGGGCACCACGACCACGCGCAGCTCCTGCGTTTCGCGGGCGAGGTCGGCCTTGCCTTCCATCACCACCGCCGCATTGACGCCCTTCATCTGCAGGTTGTTGGTGGCGGCGATGCCCTGCTGGATCGTGATGTCGCCTCGCACGAAGTCGAACGCGAAGCCCTGGCTGAACACGTCGCGGAAATCGAGGGTGAGCCGGCGCGGCAGCGCCTGCAGGTTCAGCACGCCCAGCAGCTTGGCCAGGCCCGGGTCGGCCTTGAGGAACTGGCCTGCCTGCACGTCGACGTGGAAGGTGCCGGTCATCGAGGGATAGTCCAGCGACATCGGCGAGCCGAGCCAGGCGACCTGGCCTTCCATGCGCCCGGCGCCGCGTCGCACGACGTCCCGCATGCCCAGTCGGCCGAGCAGCTGCCCCGCGTCGCCGATGTCCAGCCGGAAGTTCATCACCGTGCGCCGCCGCTCGCCCGGCTGCCGCGGCGGAGGCCGCTGGCCGGCTGGCAGCGCCTGCGCTTCGACTGCCGCCCAGTTCCCGGTGGCCTGGAACGAGCCCTCCGGCATCACCAGGGCCAGCCGGTTCAGCCTCCACTCGCGGATGCCGCCTTCGCGCGCGACCACGCCGGCACCCCGGTTGACCGCGTCGATCTCCAGCCGGCCCAGGCGCCTGCCGCGCAGCTCGAAATCCTCGACGACGACGTCCAGTGCGGGGATGCTGCCGGGCTGCTCGTCCAGCAGGGTCTCCACGGCCGTGGCTTCCGAGGCCGCGATCGACAGGCGCGCCAGGCGCGCGAACACGCGTCCCGCGCCCGCCCCGGACGGCTGCCGGTATTCGACGTAGCCATTGAGTTCGTCGGCGTCGACGTTGGCGCGCCACACCTGCCCTTCGCGCGCGCCGCCCACCACCAGGTTGTGCAGCACGCGCCCTTCCACCGTCAGCTCGCGCGCGCGCACCGCCAGCGTGTTGGGCAGGTAGCCCTCGGCCCCGCCCGGGGCGCCGCGCGGGGCCGCGCCCCCGGCGGGCTCGGTCCACAGTCCCTGCAGCACCTGCTGCCAGGCGTCGACGTTCGCAGCGCCGACGACCACGTTGGCGGTGACGCCCTGGTCCGGCAGCACCGCGCTCTCGCCGGGCGCCAGGCCGATGGCGATCGCACCCCGCAGCACCCGCGGCGCAGGCCCGCTCAGATCGCGGACGAAGCCGACCGAGGCGATCCGCCCCAGGTCGACCGACAGCTGGTCGGTCTGCCCGCTGGTGGTGGCGCCATCGCGCAGCAGCACGTTCTCGTAGCGCAGCGGCAGCAGCGCATCGGCGGTCTTGGCCAGCGGTGCCGGCAGGTCCACCGCAAGGCCCTGCAGGTTGCTGGTGACCTGCACCTCGGGCGTGCCCTTGCGGAAGGTGAGCACGGCCGCATAAGCGGCGCCGCCGGTGGCGTGGCGCGCCAGCCGCGCGAGCGCGCCGAGTTCGCGCGCCTGGCGCAAGCCTTCGGCCGTGGCATTGCCCTGGGCGCGCACCACCACCGCGGGCGCCTCGGCCCCCGCCGGCCGGGTGCCGCCATCCAGGCGCACGTCGCCGCCCAGCGCCCGGGCCTGCACGCCCTGGAGCGCAAAGCCCCGCTCGCTGAAGGTGACCGTTCCACGCGCCCGACCGAGCACCGGGCTGTCGGGGGTGATCTGCACGTCGTTGCCGGCGAGGGTGACGGAACCCTGCACCGTGCTGCGGTCGATCTGCGCGACCGGCAGCGAGAGCTTCAGGCGCACCTCCGCCGGCCCGGTGGCGGTCGCCTTGGCGAGTGCGTCCTGGGTGAGCGCACCCAGCGGCGAGCGCTGGACCACCCCCAGGGCGTCGGCCAGCGGACCGCGCACTTCGCCGGTGACGGCCACGGTGGCGTGCGCCAGGTCGGGCACTTCGGCATCGGCCTTGAACCGCAGGGCCGGTCCGTTGCCGAACCGCCCCTGCGCGTCCTCGACCCGCATGCCGCCGCGGTCGAACACCAGGTGCCCCGCCAGCTGGGTCAGCGCCGGCCAGGGCAGGCCGGTGCGGCCGGCGCGCGGCGCGAACGCATAGGTCGCATTGCGCACCTGGGCCGTGACGCGGAACTCGCCCGGGGCATGCGCGAAGGGGAAGTCGCGCAGATCGCCCTTGAGCCGCACCCGGGCATCGGTCACCTCGGCCTCCTGCACCGCTTCGCGCACGTAGTCGCGTGCGCTCGGCGGCAGCGCCTGCGGCAGGTAGCGCCACACCCGTGCGCCGTTGGCGCGGGCCAGGCTGCCCTGCAGCTCGAGCACCCCCGGAAACCGATGCGCGGATTCACCGGTGCGCCAGCTGGCGTGCACTTCCCCCTGCGCGTCGGCATTGCTGAACTTGAGGTTGGAGGCCGTCACCGTGATGCGGTCGCCGGCCAGCTGCCACTGCAGGTCACCCGCGAGGCGGTCGAACGGCAGCACGGGTTCCTCGAACACGCCGGGAAACTCGAGCGCGCCCGACTGCATCGCGACGCGGGCCGTGCCGCCGGCCTCCGTCAGGTCGAAGTCGACGGCGGCATTGCGCACGCCCGGGGTGCCGGCGTGGGGGCGTCCCTCCGGGGTGGCGGACACCGACCCCGCCGCGACGTGCAACCCGGAGACCCGCCCGCGCGCCTGGTACTTGACGGGGTCGTGCACGCTGCCCTGCCAGCGCGCCTGCACGCTCTCGACCAGGCCTTCGGGCGCGTACGTCGCCAGCGCTGCGTGGGTGGCCTTGCCCAGCGGCACACGCCCGGCCAGCTGCCGCAACGCCCCCAGGTCGAGCCGGTCGGCCCGCAGTTCGCCAGCGGCCGGCCGCTTGCCGTCGGCATCGGTCCACTGGACGAAGACGTTGCCGCCCGGCCAGCGCTGGCCCTGGTCGGTGACGAACTGCAGCTGCTGCGTCTCGAACTCGAAGCCCCCCGGCAGGCGCCGGCCGCCCAGCCGTCCGGACAGCGACGCCAGCCCCAGCGGCGCCAGGTCGGGGGCCAGCCGCGTGGCGACGTCGGCCACGGCGAGATCGGCGACCGCGCCGGCGAGCTGCCCGCGCGACACGTCGGCCCAGGCGCGCACCGCGCCGTGGCCGCTTTCGAGCTCCACGCCGAAACGCGCGTGCCGGCGCAGCTCGCCCAGGTCCACGCGCGGGAAATCGGCGTGGAGCTGTCCGTCCCAGTCCTGCCAGCGGCCGGGGTGGTTGGACAGCAGCGGCTGGCGGAACAGGCCCACCAGCGTGAAGCGGTCGCCCCAGCGACCCGGGGGCGTGGCATCCAGGCGGATGGCATGGCGGCGGGCGCCGTTGCGCACCACGAGGTCGACATCGGCCAGCGCCAGTTCCGGCGCGTTGCGCATCTCGTCGGTCCAGCGGATCTTGCCGCCGCGGATGACGAACTCGCGCTGGCGGAAGAACCAGTCGGCACCATCGCCGCCGTCCTGTGTTCCTCGCGACAAATCCAGGCCGGCCACATGGAGGCGGCCGTCGGCGGAGCGGCGCAGCTCGAGCTCCGGGTGGTCGATCAGCAGCTGGTCGAACCCGAGGTGCCACAGGGAACGTGGCGACAGCGACGCCAGCACCCGCGGCAGGCGCAGCGCTTCGTGCCCCTGGGGATCCAGCAGCACCACCGATTGCAGTTCCACCGAGGGGATCAGTCCGACACTGTGCGCACGGATGTTGCCGATCCGCACCGGCACCCCCACGACCCGCGAGGCATGCCGTTCCAGGACGGGGCGGAACTCACCGATTCGCGGCACAATCCAGCCGTGCAGCGTGCCCCAGGCCAGTGCCAGCAGCAGCCACAGGGCCGCGAGCAGCCACAAGGACCACTTCGCGCAGGCGCCAACGAACTTGAGCAGGCGCGAAGGAATCGGCGGCGAATCGTTCATGAAGACTTCGATGTGGCAGGAATTATGAGCCCCGGTGCCGGAGCGGGTTCGATGGCGCCGGCCGCGCAGGCCGCTGGGCTTCAGGCTGGGATGCCGCCGGCGGACGGCGGTTCCGCGCATTCGCGCTTTGCGCAGCGGATCCGCCGGCGTTACGCCGCCGACATGGCGCTGCTCGCACCCGGCGTGCCCGGGCGCGACGCGCTCCAGGCCACCTTCGACGCCCTGTCCACACGGGGTTACAACCTTTCCGACGGCCTAAGAGTCCTGCGCCAGCTGGTGCTCGAGCGCCTGCTGCGCCTCGATTGCGAGGAGGCGCTGCCGCTGCAGGCCGTCACTCGGGCCATGACGCACCTGGCCGAGTTCGCGCTGGACAAGGCCTGCAACCGTGCGATGGCCGACCTGGACGCGGTGCACGGCGAACCGGTCGGTGCCGACGGGCGCCGCGCCCGCCTCTGGATCGTGGGCATGGGCAAGCTGGGCGCACGCGAGCTCAATGTCTCCAGCGACATCGACCTGATCTACGTCTACGACCAGGACGGCGAGACCGCCGGCGTGAACGGGCGCGGCCGCATCAGCCTGCAGGAGTATTTCGCCAAGGCGGTCAAGAGCATCTTCGGGCTGATCGGCGACACCAGCGAGCATGGCTTCGTGTTCCGGGTCGACCTGGCCTTGCGGCCGAACGGCAATTCCGGGCCGCCGGCGGTGTCGCTCGATGCCCTGGAGGACTACCTCCAGGTGCAGGGGCGCGAATGGGAGCGGTTCGCCTGGCTGAAGAGCCGCGTGGTGGCGCCGCGGGCCGCCATCGTGGACGGCTCGGCGCAGGCGCTGCGGGGCGTCGTGCTGCCCTTCGTGTTCCGCCGCTACCTCGACTACAGCGTGTTCGATTCCCTGCGCGTGCTGCACCGCCAGATCCGCGAACACGCGGCGCGGCGCAGCGCCGGACGTCCCGAGCGCGCCAACGACGTGAAGCTCTCGCGTGGCGGAATCCGCGAGATCGAGTTCATCGTGCAGCTGCTGCAGGTGGTCCGCGGCGGCCAGTTCCCCGAGCTGCGCACCCGCCCCACGCTCGATGCGCTGCAGCGGGTCGCGGCGGCAGGCCTGATGCCGCAGTCGACGGCCGATGCCCTGGCGCAGGCCTACGAATTCCTGCGCCGCGTCGAGCACCGGATCCAGTACCTGGACGACCAGCAGACCCACGTGCTGCCGATGGGGTGCGACCAGACCGACGGCGACCTGGCCTGGATCGCCCGCACCATGGGCTACGCCGACTGCTGCCCGTTCCTGCACGAGCTCGACCGGCACCGCGAGATCGTGGCCCAGGAATTCGACACGCTGCTGGGGGGCCAGAGCGGCGAGTGCAAGAGCTGCGCCGGCCCGAAGGGCAGCCGTGGCGCGCCGCCCGATCTGGAAACCCTGCGCGACCAGCTGCCGCCGCAGCTGCGCGAGCGCATCGGCCGCTGGTGCGGCCATCCGCGCGTGCTGGCGTTGCGCGAGGACGCCCGGCACCGGCTCTCGCGGATCGTCGCGCGCACCGGCGAGTGGCTGCTCGAGGGGCGCGTGACCGAGGATGCCGCGCTGCGCATGGCCGACTGGCTCGAGCCCCTGCTGCGGCGCGAGAGCTATCTGGCGCTGCTGCTGGAGCGGCCGCGCGTGCACGAGCGGCTGCTCCGGCTTCTGGGCGCGGCCCGCTGGCCGGCGCGCTACCTGCTGCGGCATCCCGGCGTGATCGACGAACTCGCCGGCGAGGCCCTGCTGTCGGAGCGCTTCAACGCCGATGAGTTCGAGCAGGAGCTGGAGCAGCGGCGGCGCTCGCTGCGCACCACCGGGGAAGACGACGACGAGGCACTGCTGAACCTGCTGCGCCGCGCCCACCATGCCGAGGTGTTCCGCACCCTCGCCCGGGATATCGAGCGCCGGCTTACCGTCGAGCAGGTGGCGGACGATCTCAGTGCGCTGGCCGACGCGGTGCTGCGCGTGACGGCGCGCTGGTGCTGGGAGCGGCTGAAGAACCGCCACCGGGACGCGCCGCGGTTCGCGATCATCGGCTATGGCAAGCTGGGCGGCAAGGAGCTGGGCTACGGCAGCGACCTCGACATCGTGTTCGTCTTCGACGACGAGGACGACCGCGCCGCCGACGTCTACGGCGCCTTCGTGCGCAAGCTGATCAACTGGCTGACCACCAAGACCGCCGAAGGCGACCTGTACGAGATCGACACGGCGCTGCGCCCGAACGGCAGCTCGGGCCTGCTGGTCACCACCTTCGCCGCCTACGAGAAATACCAGCTGGGCCGCGGCAGCAACACCGCGTGGACCTGGGAGCACCAGGCGATGACCCGTGCGCGGTTCGTGCTCGGCGACGCCGACCTCTGCCAGCGATTCGACGCCGTGCGCGAGGCGGTGGTCACCGCCCCGCGCGACACCGCCGCGCTGCGCGAGGAGATCGTCGCGATGCGGCAGCGGGTGCGTGCCGCGCGCCCGGTGCCGCGCGGGCAGTTCGACGTCAAGCACAGTGAAGGCGGCATGGTCGATGCCGAGTTCGCCGTGCAGTTCCTGGTGCTGTCGCAGGCCGGCGGGCATGCCGAACTGATCCCCAACGTCGGCAACATCGCGCTGCTGCAGCGCGCAGAGGCCGCGGGCCTGCTGCCCGCCGGCATCGGTGATCGGGCCGCCGCGGCGTACCGCGAGTTGCGGCGGGTGCAGCACCGGGCGCGGCTGGACGAGCAGCCGACGCAGGTGTCCGAGAACGAACTGGCCGCGCAGCGCGACGCCATCCTCGCGCTCTGGCGCGCCGTGTTCGCGCGCTGAGCGGGGCCGGGCCGGCCCTTCACGGGTCGATGGTAGGCTTGCCGGTTGCTTCCTGAGCCGCGGGCCCCACGAACGCCCCGCACCCGCCGGGAAGCGCCAGCTCCCCACCAGGAAGGAAATCGATGACCACACACCGTCTGCTGGCAGGCGGCTGCCTGTTGTTGGGGCTGGCCGGCTGCACCTTGCCACGTCCTCCGGCCGTACCGTCCGCCCCCGCCGTCCTGGCCGGATGGTCGGCGCCCCTGCCCCACGGCGGCGCGGTCGCCGACCTCCAGCGCTGGTGGGAGCAGCTCGGCGACCCGGTGCTCGTCGAGCTGGTCGGGGCCGCGCAATCGGCGAGCCCGACCGTGGCCAGTGCCGCCAGCCGCATCGCCCAGGCGCGGGCCGCCCGGACCGCGGCCGGCGCAGCTCTCGCGCCCAACCTCGACGCCGTCGGCTCGCTCAGCCGCGGCACGAGCCAGGCCGCGGCCAGCCCGGGCGGCACCGGCGCCGCAGCGCCGCTCGCCGCGCCGGTCACCGTCGGCCAGCTCGGCCTGCAAGCCGCGTGGGAACTCGACCTGTTCGGCGGGCGCGCTGCCAGCCGGGATGCGGCGCAAGCCCGGCTGGAAGGTGCGCAGGCCGGCTGGCATGACGCCCGGGTGGCCGTGGCCGCGGAAACCGCGGCGAGCTACCTGGGCTGGCGCAACTGCGAGCGCCAGCTGGCGGTGGCGGCCAACGACGCGCGGTCGCGGGCGGAGACCTCCCGTTTGCTCGACCTGAGCATGCAGGCCGGCTTCACCGCGCGCGCCGACGCTGCGCTGGCCCGGGCCAGCGCAGCCGAGGGCCGGGGCCGCGAGCGCCAGCAGCGCGCCGCCTGCGAGACCGAGATCAAGACGCTGGTGGCGCTCACGGGCTGGCCCGAGGACGGGCTGCGCGCCAGGCTCGCGGCGGCCTGGCCGGAGCCGCCCGCGACGCTGCTGGACACCGTCCCCGTGCTGCCGGCCCGCCTGCTGGCCCAGCGGCCCGACGTCTTTGCCGCCGAACTCGAGGTCGCCGCCGCCAGCGCGGAGGTCGGTGCGGCGCAGGCCGACCGCTTCCCGCGGCTGTCGCTGTCCGGATCGATCGCGGCCGGGACGTTCCGGGTGGCCGGCACGAGCCTCGACGCGCAGACCTGGTCGATCGGGCCGCTCGCGGTGTCGCTCCCGCTGTTCGACGCCGGACGCCGCGCGGCCAACGTGGAAGCCGCCCAGGCCCGCTACGAGGAAGCCGCTGCGCTGTACCGGGCGCGGGCGCGCCAGGCCGTGCGCGAGGCCGAGCAGGCGCTGGTGGCACTCGACAGTGCCCGGGCGCGCAACGCCGACGCGCGCCTGGCGGCCGAGGGCTACCGCGCCTCCTTCGTCGCGACCGAGTCGCGCTACCGTGCCGGCCTGGCCAGCCTGGTCGAACTGGAAGATGCCCGGCGGACCATGCTCGCGGCCGAGACCGCGCTGGTGGGATTGCAGCGCGAGGCGCTCGGCGCCTGGATCAACCTGTACCGCGCGTCCGGTGGCGGCTGGACGCGCGAGGCCGGCACCACCACCGCACGCCAGAACAAGACCCCGGGGGAGAACGACGAATGACGATGTCCAGACGACTGCTCGCCGCGATTGCGGCGGTTGCCTTGCTGGCCCTGGTGGCCGTGCTGGTGTTCGCGCGCCGCGACGGCGCGGCCGCCGCCGGTGCGCACGACGAGGCGAAGCCGCCCGGCACCCGGCCTGCGCTGACGGTCACCACGATGGTTCCCCAGCGCACCAGCCTGCCGGTGCGGCTGGCCGCCAACGGCAGCATCGCCGCCTGGCAGGAGGCCAGCGTCGGCGCCGAGGCCGGCGGCCAGCGGCTGACCGATGTGCGCGTCAACGTGGGCGACCGGGTGCGCAAGGGCCAGGTGCTGGCGACCTTCGCCACCGAGACGCTCCAGGCCGCGGCATCGCAGGCGCGCGCGACCCTGGCGGAGGCGCAAGCCGCGGCGGCCGACGCCGCGGCCAATGCCGAACGCGCGCGCAGCCTGGAGGCGACCGGCGCCTTGAGCGTGGCGCAGATCAACCAGTACGTCACCGCCGAGAAGACCGCCCAGGCGCGGGTCCAGGCCGCCCGGGCCAGCCTGGAGGCGCAGGAGGTGCGGTTCGGCCAGACCCAGGTGCTGGCACCGGACGAGGGCATCATCTCCGCCCGCGCCGCCACCGTCGGTGCGGTGGTCGGCGCCGGCACCGAGCTGTTCCGGCTGATCCGCCAGGGCCGGCTCGAGTGGCGGGCGGAAGTCACGTCGGCGGAACTCGGGCGCCTGGCCCCCGGCACCGCGGCGCTGGTCACGGCGGCGAGCGGTGCGCGCCTGGAAGGCCGGGTGCGCACCATCGGGCCGACGGTGGACGCGCAGTCCCGCTCGGCGCTGGTCTATGTCGACCTGCGGCCGCTGCCCGGGCCGGCCGCGGGCAGCGCGCGCGCCGGCATGTTCGCGCGCGGCGAATTCGACCTCGGCGCCACCCCGGCGCTCACGCTGCCGCAGCCGGCGGTGGTGGTGCGCGAGGGCTTCAGCTACGTGCTGCGCGTCAATCCCGACGGCCGGGTCAGCCAGGTCAAGGTGCAGACCGGTCGCCTGGTGGGCGGGCAGGTGGAGATCACGGCTGGCCTGCCGGCCGATGCGCGTGTCGTGGCCTCCGGCGGCAACTTCCTCAACGACGGCGACCTGGTGCGGGTCGTCGAGGCGCCGGCGCCCGCGCAGGCGCCCGCTTCCGCGCCGGCCGCGCGGTAAGGAGGCCGCCATGATGAACGTCTCCTCCTGGTCGATCCGCAACCCGATCCCGGCCGTCATGCTGTTCGTGCTGCTGACGTTCGCCGGCCTGCTCGCCTTCCAGTCGATGAAGGTGCAGAACTTCCCCGACATCGACCTGCCCACCGTCACGGTGACGGCCTCGCTGCCGGGCGCCGCGCCGGCGCAGCTGGAGACCGACGTCGCGCGCAAGATCGAGAACTCGGTGGCGACGGTCCAGGGCATCAAGCACATCACGACCCGCGTGCAGGACGGCGCCGTCACGGTGACCGCAGAGTTCCGGCTCGAGAAACCGGTGCAGGAAGCCGTGGACGACGTGCGGTCGGCGGTCTCGCGCGTGCGGGCCGACCTGCCGGCCGACCTGCGCGACCCGGTGGTGGCCAAGCTCGACCTGGCCGGGCAGCCCGTGCTGGCCTACACCATCCGCTCGGCGCGGATGGACGACGAGGCCCTGTCCTGGTTCGTGGACAACGAAGTCTCGCGCAAGCTGCTGGCCGTCAAGGGTGTCGGTGCCGTCAACCGCGTGGGCGGCGTCACCCGCGAGATCCGGGTGGCCATCGACCCGCAGCGGCTGCAGGCGCTGGGGGCGACCGTCTCCGACGTCTCGCGCCAGTTGCGGCAGGTGCAGACCGAAAGCGCGGGCGGCCGCACCGACCTGGGTGGTGGCGAGCAGCCTGTCCGCACGCTGGCCACGGTGAAGACGGCGCGCGAGATCGGGCTGATCGAGATCGCGCTGACCGGCGGCCGCAGCGTGCGGCTGCTCGACGTGGCGACCGTGACGGACACCTATGCCGAGCCTCGCGCCGCCGCGCTGCTGGACGGCAAGCCGGTGGTGGGGTTCGAGGTCGCGCGCAGCCGCGGCGAGAGCGAGGTCCAGGTGGGCGCCGGCATCCGTGCCGCCCTGCAGGAACTGAAGACCGCGCACCCGGACATCGAACTGACGCAGGCCTTCGATTTCGTCACCCCGGTGCAGGAGGAGTACGACGGTTCGCTGAAGCTGCTGTACGAGGGCGCGATCCTGGCAGTGGTCGTGGTCTGGCTGTTCCTGCGCGACGTGCGGGCGACCCTGGTCTCGGCCGTGGCGCTGCCGATGTCCGTGATCCCGGCGTTCGTCGGCATGGCGCTGCTGGGCTTCTCGATCAACGTGGTGACCCTGCTGGCACTCTCGCTGGTGATCGGGATCCTGGTCGACGACGCGATCGTGGAGGTCGAGAACATCGTGCGGCACCTGCGCATGGGCAAGACGCCGTACGAGGCCGCGATGGAAGCGGCCGACGAGATCGGGCTGGCGGTGATCGCCACCACCTTCACGCTGATCGCCGTGTTCCTGCCCACCGCGTTCATGAGCGGCATCGCCGGCAAGTTCTTCAAGCAGTTCGGCTGGACGGCCGCGCTCGCGGTGTTCGCCTCGCTGGTGGTGGCCCGGGTGCTGACTCCGATGATGGCGGCCTACCTGCTGCGGCCGATCGTCGATCCGCATGCGCAGGATCCCGCCTGGATGCGCACGTACATGCGCGCGGCGCGATGGTGCGCCCGCCACCGGGTGGCCACCGTCATCCTGTCGACCGCCTTCTTCGTCGGCTCGATCGCGCTGATCCCGCTGCTGCCCACCGGCTTCATTCCGCCCGACGACAACTCGCAGACCCAGGTCTACCTCGAGCTGCCGCCCGGTGCGACGCTGGAGCAGACCCGCAACGTCGCCGAGCAGGCCCGCCGGATGATCGCGGGCGTGGAGCACGTGCGCAGCGTCTACACCACGATCGGCGCCGGCAGCGCCGGGGCAGACCCGTTCGCCAATCTGGGCGGCGCGGAGGTCCGCAAGGCCACGCTCACCATCCTGCTGGCCGACCGCAGCGAGCGCCCGCGCAAGCAGGGCATCGAGAACCACATCCGCACCGCGCTGCAGGATCTGCCCGGCGTGCGCAGCAAGGTGGGTCTGGGCGGCTCGGGCGAGAAGTACATCCTGGTGCTCACCGGCGAGGACCCGCAGGCGCTGCAGACGGCGGCGCTGGCGGTGGAGAAGGACCTGCGCACCATCCCCGGCCTGGGCAGCATCGCCTCCACCGCCAGCCTGGTGCGCCCGGAGATCGCCGTGCGGCCGGACTTCGCGCGGGCGGCCGACCTGGGCGTGACCAGCGCCGCGATCGGCGAAACCCTGCGCATCGCCACCGTGGGCGACTACGACGTCGCGCTGCCCAAGTTGAACCTGTCGCAGCGCCAGGTGCCGATCGTGGTCCGGCTGCAGGATGCCGCGCGCCAGGACCTGTCGGTGCTGGAGCGGCTGCCGGTTCCCGGCGCGCGCGGGCCGGTGATGCTCGGTCAGGTGGCGACCTTGGAGCTGACCGGCGGCCCTGCGGTGATCGACCGCTACGACCGCTCGCGCAACATCAACTTCGAGGTCGAGCTCTCGGGGCAGCCGCTGGGAGAGGTGGCGCAAGCCGTGCAGCAGCTGCCGTCGATCCGCAACCTGCCGGCCGGGGTGCGGCAGGCGACCGTGGGCGACGCCGAAGTGATGGGGGAGCTGTTCGCCAGCTTCGGCCTGGCCATGCTGACCGGCGTGCTGTGCATCTACATCGTGCTGGTGCTGCTGTTCAAGGACTTCCTGCAGCCGGTGACCATCCTGGCGGCACTGCCGCTGTCGCTCGGCGGCGCCTTCGTCGGCCTGCTGGTCGCGCAGAAGAGTTTCTCGATGCCGTCTCTGATCGGCCTGATCATGCTGATGGGCATCGCCACCAAGAACTCGATCCTGCTGGTGGAGTACGCCATCGTCGCGCGCCACGAGCACGGCATGAGCCGCTTCGATGCGCTGATGGATGCCTGCCACAAGCGGGCCCGCCCGATCATCATGACCACCATCGCGATGGGCGCGGGCATGCTGCCGATCGCGATCGGCTGGGGCGCCGCCGACCCCAGCTTCCGCTCGCCGATGGCGATTGCGGTGATCGGCGGCCTGATCACGTCGACGGTGCTGAGCCTGCTGGTGATCCCCGTGGTGTTCACCTACGTGGACGACGTCGAGCAGTGGCTGCGGCGGGCGGTGAAGAAGGTCCGTAGAGCACATCCGGAAGGCAGCCCAGGGAGGGCGTGAGCTGCCCGAAGCTCATCAATTCCTGTATACAGCGACGATGATCCGTTTGACTGCTCCCGGGCTCTTGCGATTCCTGGGCTATTTCACGTCGTTCGCCGCGGTCGGTCTGGCTGCGTGGATCGACCACACCTTCGGTGAACCCAGCATCGACCAGATCCTGTATCACCTTCACTACTCCGAAGGGGCTGCGGTGCAGATGGGGCAGATCTTCATCTTCACCTTCATCGCAGAAGTGATCGCGTTCCCGTTCGGGTTTGCCGTGGCGGCCCATTTGGCGCACGGCGCGGTCGAGCGACGGTGGCCGGCCTGGCGCGCTCACGTGTTGAAGGCGGCGTTGCCCGCTGCCGCGCTGTGGGGCGTGGCGGCGCTGCTACTGCAGTTTTCGGTCTTCTCCTATGCGGCCGCCCAGCTCGGGCCGGATCGCTTCGCGGAGCTCTATGTCGATCCGAATACCGTGAAGCTCCATGACGGGCCACGGTCGAATCTGATCATCATCTATGCGGAAAGTCTGGAGGAAACGTATGGTGACCCGCAGGCCTTTGGTCGTGACCTGCTCGCGCCACTTCGGCAACTCGGCGGGCAGCGGTTTGCCAATTACCAGCCGGCCGAGGGTGCCACGTGGACGATGGCCGGCATCGTCGCCAGCCAGTGTGGCGTTCCACTGAAGGTTTACAGCGAGTACGACATCCGCCGTCAGCCCGGCAGCGCCCGCGTGTTCCTGCCTGGCGCCACTTGCCTCGGGGATATCCTCGCTGCGCGCGGCTACCGGAATGTCTTTCTTGGTGGCGCACCGCTGTCATTCGCCGGCAAAGGCAGCTTCCTGCGGGATCACGGGTACACCAACACTTACGGCCGCGACGAATGGGAGAAAGCGGGTGCGAAGCCTGAGGAGCTGAACGAGTGGGGACTCTACGACAGTGCCCTGTTGCAGCGGGCGCGTTCAAAGCTCGACGAACTGCATGCGTCGGGACAGCCGTTCAATCTCACGCTGCTCACGTTGGACACGCACAACCCACATGGGTTCATGTCCCCCGCGTGCCGGGCAAGGGGTGCCCGCGACTTTTCTGGGATCGTCGACTGCGCGGCCACCCAGCTCGCCGACTTCGTCCGGTTCGTCGAACAACGCGGCTACCTTCGGGACACCCGCGTCGTCATCATTGGAGACCACCTGGCGGTGCCCAACCCCCTGTGGACACAACTGCAGCAGGCGCGTCACCGCAGCATCTTCAACCTGGTACTGGCGAGACCTCAGATCCAGTTCAACCGTGCGGACGTTCTTCCTTTCGACATGTTCCCCACGCTGCTGGAACTGGCGGGAACGGCGGTTGAAGGCGACAGGCTCGGATTGGGCTATTCGGCCGCGTTCCAGACCAATGTGGTCCGGCCGCAGGGCGGCAGTCCCATCACCTTGGGGGCCTTGAGGGGCTCGAGAAGCTATCGGGCTCTCTGGGAGCCAGGTGATTCGCTCGGCGCCAGCGGGTCGGCGCAGCTGCCATGACGCCAGGACCACGGCCTGCCGGCGCCTGGGAGGCCTGAACACCCAACCCAGACGTCACTGCTTCGGCGCGCAAGCTTCGGGCGCCGGGCGCCGGATCCGCTCGACCAGCGATGTGGTCGAGTAGCCGCTGACGAAGGGGATGGCCAGTGCGCGACCGCCCCAGCTGCGCACCAGCGCCGTCTCGGCCAGCTTGTCCATGTCGTAGTCGCCACCCTTGACGTACAGCGCCGGCCGCAGCTCGCCCAGCAACTGCACCGGCGTGTCCTCGTCGAACCAGGTGACCAGGCTGACGCTCTCCAGCGCGGCCAGCATGGCGGCCCGGTCGTGCTCGTTGTTCAGGGGGCGTTCCGGGCCCTTGCCCAGCCGGCGGGCCGAGCCGTCGGTGTTCAGGGCCACCACCAGGCTGCCACCCAGCGCCCTGGCCTGCGCCAGGTAGGTGACGTGGCCGCGGTGCAGCACGTCGAACACGCCGTTGGTGAAGACGACCGGCTGCTGCAGGCGGGCCAGGGCCGCCGGCGCCTCGGCGCGGGCCACGATCTTGCCCAGGAACGCCGGGCCGGGCCCGCCCGCGGGACGGCTCACGCGGCGTTCGGCTGGGCGACGCCCGGCGCCAGCGACGCGGTGATTTCCTTGCGGTACTTGTTCAGCTCCTGGACGCTCTTGAAGCTGCGGTCCATCAGCAGGCTGAGGTTGTGCAGGATGCGCTCGACCACCTTGGTCTCCCAGACGGCGTCGAAGTTGATCTGCTTGTCCAGCCAGTGCTCCAGCCATTCCGGGTCGGGCAGGCGGCTCTGGATCGTGTCGCGCGGGAACAGGTCCTTGTTCACGTGCAGGTTGGTCGGGTGCAGCGCCTGCGCGGTGCGGCGCGCGCTGGCCATCAGCACGCCGATCTTGGCGAACGCCGCCTTTGCTTCGTTGCCGAAATTGCTGATCGCCCGCTTCATGTAGCGCAGGTAGGCGCCGCCATGCCGGGCCTCGTCCTGGCTGAGCGTCTGGTAGATGTGCTTGATCACCGGCTCGGTGTGCCATTCGCTGGCGCGCCGGTACCAGTGGTTGAGCCGGATCTCGCCACAGAAGTGGAGCATCAGGGTCTCCAGCGCCGGCGCCGGCTCGAACTCGAACCGCACTTCGTGCAGTTCCTTCTCGGTGGGCACCAGGTCGGGGCGGAACCGCTTGAGGTATTCGATGAGCACCAGCGAATGCTTCTGCTCCTCGAAGAACCAGATCGAGATGAAGGCGGAGAAATCGCTGTCGTCGCGGTTGTCGCGCAGGAACATCTCGGTGGCCGGCAGCGCCGACCACTCGGTGATGGCGTTCATCTTGATCGTCTGGGCCTGTTCGTCCGACAGCAGGGCCGGATCGAACGTGTCCCAGGGAATGTCCTTGTCCATGTCCCAGCGGACGGACTCGAGTTGCTTGAACAGTTCGGGGTAGAGCATGGGGAGCAGGGGAGTTGCCGTGATTTTAGAAGGGGATGACGAAAAAGGCGTTACAACGGCTGGAGGCCCTTCGCACACAGGCGCTTCTCCTACGGATGACCCTGATCAGCGATCGGCATCGTCCAGTTCCTGCAGGAGCGGGCCCGATGGGCGTCGTGCCGCAGGGCAGCGCACCTCACCGACTCGCTGCGCGAATCCGCGCATGGTGCGGGCGCGTACTCCAGAATCCCGAATCGCCTGACCTTCGAGGTGACCATGCTCCGATCCTTCCTGCTGTGCCTGGCGGCGGCTTGCACCGCCGCCCCGGCCGTTCGCGCGCAGACCACGCCCGGCGCTGCGGCGGCCAGTTGCCCCGCCATTCTCAGCCAGAGTTTTCCGCGCCTGCAGGACGAGAAGCCGCAGTCCCTGTGCCAGTACGCCGGCAAGGTGCTGCTGGTGGTCAATACCGCGAGCTACTGCGGATTCACGCCGCAGTACAAGGGCCTGGAGGCGCTCTACAGCCGCTACCGCGACCGCGGCCTGGTGGTGCTGGGGTTCCCATCGAACGACTTCTCGCAGGAGCGCGGGAGCAACCAGGACATCGCCGAGTTCTGCGAGAACACCTTCGGCGTGCAATTTCCCATGTTCGCGAAGTCGAGCGTCCGCGGGGCCGATGCCAACCCGCTGTTTCGCGAACTGGCCGCGAGAACAGGCCGGCAACCGCTGTGGAATTTCCACAAATACCTCGTCGCACGCGACGGTACAGTGGTTGCGCAGTACTCGTCCATGACGACGCCGGACGACAAGGCCTTTGTCGGGCAGATCGAGAGACTGCTTGCCACCAGATGAGGCTTGCGTCTGCTGAACTGGTCGGTAATAATGCAGACCAACCAGTTCACATGACGTCGTGATGCTCACAAAACTTTACCGATCGACCCGACGTTCTCGCGGAACCTGGCGGCTCGACACCGTGTCCATAGGGGCACGGAGCGCGACTCCGACAGAACAAGGTTATTGCTGCGAAGTCTTCCGGGCCCCTACGGGCCGGCTGAAATCCCGGGGCGACTCTTCTCCTCCTCCCTCCCTCCCTCCTTCGTCACGGGGCGCTTCGCAGCATTTTTCTTTCCGGCCTGAGCCGACGGCTGCGGTGGCCGCATGAAGGTTGCCATCGTCGGCTCGGGCATCGCGGGCCTGGCGGCCGCCCACCAGCTGCGCGGCCAGGCCCAGGTGACCCTCTTCGAGGCGGGCGCCTGGTTCGGCGGACACACCCACACGGTCGATGTCACGCTCGAGGGTTCCGGCGGCCCCCAGACCTGCGGCGTGGACACCGGCTTTCTGGTGTTCAACGAGCGCACCTACCCTCAACTCATCCGCTTGCTGGCCGAGCTCGGCGTGCCGACATCGCGCTCGGACATGTCGTTCTCCGTGCAGGTGCCGGGGGCAGCGGCCGGCCGGCCGCTGGAATGGAGCGGCAGCAGCCTGGCGACCGTGTTCGCGCAACGCACCAACCTGCTGCGCCCGGGGTTCTGGCGCATGCTGCGCGACCTGCTGCGGTTCAATGCGCTGACCACCCGCATCGCGCGCGAAGGCACCGAGGCGCAGCTGCTGCAACCGCTCGGCGACTTCCTGCGCCTGCACCGGTTCAGCGCCGAATTCCGCGACTGGTACTTCCTGCCGATGATCGGCTGCATCTGGAGTTGCCCGACGGACCAGATGCTGCAGTTCCCGGTCGGCACCATGATCCGCTTCTGCCACAACCACGGCCTCCTGCAGGTCGCCAACCGGCCGCAGTGGTGGACCGTCGCGGGCGGTGCGCGCCAGTACGTCGAGCGCATCCTCGCCGGCATCGACGACAAGCGGCTGTCCTCGCCGGTGCGCTGGGTCCAGCGCGAGGGCGCCGGCGTGCGGGTGTGCAGCGATCGCGGCTGGGAGAGCTTCGACCGGCTGGTGGTCGCGACCCACCCCGGCCAGGCGCTCGCGATGCTGCTCGACGCGACCGAGGACGAACGCAACGTGCTGGGCGCGATCCGCTACCAGCCGAACCGCGCGGTGCTGCACACCGACACCTCCGTGCTGCCGCAACGTCGCGCGGCCTGGGCAGCCTGGAACTACGAGGGCGCGGGGCCCGGCCGCGCCTCGGCACGTGTGTGCCTGCACTACCTGCTCAACCGCCTGCAGCCGGTTCCGTGGTCGCAGCCGGTGATCGTGTCGCTCAACCCGGTGCGCGACATCGCGCCGGCCCGCATCCTGGGCGAATACGAGTACGCGCATCCGGTGTTCGACCTGGAAGCGATCCACGCCCAGGCCCTGGTGCCGCAGCTGCAGGGCCGGCAGCACACCTATTTCTGCGGCGCCTGGACCGGGTATGGCTTCCACGAGGATGGCCTCAAGTCCGGGCTGGCGGCCGCGCGCCAGCTGCAGGCCGACCTGCGCGCCACCAGCACCGGCGCCAGGCCGGCGCAAGAAGCGCTGGCATGAACCAGCCGCAGCTGGGCTTCGGGCAGGTGCGGCACGCACGGCTGCGGCCCGCGCGCCACGCGTTCGCCTATCCCACGTTCTTCCTCCTGCTGCCGATGCGCAGCCTGCACGGAGGGGCCGCCGCGGGTTCCCCGCTGCCCCACAACCGGCCGGGGGCGCTCAGCTTCTGGGACCGCGACCACGGCGACGGTCGCGCCGACGCGCTGGAATGGCTGGACGAGCTGCTGCGCGCCGAAGGCATCGACGATGCGGACGGCGAGGCCTGGCTGCACTGCTATCCGAGGGTGCTGGGCTACACCTTCAAGCCGGTGAGCTTCTGGTACTGCCACCGGCGCGACGGCAGCCTGCGCGCCATCGTGGTCGAGGTGAACAACACCTTCGGCGAGCGCCATTGCTACCTGCTCACCGCGCCGGCGTTCGGCCGCGAACTGCAGGCCGCCAAGGTGTTCCACGTCTCGCCGTTCTGCCGCATCGAGGGCCGCTACCGGTTCCGCTTTCTGTTCACGCCGGGGCGCGACCGCACCGTGGTCCGGATCGACCACGACGACGCCGAGGGCCCGCTGCTGCTCACCAGCGTGAGCGGCCGGCTCGAACCGGTGACCGCCGCCGCCCTGCGCAAGGCGCTGTGGGGCCATCCGCTCATGACGCTGGCCCTGGTCGGCCGCATCCACTGGCAGGCCCTTCGGCTCGCGCTCAAGGGCGTGCCTTTCTTCAGCAAGCCCGCGGCGCCCGCGGACTTCGTCACCCGTCCATGAACACGACCACCGCACCCGATCTCCTGCTGCCGGCCGGCGTCCCCGCCGCCGCGCGCAGCACGCTGCGCCTGCTGCAACGGCTGGTGCACGGCTCCCTCACCGTGCAACTGCCGGACGGCGGGACCCTGCGCTTCGGCAGCGGCCAGGCGCCGCACGCGTCGATCGCCCTGCGCAACTGGAATCCCTGCACCGCCGCGCTGCGGTCGGGCGACATCGGCTTCGCCGAGAGCTTCATCGACGGGGACTGGACCACGCCCAACCTGACGCAACTGCTGCTGGTCCTGCTGCGCAACCGCCAGCAGGTCGAGGACGTCATCTACGGCCACTGGGCGGGCCGCCTGCTGTACCGCATCCGCCATCTCCTGCGACGCAACACGCGCGGCGGCAGCCAGAAGAACATCCACGCCCACTACGATCTGGGCAACGCGTTCTACGGGCTGTGGCTGGACGAGACGATGAACTACTCGTCGGCCTGGTTCGACGGCGACCCGGGACAACCGATGCAGCAGGCCCAGCGGGCCAAGGTCGCGCGGGCGCTGCGCATGGCCGGGGTCCAGGCGGGCGACCGGGTGCTGGAGATCGGCTGCGGCTGGGGCGCGCTGGCGGAGATGGCGGCCACCGACTTCGGTGCGCACGTCACCGGGCTGACGCTGTCCACGGAACAACTGGCGTTCGCGCGCGACCGCCTGGCCCGCCGGGGCGCCGCGCAGCAGGCCGACCTGCGCCTGCAGGACTACCGTGAAGTGGCGGACGGCCCCTACGACGCGATCTGCTCCATCGAGATGGTCGAGGCCGTCGGCCGCGAATACTGGCCCGCGTACTTCGATGCCGTGGCGGGGCTGCTCAAGCCAGGCGGCCGTGCCTGCATTCAGAGCATCGTGATCGACGACGCCCTCTGGCCGCGCTACATCCGCTCGACCGACTTCATCCAGCAGTACATCTTCCCTGGCGGCTGCCTGCCCTGCCCGGGCGAGTTCCGGCGGGAGGCGCGCGCCGCCGGCCTGCAGGTGGTCGACGAACTCGCGTTCGGACCCGACTACGCCGAGACGCTGCGCCGCTGGCGCGACGCCTTCCTCGCGCAGCGCGCGCGCATCCTCGCCCTCGGCTTCGACGATCGCTTCCTGCGCACCTGGGAGTTCTACCTCGCCTACTGCGAGGCAGCGTTCGACCAGGGCAGCATCGACGTCGTGCAGTACACCTTGCACAAGGCCTGACCATGCACCGGCCGGCCACCCTGCTGCTTGCCTTGTCCATGGCATGGCCGGCGCAGGCACAGCCCGATCCGGCCTGGCTGCCGCAGGCCAGCCCGGCCGGATCGGCCCGCCTGACCGTCTGGGGCTTCGAGGTCTACGACGCCCGGCTGTGGGTCACGCCCGGCTTCCGTCGCCGCGACCTGGACACGCATGCCTTCGCGCTCGAGTTGACCTACCGGCGGGCCTTCCGGGCAGCCGACATCGCGCGCCGCTCGCTCGCGGAAATGGCGCGCACCGGGCCGATCGCGCCACCGCTGGCCAGGCGCTGGGAAGACCAGCTGGGCCAACTGCTCCCCGATGTGCAGGAAGGCGATCGGCTGCTCGGCCTGCACCGGCCGGGGCAGGGCGCCGAGTACTTCCACAACGGTCGTCGCCTGGGCGCCGTCGCCGATGCCGAGTTCGCGCGGCGCTTCTTCGCGATCTGGCTCGGGCCCGCCAGCTCGGAGCCGGCCTTGCGCGACGCCCTGCTCGCGGGGACCGCGCCATGACCGCCGCCCGGGCAGCCGACGCGCGCCCTGCACGGAATCCTGCGAGCGGACATCCGGCCGCCCTGGCCCTCACGGCCGGGGAGACCCTGCGCTACGGCCTGCTCGGCCTGCCGCTCGCCTTCGTGGCGCTGCCGCTGTACGTGCTGCTGCCCAGCCATTACGCACGCGAATTCGGCGCACCGCTGGCCGCGCTCGGTGCAGTGTTGCTCGCCGCGCGGGCACTCGATGCGCTCGCCGACCCATTGATCGGGCGATGGGTCGACCGGCTGCATGCGCGCTCCGCCGACGCCGTGCTGCGCTTCGCCGCGCTGGGCGCCTTGGTGCTGGCCGGCGGCTTCGGGCTGCTGTTCCTGCCACCCGTGCGCGGCAGCGGACCGCTGCTCGCGTGGGGCGGCACGATGCTGGTGGTGACCTCGCTCGGCTACAGCGCGGCGAGCATCGCCCACCAGTCGTGGGGCGCGATGCTGGGCGGCGACGACATCCAGCGCAGCCGTGTCACCGGCCACCGGGAAGCGCTGGCGCTGCTGGGCGTCCTGCTTGCCGCCGTCGTGCCGGCGGTGGTCGGTCCCGCGGGCGCTGCCTCGTTGCTGGTCGTGCTGCTGGCTGTCGCGTGCTGGACCTGGTGGCGGTCGCCGCGGCCAGCGGTGCAGCCCGCCGGCCACCGGCCCGCGCTGGTGCTGCCGCTGCGCGAGCCGGCGTTCCGCCGGCTGCTGCTGGTCTTCGTGGTCAACGGGGTGGCCAGTGCGATCCCGGCGTCCCTGGTGCTGTTCTTCGTGCAGGACCGCTTGCAGGCACCCAGGGTGCTCGAGCCCGCCTTCCTGGGCACCTACTTCCTTTGCGCCGCCCTGTCCGTGCCTGGCTGGCTGGCCCTGGTGCGGCGGATCGGGCTGGCGCGCACCTGGCTCGCCGGCATGGGTGCGGCCGTGGTCGCTTTCGGGTTCGCAATCGGACTCGGACCGGGTGACAGCATCGCCTTCTTCGCCATCTGCGCGGCCTCCGGACTCGCGCTCGGCACCGACCTGGCCCTGCCTTCGGCGATGCTGGCCGGCCTGATCGCCAGGGCCGGCCACCGCGGGCGGCTGGACGGCGCCTATTTCGGCTGGTGGAACCTGGCCGCCAAGGCAAGCCTGGCGCTCTCGGCCGGGCTGGCGTTGCCCGCCGTGCAGCTGGCCGGCTACACCCCGGGCCGGCGCGATGACGAGGCCCTGGCGGCCCTCACCCTGGCCTATTGCCTGCTCCCCATCGCGCTGAAGCTGCTGGCGGCGGGCGCGCTCTACTGGAACTTCATCCGATCCGGAGGTGACGCGTGAGACGTCGGATGGTGCTGGCCTGCGGGGCTGGCGTGCTGGCCGGCTGCGCCGGGCCGGAGCCGGCGCGCGATGCCGCCGAGCGACCCGCCTTGGACCTGCGCCGCTACTTCGACGGGCAGGTCGATGCCTGGGGCGTCTTCACCGACCGCTCGGGCGCGGTGGTCAAGCGCTTCACCGTCGCCCTCACGTGCCGCTGGCAAGGCGACGAGGGCGTGCTGGACGAGGACTTCCGGTTCTCGGATGGCAGCCGGCAGCGGCGCGTCTGGCGCATCACGCGGCTGCCGCACGGCCAGTACCGCGGGCGGGCCGACGACGTGGTCGGCGAGGCGGTCGGCGAGCAGCAGGGCAACGCGCTGCGCTGGCGGTACACCCTGGCGCTGCCGGTCGATGGCCGCACCTGGCACGTGCAGTTCGAGGACTGGATGTTCCTGGTCGATGACCGCGTGCTGCTCAACCGCGCCACCATGCGCAAGTTCGGGATCCGCCTCGGCGAGGTCACGCTCTCCTTCTCCAAGCGATGATCCCGCGCACCCTTCCCGCTCCGGCGCCCGTGCCGACGCACCTCGGCCCGCGCCCCTCGCCCGGGCTGTTCGAGCGGCCCAACCCGCCGCTGCGCGACTGGACCGGCCGCCATGTCTGGCTGGTCGGCGCCTCCAGCGGCATCGGCCGCGCTCTGGGGTCGGCGCTGCATGCACGCGGTGCGCGGGTGGTGGTCTCTGCCCGGCAGCACGCCGCCCTGGCCGCCTTCGCCGAGGCCCACCCCGGCAGCACGGCGCTGCGGTTGGATGTCACCGATCCCGTCAGCGTGCGGGCAGCGGCGCAATCGGTGCTGCGGGTGGGCCGGCTGGACGCCGTGGTGTACTGCGCCGGCCACTACCGTGCGCTGCGCGCGGACGACTGGTCGCTCGAGGAGATGCTGCGCCACCAGCAGGTCAACTACGTCGGCGCGCTGCACCTGCTGGACGCCGTGCTGCCGGCCCTGCTGGCGCAGGAGGGCGGCCATCTGAGTCTGGTCGGGAGCGTGGCCGGCTACCGCGGGCTTCCGCGCAGCCTGGCCTACGGGCCGACCAAGGCGGCGCTGATCCTGCTGGCCGAGACGCTCTGGCTCGACCTGCGCGGGCGCGGCATCGGCGTGAGCCTGGTCAGTCCGGGGTTCGTGGACACACCGCTCACCGCCCATAACGAGTTCCACATGCCGGCACTGATGACACCGGCGGCGGCGGCGCAGGCGATCCTGCACGGCTGGTCACAGGGGCGCTTCGAGATCGACTTCCCGAAGCGCTTCACGCTCGCGATGAAACTGCTGAGGCTGCTGCCCTTTCCGCTCTACCAATGGCTGGTGCGGCGGACCACCGGGCTCTGAACGCCCGGTGCGGGTCGATCAGGACGGCTGCGTGTCCTGGAAGCTCGTGCGCTGCATGAGCTTCTCGTGCAGCCGGGCCAGGTTGGGGTAGTCGGTGCGCCAGTCGATGGTGGGGAACCGGAAATCGAGGTAGCCGAGCACGCAGCCGACGGCGATGTCGGCCAGGCTCAGGTGGATGCCGGCGCAGAACGGCTTCTCGCCCAGCCCCTGGCTCATCGCCTTGAGGCTCGCGTGCGACTTGCCCAGCTGGCGGTCGATCCACGCCTGGCTGCGCTGCTCCCGGGTGCGCCCGGCCCAGTTCGCCTCCAGGCGCGCGAGGATCAGCGCATCCAGCACGCCGTCGGCCAGCGCCTCCCAGGTCTTGACCTCGGCGCGCTCGCGGCCGACCGCCGGGATGAGCTTGCCCACCGGCGAGAGGGTGTCCAGGTACTCGACGATCACGCGGGAGTCGAACAGCGCTTCGCCACCTTCCATCACCAGGCAAGGCACCTTGCCGAGCGGATTCGATTCGGCGATCGTGGTGTCGGCCGACCACACGTCTTCCTGCACGAACTGATAGTCCAGCTTCTTCTCGGCCATCACGACACGCACCTTGCGCACGTAAGGGCTGGCCACGGCTCCGATCAGTTTCATGGGACTCTTGCTGTTGTGGGGCACGCGGCGATTCTAGGGGAAGCGGTCCTGCCGCTGCGGCGGACAGCGGCGCCAACGCACCCGCACGCCCGGCGCGCCGGGCCCGGCGGCCTACAATCCGCCCTCCCATGACGCTGTCCACCATCTCCGCGCTGTCGCCCCTGGACGGGCGCTATGCCGCCCGCCTGGCCCCGCTGCGGCCGCTCATGAGCGAACAGGGCTACATGCACCGGCGGGTGCAGGTCGAGGTGTGCTGGTTCATCGCGCTGTCCGATGCCGGCTTCGCCCAGTTCAAGCCGCTGTCCCCGGGCGCCCGCACCTACCTGCTCGGCCTGGTGAAGAACTTCTCCGAGGCCGACGCGGTGGCCATCAAGGAGATCGAGAAGACCACCAACCACGACGTGAAGGCGGTCGAGTACTGGATCAAGTCCAAATTCGAGGCCCGGCCCGAGCTGCGGGCAGCCAGCGAGTTCGTGCACTTCGCCTGCACGAGCGAGGACATCAACAACACCAGCCATGCGCTGCAGCTCAAGGGCGCTCGCGACCAGGTGCTGCTGCCGGCCCTCGATGCCGTGATCTCGCGCATGCGGGACATGGCACACGCCTTCGCCGACGTGCCGATGCTCAGCCGCACGCACGGCCAGACCGCCAGCCCGACCACCGTGGGCAAGGAGATCGCCAATGTGGTGGTGCGCCTGGCCACCGCGCGCGAGCGCATCGCGGCGGTGCGGCCGCTGGGCAAGATGAACGGCGCGGTGGGCAACTACAACGCCCACCTGGCGGCGTGCCCCGACTTCGACTGGGAAGCCTTCAGCCGCAAGGTGGTCGAGACCCCCGAGCCGCTGGGCCTGGGGCTGACCTTCCAGCCGTACAGCATCCAGATCGAGCCGCACGACTACATGGCCGAGCTGTTCGACGCCATCGCACGGGCCAACACCATCCTGGTCGACTGGGCGCGCGACGTCTGGGGCTACATCAGCCTGGGCTACTTCAAGCAGAAGCTGCGCGAGGGCGAGATCGGCTCGTCCACGATGCCGCACAAGGTCAACCCGATCGACTTCGAGAACGCCGAGGGCAACCTGGGCCTGGCCAACGCGCTGCTGCGCCACCTGTCGGAGAAGCTCCCGGTGTCGCGGTGGCAGCGCGATCTGACCGATTCGACCGTGCTGCGCAACATGGGCGTGGCCTTCGGCTACGCCACGCTGGCGTACCACTCGCTGGGCATCGGCCTGGGCAAGCTCGAGCTCAACCGCGAGGCGGTGGCAGCCGACCTCGATGCGTCCTGGGAAGTGCTGGCCGAGCCGATCCAGACGGTGATGCGCCGCTACGGCGTCCAGGGCGCCTACGAGAAGCTCAAGGAGGTCACCCGCGGCAAGACGGTGCGCGCCGAAGACCTGCACGCGCTGATCCGGTCCCTGGACATTCCCGCGCCGGAGCGCGAGCGCCTGCTGGCCATGACGCCGGCGAGCTACGTCGGCATGGCCGCCGAGCTGGCGCGCCGGGCCTGAGGCGAGGCTCCTGCTTGGCCCTCAAGTCCACCGTCTTCAAGGCGCAGCTCGCAGTCGCGGACATCGACCGCGGCTATTACGCCGACCACACGCTCACGCTGGCGCGCCATCCGAGCGAGACCGACGAACGCATGATGGTGCGGCTGGTCGCGCTGGCGCTGAACGCGCACACGCTGCAGACCGAGTGCGGCGGCGACGCTACGCTGGGCTTCGGGGCAGGCCTGTCCGATCCGGACGACCCGGACGTCTGGCTGCGCGATTTCACCGGCCGCACCCGCTTGTGGATCGAGGTCGGCCAGCCGGAAGACAAGCCGCTGGCTCGCGCCTGCTCCAAGGCCGACCGGGTGCTGGTGTACTGCTTCCACCACGCCGCCGAGGTCTGGTGGCGCGGCCTGGAGAACAAGGTTTCGCGGCTGGACAAGCTGGCCGTCTGGCGGATCCCCACGGCGGCGTCGCAGGCGCTGGCCGGGCTGGCCGAGCGTTCCATGCAGTTGCAGGCGACCATCCAGGAGGGCACGCTGATGCTCTCCGGCGCCGGCGGCACCGTGGACGTCGAGCCGGTGCGCTGGAAGTGACGGCCGGGCGCGCTGCGCTGGTCGCCCGGTGCTAGGCCGGCATCGCGCGCCCGCACTGCCAGCAGCTCTCGAAGCCACCTTCCACCAGCTCGCCGCAGGTGCAGGCCCAGCGGCGCTGCGGCGCGCGCTCGAAGGCGGCGAGCAGGTCGCGGGCGCCCTGTTCCTGGCTCCGATCGGCCAGCCAGACCTCGGGCAGGCACTGGTCCGGCGGCAGCTCACCGGCCGCCGCCCCGAGGAAGTAGCGTTGCATGCAGGCGTCGAATCCGGCCTGGCGCAGGGCGTCGACCCAGAGCGCCGCGATCGCGATGTTGGGTGCGCGCGCGAGCCGCAGCATCAGGCGCCCTGGTCGGCCGATGGCGGCGGGCCCTCGGCGGCGCGTTCGGCGTACCGGTTGAAGCGCCAGGCATCGCCTTCGAGCGTGATGCGGCGCCAGGTGCGGCGCTTGTCGGCGGGCGACATCTCGGGCCAGTGCTGCACCTCCTCGAAGGTGCGGCCGCAGCCCTTGCAGACCTCGTCGCCCTGGCTGGTCGAGCAGATCGCGATGCAGGGCGTGTCGGGCGTGCTGTCGTACCAGGCCTTCCAGGCCTCGTAGGCCCGCGTCGGAAAGCCGCGCTCGTCGGCCTCGTCCTCGTGGTAGTACACCATCAGCGCGTACACCTCCGCCAGGGCGCGCAGCTCGGGCGCCAGGGTCACGCCGTCGGGCGAGGGCTTGCGCTCGCGCCAGAAGTTGATCGCGGCTTCGATGTCGGTGATGTGGATGCCGGCCATGGGGGGCAGGGATGATAGCCCGGCAGGGACCCGGGTGCCCGGTGCTATCCTGTCGCGCCATGAAGCTGATCGCGAAGTGGCTGCTCAGCGCCTCGGCGCTGCTGTTCGTGGCCTATGTCTACCACGGCGTCGAGGTGAAGAGCTTCACCGCGGCCCTGGTGGCGGCCGTGGTCATCGGCCTGTTCAACATGGTCGTGCGGCCGGTGCTGGTGGTGCTGACGCTGCCGGTGACCGTGCTCTCGCTCGGCCTGTTCCTGTTCGTCATCAACGCGCTGATGTTCTGGGCCGCGGCGTCGGTGCTGGACGGCTTCGACGTCCGCGGCTTCCTGGGAGCCCTGGTCGGCTCGCTGGTCTACTCGCTGATCGGCCTGGTGATCGATTCAGCGCTCGAGCGACTGTTCCCGCAGAAGTGACTCCACCTGCCGCGTGCGGGTGTCGATGATCGACGCCTCGATGTAGTCGCCTGCCGCACCGCCCCGACGCGCGAGGTCCTGCGCCGCCTTCAGCCGGTCGAGGGCGGCCGCGTAATCCAGCTGGGCGACGCGCGCTTCGGCGTCGGCGCGGACCGCGCGCAGTTGCTGCCCCTGCGTGCCGTAGGCGCTGGAGAGCAGTTGCCAGGCCATGGCGTCGCGCGGCTGGCTCGCCACCCAGGTCTGCAGCCGTTGCGCCACCTCGTGCGCGCCGCCGCTGCCCACCCGTGCCTGCGACCAGAGCAAGACTTCGGCCCGCGAGGAGCCCGCGCCGTCCAACAGCGACGCGGCCCGGCTCTCCTGCCCGGCGGCCAGGGCGATCTCGGCGACCAGCAGGCGTGCATGGCGCATGGCTGCGGCGTCCCCCTGGACCTCCGTGGTCAGGCGCTGGGCCAGTGAGGCTGCATTGCCGGGATCGCGCAGGCGGGACGCGGCCAGGGCCGCGGCATAGAGGGCGCCCGCCCGGCGCGCCTTGGGCCAGCCCGCCTGCAGTCCGGACGCTTCGCCGAGCGCAGCGCGCAGCGCATCGACGCCCGTGCTGGAGAGCACCCGCGAACGGGCCGTCATCAGCGCATGTTCCAGGGCGACCGATGGCGTTGGCGCCGCCGCGCGTGGCGCCAGCTGGAGCCGGCCCTGCATGTCGGCCATCCGCTCCGTGGTCATGGGGTGGGTGCGCAGGTACGGATAGGCGCCGTTGTCGTTCAGGCGGGACGCCTGCTGCAGCTTGTCGAACATGGTGACGAAGCCCTGCGGCTCGTAGCCGGCCTGCGTGAGCACCCCCAGGCCGATCCGGTCGGCCTCGCGCTCCATGTCGCGCGAGAAGTTCAGCTGGTTCTGGATGGCCAGGGCCTGTCCGCCCGCCATCATGGCGTTGGCCGCATCGGGGCTGCGCGATGCCGCGAGCGCGCCCAGGATCATGGCACCCAGCACCCAGGGCGCCTGCCGCTTTTCCTGGCTGACCAGGCGGGCAATGTGGCGCTGTGTGACGTGACTGAGTTCATGCGCCAGCACCGAGGCGATCTCGTCGCGGGTCGAGGTGACGTTGATCAGCCCCAGCTGCAGGCCCAGCCAGCCCCCCGGCAGCGCGAACGCATTGACGATGCGGTCCTTGCCCAGCAGCACCTGCCAGGCGAAGCGCTCGTCCAGCTCGGCCGTCAGCTCGCCGCGCTTGCGGGCTGCATCGAGCAGCGGCTGCCAGATGCCTTGCACATACTCGACGAGCACGGGATCGTCGATGTAGTCGAGATCGCGGTACAGCTCGCGGGCGATCTTCTCGCCCAGCCGGCGCTCGGCGGCGCTGGTCATCTCGCTGCCGTCGCCCAGCGTGGGCAGCTGGGCGACGGCGGGCGCCAGCAGCGAGGCGCCCAGCAGCACGGCGACCGTCAGGCGTTGCAAGGCGAAGGCGGGACGGAACATCAAAACGAGTCGATGGGCAAATAGCCGATGATGCTCCCGCTGACACCGTCGAGCAGGACTGTCCAGGCCTCGGCCTTGCGCGCCACCAGGGGAAGATAGCGCACGCGGGCCGGGTCGCCCACGGGCGAGGCCGCAACGGCCGCATCGATCGCCGCGGCGTCGCGAGGGAAGCGGCGCTTCAGGTCGGCCAGCGGCCGGGCCGCCTGGACCACCTGGGCCCGGCCGGCGTCGTACGACTGCCAGAGATCGGAGCGGGCCCCGAGGTGCACGCCGCCCAGCGCCGCCAGCGTGTACTCCATCTTCTGCGCCGGGCTCTTGAAGTCACGCAGCGCGATCGGCGTGGGGCCGGTCAGGGGGGCGACGGGGATACCGGCAGGCGCGAGTGCCTCCATTTCCGCCGGGATGTCCATGCGGTGGATCACGCGGAAGCGGTCGATCTCGAAGACCAGGTGCACGGGGCGCGCCAGGTTGACCGTCCACAGACCGTAGCCGAGCCCCGCCAGTTGCAGAAGCGCGACGACGACCAGGTCGCGTCGCAAGGCGGCGCGCGGCTTCGCCGTGTTGAAGACGGCCAGGGTCAGCAGCGGTCCGAGCACCACGTCCACCGACACCACCAGGAAGAACAGCTCGCGCCCGCCCGAGACCTCGCGGTAGGGGTACGGGTACCAGAGCACGAACACCAGCAGCGCTGCCAAGGAGGCCACCAGGCCACTGAGGACGAGGTGGATGCCGGCGGCACGAAGACGCTGCCACCAACCGGCGCGGACCGTATGATCGTCGAGAGACACGGAAGCTTGTTGCATGAGCGAACTCACCCACTTCGATTCGGAAGGCCACGCCCACATGGTCGACGTGGCGGCCAAGCCCGCGACCCACCGGATCGCGGTGGCCCACGGCAGGATCGACATGCTACCGGGGACGCTGGCGCTCATCCAGAGCGGCAGCGTCAAGAAAGGTGATGTGCTGGGCATCGCCAGGATCGCCGGCATCCAGGGCGCGAAGAAGACCAGCGACCTGATCCCCCTGTGCCACCCGCTGGCGCTGACGCGCGTCGCCGTGGCCTTCGAAACCCATGCGCAGGACGCCGCGTCCCCGGCGCATGTCACCTGCACCGCCACGGCCGAGACCATCGGGCCGACCGGCGTGGAGATGGAAGCCTTGACCGCCGTCCAGGTCGCGTTGCTGACGATCTACGACATGTGCAAGGCGGTGGACCGCGGGATGACCATCACCGGCGTGCGGCTGCTGGAAAAGCACGGCGGCAAGTCGGGCAGCTTCGTTCAGCCCTGAGCGCCGGCTCCGCCGCGCTGCCTGGCGCGCCAGGCTTCGTAGTCGCTGGGGAAGGCGGCGCGGTAGCGGGCCAGGTAGAACACGGCCTCGTCCTCCCGTCCCAGCATCGTGGCGCTCTCGATCAGGCGCTCGATGACGCGGGGCTCCGGGGAGTAGTGCAGCATGTCGGTCGCGAGCTGGTGGACTGTGGCGGCGTTGGCCAATGTGAGCGGCGTGAGCGTGAGCTCGGCGAAGCGCGCCTGGTTCGCGAACAACCACGAGCGCTGCGCGTGCTGCAATGGTTCCTGCCTCCACGGTGCAAGTCGCTGCTCGGGCGGCAGGTAGATCTGGCTCACGCGGGCGTAGTCCCAGGCAACGTATCCGGTCGCGGCAAGCAGGGCGGCGCAAGCCGCGACATTCGGCCACTTCGCAGTGGTTGCGACCTCCTTCTCTGGCGCGAGCAGCCAGCCCAGCGCGGCGCCGAACGCAAGCTGGAACGGCCCGTACCACAAGGGGTACTCGAGCATGCTGTGCACGAGAATCAGCGCAAGCATGGCCCACGCCAACTGTCGCCGCACTTCCGGCTCGCGCCAGGGTCGCTGCCGCACGACCCACCAGGTTGCGCCACCGCAGATCGCCATCGACGCGGGAACGCCGAGCTCCACCGCAAGATGGAGCGGAAGGTTGTGGGCGTTGTCCAGGATGTCGCAGAACCTCGCGCCGGGATAGAGGGTGGAAAAGTGCGCGAAGTCCAGTTCACCCCAGCCCCAACCGGTGAGGGGCCGCATCGAGATCAGGTGCAGGACGTTGGACCACAGGACCAGCCGACTGCTGCAGCCGCTCTCACCGCCCAAGCGGCCCCAGAGGGTTCGCGGCGGCACAGTTCCCTGCGCTGCTTCCAGCAGCGCAGGCAAGAATGCGGTCGCGGCCAGGTAAGCACCTCCCGCGGCGGCGAGCAAGGCGAGTCTGCGCGGCCGCTCAGCCCCGGACCAGCAAACCACCAAGACGCTGAGCACAATGGCCTGGACCATGCCGGTCCGAGACACCGTTGCGGCACAGCCGGCAGCCAGCAGTGCCACCAAACCGACGGTGGCTGAGGTGGATAGCGGCAGCGGCGCCCAGAGAACGACGACCACACCCAACCAGCACAGGGTGGCCTGCATGTTAGGCTGCCGCAAGTTGCCGTATGCCTCCCCCACGGCTGCCGGGCTGGCAAGCGGCCCCAGGTGTGATGCGAGGCCGAAGAATTGAAGTAGCCCCAGAGTGGCGCTGCATACGGCGCCCGTCAGCAGACCTGTCAGCAGCGCATCGCGGACTTGGGGGGCGCCAGGAAGGGTCGACCCTACTCCGACCAGCAGCAGCCCGGCGCCCAACATGACCAGTTCGGGCGGCGCGCCGGCGTGACAGACGACTCCCCATGCCAGCACGCCCGTCGCCGCAACCAACGGCGCCAGGAGAATCGACGCGCCGCCAGCGAAGGCGAACATCCCCAACATCAGCCCACACGCGGCACTCATGAGCCAAGGCTGGACCGAGGCAGAAGGGCCACCAGCGATCGGATTCAGCCAAGGAGCCGCCGCCAATGCGACGGCCAGCCACCCGGCCACTCGCACCGGGGAGGAGCGCGTCTCGCTCACGGCTGCGGGGCAGCCTGCGGCTCGGCTGGCATCCACTCCTTGGCGACCGCTTTGCACTGCACTGGCGGCAGCACGGCACAGGACCGCTCGGCCCAGTAGCGCGCCTGCTCGGGATGGCCATTGAGCGCGTACGCCCCCACGACCTTGCGGAACGCCAACGGCGAGGTGTTGTAGATCAGGAGATCCTTCCAATGCTCGATCTGCGCCTGCGTCATGCCGGCCTTCGGCGGGACGCGGCTCATTTCGATGAAATCCGTCCACTCCCTGAGCAGCAACGTCGGTGGTGGTGTCTCATCGTGATTCCGACCGATCCGCATGAGCTGGAAGCGCAGTTCGGTGAACGCGCTGGCCACTTGCAGGTAGTCGTGCACCACCGCTGCCGAGGCAGTTGCCAATGCCACCGTGGCGGCCACGGCAACCGTCCGGGGCAGCCGGGCTGCGGACGGCCACTGGAGACGGGCCGCGCCGGAGCCGGCGAGCAGCGCGAAGGGCCACAGGAAGTAGCCGTGATGAAGAGGCAGCTCGAGCATCGCGTGGACCAACAGGACGGCCAGTGCGCCGGCGGTGAGTAGCTGTTCCATGGTCGACACCGAGCGGGCGAGCTTCCACAGGTACCAGCTGCCGAGCAAGACCAAGACGGCGGCGAGCGGGATGCCTACCCACAACATCAGGTCGAGCACCAGGTTGTGGCTCTGCTCCAGGTAGGCGTCCGCCAGTTGCGGGTGCCGGGGGAAGACTTGGAGATAAGCCTCGTTGGTGTGGTTCCACCCATAGCCCAGCCAGGGCCGCTCCAACGCGGCGTCGAGCGCCATGCGCCAGATGCTCCAGCGAAGGTCGCCCGCGGACCGCGCGAACATGGAAAGCTCCGGTTGCTGGCCCATCAATGTGTTCAAGGGCTCCAGACCGAAAAGGCATACCAGATGCCATACGTACAGCGCTTGCACGACCCGGGCGGCGTTCCGGGGCACGAAGGCGGGCCGGCGCAGCGTCAGGAAGACGACCAGCAGCGTCAGTGTCAGCAGTGCGGTCCGCGATTCACACAGCGCCACCCCGAAAAGGATGAGCACGGCCAACCCGATCGCGACGCCGGGCCGGATCCATCGCTTGTGCCAAGCCCAGGCAGTCCCCAGCAAACCCCACAGCAGCAGGGATCCCAACTGGTTTGGCTGCCCCAAGTTGGCGTAGGGACGCCGTGTCCCGGAGGGGAAGATCCAGAACTGACGCCACTCTGGGTTGGTCGCGTGCCCAAGCCACTGGTAGATCTGGAGGCCGACGGAAACGACGGCCGCGATGCAGGCGGCCATCAGCACGAGTCCAGCGGCGTCCCCAGGGCGCTGGCGGCTCCAGTGCTCGCCGATGATGAACGCGCCCGCGAACCCCGCGAGGTACAGCGAATTCACGATCACCTCGCCCCGCAAGGGCTGCAGACCGACCGCGTGCTGAGCCGACGGGATCAGAGCTGCGATCAGGAGAGCGAGTGCAGCGCCAGAGATCCGGATTGGTTCCCGGGCGACCGCAAGGCGCCAGAATGCCAGGCCGAGCAGCGCTCCTGCGATCCAGGCGCTCGTGTGAAAGGTGTTCCAGGGCTTGTAGTGGTTGGGGAGCAACCACCCGAGGGCCATGACCAGGGCCAGAATGATCGGACCAAGGGATGCGCCCTGGATCTCTCGATTCAAATTCATAGGGCAGCCAGTGCCAGCGCAGAGGCGTTCGGGAAGAAAAAAGAGGCCGCAGCGCGGCCTCTTCCTTTTGGTTGTCAGCGATTAGCTGCTGCTCTTGCAGGAACCCGGCAGGTACTTGGTGGGGAAGGGGTTGGTGCCAGCCGGGCCACAGCGCCATTCCGTGATGGTCTTGCCACCGTCCTGCGCACCATTCACGGCCTGGGTGCCGATGTAGGGCTTCAGCTCGATCGAGTTCGCCGTGGAGGAGGTCTCCCCCTTCAGGGCGCCTTCGCTGGCCTTGACGGTGATCACGCCGTTGGTGTCCGACGTGCCGCTCTGGACCATCTTGGTGGCGGAGATGGCGCAGCCGGAAATGGCCGACTGCGCGTCCTGGTTCGGGGCACTTTGCAGCGACTCGGTGACCGTGGTGCGGCAGGCAGACGCCGCCAGGATCACTTCAGAGGTACGAGCACGGACGGTGTAGTCCTGGTAAGCCGGCAGAGCGACGGCGGCCAGGATACCGATGATCGCCACGACGATCATCAGTTCGATCAGGGTGAAACCCTTTTGCAGTTGACGCTTCATATTTCCTCCTAAGGTTTGGGCTGGAAGCTCAGCTGTTTTGCAAAGCCTGTGCCAGCCTGTTTTCGTGACTTTCTGCCAGCTCTTCGCGGCATGAGCCCGCTGGCGCGGACACTTTCGTCCGGATGAGCTGACAAATTTGTCTTGTCAGCGGATGCAAACCGACCGAACCTGCTTCAAGTCGGTCAGTCCCATGAGGATCTTCTCCATGCCGTCCATCTTTAGGGTCCGCATGCCGCCGGCCACCGCGGCGACGAATAGTTCGGCCACGCGGGCGCGCTCCTGGACCAGGCGTTTGAGCTGGTCGTCGGCCACCAGCAGTTCGTGCAGGCCGACCCGGCCCTTGTAGCCGGTGCGGTTGCACTTGTCGCAGCCGACGGCCCGGTAGAAGTGCAGCTGGCCGTCGCGCCCATGGCTGTCGACCCAGCTCTCGTACAGTTTCTGCGCCTCGCCCCCCGGATCGGCCTTCCACGCCTCGGTTTCCTTCAGGTCCAGCGAGTACTCGGCGATGAAGGCGCGCAGCTCCTCGTGGGTGGGAACGTAGTGCTCCTTGCAGTCGCACAGGCGCTTGGCCAGGCGCTGCGCCAGGATCCCCAGCAGGGCGTCGGCGAAGTTGAACGGGTCCATGCCCATGTCCAGCAGGCGCGTGATCGACTCGGGCGCGGAGTTGGTGTGCAGCGTCGAGAACACCAGGTGCCCCGTGAGCGACGCCTCGACGCCCATGGACACGGTTTCCTTGTCGCGCGATTCGCCCACCATGATGATGTCCGGGTCGGCGCGCAGGAACGCCCGCATCACCAGCGCGAAATCGATGCCGGCCTTCTTGTTCACCTGCACCTGGCGCAGGCCCTTCTGCGTGATCTCGACCGGGTCCTCGGCCGTCCAGATCTTGGTCTCGGGCGTGTTGAGGAACTTCAGGATCGAATGCAAGGTGGTGGTCTTGCCCGAGCCGGTGGGCCCGCAGACGTAGAACAGGCCGTACGGCTTGCTCACCGTCTCTTCCAGGTGCTCCCGGTTGTGTTCGGTCAACCCCAGCTTCTCCAGCGGGATCGGCTCGCCGGCCGCCAGGATCCGCATCACGATGTCCTCGACGCCGCCGGCCGAGGGGATGGTGGCCACCCGCAGCTCGATGTCCAGCGGGCCGTACTTCTTGAACTTGATCTTGCCGTCCTGCGGCTTGCGACGCTCGGAGATGTCGAGATCGCACATGATCTTCAGGCGCGTGACCAGGGCCTGTCGGAAGTGCGCCGGGACCTCGATGTAGGGCACCAGGCTGCCGTCGACGCGGAAGCGGATACCGGTCTTGGCCTTGCCGGGCAGCGGCTCGATGTGGATGTCGGAGGCGCGCTGGTGGTAGGCGTCGACGATGACCTTGTTGACGAACTTCACCAGCTCGTTGTCGGCGGCCGCGGACTCGAGCGAGACGTCCTCGCCGCTCTCGTCGTCCATCGGCGCGTTCAGGTCCGCCAGCAGCTCGTCGATCGACTGGCCTTCGGCCGCGCCGTACAGCTGGTCGAGCGTCTGCTCGAACTCGGCCTGCGTCGTGACCCGGAAGGCGAACCGCGACAGGCGCGGGAACACCTGGGGCACGATGCGCGAGTTGCGCACGGCCTCGGGATCGGTGCACATGATCACCAGTCCCTCGGTCGAGTCCTCCAGCGGGATCCAGCCCTGCTCGATGACGAACTCGCGCTTGAGCGGTCCCTGCAGCTGCTCGGACCGGATGCGGCCGGCGTTGAACGGCTCGTACGGCACCCCGAAGAACTTGGCCAGCGACGGTCCGACCTGGGCGGGTCGGATCTGGTAGTCGGCCAGCAGCAGCCGTTCGACCGGCAGTGCCTGCTCGCGCGCGCGAACGATGCACTCCTGAAGCTCCTGAGCCGTCAGCACGCCGTCGGCCACCAGACCGTCGTACTTGGTCGCGCGCAGGCGCTGGCTGTCCTCGGCCCGCTGCATGCGCTGGCGGATGGCCGTGGCCAGCGTGCGGCACAGCTGCGTGGCGCCCTCGACCTCGAGCTCCCCGAACGGCTGGTCGCTCTTGGTGTTGATCACCTGCAGCACGCCGTGCACGGTCTCGCCCTCGTGGATGGGCAGGACCATCATCTGCTTGGTGCGGTAGCCCGAGCGCTTGTCGACCTCCTGCAGGAAGCTGAGCGTCGGATGGACGCGCTTGAGCGCCTCCTCGTCGTAGACGTCGGCGATGTTCACCATCTGCCGGCTGTAGGCCACGTAGCCTGCGATGCTCTGCGTGCCGATCGGCAGCTTCAGATCACGCGCGGTGTTCAAGCCGGTCTTGATCTTCGAGACGATCGCCGTGCGATCCTCGTTCACGGCGTACAGCGTGAGGCGGTCGGCGTTGAGCAGCTTGCAGATGTCGCCGCTGACCTCCAGCATGATCTGGTCCACGTGGTCAGTGTCGTGGATGCGGGTGGTCACCACCTGCAACTGGCGGTAGAACAGCGCCTCGAACGAGACGCCGCGCTTGTCGGGCGGCAGCAGTTGCGAATCGAAGAAGGCCTGCGAGTCGCGGCCGGACTTGAGGACGGCGCTCATGAAAAACTCCTGGGGGGCGGGGGGCGCCGGAGCAGCTTCACAGCTCGAACTCCTGACCGGCGCGCAGCCAGCGGATGTCGTGCGACACGTCGGCGCCAAACGGTTGCGTCATGTCGAAGCGCTGGATCTCGTCCATGATCAGGTCGGTCTCGGCCGGCTTCGTGTGCGTGATGTAGATCGGAAAGCGCTTGCCGCGGTCGATGCAGTCCAGTTCGTCGGCCAGGGCCTGCGGCGACAGGTGCAGGCTGCGGCGCGCCAGGTCCTTCTCACGGTTGCTGAACGCGGTCTCGATGACCAGCGCGGCCACCGGGATCGCGTTGAGGCGACGCCAGAACGCCGGGTTGCGCTCGGTGTCGCCGGTGAACACCCAGTTGCCACCGTTCTCCGCCGACACCGCATAGCCGACGGCGGGCACCGTGTGCACCGCGGGCAGCACTTCGATGCGCTTGCCGCCGATGACCAGCTTCTGGCCCACCTCGATCTCCTGGAACACGATGAAAGGATTGGCCGCGCTCGGGATGCGGGTGAAATCGGGCCAGATGACGTTGTTGAATACGTGCGCCTTCAGGGCCGCGATCGTGCCGGGCAGCGCATACACCTGCACCGGCCGCGTCAGCTGCGAGGCGATGGCGTCGACCATCAGCGGCAGGGCGGCCACGTGATCGAGGTGCGAATGGGTCAACAGCACGTGGCCGACCGCCCCCATCTCCGCAAGCGTCAGGTCACCCACGCCGGTGCCCGCGTCCACCAGCACGTCGCCGTCGATCAGAAACGAGGTGGTGCGGCAGTCCCTGGCGATCGCCCCGGAGCACCCGAGCACGCGAACCTTCATGCCTCAGGCTCCGGCGGCGGTTGCACCGCGGGCGCGCGGCGTCGGGGAATGGCAGGTGCGAACGCCCAGGGACGTGCTCATTTGGTCTCGAAGTTGGTGGCGCCGTCCCATGCCGGGTCGAAGGGCAGCAGCCGCATCGAGGCTACACGTTCCTGATACAACTCGTAAAGGAATTTTTTCGGGTGCATGCGGCGCAGATTCGACAGCTGCACGTCGCACCGGTCCCAGTCCTGGGCGCGGTAGGCCTGAAGAAAGGCCACCCAGGTGCGCAGCTCGTCCGCCTTCGCTGCCTCCAGGCCGTCAGCGCGGCCCACCGGGCAGAAGATGCCGACGGCCTGCTCCTTGCCCTTGACCCGGACCCGGTCCAGCTCCTGCCAGGCGAACCCGGCAGCCTGCTGGCGGGTCGACTCGCTGACCACGATGTCGACCCCGTACGCCTTCGACAGTCCTTCCAGCCGCGAGCCGAGGTTGACCGCGTCGCCGATCACCGTGTAGCTGCGCCGGACCTGGGAGCCCATGTCGCCGACGCACATCCAGCCCGTGTTCAGCCCGATGCCAACGCCGATGGTGGGCAGACCCCGGGCGTGATGCTCCTCGTTGATCGCATGCACCGCCGCGGCCATGTCGACCGCGGCGCGCACCGCCAGCGTGGCGTGGTCGGGGGTGTCCACCGGCGCACCCCAGAACGCCATGACGCAGTCGCCCATGTACTTGTCGATGGTGCCGCGATGCGCGCGGATGGTGTCGGTCAGCCGGTTGAACACCTCGTTGAGCAAGGCCTGCAACTGCACCGGCTCCATGCACTCGGACATCTTGGTGAAGCCTCGCATGTCGCAGAACATCACCGTCAGTTCCTTGTTGGCGGCTTGCATGCTGTAGCCGTCGGGGTTCTTGACCATCTCGTCCACGAGCTCGGGCGGGACGTAGGTGCCGAACAGGTTGGCGAGGCCCCGCCTGGTGCGGCTTTCGATGAAATACCCGTAGCTCATGTTGAGCGCGAACGCCGCCAGGATCATCGCCAGCGCCGCCGCGAGAGGCATCACCAGACCGGCACCCAGGTACAGCCAGGTGTTCAGGCCAACCACGACGGCGAGCACCGCGATGCTGGCCGCCACCGCCTTCGGCGCCGACAGCAGCGGAAGCAGCAGGGCGAGCAATAGGCCGGCGACCGTTAGCACCACGACGTCGTAGCCGACCGCGTAGTCCGGACGCACGGGCAGCTGGCCGTCCAGCAGGCCCGCGAGCATGTTCGCGTGCGTCTCGACACCGGGATAGGTCTGGCCCACGGGCGTGACCCGCAGGTCCTGCAAGCCCGGTGCCGTGGTCCCGACCAGCACGATCTTGCCGTGCAGGCTCCCCGCCGCAAGCCGCCCGGCCAGCAGGTCGGCCGCCGACACGTACTGGAACGTGCCCGCCGCCGCGCCCCCTGGGCCACGGAAAGGCACCAGTGCCGCCACCCGGTCGTCCACCGGAATCGACAGCGTCTTCTGGCCCAGGCGCAGCACGACGCTGTCCAGACCCTGGTAGCCGGAGGAGACGAACCGCTCGCGCGGGAAGCCCGGCTCCACCGAAGGCAGCCCCATGAGCATGCGGAACATGGCCAGCGAGAGCGACTCGTGGTACTGGCCCTTGTAGTCGACCAGCAGCGGGACCGAACGGACGACGCCGTCGGTGTCGACGATGGGATTGAAGAAGCCCGCCAGCGGCGCCGCGCCCGCCAGCGGCTCGATGTTGGCGCCGTAGCCATTCCAGCTGGTGAAGCGGATCGGACGTCCTTCGAGCATGTCGCGGTCCATCACGGGTCGGGGCAGCACGCCGCTGGCGCGGCCTTCGCGATCGCTGGTGAAGTAGTAGCCCAGCACCACCGGGCGCTTGCGCAACGCGCGCGCGAACACCGCGTCGTAGTCGAGCGTGGCACCGAGCTGCGCGACGCGGTCGGCGAAGCCCGGCTGGTCCTTCAGGTCCGTCTGCGCCAGCTGCCGCAAGCGCTTGAGGCCGGAACTCTCGTCCGGCTCAGCGAACACCACGTCGAAGCCGAGCAGGGCAACCTGCTGGCGGTCGAACAGTTCGTCGGTGAGGTCGGCGAGGCGGTTGCGGCTCCAGGGCCAGCGACCGACTTCCGAGAGGCTCTTCTCGTCGATGTCGACAATGACGATGCGCGGGTCGGGCGTCGCGGGCATCGTGGCCCGCAACCGCGTGTCATAGAGGATGTCGTCCAGTCGTTGCAGCAGCACGAGCGGCAACGCGCCACTGGCGTGCGCCAGCGCGATCAGCAGGGGAACCAGGGTGACCGCGATCCGGACCCAGTGTCTGGCAAGCGCGCCCATCCGGCCGCAGAGGTCTGGAGGCTGTGCTGGCGGTGGCAGCCCGCCTGCGTCAGCCCTGGACGAACTGCATCTGGGTGCCAGCCAGCTCGAGCAGATCGCCGTTCTTCAGCGTGACCGGCTCGGCGCCGATCGGCGCCCCGTTCAGGGTGGGCTTGCTGCCGCCTTCGACATGCGCGACGACGTAGCCGTGCGGGCGCTGGGTGATCGCAGCGACGGCGACGCCCGGCTTGCCGATGGTGGTCACGACCTTGAGCAGCGGCACTTCACGCCCGGCGGCCGCGCCGGACAGGACCTTGATCGCGCCTTTCAGGCCGGACACGGCCGGGCCACCGGCGGCTGCGGGGGCAGGGGCCGGTGCGGCCGGCGACACCGAGCCCGCCTTCATGATCATGGTCTTCTCGTACGAGGCGCCGGGCGCTTCGTTGATGTACTTGATCTTGTACTTGCCGATCTCGACGGTGTCGTTGTTCTGCAACAGCTGCTTCTTGACCGCCTTGCCGTTGATGTACGTGCCGTTGGTGCTGTTCAGATCTTCGAGGTAGACCTCGCTGCCCGTCATCTGCAGCACGGCGTGCTCGCCACTGACGGCCAGGTTGTCGATCACGATGTCGTTGTACGGACGACGGCCCAGCGTCGTGCGGTCCTTCGTCAGCTGGACTTCCTTGATCACGACTCCGTCGATCGAGACGATCATTTTCGGCATGACCCGCTCCTGATGATTTCTTCTGTCAAAGTTCGCTACCGAAGATGGTTGCCTATTTTCCCAGCAATCGGGAGATCAGGCCCTTTTTTTTCGAAGCGACGTCCGCCTGCGCAAGCAACACCGAGATGTTGTCACGCCCTCCATTCGAATTGGCTGCGTCCACCAGCCGGTCGGCCTTGTCGTCCAGCGAACCCTCGGCCTGCAGGATGCGGCAGATGGTGGGGTCGTCGATCATGTCCGACAGTCCGTCGGAGCACATGAGATAGAGGTCGCCGGGCTCGACCCGGTGCTCGTTCACGTCCAGCAGCACGGCGTCCTCGACACCCAGCGCCCGCGTCACGAGGTTCTTGTTGGTCGAGACGGCCGCCTGCTCCGGCGTGATCAGCCCGGCATCCATCTGCTCCTGCAGCAGCGAGTGGTCCTTGGTGATCTGGGCCAGCTCGGTGCCGCGCAGCCGGTAGCACCGCGAGTCACCGATGTGACCGAGCATGAGCCGCGTGTCCTGGAAGACCCCCACCACCAGGGTGGTGCCCATCCCCGAGTAGTGGGGGTTGGAATTGGCCGCGTTGAAGATGGAACGGTTGGCGTTGTCGACGCAGATCTCCATCGCCCTTCGCACCTCGCGGGCGTTGGCGTGGCGGCCTGCCTGTGACAGCCAGCGGCCCAGCTCGGACTTGATGAAGGTGGTGGCCATGCCGCTGGCGATCTCGCCGGCGTTGTAGCCCCCCATGCCGTCGGCGAGGATGCCCAGCCGGGTCGCCTCGTCGAAGGTCACCGAGTCTTCGTTGTTCTCGCGAGCGAGGCCCGGGTCGGTACGGATGCAGAACTCGTAATTCATGACTGGCCGGCTCAGGCCTGCGGATCGCTGTCGGCTTCTGGGGTGGAGGCCGTGTCGGCCGGCACGGGCCGGCTGAACACCGCGGTCTTGGCGAACGGGTCGGCGGGGCCGGGACCGTCCGGATGGGCCGCATCATAGCCGGGGCCGGACCTGCCGCCCCCCGAACCCGGATGCGTCCGTTCGAAGGCTGCCGATGCGGCGGCCGCGGCAATGCTCTTTGCGGCGACCGACCGGGCCTGATCGGCGGCGTCCAAGGCGAAGGCTGCGGTTCTCACCTGGGCGCCTGGATCGCCGGCTGGCCTGGGCGTTCCCGCATCGACCGCCAGCGCCCGGAGTTCAGCGGCGAAGGCCTCGCCATCCTGGTAGCGACGCTCGGGCTGCTTGGCCATTGCCCGGACCACGACTGCCGCCAGCGCCGGCGGCAGCTCCTGGCGGACGACGCGGACGTCGGGAGCTTCCTCGTTGGCGATCTTGTACATCAGCTCGGCCATCGAGTCCCCGCGGAAGGGCAGCACGCCGGTGAGCATCTGGAACAGCATCACGCCCAGCGAATACAGGTCTGATCGGCCGTCCACCTTCTTGCCCGCGATCTGCTCAGGCGACATGAAGCTGGGCGTGCCCAGCACCAGTCCGGTCTTGGTCTTGCTGGAATCGGTGATCCGGGCGATGCCGAAGTCCGTCACCTTGACGGTGTCCGTGGCGGGCTCGTACATGATGTTGGCCGGCTTGATGTCGCGGTGGACCACGTTCTGCCGGTGCGCATAGGCCAGCGCCTCGGCCACGCGGGCCACGATCGACAGCACCCGTGGCACCGGCAGCAGGTGCCCGTCGAGGCAATGCTCGGCCAGATCCTGGCCCTTGAGGAACTCCATCGCGATGTAGGCCAGGTCGTGTTCCTCGCCGGCATCGAAGATGGTCACGATGTTCTGGTGCTGGAGCCGGCCGGCGGTCTCGGCCTCGCGGAAGAAGCGCTGGCGGGCATCCTCCAGCTCGTCGCCCTCGAACTCCTGGCCCAGGGCCATCGTCTTGATGGCCACCACGCGGCCGATCTTGGGGTCGCGGCCGAGGTAGACCACGCCCATCGCGCCCTTGCCCAGCTCCTTGTCGACCTGGTAGCGCCCCAGCATCGGCTTCCCGACGGCACCACCATCGAGCAGCAGGGTGCCCCCGGGATGCGCGCCGGGGCCGAGGATGACGGTGTCCGACAGGCTCTTCGCGCGGGCGCGCCGCGCCGGCAGATCCCGGAACTTGGGGTCATGCCGTGCCATGTGCTCGTACACGGCTTCGGCCTTGTTGAACTGGCGCTTGCGCTCGAAATCGAGGGCGAGGTTCGACAGGTTCTCCATGACGGCGTCGCCCAGCGGCACCCGGCGAAACCGGTCGAAGGCCATGTCCAGCTGGCCCTGGCCCTGCAGCGCCAATCCCATCATGCGATTGGTCTCGGCCGATTCCTCGTCGGAACGCGCCTTGCCGGCCTCGGTGAGCAGGAACCGCTTGGTCGTGAGCGCCAGATGCCCCATCGCCAGCAGCGCCGCCGGGAGCACGAAGCGCACCCAGGTGCTGGCCGTGGACAGCAGCAGGTATTCGGTGGCCAGCAGGAGCAGCAGCAGGGCACCGGTGGCGCTGGCGCCCATCCCCGCCGACAGCCGGGGCAGCAGGCCGACCAGGTAGGTGGCCACCAGCAACACCGCGACCAGCGAAGCCAGGGCACCCCAGGCAGGTTCGACGATGAAATGCTCGGACAGGATGCTGGAGGTGACGTGGGCCATCATCTCCGCCGGGCTGATGGCGGCATGACCCGGCACCGGGAAACTGGTTCCCGCGCCCTGCGCCGTGGCGCCGACCAGCACGATCTTGTCGGCGTACTTGCTGGCCGGGATCCTGCCGCTCAGGACGTCGTAGAACGAATCCACCGCGAATGCCGGCCGTCCGTCCCGGGCCCGGTAGAACTGGGGGAGGACGCGCGCGGCGTCGTCAGTGCGGATCTTCAGCCGCCCCAGCTGCACGCCTTGTCCCGCCGTCACGCCGATGTCGGCAGGGCCGAGGTTCAGGCTGCGCGCGGCCGCCAGCAGCGCCATCGACGGCACGCCGCGCCCGTAATAGTCCACCAGCAGCGGGTCGGCCCGGACCGCGCCGTCGGCGTCGTTCGTCTGGTTCAGGTGCCCGACGCCCGCTGCAGCGTTGCCGATCACTTCGAGCGGGTACTGCCCCCGGATGGCGGGCAGCGCGAACCCGCTCCCGGCGTCGACCGTGCTCCTGCCGACGGCCGCCGGTAGCTGGCGGTCCGGCCTGCCGAGCGGCTCGCCGAGCACGAAGACCGAGGGCACCAGCACGTTGCCGGCCCTGGCCATGCTGGCGACCAGCTTGCCATCGGTGTCCAGCGTCTGCTCGGCCTCGGTGATCAACTTGGCCGCGGCATCACCGTCGGCCGCGGCTCCCAGCGCCTCCTTGATGCGGCGGATGAACTGCAGCCCTCGATCGGTCTGCGGTTCGAAGAAGAAGGTGGTGTAGACGACCGTTTTGGCCTGCGCCGCCGCCAGCTTGTCGATCAGGTCCGCATGGACATCGCGCGGCCATGGCCAGCGTCCGATGTTGCCGATGCTCTGGTCGTCGATCGCGATGATGGCGATGCGGTCGGATGGCTGGCGGTCGCTGCGGGTGCTGGCCACGTCGTAGAAGCGGCGCTCGAGCGCGTCGACCAGGTCGGTGGACTTCCAGAGCACGAACACGGCAGCGACCACGGCGGCCGCGACGAACCAGTCCGCCCGCCAGAAACGGCGCTGCCTAGCCGATGAAGATGTGCTCACTCCGTCCCCCGCCCGATGGCCGACCCACTGCCTCTTGGACAGCTCCACGCCCGCTCCGTGCGTGGAGGCAGGACTCCCGGTGGGACGTTAACAGAGCACCCTGCGCCGGACAAGGCAGTTTGTCACGTCCTGTTGCAACCCTGCAGGCTGGGTGCGGAGGAGTCCGCGCAAAAGAAAACAGGCCGAGGCGTGAGCCATCGGCCTGTCGGCATCGAGCGCCCTGTAGGCACCCGGATGCAGGTCAGAGCAGCGACTTGAGCAGCTTGCCCATCTCGGAGGGATTGCGCGTGACCTTGAACCCGCACTCCTCCATGATCGCCAGCTTGGCGTCGGCCGTGTCGGCGCCGCCGGAGATCAGCGCGCCGGCGTGGCCCATGCGCTTACCGGGAGGCGCGGTGACGCCGGCGATGAATCCGACCACCGGCTTCTTCATGTTGTCCTTGCACCAGCGGGCGGCTTCCGCCTCGTCCGGCCCGCCGATCTCGCCGATCATGATGACGGCGTCGGTGTCGGGGTCGTCGTTGAAAGCCTTCATCACGTCGATGTGCTTGAGCCCGTTGATCGGGTCGCCGCCGATGCCGACCGCGCTGGACTGGCCCAGGCCGATCTCGGTGAGCTGCGCCACGGCTTCATAGGTCAACGTGCCCGAGCGCGAGACCACGCCGATGCGGCCCTTGCGGTGGATGTGGCCGGGCATGATGCCGATCTTGATCTCGTCGGGCGTGATCAGGCCGGGGCAGTTGGGGCCGAGCAGCAGCGTCTTCTTGCCGCCCTTGGCCTCCTTGGCCTTCATCTTGTTGCGCACTTCCAGCATGTCGCGCACCGGAATGCCCTCGGTGATGCAGATGGCCAGGTCGAGGTCCGCTTCGACCGCTTCCCAGATGGCAGCGGCGGCACCTGCGGGCGGCACGTAGATCACCGAGACGGTCGCGCCGGTCTGCTGCTTGGCCTCCTGCACCGAGGCGTAGATCGGGATGTCGAAGATCTTCTCGCCGGCCTTCTTCGGGTTCACGCCGGCGACGAAGCAGTTCTTGCCGTTGGCGTACTCCTGGCACTTCTCGGTGTGGAACTGGCCGGTCTTCCCCGTGATGCCCTGGGTGATGACCTTGGTGTCCTTGTTGATGTAGATCGACATGTCTGTTCCTTAGGCGTTCTTCACGGCGGCCACGACCTTCTGCGCGGCCTCGGCCATGGTGTCGGCGCTGATGATCGGCAGGCCGGACTCGGCCAGCATCTTCTTGCCCAGTTCCTCGTTGGTGCCCTTCATGCGCACCACCAGCGGCACGCTCAGGTTCACGGCGCGGCAGGCGGTGATCACGCCGGTGGCAATGGTGTCGCACTTCATGATGCCGCCGAAGATGTTCACCAGGATCGCCTTGACCTTGGGGTTCTTCAGCATGATCTTGAACGCCTCCGTCACCTTCTCGGGGGTGGCACCGCCGCCCACGTCGAGGAAGTTGGCCGGCTCGGCGCCGAACAGCTTGATGGTGTCCATCGTGGCCATGGCCAGGCCGGCGCCGTTGACCAGGCAGCCGATGTTGCCGTCGAGGGAGATGTAGGCCAGGTCGAACTTGGATGCCTCGATCTCGGCCGGATCTTCCTCGTCCAGGTCACGCAGCGCGACGATCTCGGGATGGCGGAACAGCGCGTTGCTGTCGAAGTTGAACTTGGCGTCCAGCGCGACGACGTTGCCCTTGCTGTCGCGGTTGAGCGGATTGATCTCGACCAGCGACGCATCGGTGTCCATGTAGCACTTGTAGAGCTTCTGGCAGATGTCGATGAACTGCGCCTGCGAATCGGCCGGCATGCCGATGCCGCGCGCGATCTCCTGGCCCTGCGCCTGGGTCAGGCCAGCGAGCGGATCGACGAACACCGTGATGATCTTCTCGGGGCTGGAATGCGCGACTTCCTCGATGTCCATGCCGCCTTCGCTGGACGCGATGAAGGCCACTTTCTGGGTCGCGCGGTCGGTCACGACAGAGAGGTAGTACTCCTTCTGGATGTCGGCGCCATCCTCGATGTAGAGGCGGCGCACCTTCTGCCCCTCGGGGCCGGTCTGGTGCGTCTTGAGCTGCATGCCCAGAATTTCGCCAGCCAGGCGCTTGACGTCGTCGATCGACTTGGCCACCTTGACACCGCCGCCCTTGCCGCGGCCGCCCGCGTGGATCTGCGCCTTCACCACCCAGACCGGGCCGCCCAGCTTCTGCGCGGCTTCCACCGCTTCCTGCACCGTGAATGCCGGAATGCCGCGCGGCACCGGCACGCCGAAGCTGCGCAAGATCTCCTTGCCTTGGTACTCGTGAATCTTCATGGGATGTCTCTCGGAGGAACGTGGGTGGGGCGGGGGCCGCAAGCACGGCAGTGAGGGGCCTGCGTGGTGCAGCCGCCAACTGTATCATGGTGCATCGCACCATCCTGCGGCGGAGCCATGAGCGCCGGCGCGATTCGTTCCAGAGGTCACCCCATGCCCAAGGTCTTCATCGACGGCGAAGCCGGCACCACCGGCCTGCAGATCCGCGAGCGTCTCGAGAAGATGCCCGAGATCCAGCTCGTCAGCATCGCGCCCGAGCTGCGCAAGGACCCGGCCGCCAAGCGCGAGCTGATGGCGGCGGTCGACCTGGTCATCTTCTGCCTGCATGACGAGGCCGCCCGCGAGTCCGCGGCGATGGTCGACGCGATCCAGCGGGAGCAGGGCCGCGCGCCGCGCATCATCGATGCCTCGACCGCGCACCGCGTGGCCGAGGGCTGGGTCTTCGGCTTTCCCGAACTCGCCGCCGGCCAGCGCGAGGCGATCGTCCGGGCGGCCCGCGTGAGCAACCCCGGCTGCTATTCGACCGGCGCGATCGCGCTGGTCCGCCCGCTGGTCGACGCCGGCCTGCTGCCTTCGGACTTCCCGGTCGTCCTGCCCGCCGTGAGCGGGTATTCGGGCGGCGGGCGCACGATGATCGAATCCCACGAGGCCGGCCAGGCGCCGGCGTTCGAGGTCTACGGCCTCGGGCTCAAGCACAAGCACGTGCCGGAGATCATGAAGTACGGGAAGCTGACGCACCGTCCGATCTTCATTCCGGCGGTCGGCAGCTTCCGCCAGGGCATGCTGGTCGAACTGCCGCTTCACCTGGATGCCCTGCCCGGCAAGCCCGCGGCGCGCGACTTGCACGACGCGCTGGCCAGGCACTACGCCGGCAGTGAATGGGTGACGGTCGAGCCCCCGACGACGGACGGCAAGATCGACCCGCTGGCGCTGAACGACACCAACAAGATGGAGCTGCGTGTCTACGCGAACGACGAGGCGCGCCAGGCCGTGGTCATCGCACGGCTGGACAACCTCGGCAAGGGCGCCAGTGGCGCTGCGGTGCAGAACCTGAAGCTGATGCTGGGGATCTGACCCCGGGCACGGCAGCGTCCGGCGCATGATCGGTGCGCTGCCGAGGCGAGCCCGGCCCGAGACTGCATACCTGGTCTGTGACGCGGGGTGCCCCCGTTACGTTTCGTCTTCGTCCGCCCTGCTGGCCAGCACCCGTCGGACCACGTCGCCATCGAAGCCACGAGCAGCGAGGAAACGGGCCTGCTTGCCCCGCTGCGCTGCATCCTGTGGCAGGACGCCAAACCGGCGCAGCCAGACTTCCCGCGCGCGTGCCAGCTCGCTGCCGCGCAGCTTCTGCACCGCCTCGGCCACCAGTTCGCCATCCAGACCCTTGGCCTGCAGTTCCTGCCGGATGCGACCGGCGCCAAGCTTGGCGGCGCGGCGGTGCAGCACGGATTCGACGACCCGCTGCTCGCTGATGAAGCCCTTGGCCTGCAAGTCATCGAGGATGCGCGCAAGCTGGCCCGGCTCCTCCTCGTGCGCCGCCAGCTTGCGCTCCAGCTCGGCGCGGGAATGTTCCCGGCCGCTGAGCAGGCGCAGCGCCCGTCCCTTGAGTGAGAGCTGTCCGGGCGGCATGCCTCGATGCGGTTACTCGGCGTCGGCCTCGACGTCGGCCGGCAGCAGCGGGATGTCCAGCGACTGGCGCACCTTGTTCTCGATCTCGCGGGCGAGCTCGGGGTTCTCGCGCAGGAACTCGCGGGCATTGTCCCGGCCCTGGCCGATCTTCTCGCCGTTGTAGGCGTACCAGGCGCCCGACTTCTCGAGGATGCGGCCGGTGACCCCCATGTCGATGATCTCGCCTTCGCGGCTGATGCCTTCGCCGAAGAGGATGTCGAATTCCGCCGTCTTGAACGGGGGGGCGACCTTGTTCTTGACCACCTTGACCTTGGTCTCGTTGCCGATCGCCTCCTCGCCCTTCTTGATGGTGCCAGTGCGGCGGATGTCCAGGCGCACCGAGGCGTAGAACTTCAGCGCGTTGCCGCCGGTGGTGGTCTCGGGGCTGCCGAACATCACGCCGATCTTCATGCGGATCTGGTTGATGAAGATGACCATGCAGTTGGTCTTCTTGATCGTGGCGGTGAGCTTGCGCAGCGCCTGGCTCATCAGCCGAGCCTGCAGGCCGGGCAGCGAATCGCCCATCTCGCCTTCGATCTCGGCCTTGGGCACCAGGGCCGCCACCGAGTCGACCACGATCAGGTCGACCGCGCCGGAGCGCACCAGGCTGTCGACGATCTCGAGCGCCTGCTCGCCGGTGTCCGGCTGGCTGATCAGCAGTTCCTGCAGGTTGACGCCGAGCTTCTGCGCGTATTGCGTGTCGAGCGCATGTTCGGCGTCGACGAAGGCGCAGGTGCCGGCCTGGCGCTGCATCTCGGCGATGACCTGGAGCGTGAGGGTGGTCTTGCCGGACGATTCCGGTCCGTAGATCTCGACCACGCGGCCACGCGGCAGGCCGCCGACGCCCAGGGCGATGTCCAGGCCGAGCGAACCGGTGGAGACGACCTGGATGTCCTCGATCTTCTCGCCTTCGCCCAGCCGCATGATCGTGCCCTTGCCGAACTGCTTCTCGATCTGGGCCAGTGCCGCCTGCAGCGCCTTGGACTTCTCGCTGTCGGCCGGAGCGATCTTGCTTCCCTTGACTTGCGCATCCATGGAAATCTCCTTGTGTGTCAATCGGTTAGGTTGGTTTCACCCAGCTGTTTCGATTCACAGGCTGGATGCATGGCCAGTACTTTAACGCGGTCCCTCTCTGGCGGTAAACGCCCTTTTTGGTCAGTTTGCCTTACCATCCCACCACATGGATGAGACCCCGGTTCCGACGGAAGACGGCTGGCGCCAGACCCACCTGGGCCGGCTGCTGGGGCATGCCAGCCGGCGCTTCGACGAGCGCGTCCTGTCGCTCATGGCCCACAACGTCGAGGTGCCGCTCGCGTTGTCGAACCTGGCCGCCCGCGCCCAGGTCGGGGCGGCGCACGTGCACATCACCCGCCACCTGGCGCTGGAAGGCTCCCGCCTGACCGACCTGGCGGACAGCGCCGGCATGACCAAGCAGGCCATGGGGGACCTGGTGGGCCAGTGCGAGGCCTGGGGGCTGGTGGTGCGGGAGCCCGATCCGCGCGACGCCCGGGCCCGGCGCGTGCGCTTCACTGAAACGGGCCTGGCCTGGCTCAAGGCCTTCCGCGATGCGGTGACGCAGGCCGAGGAGGAATTCCGCGCCGAGGTCGGGCCCGAGGTCGCGACCATCGTTGCCCTGGGCCTGGAGGCCTACGCCGGTCCGGCGGCCTGACGAGGCGCCGCGGCAGCCTAAAATTTGAGCAGGCACGCGCGCGTGCCCACACCACAGGAGACAGCATGCGCATCCTCATCGCCGAAGACGACCACGTGCTGGCCGATGGCCTGCTGCGCTCCCTGCGCGCGTCCGGCGCGGCCGTCGACCATGTGAGCAGCGGTACCGAGGCTGACGCGGCGCTGATGACGAACAACGAGTTCGACCTCCTGATCCTCGACCTGGGCCTGCCCAAGATGCACGGGCTGGAGGTGCTGCGCAAGCTGCGCGGCCGCGGCTCGTCGATGCCGGTGCTGATCCTCACCGCGGCCGACAGCATCGAGGAGCGGGTCAAGGGGCTGGACCATGGGGCAGACGACTACATGGCCAAGCCGTTCTCGCTGCAAGAGCTGGAAGCGCGGGTGCGGGCGTTGACGCGGCGCGGAATGGGCGGCACCAGCAGCACGATCAAGCACGGCCCGCTGGTCTACGACCAGGCCGGCCGCGTCGCCACGATCGACGGCAAGATGGTGGAGCTGTCGGCGCGCGAGCTCGGCCTGCTTGAAGTGCTGCTGCAGCGCGCCGGCCGCCTGGTGAGCAAGGACCAGCTGGTCGAGCGCCTGTGCGAGTGGGGCGAGGAAGTCAGCAACAACGCGATCGAGGTCTACATCCACCGGCTGCGCAAGAAGATCGAGAAGGGTCCGATCCGCATCGCCACCGTGCGCGGGCTCGGCTACTGCCTCGAGAAGATCGCCGGCTGATGCGAGGCTCGGCGGTCACGCGCGTCGCGCAGGGCGTGCACGGCGCGCACGACGCGGGCCGCTGCGGCCTGCGGGTCCAGCGGGCCGGCGCATGAAGATCTTCCAGCGCGAACAACGCTCGCTGTTCGGCGAGATCCTGGACTGGATGCTCACGCCGCTGCTGCTGCTGTGGCCGATCAGCCTGGCCCTGACCTGGCTGGTGGCGCAGAGCATCGCCGGCAAGCCGTTCGACCGGGCGCTCGAATACAACGTGCAGGCACTCGCGCAGCTGGTCGCCGTGCAGAACCACCGGGTGGTCTTCTATCTCCCGCAACCCGCGCGCGAGCTGCTGCGGGCCGACGACTCGGACCAGGTCTACTACCAGGTCCGGGGGGCCGGCACCGAGCTTCTGAGCGGGGAGCGCGACTTCCCGCTGCCCCCCGACGAGGAGCGCCCGGTGCCGGGCGAGGTGCGGCTGCGCGACGACGAGATGCGGGGCGTCGAGGTGCGCATCGCCTACACCTGGGTCCGCCCGGAGTTGCCGGGCGGCGGCCTGGTGCTGGTGCAGGTGGCCGAAACGCGCGAGAAGCGCTCGGTCCTGGCCACCGAGATCATCAAGGGCGTGATGCTGCCGCAGTTCGTCATCCTCCCGCTGGCGGTGCTGCTGGTGTGGCTCGCGCTGGTGCGCGGCATCAAACCCCTGTCCCAGCTCGAGGAACGCATCCGCGCGCGCAAGCCCGACGACCTCTCGCCACTCGACGAGAAGGCGGTGCCGCTCGAGGTGGCACCGCTGGTGTCGTCGGTGAACGACCTGCTGACCCGGCTGAAGGATTCGATCGCCACCCAGAAGCGCTTCCTGGCCGATGCCGCCCACCAGCTGAAGACACCGCTGGCAGGACTGCGGATGCAGGCCGACCTGGCGCAGCGCGAGAACGCCAATGCCGAGGAGCTGAAGCAGTCGCTCAAGCAGATCGGGCGCTCCAGCATGCGGGCCACCCACACCGTCAACCAGTTGCTCGCGCTGGCGCGCGCCGAGAGCAGCGCCAAGACCCTGCCGCGGCAGTCGTGCGACCTGGCCCAGCTCACGCGCGAAGCGGTGCAGGACCTGCTGCCGCGCGCGCTCGACAAGCGGGTGGATCTGGGCTACGAAGGTGCGCTGCCCGGAACCCCCGGGGTGGCGCTCGCGGGCAATGCCACGCTGCTCAAGGAGCTGATCCGCAATCTGCTGGACAACGCCATCAACTACACGCCCTCGACCGCGTCGCATCCGGGTGTCGTGACGGCGCGCGTGCTGGCCGACCCGATCGGCCGGGTGGTGCTGCTGCAGGTCGAGGACTCGGGGCCGGGCATTCCGGAGGCTGAGCGCGAGCTGGTGTTCCAGCCGTTCTACCGTTCGCTCGACACCACGGCCGTCGACGGCTCGGGGCTCGGATTGCCGATCGTGCTCGAGATCGCGCGCCAGCACGGCGCCGAGATCCGCCTGGAGGACGCGCATCCGGGGCACACGCCGCCCGGCACCCGCGTGGTGGTGCGGTTCGTCGGCACGGAGCCGGCGAGCCGCCGCGAGACGGCGGCTCAGGCCGCCTGATACACGTTCAGCTGCAGCCGCTCGCGTTCGATGGCCCGGGCCACCGCCGGCAGCTGGGCGACCTTCTGCACGTGCGACCACAGGCGTGGGAAGCCCGCCGGATCGAAGCCCGCGAAGCCGCCCCAGCGCAGCAGCGTGAGCGCATAGGCGTCCAGCGGGCCGAACCGGTCGCCGCCGAGGAAGGCCTGGCCGCGGTCGGCCGCGGCCAGCGCCATCGCTTCGAGCTCGTCCAGCAGGGGGCCGTATTGCCGGGCGGCATGGGCCTTGACCTCGGCCTGCACCTCGGGCTTGTCGCTGAACTTGAACGGCATGAACACATGCGTGAACGTGGGGTGCACCGTGTTGTTCATCCAGGCGAGGGTTTCCATCACCTTGGCGCGGGCGAGCGGATCCTGCGGCAGGAACCCCTGTTCTGGGAAGCGTGCGTCCAGGTAGCCGACGATCGCCACGATCTGCGTGATGACGACGTCGCCGTCGACCAGCACCGGCACCTGGCCGCGCGGGTTGACGGCTCTGTATCCGGGCGAGTTCTGCTCGCCCTTGTGCAGCTTGACCATCGTCGCCTCGAACGGCTGGCCGGCCGTCTCCAGCAGCGTGTGCGGCACGAACGAGCAGGCGCCGGGCGCGAAATACAGCTTCAGGGTCATGGGGCTCTCCTGGGTCAGTGGCAGGGACGCAGGGCCCTGCCGGCCATCGGGTTGCGCAGCTCGTCGAGGCGGGCGCGCAGCGCGTCGTCCACGGCCGCCAGCGTCAGGCGCTGACCGCGGACATCCGGGCGCTCCTGGACCACGCGCGCAGTGCGCACACCGCGCGTGGCGAGCCGCTCCAGGTGCTCGTTGGCCTCGGCCTGGGTGGCAAAGCCGCCCAGCGACAGGCCGGGTTCCATCTGGGGATTGGCCGGTGCCTCGAAACTCACGCCCAGGTGGCGCAGTTCGGCGCGCTTGCGGGCGACGAATTCGACATCCGGGTACTTGCCCATGTAGACGATCCAGCGGCCCGGCTCGGTCGCGGCTTCCAGCGCCCAGCTGCCCCTCGGCCAGGTGGCGAGCACCTGCCGCAGCGGTTCGACCGCGGGATCCTCGAACAGGCCGGCCTGCAGGCATTCGGGCGCCTTCGCGGCCGAGGTCTCCAGGCGCCGAGCCTCGTCCGCGGGCAGCACCCGCACGGCGTCGGGGCGGATCTGCTGGATCACGCGCTGCGGCTCGCTCTGCTGCGCCGGCCCCACGCCCCAGGGCTGCAGCAGGCCGTGGCCCCAGGCGTAGTAGGTGCCGTTGGCGAGGAGCAGCAGCAGGACGAGCAGGCGCAGCATGGTCGGTTCAGGCCGGCCGGACGCTGACGTCGGCACTGCCGACCGCGACCAGGCCGGCGGCAGTATGCACGAGAAGTGCGCCGTCCTCGCCGATCGCGGCCGCGGTGCCGGTGGTGCCATCCGAGAGCCGGACCTGCCGCCCGGCGAGCGCATCGCGCCGGCGGAATCCCTCCACGAACGGCGAGAAGCCTTCCTCCTCGAAGCGGCGCAGGGTGGCCAGCACCGGTGCAGCGAGCCGCAGCAGCACCTGCCCACGATCCAGGCCGGGCAAGAGCTCATTCAACCCGGCCGGCGCGGTGGACAGCCCGTCCGCGGGCGGTCGCGCCAGGTTGAGGCCGATGCCCACGACCGCCGTGCGCGACGGGCTGCCGGCCACCCCGGCGGTTTCGACCAGGATGCCGCCGAGCTTGCGGTCGCCGACCCAGAGGTCGTTGGGCCACTTGAGCCGGACCTGCGAGTGCAGCGCCTCGGCAGCGGCCAGTCCCACGGCCAGCGAGAGCCCCGACCAGTCGCGCGGCGCCAGCGAAAGCCCCAGCGAGAACGTCAGCGAGCCGCCCGTGTCGCTCTGCCACGACCGGCCGAGCCGCCCGCGGCCGGCGGTCTGCTGCTCGGCCACCAGCAGGATCGGGTCCAGGGAACCGGCGCGCGCGCGCCGCATCAACTCGCTGTTGGTGGAGTCGACCTGCGGCAGCACCTCGACCGTGAAGCCGGGCAACCAGGGGGCGACCTGCTCCCAGATCGCTTCGGCCGGCCAGTGCATGGCTAGCGGCGCCGCTTGGGCGCCAGCAGGGTGCCGCGACAGCCCTTGGCGCCGCACCAGCAGGGGTACTCCGCCTTGAGCTTCTTCGTGTACGGCTCGTCGATGATCAGCCCGTAGTCGTAGTTCAGCTCCTCGCCGGCGCGGATGTTGCGCAGGGCCTTGATGAAGACGCGGCCGTCTTCCTCGTCTGCCTCGCAATTGGGGTCGCACGAATGGTTGATCCAGCGCGAGGAGTTGCCGCCATAGAGCGCGTCGATCACGCGGTCTTCGTCGACGTGGAAGTAGAAGGTGTGGTTCGGATCCTTTGGATCGTGCGGGTGGCGACGCTGGGCTTCGGCCCAGGAGATGATCTCGCCCACGTATTCGATGATGGTCTCGCCTTCGGCGATGTCGTGGGTGGCGAACACGCCCTTGCCATGGATGCCCGACTTGCGCGTCTGGATTTTTCGCCCGCCGCCCTGGGCTGCTTTTGCTGGCATTGCAAGAAACTCTGCTAAGTTGAATGTGCACACGTACGCGTGCGCGTGCGCGCGTGAAGAGCCGAGATTGTAGGAACACTCAAAGGACGGGCCCTGCGGGGCCACGTTTGGACTGGAACATGGGCAAGACACTGGTCATCGCAGAAAAGCCGTCGGTCGCGCAGGACATCGTGCGCGCGCTGACGCCTGTCGCCGGCAAGTTCGACAAGCACGACGAGTACTTCGAGAGCGAGGCGTACGTCGTCACGAGCGCCGTCGGCCACCTGGTGGAGATCCAGGCGCCGGAGGATTTCGACGTCAAGCGCGGCAAGTGGAGCTTTGCCCACCTGCCGGTGATCCCGCCGTACTTCGACCTCAAGCCGGTCGACAAGACGAAGTCGCGCCTGAACGCGGTGGTCAAGCTGGCCAAGCGCAAGGACGTCACCGACCTGGTGAACGCCTGCGACGCGGGGCGGGAGGGGGAGCTGATCTTCCGGCTGATCGAGCAGTACGCGTTCGGCGGCGACGAGGCGCCCGCGGCGGGCAAGAAGTCGGCTGCGGCGCGCAAGCCGGTGCGCCGGCTGTGGCTGCAGTCGATGACGCCGCAGGCCATCCGTGACGGCTTCGACCAGCTGCGCAGCGACCAGCAGATGGCCGGCCTCGCGTCGGCCGCCCGATCGCGCTCCGAGGCCGACTGGCTGGTGGGCATCAACGGCACGCGCGCGATGACGGCGTTCAACTCGCGCGACGGCGGCTTCTTCCTCACGACGGTCGGGCGGGTGCAGACGCCGACGCTGGCGGTGGTGGTGGAGCGCGAGGAGCAGATCCGCAAGTTCGTCAGCCGCGACTACTGGGAGATCCATGCCACTTTCCAGGCGCAGGCGGGCGAGTACCCGGCGCGGTGGTTCGACCCGGCCTGGAAGAAGCATCCGGAGGACGCGGAGCTCAAGGCCGACCGCCTGTGGACGCAGGCGCAGGCGCAGGCCATTGCCGATGCGGTGCGCGGCAAGCCGGCCACCGTCACCGAGGAATCCAAGCCGACCACGCAGGCGGCGCCGGCCCTGTTCGATCTGACCTCGCTGCAGCGCGAGGCCAACGGCCGCTTCGGGTATTCGGCCAAGACCACGCTGGCGCTGGCGCAGTCGCTGTACGAGCGGCACAAGGCGCTGACCTATCCACGGACCGATTCCAAGCACCTGCCGGAGGACTACCTGGCCACGGTCAAGCAGACCATGGGGATGCTGTCGGCCAGTGGCATGAACCATCTGGCGCCGTTCGCGCAGCAGGCGCTGGACAACGGCTACGTCAAGCCGACCAAGCGCGTGTTCGACAACAGCAAGGTCAGCGACCACTTTGCGATCATCCCGACACTGCAGGCGCCCAGCGGGCTGTCCGACGCCGAGCAGCGGCTCTACGACCTGGTCGTGCGCCGCTTCCTGTCGGTGTTCTTTCCGAGCGCCGAGTACCTGGTCACCACGCGCATCAGCCAGGTCGAGAGCCACAGCTTCCGCACCCAGGGCAAGGTGCTGGTCAAGCCGGGCTGGCTGGCCATCTGGGGCAAGGAGGCCGACACCGGCGATGCGGCCGACGAGAGCAGCAAGACGCTGGTGCCGGTGCAGGCGGGCGAGAAGCCGCTGGCGCAGGCGGTCGAGGCCCGCGGCCTGAAGACGCGTCCGCCGGCGCGCTACTCCGAAGCCACGCTGCTGGGCGCGATGGAGACGGCCGGCAAGAACATCGAGGACGAGGAACTGCGCGATGCGATGCAGGAGAAGGGCCTGGGCACGCCGGCCACCCGCGCGGCCATCATCGAAGGGCTGATCTCCGAGAAGTACATGCTGCGCGAGGGGCGCGAGCTGATCCCGACGGCCAAGGCGTTCCAGCTGATGACGCTGCTGCGCGGCCTCGGGGTGGAGGAGCTGTCCCGGCCCGAGCTGACCGGCGAGTGGGAGTACAAGCTGGCGCAGATGGAGCACGGCAAGCTCTCGCGCGACGCGTTCATGCGCGAGATCGCCGAGATGACCGAGCGGATCGTCCGCAAGGCCAAGGAATACGACCGGGACACCGTGCCCGGCGACTACGCCACCCTGAAGACGCCCTGTCCGAACTGTGGCGGCGTGGTGAAGGAGAACTACCGGCGCTACACCTGTGCGGGACGCACGGGCACCGGCGAGGATGCGTGCGGATTCTCGTTCACCAAGATCCCCGCCGGCCGCGCGTTCGAGCTGCAGGAAGTGGAGCAGTTCCTGCGCGACAAGAAGATCGGTCCGCTGGAGGGGTTCCGCTCCAAGGCCGGGTGGCCGTTCACCGCCGAGATCACCCTGAAGTACAGCGAGGACGACCGCAACTGGAAGCTGGAGTTCGACTTCGGTGACGAAGCCGATCCGTCCGAGACCGGGGAGCTGGTCGACTTCAGCGCCCAGCAGCCGCTGGGCCCCTGCCCCAAGTGCGGGGCGCGGGTGTTCGAGTTCGGCAAGAACTACGTCTGCGAGCGGGCCGTGCCGACGCCGCAGCAAGCCACGCCCAGCTGCGACTTCAAGAGCGGGCAGATCATCCTGCAGCAGCCGGTCGAGCGCGAGCAGATGGCCAAGCTGCTCGCCACCGGCAAGACCGACCTGCTGGACAAGTTCGTGTCCATGCGCACGCGGCGCCCGTTCAAGGCCTTCCTGGCCTGGGATGCGGAAGCCGGCAAGGTGAACTTCGCCTTCGAGCCACGCGAGAGCAAGTTCCCGCCGCGCAAGGGCGCGGCCGGGCGCTTCGGCGCGGCGGCCAAGGCGGCCGCGAAGGCCGTGCCGGCGAAGAAGGCAGCGGTGGCCAAGAAGGCCGCTGCGCCCGCCAAGAAGGCGGCAGCACCGAAGGCGGCACGCAAGACGGGCCCGGGTCTGCAGCCGAGCCCGGCACTGGCGGCGGTGGTGGGCAACGAACCGGTCGCCCGCACCGAGGTCATCAAGAAGCTGTGGGACTACATCAAGGCCCACGGCCTGCAGGACAGCGCCAACAAGCGGGCGATCAACGCGGACGCCAAGCTGCAGGCGGTGTTCGGCAAGCCGCAGGTCACGATGTTCGAGCTGGCCGGCCTGGTGGGCAAGCACCTGAGCTGAGGCGGCGCGTCCGCGCGCCCGGCCTCACCAGCGGCTGCCTGGCAAGCGGGCGCCGAGCACCGCCCAGTCGATCAGCATCTGCACTGGCTCGGGCGGCTCCATCACCTGGGTGACGCCGACCGTCGCGCGGCCGATGTTCCCGCGGGGGATGCGTCGCAGCAGGTGCCCGAGCGGAAGCAGCGTGATGCGCAGCAACTGGCCGACGACCTCGCGTGGATCGCTGCACTCGGCGGCCAGGCGAAGCATGCGCCGGTGGCTGTCGAAATGCAGGCGCACCTGCTGCTGGCCGACGACATGAGCCGCCATCAGCCATTCCCAACGTGCCGCGGGACTCGCCGCGCGCTCGGCGCCCCGCACCAGCGTCGCGTACACCTCTTGGCGCTCGGTGGGGGTCAGCGTGTCCATCTAACAGTTAGTAACGTCGGCTACACATATTAGCAACTCGGCAGCTTGCGCAAGGCCCTGGCCGGCCTCCTGTGCGTGCCGTTCGTCGCCCGGCCGTGCGGCTGCGGCCCGCGGCAGCTTGAGGCTGTCAGGCCAGCGCGGTGTCGGCCATGGCCGTCGCCTGCTGCTGCTGCGGCCCGAGCAGCCACCAGGTCAGGATGCGTCCCCGTCCTTGCAGTTCGACCAGCCCCCGGGCACCGAAGCTGAACTGATCGCGTGCCTGCTGGACGACGGCTTCGGTCACGTGGATGCACCCGGCGCGCCCCGAGGACTCGACGCGGCTGGCGATGTTCACGGTGTCGCCCCAGACGTCGTAGAGGAACCGGCGCGTGCCCAGCACCCCGGCCACGGCCGGGCCCGCATGAATGCCGATGCGCATGCCCAGGGCGGTCCCGTTCGCCCGGTTGTACCGCTCCAAGGCCTCGCGCAGGTCGAGCGCCAGCTGGCAGAGCACCGGCAGGCGGCCGTCGGAGACCGCCATGTACGCATCGCCGATCGTCTTGATCTTCTCCAGCCCGTGCCGTTCGACCACCTCGTCGAAGGACGAGAAGATCTGGTCCAGGACGACGACCAACGCGTCCGGCGGCAACCGCCCCGCGTACTGCGTGAACCCCGCGATGTCGGCGAACAGCACCCCCAGGTTCTCGTGCTTGCGGGCTTGGTAGCGCCGGTCGCGCTTGAGCTCGTCGGCCACCGCCTGCGGCAGGACGTTGTGCAGCAGGTGGTCGGCCCGCTCGCGTTCGGCCTCGGCACGCCGTGTTTCGAGGTACAGCGCCAGGTCGCGCGAGAACGTGATGCGGTCCAGCCAGAGGCACAGCATCACCACGCAGAACGGGTTGACCAGGGTGGTGACCAGCGCCGCCGGATCGCTGCCGGTGCGCAGCCACACCGGCCCCGCCAGCGCCAGCAGGCTGGCCGCATAGAGCGGCTGCCGCACCCGCCGCGGCGTCGCCGCGACCGCGGCACCGAACGTCAGCCCTGCTGCGTAGATCGAGAAGTCGCCCCGCAGCAGGCCGTCCACCATGCCGATCCAGGTGCACAGGACGATGAAGGCCACGCAGAACGCGTACAGCGCCGGCTCGCTGCCACGCCAGCGGTGCGACCAGCGGTCGATCGCGAACACGGCCAGGCAGACGAGTTCGGCCGCGACCTGCCATCCCACCAGCCACTCCAGGTGCTCGGTCCCGAGGGCCAGCAGCGGCAGATCGGTCGCCAGGGCGGCCGGCGGCAGCAGCAGCGACACCACCTTGCAGTACCGCACGCTCAGCGCCCAGCTCCTGGCCGCCAGCCAGTGGCGGAATGCCGGATCGTCCATTTGGATCCCTTCCTGCACCGGCCCTTGCCGGCGGGGGTCCACCTTAGGAAGCGCGGCATCCGGCCGTCAACGCACGGCCGGACGAAAAACGCGCCCGGCGGGCGCGTTCATCGTGCGATCGGACGAGGCCTCAGCGCGAGGACACGACGCGGCACATCTCCAGCACCTTGTTGGAGTAGCCCCACTCGTTGTCGTACCAGCTCACCAGCTTGACGAAGGTGCTGTCCAGGGCGATGCCGGCCTCGGCGTCGAAGATCGAGGTGCGCGGGTCGCCGCGGAAATCGGTGGCGACCACCTTGTCCTCGGTGTAGCCCAGCACGCCCTTGAGCGCCCCCTCGGACTGCGCCTTGAACTCGGCGCAGATCTCCTGGTAGGTGGCTTCCTTGTTCAGCTCGACCGTCAGGTCGACCACCGACACGTCGGAGGTGGGCACGCGGAACGCCATGCCGGTCAGCTTCTTGTTCAGCTCGGGGATCACCACGCCGACGGCCTTGGCCGCACCGGTCGACGACGGGATGATGTTCTCGAGGATGCCGCGGCCGCCGCGCCAGTCCTTGTTGCTCGGGCCGTCGACCGTCTTCTGGGTGGCGGTGGCGGCGTGCACGGTGGTCATCAGGCCGCGCTTGATGCCCCATTTGTCGTTCAGCACCTTGGCCAGCGGCGCCAGGCAGTTGGTGGTGCACGAGGCGTTGGAGATGATCGCCTCGCCCTTGTAAGTCTTGTCGTTGACGCCGAAGACGAACATCGGCGTGTCGTCCTTGGACGGGGCCGACATGATCACCTTCCTGGCGCCTGCGGCGATGTGCTTCTGCGCGCCTTCCTTGGTGAGGAAGATGCCGGTGGACTCGACGACCACGTCGGCACCCACCGCGCCCCAGTTGAGCTCGGCGGGGTCCTTCACCGCGGTGAGGCGGATGCGTTTGCCGTTGACCACCAGGGTGTTGCCGTCGACGCTCACCTCGCCCTCGAAGCGGCCGTGCACGCTGTCGTAGCGCAGCATGTAGGCCAGGTAGTCGGGCTCGAGCAGGTCGTTGATGCCGACCACCTCGATGTCCTTGAAGTTCTGCACCGCGGCGCGGAACACCATGCGGCCGATCCGTCCGAAGCCGTTGATGCCGATCTTGATGGTCATGAGCTTGCTCCCGAAAGCAGTTGAGAAAAATGCATCAGCGTGCCAGAACGGCGCGCACCGTGTCTGTGACGTTCTGCGCAGTGAAGCCGAAGTGCTGGAACAGCACGTTGGCCGGCGCCGACTCGCCGTAGGAGTCGATGCCGACCACCGCAGCGCAACCGTACTTCCACCAGAAGTCGGTCACGCCCATCTCGACCGCGATGCGCGGGATGCCGGCGGGCAGCACGTCCTGCTTGTAGGCGGCGCTCTGGCGATCGAAGGCGGTGGTGCTGGGCATGGAGACGACGCGCACCGCGATGTCCTGCTGCGCGAGCTGCTCCTGGGCCTTGAGCGCCAGCTGGACCTCGGAGCCGGTGGCGATGAGCACCGCCTGCGGCGCGCGGCCCAGGCCGACCTCGGCCGGCTCGGCCAGCACGTAGCCGCCCTTGCTGATGTCTTCCAGGCCCGCCTTGGGCGCATAGGGCAGGTTCTGGCGCGACAGCAGCAGCGCCGTCGGCCGGTTCCTGTTCTGCAGGGCGACCGCCCACGCCACCGCCGTCTCGGCGGTGTCGCAGGGACGCCAGACGTCCAGGTTGGGGATCAGGCGCAGGCTGGCCGCGTGCTCGATCGACTGGTGCGTGGGGCCGTCCTCGCCCAGGCCGATGGAGTCGTGCGTGAACACGTGCACGATGCGCTGCTTCATCAGCGCAGCCATGCGGATCGCATTGCGGCTGTAGTCGCTGAAGGTCAGGAAGGTGCCGCCGTACGGGATGTAGCCGCCGTGCAGGGCGATGCCGTTCATGATCGCGGCCATGCCGAACTCCCGCACGCCGTAGTTGATGTGTCGGCCGATGCGGCCGTCGTCGGTCTTCTTCACCTCGCCGGCCTGGTCGATGCGCAGGGGGGCCGTGCTCTTGGTGTTGGTGAGGTTGGAGCCGGTCAGGTCGGCACTGCCGCCCAGCAGCTCGGGCAGGGCGGCGGTGAACGCCTCCAGGGCCAGCTGCGAGGCCTTGCGCGAAGCCACGGTCTCGGCCTTCGCGTGGGCGCCGACCGCGGCGTCGACCGCGACCTGCGCGAAGTTGCGCGGCAGCTCGCCCTTCATGCGGCGCACGAACTCCGCGGCCAGTTCGGGGTGAGCGGCCTGGTAGGTGGCGAACCGGTCCTGCCATTTCGCCTGCGCGGCCTGGCCCTTGGCCTTGGCGTCCCAGGCGGCGTACACCGGCTGCGGCACCACGAAGGCCTCGTGCGGCCAGCCCAGCGCCTCGCGGGTGAGCTTGACCTCTTCGGGACCGAGGGCCTCGCCATGCGCCTTGGCGGTGTTCACGCGGTTCGGGCTGCCTTTGCCGATCTGGGTCTTGGCGACGATCAGCGTGGGCTTGTCGGCGCTGCGGCGGGCGTCGGCGATCGCCCGGTCGACGGCGTCGATGTCGTGGCCGTCCACGGGCCCGATCACGTTCCAGCCGTAGGCCTTGAAGCGGGCCGGCGTGTCGTCGATGAACCAGGGCGTGACCTGGCCGTCGATGGAGATGCCGTTGTCGTCGTACACCGCGATCAGCTTGTTCAGGCGCCAGGCGCCGGCCAGCGCGCAGGCCTCGTGGCTGATGCCTTCCATCAGGCAGCCGTCGCCCATGAAGACGTACGTGAAGTGGTCGACGATGGCGTGGCCGTCGCGGTTGAACTCGGCGGCCAGCAGCTTCTCCGCCAGCGCCATGCCCACCGCGTTGGTGATGCCCTGGCCCAGCGGGCCGGTGGTCGTCTCGACTCCGGGAGTCACGCCGACTTCGGGGTGGCCCGCCGTCTTGCTGTGCAGCTGGCGGAAGTTTTTCAGCTCCTGCAGCGGCAGGTCGTAACCGGTCAGGTGCAGCAGCGAGTAGATCAGCATCGACCCGTGCCCATTGGAGAGCACGAACCGGTCGCGGTCGAACCACTGCGGATCGGTCGGGTTGTGCTTGAGGTGCCGTCCCCACAGTGCCACGGCGATGTCGGCCATGCCCATGGGGGCACCCGGGTGCCCGGAGTTCGCCTGCTGCACCGCGTCCATGGACAGGGCCCGGATCGCGTTGGCCATCTGAAGGGCGTCGGCAGCCGACGCGGAAGAAGCAGGGGAAGAGGACATGGAGGGGGAGGGCGGGAAAACCCGGGATTTTAGCGGTTGGGCCTGCTGCCGAGAGCTCCCACCGCCGCGTCCGCGGCATCGTCTACAGTCGGCGCGATGCGAGGCCTCCACCTGACTGCCGACCTGTACCAGTGCCGATGCGACGACCGGCTGTTGCGCGATGCCGGGCAGCTGGGGCCCTGGTGCCGCCAGGCCGCCGAATCCGTCGGGCTTGAAGTGGAGCACGAGGTGTTCGCGACCGATCCGCAGCGATCCTCGGTCGCGCTGCTGCTGGCCGGCTCGCACGTGTGCCTGCACACCTGGCCCGGCGACCGCAGCGCCAGCGTCGACGTCTACCTCTCGCAGCCGGAGGTTGATCTTTCGGCCAAGGCACGGGGACTGATGTTCGCGCTGGTCCAGCGGCTGCAACCGGAGTGGACCGAGCAACGCTCGCTGGACCGGGGGGATGGGCAATGACCGAGGCGCAGGCGATCGTCCTGGCCGCCGGACGCGGCGAGCGCATGCGCCCGCTCACCGACCGTTGTCCCAAGCCGCTGCTGGAAGTGCGCGGCCGTCCCCTGATCGCCTGGCACCTGCAGGCACTGGCGCAGGCGGGGTGCCGCGACGTGGTGGTCAACACCGCGTGGCTGGGCGAGATGCTGGAAGAGAGACTGGGCGCCTCGTCGGAAGGCCTGCGCCTGCACTACTCGCACGAGGGCCGCGATTTCGGCGGCGCGCTGGAGACGGGTGGTGGCATCGCGCGTGCGCTGCCGCAGCTGGGCGAGGTGTTCTGGGTGGTCGCCGGCGACGTCTTCGTGCCCGGGTTCGGGTTCGCACCGGTGGCGCTCGAACGCTTCGCAGCGGGCGACAAGCTGGCCCACCTGTTCCTGGTGCCCAACCCGCCGCACAACCCGAACGGCGATTTTGCGTTGGACGACGACGGGCTGGCGCGCAACCAGGGTGCGCGACGCCACACGTATTCCACGATCGGCCTCTACCGGCGATCGTTCTTCGCCGAGCTGCCCGCGGGCAACCCGCAGGGACTGAAAGTCCCGCTCGCGCCGATGCTGCGCCGCGCGATGGACAATGGCTTGGTCAGCGCCGAACTGCACACCGGACCCTGGACGGATGTCGGCACGCCCGAGCGGCTGACCCAACTGAATGCACCATGAGCAACACCCTGTACGCCGAACGCCGCGCGCGCGTGGCCGCCAAGCTCGGCCGCGACGGCATCGCCATCGTGCCGACCGCTCCCGAGCGGCCGCGCAACCGCGACAGCGACTTCCTGTTCCGCCACGACAGCTACTTCTACTACCTCACGGGCTTCACCGAGCCGAACGCCTGGCTGGTGATCACCGGCGACGGACGCAGCACGCTGTTCTGCGCGCCCAAGGACCTGGAGCGCGAGATCTGGGATGGCTATCGCCTGGGTCCGCAGGCCGCGCCCGAGGTGCTGGGGGTGCAGGCCGCCCATTCCGTTGCGGAGCTGGACACGCTGATGCCGCGCCTCCTGGAGAACCGGGATGCGGTCTGGTATCCGTTCGCCATCCATGACGGCCTGGAGTCGCAGGTCGGCGGCTGGCTGAACCGCGTGCGGGCGCGGGTGCGCTACGGCGCCCTCTGCCCCGAGGAGCAGCACGACCTGTGTGCCGTGCTGGACGAGATGCGGCTGATCAAGGATGCGCACGAGCAGGACATCATGCGCCGCGCTGCACGCATCAGCGCGCGCGCCCATGTTCGGGCCATGCAGCTGTCCGCGCGCATGCTGCGCGACGGGCGCGACGTGCGCGAGTACCACCTCGATGCGGAGCTGCTGCACGAGTTCCGCATGGGCGGCTCGCAGTACCCGGCCTACAGCTCCATCGTGGCGGCCGGTGCCAACGCCTGCGTCCTGCACTACCGCGCGGACACGGCGCCGGTGCGCGCCGGCGAGCTGGTGCTGATCGATGCCGGCTGCGAGCTCGACAGCTACGCGAGCGACATCACCCGCACCTTTCCGGCCGATGGCCGTTTCACCGGTCCGCAGCGCGCGCTGTACGACCTGGTGCTGGCGTCGCAGGACGCGGCCGTGGCAGCGACCCGGGCCGGCGCGCGCTTCAACGATCCGCACGACGCGACCGTCAAGGTGCTGGCCCAGGGCATGCTCGACCTCGGGCTGCTCGACCGCAACAAGGTGGGCACGGCCGACGACGTGATCGACACGCGGGCCTATTTCCAGTTCTACATGCACCGAACCGGCCACTGGTTGGGCATGGATGTCCACGATTGCGGCAGCTACGTGGAGCCGACCCAGCTGGGGGAGGTCAGCGAGCGCAAGGATCCGTTGTCGGGCGAGGTCATCAGGAACCGGCCGAGCCGCATCCTGCAGCCGGGCATGGTGCTCACCATCGAGCCCGGGCTCTACGTGCGTCCCGCCGAAGGCGTGCCGGAAGCCTTCCACCACATCGGCATCCGGATCGAGGACGACGCGATCGTCACCGCCGACGGCTGCGAGCTGATCACCCGCGACGTCCCGGTCCGGGCCGACGAGATCGAAGCCCTGATGCGGGGTTGAGACCGGTCCTGGAGTGTGCGCACGGCGAGGACCCGCGGTGGTCCGGCCGCGCCGGCGACCCTGGTGGCAAGCGCCGCAGCGCGGCGCAGCTCCAAGACCGGTCAGCTATCGATAGCTTAGTCGAATCGAATTGGCGAACGTGATTGCGAATCACTAACATCTGGGCTCGATCAAGGAGCCCTCATGACACGTCTCGCACGCGCCCACCTTCCGATGCTCAAGAAGACCGGCAGCTACTACGTGATGCACATCGTGGTCGCCTCGCTGGTCGCCTATGCCGTGACCGGCAGCCTCACCATGGCCGTGACGCTCAGCCTGCTGGAGCCCACGGTGCAGGCCGTCGCCTTCTTCTTCCACGAGAAGGCCTGGCAGCGCCGGGCCGAACGCGCCGGCGCGACCGCACAGCCGGCGCCGCAGACCGCCTGACCCCGCCCTGTGAGGGCCGCGTTCCCCGAGGTCTACAATCGCGGCCCCACAACGGCGCCCGGCCGAATCGGCCGCTGTGACGCCCAGGAGACTCGATTCCCATGACCTCCCCCTCCTCGGCGAACGCCGAACAGAAACGGGCGCAGCTGCGCCAGGCCGCCCTCGAGTACCACGAGTACCCGGCGCCCGGCAAGATCTCGATCGCCGCCACCAAGCAACTGATCAACCAGCACGACCTCGCGCTGGCCTACTCCCCCGGGGTCGCCGCGCCCTGCGAGGAAATCGTCAAGGACCCCGCCGCCGCCTTCCGCTACACCGCACGGGGCAACCTCGTGGCCGTCATCACCAACGGCACCGCGGTGCTGGGCCTGGGCGACATCGGCCCGCTCGCCTCCAAGCCGGTGATGGAAGGCAAGGGCGTGCTGTTCAAGAAGTTCGCCGACATCGACGTCTTCGACATCGAGATCAACGAGAAGAACCTGGACAAGCTGGTCGACGTCATCGCGGCGCTGGAGCCGACCTTCGGCGGCATCAACCTCGAGGACATCAAGGCGCCGGATTGCTTCTACGTCGAGCGCAAGCTGCGCGAGCGGATGAAGATCCCGGTCTTCCACGACGACCAGCACGGCACCGCGATCGTGGTGGGCGCGGCCATCATCAACGGCCTGAAGGTGGTGGGCAAGGACATCCGCAAGGTCAAGCTCGTCACCTCGGGCGCCGGCGCTGCGGCGCTGGCCTGCCTGAACCTGCTGGTCAAGCTGGGCCTGCCGCGCGAGAACATCTTCGCCACGGACCTGGCCGGCGTGGTGTACGAAGGGCGCACCGAACTGATGGACGACGACAAGCGGCAGTTCGCCCGCAAGACGTCGGCCCGCACGCTGGCCGAGGTGGTGGAAGGCGCGGACATCTTCCTGGGCCTGTCGGCCAGCGGGGTGCTCAAGCCCGAGATGGTCAAGACCATGGCCAAGGACCCGCTGATCCTGGCGCTGGCCAACCCCAATCCGGAAATCATGCCGGACGAGGCGAAGGCGGTGCGGCCCGATGCGATCCTGGCGACCGGTCGCACCGACTTCCCCAACCAGGTCAACAACGTCCTGTGCTTCCCCTACATCTTCCGGGGAGCGCTGGATTCGGGCGCGACGACGATCACCGACGAGATGGAGATTGCCGCCGTCCACGCGATCGCCGAGCTCGCCCAGGCCGAGCAGAGCGAGGTGGTCGCCGCCGCCTACGCCGGCCAGCAGCTGTCGTTCGGCGCGGACTACCTGATCCCGAAGCCGTTCGACCCCCGGCTGATGATGAAGATCGCGCCGGCCGTGGCACTGGCCGCGGTCGAGAGCGGTGTGGCCCTGCGCCCGATCAAGGACATGGATGCCTACCGCGAGAAGCTCCAGAGCTTCGTCTACGCGTCCGGCACCACCATGAAGCCGATCTTCACGGCCGCCAAATCGGGCAAGAAGAAGCGGGTGGCCTATTCCGAGGGCGAGGAAGAGCGGGTGCTGCGTGCCGCGCAGATCGTGGTGGACGAGGGGCTGGCGCGGCCCACCATCATCGGCCGGCCGGCCATCATCGCCCAGCGGATCGAGAAGTTCGGCCTGCGGCTGCAGCAGGGACGCGACTACGACGTGGTCAACGTCGAGCAGGACGACCGCTACCGCGATTTCTGGCAGACCTACCACCGGATGACCGACCGCAAGGGCGTGACCGTCCAGATGGCCAAGATCGAGATGCGCCGGCGCCTGACGCTGATCGGCTCGATGCTGCTGCACAAGGACCAGGTCGACGGCCTGATCTGCGGCACCTGGGGCACCACCAACATCCACCTGCAGTACATCGACCAGGTCATCGGCAAGCGGCAGGGCGTCAACACCTACGCCTGCATGAACGGGCTGATGCTGCCGGGCCGGCAGGTGTTCCTGGTGGACACCCACGTCAACTACGATCCGACCGCCGCCCAGCTGGCCGAGATCACGGTCATGGCGGCCGAGGAGATGATGCGGTTCGGCCTGAAGCCCAAGGCCGCATTGCTGTCGCATTCCAATTTCGGCTCGAGCAACCAGCCCAGCGCCGTCAAGATGCGCGAGACGCTGGGCCTGCTGCGCGAGCAGGCGCCCTGGCTCGAGGTCGACGGCGAGATGCACGGCGACGTCGCGCTGGACGGCGCCGCGCGCGACCAGCTGATGCCGCACAACACGCTGTCGGGCGACGCCAACCTGCTGGTGCTGCCCAACATCGACGCCGCTAACATCTCCTACAACCTGCTGAAGACGGCCGCCGGCGGCAACATCGCGGTCGGCCCCGTCCTGCTGGGCGCCGCCAAACCGGTGCATATCCTGACAGCCAGCACCACGGTGCGCCGGATCGTCAACATGACGGCGCTGACGGTGGCCGACGCCAACGCCGGCCGGTAAAGCGGGACGCGACAGCAGGCACTTACTCATCGACCCGCCGCCGGGTCGCCGAAAGCCCTTCGCGCCTGCCCAAAAATTGGGCAGGCGCTTGCCTTTTGTGACCGGATCGTTCACACTAGCGCGCTGAATTTTTCGGGTTTACCCGGTGACCTCGACAGTCCCGGCGCGGCCCGGAAAGGCGTCCACAGGTCTCCCCGGAAGGTCCCTCCCCGTTTCCATGGCGCGATTTGCTGCCCTCAAGCTGGCGCTCACCAGCTTCTTGTTCGCAGCCGCGTTCACCGGACCAGCTCCGGCGGAAGCGAAGGGCCCGGCCGAACGTTCCGCCGGCGGCGCACCGTCCACCATCCGGGTGGTCGAGTTGCCAAGGCAGGGCCGGGAAACCTTCGAACTGATCCGCCAGGGCGGACCGTTCCCGTACGACAAGGACGGCTCGGTGTTCGGGAACCGGGAGCGCCTGCTTCCGGTCCACCAGCGCGGCTACTGGCGCGAGTACACCGTGAAGACGCCGGGTTCGCGCGACCGGGGTGCCCGGCGCATCGTGTGCGGCGGCCCTCCCCGGACCCCGGACGCCTGCTACTACACCGCTGACCATTACGCCAGTTTTCGCAAAATTGTGGAGTAAGCCCTGACATGAAGCGGGACGTGTTTTTGACCATGGAAAGAGACGCGGAGATGGACAAGCCCCTTCGCCCTGACATCAACGAGACACCTCTGAAAGGGGTGCGCAGCAACATCGTGCAGTCGATCCGCGCGTTCCGCGTGCAGGACCTGCAGGATTCCGCTCGCTCGCTGGGCCAGCATTTCCTGTACGCCAACCTGGCCAATGCCCAGAGCAAGCAGGACGTGCTCGACCTGATCGCGCAGCAGTTCATGCTGCCGACCCACTTCGGCAAGAACTTCGACGCGCTGTACGACTGCATGACCGACCCGGTCCACAAGTCGGGCCCGCAGCCGGGCTTCATCGTGGTGCTGGAGCAGATCCCCGCGACCGCCAAGTTCGACAAGGAAGCGCGCGAGCAGCTGCTGGACATCTTCCGCGACACCGCCGACTACTGGGCGGACCGGAAGATTCCATTCCGGTGCTTCTATTCTTTTCTGTAGCCCGTTCTGCACAAGCCGGCCAAGCAGAACGGGCCAACGAGGCCCCAGGCACCGAACCCGTCGTGGCAGCTCCCGCTGTCACGGAAACCGGGGAGAAGATGCCGACCGACAAGCTGGTGGACGTGTCTCCGCTGGCCCTGCGCATGAGCAGCCCCTTCAATGCGGGTTACTGGCTCGACGCCGCCTGAGCGAACATCCGCCAGACACCAGAGGCCGGGGCGACCCGGCCTTTTTCATTGCCCCTGCGCCCGGGCCAGCGCGACGAATTGCGCCACCGGCACCTCTTCCGCCCGGCGCTGCAGGTCGAACCCGCCCGAGAACCCCTTCTGCTCCAGCCAGCGGCCCAGCGAGTGGCGCAGCAGCTTGCGGCGCTGGCTGAAGGCCACCTGCACGATCTCCGAGAGCAGGCGGACGTCGACGGGCTCCGGCTCGGCATGGGGCACCATCCGCACCACCGCGCTGTCCACCTTCGGCGGCGGCTCGAACGCGGACGGGGGCACGAACAGCACGTCCTCCATGGCGTAGCGCCACTGCAGCATCACCGACAGCCGGCCGTAGTCGGCGGTGGCGGGCCGGGCGACCATGCGGTCGATCACTTCCTTCTGCAGCATGAAGTGCTGGTCCTGCACCACCGCGACATGGTCCAGGAGGTGGAACAGGATCGGGGTGGAGATGTTGTAGGGCAGGTTGCCGACCACCCGCAGCTTCGGCGCGCCCAGGGTCGCGGCGAGTGCACCGAAGTCCACCTTGAGCACGTCCGACTCGACCACCCGCAGCTGCGGGTGCTGCCGCAGGCGCGCGGCCAGGTCGCGATCGAGTTCCACCACCGTGAGCCGGCCCAGCCGCTCCACCAGCGGCTGCGTCAGTGCGGCCAGCCCCGGTCCGATCTCCACCATCGGCTCGCCGGGGCGCGGCGCGATCTCGCGCACGATCGCATCGATGATGGCGTCGTCGGCCAGGAAGTGCTGGCCGAACCGCTTGCGTGGAACGTGGGCCATCGGTGGACGAGCCGCGCCGCCGTCAGATCGGCGACTCGCGCATCTCCACGAAGGCGCGGCCGCGCACTTCCTGCGCCCAGGTGGCGTAGGCCTCGTCCAGCTTCTTCTCGCGCACGATGTTGCGAAGCAGCTCGCGCTGCTCCCGGGGCGACAGCTTCGCCGTGCGACGCTCGAGCAGCTGGATCAGGTGCACGCCGAAGCGGGAGACGAGCGGCTCGGACACCTCGCCCGGCGCCAGGGCGTTCATCGCATCCTCGAACTCGGGCACGTACGAGCCCGGGTTGGCCCAGCCCAGGTCGCCACCGCGCGAGGCGGTGCCGTCCTGCGAGAACTCGCGGGCCAGCTGGGCGAAGTCGGCCTGGCCGGCCGTGATGCGCCGACGCAGGTCGGCCAGGCGCTCGCGCGCCGCCGTCTCGGACAGCCGCGCCCCGGTGCGCAGCAGGATGTGCCTGGCATGGCTCTGCGTGACCGTCGTCGGCAGCTCGCCCTGGCGCTTCTCGACGACCTTGAGCACGTGGAAGCCGGCGCCCGAGCGCACCACCTGGCTGACACCGCCCTGGGGCAGCGCCTGCACCGCCTCCAGGAACAGCGGCGGATAGCGGTCGGCCGCGCGCAAGCCCATCACACCGCCGTTGCTGGCGGCGCCGGGCGCATCGGAGGCCTCACGGGCGAGCGCCGCGAAATCCTCGCCGGCGCGGGCGCGCTCCTGCACGCGCTGGGCCTTGGCCAGCAGTTCGCGCACCTGCTGCTCGGAGGCGTTTTCCGGCACCGCCACCAGGACCTGCGCCAGGTTGAGCGCGCTGGAGGCGGGATCGGCGGCGGCGGTCTGCTGGTCGCGCAGGTACTGGTCGATGTCGGCATCGGTGACGCGCACCCGCGACTCCACCTCGCGATCGCGCAGGCGCCCCAGCAGCAGCTGGTTGCGCAACTCCTCGCGGAACGTCGCCGTCGGCACGCCGTCCGCTTGCAGGCGGCGGCGCAGGTCCGCCACCGACATCTCGTTCTGCCGCGCCACGTTCGCCTCGGCCTGGTCGACCATCGCCTCGTCGACGCGGATGCCGCTCTCACGCGCGACCTGCAGCTGCGCCTTCTCGCTGATCAGGCGATCGAGCACCACGCGCGCCAGTTCGCCGCGCGGCGGAATGGAAGCCCCCTGCTGCGCCAGCTGCTGCTCGAAGCGCTGGAGCCGCGCGCGCAGTTCGTTGTTCGTGATCGGCTCGGAGTTGACGACGGCCACGATGAAATCGGCCGGGCGCGGTCCGCTGTCTGCGCGCGGGACCGGCGCGGGCCCGGGCAGCTGGGGGCTGACGCGCAGCTGCGCCGACGCCGGCAGGGCGGCGACGGTGCAGGCGAACACGAGGGCGAGGGCGCGGGGTCTCATCGTGGCGGGAGTCTCAGTCGTAGTTGCTGAACCGGCTGGGTTCGGACGCGGCGCCGGGGTCGCGCAGGAGCTGGTAACGCGGGATATTCTGGCGCAGCGGCTGCAGCACGCTGGAGCCGAGCCGGCTGAAGCCGACGAACTCCAGCTGGAACAGGATACGCGTGTTGGCACTGACGGTGCTGCTCTGCAGCCGCTCCAGCGCGATGCGGCCGATCCAGCAGCAGGCGTCGTATTCCAGCCCCAGGATGGTGTCCACCAGACGGCGGTCCTTCATGCTGTAGTTCAGCCGTCCCACGCTGTACCAGCGGCCGGGGCCCTGGCCGCGGCCGGGCCCAAGGTCCTGGCCGCGGTCGCCCCACAGGTCGTTGATCGGCCATTGCCAGCCGACGTCGAGCTGCTCGCTCTGCCCGCGCTGCAGGCGGTAGGCGGCGCTGATCACCCGGTAGTTGCTGGGGTTGTAGCGCCCGCCCAGCGTGATGCGCTCGGAGCGGCTGGTCTTGGGGTTGTACTGCACCGTCGTCTCGGCGGTCCAGCGCGGCGACAGGCTCACGCCCGCGCCGAACAGCAGGTCGGACAGCCGCTCGCTGATCGCTTGCCCGCCGGGCAGGGTGACCAGCTGATCCTTGAACCGCAACCGCTGCGCCAGCGCGAACCGCATCGCTTCGGCGCCCGAGTCCGGATCGATCAGGCGGGTGGTGGCGCCGACCGTGAGCAGGTTGTTGTCGGCGATGCGGTCGTTGCCGCCGAACGCGTTCTCGGTGTAGATCGTGGCGAAGTTGAAATCGTTGAAGCCGGAGTCATAGTTCGGCAGCCGGTTCTGCTCCCGAAACGGTGTGTAGACGTAGAAGGCGCGCGGCTCCAGCGTTTGAACGAAGCTGCGTCCGAAGAAGTTCGCCGGCCGCTCGAAGATCAATCCGCCGTCCAGGCTGTAGATCGGCAGCGTGCGCGTGGCCGTGGTCTGCCCGCCGGCCAGCGGCTCGTCGAAGCTGTACTGCGTGCTGTGCAGTTGCATCCGCGGCGTGAAGAACCAGCCAGGCGCCTGCCACGGCCGCTCGATGCGCCCCAGCACGAAGCTGCGCTGCGCATTCGGCTGCAGCGTGAGGGCACGGTCCGCCTGGAAGCGCGTGGTGTCCGCCTCGACCGAGGCGACCAGCCCGACCGGCAGATCCTCGCGCGTGTACCGCGTCATCAGCTGCGGCATGCGGTCGTACGGCGGGACGATGGGAGCCGTCACGTCCTGCAGCGTCTGCCACTTCAGGGCCCGCGCCATGCTGTACCAGCGCCCGTTCGGGCTGCCCCAGCTGATGGCGCCGTCGCTGCCGAGCAGCCGCTGCGTCAGCGTCGCACTGTTGCGGCTGAAGTCACGCCAGTAGTTGTCGTCGCTGACGCGGTTCAGGTTCAGGTTCAGCCCCACGCCGCCGTACTGGGCGCTGCTCAGGAGCGCTCCGTCGTGCCGGTAGCTGTAGCTCCAGCGGGTCGCACCGTCGCGCCGCTGGTCGTCCGGCATCACGTTCGCCCGCAGCGTTCCCGCGTAGCCCGGCTCCAGGTAGCGGAACTCCGCTCCCAGGTCCATCCCCCGCTTGGACATCAGCGTCGGGTACAGGGTCAGGTCCCGGTTGGGCGCGATGTTCCAGTAGTACGGCTGGCGGTACTCCAGGCCGTTGATGCTGTCGATCCCGATCGTGGGCGGCAGGAAGCCGGACTTGCGCTTGTCGCTGAGCGGGAACGTCAGCGCCGGCACCGGCAGCACGGGCACGCTGAAGAACGTGAGCAGCGCGCCGGTGGCGGTGCCGACGTCTTCCTCCTGGTCGATGCGGATGCCGGAGGCGCGCAGGATCCAGTCGGGCGTCCAGCCCGGCAGGTCCTCCGGGCGGCAGGTGGTGTACGTTGCGTTGCGGATCACCGCGCGCTGGTCGTCGATGAAGTCGACCCGGTCGGCCCGGCCATAAGCCCCGTTGCGCAGGAAGCGGTAGCGCGGCTCGTTGAAGAAGCCTTCGAACGCGTCGACCTTCAGCTCGAGCAGGGTGCCGTCGAAGGTGTTGCCCGCGCGGTTGATGTGCACATTGCCGCGCGCCCGCGCCAGATCATCAGGCTGGTAGTACTCGAGCCGGTCCGCGCGGATCACCGTGTCGCCCTTGCGCAGCTCGGCGCCCCCTTCCACGATGGTGTCCAAGTCGGTGCGTCCAGAGATCCGGTCGCCCTGCACGAAGGTGGGCAGCTGCTTGCGCACCACGGACGGAATCTGCTCGCGCAGCTGCGGCGTCGGTTGCAGCAAGACGCCCGGGCTGGCCTGGGACGGAGGTTCCGCCTGCGCGTGGGCGGTTCCGTGCAGCAGCGCCAAGGCGGCCAGGGCAAGCGGGGTCGGCTCGAAACGTCTGCGCGCGATCCGGATGGGGTTCAAGGGCGTCGGGAGGAAGGGGCGCGAATCGCGGGGGTCAGCGGCAGGGGCGTTTGTAGAATGGATTATCCATGAGCGATCCCCTGTCTTCCCCGGCGCCTGGCGCCGGCGCCTCGCCGGGCGTGACCTGGTCCGATCCCGAACGCGAACGCGCTTTCCACGCATGGCTCGGCGGCATCGCCGGTGCCCACGGTCTCGATCCCGCCACCGTGCGTCCGGCCTCGGCCGACGCCAGCTTCCGCCGCTACCTGCGGGTGGACGGGCGCGAGGGCAGCCGCATCGTGATGGACGCGCCGCCGGACAAGGAAGACTGCCGCCCGTTCGTCAAGGTGGCGGGACTGATGGCGGATGCCGGCCTGCACGTGCCGCGCATCCTGGCGTGGGACGAGCCGCAGGGCTTCATGCTGCTGGACGATCTCGGACGTCAGACCATGATCGAGGTGGTCGAACGGCAGCAGCCGTCGGCCAACCAGCCCCTGTACCTGCGCGCCGTCGACGCCCTCATCGCCTGGCAGCTCGCTTCGCGCCCCGGTGTCCTGCCCGCCTACGACGAGGCGCTGCTGGCGCGCGAGCTGTCGCTGTTTCCCGACTGGTACCTTGCCCGGCACCGCGGCGTCACGCTGGAGGGCAAGCGGCGCGAGACGCTGGACGCGATGTTCCGGCTGATCGTGCAGCGCAATCTCGCTTCGCCGACCGTGTACGTGCACCGCGACTTCATGCCGCGCAACCTGATGATGCCGGCGTCACCCGCCGAGCCGCGGCTGGGCGTGCTGGACTTCCAGGATGCGGTGCACGGCCCGGTGACCTACGACATCGCCAGCCTGATGCGCGACGCCTTTCTCAGCTGGGACGAGGAGTTCGTGCTCGACATCACGGTGCGCTACTGGGAAAAGGCGCTCAAGGCCGGCTTGCCCGTCGACCCCGACTTCGGCGAGTTCTACCGCGCGGTCGAGTGGATGGGGCTGCAGCGGCACCTGAAGGTGGCCGGCATCTTCGCGCGCCTGACGCTGCGCGACGGCAAGCCCAAGTACCTCGCCGATGCGCCCCGGTTCATCGCCTACATCCGGGCGACGGCCGGGCGCTACCGGGAGCTGGCACCCCTGCTGCAGCTGATCGACGAGATCGAAGGCGCACAGGGCGTCAGCGGCTACGCGTTCGGGCGCATCTGAGCGCCATGCCGCGCCTGCACTGCCCGGTCGCGCTCGCGGAAGGCGCGACACTGGACCTGCCGCCCACCGCCGCGCGCCACGTGCAGGTGCTGCGCCTGCAGCCGGGCGACGCGGTCGCCCTGTTCGACGGCCAGGGCGGGGAGTGGTCCGCCACCATCGAGCGGATGGGCCGATCGCATGTGACGGTGCACGTCGGCCGCCACGATCCCGTGGAGCGTGAACCCGCGCGCGAAGTCCACCTCGCGGTGGGGGTGCCAGCCAACGAGCGGATGGACTGGCTGGTGGAGAAGGCTGCGGAACTGGGCGTCGCATCGCTGCAACCGCTGTTCACCGAGCGCAGCGTGGTCCGCCTGCCGGCCGAACGCGCCAGGAAGAAGCAGGAGCACTGGCAGGCGGTGGCGGCGGCTGCCTGCGAGCAGTGCGGCGGCAACCGGGTGCCGCAGGTCCATGCCCCGCGCGAGCTCGCCGGCTGGACACCGCCGGACGGCCTGGCCGCCTGGATGCTGTCGCTGTCGAACGCCGCGCTGCCGCTGGCGCAGCTGGCCGCCGGGCCCGGCCCGGTACTGCTGCTGTCCGGTCCCGAAGGCGGCCTGAGCCCGCGCGAGGAGGCGGCGGCGCAGGCGCGCGGATTCCGGCCGCTGTCGCTCGGGCCTCGCGTACTGCGGGCCGAGACCGCGCCTCTGGCCGCGCTGGCCGGCCTCACGCTGGCCGCATCGCCTGCCGGAGCCGGCTCGTGAACGCGCGCCTCTGGCTGCTCGCCGCCTGCCAGGGGCTGTACCTGACCAACAACGTCACCTTCATCGCCATCAACGGCCTGGTGGGGCTCGCGCTGGCGCCGCTCGGCTGGATGGCGACCTTGCCGGTGATGGCCTACGTGGTCGGCGGCGCGCTCTCGACGGGGGTGGTGGCGCGGACCCAGCACCGTTGGGGCCGGCAGCGTTCGTTCCAGGCGGGCCTGGCAGTGGCACTGCTGTCGGTGCTGCTGTGCGCCTACGCGGCCGCCAGCCGGCAGTTCTGGCTGCTTTGCGCCGCCACCGTCGTGGCCGGCTTCTACAACGCCAATGCCGGGCTCTACCGCTTCGCGGCGGCGGAACTGGTCGCTCCGGCCGCACGGGAAAAGGCGGTGTCGCTGGTGATGGCCGGCGGCCTGCTCGGGGCGATCCTGGGACCCAACCTGGCAGCGCACACGCGCGACCTGCTGCCAGTGCCGTTCGCGGGAGCGTACCTGTCGCTCGCCGGCGTGGCGCTGTTGGCGATGGCGCTGATGGCCTGCCTGCGCTTTCCGGCGCCCGCCGCGCCGGCGACCCTGCCGCCTGGCCGGCCGCTGCGCGAGATCATGCGGCAGCCGACCTTCATCGTCGCCGCGGCATCGGGTGCGCTCGGCTTCGGCGTGATGAACCTGCTGATGGCCGCCACCCCGATCGCGATGCAGCAGTGCGGGCTCCCGTTCGGCGATGCCGCACTGGTGCTGCAGTGGCACGTCATCGGCATGTTCGCGCCGGGGTTCTTCACCGGTTCGCTGATCAAGCGCTTCGGGCCGCTGCCGGTCATGGCGGCCGGGCTGCTGCTCAACCTGGGGTGTGTGGCCGTGGCGCTGTCGGGCACCGACCTGCACCAGTTCGTGGGGGCATTGTTCCTGCTGGGCGTGGGCTGGAACTTCCTGTTCACCGGCAGCACGACGCTGTCGCTCGCCACCTATCGGCCCGAGGAGCGGGACAAGGCGCAGGGTGCGCTCAATTTCCTGGTGCTGGCGACGCTGGCCCTCAGCTCGCTGGCCAGTGGCGTCCTGGTCACCACCCGGGGCTGGGCCCTGCTGAACTGGGGCTCGCTGCTGCCGCTGGCGATGACGGGGCTGGCGCTGGGCTGGCTGGCCCGGCGCGGGCGGGACACGCCAGCCGGGGCTGCCTAGAAGCGCTCGGCCAGCCAGCGCTGGAGCGCGTCGAACACGGGGCGGCTGTCGGCCTCGTTGAAGATCTCGTGGTACAGCTCGTCGAAGCAGTGGCACGTCACCCGCCGCGGCGGTGCGGTGGACGAGAACGCCCGGCTGCCCACCGGATCGACGAGCCGGTCGGCGCCGGCGTAGAGCAGCAGGGTCTCCACCGGCCACAGCGGCGCATGCGCCACCACGCGCGGGCCGCTTTCCGCGATGAACAAGGCCAGGCCGGCGCTGATGCGGTCGTGCACCAGCGGATCGCTGCGGTAGGCGGCCTCGACCGCCGGGTCGTGGGACAGCCAGCGCGGCTCCAGGCCATTGCCCACCCGCAGCCGCGGTGCGATGTGCGGCAGCACGCCCAGCAGCAGCTTCTGGAATCCGTTCAGCCGGGTGGCGAGCGCGGGGGACGACAGGATCAAGCCGTCGATCCGCGCGGGATGCGCGACGGCATAGCAGGCCGCGACGAGGCCCCCCAGGCTGTGCCCGAGCACCAGCACCGGGATGCCTTCAGGCGTGCGCGCCCGCACGCTGTCCACCATGTCGCCCAGGTCGTCCACCAGCCGCATCGGGCTGGGGAGGCCGCCGCGCACGCCGCCGGATTCGCCATGCCCGTACTGGTCGTAGCCGCGGACCGCGAAACCCCACTGGTTGAGGCGCCGGGCCACGTGCTCGTAGCGGCCGGCGTGCTCGCCCAGCCCGTGCACCAACACCACCACCCCGCGCAACTCGGCGCCCTCGGCCACCGGCCAGTCCTGCACGGCCAGGTTGTCGCCGTCGCTCGCCGTGAAGGTGGTCAGGGTGGAAGGCGGGACGGGCGCGCTCATGGAGGCCGCATCTTCACCCCAAGCCCGGCCGTTTTGCAACAGGGTGTTTCCGGGTCACCTCCGCCTGTCGACCGAGGCGCTGCCCTTCACGGCATCCTCGCGATCACCTCGGCCACGGCGGCGGTCAGCCGCTTGGCGTAGGGAACGTGGAGGAACTCGTTGGGCCCGTGCGCATTGCTGCGCGGGCCGAGCACGCCGCACACCATCATCTGGGAGGTCGGGAAGCCCTGGCTGAGCAGGTTCATCAAGGGAATGGTGCCGCCCTGGCCGATGAAGCCACACGGTGCGCCGAAGTGGGCACGCGACGCGGCGTGCAGCGCCTGCTCGAACCACGGCGCCGTGTCGGGTGCGTTCCAGCCGGTCGCGGCGCCGCCGGGCTCGAACGTCACGCGTGCCTGGTAGGGCGCGTTGTCCTCCAGCAGCGCCTGCAGCTCCTGCACCGCCGCGGCGGCGTCCACCAGCGGCGGCAGCCGCAGCGACAGCTTGAAGGCGGTGTACGGCCGCAGCACGTTGCCCGCGTCCTGCAGCGCCGGGAACCCGTCCGCACCGGTCACCGACAACGTCGGCGTCCAGGTGCGGTTGAGCAGCGCCTGCACCGGGTCGGTGGTGGTGGGCAGGGCCGACACGCTGGAGCCGCCGCAGTCGGCGTGCGCCCACGGAAATCGCTTGTAGACCTCGTCGCCCAGGATGGCCGCGGTGGCACGTGCCTGCTCCAGGCGTTCGGCCGGCACCTCGCAGTGGAAGCTGCCCGGCAGCAGCCGGCCGGTCTTGCTGTCCTCCAGGCGGTCGAGCACCTGCCGCATGATGCGGAAGCTCGAGGGCACCAGCCCGGAGGCATCACCGGAGTGGACGCCCTCGGTGAGGATCTGCACCTTGAGCGTGCCGGAGGCCATCCCGCGCAGCGAGGTCGTGAGCCACAGCTGGTCGTAGTTGCCGGCGCCCGAGTCCAGGCAGATCACCAGGCCGACCTCGCCCAACCGGGGACGCAGCGCATCGACGTAGGGCAGCAGGTCGTACGAACCCGATTCCTCGCAGGTCTCGATCAGGCCGACGATGCGCGGGTGCGGCACCTTCTGCGCCTTGAGCGCCTGGACAGCCGCGATGCTCGCGTACACCGCGTAGCCATCATCGGCAGCGCCACGGCCGTAGAGCTTGCCGTCCTCGTACTTGGGGGTCCACGGGCCGAGGTCCTGCCGCCAGCCGCTGAACTCGGGCTGCTTGTCCAGGTGGCCGTACATCAACACGGTCTGGCCCGCCCCGGCGCGGGTCGCGGGGATGTCGAAGAACAGCACCGGCGTGCGGCCCGGCAGCCGGATGATCTCGAGCGCGAGCCCCTCGACCTTCTGCGCTTCGACCCAGCTTGCGGCATTGCGCAGCACCGTGTCGATGTGGCCGTGCGCCGCCCAGTCCTGGTCGAAGCTCGGCGACTTCGCCGGGATGGCGACGTACTCGGTGATCTGCCGCAGGATGTCGCGGTCCCACTGGCTGCTGGCGTCCGCCAGTGCCCGGGCGGCATTCAGTTCGGCAGGAGGGAGTTCGCGGTGGAGCGGAGCGTTCATGGCAGGTGGGTGCGATTGGGCAGCCCGCCACTTTACGCCGCAGGTCGCGGGCCCGCTAGAGTGGGGGCTGCCACGAGGAGCCCTGATGAGTGCAGCCCAGGTTCGCGTCGGCGTCGGTGGCTGGACGTTCGAGCCCTGGCGCAACAACTTCTACCCCAAGGCCCTGCCGCACAGCCACGAGCTGCGCTATGCCAGCCGCCATCTCACCGCGATCGAGGTGAACGGCACCTTCTACAGCACCTTCCAGGCACCCACCTTCGCCAAGTGGCGCGACGAGACGCCCGACGGCTTCGTCTTCAGCTTGAAGGCGCACCGCTCCACCACCCACCGGCGCGAACTGGCCACCGCCGGCGACGCGATCGAGCGCTTCCTGGCGTCCGGGCTGGCCGAGCTGGGCGACAAGCTCGGCCCGATCGTCTGGCCCTTCATGCCGGCCAAGGCGTTCGACCCCGCCGACCTGGAAGCCTTCCTCTCGCTGCTGCCAAGCGAGCTGGCCGGCCGGCCGTTGCGCCACGTGCTGGACGTGCGGCATCCCAGCTTCGATTGCGAGGCGTACCTGCAGCTGGCCCGTCGGCACGGCTGCGTGACCGTGCACACCGACTCGCCCAAGTGGGCCAACATCGTCGATGCGCAGGCACCGTTCGCCTACCTGCGGCTGATGCGCAGCCAGGCCGCGCTGCCAACGGGCTATCCGCCGCAGGCGCTCGACGACTGGGCGGACGGCTGCCGCCGCTGGACCGCCGGCGCCCGGCCGCGCGACGCCTTCGTGTTCTTCATCAACGGGGACAAGGAACGTGCGCCCGCCGCCGCCACGGCCCTGCTGGAACGGTTGGGCTGGAGGCCCACGGTCGCGCCCGAGTAGGAGCCGGACGACACCGGCTTCCGCCGTCCACGGGCAAGCACGGCCTTGAGACGCAGGCCCAATGGAGCCCGTTCCAAGAACAGACATGGGAGTACGGCTATGGCCTTCGTCTTCGACACCGTTCCAGCCGATCGCGGCCTCATCGACATGAACAACCCGCGTGAAGTCAGCTGGTGGACCAAGCGTTTCGCCTGCAACGAGACGCAGTTGCGCGAGGCGGTGGAACAGGTGGGGCCGAATGCCGCCCAGGTCGAACAGCTGCTCGACGGCCAGGAATACATCCTTACCGTTTGAGGCCGTCAGTCCTGTCGGGCCCAGTGCAACCGGCCCTGGCCGGCCGCGTCGAGCCGCTCTCGCAGCGCGGCCATGTCGTTCTCGGGCGCGCTGAACTCGACCAGCACCTCGTCGGCATGGCGGGCCGACAGCAGCTGCGCACCGTGCGCGGCCAGCTGCCGCCGTAGCCAGCCCTCCAGGTCATAAGGGACCGCGCACGCGGCCCGCGCCCGCCGCTGCATCAGCACCTGTTGCCCTTGCAGCAAGGCCTGCGCCACCGCCTCGGTGTAGGCACGCACCAGGCCTCCCGCTCCCAGCTTGACACCCCCGAAGTAGCGCACCACCGTGGCCAGCACGCCATCGAGCTCCTGGCGGCGCAGCACTTCCAGCATTGGCCGCCCGGCCGTCCCGCCCGGTTCGCCGTCGTCGTGGGCAGCGGAGTGGCCACCCGCCATCAAGGCCCAGCAGACGTGTGCCGCTCCCGGATGCTCGTTCCGCAACGCTGCGACGTGTTCCAGCGCCGCAGCGCGGTCGGGCACCGGCTGCACGCAGCCGAGGAACCTGCTCTTGCGAATCACCAATTCGCTGTGGACGGGTGCGGCCAGGGTCTGCATGTGGGGAGCATCGTACGTGCGCTCACGGCTGAGGCTGACATCGGGCCGCCGGAACTTGCGCCCCAATTGGCGGCGATGCTGGAGATGGACACGCCCTGGTGGGAACTGATCGTCCGCGCGGCCGCCGTGTACGCCGCGCTGCTGGTCCTCGTGCGGGTCTCGGGCAAGCGGACGGTCGGGCAATTCACGCCGTTCGACCTGCTCGTGATGTTGCTGCTGAGCGAAGCGGTCTCGAACGCGCTGTCCGGGGGTGACGAGTCCGTGCTCGGCGGGCTGATCTCGGCGTCCACGCTCCTTGCGCTGAACTTCAGCGTGGGCTGGTGCACCGCCCGCAGCCGCCGCCTGGAAGCGGCGATCGAGGGCCAGGCCGTGCTGCTGGGCCGCGACGGACGGGTCTACCCCGATGTGCTGCGCCGGGAGCGGGTGGGGCAGGCGGACTTCGACAAGGCCCTGCGCGAAGCCGATTGCCACCTGCAGGAGATGCGCTGCGCGTTCCTGGAGGCGGACGGCAGCATCAGCATCCTCAAACGCTAGCGCGCCCGAGCCAGCCCAGGCCCTGGCTGGTGCCGCCGGGCACCGCGCCGCGTGCGGGCCGGTACTCGCAGCCGATCCAGCCGTCCCAGCCGCAGCCCCGCGCCACCTCGTCGATGACACCGAACAGGTACGGGTAGTTCACTTCACCCAGATCGGGCTCGTGCCGCTGCGGCACCCCCGCGATCTGGAAGTGGCCGACGCGCCCGGTGGGCAGGTACTGCCGGATCCTGGCGGCCAGGTCGCCCTCGACGATCTGGCAGTGGTAGAGGTCCATCTGGACTTTCACGTTGGGCGCGCCGATCTCGGCCAGCAATGCATGCGCATCGTCCTGGCGGTTGAGGAAGAACCCCGGGATGTCGCGCGTGTTGATCGGCTCCAGCAGCAGGTCGGTGCCCTGGGCCGCGGCCTGCTCGGCGGCCCAGCGCAGATTCGCCACATAGGTCGCGCGCAAGGCTTCGCGGGTCTGGCCCTCGGGCACCAGCCCGGCCATCACGTGCACGCGCGGGCAGCCCAGGACCTTCGCGTAGCGCAACGCCTCCGCGATGCCGGCCCGGAACTCGGACTCGCGCCCCGGCAGGCAGGCCAGGCCGCGTTCGCCGTCGTCCCAGCGCCCGGGCGGACCGTTGAACAGCACCTGCTGCAGGCCGTGCTCCTGCAGGCGGGCCAACAGCGCTTCGGGCGGATGCTCGTAGGGGAACAGGTACTCGACGCCCCGGAAGCCGTCGGCCGCCGCGGCGCCAAAGCGCTCCAGGAACGACAGTTCCGGGTAGAGCATCGACAGGTTGGCGGCGAAGCGCGGCATGTCAGCGCACCGGCAGCCGCACGGCGTCCGGGTTCTCCTGCACGTACTCGCGCACGACCTGCTCGAAGCTGTCGTCGGCCTTCAGGCCGAGGGCACGCGCGCGTTCCCAGGTCAGGTTGCCCGGCCACGTGCTCACCAGCCGCAGGATGTTGTCATCCACCTTCCAATCGAGCAACGCGGTCGCGGCCGGGCCGCCGACCTTCTCCAGTGCGGCCGCCATCTCGCCGACGCTGGTGCGCAACGAAGGGAGATTGAGGGCCGTGAGCGGTCCCCATTCGGCGGGCGAGGCCTCGGCCGCCCGCAGGATGCCTTCGATCGTGCGTGTGGGCGATGCCAGGGCCACGGGAACGTCCGGCGGCACCGGCACCGTGGCGCGCACGCCGGCGAGCGGCTCGCGCACCATGCCCGAGAAGAAGCCCGAAGCGGCGCCGTTCGGGCGACCCGGTCGCACGCTCACGGTCATCAGCCGGACGCTGCGGCCCGTCACGAACCCCTTGCGCGCATAGTCGGCGACGAGCTGCTCGCCGATGAACTTCTGGATGCCGTAGCTGCCCTGCGGTGTCGGCAGCGTGTCATCGGTGATCGGGTCCGGCAGCGGCCGGCCGGGCTGCTTGCCGAACACGGCGAGCGAGCTGGCGAATACCAGCACCGGCCGCGTGCCCAGGGCCCGGCTCGCCTCGAGCAGGGCGTGCGTGGCCGCGAAGTTGCTGCGCATGCCCAGGTCGAAGTCGGCCTCGCATTCGGCGCTCACGGCGGCTGCCAGGTGGAACACCGCGTCGGTCCCGCGCGCCGGCAGCTGGCGCGAACTGGCCAGCTCGAGCAGGTCGCCACCGACGAAGCGCACCCGCGGATCTGCACGCAGATCGGCCGGGGGGTCCGCACGGTCGGTGAGGGTCAGCGAGGTGATCGCGGCATCGGGTGCGCCGGCCAGGGACAGTCGGCCCCGCTGCAGCAGCGCGCGGGCCAGGCGGGCGCCGAGAAAGCCGCTGCCGCCGGTGATCAGGATGTTCATCCGGCCAGCATAGCGTCAGGCGGCGAGCACCAGTCGCAGGACCAACCCTGACACGGCGCAGCCGGCGATGACCGGGATCACGCCAAGCCGGAACCGCAGCAGGGCCACCGCGGCGGCCGCTGCCAGGGCGAGCGCCGCCCAGTCGACAGGACCGCCGGGCGCGGGCACGGCGATGTGGGCCAGGAAGAACAGCGCCAGGCTGGCGATCACGCCCACGACGGCAGCGGTCACACCCGTCAGCGGGGCGGTGAAGGTCATCTGCCCGTGGGTCGACTCCACCAGCGGTCCGCCGGCCAGGATGAACACGAAGGAAGGCAGGAAGGTGAACCAGGTCACCACGCAGGCCGCCAGCGCCGCCCCGGTGAACAGCGCGCCGGGCCCGAGCACCTGGTGTGTCCAGCCACCGACGAAGCCGACGAAGGCCACCACCATGATCAGCGGCCCGGGCGTCGTCTCGCCCAGCGCCAGCCCGTCGATCATCTGGGGGCCGGTGAGCCAGTGGAACTGCTCCACCGCACCCTGGTAGACGTAGGGCAGCACGGCGTAGGCGCCACCGAACGTCAGCAGCGCGGCCTTGGTGAAGAACCAGCCCATCTGGGCCAGCGTGGCCTGCCAGCCCTGCCACAGCACGAGGGCGCCCATGGGCAGGAGCCAGAGCAGCGCACCCGCGGCCAGCACGGCCGCCAGCCGGGACGCGCTGTAGCGGGCGTGCGCCGGCGTCGGGGTGTGGTCGTCGATCAGGGCCGGGCCCGCATCGTGTCCGGCCGTGGCGTGGCCGCCCGCCCGGGCGAACTGCGCGGGCCACCAGCGCCCGCCGGTGGCGCCGATCGCCGCCGCCGCCAGCACCACGATCGGGAAGGGGATCTTGACCACGGCGATGGCGACGAAGCTGCCCAGCGCGATCGCCCACAGGAGGGGGGACTGCGCCGGCCGCGCAAGGGTGCGGCCGCCGATGCGCCACACCGCCTGCAGCACGATGGCAGCGACGGCGGGCTTGATGCCGTAGAACAGGCCGGCGACCCAGCCGAGGTGGCCGAAGGCGACGTAGATCCAGCTCAGCCCGACGAGGATCCCCAGCGACGGCAGCACGAACAGGGCGCCGGCCGCCACGCCGCCCCAGGTGCGGTGCAGCAGCCAGCCGATGTAGGTCGCCAGCTGCTGCGCTTCGGGCCCGGGCAGCAGCATGCAGTAGTTCAGCGCGTGCAGGAACCGCTGCTCCGAGATCCAGCGGCGCTGCTCGACAAGCTCGCGGTGCATGATCGCGATCTGGCCGGCCGGGCCCCCGAAGCTGATGAAGCCCAGGCGCAGCCAGAAGCGCAGCGCCTCGCCGAACGGCACGCCCGTCGGCGCACGCGGCGCGGCGCGGGTGTCCGGCACGGCGCTCATGACGGCCCCCCCTGCAGCTCGTGCGCCTGCCAGGTGTGGGTCTCGGCGTCGGGATTGCGGCACCAGGCGTACAGCGCGTCGTAGAGCCCCATCCCGGCCTGCAGTGCCCGGCCGTCGTCGGCATGCAGCTGCGACAGGCCCAGAGACAGGGCCAGCAGCCCCCCGGATTGCGGCGTGAGCGATGGCCGGCCGGTGTCGGCCCCTCGCACGATCGCGCCCAGCCGGTCCAGCGCTGGCAGCCGCAGGTCGAACGCCTCCAGCAACGCGTCGAAGCTGCAGCGCTCCCACCGGTGCGACAACGCGACCCCGGGAATGTCGAAGGGCACGGCACCCAGCGTGGCGGCCTGCTCGAGCACACGATCGGCCGGCACGTAGAAGATGTCCGCACGGGGGTCGATGAACCGGCGGATCAGCCACGGGCAGGCGATGCGGTCGACCTTGGGGCGCTCGCGCGTGACCCAGCGGGAGGGGCGCTCGCCCGTCACGCCGAGGTCGGGCCGCTTGCGGATCGTCGGTGGCCGGAGGGAGCGCCAGCCGCGGATCGAAGTGTCCGGATCGAGACCGTGCTCGCCGCCCTCGAAGCCACCGGCCAGCGCGCGCGCATTCCAGCCGGCCGCGCGCAACGACGCGGCGGCGCGCCGGCTCACCTCGTGTCCTTGCGTGCAGTACACGACCACCTGCGAGGCGGGGGCCATGCGGGACCATGCGTCGAGGTCCGCCGGCGCACATCGCTGGGCACTGGCGACGAGGCGATCGCTGGCGGCGAACTGCGAGGGCGGCCGCACATCGAGCAGCTGCGGCGCGTCGGGCCGGCCGAGCCGCATCGCAAGCTCGGCGGGTGCAATGGAGGGGCAAGAGGGGATGGCGGTGTCCACGGGAAACTCCGGAGGTGAGTTGCCAGCGCTTGGACGGGACACCGTCTTTCCCTGCGGAACGGGAGGCTGAAATCCCGTGCCGACGATGCTACCTCAACCCCGCTCGAACTTGAACACGGCCGTGCCGGCGCGCAGGTTCGGCAGCCGTCGCACTTCGCGGCCTTCCTGCAGGCCGAAGGCGTCGAGGATGGACAGCCGGTTGCGCGTGGCCAGCACCTCGAAATCCTTGAATGTGCCGACCCGGATGTTGGGCGTGTCGTACCACTGGTACGGCAGGCGCTTGGTCACCGGCATCCGGCCACGCAGGATGGACAGCCGGTTGGGCCAATGGGCGAAGTTCGGGAAGGCGACGATGCCCAGCTTGCCCACCCGCGCGGTCTCGCGCAGCATGGTCTCGGCATTGCGCAGGTGCTGCAGCGTGTCGATCTGCAGCACCACATCGAAACTGTCGTCCCCGAACAGGGACAGCCCTTCGTCCAGGTTCAGCTGGATGACGTCGACACCGCGCCGGGCGCACGCCAGCACGTTGTCGTCGGCGATCTCGATGCCGTAGCCGCTGCAGCCGCGCTCGCGGCGCAGCAGATCGAGCAGGGCGCCGTCGCCGCAACCGAGGTCGAGCACGCGGGCGCCCTCGGGCACCAGCCGGGCGATCGTCTGCAGGGTCCGACGGTCGCTCATGCCTTGGCCTCCAGGGCAGCGGCGATCCGGTCGAACCAGGCGCGCACCAGCGACAGGTAGCGCGCGTCCTCCAGCAGGAAGGCGTCGTGCCCGTGCGGCGCGTCGATCTCGGCGTAGGTGACGCTGCGGCGGTTGTCCAGCAGGGCCTTGACGATCTCGCGGCTGCGGGCGGGCGAGAAACGCCAGTCGGTGGTGAAGCTGACCAGCAGGAACCGGGCGGTCGCCGCGGCCAGGGCCTTCGACAGGTTGCCGCCATGGCGCAGCGCCGGGTCGAAGTAGTCCAGCGCGCGCGTGATCAGGAGATAGGTGTTGGCGTCGAAGTACTCGCTGAACTTGTCGCCCTGGTAGCGCAGGTAGCTCTCGATCTGGAACTCCACGTCCTGCGTGGTGTACCGGTAGCCGAGGCCCGCCGCGGCCAGCACCGCGTCGGGCGAGGGCGCTTCGTCCGACGCCGGCAGCGGCGTGGCCCGCAGGCTGCGGCCGAACTTCTCGTTCATCACGTCGTCCGACAGGTAGGTGATGTGGCCGATCATGCGGGCGATGCGCAGGCCGCGCCGCGGCACGACGCCATGGGCATAGAAGTGGCCGCCGTGGAAGTCGGGGTCGGTGACGATGGCGCGCCGCGCCACCTCGTTGAAGGCGATGTTCTCCGCCGTCAGGTTGGGCGCACTCGCGATCACCGCGGCATTGGCCACCCGCTGCGGATACTGGAGCGTCCACGACAGGGCCTGCATGCCGCCCAGGCTGCCGCCCATCACGGCGGCCAGCCGGGCGATGCCCAGGCCGTCGAGCAGGCGGGCCTGCGCGTCGACCCAGTCCTCCACTGTGACGACCGGGAAGTCCGCGCCGTAGATGCGGCCGGTGTCCGGGTTGGTGTGCATCGGTCCGGTCGAGCCGAAGCAGGACCCGAGGTTGTTCACGCCGATGACGAAGAAGCGGTCGGTGTCCACCGGCTTGCCCGGACCGATCATCGTGTCCCACCAGCCTTCGGACTTCTCCTGCCCCGGATAGACGCCCGCGACATGGTGCGACGCGTTCAGCGCGTGGCAGATCAGCACGGCATTGGAGCGGTCCGCGTTCAGCCGGCCGTAGGTCTCGTAGGCCAGGTCGTAGCCGCGCACGGAAGCGCCGCTGCGCAGTGGCAGCGGCTCGGCGAAGTGCATGGACCTCGGTTCGGCGATCAGCGTCATGGCACGAAAAAACCCGGCGTCGCTAAGTACGAGGCCGGGTTCTTGCGCGGGCTTCGTCTTTAGCTGAACTTGTTAAGCGCCCGCAAGCGGAAGCAAATCGGCGCGGAGGCAGTATATCAACCCCAGCCGAGCAAGGCCGCCGCACCCAGGACGGCGAAGATCGCCGCCGAGACCAGGTGCACCATGCGGATCGGGACGCGCCGCGTGATCCGTTCGCCGAACCACACCACCGGCGCATTGGCCAGCAGCATGCCCAAGGTGGTGCCCGCCACGACCGCCGCCCATGCGTTGTAGCGGGCCGCCAGGACCACGGTGGCGACCTGGGTCTTGTCCCCCATCTCGGCCAGGAAGAAGGCAATGACAGTCGTGGCAAACACGCCCAGGCGCGAACTCTCGTCCCCGAGCTGGTCCTCGTCGAGCTTGTCGGGCACCAGCATCCAGGCCGCCATGGCCAGGAACGACGCACCGAGGATCCAGCGCAGCACGTCGCGGCCGAGGACCTCGGTGACCCAGGCGCCCACGGCGCCCGCCAAGGCGTGGTTGGCGAGCGTGGCGACGAAGATGCCGGCGACGATGGGCCAGGGCCTGCGGAAACGTGCGGCGAGCAGGAGGGAGAGCAACTGCGTCTTGTCGCCCATTTCGGCGAGCGCGACGAGTCCGGTGGAGATGAGGAAGGCGTCCATGGAAAGCTGCGGCCGGGGCGGATGAACCGATGACTGCGCAGCAGCCCCGGCCGTGACGGAGGCTGCGCAGTCAAAGGTCTCGCCAAACCGAAGCTGCTTGCGCCATGGGTGGACACCCAAGTTTGTTGACGCAAGCCCCTCTCGCGTTCGAAGGGAGGCTACTCCCCAATGACCGCTCCATTGTAGTGCGGCCTCGCCCGCACCCTTCCGGCGCAGAAATTGCTTGCCTTTGGTGCGCCCGGGCCCCGACGCCCGGATTCGCACCACAACAGCGCAATTTCATTCAAGAGGGTCTCATGGAAGCACTCAAACAGGGCTCGGACACCCTGTTCATCCTGCTGGGCGGCATCATGGTCCTGGCCATGCACGCCGGCTTCGCGTTCCTGGAACTGGGGACCGTGCGCAAGAAGAACCAGGTCAACGCGCTGGTGAAGATCCTGTCGGACTTCTCCGTGTCGACCGTCGCCTACTTTCTGGTCGGCTACGCCGTCGCCTACGGCACCAACTTCTTCGTCGGCGCCGAGCAGCTCGCCGCGCGCAATGGCTACGAACTGGTGAAGTTCTTCTTCCTGCTCACGTTTGCGGCCGCGATCCCGGCCATCATCTCCGGCGGCATCGCCGAGCGCGCCCGCTTCGGGCCGCAGCTGATCGCCACGGCCGTCATCGTCGGCCTGGTCTATCCGCTGTTCGAGGGCGTCAGCTGGAACCGGGCGTTCGGCGTGCAGGACTGGATCCACCGCGTCGCGGGGCACGACTTCCACGACTTCGCCGGGTCGGTCGTGGTGCACGCGGTCGGCGGCTGGCTGGCACTGCCGGCGGTGCTGCTGCTGGGCGCCCGCAGCAACCGCTACCGCAAGGACGGCGCGATGTCCGCCCATCCGCCCTCGAACATCCCATTCCTCGCCCTGGGGGCCTGGATCTTGACCGTGGGCTGGTTCGGCTTCAACGTGATGAGCGCGCAGACGATCGACAAGGTGTCCGGCCTGGTGGCCGTCAATTCGCTGATGGCCATGGTCGGCGGCACGCTGGCCGCGCTCGCCCTCGGACGCAACGACCCCGGCTTCGTGCACAACGGACCGCTCGCCGGACTGGTCGCGGTGTGCGCCGGCTCCGACCTGATGCATCCGCTTGGCGCGCTGGTGGTCGGCGCCGTGGCGGGCGCCATCTTCGTGGTGATGTTCACCATCGCGCAGAACCGCTGGAAGATCGACGACGTGCTGGGCGTTTGGCCGCTGCACGGGCTGTGCGGCCTGTGGGGCGGTCTGGCGGCTGGCCTTTTCGGCAGCAAGGCGCTCGGCGGCCTTGGCGGGGTGAGCTTCGGCGCCCAGGCGATCGGCAGTCTCCTGGGCGTGGCCTGGGCGGTCCTGGGCGGCGTCGTGGTCTACGGCACGCTCAAACTCATCCTTGGACTGCGGCTGTCGCAGGAGGAGGAGTACGAGGGCGCGGACCTCGCGATCCACCGCATCGGCTCCACCCCGGAACGCGAAGCGAACTGGTGACGCGGGCGGCAGCGCCTGTCCGCGTGCTGTTCAGCCAGGCGCCGTGCGGATCCCACGGTCGATGGTGTCCAGTGGAAAAAGTCGGGGGCACCCCCCTTGCGTGGTGCCCTGTGATCTGCTCCATAATGGCTTCGACGTGGATCTAGCAGTGCCACGCGGTTTGCGGTGAACAGGTCACTTTCGCTTCTCGGTTTGATGCGTTTTCGGGACTCCATCGCTCTGGTCAATGTGTTTTCTTAGGAGTCCCAGGACATGGGCAACAAACTTTACGTGGGCAACCTGCCCTACTCGGTGCGCGACAGCGATCTGGAACAGGCGTTCAGCCAGTTCGGCGCGGTTTCCAGTGCCAAGGTCATGATGGAGCGCGACACCGGCCGCTCCAAAGGTTTCGGTTTCGTCGAGATGGGCAGCGATGCCGAAGCGCAAGCGGCCATCAACGGCATGAACGGCCAGCCCCTGGGCGGCCGCAGCGTCGTGGTCAATGAGGCCCGTCCGATGGAATCCCGTCCCCGCACCGGCGGCTACGGCGGCGGCGGCGGTGGTGGTTACGGCGGCGGTGGCGGCGGCTACGGTGGTGGCGGCAGCGGCGGCGGCGGTGGTGGTTACGGCGGCGGCGGCGGTGGCCGCAGCGGCGGTGGCGGCGGCTACGGCGGTGGTGGCCGCAGCGGTGGCGGCGGCGGCGGCGATGGCGGTTTCCGCAGCCCGTACGGCTCCGGCCCGCGCGGCGGCGGCAACCGCGGCGGCTACTAAGCACTGCAGAGATCCGGGCGCCCTTGGGCGCCCCGAATGCCCGTCAACCCTGGTTGGCGGGCATTGTGTTTTGGGGCCGCCACGACGTCACCATCCCGGTGAACTGCCGCCAACCGGCCAGGACATTCCTCTTGTCCAACGGACGAGACCCTGGGCCGGTCTCAGGTGCCCTGGCGCTGCTTGCGCGCCCGGCCCACCAGCAACCGGTCGAACACCGCGTTGGGCAGCATCCGCATCAGCTTTGCCACGATCCCCATCTGCCACGGGATCACCGCGTAGCTTCGGCCGCGCTCGATGGTCCAGTGGGCCCGATCGGCGAAGGCCTCCGGCGCCATCAGGAATGGCATGCCGTAGCGGTTGCGCTGCGTGAGCGGCGTGTCCACGTAGCCCGGCGCGATCGTCACGACCCTGACGCCGGCGGGGCGCAGCTCGCCACGCAGGCTCTCGCAGTAGCTGATGACCGCCGCCTTGCTGGCGCAGTAGGCGGCGTGGCCCGGCAGGCCACGGATGCCGGCCACGCTGGCGATCCCCACCAGCGTGCCCGAGCCGCGTTGCGTCATGGCCTTGATGAACGGATGGAACGTCGCCGCCACGCCCACGTTGTTGGTCGCGAAGGTGCGAGCGATCACGTCCAGATCCTCGCGGATCGCGCTGTCCACCCCGATGCTGATGCCCGCGTTGGCGATCACCACATCGGGGAGGCCCTGCGTGGCCAGGCACTGCGCACCGGCCGCCACGATGCTGTCGGTGTCGGCCACGTCGGCCGCATACACCGCGTACCGCGCCGGCTCCAGCCCGCGCTGGGCGGCCCAGGCCTGGATCTCGCCGGTGCGGCGCGCCACCAGGGCCAGGTCCCAGCCGGCCTGGTGGTAGCGCCAGGCGAGCGCCTGGCCGATCCCGCTGGAGGCGCCGGTGATGAAGACGAGCTTGCGCGCGGCGGCCATGCGTCTAGGGCTGCTGCCTGCCGGCGTCCGGCATCAGCCGGCCACGCACGCGTCCCTGCAGCTGCATGACGCGGTCGAGGTTGTCGTAGTCCATCTGGTCGGCAGTGAACTGGTCGCTGCCGCGGATCAGGGTCACCGGCTTGTGCGACTTGACCCGCTCGCTGTTCACGAAGACATGCAGGAATTCGCCCTGGAACTCCAGCCGCGGCGCGGCGCTGCCCGGAGCCGGTTCCCGCGTCACCACGGCATCGCCCATCAACTGCACCTCGGAGCCGTCGGCGTTGCTCAGGCCCCGCTCCGCTGTGGCGACCGTGACCAGCCCCCGCTCGTCGAACGAGCGGATGCGCGGGTTGTCGATCTCGAGCGTGTCCGTGTCGGGGTAGTGCCGCGCGACGGTCCCGAAGATCTCGCTGCGCAGGCGGCCATTCGGCTCGAAGGTCTTCACCGCGAAGCCCCGCATGAAGTAGTCGGGCTCGTGCAGCACCGGCCGCTGGTCGGCCGTGCCGCCGAAGAACGCCGGCGTGTTGCGGGCCAGCCAGTAGGTTCCGAGCGCCAGCACACCCATCAGGATCACCGGCAGGTACAGCGCCAGGCGGTCCCAGGTGTTGCGCACCTGCCGCCACCGGCTCACCATCGGTCCGGCCTTCAACCGTAGGTCTCCAGCAGCTGCGCGTAGCGCCCACTGGCCACCAGCAGCAGGTCGCAGAACTCGCGCGCCGCGCCATGGCCGCCAGCCGCCGTGGTGACGTGGCGCGCCACCGCCTTCACCTCCGCGTGGGCGTTCGACGGGGCGGCGGGAAAGGCGCAGCGGCGCAGGACCGGAAGGTCGGGCCAGTCGTCGCCGATGGCAGCGGCTTGCGACCAGTCGAGCCCCAGCGCCTCCAGCACCTTCTGGGCAGCAGGCGCCTTGTCCTCGGTGCCGTAGTGCACGTGGGTGATTCCCAGCGCCGCCAGGCGCGTGCGCAGCGGCTTCGAATCGCGACCGGTGATGACGGCCGGCGTGATGCCCGCACGCTGCAGCAGCTTCAGGCCCAGTCCGTCGAGGATGTGGAATCGCTTGAGCGTCTCGCCATCCTCCGACATGTACAGCCCGCCGTCGGTGAGCACACCGTCGACGTCGAAGAAGGCGACGCGCACGCCTTGGGCGGCCAGCAGGAGCTGCGGCGGAAAGTGCAGCGCCGGCATCAGATGACCTTGGCCCGCATCAGGTCGTTGGTGTTGACGGCACCGCACAGCCGGCCGTCCGCGTCGACCACGAGCACGCTGGTGATGCGGTGGCGCTCCATCAGGTCGGCGGCTTCCACCGCCAGGGCATCGGCCCGGATGGTGCGCGGGTTGGGATGCATCACGTCACGGGCGGCGACGGCGCGCAGATCAGCGCCCTTCTCGATCAGTCGGCGCAGGTCGCCGTCGGTGAAGATGCCCAGCACCCGGCCGTCCTGGTCCGCGATGGCGGACGCCCCGAGTCCCTTGGCGCTCATCTCGCGCATCAGCTGGGGGAAGGGCGTGTCCGGCCCCACCCGGGGCACGGCGTCGCCGCTGCGCATGACGTCGCCGAGGTGCGTGAGCAGCTTGCGGCCCAGGGCGCCCCCGGGATGCGAGCGCGCGAAATCCTCGGTCTTGAAGCCGCGCGCATCGAGCAGCGCCACCGCGAGGGCGTCGCCGAGCGCGAGCTGCGCAGTGGTGCTGGCGGTCGGCGCGAGGTTGAGCGGACAGGCCTCTTTCTCCACGCCGCTGTCCAGCACGATGTCGGCATGGCTGGCGAGCGTCGACCTGGGATTGCCCGTCATGGCGACCAGCGGCGCGCCCAGGCGCTTGAGCACCGGCAGGATCGCCGTGATCTCCTCGCTCTCGCCGCCATTGGAGATGGCGAGCACCAGGTCGACCGGCTTGATCATGCCGAGGTCGCCATGGCTGGCCTCGGCCGGGTGCACGAACATGGCGGGCGTGCCGGTGGACGCGAGCGTGGCGGCGATCTTGCGGCCGATGTGGCCGCTCTTGCCCATCCCCATCACGACCACGCGCCCGCGCACCTGCAGGATGGCCTCGACCGCGCGCGCGAATGCCTCGCCGGTGCGGGCCTTGAGGCCCAGCACCGCGGCAGCTTCGATGTCGAAGGTCTCCTGCGCCAGGCGCAGGGCCTGCGCGGGATCGAAAGCCTGTGCTGAGGGAGACGAAGCGGACATAGCGGGCGATTCTAGGTCGGGCAGGAACGACCGGACCGCACGCCCGGCCGGCGCCTGGGCATCGGCAAGGTCATCCGTCCAGCCGTTAGCATCGGGGCCATGTCCACCCTCGAACTCACGCTGGTCTACCTGCTGGCCGCCGTGCTCGGAGTGGTCGCGTGCCGGTCGCTGAAGCTGCCCCCCATGCTGGGCTACCTGGTGGTGGGCGTGCTGATCGGACCGAACGCCCTGGGCTTCGCCGACAACTCGGCGGGCGTGCGCTACCTCGGCGAGTTCGGCGTCGTCTTCCTGATGTTCGTGATCGGGCTGGAGTTCAACCTGCCCAAGCTGCGCGCCATGCGCCGGCACGTCTTCGGGCTGGGGCTGTACCAGGTGGTGCTGACCATCGTCGCCGGCACGCTGGGCAGCCTGGCGCTGGCGGCCATCGCGCCGGGACTCTGGCGCATGACCTGGCAGACGGCGCTGGTGCTGTCCGGTGCCCTGGCGATGAGCAGCACCGCGATCGTGATCAAGCTGGTGGCCGACCGGCTCGAGCTGGAGTCGGAGCACGGCAAGCGGGTGCTCGGTGTGCTGCTGTTCCAGGATCTGGCCGTCGTGCCGCTGCTGGTGCTCATCCCGGCGCTGGGCAGCAAGCCCGAGGCGCTGTTCATGGCCTTGGCGCTCGGTACCGCCAAGGCCGCGGTGCTGATCGCGCTGCTGCTCACAGGCGGCCAGCGGGTGATGCGCTGGTGGCTCACGCTCGTCGCGCGGCGCAAGAGCGAGGAGCTGTTCGTGCTGAACCTGCTCCTGATCACGCTCGGGCTGGCCTGGCTCACCGAACTGGCAGGCCTGTCGCTGGCGCTGGGCGCCTTCATCGCGGGCATGCTGATCTCGGAGACCGAGTACAAGCATCAGGTCGAGCTGGACATCCGGCCCTTCCACGACGTCCTGCTCGGCCTGTTCTTCATCAGCATCGGCATGATGCTCGACTGGCGGATGGTGGCCGACCGCTGGGGGCTGGTGCTGCTGATGGTGACCGTGCCGGTGCTGTTCAAGCTGGCACTCGTGACCGTGCTGGCGCGGCTGCTGGGGGCCACGCCGGGCGTGTCGCTGCGCACCGGCCTGTACCTGGCCCAAGCGGGCGAATTCGGCTTCGTGCTGCTGACCCTGGCCCAGCAGAACAGCCTGGTGCCGCCGGCGCTGCTCAATCCGATCCTGGCGAGCATGGTGCTGTCGATGCTGGCCACGCCGTTCATCATCCTGCACAGCAACCGGCTGGTGATGAAGCTGGTGGCCAGCGAATGGCTGCAGCAATCGCTGCAGATGACCACCATCGCACGCAAGTCGATCAACGCCAACAAGCACGTGATCATCTGCGGCTATGGCCGCTGCGGGCAGAACCTGGCCCGCATGCTGGAGGGCGAGAAGATCCCGTACATGGCGCTAGACCTCGACCCGGACCGCGTCCGGCAGGCCGCCGCGGCAGGCGACTCGGTCGTGTTCGGCGATGCGGCGCGGCTGCAGGCGATGATGGCGGCCGGCCTGGCGCGTGCCAGCGCGGTCGTGGTCACCTACCTGGACGTTCCGGGGGCGCTCAAGGTGCTGGCCAACACGCGCGCGCACGCGCCCCAGGTGCCGGTGATCGTGCGCACGCAGGACGACCACGACCTCGAGAAGCTGCAGGCGGCCGGGGCCACCGAGGTGGTGCCGGAAGCGATCGAGGGCTCGCTGATGCTGGCCAGCCATGCACTGGCCCTGGTGGGCGTGCCGATGCGGCGGGTGATCCGCATCGTGCAGGACCAGCGCGATGCCCGCTACAACCTGCTGCGCGGGTATTTCCACGGTGCCGATGACGACACGGTGGACGAGCTGCAGCACGAGCGCCTGTCCACGCTGACCCTGCCGATCGGAGCCCGCGCCATCGGCCGGCCGCTCGGCCACTTCGCGCTGCATGCGATGGGCGTGCGGACGGTGAGCCTGCGGCGGGCCGATGGCCGCTCGGCAGCGCTGGACCAGGATCCGCTGCTGGAAGGCGGCGACACCCTGGTGCTGTCCGGGCGCGCCGAGTCGCTGGCGGTCGCCGAGCAGCGGCTGCTCGGCGGAAGCTGACCGGGCGCCCGGTCAGCGCAGGTCGCCGTACTGCGACGTGCTGAGCACCGGCGGACGCGAGTCGTCGGGCTGCTCGGTGTCCTCGTAGCCGGTCAGCAGGGTGAAACTCTGCGGGCCGTGGACCTTGCGGCCATCCTGCGACTTGGCGGAGGGACGGTGCTCCAGGCCGGCTGCCAGGGCCTGCTTGAAGGCGGCCACCTCGTCCACGCCGATCGGGTCGAACGGGTTCTTCACCGCTGCGGCGGCCGCGGCACGGGCCGCCGGCGGGGTGGGGGCGGCGGTCGCGACGGACGCCATGGTGCCGACGCCGCTTGTCGCGACGGCCTCGCGGGTCACGATCGGCGCCACGTCGGTGGTCGCCGCCGCGGCCGCGGGTGCCAGCGGGCGTCGCGGGCGTGGCGGAACGTCGTTGGTGGACGGCTGCTTGCCGGTGGCGGGCCGGATCGGCACGCTGATGGCAATCTGGTCGTTCTGCCGCCAGTAGACGGCCTTGACGACGATGTCGTGGCGGGCCTTGGCCGTCTCGGTGATCACGGCCTCGATCTCGACCAGCCGGGTGGCGTTGTGCATCTGCGGTCCGGCCAGGTCGATCATGGCCATGAACTGCGTGCCGCGGCGGTCCAGCGACAGGACCTTGAACTTGTAGCTCGACGACAGCACGCCGGCGCGGATCATCGCTTCGCGCACCACCGTGTAGAGCATCTCGCGACGGGCGACCCGTTCGCTCTTGCGGTGCGCTGGATCGTCGTGCTCGGTCTCGGGCCGCATGCCCGGCATCATCGTGGCTTCGGGCCGTCCGAGGCCGGAACTCGGCGGTCCTTCGACCTCCGACGGCTTCCTCCTGGACAACCAGCTCAGCAAAGTCATTCGGCTCTACTCCCTCTTTGCACCAGCGTGCGTCGGGCCAGTTTAAGCCTCATCCATTCGGCGCCATGTAACCGGAGGTGCCAACCGCGCGCACTCAGGATGTGCGGTGCGGGCCATCGGACGAGCGGCCCGCGCGGCCCCTACTTGCCGATGCAGAAGCTGGAAAAGATCACACCCAGCAGATCGTCCGCGGTGAACTCGCCGGTGATCTCGTTCAATGCGTTCTGCGCCAGTCGCAACTCCTCGGCCATCAGGTCGAGGGCCGGGGTGCGTCCTGCCAGCTGGCCGGCCGCCTCCATGAGGTGCGCATCGACGCGGCGCAGGGCCTGCAGGTGCCGCTCGCGGGCGATGTAGACGCCCTCCGGCGCCGACTGCCATCCGGCAAGTTCCAGCAACCGCCTGCGCAGAACCTCCAGGCCTTCGCCGGTCCTGGCCGACAGGCGCAGCTCGCCATGAGCGTTGCCGCTGCCGGGCGGTGGTACCGCGGCATCCGCCTTGTTCCACAACTGCAGCACCGGCACAGCAGCCGGGGCGTGCGCGCGCAGGGTCCGCAGCAGCTGCTCGTCGGCCTCGCGGTAGTCGTGCAGCTCGGCGCGCGTGAGGTCGTGCAGGAACAGCACGGCATCCGCCGCGGCGATCTGCGCCCATGCACGCGCGATGCCGATCTTCTCGACGGGGTCGTCGCTCTCGCGCAGGCCGGCAGTGTCGATCACGTGCACCGGGACGCCTTCGATCTGGATGGTCTGCCTGACCACGTCGCGCGTGGTGCCCGGGATCGGCGTCACGATGGCGAGTTCGGCGCCGGCCAGCGCATTGAGCAGCGAGCTCTTGCCGGCGTTGGGCTGCCCGGCGATCACCACCTGGATGCCTTCGCGCAGCAGTGCCCCCTGGCGCGCGCGCTGCATCACGCCGGCCAGCGCGGACTGCAGCCGCTCCAGCTGCCCCTGCGCGTCGCCTTGTCGCAGGAAATCGATCTCTTCCTCCGGGAAGTCGAGCGTCGCCTCGACCAGCATCCGCAGGTGAATGAGCGCGTCGCGCAGCTGGTGGATCTCCTGCGAGAACTCGCCGGCCAACGAGCGGCTCGCGCTGCGGGCCGCGGCCTCGGTGCTGGCGTCGATCAGGTCGGCGATCGCCTCCGCTTGCGCCAGGTCGATCTTGTCGTTGAGGAAGGCACGCTGGGTGAACTCGCCAGGCTCGGCCAGGCGCAGGCCGATGCCGGCCCCGGCCTGCAGGCAGCGGGCCAGCAGCAATTGCAGGACGACCGGGCCGCCATGCGCCTGCAGCTCGAGGACGTCCTCGCCGGTGTAGGAGTGCGGTGCGGGAAAGTGGAGGGCCAGCCCTTGGTCGATGGCCCGTCCGTCGGCGCCGCGGAACGGCAGGTAGGTGGCTTCGCGCGGCTTGAGCGCCCGGCCGCAGACCGCGTCGATGACCGGCTGCACGGAGCGGCCCGAGACCCTCACGATGCCGACCGCGCCGCGACCCGGTGCGGTGGCGATGGCGGCGATGGGATCGTTGGCGCGCGACAGCATCCCCCGATGCTAGCCGCCGCCGGAGCGTCAGGCCGCGACCGGCTCCTGGGCCAGACGGTTGCGGCTCAGGCGCGCGTCGACCAGGCCGACGATCTCGTTGACATGCTCGTTGGACAGCTCCAGCTGCTGCGCGATGCGCTTGACCAGGCTGTCGACGCGCTCGATCTGCGACGCACCGCCGAACAGCGCCCGTGCGGCGGACGAAGGCTTGAGCAGCGAGGACGCGGCCTGCGCGTACTTCTCGAACGGCACCAGGTCGGCTGCGTCGGCGCCGAGCCGGATGCACAGCTGCGAGGTCCAGTCGTAGATCTCGCGCGACAGCACGATGTCGCCATGCACCGCCTCGCGGATCGGGATGATCTCGGTGGCACGGATGCAGCGGTAGTTGCCCGTGAGCAGCATCGGCCACTTGGCCAGGGGCACGAACAGCGAGTCGTGCACCTTGAGCTTCACGGGGATCTCGAGCCGCTCGCCGGAGGCATCGAGGCGGGCGAGCTCGATGTCCGACTCGAGCCGGCGCAGCAAGGCGGTGAGGGCCTGGTCGCCGAAGGACGCCGCCTTGAAGTTGGTGGGCAGGCCCACCTGCAGAACGTTCTTGGGCTGGTCGGCCGGCCGGAAGGCCTGCGGGTCGGGGCTGGCCAGCGTCACCAGCGCCGGATCGAAGGCCTCCCACACCGAGGGATCGGTGTAGCAAGGCTCCAGCAGCTCCGCGCGCAGCCGCGGGATGCGGCGCAGGTACGGCAGCGGCGGCATGTTCATGATGGCCAGGCAGGGCGTGCGCGCCGCGGCCAGTCGCGCCATGAGCTGCCGCACACCGTCCTCGCCGTACTGGCCTTCCTGCATCCCCAGCACCGCGAGGTCGAAGCCGGCCGGATCGACCTGCTCGGGCGACGCGGCGCGCAGCGTGCCGGGCAGGTCGTGCGAGCGCAGTTCGACCAGCTCGCTGCGGCCGCGCAGCGGGAAGCGGACCACCGTGCCGTCGCGGTTGATCAGCTCGGCGGTGCGCGGCGTGCACACCAGGGTCACGCGGTGACCGGCCATCAGCAGCTTGGTGGCGAGCAGTGAGCCATAACTGGCGCCGAGGATGAGGATGCTGGTCGTCAAGAGCGTCTCCTGGGGCAGCTTGCGCGGGTCGCAAGGTGGGAGCACCATTATGGGAAGCAGCTCGCTGCAAATTTCACAGCGGAAATTTCACCGAGTCAATTTCACAACCGATCCTTGGCCATGGCCCACCACGCCCGCAACAGCCACTTCCTCGGCACTAAGCTGAGGTCCCTGCGCAAGAACCATGGATTGACCCTGGAAGAGCTGTCGGCGCGCTGCATCCAGCTCGATCCGCGGCGGGCGCCCTCGGTGTCCTACCTCAGCATGATCGAGGGCGGCAAGCGCGTGCCGTCGGCGGAGCTGCTCGGGCTGCTGTCGACCCTGTTCCAGCGCGATCCGGCGTGGTTCCTGGACGGCCACGCCGCACCGGCGGAGGTCATGCCGGCCATCGAACGCGCGGGCGGGGCGCCGACCGTCCCCTTCGAGCCGGCGTTCCTGTTCTCCAAGGACCTCTTGCAGGCGGCGATCCCAGAGCTGCTGGCGCAGACCGGCACCACCGGCCGCCAGTTCGCCCACCTGCTGATCCGCTCGCACCAGGAAATGTCGCGCAACGACTTCCCCGACCTCGAGCGCGCGGCCGAACAGGTTGGCGAGCGCCGCTTCCCGCTCGGCGTCGACGACCTCGTCCAGTTGTGCAAGCGCCACGGCCTCAAGCTGCGCTGGTTCGACCGCGATCCGATGATGGCGCGCCACCGCGACACCGAACTGCGCAGCGTGGTCCGCTCGTTCTTCGAGGGTCCGGACACCATCCACCTGAACAGCGCGCTGCAGTCCAGCCCGGCGCGGCTGAAGTTCGACCTGGCCTCGCACCTGGCGCACAAGGTGCTGCACGGCGGCGACGGCCTGAAGTCGGTGCACGCGACCGGCGGCGACCTGGGCGGCAGCCCGCACAGCGCCGGCATCACGGCCGGCCTGAGTCCGCAGGACGTGCTGCATGCATGGCGCGACTTCGAATGCAGCTTCTTCGCCGGTGCGCTGCTGTGCCCCAAGGTGCCGTTCCGCCGTTTCTTGACGCGCGAGTCGCACCGGATCGAGGCCGGCGAGAAGATCGAGCTCACGCCGGCCGTGATGATGCGGCGCATGACCAAGGTGTCGCCGTACCCATACTGGCACTACTTCGACGCCTATCCGCCGGGCTACCTGCGCGCCGTCTACCGCGGCAACGGCATTCCGCTGCCGTGGGGCAACCTGGCGCAGGTGACCGATCCCTGTCCGCACTGGGCGGTGTTCCGCATGCTGCACGAGGCCGGCGGCGCCGACCGCGGCTCGCAGATCTCGGTGCTGCGCGATGGCGACCACTACCTGCTGTACTGCTGCCACTCGGTGCGCACGCTGGACATGGCCGGCAATCCGCACGTGCTGTCGGTGGGCGTCGACCTGGTCCCGGCGCTGCGCTCGCACACGCCGCACGCCGATGCGGTGGTTGACAGCATCGCGCAGGCCTGCCTGCACCAGCACGGCGAGGCGCGCATCCCCGCTGCCGCCGCCGACGCGATCCGCGGCGCGGCCAAGGTGCTGAACATCGCCTGGATCCCCGATGCACTGGAGCGGCCCGCCCGCATCATCTGCCCGCGCAGCACCCACTGCCCCCGGATGGAGCATTGCGACGGCGCGCGCCGCTCGCAGGCCCGCGAGATCACCGACGTGCGGCAGGAGATCATGGCCCGCAGGCGGCCGGTGCGACCGGCGCGCAAGCCGGGCTGAACGACCGCGCGCCGCCGGGTGCTGCCGCACGCGCCACACCAAAGAAGAAGGGCCGCTTGCGCGGCCCTTGCATCAGGTCTTGCCGAATTTCGGCAGGTTGAATTCCGGCGGCACCCCCATCCGCTTGTTGATCAGCCACTGCTGGGCGATCGACAGCACGTTGTTGGTGATCCAGTACAGCACCAGGCCGGACGGGAAGAAGAAGAACATGACCGAGAACGCCAGCGGCATGATCCACATCATCTTGGCCTGCATCGGGTCCGGCGGGGCGGGGTTCAGCGCCGTCTGCAGCAGCGTGGTGAGCGTCATGAACACCGGCAGGATGAAGTACGGGTCCGGGGCGGCCAGGTCGCGGATCCAGCCGATCCAGGGCGCGTTGCGCATCTCGACGGTCGACAGCAGCACCCAGTACAGCGCGATGAACACCGGGATCTGCACCAGGATCGGCAGGCAGCCGCCCAGCGGGTTGACCTTCTCCTCGCGGTAGATGCGCATCATCTCCTGCTGCATCTGCTGCGGGTTGTCCTTGTAGCGCTCCCGCATCGCCATGACCTTCGGATTGATGGCCTTCATCTTGGCCATGCTCTCGTAGCCCTTGGCCTGCAGCCAGTAGAAGGCGATCTTGATCAGCAGCACCAGGGCCATGATCGACCAGCCCCAGTTGCCGATGACCGAATGGATCTTGTCGAGCAGCCAGTACAGCGGCTTGGCCAGAATGGTGAGCCAGCCGTAGTCCTTGACCAGGTCGAGGCCGGGTGCCACCTGCTCCAGCATCTTCTCTTCCTGCGGGCCGGCGAAGAACCTGGCGTCGACCGCCTTGCTCGCGCCCGGCGCCACCGCGGCGACGTCGGTGATCATGCCGGCGGCGTACAGGTTGTTGTCCACCTTGCGCATGAACAGCTGGCGCTGAACGCCCTGCGGCAGGATCCAGGCGCTGGCGAAGTAGTGCTGCACCATCGCCACGTAGCCGCTGGCGGCCTGCTTCTCGAAATCGGCCTTGCCCTTGTCGATGTCCTTGAAGTCGACCTTCTGGAACTTCTTTTCCTCCGTGTACACGGCCGGGCCGGTGAAGGTGGAATAGAAGGACGACGCGCCCGGCAGCGGATTGCCGTCGCGCACGAGCTGCAGGTACAGCTGGGGTGACACGGACGCGCCGCCGGTGTTCACCACCTCGTGGCGCACGGCGATGTCGTAGGCGCCCCGCTTGATGGTGTAGGTCTTGACCAGCTTCACCCCGTTCTTCTCGGGCGACTCGAAACGCACCGACAGCTCGCCGGCCCCGTCCTTCAGCTGGCGGTCGCCGCTGGCGGTCATCACCGTCTTGTGGTTGGGGAAGTCACCGCCGATCAGCCCCGACTGCGCCACGTAGACGCGGTCGGCGCTCTCGTCGAGCAGCTTGAAGGTGTGGGTGACCTTGTCGGCAGCCGAGTCGGCCGCGACCTTGAGGAACTCGGTTCCGATGAGCGTGCCGCCCTCGGTGTCGAACGTCAGGCGCAGCAGGTCCGTTGTGACGGTGAAGCGCTCGCGGGGCGTGGCCGGCGCGGCCGCCTGCGCCGGCACGCCGGCACCGGGCGCGCCGCCGGCCGTGGCGGCAGGCGCCGGCGTCGGGACCGCGGAGGGCACGCTGGCCGGGCCCTGGGGCGCCGACGCGGCCGGGGCCGCCTTGTGCGCCTGCGGGAAGAAGGTGGCCGGCTTGCCGTTGTAGACCTGCCATTGGTCCCACAGCAGCACCATGGAGAAGCCGAAGATCACCCACAGGATGGTGCGGCGAATGTCGTTCATGAAGACTTGTTGGAAGTGAAGGGGGCGACCAGCGCGCGGAACAGCGCCGGCTTGTGCTCGGGGACTTCGTCGACACCGCCGCGGCACCACGGGTGGCAGCGGCCCAGGCGCGCCACCGTCAGGTAGCTGCCGGCGGCCGCGCCGTGGCGCTCCAGCGCCTCCAGCGCGTAGGCGGAACAGGTGGGCGTGAACCGGCAGGCCGATCCCAGCCAGGGCGACAGCAGCAGGCGGTAGCCCTTGACCAGGCCGATCAGGGCGGCGCGGATCACTTGCGGGCTCCCGCGAACAGCTGCTGCAGCTCCTCGCGCACGGCGCGCTTGAGCGCCGGCGAGGTGGCGCTGGGAAAGCGCGTCTTGTCGAAGCCGGCGCGCAGCCGCACCACGTGCGCGGCGGCGGGCAGGGCGGCTTCGAAATCCAGGCTCACGGTGTAGATCTGGCGTTTGATGGCGTTGCGGGTCACGGCCCGCCGGGCCCATCGCTTGGGAACGATGGCGCCCAACCAGGGTTCGGGTGGCGCATTCCCGCGGACAGCAAACAGGGCCGCCGATCCACCGGATCGCGGCCCTGCAGGCTGGACCAGGGAGCGACCTGCGGTCGCCGCCTGCCCGGTGGCAGGCACTGCTTCGGCGTGGACCGCCTCCTGGCGGGAACCCGGCCCGGCGCGGTGCAGGGCGAAGTGCGGCGTGCGGGAGACGGTGCTGCCGCCCGCCATGACGGCTTCGAACTGCGCCCGGGTCTTCAGCCGCTGCACGTGCAGTGCACTGCCGAAAAGCCGCGGCGCGGCTTAGACGGCCAGGCGCTTGCGGCCCTTGGCGCGGCGGGCGTTGATGACGGCGCGGCCGCCACGGGTCTTCATGCGGACCAGGAAGCCATGGGTGCGGGCGCGGCGCACTTTGGAGGGTTGGTAGGTGCGTTTCATGTTCTGCTCGTTCGAGGAAACCCGCGATTATCCCCCATTCGGTCCGACCCAGCAAGAAAAGGGCTTGCCGTCAAGGCGGCGCGCCCAGCCTGTCCAGCGTGAAAACCCGGTGTGGATAAGGCCTTGATAAATTAGAATGGGCCGTTTGCGCGAATGAAAACTATCCACAGAGGCGGCAAACGCAATGAGTGAGGGGTTCAGCAACAGCCTGGCGGCCGAGGGGGCCCTCAGTGCAGGCGGCAGCCTGTGGCAGGCCTGCATCGACCAACTGGCCCAGGAACTGCCGGAACAGCAGTTCAACACCTGGATCAAGCCGCTGACGGCCCGGGTCTCCGACGATTTCTCCAAGGTCACGCTGTACGTGGCCAACCGCTTCAAGCTCGACTGGGTGCGGGCGCAGTATGCCGGTCGCATCGCCGCCACGCTCGAGAAGATCTATGGCCAGCCGGTCCAGCTTGAGTTAGCGCTCGCTCAGCGGGAGGCGCCCGCCCGCACCTACATCGCACCCACTGCCCCGGAGGTGCCCAGCGCCGAACCGGCCGAGCTCGCGGAAGACAACGCCCCTGGCCAGTTCAAGAACCGGCTGAACACGGCGCTGACCTTCGACACCCTGGTCGAAGGCACGGCCAACCGCATGGCACGCGCCGCCGCCATGCACGTGGCCGGCATGCCCGGCCAGCTGTACAACCCGCTGTTCATCTACGGCGGTGTCGGCCTGGGCAAGACCCACCTGGTGCACGCGGTGGGCAACCGCCTGCTGGCCGACCGCCCGGGCAGCAAAGTTCTCTACATCCACGCGGAGCAGTTCGTCTCCGATGTGGTTAAGGCATACCAGCGGAAAACCTTCGACGAGTTCAAGGACCGCTACCACAGCCTGGACCTGCTGCTGATCGACGACGTGCAGTTCTTCGCCAACAAGGACCGCACCCAGGAGGAGTTCTTCAACGCCTTCGAGGCGCTGCTGGCCAAGAAGAGCCACATCGTGATGACGTCGGACACCTACCCCAAGGGCCTGGCCGACATCCACGAGCGGCTGGTCTCGCGCTTCGACTCCGGGCTCACGGTCGCCATCGAGCCGCCCGAGCTCGAGATGCGCGTGGCGATCCTGATCAACAAGGCGCGCGCCGAGAGCGCCGAGATGCCCGAGGAAGTGGCCTTCTTCGTCGCCAAGAACGTGCGCTCCAACGTGCGCGAGCTCGAAGGCGCCCTGCGCAAGATCCTGGCGTACAGCCGCTTCAACCAGAAGGAGATCTCGATCCAGCTGGCCCGCGAGGCGCTGCGCGACCTGCTGTCGATCCAGAACCGGCAGATCAGCGTCGAGAACATCCAGAAGACGGTGGCCGACTACTACAAGATCAAGGTCGCCGACATGTACAGCAAGAAGCGCCCGGCCTCGATCGCCCGCCCGCGCCAGATCGCGATGTACCTGGCCAAGGAGCTGACCCAGAAGAGCCTGCCCGAGATCGGCGAGCTGTTCGGCGGGCGCGACCACACCACCGTGCTGCACGCGGTGCGCAAGATCGCCCAGGAGCGCCAGAACGTGACCGAGTTGAACCAGCAGCTGCACGTGCTGGAACAGACGCTCAAGGGATGACCGGGATGCCGGCCGTGCACGCCGCCACCGCGGCCGGGAACGGCCCCGAAACAGGCGAAAATACGTGCTGTCCAGCACGGACGCCGTCCCGGGCCTGACATCCCACCCACACCAAGAACACAGAACGAGGAAGAGAGAGGAAGACCATGATCGTCCTGAAGGCCACCCAAGACAAGGTGCTGTCGGTCCTGCAGTCGGTTGCGGGGATCGTGGAGCGGCGCCACACCTTGCCGATCCTGGCGAACGTGCTGATCCGCAAGACGGGCGGCCAGCTGCAGCTGACCACCAGCGACCTCGAGATCCAGATCCGCACCACCGCGGAGATGGATGGCGATGCCGGCAACTTCACCACCACGGTGGGCGCGCGCAAGCTGATCGACATCCTGCGCACCATGCCGTCAGACCAGACGGTGAGCATCGAGTCCAGCCAGAACAAGCTGCTGCTCAAGGGCGGCAAGAGCCGCTTCACGCTGCAGACGCTGCCGGCCGAGGACTTCCCGCTGGTGCAGGAAGCCGCCAGCTTCGGCCCGGTGTTCAGCGTGCCGCAGAAGACGCTCAAGGCGCTGCTGGCGCAGGTCTCCTTCGCCATGGCGGTGCACGACATCCGCTACTACCTCAACGGCATCCTGTTCGTGGCCGAAGGCAAGCAGCTGTCGCTGGTGGCCACCGACGGACACCGCCTGGCCTTCGCCAGCGCCACGCTCGACGTCGAGGTGCCGCGCCAGGAAGTGATCCTGCCGCGCAAGACCGTGCTGGAGATGCAGCGCCTGCTGTCGGATGCCGAAGGTGCCATCGAGATGCAGTTCGCCAGCAACCAGGCCAAGTTCTCCTTCGGCGGCATGGAGTTCGTCACCAAGCTGGTCGAGGGCAAGTTCCCCGACTACAACCGCGTGATCCCGAAGAACCACAAGAACTCGGTCACCCTGGGCCGCCAGCCGCTGCTGGCCAGCCTGCAGCGCACCGCGATCCTGACCAGCGAGAAGTTCAAGGGCGTGCGCCTGAACATCGAGCCGGGCACGCTGCGCGTGGCGAGCAACAACGCCGAGCAGGAAGAGGCGATCGACGAGCTGGACATCGACTACGGCGGCGACGCCATCGAGATCGGCTTCAACGTCACCTACCTGATCGACGCCCTGGCCAACATGGGCCAGGAGATGGTCAAGATGGAACTGGCCGACAGCAACAGCTCGGCCCTGATCACCAATCCGGAAGACGCGAACTTCAAGTACGTCGTGATGCCGATGCGGATCTGATGTCGTGGCTCCTGCGCGCAGGAGCCA
>NZ_DASRTN010000004.1:0-235186 GCF_035655895.1 Ramlibacter sp.
GGCAGTCCACGTGGGCGTAGTGGCGGTTGGCCGTCTCGTACTCCACGTGCGCGGTGTTGATCGTGATGCCGCGCGCCTTTTCTTCCGGAGCCGCGTCGATCTGGTCGTAGGCCTTGGCTTCGCCGCCGAACTTGGTCGACAGCACCGTCGTGATGGCCGCCGTCAGCGTGGTCTTGCCATGGTCCACGTGACCGATCGTGCCCACGTTCACGTGCGGCTTGGTGCGCTCGAATTTACCTTTTGCCATTTTTTCGCCTTCCGAAAAAAGAACTGACGATCACTTCAAGTACTGGTGCCCTTGGCGGGAATCGGACCCGCGACCTCTCCCTTACCAAGGGAGTGCTCTACCACTGAGCCACAAGGGCGAAATTCTTTCGCCGGCACAACGACGACCAACTGGAGCGGGTGGCGGGAATCGAACCCGCGTCATTAGCTTGGAAGGCTAAGGTTCTACCATTGAACTACACCCGCATCGGGCGCAATTCACGAGCCCCTGGCGGACCCGCCGGCACCACGGCCGACGAGCTTCCCTTCAGCTACCACTCAATCGTCTCGTACACATTCGCCGACCTCCGACAAGGAGGCTGGTGGAGGAGGCTGGATTCGAACCAGCGTAGGCGTAAGCCAACAGATTTACAGTCTGCCCCCTTTAGCCACTCGGGCACCCCTCCGGCGAACCTCGAAATATACCATCGTTTGGCGACCCTAGCGCGTCCTTGCACCACGAACGCACCGGATCGTGTCACGACGGCCCCGCAGAATCCCCCCGCATGGAACTTGCAACCCGGCCCGGCATGCACACGCTCAACCTGGCCCTGCAGGGCGGCGGCTCCCACGGCGCCTTCACCTGGGGCGTGCTCGACGCGCTGCTCGACGACGGACGCATCGGGCTGGAAGGCCTGAGCGGCACCAGTGCCGGCGCGCTCAACGCAGTGGTCCTGGCCAGCGGCTACGCCCGGGCTGCCGCTGCGGGGCGCGACCCGCGCGAGGGTGCGCGCGAGGCGCTGGCCCGGCTGTGGGACCAGGTCGGCGCCTGGGATGCGCTGGGCGCCTGGCAGCGGCAATGGACGCGCCTGCTGTGGGGCGGCATGGCCCCGGAGTTCGCCAGTGGCGACTGGCTGGTGCGCGCGGCGCACCAGGCGGTGTCGCCGTACCACGCCAATCCGCTCGGGCTGAACCCGCTGCGCGACCTGCTGCACGAGCAGGTGGACTTCGCGGCGATCGCGCGCGGCCCCTTGAAGGTGTTCGTCTCGGCCACGCACGTGGCGACCGGCCGCGCCGTGATCTTCACCGGCCAGCAGCTGCACGCCGATGCGGTGATGGCCTCGGCCTGCCTGCCGATGCTGTTCCAGGCGGTCGAGATCGACGGGCAGGCGTACTGGGACGGTGGCTATTGCGCCAATCCGGCCCTCACCCCCCTCATCCGCCAATGCGGCAGCGCCGACCTGATGCTGGTGCAGATCAATCCGCTGGAGGTCGACGGCACGCCGAAGACCTCGGCCGAGATCCTCAACCGCATCAACGAGCTCACCTTCAACGCCAGCCTGCTCACGCAGATGCGCACCATCGAGTTCATCAACGCGTTGATCGTCCGCGGCGAGCTGCGCGACACCACCTGCAAGCTGGTGCGCATGCACCGCATCGACGCCGGCGAAGCGATCCGCACCTATCCGAGCTCCACCCGCACCTCGACCGACGCGGCCATGCTGCGGGCCCTGTTCGGCATGGGCCAGGCCGCTGCCCGCCAATGGCTCGCGCGCCATGCCGACGCGCTCGGCCAGCGCGGCACCATCGACATCCGCAGCGACGACCTGGACGACGCGCGCCTGGCGGTGCCCCGCGCAGCTCCGGACCGCAGCCTGTGGCGTCCGTGGCTGGCGCGCCTGCTGGGGCGGCGCCGTTAGACGAAGAAACCTGGGTGGCCGCGCCCGGCGAGCCACTGGCGAGCCTGGGCGAAGTGGCCGCAGCCGAGGAATGGCACGGGTGGCCGGGCGGCCGACAGCGGGGAGGGATGGTTGGCCTGCAGCACGAGGATCTCACGCCCCTGCGCGGCGGCGGTGTCCTCGATCAGCCGGGCCTTGGCCTGCGCGTGCGCGCCCCACAGCAGGTAGACGCAAGGGGACGCCCTGGCCGCCACTTCGGCCAGCAGCATGTCGGTCAGCGCCTCCCAGCCCTTGCGCGCATGGCTGCCGGCCTGCCCGTCCTCGACCGTGAGGCTGGCGTTGAGCAGCAGGACGCCCTGCTGGGCCCAGTGCAGCAGGGAACCGCTGGGCGGCAGCGGACGGTCCGTGCCGCAACCCAGTTCCTTGAAGATGTTGCGCAGCGACGGCGGCAGCCTGACACCGGCCGGCACCGAGAACGCCAGCCCTTCGGCCTGCCCGGGCCCGTGGTACGGATCCTGGCCGAGGATGACCGCGCGGACCGCCGCCAGCGGCGTGGTCTCGAGCGCGCGCAGGGGTCGTGGCGGATAGATGACGGCGCCCTGCGCCAGCCGCTCGCGCAGGAAGGCGGTCAGTGCCTGCCCGGCCGGCGCCGCGAAGAACCGGTCGACCACCGGCTGCCAGCCCGCGGCCAGGCCGCCCGTGGGAGGGTCCCAGCGCGCGAGCTTCGGTGGGTCAGCGGCGCCCAGCGGCAGGCTGGCCTGGCCCATCCGCCTCAGCTCCCGAACAGCGCCGCGAGTGCCTCGCCGGGGTCCGGGGCGCGCATGAACGCCTCGCCGACGAGGAACGCGTGCACCCCGGCATCGCGCATGCGCCGCACGTCCTGCGGACCCAGGATGCCCGATTCAGTGACCAGCAGGCGGTCGGGCGGCACGTCCTGCAGCATGCCCAGGGTGGTGTCCAGCGTGACCTCGAAGGTGCGCAGGTTGCGGTTGTTGATGCCCACCAGCGGCGTCCTGAGCTTCAGTGCGCGCTGCAGTTCCTGCGCGTCGTGCACCTCGACCAGCACCGCCATGTCCAGACTCCGCGCGATCGCCTCGAGCTCGGCCATCCGGGCGTCGTCCAGGCAGGCGGCGATCAGCAGGATGCAGTCGGCGCCCATCGCGCGCGATTCGTACACCTGGTAGGGATCGACCAGGAAATCCTTGCGCAGCACCGGCAGGTCGCACGAGGCCCGCGCCTGTTTCAGGTAGTCGGGCTGCCCCTGGAAGAACTGCCGGTCGGTCAGCACCGACAGGCATGCGGCGCCATGCTCCGCGTAGCTCTGCGCGATGTCGGCCGGAATGAAATCCTGCCGCAGCACGCCCTTGCTGGGACTGGCCTTCTTGACCTCGGCAATCACCGCGCTGCGGCCGGACGCGATCCTGGCGCGCAAGGCGCCGACGAAATCGCGCGTCAGCACACGGCTCTCGGCGTCGAACCGGATCGCCTCGAGCGACACCTTCTTCTTCGCGGCGGCGATCTCCTCGCGCTTGACCGCGACGATCTTCTCCAGGATGTCGGCCATCGTTCAGCCCGCCAGCCGGGTGGACAGCGCCACCAGCCCATCCAGCCGCGCCCTGGCAGCACCAGAGGCGATAGCGTCGCGCGCCCGCTCGATGCCCGAGTGGATGCTGTCCACGACGTTCGCGGCGTACAGCGCGGCGGCCGCGTTCAGCACCACGATGTCGCGGGCCGGTCCCGGCTGGTTGTCCAGCACCGACAGCAGCATCGCCTTGGACTGCTCGGCCGTCTCGACCTTGAGCGCGCGGTTGCTGGCCATCGGCAGCCCGAAGTCCTCGGGGTGGATCTCGTACTCCCGCACATGGCCGTCCTTCAGCTCGCCGACCAGGGTGGCCGCGCCGAGGCTGACCTCGTCCATTCCGTCGCGCCCGTACACGACCAGCGCGTGCTCGGCCCCCAGCCGCTGAAGCGCACGCACCTGGATGCCCACCAGGTCCGGATGGAAGACGCCCATCAGGATGTTCGGCGCGCCAGCCGGGTTCGTCAGCGGGCCGAGGATGTTGAAGATGGTGCGCACGCCGAGCTCCTTGCGCACGGGGGCGACGTTCTTCATGGCGGGATGGTGGTTCGGCGCGAACATGAAGCCGATGCCCACCTCCTGCACGCACCGGGCGATCGCCTCCGGCGACAGGTTCAGGTTCAGGCCCAGGCTCTCGAGCACGTCGGCGCTGCCGGACTTGCTGCTGACGCTGCGGCCGCCGTGCTTGCTGACCTTCGCACCGGCCGCCGCGGCGACGAACATCGCGCAGGTCGAGATGTTGAAGGTGTGCGAACCATCCCCGCCGGTTCCCACGATGTCGACCAGGTGGCGCTTGTCGGCGATGTGCACCTTGGTGGAGAACTCGCGCATCACCTCGGCCGCCGCGGTGATCTCGCCGATGGTCTCCTTCTTCACGCGAAGGCCCGTGATCAGCGCGGCCGTCATCACCGGCGACAGCTCGCCGCTCATGATCAGCCGCACGATCTTCAGCATCTCGTCATGGAAGATCTCGCGGTGCTCGATGGTGCGCTGGAGCGCCTCCTGCGGGGTGATGGGCATGGGCTTCTCCTCGGTTCTCAACGGGTCGGATTGTCGGACAGCGCCAGCCGCAGCCCGAACGCGATGAACATCGCGCCGGCCACGTGGTCCAGCCGGCGCAAGCCGCGCTGCACGGCGTCGCGGCGTGCCATCCACGCCGCCGCGAGCGCCCAGCCCGTGTTCACCGGAATGCTGTTGACGTTGAAAAGAGCGCCGAGCAGCACGAACGACAGGGTCTTGTCGGCCGCATCAGCGGGAATGAATTGCGGCACGAACGCCAGGAAGAAGATCGCGACCTTCGGGTTCAGGACGTTGGTCCAGAAGCCACCCAGGAACACGCTGCCCAGGCCCACCGGCGGCGCGTCCCCGGCGACCCCGTCCAGGGCGCCCGGCGCCGCTGCCCGGGACAGCAGCAGCTTCAGCCCGACCCACAGGAGGTAGACCGCGCCGAGCCAGCGCAGCGCCTCGAACGCCAGCGCGGAGGTCGCGAGCAGCGCGCCCAGCCCGAGCGCGGCGGCGACCACGTGCACGCAGCAGCCGGCCGTGATGCCCAGGCCGCCCACGACGCCGGCGCGAACGCCCGAGCGCAGCGACTGGTTGACGATGTACAGGACGTCGGGGCCGGGCGTGAGGTTCAACAGCCAGCCGGCGGCGACGAACAGCAGCAGGTGGTGCAGGTCGGGCATGGAGTTCAGGCGCGCAGGAACGCGCGGATCGCCGCGACCGCGCGGTCGATGCCCGCGTCGTCGACATCCAGGTGCGTGACGAAGCGCAGCCGGTACAGGCCGGTCGCGAGAATGCCCTCGGCCCGCAGCGTGTCCAGCAGGTCGCCCGAACGCTCGCGCGCGGGACCGGTGAGATCGACGAACACGATGTTGGTCTGCGGCGGTTCGACCCGCAGACCATCGAGGCCCTCGAGGCCCTGCGCCAGGCGACGCGCCAGGGCATGGTCCTGCGCCAGCCGCTCGATGTGGTGGTCGAGCGCATGGTTGGCCGCGGCTGCCAGCAGCCCGGCCTGGCGCATCGCGCCGCCGGCCATCTTGCGGATCCGGCGAGCCCGGGCGATCAGCTCGCGCGAGCCGCACAGGGCCGAGCCCGCCGGCGTCCCCAGCCCCTTGCTGAAGCACACCGAGACGCTGTCGAAGTGGCTGGCGATCCGGCGGGCCTCGGCACGCGGGTCGGCGCCGCTCGCCTGCGCCTGCGCGATGGCCGCGTTGAACAAGCGGGCGCCGTCCAGATGCCGGGCCAGGCCGTGCCGACGGGCGAGCGCCGTGGCCTGCTCCAGCCAGTCCATCGGCATCAGCTTGCCGCCCAGCGTGTTCTCCAGCGCCAGCAGCCGACTGCGCGCGAAATGCGGGTCGTCCGGCTTGATCGCGGCTTCGATCGCAGACAGCGCGAGCGTGCCGTCCGCTTGGTGCTCCAGCGGCTGCGGCTGCACGCTGCCGAACACCGCGGCGCCGCCGCCTTCCCAGCGGTAGCAATGCTGCTGCTGGCCGACGATGTACTCGTCGCCGCGCTGGCAGTGGGCGAGCACGGCGCACAGGTTGCCCTGCGTCCCGGTCGGCACGAACAGGGCGGCCTCGAATCCGAGCAGGTCGGCGATCCGCTCCTGCAGCGCGTTCACGCTGGGATCGTCGCCGAAGACGTCGTCGCCGAGCGGGGCGGCCAGCATCGCCTCGCGCATGGCGGCCGTCGGCCGGGTGACGGTGTCGCTGCGCAGGTCGATGACGGTGCCCATGTCAGGCCTGCTGGTCGAGGAAGTTCTTCAGCATGGCGTGGCCATGCTCGGTGAGGATGGACTCGGGATGGAACTGCACCCCCTGGATCGGCAGTTCGCGGTGCCGCACGCCCATGATCTCGCCGTCGTCGGTCCAGGCGGTGGGCTGCAGCTGCGCGGGGCAGGTGTCGCGCTCGATGGCCAGGGAGTGGTAGCGGTTCACGGTGAACCGCTCGGGCAGGCCGGCGAACACGCCCTGCCGCGTGGTGGAGATCTCGCTGACCTTTCCGTGCATCAATTGCTGCGCCCGGATGATGCGGCCGCCGAAGGCGGCCCCGATGCTCTGGTGCCCCAGGCACACGCCGAGGATCGGCAGCTTGCCGGCGAAGTGGCGGATCGCCTCGACCGAGATCCCGGCCTCGGCCGGCGAGCACGGGCCGGGCGAGATCACCAGCCGGTCGGGCGCGCGCTGCGCGATGCCCTCGACCGTGATCTCGTCGTTGCGGAACACCTCGACCTGCGCCCCGAGCTCGCCGAAGTACTGCACCAGGTTGTAGGTGAAGCTGTCGTAGTTGTCGACCATCAGCAGTTTCATCGCGTCCCCTCGCTGGTCGCTTGCTCGGCTGCGCGCAGGCCGGAGGCAAGGCGCGCGCCGAGTTCCCGGGCAGTGGTGTTCATTCCAGCCCCTCCTCGACCAGTTCCGACGCGCGCAGCAGGGCGCGCGCCTTGGCCTCGGTCTCCTTCCATTCGAGCTCGGGCACGGAATCGGCCACGACCCCGGCAGCCGCCTGGACGTACAGCATCTGGTCCTTGACGATGCCGGTGCGGATGGCGATCGCGACGTCCATGTCCCCTGCATAGCTGAGGTACCCGCAGGCGCCGCCGTACAGGCCCCGCTTGCTCGGCTCCAGGCGGTCGATCAGTTCCATGGCGTGCACCTTCGGCGCACCGGTCAGGGTGCCGGCCGGGAATGTCGCCTTCAGCACGTCGATGCTGCTCATGCCGTCGTTCAGCAGGCCCTCGACGTTGCTCACGATGTGCATCACGTGGCTGTAGCGCTCGACCGCGAACGCCTCGGTCACCTTCACGCTGCCGGTCTTGGCGATGCGGCCGATGTCGTTGCGGGCCAGGTCGATCAGCATCACGTGCTCGGCGCGCTCCTTGGGATCGCTCACCAGCTCCTGCTCCACGGCCTTGTCGATCTCCGGCGTGGCGCCGCGCGGGCGCGTGCCGGCCAGGGGACGGATCGTGACCTTCTGGCCTTCCGGCGTCTGTTCCTGCCGCACCAGGATCTCGGGCGAGGCACCCACGACCTGGAACTCGCCGAAGTCGTAGTAGTACATGTAGGGGCTCGGATTGAGCGACCGCAACGCGCGGTACAGCGACAGCGGCGACTCGGTGTAGCGCTTCTTGATGCGCTGGCCCACCTGGACCTGCATGAAGTCGCCCGCCGCGATCAGCTCCTTGGCCTGGTCGACCGCGCGCAGGTAGTCGGCCTTGGCGAACTCGCGCTCGGCCGGGAAGGTCTGCGTCTGGCGCACCGTCGGCGCGCTCACCGAGTATTTCAGCTGCTCCTTCAGTTCGCGCAGCCGCTTCTTGCCGCTGGCGTAGGCCTCCGGCCGCGCCGGATCGGCATAGACGATCAGGTACAGCTTGCCCGACAGGTTGTCGATGACCGCGAGTTCCTCGCACTGCAGCAGCAGGATGTCGGGGCAGCCCAGGGTGTCGGGGGGGCAGCTGTTCTCCAGCTTCTTCTCGATGTGGCGCACGACGTCATAGCCGAAGTACCCGGCCAGCCCGCCGCAAAACCGGGGAAGGCCTGGCCGCAGTGCCACCTTGAAGCGCTTCTGGTAGGCCTCGATGAAGTCCAGCGGATTGCCGCGCACCCGCTCGACGACGTCGCCCTCAGTGACCACTTCCGTCACCGCATCCGCGCCGAAGCCGCTGGCCTGCAGCAGCGTGCGCGCCGGCAGGCCGATGAAGCTGTAGCGGCCGAAGCGTTCGCCGCCGACCACGGATTCCAGCAGGAAGCTGTGGCGGCCCGTGCCCTTGCCGTGCGCCAGCTTCAGGTAGAGCGACAGGGGGGTTTCCAGGTCCGCAAAGGCTTCCGCAATCAAGGGGATGCGGTTGAAGCCCTGCAGTGCCAGGCTCTTGAATTCGAGTTCGGTGATCAAGGGTGAGCCTCCACAAGCTCGCGCGGCCGGGGCCGCCATCCATCGGGGGTGCCCCGGGAGCCGGGGCGCGGGGCACGGGCAGCCCCGTGCGGATCAGGAACGCACGTTGTCAGGCTTGCGCCAGGGCCAGGCTCCCCGGTCCGAGCAACCTGTGATGGTGGTGCGGTGGATGAACATCGAGACGAGTGTAGCAAACGAGGCCAGCGGTCCTGCACGCCCCACCTGCGCGGGTGCCGGGCGCGAAAACCCCGATGCCGGGCTTGTAGCAAGTCGTAACATCGGGCCCTGACGAACGTTCGTTCTTTTTGTGGCGAGGAGAAAAGGATGCCGGGAACACGACTGAAATGGATGGCTTGCGCGGCGGCGTTCGCCACGCTGGCCGCGGGTGCAGAGCCGGTGGTGGTGTCGGGTGTGAAGTACGACGACACCTACGACATCCGCGGAACCAGGCTGCAGCTCAACGGCGCGGGGGTGCGCTACAAGGCCGTGTTCAAGGTGTACACGGCCGGGTTGTACCTGCCGAAGAAGGCCGGCACGCCGGACGAGGTGCTCGCGATGCCCGGGCCGCGTCGCATCAGCATCACCATGTTGCGCGACATCGACTCCGCCGAGCTGGGCAAGCTGTTCACCCGCGGGATGGAAGACAACATGGACAAGGCCGCGTTCATGAAACTGATCCCCGGTGTCATGCGCATGAGCCAGATCTTCAGCGACAACAAGCGCCTGAACGCCGGCGACAGCTTCGCGATCGACTGGGTCCCCGGGGTCGGCGCGGTCCTCACCCTGCGGGGTGTCCAGCAGGGCGAGCCATTCAAGGAGCCCGAGTTCTTCACGGCCCTGATGCGCATCTGGCTCGGCCCCGTGCCGGCGGACTGGAAGCTCAAGGAAGCGCTGCTCGGCAAAGCGGGCGCCTGAAGCGGCCCAAGTCGCCGGCCGCCTTGGCGACCTGGCGGCTTAGCGGGGCAGCAGCACGTCGGCCAGCGAAGCCACGAAACCGTCGGCGTCGACGGCCCGCACCGGCTCGCCGTGGTTGTAGCCGTAGGTCACCAGCACCACCGGGCAACCGGCCGCCCGCGCGGCCGCCGCGTCGTTGCTCGAATCGCCCAGCATCAGCGTCCGTGCCGGCGCGCTGCCCAGCGCCCGGCAGGTTTCCAGCAGGGGCTGGGGGTGGGGCTTCTTGCGCTCGAAGGCGTCACCGCCGAACACCAGCGGGAAATACCCGGCCAGCGCCTTGGCCGCCAGCAGGTCGCGGGCGAAGGCGGTCGGCTTGTTGGTCACGCACGCGAGCCGCAGCCCGGCGCCCTGCAGCAGGTCCAGTCCCTCGCGCACGCCGGGGTACACCTCGGCGTGGCGGCCATTGATCGCGCGGTAGTGCCGCTGGTAGGCCGCCCAGGCCCGCTCGTACAGCCTCTCGTCGGCGCCCACGTGCTGCAGGGCCGAGCGGATCAGGTGCTCGGACCCCTTGCCCACCATGTGCTCGACGGCACTGCGCGGCACGCGCGCCAGCTGCAACTCGGCATGGACAGCATCGAGCGCTGCGCAAAAGTCGCCCAGCGTGTCGACGAGGGTTCCGTCAAGGTCGACGATCGCAGCCTGGAGATCGGGGGGAACGGTCATCGCGCGAGTGTGCAACACCCGCGCGGGCCGGCAGTGGCACGGCGGCCGCCTCCCGCCATGCCGACGGGCTCGCCCGGAGTCGTCAGCCGGCGCGAGCGGCCGCCAGCCGACGCGCCGGCGGCCTCACGGCTTGCCGCGCGCCTGCCCGGCCGCAGGCGTGCCCGGTGAGCGCCCGCCGCCGCTGGCCTGCCCGCCCTTGCGGCCGGCTTCGCGCGCCTCCTGCGAATTGAACTCGTGCGCCGTGCCCTTCTCGTGGGCGGCCTTGCCCCCCTTGCTGCCGGCTTCGCGGGCCTCTTGCGAGTTGAATTCGTGCGCCGTTCCCTTCTCGTGGGCGGCCTTCCCGCCCTGGCTGGCGATCTCGCGCTGGCGCCCGGGATCCATGGAGGCGAAGCCGCGCTGCGACGTGCCGCCCGCGTTGCCCGCGCCCTGCTTGCCCTGCTTGTTCGATGCCATGGTCTGATCTCCTGTCGGGATTGGCGACCGGCACCGTGCCGGCCACGACCGGATTGAACGGCCGGGGCGCGCACGGTCGGGTCGGCATTCGGACCCGACAGCAGTAGGAGCAGGCTGCTGTCGCGTTGGAGCTGCCGACGCTAGGCCGGCACGGCGTCGAGCCGGGCACGCGACCAGTGGCGGTGCTTGCCGATGGCGGCAACGAAGCCCTGCGCCAGCGGGACGCGCGTGCTCGGGTCACCGTTGCCGATCAGCACGCCGGCCGGTGGCTCGGCATCCGGGTCGAGTCCCGCGCCGCGCAGCAGCTCCGCGCCGGCGCCGATCAGGCAGATCGCCTTGCAGTGGCGGTAGGCCTCCAGCACGAAGTGCACCGCGTCGCCGTTGGCGCACAGCGCCTGCGCGTGCGTGGCCCCGCCGGGCACCAGCACGGCATCGAACTGGATCGACGAGGTGTTCAGGAAGCTGTGGTCCACCGCGAGCTGCTGGCCGGACGAGGTGGAGACGACGCCCAGGTGGGCGGCGACGATGCGCGTGACGGCTCCGGCATCGGCCAGCGCCTGCTGGATGATCTTGAGGGCGCCGATCTCGACGCCGGCGGCCACCAGCACGGCGACCCGGCGGGTGGCGATGCTGCCGCCCATGCATTCCATGCTGAGCGACGGCGAGGCCTCGATCGGCAGCTTGGCGCGTGCCTCCCGGAAGCCCGCGCGGCCCGCCGCGGCCCGCGGGTCGGGCGGCGCGATCGCCAGCGGCTCGGCCACCTTCCTGGCGAGTTTGGGGTCGACGTGCGCCAGCGTGTCCACCACCCGCTGGCGGATCGCCGCGGTCTCCACCCGGGACAGCTCGTACTGGAAGGCCGCCACGATGTGCTCCTTCTCGGCGGCGCTCTGGCTGTTCCAGAACAGGGTGGCCTGGCTGAAGTGGTCGTCGAAACTGGGGCTGCGGCGGCGCACCTTGGGCGATTCCATCTCCTCGGGGTACGACTGGAAGCCCTGCTGGGCGCCGTCGACGCGGAACTCGGAGCCGCTGGCCAGGGAGTTGGGCTCGTAGCTGACCTGGCCGCGCGGCACCATCATGCGGTGCATGCCGTCACGCGAGTAGTTGTGGAAGGGGCACACGCTGCGGTTGACCGGCAGCTCGTGGAAGTTGGGCCCGCCCAGCCGCGACAGCTGCGTGTCCGTGTACGAGAACAGCCGCCCCTGCAGCAGCGGGTCGGCGCTGAAATCGATGCCCGGCACCAGGTGGCCGGGATGAAAGGCAACCTGCTCGGTCTCGCTGAAATAGTTGTCCGGATTGCGGTTGAGCACGAGCTTGCCGACCAGCTGCACCGGCACCAGCTCCTCGGGGATGAGCTTAGTGGGATCCAGGAGGTCGAACCCGAGCGCGGCCGCCTTGCCCTCCTCCACCAGCTGCAGCCCCAGCTCCCATTCGGGACAGTGGCCGCGGGCGATCGACTCCCAGAGATCGCGCCGATGGAAGTCGGGGTCCTTGCCGGCCAACTTCTGCGCCTCGTCCCAGGCCAGCGCGTGCTTGCCCAGCTTGGGGCGCCAGTGGAACTTGACGAAGTGCGACACGCCGTGCGCATTGATGAACCGGAAGGTGTGGACGCCGAAGCCTTCCATCATCCGCAGGCTGCGCGGCAGCGCGCGATCGGACATCAGCCACATCAGCGCATGCGTGCTCTCGGGCATCAGCGAGACGAAGTCCCAGAAGGTGTCGTGCGCGCTGGAGGCCTGCGGCATGCCGTGGTGGGGCTCCGGCTTCAATGCGTGGATCAGGTCGGGGAACTTCATCGCGTCCTGGATGAAGAACACGGGCATGCTGGCGCCGACCAGGTCGTAGTTGCCTTCCCGGGTGTAGAACTTGACCGCGAAGCCGCGCAGGTCGCGCACCGTGTCGGCCGATCCGCGCTCGCCGGCGACGGTGGAGAAGCGCACGAACACCGGCGTACGGAGGCCGTCCTCCTGCAGGAAGTCGGCTTTCGTGTACTGGCCCAGCGAGCGGTAGAGCTCGAAGTACCCGTGCGCGCCCGCACCGCGCGCGTGGACGACGCGCTCGGGGATCCGCTCGTGGTCGAAGTGGGTCAGCTTCTCGAGGAGGATGAAATCCTCCAGCAGCGTCGGGCCGCGCAGGCCGGCACGCAGGGAGTTGTGGTTGTCCGGGATCACCACGCCCTGGCTGGTGGTGAGGACGTTGTCCGGACCCTGGCCGAAGCTCTCCAGCTGCTTCTGCTTGGCCGAGGCGGGTTCGCCGGCCTTCGGTCTGCGCGAGGCGTCCGGTCTGGACTGGGGCATGGATGCTCCTGGTGGCCGCTGCCCTGCGGGCGCGTGCCGGTTCTTGTTCGGCTCAGGGCTCGAGGTCGAGCGCCGCCTCGATGGTGTTGACCACCACGGTCAGGGCGAACGCTCCGGCCCCCGAGGCGGCGCACCAGACCAGCCAGTCCGGCACGGCGGTGATCATGTCCATGGCAACGCTCCCTTCCGGTGACGACCTCGATTCGAGACGACCAGCTTACGTAGCTCATGGGCAATGCCCCGTAGCCGATGGGCCGGAGCGTTTGTCCGCCGGGGCTGGCACCCGTTGTAGGACATCTCCCACGCCAAGGCTCTGCCAGCCAGGAACGCCGCGCGTCGCTGTCCTACCCGCGTCCCCCGGGGGCGCCGCGACGATGGACGCACTGGAAAGGATTGGACGATGCGTGAACGGATGACCAACCCGCCGGAGCCGGGCACGGGCGGCGAGCAGCCCTCGGCCCGGGACAACAACACCCGGATGGAACAGGGCGAGAACCAGCACGAGGTGCCGCGGATGCCCTATGAGCGCGACGAGTCGGTCGACAGCCAGCCGGAGCAGGAGCCCTCGATGCGCCGCGTGGCCAAGGCGGGCCAGGCCGACGCCGAGCACGGCGTCACCGACACCAGCAAGGGCGCCGAACTGGACGCCACTTACGACAAGCTGCGCGAGGACCTGCCCGACGGCGAGAAGACGTTCAGGCCCTGACGCCGGCGGCGTTCAGCCGCGCAGCGCGGCGCGCATGCTGTCGATCACTGCTTTGTAGTCTGGTTTGCCGAAGATGGCGCTGCCCGCGACGAAGGTGTCGGCCCCCGCAGCCGCCACCCGGGCGATGTTGTCGGCCTTGATGCCGCCGTCCACCTCCAGCCGGATGTCCTTGCCGCTGGCCTCGATGCGGCGGCGGGCCTGCTCGATCTTGCGCAGTGCCGAGTCGATGAACCCCTGGCCACCGAAGCCGGGGTTGACGCTCATGATGAGGATCAGGTCGATGTCGTCGATCAGCCAGTCCAGCACGTCCAGCGGCGCGGCCGGATTGAACACCAGGCCGGCCTTGCAGCCGCGCGCCCGGATCGCCTGCACGCTGCGGTGCGCATGCGCCGACGCATCGGGATGGAAGCTGATGTAGTCGGCACCGGCCTCGGCGAACGCCTGCGCCAGCGCATCGACCGGTTCGACCATGAGGTGCACGTCGATCGGCACCGGCGTGCCGTCGGCGCGCCGGGCATGCGGCTTGAGCGCCGAACAGACCATCGGGCCGAAGGTCAGGTTCGGGACGTAGTGGTTGTCCATCACGTCGAAATGGATCCAGTCGGCCCCCGCCGCGATCACGTTCTTCAGTTCCTCGCCCAGCCGGGCGAAGTCCGCGGAGAGGATGGACGGGGCGATGCGATGGAGGGTGCTCATGGCGCGGATTCTCGCAAATGCGATGCCGGGTACGATCCGCCGATGGCCAGGTACCAGCTCCACGTCGAGGTTCAGCCGGCGTTCCTTCCCGATGAGTCGGCCCCGGAACAAGGCGTCTTCAGCTTCTCCTACACCGTCACGGTCACCAACACCGGCGAGGTCGCCGCCCAGCTGATCTCGCGCCACTGGATCATCACCGACGCCGCCGGCCGGGTGGAAGAGGTCAAGGGGCTGGGCGTGGTCGGCCATCAGCCCTTGCTGCAGCCGGGGCAGTCGTTCCAGTACAGCAGCGGCTGCCGGCTGCGCACGCCCGGCGGCAGCATGGAAGGCAGCTACTTCTGCGTCGCCGAGGACGGCGAGCGCTTCGAAGCGCCGATCGCACCGTTCCTGCTGGAAGACGGCACGCGCCGCGTGCTGCACTAGGACAGACGGCGCCGGCTCGGCACGTCGCGCTCCTGTTTTCATAGCACCTGTCAGCACCTTGTCCTACATGCTGAGCCAGCCGGCGGCCCGTACATTGCGGCGCGGGGGAAGCGCATGATCGACATCACTGCCATCTGGGGCCAGTGGCTCAGGCCCTCGGCTGGACTGCCGACCGTGCAGTGGTCGCTCCTGCTGGCACTGGCGGCCGCGGCCGGCCAGCTGGTGCAGCGGCACATGGCCCTGCCCAAGGTGGTCGGCTACTCTGCCGTCGGCACGCTGGCCGGCCTGGCCGGCTTCAGCGGCGTGCCCTGGCCGCTGCAGGGCATCGGCCTGTTCCTGCTGGAGCTCGGCGTGTCGATCGTGCTGTTCGAGACCGGCGGCCGCATCGCGCTGCGCTGGTTCCGGCACAACCCGATGGTGCTGCTGCAAAGCCTGCTGGAAGCTGCCCTCACCTATGCGCTGGTGTACGTCGCGATGCGCTGGCTGGACGTGCGGCCCTCGGTCGCCGATGCGCTCGCCCTGATTGCCATCGTGTCCTCGCCCGCGGTCCTCAGCCGTGTGGTGGCCGACACGCGGGCCACCGGCCCCGTGACGGACCGGGTGATCGTGCTGTCGGCCCTTGGCGCGCTCTATGCGCTGACGTTCGTGGCGGCACGGGTCGGCGTGCTGCACCGCGAGGAGACCAACCTGGTCGACCTGCTGATGCCGGTGGCGGTGGTGCTGGGGCTGTCGGTCGCGGTGGGCGCGGGGCTGGCGCTCGCGCTGCGGATCGCGCTGCGCCTCATGAGTCCCACCAGCGAGAACACCTCGATCCTGCTGATCGCGACCATCGCGGCCGGCACCACCATCGCCGCGCACTTCGGCGGCTCGGCGCCCCTGTCGGCCCTGCTCGCCGGCCTGCTGCTCAAGCAGCTGAACCCGCGGCCGTGGGCCTGGCCACGCCAGCTCGGCACTGCAGCCTCGCTGCTGGTGATGCTCACCTTCGTGCTGGTCTCGGTGGTCGCTGCCCAGGCGGACTGGGCGCCCGCGGTCGCCGGCGTGGTGCTGGCGCTGGTGGGCGTCCGCGGCGTGGCCAAGGTGCTGGGCGTGCTGGTGGCCAACCCGGGCAGCGGCACCAGCTGGCGGCAGGCGCTCATGGTGGGCTGGGCGATGTCGCCGATGTCGTCGGTGGCGCTGCTGCTGGTGTCGCAGTTCGCCTCGGCCTCGATGACGCTGGGCCCCCGCATCGCCGGCATCGCACTGCCCGCGATCCTGCTGATGGAGGTGCTGGGCGCCATCATCGCGACCTACGTGATCCACCAGGCCCGCGAGAGCTCGCGCAGCGTGCCGGTGGCCGGAGCGACGGTTGCCTGAGCCGCGCCTGCCGGACGTCACGCCTGCCGGCGAGTCGCCCGCGGCCACGCCGGCGCTCGAGGCGTTCCGCCACTCCGAGCCGCTCACGCTCGGCGTCGAGCTCGAGCTGCAGCTGGTGAACACGCACGACTACGACCTGGCCCCGTACTCGGACGAGATGCTGCGCCTGATGGGGCGCCTGCAGCTGCCCGGCGCGGTGGTGCCGGAGATGACCTCCAGCATGATCGAGATCTCCACCGGCGTCTGCCAGTCGGCCGCGCAGGTGCTGGGCGAGCTCTCGCAGCTGCGCGACGCGCTGGTGCGCTGCGCCGACCGCCTCAACATCGCGGTGGTCGGCGGCGGCACCCATCCGTTCCAGCAGTGGCACCAGCAACGCATCTACGACAAGCCGCGCTTTCGCGAACTGTCGGAGCTGTACGGCTACCTCTCCAAGCAGTTCACCGTGTTCGGCCAGCATGTGCACGTGGGCTGCCCCGACGCCGATGCGGCGCTGCTGATGCTGCACCGGATGTCGCGCTACATCCCGCACTTCATCGCGCTGTCGGCCTCGTCCCCCTTCGTGCAGGGACAGGACACGCAGTTCGACTCCGCGCGGCTCAACTCCGTGTCGGCGTTTCCGATGTCCGGCCGCGCGCCGTTCACCCTCAGCTGGCGCGGCTTCGAGGATTTCTTCGCGCGCACCACCCGCACCGGCGTGGTCAAGAGCATGAAGGACTTCTACTGGGACATCCGGCCCAAGCCCGAGTACGGGACGATCGAGATCCGGGTGTTCGACACGCCCCTGACCGTGGAGCGGGCCGCGGCCCTGGCCGGCCTGGTGCAGACGCTCGCCGCGTGGTTCCTGCACGACCAGCCCTTCGTGCCCCAGGAGGACGACTACATGGTCTACACCTACAACCGCTTCCAGGCCTGCCGCTTCGGGCTGGAGGCGGTCTACGTCGATCCGGTCAGCGGACGCCACATGCCGCTGCGCGACCACCTGCTGCAGACCCTGCGCCAGTTGTCGGACCATGCACGACGGCTGGGCACCGGGCCGGCGATCCAGCTGCTCGGCGAGGATGCCGAACTCGGCACCAACGATGCCCGCTGGCTGCGGCAGCAGCAGTCGCGGGAGCGCCTGCTGGCGGAGGTGGTGCGGCAGGGCGCGCAGCGCTTCGAAGGTCGGCGCTAGCTCGGGCTCGGCTGATGCCGGCTGCGGCCGCCGTCCTACAGCCGGGCCGCGCAGGCCCTTCCAGAATCGGTCGCAGCAATCAACCTGGAGAACTTTCGATGTCGACCCTCGGAACCATCCTCGTCGGCTTCATCGTCGGCCTGCTCGCCCGCGCACTGAAGCCGGGCAACGACCGCATGGGCCTGATCATGACCACGCTGCTGGGCATCGCGGGCGCGTTCATTGCCCGCTATGCCGGCACGGCGATGGGCTGGTACCACGAAGGCGAGCCCGCGGGCTGGATCGCGTCGATCGTCGGCGCCATTGTCCTGCTGGTGATCTACGGCATGCTGCGCGGGAGCTCGCGCCGGGTCTGACACCCGCCACGCGTGCCGCGCTATCCTCGCCGGCACGCATGGGTGAATTCGACCTGATCGACCGTTTCTTCCGGCGCCCCGCAGGCGCTGCGGCGGCGGGTGTGGCGCTGGGCATCGGCGACGATTGCGCGCTGCTCGCGCCGGCACCGGGCATGCAGCTGGCGGTGTCGTCCGACCTGCTGCTCGAAGGGCGCCATTTCCTGTCCACCGTCGACCCGGTCCGGCTGGGGCACAAGGCGCTTGCCGTCAACCTGAGCGACCTGGCCGCCTGCGGTGCGCGCCCGCTCGCCTTCACGCTGGCGCTGGCCCTGCCTGGCGCCGACGAATCCTGGCTGGCGGGCTTCTCGCAGGGACTGCTGGCGCTGGCGCGGACGCACGGCTGCGCGCTGGTGGGCGGCGACACCACGCGCGGCCCGCTGGCGATCTGCATCACCGTCTTTGGCGAGGTGCCCACCGGCCAGGCGCTGCTGCGCTCGGGCGCCCAGGCCGGCGACGATCTGTACGTCAGCGGCACACTGGGCGACGCACGGCTGGCACTGGAAGCCTTCCGCGGCACGGTGCAACTGCCCGCCGCGGTGTTCGAGGCGGCGCGTGCGCGGCTGGAGCAGCCCACGCCGCGGGTGGCGCTCGGGCTGGCCCTGCGCGGCATTGCGACGTCAGCGATCGACGTGAGCGACGGCCTGCTCGGCGATCTGGGCCATGTCCTGGCGGCCTCGGGCCTCGGCGCCGCGATCGAGCTGCCAGCCGCGGCCGGACTGCTCGCGGCGCGCGGCCAGGCGCACGCCGCCGACCTGCCCGAGCAGTCGCTGCAATGGCGCTGCGTGCTGGCCGGCGGTGACGACTACGAACTGGCGTTCACCGCGCCGCAGGCCCGGCGCGACGCCGTGCTGGCGGCTGCCCGCAGCGCGGCGACGTCCGTCTCCCGCATCGGCCGCATCGAGGCGCAGCACGGCATCCGCTTGCTCGACGCCGAGGGCCGCGCCGTCCCGCACGAGTTCCGCTCGTTCGACCACTTCGCTTGAGGCTCGCGACGGTCGGCGGGCGGTCCCGGCCGGCCGTTGTGGTTCCACCATGCTGCGCTGCCGCGCCCTCCTCGCCCCCCTCCTCGCCGCCCTTCTGCTTCCGCTGGCCGCCGCCGCGGCGCCCGCGCGCAGCTACCAGGCCACCGTCACCTATGTCACCGACGGCGACACCGTCTGGGTGCGCCGCGTGCAGGGTGGCCAGCGCATCCAGGTGCGCGTGCAGGGCATCGACGCGCCGGAGATCTGCCAGGCCTGGGGCCAGCGGGCACGCGACGCGCTCCACCGCCGGTTGCAAGGTCAGCGCGTCACGGTGTCCGAACGCGGGCGGGACGACTACGGCCGCGTGGTCGCGCGCCTGCACCTCTCGGGCGAGGACGTCGGTGGCTGGATGGTGTCGCAAGGACTGGCCTGGTCGCCCGGCTACCGCCGGCAGCCTGGGCCCTACGACCGGCTGCAGGCCCATGCGCGGCAGGCCGGGCGCGGGCTGTGGTCGCAGCACGATGCGCTGGAGCCGCGCCGCTTCCGCCAGCGGCACGGGCGTTGCCCGCCGCGCGATCAGCGTTGAGCACCACGACGGGACACCGGAGACCGCACACGCCGGGGCAGTCGCGATCGCGCGCGCCATGTCGCGTGTCGGGGACCCACCGGCGCCCCGAGCCTCGACAAGGACCGCCCTGCGCCGCGCAGGCTGCCCGCGCGCGGCGCGCCGGCAGGGGCTTCGCTACCATCGGTGCCGTGCGCACCCTCGCCTTCGACGACCTGCTGCTGTTCACCCGCGTGGCCGAGCTGGGCAGCCTGTCGGCCGTGGCCCGCGAGCGCGAGGCGCCGGTCAGCCAGGTGTCACGCGCACTGGCGCGCATTGAAGGCTCGTGCGGCGCCCGCCTGGTCCACCGCTCCACGCATGGCCTGTCGCTCACGGCGGAAGGCGAGACCTTCCTGGCCTACGGCCGGCGGCTGCTCGGCACGCTGGACGAGCTGGAAGGCGAGTTCGCCGCTTCCACGCGTGAGGCGCGCGGCGTGGTGCGGATGGCGGCCAGCACGGTCGTGGCGCACTACCAGATGGTCCCGGGGCTGGTGGGACTGGCGCAGCGCCATCCCCAGCTGCGGGTCGAGCTCGAGGTGGGCGATCGCCTCGTCGACATGGTCCGCGAGGGCATCGACCTCGCGATCCGCGCCAGCACGCACCTGCCCGACACCGTGGTCGCCCGCCAGATCGGCACGCTCGGCCGCGCCTTGTACGCCGCGCCGGCGTACGCGGCGCGCGCGGGCCTGCCCCGGCATCCCGACGCGCTGCGCGACCACCAGCTGGTCACCAACAACGCCGTGCCAATGCTCAACCAGTGGCCGTTCCGGATCCAGGGCCGCAGCGTGGTGCTGGCGGCCGAGGGGCACTGGCGCACCAACGACACCAACATGGCGGCCACGATGGTGCTGGAGGGCCTGGGCATCGGGCGGCTGGCCACGCTGGTCGGCGACGAGCTGGTGCGGCAACAGCGGCTGGTGCCTGTGTTGCCGGCGCATGTGGACCTGCAGCCGGTGCCGGTCTACGCCGTGACCGCCGGCGCGCGCCACCGGCTCCCCAAGATCAAGGCCTGCATCGACTACTGGGCCGAATGGTTCGGCCAGCGCCGGTCGCCGGCCGCCCGCACTGCATGACGCCCACCGACACACCCCCCCTGGGCGCTCCGCCCGCCGCCGCCGTCCGCCCCACGCCGCGCTTCCTGTTCGCCCATCCCGCGCACGCCATCGCCCTCGGGTTCGGCGCTGGCCTCAGTCCGGCCGCGCCGGGCACCGTGGGCACGCTGTGGGCCTGGGCCGCCTGGCTGGTGCTGCAGGCCTGGCTTGCGCCGGCCGCGCTCGGCTGGGTCGTCCTGGCCAGCCTGCCGGTGGGCTGGTGGGCCGCCACCGTGACCGCGCGCCACCTGGGGCTGCTGGACCCTGGGAGCATCGTCGTCGACGAGGTGATGGCGTTCTGGCTGGTGCTGTGGCTGGTGATGCCGGCGGGCTGGATCGCGCAGCTGGTCGCCTTCGCGCTGTTCCGGTTCTTCGATGCGGCCAAGCCCGGCCCAGTCGGGTGGGCCGACAACCTGTTCCACGGCTTCGGCTGGCGCGGCGGCCTGGGGATCGTGTTCGACGACCTGGTGGCGGCGTTCTGCACGCTGTTCGTGATCGCGCTGTGGAGGCATTTCGCATGAACGACACCGTGCACGGGCTGTGCCGCGATCTCGCCGCCGAGCTGCTCGACCGGGGCTGGATGCTGGCGACGGCGGAGAGTTGCACTGGCGGCCTGATCGCGGCCAGCTGCACCGACCTGGCGGGCTCCAGTCAATGGTTCGAGCGCGGCGTCGTCAGCTATTCCAATCAGGCCAAGGCCGAACTGCTCGGCGTGGATCCGGCGCTGATCGCCGCGCAGGGCGCGGTCAGCGAGGTGGTCGCGCGCTCGATGGCCTTCGGGGCCGCGCGCCAGTCGCGCGCCCAGGTGTCGGTGGCGGTCACCGGCATCGCCGGCCCGGGCGGCGGCAGCCCGGACAAGCCGGTCGGCACGGTCTGGTTCGGATTTTCGGTGGATGGCCGGCTGTTCAGCGAAACGGTGCGCTTCGACGGCGACCGGGCGGCGGTGCGCCAGGCAACCGTGCAGCATGCGCTCACCCGGTTGCTGGCCCTGGTGCGCGCGGCCTGAGCAAGGGGGACCGATGGCCTGGTTCGATGGCTTCACGCGTGAAGTGCACGAGGTCAACGGGGTGCGGCTGCACGTGCGGCACGGTGGCGACCGGCGCAAGCCGGCCCTGTTGCTGTTGCACGGCTTTCCGCAGACGCATGCGATCTGGCACCGGGTGGCGCGCCAGCTGGCCGGCGACTATTTTTCCTGGTGATGCCCGACCTGCGCGGCTATGGCGACTCGTCGATGCCAGCGGGCCAGGCAGACCATGCCAACTACAGCAAGCGTGCGATGGCGGCGGACATGGTGGCGCTGATGTCGGCCCTGGGTGTCGGCAGCTTCCACCTCTGCGGTCACGACCGCGGCGGCCGGGTGGCGCACCGCCTGGCGCTCGACCATCCGCAGCGGGTGCGTCGCCTTTGCGTGCTCGACATCGCGCCGACGCTCGACATGTACGAGGCCACGAACATGGCCTTCGCGCGGGCCTACGAGCACTGGTTCCACCTGATCCAGCCGGCACCGCTGCCCGAAACCATGGTCGGCGGCGCGCCGCGGCTGTACCTGCATGCCAAGCTGGGCGGTTGGGGCGCGGGCGGCCTGTCGCACATCGAGCCCGAGGCGCTGGCCGAGTACGAACGCTGCTTCTGCCGCCCGGAGGCGATCCATGCCGCGTGCGAAGACTACCGGGCCAGCGCCGGGATCGATCTTGAGCACGACCGCGAAGGCCGGGCGCTGGGCGACAGGATCGGCTGCGACCTGCTGGTGCTGTGGGGCGCACGCGGCCTCGTGGGCCGCCTGTTCGATCCGCTCGCGCTCTGGCGGGCGCAGTGCCGGGGCGAGGTGAGCGGCCAGGCACTGCCTTGTGGTCACTTCATCCCGGAGGAACTGCCCCAGGACACGGCGGACGCGCTCTGGTCGTTCTTTCGCGACTGACCCGGCAGGCACGGCCGGCGCGGCGGCGCGGCGCCGGGATCCGCAGGGCCGTGGCGCTTCTGGTCACGGGCTCACCCTGCCCCTGCCCCGAGGGCGGCCGCACCGGGACCGGGCCGCGGCTCACGCGCCGTGGCACTTCTTGTACTTCTTGCCGCTGCCGCACGGGCAGGGATCGTTGCGCCCGGGCTCGGCCGCCTTGCGCACCTGCTGGACCCGCGGCCCCAGGCTCTTCCAGAACTGGCGCAGGTCGTACACCGCCCAGACCGCCTCGCCAAAATCGTTCAGCCGGGCATCGCTGACGCTGGGCGGGCCGTCCTCGGTGTGCAGGTTGAGCGCGGGAACGCCGGTGTCCGGCTCGGCCAGGTGGCCGATCACATCGAGTGCGTCGTCCAGCATCTCGGCCGCTTCCTTGTCACGCGGCGCTGCCCACTCGTCGGCCCAATGGCCCACCACGTGGAGGAAGCCTTCGGCCCAGGCCTCGCCGAACGAGGGCAGCTGCGCAACATCGGCATCGCCGCGCTCGGCTTCCGACAGCGCGAGGACCGCGCCGCGCACGTCCAGCACTTCCGGCTGGTAGGCACGCTCGTCCTCCAGCGTCTCGACCTGGGCGTCCAGCGCCTGCGCGATCTCCTGCCAGCGCCGGCGCCAGCGCCAGACGAACTCCATGTGCTCCATCGGCCGGAATCCCTCGCCGAACAGCACCGGCCAGTACTCCTCGGGCTCGATCACGCGCCGCGTGCACACCAGTGCCGCCAGGAAGCCTTCGCAGAATTCCCAGTCGGGTGTGAGTTCGTCGTGCTCGCGCAGCGCATCGAGTTCGGCGTCGAGCGCATCGAAGTCGTCGGGGCCGAGCGGCGCCGGATCGGGAGTGTCGGTCGTCATGGGTCAGGTGGCGGCTTCGTAGTGGCGGCACGCCTGCACGTCCAGCCGGGCCAGGCGCTTGCGCATCGCGAGCACCTCGCCGTCCTTGCTGAGCAGCAGCGCCGCGCGTTCGACCGCCAGGTCGATGAATTTCTGGTCGTCAGGATCGCCGCAGGTGACCGGCGCCTTGGCCGCCTCGTCCACCACGGTCGCATGCCGGTCGAACCCCGCCAGCACGTCGTGCGCCGTGAGTCCACGAAACGCCAGGCGCGGGGCGATCTGCGGATACGCAAGCACGCGCGCGAGCTCGTCGCGCATCGCGGCGGTGGCCAGCCAGCGCAAGCGGCCTTCGCGCAGCGCCGGCAGCAGCGGGCGGGCGGCGGCGTCGTCGAAGACGAACACGTCCAGCACGACGTTCGTGTCAAGCACCAGGGGCTGCATCGCGCGCGCGGGCCGAACCGGCCACCATGTCGAACCGGAACAGCCGGCACTCGATCGGGCCGTTCCACATCGGGACCCGGCGCGATTCCTTCAGGCGCATGCGCGAGGGCAGCTTCAGGTCCGGCGTGAGCACCCACGCCGTCCAGCCGGCGTAGTGCTTCTTCCAGTGCGCGGCCAGCTGGGTGAAGAAATCTCCAGCGCCCTCGGTCTCGGGCCGTTCACGGCCACGCTGCGTCTGGCCAGCCACGCCCGCGGTGCCGATCCGCTCGCCGTAGGGCGGGTTGACCAGCATCAGGCCGGGCACATCGCTCGGGGGCATCCGCTGCAACGCGTCGCCGCCACGGAACTGCACGGCGGCCGCGACACCGGCGCGTTCGGCATTGCGCTGGGCGAAGTCGACCATGCGGAAGGCGACGTCGCTGCCGAACACCGGTGCCCGACTGGGCCGCTCGCCGGCACGGGCTTCCTCCTTCAGCCCGGCCCAGACATGCGCCTGGTGCGGCAGCAGGCGCTCGAAGCCGAAGCGGCGGCGCCCCCCCGGCGCGATGCCGCAGGCCACCTGCGCCGCCTCGATGGCGATGGTGCCGCTGCCGCAACAGGGGTCGTAGAGCGGGGCGGTGCCGTCCCAGCCGCTGGCCGCGAGCATCGCGGCCGCCAGCGTCTCCTTGAGCGGGGCCTCGCCCTTGTCCTCGCGCCAGCCGCGCTTGAACAGCGGCTCGCCCGACGTGTCGATGTAGAGCGTGCAATGGGTGCTGGTCAGGTGCGCGTAGACGCGCACGTCGGGCCGCTGAGTGTCGACATCGGGGCGCCCGCCGGCCCTCTGGCGGAAGCGGTCGGCCACCGCATCCTTGATCTTCAATGCCGCGAAGTTCAGGCTCTTGAGCGGGCTGTGCTGGGCCGTGACCTCGATCTTGAAGCTCTGGCGCGGGGTGAACCAGATCTCCCAGGCGATCGCCGCCGCCGCGTCGTAGAGGTCCTGCTCGGCGCGGTAGGGCGTGTGCGACAGCTGCACCAGCACCCGCTGCGCCAGCCGGCTGTGCAGGTTCAGGCGCAGCGCCTCGCGCCAGGGCGCCCGCGCCAGCACGCCGGCACGGCCGACCAGCAGGTCGTCGCCGGCCAAGCCGGTGAGGCGGTGCACCTCGTCGGCGAGGAGGTCTTCGACCCCCGCCGCGCAGGGCAGGAACAGTTGCAGGTCACTCATGGCAGATGGGCGGCGGCAGCCGCGGTCAGAGCGCCTTGCGCAGGTTGGCCGGCGCGATGCGCAGGGCTTCCCGGTACTTGGCGACGGTGCGGCGGGCGCACTCGATGCCCTGCTCCTTGAGCATGTCCGAGATCTGGCTGTCCGACAGTGGCTTCTTGGCGCTCTCCGATGCGACGAACTGCCGGATCAGGGCGCGCACGGCCGTGGACGAGGCGTTGCCGCCGGTTTCGGTGCCCAGCGCCGAGCCGAAGAAGTACTTCAGCTCGAAGGTGCCGAACGGGGTCGACATGTACTTGGCCGTCGTGACGCGCGAGATGGTCGACTCGTGCAGGCCGAGTTCGTCGGCGATCTCCCGCAGCACGAGCGGGCGCATGGCGAGTTCGCCGTGCACGAAGAAGTTCTTCTGGCGTTCGACGATGGCATTGGACACGCGCAGGATGGTGTCGAAGCGCTGCTGGATGTTCTTGATGAACCAGCGCGCCTCCTGCAGCCGCTGCTGCAGCGCCTGGTGGCCTTCTCCCCGGTGGGCCTTGAGCGCGCCAGCGTACACATCGTGCACCCGCAGCCTCGGCATGACGTCGGGATTGAGCTGGACACGGAAGCGGAACTGGTTGCCGCGGCCGACCTTGGTCACCAGCACGTCCGGGATCACCACGTTGCGCTCGACATCGACGAAGCGCCGGCCGGGCTTGGGCTCCAGCCGCGTGATCATCGCCATCGCCGCCTTGATGCGGCCCTCGGACTCTCCGCACAGCTGGGCCAGCCGCTTGACGTCGCGCCGGGCCAGCAGGTCGATCGGCTGCCGGCAGATGGCGAGCGCCGCGTCGCACACGGCCGGATCACGTTCGCCGCGCAGCGCCTGCAACTGCAGGGTCAGGCATTCGGCCAGCGAGCGGGCCCCGACACCGGCCGGATCGAGATGGTGCAGCAGCCGCAAGGCGACCGTGAACCGGTGGACCAGCTCCTCCTGCTGCTCGGCGTCGTCGGGGGCCAGGCCGGCGGCCAGCGATGCGAGCGAGTCCTCGAGGTAGCCGTCGTCGTTGAGCGACTCGATCAGGAACCGCAGCGCCGCGCGGTCCTCTTCGGCCAGCCGCAGGGCGAGCGCCTGCCGGTGCAGATGGGCCTGCAGCGACTCGTGGCTGCGCGCCAGGTCGGCCGCGTCCACGTCGTCCTCGTCGCCCAGGTTGTTGCGACGGGCCTGCGCCTCGCCACCCCATTCGCCGTCGTCCGGCACCACTTCCGTGCTGCCGTCCCCTTCCCAGTCGTGCGGCTCGCCGTCGGTGGCCGTGGTGGAGGACTCGCCGTCGGCGGTCCCGGACGAACGGTCGCCGTCGCTGCCGGCGAAATCGATGCTGCCGCCCAGGTCGGCCGACTCGGCCTCGCGCTCGCCTTCGGACACCGGCGCGTCGGCCTGCGCCAGCCCGAACTCCTCGCGCGGGGCTTCGTCCTGGTTCAACTCGAGGAAGGGGTTGTCGCCGAGCATCTGCTCGATTTCCTGCGACAGCTCCAGGGTGGACAGCTGGAGCAGGCGGATCGACTGCTGCAGCTGCGGCGTGAGCGCCAGGTGCTGCGAGACCCGAAGCGAAAGGCCCTGCTTCATGGGGAACACTGCAGGCCCATCGTCACATTCGGAAGTGCTCGCCGAGGTACACGCGGCGCACGTCGGCGTTGTTCACGATCTCCGCCGGCGTGCCCTGCGCCAGCACGTTGCCGTCGCTGATGATGTAGGCGTGGTCGCAGATGCCCAGCGTCTCGCGCACGTTGTGGTCGGTGATCAGGACACCGATGCCGCGCGACTTCAGGAAGCCGATGATGCGCTGGATCTCGATCACCGCGATCGGGTCGATGCCGGCGAACGGCTCGTCCAGCAGGATGAAGCGCGGCTGGGTGGCGAGCGCGCGCGCGATCTCCACGCGGCGCCGCTCGCCGCCCGACAGGGCCACGGCGGGCGAATCGCGCAGGTGGTCGACCCGCAGATCCTCCAGCAGCGCCGTGAGCCGCTGCTCGACGGTGTCGCGCGACAGCGGGCGCCCGTCCGGGCCGTGCTGCAGCTCCAGCACCGCACGCACGTTGTCGGCCACGTTCAGCTTGCGGAAGATGGAGGCCTCCTGCGGCAGGTACGACAGCCCCAGCCGCGAGCGGCGATGGATCGGCATGTGCTCGACCGGCTGCCCGTCGATGGAGATCTCGCCCGCGTCGGCGCGCACCAGCCCCACGATCATGTAGAAGGACGTGGTCTTGCCCGCGCCGTTGGGACCGAGCAGTCCCACCACGTCGCCCTTGTCGACGCCCAGCGAGACGTCCTTGACCACCTTGCGGCTGCCGTAGCTTTTCTGCAGGTGCCGCGCTTCGAGCCGGCTGGGCGCCTCGGTCGGCGCGGCGGCGTGGCCGACGGCGTCGTCGGGACCGATCCTCACTTGGGCTCCCCGGCCAGGCCCGGGCTCGACCGCAACTGCGCGGGGGGCGCGGCCGGCGCCGCCGGTGCGCGCGCCGCGCCCGGGACGCCCGGCCCCGAGGCGCCGTCGCGCGGGCCGAGCATCGCGCGCACCCGGCCGCCCGGGGTGGGCGCCGCGGCGCCGCCGTCGACCGTGAACACGTCGCTGGTGTTCTCGTAGGTGATGATGCCGCCGGTGATCTCGTCGACCATCGCGCTGCCGCGGAAGCGGCGCAGCTCGGCCCGCCGGATGAACTTGACGCGGTCGGCCTTGCCGTCGTACTCGATGGTCTCGCCCTCACCCTCGATGTACTCGTCGACGCCTTCGCGCTTCTGGCGGTAGAAGGCGCGCTTGCCGGGCTCGGCGGTGACCACGCCGTACTGGAAGCCCTCGGCGTCCTGCCGCACGTCGACACGCGCTCCGCGGATGATGATCGTGCCCTTGGTCAGCACCACCCGGCCGGTGAAGATGCTGGTCTGGCGCAGGTCGTCGTAGCGCAGCGCATCGGCCTCGATGTTCATCGGCAGGTTGCGATCGGCCCGCTCGGCCTGCGCCGCGCCGGACCAGGCCAGGGTGAAAGCGAGCAGTGCAGCGGGAAGAACCGGTCTCATAGAGGCATGAATCTTGCTGGCCATTGTAGCCGCCCGGGTGGAGGCCGCCACGAAAAAGGCCCGCCGAGGCGGGCCTTCGGACGATCCAGCGTCGGTCGCGTCAGCGGCTCTTGCGCGCCTCGGCGATCAGGTAGTCGGTGACCAGCAGCGCCTTGGGCATGTTGCCCGCCATCGTGCCGTCGGTGTACCAGCGGCCCGCGATGCCCAGCGCCGGCACGCCCTCGACCTTGAACGCGTCCTGCAGCTGGGAGGCCTTGCGGGCCTTGGTCGACACCGAGAACGAGTTGTAGATCTCCTGGAACTTGGCGCGGTTCAGGCCGTTCTTCTCGGCCCAAGCGAGGATCTGGTCCTCCTTGGCCGTCGGCTGCTTCTGCACGTGGATGGCGTCGAACACCTTGGCATGCAGTTCATCGAGCTTGCCCATTGCCTCCAGCGTGTAGAACAGGCGCTGCTGCGGCACGAAGTCGTCGCGGAAGGCAATCGGCACCCGGCGCAGCACGACGTCCTGGGGCAGCTTCTTGCTCCATGCGGTCAGCTGCGGCTCGAACGCGTTGCAGTGCGGGCAGCTGTACCAGAAGAACTCGATCACCTCGACCTTGCCGGCAGGCGCTTCCACCGGCACGCGCTTGTCGAGCGCCTTGTACTCCTGCCCCTCCTCGGGCTTCTTCTGCGCCCACGCCAGGTGGGGCAGTCCCAGCCCGGCCGCGGCCACGAGGCAAGCGGTCCCGGCGGAAAACTCGCGACGGTTCATCTTCGATCTCTCCTTGAGTCAGTCTGAGCGCGACCGCGGACGAAGGTTCCGCGGCTCAGCGCTGCACGCGCACCAGCGCGGTTTCCACGCCGCCGGCATCCAGCCGTTCCTTGCTGCGCTCCGCGTCGTCCTTCTTGTCGAACGGGCCGACGCGGACGCGGAACACCTGGCGGCCGGACTGCTCGCGCTCGGTCACCTTGGCCTCGATGCCCATGAGCGAGAGCTTGGCGCGCTGCGCCTCGGCGTCCTCCGGCGAGCGGAAGGCGCCGGTCTGCACGAAATACAGGAACGGCTCGGGCGCGTTGGCAGCCGAGCGGGCGGCCGCGAACTCGCCGAGCGGGTCGGCCGACGGCGCCCGGGCCGCGGGCGCCGCCGGATTGGCGGGGGTGATCGGCTTGTCGGGCGCCACGACCCCGGGCGGGGCAGCCGGCGGCGCCGCAGGCGCCGCAGCGGGACCGGGCGGCGCCACCGCCGGGGCGGGCGGCAGCGGTTTGGCCGGATTGCGGCCGTACAGCGGCGCGTTCGGATCCCAGTCCTTGTTCTTCTTGGACTCGGCCGCGTCCTGCTCGGGCGTGCGGCCCTGGTTCTTGCTCAGGAAGGGCACCGGCACCTTGGTGACGTAGACCGCGACCGCCAACGCGGCGGCCAGCCCGATCACCACGCCGATGACGATGCCCACGAGCACATTGCCACGCTGTCTGTTCATCTTGCTCACATCTTCTCGGGTGCGCCCACGCCCAGCACGGCCAGCCCGTTGCGCAGCACCTGCGCCGTCGCGGCCACCAGCGCCAGCCGCGCCTTCTTCACCGTCTCGTCGTCCACCAGGATGCGCTCGGCATCATAGTAGGAGTGGTACGCGCCCGCGAGCTCGCGCAGGTAGAACGTCACATCGTGCGGGGCGAAGTCGGCCGCGGCCGACGACAGCATGTCGGGGTACTTGGCCAGCTGCAGCATCAGCGACAACGCCGCGCCGCTCTCCAGCGCCGACAGGTCGGCCTGCGCCAGCGTGGACACGTCGCCGCCCCACGCGGCGAGCACGGAGCAGATGCGTGCATGCGCGTATTGCACGTAGTAGACCGGGTTGTCGTTGTTCTGCGCCAACGCCAGGTCGACGTCGAAGACGTATTCGGTGTCGGGCTTGCGCGAGAGCAGGAAGAAGCGCACGGCATCCTTGCTCGTCCACTCGACCAGGTCGCGCAGCGTGACGTAGCTGCCGGCGCGCTTGGAGATCTTGACCTCCTGGCCGCCGCGCATCACGCGCACCATGGTGTGCAGCACGTAGTCGGGATAGCCGGCCGGGATGCCGACGCCGGCCGCCTGCAGCCCGGCGCGCACCCGCGCGATGGTGCCGTGGTGGTCGGTGCCCTGGATGTTCACGACCTTGCGGAAGCCGCGCTCCCATTTGGTGATGTGGTAGGCGACGTCGGGCACGAAGTAGGTGTACGTGCCGTCGGACTTGCGCATGACGCGGTCCTTGTCGTCGCCGTAGTCGGTCGAGCGCAGCCAGAGGGCGCCGTCCTGCTCGTAGGTCTTGCCGGCCTCCTGCAGCCTGCGCACGGCCTCTGCCACCTTGCCGCTGGTGTAGAGGCTCGACTCGAGGTAGTACTGGTCGAAGCGGACGGCGAACGCCTGCAGGTCCAGATCCTGCTCATGCCGCAGATAGGCGACCGCGAACTGCCGGATCGAGTCGAGGTCCTCGACGTCGCCGGAGGCGGTGAACTCGCGGTCGTCGGCCTTGACCGTCTTGCGCGCCAGGAAATCGGCGGCGATGTCCGCGATGTAGTCGCCGTTGTAGGCTGCCTCGGGCCAGCCGGCATCGCCCGGCTTCAGCCCCTTGGCGCGCAGCTGCGTCGAGTTCGCCAGGGTGGCGATCTGCACGCCGGCGTCGTTGTAGTAGAACTCGCGGTGCACGTCCCAGCCCTGGGTCGCGTACAGGTTGCAGATGGCGTCACCCAGCGCGGCCTGTCGTCCGTGGCCCACGTGCAGGGGCCCGGTGGGGTTGGCCGAGACGAATTCCACCAGCACCCGCTGCCCGTTGGCGGGCTGGTGACCGTAGCCGGTGCCGGCGGCCAGCACCTCGCGCACGACCTGCTGCTTGGCGGCCGGTTTCAGCCGGATGTTGATGAAGCCGGGGCCGGCGATCTCGATCGCATCCACCCAACGCTCGAACGCCGGGGTCTTCAGCAGGTCGGCCCGGAGGTTCTCGGCGACCTGGCGTGGATTGAGCTTGAGCGGCTTGGCCAGCTGCATCGCGGCCGTGCAGGCGAGGTCGCCGTGGGCGGCCGCCTTGGGCGACTCGAAGACGGCCTTGGCGCCAGCGCCGGGGGAGAGCTGGTCGAGTGCGGACGCGAGCGCGCCCAGCAGTTCGTGTTTCACGAGGAGCATCGCGGGATTTTAAGGATCCGCCCGCGGAGCGCCTCGTCATCCCCCGTAGCCGCGTGCGAGGAAGGTCGCGGCCAGCGGGATGACCGGCACGATGTGCGCCTGCTGCATCACCCAGCGACGCACCTGGCGGACCTCCTCGGCCGGCGGCAGCCCGCGGCCCTGCAGCAGCGCCTTGCGCCAGGCGATGAAGCGCAGGGTCGGCCGGATCGACAGCGCCCCGACCAGCAGGAACAGCCCGAACTTGAGCCACAGGAGCCAGTTGCCGCCGTACCAGGCCAGGCCCTTGGCGCCCAGGAACACGCGCGCCAGACCGGTCACGAGCACGGCCGCGGCGGCGATGCCGTACACGCGATCGACGACCACCAGCCGCTCGACGACGCTGGCGTTGAGCCACTCGGGACGGCACAGCGCCGCTTCGCTGGCGATGAACACCACCAGCGTGAGGATGGCCAGGAGATGGGCGTAGGCGAGAAGCGATTCGAGGGTCATGTGCCGCGCCAGAACTCGGGTTGTCCGAAATGCTGCTTGAGGAACTCGATCCACAGTCGCACGCGCACCGGCATGTGCTTGCGCTGCGGGAACACCGCGTAGATGCCGTTGGGCGGAGCCGCGAACTCGGCCAGCACCTCGACCAGACGGCCGGACTGGATCTCCGACTCGACTTCCCAGGTGCTGCGCCAGGCAATGCCATAGCCCTGCAGGCACCAGTCGTGCAGCACCTGGCCGTCGGTGCAGTCCAGCGGCCCGCCCGGTCGCAGATGGATGACCTCGTGGCCGTCGCCCTTGGGGACCCGGAAGGCCCAGCCGCGCACCTGCGAGGCGTCGCTCGAGAGCGTCATGCAGTCGAAGCGCGCCAGGTCGTTGGGATGCTGCGGCGTCCCGTGCCGCTGCAGGTAGTCGGGCGTCGCGACGCACAGGCGCCGGTTGTCCGCCATGCGCACGCTTACCAGGGACGAATCGGGCAGGTCGCCCACGCGGACGGCGCAGTCGTAGCCTTCGCCGGCGAGATCGACCACGCGGTCGCTGAGGTTCAGCGAAATCGTCACGTCGGCGTGCAGTTCGCGAAAGCGTGGCACCAGCGGCGCGACGTGGCGCCGCCCGAAGCCGGCCGGCGCGGTCACGCGCAAGTGGCCGCTGGCCTTGACGCCACCGGCGCTGACGCTCGCCTCGGCGTTGGCGACGTCGGCCAGCAGGCGCTGGCAATCCTCCAGGAATGCACTGCCTTCGTGCGTCAGGGTCAGCCGCCGGGTGGTGCGCACCAGCAGCTTGACGCCCAGCCGCTCCTCGAGCGCATCCAGGCGGCGTCCCATGATGGCGGGGGCGACGCCTTCGGCCTTGGCGGCGGCCGTGAGGCTGCCACGCGTCGCCACGGAGACGAAGGACTCCAGTTGCTTGAGCTTGTCCATGCTGTCCGGATTATCCGCACGGAAGTCAGGAATCTGCCCGGCCCGGCCCCTCATTGACGGTTGAGTGACGTGGCAGATGCTGCTGGCGGCGTGGCTGCCCCCCAGTGCCGCAGGCCCGCGCGAGCGCCGGCCGCTTGGACAAGGCCAATTCATGCTCTTTTTGTCGCGAATCTAATCACCAGCAGGCATCTAAACCATGAGCCAGGGTTGGAATACAGTCTCGCCTTCATCCCGACTGCCGTGCCCCGAGGAGAGACCGTTCCATGACCGCCCGCACTTCCACCCACCGCCTGGATGTCGCCACCGAGCTGCATCGCTTCATCAACGACCAGGTGCTACCCGGCACCGGCATCGACAGCGACGCGTTCTGGAAGGGCTTCGACGCCATCGTGCACGACCTCGCGCCCAAGAACGCAGCCCTGCTGGCCGAGCGCGAGCGCCTGCAGACGGAGCTGGATCGCTGGCACCGCGCCCATCCCGGCCCGATCCGCGACATGAAGGCCTACCGCGGGTTTCTGGAACAGATCGGCTACCTGGTCCCGCACCCCCGGGGCGCCAAGGCCACCACCACCCACGTCGACGCCGAGCTCGCCATCCAGGCCGGCCCCCAGCTGGTGGTGCCGATCCTGAACGCCCGCTATGCGCTCAACGCCGCCAACGCGCGCTGGGGATCGCTGTACGACGCGCTGTACGGCACCGACGCCATTCCCGAGGCCGGCGGCGCCGACCGCGGCCCCGGCTACAACGAGGTGCGCGGCGCCAAGGTGATCGCCTACGCCCGCCAGGTGCTGGACCAGGCCGCCCCGCTGGCGTCCGGCTCGCACCGCGATGCCACCGGCTACCGGGTCGACGGCGGCCGCCTGGCCGTGTCGCTGCGCGGCGGTGCTGCCAGCGGGCTGAAAGACCCGTCCCAGTTCGTCGGCTTCCGCGGCGATGCGGCGGCGCCTTCGTCGGTGCTGCTGCGCCACCATGGCATTCACCTCGACATCGTGATCGACCGCAGCACGCCGATCGGCAGCACCGACGCCGCCGGCGTCACCGACGTCATCGTCGAAGCCGCGCTCTCGACCATCCTGGACCTCGAGGATTCGGTGGCCGTGGTCGATGCGCAGGACAAGGTGCTCGCCTATGGCAACTGGCTGGGCATCCTGAAGGGCTCGCTCACCGAGCAGGTCACCAAGGGTGGCCGCACCTTCACCCGCGGCCTGAACCCGGACCGCGTCTACACCGCGCCGGACGGGCGGGGCCAGGTGACGCTGCATGGCCGCTCGCTGCTGTTCGTGCGCAACGTCGGCCACCTCATGACCAACCCGGCCATCCTGTGGGACGGTGGCAAGGAGATCCCGGAGGGGATCATGGACGCGGTGATCACGACGGCGATCGCCATCCACGACCTGAAAGGCAACGGTGCCGGCGGCATCCGCAACTCGCGCACCGGCTCGGTGTACATCGTCAAGCCCAAGATGCACGGGCCGGCGGAGGTGGCCTTCGCCGACGAACTGTTCACGCGCGTCGAGCAGCTGCTGCAACTGGCGCCGAACACCGTCAAGCTGGGCATCATGGACGAGGAGCGCCGCACCAGCGTCAACCTGCAGGCCTGCATCGCCGCCGCGCCGGCGCGCGTCGCCTTCATCAACACCGGCTTCCTCGATCGCACCGGCGACGAGATGCACACCGCCATGCACGCGGGTCCGATGATCCGCAAGGGCGACATGAAGAGCAGCGCCTGGATCCAGGCCTACGAGAAGAACAACGTCCTGGTCGGACTGGCCTGCGGCCTGCGGGGCCGGGCCCAGATCGGCAAGGGCATGTGGGCGATGCCCGACCTGATGGCGGCGATGCTGGAGCAGAAGATCGCGCATCCGCGCGCCGGGGCCAACACCGCCTGGGTGCCGTCGCCCACCGCGGCCACCCTGCATGCGCTGCACTACCACCAGGTCAACGTCGGCGCGGTGCAGCAGGAGCTGGAACGGACCGACGCGGACGCCGAGCGCGAAACGCTGCTGAACGGGCTGCTGACGGTGCCGGTCGCCGCCGAGGCGAACTGGACGGCGCAGGAACGCCAGCAGGAGCTGGACAACAACGTCCAGGGCATCCTGGGCTACGTGGTGCGCTGGATCGACCAGGGCGTGGGCTGCTCCAAGGTGCCCGACATCCACAACGTCGGCCTGATGGAAGACCGCGCCACGCTGCGCATCTCCAGCCAGCACATCGCCAACTGGCTGCAGCACGGCGTGGTGACCGAGGAGCAGGTGCGCGAGACCTTCCGCCGCATGGCCGCGGTGGTGGACAAGCAGAACGCCGGCGACCCGCTGTACCAGCCCATGGCCGGCCATTGGGACACCTCGTTCGCGTTCCAGGCGGCGCAGGACCTGGTGTTCAAGGGCCGCGAGCAGCCGGCCGGGTACACCGAGCCCCTCCTGCACGCCTGGCGGCTCAAGGTCAAGGCCGCCCACGCCCGCTGAAAACGTAACGAACTGAATCAGTCGGCAAAGCCGTGCAGGAAACGGCAGAGCCGGACGGTCGAGCTCCCTACACTGGGCGGCAGCCATGGCTGCCCTGCCCAACATCGTCCTGCCCTGCATCAACGAGGCCGTCGCGCGCTCGCGCCGGATGGTGGAGCGGGCCGTCGACGAGGCCGTGCAGGCGCTCGACCAGGAGGCGCTGCAACGCACCAGCGGCCGCGAACGGCGCGAGTTGCAGGACGCCGCCCGTGCCCTGTCCGCCGCCCGCAACTCGTGGTGCACCCGGTTCCCGCCCGCGCTGCGCGCCGCGCTCGAGTCGCCGCCACAGCGCCCGTCCACCCCCGTCACCGTCCGCCCCGGCTCGCTCACGCTGGTCGGCGATGCCGAGCTGATGGAGTCGATCGAGACGGCGCGCCTGGAGCAGCAGCTCGCCCCGCTGGTCGAGCAGCCGCTGGAGGAGCTCGACACGCTGATGAGCGCTGCCCTGCGGCTCGAAGGCGTCCAGCCCGAGCGCAATCCGCTGCGCGTGGCCATCTTCACCGCGGCGCTGCGCGGGCTGATGAACCAGCCGGCGCCGATCGAGCCGGGCTGGCCCGCCCTGTGGATCCGGCACATGGCCGAGCCGCTCTCGCACGACCTGATCCAGATCTACCGCGCGGCCACCCGCCTGTTGCGGCAGGCCGGCGTCCAAGCCGCGAGCTACCGCGTGGTCACCGGCCCGGCGCCCCTCGAGCGGTCCTCCCGGGCAGCCGAGATGCCGCGGGTGTCGCAGCCGATGCCGCTGACCTCGGGCCGCGCGCCCCTGGCCTCCGGTCGTGCCCCCCTGCAGCCGCCGGGCGGGCCCGGTGCGCAGCCCTCCGGCTTCGCCGGCTGGATCGGCCGGGTGATGGAGGCGGTCCGCGGTCCCCTGCTGCACGATTTCCTCGGAGCGGGAACGCCCCAGCTGCCCGTCCACCAGCCGCTCGACGCCTCGTGGTACGCCGGCGTCGACCGCGAACTGGCCGAACTCGAAGCCGGTGCCGACGGCGAAGCGCTCGACGCCTCGGCAGTGCGTGCCCACGAACATCTGCCCCCGGTCGATCGCCCGATGCGGCAGGTCGGCACCGACAGCCCGTTGAACATGGCGGTCTGGGGCCCCATGGGCGCGCCGCGGCAACGCTCGCTGGTGCGCACCCGGCTGAAGAAGCAGGCGCGGCAGGTCGGGCAGGTGGTCGGTCTGGAAGTCGTGCACCAGCTGGTCGACGAGGTGGCCCGCGATCCGCGGCTGCTGGCGCCGGTGCGCGAGGCGATCGTGGCGCTGGAGCCCGCGCTGGCGCGGCTGGCCCTGCATGCCCCGCAGTTCTTCGGCCAGGCCCAGCATCCCGCCAGGCGTCTGGTCGAGCGGGTGGCCGAGCGCAGCTTCCGCTACAACGACGAGTTCGCCGAGGCTTTCGGCGACTTCTTCCAGCCGGTGCAGGCGGGCTTTCGCGCCCTGAACCAGCAGGACGACTTCGAGGACGCCAAGGCCTTCGGCGAAGTGCTCGCGCAGCTGGAGGCCGACTGGGCCCAGCAGGACGAGCTGGAGGCGACCCAGCAGGAAGACGTGCTGGGCGCGGTCCGGTTCGCCGAGCGCCGCCAGGCGACCGCCGAACAGATCGCCTGGGAGCTCAGCCACCGCAGCGACCTGGAAGGCGTGCCTGCCATCGTGCAGGAATTCCTGTACGACCAATGGTCGCTGGTGATTGCCCACGCGCGGCTGTCGGCCCGGGAAGGCGAGCTCGATCCGCACGGCTACATCGCCGTGGTCACCGACCTGCTGTGGAGCGTCAAGCGCGAGGCCACGCTGCGCGACCCGGCGCGCGCCTTCGAACTGATCCCGCTGCTGGTCGGGCGCATCCGCGACGGGCTGGCGCTGATCGGCCAGACGCCGCAGCAGAGCAGCATCTTCGGCGCCCTGGAGCAGCTGCACCGGCCGGTGCTCAAGCTGCGCGCCAAGCACCGCCGCCAGTCGCTCACCCTGCCCGAACCCGAGCGCGAGGGCGACGAGCGGCTGCAGCCGACCTCGCCGCGCAAGCCGGCGCCGACCGAGTCGGTCTGGCTGGCACCCGAGGAGCAGCAGGCCTGCGGCTTCCTCGACCATCCGCTGCAGGAAGGCCCCGGCGCACCCGCACAGCCCGACCAGGCCGGCGCCGACGATGCACTCAGCGACACCGAGGCCGAGTCGCTGATCAGCACCCTGCGCGAGGGCGGCTGGGTCGACCTGCAGTCGGGCGACCGCTGGCGCCGCGCCCGCCTGGTCTGGAGCGGCGCCAACGGCGCCCTCTTCATGTTCGTCAGCGAAGGCGGCGAGCCGCACTCCATGACCCGCCGCAGCCTGCACCGGCTGGTGGTCAACCGGCACCTGCGACCGGTGCAGGCGCACGAAGTCGTGCAGCACGCCATCGACGCACTGTCGCGCGCCCAGCCGCAGGCCATCGCCGCCTGAAGCGCTGCCGGCCGACAAGGCCGCGGCGACCCCGCCGCTAGACTCGGCCCATGTCCACCGCTGCGACGCCTTCCCCCGTCATGCCCGCGACGGCCTGCCCGCTGTGCGGCGCGGACAACCGCTGCGCGATGGAATCGCAGCGGCGCACCGGCCATTCGCAACCGCCCTGCTGGTGCACCCGGGCATCGTTCCCCCCCGACCTGCTGGCCCGCGTGCCCGAGGAGGCACGCGCACGTGCCTGCATCTGCCCCGGCTGTGCCGGCGCGACCGGTGGCTGACGGCGACCTCGCTGCCTTGAGCCGACGCTGGGGGCCGCGCTACCGCTGGCTCCTGCTGCTCTCGGTCATGGTGGGCACGATGGCGTCCGCCATGTCGTCCACCATCGTGAACGTGGCCATTCCCGACATGAGCCGGCACTTCGCGCTCGGGCAGGACCGCGCGCAGTGGGTGAGTTCCGGCTTCATGGTGGCGATGACGGTGTCGATGCTCACGACACCCTGGTTGCTGAGCCGCTTCGGCTACCGCGCGACCTACGTCGGCACGATGGCGCTGCTGCTGCTCGGCGGCGTGGCGGGCGGCCTGGCCCCCCAGTACGCGGTGGTGCTGATCGCACGCGTCGCCGAGGGCCTGGCCGCCGGCGTGGTGCAGCCGATCCCGGCCATCATCATGCTGCGGGCATTCGAGCCGCGCGAGCAGGGCCGCGCGGGTGGCGTCTTCGGCATGGGCGTGGTGCTGGCCCCCGCCCTGGGCCCCAGCATCGGCGGCCTGCTGGTCGACTGGTTCGGCTGGCGCTCGATCTTCTTCATGGTGGTGCCGTTCTGCCTGCTGTCGATCGCGCTGGCCTACACGTTCGTGCCGACCAGCGCCCCGGGCGGCGCGGCGGCGGACCGAGCCGCGCACCGGCTGGACTGGCGCGGCCTGCTGCTCGCGGCGGGTGGCACGCTGTGCCTGCTCAACGGATTGGTGGCGCTGCATGGCAGCCCCGGTGTCCAGGCCGCGGGGCTGCTCGGCACGGCCGTGGCCGCACTGGGAGTGTTCCTGTGGTGGCAGCGGCGGGCCCCGGCGACCGGGCGCACGCCGCTGATGAACCTGGCGCTCTTCACGCACCGGACCTACGCCATGGGCAGCATCGTCGCCTTCATCTACGGCATCGCCCTGTTCGGCTCGACCTACCTGCTGCCGGTCTACATGCAGTACGCGCTGCACTTGCCGGCGTCGCACGCCGGCACCATCCTGCTGCCGGCCGGGCTGGTGCTGGCGGTCACCATCGGCGTGGCCGGCCGCCTGGTGCACCGCGTCCCGACCCGCGTGCTGGTGTCCACGGGCCTGGTGCTGCTGGCGGCGTCGTTCGCGCTGATGCCGACGGTCGGGCTCGCCTCGCCGCTGTGGCTGCTGGTCGCCTGGGCGATCCTCGGCCGCATCGGGCTCGGCTGCATCCTGTCCTCGCTGAACATCGGCGCGATGCGGCCGCTGCCCAAGGACCTGATCCCACAGGCCGCGAGCGCCATCAACTTCCTGCGCATGCTCGGCGGCGCCGCCGGCGTGAGCCTGTGCGCGATCGTGCTCGAGTGGCGGCTGGCCGCACATGGCGATTCGCTGGCGGCGACGCAGACGAGCGCCGGCCGGCTGCTCGCGTTCGAGGAATCGTTCCTGATGCTGGCGGCGATCTGCGCCCTGGCCGTGCTCGCGTCCTGGCAGCTGCGCGAACGCCCCGAAGCCGCCGGCACTGGCCAATAATCGAGCCATGTGCCAGCTGCTCGGGATGAACTGCAACACGCCGACCGACGTTACGTTCAGCTTCACCGGGTTTGCGCAGCGCGGCGGGCGCACCGACCACCACGCCGACGGCTGGGGCATCGCCTTCTTCGAAGGCCGCGGCCTGCGCCATTTCGTGGACCACCAGCCCGCCTCGGAATCGCCGGTGGCCGAGCTGATTCGCCGCTATCCGATCAAGAGCCGCAACGTCATCGCCCACATCCGTAAGGCGACCCAGGGCGAGATCGCCCTGGAGAACTGCCACCCCTTCGTGCGCGAGCTGTGGGGGCGGTACTGGGTGTTCGCGCACAACGGCGACCTGAAGGACTTCCGGCCACGTCTGCACGCCAACTTCCACCCGGTCGGCAGCACCGACAGCGAGCGCGCCTTCTGCTGGATCATGCAGGAGCTGTGGAAGTCGCATGCCGGCGTGCCCAGCGTCCGGGAACTGACGCTCACGCTGCGCGAGCTGGCACCGCAGATCGCGCGGCACGGCCCCTTCAATTTCCTGCTGTCCAGCGGCGAAGCGCTGTGGGCCCACTGCGCCACCAACCTCTGGTACGTCGAGCGCAAGCACCCGTTCGCGCACGCGCGCCTGAAGGACGAGGACCTGTCGATCGACTTCGCCCGCCACACCGCCCCGCAGGACCGGGTGGCGGTGGTGGTCACCGGCCCGCTCACCACCGACGAGGCCTGGACCCAGATGCAGCCGGGCGAGCTGCGGGTGTTCGTGGACGGCGCCGGCGAGGCCTAGCCGGGCCGCGGTCAGCGGCGGGCCAGCGCCGCCTCCAGGGCGTCGAGGAACATCGCCGGCACATCGAAGCCGGTCTGGTCGGTGATTTCCTGGAAGCAGGTCGGGCTGGTGACGTTGATCTCGGTGAGCACGTCGCCGATCACGTCGAGCCCCACCAGCAGCAGGCCGCGCCCGGCCAGGACCGGGCCGAGCGCCTCGGCGATCTGGCGGTCGCGCGCCGAGAGCGGTTGCGCCACGCCCTTGCCGCCGGCGGCCAGGTTGCCGCGGACCTCGCTGCCCTGCGGAATGCGCGCCAGACTGAACGGCACCGGCCGGCCGCCGATCACCAGCACGCGCTTGTCTCCCTGCGCGATCTCCGGCACGAAGCGCTGCACCATCAGCGTGGTGCTGCCGTTGGCGTTCAGCGTCTCGGTGATCGACCCGAGGTTCAAGCCGTCCGGGCCGACGCGGAAGATGCCCATGCCGCCCATCCCATCCAGCGGCTTGAGGATGATCTCGCGGTGCTCCGCGTGGAAGCGCCGCACGGCCTCGGGGTCGCGCGTCACCAGCGTCGGGCTGACGAACTGCGGGAACTCCATGATCGCCAGCTTCTCGGGATGGTCGCGCAGCGCGCGCGGGCTGTTGAAGACGCGGGCGCCCTCCCGCTCGGCCTGCTCCAGCAGATGGGTGGCGTAGAAGTACTCGGAGTCGAACGGCGGGTCCTTGCGCATGAGCACCGCATCGAACGCGTGCAGCGGGCGCGCCGCCACCGTGGTCTCGTCGAACCAGCGCTCCTTGTCGCCCGTCAGGCGGATCTCGCGAACCGCCGCCTCGACCCGTCCGCCGGAGCGCCACACCAGGTGCCGCGGCTCGCAGGCCGCGACCTGGTGGCCCCGGCGCTGGGCCTCCCGCATCATGGAGAAGGTGGTGTCCTTGGAGATCTTGAAGTCTTCCAGCGGGTCGGCGACGAAGAGCAGCTTCATGGGCGAAGGTCGGGCAGGGGCGCTACTGTTGCACAAATCGGGACGGGTCGCCGATGCTCAGGGCGCCTTGGGGATCGCCAGGCCACGCTGCACCGCGGGCCTGGCCAGGAACGCGTCGAGCGCCCGCTGCACGTGCTGGAACTCGTCGAACTGGACCAGGTCGCGGGCCCCGTAGTACCCCACCAGGTTGCGCACCCAGGGGAAGGTCGCGATGTCGGCCACGGTGTACTCGTCGCCGGCGAGCCACTCGCGCGTGGCGAGCTGGCCGTCCAGCACGGCGAGCAGGCGCCGGGTCTCGGTCGCGTAGCGGTCGCGCGGCCGCTTGTCCTGCCAGTCCTTGCCGGCGAACTTGTGGAAGAAGCCGAGCTGGCCGAACATCGGCCCCACGCCCCCCATCTGGAACATCACCCACTGCACGGCGTGCCAGCGCGCTGCCGGGTCCTTGGGCAGCAGCTGGCCGGTCTTCTCGGCCAGGTACAGCAGGATCGCGCCCGACTCGAACAGCGCCAGCGGACGCCCGCCCGGTCCCTGCGGGTCGAGGATGGCCGGGATCTTGTTGTTCGGGTTGAGCGACAGGAACTCGGGCGAGGTCTGGTCGTGCTGCTCGAAATCGACCCGGTGCACCTCGTACGGGAGCCCGGTCTCCTCCAGCAGGATCGACACCTTCACGCCATTGGGCGTCGGCAGTGAATACAGCTGGAGCCGCTCGGGATGGATGGCGGGCCACTTGCGGGTGATCGGGAAGCTCGAAAGGTCGTTCATGGGCGGCACCGTACCAGCTTCGGCAAGGCCCGTGGTTCCTGGGGCAAAGCGCGATCCGGCGGCCGGCTTCGTGGTTTTCATCAGTGGCGCGGGGCCGCACCGGCTGCCACACTCCAGGCACGTTGCGTGCTTGAGCACGCCGCCCATCCACTCTCGAGGACACCTCCAATGACAACCAAGACCCTGGTTCCGCTCGTGCTCGCCGTCGCCGCCACTGGCGTCTGCGCGCAGGAAACGCTCAAGAAGGCCGCCGACACCAACAAGCTCACTCTCGCCTACCGCGAGGCCTCGGTGCCCTTCAGCTACCTGGCCGGCCCCGGCAAGCCGGTGGGGATGATGGTCGAGATCTCCGAGGCCATCGCCGCCGAAGTCAAGAAGGTCACCAACAAGCCCGGCCTGGAGATCGCCTGGCAGGCCGTGACGTCGCAGAACCGGATCCCGCTGCTGTCCAACGGCACGGTCGACCTGGAGTGCGGGTCGACCACCAACAACTCCACCCGCGGCAAGGACGTCCAGTTCGCGATCAACCACTTCTACACCGGCACCCGCCTGCTGGTGAAGAAGAACTCGGGCATCCGCAGCTATGCCGACCTGAAGGGCAAGACGATCGCGACCACGGCCGGCACCACCAACTTCCAGGTGCTGCGCAAGTACAACCAGGACAAGGCCCTGGACATGAACATCATCACCGGCAAGGACCACGACGACTCCAAGCTGCTGGTGGAAGGCGGCCGGGCGGTGGCGTTCGGCATGGACGACATCCTGCTGTTCGGGCTCAAGGCCAACGACAAGAACCCGGCCGACTGGGACGTGGTGGGCGAATCGCTGCAGGTCGAGCCCTACGCCTGCATGCTGCGCAAGGACGACCCGCAGTTCAAGCAACTGGTCGACCGCGTGATCGGCAACATGATGAAGAGCGGCGAGTTCGAGAAACTGTATGCGAAGTGGTTCACCTCGCCGATCCCGCCGAACAACGTCAACCTGAACCTGCCGATGGCGCCCGAACTGAAGGACAACCTGAAGGCGCTGAGCGACAAGCCGGCGACCTGAGCACGGCCCGCCCGTGCGCAAAGGGCGCCGCGGCGCCCTTTTTTGCTGGCACGCGGCGGTGCCTGGCTCGAAGGAATGCCGTCACCCGCGACCGCCAAGGCCGGCGGCGGCGGCGCCCGGGTCGCCGCGCGGGGCGGCCCGGTGGACCCTAGATCTCGATCTTCGAGCCGAGCTCCACCACCGCGTTGTTGGGCAGCTTGAGGAAATCGGCCGCCGCGCTGGCGTTGTGGTGCATCTGCGCGAACAGCTTCTCGCGCCACGTGGCCATGCCCCCGCCGATGGTGGGCACGACGACGTCGCGCGACAGGAAGTAGCTGGTGGTCATCGGCTGGATCTCGCAGCCCATGCCGCGCATGTGCTCCAGCGCGCGTGGCACGTCGAAGTCGTTCTTGAAGCCGTAGTGGATGACCACCTGCCAGCAGCTGTGGCCCAGCGCGTCGATCTCCAGCCGCTTGTTCAGGCCGATCCAGGGCGTCTCGTGGCTGCGCACCGTGACGAACAGGTTGTGCTCGTGCAGCACCTTGTTGTGCTTGAGGTTGTGCAGCAGCGCGTTGGGCACGGTGCCCGGTTCCCCGGTCAGGAACACGGCGGTGCCCTCGACGCGTGTCGGCGGGCTGACGAACACGGACTCCAGGAAGCTCTTGAGGTCGATGGCGTCCTGGCGCAGCTTGTCGTTGAGGATGGAGCGGCCCTTCTTCCACGTCATCATCAGCATGAAGATGGCGCCGCCGATCGCCAGCGGGAACCAGCCGCCGTGCAGCAGCTTGAGCATGTTGGAGGCGAAGAACGTGATGTCGACGACGAAGAACCAGCCGGTAGCGGCCAGGCACAGCCACAGCGGGTACTTCCAGCCGTAACGGATCACGAAGAACGTGAGGATGGTGGTGATCAGCATGTCCAGCGTCACCGCGATCCCGTAGGCGGCGGCCAGGCTGCTGGAGGAGCGGAACAGCACCACCGCCAGCACGATCGCGACGAACAGCCCCCAGTTGACGAACGGAATGTAGATCTGCCCGGTCTCGCGCACGCTGGTGTGCTGCACCGCCAGCCGCGGCAGGTAGCCCAGCTGGACGACCTGCTTGGTGACGCTGAAGGCGCCGGTGATCAGCGCCTGCGAGGCGATCACGGTCGCCATGGTGGCCAGCACCACCAACGGCACCAGGGCCCAGTCGGGGGCCATGAGGAAGAACGGATTCTTCACCGCCTCGGGCCGCTCGAGCAGCAGCGCGCCCTGGCCGAAGTAGTTGACCGTGAGCGCGGGCATCACCACCGAGAACCAGGCCAGCCGGATCGGCTTCTTGCCGAAATGGCCGAGGTCGGCATAGAGGGCCTCCGCCCCCGTCACGCACAGCACCACCGCGCCGAGAATGACGAACGTGGTGCCTGGATGCCGCCACATGAAGCCGACCGCGTGGTGCGGACTGAGCGCGCTCAGGATCTCGGGATGGCTGGTGATGTTGGCCACGCCCAGCACGGTGAGCGCCAGGAACCAGGTCAGCGTGATCGGGCCGAAGAACTTGCCGATGCCGCTGGTGCCGCGCTTCTGGACCGCGAACAGGCCGAACAGGATGAGCAGCGTCAGCGGGATCACGCCTTCCTTGAAGCGGGGCGACACCACCTCCAGGCCCTCGACCGCCGAGAGCACCGAGATGGCCGGCGTGATCACCCCGTCGCCATAGAACAGGCAGCTGCCGAAGATGCCGACGGCCAGCAGGATCTGGCGCAGCCGCGGCTTGTCCTTGACCGCCTGCGACGCCAGCGCCAGCATCGCGATCAGCCCGCCCTCGCCGTTGTTGTCGGCCCGCAGCACCAGCACGACGTACTTGAGCGAGACGATGACCGTCAGCGTCCAGAAGAAGATCGAGAGGATGCCGTAGACGTTGCCCGTCGTGAACGGCACGTGGCCGGAGCCGAAGACTTCCTTGACGGCGTACAGGACGCTGGTCCCGATGTCGCCGTAGACGACACCGATGGCGCCGAGGGTCAGCGCCGCGAGCGAGGATTTCGAGCTTTGCACAGGGGTCCCGCCTGGGCCGGCTCAGCGGCAGCGGGGTTCCGGTTCCTTGGGTCCGCTATTGTGCGCCGTCGATCCAGCCCTGCAGTGGTCATGTTGCACCGCAGCAACTGCCCGGTCAATCGTAGGTTTCGGCGTCCGGGTCGGTGGCTTCCAGCTCGTAGCTGGCCGCCAGCATCGCCAGGCGCCCGATGACGCCATACATGTAGAACCGGTTGGGCGCGCTGGCGCCGGGCTTCTGGCCGGGCTGCGGCAGCCGCGTGCTCTCGGCGAAGGCCAGCGGCACGAAGCCCGCGCCCGGCGCATTGAGGTTCTCGTCGATGCCGCGCTCGGGATGCACCCGGTAGAAGCCGCCGACGACGTAGCGGTCCATCATGTAGACCACCGGCTCGGCCACCGCGTCATGGATGCGCTCGTAGGTCTGGACACCTTCCTGGATGATGACGTCGTGCACTTCCTGGCCGTCCTTGACCACGGCCATCTTGTTGCGCGTGCGGCGGCTGAGCTGCTCGAGGTCCTTGACGTCGCGCACGGTCATGATGCCCATGCCATAGGTCCCGTTGTCGGCCTTGACGATCACGAACGGCTTCTCGTTGATGCCGTATTCCTTGTACTTCTTGCGCACCCGCGTCAGGAGTGCATCGACGTTGGACGTGAGGCACTCCATCCCGGTGCCGGCGTTGAAGTCGACCTCGCCGCAACGGTTGAACATGGGGTTGATCAGCCACGGGTCGATGCCCAGCATCTTGCCGAACCGCTTGGCAACCTCTTCGTAGCTCTGGAAGTGGCGACTCTTGCGCCGCACCGACCAGCCCGCGTGCAGCGGCGGCAGGAGGTACTGCTCGTGCAGGTCCTCCAGGATGCCCGGGGCGCCGGCGGACAGGTCGTTGTTGAGAAGGATGGTGCAGGGATCGAAATCCTTCAGCCCGAGCCGGTGCTTGCTGCGCACCACCGGCTCCAGCACCACGGACTCGCCCGTGGGCAGGTTGATCGTGGTGGGCTCCTTGATCTCGGGATTGATCGAGCCGACCCGCACGTTCAGGCCCGCCATGTGGAAGATCCGCTGCAGTTGCAGCACGTTGCTCAGGTAGAACGTGTTGCGGGTGTGGTTCTCCGGGATCACCAGCAGGTTGCGCGCTTCCGGACAGATCTTCTCGATCGCCGCCATCGCCGACTGCACGGCCAGCGGCAGCATCTCGGGAGTCAGGTTGTTCCAGCCGCCCGGGAACAGGTTGGTGTCGACCGGCGCCAGCTTGAAGCCCGCGTTGCGCACGTCCACCGAGGTGTAGAACGGCGGCGTGTGCTCCATCCATTCCAGGCGGAACCAGCGCTCGATGGCGGGCATCGATTCCAGGATGCGCTGCTCGAGCTCGTTGATGGGGCCGTTCAGGGCCGTGATGAGATGGGGAACCATGGAGCCCTCGTCGCCTGCCGATTGTTTGACTGGATTCTAGGGATTTGAGGGCGGCCGAGGAGCTTGCAAGGTGAGCCCAGCCGTTCCGAGCGGCGCGGTCAGCTCTGGCGTGCCAGGGGCAGGTTGAGCAGCAGGTTCTGCGGCTTCAGGCGCAGCCGGTTGGCCGCGTCCATGGCCATGGCCAGGTACACCGGCCGGCCGGCCACCTCCGGCCGCATCACGTGCGGATCGTCGAACTCCAGGCGGAACAGGCAGAGCATGCGCCGGCCCTCGGCCTCGTCGACCTCCTCGCCGCGGTACAGCGCGTTGAGCACCGCGGTCGCCTGGGCGTCCAGGCCGACATGCCAGACCCACTGGTCCTCGTCGATCTCGCGCTCCGGCGCCACCCGCACGTTGACGCCGTGGAAATGCCGAACCCACCTGGCGATGACCTCGCACAGCGCCGCCAGCGCCGGCTGGCCGTGGTTCAGGCTGACGACCAGGTCGTGGGCGTCGTTGCGCTCCCAGTACACCTGCGCATTGGCCTCGCCCAGCACGTCGAGTTCGGCGGTCCGCAGCGTGGCGCCGGCCTGCCGCAGCAGGTCGCCCAGCGTGCCGAAGCTGCCGGCCAGCGCCTGGCGCTCCACCGTCTCCTCGTCGGCCGCCATGACCTGGCCTTCGTCCTGGATCGCGATGCGCTGGGTGCGGAACAGCATCTCGGCCGCCCGCGCCTGGAACGGCGTGGCCTGCTCGCCCAGGATGTGGCGCAGCAGCACCTGGGTGAGCTGCTGCACCAGCAGCGGCGGCACGTCGACGTTGCCGCGGAACAGCTGCAGGTAGCTGCCTTCCAGGGTCGGGCGTGCCAGCAGCCGCTCGCGAAAGCGCAGCCACACCTCGTAGTTGGCGCGCGCATCCTCGTCCGCCAGGGCAGCCAGGCGCGCCGGCGCGACCGGCTGCCTGGGTGCCTCGAGCAGGGCCGCATGCAGGGCCCGCTCGGCGTCGCACGATTCGGCCACGGGCGCGAGTTCGGGCCGCGCGAGCAGGCTGCGCAGGAAGTCGTCGGTGACGACCAGCTGCCCCTCGGGCGACCGCTGCAGCAGCTGCCAGCCGCAGCCTGGCCAGTAGTCCGGCATGGCGGTCCCGGTCAGCGGCGGATCTCGCCCTGGCCCAGCACCACCCACTTCAGGGACGTCAGGCCTTCGAGGCCCACCGGGCCGCGGGCGTGGAACTTGTCGGTGCTGATGCCGATCTCGGCACCCAGTCCGTACTCGAAGCCATCGGCGAAGCGTGTGCTCGCATTGACCATCACGCTGGCCGAGTCGACCTCGCGCAGGAAGCGCTGGGCGTGCACGTGGTCGCGCGTGACGATCGCATCGGTGTGGTGGCTGCCGTACCGGTTGATGTGGGCGATGGCCTCGTCCAGTCCGGCGACCACCTTGATGCTGATGACGGGGGCGAGGTACTCCTCGTACCAGTCCTGCTCGGTGGCCGGCTTGACCTGTGCGCCCGGCAAGGCGGCCAGCAGTTCGCGCGCGGCCGGATCGCAACGCATCTCGACGCCCTTGGCCGCGAACACCGCACCGATCCTTGGCAGGAACTGCGCCGCGACGCCCCGGGCCACGAGCAGGCCTTCGGTGGCATTGCAGGGGCTGTACTTCTGCGTCTTCGCGTTCTCGACCAGCGCCACGGCCATGTCGAGGTCACATGGATCGTCGACGTAGGTGTGGCAATTGCCGTCCAGGTGCTTGATGACCGGCACCTTGGCCTCGCGGCTGATGCGCTCGATCAGGCCCTTGCCGCCGCGCGGGATGATCACGTCGACGAACTGCGGCATTGCGATCAGGTGCCCGACGGCCTCCCGGTCGGTGGTCTGCACCAGTTGCACGGCGTCATCGGGCAGCCCGGCCTCGGCCAGCGCCTCGCGCACCAGCAGGGCCAGCGCCTTGTTCGAGTCGATCGCCTCGGAGCCGCCGCGCAGGATGCAGGCGTTGCCGCTCTTGATCGACAGGCTGGCGGCTTCGATGGTGACGTTGGGTCGGCTCTCGAACACCATCCCGAAGACGCCGATCGGCACGCGCATGCGCCCCACCCGGATGCCGCTGGGCTGCTGGGTCATGCCGGAGATCTCGCCGACGATGTCGGCCATCGCGGCGAGCTGCTCGCAGCCTTCGGCCAAGGTGGCCAGCACCTGCGGCGTGAGCTTGAGCCGGTCGACCATCGGCGCGGCGAGGCCGGCCGCCTGGGCCCGCTCGATGTCGCGTGCGTTGGCGCCAGCCAGTGCCGGCCCGCTGGCCCGCAGCTTGCGGGCCAGCACCCGCAGGGCAGCATTCTTCTCGGCCGCCGTGGCGGCGGACATGCGCGAGCTGGCCTGTCGGGCCCGCTGCCCCATCGCCTGCAGGCTCGCGAGCAGGTCGGACGGCGCCGCGGCAGACAGCTCGGATGCGAGGGTTCTTGCGTTCACGCCGCGATTTTCCCACGCGCTGCCGAAGCCTGCTGCGCACCGCACTCCTGGCACAGCTGCATCGCCAGCCGGTGCAGCGCCTGCCAGCCGTCGTTGGGCCAGCCGGGGGCCCTCAGGCCCTTGACGATGCCGTCGACCACGTGGGCGGCATGCAGCAGGTTGTCCAGGGCGGTGGGCGACAGCCGCGGCAGCACGCGCTCGAACAACCGCTCCTTGAGCCCCCAGACGCGCTGCTCGCGCAGCGCCATCGGCAGCGGCCGGCCGGCGGCCATCGCGTCCTTGACCCGCTTGAGCGCGCGGATGTCCTCGGCCAGGGTGTAGTGCACCAGCACCTCGGCCTCGCCTTCGGCCTGCAGTCCGTCGAGCATCCGCTGCACGCGCGCCGCCTGGCCGGCCAGCACGGCCTCGGACAGCTTGAAGACGTCGTAGCGCGCCACGTTCAGCACGGCGCTCTCGACCTGCTCGAACGACAGCTCCCCGGCCGGGTACAGCAGCGCGAGCTTCTGGATCTCCTGGTGGGCGGCCAGCAGATTGCCCTCGACCCGGTCGGCGAAGAACTGCAGCGTGCGCTGCCCCGCCTCGCCCGAGACGACCCGCTGGCCCTGCTGCGCCAGCCGCTGGGTGATCCATGGCGGCAACGCGGACCGCTCCACCGGGTCGATCTGGATCGTGACGCCATGGCCGTCCAGGGCCGCGAACCAGGCGCCGCCCTTGGTCATCTTGTCCAGCCGCGGCAGCAGCACCAGCGTGAGCGTCGAGTCATTGCCCTGCGCGGCCTGGGCCAGCTGCTGCAGCGCCGGGCTGCCCTCCTTGCCGGGCTTGCCCGAAGGAATGCGGATCTCCACGATCTGGCGTTCGGCGAACAGGCTCAGCGAGCCGCCGGCGGCCAGCACCTCGCTCCAGTCGAAATGGGCGCCGGCGACGGTGTGGACCGTGCGCTCGGTGTAGCCCTGGGCACGCGCAGCGGCGCGGATCGCGTCGGCCGCCTCCTGCACCAGCAACGGCTCGTCGCCGTGCAGGGTGTAGAGCGAACGCAGGCCCTTCTGCAGGTGGGCGGTCAGCTGGGCGGCGGCAAGCTGCATGCCGCGAGTTTAGTCGGGCGGCCCCGCCTCCCGCGTCGTCGCCACCTCGCGGAAGACGGCGCAGGCCTTCTCGATCAGCACCGGCGTGATGGTCAGGGGCGGCGCGAAGCGGATCACCGTCTCGTGCGTCTCCTTGGACAGCACGCCACGTGCCGCCAGCCGCTCGACCAGGCGGCGCGCGCTGCCGTGCGCGGGATCGATGTCCACCCCGACCCACAGCCCGCGGCCGCGCACGTCCCGGATGAGAGGGGCGGCCGCCCGGCGCACCTCGTGCAGCCGCTCCATCAGCAAGGGACCATGCCGGGCCGCGCGTTCGACCAGCTGCTCCTCCTCGAGCACGCACAGTCCTTCCAGCGCGACGGCCGCCGCCAGCGCATTGCCGCCGAAAGTGGAGCCGTGGCTGCCCGGTTCGAAGACGTCCATCACGGCGGCATCGGCCAGGAAGGCACTGACGGGCAGCAGGCCGCCGCCCAGCGCCTTGCCGAGGATCAGTGCATCGGGGCGGATGCCCTCGTGCTCGAACGCGAACCAGCGGCCCGTGCGCCCCAGCCCGGCCTGCACCTCGTCGTCGATCAGCAGCACGCGCTCCCGGGTGCACCAGTCCCGCAGCGCGCGGAAGAACCCGGGCGGGGGCAGCACCACGCCGGCCTCGCCCTGGATCGGCTCGATCAGCACGGCGCACGTGTGGGGCCCCGCCGCCGCCTCGATGCTGGCCAGGTCGCCGAAGTCGAAATGCCGGAACCCGGGCGCGAACGGCCCGAAGCCGGCCCGGTACTCCGGCTCGCTGGAAAAGCCGACGATGGTGGAGGTGCGCCCGTGGAAGTTGCCGCGCGCCACCAGGATCTCGGCCTGGCCGTCCGGGATGCCCTTGACGCGGTAGCCCCAGCGGCGCGCGCACTTGATGGCGGTCTCGACGGCCTCGGCCCCGGTGTTCATCGGCAGCGCGCGTTCGAAGCCGGCGAGCGCGCACAGCTTCTGCAGGAACGGCCCCAGGGTGCTGCCGTGGTAGGCGCGGGAGGTGACCGCCACCTTCTCCAGCTGCCGGGTGGCGGCGGCGACCAGGCGCGGGTGCAGGTGGCCGTGGCTCACGGCCGAGTACGCACCCATCATGTCGATGTACTCGCGCCCTTCGACGTCCCAGACCAGGCAGTCGCGGGCACGCTCGACGACCACCGGCACGGGAAGGTAGTTGCGCGCGCCGTAGCGCTCTTCCAGGGCGACGAAGTGCTGGCTGCCCGGCCTCGGCTGGCTGTCCATTGCGGCTCTCCCCGGGGCACGCACCCCTGCTGCCACTCTACGCAGCAGTGGCCGCGCTGCGCGTCAGCGGACACCCCGTCCGGCTAGCCCGAGAGGGACTTGACGGCCGCCAGGCGCCGCATCAGCTGCTGGACCAGATCGTTCTGCATGTCGCGGTACAGGAGCGCCTCCTCGGCCTCCTTGGCGAGCACCGCCGATTCGTTGAAGCTGACGTCGCGCTGCTGCAGCAGCTCGGTGTCGGGAATCAGCTCGCGCCCCTGCGGCGTGCGCAGCCGGAAGCGCACCCGCAGCCGAAGCTGGAACTCGCGCACCTGGCCCGAGGCGTTCAGGCCGACGACGACCTTCTCGCGCGGCTCCGACAGGATGTCCAGGATGACCTCGGTCTTGTCGGGCGGCGTGGACAGCGGCATGACCTGCACCGTGCCCGTCGAATTGAGCATCCGGCGCAGCTCGTTGCCGATCGGGCCCGTGGACGGGATCGCGATGGTGTCGAAGGCGAAATCCGGCGCCTTGCGCAGCGCGAAGCCGCAGCCGGCCAGCAGCGCGGCGGCGCTGGCGGCGAGCAGCAGCCCCCGGCGCGGCAGCCGGCAGGCCGCTGGAGCTCCGGTGGCCGGAAGGGGCGTGGTGCGCGGGCCGGACATCGGTCAGACCACCACGTTGACCAGCCGGCCGGGGACGACGATGACCTTCTTCGGGGTCGCGCCGGCGGCGAACTTGGTGAAGGCCTCGCTGGCCAGTGCCAGCCGCTCGATCTCCTCGCGGCTGGCGGTGGCGGGGACGGCGACCGATCCGCGGTGCTTGCCGTTCACCTGCAGCACCAGCTCGATCTCGTCGAGCTGCAGTGCGCCCTCGTCGACCCGGGGCCAGGGCGCATCGAGCAGGTCGCCCAGCACGCCGGCGTAACCCAGCGCCTGCCAGAGCGCGTCGGCGATGTGCGGCGTGACCGGGTAGAGCACGCGCAGCAGGATGCCGAAGCCTTCCCGCAGCGCGGCGTCGGCGCCGGGGTCGGCCTCGCCCTTGAAGTCCTCCAGCGCGTTGAGCATCTTCATCGCGCCGGACACCACGGTGTTGTACTGCATGCGCTGGTAGTCGTAGTCGACCTGCCGCAGCACGGTGTGGATGTCGCGGCGCAGCGCCTGCACCTGCTTGCCGGGGGCCGCCGCACCGGCCAGTGCCGCCGCCGCCGAGAGCTTGTGGCCGAAGTTCCAGACCCGGCGCAGGAAGCGGTAGCTGCCCTCCAGGGCCGCATCGTTCCACTCCAGCGTGGCCTCCGGCGGCGCAGTGAACATCGTGTACAGGCGGGCGGTGTCGGCGCCGTACTTCTCGATCAGGTCCTGCGGGTCGACGCCGTTGTTCTTGGACTTGGACATCGTCGTCCAGCCCTCGTACGTGACCGGCTGGCCGTCGGCCTTGCTGGTGGCGGACAGCACCTTGGCGTGCTCGTCGCGCACGATGTCCAGCTCGTGGGTCCAGAAGTACTGCTTGCCAGTGGTGGTGCGCGAGAACGCCTCGTTGAGCACCATGCCCTGTGTGAGCAGCTTGGTGAAGGGTTCGTCGATCGTGACCAGGCCCAGATCGCGCATGACCTTGGTCCAGAAGCGCGCGTACAGCAGGTGCAGGATGGCGTGCTCGATGCCGCCGATGTACTGGTCCATCGGCATCCAGTACTGCGTTCCGTCGCCGACCATGCGCTGCTCGTTCTTCGGGTCGCAGTAGCGCATGAAGTACCAGGACGAATCCACGAAGGTGTCCATGGTGTCGGTCTCGCGGCGGGCGGGCTTGCCGCACACCGGGCAGCTGCATGCCAGGAAGTCCTCGCGCTTGTTCAGCGGATTGCCGCTGCCGTCCGGGACGCAGTCCTGCGGCAGGACCACGGGCAGGTCCTTCTCGGGCACCGGCACGGCGCCGTGCTGCTCGCAATGGATGATCGGGATCGGCGTGCCCCAGTAGCGCTGCCGGCTCACGCCCCAGTCACGCAGCCGCCAGGTGGTCTTCTTCTCGCCCAGGCCCTTTTGTTCGAGCGCATGGGCGACCGCGTTGACGGCGTCCTGGTAGCCGAAGCCGCTGTACACGTCCGAGTTGATGGTGACGCCGTGCTCCTTGTCGGCGTACCACTCCTGCCAGTGCTTGTAGTCGTAGGTCTCGCCGTCGACGTGCACGACCTGCATGATCGGCAGGTCGTACTTGAGCGCGAACGCGAAGTCGCGCTCGTCGTGCCCCGGCACGCCCATGACGGCGCCGTCACCGTACCCCATGAGCACGTAGTTGCCCACCCAGACGTCGACCGGCTCGCCGGTCAGCGGATGGGTGACGACCAGGCCGGTCGGCATGCCTTCCTTCTCGCGCAGCGCGAGCTCGGCCTCGGTGGTGCCGCCCTTCTTGCAGTCCTCGATGAAGGCAGCGAGCTTCGGGTTGGCGCGGGCCGCGTGCGTGGCCAGCGGATGCTCCGGTGCCACGGCACAGAACGTGACGCCCATGATCGTGTCGGCACGGGTGGTGAACACGTACAGCCGCCCCTCGCCGATCAGCTGGCCCGTGGCGTCGCGGATGTCGTGCGGGAACGCGAAGCGCACGCCTTCGCTGCGGCCGATCCAGTTCTCCTGCATCAGCCGCACCCGCTCCGGCCAGCCGGGCAGCTTGTGCTGCACGTGCTCCAGCAGCTCGGCCGCGTAGTCGGTGATCTTCAGGTAGTAGCCGGGGATCTCGCGCTTTTCCACCACCGCGCCGGTGCGCCAGCCCTTGCCGTCGATCACCTGCTCGTTGGCCAGCACGGTCTGGTCGACCGGGTCCCAGTTGACGACCTGCGTCTTGCGGTACGCGATGCCCTTCTCCAGCATCTTCAGGAACAGCCACTGGTTCCACTTGTAGTAGCTGGGATCGCAGGTGGCGACCTCGCGCGACCAGTCGATGGCCAGTCCCATCGACTGCATCTGGCCCTTCATGTAGGCGATGTTGTCGTACGTCCACTTGGCCGGCGGCACGCCGTTCTTGAGCGCCGCGTTCTCCGCCGGCAGGCCGAACGCGTCCCAGCCCATGGGCATCAGCACGTTGTAGCCGTTCATGCGCAGGTACCGGGTCAACATGTCGTTGATGGTGTAGTTGCGCACGTGGCCCATGTGCAGCTTGCCGCTGGGATACGGCAGCATCGAGCAGGCGTAGAACTTCTTCTTGCGTGCGTCCTCGACCACGCGGTAGGCGTCCCGGGCGCGCCACTGCGCCTGCGCGGCCCGCTCGACCTCGAGGTGGTTGTACTTGTCTTGCATGGCAGGAATTCTAGGCGGCGCCCGCCGGGGTGGCCCGGCGGCGCGGCCGCGGGCGTGTCAGCGGCTGCCGGGCTCGGCCACGAAGCCGATGCGGTTGAGGCCAGCCTTCTGGGCGGCCCCCATCACGGCGACGACGCGGCCATAGGGCACGGCCTGGTCGGCCCGCAGCTGGACCTCGGTGTCCGCGCCCTGCCGGGCCGCTTCGGCCAGCCGCTGCGCCAGCTGCTCGGGCGTGACCGGCTGGTCGTTGAAGAACGTCCGGCCGGCCGCGTCGAGGCCGACGGTCACGAACCGCGGAGTGTCCGACGGCTGGGCGCCTTCGGCCTGCGGGAGATCCAGGCGCAGCGAACTGGCCATCAGCGGCGCGGTGACGAGGAGGATCACGACCAGCACCAGCATCACGTCCACCAGCGGCGTGACGTTGATGTCGCTGATCGGACGCGCGCCCTCGGTGCGCTCGAGCCGGCCGAACGCCATCAGGCGGCTCCAGCGGCCGGCGACCCGGGCGCGGCGAACCCCGTCGCATCGGCGTGGTGCACCACCAGCTCGCGCAGGTCGCGGGCGAAGCCCTCGAGGTCGGCTTCGATGCGGCCGATGCGCCGTCCGAAGATGTTGTAGCCCAGCACGGCGGGGATGGCCACCGCCAGCCCGGCCGCCGTCATGATCAGGGCCTCACCGACGGGGCCGGCGATCTTGTCGATGCTGATCTGCCCGGCCGTGGCAATGCCCGCCAGCGCGTGGTAGATGCCCCAGACGGTGCCCAGCAGGCCGACGAAGGGGGCGGTGGAGCCGACCGTGGCCAGCAGCACCTGGCCGAACTGCAGCTTGTCGAGAACCGCATGCAGGGCATCGCGCAGCACGCGCGTGAGCTGCTGGCTGCGGTCGCCGGCGGCGGCCAGCGAGCCGGCCGGCTGGGCCTGCGTGGCGTCCACCAGCGGCAGCACCAGCGCGTCCCGGTCGACGCCGGCCACCCGCTCGCGGGCATCGACGACGGAAGGTGCCTGCCAGAAGGCGGCGGTGGCACGGGCGACGTCGGCCCCGGCCCGGCGCAGCAGCCACGCCTTCCAGAGGATCACGACCCAGCTGGCCACCGACATGAGCAGCAGCAGCAACGCCACCGCGCGGCCGATCGCGTCGGCCTGGCCGAACAGCTGCAGGACATCCATCGTGAGTCTTCCCTTCCTCGCCACAACGCGCCTGCGCGGCGCCGCGCCTACCTCAGACCGAGGACGTCGAACATGTCGTACAGGCCGTTGCGCTTGTCCGCCAGGAAGCGGACGGCGCGCAGGCTGCCCTGCGCATAGGTGGCGCGGCTGGACGACTTGTGCGTGATCTCGATGCGCTCGCCGGTGCCGGCGAACAGCACGGTGTGGTCGCCCACGATGTCGCCGCCGCGGATGGTGGCGAAGCCGATGGTGGACGGGTCGCGCTCGCCGGTGACGCCTTCGCGGCCGTACACCGCGCAGTCCTTCAGGTCGCGGCCGAGGGCCGCCGCGACCACTTCGCCCATCTTGAGGGCGGTGCCCGAGGGCGCGTCGACCTTGTGGCGGTGGTGCGCCTCGACGATCTCGATGTCGTAGCCGGTCGACAGGGCCTTGGCCGCCATCTCCAGCAGGCGCAGCGTGACGTTCACGCCGACGCTCATGTTGGGTGCCATGACGATGGCGATGTCCCTGGCGTAGTCGGCGATGCGGGCCTTCTGGTCGTCGCTGAAGCCGGTGGTGCCGATCACGGCCTGCACGCCGCGCTCGCGGCAGGCCTCCAGGTGGGCCATCGTGCCCTCCGGCCGGGTGAAGTCGATCAGGACCTTGGCGCGCGCGAGCCCCGTGCGCACGTCGGCGACCACCGGAACGCCGCTGGCGGTGCCCAGGAACGCCGCGGCGTCGTTGCCGATGGCGGGGCTGGAGGGCCGGTCCATCGCGCCGGCGAGCTGGCAGTCGCCGGAGGCGCGGATCGCCTCGATCAGCATCTGGCCCATGCGGCCGGTGGCGCCGGCAACGGCGATCTGGTGCAAGGCGGCGGGCGCCGCGGTCGTCGGTGGCATCGCGGGATCAGCGAGCCACGGAGGGCTCGAGCGGAGGATAGGACGCGGTGGCGGGCGCGGGCGCGGGCGGCTGCGGCTGCGGCGCCTTGCCGGCATTGCGCTGCAGCTGCTCCTCGGTCGCCTGCAGCGGCGGCACCTTGCCGGCGCGGCGCTTGTTGATGGTGGCGACGAACTCGGACTCGCTGGGCATCGTGTCGCCCTCGACGCGGTCGAGTGTCTCGCCGCGGAAGAACACGGTGAGCCGCCGGGCCTGCGGCTCGACGCCCTGCCGTCGCAGCGTGAACACGTAGTCCCAGCGGTCGGCGTGGAACACGCTGGTGACCAGTGGTGTGCCCAGGATCTCGCGCACCTGCTGGCGGCCCATGCCGGGCTTGAGCAGCTCCACCTGCTCGCGCGAGATGAAGTTGCCCTGGACGATCTCGACCTTGTACGGCGTGATCGCGTCGGCGATCCGCCGGCTGGCGCCGTCGACGGTGCCGCAGCCCGCCACGGCTGCGCAAAGCCCGAGCGCGAGACCGGGCTGCAGGGAACGCAGGAGGGACAACGGCATGGTGGCGGAAGCAGGCGATATGATCGAACGATTGTAGCGGCAGCCCCCCGCGGCCCCTGCCGCCCGACCCGCCATGGCGAACATCGACGAACTCAAAAACACCGGCCTGAAGGCGACCCTGCCCCGCCTGAAGATCCTGGACGTGTTCCAGAAGGGTTCGCAGCGCCACATGACGGCCGAGGACGTCTTCCGGGTGCTGCTCGAGGAGCGTTCCGACATCGGGCTGGCCACCGTCTACCGCGTGCTGACCCAGTTCGAGCAGGCCGGCATCCTCTCGCGCAGCCACTTCGAGAGCGGCAAGGCGGTGTACGAGCTGAACGAGGGAACGCACCACGACCACATGGTGTGCCTCGACTGCGGCCGGGTCGAGGAGTTCTACGACGCCGAGATCGAGAAGCGCCAGCACGCGGTGGCGCAGGCCAAGGGCTTCGCCATCGCCGATCACGCCCTGTCGCTCTACGCGCACTGCACCAAGGACGATTGTCCGCACCGCCCCAAGCGGCGCGGTAGCTGAGCCCCCGGCGCCTTCTCCTCAGGCGCCCTTTTCCATGGCGCGGCGATGCCGCTCCACGAACTCCTGGTAGGTGTCGACGCCGCGCAGCTGCAGGATGGTGTTGCGCACCGCCGCCTCCACCAGCACGGCGATGTTGCGGCCCGCCACCACCTGGATGACCGCCTTGCGCACCGGCACGCCCAGCACGTCCTGCACCAGCGGCTCGTAGGGCAGGCGCTCGTAGTCGCGCTCCAGGGTCTCGCGCCGCACCAGGTGGACGATCAGGCGCAGCCGCATCTTCCGGCGCACGGCGGTCTCGCCGAAGATGGCCCGGATGTCCAGCAGGCCGATGCCGCGCACTTCCAGCAGGTTCTGCAGCAGTTCCGGGCAGCGACCCTCGATGGTGGTCTGGTTGACCCGGTACAGGTCGACGGCATCGTCGGCCACCAGGCCGTTGCCGCGGGTGATCAGTTCCAGGCCGAGTTCGCTCTTGCCCAGGCCCGACTCGCCGGTGATCAGCACGCCCAGGCCGAGGATGTCCATGAACACGCCGTGCATCGAGGTGCGCTCGGCGAAGTGCTTGGACAGGTAGGCGCGCAGCACGTCGATGACGAAGGCCGACGGCTCCTCGGTGGCGAACATCGGGATCTGCGCCCGCTCGCACATCGACAGCAGGGACTCGGGGGCGCTCTGGCCGTCGGTCAGCACCAGCACCGGCGGCTCCAGCGTCACGATGCGCGAGATCCGCCGGGCGCAGTCGTCGGCGGTCGCATTGGTGAGGTAGGCGACTTCGCGCTCGCCCAGGATCTGGACCCGGTACGGGTGGATGTAATTGAGGTAGCCGACCAGGTCGGCGCCGGAGCGGGCGGCACGCACGGCGACCTCGTCGAAGCGGCGTTCCGAAGCGCCCAGCCCGGCGACCCATTCCCACTTGAGCTGCGCGCGGTGGTCCTCGAAGAGGACGTCGGCGCTGACGACGGTGGGTTTCACGCCGGCTGCGCCGACTGCCAGGTGGCGATCAGCCGGTGCAGCTCGGCAGCGTCGGCGCTGGCCTTGATCTTTTCACGCAGCGGCGCGTCGGAGAGCAACTCGGCGATCTCGGAGAGGATTTCCAGGTGCTTCTGCGTCGCCGCCTCGGGCACCAGCAGGAAGATGAGCAGGTTGACCGGTTGCTCGTCCGGCGCATCGAACCCGATCGGGTTGGCGAGCTGGAACAGGGCCGCCATCGGGGCCTTCAGGCCCTTGATGCGTCCGTGCGGAATGGCCACGCCGTGGCCCAGGCCGGTGGAGCCCAGGCGCTCGCGAGCGAACAGGCTGTCGGTGATCAGGGCCCGTGACAGGCCGTGCAGGTTCTCGAACAGCAGGCCCGCCTCTTCGAACGCGCGCTTCTTGCTGGTGGCGTCGACGCTCACGAGGACCTGAGCGGCTGGCAGGATGGCAGCGAGACGGTTCATGGTCGGGGATGGCGATTATGCACCCCGGTCCGCCCGCCGGGTCGGCCGACTCAGCGTCGGGCTGCGACCGTGGCAACCCCGCCGCACCGGCGTCAAAAAGGCCCCGCGAAGGGGCCTTCCAGTGGCGAACGCCAGCTCACATCAGGCGCTTGGGCGCGGCGTGGTGGTGGTCCTGCAGCCGGGTCTTGTGGCGCCCGACCTGGCGGTCGAGCTTGTCCACCAGCTGGTCGAGGGCGGCGTACAGGTCCTCGTGGGCGCTCTCGGCGAACATGTCGTTGCCCTTGACGTGGATGCGGCATTCCGCCCGCTGTCGTCGTTCCTTTTCCCGCAGGTTGTCAATGACGAGGAGAACCTTGATGTCCACCACCTGGTCGAAGTGGCGGGTGATCCGATCGAGCTTGGTGGTCACGTAGCTGCGCAGCGCGGGGGTGACTTCGAGATGGTGACCGCTGATCGTCAAGTTCATGAATGAGCCTCCTGGTGCACTCGGGTTGAAAGTCCGCCGGGGCCGGCGGGCGAGGGGGAAAGCGTGAACTGTTGCGGCCCACTATGCCCGGCAGCATCCCGGAACGCAATGCGGTGGCGCAAGCCGACACAAATGCAAGGCGTGACAACCGGTCCATGCGGGCAGGTGGATGCGCCGGCGGGCCGCAGGCGGGCGAGCAGCTCAGCGTTGGCGAGGAACCGAGCGCAGGCGTCGCCGGCGGCGGCTTCGCGCCCGTGCGAGCGCGCATGCCGGCGCCGATGCAAAGCAAAAGCGGCCCCGCAGGGCCGCTTTGGCGCCAAGGACCGGCGCGCCATGCGCCGGCTACCCGGGACGGTTCAGGTCAGGTCGATCAGCTCACGCGCCAGGCCGGGGCTGCCTTCAGGTAGCGGCTCCAGTCGCCGCCGGCGCGGGCCCGCGGATGCGCCTGGGCGCCCGGGCGCTCGAGGTTCGCGTGCTCGACGCGGTCGCCCTGCGGCTTCTCGCGCGGGGCATCGGTGAATTTGTTGGGGTTCTTGGATTCGGTCAACATGCGGGGCCTTGAAGGAATGGTGCGGTCTCAGCTGCCGCTGTCGTTGCTCGGGTTCTGCGCGCCGGACGGACGCTCCGGCCGCTGCGCTTGCCGGCTGATGAAAGGCCAGGCGTGACTGCCGCGACGGCGCGGCTGGTCGGCCGCTTCAGGCTTCTCGCCTTCGCCGGTGCGACGCCAGCTCATGCGGCTGGCGTTCGGGTCGTTCGCTAGCTGGATCATCGTTGCTGCTCCTTGCGGGAAACGGGGCGGCGAGCCGCTCCGAGGGGAAGAGCCAATGTAGGGGGATGACCTCATCGGCGCTGTCGGACAGGTCGGCCCAGCTCTGTAGGACGCCTCCTGCGGATGGGGCAGCGGCCGGACGGCGCGATCGGCGCCGGGGCGCCGTGACAATCCAGGCATGCCCCAGACCTCCCGTGGCACCGGCCTGCGCCCTTGCCGCCTCCCCAAGAGTCAGCGCGTACTTCTCATCGTCGATTTCATCACCTCGCTGGACTTCCCGGGCGCCGAAAAGCTCGCGGCGCCTGCGCTGGTGGCAGCACGGGCGACCGCCGCCCTGAAGCAGCGCCTGCAGGCCGAGCAGGTCCCGGCCATCTACGCCAACGACAACTACGGCGTCTGGCAGTCCGACTTCCACAGCCTGGTCTCCACCTGCCTGGGCCTGGAAGGCGAAGCCGGGCAGATCGCGCGCGTGCTGTACCCGCAGGCGGACGACATCACCATCCTCAAGCCACGCCATTCGGCCTTCTACGCCTCGGCCCTCGAGCTGCTGCTGACCGAGATGGAGGCGCGCGAGCTGGTGATCTGCGGACTGGCCACCGACATGTGCGTGCAGATGACCGCCGCCGATGCGTTCCTGCGCGAGTTCAAGGTCTGGGTGCCCGCCGACTGCACCGCGGCGGAAACCAAGGAGGCCAAGGCCGCCGCGCTGGCCTACATGGGCAGCGTGCTCAAGTGCGACGTCCGTCCGTCCACCGCAGGCGAGCCGGCAATCGGCTGATCCGCAAGCCCCGGTCGGCCCTGCTCTACCATGCCCAGGATGAGCCTGGGACCGAATTCCGACGGCGCCGGCGTGGACGCCCGCCCAGCCTGTGCGCTGGTGCTCATGGGCGGCGGAGCACGCACCGCCTACCAGGTGGGCGTGCTGGGCGCGCTGGCCTCGATGCTGCGGCTGCAGCCCGGTCGGCCGCCCACCTTTCCGTTCCAGCTGCTGGTGGGCACGTCCGCCGGCGCGCTGAACGCCGCCTACTTGGCCAGCGCCGCGTCCGCGGGCCTGGACGCCTTCGACCGGCTCGCCGCCTTCTGGGCCGGGCTGCGCAGCAGCGACGTGTACACGCTGCGCGTGTCGCCGTGGGTGCGCTTCTCGCGCCTGCTCGCCGCCGTCACGCTGTGGGGACGCGCCCGGCGCGAGGGATCGATCCTGGAGACCATGCCGCTGGTGGACACGCTGCACCGGGCCATCGCGCTGGACGGCATCCAGGCGTCCCTGTCGGCCGGCGCGATCGAGGCGCTGGCGGTCACCGCCTCCAGCTACAGCAGCGGCGTGCACTGGACGTTCTGCCACACGGCGCAGGACGGGCGGCACCAGCCATGGCGGCGCCCGGGCCGCCGCGCCGAGTTCCAGCCGCTCACGATCGAACACCTGATGGCGTCCAGCGCCATCCCCTTCCTGTTTCCGGCCACGCCGCTGTGGGTGGACGGCCGGCGCGAGTTCTTCGGCGACGGCTCCATGCGCCAGGTGTCGCCGCTCGCGCCGGCGCTGCACCTGGGGGCCCGCCGCGTGCTGGTGGTCGGCTGCGGGCAACCCGAGCGGGCCGGGTTCGCAGGTACCGCGGGAACCGGCGCCCCGACGCTGGGCTCGATCGCCGGTCATGCGATGGCGAGCGTCTTCCACGACACGCTGCAGGCCGACGTCGAGCAGGCGCAGCGGGTCACGCGCACGTTGCGGCAGCTGCCGCGCGAAGTGGGCGCGCTGCTTCCCTACCGCAGCGTGGAGGTGGTGGCGATGCAGCCGTCGCAGTCGGTGGATGCGATCGCCCAGGCGCACGCGCAGGCGCTGCCCAGGGCGGTGCGCCGGGCGCTGGGCGGCCTGGGCGCGGCGCGCGGTGCCGGCCCGCTCGCCAGCTACCTGCTGTTCGAGCCGGGCTTCGTGCGCGAGCTGATCACGCTGGGCGAGCAGGACGCGTTCGCGCGCAAGGAGGAGCTGCTGGCACTCGTCACAGACGCCGCGGCATAATCGCAGCCCGTTGCAGCACCCTCGTGAGCACCATCTTGGAAAGCCACCCCAGTCGGTAGCTTTCAGCGCCCCCTGACCGGCGTTGAAAGCCTCCTCGCCACCAACGCCGAACGCGCCACGCACACGTCAGGGACTCCATGCTCAACATCTTCACGCTCGCGAACGGGCGGCTCTTCCAGGAGGAAATCGAGTCGCTCGAGGAGCTCTCCCGCTTCCAGCCGATCTGGGTCGACCTGGAGTCGCCGACGCTCGAGGAAAAGCGCTGGGTCAAGCAGTACTACGGGCTGTCGATCCCGGAAGACGCGATGGACGAGGACATCGAGGAGTCCGCGCGCTTCTACGAGGAAGACAACGGCGAACTGCACATCCGCAGCGACTTCCTGATCGCCGACGACGAGGAGCCGCGCAACGTGCGGGTCGCCTTCATCCTGAACCAGATGAACGACACCCTGCGCAGCCGGGGCGTGCTGTTCTCCATCCACGACGAGGACGTGCCGGTGTTCCGGCTGCTGCGGCTGCGTGCACGGCGCGCGCCCGGCCTGATCGAGGATGCGAAGGACGTGCTGCTCAAGCTGTTCGACGCCGACGCCGAGTATTCGGCCGATGCTCTGGAGGGCATCTACGACGAGCTGGAGAAGGTGAGCAAGCAGGTGCTGGCCGGCGAGGTGACCGACACCCTGGCCGGCGAGGTGCTCGGCGAGATCGCGCGGCAGGAGGACCTGAACGGCCGCATCCGCCGCAACGTGATGGACACCCGGCGCGCCGTCAGCTTCATGATGCGCAGCCGCATGCTGTCGGCCAGCCAGTTCGAGGAGTCGCGCCAGATCCTGCGGGACATCGAGTCGCTCGACAACCACACGGCATTCCTGTTCGACAAGATCAACTTCCTGATGGATGCCACGGTCGGCTTCATCAACATCAACCAGAACAAGATCATCAAGATCTTCTCGGTGGCCAGCGTGGCGCTGCTGCCGCCGACGCTGATCGCCAGCCTGTACGGCATGAACTTCAAGTTCATGCCCGAGCTGGACTGGCACCTGGGCTATCCGTGGGCGCTGGCGCTGATGGTGTTCAGCGCACTCGGCCCGATGTGGTACTTCCGCAAGCGCGGCTGGCTGCGCTAGCGCCTGGCGCGACTAGGCCGACCCGGACGGGCGGTACCCTGCCAGGGCACGCGCGGCGGCGACGCCCGCCAGGTGCCCCTGCGTGAACGCCTCCTCGAAGACCGAGTAGCCCGCCCAGTCGGCGTGCGCGAACGACAGGCGCGTGCCGTGCAGCGGCAGCCCGCGCAAGCGCTCGCGCGTACCGGGCACCGGGATCCGCATCGCATGCCCATACCGCGTGACCTCCAGGCGCGTGGCCCTGGCGCCAAGATCCGGGTGCGCGGGCAGCAGGTCGGCCAGCAGCCGGTCGCGCCAGTGCGTCCAGGGCGCCTCGAGCACCTGCCGGCGGGCCTCCTCGCCCGGCGCCAGGTACCAGGTGAGCACCGTGGGCCCCGGCCGGGGGTCCAGCGCCTGGTGCCTCGCGTCGACATAGCCCAGGCCGCGGCTGCCATGGATCACGTTGTCCCAGGCCGGCGCGGCGCCCGGGCGGTCCGCCAGCGGCGAATGCAGATGGAGATTGGCCACGATCCAGGGCGCATAGCGCGCCTGCCGGCCCGCCTCGGCCACGAAGGCTGGTGGGGACGCCAGCACGCGCGCCGCGACGAACGCGGGGAGCGCGACCACGGCGTGGGCGGCCTGCCAGCGCTCGGCCGCGCCGCTGTCCGGATCGGTCGCGTCCACCTCGACGCCGCCGCGGGTCGTGGCGATGCGCGTGACCAGCCGCCGCGGGCGCACCCGGTCGCCCAGGGGGGCGGCCAGGCGCCGCGCCAGCCAGGCATTGCCTTCCGGCCAGGTCAGCACCGCATCGCGGTCACCCTCCTCGCCCGGCGGATGGAAGCCATGCCGGCTGGCGAAGTAGTGCACGCCGGCCCAGGCCGAGACAGTGGCGATGCCGGCGCCGTACTCGTCGCGGCAGCAATAGTCCAGGTACCAGAGCAGGAGCGCATCGGAGAAGCCCTCGGCTGCCAGCCAGGCGCTAAAGGTGGTCGCATCGAGCCGGAGGTGGGCGGGCGCGACCGGCCCGGCGGACGTGGGCACGGTGTAGCGCGCGTCTCGGGCGAGCGCATCGATGCGCCGCGCGAGCCGCCGGTACGCCTCGAGGGTGGCGGCCGCCACGCCTTGCGCCGGCAGCAGCCCCTCCTGCCACTGGCCCTGGAAGAACAGCCGCTCCTGCGGGCTGTGGCACAGGTGGCGCTCGTCATACGTCCAGCGGCCGGCGATGCGGCGGCGCAGCCCGAACTCCTCCAGCAGATCCTGCACGTGGTGCGCGGCGTCGCCGGGCACGGGCAGGTAGTGCGCCCCGAGCGGGCAGCTCAGCCCGCCCACCGCGCCGCCGCGGCTGTTCCCGCCGGCTTCGTCCTCCAGGTCCAGCAGGACGACATCGTCGATGCCGGCCTGGCGCAGTGCCCGCGCGGCCGCCAGCCCGGCGATCCCCGCCCCGGCGATCACCACGCCGGTCCGGCGCGGGACCGGCTGGGCGGCCCGCAGGTCCGCGCCGCCGCGCAGGCGGTGCCCGCGTTCGGGATGGGTGCCGGTCAGGGCACCCTGCAGGCCCGGCGCCGCGTCGCAGCCCCACAGCGGCCAGGCAGCCGCGGCCGCCAGCCATCGGCGCCGGTCCAGGCCGCTCACGGCACCACCCGTCCCCATTCGCGCTCGTACGTCGTGACCAGCGTCTGGTTCGACAGCCGGTTCACCTGCGCCGGCACCCGTTGCATGTCGCGCGGGAAATCGAACAGCAACGGCAGCGTGCCGGGCGTGAGGAAGCGCAGGTCGGCCGGCAGGGCCTCGGGCAGCCGCCAGGGGCGGCGGCTGGCGACGATGAAGCCCCATTCGCCGAAGCTCGGCACATGCGCGTGGTAGGGCGTGGCGCGCAGGCCGGCCGCCTCGATGGTGGCGGCCACCGTCCAGAAGCTCTGCCGGGCCACGAGTGGCGAGGTGGTCTGCACCACCGCGTAGCCGCTGGCCGCCAGGCGGCGGTCGAGCAGCGCATAGAAGGTGTCGGTGTAGAGCTTGCCGATGGCGAAGTTGGTCGGATCGGGGAAGTCGACGATCACGACGTCGAAGGTCTCGTCGGTGCGCTCCAGCCAGCCGAACGCGTCGGCGTTGACGATGCGCAGCTTGGGCGAGGAGAGCGAACCGCCATTGAGCCGCGCCAGCGCCGGGTGGTCGGTGAACAGCCGGGTCATGTGCGGGTCGAGCTCCACCAGCGTGACGCTCTCCACGCCGGGATAGCGCAGGACCTCCCGCACGGCCATGCCGTCGCCGCCGCCCAGGATGGCCACCTTGCGCGGGGCGCCGTGCGCGGCCATCACCGGGTGCACCAGGGCCTCGTGGTAGCGGTACTCGTCGCGCTCGGCGAACTGCAGGTTGCCGTTGAGGAAGAGGCGATGGCCGGAGCGCCCGGCCGTCACGACGATCCGCTGCCAGGCGGAGCTCTCGGCCACCAGGATCGGCGCCTGGTACAGCCGGTCCTCTGCCAGCGTCGTGATCGCACCGGCGGCCGCCAGCCCGGCGACGAGCGCCGCACCGGTGAGCGCGCAGGCCACCGCGTGGCCGGCAAACCGGCGCAGCTCGTGCCGGAACAGCCACAGCGCCCACACCGCCACGCCGGCATTGAGCAGGCCGAAGAAGAAGCCGGTGCGCACCAGCCCGAGCTGCGGAACGAACACCAGCGGAAAGGCCACGGACACCGCCAGCGCGCCGAGGTAGTCGAACGTGAGCACCTGTGAGACGAGATCCTTGAGCGCCACATGCCGCTTGAGGATCCGCATGACCAGCGGGATCTCCAGCCCGACCAGGGTTCCCACCGCCAGCACCAGGCCGTAGAGCAGCGGTCGAAACGCGCTGGGCAGCCAGCCGTGCACCAGGAACAGCACCGCCGGCATGGCGCCCCCGATCAGGGCCACCAGCAGCTCGATGCGCAGGAAATGGGCGGGCAGCTGCCGCTCGAAGAACTTGGACAGCCACGAGCCGATGCCCATGGCGAACAGGTAGCTGCCGATGACGGTCGAGAACTGCAGCACCGAGTCGCCCAGCACGTAGGAGGCCAGCGCACCGGCGGCCAGCTCGTACACGAGGCCGCACGCCGCCACCACGAACACCGACGCGAGCAGCGCGACGTCGGCGCCGCGCGCGCGTGGCCGCGCGGCGCCGTCCTGCAGGACCTTCACGGCAGGCTCAGTGGATCGCTGCGGCGACGATGATCGAGATGCCCAGGCACATGGCAGCGACCACCAGGGCCAGCGCGAGGTTGCGCTCCTCGACCAGTTCCTTCCACAGGTCGTACGGCGTGAGCTTGTCGATCACGAGGAAGCTGCCCCAGAACAGCAGCACGCCGATCAGCGCGTACACGATGGAGCCGAAAACGGCCGCGGGTTTCAACCATTCGATGCCCATGGACACCTCCGTTGCGAATGAGTGGATGGCGCGCGGGTCACTTGTGGCCGCCGCCGCTGGAATAGCCGCCGTAGGATCCGCCGCCGCTGCGGTAGGCGCCCGAGCCGCCGGCATTGTCGTCGTCGCGCAGCAGGATGACGAGCAGGACCAGCACCAGGATGCCCAGGAGGATCAGCAGCAGGCAACCACAGCCCAGGCCGCTCTGGCCGCTGGTCGGGCCGGCATCGCCGCGGCGGAAATCGCCGCCTCCCTGGTCAAGTCGGAAGGCCTGGGACACCGTCGCGCCGGCGAGGATGCGCCCGGCCGACCAGGTCACCTCGCGCGGCGACTGCTCCATGGACAGCAGCTGCCTGCCGCTGGTGAAGTCCCGGTTGAAGGTCTTCTGGCCGCGCTCCACCGGCCAGTAGAACTCGCCGGCCACGTAGGTGGTCTCGGCCTCGTAGCTGTCCTTGAGCCGGTACCGCTGGCCCTGGTGGGTGGCGGTGCCGCCGTCGGAGGACAGCGCCGGCGCACCGGTCATCGGCTGGACCAGGCTCCAGCCGTCCTCGGAATCGACCAGGAACTGGAACCCGCGCCGGGCGTTGTAGAGGAGGTACTCGCTCCAGCCGAACTGCTCGTCCGGGTCGCCCGGCTCGCGCCCCATCCGGTGCTGGAATCCCACCACCTGCCAGGCCGCCCCGTGCAGCTGGCCCACCGTTCCGAGCAGCACCAGCGGCTGCACCGGCTCGTCCTGGATCGCATGCCGCAGTTCGCCGCCGATGCCTTGCGAGACGTCGATCAGGCTGTGGCAACTGGCGCACGTGATGCTGCGCGTCCCCTGCAGCCGCAGCTCGACCGGCGCCCCGCACTGGGGGCAGGCGAACTGGCGGGCCGTCTCCTGCTGGCCCGCTTCCGTGCGCAGCCCGGTGAGCTGCAGGCCGTCGAGCTGCACCTGCACCCCGCGCGACACTTGCGCAGGCGTGCTGCCGTACTCGATCGACAGCACCTCGCCGTCGGCGCTTCGCAGCTCCACCACCGGGAACGGCTGGCCCAGCGGTGGCAGCCGCGGCAGCTCGCCCTGCGCGGACACCAGGGTCGCCTGGTCCTGCGTGGCGACGGTGAACGACTTGCCGCCGACCGCGGTGGTCGCCCCCAGCCGGAACCGGTCGGCCGCCGGGACCTCGCGCTGCATCCGCGCCGGCCTCGAGAACACATAGGAGCCGTTGTCCTCGGACAAGGTGCCGGTGTCGCCGCCCTCGAACAGCGCCTGCCACTCGGTCCAGGCGCCACTGCTGCCACGGTACTGCAGCCGCCCGACCAGGGTGAAGCCACGGCCTTCGTGGCGCCCCGCGGCCATGAGCTGCAGCGGGCTGTAGTCCTCGAAGACCTCGGCCATGCGGCCCAGGCGCTGCAGCTTCTCGCCCGATCGCACCACCGTGCTGCGGCAGAACGAGCAGACGGCATGGGTCGACTGCGCGCTGCGGAATTCGACCGGCGCGCCGCATCCGGGGCATGGAGCCCGGTAACTGCGTTGCGGAGTGTTGTCGGTGGTCGCCAATGCAGGACGGGGCCCCCTCCGGCCCCGCGCGGGAGCTGGTTCAGACGAGCTTCTTGAGCAGTTCGGCCTTCTTGGCGTCGAACTCCTCCTGCGTGAGGATGCCCTTGGCCTTGAGCTCGCCCAGCTTCTCCAGCGTCGCCATCACCTCGTCAGGGCGCACGCCGGCGGCCGGTTGCGGCTGCGGCGCGCTCCCGGTGCCCTGCAGCCCCTGCTGCAGGTTCTGCGCGAGCACCTGCCCCAGCGCGACGCCCGCTCCCAGCCCGATCGCATCGCCGGCAACGCTGCCGCCGCCGCCGGCGCCCTTGGCGAGCTCGGGGATTGCCTGCCCCGTCTGGTACTGCACGAAGCGGCCCATGTCGTTGCCCACCATGCCCATGCCGATGCGCTGGTCGAGGATCTTCTGCAGCTCCTCCGGCAGCGACACGTTCTGCACCGTCATCAGGTCCAGCTTCAGCCCGATCGCGGCGAACGCGGGCGCCAGCTCGGTGGTCAGTGCCTGCGCAAAGGCCACCTGGCTGGCGGCGAGGTCCAGGAACGGCTTGCCGCTGGCCGCGATGGCGTTGGAGATGTGCTGCAGGATCAGCCCGCGCAGCTGCCCGTCCAGGTCGGCCACCGTGTAGGCATCGCGCGTGCCCGAGATCTCGGTGTGGAACAGGCGCGGGTCGGCCACGCGGTAGCTGTAGTTCCCGAAGGCGCGCAGGCGCACCGCGCCGAAGTCCTGGTCCCGGATCGTGATCGGCTGCGGCGTGCCCCAGCGCTGGTCGACCTGCTGGCGGGTGCTGAAGAAGTACAGGTCGCTCTTGAACGGCGACTGGAACAGCTTGTCCCAGTTGCGCAGGTACGTGAGCACCGGGATGGTCTGCGTGGTCAGCTTGTACATCCCGGGGCCGAACACGTCGGCCACCTTGCCCTCGTTGACGAACACCGCCATCTGCGACTCGCGCACGGTGAGCGAGGCGCCGTACTGGATCTCCATGTCCTCCATGGGGAAGCGCCACGCCAGCGTGCCGTCGTCGCTCTCCGTCCATTGCAGGACGTCGATGAATTGCTTTCTGATGAAGTCCATCAGGGCCATGGCGGATCCTCCTTGCAGGGTCGGGCGATGATACCCGTGGCCACCGGGGCGGCAGTCAGCCGCGCCGCACCGGATGGAGGGCGACGGCCTCGGGGGCGAACAGGGCCACGATCGCGTCCATCAAGGCGCGCGCCTGGTCCGAGTGGTCGGACCCGAAGTTGCAGACGTAGACGTCGGCGGTGACCGCCTGCAGCTCGGGCCAGGTGTGAAGGCACAGGTGCGACTCGGCCAGCAGCACGGTGGCCGTCACCCCGCCGGGGCCCTGGCCCGTCGCGGGGAAGGCGTGGAACAGCCGCCCGACCGGATGCAGGCCGACGCGCAGCACCGCCTCTTCGCACCAGGCGCCCAGGCGGTCGGCATCGGTGAGCCAGACCGGGTCGCAACGGCAGTCGCGCAGATCGGCCATCAGGTGCAGCCCTTGCATGGCGCGACTTTACCGCCCGCGGCCGAGGCAGCGAAGGCCGCCCGGACGCGGGCCGGAGAACGTCAGGCCGGCACTCCGTAGACCGCGCAGGCGCGCGCCAGCCGCTGGCGGATCGCCTCCAGCAGTCGTGGCGGCCCCAGCACCTCGACCTCGTCGGCCAGGCGCAGCAGCTGGCCGGCCGCCTGCTCCGGTGATTCGGTGGGCACCCGCACCCGCACGCGCGTGTCCTCGGCCGGCAGCGGCGTCCCGCGCAGGGCCCGCGCCTGCGCCGCCCCCAGGGCGCGCAGCGCCGCCAGCCCGCGGGCCGTGGCGGCGACCTCGGCCTGCCCGGTGTGCAGTTCGCGCTCGAAGCGGCGGACCGCGTCGCGCCAGTGCTCCGCCAGGTCGAAGCGGCGCGGCCGCCACGCGCGTCCCTCGAGCACGCGCGGCTCGACGATGGCTGCCACGCGGAAGGTGCGCACCTTCTGCTCGCGGCCGGCCACCAGGTACCAGGTCCCCGACTTCAGGACCAGGCCGAGCGGATGCACGACCTGGCGCACGGTGCGCGTCCAGCTCTCGTACACCATCTCGAGCGGCCGCTCCTCGAGCACCGCCGCCGACACGGCCTGCAGTTGCGGCAGGTCGTCGGCCTCGCGGTACCAGTCGACCGGGTCGAGGTGCAGCCGCGAACTGAGCCGGCGTGCGCGTTCGCGCCACTGCTCGGGAAGCGCCGCCAGCAGCTTCAGCTGCGCGCGTTCCACGTCGCCACCCAGGCCCAGCTCGCGCGCCGGCCCGGCCAGTCCGCTGAGGAACACCGCTTCGGCCTCCGCCGGCGTGAGGCCCGTCAGCGTGGTCTTCCATCCGGGCAGCAGCTGGAAGCCGCCGGAGCGGCCGCGCTCGGCGTACACCGGCACGCCGGCGGCGGTGAGTTCGTCGATGTCGCGGTACAGCGTCCGCTCGGACACCTCGAGCGCCTCGGACAGCGCCTGCGCCGTCATGCGGCCGCGGGTCTGCAGCAGCATCTGGATGGAGAGCAGGCGGCTCGCACGCATGCGGCGCAGTGTAGGTGCCCTGCGCCACCGCCGTCCGTGGCGCGCCGGGTCAGTCGCCGTCCTGCGCACTCTCCTTGAGCTTGAGGAACTCCTCGGCGATCGCGACCACCTGCTCCGAGAGCCCGTCCTCCATCAACTTGGCGCGCTTGAGGATCTTCTCGGCCGAACGGCAGACCGTGTTGGCCGTCGTGCTGATCTCCTCGAAGCCCTCGATGTGCTTGCGGATCCGCTCGATCGCCTTGTCCACCTTGGCGAAGCTGGCGGCGTCCTGCTTGCCGTGCACGACCGCCTTCACGGACAGCGCCGTGGCCACCATCAGCGCGGCCTGGAGCCAGGCGTCGCCGGTCGCGTCCTCGGCGTCCCACCGCACCACGATGTCGTGCCCATAGCGGGCGAACGCGGGGATGCTGGGCCCGGCCGTCTTGGTGGAGTGGACGAAGACGCACACGCCGGCGCTGCGGTTGCGACGCGCGACGTCCGCCTCCTCGATGGTCTTGCCCAGGTCGTAGGAGGCGCTTTCCTTGGCCTCCACGACGATCCGGGCACCCGCCGCCACCTTTTCCGGGCCGATGGTGATGACGTGGTCGCCGACCTTGCAGTTGGGAATGAGGCCGGTCGTGGCGCCGGTGTCCTGCACCAGGTCGCCGGCAGCCATCGCCAGGCTGCGCAGGTGATCGCCCAGGGCCGCTTCGAACGCGAGCCCGTGGCGCGTGCTCTTGGCCGCTTCGTCCCGGCGGGCCTGCAGCGCCTGCACGGCCGCATCCAGCGTCGAGGCCAGCCGCTGCTGGTTCTCCAGCATCGTCGCCTGGTGCTCCTGCAGCAGCTTGTACATGCGGCGGATCGCGGAGTTCTCGTTGTCCAGCGACAGTTCGCTGGTGAGGCTGCGCTGGGCGGTCTCGACGCGGCCGACCAGGCGGGAGAGCGCCGAGTCCGGCTTGTCGAGGCTGAACTCGGCGACCACCGCCTCCATGTCGCGCGACAGCGCCTTGTTCAGGTCGCCGTGCTTGGCCGTCAGCTCCCCCAGGAAGCGCACCAGCGCGCCCTCCTTGTTGTCCAGCGAGAACTGGTTGGCGATCTGGGCGTTCTGCGCCTGCACGACGTCGGCGAGCGTGCGCTGCAGCGTGGCCACGAGCTGGTTGTCGCCGGAGGGGTCCAGGACCTTGAGCAACTGGCTGTTCTCGCCCACGAACTGCTCGAACACCTTGGACAGGCTCTGCTCGGCGTCCCGCACCTGCAGACGCACCACGCTGGCCAGGTCGCCGTCGGCCTTGGTGAGGCGGTCGACCCGCTCCACGAAGACCCCCTGCTGCGGATCGAAGTAGTGCGAGAGCGAACCCGCCACCTTCTCCCGGAACTTGCCGCCCCACTCGTTGAGGCGGCCGGCCAGCATCTCCACCAGCCGGTCGCTCTCCCGGCGGACCGTGTCGCTGTCCAGGGTGCCGCGCGCGGCCTTCAGGGACAGCACGCCCACCTTCAGCGCGGTGACGAGGAAGTTCGTGCGTGCCGGGCCCTCCGGGTACTCGGACAACGCCAGGAGCACCTCGGGGTCATTGACGGCGAACGTGACGATGGCCGGCTCGTTGCCGGCGCCGGCCTGCTTGGTCTGGATGGGAGCGATCTCGGGCGTGTTCATGCTGTCCAACGGGCAATGGCTCTGCATTCTCGGCGAGGTTGCCGCCGCCTCCACGCGATCCCGCCGGGCCGTCGGCGAAGCCGCCGCAGCCGCGCAATAGTTCTCGTGCCATGACGGTTGTGGAGGTGGTGGTGATGGAGGTCGTAGCGGGCGGCGCAAACCTGCCATGCCCTGTCAGGAATTGCCCCACAGACTCGGCCTCCCATTTCAGGAGACCACCATGCCAGCCGACCACCCGCTCCACGCCCGCCCAGCCCCAGCCACCGCGCCGGGTGTCGTCGAGCTGCGCCAGTACACGCTGCACCCGGGCCAGCGCGAGCGCCTGATCGCCCTGTTCGAGCGCGAATTCGTCGAGCCGCAGGAAGCGGCCGGCATGCAGGTGCTCGGCCAGTTCCGCGACGAGGACGCGCCGGACCGCTTCGTCTGGCTGCGCGGCTTCCGCGACATGGACGGCCGCCGCGACGCGCTGCATGCGTTCTACGACGGCCCGGTCTGGGCCGCCCACCGCGACGCGGCGAATGCCACCATGGTGGACTCGGACGACGTGCTGCTGCTGCGCCCCGCGTGGACCGGCAGCGGTCTGCCGCCGGGCGGCCCGCGGGCCCCGCTCGCGGCGGTCGACACCGGCCGCGTGGCACCGGGCCGGGTGCGGATCGCGGTGTTCCCGCTGCAGGGCCCGGCGCCCGAGGCCCTGCTGCTGGCCGTGCGCGACGCGGCCGGCCGGCATCTGGCCAGCCTTGGCGCGCGCGCCAGCGGCTGGTACGTGAGCGAGTCGGCCCCCAACACCTTTCCCCGGCTGCCGGTGCGGGCCGACACCCACGTGCTGGTGGGCGTGGCGCTGTTCGACGCCGCACCGCCGCCCGGCGCGGATCCCTGGGCCGGGGTGCCCTCCCGGTGGATCGCCGGGCCGGTGCAACGGCTGCGGTTGGCCCCGACGACACGTTCGTCGCTGGGGAGCTGAGCATGGAAGCGCTCTGGCTCTACGCCTTGCTGGTGGCGGGGATCATCGCCGTGCCCGGCATGGACATGGCGTTCGTCCTGTCCAGCGCCCTGGTCGGTGGCCGGCGTGCCGGCTTCGCCGCGGTGGCCGGCCTCATGGCCGGCGGGGTGGCCCATGCTGCGCTGGCGACAGTCGGGGTGGGCCTCGTCCTGCAGCAGTTCCCGGCGGCGTCCACCGCGCTGCTCACCGCCGGCGCTCTGTACGTCGGCTGGATCGGCTGGCAGCTGTGGCGCACGCCCGCGGTGCTCTCGGCGACGCCGGGCGACACTGCGCGTTCGTGGCGCGCGACGTTCCTGCGCGCACTGGCCACCTGCCTGCTCAACCCCAAGGCCTATCTCTTCACGTTCGCGGTGTTCCCGCAGTTCCTCGGGCCGGGCGACGTGCCGCTGGCGCTCCGGGCGCTCGCGCTCGGCGCCATCACCGCCGCAGTCCAGTGCGTCATCTACGGCAGCGTGGCCGCCGGCGCCGACTGGTCCCGGCGCGGCTGGCTGCGCTCGCCGGCCAGCCAGCAGGCGATCGGCCGCGCCGTCGGCCTGCTGCTGATGGCGATGGCGGCATCCACCCTGTGGCAGGCCTGGTCAGGAGCCTGAGGCGGCCGGCCGTGCCCCGGCCACGGCCCGGGACTGGCGCTGGCGCCCGAACCAGGCGACGTAGAGCACCGGCAGCACGACCAGGGTCAGCAGCGTCGCCGTGATCAGCCCGCCGATCACCACGATGGCCAGCGGCCGCTGGGTCTCCGAGCCGATGTCGTGCGACAGCGCCATCGGCAGCAGGCCCAGCGCCGCGAGCATGGCCGTCATCAGCACCGTGCGCAGCCGCTGCATCGAGCCCTCGCGGGCCGCGGTGAGCACGTCGGCGCCCTGCGCACGCAGTTGCTGGAACACCGACAGCATCACCACGCCATTCAGCACGGCTTGGCCCGACAAGGCGATGAAGCCGATCGCCGCCGAGACCGACAGCGGGATGTCGAAGATCCACAGTGCGATGAAGCCGCCGACCAGCGCCAGTGGCACGTTGACCAGGATCAGGGTGGCCAGCTGCACCGACTTGAAGGCATCGAACAGCAGCACGAAGATCAGCAGGAGCGAGATCGGCACCACCACCGACAGCCGCTTCATCGCCCGCTCCTGGTTCTCGAACTCGCCCGACCACGAGACGGTGTAGCTGTCGGGCAGCCGGATGTTGGCGTTCACCCGGGCCTGCATGTCCCGGACCACCGACCCCATATCGCGGTCCTTGATGAAGATGCCGATGGCCATGGTGCGCCGCCCGCTTTCGCGGGCGATGTTCATCGCACCGGCCATCTGCCGGATCTCAGCCACCGCGCCCAGCTGGGCGTAGCCGCCGTCGGGCGTGGGAATGAGGGTCTGCGGCAGCGCGGCCAGCATCCGGCGGTCCTCCGGCAGGCGCACCGCGACCGAGAACTTCCGCTCGCCCTCCCAGATCTGGGTGGCCGCCTTGCCGGCCAGCGCCGCCTCGACCACGTCCTGCACGTCCTGCACGTTCAGGCCGAGCCGCGCCGCGCGGTCACGGTCGATGTCGATCACCAGCTGCGGCAGCTCGCCCAGCCGGTCGATCTCGGCGCGGTAGACGCCCTGGACCTGGCGGATCTCGCGCTCGATCGACTCGGTGACGCGGCGCAACTCGACCAGGTCGTCGCCGGCGACCTTGATCACGATCTGGCCGTCGATCTGCGAGATCGACTCCAGCACGTTGTCGCGGATCGGCTGCGACAACGTCGGCTGCATGCCCGGCACGGCCGACACCGCCCGCTCCATCTGGTCGAGCAGCTGCTCGTGCGTGAGCCCCGGCCGCCAGGCCTCGGCCGGCTTGATGTCGACGAACACCTCGGCCATGCTGATCGTCTTGGGGTCGGTGCCGTCCTCGGGCTGCCCCGCCTTGGACACCGCGGTGCGCACCTCCGGCACGGTCAGCAGCGCCTTGCGCACGTTGCGCAGCACGCGCGTGGCTTCCTCGTTGGAGATGCTCGAGGGCAGCCGCAGGTTGACCCAGATCGTGCCCTCGTTCAGTTCGGGCAGGAACTCCGAGCCCAGGCGCGAGGCGGCCACGAGGGCCAGCGCGAAGGTGGCCAGCGCGATCACGATGACCGTGCGGCGGCGCGCCAGCGCCCAGGCCAGCAGCGGTTCGTAGACGCTCTTGCAGGCGGCCACCACGCGGTTGTCGTGGTGCGGCAGCTTGCGGCGCAGCATCCAGTAGGCCAGCAGCGGCACCAGCGTCAGCGAGAACAGCAGCGAGCCGACCAGCGCGGTCGTGACCGACAGGGCCATCGGCTGGAAGATCCGGCCCTCGTGGCGCTGCAGCGCGAAGATGGGGATGTGGGCCGCGATGATGATCAGCATCGAGAACAGCGTCGGGCGCCCGACCTCGTTGGCGGCCTCGACGATGGCATCGCGCCGCGCGTGCTCACTCATGTCCTCCCGGGCCAGCGCCAGCCGGTGCATGATGTTTTCGATCACGATCACGGCGCCGTCGACGATGATGCCGAAGTCCATGGCGCCCAGGGACAGCAGGTTGGCCGGCACGCCCATCACCTTCAACCCGAGGAAGGTGGCCAGCAGCGCCAGCGGGATCACGACCACCACCGCGAGGCTCGCGCGCAGGTTCCCCAGGAACAGGTAGAGCACCAGCGACACCAGCAGCGCCCCCTCGACCAGATTGCGGAACACGGTGGACAGGGTCTTGCCCATCAGCCAGGTGCGGTCGTAGTACGGCACCACCTGCACGCCCCTGGGCAGCGCCCGCTCGTTCAGCTGGGCGATCTTCTCCTTCACCGCCTTGAGCACCACGCTGGGGTTCTCGCCCTTGCGCATGACCACGATGCCGGTCACGACGTCGTCGTCCAGGTCCTGCCCCACGGTGCCCAGGCGCGGCACGGCGCCGACCTTCACCTGGGCGACGTCGCGCACCAGGATCGGTGTGCTGTTGCGGCTGGCGACCACGATGCGGCCGATGTCGTCGGGCGTGCGCAGCAGGCCGATGCCGCGGATCGCGTACTGCTGCGCGCCCTGCGCCACGTAGCTGCCGCCGGCGTTCGAGTTGCTGCGGCCGAGCGCATCGAGCAGGTTCTGGAAGGTCAGCCGCGTGGCACGCAGCTTGTCCAGGTCGGGCTGGACCTCGTACTGCTTGATGAAGCCGCCCATCGCCACCACGTCGGCCACGCCGGGCACCTGCCGCAGGGCGCGCTCGACGACCCAGTCCTCGATCGTGCGCAGCTCGGTCGTGTCGTGGCCATCCCCCCTGACGCGGTACCGCATGATCTCGCCCACGGGCGTGGCGTTGGGAGCGATGTTGGCCTCGACGCCGGGCGGCAGGTCGACCGCGCGCAGCCGCTCGTTGACCTGCGCGCGCACGGCCATCACGTCGGCCTTGTCGTCGTAGGTGACGACGGTGAACGACAGGCCGAACTGGGTGTGGGAGAACACGCGGATCGCGTTGGGCAGGCCCGACAGCGCCACCTCGATCGGCAGGGTGACCTGTTTCTCGACCTCCTCGGCGGCACGCCCGGGATAGAGCGCGATCACCGTCACCTGGGTGTCCGTCACGTCGGGGAACGCCTCCACCGACAGGTTGCTGAACGCCACGATGCCCGCCAGCGCGAACAGCAGCGTGCCCAGCACCACGAACAGGGGCTGGTGCAGGGCGAAGTGGATCAGGCGCTTCATCGGGCGGTCGCCGCACGGTCCGCGGCCGCGGTGGACTCCGCACGGCCGGCGCCGGCGGTCGCCGCCGACCGCACGTCCTCCTGCGACGTGCGGTACTGGCGCGTGAGCAGCAGCAGGTTGTCGCTGACCACCTGCTCGCCCGGCGCGAGCCCCTGCCGCACCACGACCTCGGTCGGGCCCTGCCAGCCCAGGACCACCTCGCGCGGCTCGAAGACGCCGGGCTGCACCTGCACCATGACCGCGTGCTGGCTGCCGCGCAGGGTCACGGCCTGCGCCGGCACCACCACGCCGGCGCCGGCCGGGCGGTCGATGCGCGCGGTGGCCAGCATCTCGGCCTTCAGCTTGCGTCCGGGATTGGCCACCAGGCCGCGGATCTTGATGGTGCGGGTGTTCGGGTCGATGGCGTCGGCGGCGGCGAGCACCTGGCCCTGGAACTTCTCGCCGGGCAACGACGGCACGACCAGCTCGAATGCGGCGCCCGGCTGCAGCACGCCGGCCTCGGTTTCGCGCGCGTCGATCTGGACCCACAGCGAGGTCGGGTCGCTGAGCACGAACAGCGGCGGCACGCCCGGCCCCGACTGCTCGGGACGCAGCTCCTGGCCGGGCGTGAGGTTGCGCTCCACCACCACGCCGGCGATGCCCGCCACGAGGGACAGGCGCTGGTCGACGGCGGCCGCGGCGCCACCGCCATACAGGCGCGTGCGGGCCTCGGCGCGCTGCAGGTCGGCCTGCGACCGCGCCGCCTCGGCCTCGGCCTGCTCGAGGTCCTTGCGCGCGATGACGCCGGCCTCGAACAGCTCGCGTTGCCGCGCCAGCGTCTTCTGCGCCAGCCGCGCATCGACCTGGGCCTTCGCGGTGTCGGCCTGGGCGATGCCGAAATCCGGCGAGGCCAGCTCCGCCAGCACGGCCCCGCGGCGCACCGGCTGGCCGACGTCGGCGCCGATGCGCACCACCCGCCCGGCGAAGGCGGGGAACAGGCGCTGGGTCCGGTCCTCGTTCCACACCAGGCGCGCCGGCAGCTCGACCGGCACGCTGCGGGCTGGCGCTGCGGCCACCGTGGGCAGCTGCGCCAGCTGGGGGTGCCCGGGCGGGAAGCGCAGCTGACGGCCTTCGAGCACGGGTGCGGCGGGTGCGGCCGGGGCGGCGGCGGATTCGGCGGGTGCAGGGCGGCAGGCGGCCAGCGCCAGCGTGGCGGCCAGGAGGCAGAGTGGAAGGCGGATCACGGTCGGTCCAGGAGGTCAGGGGGTCGCAGGGGCCTGGCGCAGCTGCCAGGCGGTGCGGGCGCGCGCGTACTCGGCACGGGCGGCGATGTCGTCGAGGAGCACGCTGCGCAGCGTGCGCCGCGCGTCCACCAGGTCGACCAATGGCAGCGCGCCGCGGGAATAGGCCAGCTCGGCCATCGACGCGACCTGGCGCGCACGCGGCACGATCGCCCGGTCGAACGCGGTGGCACGATCGGCGGCGGCGCGCAGGTCCTCGGCGAGCCGGCCGGCATCGGCCAGGGCCGCGCGCCGGGTCTTCTCCAGCTGGTCCTGTGCCTGCTCGAGCGCGGCGCGGGCCCGGTCGATCTCGCCTTCCTGCCCATAGGTGCCGAACACGCCGGCCAGCGGCACCTGCAGGCGCAGTTCGAGCAGCCGGCGGGATGTGCCGGGGTAGTGGTCGAGGGAGGTGCCGACGGTCACGTCGTTGCGGCGCAGCGCCTGTGCGTGGTCCAGGGCGGCGCGCGCGGCCAGCACCCGTTGCTGGGCGGCCTGGAGGTCGGCACGCTGCTCGACATCCGCCGGCGCCGCGGTCACCTCGGCGGTCAGCGGCGGCCAGGCGGCCTCGGCCTCGAACTCGCCCCGACGCCCGATCAGCTGCCCGAGCGCCAGCATCGCGCGGACGCGCTCGGCCTGCGCGGCCCGCAGGTCGGCCTGCGCGCGCCGTGCCTCGATCTCGGTGCGCAGGCTTTCCTGCTGCGAGATGTCGCCCGCGCGCTGGCGGCGCTGCGCGGCGGCGGTCAGGTCGGCGGCGCTCTTCTCGATCGCCGCGACCTGCCCCACCCGCTCCTGCGCGGCCAGCAGCTCGTAGAAGGCCGACGCCACCAGCACCTGCTGCTGCACCGCGACCTCGGCGACGTCGAGCTGGGCCGCCTCGGCGGTCCGCTCGGCCACCCGCGTGCGCAGCTCGCGCTTGTTGCCGCGCTCCCAGGTCCAGTCCAGCCCCACCGACTTGTCGATGCGCTTGTCCCGCAGCGCGTTGCCGGGGCCGACGCCGTTCTCCAGATCGATCGACGTGGCCTTGGTGGTGAGCACCGGCGCGGGTGCGTGGTCGGCTGCGACGACATCGGCCCGGGCCGCCGCCAGGGTCCGGCGCGCGAGCGACACGTCCACGCTGTCGCGGGCAGCCTGCAGCGCCTCGGCCAGCGTGACGGTCGGCGCTGCCGGCGCGGCCTGCGCCCAGCCCGATGCCGGCAGCCACAGGCAGGCCGCCAGCGCCAATCCCAGAACTCTCATGCGCCGTTTATCGCGGCGGCCGGCTGACCTGCGGCTGACCCTCCGGGTGCGTACAAGCGCGTACGGCTCGGCCGCCGCACCGGCGCGTCGAAGGGCTTCAGTGCAGCGCGGCGCCCCAGGCCTTCAGGCTAGGAGTTCGCGCACGATGGCGGCCGAATGCCGGCTGGCGACCTCGCGCACGAAACGGCTGAAGTCCACATGCGCCTGATCGTCGGCGCGGTCGGAGACGGTGCGCACCGCCGCGAAGGCGACCCCGCAGTCGTGGCAGACCTGGGCGATGGCGGCCCCTTCCATCTCCACGGCGAGCGCGTCGGGCAATGCGGCCTGCAGCGCCCGGCTCTCGGCACCGGTGGCGACGAAGCGGTCGCCGCTGACCACCAGGCCGCGGTGGACCGGCGTTCCTGGCAGGGCGCGGGCGGCGGCGGCCGCCAGGCGGGCGGTCAACGCCGGATCGGTCGGGAAACGGCTGATGCCGTACAGCGGCACCTCGTGGCGCGGGAACAGCGGCGAGGCGTCCAGATCGTGCTGCAGGAAGCCGTCGGCCACCACCACGTGGCCGACCTCGACGCCCGGCCCCAGCCCGCCGGCCACCCCGGTGAACACAATGCGGTCGGCGGCGAAGCGCTCGACCAGGAGGGTGGCGGTCGTGGCCGCCGCCACCTTGCCGATGCGCGAGAGCACGGCCACCACCTCCTGGCCGTGGAGGCGGCCGCGCCAGAACTCGCGGCCGGCCACCTGCTGGCGGCTCTCGTGCGGCAGCAGCGCCAGCACGGCGGCCAGTTCCTCGTGCATCGCCGAGACGATGGCCAGGGTCATGCGACACCCGGGGCGGCCGTGCGGCAGCGCCAGAGAAAAAGGCGGCCCGGGCCGCCTTTCGAAGGTTGGCGCGAGTGCAGCCTCACCTGCGGTCCCGCAGCTCCCGGCGCAGGATCTTGCCGACGGGAGTCTTGGGCAAGTCGGTGCGGAACTCGATCACCCGCGGCCGCTTGTAGCCGGTGAGGTTGTCGTGGCAGAACTCGCGCACCTTCTCCTCGGTGAGCGCCGGGTCCTTCCTGACGATGACCAGCTTGACGGCCTCGCCGGTCTTCTCGTCCGGCACGCCGACCACCGCGCATTCGAGCACGCCCTCGAGCTGCGCCACCACGTCCTCGACCTCGTTCGGGTACACGTTGAAGCCGGAGACCAGCACCATGTCCTTCTTGCGGTCGACGATGCGGAAGAATCCGCGTTCGTCCATCACGCCGATGTCGCCGCTCTTGAAGAAGCCGTCGGGCGTCATGACCTTGGCCGTCTCGTCCGGCCGCTGCCAGTAGCCGGCCATCACCTGCGGGCCCTTGATGGCGATCTCGCCCGGCTGGCCGACCGGCACGTCGCGGCCTTCGTCGTCCAGCAGCTTCATGTCGGTGGACGGCAGCGGAACACCGATCGTGCCGGTGAATTCGGTGCTGGTCACCGGGTTGCAGCTGGCCGACGGCGAGGTCTCCGACAGGCCATAGCCCTCGCAGATCGGGCAGCCGGTCTTCTGCAGCCACAGCTTGGCGACGGCGCCCTGCACCGCCATGCCGCCACCGACCGAGACCTTCAGGTTGCTCCAGTTCACCTTGTGGAAGTCCGGGTGGTTGGCCAGTCCGTTGAACAGCGTGTTGACCGCCGGGAAGCTGTGGAAGGTGTGCCGCGACAGCTCCTTGAGCGTGCCGGCCAGGTCGCGCGGATTCGGGATCAGGATCAGCTTGCCGCCCGTGCGCAGGCTCAGCATCATGCCCACCGTGAACGCGAAGATGTGGTACAGCGGCAGCGCGCACACCCCGGTGGGCTGCTCGTTGGCCGGTACCTTGCCCATGACCGGCGAGTTCCAGGTCTCGGACTGCAGCACGTTGGCGATGACGTTGCGGTGCAGCAGCACGGCGCCCTTGGACACGCCGGTGGTGCCGCCGGTGTACTGCAGCACGGCCACGTCGTCGGGCCGCAGGTCGACCGCGCGCAGCGTGCCGCGCTCGCCTTTGGCGATGGCGTCGTTGAAGCGCACGGCGCCGGGCAGCTGGAAGGGCGGCACCATCTTCTTGATGTTGCGCACCACGTAGTTCACCAGCGCGCCCTTGAGCAGGCCCAGCTGGTCGCCCATCGAGGCCAGCACCACGTGCTGCACCGGCGTCGCCGCGATGCATTGCTGCAGCGTGTGGGCGAAGTTCTCGACGATGATGATGGCCTTGGCGCCCGAGTCCTTCAGCTGGTGCTCCAGCTCGCGGGCCGTGTAGAGCGGGTTCACGTTCACCACCACCAGCCCGGCGCGCAGGATGGCGGCCACCGCCACCGGGTACTGCGGCACGTTGGGCATCATGATCGCTACCCGCTCGCCCTTGGCCAGGCCCAGGCCCTGCAGGTACGTCGCGAAGGCCCGGCTCAGCGCGTCGGTCTGGCCGTAGGTGATGTCCTTGCCCATGAAGCTGTAGGCCGTGCGCGAGGCGTTCTTGCGGAAGCTCTCGTCCATCAGCTGCGCCAGGGAGCCATACTGCGACGGGTCGATCTCGGTGGCCACGCCGGGCGGGTAGGCGCTCAGCCAGGGGCGGGCGGTGTTGGGGGGCTGGCTCATGTCCATGGGTCTCCTCGTCTTGTCAGCTGTGCTGTCTGCGATGCGAATGTCGTGCGGCCACCAGGATTGTCGCCACCGGCTGGCCGCTGTGCTTCATGTGCCGCCGCCGCGGGCCTCGCGCCCGCGGCCGGTTCACTCGACGGCCTTGACCATCTCCTCGACCACCTTCTTGGCGTCGCCGAAGACCATCATGGTCTTGTCCATGTAGAACAGCTCGTTGTCCAGGCCGGCGTAGCCGGCGGCCATCGAGCGCTTGTTGACGATCACCGTCTTGGCCTTGTAGGCCTCCAGGATCGGCATGCCGTAGATCGGGCTGCCCTTCTGCAGCGCCGCCGGGTTCACCACGTCGTTGGCACCCAGCACGATGGCCACGTCGGCCTGGCCGAACTCGCCGTTGATGTCCTCCATCTCGAACACCTGGTCGTACGGCACCTCGGCCTCGGCCAGCAGCACGTTCATGTGGCCCGGCATGCGGCCGGCGACCGGGTGGATGGCGTACTTGACCGTGACGCCCTTCTCGGTGAGCTTCTGCGCGAGCTCCTTGACCGCATGCTGGGCACGCGCCACGGCCAGGCCGTAGCCCGGCACGATGACCACGGTCTCGGCGTTCGAGAGCACGAAGGCCGCGTCGTCGGCGCTGCCGCTCTTGACGGTGCGTTGCACCGAGTCGCCGGCCGCGGCCTGGCCCGCCTCGCCGCCGAAGCCGCCCAGGATCACGTTGAAGAACGAGCGGTTCATCGCCTTGCACATGATGTAGCTCAGGATCGCGCCCGAGCTGCCCACCAGCGAGCCGGCGATGATCAGCATGCTGTTGTTCAGCGAGAAGCCGATGCCCGCGGCGGCCCAGCCCGAATACGAGTTCAGCATCGACACCACCACCGGCATGTCGGCGCCGCCGATCGGAATGATGATGAGCACGCCCATGACGAAGGCCAAGGCCAGCATCGCGTAGAAGGCGGCGTGGTTCTCGGTGAACGTGAACACCAGGCCCAGGGCAACGGTGACCAGCCCCAGCACCAGGTTCAGCGGGTGCTGGCCCGGGAACACCACTGGCGCTCCCTTGAACAGCCGGAACTTGTAGGTGCCCGAGAGCTTGCCGAAGGCGATGACCGAGCCGCTGAAGGTGATCGCGCCGATGGCCGCCCCGAGGAACAGCTCCAGCCGGTTGCCGGTCGGGATGGGGGCGCCCTTGGGCAGGTTCTGCAGCAGCGCCGACGGCTCCAGCACGGCGGCCACGGCGATGAACACCGCGGCCAGGCCGATCATGCTGTGGAAGAACGCCACCAGCTCCGGCATCTTGGTCATCTCGACCGTGCGGGCGCGGTAGGCGCCGTAGCCGCCGCCGACCACCAGGCCGATCAGGACCCACACCAGGCCACGGCCGGCGCCGCCCGACAGCTCCACGATCAGCGCGGCGGTGGTGAGCACCGCGATGCCCATCCCGGCCATGCCGAACAGGTTGCCGCGGATCGAGGTGGTGGGGTGCGACAGGCCCTTGAGCGCCTGGATGAAGCAGACCGACGCCGCCAGGTACAGCAGCGTGACGAGATTCATGCTCATTGCCCGCCCTCCCTGGTGGGCGCCGCCTTGCGCTCCTTCTTGCGGAACATCTCCAGCATCCGGCGCGTGACCAGGAAGCCGCCGAAGATGTTCACCGCGGCCAGCGCCACCGCCAGCACGCCCAGCGAACGGCCGGCCCAGGTCTCGGTCTGCGCCGCCGCCAGCATCGCGCCGACGATCACGATCGCCGAGATGGCATTGGTCACGGCCATCAGCGGCGTGTGCAGCGCGGGCGTGACGGTCCAGACCACGTGGTAGCCGACGTAGATCGCCAGCACGAAGATGATCAGGTTGGTGATGGTGTGTGAGACTTCCATGTCAGGCCTTCCGCTTCACTTCGCCGTTCTGGGTCATCAGGCAGGCCGCGACGATGTCGTCCGCGGGATCGATCTGCAGCGGGCCTTCCTTGCCGAGGACCAGCTTCAGGAAGTCGAGCACGTTGCGCGCGTAGAGCGCCGAGGCATCGGCCGCCACCAGCGCCGGCAGGTTGGTCTCGCCGACCAGCGTCACGCCGTTCTTCACCACCGTGCGCCCGGGTTCGGTCAGCGGGCAGTTGCCGCCCTGGGGCGCCGCCAGGTCGACGATGACCGAGCCCGGCTTCATCGACTGCACCATCTCCTGCGTGACCAGGACCGGCGCCGCACGGCCGGGGATCAGAGCCGTGGTGATCACGATGTCGGCCTGGGCGACGCGCTTGGCGACCTCGGCCTTCTGGCGGTCGAGCCAGCTCTGGGGCATCGGACGGGCGTAGCCGCCGACGCCCTCGGCCGCGTCCTTCTCGTCCTGCGTCTCGTAGGGCACGTCGATGAACTTCGCGCCCAGCGATTCGACCTGCTCCTTCACCGAGGGCCGCACGTCCGACGCCTCGATGACGGCCCCCAGGCGCTTGGCCGTCGCGATGGCCTGCAGCCCGGCGACGCCGACACCCAGGATGACGACGCGGGCCGCCTTCACGGTCCCGGCAGCGGTCATCAGCATCGGGAAGAACCGCTGGTAGCGGTCGGCCGCGATCATCACGGCCTTGTAGCCCGCGATGTTGGCTTGCGAGGACAGCACGTCCATGCTCTGCGCGCGGGTGGTGCGCGGGGCGGCTTCGAGCGCGAAGGACGTGAGGCCCGCCGCCGCCAGCCGCTGCAGGCCCGGCGTGTCGAATGGATTGAGCATGCCCACGAGCGCGGCCCCCGGCTTCATCGCGGCCAGCTCGTTCTCCTGCGGGGCGCGCACCTTGAGCACCAGGTCGCACCCGAGCGCGCCGGCCTGGTCGGTGATCTCGGCGCCGGCCGCGACATACGCTGCATCGGTGGCGCTGGCGGCCAGCCCCGCGGCCGAGGCGACGCGCACCTGGTGCCCCTGCGCAGTGAGCTTCTTGGCCGTCTCGGGCGTGACGGCGACACGGGTTTCGCCCGCCGTGGTTTCGGCAGGCACACCAATCTGCATGGGCTGTCTCCTCGCTGGGCGCGATTTGGAATGGTTACTTGAAGCTTACATGAACTCAGCGGATCCCGAATGGAAATCGCGTGCTCCGGCCCCATGTCGGGGGAACCGATCCCGGCCCGCCGCTCTCCTTCTTCCGTGCGCCTCTTCGTCCTGTCCGCCGTGTTGCACCTGCTCATCGGGTTGCGGCTGATCCCCTTTCTGCCGCTGCCTGCGGGCCTGACGCTGGGCACCTGGCTGCTCGCCTCGGCCGTGCTGGTGCCGATGGGTCTAATGGCCCGACGCTTCGCGCGCCAGCCGGCGGCCGACCGGCTGGCCGTCGCCGGCCTGTTCTCGCTGGGGCTGTTCTCCTCGCTGTTCGTGCTCACCCTCGGCCGGGAGCTGCTGCTGGCCGGCGCCGCGCTGCTGCACACCGGGCCGTCGACCCTGGCGGCCCTCAGCGCCCGGGTCGTGCCGCTCCTTGCGCTTGCGCTCACCCTGCTCGGACTGCTCAACACCCGGCGCACTGCCCGGGTCAAGCGCGTCGACATCCCGATCGCGAACCTGCCGCAGGCGCTGCATGGCTTCACCATCGCGCAGATCACCGACCTGCACGTCGGGCCGACCATCCGGGGCCGCTACATCCAGCGCATCGTCGACCGGGTCAACCAGCTGCAGGCCGATGCCGTGGCGATCACCGGCGACATCGTGGACGGTCCGGTGTCGGAGCTCGGCCCGCACGTGGCGCCGCTGTCGGGCCTGCGCTCGCGCCACGGCACCTTCTTCGTGACCGGCAACCACGAGTACTACGCCGGCGCCGGACCCTGGCTGGCGGAGGTGCGGCGGCTGGGCATCCGCGTGCTGCTCAACGAGCATGTCGTCATCGAGCAGGGGGGCGCCCGCCTGGTGCTGGCCGGCGTGCCGGATTTCACCGCCCACCACTTCGACGCCTCGCACCAGAGCGACCCCGCGGCGGCCCTCGCCGGTGCGCCGCCCGATGCCGGGGCGCGCGTGCTGCTGGCCCACCAGCCGCGCAGCGCGACAGCGGCGGAGCAGGCGGGCTTCGACCTGCAGATTTCCGGCCACACGCACGGCGGCCAGTTCCTGCCCTGGGTGTTCTTCGTGCGCTTCCAGCAGCCGTTCACGGCCGGGCTGCACCGGATGGGTCGGCTCTGGGTCTACGTCAGCCGCGGAACAGGTTACTGGGGCCCGCCCAAGCGGCTGGGCGCCCCCTCCGAGATCACACGGTTGAGGCTGGTTCCCGCCTAGGCTGTGCTGGTGGGAGTCCTACAAGGACGCGGGTCCGCGTCCCACGCGGATGAGCTGGGCGCAAATCGAAAACTGCCCGGATGCCACGCCCAGCATTTCTCTCCTCTCCCCTCACGGGCGCCCGCGCCAATGGCGTCTGCTACCTCGGCGCCGCGCGTGCGCGACGCAAGTTCGAGCTTTACTACCCGGACGGCTTCCAGGACGAGACCTACCTGATCGCCGAGCGGGCCTACAAGGAACGCGCGCACCTGGAGTGGCAGGCCGAACTCGGGCCGGCCGAGTTCCGCAAGCTGCTGGCGCGTGGCGAGTTCCGGCAGATCGCCGACATCGCGATCCGGATCGAGTCCCGCACCAACCTGCTGTTCTCCTTCGAGAAGATGGCGCTGCGCGATGCGCTCAGGACGCCCGCCGGGGCGCGCCTCTTCGCCCACGAGCTCTACGCCTTCCTGCACGGGCGCGGGTCGGCGCAACGCAAGTTCGAGGACTGGGTGCAGGCGGTCGCCGACCTGCCGCAGCCGCGGGCACGGCTGCTCACGTGGCCGGTGGTCACGGTGTTCGGCTTCATCGCCCGCCCCGACCGCCACCTGTTCCTCAAGCCGCGCGTGACGCGCAAGGCCGCGCGCGCCTACGGCTTCGACTTCGGCTACCAGCCCGACCCCTCCTGGGCGGTCTACCAGGGCCTGCTGACCTTTGGCGCCATCATCCGCCGCGACCTCGACCGACGGCCGGGCTTCCGGGCACGCGACATGATCGACGTGCAGTCCTTCATCTGGGTGCAGGGCGCCGAGGAATACGACGCCTGATCAGGGCCGGCGCGCCGTGCGCGCCTTCAGGCAGGACCAGGTTTCCTCGGCCAGCGGCAGTGCATTGAACACGGCGGCCGCCGCGAAGCCGGCCAGCAGCACCGGCGGCGGCAGCGGCTGCTCCTTCCACCGCAGCCGCCAGTCCGGGCGTGCGTCGCCCAGCCCCAGCAGCGCCAGGGCCTGGTCCCAGCGCATCGTGGCCAGCAGGGCCAGCGCGAGCAGCGGCAGGATCTCCTGGAAGCTGTGCACCATCTGCTCGAACGCGGTGACGCGCCGCCGGGGCAGCGACCAGCGCAGGTCGGCCCAGACCGTGAGCTCGTGCAGCACGAAGGCGCTGGCCACGATGAGCAGCACCGCCGCGTTGATCTCGAGCAGCGCCATCGCCACGATGGCGCATCCCACCTGCGCGAACATCAGCTGGTGCAGCAGGTTCTCGCGCAGGCCGCTGGTGGTGGCGATCGAGGTCGCCTTGTGGCAGGCCCAGTCGGCCAGGCCCACGGCGACCCACACGGGGAACACCGCGTACACGAGGATCAGGCGTGCCGCATCGGCCATGGTGGGCGGATTCTGCCGCCGCGCCGGGGCGCCCGGCGTCGGCCCACGGCGCGTTCCGGCGCCACCATAATCCGCGGCCATGAGCATCCGTTGGAAACCGAGCGTGACCGTCGCCGCCGTCATCGAGCGCGACGGCCGGTTCCTGCTGGTCGAGGAAGAGACCAGCGACGGCCTGAAGCTGAACAACCCTGCCGGCCACCTGGACCCGGGGGAGTCGCCGGCGCAGGGCTGCGCCCGCGAGACGCTGGAGGAGACTGCGCACCGCTTCGAGCCCACGGCGCTGGTCGGCGTCTACCTGTCACGCGCGCAGCGCCCCGCCACCGGCGAGGACGTCACCTACCTGCGCTTGGCCTTCTGTGGCGTGCTGGGCGAGCGCGAGCCGGGGCGCCCGCTGGACACCGGCATCGTGCGCACGCTGTGGATGACCCCGCAGGAGATCCGCGACAGCCGCGACCGCCATCGCAGCCCGCTGCTGCTGCGCTGCGTGGAGGACTACCTGGCCGGCATCCGGCATCCGCTGGCCGTCGTGACCACCGACCCCAGCGTGTTCACCGGCGGCTGATCAATCGGCCTTGATCTGGGCGCGGCGGACGATGTCGCGCCAGATCGTCTGCTCGCGGCCGATGAAGGCGGCGAATTCGGACGCCGGCCCGCCCCCGCCGACCGCGTTGTCGGTGGCGAAGCGCTCGGTCACGGCGCTGGACCGCAGCGCCTTGTACGACTCCTCCTGGAGGCGCTTGACCACGTCGGGCGGCGTGCCCGCCGGCGCCAGGATGCCGTACCACTGGGAGGTCTCGAAGTTCCGGTGCCCCATCTCCTGCACGGTCGGCACCTCGGGCAGCGCGGCGATGCGCTCCTGCGTGCCGACCGCGATGGCCCGCAGCTTGCCGCCGCGGATGTGCGCGCCCAGCGCCGGCATGCCGGCCGAGGCCGCCTGGGTGCGCCCGGCCAGCAGGTCGGTCAGCTGCGGCCCCGTGCCGCGGTACGGGATGTGGGTCATGAACAGGCCCGTCACCAGCTTCAGGTACTCCATCGCGAGGTGGCCGGCGCTGGCGTTGCCGGCCGAGCCGTAGCTGAGCTTGCCCGGGTTGGCCTTGGCGTACGCGACGAACTCGCGGAAGTTCTTCGCCGGCACGTCCGGATGGATGACGAACACGTTGGGCACCTTGGCCAGCAGCGTGACGGGCACGAAGTCGCGGTTCACGTCGTACGGCTGGTTGGCCAGCATGTACGGGTTGACCGCCAGCGTGCCGACGTGCCCGAGGATGATCGTCGAGCCGTCCGGCGGCGCCTTGGCCGCCTCCACCATCGCCACCACGCCGGCCCCGCCCGGCTTGTTCTCGACGTAGACGTTCTGCCCCAGCTGCCGGGTCAGTTCCGCCGCGACCGAGCGGGCGACGATCTCCGAGGTGCCGCCCGGCGCGAACGGCACCAGGAAGCGGATCGGCTTGGACGGCCAGGTGGCCTGCGCGCGCAGGGCCGGCGCCGCCAGCAGCGCGGCGGCGCCGGCGACGAAGCGGCGCCGGGGCCAGGGGTTGCTCAGGGTCATGGGATGTCTCCTCGCCCGAGCTTAGGCAGGTGCGTTCAGAACTGGTACCGGCGCAAACCCCCATCCACCGGGATCACCGCGCCGGTGATGTAGCTCGCGCGCGGCGAGGCCAGGAACGCGACCAGGTCGGCCAGCTCGCCCGGCTCGCCGTAGCGGCCGACCGGGATCTCGTGCTCGGACTGCCAGGCCCGGTACTCGGGCGTGTAGTTGCGCAGGATCTGCTCGGACAGGATGCGCCCCGGCGGGATGCAGTTCACCGTGATCCCGTGCTGCCCGACCATGCGCGAGAGGCCCTTGGCCCAGCTGTGGATGCCGGCCTTGGCGCAGAACGCGCCGTTGATGTGCTCGGGCTCGCTCTTGCCGGTGATGTTGATGATGCGGCCCCAGCGGTTGGCGATCATCTGGTCGACCAGCGCATCGGCCAGCTGCCGCGGCCGGTGGAAGTTCAGCGTCATCGCCTCCTGCCAGGCGTCCTCGCTGACGTGCAGCGCCTGGAAGCTGCGCGAGCCGCCGGCGTTGTTGACGAGGATGTCGACGCGGCCGAGCGCCTGCACCGCGGCGCCGGCGAGCCTGGCGCAGGCGTCCTCCTCGTACAGGTCGCAGGCGAGCAGCACCGGCGGCGGGCCGCCGGCCGCGGTGATCTCGCCGGCCAGTTCCTGCAGCTTCTCGACCCGGCGTGCGGCGACCGCCACCCGCACGCCCTCGGCCGCGAGGGCCGCGGCGATCGCGCGGCCGATGCCCACGCTGGCACCCGTCACGAGCGCGGTCTTGCCCGACAGCTGGAGATCCATGCGCGCCTCACTCGCCGACGATCTTGCGCTCGCGCACGATCGCGCCCCACTGCGCGGACTCCTTGCGGATGAACTCGCCCAGCTCGGCCCGCGTGGTCGGATGCGGCGCCAGGCCGTGCTTGGTGAGGTACTCGCGCATCTCGGGCTCCCTGAGCACCTTGACGATCTCCTGGTTCCAGCGATCGAGCACGGGCGCCGGCACCTTGGCCGGCGCGACGAACGCGTACCAGTTCAGCGCCTGGAAGCCGGGATAGCCGGACTCGGCCACCGTGGGCACGTTGGGCAGGTGTGGCGGACGCGTCGGGCCGGTGGTGGCCAGCGCCAGCACCTTGCCGGTCTCGATGTGCGGCAGCGCGGTCGGGGGCGCCGCGAAGTAGCCGGTGAAGCGCCCGGCCAGCAGGTCCGGCATGGCCTGCGATCCGCCGCGGTACGGCACGTGGACCATGTCGGCGCCGATGCGCTGGGCGAACAGCTCGCCGGTCAGGTGCGAGGCGGAGCCGGGCCCGGTGGAGGCATAGCTCACGCTGCCCGGCTGCTTCCTGGCCAGCGCGACGAACTCGGCCAGCGTCTTCGGCCCGGTGGCGGCGTTGACCACCAGCACACTCGGGAAGTAGACCCCGCCGGACACCGGCGCCAGATCCTTCAGCGCGTCGTACGGCAGCTTCATCATGTGCGGCGCGATCGTCAGCGGGCCGATCGACCCGAGCAGCAGCAGGCTGCCGTCGGCCGGGCCCTGGGCCACCTGCTGGTGGGCGATGTTGCCGCCGGCACCGGCCTTGTTCTCCACCACCACCGACTGGCCGATGTTCTCGCCCAGCCGCTTGGCGATCATGCGGGCGGCGCCGTCGGCAGCCCCGCCCGGCGCGAAGCCGACCAGCAGCGTGACCGGCTTCTTGGGCGGGAAGTCCTGGGCGCCGGCCAGGCCGGCCGCGAACGCAGCCAGCACGGCCAGCAGGTGGCGCTTGTTCATGGAATGTCTCCTTCTTGGGGTTCAGGTCATCCGCGACGCATGCCAGCGCCGCAGCTCGGTGAGGAACATGCCCGCGACGCGGGCCTCGTTGCCAGAGGAAAAGCCCGCGGTGTGCGGGGTGACGAGCACGTTCGGCAGCGCCCACAGCGGCGACGCCGCGGGCAGCGGCTCGTGCGCGAAGACGTCGAGGTACGCGCCGGCCAGGCGGCCGGTCTGCAGCGCCGCGACGAGCGCGGCTTCGTCCACCACCTCGCCGCGGGCCACGTTCACCAGGTGCGCGCCGGCGGGGAGCCGTGCGAACTCGCCGGCGCCGACCAGGCCGCGGGTGCGCCCGGTGAGCGGGCAGGCCAGCAGCAGCCAGTCGGCCCGCGGCAAGACCTCGCCCAGGCCGTCGTACGTCACGGTCCGCAGTGCCGGGCCGGCGTCGGCGGCCGAGTGGCGCACCACCACCACCTGCAAGCCCAGCGCCTGCAGCAGCGGCGCCAGTGCCTGGCCGATCGGCCCCCACCCGACCAGCACCGCGGTCTGGCCGTCCAGGTCGGGCGGCAGGTCGGCGCCGAACAACGGCGCCCAGCGACGCTCGCGCTGTGCCTGCGCCAGCATCGGCAGGCGCCGCGCCAGCGCCAGCAGCCCGGCCAGGGCCGACTGCGCGACGACTCGGGCATTGGCGCCGGACGAGGTCGTGACGCGCACGCCGCGCGCCTGCAGCTCGCCGAAGATGGGCCGGTCGGCGCCGGCCGAATGGGTGTGCACCCAGCGCAGGCCGGGCGCGGCGCGCAGGGCGTCGTAGAACCGCTGCGTCTGCGGCTGCAGCTCGTGCTTGGTGGAGCGGCCGGTGACGTCGCGCGAGACGAACGCCGCGTCGACGTCGCCACCATCCTGCGGCGTGACGATCGCGTGCGGGACGCCTCCGAGCGCGTCGGCGACCGGCGCGGCCAGCCGCGCCCGCGCATGCTCCGACATCAGCAGGCGGATGCGCACCGCAGGTCCGCTCTCAGTCGGCCGTCGCGCCGGACTCGCGCACGATGACCTTCCACTTGTCGTGCTCCTTCCGCACGAACTGCCGGAACTGCTCGGGCGAGCCGCCGACCGGATCGGCCCCTTCGCGCACCATCTGCGCCTGCAGCCCCGGCAGCACGTCGTTCACGGCGCGATTGAGCTGCGCGACCACCGTCTCGGGCGTGCCCCTGGGGGCGAAGAAGCCGAACCACGAGCCGGCCTCGAACCCGGGAAAGCCCCGGTCGGCCACGGTCGGCACGTCGGGCAGCGAACGGGAGCGCTGGGCGCTGCTGACCGCCAGCGCGCGCAGCTTGCCGGCCTGGATGTGCTGGATCACCGAGGGAATGGTGGCGAACATGAACTGGACGCGCCCGGCCAGCAGGTCGTTCAGCGCGTCGGCGCCGCGGTACGGCACGTGGGTGGTCTGCACCCCCGACCGCTGGCTGAGCATGTAGCCCGACAGGTGCGACGAGGTGCCCACGCCGGTGGAGCCGTAGTTGAGCCTGCCCGGGTTGGCCTTGGCGTGCGCGATGAACTCCTCCAGCGTCGCCGCCGGCACCGACGGATGGACGACCAGCACGTTGGGCACGTCGGCGATCTGCACCACCGGCACCAGGTCGGTCAGCGGATCGATGTTGAGCTTGCGGTACAGCGTCGCGTTCACCGCCATCGGGCCGACCGAGTTGACGATCAGGGTGTGGCCGTCGGGGGCCGCCCGCGCGGCCATCTCGGTGCCGATGTTGCCGCCGCCGCCGGGCTTGTTGTCGACGACGAAGCTCTGCTTGAAACGTTCGGCCAGCTTCTGGCTCACCGAGCGGGCCAGGATGTCGGTGGTGCCGCCGGCGCTGAAGGCGACGACGACGCGCACCGGGCGCGTCGGCCAGTCCGCGCCCTGGGCGGCGGCGGCCGCGGCCAGGGTGGCACCGGCCAGCCATCCGCTGGCGGCCCGCAGCAGGCGGGCGGTGGGGTGGATCGGCATGCGTTGTCTCCTGTCGTTGTCGTGGATCGCGAAGCCGTCGGCCCTTCAATCGCGAAAGCCGGGGTCGGTGCGGTCCAGCTTGCGCAGCAGTGCCGGCCACTCCATCAGCCCGTAGGGCCGGCGGGTGCCGGGCTGGTAGTTGTTCCAGGTCTCCTCCAGCACCGGCGCCGGCACGCTGCGCAGCGGGCTGTTGCAGGCCATCGCGGCCAGCTGCGAACGGCAGGCCAGCTCCAGCCGGTGGGTCCAGTTGAACGCCTCGCCCACGGTGCGGCCCACCACCACCGCGCCGTGGTTGCGCAGGATCAGCGCCTCGCCCCGGCCCAGGTCCTCGATCAGCGAGGCCTGCTCGGCGGTGTCGAGCACCACGCCCTGGTACTCGTGGTAGCCGATCTTGAGGAAGCGCATCGCGGTCTGCGTGAGGGGCAGCAGGCCGCAGTCGAGCGCCGAGACCGCCATCGACGCCCAGCTGTGCGTGTGGATGATGCAGCCGACGTCGGCGCGGGCGCGGTGGATCGCGCTGTGAATCACGTAGCCGGCCTTGTTGATGCCGTAGTCGAGCGCGCCGAAATCCGGCTTCGACAGGATGCGGCCCTCCAGGTCGACCTTGATCAGGCTGGAGGCCGTGACCTCCTCGTACATCATCCCGTACGGGTTGATCAGGAAGGCGCCGGGCTCGCCGGGCACGTGCGACGAGATGTGGTTGGCCATCATGTCGGACATGCCGTACAGGTCCACCAGCCGGTAGCACGCCGCCAGGTCGACGCGGGCCTCCCACTCGGCTTGCGAGCAGCGGCCTTTCATCGAGGGGATCTGCAGGACGCCGGATCGCATGCTCGCTCCTTGTCAGTCGGCCCCGACGGCGATGCCGCTGGGCAGGCGTTTCTCGATCGAATACTTCATCAGCGCCGCGCAGCGGTAGACCGCGTGCGCGAACTTGCCGTACGGCAAGGTGAGGAACAGCGCCATCACCACGCCCAGGTGCACCGCCAGCAGCGTGGCCATCGCGGCGCTGTCGCGCCAGGCCAGCAGCGCCAGGCCGGTGGCGCTGGTGAGGAACAGCAGCGCGATGAAGCCCCGGTCCATCGGGCGCTGCGCCACGTCGCCGGCCAGCGGATGCCGACGCAGGTTCAGCCACAGGAGCCCGGCCGGGCCGACCAGCAGCCCGATGCCGCCCACCGTGCCCAGCACCACCGGCAGGCTGGTCAGCGGATAGGGCGCCGCCCAGCCGAGGGCGTAGTGGTACACCGTGGCCACGCAGGTCGCCGCAAAGCACAGCAGGAAGCCGTAGAAGGTCGCGTGGTGGAACCGCCGCCGCAGCAGCGTGAAGCGGTCGTCGTGCTCGTTGCAGCCGTCGCCGTGGCCGCCGCCCAGGTAGGTGAGCGCCATCGCGTGGTGCGTCGCCTCCGCCGCCGCGCCCGGCGCACCCGAGGCCGGCCGCACGTCGCGCCAGAAGCGCGAGCCGCCCATCGCGAGCGCCAGCAGCACGTAGAGGAAGACGGCCCCGAACAGGCCGGCCATCAGGTTGTGCGGGAACACGGCGTAGAAGTTGCCGGCCAGCGGGCCCTGGCGCAGCGTGCCGTTCAGGGCCAGCGCGAGCACCAGGAACAAGGCCAGGCCCAGGGCGGTGGCCAGGGCCACCACCAGCCCGTTGCGCGCGTACAGCCGCCCCAGCGGCGCGGGCCAGGCGTACTCGGCATAGGTCTGCCGCCGCACCGTCGCCATCGCCTGCGGCACCGCGACCGCGAACTCGTGCGGGGGCGCGTACTGGCAGGCATGCAGGCAGGCACCGCAGTTGTGGCACAGGTTGGCCAGGTAGTGGACGTCCGCCTTGTCGAACGACAGCCGGCGCGTCATGGCCGGGAACACCGCGCAGAAGCTCTCGCAGTAGCGGCAGGCATTGCAGATCTGCAGCTGGCGCGCGACCTCGGCCTCGGCGGGCGTGTCGCCGGTCGCCAGGCGGATCGCCTCCTGGGTGAGCGCGTCAAGCGACTGCATCGGCGACCTCCCGGGCGGCGACGGCGGCCTGTGCACCGGCGATGCGTCCGAACGCCGTGCCGATGCTCATGCCGACGCCGGCGGTGTAGCCCTTGCCCAGCACGTTGCCGGCCATCATCTCGCCGGCCACGAACAGGTTGTCGCTCGCCTGGCCGCCGAAGTGCACGCGGGCCCTGGCGTCGGTCTTCAGGCCCAGGTAGGTGAAGGTGATGCCCGGCCGCAGCGCGTATCCATAGAACGGCGGGGTGTCGATGCGGCGGGCCCAGTGCGTCTTGGGCGGCTGCAGCCCTTCGGTGTGGCAGTCGTCCAGCACGGTGTGGTCGAAGCGGCCCTCCCGGCAGGCCGCGTTGTAGACGTCGAGCGTTTGCATGAAGCGGCCGGGATCGAGGCCGAGCCTGGCCGCCAGCGCCGGCAGGCTGTCGGCCAGCGTGCCGGGGAAGACCGGCGGCATGAAGCGGCCGATCGCCTTGCTGTCGATCACGCAGTAGCCGATCTGCCCGGGCTGCTGCGCGACCAGGCGGCCCCAGATCGCGTAGCGCTTGGGCCAGAAATCCTCGCCCTCGTCGTAGAACCGCTCGGCATCGCGATTGAGCATGACGCCCAGGGAGACGCAGTCGACGCGCGTGACGATGCCGCCGTCATACAGCGGCGCGCGGGCGTCGATCGCCACGCAATGGCCCTGCGACGGATCGCCGACGGTGTCCGCGCCCTGCCCGATCATGTGGCGCAGCAGGACGCCCTGGTTGAAGCGGGTGCCGCGGATCAGGAAGTTGTCGGCAGGCCATTCGCCACGCTCGTTGCGGCCCCAGGCCTCGCGCAGCCATTCGCGGTTGGACTCGAAGCCGCCGCAGGCCAGCACGCAGGCGCGCGCCGCGATGCGCTCGCCGCCGATGCGGGCGGCGACGAAGCGGCCGCCCTCGATCTCCAGCGCATCGACCGGCGCGTCGTAGCGGATGCGCACGCCCAGCTGCTCGGCGCTGCGGTAGTAGGCGTTGACCAGCGCCTTGCCGCCGCCCATGAAGAACGCGTTGGTGCGCGACAGGTGCAGCGTGCCGGCCAGCGAGGGCTGGAAGCGCACGCCGTGGCGGCGCATCCAGTCGCGGCAGGTGCCCGAGGCGCGGATCACCAGCCGGGCCAGCGCCTCGTCGGTGGCGCCGCCGGTGACCTTGAGCAGGTCCTGCCAGAACTCCTCCTCGGGATAGGCGTCGACCAGGACGTCCTGCGGGGCGTCGTGCATGCAGCGCAGGTTGCGCGTGTGCTGGGAATTGCCGCCCCGCCATTCGCGCGGCGAGGCCTCCAGCAGGAGCACGCTGGCGCCCGCCTCGCGCGCCATCAGCGCGGCACAGAGCGCGGCGTTGCCGCCGCCGATCACGAGCACGTCGACCATCGCCGCACTGTAGTCGCCGACCCGGCGCGCGGGTAGCCATCGCCGCGCAGGGCGGTATCAGCGATCGTGATGGCTCAGGCGCGCGCCGTGCCAGCGGCCGCCGCCGACCAGCTCGCGGGCGCAATCGGCCAGCACCACCCGGGCGGCCAGCGCCGCCGGCGAGAGCTCGTCGTCCGACAGGCTGCACAGCGAGTTGATGCGCCGCACCTGCGGATCGGCGATCTCGGCCAGCTGGAACCGCTGGGCGCCGTCCGGGTAGCGGCCGATCGCCGCCCACGGCTGCACCGTGCTGCCCAGCCCGTGGTCCACCGCGTCCATCAGCATGGCGAGCGAGTCGATCTCGGCGGACAGCGTCGGCCGCAGCCGGACCCGGGCGAACGCCGCGTCGACCGTGCTGCGCAGCCCGTGCGGGCCGGTCGGCAGGATCAGCGGCACGCCCTTCAGGGCGGCCATGCGGATGCGCGTCGCCCCGGCCGGCGCGTCGCCCCGGCGGCTGCCGATCAGGAACAGCTTCTCCTGCAGCAGCGGCGTGACGCTCCAGCGGCGGGCCGGATCGGTGTCGAACAGCACGGCCAGGTCGAGCTGGCGCGCGTTGAGCATCTGGGACAGGTGGCCGGACAGGCCCTCGACCATGTGCAGCCGGACGTCCGGATAGCGCGCGCGCATCGCCACCATCAGCGGCACGCCCAGCACCGAGGCCGTGGTCGGCGCCAACCCCACGCTGACGCTGCCGCTCAGCCGGGCCTCGTGGGCCGCGCGGGTGGCCTGATCGGCGTGGCGCAGGGCCAGCTGCGCCTCGCGGAAGAACGCGAGCCCAGCTTCGGTGGGCGTCACGCCCTTGCTGGTGCGCTGCAGGAGGCGGGTGGCGAGTTCGCCTTCCAGCCGCGCCATCTGCTGGCTGAGGGCGGACTGCACCAGCTGCAGGTCGAGCGCGGCGCGGCTGATGCTGCCGAGCTCGACGATGCGGACGAAGTAACGCAGCTGGCGCAGTTCCATGGCAGGCGCCGACTCTAGCGGGTCCGCCGTCCGGGCTTGCCGACCCCGTGCCCGCGGGATGGCCGGCACTGCGTGCAGGCCTCGCGCACCGCGCCCGGGCCGGCCGCGGCGCGCTTGTGGCGCGACGCCGGGCGGGCGGAACCCGCAGCCCTGCAGCGGGAACGCCCCACTGGGGATAATCCGGCCCATGAGCGGGAGCAAGCGCGTGGTGGTCGGGCTGAGCGGGGGCGTGGACTCCGCGGTCAGCGCCTGGCTGCTCAAGCAGCAGGGCCACGACGTGGTCGGCATCTTCATGAAGAACTGGGAGGACGATGACGAGGACGCGTACTGCTCGTCGCGCCAGGACTTCCTGGATGCCGCCAGCGTGGCCGACGTGATCGGCATCGAGATCGAGCACGTGAACTTCGCGGCCGAGTACCGCGACCGGGTCTTCGCCGAGTTCCTGCGCGAGTACCAGGCCGGCCGCACGCCCAACCCCGACGTGCTGTGCAACGCCGAGATCAAGTTCAAGGCCTTCCTCGACCACGCGATGCGGCTGGGCGCCGAGAAGATCGCCACCGGCCACTACGCCCGCGTGCGCGAGCGCGACGGCCGCGTCGAGCTGCTCAAGGGCCTGGACGAGACCAAGGATCAGAGCTACTTCCTGCACCGGCTGACGCAGGCCCAGCTGGCCCGCACGCTGTTTCCCGTGGGCGAGCTGTGCAAGACCGAGGTGCGCCGCATCGCGGCGGAGATCGGCCTGCCCAACGCGAAGAAGAAGGATTCGACCGGCATCTGCTTCATCGGCGAGCGGCCGTTCCGCGAGTTCCTCAACCGCTACATCCAGAAGGAGCCCGGCCCGATCCGCGACGAGCGCGGCCGCGTGATCGGCCAGCACCAGGGCCTGTCGTTCTACACGCTGGGCCAGCGGCAGGGCCTGGGCATCGGCGGGGTCAAGGCCAGGGGCGCGCAGCGGGGTGGCGGCGAGCACGCGCCCTGGTTCGTCGCGCGCAAGGACCTGGAGCACAACACGCTGTGGGTGGTGCAGGGCCACGACCATCCCTGGCTGCAGTCGCTGGCGCTCGATGCCGGCGACGCGAGCTGGACGGCCGGCACGCCGCCGGATCCCGGCGCTTACGGCGCCAAGACCCGCTACCGCCAGGCCGACGCCCCCTGCACCCTGGCCGGCGGCGCCAACGGGGCCTTCCACCTGGATTTCAGCGACCCGCAATGGGCGGTGACGCCGGGCCAGTCGGCCGTGCTGTACGACGGCGAGGTGTGCCTGGGCGGCGGGGTGATCGGGACGGCGGCGGGCAGCTGACGCCGGCGGCCTGGTCCACCAAGCGACCGGGGCACCGCCCACCGCGCGACTTGTCGTCCCCCTGCGTCCGGTTCACCGCGGGGCGGCCTGGACCGCCCGGGAGCGACGTCGACGCACGGCCCTTGACGACGGCGGCCCGCCGTGGCGCCGCGCCTGGCGCTGCTAGGCCCGCGCCGGCCGCCGCGCCGGCGCCCGGCCGGCGCGCCCCAGGCCGGCGGTGACCAGGGCTGCTGCCAGGGTGACCAGCCAGGAGAAGTACACCCACAGCAGGAAAGCCAGCAGCGGAGCGAACGCCCCGTACACGGTGCGGTAGGTGGGCACCTTGAGCAGGTACAGCGCGAACCCGCGCTTGCCGAGTTCGAACGCGACAGCCGCCAGCAGGCCGCCGGCGATCGCTTCGCGCCGGCGCACCTTGGCGTTGGGCACCACGTGGAACAGCCCGGCGAAGCCGACCACGCCCAGCACCAGCGGGCCGAGGTTCAGCACGAAGGCGGCCGCCGGCGGCAGCGTCCTGAGCAGGCCGCTCGAGGCGGCCTGCAGGTACGAGGTCGCCCAGAGGCTGGCACCCAGCAGCGTCGGTGCGACCGCCAGCATGAGCAGGTACAGGCCCAGGCGCCGCAGCACGGTGCGCTCCTTGCGGACCTGCCAGATGCGGTTGAGGACCTTCTCGACCGTGAACGCCGTCGCCAGGGCCGTGGCCACCAGGAACAGCGTGCCGACCGGCGTCAGGCTGCCGGTGTTGGCGGTGAACTGGCCCAGGTGCTTGAGCACCGTGCGGGCAATGTCGGCCGGCAGCAGGCCCTTGAGCAGGTGCTCCTGCAGCGCCGTCCCGACGCCCCGGATGGCCGGGAAGCGGGCGAACAGCGCGAAGCTGACCGCCAGCAGCGGCACGATCGACAGCACCGTGGTGAAGGTCAGGCTGCCGGCCACCTGCGCCAGGCGTTCCTCGCGGGCGCGGCGGATGGTGAGGGGGATCAGGGCGAGCATGGGGTGGCACCCTGCGGGAGCTCAGGCCGGGCGCGCCAGGCACGCACGGCCGTCCCACGGCCACGGCCCCTGGCGGGCGCCGGGACCCGTGGCTCCCGGTGTGCGCGGGCGCGGCTCAGAACGGAATGTCGTCGTCCATGTCGTCGAAGCCCGACGACGGCTTGCCGGCGGCCGGGCGCTGGGCCGCGGGGGCGGGGGCGCGGGCCGGCGGCGCCGAGCGGCGCGGGGCGCTGTCGTAGCCGCCGTCGTCGTCGCCCATCGAGGAGCCGCCACCACCACCGCCACCACCGCCACCGCCCATGCCCTGGCGCGAGCCGAGCATCTGCATCTGGTCGGCCCGGATCTCGGTGGTGAATTTCTCGACGCCCTGCTGGTCGGTCCACTTGCGGGTGCGCAGGCTGCCCTCGACATAGACCTGGGAGCCCTTGCGCAGGTACTCGCCGGCGATCTCGGCCAGGCGGCCGTTGAACACCACGCGGTGCCACTCGGTGGCCTCCTTCATCTCGCCGCTCTGCTTGTCCTTCCAGCGGTCGGTGGTGGCGATGGTGACGTTGGCCACCCGGTCGCCGCTCGGGAAGGTGCGCATTTCGGGGTCGCGGCCGAGATTGCCGACGATGATGACTTTGTTGACGGATGCCATGGTGTTCGTTCCTCCGGGAGGGTCGGTTCGGATTATGTCGCCTGGGCTTCTTCGGCCAGCACTTCTTCGGCCGAGGGCTGGCGGGCCGGCGCCCGCATCGGCCAGGCCACCACCAGCCACAGCACCATCAGGCCGGCGCAGGCCGCGAACAGCCCCTGCACTCCAACGTGCTGGATCAGCCAGCCGCCGACCGCGCCGCCCGCAAAGAAGCCCAGCGATTGGAGGGTGTTGTACACGCCCAGCGCCGCACCCCGTGCCTGGGGAGGCGCCACGCGCGAGGCCAGGCTGGGCTGGGTCGCCTCCAGGATGTTGAAGCCGCAGAAGAACAGGAACAGCACCAGCCCCAACGCCAGGATCCCGGGCCGGCCGGCCACGCCCAGCAGCACCAGCTGCACCACGGCGATCAGCGCGATCGCCGCCAGGAACACCGCCCGCAGGTAGCCGCGCCGCTCCAGCGGGAACAGCGTGAAGGCCATCACGACGAACGACGCCAGCACCGCCGGCAGGTACACGGTCCAGTGCCGGTCCTTGGCCAGGCCGGCCTGCACGAGTAGCGCCGGCAGCGCCACCCACATCGCCAGCTGCACCGCATGCAGGATGAAGACGCCGACGTTCAGCCGGACCAGGGCGGGATGCCGCAGCACGTCGGCCAGCCGCCCGCGCGGCACGTTCTTGCGGACGGCCGGCTCCGGCGGTGCCCACCACAGCACCACGCCCATGCAGGCCATCGCCAGCGCGCCGGTCACGGCGAACAGGCCGGACAGCCCGATGGCCGCCGCCGCCGCGGGCGCCACCACCAGCGACAGCGCGAACATCAGGCCGATGCTGGCGCCCACCAGCGCCATCGCCTTGGTCCGCACCTCGTCGCGGGTCTGGTCGGCCAGCAGGGCGGTGACCGCGGCCGAGACCGCCCCGGCACCCTGCAGGGCCCGGCCGGCGACCAGCCAGGGCAGGCTCGCGGCCGCCGCGGCCAGGAAGCTGCCCAGCGCGAACACGGCCAGCCCCGCCACGATCACCCGCTTGCGGCCGAACCGGTCCGAGGCCAGCCCGAACGGGATCTGCAGCACCCCCTGGGTCAGCCCGTAGATGCCCATCGCCAGGCCGACCAGGGCGGCATCGGCGCCGCCGGGGTAGCGCGCAGCCTCGATGGCGAACACCGGCAGCACCAGGAACAGCCCGAGCATGCGGGAGGCGAAGACGGTGGCGAGGGAGGCGCTGGCGCGGCGCTCCAACGCGGTCATGCGGGTGGTCGCGGCAGGGGCGGGGGACGGGTTCACGAATCGGTCGGCGGCAGGTCGGGCGCATCGCCCGGCAAAACGTCGATTGTCGTGGAAGCGCGCGGCGGCCTGCGCCGGGAGGCCGGGGCCGCGGGATACAACTGACTCACGCCCTTACAGCGGGCGGGCGGGCGCGGGCACGGACGCGCAGCGCCGCCGCAGCCCTATCATGTCGGGTTTCGCTCGCCCGGCCCACCTTGAACGACAGCATCCACGGCAAGTCCCTGCAAGAGGTCCTGGCCCAGCGCATCAGCATCCGCGGCGCAAGGACCCACAACCTCAAGAACATCGATCTCGACCTGCCACGCAACCGGCTGGTCGTGATCACCGGCCTGTCGGGCTCGGGCAAGTCCTCGCTGGCCTTCGACACGTTGTATGCCGAAGGCCAGCGGCGCTACGTCGAGAGCCTGTCCGCCTATGCCCGGCAGTTCCTGCAGCTGATGGACAAGCCGGACGTCGACCTGATCGAGGGGCTGTCGCCCGCGATCTCGATCGAGCAGAAGGCCACCAGCCACAACCCCCGCTCGACCGTGGGCACGGTCACCGAGATCCACGACTACCTGCGCCTGCTGTTCGCGCGTGCCGGCACGCCCTACTGCCCGCTGCACGACATCGCACTGACGTCGCAGACCGTCTCGCAGATGGTGGACACCGTGCTGGCGCTGCCGGCCGACACCCGGCTGATGGTGCTGGCGCCGGTGGCGCGCGGCCGCAAGGGTGAGTTCGAGGACCTGTTCGCGCAGATGCAGGCCCAGGGCTACGTGCGCTTCCGCATCGACGGCGAGCCGTTCGAGGCCGAGCAGCTGCCCAAGCTGAAGAAGAACGAGAAGCACGACGTCGACGTGGTGATCGACCGCCTGAAGGTGCGCCCCGACGTGCAGCAGCGCCTGGCCGAAAGCTTCGAGGCCGCCCTGCGCCTGGCCGATGGGCGTGCGGTGGCGCTGGAGATGGACGGCGGCCGCGAGCACCTGTTCAATGCCAAGTTCTCGTGCCCGGTCTGCCACTACGCGATCAGCGAGCTGGAGCCGCGCCTGTTCTCCTTCAACTCGCCGGTGGGGGCCTGCCCGACCTGCGACGGCCTCGGGCAGATGGAGTACTTCGACCCGCAGCGGGTGGTCGGCTTCCCGTCGCTGTCGCTCGCATCGGGCGCCATCAAGGGCTGGGACCGCCGCAACGGCTACTACTTCAGCCTGATCGAGAGCCTGGCCAGGCACTACAAGTTCAGCGTCGACGATCCGTTCGAGTCGCTCGAGGCCCCCGTGCGGCAGGTGATCCTGCACGGCTCGGGCGAGGAGGAGATCCGCTTCCAGTACGTGATGGAGTCCGGCAACTTCGCGGGCAAGAAGCTCACCAAGAAGCACCCCTTCGAGGGCATCATCCCGAACATGGTGCGGCGCTACCGCGAGACCGACTCGGCCGCCGTGCGCGAGGAGCTGGGCCGCTACCGCAGCCTGCAGCCCTGCCCCGAATGCCGGGGCACGCGGCTGCGCGCCGAAGCCCGCCACGTGCGGCTGGGCGAAGGGCCGCAGGCGCGCACCATCCACGAGATCGGGCGCGCCACGCTGCGCGAGAGCCTGGCCTACTTCGGCGCCCTGCAGCTGGCCGGCTCCAAGGCGGAGATCGCCGACAAGGTGGTGCGCGAGATCGCGGCGCGGCTGAAGTTCCTGAACGACGTCGGGCTCAACTACCTCAGCCTGGAGCGCAGCGCCGAGACGCTGTCGGGCGGGGAGGCGCAGCGCATCCGCCTGGCCAGCCAGATCGGCTCGGGGTTGACCGGCGTGATGTACGTGCTGGACGAGCCGAGCATCGGGCTGCACCAGCGCGACAACGACCGCCTGATCGGCACCCTGAAGCACCTGCGCGACATCGGCAACAGCGTGCTGGTGGTCGAGCACGACGAGGACATGATCCGCGCCGCCGACCACGTGGTCGACATGGGCCCGGGCGCCGGCATCCACGGCGGCCAGGTGATGGCCCAGGGCACGCCGGCCGACGTCCAGGCCAGCGAGGCGTCGCTCACCGGCCGCTATCTCTCGGGAAGGCTGGCGATCGCGGTGCCCAAGGCGCGCCACCCCTGGCTGCCCGTGCAGGGCGGCAAGCCGGGCGAGCTGCAGCGCCTGCGCATCACCGGCGCCCGCGGCAACAACCTGCGGGAGGTGACGGTCGACATCCCGGTCGGCCTGCTCACCTGCGTGACCGGCGTGTCCGGCTCGGGCAAGTCGACGCTGGTCAACGACACGCTCTACGCCGCGGTGGCCAAGGTGCTGTACCGCGCCCATGACGAGCCCGCGCCGCACGACGAGATCGAGGGCATCGAGCACTTCGACAAGGTGATCAACGTCGACCAGTCGCCGATCGGCCGCACGCCGCGCAGCAACCCGGCCACCTACACCGGCCTGTTCACGCCGATCCGCGAGCTGATGGCCGAGACGGCGACGGCCAAGGAGCGCGGGTACGGACCCGGCCGCTTCTCCTTCAACGTCGCGGGCGGGCGCTGCGAGGCCTGCCAGGGCGACGGCGTGGTGAAGGTGGAGATGCATTTCCTGCCCGACGTCTACGTGCCCTGCGACGTGTGCCGGGGCCAGCGCTACAACCGCGAAACGCTGGAGGTCCAGTGGAAGGGGCGCAACATCGCGCAGATCCTGGACCTGACGGTCGAGGACGCCCACGAGTTCCTCAAGCCGGTGCCGGCGATCGCGCGCAAGCTGCAGACACTGCTGGACGTGGGCCTGTCGTACGTGAAGCTCGGCCAGGCCGCCACCACCCTGTCGGGCGGCGAGGCGCAGCGGGTCAAGCTGGCGCTGGAGCTGTCCAAGCGCGACACCGGGCGCACGCTGTACATCCTGGACGAGCCGACCACCGGCCTGCACTTCGCCGACACCGACCTGCTGCTGAAGGTGTTGCACCAGCTGCGCGATGCGGGCAACACCATCGTGATCATCGAGCACAACCTGGACGTCATCAAGACGGCCGACTGGGTGATCGACATGGGGCCCGAGGGTGGCGCCGGCGGCGGCACGGTGCTCGCGGCCGGCACGCCCGAGGACGTGGCAGCCAATCCGGCCAGCCACACCGGCCACTACCTGCGCAAGCTGCTCTAGCGTCGACCGCGGCGCGCGCCTACACCGGGCGTTCGCCGGCCACGCTACGGTGGCGGGAACCGTCCCATCAGGAGCATCCCGTGACCGCATCCCAACAGCCCGGCATCGACCCCGACCGCATTGCCATCGACGACCCGCAGGCCTGCGCCCACTGGGCCCGCAAGCTCGACGCCACCGAGGCTCAGCTGCGCGAAGCCGTGACCGCGGTCGGCAACAAGGCGGCCGACGTCGAGATGCACCTCAAGGGCGCGCGCAGCACCACCAACTCGGACCGCGTGAAGGAACTCGGCGGCGCCTGACGCCGGCCGGCCCTCAGGGCCGCGCGGCCTGCAACTGGGCCCGCGTCTTCTCGGCCTCGGCACGCGCGGCGGCCGCATAGTCGTCGCCGCCCGAGGCATAGAGGATCGCGCGGGAGGAATTCACCACCACCGGCCCCTGCGGCCGCCAGCCGGCGCGCACCGTGGCGGCGGCGTCCCCGCCCTGCGCGCCCACCCCGGGGATCAGCAGCGGCAGCGTGGGCGCGATGGCGCGCACCCGCTCGATCTCGGCCGGGTAGGTCGCGCCCACCACCAGGCCCAGCTGGCCGTTCAGGTTCCAGGGCCCCTGCGCGAGCCGTGCCACGTGCTCGTACAGCAGGGGCGCGCCCTCGACGGAGGCCAGTCGCTGGTTCTGCAGGTCGTCGCCGCCCGGATTGGAGGTGCGGCACAGCAGGAACGCGCCCTTGCCCTGGTAGCGCAGGTACGGCTGCACCGAATCGAAGCCCATGAACGGCGAGAGCGTCACCGCATCGGCGCCATACCGCTCGAAGGCCTCGACGGCGTACTGTTCCGCGGTCGACCCGATGTCGCCGCGCTTGGCGTCCAGGATCACCGGCACGTGCGGGGCAACGCGGCGGATGTGGGCCATCAGCTGTTCCAGCTGCGCCTCGGCGCGGTGGGCGGCGAAGTAGGCGATCTGCGGCTTGAAGGCCATCGCCAGGTCGGCGGTGGCCTCGACGATGCGGGCGCAGAACTCGAAGATGCGCGAGGGGTCGCCCCGCATGGCGCCGGGAAGGCGCTTGGGCTCCGGGTCGAGGCCGACGCACAGCATCGAGGCGTTGCGCTGCTGCGCGTCCTGCAGCATCTCCAGGAAAGTCATGGGGCGATTGTAGGGAGGGGCCACAATCGCCCGCCATGCACCGACTCAGCCGCCGGCAGCTCACCCTCCTCGTGCTCCTGACCCTCGTGTGGGGGATCAACTGGCCGGTGCTCAAGCTGGGCGTGGGCGCCTATCCGCCGCTGACCTTCCGGGCGCTGTCGATCTGGCTGGGCCTGCCGGTGTTGGCGGCGGCGCTGCTGGTGCTGAAGGTGCCGTTCTCGCTGCCGCGCCGGCACTGGCCCGAGCTGCTCTGGCTGGCCGCCACCAACATGTTCGTCTGGCACGCCTGCATCATCCTGGCGGTGCGCTCGCTGTCCAGCGGACGCGCCGCGATCCTCGGCTACACCATGCCGATCTTCTCGGCCGTGATCGGCGCCGTGGTCTTCTCGATCGCCCTGCCCCGCCGCGGCTGGCTGGGTGTCGGCGCCGCCTCGCTCGGCGTCGGGCTGCTGCTGTGGCACGAGCTCACCCAGCTGGCCGGGCGCCCCGGGGGCGTGCTGCTGGCGCTGGTGGCCGCCGCCACCTGGGCGCTGGGCACGCAGCTGCTGCGCCGCACCGCCATCGAGCGGCCGACGCTGACGATCTCGTTCTGGATGACGGCCCTGACCGCCGTCGTGATGACCGGGCTGGCCTTCACCGAAGCCTCGCGCTGGCACGCGCCCAATGCCGTCGCCTGGTTCGCGATCCTGTTCAACGCGGTGCTGATCTTCGGCTTCGCGCACGCCGTCTGGTTCTCGCTGGCGCGGGCGCTGCCGCCGCTGGCCTCGACGCTGAGCGTCATGCTCATCCCGGTGGTGGGCGTGTTCTCCGGCGCCGTGTGGCTGGGCGAAGCGGTCCACTGGCAGGACCAGCTCGCCGTGGTGCTGATGGTGGTGTCGATCGCGTCGGTGCTGTGGCCGGTGCGCCCGGTGCGGACCTGAGGGCGCGCGTCAGCGCCGTGCGGTCGCCTGCTGGTACAGGCCGCGCACCTTGGGCACGTTCTCGCGCAGCCGCTGCAGCCGGTCGGGGCCGGTCGGGTGGGTGGAGAGGAACGCCGGCCCGGCATTGCCGCCCGACGCCTTGCCCATCTTCTCCCACAGGCTGACCGCAGCGTCCGGCACGTAGCCGCCGCGTGCGCCGAGCTCCAGGCCGACCAGGTCGGCCTCGATCTCGTCCTCGCGCGAGAACCGCAGCGAGATCAGCTGGGTGCCGACGTTGGCAGCCACGTCACCCAGCTGCCCCAGCCCGAACAGCTGTGCCCCGATGGACAGCAGCGCGCCGGTGCCCTGGGTCTTGGCGATGCGGGCACGCGCGTGCTCGCGCAGCGCGTGCGCCATCTCGTGGCCCATCACCATCGCGGCTTCGTCGTCGGCGAGCTGCAGCTGGTCGAGCAGGCCGGTGTAGAAGGCGATCTTGCCGCCGGGCATGCAGAAGGCGTTGACCTGCTTGCTGCCCACCAGGTTGACTTCCCACTTCCAGCTCTTGGCGCGGTCGTTCCAGCGCGTGCTCTGCGGAATCAGCCGGTTGGCGATGGCTCGCAGCCGCTGCAGCTGCGCGTGGCCTTCCGGTGCCAGGGCGCCCTGCTTGCGCGCTTCGGCCATCATCTCGGCGTACTGCTGCGTGGACGCGGCCTCGATCTCGTCGGCCGGCACCAGCCCGCGCATGCGCGAGGGCGCGCCGACGTCCACCTGCGCCAGGGCCGGGGTGGCCGCCGCGGCGCCGGCGAGCGCGAGGAAACCCCGGCGCGGCATCCAGGCGCTGGTTCGGGCGTAGCAGAGCTGGCACATGGGGCAATAATAAAAGGAGTCAGCCGAGCAGATGTCAGACAACAACCCCACGCAGGCTCAGACCGAGCGCCCCCCCGGCTGGATCGACAGCTTCAAGGTTTACCTGGAGCCGGCGAGCCTGCGCATGCTGTCGCTCGGCTTCTCGGCCGGGCTGCCGCTGCTGCTGGTGCTGGGCACGCTCAGCTTCTGGCTGCGCGAGGCCGGGGTCGACCGCACCACCATCGGCTACCTCTCCTGGGTGGGCCTGGCCTACGGCTTCAAGTGGGCGTGGGCGCCGCTGGTCGACCGGCTGCCGCTGCCGCTGCTCACCCGCTGGCTCGGTCGGCGCCGCAGCTGGTTGCTGCTGGCGCAGGCGGCGGTCATCGCGGGCCTGGTCGGCATGGCGACGCACGATCCCAAGGCCTCGCTGCAGGCGGTGGTCGTCTGCGCGCTGGTGGTGGCCTTCGGCTCGGCCACCCAGGACATCGCGCTGGACGCGTTCCGCATCGAATCGGCGGATGCGCGGCACCAGGCCGCCTTGGCGGCGGCCTACCAGACCGGGTACCGGCTGGCCATGATCTGGGCCGGCGCCGGCGTGCTGTGGATCGCCGCGCGCGCCGAGGTGCCCGGCGGCGTGGCCTACCAGCACGGCGCCTGGCGCACCGCCTACCTGGCGATGGCCGGCTCGATGGCGGTGGGCGTGCTCACGGTGCTGTTCTCGGCCGAGCCCGCGCGGCGTGAACTGCCGCCGGCGAAATCGGCCGGCGAGTGGCTACGCGGCGCCCTGGTCGATCCGTTCGCCGATTTCCTCGGCCGCTACGGCTGGCAGGCCGGCCTGATCCTGGCGCTGATCGCCGTCTACCGCATCAGCGACGTCGTGATGGGCATCATGGCCAACCCGTTCTACGTCGACATGGGCTACACCAAGGACGAAGTGGCGGCGGTGACCAAGGTGTACGGTGTCGTCATGACCCTGGCCGGCGCGTTCGTCGGCGGCGTGCTGGCGCTGCGCCTGGGGGTGATGCGGGTGCTGATGCTGGGCGCGGTGCTCAGCGCGGTGAGCAACCTGCTGTTCGCGTGGCTGGGCACGCGTGGCCACGACGTGGGTTCGCTGATCTTCGTGATCGCGGCGGACAACCTGTCGTCCGGGATCGCGTCGGCGGCCTTCATCGCCTACCTGTCCAGCCTGACCAACGTGAACTACTCGGCGACCCAGTACGCCCTCTTCAGCTCGATCATGCTGCTGCTGCCCAAGTGGATCGCGGGCTTCTCCGGCAGGTACGTCGACGCGTTCGGGTATGGCCACTTCTTCACCGCCACCGCCTGCCTGGGCGTGCCGGTGCTGCTGCTGGTGTGGCTGGCCTCGCGCGTGCAGCCGGTCGCGGCTCGCGCGCCGCAGGCGGCCTGAGACGCGGGCCGCGCCACCGTCATTTACCTAACTTTACCGCCGCGACAAGCGGCTTTGCGCGCCCCTGCGCATGCTGGCAGCCCGGGCCATCCCGGGCCTGATTACCATCCGCCCATGCAGCAACTCCTGATGATCGAAGACGACGCGCGACTGGCCCGGATGGTGGGCGAGTACCTCGAGCGCTCCGGCTTCGGCGTCACCCACGCGGTGGACGCGAGCGCCGGTCTCACGCTGTTGCAGGACCCGCCGGGCGGCCGCCTGCCCGACCTGGTGGTGCTGGACCTGATGCTCCCCGACCTCGACGGGCTGGAGGTGTGCCGCCGCATCCGCGCCATGCCCGGCGAGGGCGGCCGGGTGCCGGTGCTGATGCTCACCGCCAAGGGCGATCCGATGGACCGCATCGTCGGCCTGGAGATCGGCGCCGACGACTACCTGCCCAAGCCGTTCGAGCCGCGCGAGCTGCTGGCGCGCATCCGCGCGGTGCTGCGCCGCCGCGGCGAGGGCACGCCCGCGCCGGCCAAGCAGATGCGCTTCGGCTCGCTCGAGATCGACCGCGACGCGCGCACCATCACGGTGGGCGGCGAGCTGCGCGAGCTCACCTCGTACCAGTTCGACCTGCTGGTGGCGCTGGCCGAGCGCGCCGGGCGCGTGCTCACGCGCGACCAGATCATGGAGGCGGTGCGCGGTCGCGAGCTCGAGGCCTTCGACCGCTCGATCGACGTCCACATGGGCCGCATCCGCGCCGCCATCGAGGCCGACGTCAAGAACCCCAAGCGCATCCTCACCGTACGTGGCGTCGGCTACGTGTTCGCCAAGCAGCAGGACTGACCCGGCCCGTGACCCTGCGTTTTCCGCTCTACCTGCGCATCTGGCTGGCGGTGGTGGCCGGCGTCGCCGTGCTCACGCTGGCGTCCGGCTGGCTGCTCAGCCGCACCGCGGAGCAGTCGCCCGAGCGCGACGTGATCATCCGCAACGAGGCCGGCGACGTGCTGGGCCAGGCCCGCACCCGGCCGATCCGCGTGCCGGGCCAGGGCGTCGAGTTCCAGGTCGCCATGAACGACGGCAGCTCGGTGGTGGTGCAGCTGCCGCGGCGTTCCCGCGCGCCCGGCGAAGGCCCGCCGCCGCCGCGGTCCTGGGGCCGGGGCGCCACGCCGTTCCTGTGGATGCTCGCGATCGTGGCGCTGGCGGTCGCCGTGGCCACCTACCCGATCATCCGCCGCCTCACCCAGCGGCTGGAGGACCTGCGTGTCGGGGTCGAACGATGGGGCGAGGGAGACCTGTCGGTGCGGGTGGCCGAGTCGGGCGGCGACGAGGTGGCCTCGCTGGCGCGCCGCTTCAACCACGCGGCGCAGCGGGTCGAGTCGCTGCTCCAGAGCCACAAGTCGCTGCTGGCGAACGCATCGCACGAGCTGCGTTCGCCGCTGGCGCGCATCCGCATGGGCCTGGAACTGATGGACGGCCCGCCCACCCCTCGGCAGAAGGACGAGATGCTGCGCAACATCGGCGAGCTCGACCAGCTGATCGACGAGATCCTGCTGGCCAGCCGGCTCGATGCGCGCGAGACCGACGTCGGCACCTTCGAGCCGGTCGACCTCACCGGGCTGGCCGCCGAGGAATGCGCGCGTGCCGACGCCGAGTTGTCGGCCCCGGGCGGCGCCGAGCTGGTGGTGCACGGCGTTTCCAAGCTGCTGCGCCGCGCGATCCGCAACCTGCTGGAGAACGCGCGCCGCTACAGCACGGGCGCGATCGAGGTGGAGATCCGGCGCGAAGCCGGCCAGGCGGAGCTGCGGGTGTGCGATCACGGGCCCGGCGTGCCGCCCGCGCAGCGCGAGCGCATCTTCGAGCCGTTCTACCGGCTGCCCGGCGCCAGCGAGCGCGAGGGCGGCGTCGGCCTGGGGCTGGCGCTGGTGCGGTCGATCGCGCAGCGCCACCAGGGCACGGTGCACTGCGAAGGCCGCGAGGGCGGCGGCGCCTGCTTCGTGCTGCGCCTGCCGCTCTGAACGGTCACCAGGGCCAGGCCGGGAGCGCCGGGCCGCTCGCCCGCTGCGCCGGCGTGTGCGCCACGTTCATCAGCCACGACACCATCACGAAGTAGCCCACCAGCGCCGCCATCTCGACCAGCGCCTGCTCGCCGAAGCGCGCGACGACGCGCTCGTAGGTGACATCGCTGGTGCCGTGGGTGTGCAGCAGCTCCAGGCAGAAGTCCAGCGCCAGCGCTTCGTCCTCGGCCAGGGACACCGGCCGGGCGCCCTGGCGCAACGCCTCGATCGCGTCGGGCTGCACGCCGGCCTGGACCGCCAGCGGCGCATGCATCTGCCACTCGAACTGGTTGCCCACGTGCCGCGCCGCGACGCAGGTGGCGAGCTCGCGCACCCGCGCGTCCAGCGTGCTGCCGAACCGCAGGTACTCGCCGACGCGGGCGACGCGATCGAGCAGCTGCGGACTGCGCATCAGCGGCAGGAACGGACCGTAGACGCCCTTGCGCGGGCCGTCGATCAGGGCCTGCGCGGCGGCGCGCTGTTCGGCCGTCATCGCGTCCGGCGCCGGCAGCGGCATCCGTTCGCGCCAGGGGCGCGCGGAACCCTGGCGCAGGGCGTCGTCAAGGTCGCAGGGGGTGTCAGCGGACATGGGAGCTTTCCGGAAGGAACGAGGAAGAAGACGTGGCGGCGCGCCACAACCAGGCGCTGCTGGCCAGCAGGGCGACGGCCCCGCATTGCAGCGCCAGCGACAGGCCCTGGACTGGCCACAGCCGCAGCAGCAGCGAGGACAGCACCGGGCCGGCGATCTGGCCGAGGGCGAACGCCGCGGTCATGCGCGCCACCAGGCTGGTGGCGTCGCCGCTGGCCCGCGCGCGCATCTCCTGCACCCCGGCCAGCGTGACGACCATGAACGTGCCGCCCACGAGAAGCGCCGACAGGACGATGGTCCACCCCGCCAGCCACAGGCTGGGCAGCAGCACCCCGATGCCCATCAGCGCGTGCGACACGGCCCAGACGTGCATGCGCGAATGCCGGCGCAGCAGGCGCGCCGCCGCCAGGGCCGACAGCGCCGCGGTCACGCCGAACACCGGCCAGGCCAGGCCGAAGAGATGCGCATCCGCCACCACGGCCCGCGCCATCACCGGCAGGAAGGTGGCCGGCAGGATGTAGCCGAAACCCAGCACCGCATAGCAGGCGACCAGCGTGCCGCCGCCCCCGGGGGCCGCCACCGCGGCACCGGTCGGTGCCGCCACCGGCGTGGCGGCTGGCCGGCGCGCCAGCACGCGCAGCGCCGGCAGCGACAGCAGCAGGCCGAGACCGCCCAGTGCGATCCACATCGGCCCGGCCGGCCACCGCCACGCGCCGCCCGCCAGGCAGAACAGCCCGGCCAGCGCGATGCCGGTGCCGACCCCGGCGTAGAGCGCGCTCGTCCAGGGTGTCGGTCCGCTGCGCGCCAGCGCGGCCAGGCACCAGACGCTGGTGCCGACGAAGGCCCAGGCACTGGCCACGCCGGCCAGGAAGCGCAGCGCCCCCCACCACGCCGGCGGGCCGGGCCATGCCATCGCGGCGGTCAGCAGCACGGTCGCGAGCAGCGACACCAGCGCCAGCCGCGCGGGCGCGAGGCCGGTGCGCGACGCGGTCAGGCCGCCGGCCAGGTAGCCGGCATAGTTGGCGGCGGCCAGCCAGCCGCCGGCCGCGACGTCGAGCTGTCCGGCCTGGACCATCAGCGGCAGCATCGGGGTGAAGGCGAAGCGCCCGATCCCCATGGCCACGGCCAGCGACAGCAGCCCCGCCAAGCCGACGGCCCACGCCGGCACGGCGGGTGGTGGATCGGTGGCGGGTGCGTTCATCGGGGCCGATTACATCCAGAATGGCGACATCGCACAAATGAATTTTCGGGAAGGATCGTTCTTGCCATGAGAACTCTCGACCTGGACTCGCTGGAGATCTTCCGCGCGGTCGTGCAGGAAGGCGGCATCCTGCGCGCCGCCGACAAGCTGGGGCGCGTGCAGTCGAACGTCACCACCCGCATCAAGCAGTTGGAGCAGCGCCTGGGCCGCCCGCTGTTCCGCAAGCAGGGACGCTCGCTGGTGCTCTCGCCCGAAGGCGAACTGCTGCTGTCCTATGCCCAGCGGCTGTTCCGGCTGGCCGACGAGGCCGAGAGCGAACTGCGCACCGGGCAGCCGGTGGGCGCCTTCCGCATCGGCTCGCTGGAGAGCACGGCCGGCAGCCGGCTGGCGCCGCTGCTCTCGCGGTTCCACCGGCTGCATCCCGGCGTGGTGGTCGAGCTGTCCACCGGGACCACCGGCGCCCTGATCCAGCGCGTCACCCAGTTCGAGCTGGAGGCGGCCTTCGTGTCCGAGCCATTCACCGCGCCGGGGCTGTCCTCGCGCAAGGTGTTCGACGAGGAGCTGGTGCTGGTCACCGGCCGCGAGATCGCCGCGGTGCGCCGGGCCGCCGACCTGGCGGGCCTGACGCTGATCGCCTTCGCCAACGGCTGCTCGTACCGCAAGCGGCTGGAGGAGTGGCTGGGCGCGGCCGACGTCATGCCGGCGCGGACCCTGGAATTCCAGTCCTACCAGGCGATGATCGCCTGCGTGGCCGCGGGCACCGGCTTCGCGGTCGTGCCGCGCTCGCTGCTGCTGGCGATGAAGTCGGCGGGCGACGTGCGCCAGCACGCGCTGCCCGCGCGGGTGCGCCGCAACCACACGCACCTGGTCTGGAGCGGCACGCCGTCGATGGCGCTGGAGCGGCTGCAGGCGCTGCTGCCGCACTGAACCTGCACAGGCAGGCGCGGCGGGCGGCGCCGCGCGCGCACGATGCGGTCAGGACCCCAGCAGCGCGGCCACCCGCTCCGGCTGCACGTCCTCGAGGCAGCGGTGGTGGCCCAGCGGGCACTCGCGCTCGAAGCACGGCGCGCAGTCCAGCGGTGGCTGGTAGCGGGGATCGTCCTTGAGCCAGACCACCCGGGCGCGGTCGTTGAGCGGCGGCGTGTGCAGCGGGCTGGACGACCCGAACAGCGCGACCTGGGGCACGCCGAACGCGGCGGCCACGTGCATCAGGCCCGAATCGTTGCTCACCATCGCCCGCGCGCCGGCAATCAGCGCGAACGCCTCGGCCAGCGACGTCCGGCCGGCCAGATTGCGGCAGCGACCGCCGGAGGCCGCGACGATCTGCTCGGCCACGGGCACGTCCTTGCCGGACCCGAGCAGGAGCACCGGCAGGTCCAGCGCTCGCGCAAGGCTCGCGTAGTGGCGCTCGGGCCAGCGCTTGGACGGGCCGTACTCCGCGCCCGGCGCGAACACCAGGTACGCGCCGGCCTGCAGGTCCTGCGCACGGACCGCAGCGGCCACCGCGACCGGATCGGGCTGCAGCACGGGGCGGTCCTGCTCGAGGCCCTCGCGCTCGCCGCTCAGCGCCGAATAGAACGCCACCATCGGCGGCTTGTCCTTCGGGTTCTTCAGGCGATGGGTGAGCAGGCCGACCCGGGCTTCTCCGAGGTAGCCGACGCGCCGCGGGATGCTCGCCAGGAACGGCAGCAGCGCGCTCTTGAGCGAATTGGGCAGCACATAGGCGGTGTCGAACCGGCCCTGCAACGCGCGCGCGAGGCGGCGGCGCGCCTGGAACTGCAGCCCGCCGTGCTGGAAAGGGAATTCGAGGACCGACTGCACCTGCGGCATGGCGCGGTACACCGGCGCCACCCACGGCACGGCGCCGACGGTGAGCCGCTCGCCGCGTGCGTGCAGGCGCCGCAGCAGCGGCTCGGTCATGACGGCATCGCCGATCCACTGCGGGGCGATGACCAGCGATTGCGTCATGGCGTCCGCTCCTTCCTGCGGGCGGCCGGCACGAGCCGGGACCCGGGCGGGCGCGGCGCGGCCGCGCCGGGCACCGTCAATGGCTGCCGCCGAAGTGCTCGCCGGCCTTGAGCTTGTAGACCGTGCCGCAGTAGGCGCACTTGGCCTGGCCGGTGTGGGCGATGTCCAGGAAGATCCGGGGGTGGTTGTTCCACAGCTTCATCCCGGCCACCGGGCTCGGGCAGAACACGCCGCCGTTGCCGTTGAGGTCCTTGGCGAGCAGTTCGACGACGGCTTCCTTCTTGGCGGGCGCGTTCATACCTTGGTCAGCCAGTGGGCGTACTTGGGATTGCGGCCGTTCACGATGTCGAAGAAGGCGCTCTGGATCTTCTGCGTGATCGGGCCGCGCGAGCCGATGCCGATCTGCACCCGGTCGAGTTCGCGGATCGGGGTGACCTCGGCCGCGGTGCCGGTGAAGAAGGCCTCGTCGGCGATGTAGATCTCGTCGCGGGTGATGCGCTTTTGCACCAGCTCCAGCCCGAGGTCGCGGCAGATGTGCAGCACGGTGTTGCGGGTGATGCCGTTGAGCGCGCCGGCCGACAGGTCGGGCGTGTAGACCACGCCGTCCTTGATCACGAAGACGTTCTCGCCGGCGCCTTCGCTGACGAAGCCCGAGCTGTCCAGCAGCAGGGCCTCGTCGTAGCCGTCGTCCGTCGCCTCCATGTTGGCCAGGATGGAGTTGCTGTAGTTGGACACCGCCTTGGCCTGCGTCATCGTGATGTTGACGTGGTGGCGGGTGTAGCTCGACGTCTTGACGCGGATGCCGCGCTGCATGCCTTCCTCGCCCAGGTAGGCGCCCCAGGGCCAGGCCGCGACCATCAGGTGGATGGTGTTGCCCTTGGGGCTCACGCCCATCTTCTGCGAGCCGATCCAGGTCAGCGGGCGCAGGTAGCAGCTCTCGAGCTTGTTGGCGCGCACGACGGCCTTCTGGGCCTCGTTGACCTGCTCCTTGCTGAACGGGATGGCCATGCGCAGGATCTTGGCGCTGTTGAACAGGCGGTCGGTGTGTTCCTGCAGGCGGAAGATGGCCGTGCCATGGACCGTGTTGTAGGCACGCACGCCCTCGAACGCCCCGCAGCCGTAGTGCAGCGTGTGGGTCAGCACGTGGATCTTGGCGTCGCGCCACTCCACCAACTCGCCGTCCATCCAGATCTTGCCGTCGCGGTCGGCCATGGAAGGTATGACGCTCATCTCGGTTCCTTCGGGTGAGAAAGCAAACCGGCGATTTTACCGGCCGGCCTCGAGGGCATCCGCCGGCTGCGGCGCGGGACGCTCGAGCGTCCACTTCACCAGCTTGCCGGCGGCGAACTCGCAGGTCACGTGGGAGGCCGAGCCGTCGGTCCAGCGGAAAATCTCGGGCTGCTCGTCCTTGGGCGACAGCTGCTCGCCGAGCGCCCGCGCCAGTCCGATGACGTGCAGCAGCGTGAGGTTGGGCTTCAGGCGCGCGTTGAGCATCACCGCGCTGTCGACCCAGCCGATCGGCCGGTCGGAGGCCCGCTTGAGCACCTGCGTCAGGCGCGTGAAGTGCAGCAGGATCCACATCAGGATGCCGCCGCCCACCAGGGCCACGCCGGCCCAGCCGTAGGCGCGCCAGGCAAAGACGACCAGGGCCGCGCCCGCGATCGGAACCAGGATGCGTTGGAATGTCATGGGGGGCGATTGTCGCCGCGACAGCGGCACCGTCCCCGCCGCATCGACGGTGCCGGACGACAGCGCTCGCCGAGCCTTCCTACACCCGCCGCGCGCGGGCGCTGGTGAGATCGCCCCTCTGCCTGCGCCCCACCCCGCCATGGACGTCCTCTCCAACCCCTCACGCAGCTGGCCATTCGTGCTGCTGCGCGCCCTGTCGGCCATCGTCTTCGGCCTGCTCGCCCTGCTCCTGCCGGGTGCCACGCTGGCCGCGCTCGTGCTGCTGTTCGCCGCCTACATGCTGGCCGATGGCGTCTTCGCGCTGCTGGCCGGTGCCCGGGCGGTGCGCCGCCACGAGCGCTGGGGCTGGTTCGCCGTCGAGGGCGTGCTCGACCTGGCCGCGGGCGTGGCCGCGCTGTTCTGGCCCGGCCTGACGGTGCTCGCCTTCGTGGCGATCACGGCGGCGTGGGCCCTGTTGACGGGCCTGGCGATGCTGTTCGGCGCGTTCCGGTTCCGGCTCGAGCACGGTCGCGCCTGGCTGGTGCTGGGCGGAGTGCTTTCGGTGGTGTGGGGCCTGCTGCTGGCGCTGCAGCCCGCGGCTGGCGCCCTCGTGATGACGCTGTGGCTGGGCGCCTATGCCCTGGTGTTCGGCATCGCGCTGCTGTTCCTGTCGCAGCGGCTGCGGCGCGAGGGCCGGCGCCTGGACGCGCCGTCGGCAGCGCCGCACGAGCCCCCGTCGCCGCAGGCGCACCGCATCTGACCGTGCCACCGCGGCGGCCGGCCCAGCAGGTCCCGCCACCTGATCCAACCCTCACCGGAGTCACCATGGAGTCGAACGGAAACGCCCCGCCGTCCCGCCGCGAGGCGCTGCACCGGATGGGCGCCGGCCTGGCCGGCAGCGCGCTGCTCGCGTCGGCGGCGCAGGCCCAGACCGGCGGCGCGCCCGCACCTGCGCCCGTGCCCGCGGGGGAGCCCGTCGCCGGCCCCCGTCCCGCGCTGCAGGACCCGCGCGCCGCCGGCGCCCGGCCGCCCTTTCCGCCCCAGCAGCAGCCCTGGCCGGGTCTGGCCAGGGAGATGACGCCGCGTCCGGACCACGGCGAGACCAGCTACCGGGGGTCGGGACGGCTGGCTGGCCGCAAGGCGCTGATCACCGGCGGCGACTCGGGCATCGGTCGGGCGGCGGCGATCGCCTTCGCGCGGGAGGGCGCCGACGTGGCCATCGGCTACCTGCCGCAGGAGGAAGAGGACGCGCGCGAGGTGATGCAGATCATCCGCGCCGCCGGCCGCAAGGCAGTGGCGCTGCCCGGCGACATCCGCGACGAGGCGTTCTGCCGCCAGCTGGTCGATGCGGCCGTGCGGGGTCTCGGAGGGCTGGACATCCTGTGCAACAACGCGGCGCGCCAGCAGGCGCACGCCTCGATCGCGGAGATCAGCACCGAGCAGTTCGACTGGACCCTCAAGACCAACCTGTACGCGATGTTCTGGATCACCAAGGCGGCCCTGCCCCACCTGCCGGCAGGCGCGTCGATCATCAACACCGCGTCGGTGGTGGCGTACGAGCCGCCCGAGCAGTTGCTCGACTACGCGTCGACCAAGGCGGCGATCGTGGCGTTCACCAAGTCGCTCGCCAAGCAGCTCGCGCCGCGCGGCGTCCGGGTCAACGCGGTGGCGCCCGGCCCCTACTGGACGCCGCTGCAGCCCAGCGGCGGGCAGCTGCCCGATGCCCTGCCCAAGTTCGGCGCCGACGCCCCGCTCGGCCGGCCCGGGCAGCCGGCGGAGATCGCTCCCGTGTACGTGCTGCTGGCATCGGCCGAGTCGACCTTCACCACCGGCAGCGTGCTCGGCAGCACGGGCGGGCGCTCGGGGCCGTGACCGTGACCGTCCGGCCCCGACGCCCGATGCCGGCCGGCGCGTCGCCGCGTGCAGCCGACGGGCGTGCGCGCAGCAGCGTGGGCGGCCGGCGCGGCTGGCCGTCGGTGCATCCCGCCGGAAGGGGCGCGGCATGACCGCCGTCCCGATGCGGCTGCCGGTGCGGCCCTCGCAGCATCCCGCCCTGGCGGGAGCGGCCGGCCCGGGCCTGCACCGGATCGAGCCGCCGCCGGGTGCGCCGTGGCGCCGACCGGCCCTGGCGCGCGTGCCCCGCGCGCTGCCCAGCAACCAGCCGGTGGCGCTGGCCGTGGTGCTGCACGGCAGCGGCGGGGAGCCCGGACAGGCGCTGGACTACCTGGAGCCTTCGGCCGCCGCCGCACCGCTGGTGCTGGTCGCACCGCCCTCGCGCGACTTCACCTGGGACACGGTGCTCGGCCGCCCGGGGCCCGACATCGAGACGGTCGCCCACGCATTGCGCTGGGCCTTCGACCGCTTCGTGGTCGCGCCGCGGCGGCTGGCGGTCGCGGGCTTCTCGGACGGCGCCTCGCATGCGCTGGCGCTGGCGATCGCCAACGGCGACGTGTTCGCGTCCCTGGCCGCGCTCTCCCCCGGCTTCGTGCCACCCGGTCCGGCCACCGGCCGCGCGCGCATGTACGTCGCGCACGGCACGGCCGACACCGTGCTGCCGATCGCGCGCTGCAGCCGGCGCATCGTGCCGGCGCTCGAGCGTGCCGGCTTCGAGGTCCGCTACGATGAGTTCGTCGGCGGCCACGAGATCCCGCCAGCCATTGCCGAGCGCGCCTGCCAATGGATCCTCGCCTCCTGACTTCCTGTCGGCGCCCCAACCCATCCCCGGAGATCCCCCCGTGCCCGAACCCCGCCTGTCCGTCCCCAAGGAGCGCATCAAGTTCGCGCTCCTCGAGGGCATCCATCCCTCGGCCGTCGAGTCGCTGGCCGCCAGCGGCTACACGCAGGTCGCCACGTACCCGAAGGCGCTGGAAGGCGACGAGCTGGTGGCGGCGATCGCCGACGCGCACTTCGTCGGCATCCGGTCGCGCACGCAGCTGACCGAGGCCGTGCTCGAGCGCGCCTCCAAGCTCACGGCGATCGGCGCCTTCTGCATCGGCACCAACCAGATCGACCTGCAAGCGGCCATGCGACGCGGCATCCCGGTGTTCAACGCGCCGTTCTCCAACACCCGCAGCGTGGCGGAGCTGGTGCTGGCCGAGATCGTGATGCTGATGCGCGGCATCCCGCAGAAGAACGCGGTCCTGCACCGCAATGGCTGGGTGAAGTCGGCCGCCGGCGCGCACGAGGTGCGCGGCAAGACGCTGGGCATCGTCGGTTACGGCCACATCGGCACCCAGATCGGCCTGCTGGCCGAGAACCTGGCCATGCAGGTCGTGTTCGTCGACATCGAAGCGCGCCTGCCGCTGGGCAACGCCCGCCAGCTGCGTTCGCTGGACGCCCTGCTGGAGTGCGCCGACGTGGTCACGCTGCACGTGCCCGAGACGCCCGAGACCCGGGACATGATCGGCGCCGCGCAGCTGGCGCGCATGAAGCGCGGCAGCCACCTGATCAATGCGTCGCGCGGCACCGTGGTCGACGTGCCTGCGCTGGCCGCGGCACTGGAGCGGGGCCATCTCGCCGGCGCCGCCATCGACGTCTTCCCGGTCGAGCCGCAGGGCAACGACACCCGCTTCGAGTCCCCGCTGATCGGGTTCGACAACGTCCTGCTCACGCCGCACATCGGCGGCTCCACCGCCGAAGCGCAGGAGAACATCGGCCGCGAGGTGGCCGAGAAGCTGGTGCGCTACTCGGACAACGGGTCCACCGTGTCGGCGGTGAACTTCCCCGAGGTGGCGCTGCCGGCCCACACCGGGCGGTGCCGGCTGCTGCACATCCACCGCAACGTGCCCGGCATGATCGCCAGGGTCAACGAACGCTTCTCCGCGGCCGGGATCAACATCGCCGCCCAGTACCTGCGCACCAACGAGGAGGTCGGTTACGTCGTGATCGACGTGGACACGACGGCCAGCCGCGTCGCGCTCGAGGAGCTCTGCGGCATCCCGGGCACGATCCGCTGCCGCATGCTCTATTGAGCGGCGGCGCCCGGCGGCTGGAAGATGCGGACCCGGGGATTGGCCAGCACCTCCCGCCAGCCCGCCGCATCGAAGCAGCCGCCCGCGGTGCCGGGGCCGCGCAGCGCGCCCGCCTTGCCGCGTCGCGGGTCCGGCGCGGGCTCGCCACGCATGCGCCGCCAGGCCGCGGCGGCCCGTTCGGCCACCGAGCGCCTGGCGTAGAGCGCCTCCAGCGCGGCCGCGCGGGCCGCCAGGTCCACCCCTTCGACCCAGACGAAGTCGGCCGGCCCGAAGGCGCGCACGCTCTCGAGCAGGGCTTCGCAGGTGGTGCTGGCATTGAGGTCGTCGATCGCGGCATAGGTCTGGCCGAAGACGTCGTCCGGCAGCCACTCGCGCCCCTGCGCGGTGGAGTTGTTCACCGCGTGCGCCAGCACGGGGAACCACTCGGCGCTGGCGTTGTAGTACCACGGCGCCTCGCGCACGAGCGTGAAGCGGCGCCCCGGGTGCTGCGCCGCGACCCAGGCCATGGCGCTGCGCACCTCGGGCGACAGCGGCGCGAAGAGCTCGTCGCGCCGGAACGTGTCGCCCACGCGCGCCGCAGTCAGTCCCACGCCCGTCAGCACCAGCGCGATCGCGGTCGGCCACCCGAGTCGGCTGCGCCAGCGCGCGGCCGCGGCGACCACGCCGATCAGCCCGGTGGCGGCCAGCACCCCGATGCCCAGCACCAGCGGCGTCTCGCCGCTGCGCGGGATGAGCAGCGCCGGCAGGACCGCGAACACCAGCCAGAACACGTCGCGGCTGCGGGCCGCGAGCACGGCCCCCACCACCACGAACGGCAGCAGCTGGGCCGAATTGCGCAGCAGCATGCGCGCGCCCTCCGCCAGCACCGAAGGACGCCAGGATCCTGTCCTGGAGGCCGCCGCGAACGGGGCGAGGCCGTGTTCGTGCAGCACGGCCACCAGCCACGGCAGCACCACCAGCAGCGACACGGCACCGAGGACGAACGCGCCGGCCAGCCAGGCGCCCAGGCGCCGGCGCGCCATCGCCAGGCAGAGCAGCGCGCAGACGGTGCACAGCAGCCCCCATTCCAGGTGCGACAGGACGGTGCCACCCAGGCACGCACCACCGGCGACGAGGCGGCGCCACGACCACCGGCCGTCGCGCCACAGCCCGGGCGGCAGCAGGGCCAGCAAGGTCAGCAGCAGCAGCACGCTGCCCAGCCCGCGACTGAGCCCGCCGCCCATGACCAGCCATTCGTAGGAGCGGAACGTCATGCCGGCGATCAGCACCGCCAGCGCAGTGAACAGGCGCGCGTGGCCGGTGCGCAGCAGCAGTAGGGCGAACAGCAGCACGTACGCGATGTTCATGAACACCGGCGCGACCTGCACGACGGCCAGCGGCGACAGGCCCAGCCGGACGGCGCCGGCGGCCAGCCAGAACGCCAGCGGCGGGTAGGCGAACGGGATGGCGGCGCCGTTGTAGTCCACGGTCGCCGGCAGGCCGGGGAACGTGTGCGCGGTCGCCTGGACGAAGACCAGGAACAGCGCGCCGTCGTTGATCGGGAACGGCGCGGCCCACAGCAGCTGCAGGCGCACCGCCACTACGGCCACCAGGCTGGCCACGAGGAAGGCGGCGTCCACGGGAGCGACGCTCGCGGTCCGCACGGCATGGGCGAGCGGTCCACCCGGGTGGACGTGGCGGGGCCAGGACAGCACGGAGGATCTCCTTCTTCCGGAACGGCGGGGGCCGGGCAGCCGGCACCGGGCCTTGGCATGCGGCGTGCCCGGGTGTGTCCGGCGTGGTCGATGCGCGCCGGCACGGGCCAGCGTGAACCACAGCCGTGCCGGATCTGCGGGACAGTCGGCGCAGGCGGCGTCAATGGCCATGGTGTAACGGTTGTTGGCAGCACCGCCGGCCCGGGTGGCCCGGGCAGCTCGCGCCGCCAGAGGAATGGTGACGGCCGTGCACCGCGTCGAGGCATTACAGGCCGACACTCCGGCCGGGATGGCGCCATCAATGATGGACGTCATCCGTCGACCTTGGTGCTGCCGATGCCCCCTTCCAATCCCCTGGCCGAGCCGCGCGGCCCACGCTGGCAGAAGATCCTGCTGTCGGTCGTCGTGCCCTGCTTCAACGAGCAGGAGGTGCTGCACGAGACGCATCGCCGCCTGACCGAGACGTTCGAGCACGAGCCCTCGATCCAGCTGGAGATCATCTACGTCGACGACGGCAGCCGTGACCGCACGTTGCCCGTGCTGCGCGAGTTGCAGCAGCTCGATCGGCGGGTGCGGGTGGTCTCCTTCTCGCGCAACTTCGGCCACCAGTTCGCCGTCACCGCGGGCCTGGACCACGCCGCCGGCGACGCCGTCTGCGTGATCGACGCCGATCTGCAGGACCCGCCCGAGGTGATCCTGCAGATGCTCGATCGCTGGCGGCATGGCGTCGACGTGGCGTACGGGGTGCGGACCGAACGCGAGGGCGAGTCGGCCTTCAAGCTGTGGACCGCCAAGCTGTTCTACCGCACCATCAACCGGCTGTCCGACACGGTGATCCCGCTGGACACGGGCGACTTCCGGCTGCTCGACCGCACGGCGGTCGAAGCGTTCCAGGCCATGCCCGAGCGCGACCGCTTCGTGCGCGGCATGGTGGCGTGGGCCGGGTTCCGCCAGGAGGCCGTGGCCTACCGCCGCGCCGCCCGCTTCGCGGGCAGCACCAAGTACCCGGTCAGGAAGATGCTGCGCTTCGCGGCCGACGGGATCCTCTCGTTTTCGACTGCTCCGCTGCGCCTGGCGATCTACGTCGGCTTCTGCGCCGCCGTGCTGGCCATGCTGGGCGTGGCGTACGCGCTCGCGCTGCGGCTGGCCACCCAGAACTGGGTCGAAGGCTGGACGCTGCTGTTCATTGCCGTGATGTTCGTCGGCGGCGTCCAGCTGATGTTCATGGGCGTGGTGGGCGAGTACGTCGGCCGGATCTACGGCGAGGTGAAGCGGCGCCCGCTGTACCTCGTCAGGGAGCAGCTGGGCTTCGAGCCGAGCGCGTCGCCGCCGTGCGCGCTGGCCCACGCGATCCGCACGCCCGAGGCCATCACCCACCCGCCGCGGCAGCCCGCCAGCCCGGCCATGGCCTACGACCGGGAGGCGGCATGACGGCGGCGCGGGTGAAGCTGGTCGTTTCGGTCCTCGTTTCGCTGTTCGCGCTGCGCCTGCTGCTGTCGGGCGTCGACCTGCCCGCCCTGCTGCTGGCCTGGTCGCGGATGACGGCGCCGGGCCTGCTGCTCGCGCTGGCACTGCTGGCCGCCGGCTATGCGCTGCGGGTGGCGCGCTGGTGGTGGATGCTGCTGGCGTTCGAGCCGCGGCTGCGCTGGCGCGATTGCGCGACGCCGTTCCTGGCCAGCATCGCGCTGAACAACGTGCTGCCGCTGCGCGCCGGCGATGCCGTGCGCGCCTTTGCCTTCCGCGACGCCCTGCGGCTGCCGCCGGCGACGCTGCTCGGCTCGGTGCTGCTGGAGCGGTTGCTGGACCTGGCGATGCTGCTCGTCCTGTTCTTCGCGGGCGCGTCCCTGGTGCGCGGCGGCGGGCTGCCGCCCGGCCTGGCGGCGACCGCCCAGGCGCTGGCCGCCGCGGCCGTGGGCGCGCTGGTGCTGCTGCCCCTGGCCGGTCCCGCCGTCGCGCGCCGGCTGGCCGGGCCGACGTCCGAGGGCACCGGCTGGAAGGCCAGGACGGGACGGATCGCGACGGACCTGCTGGCCAGCTTTTCCCTGCTGCGCTCGCCCCGGCGCGCCGCGCTGCTGCTGCCGATGACCGCACTGATCTGGTTGCTGGAAGGCGCGGTGTTCGCGGCCGTCGCCGCCGAACTGGCGCCGGGCACGCCGGCCGCGGCCGGCTGGTTCGCGATGACGACCGGCACGCTGGCGACGCTGCTGCCCAGCACGCCCGGCTACGTCGGCACCTTCGACTACTTCACGATGCTGGGGTTCTCCGCCTTCGGCCTGGACCGGGCGGCGGCCACCGCGATCTCGCTGTCGGTCCACGCGATCCTGTGGGCGCCGGTGACGGCGCTCGGCCTGGTGCTGCTGGTGCTGCACGGCGGCCGCGATGCGATCCGCGCCCGTGCGCGCGCCAGCGAAGGAGCGCTGACATGAGCGCCCCGTCCACCGTGGCGATCGTCGGCGGCGGCTTCTGCGGCCTGGCCGCCGCCTTCGAGCTGGGGCGGCGCGGCATCCGCGCCGTGGTGCTCGAGGCCGACGAGGAGGTCGGCGGGCTGGCCGGCAGCTTCCCGGTCGGCGGCGAGCGCCTGGAGAAGTTCTACCACCACTGGTTCACCAACGACACCCACGTGATCGAGCTGGCCCGCGACCTGGGCACCAGCGACCGGATCGTGGCGCGGCCCACCCGCACCGGGATGTACTTCGCCAATCGGTTCCTCAAGCTGTCGACGCCGGCCGACGTGCTGCGCTTCACGCCGCTGCGGCTGCCCGACCGGGTGCGCCTCGGACTGCTCGCCCTGCGCGCGCGCCGCGTGCGCGACTGGATGGCGCTGGAGGACCGCACGGCCGCCGAGTGGCTGCGCGAGCTCGGCGGCGACGAGGTCTACCGGGTCGTGTGGGAGCCGCTGCTGCGCGGCAAGTTCGGCGAGGTCGCCGACGATGTCTCGGCCGTGTGGTTCTGGAACAAGCTCAAGCTGCGCGGCGGCAGCCGCGGCAAGGGTGGACAGGAGCAGCTGGCCTACTACCGCGGCGGTTTCGCCGCGCTGGCCGAGGCCATGGCGCGCGCCGTCGAGGCGGCCGGCGGCGAGGTCCGCACCGGCACCGCCGCCACCGGCCTGCAGGTGGCCGCAGGCCGGGTCACCGGGGTGGCGACGGCCGACGGCGTGGTGCCGGCCGATGCAGTGGTGCTCACCACGCCGCTGCCGATCGCCGCCGACCTGCTGGCGCCGCACGTCACGCCCGAGGAGCAGGCGCGCCTGCGCCGCATCCGCTACCTGGCCAACGTCTGCATCGTGCTCGAGCTGGATCGCAGCCTGTCGCAGACCTACTGGCTCAACGTGAACGACCCCGGCTTCCCCTTCGTCGGCGTGATCGAGCACACCAACTTCGAGCCGGCGTCCACCTACGCCGGCCGGCACGTGGTCTACCTGTCGAAGTACCTGCCCGAGACGGATGCGCTGTTCCGGATGTCCGATGCCGAGGTGGTGGCGTACACCCTGTCGCACCTGCAGCGGATGTTCCCGGACCTGGACCGGCAGCACGTGCTGGGCGCGCACGTGTGGCGCGCGACGCACTCGCAGCCGATCGTCGAGCGCGGCTATTCGCGGTTGATCCCGCCCACCCGCACCGGCGTGCCGGGCGTGCACCTGGCGACGATGGCGCAGATCTACCCCGAGGACCGCGGCACCAACTACGCGATCCGCCAGGGCCGCGACATGGGGCGGGTGCTCGCCGCGGGACTGACCGGCGGCGCCGGCCAGCCCGGGCGCGAGCGCAGCGCCGTGCAGGCGCCCCCGCCCCCGTGGCAGCCATCCCCCGTCGAGGCCGGCGCCGGCCTGCGACAACGTTGAACACCGAGGTTCCCTGATGTACACGAGCTACGCACCGCGCGAGGAGATCGATTCCGCGCCACCCGCCCCATCGACCCCGGCCGAGGCCGGCCCCGGCACGCCGGTGGCCCGCCGGGCGGGCGGGGTGCTGGTCACCACGGTCGTGCCCCAGCAGAAGACGGCCTGGACCAAGGCCCGGATGGACGTGCTGCACCTGCTGCGCGGAGCCGGCTACGCCCATGTGGAACTGCCCGACGGGGCGAACCCGGTGCACTGGCTGGATTTCCTGGGCCAGCTGGACCGCCTGGTGGACCGCGGCGGCCATGTGGTCATCGAATACCCGTTCGACCAGCGCAAGCGCGCCTACCTGCTGCACATGTTCTGCCGTGTGCGCGGAGCCCGGCTGTTCGCGCTGATCCACGACCTGGATTCGCTGCGCCACGAGGAATCGCCCCCCGAGCGCGAGATCGCCATCCTGCGGCTGTTCGACGGGCTGGTGTCGCACAACGCCACCATGACCGAGTGGCTGCGCGGCCAGGGCGTGGGCGCCAAGGTGGTCAACCTCAACCTGTTCGACTACTGCAGCCCGCCCGGCCCGACCTGGCACGAGACCCGCCTGACGACGCCGCTCAAGGTGGTGTGCGCGGGCAACCTGTCCTACCCGAAGGCCAGCTATGTCTACGACGAGCGGCTCGCGCAGCTGCGGCAGGTGGAGCTGTCGCTGTTCGGCGCCTTCTTCGAGCCCGAGCGGCTGCGGCACCCCGGGCCGCGCTACAAGGGCGTGTTCGATCCGGACCAGCCGGCGCTGGACGGGCGCTACCACTTCGGGCTGATCTGGGACGGCCAGTCGATCGACGGCTGCCAGGGCAACTACGGGCAGTACATGCGCTACAACAACCCGCACAAGCTGTCGCTCTACCTGTCGCTCGGCCTGCCGGTGATCGTCTGGAAGGAGGCGGCGATCGCGCCGCTGGTGCTGGGCCGCGGCGTCGGGGTGCTGATCGGCGACCTGCGCGAGATGGACGCCATTCCCGACTGGCTGGACAACCAGGGGTACCAGCAGATGGCGGCGAACGCGGCGCGGCTGAGCCCCCGGGTGCGGCGCGGCGACTTCCTCCAGGACGCGATCGGGCGCCTGGTGCGCTGACGCGGCGGCGCACGGGATGAGATCCGGCAAGCTGCTGGCCTGGTCGTTCTTCGCCGCCTGCCTGCTGGTCGCACGGTCTCATGCGCCGACGCCGTCTGCAGGCACCGCGGCCCAGGCGCCTGCGGCCGCCCGAACGCAGCCCGCGCGCGCGCCGCTGCCCGACGGGACGCCGGCGCCGCCGCGCGACGCCGCCAGTGCCGGTGAGCCCGCCGAGGCATTGGCACTGGCGCGCAGCCGGCCCGATCGGCCGGCCGGCGTCCGCCGGGCGCCGGCCCACTGGTCGTCGCCGCCGCGGCCGCACGCGCAGTGAGCCGCCGCGCCGGCACGGCGCGCCCTCAGGCCAGCGAGCGCACCACCTCCATCGCCTCCTCGATGCGGTCGACCGGGTGGATCGTCAGCCCCTCGATGTCGCGGCTGCCCTTCTTCGGCGCGTTCGCCCGGGGCACCACCGCGACCGAGAACCCGAGCTTGGCCGCCTCGCGCAGCCGCTCCTGCCCGCGGGGTGCAGGCCGCACCTCGCCGGCCAGCCCGACCTCGCCGAAGGCGATGAAGCCCTTGGGCAAGGGCTTGCCCCGCAGCGACGAGGTGATCGCCAGCATGACGGCGAGGTCGGCCGCCGGCTCGCTGATGCGCACGCCGCCGACCGCGTTCACGAACACGTCCTGGTCCATGCAGGCCACGCCCGCGTGGCGGTGCAGCACCGCCAGCAGCATGGCCAGCCGGTCGCGCTCCAGGCCGACCGACAGGCGGCGCGGACTGGGCCCGCCGCTGTCGACCAGTGCCTGGATCTCGACCAGCATCGGCCGCGTGCCCTCCAGCGTCACCAGCACGCAGCTGCCGGGCACCGGCTCCGCGTGTTGCGACAGGAAGATGGCGCTCGGATTGGCCACGCCCTTGAGCCCCTTCTCGGTCATCGCGAACACGCCGATCTCGTTGACCGCGCCGAAGCGGTTCTTGATCGCGCGCACCAGCCGGAAGCTGGAATGCGTGTCGCCCTCGAAGTACAGCACGGTGTCGACCATGTGCTCGAGCACGCGCGGGCCGGCCAGGGCGCCCTCCTTGGTGACGTGGCCGACCAGCACGATGCTGGTCCCGGTCGCCTTGGCCGCGCGGGTGAGGTGGGCCGCGCACTCGCGCACCTGGGCCACCGACCCCGGCGCCGAGGTGAGCTGGTCCGAGTACACCGTCTGGATCGAGTCGATCACGGCGACGGCCGGCTTGGCCGACGTCAGCGTCGCCAGGATCTTCTCCAGCTGGATCTCGGCCAGCACGCGCACCTGCGAGTTGTCCAGGCCCAGCCGGCGCGAGCGCAGCGCCACCTGGGCGCCCGACTCCTCGCCGGTGACGTAGAGCGTGGGCACCTCGGCGCGCTGCAGGCCGTCGAGGGCCTGCAGCAGGAGGGTGGACTTGCCGATGCCCGGATCGCCCCCGATCAGCACCACGCCCCCTTCGACGATGCCGCCGCCCAGCACGCGGTCGAGCTCGCCGATGCCGGTGGGCGTGCGCGCCACGTCGGCGGCCTCGATGTCGGCGAGCACCGCCAGGGCGGCGGTCGGCGCCAGGGCCGCGAACCGGTGCCGCTGCGCGGCGGGAGTGTCGGCGACGGTCTCGATCAGGGTGTTCCAGGCGCCGCAGCTGGGGCATTTGCCCTGCCACTTCGGCGTGGTGCCGCCGCACTCGGTGCAGCTGTAGGTCGTCTTGTCTTTGGCCACGCGGGGCAGTGTAGGCCAGCCCCCGCGCGGACCTGGCCCGCTGGCAGGGTCGGACGGTGCAGGACAGGCTCGGGACCTGCAGCCGCGGCTGCGCGGCCGGATCGAACACTACCGGTTGGTGGCGCGGGCGCAGCCGACGCCACCGGGCCCCTCCGGGTTCACCCGCGTTGACGGCGCGGGGTGGTCATTTAACATGTTAAACAATCGGAACGAGCACGTGACCACCCCGTTCAAGCACCGCAACCTGCCCCGCCTGCTGCTGCAGGCGCGCGAAGCCGTGATGGCGCACAACCGTCCCTGGCTGCGCGAGCACGGGCTGTCGGACCAGCAGTGGCGCGTGTTGCGGGTGCTGGGCGAACACGGGACGGCCGACACCGGCCAGGTGGCACGCGAGGCCTACATCCTCGGCCCCAGCCTCACCGGCGTGCTGGCGCGGATGGAACGCGACGGGCTGGTGCGCCGCGCGCGCGATGCGGCCGACCAGCGCCGCACGGTGGTCGAGGCCACGGCCCGCGGGCTGGCGCTGGTGGCACGGCTGTCCAGCACGGTCGAGGCGCACTACCAATGGATGGAACAGGCGCTTGGCAAGGCCAAGCTGGCCCAGCTGTACGCCCTGCTGGACGAACTGATCGAACTGGAGCAACCCGTGGTCAAGCACCGCCACCGTCCCCGGCCCACCGCCGACAGCGCGCGGGCGGACGCATGAGCCATTCACCTTCCGGCACGGTGTACGGCACCCTGCTGAACTTCCGCCGCGAAGTCGAGGCGCTGGCGCCGCGCATGCACGAGCCGCCCTACCGGGCGCCACCGGCAGCGCCGGTGCTGTACGTCAAGACCGCCAACACCTTCAGCGGTGACGGCGCGGCGATCGCGCTGCCGGCGCACGCGCCCGAGGTGGAGGTCGGCGCGACGGTGGGGCTGGTGCTCGGCGCCGGCGGCAGCGTCCGCGGCTGCGTGCTGGCCAGCGACCTGTCGCTGCCGCACGCCAGCTACTTCCGCCCGCCGGTGCGGTTCCGCTGCCTCGACGGATTCCTGGGCCTGGGCGCCCTGGTGCCGGCGACCGACCCGGAGGCCCTGGCGATCGAGGTCCGCATCGACGGCGAGCTGCGCCAGACCGTGCGGTTCGATGCCCTGGTCCGGCCGCCGGCCCGGCTGCTGGCCGATGTCGGCGAGTTCATGACCCTGGGCGACGGCGACGTGCTGCTGCTGGGCAACGATGCGCCGCTGCCGCGGGCCAGGGTCGGCCAGCGCATCGCGTTGCACTGCGCCGCGCTCGGCAGCCTCGTCCAGACACTGGTCGCGGAGGCCGCATGAAGCACGCCCGTGTGATCCATGAGGGCCGCGCGGTGCGCGCCGCCGAGCGCGACGGCCGCCTGCTGCTGGAGACCGGCGTCCTGGTCGACGCCGACGCCGTGGCCTGGCTGCCGCCGCTGGAGCCGGTGGCACGGCCGCGCACCATCCTGGCCCTGGGCCTGAACTATGCCGACCACGCCAGGGAACTGGCGTTCAAGGCGCCCGACGAACCGCTGGCGTTCCTCAAGGGGGAACGCGCGCTCACCGGCCACCGGCAGTGCACCCGGCGGCCGCCCGGGGTCGACTTCATGCACTACGAGTGCGAACTGACCGTGGTGATCGGCCGCACCGCGCGCCGCGTGCGCCGCGCCGACGCGTTCGACTTCATCGCCGGCTACACCGTGGCCAACGACTACGCCATCCGCGACTACCTGGAGAACTGGTACCGGCCGAACCTGCGCGTGAAGAACCGCGACGGCGCGACGCCGCTGGGTCCCTTCCTGGTCGACCGCGACGACGTGCCCGACCCGATGGCGCTGGCGCTGCAGACCACCGTCAATGGCCGGGTCACCCAGCGGGGCCACACGCGGGACATGATCTTCGACGTGCCGTTCCTGGTCGAGTACTTCAGCAGCTTCATGACGCTGCAGCCCGGCGACCTGATCCTCACCGGCACGCCGGATGGCGTGGTCGACTGCCGGCCCGGCGATGTCGTCGTCACCGAGATCGAGGGCCTGGGCGCCCTCGTCAACACCATCGAGTAGCAGGACCCCATGCGCATCGAGCACCTGATCGGCGGCAAGGCCCTCCCTGGCCGCGACTACTTCCAGACCGTGAACCCCGCCACCCAGGAAGTGCTGGCCGAAGTCGCCGCGGGCGGCGAGCAGGAGGTCGAGGCCGCGGTGGCGGCCGCCAAGGCGGCCTTCCCGGCCTGGGCGGCGCTGCCGGCCACCGAGCGCGCCCGGCTGGTGCGCAAGCTGGGCGACCTGATCGCGCGCCACGTGCCGGAGATCGCGCAGGCCGAGACCAACGACACCGGCCAGGTGATCGCCCAGACCGGCAAGCAGCTGGTGCCGCGCGCGGCCGACAACTTCCACTATTTCGCCGAGATGTGCGTGCGCGTCGACGGCCACACCTATCCGACGCCCACGCACCTGAACTACACGCTGTTCCATCCGGTGGGCGTGTGCGCGCTGATCTCGCCGTGGAACGTGCCGTTCATGACCGCCACCTGGAAGGTCGCGCCCTGCCTGGCGTTCGGCAACACCGCGGTGCTCAAGATGAGCGAGCTGTCGCCGCTGACGGCGGCGCGGCTGGGCGAGCTGGCCCTGGAGGCCGGCATTCCCGCCGGCGTGCTGAACCTGGTGCACGGGTTCGGAAAGGACGCGGGCGAGCCGCTGGTGCGGCACCGCGACGTGCGGGCGATCTCCTTCACCGGCTCCACCGCCACCGGCAACCGCATCGTGCAGCAGGCGGGCCTGAAGAAGTTCAGCATGGAACTCGGTGGCAAGTCGCCCTTCGTCGTCTTCGACGACGCCGACCTGCCCCGCGCGCTGGACGCGGCGGTGTTCATGATCTTCTCCAACAACGGCGAACGCTGCACGGCCGGCAGCCGGATCCTGGTGCAGCGCTCGGTCTACGCGGCCTTCGCCGAGCAGTTCGCGGCGCGGGCGCGGCGCATCGCGGTGGGCGACCCGCTGGACGACGGGACCATCGTCGGGCCCATGATCTCCCAGGCCCATCTGGCCAAGGTGCGCAGCTACATCGAGCTCGGGCAGCGGGAAGGCGCCAGCCTGCTGTGCGGCGGCCTGGACGTGCCGGCACTGCCGCAGCGGGTGCGCCAAGGCAACTATGTCGTGCCCACGGTCTTCGCGGACGTGGACAACCGCATGCGGATCGCGCAGGACGAGATCTTCGGCCCGGTCGCCTGCCTGATCCCGTTCGACGACGAGGCCGACGCGATCCGCATCGCCAACGACACGGTCTACGGCCTGTCCAGCTATGTCTGGACCGAGAACATCGGCCGCGCCCACCGCGTGGCCGCCGCCGTCGAGGCCGGCATGTGCTTCGTCAACAGCCAGAACGTGCGCGACCTGCGCCAGCCCTTCGGCGGCACCAAGGCGTCGGGCACCGGCCGCGAGGGCGGCACCTGGAGCCACGAGGTGTTCCTGGAGCCCAAGAACATCGCCGTCTCGATGGGGTCGCACCACATCCCTCACTGGGGAGCCTGACCATGGGCAAGCTCGCGCTGGCGGCCAAGATCACCCACGTGCCGTCGATGTACCTGTCGGAGTTCCCGGGCCCCCACTTCGGCTGCCGCGAAGCCGCGATCCAGGGCCACCGCGAGATCGACCGCCGCTGCCGCGCGCTGGGCGTCGACACCATCGTGGTGTTCGACGTGCACTGGCAGGTCAACAGCGAATACCACATCAACTGCGGTCCGCAGTTCGAAGGCGTGTACACCAGCAACGAGCTGCCGCACTTCATCAAGAACATGCCCTATGCCTATCCCGGCAACCCGGCGCTCGGGCACCTGATCGCCGACGCGGCCAACGCGATGGGCGTGAAGACCCGCGCGCATTCGGACACCACGCTGGAGCTGGAGTACGGCACGCTGGTGCCGATGCGGTACATGAACGCCGACCGGCACTACCGCGTGATCAGCGTCAGCGGCTGGTGCGACTGGCACGACCTGCACGAGTCCGGCCGCTTCGGCCTGGCGGTGCGCCGGGCGATCGAGGACCGCTACGACGGCACGGTGGCGGTGTTCGCCAGCGGTTCGCTGTCGCACCACTTCGCCGACAACGGCCGCGCGCCCGAGTTCATGCACCGGGTGTACGACCCCTTCCTGGAGCAGGTCGACCAGCGTGTCGTGCAGCTCTGGGAGGCCGGCGACTGGAAGACCTTCGTGGGCATGCTGCCGATGTACGCCGACAAGTGCTGGGGCGAGGGCGACATGCACGACACCGCGATGCTGCTGGGCCTGCTCGGCTGGGACCGCTACCAGGCCCCGGTGGAGATCGTCACGCCGTACTTCGGCAGCTCCGGCACCGGGCAGATCAACGCGATCTTCCCCGTCACGCCCCTTCCCGCCTGAGAGCCGCCATGCCGCACCTGGTCCTGCTGTACACGCCCAACATCGAACCGCAGACGGACATGTCCGCGCTGTGCCGCACGCTCGCCGACGGCCTGCTGCAGGTGCGCGACGAGGCCGGCGCGCAGGTGTTCCCCACCGGCGGCACCCGGGTGCTGGCCTATCCGGCGGCGCACTTCGCGGTGGCCGACGGCCAGGGCGATTACGGGTTCGTCTACCTGAACCTGCGCATGGGCGCCGGGCGCAGCAAGGCGGTGCAGCAGCTCGCCGGCGACACGCTGCTGGCGCGCGCGAAGGCGCACCTGGCACCGCTGTTCGAGCGCGGCCTGGTCGGCCTGACGGTGCAGGTGGACGAGAGCCCCGGCCAGGTCTACGACGGCAAGCACAGCACGCTGCATCCGCATTTCAACAGGGGCTGACACGATGTTCGACGACGCACAGGTGGCCCGTCTGGCGGCCGAACTGCACGAGGCCGAGCGCAGCCGCGTGCAGGTGGAGCACTTCTCCAGGCGCTACCCGGGCATGACGGTCGAGGACGGCTACCGGGTCTCGCGCGCGTGGGTCGCGCGCAAATGCGCCGAGGGCCGCACGGTGCGCGGCCACAAGATCGGCCTGACCTCGCGCGCGATGCAACAGGCCAGCCAGATCGACGAGCCCGACTTCGGCACGCTGCTGGACGACATGTTCTTCGAGCCGGGCGCGCTGCCGACCGCACGCTTCATCGCGCCGCGCGTCGAGGTCGAGCTTGCCTTCGTGCTGGAGCGGCGGCTGCAGGGCGAGCAGGTCAGCGTGGACGACGTCCTGGCCGCCACCGCGTACGTGACGCCGGCCGTCGAGATCATCGACGCTCGCATCGAGCAGTTCGACCGCCACACCCGGGCCATGCGCAAGGTGCAGGACACCATCAGCGACAACGCGGCCAACGCCGGCATCGTGCTGGGCGGCCGCCGGGTGCACCCTCGCGAGGTCGACCTGCCCTGGTGCGGCGCGATCCTGCGGCTGAACGGCGTGGTCGAGGAAACCGGACTGGCGGCCGGCGTGCAGGGCCACCCCGCCATCGGGATCGCCTGGCTGGCGCGCAAGCTCGCGCCCTGGGGCGAGTGCCTGGAGCCCGGCCAGGTGGTGCTGGCCGGCTCCTTCACGCGGCCGGTGGCCGCCCGCGCCGGCGACCGCTTCGAGGCAGACTACGGCGCGCTCGGCCGCTTCGAGTTCCACTTCACCGGATGACCTCGCCCGGCTGCCGTGCCGCGCGCCGCAACGCCGACAATGCCCGCCCCAGAAAGGACGACGCCATGCAGACACCCGTGAACCCGTTCAAGCAAGCGCTGGCCGAACGCCGGCCGCAGATCGGCCTGTGGCAGGGCCTGTTCAGCCCGTACGCGAGCGAGATCTGCGCCGGCGCCGGCTTCGACTGGCTCCTGATCGACGGCGAGCACACGCCCAACGACCTGCAGAGCATCCTGCAGCAGGCGCAGATCATCGCCGGCTACCCGGGCGTGAACGCCATCGCGCGCGTGCCGCTCGGGCACGGCCACGTGGGCCAGATGCTGATCAAGCAGTACCTCGACCTGGGCCTGCAGACGCTGCTGGTGCCGATGGTCGACACCCCCGAGCAGGCCGCCGAGATCGTGCGCAGCATGCGCTATCCGCCCCAGGGCGTGCGCGGCATGGCCGGGGCGCGGGCCTCGCGCTGGGGCCGCTACCCGAACTACGGCCAGGAAGCCAACGCACAGGTCTGCCTGCTGGTGCAGGCGGAGACCCAGCAGGCACTCGACAACCTGGACCGCATCGCGGCCGTCGACGGCGTCGACGGCGTCTTCATCGGCCCGGCCGACCTGTCCGCCTCGATGGGGCACGTGGGCAACGCGGCCCACCCGCAGGTGCAGTCGGCGATCGAGGATGCGATCGCCCGCATCCAGCGCGCCGGCAAGGCCGCCGGCATCCTGACCACCGACGAGGCGCAGGCGCGCCGCTACCTGGCCCTGGGCGCCCTGTTCGTCGCCGTCGGCCTCGACAACAACCTGCTGGCCCGCGGCGCCGCGGCGCTGGCGGCCAAGTTCAAGTCCGCCGCGCCGGCCCCGGCCCCGGCGGCCGGCGCCAGCCCCTACTGATCCGAAAGGCTTTTCCATGAACGCCATCCTCCAGGCCGTGCCGCCGGCCATGCATCCCGACGAGTGGCAGGCGCGGGTGCAGCTCGCGGCCTGCTACCGCGTGTTCGACCTGCTCGGCTGGACCGAGATGATCTACAACCACATCACGGTGCGCCTGCCCGACACCGTCACCGGCGGACGCAAGCACTTCCTGATCAACCCGTTCGGGTTGCACTACAGCGAGGTGACAGCGAGCAACCTGCTGAAGATCGACGTCGAGGGCAACAAGCTGGACGACAACCCGTGGCCGGTCAACCCGGCCGGCTTCACGGTGCACGCGGCGATCCACGACAACCTCCCCGAGGCGCACTGCGTGATGCACACCCACACCACCGCGGGCCTGGCGGTCGCCTGCAGCGCTTCCGGGCTGGCGCAGAACAACTTCTATTCGGCGCAGCTGCACGGACTGGTGGCCTACCACGACTTCGAAGGCATCACGATCCACGCCGACGAGGCGCCCCGCCTGCTGGCGGCCATCGGCGACAAGCCGGCGGTCATCCTGCGCAACCACGGCCTGCTGACCTGGGGCCGCACGCTGCCGCTGGCCTTCGTGCGCCTGTGGACGCTGCAGCGCGCCTGCGAGGTGCAGGTGGCCCAGGCGGTCCTCGGGCCGGCGATCCCGGTGCCGGAGCACGTGGCCGAACGCACCGTGGCCGACTCGTTCCAGTTCGACCAGCGCTTCGGCGCCGGCCAGGACGTGTTCGACGCGCTGGTGCGCCGCGTCGACCGGCTCGATCCGTCCTACCGCAGCTGAGCGCGATGAAAGTCTGCATCTACGGCGCGGGCGCCATCGGCGGCTGGATCGGTGCCCGGCTCGCCCGCGCGGGCTGCGAGGTGAACGTGGTGGCCCGCGGCGCCACGCTGGAGGCCCTGCAGTTGCACGGCCTGCGCCTGGAGGAGGACGGCCGGGTGCATCCGGCGCCGGTGCGCTCCACCGACACCCCGGCCGAGCTGGGCCCGCAGGACCTGGTGGTGGTCGCCGTCAAGGCGCCCGCGATGGCCGACGTGGCGCTGGCGATCGGGCCGCTGCTCGGCCCCGACACGATGGTGCTCACGGCCATGAACGGCGTCCCCTGGTGGTTCTTCGAAGGCTTCGGCGGCCGCCTGGCCGGCACCCGGCTGCGCGCCGTCGATCCCGATGGCGCGATCGCCCGGGCCATCCCCGCGCGCCACATCGTCGGCTGCGTCGTGCACGCCAGCTGCTCGGTCACGGCGCCGGGCCTGGTGAAGCACCACTTCGGCAACAAGCTGATCGTGGGCGAACCCGCCGGCGGGCAGACGCCGCGGCTGCGCGCGCTGGCCGCCCTGCTGGAGAAGGCCGGCCACGAGGCCGTGCTGTCCGAGCAGATCCAGCGGGACGCCTGGTACAAGCTGTGGGGCAACATGACCGTCAACCCGGTCAGTGCGTTCACTGGCGCCACCACCGACCTGATCCTGAACGACGACCTGGTGCGCGAGTTCATCTCGCGCGTGATGCTGGAGGCCCGCGAGATCGGCGCGCGCATCGGCATCCCGATCGAGCAGACGCCGGAAGATCGCCACCAGGTCACGCGCAAGCTCGGCGCCTTCAAGACGTCGATGCTGCAGGACGTCGAGGCGGGCAAGCCGGTCGAGGTGGACGCGCTGGTGACCGTGGTGCGCGAGCTGGGTCAGCTCACCGGCGTGCCGACCCCGTTCACGGACACGCTGCTCGGGCTGGCGCGGCTGCATGCGCGGGTGCACGGGCTGTACTGACGATGGCCGCCGTGATCCCCGCCCGGGCCCTCAGCGGCGCGGCCTTCGCCACGCTGCTGCTGATCGCGCTGATGATGGGCGCCAACCACGTGGCCGCGCGCATCGCGTTCAACCACGGCGCGGACGTCGCCACGGCAGTGGTCTTTCGCAGCACCGTCACCGCCCTGGTGATCGTCGCGATCCTGGCCACGCAGCGCGTTCGGGTGCGGTTCACCGCCCGCCACAAGCGCTTCCTGCCGGCCATCGGGCTGCTGATCGGAGTACAGAGCCTGTGCCTCTATTCCGCGGTGGCCCGGCTGCCGGTGGCGCTGGCGCTGCTGGCCTTCAACACCTATCCGATCTGGACCGCGCTCTGGTCGGCGCTGGTGTACCGGCAGCATCCGGAGAAGGCCATGCTGGTGGCGATGCCGGTGATCCTCGCCGGCCTGGCGCTCGCGCTCGACGTGCTGGGCGCCGCCTCGGGGCTCGGCGCCGCCGGCCAATGGAGCCGGATCGGCGCCGGCGTGGGGTTCGCGCTGGCCGCCGCAGCCACCTTCGGCCTGGCGCTGGTGCTCACGCAGCACGAGGCCGGCGACGTCGACGGGCGGGTGCGCACCGCCACCACGATGGCGATCGCGGGCGCGGTGGCGCTGGCCACCGTCGGCGTGCAGGGCGGCTTCCACCTGCCGCAGGCACCGGCCGGCTGGGGCGGCCTGGCCGCGCTCACCTTCCTCTACGGCACCGCGTTCACCATCATGTTCACGGTCCTGCCCAGGCTGGGGGTGGTGGGCAACTCCGCCATCATGAACGTCGAGCCGGTGTTCGCGCTGGTGCTCGGCTGGCTGCTGCTCGGGCAGTCGATCGCGCCGATCCAGGTGGTCGGCGCGCTGGTCGTGGTGGGCGCCGTGATGGTGCTCGGGATGCGCAAGCGCTGAGCTCAGCGCGCCCTGGCCATCAGGGCGACCGCGTGCGGCAGTGACCGCGCATCCGGGATGAAGTGGTCGATGGAGGCGCCCAGCAGGACGGCGCAGGCCAGGGCGCCCAGCAGCGGCTTCCACGTCAGCCGCACCGCGGCGCCGATCCAGCCTTCGCGCGACACGCGCAGCGCGGTGCGGCCGGCCGCATAGCCGAACGCAAGCTCGATCGCCACCGCCAGCAGCGCCTCCGACCCGAAGTACAGCAGCAGCAGCGAGCCGGCGCCGAACAGGACCGCCGCGCCGACCAGGAACACGGCCACCACCGGGATCACCACCACGGCGCCCTCGTCGGCGCCGGCAGCCACCTCGAACGCGTCCTCTGCCACCTGCCCCAGCGCCTGGCCGCCGTCGAAGTCGCCCGACGCACCGCCGCCGCCGAAATCGCCGCCCCCGCCGCTGCGCAACGCGGGCAGCTCGACCCGCGGCGCTCCGACCTCCACGCAGCCGGTGCCGTCGCCTCGCCCCTGGCCGGCCGAAGGAAGGTCCAGGCCGGGATCACCCGGCGCCTGCCGGCCGGCCAGGGCGCCGGCCCACAGCCGCAGCAGCAGCAGGTAAGCCAGGTAGCCGACGCCCAGGGTGACCAGGTAGCGCAGCGCCAGCGACCCGGATCCCAGCCGCAGCTGCAGGGCCGACACCAGCCACATGGCAGCCACCACGAGGGTGCCGATGCATGCGCCGTGCAGCCAGAGCGTGTGCCGCTGGCGCAGATCGCGCTCGATGGCGCCCTGGGCGAACCGGACCGACCGCCAGGTGGCGCGGTTCCTCACGCCTGGACAGCCACCGGCACCCGCGGCGCCAGCGCGCACATCAGCTCGTAGGCCACGGTGCCGGCGGCGCGGGCCACCTCGTCGATCGGCAGCACGGCGCCCGCAGCAGCGCGGCCCCAGAGCGTGACGTCGCTGCCGACGCCGGCGTCGGGCACGGGCGTCAGGTCCACCGTGATCATGTCCATGCTCACCCGGCCCACCAGCCGCGTGCGCACGCCGTCCACCAGCACCGGCGTGCCGGTGGTGCAGTGGCGCGGGTAGCCGTCGGCATAGCCGCAGGCGACCACGCCGATGCGCATCGGCGCTTCGGCCACGAAGCTGGATGCGTAGCCGACCGTGTCGCCGGGCTGCAGCTGCTGCACGCCGATCAGGCGGCTGGCCAGCGTCATCGCCGGTTGCAGCTGCCAGTGCGCGGCATCGTGCTCCGGGACATCCGGCGCACTGCCGTACACCGCGATCCCGGGGCGCACCCAGTCGGCCCGCACCTGCGCGTCGCGCGCATGGCGCAGCACCGCCGCGCTGTTGGACAGCGAGCGCTCGCCGGGCAGGTCGCGCGAGGCTTCGGTGAAGACCTGCATCTGGTGGGCGATCCCGCGCGCGGTGTCGGCGTCGCTGAAATGCGTCATGTGCGAGATTTCGTCGACCTGCGGCAGCGCGTCCAGCCGCGCCCACGCGGCGCGGTACAGCGCCGGGGGGAACCCGAGCCGGTTCATCCCGGAATTCATCTTCAGGAACACGCGATGGGGCTGCTGCGTCTTGTGCGCCGCCAGCATGTCGATCTGCTGTTCGCAATGCACCACGTGCCACAGCTGCAGCCGCGAGCACAGCTCCAGGTCGCGCGGCTCGAACACGCCTTCGAGCAGCAGGACCGGGCCGCGCCAGCCCAGGGCCCGCACCCGCTCGGCCTCCTGCAGGTCCAGCAGGGCGAAGCCGTCGGCGCCCCGCAACCCGTCCCACGCGCGCTCGATGCCGTGGCCGTAGGCGTTGGCCTTGACCACCGCCCAGACCCGGGCGTCCGGCGCGGCGCGGCGCATGCGGTCCAGGTTGTGGCGCAGGGCCTCGGGATGGATGGTGGCCAGGATGGGACGAGGCATGGGGCGCGGTCTAGGGGTAGGAACGAGGATTTTGGCATTACCCCGCGTGATATAACCCGGCGTCGCTTGGAGACAGCAGTCATTCCCCCCGCATCCCGGTCCGCCGATGGCCGCCCACGTGCCTGATTCATGAAGCGCGGCTTCTACACCATCATGGCGGCGCAGTTCTTCTCGTCGCTCGCGGACAACGCCTTGTTCGTCGCCGCCGTGGAACTGCTCAAGTCGGGCGGCGCCGCCGAGTGGCAGCGCGCCGCGCTGGTGCCGATGTTCGCGCTGTTCTACGTCGTGCTGGCGCCGTTCGTGGGCGCGTTCGCCGACGCCCTTCCCAAAGGGCGCGTCATGTTCGTCAGCAACGCCATCAAGGTGGTCGGCTGCCTGATGATGCTGTTCGGCACCCACCCGCTCATGGCCTACGCCATCGTCGGCCTCGGGGCCGCGGCCTATTCGCCGGCCAAGTACGGCATCCTCACCGAGCTGCTGCCGACCTCGCAGCTGGTCAAGGCCAACGGCTGGATCGAAGGCCTGACGATCGCCTCCATCATCCTGGGCATCCTGCTGGGCGGCCAGCTGGTGGGCCATGCGGTCGCCACCAGGCTGCTGGCGCTGGACTTCCCGCTGCTGGACATGGGCATCGACACGGCGCCCGAGGCGGCGATCTCGGTGCTGATCTTCGTCTACGCGGTCGCCGCCTGGTTCAACACCCGCATCCCGCACACCGGTGTGGAGATGCGGCCGATCCCGAAGAATCCGATGGAGCTGGTGCCGGACTTCTGGACCTGCAACTCGCGCCTGTGGCGCGACAAGCTCGGGCAGATCTCGCTGGCCACGACCACGCTGTTCTGGGGCGTGTCGGGCAACCTGCGCTACATCATTCTGGCCTGGAGCGCGGCCGCGCTCGGCTACAGCACCACGCAGGCGTCCAGCCTGTCCGGGGTGGTCGCGGTCGGCACCGCGGTCGGCGCCATCGTGGCCTCGATGCGCATGCGGCTGGACACCGCCACCAGCGTCATGCCGCTGGGCATCGCCATGGGCCTGCTGGTGATCCTGATGAACTTCATCAGCAACGTGTGGGTGGCCGCGCCGTTCCTGATCCTGCTGGGCGGTCTGGGCGGCTACCTGGTGGTGCCGATGAACGCGCTGCTGCAGCACCGCGGCCACAACCTGATGGGCGCCGGCCGCTCGATCGCGGTGCAGAACTTCAACGAGCAGGCCTGCATCCTGGGGCTGGGCGCGTTCTACAGCCTCTCGGCCGGCCTGGGCCTGTCGGCCTTCGGCGCGATCACCGCCTTCGGCGTCGTGGTCGCCGGCATCATGTGGCTGATCCAGCGCTGGCACGCCAACAACCTGGTGCGCCACAAGGAGGAAGTCGACCACCTGCTGCAGATCGCCCGGCACGACACCTCGCATGGCGGGAGCTGAGGCGGGCCGGGCCGCCGCCGCGCTGGCCCTGGTGGTCAACGCGTTCGTGTGGGGCGTGTCGTGGTGGCCGTTCCGGCAGCTGCAGGCGCACGGGCTGCATCCGCTGTGGGCGACCGCCGGTGTGTACCTGGTCTCGCTGGCCGTGCTGCTGCTCGTGCGGCCCGGCGCCTGGCGCGGCTTCGCCGGCCAGCCGCAGCTGTGGCTCCTAATGGCGGCCGCCGGCCTCACCAACGTCGGCTTCAACTGGGCGGTCACCGTGGGCGACGTGGTGCGCGTGGTGCTGCTGTTCTACCTGATGCCGGCCTGGAGCGTGCTGCTTGCCTGGCCGCTGCTCGGCGAACGCCCCAGCGGGCCGGCGCTGCTGCGGCTGGCGCTGGCGCTGGCCGGGCTGGCGGTGATCCTGAAGACGCCCGAGACCCCCTGGCCGGTGCCGCAGGGGCTGCCGGACCTGCTGGCGCTGCTCGGCGGCTTCAGCTTCGCGCTCACCAACATCCTGCTGCGCCGGCTGCAGGCCGCGCCTGCCGTGACCCGGGTCGGCGCCATGTTCACCGGCGGCGCACTCGCCGCCACCCTGGCCGGGCTGGCCGGCATGGGCCAGGGCCTGGTCGGCGCGCCGGTGGTGCTGCCGCCCTCGGCGATCGCCATCGGCGCGCTGCTCAGCCTCGCGTTCCTGGCCGGCAATGCCGCGCTGCAGTTCGGCGCCTCCCGGCTGCCGGCGCAGACGACCTCGCTGGTGATGCTGTCCGAGGTGCTGTTCGCCAGCGCCTCGTCGGTGCTGCTGGGCGCCGCGCAGCTGGCACCCAGGACCTGGGTGGGCGGCGCCCTGGTGGTCGCGGCCGCCGTGTGGTCGGCGTGGGCGGCGCCCGGCGCGCCGGCGGTCAAGCGGACACAATCGGCCGCTTGAGCAGCCCGGCCGTCGCCGGGCGGCCACCGCAGGAGCGTCCGATGACCACTCTCTCCGACTTCGACGCCGTCGGCATCGACGGCCGTCCCGTGCCACTGAAGCAGTACCAGGGACAGGTGGTGCTGGTGGTGAACACCGCCAGCGCCTGCGGCTTCACGCCGCAGTTCGCCGGCCTGCAGGCGCTGCACGAGCGCTATGCACCGCAGGGCCTGGTGGTGCTGGGGTTCCCCTGCAACCAGTTCGGCCGCCAGGATCCCGGCAGCAACGACGAGATCGCGCAGTTCTGCGAGCGCAACTACGGCGTGGGCTTTCCGATGATGTCCAAGGTCGACGTCAACGGCGCGGCGGCCGACCCGATCTTCAAGTGGCTGACCCGGGCGGCGCCGGGCCTGCTGGGCACCACTGCGGTGAAATGGAACTTCACCAAGTTCCTGGTCGGCAAGGACGGCCGCGTGCTCAGGCGCTATGCGCCGCAGGAGGCGCCGGCTGCGCTGTCGAAGGACATCGAGGCGGCGCTCGCCGCCTGAGGCCGAACAGCGGCCGCAGCACGCTGCTGCGGCGCACCACCGCCGTCAGCATCCAGCAGCCTGCCACCGTGCCGGCCAGCAGCAGCAGCGGCTCGCGCACCGGCCCCAGCGTCCATGGGGCGAGCCAGGTCACCAGCACGATGATCACCGTCTGGTGCAACAGGTACCACGGATAGACCGACTCGGTGGCCCAGTGCAGCCACCGCCACGGCCGGTTCAGCGCGTGGTGCGCCCAGCCGAGCACGGTGGCCACCGCGCACCAGGCGTCGGCGTCGGCCAGCAGCCGCACCGCCAGCCGGGCGGCCGGCGAGCTGACCAGGCCGCGGGCGACGAGCACCACGCCCAGCAGCACCAGCGCCAGCAGCAGCGCCCGGCGCCGCAACCGCCGCAGCTCCGTCCACAGCGCCGCGTCGAGGCCGAGCCACCAGCCGTAGAGGAAGAACGTGAAGGACGCCGCATGCAGCCAGCCGTCGCCGACCAGGTCGTGGGTGACCGGGAAGCGCCGCCACAGGAGCGCCGAGGCCAGCATCAGCGGCAGCGCCGGCAGGACCAGCAGCCACGGGCCGCGCAGCCTCCGGAAACCGTCGCCGAGCCGCCGGCCGGGACCGGACGCCGCGAGTGGCGCGGCCAGCACCAGGACCGCCGTGTAGCACCAGAGGTAGGGCAGGTACCACAGATGGTTCCACGTGACGCCGACCTGCCAGCCGTCGAAGGCGCCGGCCGGCCAGGGGCCGCCCTGGAAGTAGCGCAGCAGGAACGCGCCGAAACCCGGCGGGACTGCGCCGTTGGCCACCGCCTGGGCATAGGGCTGGTACGGCACCACCACCACCATCCCGAACGCCAGCGGCAGCAGCAGCCGGACGCTGCGGTCGCGCAGCAGCATCCAGGGCGGTGCGCGCCCCCACAGCAGGGCGAGGGAGACGCCCGACACCAGGAACACCAGGTCCATCCGCCACAGGTTCAGCGCCCGCATCGGCAGCTGCAACCAGGCCGCCGCATGCGGACTCTTGAGATGCCAGGCCCAGTCGGCCACGTAGTACATGCCCACGTGGTAGAGGATCACCAGGCCGAAGGCCAGGGCGCGCAGCGCATCGATGTCATGTCGTCGGTTCATGGCTCGGGTCCTTGTCACCGGCGATCCTGGTCCCGGCCGGGCGTCGCCGCCCGGCCACCGGGACAGGACGGGACGGGTTTGGGACGGCCGGCGGCCGGCAGGGACGACCGGCAGCATCCCTGGCCTAGACTCGCCTGCCATGGCTGATCTGCTGCCTTCCTGGCTGGCGCGCTACCGGCGCCACGAGCGCGCGTTCGACGTCGGTTTCTGGGTGACCATGCTCGGCGGATCGGTCGCGTTCAACAGCGTGGTGGACTGGATCGACCTGGGCCGCGGCCCGGTGCCGCATCCGTATGCCTATGCGCTCACGCTGCAACTCACCAGCGTGGTGGTGGTCGGCGCGCTGATCCCGCTGCTGGTCTGGTGGGAGCGCCGCCATCCCCTGCGACTGGGCACCCTGCCCGGCTGCCTCGGCTGGCACCTGGCCGGCAGCGTCGGTTTCAGTCTTCTGCATGCCGTGGGCATGGTCGGGCTCCGCCTGCTGGTGATCGACGGACACCGGGTCGCCGACTGGGCCACGGTGCTGGTCTACGAGTACCTCAAGGACGTGCGCAGCTACGCGCTCATCGTCGGCAGCATCGCGGGCTGGCGCCTGTTGCTGCTGCGCACCCAGGGCGAGGCGCGCCTGCTCGATCCGCCCGACGCGCCGGCCACCGGCCGCCCGCCCGACGGCGGCGGCACGAGCGCGGCCGTTGCCCCCGGCCCGCACGCGCCGGTCTCGCCCATGGCGGCCGCGCCGGCCGCACCACCTGCCGCACCCTCGCGGCCGGAGCGCTTCCTGGTGCGCAAGCTGCGCAAGGAGTTCCTGGTCGCCGCGGCCGACATCGACTGGCTGCAGGCCCAGGGCAACTACCTGGGCCTGCGGGTGCACGGGCACGACTACCTGCTGCGCTCGACTCTCACCGACTTCCTGGCGCAGCTGGACCCGGCCCGCTTCGTGCGGGTGCACCGCAGCTGGGCCGTCAACCTGGACCGCATCGCCGAGATCGAACCGCTGGAGGCCGGCGACGCCCGGCTGCGCATGAAGGACGGCAGCCTGGTGCCCTGCAGCCGCCGCTACCGCGACGCGCTGGGCACGGCGCGCTAGGCGAGCGCCTCGTCCAGCACCTCGACCCAGTGGCGCACCGGCGTGCCGGTGCCGCTCTGCAGGTGGGTGATGCAGCCGATGTTGGCCGAGATCACCGCCACCGGCGCCAGCGCGCCGAGGTGGCCGAGCTTGCGGTCGCGCAGCGACTTGGCGATGTCCGGGTGCAGCACGGAGTAGGTCCCGGCGGAGCCGCAGCACAGGTGCGACTCGTTGGGCGCGACCTGCACCCGGAAGCCCAGCTGCTGCAGGTGCGTCTCGACGCCGCCGCGCAGCTTCTGGCCGTGCTGCAGCGTGCACGGCGGGTGGTAGGCCAGCACGCCCGCGGGCGGCCGCACGCGCCCCTGCAGCGCCGGCGCGATGTCGGGCAGCAGCTCGCTCAGGTCGCGCGTGAGCTCGCTGATGCGGCGCGCCTTGTCGGCGTAGGCGGGGTCGTGCCGCAGGTGGTGGCCGTACTCGCGCACCGTCACGCCGCAGCCCGACGCGTTCATCACCAGGGCCTCGACCTCGCCGCGCTCGACCGCCGGCCACCAGGCGTCGATGTTGCGGCGCATCTGCGCCAGGCCGCCCGCCTGGTCGTTCAGGTGGAAGCGCACCGCGCCGCAGCAACCCGCCTCGGGGGCGACGACGGTCTGGATGCCGGCCGCGTCGAGCACGCGCGCGGTGGCCGCGTTGATGTTGGGCGCCATCGACGGCTGCACGCAGCCGGCCAGCATCAGCACCTTGCGCGCCTGCGTGCGCGTGGGCCATTCACCGCCTGGGTGGCGCTGCGGCACCTTGTCCTGGAGCGCCTGCGGCAGCAGCCCGCGCACCGCCTGGCCCAGCTTCATGGCCGGGCCGAACACCGGCGAGGTGAGGCCCTCCTTGAGCGTCCAGCGCAGCGCCCTGGAACCGGTGCCGCGCGGCACCTTCTCCTCAACGATGCGCCGGCCGATGTCGACCAGGTGGCCGTACTGCACGCCGCTGGGGCAGGTGCTCTCGCAGTTGCGGCAGGTCAGGCAGCGGTCCAGGTGCAGCTGCGTCTTCTCGGTCGGCTGCTCGCCTTCGAGCACCTGCTTGATCAGGTAGATGCGGCCGCGCGGGCCGTCCAGTTCGTCGCCGAGCACCTGGTAGGTGGGGCACGTGGCGGTGCAGAAGCCGCAGTGCACGCACTTGCGCAGAATGGCCTCGGCCTCGCGGCCCTCGGCCGTGCCGGCGAATTCGGGGGAAAGGTGGGTCTGCACTTAGAACTCGGGAAAGAGCCGGCCGGGGTTGAACAGGCCGGCCGGATCGAACTGCCGTTTCAGCTCCCGGTGGATGCGGTCCAGGGGCGGCGTCGGCGGATGGAAGCGGCGGACGGCAGCGGCACCAGCCGCGCGGAACAGGGTTGCATGGCCGCCGGCCTGCGCGGCCGTGTGGCGCAGGCGCTCGGCCTCGCCGGTCGGCGCCGTCACCCAGCGCAGGCCGCCGTGCCATTCGATCAGTGGCACGTCGGGGAGTTCCAGCACCGGCGCGGTCTGCGGCACCGACAGCCGCCAGAGGTCCAGGCCCGCGCGTGGCGCGAACCAGGGCAGCTGCTGTTCCCGGCAGCCGGCCCACACCTGCCGCGCCTGCCCGTCGTCCTGCCGCTCGCCGCCCAGCGCGCGGCAGGCCGCATCGACCGCTGCGACGGCGCCGCGCAGCCGCAGGAACAGCGTGCCGGCGCCTGCCTCCCCGACCCAGCAGCTCGCGTTCAGCGGCAACGGCTGGCCACCCCAGGCGTTCAGCCGCGCCAGCGCCTGCGCCTGCGACAGCTCGAACGCCAGCGTGGCCTCGGCGGGGGCCACCGGCAGCACCTTGAGGCTGACCTCGACGATCAGCCCGAGCGTGCCCAGGGCACCGGCCATCAGGCGCGAGACGTCGTAGCCCGCCACGTTCTTCATCACCTGGCCTCCGAAGCTCAGCAGCTCACCGCGGCCGTTGACCAGCGACAGGCCCAGCACGTAGTCGCGCACCGCGCCGACGCTGGCGCGCGCCGGGCCCGAGAGCCCCGTGGCGACCATGCCGCCGACCGTCGCCCCGGGGCCGAAGTGCGGCGGCTCGAACGGCAGGCACTGGCCCTGCTGCGCGAGCACGGCCTCCAGGTCGGCCAGGCGCGTGCCGGCGCCGACGGTCACCACCAGTTCGCTGGGCTCGTAGCTGCGGATGCCGGCCAGGCCCGTGGTGTCCAGCACCTGGCCCGCCAAGCGCTCGCCATAGAAGTCCTTGCTGCCGCCGCCCCGCAGCCGCAGCGGGGTGCCGGCCGCGGCGGCGGCGCGGATGCGGTCGATGCAGGAGGAGAGCGCGGCGTCCATCCGGTGATGGTAAGCCGCGCACGGTGCCGCGCCAGACCCCCGCCGCTTGATGTTTTTGCCGTCAGTCGATGAAGAAATTGACGGGAAGGCCCGGCACGTCCACCCGGGTCCAGACCACGTGGCCCGACCGCGGCAACCGCGCCCGTTCGTCGTCCGGCCGATTGCCGGCGCTGGTCACGTACAGGGTGCGCAGGTCGTCCCCGCCGAAGCACGGCATCGTGGGGCACTGCACCGGCGTCGGCAGCACCGCGAGCAACTCGCCGGCCGGCGACAGCTTGACCAGCCGCGCGCCCTCGTACATCGCGCACCAGTAGTTGCCCTGGGCGTCGACCGCGGCGCCGTCGGGGCGGCCGCCGTAACCCGGCTCGCCGGGCCGCCAGCCGGACGGCTTGGGCGCGAACTGGTGGAACACCCGGGCGGCGCCCAGGCGGTTCGCCGCCGCATCCCAGTCCCAGGCGCGCACCAGGTGCGCCTGCGTGTCGGCCCAGTACAGGGTGCCGCCATCGGGCGACCAGGCCAGCCCGTTGGCCGTGGTGACGTCGCCGGCCTGGCGCACCACCCGCGGCTGGCCGCCCTGGCCGTTGTCCGGCCGGCAATCGACGCTGAACAACGCGGCGGCGGGTGCGTGCTTGGGCTCGTACAGGGTCCCGGCCCAGAACCGGCCGAGCGGATCGGCCTTGCCATCGTTGAAGCGGGTGGTGGCCACGTCGTGCCCGAAGCGGTGGACCTGCTCCAGCGCGCCGCCCCAGGTGCGCGCCCGGTACACGCCGTCGCGCAGCGCCACCACCAGGCCGCCGCTGCGCGCCGGGGCGATGCAGCCGGGTTCCTGCGGCACCGGCCAGCTGTCGACGGCGCCGGTCGCCGGATCGGCCCGTCGCAGGCACCGTCCGGGGATGTCGACCCAGTAGAGCCGTCGCTCCTGCGGATGCCAGAACGGCGACTCGCCGAGCTGGTCCGCGTGCTCCGCCAAACTGTGCCAGGTTCCCATGCGCGTTCCGGGTCGAAAAGGAGAACCGCCGATTGTGACGCGCCGCCTGCTGTCGAGTCCCGGGGCCGGGCTCGAGCCGGTACCATCGACGCACTTTGTCCACCAACACCCTCTCCGGTCCGGAAGCCAGCCTGCTGCGCGTCGAAGCCGCGCGCTACGCGGTGCTGCGCCGCCTCGCCTTCGCGATGCGCCACGAACTGGTCAAGCACCTGCAGCCGATCGGCATGGTCACCCAGGTGATCGAGCGCCGCCTGCGGCAGGCCCCGCCCGATTTCGGCCAGGTCCTCGACAGCGCCACCAAGCTCAATGGCTTTGCCAAGGGCGCGGTGCAATCGTGCCTCGACGTCATCACCTGGCTCGCGCCTGAACCGGGTGCGACCCTGCCGCTGGCCGCGGCCGTCGACGAGTGCACGACCCTGCTGCGCACCAACTTCAGCTTCCGCGGCCTGGCGCTCACCAGCTCGGTGGGCAGCCTGCAGCAGCCGGTCGGCCGCTCCGCCGCCCGCATGCTGCTCTCGGGCGCCCTGCTGGCGCTGTCGGATGCGACCAAGGGGCCGGCCGAGATCGCCATCGCGGCGACCGCCGGCGACGAGGTGATCCGGGTCGAACTCGGCGTGCGCCCGACCGACGGCGAGGCCCTGCCTGGCGGCGAGCTGCCCTACCGGCCGCTGCAGTGGGCGGAGATCGAGGCCATGGCCGGCACCGAGGACGTCGAGGTGCAGCGCACCGAGTCGGGCGCGGTGCTGACGTTCATCGTCCTCGACTGACGCGTGCCGCGCGGCGCGCGCCGGCGTCCCGCTCGCCTCTCCTTCCCTTCCTCCTCCTCCAAAGAAAAAGCGGCCCGCCGAAGCGGGCCGAACATCCAAAGGAGACTCTTGCTTGCCGGGAGTCGGCCGCGGTCCTCCGCGGCCGCGGCGATCAGCGGTTGTAGGCCGTCTCGCCGTGCGAGGAGATGTCCAGGCCCTCGCGCTCGTCCTCTTCGGACACGCGCAGGCCGATCACCAGGTCGACGATCTTGTAGGCGACGAAGGCCACCACGGCGGACCACACCACGGTGGTCAGCACGCCCTGGAACTGGATCCAGACCTGGCCGCCGATCGAGTAGTCGGGGTTCACCTTGTTGGCCACGTAGTCGTAGACGCCCGTGCCGCCCAGCGAGGGCGAGGCGAACACGCCGGTCAGGAGCGCGCCCAGGATGCCGCCCACGCCGTGGACGCCGAAGACGTCCAGCGAGTCGTCGGCGCCGAGCAGGCGCTTGAGGCCGTTGACGCCCCACAGGCAGACCAGGCCGGCGATCAGGCCCATGACGATCGAGCCCATCGGACCGACGAAGCCGCAGGCCGGGGTGATCGCCACCAGGCCGGCGACGGCGCCGGAGGCCGCGCCCAGCATGGACGCCTTGCCCTTGGACAGCGCCTCGCCGCTGATCCAGGACAGGGTCGCGGCGGCGGTGGCCAGCAGGGTGTTGACGAAGGCCAGGGCGGCGACGCCGTTGGCTTCCAGGTTGGAGCCGGCGTTGAAGCCGAACCAGCCCACCCACAGCATCGCGGCGCCGACCATCGTCAGGGTCAGGCTGTGCGGCGCCAGCGCCTCCTTGCCGTAGCCCACGCGCTTGCCGACCACATAGGCGCCCACCAGGCCGGCGATGCCGGCGTTGATGTGCACCACGGTGCCGCCCGCGAAGTCGAGCGCGCCCTTGGCCCACAGCCAGCCGGCCGCGGCGGTCACGGTCTCCAGGCTCTTGGCGTCGGTGATGGCATCCGGGCCGTCCCAGTACCAGACCATGTGCGCGATCGGCAGGTAGCTGAAGGTGAACCACAGCACGCAGAACAGCAGCACCGCGGAGAACTTGATGCGCTCGGCGAACGAGCCGACGATCAGCGCGCAGGTGATGGCAGCGAACGTGGCCTGGAAGGCGACGAACGTCAGCTCGGGGATCACCACGCCCTTGCTGAAGGTGGCGGCGACCGAGTCGGGCGTGATGCCGGCCAGGAACACCTTGCCGAAGCCGCCCATGAACGCGCTGCCGCCGGTGAACGCGACGCTGTAGCCGTAGATGGCCCACAGCACGTAGATGAGCGCGCTCACCACGAACACCTGCATCAGCACCGACAGCATGTTCTTGCTGCGCACCAGGCCGCCGTAGAACAGCGCCAGGCCGGGGATGGTCATGAAGATCACCAGCGCGGTCGCCACCGTCATCCAGGCGGTGTCGCCCTTGTTCGGGGTGGGCGCGGGTGCGGGCGCGGGGGCGGGGGCGGCGGCAGGGGCAGCGGTGGCAGCCGTTGCAGCAGCGGCGGGCGCGGCTGCAGCGGCGGGCGCGGCGGCCTCGCTCGCGGCCGTCGCCGGGGCGGCCGGGGCTTGCGCCAGCACGGCCATGGAGCCGGTCAGCAGGCCCAGGCCCAGGGCCAGGGAGACGAGAAACTTTCTCATGGTTGTCTCTTTCGTGGGGGATGACTTACAGGGCGTCCTTGCCGGTCTCGCCGGTGCGGATGCGCACGACCTGCTCGAGGTCGTAGACGAAGATCTTCCCGTCACCGATCTTGCCGGTGCGGGCGGCCCCCTCGACGGCTTCGATGACGCGCTCGACGAGGTCGTCGGCCACGGCGGCCTCGATCTTCACCTTGGGCAGGAAGTCGACCACGTACTCCGCGCCGCGGTACAGCTCGGTGTGGCCCTTCTGGCGGCCGAAGCCCTTGACCTCGGTGACCGTGATGCCCTGGACGCCGATGGCGGACAGCGCCTCACGCACTTCGTCCAGCTTGAAGGGCTTGATGATGGCGGTGACGAGTTTCATGCTTGCTCCTGGTTGGAGGGCAGGATCAGAAGGTCTTGCCCACGGACACGACGAACCCGGTCTTGCCGGCGGCCTTGCTGGCGCCGAGGTCGGTGCCGAAGTAGCCCTTCTTGGACGTGCCCACCGCGGCGGCGGTGAACAGGTAGCCGCCCACGTCCTTGCCGACGCTCAGCTTGTAGTCGCTCACGTGCTTCTTCAGCTGCTCGGCGCCGGTGTCGGTGGTGGTGACGAACTGGCCGTGCTTCTCCAGACTCAGCAGGCCGTAGTGGGCACCGAGCACGAAGCCGGCGACTTCCTGCGAGTACGACAGGTCCAGGTAGGTGGTGCCCTTGGTCGACTCGAACGGCAGGCCCGTCAGGTCGGCCGCCGTCTGGCCCAGCTGGAAGTAGTCGTCGACCGAGTAGTACAGCTTGCCCGACAGCGGGCCCCAGCCGAGGCCGAAATAGACCTCCTTGTTGTCGATCTTGGTGCCCAGGCCGGTGTCCTTGCCGCTCTTGGGGTAGTAGTAGTAGATCGCGCCGATGTCGTAGGTCAGGCCGGAGAACTCGCCCTTGTAGCCGCCGTAGAAGTCCATCTCGAGGCTGGCGCCGTTGTACAGCGTGTCCTTGACGTTGGAGTTCCAGTTGCCGACGTAGAAGCCGGACTTGTGCGCGACGTCGAAACCACCCTGGAAGGCCGGGCCGTAGTTGGTCTGCGTGAAGCCGCGGAACCGGTAGTCGGACGACAGCGTGGCGTTGCCGGTCACGGTCCAGTCGGACTCGGGCGGCTTCGCCTGGGCGAACGCAGCGCCGGACAGCACCAGGGTGGACAGCAGCAGGGTGGCCTTCAGTTGCATGTTTCTCTCTCCGTCTGTGTTGAAAAAGCTCTCGCCGTCCCTCTAAGCAGGAGCCATGCCATCCACCGAACCGAGGAGCGCGGCGTCCTCTGCCGCACCGCGTGCAGCGTTGAACCGTCCGGGGGCGCGCAGCCCCCCGGGCGCACCGCCAAGGTGCGCCCCTGCCAAGTTCGCGTGCGCCCGCCAGGTCGGCGCACCCAATCAGGGAGGGCGGCCGCGGTGAGCTTGTCTTTGGTGCGCAGCCGGGCCCTGGTGGGCCTGCAGGCGGAGCGGGTCACGGTCGAGGTGCATCTGGCCAACGGCCTGCCCAGCTTCACCCTCGTGGGCCTGGCCGACGTCGAGGTGAAGGAGGCCCGCGAGCGGGTGCGGTCGGCGTTGCTCACCTGCGGGCTGGAGTTCCCGCACAACAAGCGGATCACCGTCAACCTGGCCCCGGCCGACCTGCCCAAGGACTCCGGCCGCTTCGACCTGCCCATTGCGCTGGGCATCCTGGCCGCCAGCGGCCAAGTGGCGGCCGAGCGGCTGGCGGGCTACGAATTCGCGGGCGAGCTGTCGCTGTCCGGCGAGCTTCGACCGGTGCGCGGCGCGCTGGCCATGAGCCTGGCGCTGCGCTCGGCCGCCCAGGGCGCGCAGCTGGTCCTGCCGCCGGGCAGCGCCGAGGAGGCCGCCCTGGTGCCGCACGCGCGCGTCTGGCGCGCCCGCCACCTGATGGACGTGGTGGCGCAGTTCCAGCCCGGGGGGCCCGCGGCCGCGGCCGATGGCTGGGCCCCGGTGGCCGCGCAGGCGCCGGCGGGCGCGGCGGCCGACCCGCCGGATCTGGCCGAGGTCAAGGGCCAGGCGGCCGCCAAGCGCGCACTCGAGATCGCCGCGGCGGGCGGCCACGCCTTGCTGCTGGTGGGTCCACCGGGATCGGGCAAGTCGATGCTGGCGCAGCGGCTGGCCGGCCTGCTGCCGCCCATGACGGTGGACGAGGCGCTCGAGAGCGCCGCCATCGCCAGCCTCGCCGGCCGCTTCGATCCTGCGCGCTGGGCCGTGCGGCCCACCTGCGGCCCGCACCATTCGGCCAGCGCCGTGGCACTGGTCGGTGGCGGATCACCTCCGCGGCCGGGCGAGATCTCGCTGGCGCACCGCGGCGTGCTGTTCCTGGACGAACTGCCGGAATTCCCACGGCCGGCGCTGGAAGCGCTGCGCGAGCCGCTGGAGACCGGCCAGATCACCATCGCCCGGGCTTCGCGCCGCGCCGAGTTCCCGGCCCGCTTCCAGTTCGTGGCCGCGATGAACCCCTGCCCATGCGGCTGGCACGGCTCGCGCGAGCGCGCCTGCCGGTGCACGCCCGACCAGGTCGCCCGCTACCAGGGGCGCCTGTCCGGACCGCTGCTGGACCGCATCGACCTGCAGGTGGACGTCCCGGCGCTGGGCGCCCGCGAACTGATGGAGGCGCCGCCGGGCGAGTCGTCGGCCCTGGTGCGCCAGCGCTGCGCCGAGGCCAGGGAGCGCGCGATCCTTCGCCAGGGCAAGCCGAACCACGCGCTGCAGGGCGCCGAGATCGATCTGCACATCGCGGTCGATGCCGCGGCCGCGGCGTTCCTGCAACGCGCGGCGGCCCGGCTTGGCTGGAGCGCCCGCGCCACCCATCGCGTGCTCAAGGTGGCCCGCACCATTGCCGACCTCGACCGGTCGGGGCCGGTGCTGGTGTCGCACCTGGCCGAGGCGGTGCAATGCCGGCGCGGACCAGGCACGGCCCGGTGACCCCGTGTCTCGTAACCCGTGACTCGTGACCCGAACCGGCCGGCGCCGCGATGCCGGCGATCGACGCCGCGACCGTCGCTCAGCGCGCCGCGCCCGGACGCCAGGTGGCATGCCCCCCCGGCGCCGCGTCGTGCTGCGCCGCCGCGCGCCGCCGCGCCTCCCGTGCTTCCTGCGCCGCCTTGGCGCAGCCGGCCGAGAACAGCAGCACCGCCGACGAGAAGTAGATCCACATCAGCAGCACCACGAGCGAACCCGCGGCCCCGTAGGCCGACACCACGGCCGCCGTCGACAGATACAGCGCCAGCAGCTGCCGGCCGATGCTGAACAGGATGGCGCCCACCACGCCGCCGAGCACCAGGAACCGCAGCTCGGGCTTGCGGCCGGCGCTCAGGCGCATCAGGGAGACGAACAGCGCCGTGCACAGCGCGAACGACGCGACCTCGTTGAGCAGCCGCAGCAGGGCTTCGAGCGCCAGGTACTCCCCCGCCCAGCCCGCGAAGATCGACAGCAGGGTCGAGATCACCAGCGAGACCAGCAGCAGGAAGCCGAACGCGAGGATGTAGGCGACGCCACGCAGGCGCAGCGACGCCGTGTGCCACCAGCTGTGCCTGGGCGGCGGCCCGCCATCCGACCAGACCAGCGCGAACGCTTCCTGCAGTTCGCCGAACACGCCGGTGGCGCCGAACAGCAGCACGCCGAAACCGACCGCCGTGGCCAGCACGCCCTGCGACGGCTCCTGCGCACTGGACAGCGCCTGCTGCACGACGGCGGCGCCCTGCGTGCCCACCAGGGCCTCCACCTGCGCCACCAGCGTGCTTTGCAGCATCTCACGGTCCATCCACCACCCCAGCATCGCCACCATGACGAGCAGCAGCGGTGCCAGGCTGAGGATGCCGTAGAACGACATCGCTGCGCTCATGCGCATGCCGCCAGCATCGCTCCACAGGCTCGCGGCGCGGACCAGGGGCTGGACGGGGCGCAGCAGACGGTCGCCCCACGACTTGGCCGCAGCCAGATGGCGGTTCATCCCTGCAGCTTGGGGGCGCTGTGGCAGGCCGTCCATCAGCGAAGCGCAGCCGGGCGCGTAGGCGGCAGCCGACGCCCGCGCCGCCAGGGCACTGGCGCGACGGGATCGGGACGGGGGGAGAGGGCGGCGGCCCGCGGGGTGCCGCCACCGGGCAGCGGGCCGCGAGCCCGCCGCGCTCAGATGCTGTGGACCGCCTTGCCGTCGACCTTGACGGTGGCGCCGGTCTTCCAGCCGGGCTGCTGGGCATGCTCGAACGTGCGCACACTGCCGTCCTTCATCCGGACCTGGGTGACCCACACGTCCTTGCTGGTCACGTGCATTTGCACTTCGTTGCCGGCGTAGCCACCGGCTGCGGCACCGGCCACGGTGGCGAGCACCCGCCCGTTGCCCTTGCCCACCTGGTTGCCCAGCAGGCCGCCCACGGCGGCACCGCCGATGATGCCGACGGCGCCGCCGTCGCCCTTGCGGGTTTCCTTGTGGACCTTCTGCACGGTGCCGCAGGTGTCGCACAGCGGCTTGGACTGGGCCTGGGCGCCGACGGCGGCCAGGGCGATCAGGGTGGCGAGCGTGAGTTGCTTCATACGGATGTCCTCCTCGGGATGTCCGTATTCAACGGCTGAGTTGCGCATCCTGTCGACCGGCGACCGCGCGCCGGCCGTGGCGTTTGTCACAGGTTCGGCGCCAACAGGCGCGCGAGCAGCGCCTTGTCGGCATTTCTGCGACGCGCCTGGTCCTCGAGCTGGTCGGTCCCGATGCGGCCGACGTTGAAGTAGGTCGCCTGCGGATGGCTCAGGTAGAAGCCGCTCACGCTGGCGGCCGGCGTCATGGCCAGGCTCTCGGTCAGCCCCATGCCGACCTCGTCGGCCCGCAGCAGCTGGAACATGTCGCCCTTGACGCTGTGGTCCGGGCAGGCCGGATAGCCGGGTGCTGGCCGGATGCCCTGGTACTTCTCGGCCACCAGGTCCTCGACCGTGAGCTGCTCGTGCGGCGCATAGCCCCACAGGTCCTTGCGCACGCGCTCGTGCAGGCACTCGGCGAACGCCTCGGCGAGCCGGTCGGCCAGCGCCTTGAGCATGATGGCCGAGTAGTCGTCGTGGTCCTTCAGGAAGTACTGCTCCTTGGCCTCGGACCCGATGCCGGCGGTGACCGCGAACATGCCCACGTAGTCCTCGGCCACGCCGCGCGGCGCGACGAAATCGGCCAGCGCGCGGCTCGGGCGCATGACGCCGTCGATCGCCTGCTTCTCGGTCTGCTGGCGCAGGCCGTACCAGGTCAGCGCCACCTGCTCGCGGCGCTCGTCGGTGTAGAGCTGGATGTCGTCGTCGTTGACGCTGTTGGCCGGCCAGAAGCCCATCACCGCGCTGGCAGTGAGCCAGCGGCCCTCGACCAGGCGCTTGAGCATGCGCTGGCCATCCGAGAGCACGCGCACCGCCTCGCTGCCGACCACCTCGTCCTTCAGGATGGCGGGGAAGGGGCCGGCCAGGTCCCAGGTCTGGAAGAACGGGCCCCAGACGATGTACCTGGCCAGCTCGGCCAGGTCGAAGTTGCGGAACACCCGCCGGCCCAGGAACTTGGGCTTGGGCGGCGTGTAGCCCGACCAGTCGATCGGCGTGCGGTTGGCGCGCGCCTGCGCCAGCGGCCACAGCGGCACCTGCTTCTTGTTGGCGTGCAGCTGGCGCACCTTCTCGTAGTCGGCCTCGACCTCGGTGATGAACTTGGCCGCCTGCTCCGACAGCAGGTTCTGCGCGACGCCCACGCTGCGCGAGGCGTCCGGCACGTACACCACGGGCCCCTCGTAGTGGGGCGCGATCTTCACCGCGGTGTGCACCCGGCTGGTGGTGGCGCCGCCGATCAGCAGCGGGATCTTCCGCATGCGGAAGTGCTCGTCCTTCTGCATCTCGCTGGCGACGTACTGCATCTCCTCCAGCGACGGCGTGATCAGGCCGGACAGGCCGACGATGTCCGCGCCCTCGACCTTGGCCCGGGCCAGGATCTCGTGGCAGGGCACCATCACGCCCATGTTCACCACCTCGAAGTTGTTGCACTGGAGGACGACGGTGACGATGTTCTTGCCGATGTCGTGCACGTCGCCCTTGACGGTGGCGATCACGATCTTGCCCTTGGCGCGCACGTCCTGGCCGGCCGCCTCCTGCCGCTGCTTTTCCTCCTCGATGTAGGGGATCAGGTGGGCCACGGCCTGCTTCATCACGCGCGCCGACTTGACCACCTGCGGCAGGAACATCTTGCCCTGGCCGAACAGGTCGCCGACGACGTTCATGCCGTCCATCAGCGGGCCTTCGATCACGTGCAGCGGCCGGCCGCCGCGGGCCGCCACCTCCTGCCAGGCTTCCTCGGTGTCGGGCACGATGTGGTCGGTGATGCCGTGCACCAGCGCGTGGGCCAGGCGCTGCGCCACCGGCAGCTGGCGCCACTCGTTGCGCTTGCCCTCGTCGCGGGCGGCGCCCTTGGCCTGCTCGGCGATCTCCACCAGGCGCTCGCCGGCGTCCGGGCGCCGGTTCAGCACGACGTCCTCGACACGCTCGCGCAACTCGGGTTCGACCTCGTCGTACACGCCGACCATGCCGGCGTTCACGATGCCCATGTCCATGCCGGCCTTGATCGCGTGGTACAGGAACACGGTGTGGATCGCCTCGCGCACCGGGTCGTTGCCGCGGAACGAGAAGCTCACGTTCGACACCCCGCCCGAGACCTTCGCCCCCGGCAGGTTCTGCTTGATCCAGCGCGTGGCGTTGATGAAGTCGACCGCGTAGTTGTCGTGCTCCTCGATCCCGGTGGCGATCGCGAAGATGTTCGGGTCGAAGATGATGTCCTCGGGCGGGAAACCGACCTCGTCGACCAGGATGCGGTAGGCGCGTTCGCAGATCTCGACCTTGCGCCCGTAGGTGTCGGCCTGTCCCTTCTCGTCGAAGGCCATCACCACGGCCGCTGCACCGTAGCGCCTGACCAGCGCCGCCTGGCGCCGGAACTCCGCCTCGCCTTCCTTCATCGAGATCGAGTTGACGATGCCCTTGCCCTGGATGCAGCGCAGGCCGGCCTCGATCACCTCCCACTTGGAGGAGTCCACCATGATCGGCACGCGGGCGATGTCGGGCTCGCTGGCGATCAGGTTGAGGAAGCGGACCATCGCGGCCTTGCTGTCCAGCATGGCCTCGTCCATGTTGACGTCGATCACCTGGGCACCGTTCTCGACCTGCTGGCGCGCGACGGCCAGCGCCTGCTCGAATTCGCCGGCCAGGATCATCCGCGCGAACGCCTTGGAGCCGGTGACGTTGGTGCGTTCGCCGACGTTGACGAACAGGCTGCCCGGCCCGATGGCCACCGGCTCCAGGCCGGACAGCTTCATGGGGGGGACGGCGGGGGTCTGGCTCATCTTGCTCACCTTCGGTCGTGTCTGCGGCCGGGCCGCGTGCGAGGTGAGCGTCGTTGGATGTCTCAAGCCTGACGCCGGACCTGCCGGCGCTGCAACGCTCCTTGAGAGGCGCCGATTTTAACGGCGCGCAAGCTCGGCGGCTGGTCGGGCGCATGTCGCAGAATCCGGCTGTCGTCCCTTCGCACCCCTGGAGAGTTCCATGACCGCTTCCCCCCGCCGCCGCACCCTGCTGGCCGTCGGCGCCGCCCTGGCACTGGGCGCCGCTGCGGCCGGCCCGGCATCCGCCCAGTCGGCCGGCGCGCCGAACCCGATCCGCATCCTGGTCGGCTTCCCGCCGGGCGGGGGCACCGATGCCATCGCCCGCACGCTCGCCGAGCGGCTGAAGGACCAGCTCGGCCAGCCGGTGGTGGTGGACAACCGCGCCGGGGCCGGCGGGCAGATCGCGGCCCAGACCCTCAAGGCGTCCGCGCCGGATGGCCACACGCTGTTCCTGTCGCACGACCACACCATCTCCATCCTGCCGCAGGTCACCCGGAACCCGGGGTTCGATCCAGCCAAGGATTTCGTGCCGGTGGCCGGCTTCGCGACCTTCGTGAATGCGCTGGCGCTGTCCGGCGGCACGCCCGCCAAGACCCTGCCCGACTATGTGGGCTGGGTGCGGTCGCAGGGTGGCCGGGGCAACGTCGGCGTGCCCGCGCCGGCGTCGGTGCCGGAGTTCCTGGTCAAGCTGATCGGCCAGAAGTTCTCGCTTGACCTGCAGGCCGCCCCCTACCGCGGCAGCGCGCCGATGATGGCCGACATGCTGGGCAACCAGATCGGCGCTGGCGTGGGCTCCATCCCCGACTTCATCGAGAACCACAAGGCCGGCAAGATCCGGGTGGTGGCCGTGATGGGCAGCGCGCGGCAGGCCGCCGTGCCGGACGCTCCGACCTTCGGCGAGCTGGGCCTGGCCGGCTTCGAGGACGTGCCGTACTACGGGTTGTTCGCGCCCGCCGGCACGCCGCAGGCGGTGATCGACCGGCTGGGCGAGGCGCTCGCCAAGGTGGTCGCCCAGCCGGACGTGCGCGAGCGCCTCACCGGCATGGGCCTGACGGTGGGCTACATGCCGCAGCAGCAGCTGGCCAGCCGCGAGCGCGCCTACACCCAGACCTGGGCCCGGATCATCAAGGCGAGCGGCTTCCAGCCGCAGTGAAGCCGGCTAGAGGTCGGCAGGCCGGCTGAGCGACCAGACCCCGCCCGAGCGGACCTGGTCGGGCGGCGGCGGCGGCGCGTGCTCGCCGGGCAGCGTGAAGCGGAAGCAGGCGCCCTCCCCCGGCCGCCCCTCGGCCCAGATGCGGCCATGGTGCCGCTCGACGATCCGCTTGACGTTCACCAGCCCGACGCCGTGGCCGGGGAACTCCGCGCTGTCGTGCAGGCGCTGGAAGACGCCGAACATCCGGTGGGCGCTGGCCATGTCGAAGCCGGCGCCGTTGTCGCGGACGTAGAAGACCTCGCTGCCGGCCTCGCCAGCCTCGGCGCCGATCGCGATCCAGGCGCCCGGGGTGCGGCCCGTGAACTTCCAGGCGTTGCCCACCAGGTTCTGCATCAGCAGGTTCAGCAGCCGCGCATCGCCGATCGCATGCAGGCCGTCCTGCACGTGCACGCGCACCACGCGCTCGGGTTCCCGCTCGCGCAGGAGCTGGAGCACGTCGCGCGCGATCGCGCTCAGGTCGAGCGGCTCCATGCGCAGTTCCATGCGCGAGACCTGGGCCAGCGCAAGCAGCGCCTCGATCATGCCCTCCATGCGCACCGCGTTGGCCCGCACCCGCGCGAGGAAGTGCCGCACCCGGCTGCCTTCGGCCGCGTCCAGCTCGCGTTCCATCGCGCCGGCGAAGCCCCCGATGCCGGCCAGCGGCGCCCGCAGGTCGTGGGCGACCGCGTAGGAGAAGCGCTCGAGGTCGCGATTCGCGTCCTGCAGTTGCGCGGTGCGCTGGGTGACCCGCTGCTCGAGCTCGACGTTCAGGCGCAGGATCTCGCGCTCGAAGTTCTTGCGCTCGGTCACGTCGCGCACCAGCACGCTGGCCCGCGGCAGGCCGCTGCCGTTGATGTACAGGACGATCGACAGCTCGGCCTCGAAGCTGCTGCCGTCGGCGCGGCGCATCGTCACCTCGCCGAACGCGTGGCCCTTGGCGCGACGCTCCCGCAGCAGGGTCGCCAGGCGGGGATCCCCCGCCACCGTGATGGCCGCGCGCCCGCCGCGCACCAGGTCCTGCTCCGACATGCCGAACAGCCTGCAGGCGGCGGCATTGGCAGCGTGAATCGCGCCGTCCGGCGAGGTCAGCAGCACGCCATCCAGGCTGTTCTCGAACAGCGTGCGCCAGCGCTCCTCGCTCTCCTGCAGGTCGCGCTGGGCGGTGCGCAGGTCGTCGTAGGGCTTCTGCAGCATCTCCACGAACACCGCGCGGTACACCATCAGGTAGGCGACCACCTTGGAGGCGTGCCCGAGCAGGTTGAAGACGTCGGCGCTGCTGCGGTACAGCGCGAACGACAGCTCGGACAGCGCCATCAGCAGCACGGCGGTGAACAGGTGCGCGGTCGACGCCTGCGGCCCGCCCGCCCGCAATCGCCACCAGAACGCCAGCGCCGCCGCCAGGTTCAGCGCCACGATCAGGACCTCGGTGGCGACCTTCAGGGGCGTGGGCCCCTGGCCGGGAACGAACAGCAGCGGGCCCAGGCGGGGCTCCAGGAGGCCGGCGGCCGACAGGCCGGTCGCCAGCGCCAGGATGCAGGCCAGCATGCGATGGCGCTCGCCGGGGCTGGCCACGTGCTGGCCCGGCATGCAGGCCAGGGCCAGCAGTCCGGCTGCGGCCATGGCCCGGGCGGCCAGGAAGGGAAAGATCGCCCGGCCGGCACCGTTGGGCCCGAGGAAGGCCGGCATGCCCTCAAAGGTGAGCGTGTGCGCGAAGTCGAGCACCGCGACCCCGGCGAAGACGCTGCAGACCAGGGCGACGGCGCTGCTCTGCTGGCGGCTGAGGGTGTGCCAGCCGACCGCGAACACCAGCGCCGACAGCACGATGGAGACCGTCTCCAGCAAGGTGTGCATCGCCGCGTTCAGCGGCGCCGGGACCGAGAAGTCGAGCCCGGGCAAGGCGACGAAGGCCAGCAGCGCCAGCGCGTACAGCGCCGGCAGCAGCATCGCCCGTCTCCGACCGGGGCTCGGGGCCTTCGGCGCCACCCGGCCGCCGGCGCGTGCGGGGCTGGCGGCGGCGGTCGGCGGGTGGGCGCTCAGGCCGCCTCGCGGTAGAAGAATCCGCGCTGCCGGCTGCGGGCCGGCAACGGCTCGACGGCCTGGCGGATCGCGCCGATGTGGTCGGGCGTGGTCCCGCAGCAGCCGCCGACGATGTTGACCAGGCCCTCGGCCGCGAACTCGCGCAGCAGGCGCGAGGTGACGTCCGGCGTCTCGTCGAAGCCGGTGTCGCTCATCGGGTTGGGCAGGCCCGCGTTCGGATAGCAGCTGATGTACGTGTCATCGGCCACCTTGCTCAGCTCCTGGATGTAGGGGCGCATCAGCGCCGCGCCGAGGGCGCAGTTCAGGCCCACTGCCAGCGGGCGGGCGTGCCGCACGCTGTACCAGAAGGCGGTGACGGTCTGCCCGCTGAGGATGCGGCCGGAGGCGTCGGTGACCGTGCCGCTGATGATCAGCGGCAGCCGCTCGCCGCTCGCCTCGAAGAACTCGTCGATCGCGAACAGCGCCGCCTTGGCGTTGAGCGTGTCGAAGATGGTCTCGACCAGCAGCAGGTCGACGCCGCCCTCGACCAGGCCTTCCACCTGCTCGCGGTAGGCGGCGCGCAGCTGCTCGAAGTCGACGTTGCGCGCGCCCGGGTCGTTGACGTCCGGGCTGATGCTGGCCGTGCGCGGCGTCGGGCCGAGCGCGCCGGCGACGAAACGCTGCCTGCCGGGCGTGCTGAACTTGTCGGCGGCCGCGCGCGCGATGCGCGCCGCCGCGACGTTCATCTCGCGCGCCAGGTGCGCCAGCCCGTAGTCGTCCTGCGCCAGGGTGCTGGCGCCGAAGGTGTTGGTCTCGATGATGTCGGCGCCGGCCGCGAGGTAGCCCTCGTGGATGTCGCGGATCACGTCGGGCCGGGTGAGCACCAGCAGGTCGCTGTTGTTCTTCAGGTCCTTGGGATGTTCGCGGAACCGCTCGCCGCGGTAGTCGGCTTCCGTCAGCCGGAAGCGCTGGATCATGGTGCCCATGGCCCCGTCCAGGATCAGGATGCGCTGGTCGAGCAGGTCGGGCAGGGCCTGCCCGCGGGTGTAGGCGATCGGCTTCATGGCTGCATTCTAGGTGGCGGCCCGGCCCCGGGCCCCGCCGGGGTCGTCGCGCCGGCCGCGTGCATTTGTCGCAAGCGCCGGCCGAACCCTGCGCAGGCAGGCGCTGCGCGGCGGCCGGCCCGGCGGTTCCGGGACAATCGGCGCATGTGCCCGCCCGCCCTGCTCCCGCCCGCCTGCCGACCGCCGACCCGGAGCACGTCGTGAGCGGCACCACCGATCCGCTGGCGATCCTGCACGACGTCTTCGGCTACGACCGCTTCCGCGGCCAGCAGGCCGACATCATCGGCCACGTGGTGGCCGGCGGCGACGCCCTGGTGCTGATGCCCACGGGCGGCGGCAAGTCGCTGTGCTACCAGGTCCCGGCCATCGCCCGCCAGCGCGCCGGCCGCGGCATCACCGTCGTGGTCTCGCCCCTGATCGCGCTGATGCACGACCAGGTCGGCGCGCTGCACGAGGCCGGCGTCGAGGCGGCCTTCCTCAACTCGTCGCTGACCTTCGAGGAGGCCGGCGCCGTCGAGAAGCGGATGCTGCGCGGCGAGATCACGCTGCTGTACGCCGCCCCCGAGCGGGTGACCACGCCGCGCTTCCTGTCGCACCTCGATTCGCTGCACGCGCGCGGGCAGCTCGCGCTGTTCGCGATCGACGAGGCGCACTGCGTGAGCCAGTGGGGCCACGACTTCAGGCCGGAGTACCGCGCACTCACGGTGCTGCACGAGCGCTTCGCCGGCGTGCCGCGGATCGCGCTGACCGCCACCGCGGACGCGCTCACCAGGGCCGATATCGTCGAGCGCCTGCAGCTGGAGGACGCGCGCCAGTTCGTCAGCAGCTTCGACCGGCCCAACATCCGCTACCGCCTGGTGGAGAAGAAGGATCCCAGCGCGCAGCTGCTGCGCTTCATCGAGCAGGAGCACGAAGGCGACGCAGGCGTCGTGTACTGCCAGTCGCGCAAGCGGGTCGAGGAAACGGCCCAGCTGCTGTGCAGCCACGGCCTGGACGCGCTGCCGTACCACGCCGGCCTGGACGCCGAGGTGCGCCAGCGCCACCAGGACCGCTTCCTGCGCGACGAAGGGGTCGTGATGGTGGCGACGATCGCCTTCGGCATGGGGATCGACAAGCCCGACGTGCGCTTCGTGGCCCACCTGGACATGCCCAAGAACATCGAGGGCTACTACCAGGAGACCGGCCGCGCCGGCCGCGACGGCCTGCCCGCGCAAGCCTGGATGGCCTACGGCCTGCAGGACGTGGTGAACCAGCGGCGCATGATCGACGAGAGTCCTGCCGCCGAGGAGTTCAAGCAGGTCATGCGCGGCAAGCTCGACGCGCTGCTGGCCCTGGCAGAGGCGACCGACTGCCGGCGGGTGCGCCTGCTGGCGTACTTCGGCGAAGCCTCGCAGCCGTGCGGCAACTGCGACAACTGCCTGTCGCCGCCGCAGGTGTGGGACGGCACCGATGCCGCGCGCAAGCTGCTGTCCACCATCTACCGGGTGCAGCAGATGAGCGGCATCAGCTTCGGCGCCGGCCACATCATGGACATCCTGCGCGGGCGCAAGACCGAGAAGGTGGCGCAGTTCGGCCACGACCAGGTCTCGACCTTCGGCATCGGCGCCGAGTTCAGCGAGCTGCAGCTGCGCGGGGTGCTGCGCCAGCTGATCGCGGTCGGCGCGCTGGCGGTCGATCCGCAGGCGTTCAACACCCTGCAGCTGACCGAAGGCTCGCGCGCGGTGCTCAAGGGCGAGCGGCAGGTGCTGCTGCGCGAATCGGTCTCGCAGCCGGCCGCGCGCAAGCGACGCGAGTCGCGCCCCGGCGCGCCGGCCTCGGCCGCGGCCGCCGGCCTGACCGACGCCGGGCAGGGCCGGTTCGCGGCGCTCAAGGCCTGGCGCGCCGACGTGGCCCGGGCCCACAACCTGCCGGCCTACGTGATCTTCCACGACGCGACGCTGGCGGCGATCGCTGCCGCCGACCCGCGCTCGATCGCCGACCTGGAGGGCATCAGCGGCATCGGGGCCAAGAAGCTGGAGACCTACGGCCCGGGCGTGCTGGACGCCCTGCAGGTGGCCGGCTAGACCGCGCCCATTGCGGCAGCCGCACCCCGCGCCGGCACGCCGCACGCATGGCGCACCCGATCGCGACGGTTGCCGCGCAGCCGGCGCGCCGGTGGTGCCGCGGGCCAGCGAAGCACCTTCAGGGCATGAACCCGATGCCCCGCGCCTCGCGCACCTCGGGCTTGATGCGGTGCTCGGCCTCGAGCTGCTCGAGGAACTCCTCGGGCGCAAACGCCACCCCGAGGATGTCGACCTGGCGCTTGACCGCGGCGAAGTCGCCGGGACACAGCTGGTCGAGCCGCGCCAGTCGCGCCGACAGCGTCGGCGTGAGGGCGGCCGTGTCGCCGGCCAGCGCCTCGGTGACGAACATGGCCTCGCGCTGCGCCGCGGTGAGCGGCTTGAAGCGGATCTTGAACGTGAAGCGGCGCAGCGCGGCCTGGTCGATGCGGTCCAGCAGGTTGGTGGTGCAGACGAAGATGCCGGCGAAGCGCTCCATGCCCTGCAGCATCTCGTTCACCTCGGTCACCTCGTAGGTGCGCTGGGCGCCGCGCCGGTCCTGCAGGAAGCTGTCGGCCTCGTCCAGCAGCAGCACCGCCTTCTCCGCTTCCGCTTCGCGGAACATCGCCGCCATGTTCTGCTCGGTCTCGCCGATGAACTTGCTCATCAGGTCGCTGGCCTGCTTGACCAGCAGCGGGCGGTCCAGGCTGCGGGCGATGTGCTCGGCCAGCGCGGTCTTGCCGGTGCCGGGCGCGCCGTAGAAGCACAGCGTGCCGTGGCCGCGTGCCTTGAGCGCCTCGACGATGCGCGGCACCTCGAAGCGGCTCTCCACGTGGAGCATGGCCAGGTCATAGGTGGTGACGGTGGGCCGCAGCGCCGCCGGCAGGCGGTTGCCCAGGGCGTGGTCGGCGTTTCGCAGCTGCCGCTCGATCAGCCCCTCGACGCCGGCATCGCCGCTCGCCGCCAGCCCGGCGAAGCGGACGGCGGTGCGGATCTGCGCTGGCGTGAGGCCCTTGCGCTCGGTCAGCCGCGCGACGAAGGCCTCGGACACCGGCACGCCGTCGAGCGTCTTGCGCACCAGGCTTTCGCGCGCACCGGGCGGCGGCGACTTCAGCTCGAGGTGGTAGGCGAAGCGACGGCGGAACGCCGGGTCGATCTGCTCGATGCGGTTGGTGACCCACAGCGTGGGCACCGGATTGGACTCCAGGATCTGGTTCACCCAGGCCTTGCCGCTGACGCTGCCGTTGGCGGGCGCGGCCACCTGCTCGGCACGCGCCAGGAGCTGGGCCGCCTCCGAGCTGATCGGCGGAAACACGTCTTCCACCTCGTCGAACAGCAGGGCCGCCCGGGCGCTGCCCTTGAGGAACACCTGCGCGATCTGCAGCGAGCGGTAGCGGTCGCGGCCGGACAGCGAATTGCCGTCGCGGTCGGCGTATTCGACTTCGAACAGTTCCAGCCCCGCGGCGTGCGCGACCACCTTGGCCAGTTCGGTCTTGCCGGTGCCGGGCGGCCCGTACAGCAGCACGTTGACCCCCGACTCCTTGCGGTCCACCGCGTTGCGCAGCAGCGCCGAGAGCACGTGCGCGTCCTCCTGCACGAACTCGAAGTCCGGCAGGCCGAGTTCGCTGCGTGTGCACGGCCGGGTGAAGACCGCCATCAGCTCGCTCTGGTCGCGGTATTCGCGCATCAGCACCGGCGGCAGCTTCTCGCTGACCTTCATGAGGTCGGCCAGATCGGTGATGTTGTGCTCGGAGATCAGGTTCTCCACCAGCCCGATGCGCTCCAGTCGCGAGCCCGCGCGCAAGGCTTCGCCGACCTCGGCCGCGTTGACGCCGGCGATCTCGGCGATGGCGGCGTACGCCTCCGGCGCGTTGTTGACCTTGAACTCGACCAGGATGCTGCGCAGGTCGCGCTGGTAGCGCGCCAGCGTGCCATACAGCAGCAGGGCACGCTCGGCCTGGTTCAGCTGCAGCAGCCCGGAGAGCGCATCGATGTTCTTCTCCACCAGCGTCGACTGCTTCTTCAGCGTGCTGGTCAGCCAGTCGCCGGTGACGGTCAGCACCGAGAGCAGGTCCTTGGGCTGGTCCTTCGCGTACTCGTCGAGGTAGAAGAACAGCGTTCCTTCCTCGTAAGGGCCGCGCCACACGCCGTGCCGCTCCAGGAAGTCCGCGGTGGACAGGCGTTCATGGCCGCGCCAGAACTCGTTGTCCTTGCAGCGACGGCCCAGGAACTCGCGCAGCCGGGCCAGGGCCGGCGCCGGCCAGACCAGGTGCCGCCCGGCCAGCGAGAGCAGGCCGTTCAGGTCGCGCCGCACGTTGAACTTGCCGCCCTGCCGGGCCGCCAGGGTGAGCACGAAGTGCGAGCACATCAGGTCGAGCACCGGCGCTTCCTTCAACCCCGGCGAGGGGAGCACCTGCACGTCGACGGATCGCTTGACCATGGGCGGACTCCAGAGGAATGCCGCCACGATACCTCGGCTTCGCGCGGCCATGGGAGCGGCGGGATGCGCGCGGTCGACGGTCGGGCCGCGAACCGCCCACAATCGGCCCATGCTCCAACTGGCCGACATCCGCGCCGCCGCCGCCCGCCTGCAGGGCCAGGTGATGCGCACCCCCTGCGTCGAATCGCGCACCCTCTCGCAGGTGACCGGCGCGCGGGTGTTCCTCAAGTTCGAGAACCTGCAGTTCACCGCCACCTTCAAGGAGCGCGGCGCGTGCAACAAGCTGGTGCAGCTGGACCAGGCCGAGCGCGCGCGCGGGGTGATCGCCATGAGTGCCGGCAACCACGCCCAGGGCGTCGCCTACCACGCGCAGCGGCTGGGCATCCGGGCGGTGATCGTCATGCCGCGCTTCACGCCGGGCGTGAAGGTCGAGCGCACCCGGGGCTTCGGCGCCGAGGTGGTGCTGCACGGCGACACGCTGGACGAGGCGCGGGGCCATGCGCTCGAGCTGGCCGCGCGCGAGCAGCTGGTGTTCGTCCATCCGTACGACGACGAGGCGATCGTGGCCGGACAGGGCACGGCGGCCATCGAGATGCTGGAAGACGTACCACAGCTGGACACCCTGCTGGTCTCGGTGGGGGGTGGCGGGCTGATCGCGGGCATGGCGCTGGCAGCCAAGGCGCTGAAGCCATCGGTCGAGGTGGTGGGCGTGCAGACGCTGCGCTTTCCCAACATGTACAACGCGGTCAAGCACCAAGCGCTGCCGCAAGGGCTGAGCACGATCGCCGAGGGCATCGCGGTGGGCACGCCGGGCCGCATCCCGCAGGCCATCATCGAGCGCGATGTCGACGACATCGTGCTGGTCGACGAGGGCGACATCGAGCAGGCCATCGTGATGCTGCTGGAGATCGAGAAGACGCTGGTCGAGGGCGCCGGCGCCGCGGGGCTGGCGGCGATGCTGAAGGAGCCGGGGCGCTTCGCCGGGCGCACGGTCGGGCTCGTGCTGGGCGGCGGCAACATCGATCCGCTGCTGCTGGCCGCGATCATCGAGCGTGGCATGGTGCGCGCCGGCCGGCTGGCGCGCATCCGGGTGAGCGCGCGCGACGTCCCGGGGTCGCTGGCCCGCATCACGGCGACGGTGGCGCAGGCAGGCGCCAACGTGAACGAGGTGCACCACCAGCGCGCCTTCACCATGCTGGCGGCGCAGAACGTCGAGATCGAACTGGTGATCCAGGCGCGGGGGGCTCCCCACGTCGAGGCCGTCCTGCAGGCGCTGGGCGACGCCGGGTTCCAGGCGGTGCGGCTGTAGCCCGCCCTATCATCCGCCGCATGACGCTCGACGACCTGCAAGCCGCCCTGCCCGCCTACTTCGCGCCCTGGGTGCAGGCCCTGGGCCTGCAGGCGGTGGCCCACGACGCGGACAGCGTCACGCTGCGGCTGCCCGTCAATGCGCAGGTGGCACGCACCGGCGACATGCTGTGCGGACAGGCCATGCTGGCTGCCGCCGACACCGCCATGGTGCTGGCGCTGGCCAGCCAGGCCGGCGGGTTCCGGCCCTGCACGACCGTGCAGATGAGCACCAGCTTCCTGCGGCCGCTGAGCGGCCAGGACGCTCTCGTGCAGGCCCGCGTGGTGCGGTCCGGCAAGACGCTGGCGTTCGGCGAGATCGACATCCGCGGCGCAGCCGACGGCCGGAGCGTCTGCCGCGCCAGCACCACCTACGCCCTGCTCTGATCCCCGCCCGCGGGCGAGCCGGTAAAATCGCCGCTTTCCCGCCCACAGCCATCACCGAGGAAGCCATGTCGAGCACCGAAGTCCGCCACAGCCACGGCGAAGAGACCCAGCCCCAGGACGGCGTCGAGGCCATCGTGCCGGCCATGCCGATCGTGCTGCCGATCGTCGGCGGCGTGCTGATGTTCCTGTTGGCCTTCATCGCCATCTACATGGCCTGACCATCCCCGCGGGATCCCTCCCGAAGAGCCCGGGCGCCGCAAGGCGGCCCGGGTTTTTTCATGCCCGCAGCTCGACCATATTCGCTGCATAACCCCATGCAGGTTTTGCATGGAATCGCGTCGGGAGCGGAACACAGCTCAGGTGGCCGTTCATAGAATCCGGGTTCCAGCCGACCGCGGGCGCCTCGGAAGACCGTTCCGGCAGCCGCCAGCCGCCTCCAGCGCCGCACGCCGACTGAGCTCCAGCCCGGTTCCAAAAAGGCGCGCTCGGCCCCCTGCCTTGCTCCTTTCTGGAACCCGGTTGGCGCACCGTGCGATGCGGTGCGCGTGCGACCGGTACCGCTTTTGCAACTTAGGAGCCTGACACGATGAACTCTCCCGCCATGAAGGGGCTGAACCTGAACACGCCACCCCACGTGCGCAACGCCAAGCTGATCGCCTGGATCGCCGACATGGTGGCGCTGTGCAAACCCGCATCGGTGTACTGGTGCGACGGCAGCCAGGAGGAGTACGACCGCCTGTGCCAGCAACTGGTGGACGCCGGCACCTTCCGGCGCCTGGACCCGGCCAAGCGCCCGAATTCGTACCTCGCGTGGTCCGACCCCAGCGACGTGGCGCGCGTGGAGGACCGCACCTTCATCTGCTCGCGCCAGAAGGAAGACGCCGGCCCGACCAACAACTGGGTCGATCCCGCCGAGATGCGTGCCAGGCTGCAGCCGCTGTTCGACGGCTGCATGAAGGGCCGCACGATGTACGTGGTGCCGTTCTCGATGGGCCCGCTCGGCTCGCCGATCGCGCACATCGGCGTCGAGGTGTCCGACAGCCCGTACGTGGCCGTCAACATGCGCCTCATGACGCGCATGGGCAAGGCGGTGTACGACGTGCTCGGCGTCGACGGCGAATTCGTGCCCTGCGTCCACACCGTGGGTGCCCCGCTCGAGCCGGGCCAGAAGGACGTGAGCTGGCCCTGCAACAAGACCAAGTACATCGTGCACTACCCCGAGTCGCGCGAGATCTGGTCGTACGGCTCCGGCTACGGCGGCAACGCGCTGCTGGGCAAGAAGTGCTTCGCGCTGCGCATCGCCTCCACCATGGGCCGCGACGAGGGCTGGCTGGCCGAGCACATGCTGATCCTGGGCGTGAGCAACCCCGAAGGCAAGAAGTACCACGTCGCGGCGGCCTTCCCGTCGGCCTGCGGCAAGACCAACTTCGCGATGCTGATCCCGCCCAAGGGCTTCGAGGGCTGGAAGGTCACCACCATCGGCGACGACATCGCCTGGATCAAGCCGGGTCCCGACGGCCGCCTGCGCGCCATCAACCCCGAGGCCGGCTATTTCGGCGTCGCGCCGGGCACCAACTTCCAGACCAACCCGAACTGCATGGAGTCCTTGAAGAAGGACGTGATCTTCACGAACGTCGCGCTCACCGACGACGGCGACGTGTGGTGGGAAGGCATGGACGGCGAGCCGCCCGCGCACGCGATCGACTGGCAGGGCAAGGACTGGACGCCCCAGCTGGCCCGCGAGACCGGCGCCAAGGCCGCCCACCCGAACGCCCGCTTCACCGTGGCGGCCACCAACAACCCCGCGCTCGATCCGGCCTGGGACGACCCCAAGGGCGTGGCGATCGACGCCTTCATCTTCGGCGGCCGCCGCTCGACCACCGTGCCGCTGGTGACCGAAGCGCGCGACTGGACCGAGGGCGTCTACATGGCCGCCACCATGGGTTCCGAGACCACCGCGGCCATCATCGGCCAGGTGGGCGTGGTGCGCCGCGACCCCTTCGCGATGCTGCCGTTCACCGGCTACAACATGAGCGACTACTTCCAGCACTGGCTGCAGCTGGGCAAGAAGCTGCAGGCGTCCGGGGCGCAGCTGCCGCGCATCTACACCACCAACTGGTTCCGCAAGGGCGAGGACGGCAAGTTCGTCTGGCCCGGCTACGGCGAGAACATGCGCGTGCTCAAGTGGATGATCGACCGCATCGAGGGCAAGGCGGCCGGCAACGAGCACGTGTTCGGCGTCAGCCCTGGCTACGAGGAGCTGAACTGGACCGGCCTGGACTTCTCGCGCGACCAGTTCAAGTCGGTGATCAGCATCGACAAGGCGGCCTGGGAGAAGGAGCTGCAGCTGCACGCCGAGCTGTTCCAGCAGCTGGCCTACCACCTGCCGCAGGAACTGGGCGAGATCAAGGCCCGCATCGAGAAGCGGCTGGCGGCCTGACCGGCGCAGCCGCCGCCATGCAGCACGGCCGCCCTCGGGCGGCCTTTTTGCTGTCCGTGACGGGCCGGCCCGCACCGTGAGGGCCACGAAAAAAGCCGCCGGGCACGGGGCCGGGCGGCTTCGATCCGAGGGGCAGGTCAGCCGCGCGAGCGGGCGGCCTGCAACAGGCGCCGGCGCCGCTCGGCGCGGGCCAGGGCGCGGCGCTCGGCCAGCGCATCCAGCTGCGCCAGCACCCGGGCTGGCAGCGCGGCAAGCAGCCGCTTCCAGGCGTGGCGGACGAGGGCGAGCAGCAGCATGGCGATCAGTAGTAGCGGACGCGGGCGCCTTCGACGCTCATCGCACGGCTGAGCTCGGCCATCACGCGGGCATCGCTCAGGGCCAGGTCCCACATCTGGCGGTCGGCGGCGGCGTCGCGACGGGCGGCGGCGTAGCGCACGAACCGCGCGTTCAGGGCCTGCACGGCGCGGCGCACCGGCGAGGCGAACAGGCCGATCGCCGCGAAGGTGATGGTCCACAGCACGACCCAGGCGGCCAGCAGGTGGCCTTCGGTCCAGGTGTCGACCACCTGGTTGGCGACCACGACCAGCGCAGCCACGATGGCCGCGAGCAGCATGGTGGCGGCGCCGCGGGCGCCGTCGAAGCGCGTGCCGATGTCACGCAGGGTGGAAGCGGCGCGCTCGAAGCGGGCGACGCCGGGGTGTTCGGTGCTGTAGTCGATGTGAACGAAGCTGGTCATTTCGGGGTCCTCCTGAGCCATGTCGGCTGCGAATGGCTGAAGATTAGGGTTGACCCTGATATTTGGCAAATTGCGGTTCATGATGCCTATCATTCATATCACTGATAGATATGCCGAATTTCCGCACCTTCGACCTGAATCTTTTGCGTGTTTTCGACCAGGTCATGACCGAGCGCAACCTGACACGGGCGGCCCGCAACCTGGCCATGACCCAGCCGGCCGTGAGCAATGCGCTCAACCGGCTGCGGGACGCGCTGGGCGACAAGCTGGTCAGCCGCAGCGGCTATGGCGTCGAGCCGACGGCCCGGGCGCTGGCGCTATGGCCGGCCGTGAGCGACGCGCTGCGGCAGCTGGAGGGCGCGCTCACGCCGGGCGAGTTCGTCGCGTCGCAGGCAAACAACACTTTCGTGCTGGCGATGGCCGACGCGACCGCCACCGGCGTCATGCCGGGGCTGGTCGAGATCATCGAGCGCGACGCACCGGGCGTTTCGATGCGCGTGCTGCCGCTGACCACCCGCGATCCGCGCCGGCTGCTCGACGAAGGCGCCATCGACCTGGCGGTGGGTTTCTTCCCCGCCGTGCTGGCCGACCTCACGGCCCAGTCGCAGGCCGGCGCCCGGCCCGGGTTCGACCACGAGCGGCTGTACGACGGCGAGTACGTGTGCGTGATGCGGCGCGACCATCCGCTGGCCCAGGGGCCGATGACGCTGCAGCGGTTCTGCGCCGCGCGCCACCTGCTGGTCAGCTTCTCCGGCCGGCCCTACGGCTTCGTCGACGAGGCGCTCGCCGCAGTCGGGCAGAAGCGGCGGGTGGTGCTGACCGTCAACCAGTTCTTCACGGCGGGCAAGGTCGTGGCGGGCTCCGACTTGCTCACCGTGCTGCCGCGCCACTTCATCTCCGCCACCGGGATGGCGCACGACCTGCTGGTGCGCGAGCTGCCGCTGGACGTCGCGCCGGTGCACGTGGAGTCCTTGTGGCACCACCGCCAGGCCCAGCGCAGCGACCACGCCTGGCTGCGGCTGGCGGTCGCCGCCGCCGCTCGCACCGCCTTCGCGGAAGCGCTCGACTGATCCCTGGCACAACGCTTGCGTCGCGCTGGTCAGGCAGCGCCCTTCGGCCGGCCAGGAGTCTCGAATGTTCCCGTTGACCGCCCCGGCCCGCCGCCGGACCTTCCTGAAGACGCTCTCCGCCGGGGCGGCGTCCACCGCCCTGCCTGCCCTGGCGGCCTGGCCCGAGCGGCCGCTGAAGATCGTGGTCACCTTCCCGGCCGGCGGCGCGAGCGACATCGTGGCGCGCGTGATGGCCGAGCAGCTCGCGCTCAAGCTGGGCCAGCCGGTGGTGGTGGACAACCGCCCCGGCGCCGGCGGCAGCGTCGGCGGCCAGCTGGTGCACCAGGCCGCGGCCGACGGCTCGACGCTGATGCTGTCCAACTCGACGCCGATCTCGATCGGCCCGTTCGCCCTGGACAAGCAGCCCTACGACCCGGTCGAGGGCTTCACCCATGTGGCGCTGATCGGCAGCGCACCGTGCGTGGTGATGGCCAACCCCAAGGCCGGGCTGCGGACGCTGGCCGACCTGGAAGCCTCGGCGAAGTCGGCCGGCCGCCTGGACTTCGGCTCGGGCGGGCCGGCCTCGATCGGCCACGTCTACGGCGAACTGATGCGCAACACGCTGGGCATCCCGATGGTCCACGTGCCCTACCGCGGTGGCGCACCGATGACCACCGACCTGCTCTCCGGCGTCGTGCCGGTGGGAATCGACGTGCTGACGGCGTTCGTGCCCTATTTCCGCAGCGGGCAGCTGGTGCCCCTGGCGGTGACGTCGGCGACCCGCTCGCCCCTGGTGCCGGAGGTGCCCAGCGTTGCCGAAACGGGGCAGCGCCGGCTGGTGCTCGACAACTTCTTCGGCCTGTCCGCGCCGCCCCGGCTGCCGGCCGAGGTGGTGGCGCGGCTGAATGCCGCCTGCAACGAGATCCTGGCGCAGCCGGAGATCCGCCGCAAGATGCTGGACCTGGGCATCACGACCACGCCCGCGAGCCCAGCCGCCTTCACCACCTTCGTGCGGGAGCAGGTGGCGCAACTGGCTCCCACCGTGCGCGGCGCCGGCGTGCGGCTCTGACCTCCGCGCCCGCAACGGGATGCGGACGCGGCTGACGGCTGCCGCCGTCGCCGGCCGCGACAATCATGGCGGTGAACCTCCAGCTGCTGTCCGACCTGCACCTCGAGACCCAGCCGGACCGGCAGATCGCCCCCGCGCCGGGTGCCGACCTGCTGGTGCTGGCCGGCGACATCGGCTCCTACCAGCCCGGCAGCGCCTTGACCGGCGAGGACTTCGGGCTGGAGCGCTTCTCGCCGCGCCACGGCTGGCCGACGCCGGTGCTGTTCGTGCCCGGCAACCACGAGTACGACAACCTCGACTTCGACCAGGCGCACGAGCGGCTGCGGTCCACCTGCGAGCGCCTGGGCATCACCTGGCTGGAGCGCGAGGTGCTCGTCCTGGACGGGGTCCGCTTCGTCGGCACCACGCTGTGGACCGACTTCGATGCGCTGGCCGCGCAGGCGCCGGATCCGGCGCGTGCCCTCAAGCAGCGCGAGAAGGCGTTCCGCGCCGCCAACTTCTACCTGCCCAACACACGCGCCACGCGCGCCGGCGAGCCGCTGCTGGCCGAGGGCTGGCGGAGCCTGGGACTGGATTGCCAGCGCTGGCTGCGCGAAGCGCTCGCCGAGCCCTTCGACGGCCCGACCGTCGTGGTGACGCACTTCGCACCCAGCCTGCGCAGCGCGGACCCGCGCTACGGAGTCACACCGGGCACGGCGGGCTTCTGCAATGCGCTGGACGACCTGCTGCCACGCGCGCAGCTGTGGCTGCACGGGCACCTGCACTGCCGCAACGACTACACCGCGGGCGGCTGCCGCGTCGTGGCCAACCCGCTGGGGTATGCCCGCAAGGGCGAGCAGGAAGGGTTCCGGCCGCAGCAGCTGCTGGCCGTGCCGGCCGCGGCCGCCGTCAGCGTGCGCTGAGGCCGTTGAAGCAGGTGCTGATGACCAGCTCGACGATCTGCTCGTCGCCATGCTGGCCGCCAGCCTTGAGGAACTCGACCACGGGATCGCAGGCGCGGGCGTAGAGGGTGTACAGGATCGCCAGGGCCGGCAGCTTTGCATCGAGCGCGCCGTCGCGCTGTCCGGCTTCGATCCAGGCGCCCAGCGTGTCGCTGATGCCCATCAGCGCGTCGATGTACTCGCGACTGGCCATCAGCACCGCGCGCAGGGAGGAGTTCTGGCTCGGCAGCGAGGGCATCTGCCCGGCCAGCTGCATCTGCAGCGTCCAGCGCACCACGGCCTTGAGCCGCTCCAGCACCGGGAGCGCGGGATCGATGCCCGCCAGGAACTGCTGCGCCCGCCGCATCACGCGCACCATGGCGGCGGCGGCGAGGTCTTCCTTGCTGGGGAAATGCTTGTAGAGGCTGGCCTTGGCAATGCCGACCGCCGCCGCGACCTCGTCGACCGTCATGGCGTCAAAGCCCTTCTCGGCCAGCAGGCGGTTGACGTTCTGGATGATCGCCTCTTCGCGCGCGGCCAGCATCTGCTCCTTGAAGGAAGGCCGGGCGATGGTGCTCATGGCGGCCATTCTACTGCTGGGGCTCGCGCCGGCCCGCGCACCGCGGTGTGCGGGTCCTCCCGGTGGGCGCGCCGGCCGCCGTGGCGGACACTGCCCGCATGCAAGTCCTCGTCCTGGGCGCCGGCATCCTCGGCGTGAGCACCGCCTGGCACCTGCTCGAGCGCGGACACACCGTCACGGTGGCCGACCGGCAGGACGACGCCGCCCGCGAAACGAGTTTCGCAAACGCCGGGCAGATCTCGGTCAGCTACTGCGAACCCTGGGCCAGCCGGCACGCGCCGGCCAAGCTGCTGCGGTGGATGCTGCGCAACGACGCCCCGCTGCTGTTCCGCCCGCGGCTGGACTGGCAGCAGTGGCGCTGGGTGCTGCGCTTTCTGGGCGAATGCAACGACGCCGCCTTCGAGCGCAACGTGCGGCAGCTGGTGGCGCTGGGCGCCTACAGCCACGAGGCACTCAAGGAGACCGTGCGCGCGACGGGCATCGGCTTCGCGCGGCTGGAACGCGGCATCGCCCACTACTTCACCGATGCCGCGGCGCTGGACGGCGCGGCGCAGGCGGCCGCGCTGATGCGCCGGTTCGGCATCGCGCGGCACGTCGTCTCGCGCGAGGAGCTGCTCGCCATCGAACCGGCATTCCGGCCGTTCGCGCACCGCATCGTCGGGGGCACCTACACCGCCAGCGACGAGAGCGGCGATGCGCGCCTGTTCACCGAGCAGCTGGCGGCCCGCTGCGCGGCCCGGGGCGCGCAGTTCCTGTTCGGGCACGACGTCACCCGGCTGGAGCGGGCCGGTGGCGCGATCGACCACGTGCGCCTGCGCGACCGCACCACCGGCGCCGGCCGCAGCCTGCGCGCCGACGCCGTCGTGGTCGCCTGCGGCTCCCACTCGGGTCCGTTGCTGCGCAGCGTGGGCGTCGACCTGCCGATCTATCCCGGCAAGGGCTACAGCGCCACCTTCCCGATCGTGCGTCCCGAGGCGGCGCCCCACGTGAGCACCATCGACGACGAGGTCAAGTGCGCCTTCACGCGCCTGGGCGACAGCCTGCGCGTGGCCGGCACCGTCGAGCTGGCCGGGATGGACACCTCGCTCGACGGCCGGGTGGCGCGGGCACGCTGCGCCATGCTGGCCCGCCGCGTGGAACAGGTCCTGCCCGGGGTGTGCGACACGCGCCCGGCGTCGCAGGGAGGAGATCCACGCTACTGGGCGGGACTGCGCCCGGCCACGCCGACCAACATTCCCTTCATCGGTCGCACGCCGGTGGGCCGGTTGTGGGTCAACGCGGGGCACGGCACGCTCGGCTGGACGCATGGCGCCGGCTCGGGCAAGGCGCTGGCCGCGCTGATCAGCGGCGACCGGCCGGCGATGGCGTTCCGCTTCCTCGGGTTCGACGACGCCGCGAGCGGACGGCACGCCTGAGGCGGGTGCGGTGCCCCGCGGGCCGGCCGAGGCTCAGTCGGCCGTGGTGGTGAGCAGGTTCCACAGGCGCAGCGGCGTCAGCGGCATCTGCAGGCGCGGGGCCAGGCTGGCATAGCCGCCCGAGGCCAACGCGTCGGCAACGGCGTTGACCACGCAGGGCGTCGCTCCGATCGTGCCGAGCTCGCCCACGCCTTTCACGCCAAGCGGGTTGTTGCGACTGGGCGTGGTCTGGTCCATGCTCGTGACGAAGTCGCAGGCCAGCAGGTCGGCCCTGGGCGCGGCATAGTCCATCAGGCTGCCCGTGATCGGCTGCCCGCTGGCCGGGTCGTACACCATGCGTTCGAGCAAGGCCTGGCCCAGTCCCTGCACCGCGCCCCCGTCGAGCTGCCCGCGCACGATGGCGGGATTGACGACGCGCCCGACGTCGTTGACGCTGCTGTACGCGACCACCTGCACTTCGCCCGTGGCCGGATCGACCTCCACTTCGCAGACATGGCACCCGTTGGGCCAGCTCGGGCCGGCGACCTGGGTCGTGCTTTGCAGGTGGATGCGCTGCTGCGGCTGCCGGCCGGCCAGCGCGAACAGGTCCACGGACAGGTCGGTGCCACGCACGAGGAAGCGGCCGGCGCGGTACTCCAGGTCCTGCGCGCTCGCCTCCAGCGTCTGCGCCGCCAGCCGTCGCGCCTCGTCCAGCGTCTTCTCGGCACCTTCGCGCAGGGCCGAGCCGCCGGTGAACAGCGAGCGCGAGCCGGCGCTCCCGAAGCCGTCCCCACGGTCGGTGTCGCCCAGCACCACGCGCACCTGCGCCATCGGCACGCCGAACACGTCGACCACCAGCTGCGCCAGCGTGGTGGCGATGCCCTGCCCCATCTGGTTGACCGCCGAGAACACCTCGATCACCCCTTCGGGCAGCACCGACACGGCGACGGTCTCCTCCAGCACATTGCCGCCGGTCCACTCCAGGAAGGTGGCGATGCCCAGGCCGCGCAAGCGGCCGCGCGCGCGGCTGCGCACCCGGCGCGCCTCGAAGCCGCTCCAGTCGGCCTGGTCGAGCGCCTGGTCCATCACGTGCTCGAACCGACCGACGTCGTAGGTCTGGCCCATCGGATTACGGTACGGCATCTGCTCGGGCCGGATGAAGTTGCGCCGGCGCAGCTGGATGCGGTCGATCCCGGTCTGCCGCGCCGCCTCGTCCATCAGGCGCTCCATCGTGAAGATGGCTTCGGGGCGGCCGGCGCCCCGGTAGGCGCCCGTCGGCGCCGTGTTGGTCAGCACGGCAGCGAAGCGGAAGTCCACCTGCTGGATGTCGTACACGCTGGTCTGCACCCACGGGCCGATCAGCAGCTGGATCGCCACGCCGGTGGGCGTGGCATAGGCCCCGACGTTGGCCAGCGAGCGCAGCCGCAGTGCGAGGATCCGGCCGTCGGACGCCAGTGCCAGTTCGGCCTGCGTGCGCACGTCGCGCCCGTGTTGCGAACTGAGGAACTCCTCGCTGCGGTCGGCCGACCACTTGACCGGCCGGCGCAGCTGCCATGCGCACCAGGCGACCGCCAGGTCCTCGGGATAGGCGCCGGTCTTCATGCCGAAGCCGCCGCCCACGTCACCGACCGTCACGCGGACCTGCTCGCGCGCCAGGCCCAGGACGTCGCAGATCGCGGTGCGCACGCCCGAGGGCATCTGCGAACTCATCTGCAGCGTGAGGCGGCCGTCCTCGGCGACCCAGGCCAGCACCGCGCGGGGCTCCAGCGACACGGCCGCCACGCGCTGATTCTCGATCGCCAGCCGCACCACGTGGGTCGCCTGCCCGCACGCCGCCTCGACCGCGGCAGCATCGCCGTGACGCGCTTCGGCCGCGATGTTGTCGGGGGCCTGCTCGCACAGCGCAACCGCCTGGTCCCCGGTCGCCGCGCCCACGTCGACCACGCTGGGCAATTCGTCGTACTCGACCCAGACGGCCTCGGCGGCGTCACGCGCCTGCTGCAGTGTTTCGGCCACCACGATGGCCACTGCTTCGCCCACGAAGCGCACCCGGTCGTGCGCCAGCACGGGCCGCTGCGGCGAAGCGGGTCGGCCGCCGCCGGGGCGCTTGAAGCTGGGGTTCACCGGCAGCGACTTCACGCCGGCCTGCAGCAGGTCGGCGCCGGTGAGCACCAGGGCCACGCCGGGCAGCGCGCGTGCGCTCGCCGCGTCGACCGCGAGGATGCGCGCATGGGGGTGCGGCGACCGCACGAACGCCACCCGCAGCTGCCCGACTGGCTGCACGTCGTCGGTGAAGCGGCCGGCCCCGCGCAGCAGCCCCTCGTCTTCGATGCGTTGCACGGACTGGCCGCTGCCGAAGCGGGTGGCGACGTCGGCGGAGAGAAGGTCGGCGCTCATGGGCTCCTCGCGAAGGGCCGCCCATTGTGACGCCCGCCGCGCGGCAGCGTGGTCAGCGGGTTGCCGCCGCCGGCCCGGCCAGCCGCTCGCTCATCCAGCGCAGCAGGTCCTGCCACATCTGGCGCATCTCGGCATCCAGCGGCGTGCGCAACGCGTTCGGCAACTCGATGGTGACCACCGGCACCCCCTTGTGCACGCCGCCGTAGTTGCCCAGCGAGCCGGGGAAGATGCCGACCTGGTCGAGGTAGAGGCGGCCCAGCCGCGAAGGCGGCACCGACGGGCCGTCGAAGTCGAGCACGCCGTAGGGCGCGTGGATGGCGACGATGAGGTGCGGCCGGAACTGCTCCATCTGCTGGTGCACGAAGCGGCTCTCGGGCTCGGACAGCGGTTGCGGACCGGGCCAGCGGCGCGGGTCCTGGCGGGTGCGCTTGTGCCAGTACGCCGGCGCTTCGCGGTCCCAGTTCGGGGTCGGGAAATTGCGGTTCAGGTCAACGCCGCGCGCGTTCGTCCGGCGCGGCGGCCGTGCCAGCAGACCGTCGGGATTGAGCACCGGCACGAAGCGCCAGTGCACCGGCTGGGGCAGCGCCACCTGCTGCTGCGCGAGCGCCAGCCAGTGCAGGGCCACCGAGGCGGAGGACAGTTCGTCGCCGTGGATCGTGCCGGTCACCAGCACCCGCAGCCGCGCGCCGGGCGCGGGCACGTCGCGCACGTAGAGCGGCACGCCGCGCACCGAGCGCGCCCCGGAGTCGGCAAGCGCCGCCTGCTGGCACAGCGCGCGGGTGACGTTCGGCAGGGCCGGCACGAAGGTCTCGCAGGGGCCTGCCGCGAGCACGGCGGCGGTGGACAGCGCGAGGGTCAGCGCCAGCAGGCCGCGGCCCCGCCGTGCGGCGGCGCGACGCGGCGGGCTGGCGCGTGCGCGATCGCCCGCCGCAAAGGCGCGTGGGGTCGAGGGCGCGGGGCCGGGCAGTCCCATCCCTCAGTGCAGCAGATGGCGCGGCAGCCGCAGGAAGTTCAGCACGGCGGCATCGAACGCGTCGGGGGCTTCCAGGTTCTGCAGGTGGCCGATGCCCGGCAGCTCGATGTAGGTGCTGCCCGCGATGGCCTGCGCCATCTTCTTCATCAGCGCGGGTGGGGCCTGGCGGTCGTGCTCGCCGGCGACCAGCAGCGTGGGCACGTGGATCTGCGTCAGGCTGGCGCGGCGGTCGAACGTGGTCAGTGCCTCGAGGGCCCGCCGGTACGTCGACGGGTTCACCAGGCCCATGCAGTGCTGCGCCAGCCGGACGCCCTCGGGCAGTGCGCCGGGGCCGATCATCCGGGGCACCAGCACCTCGGCCAGTCCGGCCATGGTCCGGCCGGCCGCCAGCGGCGCGGTGCGCTGCGCGACGAACTCGCGCTGCCACGGCCCCTCGGCGCGGCCGAAGCACGCCGAGGTGCCGCACAGGACCAGCCGGCTGACCAGCTCGGGCCGGCGTGCCACCACCTCCTGCGCGACCATGCCGCCCATGCCGTGCCCCACCAGCACCACGTGCCCGCATTGGAGGCTCTCGATCAGGGTGATGCAGCTGCCGGCCAGGCCCTTGAAGGTGTAGGGCTCGATGGGTGCGCTGCGGCCATAGCCAGGCATGTCCCAGGCGACGGCGCGGAAGCCCGCGCTGGCGAGCGACTCGACCTGCGGCGCGAACGCGAGGTGGCCGCCGCCGATGCCGTGCAGCATCAGCACGGTCGGGCCGGCGCCCAGGCTGGTGAAGGTGGGAAGAGCCGTCATGCAGGATGCTCGTGGGGATTCATCATTCCTCGCGTCCGATCCCGCGGCCATCGCAGGCAAGCCGCCCGGCCGCACGACCTGACCCGATCGGGCCATCGCCCGAAGGAGCCAGGCGCGCGGCGCGCCGTGGACAGGCACGCGACGGGGAGGCACGTGGACGGGACGCCGTCGGCCATCGCAAGCGCCGGCGGCTGTCGCAACGCACCTGCGTGGGCCCGGTCGCCAAGCGCCGCCGCGACCGCGCGCAACTGCGGCGCTGCTATGGTTTGGAGAGCGCCCCAGGACAGAGGGCCGGGCGTCGGCGCGGACCCGCACCGTGCCATCGCGGCCAGGCAGCGAGCCCCTGCGCGGCGCTCGGCGCGTGGCCGGGAGCGGTCGCGGCGCCATGGCGTCCCGCGTCCGGGCGCCGCGACGAGGAGCCCGACCGTGCATTGCGCCTGCCGCCCACCGTGGCGCCGCGCAACGCTTGGGGCCTCCGGCCGGACAGGGTCGTCGGGTTGCAGCAACATGGGTCCGGGGGTTTGATCCATACTACATGAAATTTCATGCAACGCCGCTGATGAGCCCGATCCGCAAGGCCAGCCCGCCCACCTTCTCCGTCCGGGAGTTCCGGTCGGCGCTGGGCATGTTCGCCACCGGCGTGACCATCGTCACGGCGACCACCGCCGAGGGCAAGCCCATCGGCCTGACCGCCAGCTCCTTCAACTCGGTCTCGCTCGATCCGCCGCTCGTGCTGTGGAGCCTGGCCAGCGCCGCGGCTTCGCTGCCGGCCTTCAGCACCGGCTCGCACTACGCGATCAACATCCTGGCGGCCGACCAGAAGCAGCTGGCCGAACGCTTCGCCGCCAAGGGCGCCGACCGCTGGGGCGGCGTCGAGTACACCCGGGGCAGCGGCGATGCCCCCCTGATCACCGGGGCGGTCGCGGTGTTCGAGTGCTTCAACCGCAGCCGCTACGAGGAAGGCGACCACGTCATCTTTGTCGGCGAGGTGGAACGCTGCAGCTGGCGGCCGGGCGCGGCGCCGCTCCTGTTCCACGGCGGCCGCTTCTACACCGAGCTGCCGATCTGATCCGATGCCGCGCGACCGGTTCGTCGACAACTACCTGGGCCACCTGCTGGGGCAGGCGAACCACGCCCTCTACAAGGACTTCGACAGCCAGGTGCGCGCGCGCGGGCTGAGCCCGATCGAGTGGCGCGTGCTGGCCACGCTGCAGGACAGCGAGCCGCTCACCGTCAGCCAGCTCGCGCACGAGGTGCTGGCCAAGCAGCCCACCGTCACCAAGCTCGTGCAACGCATGGCGGAGCAGGGCTGGGTGGTGCTGCAGGCCGATGCCGCGGACCAGCGGCGCACCCTGGTGGCGGTCACGCCCGCCGGTCGGCGGCTGGTCAAGCCGCTGGTCGAGGCCGCCAAGCAGCACGAGGCGCGCATGCTGCGGGCGCTCGGCGCGACGGAGAAGGCGGCCCTGCGCAAGCTGCTCGAGAAGATCGCCCACCCCGCCTGAAGGGGCGGCGATGCCGCGTGCGCGCGGCGCGGCACGGTGCCCGCGCCCCGCCCGGTGCGGGCCGGCAGCGGCTAGCATCGGCCGCATGGCCGAACGAAAAGAACATCTCGACGGGCTCGCCGTGTCGCTGCTGGTGGCGTGCTGCCTGTTCTGGGGACTGCAGCAGATCCTGATCAAGGCCACCGTGGGCGAGGTCCCGCCGCTCTGGCAGGCGGCACTGCGGTTCGTCGGCGCGACCGTCCTGCTCTGGATCTGGTGCGTGGTGCGTGGCGTGCCGCTCTTCTCGCGCGACGGCACCCTGCGGGCGGGGCTGCTGGCCGGCGCGCTGTTCGCCGCCGAGTTCAGCTGCATCTACCTGGGCCTGCGCGACACCACCGCCTCGCGGCTGACCGTCTTCCTCTACACCTCGCCCTTCGTCGTGGCGCTGCTCCTGCCGCGGTTCGTCCCGGCCGAGAAGCTGCGGGCCGCGCAGTGGGTCGGGCTGCTGGTCGCGTTCGTGGCGGTCACGGTGGCATTCAGCGAGGGCTTCGGCAGTGCCACCTCTGCCCGCCAGTTGCGCGGCGACGCGCTGGCCCTGCTGGCCGGCGTCCTGTGGGGGCTGACCACGCTGGTGATCCGGGCGTCGCGCCTGGCCACGGCGTCCGCCGAGAAGACGTTGTTCTACCAGGTGGCGGTCACGGCAGCGGTCGCGCCGCTGCTGTCGCTGGCCCTGGGCGAGACCTGGTCGCTGTCGTATTCGGCGCCGGCGTGGGGATCGCTCGCGGCACAGACGGTGGTGGGCGCGTTCGCGAGCTACCTGGCCTGGATGTGGCTCCTGCGGCACTACCCCGCGACGCGGATGTCCTCGTTCACCTTCCTCACCCCGATGTTCGCGCTGGTGTTCGGGGTCGTGCTGCTGCACGAGCACCTGACGGTGCAGCTGGCGCTGGCGCTGGTCGGCGTGGCCGCGGGCATCGTGCTGGTCAACCGCAAGCCTTCGGGCTGACGGTGCCGGCCCGGCGTGCGGCCAGCGCGACGAACCAGTCGAGCGACGCCGGGTTGGCCATCGCGTCGCGGTTGACGACCTTGTCCAGCGGCTGCCCGAGCAGCAGCTTCTTGACCGGCAGCTCCTGCTTCTTGCCCGAGAGCGTGCGCGGGATCTCCGGCACCTGGAAGATCTCGTCGGGGACGAAGCGCGGGCTGAGCGCGCTGCGGATCGCACCGCGCAGCCGGTCCTGCATCGCCGCATCGAGCACGCGCCCGGGGCGCAGCACCACGAACAGCGGCATGTAGCTCTCGCGGCCGAGGAATTCGAGGTCGACGACCATCGCGTCGAGCACCTCGGGCAGGGCTTCGACGGCGCTGTACAGCTCGCTGGTGCCCATGCGCAGGCCGTGCCGGTTGATGGTGGCGTCGCTGCGGCCGTAGATGATGCAACCGCCCTGCGGCGTGATCCTCAGCCAGTCGCCGTGCCGCCACACGCCGGGGTACATGTCGAAGTAGGAACCCCGGTAGCGGCGGTGGTCGGCGTCGTTCCAGAAGAACAGCGGCATCGACGGGATCGGGCGCGTGCACACCAGCTCGCCCACTTCGCCCACCACGCTGCGGCCCTGCTCGTCCCAGGCCTCGACCGAGCAGCCCAGCAAGCGGCACTGCATCTCGCCGGGCACCAGCGGCAGCTCCCGGTTGCCGCCGATGAAGGCACCGGCGAAGTCGGTGCCGCCGGAGATGTTGGACCACCACATGCCGGGCTTGCCGATGGCCGCGAAGCGCGCGTCGATCCAGCGTTGCACGTCCTCCGACAGCGGCGACCCGGTGGTCCCCAGCGCGCGCACCGAGCGCAGGCCGGGCAGCCCGGCGAAGTCGACGCCGGCCTTCATGCAGTTGGCGAAGAACGCCGCGCCGGCACCGAAGAAGGTGGCACCGACCTCGGCGCCGAAGCGCCAGAGCGTCGACCAGTCGGGTGCATCCTTGGGGCCGCCGGGATTGCCGTCGAACAGGCAGCAGGTGGTGCCGTTCATCAGGCCGGCCATCTGGGCGTTCCACATCACCCACCCGGTGCTGCTGTACCAGTGGAAGCGTTCGCCCCGCGTGTCGGGGTGGTAGCTGCAGCCGACGTCGCTGTGCAGCACGGTGTGCGCCAGCATCACCAGCATGATCCCGCCGTGCCCGTGCACGATGGGCTTGGGCAGGCCGGTCGTGCCACTCGAGTAGACGATCCACAGCGGATGGTCGAACGGCAGCCACTGCGGCTCGAACGCCGCCACCGCCGCGTCGTCCCGTGCCGCCGCCTCCTCGAGCCAGGCGTCGGGGCGCAGCGGACTGGTCGCGCCGGCCCGTGCGCGCAGCCCCAGCACGTGCCGCACGGTCGGCAGCTGCGCACGCAGCTCGGCCACCACGCCGCTGCGGTCGTGGTCCTTGCCGCCGTAGGTCACGCCGTCGCAGGCGATCAGCACCGCCGGCTCGATCTGCCGGAAACGGTCGAGCACGGCATTGGTGCCCATGTCCGGCGCGCAGATGCTCCAGACGCCGCCGAGGCTGACCACGGCCAGGAAGGCCACCATCGCCTCCGGCACGTTCGGCAGGTAGGCCGCCACCCGGTCGCCGCGTCGCAGGCCCTGCGCCTGCAGGTGCAGCGCGAGCGCCGCGACCTGCCGGCGCAGCTCGCGCCAGCCGAGCTCGCGGTGATCGCCGCGCTCGTTGCGGCTGACGATGGCCGGCACCCCCGCCGCCTCGGCGGCGTCCACGTGCCGCAGCACCTGCCGCGCGTAGTTCACCTGGGCGCCCGGGAACCAGACGGCGCCGGGCATCCGGTCGTCGGCCAGCACGGCGGTGTGCGGCGTCGGCGACTCGAGCTCGAACCAGTCCCAGATGCTCTGCCAGAAGGCCGGCAGGTCGTCGACCGACCAGCGCCAGAGCGCGTCGTAGTGGTCGAACGCCAGCCCGCGCCGCTCGCGCAGCCAGTCCTGGTAGCGCCGGATCTGCGGCACGGGCGGATGAGAGGCGGACGTCGGTGGCAGCTCGCGCATGGGCGCAGGTTACCGCGGGGGCCCTCGTCCGTTCCCGGCCACGGCCTAGGGTTTGCACGCAGTCCGGTGTGGTGGACGCCGTCGTCCGCACGCCGTTTTCACCCTGTGTTGCGATTTCGGACGATCGTGCTAAAGTCACCGCTCCATGGACGCCAAGACCCAGAAAGCCGAGCTCACCCGCGCCGCCATCGTCGGCGCGGCGCTGGACCTGGCCGGCCGCGAGGGCCTGGAGTCCATCAGCCTGCAGGCCGTGGCCGATCGCATCGGCCTGTCCAAGAGCGGGGTGTTCTCGCGCGTCGGGTCGCGCGAGACGCTGCAGAAGGCGGTGGTCGAGGAGTTCGGCCGCCGCTTCATCGACGACGTGTTCGCCCCGGCGATGCAGCAGCCCAAGGGCCTGCCGCGGCTGGACACCATCGTGCAGCGCTGGATCGTGCGCACCCGCGACGTCGAGACGCGCACCGGCTGCATCTTCTCGGCCGGCGCGTTCGAGCTGGACGACCGCGAGGGTCCGCTGCGCGACCTGCTGCACAGCGAGGTGCTGCGCTGGCGGTCGGCGCTGCGGCGGTCCGTGGTGCAGGCGATCGAGGTCGGCCACCTGCAGCCGGACACCGATCCCGAGCAACTCGTCGGCGAGATCTACGCGCTGACGCTGGGGCTGGTGCACGACACCCGGTTCCTGCGCGACCACCGGGCCGCCGAGCGCGCCCAGGCCAGCTGGCAGCGCCTGCTGGCGAGCTACCGGGCCTGACCGTTCATCGATGACATCTCTCGCCTTCCCGTTCGACCAAATTTCGCACGAACGTGCGAAGAAAGGACCTGCCATGCTGATGCTCCTCGCTCTCGCGGCCGCGTGGGGCGGTTGGCGCGCCGTGCGCGCTGCCGCCGACTCACTGGGCAACCTGCCCCGCACCAACGACGACATGGTGTTCTGGTGAGGGGCCGGCCATGAACCGCGCCAGCGTGCAGGCCACCACCACCTTCTACCAGGCCGCTCCGGGGTTGCGCGCCTCCAGGCTGGCGCTCGGCCTGGCCGAGCGCGTCTGGCCCGCCCTGGCGGTGCGCGCCGCGCTGCGCCTGTTCTGCACGCCGCTGCCGCCGCGCTGGTTGCAGCGCCAGCCTGTGTGGGAGTCATCCTGGCGCATCGAGCGCTGGCCGTTCGAGTCATCCGGACTCACCGTGTACACGCCGGGACCCGCCCCGCTTGGCGCCGGTGCCGCGCCCGTCGTCCTGCTGGTGCATGGCTGGGGCGGCAGCGCCGCCCAGATGCGGCCGCTGGCGCAGGCGCTGACGCAGCACGGGCTGCAGCCGGTGCTGGTGGACATGCCTGCCCACGGGCACAGCGCCGGACGGGTGAGCAACCTGCCGCAGTTCGCGCGCGCCATCGAGTACGTCGCCGCGCGTCTGGAGCAGCAGGGCGGACGCCTGCACGCCGTGGTGGCGCACTCCCTGGGCGCCAATGCGGCGGCCTACACGGCCGGCCGCGGCCTGTCCGCGCAGCGCCTGGTGCTGCTGGCGCCACCGGCCTCGCCCCGCGAGTACACGCGCCTGTTCGCCCACGTCTTCGGCCTGTCCGAGCGCCTTCGCGCGCGCCTGCAGGCGCGCATCGAGTCACGCGAAGGCGTGCTGATGGCGCAGTTCGAGCCCGAGGCCGCCGGGCCGCGCATCGGCGCACGCGCGCTGGTGGTGCATGACCGCGGCGACCGCGTCAACCCGTTCGCCGATGGCGAGGCGTTCGCCGCGCGCATCGCACACGCGCAGCTGCTGGCGACCGACGGCCTGGGCCACCGCAAGCTGCTGAACGACCCGGCCGTGCTGGCGGCCGTCACCGATTTCCTCAACCCCTCCCTGGAGACCTGACATGGATGCCTTCCTCGTCGACTACGCGCGCAGCCCCTTCCACTTCGCCCGCAAGGGACGCCTCGCCACGATGCGGCCGGACGACCTGGCAGCGCAGGTCGTGCGCCAGCTGCTGGCCCGCCAGCCGTTCGACCCCGCGCTGCTGGAGGACGTGGTCCTCGGCTGCGCGTACCCGGAGGGCGAACAGGGCGACAACCTGGCACGCATCGTGAGCTTCCTGGCCGGCTTGCCGGTGACGGTGGGCGGCATCACCATGAACCGCTTCTGCGGCTCGTCGATGTCGGCGATCCACACGGCCGCGGGCAGCATCGCAGCCGGCGCCGGCGACGCCTTCCTCTGCGTCGGCGTCGAGTCGATGTCCAAGGTGCCGCAAGGCGGGCTGAGTCCCTCGCGCAATCCGACCCTGCGCGAGACCTACCCCGAGGCCTACACCAGCATGGGCATGACGGCGGAGAACCTGGCGCAGCGCCACGGCATCACGCGCGAGCAGCAGGATGCGTTCGCCGTGCGCAGCCAGCGCAAGGCCGCGGCCGCGCTGCAGGCGGGCGCCTTCGCCGCCGAGGTGGTGACCGTCGCGCTGCCGGACGGCGCACGCGTCGACAGCGACGGCTGCCTGCGTCCGTCCACCTCCATGGAAGGCCTGGCGGCGCTGCGGCCCGCCTTCCTGCCGGAAAGCGAAGGCACCGTCACGGCCGGCACGTCGTCGCCGCTCACCGACGGCGCCAGCGCCGTGCTGGTGGCTAGCGAGGCCTTCGTGCGCGCCCACGACCTGCGGCCACTGGCCCAACTCAAGGCGATCGCGGTGGCGGGCTGCCCGCCCGAGATCATGGGCATCGGACCGGTGCCGGCCACGCGCAAGGCGCTGGCGCGGGCCGGGCTGCGCGTCGACGAGATCGACCTGGTCGAGCTGAACGAGGCGTTCGCGGCCCAGGCCCTCGCGTGCCTGCAGGAGCTGGGCATCGACGAGGCGCGCACCAACCTCGACGGCGGCGCCCTCGCCATCGGCCACCCGCTGGGCGCGACGGGCGCGCGCATCACCGGCAAGGCCGCCAGCCTGCTGCGGCGCACGGGCGGCCGCTACGCGCTCGCGACGCAGTGCATCGGCGGCGGCCAGGGCATCGCCACCATCCTCGAGCGCGCCTGAGCCCGCCTTGCGCGGGGCCCGCGTTGCACCTAGCATCGCCGCTCACAGTCAACGACAGGAGCGGAGATGGGGATGTTCCACTGGGCCGAGCGGCCCGCGCAGGTGCTGCAACAGGGCGGCGTGATCGGGCCGCACGAGCGGCTGCCGTGGCCGCAGACCGCGGCGATGGGCGTGCAGCACGTGATCGCGATGTTCGGCGCGACGGTGCTGGCGCCGATCCTCATGGGGTTCGACCCCAACCTCGCCATCCTCATGAGCGGCATCGGCACGCTCATCTTCTTCCTGATCACCGGCGGCAGGGTGCCCAGCTACCTGGGTTCGAGCTTCGCCTTCATCGGCGTGGTGATCGCCGCCACCGCCTACGCCGGCAAGGGGCCGAACGCGAACATCGGCGTGGCGCTGGGGGGCATCATCGCCTGCGGCGCCCTCTACACCGCGATCGGCCTGGTCGTGCAGGCCGTGGGCACCGCCTGGATCGAGCGGCTGATGCCGCCGGTGGTCACGGGCGCGGTGGTCGCGGTGATCGGCCTGAACCTGGCGGGCATCCCGGTCAAGAACATGGCCGCGAGCAACTTCGATTCGTGGATGCAGGCGGTCACGTTCCTGTGCGTGGCGCTGGTGGCGGTGTTCACCCGCGGCATGGTGCAGCGCCTGCTGATCCTGGTGGGCCTGCTGCTGGCCAGCGTCGTCTACGCGGTCCTCACCAACGGCCTGGGGCTGGGCAAGCCGATCGACCTGTCGGGCATCGCGAACGCCGCCTGGGTCGGCGCGCCCTCGTTCACCGCGCCCGTGTTCAGCGGGGCCGCCATGCTGCTGATCGCGCCGGTGGCCATCATCCTGGTGGCCGAGAACCTGGGCCACATCAAGGCGGTGACCGCCATGACCGGACGCAACCTGGACGCCTACATGGGGCGGGCCTTCATCGGCGACGGCCTCGCGACCATGGTGAGCGGCGCCGCGGGTGGCACCGGCGTGACGACCTACGCCGAGAACATCGGCGTGATGGCCGCGACCAAGATCTACTCGACGGCGGTGTTCGTGGTCGCGGCGGCGATCGCCGTGGTGCTGGGCTTCTCGCCCAAGTTCGGCGCCGTGATCCAGGCCATTCCGCTGCCGGTGATGGGCGGCGTGTCGATCGTGGTGTTCGGCCTGATCGCCGCGGCCGGCGCCAAGATCTGGGTCGACAACCGGGTCGACTTCTCCGACAACCGCAACCTGATCGTGGCGGCGGTGACGCTGGTGCTGGGCACCGGCGACTTCACCCTGAAGTTCGGCGGCTTCGCCCTGGGCGGCATCGGCACCGCGACGTTCGGCGCGATCCTGCTGTACGCCATCCTCAGCCGTGGGGGCAGCCGCCAGCCCGGCGCTGCCGGCACGCCGGCGGCGCGCTAGCATCGTCCCATGCGCGTCTGGCAACAGCCCATCTCGGTCGAGCTGCTCACCGGCATCCACGTCGACACCGCGGTGGCGCGGCTCGGCATCGAGTTCCTCGAGGTCGGTGACGACTTCATCCGCGCCCGCGTCCCGGTGGACGAGCGCACGCGCCAGCCGTACGGGCTGCTGCACGGGGGCGTGTCGGTGGTGCTGGCCGAGACGCTCGGCTCCTGCGGCGCGGCCTACAGCTGCCCGCCGGGGCATCGCGCGGTCGGGCTGGACATCAACGCCAACCACCTGCGCGGCGCCACCAGCGGCTGGGTGACCGGCACCACCCGCCCGGTGCACATCGGCAGCACCACCCAGGTCTGGCAGATCGACCTGCACGACGACGAGGGCCGTCCGACCTGCGTCTCGCGCATCACCATGGCGGTCCTCGCACCCCGCGGCTGAACGCCGCGCCGCGCGCACGCCCCAGCCGCCATGGCCCGCGCCCTCTGCTGCCTGCTGAGCGCCGTGCTGCTGGCCGGTGCCCCGGCGGCCCGGGCCGCGGACCCGATCGCCTCCGCGACCTCCTCGGCGCCGGCGCCGGGCGAAACGATCGCCCCCCGGCTGCTCGCGGCGGCCCTTCGTCGCGGCGGCTGGGTGGTCTACATCCGGCACACGGCAACCGACTTCTCCCGCAACGACAGCGGCATGGCGGGCTACGACGACTGCGCGCACCAGCGCCTGCTGTCCGAAGCCGGCCGGGCCCAGGCACGCGCCATCGGGCAGCGCATCCGCGACCTGCGCCTGCCGGTCACCGAGGTGCTGGCCAGCCCGTACTGCCGCACCATGGACACGGCCCGGCTGATCTTCGGCCAGGCCACGCCCCGCGACGTGATCCGCGAACGGGCGGGCGACGACTACCCCGGCCTCAAGCAGCTGCTGGCCGCGCCGGTGGCGCCGGGCGCGATCCGCTGGGTGGTCGGGCACGGCACGCCGTTCCGCGCCGTCGCCGGCGCCCCGCACCTGGCGGAGGGGGAAGCGGCGGTGCTGCGGCCGCAGGGACGGCGCTGGAGCGTGGTCGCGCGGATCCGGCTGGAGGACTGGGCCGACCTGCGCGACTGACGCTAGCTGCCCTGCCGCATCCGTTCGCTGTTCCAGTACACGTCGTCGCCGCCGTCGATCCGGTTGAGCACGCGGGCCAGGACGAACATCAGGTCGGACAGCCGGTTGAGGTAGCGGCGCGGCGTGTCCTTGAGCGGCTCGGCCTGGCCCAGCGCCACGACGGCGCGCTCGGCCCGCCGGGCCACGGTGCGGCACACGTGGGCGAGTGCCGCGGGGCGCGTCCCCGCGGGCAGGATGAATTCCTCCAGCCGGGGCAGCCGGGCGTTGTGCTGCGCGAGCGCCTCGTCCAGCACCGCGAGCGCCTGCGGCTTCAGCAGCTCGTAGCCCGGGATCGACAGCTCCCCGCCCAGGTTGAACAGCTCGTGCTGCACCTCGACCAGCAGCGACCGCACCTCGGCCGGAAGCGTCTCGCACAGCAGCACGCCCAGGTGCGAGTTGAGCTCGTCCACGTCGCCCATCGCCTGCACGCGCAGGCTGTTCTTGGGCACGCGCGTGTTGTCGCCGAGGCCAGTGGTGCCGTCGTCGCCGGTGCGGGTCGCGATCTGGGTGAGGCGCTTGCCCATCGGTGCTGTCTCCTGGCTGCGATGCCGGATTGTCCCACCGCGGCCGGGCGGTGCCGTCCTACGGCCGGTGCCGCGTCTGCGCGACAGCGCCCGGCCGGGCAGGCGCGAACATGCAGCCAGCAGCAGGAGACCGCCATGCCCCGTTCCGACCACCTCCGTCCCCTCACCGTCCTGGCCGCCGTCGTGCTCACCCTGTGCACCACGCTGGCCTTCGCCCAGCAGGGCGGCCTGGCCGCCGGTGCACGCGCGCCCGCCGCCGGGGTCGGCATGGGCGGCGGCGGCGGCGCGGCGGCCGGCCGTGGCACCGCGCTCACCCCGGGGACCGGCAGCGTCGGTGCAGGCACGGCGGTTGGCACGGGCACGGGGGGCGCCGCGGTCAGCGGCGTCCCCGGCGGCGGCACCTCGGTGCCACCGCGCGGGACGCCGTCGCCCGCCGGCCTGGCCACGCCCTCCCCGTTCCCGGGCGGGCTGCCCTCGGCGCAACCATTCCCCGGCGGCATCCCGTCGTCGTCGATCGCGGCCCCGGGCACCAGCGCCGCCGGCACCAGCGGCGGCACCACGGGGCCGGTCACCGACCCGGGCAGCACCGGCGGTTTCAGCACGACGCGAGGGGTCGTCATCGTGCCGGCGCCGGCGGCGCCGGCAGGCAGCGACGGCAGCGGCACCATCCCGGGTGCGTCGACCGGCACGGGCGTCGACAGCGGCGGCTTCGCCGGCGCCTCGGTCGTCGGCGGTGGCGCCACCGGTGGGGCGTCTGCTGGCGGCGGGGGCGGGGGTGGCGCAGGGGCCGGGGGCCTGAGCGGCGGCACGCCCTCGGTCAGCCCCAACGGCGCCGCCGCGCAGCTGCGCGGCCCCCTCACCGTCGTGCAGGTGACCCAGTTGTTCCAGCAGGCCGACGCGGATGCGGACGGGCTGCTCACGCGCGCCGAAGCCCTGCGGCTCCCGGTGGTCGTGATGACCTTCGAGGACATGGACACCAACCGCGACGGCGTCGTCTCGCGCGCCGAGTACGACACGAGCTTGCGCTGAACCACGGCCGGCTGCCCAGGTTCGGCGGGGTGGCGCGCCGCACCCGCCGACGGGTGATCCGTGCAGCGCACGACGGAGCGAGCACCAGCGAAGGTGAGCCCATCCCGCGACGGCAGCCGGCGACAGCCGAGGCTGGAGGGGTGGCGCACGTCCGCGCACACCCGGCGCGCCGGGGCGCCACGCGCGTCGCGGCGTACACTGGCCGGCCCAGGAGACACATGCCATGAACGCCCCGACCGCCCTGTCCCATCTCGTCCCCGACGTCAGCCAGCGCCCCGTGCCGCAGGCCCTCCTCGATGCCCTGGTGGCGCGGTTCGGTGCGCAATGCTCGACGGCGATGGTGGTGCGCGAGCAGCACGGCCGGGACGAATCGTCGTTCCAGGTGCCGCCGCCCGCGGCCGTGGTGTTCGCCGAGAGCACCCGGGACGTCGCCGATGCGGTGGCGCTCGCCGCGCAGCACGAGGTGCCGGTGATCCCCTTCGGTGTCGGCTCCTCGCTCGAAGGTCACCTGCTGGCGGTGCAGGGCGGCATCAGCATCGATCTGGGCCGCATGAACCGCATCCTGTCGGTCAACGCCGACGACCTCACCGTGACCGTGCAGGCCGGCGTGACACGCAAGCAGCTGAACGAGGAGATCCGCAGCACGGGCCTGTTCTTCCCGATCGACCCGGGCGCCGACGCCAGCATCGGCGGCATGTGCGCGACGCGCGCATCGGGCACCAATGCGGTCCGCTACGGCACCATGCGCGAGAACGTGCTCGGCCTGGAGGTCGTCACCGCGGCCGGCGAGGCGATCCGCACCGGCACCCGCGCGCGCAAGTCGTCGGCGGGCTACGACCTCACCCGGCTGATGGTGGGCAGCGAAGGCACGCTGGGCGTGATCACCGAGATCACGCTGCGGCTGTATCCGATCCCCGAGGCGATCTCCGCCGCGATCTGCTCGTTCCCCAGCATCGAGGCCGCCGTGCGCACCACGATCCAGGTGATCCAGCTGGGCGTGCCGATCGCGCGGGTGGAACTGATCGACGTGAACGCGGTGCGCATGGTCAACAAGTACGCCAAGCTGGCGCTGCGCGAGGAGCCGATGCTGCTGATGGAATTCCACGGCTCGCCGGCCGGCGTGCAGGAGCAGGCCCAGACGGTGCAGGAGATCGCCTCGGAATTCGGCGGCAACGCGTTCGAGTGGGCCACCACGCCCGAGGAGCGCACCCGCCTCTGGACGGCGCGGCACAACGCCTACTTCGCGGCGATCCAGTCACGTCCAGGCTGCCGCGCGATCTCCACCGACACCTGCGTGCCGATCTCCAGGCTGGCCGACTGCCTGCTCGACTCGGTCAAGGAAGCCGACGAGAGCGGCATCCCCTACTTCCTGGTGGGCCACGTCGGTGACGGCAACTTCCACTTCGGCTACCTGCTGGATCCGGACGACCCGCGCGAGCGCACCGTCGCGGAAGACCTGAACCACAAGCTGGTGGGCCGCGCGCTGCGCCTGGGCGGCACCTGCACCGGCGAGCACGGCGTGGGCCTGCACAAGATGGGGTTCCTGGTCGACGAGGCGGGCGTCGGGGCCGTCGACATGATGCGCACCATCAAGCGCGCGCTCGACCCGAAGAACATCCTGAACCCCGGGAAGATCTTCTCGCTCTGAAGCACCGTCAGGCGCTCAGGCGCGCGCCCACGCCGCTGCCCGCCTGCACGGACAGCTGGTGGGCCCCGCCCACCACGCCCTCGGCCAGGCCCACCGCCTTCCCCGGCGCCTCGCCCTGCCCGCACGTGGCCATGCAGCCTTGCACGATCACCAGCCGGCGCACGCCGGTGCGGTGCGCAGGGCCGTGCGCAGAAGCGCGCGGCGCTAGCGGGTCACGAAGGTGACCGCAGGCGGTCGATCAGGCCGTTCAATTCGTCGAGCGAGCCGAACTGGATCGCGAGCTCGCCCATCTCCTCGGTGCGGCCGTTGCGCTTGACCCGCTTCCTGACCCGCACCTCGACCTCGGCGGTCAGCAGGTCCGACAGCTCCTCCTCCACCCGCTGCAGGTCGCGCGACTTCTCCTGCTTGGGCCTGGGCGAGGTCAGCGAGAACTCGGCCCCGATCTTCTTGACCAGGCCTTCGGCCTCGCGCACCGACAGCTTGCGCGCCGTGATCTGGTTGGCGGCCGTGATCTGCGCCGCCCGGTCCAGGGCCAGCAGGGCGCGCGCATGGCCCATGTCCAGGTCGCCGGCCATCAGCATGGTCTGCACCGGTTCGGCCAGGTTCAGCAGGCGCAGCAGGTTGGACGCTGCGCTGCGGGAGCGCCCCACCGCCTGCGCCGCCTGCTCGTGCGTCAGGCCGAAGTCGCGCACCAGCCGCTGCAGGCCCTGCGCTTCCTCCAGCGGATTGAGGTCCTCGCGCTGGATGTTCTCGATCAGCGCCATGGCCGCCGCGGCTTCGTTCGGCACGTCGCGCACCAGCACCGGCACGCTGTCGAGGCCGGCCAGCTTGGCGGCCCGGAAGCGCCGCTCGCCGGCGATGATCTCGTACTTGCCGGCGTTCGGGCCGTCCCCCAGCCGGCGCACCAGGATCGGCTGCATGATCCCCTGCGCCTTGATCGACTCGGCCAGCTCGTACAAGGCGCCCTCGTCCATGCGGGTGCGCGGCTGGTACATGCCCGGCACCATGTCGGCCAGCATCAGCGAGGCCGGCTGGCCGGGAGCCGGTCCCGGCGCTTCGGCGGGCGCGCTCTCGGCGGCCGCCGGGCCGAGCAGGGCTTCCAGGCCGCGGCCCAGCCCCTTGGGTTTCTTGGTCACCATGTTCGGGTCCTCGATGTCGTCGTCATGCGGCCAGCGCCGCGCGGAGTGCGCCAGGGCCGCCTGGCATGCCCGTGGGGCAGCGTCGCCGCACGCGCCAGGCGCCGGCCCCCGGCCGTGTCATGTCATCAGGTCCTGCAGCAGCACGTGGCCCTCGGGCCAGCTGCCCAGGCCGGCGTCGGCGTTGATGTGGCCGCTGTCGCCGTGGTCGATGCACTGGCTACCCCAGGCTTGCGCGAAGCCGCGGGCCCGCTCGAAGCTGCAGTAGGGATCGTTCCGGCTGGCCAGCAGCACGGAACGGAACGGGAGCGGCGCCAGCGGGATCGGCACCCAGCTGGGCAACTGCTCGCGGATCTCGACGCGCTCGACGTCACCGGGCGCCACCAGCAGCGCTGCCTTCACGCGCTGGGCGTTGCGGGAGACGCCGGCCCAGGCCGCCACCAGGATGCAGCCGAGGCTGTGCGCCACCAGCACCGGCGGCTCGTCGCAGCCGAGCACCACGTCCTCCAGCCGTGCGATCCAGTCGCCGCGCAGCGGGCGCATCCAGTCGTGCTGCTCGACGCGGCGGTACCCGTGGCGCTGCTCCCAGAGGGTCTGCCAGTGGGTCGGACCGCTGTTCTGCCACCCGGGCAGCACCAGGACGTTGGAGGGTTTCATCTGCTCTGAATCTTGTAGCGCGACAGCAAGATGGGACGCGGCTTGCGCCGCATCCTACATCTTCCGGATGCGCTCCACCATCTCGTTGGCGAACTCGACGAAGGCCTGGCTGCCACGCGCGGCCGGATCGAACACCACGCCCGGCAGGCCGTAGCTGGGGGCTTCGGCCAGCCGGACATTGCGCGGAATCACGGTGTCGAACACCTTGTCGCCGAAGTGCGCCTTGAGCTGTTCGCTCACCTGCTGCTGCAGCGTGATGCGCGGGTCGTACATCACACGCAGCAGGCCGATGATCTGCAGGTCCTTGTTCAGGTTCGCATGCACCTGCTTGATGGTGTTGACCAGGTCGGTCAGGCCCTCGAGCGCGAAGTACTCGCACTGCATCGGCACGATCACCCCGTGCGCCGAGCACAGGCCGTTGAGCGTGAGCATCGACAACGACGGCGGGCAGTCGAGCAACATGAAGTCGTACTCGCCGTCGACCGCCTTCAGGGCTTCACGCAGGCGCCGCTCGCGCCGCTCCTGGTCGACCAGTTCCACCTCCGCGCCGGCCAGCTCGCGGTTGGCGCCCAGCACGTCGTAGCCGCACTTCTCGCTGCGCACGCGGGCTTCGACCACGGAGGCCGACTCCAGCAGCACGTCGTAGACGGTGAGCTCGAGCTTGCGCTTGTCGATGTTCGAGCCCATCGTGGCGTTGCCCTGGGGATCCAGGTCGACCATCAGGACGCGCTGGCCGACCTTCGCGAGGCCGGCTGCCAGGTTCACGGTGGTGGTGGTCTTGCCCACCCCACCCTTCTGGTTCGCAATGCAGAAGATGCGCGCCATGGATTACCTGCTCACGGCCAGCTTCACGCCGAAGCCGATCAGACAGACACCCGCCAGTTTCTGCAGTGTCCGGCCGATGAGTGGATTTGCCCGCATCCGCTGGGCCAGGAAGTGGCTCAGCAGCACCGCCACCAGCCCGTACAGGAACGTCAGCCCGGCGATGGTGGCCGCCATCACCGCGAACGTCACCAGGCCCTGGTGGTGTGCCGGGTCGACGAACAGCGGAAAGAACGCCATGTAGAAGACGATCGCCTTCGGATTGAGCAGGGTGATCAGGGCCGCCTGCCGGAAGTACTGGCGCGGCTGGATGTCCAGCACCGGTGCGCTGCCCGGCTTGTGCAGCAGCATCCGCAGCCCCAGCCAGCCAAGGTAGGCCGCACCGAGCCATTGCACGGCCTGGAAGGCGACGGGCAAGGCCAGCAGCAGCGCGGCCACGCCGGCCACCGCCGCCCACATCAGCACCTGGTCACCGGCCATGATGCCGAACGTGGCCGCGAGCCCGGCCGGGATGCCTCCCTTAGACGTCGAGGTGATCAGGGCGAGGTTGCCGGGGCCGGGGATGGCGAGAAAAATGATGATGGCGGCGACAAAGGCGCCGTAGTCCGCTACGCCGAACATGAATCCCCCGGGTGTGACCGCTTGCTGGAGCGACGAGTGTAAGTCAGCCGCTGTCGCGGTCGCGCCGCATCCAGACGATGCACCGCTGCGCCGCCAAGCCGGGCACGTGAAGCTGTTCCACGTGAAACACTTGGACGTCGGCCGGCAGCGAAGCGATCTCGTCCGCCGGGTGCTTTCCCTTCATGGCCAGCCAGACGCCGCCAGCGGCGAGCGCCCTGTCCGACCCCGCCACGAAGTCCGCCAGCGAGGCAAAAGCGCGGGAGCTGACCACCTCATAGGACTCCGTCACCGTTTCCACCCGGGCATGCACGCCGCGCAGGTTCTTCAGCCCGAGGGTCACCGCCGCCTGCTGGACGAACGCCGCCTTCTTGGCGACCGCATCCAGACACTCCACCCGGATCTCGGGGCAGCAGATGGCAATCACCACACCGGGCAAGCCAGCACCGGCACCGACATCGAGCAGCCGGACCGCGCGCCCCGCGGTCTGCCGGCGCAACGGAGCCACTGCCGCGAGGCTGTCCAGAAGATGGTGGGTGAGGATCTCACCCTCTTCCCGGACCGCGGTCAGGTTGTAGACCTTGCCCCATTTCTGCAGCAGGCCCAGGTAGGCCATCAGCTGCTCGATCTGGGTGTCGTTCAGGTCCACCTGCAAGTCGGTGGCACCGGCCCGCAGCTGCAGCGGCGCGCTCATGCAGCCTGCTTGGCCTGGTTGGCGGCCTCGGTGAAGCCCTTGAACTTGTGCTTCTTCAGGTGCACCAGCAGCAACGAGATCGCGGCCGGCGTCACGCCGGAAATCCGGGATGCCATGCCCAGGGTTTCGGGCCGGTGCTTGCTCAGTTTCTGTCGGACCTCGATCGAGAGCGCAGTCACCTGCAGGTAGTCCAGCTCGGCCGGAAGCCGGAGGTTCTCGTAGTGCGCTGCCCGTTCCACCTCGTCTTTCTGGCGCTCGATGTACCCGGCGTACTTGGCGCCGATCTCCAACTGCTCGACCACGGTGTCGTAGCTCGAGCCCAGCGTTTCACGTGAAACATACGGCGACCGGAAGCGGCCGCCATCCATGCCGACCAGCGCCTCGTACCGCACCTCCGGCCGGCGCAGCAGCTCCGCCAGGTTGTGCTCGTGCTCGATCGATTTGCCGAGCACCCGCTCGGACTCGCTGGCCGGGAGGTTGCGCGGGTTCACCCACAACGAGCGCAGCCTCTGCGTTTCACGTGAAACAGCGTCGCGCTTGCGGTTGAACGCATCCCAACGCGGGTCGGACACCAAGCCGAGCTGTCGCCCGGCCTCGGTCAGCCGCATGTCGGCGTTGTCTTCCCGCAGTTGCAGGCGGAACTCCGCCCGGCTGGTGAACATCCGGTACGGCTCGGTCACGCCCTTGGTGATCAGGTCATCCACCAGCACGCCGAGGTACGCCTCATCCCGCCGTGGCAGCCAGGGCTCGCGCCCCTGGCACTGAAGTGCTGCATTGATGCCGGCGAACAGCCCCTGGGCGGCAGCTTCCTCGTACCCGGTCGTGCCATTGATTTGTCCCGCAAAGAACAGGCCGCCGATCTGGCGCGTCTCGAAACTGCTGCGCAGCGATCGGGGATCGAAGTAGTCGTACTCGATCGCATAGCCCGGGCGCAGGATGTGCGCCTGCTCCAGGCCGGGCAGCGTGCGCACCAGGGCGTACTGCACGTCGAACGGCAGGCTGGTCGAGATGCCGTTGGGATAGAACTCGTTGGTCGTCAGGCCTTCCGGCTCCAGGAAGACCTGGTGGCTGTCCTTGTCGGCGAAGCGGTTGATCTTGTCCTCGACGCTCGGACAGTAGCGCGGCCCCACCCCCTCGATCTTCCCGGTGAACATCGGGCTGCGGTCGAAGCCCGACCGGATGATCTCGTGCGTGCGCTCGTTGGTGTGCGTGATCCAGCACGGCACCTGCCGCGGATGCATGGCCGCATCCCCCATGAAGCTGAACACCGGCACCGGATCCAGATCGCCCGGCTGCTCCTCACAGCGGCTGAAATCGATGGTGCGCCCGTCCAGCCGGGGCGGCGTGCCGGTCTTGAGCCGGCCCTGCGGCAGCTGCAGTTCCTTCAGCCGGGCCGACAGCGACACGGCCGGCGGATCGCCGGCACGGCCGGCCGCGTAGTTGTTCAGGCCGACGTGGATCTTGCCGTCGAGGAAGGTTCCGGCGGTGAGCACGACGGTGCGGGCGCGGAACCGGATGCCGACCTGCGTGACCGCGCCCACCACCCGGTCGCCCTCGACCATCAGGTCGTCGACCGCCTGCTGGAACAAGGTGAGCTGGGGCTGGTTCTCCAGCATCCGGCGGATGGCCGCCTTGTAGAGGACGCGGTCGGCCTGGGCGCGGGTGGCGCGCACGGCCGGACCCTTGGAGCCGTTGAGGATGCGGAACTGGATGCCCGCTTCGTCGGTCGCGAGGGCCATGGCACCACCCAGCGCGTCGACCTCCTTGACCAGATGGCCCTTGCCGATGCCGCCGATCGAGGGGTTGCAGCTCATCTGCCCCAGCGTTTCGATGTTGTGGGTGAGCAGGAGCGTGCGGCAGCCCATGCGGGCGGCCGCCAGGGCCGCCTCGGTGCCGGCGTGACCGCCGCCGACGACGATGACGTCGAACTCTTCGGGATAGAACATGGATGGGCGCCTTGACCCGGGCGCGGGGGTGCTGATCGGAACCCGCGATTTTACGGTTCGGGTGGCGATCGCGCGCCAGCGAGTGCTCACTGGCCGTGCGGCCCGCATGGGTGTGGTGCAATTGGCGGATGCAGCTTCTCGTCTTTGCCGGCAGCACCCGCGCCGCCTCGTTCAACCGCCAGCTGGCCGGGGTCGCCGCCACCATGGGCCGGGCCGCCGGCGCGCAAGTCACCTACCTCGAGCTGGCCGACTTCGACGTGCCGCTCTACAACGCCGACCTGGAAGCGCGTGGCACGCCCGCCGACGTGCTGCGGCTCAAGCAGATCGCCTTCGAGCATCCGGCCTGGATCATCTGCGTCCCCGAATACAACGCGAGCTATCCGGCGCTGCTGAAGAACACGCTGGACTGGATCTCCTCGCCCGTGAAGGCCGATCCGGCGTGGACGGACGGCTTCAAATCGACCCGCGGCAAGGTCGCCGGCATGCTCAGCGCGTCCCCGGGTGCGCTGGGCGGGCTGCGCTCGCAGAGCCACCTGGCGCCCCTGCTCCTGAACCTGCACTGCTGGGTGGCCCCGCGCGCCTACGGCCTGGGCCATGCCGCCGAGGCGTTCGACGCCGACGGCCAGCTGGTCGCCGAACCGGCCCGCCGGGGCGTGCAGGCGGTGGTCGACCAGGTGCTCTGGGCCGCCCGGCGCCTCCAGCAGCCATGAGCGCCCTCGCCTGTCGGCCCGGCTGCGGGGCCTGCTGCATCGCGCCCTCGATCAGCTCGGCCATTCCCGGCATGCCGCAGGGCAAGCCCGCCGGCGTGCGCTGCGTGCAGCTGGACGCGGACAACCGCTGCCGCATCTTCGGCCATCCGCAGCGGCCCGCCGTCTGCGCCAGCCTGCAACCGGAGCCCGACATGTGCGGCGCCGACGCCGCGGCGGCCCTGCACTACCTGGCCCGCCTCGAAACCCTGACCGCGGCCCGCTGAGGGCCTTGTCCTCGCAGGGACAGCGGCGACGGGGCGCGCCCGGCTAGAGTGCAGGGACGGCGCGCGGCAACGCCGCCGCTGTTCCAGGAGACCCCATGCACATCCCCTCCGTCAAGGAACTCGTCAGCGCCGAGGAATGGGCGCTGCGGGTCGACCTCGCCGCCTGTTACCGCCTCGTCGCCGCCTACGGCTGGAGCGACCTGGTGTTCACCCACATCAGCGCCCGCGTGCCCGGGCCCGAGCACCACTTCCTGATCAATCCCTACGGCCTGATGTTCGACGAGATCACCGCGTCCTCGCTGGTGAAGGTCGACGCCCAGTGCAACAAGGTGATCGACTCGCCCTTCCCGGTCAATCCGGCGGGGTTCGTGATCCACAGCTGCCTCCACGAGGCCCGCGAGGACGTGCAGTGCGTCCTGCACACGCACACCCGGGCCGGCGTGGCGGTGAGCGCGCAGGCATGCGGCGTGCTGCCCATCAGTCAGCAGAGCACCTTCGTGCTCGCCTCCCTCGCAACGCACGCCTACGAGGGCGTGGCGCTGCGCGACGAGGAGAAGCCGCGCCTGGTGGCCGACATGGGCCGCAAGACCTTCCTGCTGCTGCGCAACCACGGCCTGCTGACCGTGGGGCGCAGCGTCGCCGATGCCTTCCTGTCGATGTACACCTTCGAGAACGCCTGCCGCATCCAGATCGACGCCCAGGCCGGGGGCGAACTGGTGATGGTCGACCCCGCCATCCTGCAGGGCCTGCCGCAGGTGATGAAGGCCGTCACCGCGGGCCAGGGGGCGAACATCGCGTGGCCCGCGCTGCTGCGCAAGCTCGATCGCGAGGATCCCTCGTACAAGACCTAGGGCCGGGGCCCGGGGACGGTGCGATCGGACCGGCCCGCGCGCCGATCAGGCCGCGACCAGGCCCGTCGCCAGCGGCGCCGGGGCCGCGGTGCCGCCGCGAGGGTCGTGCTCCAGCACGGTCACCAGCTTGCGTGCCAGTTCCACCGCGCCGAACGAGGTGCAGAACGCCACGTCCTTGGCGTCGCGGCCGGTCCCGGTGCGCACCAGTCGGTCCACGGGCGCCATGCCGGTGGGATCGAACAGCACCCAGCGTCCGCCCAGCCAGGCCTCGAAGATGGCGTGGAAGTCCTGCGGCGGCTCGTCGAACCACACGTAGCCGGCGACCAGCCGCGCCGGGATGTTCAGCGCCCGGCAGAAGGTGATGGCCACATGCGCGAAATCGCGGCACACCCCGGCCCGCTGCTCCAGCGCCTCGCGCGCGGTGGTGCTCGAAGTGGTGCTGCCAGGCCGGTAGGCCATGTGGCGGTGCACCCAGTCGACGATGTGCCGCACGCGTGCCAGGCCGGGCGGCAGGTGGCCGAACTCGGCGCGCGCGAATCCGCACAGCACGTCCGATTCGCAGTAGCGGGTGGGCAGCAGGTCGCGCAGCAAGGCATCGGGCAGGGCACCGGCCGGGGCTTCGGCCAGGTCGCCGGCCACCGGCTCGCCGTGCACCTCCACGTCGGCCTTGTAGGCCACCGTCACCACGCCGGGCGGCGCGTCGAAACGGAAGAAGCGGTTGCCGCTGTCGCCCTCGCCGAAGGCGCGCCGCGGCAGCGGCGGATCGACCACCAGTTCCTCGCTGACGATCACCTGCCCGGGCCAGTGCGCGGCTTCCAGGTTGAAGCAGAAGTGCGACGGCTCGCGCACCCGGTACTCCAGGAGGGTTTCGACGGTGGACAGGTGCATGGCAGGCTCCGGCGCTGCGCGCCGCACGCGATCATCCCGCCGGCCGTGCCGCGGCACGATCAGCCTCCAGCCTGCGCGGCTGTAGGCCGCGCCGCGCACGCGCCGGTCAGCCGCCGAACAGCCCCTTGAGACCCTTGCCGATGCGGTCGCCCAGCCCCTCGGCCGCCGGGATCGACAGCCCGGCCGGGCTGACCGACGGCGCGTCCAGGGTCCCTGCGACCTGCAGCGGCACTCCCAGCGCGCCGGCCAGCGACGCCACCACCCGGCCGCTCAGCGCCAGGTCCGGCGCGAGCGTCACCTGGCCATTGGCCGCCAGCGAACCGGACGTGGCGACCAGGTTGGTCATGTGCACCAGCTTGCCCTGCGTGGCCACCTGCCCGGTGAGCGTGTCGAGCTGGGTCTGCCCGTCGCGGCTAATGCCCAGGGTGCGCACCGCCTGCGCGAGATCGATGCCATGGACCACCGCCTGGCGCACCGTGAAGCGCGTCTGCGTCCGCATCGCATCGGCCAGCGCGCCCGCGTCACGGAAGTCGGCCTGCAGCGTGGTGCGCGCATCGAGCTTGCCGGTCAGCGGGCGGCTCGGCGCGGTCAGCGCGGACACCTCGACCTTCTCGGTCACCAGCTCGCCACTCAGACGCCAGCCACCCGCCCGCTGGGGCGCCAGCCGCAACGGCCCGCGCACGGTGCCGCCGCCGATGTCGGCGCGCAGCTGCCAGGCATCCGCCTCCCGCTGCAGGCGCGCCTTGGCGCCCGCATAGCGGCCGCCCACGATGTCGACCCGGGCGCTGTGCGGCAGCGGCTGGTCGCCGAACGCGACTTCGGCATCCACCGTCAGGCGCTGGCCGGTGGCATCGACCCAGGTCACCCGGTCCAGCAGGATGCGCCGCGGCAACACGGGCGCGGCCGTGGGCGTGGTCGACGGCTTCTGCAGCCCGGCGGCCAGCGCCACCAGGCCCTGCTGCGGCAGCACCGCGTTGCGCACCACCAGCGCGTCGAGCGCCGGCCGGCCGGCCAGCAGCGCCGGCCACTGCGGCGTCGCATCGATCTGCTCGAGCGTGAGCGCCGGCTGGGTCTGCACGCGCACATCGCGCAGGGCCACGGCGATCGAGGGCCACAGCGCGACCTCGATGCGCCCGAGCTGCACCGGCACACCCAGCGCCTGCGATGCCGCCTGCTGCGCGCGGCCGCGGAAATCGTCGCTCGAGGCCCAGCGCCAGACCGCCCCCAGGCCCACCGCCCCCACCACCACCGCCGTGGCCCCGGCGCCCGCTCCCCATTTCATCCATGCACGCATGAGCAGATTGTCCCAAGGCGTGTGCCTGCAGGGAATCCCGCACGCGGCTAGCATCCGGCTCCCATCCACGAGGAAGAGATTTAATTCACATGAAGCTGTACTACTCCCCGGGCGCCTGCTCGCTGTCGCCCCACATCGTCCTGCGTGAAGCGGGCCTGGCGTTCGAGCCGGTGCTGGCCAGCACCAAGACGCACCAGCTGCAGGACGGCACCGACTACTACGGCATCAACCCGCTCGGCTACGTGCCGCTGCTCGAGCTGGACGACGGCACCCGCCTGCGCGAAGGCCCGGCGATCGTGCAGTACATCGCCGACCAGGTGCCCACCAAGAACCTCGTGCCGGCCAACGGCACCCTGCCCCGGTACCGCCTGCAGGAGTGGCTCACCTTCATCGGCACCGAGATCCACAAGTCGTTCTCGCCGCTGTTCAACCCGGCGATGCCCGAGGAAGGCAAGCAGATCTACCGCGAGCGGCTGGCCTCCCGGCTGCAATGGGTCGATGGCCAGCTGGCCGACAAGCCCTACCTGATGGGCGAGAACTTCAGCGTGGCCGACGCCTACCTGTTCACCGTCAGCAACTGGGCGGCACCGATGAAGATCGACCTCTCGGGCCTGAAGAACCTGCTGGCGTTCCGCGAGCGCATGGCAGCCCGCCCGGCGGTGCAGGAAGCCATGAAGGCCGAAGGCCTGCTGAAGTAGGCCTGCCCGCGCCCGCGCCGCGTCGGCCCATGCCGGCGCGGCAACCACATCCCGCATTCCGCCGCAGGCCCGGGGAATTCCCCCGGTGACTAACCTGTGCGCGCTTCTTCATCACTCCACATCCACCGCATGCCCAGCCTGTTCGAACCGGTCCGCGCCGGCGCACTCCAACTGTCCAATCGCGTCGTCATGGCGCCGCTCACCCGCAACCGCGCGCCCGACGCCGTCCCCACGCCCCTGATGGCCGAGTACTACGCCCAGCGCGCCAGTGCCGGACTGCTGATCACCGAGGCCACCGCCATCAGCCACCAGGGCCAGGGCTACGCCGACGTGCCAGGCCTGTACGGCAGCGAGCAGCTGGACGGCTGGAAGCGCGTCACCGACGCCGTGCACGCCCGCGGCGGCCGCATCGTCACCCAGCTGTGGCACGTCGGCCGCGTGTCCCACGTCGACCTGCAGCCGGGCGGCCAGAAGCCGGTCGCGCCCTCGGCGATCACCGCGCAGACCAAGACCTACCTGGTGCGTGCCGACGGCTCCGGCGAGTTCGTCCCGACCTCGGAGCCGCGTGCCCTCGAGGCGGCCGAGCTGCCCGGGATCGTCCAGGATTACCGCCGCGCGGCCCGCCACGCCATCACCAGCGCCGGCTTCGACGGCGTCGAGGTCCACGGCGCCAACGGCTACCTGCTCGACCAGTTCCTCAAGCGCTCCTCCAACCAGCGCACCGACGACTACGGCGGCTCGATCGAGAACCGGGCCCGCCTGCTGCTCGAGGTGATGCGCGCCGTGGTCGAGGAGATCGGCGGTGGCGTGACCGGCATCCGCCTGTCGCCCGTGACGCCGGCCAACGACGTGAACGACCCGCAACCGCAGGCGCTCTTCGAGTACGTCCTGCGGCAGCTCGCGCCGCTCGGCCTCGCCTACGTGCACATCATCGAAGGCGCCACCGGCGGCCCGCGCGAGCTGCCCGAGCGGCCGTTCGACTACGCGGCGCTCAAGCGCGCCTACCGCGAGGCCGGCGGCAAGGCGGCCTGGATGGTCAACAACGGCTATGACCGCGCCCTGGCCGAGCAGGCCCTCGCGCAAGGCGCGGACCTGGTGGCCTTCGGCCGGCCCTTCATCGCCAACCCCGACCTGGTGGAGCGGCTGCGCACCGGTGCGCCGCTGAACCCGGCCGACAAGACCACCTTCTACGGTGGCGGTGCCAGGGGCTACACGGACTATCCCACCCTCGCTGCGAGCGGGCAAACCCAGGCCGCCTGAACGGCCTGGCGGAGGTTGCGGGGAGCCGGCGCGCTCCCGGCCATCAACCCCGGATGCCGCGCCCGACCGGCAGCCAGCGCACCAGCTTGCGGATGCCGTCGCGACCGCTCGCCGCCCGCCCGACCAGCGCGGTGCCGGCGGTGAGGCCGGCGGTGCGCAGCAGGAAGGACGGATGCCGCCGCGTGACCATCCACAGGCCCAGGCCGGCCGCCAGGGCCAGCCAGTGCTCGCCGGGGAAACCCGGCCGTTGTTCGTCGTACTGCCTGAGGCGCTGCAAGGTGTTCATGCGATCTCCTGGCCGGCCGTGCCGGCGATGGCTGGATGCTCGGATCGCCGCCGGCCCGCGGCCGTAGGAGCACAGCGCATCACGGCGAGAGAGCGTCGCCGCCAAGGGCTTGTGCTTTCCGCTGTAATCGGCCGATGGACAGCGTCTCCCATCCCCGCGGCGTCGAACGCCTCGTCAGCGGCCAGGCCACCAGCGACGGCGCCGGCGTCCAGCTGACGCGCCTGCTCACCCAGGACCTGCAGCGCCGGCTCGACCCGTTCCTGATGCTCGACAACTTCGCGAGCGACGATCCCGACGACTATGGCGCCGGCTTCCCCGACCATCCGCACCGCGGCTTCGAGACCGTCACCTACATGATCAGCGGCCGCATGCGGCACCGCGACAGCCACGGCCACGAGGGCCTGCTGCAGAACGGCGGCGTGCAGTGGATGACGGCCGGCCGGGGTCTGGTGCACAGCGAGATGCCGGAGCAGGAGCACGGCGTCATGGAAGGCTTCCAGCTCTGGCTCAACCTGCCGGCTCGCGACAAGTTGCGCGAGCCCTGGTACCGCGACATCCAGAGTGCCGAGATCCCCGAACTGCGCACGCCGACCGGCGTGACCGTGCGCGTGATCGCGGGCACGTGCCAGGGCGTGGCCGGCAGCGTGCAGCGCGAAGGCACCGAGCCGCTCTACCTCGACCTGCATTTCGATGCCGCGTCCGGGGCCGCGTTCAGCCAGCCGCTGCCGCCGGCGCACAACGCGTTCATCTGCGTCTACCGCGGCGCCCTCGAGGTGGTCGATGCCGCCGGCCGGGCGACGCCGGTGCCGCGCGGCCGCATGGCCGTGCTGGCCAACGCAGGCGACGGCGTGCTGCTGCGCCCTGCCGCGGGCTCGCCCGAGCCGGTGCGTGCCCTGCTCATCGCCGGCAAGCCGTTGCGCGAACCGATCGCCCAGTACGGGCCGTTCGTGATGAACACGCGCGACCAGCTGCTCGAAGCGGTCGAGGATTTCCGAAACGGCCGGTTCGGCTGAGCCGCGCGACTGGCGCGCGCAGCCTCAGCTCAGCGCGGCGCCAGGCTGCCCGCGCCCTCGCGCCGCAGCCGTTGCAGCTCCAGTGCGCGCGCATCGGCCAGGTCGGCCTGGACCCGCTCGCCCGCCAGCAGCCGCGACACGCCACGGCCGATGCTGGAGACAGGCCCCCGCCAGCCGGCCGCCCCCGAGGCTTCGCCGCGCTGCGCACGCACGCGCGAGTCGTGCAGCAGCAGCGCACCGGCGCTGTCACGGTCTTCGGCCGGCAGTGGCTGAACGTCGCTCATCACCTGTCCGGGCACCGGCGGCGGCGCGTCCGACTCGGCACCGGCAGACTGCGCGGCCCCGCCGCCGGCCATCGCCGCCCCAACCCAGAACACGGCCCAGGGCCGCACCAAGCGCACTTGCATGGCAGTCTCCCGCAGTGTGTGGCGCGATGCTGGCCACCGCGCGGGGCGGGCGGTGTGGCCGCGCACGCGCACCTGGCGTAGGAGCCGCCGCACGCCCGCCGTCGCGCCTGGGCGGCAACTGTGACAAGCGCCAATGGCCGGCTTTACACCGCCGTGACGTCGCGGACTTCGGCGGCTGACATGGCGGCGCGAGACTTCTCCTCACCCTGGGCCACCTCCCCCGACCCGGGCCCACACCGAAAGGAAGGACACCATGACCCATTCCCTGCGCCGACACCTCATCACCGCCGCCCTGCTGGCCGGCATCGGCCTGGCTGCCCAGGCACAACCCGCGCCCGCGACCGGCGACGCGCCGGCGCCCGGCGCCCAGGTGCAGCGCAAGCACCACGATCCGCAGCGCATGGCCGAGCACATGAACAAGCGCCTGGCCGACCTGAAGCAGAAGCTGCAGCTCAACGCCGGCCAGGAAGCCGCCTGGACCAGCTTCACCACCGCGATGCAGCCGGCCGCCGGCCGCCAACGCCCCGATCCGGCCGCGCTGGCGTCGATGAGCACGCCCGACCGCATCGACCAGATGCGCGCCCTGCGTGACCAGCGCAACGCCGAGATGGACCGCCGCGCCGACGCGACGAAAGCCTTCTATGCGACGCTCAGCACCGAGCAGAAGAAGACCTTCGACGCCGAGACCGCGCGCATGTTCCAGCCGCGCCGGATGCACGGCGGCGAGCACCGCCTGCACCACGGCTGATCGCGGCGCGGCTCCCACCAACGCAAAGGCCTGCGCGGCATCCCGCGCAGGCCTTTCTCGTTGGCGTCGGGGCTGTTACTGCGAGCCGGCCGGCGCGGCGCTGTTGCCCAGCGTCGACTGCTGGCGCAGGCGCATGCGCTCGGCCTGCTCCGCCTCGTAGGCGGCACGGCGCTCGGCCAGACTGCGCACCACCACCGGATCTTCCGGGTTGGCATTGGGGCGGCCACCCACCAGCGTGCTGGCCTCGCCGGTGCCCTGCACCACCACCGGCGCCGGCTGCACATGGCGCGCGTCGCCGATCGAGCCGTCCGGCGTGTGGTTGTTGGTCACGAAATTCGGACGGCCCTCGGTCATCGTCGAGACCTCGCCGCCCCGCACCGGGATGTCCATCGTCGACGCGCCGCCATAGGTCGCGCGCGGTGCACTGCGGGCCGCCTGCGGCTCGGCGCCGTAGACCGGCGCGGTGGCACCGCTGTAGGGCGCGGGCGCCGCGCCCATGGTGCTGGTGGAAGGCACCGGGGCCGCGGCGGGCTGGTTGGTCGTGGCCATGTTCGGCACGCCGCCGCTCATGGTGCTGGACTGCCCGCCGGTGGACACGTCGGCGGTCCCCGACGGATTGTTCTCGGCGAACGCGGCACCGGCGCCGAGCAGGCCGGCCAGCAGCAGCGAGAGGGTCGTGGTCTTGGTGTTGGCTCGCATGGGAGTCACTCCTTCAGGTTCTGGGGTTTGTTGGAACGATGGGCCGCACGCGGCAGCCGCATCACGTCGTCCCGCCCGGGGGACGGAAAGCACAGCCCCGTGGGTGCGGGGCATGGGAAGACTCTAGGCAGCGCCCGGCGGCGCAGGTGCCGGACGCGCGAGGCGATGCCTGTAGGACCCGGGGGACCGGCGACGCGGGCCCGGGCCGCAGCGGACCGTCGTCAGAAGCGGGTCGTGTAGCGCACCAGGAGCAGGTCCTCGCCCGGGTTGGGCTTGCGGATGCCCGCGTTGGACGTGTGCTGCAGCCGCAGGCTCACTTCATGCTGCCGCTGCTGGCCGAAGCTGCGGCCGAACCCGAGGTTGTCGCTGAAGTTCCAGCGCGTGCTGAAGGTCTTGTCAGGCGTGACGAACACATCGTCGGTGTACGACACGCCGATGCCGGCCTCGAAGAACCAGGGCGAGCGGCCTTCGCCGGGCCGCAGGCGCAGCAACGGCACCAGTCCCAGCTGCGCGTAGGTCTGCTTGCCGCCGCCGACGCGCCGCGCCCGCCACGCGGCGGCGAACAGCTCGGTCTCGCCGGTCACCTGCGTGCCCGCAAACGAGGAGCGCCAGGCCCATGGCCACAGCAGGCCGACGGCCCCCACGCCGACGTCGCGCTCACCGCCCCCACCCTGGACGAACGCGCCCCCGGGCGCCAGGCCTTCGGCCCCGGCAGGCGCGGCGACGACGCCCAGCGCGACGGCACAGGCCAGGAACAGGACACGGGACACGGCGGGGTGGACGGAGCGCATCGGAACCTCGGGGTCGGCAAGAGTGGCTGAGGAAGGGATTCTGCGGCCAAGCCCAGCCTCCGTGGGGGGCGCGGAACTGCCCCACGCGCGCTCGCACCGGGATCGACACCAGATCTGCCTTGCGTCCTACACCCTGCTGTAGAGCCCGTCGGTAGAACTGGCCGTCTCCATCCATCTTCATCCCCAGGGAATGCCAGAGACCCCGGCCAGCGCGGCGCCGCTCACCGTCATGACGGTCAACATCCACAAGGGCTTCACCAGCTTCAACCGGAAGTTCATGCTGCCGGAGCTGCGCGACGCCGTGCGCAAGGTGGGCGCGGACGTGGTGTTCCTGCAGGAGGTGCTGGGCGCGCACGAGGAGCATGGCAAGCGGTTCGCCGACTGGCCCGACGCGCCGCACCACGAGTTCCTGGCCGAGAGCATCTGGCCGCAGTTCGCCTACGGGCGCAACGTCGTCTATCCCAAGGGGGAACACGGCAACGCGGTGATGTCCAAGTTCCCCATCGTGCATTTCCAGAACCACGACGTCTCGCTCCCCGGGCCGGAAAAGCGCGGGCTGCTGCATTGCGTGCTGCGCGTGCCGGGCCAGCCGGTCGACGTGCACTGCATCTGCGTGCACCTGGGGCTGGCCGAGTCGCACCGGGTGCAGCAGCTGGACCTGCTGTGCGAGATGGTGCGCAGCGAGGTGCCCGACGACGCGCCGCTGGTGGTCGCGGGCGACTTCAACGACTGGCGACGCCGTGCCAACGCGATCCTGGAGCGCGAGATCGGCCTGCGCGAAGTGTTCGTCAACGCGTACGGCGAGCCCGCCAAGACGTTCCCCTCGCGCTTCCCGCTCCTGTGCCTGGACCGCATCTACGTGCGCAACGCCTCGGTCCACCTGCCCGTGGTGCTGCCACGCAAGCCGTGGTCGCATCTGTCCGACCACGCGCCGCTGGTGGCCGAGATCCATCTCTGACTCTCTGAAACGGATTGCCCATGGCCGGCCGCTGGTTCGACGGTAACCACTTCACCCTGCTGGAGAACGGCGAGGCGTTCTACCCCTGCGTGTTCCAGCGCATCGCCGACGCCCGCAAGGAAGTCGTGCTCGAGACCTTCATCCTGTTCGAGGACAAGGTGGGGCTGGCGCTGCACGAGGTGCTGGTCGCGGCGGCGCGGCGCGGCGTCCAGGTGGACGTGACGATCGACGGCTGGGGTTCGCCGGACCTGTCGCCGCAGTTCATCGCGGGCCTGCGCGAAGCCGGCGTGCGGCTGCACGTGTTCGACCCGGGTCCGCGCCCCTTCGGCCTGCGACCCAAGCTGCTGCGCCGCATGCACCGCAAGATCGTGGTCGTCGACGGCGAGATCGCCTTCGTCGGCGGCATCAACTACTCGGCCGACCACCTGGCCGACTACGGTCCGGAAGCCAAGCAGGACTACGCGGTGGAGATCCGCGGCCCGGTGGTGGCGGAGATCCACCGCTTCGTGCATGCCAACCTCACCGCGGGCTCGCGCCACGGCGAGCACCGCCGCTTCTGGCGCTGGCGGCGCCAGGTGCGCCACGCGGCCCACGAGCTGCCGCACGCCGGCACCGCGCGGGCCATGCTGGTCTCGCGCGACAACAGCTTCCACACCACCGACATCGAGCGGCAGTACCGGCTCGCCATCCGGCTGGCACGGCATCGGATCGTCATCGCCAACGCCTACTTCTTCCCCGGCTACCGGCTCATCCGCGACCTGCGGCGCGCCGCGCGCCGGGGCGTGGACGTGCGGCTGATCCTGCAGGGCCAGCCCGACATGCCGATCGTCAAGACGGCCGCCAGCGCGCTGTACAGCCACCTGGTGAAAGCCGGCGTGCGCATCTACGAGTACTGCGAACGTCCACTGCACGGCAAGGTGGCGCTGGCCGACGACGAATGGTCGACGGTGGGATCGAGCAACCTCGATCCCTTGAGCCTGTCGCTCAACCTGGAAGCCAACGTGATCATCCGGGACCGCGCCTTCAACGCGCACCTGCACGAGCGGCTCGACCATCTGGTGCGCCACAGCTGCAAGCAGATCCAGGCCGAGGAGCTCGAGGCTTCGGGCGGCTTCGTCCACGTGCTGCGCAGCTTCCTGGCCTTCCACCTGGTGCGCCTCTATCCCAGCCTGGTGTCCTGGCTGCCGCGGCACCGCCCGCGCCTGGCCGACCCGGCCGTGCTGGCCCATGCGTACGCCCACCGGGACGGACGATGAACACCCATTCGCTGCCGCGGGGCCTGCGCGAGGCCGCCAACGACGACGTGGTCGAGACCCCGCGCGATGCGCGCGCGGCGGCGGCGAACCCGGCCCCGGCGGCACGTCCGAAGCGTCCCTGGTGGCCCTGGCTCAAGCGCGGCCTGTCGATCGCCTTCTTCGTCGCCGTGGCCTGGCTGCTGGTCGAGTACGGCCAGCACATCGACTGGGACGACGTGCTCGCATCGCTGCAGAACCTGCCGGCGCCGGCGCTGCTGGCCGCCGTCGGGTTCGCCGTTGCGAGCCATCTGCTCTACAGCTGCTTCGACCTGATCGGCCGGCGCTACACCGGGCACACGCTCAAGACGCCGATCGTGATGGCGGTCAACTTCATCAGCTACGCCTTCAACCTGTGCATCGGCTCGCTGGTGGGGGGCGTGGGCTTCCGCTACCGGCTGTACTCGCGCCTGGGGCTGCCGATGGGCGTGATCACGCGCATCGTGTCGATGAGCATGTTGACCAACTGGCTGGGCTACAAGCTGCTGGCCGGCTTCCTGTTCGTCGTGCATCCGCTGGCGCTGCCGCCCTCGTGGCACATGGGCAACCACGGGCTGCAATGGATCGGGGCGGGCCTGATGGCGATCTCGCTGGCCTACATCGTCGCCTGCTGGCGCGCCGGCGACCACACCTGGAACGTCCGCGGCCACGAGCTGTACCTGCCGCCCTGGCGCATGGCCGTGCTGCAGATGGCGATCTCGTGCGTCAACTGGAGCCTGATGGCGGCCATCATCTGGGTGCTGCTGCAGCAGAAGGTGCCGTACACCGACGTGCTGACGGTGCTGCTGGTGGGCGCCATCGCGGGCGTGGTGCTGCACGTGCCGGCCGGCCTGGGTGTGTTCGAGGCGGTGTTCATCGCGCTGTTGAGCCACCGCATCGCCGAAGGCCAGCTGCTTGCCGCCCTGCTGGGCTACCGCTCCGTCTACTACATCGGGCCACTGGTGATCGCCGCGCTGATGTACCTGGCGATGGAGGTGCGCGCGCGACGGCTGCGCAAGAAGGCCCACATCGCGCCTGCCTAGCGCTTCGGAGTCCGCCATGCGCAGCCCCGTCCTGATCCGCCGCGTTGCGGCTGCCCAAATCCCACCCGCCCACCGGGGCAAGTCCAATGGGGGTGCGGCCTGCCGCCGATCACTGTACAGTCATCCAGTGGAACTGAAGGCCAAGCTTGCGATCCTCGCCGATGCGGCGAAATACGACGCCTCGTGCGCGTCCAGCGGCGGGCGCGCCCGCGATTCGTCCGACGGCCGCGGCCTGGGCTCCAACGACGGCACCGGCATCTGCCACAGCTTCACGCCGGACGGGCGCTGCGTCTCGCTGCTCAAGGTGCTGCTGACCAACTTCTGCCAGTACGACTGCCTGTACTGCGTCAACCGCGCCAGCAGCAACGTGCAGCGCGCCCGCTTCAGCGTCGAGGAGGTGGTGCACCTCACGCTGGACTTCTACCGCCGCAACTGCATCGAAGGCCTGTTCCTGTCGAGCGGCATCATCCGCAGCCCCGACTACACGATGGAGCAGGTGGTCGAGGTCGCGCGGCAGCTGCGCGAGGACCACGATTTCCGCGGCTACATCCACCTCAAGACCATCCCGGAGGCCGCGCCCGAGCTGCTGGCGCGCGCCGGCCGGTACGCCGATCGCCTGTCCATCAACGTCGAGCTGCCCACCGAAGCCGGGCTGCGCGCGCTGGCCCCCGAAAAGGATGTCGGCTCGATCCGCCGCTCGATGGCGCGGCTGCGCGTGCACATCGACGCCGCCCGCGAACAGCGCCGCGAGGCCGACGAGAAGCCGGTCACCGTGGTGCCCGGGGTGCGGCCGGCCCGTGCCCAGCCGCCGCACTTCGCGGCCGCCGGCCAGAGCACGCAGATGATCGTGGGGGCCGACGGCACCGACGACGCCACCATCCTGGGCACCAGTGCCCAGCTGTACGGGGCCTATGCCCTCAAGCGCGTCTACTACTCGGCCTTCAGTCCCATCCCGCATGCGGCGGCCGGCCTGCCGCTGAAGGCCCCGCCGCTGGTGCGCGAGCACCGCCTGTACCAGGCCGACTGGCTGATGCGCTTCTACGGCTTCGAGGCCGCGGAGATCACGCCGCCTGCCGCCGGCGGCATGCTGTCGCTGGACGTCGACCCGAAGCTCGCCTGGGCGCTGGCCCACCCCGAGCGCTTCCCGGTGGACCTGAACCGGGCGCCGCGGGAGCTGCTGCTGCGGGTGCCGGGCCTGGGGGTCAAGGCGGTGGAACGGCTGCTGCTCGCCCGGCGCGTGCGGCGCCTGCGCAGCGACGACCTGAAGCGGCTGCACGTGCTCACCCGCAAGGTCCTGCCCTTCGTCGAACTGGCCGACCACCGTCCGCGAGGCGAGGCTCCCACCCCTTCACCCGAACGCATGCCCGAACAGGGCGTCCTGTTCTGATCGCCATGCACGCGCGCCTGTCCGGCCAGACCGATCTCCTGGGCTTTCGCAACGAGGCCCGGGCGCTGCTGGCCCACCAGGTGCCGCCCGACGAGGTGCAGTGGGAAACCGGAAGCGAGGCTGAGGCCGATCTCTTCGCCTCGCCGCCCGGCGCCGACCCGTCCGGCGCACGCAGCATTCCCAAGGCGGCCACCGCCATCGTCCCCGCGTCGTTCCTGCGGCTGTGCGAGGTCGTGGTGCTGCACCACGACCCGCAGCGCTTCTCCCTGTTGTACCGGCTGCTCTGGCGGCTGGTGCACGAACCGACGCTGCGCAACGACCCGATCGACCCCGACATGCTGCTGGCCCAGCAGATGGCGCAGTCGGTGCGGCGCGACATGCACAAGATGAAGGCCTTCCTGCGTTTCCGGCAGGTGGCCGACGACGAGCACCCGGGCGAGGTGCTGCACGTGGCCTGGTTCGAGCCGACCCACCACATCGTGGAAGCGGTGGCGCCGTGGTTCGCACGCCGCTTCACCACCATGCGCTGGGCCATCCTGACGCCGGAACGCTCGCTCCGCTGGGACGGCAGCCAGCTGCTGTTCGGCCCGGGCGGGCGACGCGCCGATGCGCCGCCGCCCGATGCCGGCGAGCAGCTGTGGCTCACCTACTACCAGAGCGTGTTCAACCCGGCCCGGCTGAAGCTGGACACGATGCGCAAGGAGATGCCGCGCAAGTACTGGCCCGACCTGCCCGAGGCGCAGTTGATCGACGGCCTGGCGGCGCAGGCGCAGCAAAGGAGCGGCCAGATGATCGAACGTCCCGCCAGCGAACCGCAGCGGCGCATCCCGCGGCCGGTCGCGGCCGATCCGGTGGTCACGCTCCACCGGGACGGCATCCGGTCGCTGGAGGAGCTCAAGGCGGCGACCATGCGCTGCCGCGAGTGCCCGATCGGCGAGCACGCCACCCAGTCGGTCAACGGTGAAGGCCGACTGCATGCGCCGCTGATGTTCGTGGGCGAGCAACCGGGCGACCAGGAGGACCTGCAGGGCCATCCCTTCGTCGGCCCGGCCGGCCAGCTGCTCGATCGCGCGCTGGCGGCCGTGGACGTGCCGCGCGATGCGGTCTTCGTCTCCAACGCGGTCAAGCACTTCAAGTTCGAGCTGCGCGGCAAGCGCCGCATCCACAAGAGCCCGAGCCAGCGCGAGGCCGCCGCCTGCCTGCACTGGCTCGAGGACGAGATCGCGCTGGTCAAGCCCAAGGCGCTGGTCGCGCTGGGTGCGACCGCCGCCCGCTCGCTGATGGGCCGGCCGGTGGCCGTCACCGCCGAACGCGGCCGCTGGCTGGAGCGGCCCGATGGCCTCAAGGTGCTGGTCACGCTGCACCCCTCTGCGCTGCTGCGCATGCCGGCCGAGGACCGGGAGGCGGCTTTCGCGGCCTTCGTGGCCGACCTGAGACACGCCCGCGCCCTCCTCGGCTGAGGCCGCCGCGTCGCCGACGCCGCGCGCCTGGCACGCACCGGCACCGGACGTCAAGGAACAACTCTGGGGACAGTCCCGGCACAACCGGCACCTTATCCACAGCCCGGAGGCGCGGGCCGAAGTTGTTCCCGTCCGCGCAGCAGTCGGGAAGCACGGCCGCCCACAGTCTCGGGGATGCAGCAAGTCGTGGCCACGCCTGGCTTTTTTCCGCTTGTCCACAGCGCGGGGCAGCCTCTACTAGCTACTACTAATTTGATATAGGACTTCCTAAGAAGAAAGAGAGGCCCGAGAAAAATCGACCGCGGCCGGCGGCCCGGTCAGCTGTCCACCCCGCCGACGCCCCGCCGGGACCGCTCGATCGACCGCTTGGTGCCCCGCCTGGCCTTGTCCGGCGCGGCGTTCTGGTCGCGCAAGGCACCGCTGTCGCGGTCGCGGCGGACCACCTCGCCGGCGTCGCGGTCACGCCGCGGCTGCACCTCGCTGCCGCCGGGCCGCCCGACGCCGGGGTCGCGCGGTGGCACCGGGCCGGCCGCCTCGACCGCGGCCGGGCGGTGCAGGGTCAGCCCCCCGCCGGGCTGGTCGGGGTTCTGCGGGCCCAGGCCGCCCTGGGGCGGGCCGGCCATGGCACCGGTGCCGGCCTGGGCGCCTGCCATGGCGGGCCGCCCCTCGAACACGGCGGCCGGGCCCGTGCTCTGGCCGTGGACCTCGCCCAACGTGAACAACGCGACCGCCAGCACGGCGCCCACCGCGATCCAGTGCCAGGGGGTGTGATGCAGTTTCATGGGTGTCTCCTGGAGCCACCGGGCCCCGGATCCAGTCTGGACATGCACCCCTGGGCGCTGCACCCGCAGCCGGCAACAGAATGTGTAGGACTGCGCCTGCGGCCGCTGCTAAGATGCGCCCGCCTTCCGAGGCCCCCCAGAAGTACCAGGCCCCCATCGATGTCCGTTGCCCTCGCAGGCCGTGCTCCTGCCACGTTCGAGATCAAGAGCGCCAACCTCCCCCTGGTGTCGCTGCTGTTGAAATCGGCCGACATGCAGGCCCTGGCGCAGGAGCTGCAGGCGCGCTTCGGCGACATCCCCGACTTCTTCGACCAGGACGCCCTCGTCATCGACCTCACGCCGCTGCAGGACCAGGACGTGGCGCCGGACTTCCCGGCCTTGCTGCAGCTGCTGCGCGGCTATCGGGTGGTGCCGGTCGCGGTGCGCGGCGGCGGCGCGGTGCAGATGGCCGCTGCCCGGGCGGCCGGACTGGTGCCGGCGAACGACGCCGTGCTGACGACCCCGCGGCCGCAGCAGGAGCGTGTCCAGCCGGCACCGGTGACGACGCCCGAGCCGCCGGCAGCGGCGGGCGACGGCGCCATTCCGCTGGGCGCGCTGGTGGTCGACCGGCCGCTGCGCTCGGGCCAGCAGGTGTACGCACGCGGGCGCGACCTGGTGGTGATGTCGATGGTGAACCCGGGCGCCGAGGTCATTGCCGACGGCAGCATCCACGTGTACGCGCCGCTGCGCGGCAAGGCCATCGCCGGTGCGCGGGGCCATGACGCCGCCCGCATCGTGACGCTCTGCCTGGAACCCGAACTCATCTCCATCGCCGGCGTGTACCGCACGAGCGACGTGCCATTGCCCCGCGAGCTGCGCGGCAAGCCGACCCAGATCCGCCTGGAAGGCGGCGTGGACGGCAAGCTGGTGATGGACCCCCTGAAACTCCGCTGAGGAACCCAGTCCCCATGGCAAAGATCATCGTCGTCACCTCCGGCAAGGGCGGGGTGGGCAAGACCACCACCAGCGCGAGCTTCGCCTCGGGCCTGGCGCTGGCCGGCCACAAGACCGCCGTCATCGACTTCGACGTCGGCCTGCGCAACCTCGACCTGATCATGGGCTGCGAGCGGCGCGTGGTGTACGACTTCATCAACGTGATCCAGGGCGAGGCGACGCTGAACCAGGCGCTGATCAAGGACAAGCACTGCGACAACCTGTTCGTGCTGGCCGCCTCGCAGACGCGCGACAAGGAAGCGCTCTCCCGCGAGGGCGTGGAGAAGGTGCTGGACGACCTGGCCGGCATGGGCTTCGAGTACATCGTGTGCGACTCGCCCGCCGGCATCGAGACCGGTGCGCTGATGGCCATGCACTTCGCCGACGAGGCGCTGGTGGTGACCAACCCCGAGGTCTCCTCGGTGCGCGACTCCGACCGCATCCTGGGCATGCTGTCGTCCAAGACCAAGCGCGCGATGGAAGGCAAGGAGCCGATCAAGGAACACCTGCTGATCACGCGCTACAACCCCAACCGGGTCGACCAGGGGCAGATGCTGTCGCTGGAGGACATCCAGGACATCCTGCGCATCCCGCTGATCGGCGTGATTCCGGAGAGCGAGAGCGTGCTGCAGGCGAGCAACCAGGGCACGCCCGCGGTGCACCTCAAGGGCAGCGACGTGTCCGAGGCGTACAAGGACGTGGTGGACCGCTTCCTGGGCCAGGACAAGCCGCTGCGCTTCGTCGACGCGCAGAAGCAGGGATTCCTCAAGCGCCTGTTCGGGGGTCGCTGACCATGGCGTCGTTCCTCTCCTTCCTGCTCGGCGAAAAGAAGAAGACCGCCAGCGTCGCCAAGGAGCGCCTGCAGATCATCCTGGCGCACGAGCGCAGCGGCCGCAATGCCGCCGAGCCCGACTACCTGCCCGATCTGCAACGCGACCTGGTCGCGGTCATCGGCAAGTACATCAAGATCGACCCGAAGGACATCAAGGTGCAACTGGACCGCCAGGACAACCTCGAGGTGCTGGAGGTCAAGATCGAGTTGCCCGACGCGCGCTGACGACCCGCGCCTGGTGCGCCTCGTTCAGCTTGACTCGGCGGCGCCGCCCCGGCGATAACCGCGCATGGTCACCTCCACCATCGTGCGCGTGCAGCGTGCCTTTGCCTGCACCGCCGACTCCCTCTACGACGCCTGGCTGGACCCCGACATCGCCCGGCACTTCCTGTTCCGGGCCCCGGCCGGCCAGGTGATCCGCTGCGAGATCGAGCCGGGCGTCAACGGCACCTTCACCATCGTGGACCACCGGCGGCTGGAAGGCGCGCCCGACACCACCCTGGACGTGGAGCACTGCGGCCGCTTCCTGCAGCTGGACCGGCCCCGCCGCATCGCCTTCAGTTTCTCGCTGCCGCAGTTCCAGTCGCACGAGACCACGGTCATCATCGACATCGAGCCGCAGGGCGACGGCTGCGAGCTCACCCTGCGCCACGACCTCGGGCTGGCCGAGGATGCGCGCGAGATGCTCGAGCGCACCGAGGAAGGCTGGAGCCGGATGCTTGCGAACCTGGAACTCGCGCTGCGCCGCGAGTAGCGCCCAGCGGCTGCAACCCTGGCAGCGGCGCGATCCGGACGGTGCCGCTCAGGCTGCCAGCGCGCGCCAGGCGAGCGCTGCGGCCACCGCACCGCACGCGCTCACGAACGCGCCCCAGCCGATGTCCAGCAGTGCCAGCCAGGCCGGGTAATCGCGCAGCACCGCCAGGCTGGTGAGATCGAAGGTGCCGTAGCAGAAGGCGCCGAACAGCGCGCCGAGCAGCAGCGCCCGGACCGGATCGCCGGCGGCAGGCAGCGCGGCGAACACCAGCACGCCCACCGGGTAGAGGAAGTAGAAGGCCGCCGCGGCCGCCAGGTGGGGCCGGGCGGCCATCAGGTGGCCCATGCCGGCCTCGTACCACGCCGTGGCGACCAGGCGCAGCCAGATGAAATCGAGAACCCCGATCGCGACCAGTGCCGCGACGTAGGCCAGGGGGACACGGGCCATGAACACCTCCAGCGGATGGCGCCGGATGGTAGCCATGGCCGTGCGCCCCACGGCCCTGCTCGGCTATTCGGTGCCCGGGGTCAGCCGGCGCCGCCGCCGACGGTGCCGCCGCCCCGCGGCCCGCGGCCGGCTCCTTTGCCGCCGGTGCGCGCCTGCACCACGTTCATCGGCCCGCCGCTGATGGTCTGCCGGTCGTGGCGGCTCTGCGGGGTGCGCTGGCCCTGGTTGGTCTGGGTCGGGGCCTTGTCGCCGACCTTGTTGTGGTCGTTGCTCAGCTTCGGGGTGTGCGGCTGCTGGTGGTCCGCCGGATTGCCCTTGGCCTGGCTGCGGGCCGACAGGTCGGCGGCGCTGCCCGCCATCATCTTCTCCGGATGCTTGTCCCGGCTCTGCTCGCTGCGAAGGAAGTCCTGCTTCTTGCTCATGATTGGTTGTCCTCGTGGGGTCCGATGGGGTGCACTTGCGCGTACTCGGGGTGGTTGTGCTTGGCCGAGCCGGGCTCGGCCAGCTTGCGATGCGCCTCGGCGACGGCCTGCGCCGGCATCACCTTGGAGCCGACGACCTGCAGCTTGCTCTTCCAGCCCGCGACGACGTCGGCCTCGCCCTTGAGCATCGCGTCGAAGCCCATGCGCGCGACCATCGCCGGATCGTCCTTCTTCATGTCCGCCCCGACCTTGGTGTCCAGCAGGTCGGCGCGCTCGAAGAACTCGGTGTCGGTGGGGCCCGGCATCAGCAGGCTGACCGTCACGCCGCTGTCCTTCATCTCGTTGCGCAGCGCCTGGGCGAACGAATCGACGAACGCCTTGCTGCCGTTGTAGACAGCATGGAACGCGCCGGGCTGGAAGCCGGCGATCGAGCCGGTGACCAGGATGCGGCCCTGTCCGCGCGCCGTCATGCCGCGCGCCACCTGCTGGATCAGGTAGAGCGTGCCGGTCACGTTGGTGTCGATCACGTGCTGCACGTCCTGGAAGTCCTGTTCCAGGAAGGCGCCGCCCAGGCCGTGTCCGGCGTTGGCGCACAGCGCATCGACCTCGCGCCCCTGCAGCCTGGCCATCAGTTCGTCGATGCCCTGCCGGCTCGCCAGTTCGGTCTGCACCGCGTCGACCCGCTCGGCGCCGGCCGCCTTGAAGGCAGCCACCGCCTCCTCGAGCGGCCGGTCGGCGGCCACCACGAGGTCATACCCGTGCGCCGCGGCGATGCAGGCCAGGTGGTAGCCGATGCCCGAGGAAGCGCCGGTGACCACGGCCAGTGGCCTCGGTGCCTTGAGATCGTCCATGTGGGTTCTCCTTGAAGGTTCTTGCGGCCATTGTGGAAAGGACGATCTCGGCCTTGGTGTCGGACGACGTCGGGCCCACGTCATGCGTTGTGTCGCGCTGCAAGCGGGCGCAACAGCATCACTGTCAGCCGGATGCGAATCGCGCCTACAGCCCGGGCCGGCGACGGCACGAACACTGTGCTTATCGACAGCCCACGAGTGCAACCCATGACAGACAAGCACACCCAATCCATGGCCGAGCAGTCCAACATGGAGAAGGACCCGGCCGACTGGGTCACCGGCGACGAGCCGATGACCGGCGCTCAGCGCTCCTATCTGAAGACGCTGAGCGAGGAGGCGAAGGAGCCGTTCGACGAGACGCTGAGCAAGGCGGACGCCTCGCGCCGCATCGACGCACTGCAGGAGATCACCGGCCGGGGCTCGCATGGCCATGCGGGCCGGGACGCCGCCCCCGAACGAGCGGGGGCCGCCGGTGCGGACGGTGCCGCTGGCGCGGTGCAGGCCGACCAGGATCTTGCCGACGGCCGCGCCACGGCCGGCGTCGAAACCGTCTTCTCGCGCTGAGCCGTCCGGCTGGGTCGGCTCAGAACCCCAGCGGGCTCACGCCGAAGAGACGGGCGTGCGCCCACGTCACGAACACGGCGTAGAGCGCCGCACCGACCAGCACCGCAGTGGCGGTGCCGGCCGTCGTGCCCGCCGCGAACACCGTCTGGCGCGCCCGGTCGCGCCGGCGCAACGAGCGGAAGTCCAGCACCGCCCAGGCGAGGAACGCGCCGAACAGCACCACGTCGGCCAGGTTGCCGTTGGCCAGCAGGTGCGCCAGTGCCCAGAGCTTCACGCCGAGGACCATCGGATGGTGCAGGCGCGCGCGGATGCCGTTGCGCGGCACGTAGGCGGCGACCAGCAGCACGAACGACGGCAGCATCAGCAAGGCCGCCAGGTGGTTCATGCCGCGCGGGGGCGCCCACAGTGCCACCGGCTGCTGCCGGGCCAGGCCGTAGCCCCACACCAGCAAGGCGAATCCAGCCAGCGACACCCCCGTGTACAGCCCCTTCCAGCCGTTCTCGCCCAGCCGGCCGACCATCCGGCTGCGCCAGTCCTCGGCGACGATGCGGGTCGAGTGCACGCCCAGGAACAGGACCAATCCCAGCACCAGCACCGCCATCGCCATCGCGATCTCCATCGTTGAGCAGCCCCGATGATGGCGCTGCGGGAAAAGAAGTCCAGCACAAGTTACCGCCGTGCCATGCATGGCCGGGCTGCAATCGTTAGATTGACGCGACATGCCTTCGGGACCGACCCCATCAGGCCGCTGGGTGGCGCTGCGCGCCTGGCTCGTCGCGGCGTTGCTGGCGGTGGCCGTGCTCGGGCTGCACCAGGCGATCGAGCCGCTGATGCCCGGCCAGCCCCGGTTCATCGTGCTGCTTGCCGCGCCGATGCTGGCGGCCTGGATCGGCGGGCTGGGACCGGGCCTGCTGGCGGTGGTGCTGTGCGCGGTCGGAGGCCAGGCCTTGCAGGCCGAGCCGCGGTTCACGTGGGTGCCGCAGGACGCGCGCGAGTGGGCCAGGTTCGGCTTCTTCGTCGGCCTCGGTGGCCTCTCGGCCTGGCTGATCGCGACGCGGCGGATCGCGCTGCAGCACCTGCGGCGCGAGCACGCGCAGCTGCTGGCCACGCAGCACGCGCTCGCCGCGCGCGAGCGGCGGGTGCGCCAGACCTTCGAGGCGTCTCCTTCGGGCATGCTGCTGATCGAGCCCGATGGCCGCATCGCGCTGGCCAACCACGAGGCGGCGCGCCTGTTCGGGTACGCGGCCGACCAGCTCGCCGGACTCTCGATCACGCAGTTGCTCGCCGACCAGCCGCAGGGACCGCGTGCCGACGACCGGCCGGCGGAGCCGGAGAGCGCACGCCGCCTGCTGGGTGCAGGCGGCGAGCGGCTGGCCCGGCGCAGCGACGGCTCGCTGTTCGAGGTCGCCATCGGCCTGAACCTGCTGCAGGGCGAATCCGAGGGCCTGGTGCTCGCCTCGGTGCTGGACCGCACCGAGCAGCGCCGTGCCGAAGCCGCGTTGCGGCACAGCCAGGACCTGCTGCAACGCCTGTTCGAGACCAACCTGCTGGGCATCATGTGCTGGGACCTGGACGGCCGCGTGCTGGACGCCAACGACGAACTGCTGCGCATCTGGGGCCGCGAGCGGGCGGCACTGCACGGCGCCGAGGTCCGCTTGCCGGACCTGACGCCGCCCGAGTACGCGCTGCAGGACCAGCATGCCTTGCCGCAGCTGCGCGCGAGCGGGCAGCTTGCGCCGACGGAAAAGGAGTACCTGCGCCCGGACGGCAGTCGCATCTGGGTGCTGGTCGGCTCGGCGATGAGCGGCGAGTCGCTGGGCGTTTCCTTTGTGCTCGACATCTCCGAACGCAAGCGGGCCGAGATGGCCCTGCGCGAGAGCGAGCAGCGCGCGCGCGAGCTGGCCGGCCGGGCCGAGGCCGAACGCGCGATCCTCGATGCCACGCTCGAGTCCGCGCCGGCCGGCATCGTGCTGGCCGACACGCAGGGCCGGCCGGTGCGGTTCAACGCCGCCCATGCGCGGCTCTGGGGCGCTGCGCCGAGGACCGAGAGCATGGACGACTACCGCGAGTGGAAGGGCTGGTGGGCCGACCAGTCCGAGCTGCAGGGCGAGCCGATCGCGGCGCACGACTGGGCGATGGCGCGCGCACTGCGCGGCGAGACGGTGCGCGAGGACATCGTCGAGATCGAACCGTTCGACCAGCCCGGGCAGCGCCGCACCGTGGTCAGCAGTGCGGCACCGGTGCGCGATGCGCAGGGCCGCATCCTGGGCGCGGTGCTGGCGCAGACCGACGTCACGGCGCTGGTGGCGGCGCAGGCGGCGTTGCAGGAGAACGCGGCCATGTTCCAGTCGCTGGCCGACAACATCGCGCAGATGGCCTGGATGACCGATGCCGGCGGCTTCATCACCTGGTACAACCGCCGCTGGTTCGAGTACACCGGTGCCAGCATGGAGCAGATGAAGGAGGCGGGCTGGCAGTGGGTGCACCATCCGGACCACGTGGCGCGGGTGATCGCCAAGTTCCGTCGCCACGTCGCCAGCGGCGAGCCGTGGGAGGACACCTTCCCGCTGCGGGGACGGGATGGCGACTACCGCTGGTTCCTCTCGCGCGCCTTCCCGCTGCGCGACCAGGCCGGGCGCATCGTCAGCTGGTTCGGCACCAACACCGACGTCAACGCGCAGCGCCAGGCCGAGGAGGCGCTGCGCAACGCCGACCGCCGCAAGGACGAATTCATCGCGGTGCTGGCGCACGAGCTGCGCAACCCGCTGGCGCCGGTGCGCAACGCGGTCGAGATCCTCAAGCGCATCGGCAACGAGGACGCCCGGCTGGTGCGCACCCGCGACATCATCGGTCGGCAGGTGAGCCACATGGCCCGCCTGATCGACGACCTGCTCGACGTCAGCCGCATCGCGCGCGGGAAGCTGACCTTGCGCAAGGAGCCTTGCGACCTGGCCGCGATCGTCTGCCAGACCTGCGAGGACTACCGCGAGAGCCTCGAGGCCGCCGGCCAGAGGCTGGTGCTGCACGGCTGTGACGGCCCGGCCTGGGTGGAAGGCGATCCGGTGCGGCTGGCGCAGATGCTGGGCAACCTGCTGACCAACGCGGTGCGCTTCCAGCAGGGGCCGGGCACGGTGGAGGTCCGCACCCTGGTGGGCCGCCCCGCCGCGGCCGGCGCGGCGAGGGAGCCGGGCGTGCCCGAGGCACCGCCGGGCACGGTGCGCATCGTGGTCAGCGACACCGGCATCGGCATGGACAAGGAACTGCTGGGCCGGCTGTTCGATCCGTTCGCGCAGGCCACGCAGGACATCGCGCGCAGCAAGGGCGGGCTGGGCCTCGGGCTGGCGCTCACCAAGGGGCTGGCGGAGCTGCACGGCGGCGGCGTGATGGCCGACAGCGAGGGCCTGGGCCACGGCTCGCGCTTCATCATCACGCTGCCGCTGGCGCGCGCCGAACGGACGCAGCGCCCGCCACCACCGGGCACGGCCAGCCGCGCGGGGCTGCGCATCCTGGTGGTCGAGGACAACCACGATGCCGCCGCCACCCTGGGCGAGCTGCTGCAGCTCGGCGGGCACCAGGTGGAGCTGGCCTACGACGGCCGCACGGGCCTCGCGCTGGCGCGGCAGATGCGGCCCGACGTGGTGATCTCCGACCTGGGCCTTCCCGGCGAGCTGGATGGCTTTGACCTGGCCCGTGCCCTGCGGGCCGACGCCGCGACGGAGTCGGTGTACCTGATCGCGCTGTCGGGCTACGCCGATGCCTCGGCGCGGCGCCGCTGCACAGACGCCGGCTTCGATGCCCACCTGGCCAAGCCGCCCGACATCGCGGCGCTGGAGCAGGCCTTGTCGGCGGTCCGCCGGGCCACCGAGCACCTGCCAGCAGTGCCGGAGCGCACCGCGGTCTGACGGGGGCAGCGGGCGCCGGCCGCCCGTGCGTGGCCGGCCGGCGCCCGCGCTCAGCGCCGCACCATCCACCACGCCAGCCCGGCGGCGCCGAGCGCGCCGGCGGCGGCCACGAGGTAGACGGCTTGCAGGCCCGCGTGCAGCGCCAGCCAGCCGCCCAGCGGGCCGGCCAGTCCCATCGAGAGATCCTGGAACACCACGTAGCCGCCCATCGCGGCGCCACGGCTTTGCGGCGGGGCGCGGCGCACCGCCTCCACGCCGAAGCCCTGGAACGCGAGCGCGTAGCCGGCGCCGGTGAGCGCGGCGCCGGCGCAGGCCACCAGCACGCCCGGCGCGAGGCCGATCAGCGCCTGGCCCAGGGCTTCGGCCAGCATGCACCAGCCGGCCACGCGCGCCCCGCCCACGCGGTCGGGCAGGTGCCCGACCAGCAGGCGCGCGGCGATGAAGCCGGCGCCCAGGCTGGTGAAGGCCAGCGCGGCGCTGCCCCAGCCGCGCTGCACGAACAGCAGCGCGACGAAGGCGTTGATGGCGGCATAGCCGAACGAGGCCAGCGTCAGGGCGGCACCGGGCAGCTTGACGGCACCCAGCACCCGGTAGAACGGCGGCCGTTTCGCCTGCGTCGGCGCCACCGTGGGGATGCGGCGTGCGACCACGAACGCCAGCAGCGGCACCAGCACGGTGGCCAGCGCGATGCCCTCGAACCCGAAGCGGGCGTGCACGGCCGCGCCGATCGGGGCACCCAGGCCGTAGGCGGCGAACAGCGCCATGCCGATCCAGCCGATCACCTTGCCGGCGTGGGCGGGCCCGACCCGCGCCATCCCCCAGCTCAGGGCGGCGGTGATGATGAAGGCCTCGGCCACCCCGGTGGCCAGCCGGCCGGCGACGAGCGTGGCGAGCGACAGCGACGGCCCCGGCAGCGCCAGCGAAGCGAAGTACACGGCCCCGACGCCGCACGCACCCACCAGCCCGCCCAGGGCGGCGGCGCGCGGGCCGCGCAGGTCCGTCACCGCGCCCGACCAGCCGCGGCCCAGCAGGATCGCGGAGAGGTACTGCGCGCCCATCACGACGCCGACCACGAAGGTCCCCTGCCCCAGCGCATCGTGCACGTGGCGCGGCAGCACCGGCAGTGCCATGCCCATCGGGATGTAGCCGATGAAGACCATGGCCATCAGCGGCAGCAGCGGTCCGAAGGCGGAGAACAGCGAGTCGGCGGGAGCGGCGGAGGACGGTGCGGTGGACACGGGGCGCGGCCTGCGGTCGGAGGAAAGGCCCGAGTGTGCCTTGCCCCGCGCAGGCCGCGGCCGCGCGTGGCGCGGGCGACAATCGGCCGATGCACACGCGCGCCCTCGTCCTCTTCTCCGGCGGCCAGGACTCCGCCACCTGCCTGGCGTGGGCGCTGGAGCGCTACGCCCATGTGGAGACCGTCGGTTTCGACTACGGGCAGCGGCACCGGGTCGAGTTGCAGTGCCGCACCGCCTTCCTGCAGCGGCTGAAGTCCCGCTGCCCGCAATGGGCGCCCCGGCTGGGCGAGGACCACCTGCTGGACCTGTCGCTGCTGGGCCAGCTGAGCGACACGGCGCTCACGGCCGAACGGACCATCGCGTACCAGCAGAACGGCCTGCCCAACACCTTCGTGCCGGGTCGTAACCTGCTCTTCTTCACCTTCGCCGCTGCGCTGGCCTACCGGCGTGGCACCAGCGTGCTGGTGGGCGGGATGTGCGAGACCGACTACTCGGGCTACCCGGACTGCCGCGACGACACGCTCAAGGCGCTGCAGGTTGCGCTCGGGCTGGGGCTGGACACGCGGCTGGTGATCGAGACGCCGCTGATGTGGATCGACAAGGCCGCCACCTGGCGGCTCGCGCAGCAGCTGGGCGGTCCGGCACTGGTGGAGATGATCCGCGAGGAGACCCACAGCTGCTACATGGGCGACCACGCGACGCCGCACGCCTGGGGCTACGGCTGCGGCGCGTGCCCGGCCTGCGAACTGCGGGCCAGGGGCTGGGCGGCCTACGCCGCGGGCTGAGCCGGCGCGCCCTGCAGGTACTTCTCGATCACGCGCGGCATCGCGTGGCGGGCACTGCGCTGCACCTTGAGCAGCAGGTCGTGCCGGCACTCGCCCACGCCGTACTGCCGCCGCAGGTCGTGCCGGATCTGGCCGAGCAGCGCCGCCGCCACCTCGGCATCGGCCATCGCACGGTGCGCCCGCCCCGAGCACGGCAGCGAATGGAAGGCCGCCAGCGAACCCAGCTTGTGATTCGGTGCGTCCGGGTACAGCCGGCGCGACAGCAGCAGCGTGCAGGCGAACGCATGGCGGGCCGGCTGCCCTGCCCGCTCCAGCTCGGCGGCCCAGAAGCGCCGGTCGAACGAGGCGTTGTGCGCCACCATCGGCGTGTCGCCCACGAAGCGGGCGGCATAGGCCATCACGGCCTGCGCGGGCGGCGCCGTGGCGATCATCGCGTTGGTGATGCCCGTGTACGCCTCGATGAAGGCCGGGATGCGCACGCCGGCGTTCATCAGGCTCTGGAACCGGTCGACCTCGCGGTCGCCTTCCATCAGCACGATGGCGACCTCGGTGGCGCGATCTCCCAGGGTGGGCGACAGGCCGGTGGTCTCGAAGTCGATGACGGCGGTGCGGGGCATGCGCGAGGATAACGGCGGCGGCCCGCGCTCGCGACAGCAGTCCCGCCGGGCGCTCGGGATTGCCCGGCGCGGTGCCGCCTCAGCGCTGCGGCGGGGCCGGGTCCCGGCGCGCAGCATCCTCGCGCTGCATGCGCTCGCGCACGCCGCCCTCGATGGCGCGGCCCTCGCGCATCGGCGCGTGCAGCGAGCCGGCGGTGGGCGGTGCCGGCGGCGCGGTGTCGAACTGCTGGCGCTGCACGATGTCGGCGGAGATGCGCTCCGTGAGATCGGGCGCCAGCCAGTGCGAGAACGTCGCGAGGCTGGCCTTCCAGCCCACGGGCAGCTCCTCGCGCGGATGGAGCGAGACCCACACGATCGCGTCCACCACCTTCTGGGGATCGTCGAACAGGACCATGCGCGGCGTGCCGCCGCTGTAGTTCGCCGCGTGGGTGAAGAACGGCGTGTCGGTCGCCCAGGGCATGACGGTCGAGACCGAGATGCCCGTCTGACCGCTGAGCCGGATCTCCTCGTTCAGCGCACGGCCGAGGGACAGCACGGCGGCCTTGGAGGCCGAGTACGACGCGTGGTAGGCCAGCGGCACCTCGCTCTCCACCGAGCCGATGTTCACCAGCGACCCCTGTCCCTGCGCCCGGAACTGCCGCATCGCCACGTGGCTGCCGTGGATCACGCCCTTGACGTTCACGTCGATCACCCGGGCATGGTCGGCCACCGGGATGTCCTCGAACCGCCCGATCGCGCCGACGGCGGCGTTGTTGATCCAGACGTCGATGCGGCCGAACCGCGCCACGGCCGCCTGTGCCAGCCGCGCCATCTCCTCGGGGCGGGCCACGTCGGTGGTCACCACCAGCGCCTGCCCGCCGGCCGCCGCCACCTGGGTGCCGACCTCCTGCAGCAGGTCGGTGCGGCGCGCCGCCAGCACGACGTTGGCGCGCATCGCGCCCAGCTGCTGGGCCACGCCGCGGCCGAAGCCGCTGGAGGCGCCGGTGACCACGAAGGTCTTGCCTGCCACGTCGTCCGGCCGCACCGGGCCGACGACGGCGCAGCCCGCCATCAGCAACGCCAGCCAGGCGAGCAGCAAGCGTGGGAAGAGGCGGCCGATGCGCATCGGGATGCTCCGGTGGGGACGGGGGGCCGATTCTGCGGGGCGGCCGCCCCGCGTCGAGCTCGGCCTGGCGCCAACGCGCAGGCGTCCTACATGCTCGGCCGCAGGCCGGTCGGTGCGCGGTGGCGGATGTTCACGCGATGCGCCGCGTGGACGCGCCGTCTGCCTACACCGCGGACGCCGCGCCGGCGGCAAGCTTGTGGGCCGGAAAGGATGGTGGAACGTGCGTGAATTCCTGAAGAAGGCGACCGATCTGGTGAGCCGTGCCAAGCCGGCCCCGACGCCGGTGGCGCCACCCGGTGGGCTGGATGCGACCTCGCGCTCGCTCGATGTGGCGCGCACCATGCTCAAGGCCGCCGTCGCCACCTTCCGCGAGGAACTGCGCAAGGGCGCCTGCGAGCGGCGGGTCAATGAAGCCCGCTCGGCCGTGGTGTTCTGGCGCGAGCGGATGCAGGCGCTGATGCTGGGCAGCGGTCACTGATCCCATCGGGATCATGGCGGACGACGCGACCAACCTTGCCCGGCAGGACGCCGAGCGCATCCCCGCTGGCGACGAGCAGGCGGTGCAGGCCTGGGCCCGGCGCCTGAGCACCACGCCCGAGCGCCTGCGTGCCGCCATCGCGGCTGTGGGCGACCGCGTGCACGACGTGCGGGTGCAGCTGGGCCATGCATCGCCCGCGGGCGAGTTGCCCCGGCCGATGCAGAACGCGGCAGACTGACCCTGCGGCGCGGCGCGCGCCTCAGCCTTCCTCGCCCAACTGGCCGAACAGGTCCAGCCCCCCACGCCCCGGAGCGCTCGCGCAGGCCGTGCACGGTGCGCACGCGGTGGCCCGAGCGGTCCAGCGGCGGCTAGAAGGCTGCCAACCCCACGCGGCCGGGCACCACGGCGATGATCCCGCCGCTGACGCCGCTCTGGCCTGGCAACCCCACCAAGCAGGCCCACTTGCCGGCCGAGTCAGCTATGCCGGTGCACATCACGCTCAGGATCTCGGGCACGCCGTGCCGCGGCACGGCCAGCCGGTGAGCGGGTGTCGGCCGCCCGCGGTGGCAATCGCGAACACATCGGAATCTGCCTTGGCCAGCCCGCCGATGTAGTCGGCCCGCTCCCTTCGCGGACACCGGCGTCGCGCGTGCAGTGCCTGCAGGAATCGGGATCGGTCGCCCATCTGCGCATGCTGTCCGGGAGGTGCCCGGGCGTGTCGGAGGCACGGCGCACGGGGCCTGGTCGACGCAGGCGGATGGCGCGTGCCCTCCGGCCGGCGGCCGGCGCGACGCAACAAGGCCGTCCTACGCCGTGGCGTCCGGGTCGGCCACAGACTGTGTCCATGCCAACCCCACGTGACCTGCGCGAACACAGGTCCTCCGCCGGCCGGCCGGTGCCCTGACCGACCCCTGCGCCTCGCCCCTTGTCCTGGCGCGCACGCCGCGCGCCCCTCCACCCTCCCCCTTTTTCCTGGAGCCCGGCCCGATCACTCGGGTGGGCCACTGCATGCCTTCACACCACCCGCCGGCCGCTGCCGCCAATCCTTCGTCCGACCTCGAGATCGAGTTGTGGGGCGGCCACGAATGCACCGTCAACCGGGTCGGTGACCGCTGGTTCGACCAGACCCCGCTCAGCGGCCATGAACACCGGGTGAGCGACCTCGAACTGGTGGCCGGCCTGGGCATGCGCTCGGTGCGGTATCCCGCGCTGTGGGAGCGCATCGCACCGCGGCACCCGCATGCCTGCGACTTCGCCTGGACCGACGGACGCATGGCCGAGTTTCAGAGGCTCGGCCTGCAGCCGATCCTGACCTTGTGCCACCACGGCAGCGGCCCGCATTACACCAGCCTGCTGCACGACACCTTCGCGGCCGGCCTGGCCCGGCATGCGGGACTGGTGGCGCGGCGCTATCCCTGGGTGCGCGACTGGACGCCGGTGAACGAACCGCTGACGACGGCGCGCTTCAGTGCCCTGTACGGCTTCTGGTATCCGCACCTGGCGGACGAAGGCGCCTTCTGGCGCGTGCTGCTGAACGAGATCGACGCCACGCGGCTGTCGATGCGGGCGATCCGCGCGGTGAACCCCGCCGCCCGGCTGATCCAGACCGACGACCTTGGGTTCGTGCATGCGACCCCTCCGCTGCAGGCCGAGGCCGACCACGTGAACGAGCGCCGGTGGATGACCTGGGACCTGCTGTGCGGCCACGTCGTCCCCGGCCACGCCTTGTGGGATCGGCTGGTGGCCTTCGGACTGGAAGAGCGCCTGCGGCAGATCGCCGACGACCCGTGCCCGCCCGACGTGGTCGGCGTCAACCACTACCTGTCGAGCGAGCGCCTGTTCGACCACCGGCTCGAGCGCTACGAGCACCGCTCGCTGGCCGACCGCCGGGTGTGGGATGCGGACGGCACCCCGCACGTCGACGTCGATGCGATCCGGCACCTGCGCACCGGCGTGCTCGGTCCGGCCGCGTTGCTGGCGCAGGCCTGGGCGCGCTACGGCCTGCCGATCGCCGTGACCGAGTGCCACAACGGCACCAGCCGCGAGGAGCAGGTGCGCTGGTTCGTCGAGGTCTGGGACACGGCGCGGCAGCTGCGGCGCGAAGGCGTCGACATCCGCGCCGTCACGGCGTGGTCGCTGCTCGGCTCGTACGACTGGAACCGGATGGTGACGCGCTCGGCCGGGCACTACGAGCCGGGCGTCTTCGACGTGCGCTCGGGCCAGCCCCGGCCCACGCTGCTGGCGCACGTGCTGCGCGACCTCGCCAGCGGCCGCACGCCTGTGGCGCCCGGCCTGCACGTGCCCGGCTGGTGGCGGCGCGAGTCGCGCTTCCGGGACACGCCACCGTCGAACGACCGGCTGTTCCAGTTGCCGGCCGATCGCTCGGACCCGCAGGCTGCTGCCGCCTTGCTGATCGTGTCGGACGACGGGCCGCTCGCGCAGGTGGTTGCACGCGCCTGCGAGAGCCGGGGGCTGCACTACGTGCTGGCCGGCGAGCAGGAGGCCGTTGCCGTGCTGCGGCGCTTGCAGCCCTGGGCGCTGCTGGACGCCGTCGATCGCGACCGGCTGTGTCCGTCGTGGGCGAACGAGACACTGCCACCAGCGGGGCGCGGCGGCCGCGACCAGCTGGTGCAGGCCGGCGAGCAGCTGGGGGTGCCGTGTGCCGCCTTCGCGCGGTTCGACGGCGCCGCGCGCGCGCAGGCGCAGACCGGGGCCTTGCTGCTGGCCTGCACGGGGCCGGTGTACACGCCCTGGGACCGGGCAGCCCCCGCCGTTGCCATGCTCGATGCGCTCGACCGCGCGCAGCCGCTCGACGCGGCCAGCGCCCCCTGGGACCTGGTCTACGGCCCCGACCTGGTGGATGGTGTGCTCGACCTGCTGCTGGACGGCGTGCGCGGCCCGGTGTCCTTCCTCCCGCGCGAGAGCTGGACCGAGGCGGAATTCGCCTCCGTGCTGGCGGCAGTGGCCGACCGCGACCCGACCCTGGTGGCTGGCGCCGGCAGCCGCGACGCGGACGGCGCGGAGCTGGCCGCCTGGCGCGCCAGCTCGCACCTGCCCCTGGCCGAGACCACGCTGGAGCGCTTCGTGCGCGAAGCGCGGCAGGCGCGGCCGGCGGGCCTGCCGGTCGTCGACTGCGGCCATGAGGCACCGGATCGGGGACGGCTGGCCGCCTGACCGTCGCAGCTGCGACCGCGCCGTGGGGTCAGGGCGAAGCTGCCGGCCGCGGCGGATGCCGCGCGCGCGCCGACGCTGCCGCTTCTCAGACGTCGATGTTCGCCGCCCGCAGCGCGTTCGTCTCGATGAAATCCCGGCGCGGCTCCACCTCGTCGCCCATCAGCATCGTGAACACGCGGTCGGCCTCGATCGCGTCGTCGATCTGCACGCGCAGCAGGCGGCGCACGTTCGGGTCCATCGTGGTTTCCCACAGCTGCTCGGGGTTCATCTCGCCCAGGCCCTTGTAGCGCTGGCGCGCGGTGCTGCGTTCGGCCTCGCCGATCAGCCAGCGCATGGCCTGGCGGAAATCGTTGACGCGCTCTTCCTTCGCGCGCTCGCCTTCGCCGCGGCGCACGGTGGCGCCTTCGTGCAGCAGGCCGCGGAAGGTGTCGGCGGCGTCGGCCAGCGCCTTGTAGTCGGCGCCGTGCACGAAGTCCTGGGTGATGACGCTGGACTTCACGTTGCCGTGGTGGCGGCGGCTGATGCGCAGGATCGGCTTGTCGGTGCGCGCATCGAACTCGCTGGCCACCTCGGCCGGCGCCGCGTTGGTCATGCGGTCCAGTTCCTGCAGCTTGGCTTGCAGCGCGAGCGCCGACGCTTCGGCTTCCGGCACGGTGTCAAGGTTGATGTGCACGCCGTCGGCGATGGCGCGCAGCGCCTCCTGGTCCATGAAGCCGGACAGGCGGTGGATCACGCCTTCGGCCACCTGGTGCTTGCGCGCCAGTTCGGCCAGCGTCTCCCCGCTGATCACCGTGGGTGCGTCGCCGCCGGTGCTGACGCTGGCGCCATTCAGCGCGATGCGCAGCAGGAAGGCGTCCAGGTCGTTCTGCCCCTGCAGGTACAGCTCCTCCTTGCCGGCCTTGACCTTGTACAGGGGTGGCTGCGCGATGTAGATGTGGCCGCGCTCGACCAGTTCGGGCATCTGCCGGTAGAAGAACGTCAGCAGCAGCGTGCGGATGTGCGCGCCGTCGACGTCGGCGTCGGTCATGATGATGATGCGGTGGTAGCGCAGCTTGGCGACGTTGAAGTCGTCGGCGCCGTTGCCGCCACCCGTGGTGCTGGCCTTGCCGATGCCGGTGCCCAGCGCGGTGATCAGCGTCAGGATCTCGTTGCTGGTCAGCAGCTTCTCGTAGCGCGCCTTCTCCACGTTCAGGATCTTGCCGCGCAGCGGCAGGATGGCCTGGAACTTGCGGTCGCGGCCCTGCTTGGCGCTGCCGCCGGCGGAGTCACCCTCGACGATGTAGATCTCGCACAGCGCGGGGTCCTTCTCCTGGCAGTCGGCCAGCTTGCCCGGCAGGCCCATGCCGTCGAGCACGCCCTTGCGGCGGGTCATCTCGCGGGCCTTGCGCGCGGCCTCGCGTGCCTTGGCCGCCTCGATGATCTTGCCGACGATGATCTTGGCGTCGTTGGGCCGCTCCTGCAGGTAGTCGCTGAGGGTGCGGGCCACCACGTCCTCGACCGGGCCGCGCACTTCGCTGGAGACCAGCTTGTCCTTGGTCTGGCTGGAGAACTTGGGCTCGGGCACCTTGACGCTGAGCACGCAGGTGAGGCCCTCGCGCATGTCGTCGCCGGAGACTTCGACCTTGGCCTTCTTGGCCAGGTCGTTCTCCTCGATGTACTTGTTGATCACCCGCGTCATCGCGGCGCGCAGGCCGGTCAGGTGGGTGCCGCCGTCGCGCTGCGGGATGTTGTTGGTGAAGCAGAGCACCTGCTCGTTGTAGCCGCTGTTCCACTGCATGGCGACCTCGACACCGATGTTGGTGTTCTGGTCGCTCTGGCGGTCGCCCATGGCGACGAAAGCGTTCGGGTGCAGGACGCTCTTGCCTTTGTTGATGTAGTCGACGAAACCCTTGACGCCGCCGGCGCCGGAGAAGTCGTCGGTCTTGCCCGAGCGCTCGTCGGTCAGCTTGATGTTCACGCCGTTGTTCAGGAAGGACAGCTCGCGCAGCCGCTTCGAGAGGATCTCGTAGTGGAAGTCGTTGTTCTCCTTGAAGATCTCGGTGTCCGGCAGGAAGTGCACCTCGGTGCCGCGCTTGTCGGTGTCGCCCAGGATGGTCATGGGCCGCACTTCGACACCGTCGCGCATCTCGGTGGCGGCGTTCTGCGGGATGCCCTTGCTGAACTCCATCACGTGCACCTTGCCCTCGCGGCGCACCGTCAGGCGCAGCATCTTCGAGAGCGCGTTCACGCAGCTGACGCCCACGCCGTGCAGGCCGCCCGAGACCTTGTAGCTGTTCTGGTTGAACTTGCCGCCGGCGTGCAGCTCGGTCAGGGCGATCTCGGCGGCCGAGCGCTTGGGCTCGTGCTTGTCGTCCATCTTGATGCCGGTCGGGATGCCCCGGCCGTTGTCCACCACACTGATGGAGTTGTCGCTGTGGATGGTCACGACGATGTCGTCGCAGTGGCCGGCCAGGGCCTCGTCGATCGAGTTGTCGACCACCTCGAACACCAGGTGGTGCAGGCCGGTGCCGTCGGACGTGTCGCCGATGTACATGCCGGGCCGCTTGCGCACCGCCTCCAGCCCTTCCAGGATCTGGATCGACGACTCGCCGTAGGCCGCGCTGGCGCCCGCCTGGTTGGTGTCGATCTGCGGCTGGAAGTTGGAGCTTTCCTCGCCGGGGACGCCGGTGTTCACGTTGTTGGTGTCAGACATACACGCACTTCTCTCAAACGCTTGAAGGACCAAACCCGCCGGGGCGGGCGGGTCTGGGCCGGGTTGTCGTGGCTCCTGCGCGCAGGAGCCAC
>NZ_DASRTN010000005.1:0-2496 GCF_035655895.1 Ramlibacter sp.
CACGACTTGGCCGACCACTTCGCCGCCGCGCACGGCCACGGTGGAGGCGGCCAGGGCCAGCTCGTTGCCCTGCTGGGCGTTGTCGGCGTTCTGCTTGACGGTGGAGGCCAGCTGCTTCATCGAGGCGGCGGTCTGCTGCAGCGCCGAAGCCTGTTCTTCGGTGCGGCTGGACAGGTCGCTGTTGCCCTGCGAGATCTGGCCCGAGGCCGTGGCCACCGAGTCGGCGTTCTGGCGCACGCCGTTGACGATGGACGACAGGCTGTCCTGCATGCGCTTGAGCGCGGCGAGCAGGCTGGCGTTGTCGCCGTCGCGCACCGTGATCGGGGCGCTCAGGTCACCGTCGGCGACGCGGCGGGCCAGTTCGGCGGCATCGCCCGGTTCGCCGCCGAGCTGGCGGGTGACGCCGCGCACGATCAGCGTCGCGAGCAGGCCGGCGACGACCGTGGCCAGGCCGGCGATCGTGAACAGCCATCCCTTGGCGGACGCATAGGTCTGCGCCGCGTGCGTGGCCGATGCCTTCGAGCCCTTGTCGTTGATCGCGACCAGCTTGCCAAGTTCGCCCACCATCGCGTTGAAGGTGGCGCGCGACTCGCCGCGGAAGAGCGCGCGCGTCTGCTCGGCGGTCTTCTCGCCACCGCGCGAGGTGGCGAGCAGTTTGGCCTGCACGGCAATCCAGGCGTCGCGCTGCTTGTTGAATTCGACAAAGCCGGCCTTTTCGTCCGCCTCCGTGATCAGCGGCTCGTAGGCTTTCGCGCGATCGGACAGCGACGCACGCAGCTCCTCCAGACGCTTTTCCATGCCGATCATCTCGGCTTCGTCGGTGGAGAGGACGTGGTCCGCTTCGGCGCGGCGGATCTGGTTGGCCACGGTGCGGATTTCACCCAGCACCTTGATGCTGGGCAGCCAATTGGTGGCGAGGTCCTGCGCCGCCTCGTTGACGGCCGCAAGCCGGCTGGCGGCGACACCGGCCACCAGCAGCGTGAGCAGCACCATCGCTGCGAAGGCGAGGCCCAGCCGGGTGCTGAGCTTCATGGATGGATTCGATTGCATGGGAGCTCCTTCAATTCGTGCGAAGGGGGTGGATCGGGAGGAAGTGCCGGCGCTCTGCGGTGCCGGTTGAGGCTGTCTTCGACGCGGTCGCGTGGAAGTGGAGGCCCGGGACTTGATCGAGATCAAGAACCGCACGAATTTCGCGGCCGGGTCGGGGAGGGCTGGTGGCCCGGTGTCGCGCGGGCCCGTCGGTTGCACAGAGGAGCATGGTTCTTGTCGTTGTTCAGGCCTTGCAGGGGGCGCGTGACGTGCCTGTGCGTCCGCGCCAGCCGCGCGAGGGACTTCGCGCGGGCTCCGGCTGTCAAGCCGTGCCGTCAGGTTAAAAGTTCGTGCGGCCGACAGCCGTGTAATCAATTGGGATGAATCCGCCGATTTCCGAAGACTGACCGCCGCCTGACAGGCTCGCGGCAGCACCGGCAGGGAGTGCCGCCCGGGCCTGCCGTGACGCACGCGGCAGAGCGGCCGCGTTGCAGGCATCGGAAACGCTGGCAAGCGCTGTGGGCGGCGGCAGGATCGGCCGCCGGCTGGTTCTGCGCAGCGAGGTGCCTGCCGCCCACCAAACGACAAGGCGCCCCGCGGGGCGCCTCGGCAACCACCAGCCGGCACTGGCCGGCGTGGGCGTCAGAAGGTCTGCCAGTCGTCGGTGCCGGTGCGGCGGGGCAGTTCGGCCGCCGGCGCGCTGGCCGGCTTGCCGGTGCCGCCCAGGGGCTTGCGCGGCAGGGTGGGGCGCACGGCGGTGCGCGCGGCCCTCGTGGATGCCATGCCCAGCGCGGGCGCGTTGGAGGCTTCATGGCCGTCGATCTTGAACACGGCGACGGCGCCCACCAGCTGCTGTGCCTGGGTCTTGAGGCTGTCGGCGGCGGCGGCGCTCTCCTCGACCAGCGCAGCGTTCTGCTGCGTGGCTTGGTCCATCTGGTTGACCGCATCGTCGATCTGCGCCACGCCGGCGCTCTGCTCGCGGCTGGCCGCACTGATCTCGCCCATCAGCTCGGTCACGCGGCGGATCGAGGCCACGACCTCGTCCATCGTGGCGCCGGCCTGGTCCACCAGGGCGCTGCCCTGCTCGACGCGCTCGACGCTGGCGGTGATCAGGCCCTTGATCTCCTTGGCCGCGTCGGCGCTGCGCTGGGCCAGCGTGCGCACCTCGCCGGCCACCACCGCGAAGCCGCGGCCCTGTTCGCCGGCCCGCGCCGCTTCCACCGCGGCGTTGAGCGCCAGGATGTTGGTCTGGAAGGCGATGCCATCGATCACCGAGATGATGTCGGCGATCTTGCGGCTGGAGTCATTGATGCCCTTCATGGTCTCCACGACTTGGCCGACCACTTCGCCGCCGCGCACGGCCACGGTGGAGGCGGCCAGGGCCAGCTCGTTGCCCTGCTGGGCGTTGTCGGCGTTCTGCTTGACGGTGGAGGCCAGCTGCTTCATCGAGGCGGCGGTCTGCTGCAG
>NZ_DASRTN010000006.1:0-1234627 GCF_035655895.1 Ramlibacter sp.
GACGCTGGGCATCCCGCCCAACGCCGTGATGGCGCTGATGGTGGGCGCCATGACCATCCACAACATCCAGCCCGGGCCGCAGGTCATGACCAGCAACCCGCAGCTGTTCTGGGGCCTGATCGCCTCGATGTGGATCGGCAACGCGATGCTGGTGATCCTGAACCTGCCGCTGATCGGCATCTGGATCAAGCTGCTGACCGTCCCCTACCGCTGGCTGTTCCCGGCCATCGTGCTGTTCTGCGCCATCGGCGTGTACTCCACGAACAACAACACCTGGGACATCTGGATGGTGGCCATCTTCGGCGTCATCGGCTACGTCTTCATCAAGCTCGGCTGCGAGCCCGCGCCGCTGCTGCTGGGCTTCATCCTGGGCCCGATGATGGAAGAGAACCTGCGGCGCGCGCTGCTGCTCTCGCGCGGCGACTGGGCGGTGTTCGTCACCCGTCCGCTGTCGGCCGGGCTGCTGGGCGCTGCCTTGCTGCTGCTGGTGATCGTCCTGCTGCCCTCGATCAAGAGCAAGCGCGAGGACGTCTTCCAGGAAGAGGACTGAGGCGCTGCGCCCCCCCTGCGAACGGCGCCTTCGGGCGCCGTTTTCATTTTCGGCCCGCTCGGTCCACCGGGCACAATCGAGCCGCAGACCAGATGCCAGCCACCACCGCTCGACCCGGCGCGCCCGCGCGGCGCGCCCCGCGTTCCGTCCGCTCCATGCCAGGCCGGCCGCAGCGGGCGTGGCCGGGGCGGGCCCGCCGATGAACGAGCAAGCGTCGCCGCAGCTGGGCGCCGGGCTGGTGTTCGCGGTGGTGGGCGCCATCGCGTTCAGCGGCAAGGCCATCATCGTGAAGCTGGCCTACCGCCACGGCGTCGACGCCGTGACGCTGATCATGCTGCGGATGCTCTTCGCGCTGCCCATCTTCGTCGCGATGGCCTGGTGGGCCAGCCGCGGCAAGCCCCCGCTGGGCGGGCGTGACTGGCTGGGCGTGGTCGGGCTGGGTGTGACCGGCTACTACCTCTCCAGCTTCCTCGACTTCGCGGGGCTGCAGTCGGTGAGCGCCTCGCTGGAGCGCCTGATCCTGTACCTCAATCCGACCCTCGTGCTCCTGCTCGGCTGGATCCTGTACCGCCGGCCGTTGCGCGGCGTCCAGCTGGCCGGCATGGCGGTGAGCTACTCGGGCGTGCTGCTGGTCTTCGGGCACGAGATCGGCACCGTCGGCCGCGAGGCGGCCTGGGGCGCCTCCCTGGTGTTCGCCAGCGCGGTGACCTACGCGGTCTACCTGGTCTACAGCGGCCAGCTGGTGCAGCGGCTCGGCTCGCTGCGGCTGGTGGGGCTGGCCACCAGCGTGGCGTGCCTGTGCTGCATCGTGCAGTTCCTGCTGCTGCGGCCGGTGGCCGGACTGGCGGCAATGGCGCCGCAGGTGGTCTGGCTGTCGGTGCTGAACGCGACGCTGTGCACCGCGGTCCCGGTGCTGCTGGTGATGATGGCGATCGAGCGGATCGGACCCGCCTTGTCGGCCCAGACCGGCATGGTCGGGCCGCTCTCGACCATCCTGATGGGCGTCGTCATCCTGGGCGAGCCGTTCACCGCCTGGATCGCCGCCGGCACGGTGCTGGTGATCGCGGGCATCTACGTCTTCACCCGCGCCGGCCAGCGTTAGCGCTTGCCGGGCTTGAGCCGCTGGGCGATCTGCACCGACGGTTTGCCCGAGAGCGCGTCGAGCCGGCGCCCCATTGCCTGCTCCAGCAGCTCCAGCCGTTGCTGCGCGGGCGGATGGGTGGACAGCGACAACGCGAACAGCGGGTTGTCGGGTGCCTGCGTGCGCAGTTGCTGCAGCACGCCGGGCAGGCCGTACGGATCGAACCCGGCGCGTGCCGCCAGGGCCACGCCTTCCCGGTCGGCCTGGAATTCGTCGGACTGGTCGAGGCCGCTGCCGTACAGGTCCTTGCCCAGGGCCAGCATCTGCGAGGACACGAACTGCTGCGCGGCGCTGCCCCGTACCTGCGAGGCGAGCAGTTGCGCGGCCAGGCCGGCGCGGGCCTTGGTGCGCAGCGCCTGCAGGTGGTGGCGCTGCGTGACGTGCGTGATCTCGTGGGCTAGGATGCCGGCGAGCTCGGCTTCGTCGACCTGGTCGACCAGCCCCTTGGTCACGAACACGAAGCCGCCCGGCGCCGCGAAGGCGTTGAAGCCCGGGTCGTCGAGGACCGCGAAGCTCCAGGGCAGTTGCGCCCGCGGGGACTGCAGGCTGATCCAGCGGCCCAGCTGGTTGACGTAGCGCTGCAGCGCCATGTCGGGGTGCAGCGGCTTGCTGCCCAGCAGCACGGCGGCGAGCTGGCGGCCGATCTCGATCTCGCGGGCCTCGTCGATCGTCCCTTCGGACTGCGCCAGCAGCGAGAACAGGTCGTTGCCGGGCTGGCCGGGGGTGGCGGACGGCTGCGCGGGCGTGGCGGGCGAGAGCAGTCCGCCCAGGGTCGCGGGCGCCTGCTGGCCCAGGAGGGAGTTCAGGGCCCCGAGCGCCTTGTTCTGCGCGAAGGCGGCCGGCGCGGCGGCGGCCGTGGCGAACACGGCGCAGGCGAGGAGGTGCTTCATGGCTGTTGTCCCTGGTGGGCTGCGGCGGGTGCGCGCGAAGGTTCCGGCAGCGGATCGACCGCGACCGCCTTCAGCGCGGCGTCGCGCGCGAACTGGCGCGCCTGCGGCTCGCCCAGGCGCAGCGCTTCCATCCGGGCCACCGCGGCGGCGTCCGGCTGCGCCTGCGCGAGGTCCTCGGCGCCCAGACCGCGGATGCCGATGGTGGACGTCGAGGTAGTGGTGCGCTGGGCGGCCGGCCGGCTGAACAGGCTGGTGACGCTGCGCAGCGCATTGCTGGCCAGGTTGCCGCCACCGCCGGCCGGGCCGATGTCGAACAGGTGCACCCAGCCCGCCGCACCGGCGCCGGTGCGGACCTTGATCCAGGGGCCCTGCCGGTCGCCCAGCCGCGTGACAGCGGTGTCGGCGGGCAGGGGCGCCACGCTGCGGCCGGACTCGCCGGGTGCCTCTCGCAACTCGGTCGCGCGCCTGACCACCGCCGGCTCCTCCTGCGCGTGCGCGACGGGCCAGGCTGCCGCGAACAGCGCGAATGCCATCGCCAGCGACCTGGCGCGGCCGAGGCCGTGTCGGCCTGCCCGTATCATCATTCCCTACCTCCTGGAGAAACGAAGGCAAATTCTATGGACTTGGGCATCGCGGGCAAATGGGCGCTGGTGTGCGGCGCCAGCAAGGGACTGGGTTTCGGTTGCGCGCAGGCACTCGCGCGTGAAGGAGTGCACGTGGTGCTGGTGGCGCGCGGCGCGCCGGCGCTGCAGGAAGCCGCGCAGCGGCTGACGGCCGACCCGGCCCTGCCGAAGGGCGTGCAGGTGCTGCACGTCGCGGCCGACATCACGACCCCCGAGGGCAGGGCAGCGGCCTTCGCGGTGCACCAGGACTACGACATCGTCGTGACCAACGCCGGCGGCCCGCCGCCCGGCGATTTCCGCGACTGGGACCGCGAGGCGTGGATCAAGGCGGTGGACGCCAACATGCTGACGCCGATCGAGCTGATCAAGGCCACGGTCGACGGCATGGCGGCGCGCGGCTACGGCCGCATCGTCAACATCACCTCGTCGGCGGTGAAGGCGCCGATCGACATCCTCGGCCTGTCCAACGGCGCCCGGTCCGGGCTCACCGGCTTCGTCGCCGGCGTGTCGCGCACCAGCAAGCTCGCCTCGGCCAATGTGACCATCAACAACCTGCTGCCGGGCGCCTTCGACACCGACCGCCTGAAGGCCACCATGGAAGGCGGCGCCAAGAAGAGCGGCAAGAGCATCGACGAGGTCCGCCAGCTGCGCATGAAGACCATCCCGTCGCTGCGCTTCGGCACGCCGGAGGAATTCGGCGCCACCTGCGCTTTCCTGTGCAGCCGGCACGCCGGCTACATCACGGGCCAGAACGTGCTGATCGACGGCGGCGCGTACCCGGGCACCTACTGACGCGGATCGCCGCGGGACGACACCACGATCCCGCCGATGATCAGGGCGAACGCCACGCCGTGGTACAGATGCGGCAACTCGCCCAGGAAGGCGGCCGACAGCATGGCCGCGAACAGCGGCGTGAGGTTGGAGAAGAAGCCCGCGATCGTCGGGCCGACCCGCTGCACGCCCAGGCCCCAGCTGCGGTAGGCCAGGATCGCCGGGCCGATCGCGATGTAGGCCAGGGCGGCCGCGACCCGCCAGCCCCAGGCGATCTGCTGCGGCGCGGCCAGCCATTCGCCGGCCGCGAACAGGCCGGACCACGCGAGCCCGAACACCATCTGCGCCATCAGGAAGGCCGCCCAGTCGGCGCGGATCTCCGGCGGCGCCCCCGGGCGCACCAGCAGCCAGCTGTACACCGCCCAGGCGGCCGTGGCCAGCAGCACGAAGAAGTCGCCCGGCACCAGCCGCACCTGCAGCAGCACGTTCCAGTCGCCCCGGCTGAGCACCACCAGCACGCCCCCGATCGACAGCGCCGCGCCGGCCAGCTGGCGCAGCGACACCCGCTGCCCGAAGAAGACGGCGCCCATCCCGATCATCCAGGCCGGCATGCTGGCAGCCACCAGCGTCACGTTCAGCGGCGTGGAAGTCTTGAGTGCCAGGTATTGCAGCGCGTTGTAGCAGCCGACGCCCAGCAGGCCCAGCACGGCGAAGCGCCGCCAGTGCGGCCATAGCGGGCTGTCGGCGCGCAGCAGCCAGCGGGTCGCGGGCACGAGCAGGACCGACGCCAGCGCCCAGCGCAGGAAGTTCAGGGTCATCGGCGGCACCTGGCCGGCCATGAGGCGGCCCACCACCGCGTTGCCGGCCCACAGCAGCGGTGCCAGCGCAAGCAGGCCGGCGGTGGCCGGCGTGAGGCGTTGTTGCATGCCGCCACTGTACGTGCGGACGGAGGCCGCACGTGCGCCTCGGGGCGGCGTCCCGGCAGGGCTGCACGATTCGTGGCACGATGGCGCCCGCTTTTTCCAGCGGCGCACGCGAGCCGCAACCAGCACGAGGAGACTCACATGACCCGCGCCGTCCAGATCGACCAGCATGGTGGTCCCGAGCAGATGAAGATCGTCGACGTCCAGGTCGGCGATCCCGGCCCCGGCGAGATCCGCATCCGCCACAAGGCCGTGGGGCTGAACTTCATCGACGTCTACCAGCGCACCGGCCTCTACCAGCTGCCGATGCCGGTGCGCCTGGGCATGGAAGGCTCGGGGATCGTCGAGGCGGTCGGCACCGGCGTCACCCACCTGAAGGTCGGCGATCGCGCAGCCTACGCCAGCCAGCCGCCCGGCAGCTACTGCGAGGTGCGGGTGATGCCGGCCAAGACGGTCTGCCGACTGCCCGACGCGATCGACTTCGACACCGGCGCCGCGATGATGCTCAAGGGGCTGACCGCGCAGTACCTCCTCAAGCGCACCCAGCCCCAGGGCGGGCTGCAGCCCGGCGACTTCGTGCTGTTCCACGCCGCTGCTGGCGGCGTCGGCCTGATCGCCTGCCAGTGGGCCAGGGCCATGGGGCTTCAGTTGATCGGCACGGCCGGCTCCGACGCGAAGTGCGCGCTGGCCAAGGAACTGGGCGCAGCCCACGTCATCAACTACGCCAAGGAGGACTTCCACGCCCGCGTGAAGGAGATCACCGGCGGCAAGGGGGTCAAGGTGGTCTACGACTCGGTCGGCAAGGACACCTGGGACAAGTCGCTCGACTGCCTGGCACCCTTCGGCCTGATGGCCAGCTTCGGCAACGCTTCCGGCCCGGTGCCGCCGTTCGCTCCCGGCATCCTCGGCCCCAAGGGCTCGATCTACGTCACCCGGCAGACGCTGTTCACGCACATTGCCACCCGCGAGAGCACCCAGGCCATGGCCGACGACCTGTTCGAGGCGGTCACCAGCGGCAAGGTGGCGATCCGCATCGACCAGCGCTATCCGCTCGAGCAGGTGCAGCAGGCGCACCGCGACCTCGAAGCGCGCAGGACCACCGGCTGCACCATCCTCACGCTGTGACGGCGGCCACGGGCCTTCCCGCCGACTGGCTGGACGGCCTCGCGCGGCGGCTCGACCAGCCCCCGGCGCGGCCGCGCCGGCCGCTGTGCTGGCGCGGCACGCCGATCGGCTCGGTCGATCCCGCGTTCCTGGATGCACTGCCGCCGGCCGCGCGTCGGTGCCTGCTGGAAGACCGGCAGGACGGCACCCGCGCCGTGGCCCTGGACAGCCGGGACCTCACCGCGGTGCTTGCCGACCTGGCGCTGCACATGCGGGAGGCTGGCCTGGCGAGCGCCTGGCGCGACGAGCAGCTCGCCGTGACGGTGGCCGGGGAGGTGCTCGGCACGGTCGAGCGCGCCGCCGTCCGGCCGCTCGGCATCGCGACGCAGGCCGTGCACCTGGCCGGCCGCACGCCCGACGGCCGCCACTGGGTCCAGCAGCGCGCCCTCGACAAGCCCAACGATCCCGGCCTCTGGGACACGCTCATGGGGGGCATGGTGCCGGCCACCGACACGCCCCAGATGGCGCTGGCGCGCGAAACATGGGAAGAGGCCGGGCTGCACCTGGACCAGCTGGTGGACCTCGAATGGGGTGGCAGGTTCCTGCGGCGCGGACCGAGCAGCAGCACCGGGCTGGGCTATGTGGTCGAGACGGTCGACTGGTACCGGTGCGTGGTTCCCGACGGCGTGACGCCTTGCAACCAGGACGGCGAAGTGGCGCAGTTCGCACTGCTGCAGCCGGCCGAGCTGCGCCAGGAACTGCTGCGCGGCCGCTTCACGCTGGAGGCGGAGGCCGTGCTGGCCGCCACCGGGGCGTGAGCAAGCCCTGACCGTGCTTTCCTACAGGCGCACGGCTGCGCTGCTTGCACCAGCGCCGCGGATGGGCCGGTAGAGTGGTCGTCAACAAAGCAGTTGCCCCGGACCGGGTCGGATCGGCGGGGCCCTGGAGCATTGCATGGCCTTGCGCGCCTACATCGTCGAAGACAGCCCCACCATCCGCGACAACCTGATCGAGACCCTGCACGAGCTTGCGCAGGTCGAGGCCGTTGGTCTGGCGGACACGGAGCGCGAGGGCAAGCAGTGGCTGGCGGCCCATCCGGACGACTGGGACATCGCGGTGGTCGACCTGTTCCTGCGCCAGGGCAGCGGCCTGCGCGTGGTCGAGGCCTGCCGCAGTCGCCGTCATGGCCAGAAGGTGATCGTGCTGAGCAACCACGCGACGTCCGACATGCGCCGGCGCTGTGCCCAGCTCGGCGCCGACGCCGTGTTCGACAAGTCCACCGAGATCGACGCGCTGCTGGACTACTGCGTGCGCACCCGCGGCGAACTCGAAGCCGCCTGAGCCGGCACGCCCGGGCTGCTCACGCCCGGCGCGAGGCGATCGCCGCCGCGCGGAGATCCTGCAGCACGGCACCGTGAACCGGCAGCTGCGCGACGGCGACCCATAATGCCCGGCCATGATCCTCACCTGGGGCGTGGCAGCGGCCGTCCTGTTCGGCGCGCTGCTGCACGCGAGCTGGAACGCCCTCGTGAAGTCCAGCACCGACAAGTCGCTGGACACCGCACTCATTCACCTGATCGGCTCCTTCATCGCCTTGCCGCTGCTGCTTGCTGCGGGGCCGCCCCCGGCTGCCGCGTGGCCGTTCATCCTGGCCTCGGTGGTGATCCACATCGGCTACTACGCGGCATTGACCGGCGCCTACCGGCACGGCGACCTGGGCCTGACGTATCCGCTCATGCGCGGCCTGGGCCCGGTGCTGGTGGCCCTGTCGTCGGCTGCCACGGTCGGCGAACGGCTGTCGCCACTGGCGTGGGCCGGCGTGCTGGCGGTCTCGGGCGGGGTCCTCCTGCTCGGCCTGTCGCGCCACGCCCTGGAGCGGCCGAAGGCGGTCGGCTTCGCGCTCGCCAACGCCGTCGTGATCGCGGTCTACACCGTGGTCGACGCGCTGGGAGCCCGCGCTGCGGTGGCAGCGGGCGGCAGTGCGGTGCAGTACGTGGCCGCGCTCTTCGTCCTCGACGGCTGGCCGTTCGCGCTGCTGGTGCTCCGTCGGCGCGGTTGGGGGGCTGCCTGGGCGTATGCCCGGGTGCGGGCCCCGATCGCCACGGCGGGCGCCGCCGCCTCGCTGGGCTCGTACGGCATTGCGCTGTGGGCCATGACGCGGGCGCCCGTTGCCACGGTGGCGGCGCTGCGCGAGACCTCGGTGCTGTTCGCCGGGCTGCTCGGGACCTGGCTGCTGAAGGAGCGCTTCAGTGTGCGGCGCGCGGCGGGCACGGTGGTGATCGTGGCCGGCGTGGTCGCGCTGCGGCTGGGGTGGGCGCGGCGGGCGGGCGCCCGCCGGCGCTGGCTAGACCTCGGTCTTGACGAGCATGTCGCTGCGCAGCCGGCTGGGCGCCAGCGCGCCGGCCGACTCCAGGATCGGATAGGCGATCGAGCAGATGTGCGAGTTGATCCGCTTGAGGTCGCTGATCAGGTCGATGTGCAGCGAGCTGGTCTCGATGCTCTGCACGGTGTTGCCCGACAGCCGGCTCAGGTGGGTGGCCGCGTAGGCGTGCTCCAGGTCGCGAAACCGCGCCTTCTCCTCCAGCAGCTTCTGCGCGTCGCGCACCGAACCGTTGAGGAACACGCTCATGCCCAGGCGCAGGTTGTCGATCAGGCGGGCGTGCAGTTCCGAGATCTCGGCCATGCCGGCGTCGGAGAAGCTGCGCCCCTTGCGGATCTTCTTGTCCTCGATGTCGATCAGGATCCGCTCGATCGTGTCGCCGATCTGCTCCATGTTGATGGTGAAGCTGATGATGTCGGTCCAGCGCCGGCTCTCCTCCTCGCCCAGGGCCTCGCGCGAGATCTTGGTGAGGTAGTACTTGATCGCCGAGTACAACTCGTCCACCGTGTCGTCGAGCTTGCGCAACTCCTCGGCGAGCCGCAGGTCGTTGGTGCGGATGACCGTCAGCACGCCCAGCAGCATCGACTCCACCACGTCGGCCTGGTGCAGCGCCTCGCGTGCCGCGCAGGAGATCGCCAGCGACGGGGTGCCCAGCGCCGACGGATCGAGATGGTGCGGGCGGCTGGTCGCGCTGCGCTCGGGCTTGGGCAGCAGGCGCACGGCGGCGCGCGCGATCGGGTGCACGAGGCCGAGGAACAGCAGCGCCATCACGATGTTGAAGCTGAGGTGGAACATCACCACCGCGGCGCCTTCGTTGAGCAGGTAGGGCCGGGCGTAGCGCAGCCACAGACCGATGCACGGCGCCGCCACCAGGATTCCGAGTGCTTTGAACAGCAGGTTGCCCAGCGGCACGTGGCGCACTTCGATGGCCGAACGGGCGGTGGTGACCACGCCCAGGATGCCGCTGCCGAGGTTGGCACCGAGCACCAGGCCCAGCGCCATCTCCAGCGGGATGATGCCGGTGCCGGCCAGCGTCGAGGTGAGCAGCACGATGGCCAGGCTCGAATACGACATCAGGGCCAGCAGCGCGCCGACCGTGATCTCCAGCAGGATGTCCGAGTTGATCGAGGCGAGCAGCGCCTTGACCACCGGCGAACGGACCATGATGCCGGTCGACTCGGACACCAGCCGCAGCGCCAGCAGCATCAGCCCGAGGCCGATGAGCACGCGCCCGAACCGGCCTACGTTGGTGGACGGGCGCGAGATGAACAGCACCACGCCCAGGAAGATCAGGAGCGGCGAGAGCCAGGACAGGTCGAACGAGAACACCACCGTGACCAGGCTGGTGCCGACGTCGGCTCCCAGCATCACGGCCAGCGCGAGCGGGAGCGTGATCAGCCCCTGCCCGACAAAGGCCGAGACGATCAGGGCCGTGGCCGTGCTCGACTGGAGCAGGGCCGTGACGCCGATGCCCGAGAGTGCAGCCGTGTAACGGTTGCTGATGCTGCGGGCCAGGATCTGCCGCAGGTTGGCGCCGAAGACGCGCAGGATGCCGGTGCGGACGAGGTGGGTGCCCCACACCAGCAGCGCGATGGCCGCCAGCAGGTTCAACAGGTGCTTCATGCTTGAGGCATCCGATGATACGTGGCCTGCCGCACCGCGGGCGTGGAATCGGGATCCGGGGCCCGCCAGCGCCTCTGCGGGGCTAGCGGGTGCGGCGCACCCGCAACAGTTCGTCCAGGATCAGGCCGATCGCCCCGGCCGTGATGGCCGCGTCGGCGACGTTGAAGGCCGGGAAGTACCAGCGGCGCCCCCAGTGGAACTGGAGGAAGTCGACCACGTAGCCGTGCAGCAGGCGGTCGATCAGGTTGCCGACGGCGCCGCCCAGGATGCAGGCGAGGGCGAAGCAGAACAGCTTCTGGCCGGCATGGCTGCGCAGCATCCAGAGGATGAAGATCACGGCCGCGATGGCGATGCCGGTGAACAGCCAGCGCTGCCAGCCCGACGCGGTGGCCAGGAACGAGAAGGCCGCGCCGGGGTTATGGGCGCGAACCACGTTGAAGAAGCTGGTGACGTAGGTCGACTCGCCCAGCCGGTAGTAGCCCAGGATCAGGATCTTGGTGAGCTGGTCGGCCAGCACGATGATGAAGGCCAGGCCCAGCCAGTAGAGCATGCCGCCCGAGGTGTGCGACTTGGCCATTCAGGCATGCCTCCGGTCTTCGCCCGCGCCGAACAGGTTGCTCACGCAGCGCCCGCAGATGGCCGGGTGGGCCGGGTCCGCGCCCACGTCGGCGCGCCAGTGCCAGCAGCGCTCGCACTTGGTGTCGACCGACGGCGTCGCCTGCACCGCGAGTTCGGCGCCGGCGGCCACCGAGATCGCCGAGGTGATGAACACGAACTTCAGGTCCTCGCCCAGGGCCGCCAGCAGGGCGGCGTCGGCGGCCGGGGCCGTGATGGCCAGGTTGGCCTGAAGCGAGGAGCCGACCTGGCCGGCCGCGCGCACCGCCTCGATCTCCTTGTTGGCGACGTCGCGGATCTCGCGGATGCGGTTCCACTTGGCCAGCAGCGCGGGGTCGGGGCTGCCGATCTCGGCGTACTCCTCCAGGAAGATCGACGGCGAGTGGCCGAACACCTTCCAGGCCTCCTCCGCCGTGAAGCTGAGGAAGGGGGCCATCCAGCGCAGCATGGCGTGGGTGATGTTCCACAGCGCCGTCTGCGCGCTGCGCCGTGCATGCGATTTCGGGCCGGTGGTGTAGAGGCGGTCCTTGAGGATGTCGAGATAGAACGCGCCCAGGTCCTCGGAGCAGTACACCTGCAGCTTGGCCACCACCGGATGGAATTCGTACACCTCGTAGTGCGCCAGCACGTCGGCCTGGAACTGCGCCGCGCGGCTCATGGCGTAGCGGTCGATCTCCAGCATCTCGGCCAGCGGCACCGCGTCCTTGGCAGGATCGAAGTCGCTGACGTTCGCCAGCAGGAACCGCAGGGTGTTGCGGATGCGGCGATAGGCGTCGACGACCCGCGCCAGGATCTTGTCGTCGCCGGCGATGTCGCCCGAGTAGTCGGACGCCGCCACCCACAGGCGGATGATCTCGGCGCCCAGCTTCTTCCAGGTCTCCTGCGGGTCGACCCCATTGCCGAGCGACTTGCTCATCTTGCGGCCCTGGCTGTCCACCGTGAAGCCGTGCGTGAGCAGGCCGCGGTAGGGCGCGCGCCCGTACATCGCGCAGGCGGTCAGCAGCGAGGAGTGGAACCAGCCGCGGTGCTGGTCGTGGCCTTCCAGGTACAGGTCGGCCTCCGGGCCGTTCTCGTGCGCGCTGCCCGCATGCGAGCCCTTGAGCACGGTGGTGTGGGTGGTGCCCGAGTCGAACCAGACCTCCAGGATGTCGGTGCTCCTCGCATACCGCGGCGCGTCCGCGGCGGCGCCGACGCGTCCGAGGATCTCTTCGTTGGTCGCCTTGCTCCAGGCCTCGATGCCGCCGGTCTGAACCATGTCGGCCGCGACGTCGAGGATCTCCATGGTCTTCGGATGCAGCTCGTGCGTGTCCTTGTCCAGGAAGAAAGGCAGCGGCACGCCCCAGCTGCGCTGGCGGCTGATGCACCAGTCGGGACGGCCCGCAATCATGTCGCGCAGGCGCGCCTTGCCGTTCTCCGGATAGAAGCTGGTCTCCTCGATCGCGGCCAGCGCCATCTGGCGCAGCGTGGCCGGCGCCTTGTCCTTGGTGAACACGCCTTCGCCTTCGTCCATCCGGATGAACCACTGGGCCGCGGCGCGGTAGATCACCGGCGTCTTGTGGCGCCAGCAGTGCGGATAGCTGTGCGTGATGCCGTGGGTGGCGAACAGCCGGCCGGCCTTCTCGAGCGTCTCGATGATGTGCGGCACGGCCTTCCAGATGTTCTCGCCGCCGAACAGTGCGAAGTCGGCCGCGTAGCTGCCGTTGCCCTGGACCGGGTTGAGGATCTCGTCGTACGACAGACCGTGTGCCAGGCAGCTGTTGAAGTCGTCCAGGCCGTACGCGGGCGAGGAGTGGACGATGCCGGTGCCGTCCTCCGCGGTCGCGTAGTCGGCCACGTACACCGGCGACAGCCGGCGGAAGGCCGGGTCGACGTCGTGCAGCGGATGCCGGAAGTTCAGCCCGCCCAGCTTCTCGCCCTGGACGGTGGCCAGCACGGTGCCGCCCTGCAGGTGGAAGCGCTCCAGGCACTTCTCGACCAGCACCGAGGCCAGGACCAGCAGGCCGCGCGCGGTGTCGACCAGCGAATAGTCAAGCTCCGGATTGAGGTTCAGCGCCTGGTTGGCCGGGATGGTCCAGGCGGTCGTGGTCCAGATGACCGCGAAGGCATCCTTGCCAGGCGGCAGCTGCGCCAGCCCGAAGGCCGCGGCGAGCGCATGCGGGTCGTCGGCCAGGAAGCCCACGTCCAGCGTCTGGCTTTTCTTGTCGGCGTACTCGATCTCGAATTCGGCCAGCGAGGAGCCGCAGTCGAAGCACCAGTACACGGGCTTGAGGCCGCGGTAGACGAAGCCGCGCTCGATCACGCGCTTGAACGCGCGAATCTCGTCGGCCTCGTTGCTGAAGTCCATCGTCTTGTACGGATGGTCCCAGTCGCCCAGCACGCCCAGGCGCTTGAAGTCGGCCATCTGCAGCGCGATCTGCTCGGTGGCGAAGGCACGGCTCCTGGCCTGCATCTCGTCGCGCGGCAGGTTGCGGCCGTGCTTCTTCTCGATCGCGTTCTCGATCGGCAGGCCGTGGCAGTCCCAGCCCGGAACGTAGGCCGCGTCCAGGCCCTTGAGCTGGCGCGACTTGACGATCATGTCCTTGAGGATCTTGTTGACGGCATGGCCCATGTGGATCTGGCCGTTCGCGTACGGGGGCCCGTCGTGCAGGACGAACTTCTCGCGCCCGCAGCGCGCTTCGCGCAGCCGCTTGTACAGACCCTGCTCCTCCCACTCCTTGACCCACCCGGGCTCGCGCTTGGGCAGGTCGCCCCGCATGGGGAACGGTGTGTCGGGCAGGTTGAGGGTCGCGCGGTAGTCGGTCTTCGTGTCGCTCATGGGATCGCTCGCAGGCTAGGCAGGCTCAGCCCGGAGGGGCGTGATCGGAACGGGAGGGAGGCAGGCCGTTCGCCCCGAGCCTGTGCAAGGGCGCGCAGCAGTTGCGTGCGGCACTAAATTCGGTCGCGCGTGGTCTGGCGACGGGTGGACGCGAAGAAGGCGCGCGCGGCATCGCAGTCGCGCGCGATGCCGGCACGCAGCGCTTCCAGGCTGTCGTACTTCAGCTCGTCGTGCAGTTTGTGCAGCAGGTCCACGCGGATGATTTTACCGTAGGCCCCCTCGGCCCCCAGGGTGCCCGGCCATTGCAGGCAGTGCGTCTCCAGCAGCACGCGCCCGCCGTTGGCGTCGTTCGGGTCCAGCGAGGGCCGGATGCCCAGGTTGGCGACCCCGGGCAGCGGCTGGTCGTCCAGGCCGTGCACTTCCACGACGAAGATGCCGCTGGCGGCCGGCTTCCAGTGCGAGAACCGCAGGTTCACCGTGCGGAAGCCCAGTTCGCGGCCGAGCTTGCGGCCGTGCACCACGTGGCCGCTGATGCTGTAGGGACGCCCCAGCAGTGCCGCGGCGGACTCCAGGTCGCCCGCGCCCAGTGCCTCCCGCACGGCGGAACTGGAGACCCGCAGGTTGCGCACCTCGTAGCTGTTCATGCGGGCGACGTCGAACCCCCTGGACTGGCCGGCCGCATCGAGCATCGCGTAGTCGCCGGCGCGCCGGGCGCCGAAGCGGAAGTCGTCTCCCACCAGCACGTATCTCGCACCCAGGCCGCGCACCAGGACCTCGTCGATGAAGCCTTCGGGAACCTGGCTGGCCAACCTGGCATCGAACGGCAGGACGACGCACTGGTCGACGCCGCACGCCGCCAGCTCCGACAGCTTGTCCCGCAGGGTGGCGATGCGCGCCGGCGCGAGCTCCGGGCGCCGGGCCAGACGCGCGAAGTGGTCGCGCGGGTGCGGCTCGAAGGTCAGGACGCAGCTGGGCACGCCGCGGTGCCGCGCCTCACTGTTGAGCAGGGCGAGCATGGCCTGGTGTCCGCGGTGGACGCCATCGAAGTTGCCGATGGTCAGCGCGCAGGCCTTCGCGATGCCGGGGTGGTGGAAGCCGCGAAAGATCTGCATGGCCTGTTGATCGGTATCGTTTTGATAGCGCCCGGGGCTTGTGGCGGAAGCGCCGCAGCAAAGATTGTCACGTTGGAATCAGGGTATATTGTGCTTGCTGTTCGGTTCGCCGTTGGTCATGACTTGAAGGAGTTTCCGTCTTGAAGGTCTTGAAGCTGTCCGCCCAGGGTCTGCCCCAGTCCTGGATCTCGCTCGAACAGGCCGTGCTGCACTACGCCGCCGACGAGGTCCGGTGGGAGGTCGGCGCACGGGTGGCGGTGTTCCGCGGCGGCCACAACGCGATGACGGGCGAGCAGTCGGTCATCGCGGTCAACAGCATCATCGGCACCAAGGGCGTGCCGAACATCAATCCCTTCGATCTCAAGCCGGGCCTGACCAACGGCAAGCTCTTCGCCCGCGACCGCAACGTGTGCGCCTACTGCGGCGGCCATTTCCGCGAGGAAGATCTGACCCGCGAGCACATCATCCCCTTCGCCCAGAACGGCAAGGACCATTGGATGAACGTGGTGACGGCGTGCCGCGCCTGCAACCACCGAAAGAGCAACCGCACGCCGGAGCAGGCCCACATGCCGCTGCTCTATGCCCCCTATGTGCCCAGCCTCTGGGAAGACTTCATCCTGCGCAACCGGCGCATCCTGACGGACCAGATGGAGTTCCTGATGGCGCACCTGCCCAAGAGCTCGCGCCTGCACGCGTAGCGGGGCGCGGCGCCCCGCCCGGCTTCAGTACGTCAGTTCCAGCACGGTGACCCGGTTCTCCGCGACCGGCCAGGTGCGGCCCACGACGCGCTCGCCGTTGAACTCCGCCGCGATCGTCCTCGGCGCGCCCGCCGGCCGCAAGCGTGAGCTCGACACCCCGGCGCCGGGCAGCGCCCCGGGCGGCGGCGTCTGGCCGTCGAAAGCCATCCGGTCACGCGTCGGATCCAGGTAGCCGCGCGGGCGGTTCAGGATGGCCAGGGCGGGCGCCGCCTTGTCGGTTTCGGCGATGCGCTCCGGCCGCAGGTTGAGCAGCGCGGTCGACCGCGGGAAGGGGCTGCGGTAGACGTGCGTGGTGGCGTAGCCGGGGGCGGTGACCACGAACTCGTAGCGCTCGCGGCCGTCGGCCCGGAACGGTCCCCAGCGCCCGTCGGCACCGACGGTCTGCACATGCACCGGTGCGCCGCGCCGCCCGCCCGTCGCGGGATCGATGGCGAACACCTCCAGCCGCGCGCCGGGCAGCGGCAGGTTGTTGGAGAAGCTGCCCGAGGCCGGATCGGTGGACGAGACCCCGAGCCCGGTGATCTTTCCCGACAGCGAGACGAGCGCTTCGGGCGTGATGGCGGCGGACGGCGCACGGCCGGTGATGAAGCGGTGCATCGCCTCGAAGGCGGCCGGCGAGAACGAGGTCTCGCGGTGGTCGATGCGCGGGATCACCACGTTGGTCGCACCCTTCAACTCCGGCCCGGCGAACGTCACGTTGGTGGGCTGGCCGCGGCGCCCGATCCACACGCCGTCCGGCTGCGCGAACTTGTCATTGCTGTCGGAGCGGATGGTCATCCACTTGACCGGCCCCGCCACCTCGTCGCCGGCGGTGTTCTTCGGTGCGTTCAGGGCCTTCAGGAACGGGCCCGTCCCGTTGAACTCGCTGCCCGGCAGGTAGTCCGGCAGCGACCAGACGCCGTGGTTGGGCGTGCCGCCCAGGATCGCGTGGCTCACGACGCGGTCGCCGCCGCCGTTCTGGATGTAGTTGCGCACCGCGTAGCCGCCGCGCGAGTTCGCCACCAGGACGACCTGCCTGGCGCCGGTGGCCTGCAGCACCTTCTGGACTTCGTCACGCAGGAACGCCATGTGCTCGGCAGTCGACGTGCGTCCCGGCTGCGCGCGGGCATCGTCCTCGCGTGCCAGCGGATACGGCACGTCGATCGCGTGCAGGCGCTCGCGCGGCCAGCCGTTGGACTCGAATCGCCACAGTGTGGATTGCCAGATCGAGGCGCTGTCGCCATTGCCGTGGACGAACACGATCGGGGGCATTTCCTGCATCCGGGGCGACGTGGGCGTGGCGCAGGCGGCCAGCAACAGGGTCGTGGTGGTGGCGGCGAGCAGCTCGCGGCGGCGGGGCATGGGGTCTCCTTCGTGCTTGGAAAAGAAAACGCCCGCGGCGGGTGCCGCGGGCGTGGAGGTCAGGGCGCGGCCGGGCTCACGCGAACACGCCGGCGGTGTCCTGCATGCGCGCGGACACCTCGCCGAGGTGGTGCAGCGTGTCGCCGAAGGTCAGCTCCATCTGGGTGAGCTTCTTGAAGTAGTGGCTGCCGACATACTCGTCGGTGACGCCGATGCCGCCATGCAGCTGCACGGAGTTCTGGCCGACGAAGCGCATCGACGTGCCCAGCTGGTACTTGGCGCGCGCCAGGGCGCGTCGGCGCTCCTCCGCCGGCGCATTGAGCTTCAGGCTGGCGTAGTAGCTCATCGAACGCGCCAATTCCTGCTGCATCTTCATGTCGGCCATGCGGTGCCGCAGGGCCTGGAAGCTCGCGATCGGCACGCCGAACTGCTTGCGGGTGTTCATGTACTCGGCCGTGAGCGCCATGGTCTTGTCGATCACGCCCACCGCCTCGGCGCACAGGCTGGCGATGCCGATGTCCACCGCGTGCTCCAGCGCCGCCAGGCCGTCCTGCGCGACCAGGGTGGCGGGCGTGTTGGCGAAGGTGACTTCAGCCGCCCGGCTGCCGTCCATGGTGACGTAGCCGCGCGCGTCCACGCCCTCCGCCTGCCGTTCGACCAGCAGCAGGACCATCCCGCCGGCGGTCATCGCGGGCACCAGGAAGGCGTCGGCCTGGTCGCCGGCGGGGACCAGGCTCTTGGTGCCGCTCACGGCCCAGCCGCCACCCTGCTGCGTGGCCTGCGCCTCGCAGCGGTCGAGGCGCCAGCGCGCCTTGCGCTCCTGGTGGGCCAGCACGACAAGGGCTTCGCCGCCGGCGATCTTCGGCAACCACTCGCCCTTGACGGCGTCGTCGGCATAGCCGTTGACCACGCCACCGGCGACCAGCGCCTGCGCCAGCGGCTCCAGCACGATGCCGCGGCCCAGTTCCTCCAGGACCACCATGCCCTCGACCGGGCCCATGCCCATGCCGCCGTGCTCCTCGGGGATGTACAGGCCGGCCAGCCCCAATTCGGCCAGCTCGCCGTAGGTCTTGCGATCGAAGCCGCCGGCGCGCACCGCCGCGCGGCGACGCTCGAAGTCATAGCTGCGCTCGACCCACTTGCGGACCGCGTCGCGCAGCTGTTCCTGGTCGTCGGAAAAGTCGAAATCCATGTCTTGTCTCCTCAGCCCAGGACGGTCTGCGCCACGATGTTGCGCTGGACCTCGTTGGAGCCGCCGTAGATCGTGGTCTTGCGCATGTTGAAGTAGGTCGCCGCCAGCGGCGCGAGCGCGACGGAGCCCCCCGGGAAGTCGCCCTGCCAGCCGGCCTCCATGGCCTCCAGGATGAACGGCACGCTGTAGGCGCCGCCTGCCAGCATCATCAGCTCGGTGTAGCGCTGCTGGATCTCGCTGCCGCGGATCTTCAGCAGGCCGGCGATGTCCAGCGAGTTCTTGCCCGATTTCTCGGCCGACAGCACGCGCAGCACCAGCATCTCGAGCGCCACGACGTCCACTTCGAGCTTGGCGATCTCGTCGCGGAAGCGGGTGTCCTCGTACACGCCCTCGGCCTTGGCGATGCGCTTGAGGCGCTCGAGTTCGCGCTTGGCGCGGTTGACGTCGGCGATGTTGGTCCGCTCGTGCGACAGCAGGTGCTTGGCGTACGTCCAGCCCTTGTTCTCCTCGCCGATCAGGTTCTCGGCGGGGACCTCGACGTTGTCGAAGAACACCTCGTTCACCTCGTGGCCGCCGTCCAGCATGATGATCGGGCGCACCTGGATGCCGGGCGATTTCATGTCGATCAGCAGGAACGAGATGCCGGTCTGGGGCTTGCCTTCGGTGCTGGTGCGCACCAGGCAGAAGATCCACTCGCCGTACTGGCCGAGCGTGGTCCAGGTCTTCTGTCCGTTCACGATGTACTTGTCGCCCCGGCGCTCGGCGCGGGTCTTGAGCGAGGCCAGGTCCGAGCCGGCGCCCGGCTCGCTGTAGCCCTGGCTCCACCACACCTCGCCGCTGGCGATCCCGGGCAGGAACCGCTTGTGCTGCTCGGCATTGCCGAACGCCATGATCACGGGCGCCACCATCACCGGGCCGAACGGCACGATCCGCGGCGCGCCAGCGAGCGCGCACTCTTCCTCGAACAGGTGCTTTTGCACCGCGTTCCAGCCGGGGCCGCCGAACTGCTTGGGCCAGCCGTAGCCCAGCCAGCCCTTCTTGCCCAGGATCTTCGCCCAGCGCTGCATGTCGTCGCGCGTGAGATGCAGGCTGTTGTGGACCTTGTGGGCGATGTCCTGCGGCAGGTTCTCGCGCACCCAGGCGCGGATGTCTTCCCGGAACTTCTGTTCCTCGGGGGTGAAGGCCAAATCCATGGGGGATCTCTCCGGTGTTCGGTGCAGGCGGATTTCTAGCACGCTCGTGCTATCCAGGGTGTCCAAGTCGTGACAAACCGAGCTGCTCCTGCAAGGCTTGCACGATCTCGCGCAGCTGCGCGACGTCGCTTTCCAGCGCATCGAGGCGCGCCTGGAGCCCGGCCGGGGCCGCGGCGCCAGCTCGGGCGGGATCGGCCGCCGGCGGCTCCTCGGTCGGCGCGCCGACCGGCCCGGACAGCAGGTGGGCCCAGCGCTGCTCGCGCGCGCCGGGCGCCCTCGGCAGCCGCACCACGAGCCGGCCCCCCTTGTCGTCCGAGCGCTCCTCCAGTTCCACCAGGAAGGCCTCGACCGACGAGATGTCGGCGAACCGGTGCCAGCGCTCGGCGTTGATGCGCAGCTCGCCCGCGGTCTGCGGGCCGCGCAGCATCAGCAGGCCCAGCAGGGCGGCCGACTGGTCGGGCACCCCGTAGGCGCGCTGGAAGTTGTGCTCCCAGCGGGCGACGCGGCTGCCGCTGGACTCGACCGCCAGCGCCAGCCGCTTGAGCTCGTCCAGGGCGCCCTGCACCTCGGCTTCGGACAGGTTCATCGCCGGGTCGCGGCTGCTTTTCTGGTTGCAGCCGGCCACGACCGCGTTCAGGGACAGCGGGTAGCTGTCGGGGACGGTGCGGGCCTTTTCCATGAGCGTGCCGAGCACGCGCGCTTCGATCGGGGACAGGGGACGCATGAGGGGGTGGGGATAATCGCGGGCTGGATGAAGAACATCGTGATTCTGATCTCGGGCGGCGGCTCGAACATGGCGGCTCTCGTGCGCGCGGCCCGGCAGGGCGGTTGGCGCGAGCGGCTGGGGGCGCAGGTCGCCGCGGTCATCAGCAACCGGCCCGACGCCGGCGGCCTGGCCTTGGCCCGCGAGCAGGGGATTCCTGCCGAGGTGGTCGACCACAAGGCCTACGAGGGACGCGAAGCCTTCGAGGCCGACCTGGCGGCCGCCATCGACCGGTATGCGCCGGCGCTGGTCGTGCTGGCGGGCTTCATGCGCATCCTCACGCCGACCTTCGTGGGCCGCTACGCCGGCCGGCTCGTCAACATCCATCCCTCGCTGCTGCCGGCCTTTCCGGGTCTGCACACGCACCGCCGCGCGCTGGAGGCCGGGTGTCGCGTCGCCGGCGTGACCGTCCACCTCGTGACGGCCGAGCTGGACCACGGGCCGATCCTCGAGCAGGCGGTCGTGCCAGTGCTGCGGGGCGACACGGAGCAGAGCCTGGCTGCCCGCGTGCTGACGCAGGAACACATCATCTACCCGCGCGCCGTCGAGGCGCTGCTGCGGCAGGAAGGACGCTGACATGCACCCAAGAGCCTTGCTCGACGCGTGCGCCGACCTGTTGCAGCAGGTGCTCCGGCTGGAGCATCCTGCCGACGCCGTGGTCTCACGCTACTTCCGCGAGCACCGTGCAATGGGCCCGCGCGAGCGCGCCACCCTGGCCGAGACCGTCTACACGGTGTTGCGCAAGAAACTGCTGTTCGAGCACCTGGCGCCGTCGGGCAGTGGGCCCAAGCCGCGCCGGCTGGCGATCCTCGGCTTCCACGGGCCGCGGGACTTCCTGCGCAGCGCCCTGGACGAGCAGGAAAAGCGCTGGCTCGACCAGTGCGACGCCATCGACCCGCGTGATCTGCTCGAGCGCCATCGCCACAACCTGCCCGAATGGCTGGTGCAGCCGCTGAAGGACCAGCTGGGGGACGAGTTCTGGGCGCTGGCAGAGAGCCTGAACCAGCCAGCTCCGCTGGATCTGCGCGTGAACATGCTGACCGACAAGCGCGATGACGTGCGCCAGGAGCTGCAGCGCGCCGGCTTGCCGTCCGAGCCGACCCCGTACTCCCCTTGGGGGCTGCGGCTGGAGGACAAGCCCGCGCTGACCCGGCTGGAGGCCTTTACCCGAGGCGCCATCGAGGTGCAGGACGAAGGCTCGCAACTGCTGTCGCTGCTGCTGGAGGCACGACGCGGCGAGATGGTGGTGGATTTCTGCGCCGGCGCGGGCGGCAAGACGCTGGCCATCGGTGCGGCGATGCGCAACACCGGGCGCCTGTATGCGTTCGACACCTCGGCCCACCGGCTCGATGCACTGAAGCCGCGCCTGGCGCGCAGCCAGCTCAGCAACGTCCATCCGGCCGCCATCGCGCACGAGCGCGACGAGCGCATCAAGCGGCTGGCCGGCAAGATCGACCGCGTGATCGTCGATGCGCCGTGTTCCGGCCTGGGCACCTTGCGGCGCAACCCCGACCTCAAGTGGCGCCAGTCGCCCCAAGCGGTGCAGGAGATGACGATCAAGCAGGCGGCCATCCTGCGCAGCGCGGCCCGGCTGCTCAAGCCTGGCGGGCGGCTCCTCTATGCCACCTGCAGCGTGCTGCCCGAGGAAAACGAGCAGATTGCGCAGGCCTTCACGGCCGAGCATGGCGAGTTCGAGGTGCTGCCCGTGGCAGGGTTGCTGGACGGCCTGAAGGTCGCACCGGACGGGCTGGCCAGCGGCGGCGCCGCGGGTGGCGACTACCTGCGGCTGTGGCCCCACCGCCACCGCACCGACGGCTTCTTTGCCGCCGCTTGGCTCAGGCGTTGACGCGCGTCAACGAAACATCACCGGTCCGGCGGTGAAAGCGACCCCGATAACACGAAATGACGCGTTTGCGGAACCCTTGCCCCTAAAATGGATCGAACGGGGTGCAGGGTTGTCTGCGCCTTCTTACCCGAGAGACTCCAAAACCGTATGTTGCTTCCCGACTGGGCCGTGCTGAACGCGGCGATCGACTGGCTGGGCCATGGCCTGTGGCACCTGTCCTGGTGGCAGATCGTGCTGTACACGCTGGCCACCACGCACGTGACGATTGCCGCGGTCACGATCTTCCTGCACCGCACCCAGGCGCACCGCGCAATGGACCTCGGTCCGATTCCCTCGCATTTCTTCCGTTTCTGGCTGTGGCTGGGCACCGGCATGGTGACCAAGGAATGGGTTGCGATCCACCGCAAGCACCACGCCAAGTGCGAGACCGAGGACGATCCGCACAGCCCGCAGACGCGCGGCATCGAGACCGTGCTGTGGCGCGGCGCCGAGCTGTACCGGGCCGAGGCGAAGAACAAGGAGACGATGGCGAAGTTCGGCCATGGCACTCCGGACGACTGGATGGAGCGCAACGTCTACTCGCGCTACAGCTGGCAGGGCGTGGGCCTCATGCTGATCCTGGACCTGGCCCTCTTCGGAGCCGTCGGCGCCGCCGTCTGGGCGGTGCAGATGCTGTGGATCCCGATCACGGCCGCCGGCATCATCAACGGCATCGGCCACTACTGGGGCTACCGCAACTTCGAGGCGCCGGACGCCAGCACCAACATCTCGCCCTGGGGCCTGATCATCGGCGGCGAGGAGCTGCACAACAACCACCACACCTACCCCACGTCCGCCAAGTTCTCGGTCAAGAAGTACGAGTTCGACATCGGCTGGGCCTACATCTCCCTGATGCAGCGCATCGGCTGGGCCAAGGTGAAGAAGGTGCCGCCGAAGCTGCGCCTGGGCGCGATCAAGCCGGTCGCCGACGAGAAGACCCTGGAAGCCCTGATCGCCCACCGCTACGAGGTGATGGCCGGCTATGCTCGCGAGATGCGCCGTGTCTGCAAGGCGGAGATCGACCTGCTGAAGGAAAAGCAGGCCGACCTCTCGCCCCTGAAGGCGGCCCGCCGCTGGCTGCACCGTGACGACGACAAGGTGCCGGCGGCTGCCCGTGTGCAGCTCGAACAGGCCCGCGCCGCGCATCCGGTGCTGGACAAGATGGTCACCATGCGCGAGGAACTGCGCCAGATGTGGCTCAACACGTCGCAGTCGCGTGAGCAGCTGGCGGCCGACCTCCAGGCCTGGTGCCACCGCGCCGAGGCCAGCGGCATCGACGCGCTGCGGCAATTTTCGCTGCGCCTGCGCGCGGCCCACGCCTGACGACAAGGCTCGAACCGCCTCCACGAAAGCCCCGCTCGCGGGGCTTTCTGCTTTTCAGGCGGGTCGCACCCGAACCGTCATCTCGAGCTCGACCGACGCGTTCTTGGGGAGCTGGTGGACGCCGACCGATGTGCGCGTGTGGACGCCGGCGGGGCCCAGAACGCTCTTGAGCAGGGCGGAGGCGGCGTCGGCCACTTCGCTCTGCTGGGTGAAGGTGTCCGCCGATTGCACGTAGACGCCCACCCGGAGCACGCGGGCGATGCGGTCGAGGCTGCCGAGCTCGCGTTGCAGCAGCACCAGCCCGCGCACGGCGCAGATGCGGGCCGCCGTGCGCGCCTCCTCCAGGCTGGTGGCGGCGCCCACCCGGCCGGTGATGACGACCGACTGCCCGACGCGCGGCACCTGGCCACTCACCCAGGCGGTGTCTCCCTCCAGCAGCACGGGCGCGTAGTCGCCACCTTTGACGATCTCGCCGTCGAACCGATGGCCCAGTTCGGCGATGCACTGGGCCAGGCGCTGGTCGGAGGTGCTCATGCCGGGATCATGCCGCAACCCTCGACTTGAGGCGCAGCAGTGGGAAAGAATGCCGCCACTCAGGCCAATGGGTTGGCCTGGGCGGCCACCTCAGCGCGCAGCCGCTCCTCCTGCTCACGCAGCTCGGGGGTCAACGCCTCACCGAAGTCCTCGACGTCGAAGACCTGACGGATCTCGATCTCGGAGTCGCCGGGCATCGGATTTGGGCAGCGCCTGGTCCAGTCGATGGCCTCCTGCAGCGAGGCGCATTTCCAGATCCAGAAGCCTGCGATCAGCTCCTTCGTCTCGGTGAACGGCCCGTCGATGACGGTGCGCTGCGAACCCGAGAACCGCACCCGAGCGCCCTTCGAGCTGGGATGCAGGCCTTCGCCGGCCTGCATCACGCCCGCCTTGACCAGCTCCTCGTTGAACTGGCCCATCGCCGCCAACAGCTCCTGGCTGGGCATCACGCCCGCCTCGCTGTTCGCGTCTGCCCTGATCATGACCATGAATCGCATGTCGGTCTCCTTGTCTGGCCGTGGAGCGATCGTGCTCCACCTGGACGACGACCGAGCGTCGCCGGAATCGACACCCGCGATGCGTTGGCCCAAGAAAAAAGCCCCGCGGGGCGGGGCTTTCGGCTCCCCGCCAGGGCGGGGGACGAGCTGCGGGCGCCGGGGCGCCCGGCTGGCGTCACTTGAGCTTGGTTTCCTTGTACTCGACGTGCTTGCGAGCCTTGGGATCGAACTTCATGATCGAGATCTTCTCGGGCATGGTCTTCTTGTTCTTGCTGGTCGTGTAGAAGTGCCCGGTGCCCGCGGTGGACTCCAGCTTGATCTTTTCGCGTCCGCCTTTGCTAGCCATGGTGGTGCTCCTTGCGATTAGGCCTGGCCGCGGGCCCGCAGGTCCGCCAGCACGCTGTCGATGCCGTTCTTGTCGATCAGGCGCAGCGCGGCGCTCGAGACACGCAGGCGCACCCAGCGGTTCTCGCTCTCGACCCAGAAACGGCGGTATTGCAGGTTCGGCATGAACCGGCGCTTGGTTTTGTTGTTGGCGTGGGAAACGTTGTTCCCGACCATCGGGCCCTTGCCCGTGACGTCGCAGACGCGTGCCATGAAGCACTCCAATTGAAACGGCGGCCACTGCCGGCCAGGACGCCCAGCGTCGTGGCCTCGCGACTCGCCTCACCTCGCCAGGTGGGGTGGCGGTAACCCTTGCCGCCCTGCCAGGCGGCTTGTTCTGCCGGTCAGCCTTCCCAGGCTGCGGCGGCAAAGCCAAAGATTATACCCCGCGGGGAAGGCCTGGCGCCTTCCGTCGCCGCCGTCACGTCGGGCGGCCTAGAATCCGGAAGACCCTCGCCAGGAAGCCATGCACATCGACAAGGAAATCGACACCCGCGGCCTGAACTGCCCGCTGCCCATCCTGCGGGCCAAGAAGGCGCTGACCGACATGACGACCGGCCAGCTGCTGCGGGTGGTGGCCACCGACCCCGGTTCGCTGCGCGACTTCCAGGCATTCGCCCGGCAGACCGGCAATGAACTCGTCGAGCAGCAGCAGCTCGGCGAGGAGATCGTGCACGTGCTGCGTCGGCGCTAGCGCGGCGGCGCTCGCCGGTCGGGCGCAGTGCCGCCGGGCCGCGGAACTCAGAACTTCAGCGCGCGCAGGTATTCGCGGAAGTCGGGCCCGACCTGCTGGTGCTTGAGCGCCAGGTCGACTGTCGCCTCCAGGAATCCTTGCTTGCTGCCGCAGTCGTAGCGGCGGCCGTCGTACTCGAAGGCATGGACGCCTTCGGTGTCGATCAGGCGCGCGATGCCGTCGGTCAGCTGGATCTCGCCGCCAGCGCCGCGCGGGTTGGTGCGGATCATGTCGAAGACGGACGGGGTCAGGATGTAGCGGCCCGCCACGCCCATGCGCGAGGGCGCCTCGTCCGGGTTGGGCTTCTCGACCATCCGGTTGACCTTGGTCAGGCGCTGGTCGACGCGGTCGCCGGCCACGATGCCGTAGCGCTTGACGTGCTCGCGCGGCACTTCCTGCACCGCCAGGATGCAGGTGGGAGTCCGGCTGAACTGCTCGACCATCTGCCCCGTGACCGATTGGCCGCCGTCCTTGCCGCACATCAGGTCGTCGGCCAGCAGCACGGCGAAAGGCTCGCTGTCCACCAGCGGCTCGGCGCACAACACCGCGTGGCCGAGGCCGAGCGCGCGCGGCTGCCGCACGAACGAACAGAACATGTCCGACGGCGTCAGCGAGTGCAGCAGCTCCAGGAGATCGTCCTTGTGACTGGCTTCCAGCTCGTGCTCGAGCTCGTAGGCGGTGTCGAAATGGTCTTCGATGGCGCGCTTGTTGCGGCCGGTGATGAAGATCATGTGCCGGATGCCGGCCTCGTAGGCTTCCTCGACCGCGTACTGGATCAGCGGCTTGTCGACGACGGGCAGCATCTCCTTCGGCTGGGCCTTGGTGGCCGGCAGAAAGCGGGTGCCAAGGCCGGCCACTGGGAAGACCGCCTTGTTGATCCTTGTGACATTTTTCATCGACTGGAGAGGGTTTCCTGGATAGAGTGTGCGCAGTTTTTCACGTCCATCGCGTCTCATCCTTTCGCAACGGCTGATATCACTGTCGGACAAGGCCGCATCCGTGGACATCTTACTGGTCGAACGCCTGGTTCCCGAAGCGCTGGGCTGGCTACGGGAGCGCCATTCGGTCGACGTGCGGCCGGAGCTCGCAGCCGATCCGGCCGCCCTGCGAAAAGCGCTCTACAACGCCAGGGCGGTTGTCCTGCCGCGCAAGCTGGTCGTCACCAGCGAGTTCCTCGATTTCGCCCCCGTGCTGGAGGCCGTCGCCCGCCTGCACGTGGGCACCGACAACACCGACCTCGAGGCCTGCCGCCAGCGCCAGGTGCGGGTCATCCACGCCAGCACCGCCAACGTGCGCTCCAATGCCGAATACCTGCTGGCCAGCCTGCTGCTGCTGTTCCGGCGCGGGATCGGCTCGGCTCTCAGCGGCGAGCGACACGCCGAAGCGCGGCTCGGGCGTGAACTGAACGGCAGCGTGATCGGCATCCTGGGCCTGGCGCCTACCGCCCACGCACTGGCGCTGATGCTGCATTCCCTGGGCGCGAAGCTGATCGGTTATGACCCTGCGGTCCACCACACCGCTGCCGTCTGGCCGCGGTTGCACATCCAGCCGGTCGGTCTGCCGGAGCTGCTCAGCCATGCCGATGCGGTGTCGGTGCAGGTGATCTACGGCTCGCGCTACCAGGGCTTCATCAACGACCACCTGCTGGCGCATTGCCGGCAGGGGCAGATCTGGGTGGGGATCAGCCGGTCGCAGCTGTTCGATGCGCAGGCGTTCGCCCGGGCGCTGGGCGACGGCCGGATCGAGGCCGCCATGCTCGACGGCGCGGAAGACGGCTTCGCCTCCCGCGGCTCGCCACTGCACGACTGCACCAACCTCTTCCTAACGCCGCGCCTGGGTTCGTACACCCGCGAGGCGCGGTTGCGGGCAAGCTGGTACGTGGCGCACCGCATGCACGAAACCCTCACGGCGCAGCGCAACGGCGCTGCCGAGCCGGTTCCCAGCGGCCTGATGGACCTGGACAGCGGCCGCATCCGCGCCCACTGAGCACGGGCGCCGCCGAAGGGCGACGCGCGCGGGTCAGCTTCCCTGGTCGCGGTGCTTGTCCGCTTCCGTGGTGAAAGCGTCGGCGTAGAACTCCTCCGGCGGCAGCTTGGCACGGTCGCTGTACTCGGCACGGGCTGAATCCACCACGATGGGCGCGCCACAGGCATAGACCTGGTGGCCCGACAGGTCGGGAAAGTCCTCCAGCACCGCCTTGTGCACGAAGCCCGTGCGGCCGGTCCAGTTGTCTTCGGGCGTCGCGTTCGACACCACTGGCACGTACGTCAGGTTGCCCATCTCGCCGCACCGCGCGCGGATCCAGTCGTCCAGATAGAGGTCCTCGGGACGGCGGCCACCCCAGTAGAGCGTGGCGGGCCGGTCGATCCGCTTGGCCTGCATGTGCTCGATGATTGCCTTGATCGGGGCGAAGCCGGTGCCCGATGCCAGCAGGATCATCGGCTTGCTGGAATCCTCGCGCAGGAAGAAGCTGCCGTACGGGCCTTCCACGCGCAGGATCTCCTTTTCCTTCATCGCGCCGAACACGTGGTCCGTGAACTTGCCACCGGGCATGTGCCGCACGTGCAGCTCCAGCCCGGGGCCGTTGTGCGGCGCATTGGCCATCGAGTAGCTGCGGCGCGAGCCGTCGCGCAGGATGAATTCGACGTACTGGCCCGCATGGAAGCGCATGGTGTCGTTGGCCGGCAGCTGCAGCCGGATCACCATCACGTCGTGCGACTTCTTCTCCAGCGCCAGCACCCGCGCCGGCATCTTCTTGATCGGAAAGGCGCTCTCGTCGGTGACCTGGCGCGACTCGAGCACCACGTCGGACAGGGCGACCGCGCTGCACGTGAGCACGTACCCGGCGGCTTCCTCTTCGGCGCTCAGGGCCTTGCTCTGGTGCGAGCGGTGCACCACCTGGCCCTCGAGCTTGCGGCACTTGCACGAGCCGCAAGCGCCGTCCTTGCAGCCGTAGGGCAGGCCGATGCCCTGGCGGATGGCCGCCGCGAGCAGGGCTTCGTCGGCGTTGGCGCTGAAGGCACGGCCGCTGGGCTGCACCGTCACCTGGAAGGGGCCTGCGGTGGCCTCGGTGGGGGTCATGTCTTGTGTATCCTCGGGGAGCTCGTCGTCACTCCAGCAGCAGGGATTTTGCCTTCAAACCAGAGCCCCCTCGGCGCGCGGCCAGCGCGCTTTCGCCGGCAGCGCGTGCTGATCGTGGGGTGCGGCGATGTCGGCCTGCGCGTGGCGGGAGCGCTGCCGGCAGGGATGCAGGTGCTCGCGCTGACCTCGACCGCGACGCGGGTGCACCAGCTGCGCGCGCGGGGCATCACGCCGCTGCTGGGAAACCTGGACCGGCCGGCCTCCCTGGCCCGGCTGGCCGGGCTGGCCACGCGTGTCGTGCATCTGGCGCCGCCACCCGCCGGAGGCCCTGCCGGTTCCGACTGGTGGCGCGATCCGCGCACCACCGCGCTGCTGCGATCGCTGCGCCCCCGCACGCCGCCGCAGGCGATCGTCTACGGTTCGACCAGCGGGGTGTACGGCGACTGCGGTGGCGGGTGGGTCACCGAGGCACGCGCCGTGGCGCCACGCACCCCGCGGGCGCAGCGCCGGGTCGATGCCGAAGCGGCCGTGCGGCACTTCGGCCGGGCCGCGGCGGTGCGTGCCACGATCCTGCGCATCCCGGGGATCTACGCCGCCGACCGCGAAGGCGGCACGCCCCGCGAGCGGCTCCTGCGCGGCACGCCGGTGCTGCAGCCGCAGGACGACGTGTACACCAACCACATCCACGCCGACGACCTGGCGCGTGCCGTGGTCGCGGCGCTCTGGCGCGGGCGTCCGCAGCGCGTCGTGCATGCGAGCGACGACACGCAGCTGAAGATGGGCGACTACTTCGACCTGGCCGCCGACCTGTACGGGCTGCCGCGGCCGCCGCGGGTGGCGCGCAGCACGGCCCAGGATGCGCTGCCGCTCATGCTCCTGAGCTTCATGAGCGAGTCGCGCCGTCTCGACAACAGCCGGCTCAAGCGCGAGCTGCGCGTGGCGCTGCGCCATCCCACCGTGCACAGCGGGCTTGCGGCGGGACGACCGGCGCCCTGAGGCACAATTTGCGGACCCTTTTGCCGTCCGTTCCATGACCGACATTCCCCAGATCGCCCCGCGCGACAAGGCCGAGATCCTGGCCCAGGCGCTGCCCTACATCCGCAAGTTCCATGGCAAGACCATGGTGATCAAGTACGGCGGCAATGCAATGACCGACCCGGAGCTGCAGGCCGACTTCGCCGAGGACGTGGTGCTGCTCAAGCTGGTGGGCATGAACCCGGTCGTGGTCCACGGCGGCGGCCCGCAGATCGAGCAGGCGCTCAACCGGCTGGGCAAGAAGGGCGAGTTCATCCAGGGCATGCGCGTCACCGACGCGGAGACCATGGAAGTCGTCGAGTGGGTGCTGGCCGGCGAGGTGCAGCAGGACATCGTCGGCCTGATCAACCAGGCCGGTGGCAAGGCCGTCGGCCTGACCGGCCGCGACGGCGGCATGATCCGCGCGCGCAAGCTGAAGATGGTCGACAGCAAGGACCCGACGAAGGAGCACGACGTCGGCCAGGTGGGCGACATCATCGCCATCGATCCGGCGGTGGTGAAGGCGTTGCAGGACGACCAGTTCATTCCCGTCATCAGCCCGATCGGCTTCGGCGAGGAGAACGAGAGCTACAACATCAACGCCGACGTGGTGGCGGGCAAGCTGGCCACCGTGCTCAAGGCCGAGAAGCTGGTGCTGCTGACCAACACGCCCGGCGTGCTGGACAAGCAGGGCCAGCTGCTGACCGACCTGACCGCCCGCGAGATCGACGACCTGTTCGCCGACGGCACCATCTCGGGCGGCATGCTGCCCAAGATCAGCGGCGCGCTGGATGCCGCGCGCAGCGGCGTCAACTCCGTCCACATCATCGACGGCCGCGTGCCGCATTCGATGCTGCTCGAGATCCTCACCGAGCAGGCCTACGGGACGATGATCCGTTCGCGGTGATCCCGTGCCAGCGACCGCCATGTCGATGACCTTCGCCTGCCGGTGGGGCGCTGCCTGCGCCGCGGCGCGGGCGCGCGGCTGAACGGCGGAGGGGAGGCCGATGCGCCTGCTGCTCGTCGAGGATGACGTGATGGTCGCCAGCGGCATCAAGCTGGGGCTGTCCGACGCCGGCTACGCGGTCGACTGGGTGGGCAGCGGCGAGCGCGCCGAGGAAGTGCTGCGCACCGAGGTGTTCGACGCCGCCATCATCGACATCGGGCTGCCGCACATGGACGGCCTGGAGCTCACGCGCCGGCTGCGCAAGCCCGAGATGTCGAGCCAGAAGATGCCCGTGCTGATCCTCACCGCGCGCGACGCGCTGCAGGACCGGGTACAGGGCCTGGACCTCGGCGCCGATGACTACATGATCAAGCCGTTCGAGCTGCCCGAGCTGCTCGCCCGGTTGCGCGCGCTGCTGCGCCGGTCCCAGGCCGCCACCAGCGCCGTCCTGAGCTTCGGCCCCATCGAGCTGGACACCGCCAACCGGCGCGCCAGCGCCCACCGCAACGGCCAGAGCATCCCGATCGAGCTCGGCCCGCGCGAATGGACCGTCATGGAGTACCTGCTGATCCACGCGCCCAAGCCGGCCAGCAAGGACAAGCTGCTGCAGGCCCTGACCGGCTGGGACAAGGAGATCACGCCCAACGCGGTCGAGGTCTACATCTCCCGCCTGCGAGGCAAGCTCGAGCCGCACGGCGTGGCCCTGCGCTCGATCCGCGGTTTCGGCTACCGGCTCGAGCTGCAGCCCGCCGCGGCACCGTGATCCGCTTCCACGACGGACGCCGCGCCGAACTGCCGGGTTCCCGGCAGATGCTGTCGGGCCTGCGGCGGCGGCTGCTGGTGATGCTGCTGCTGCCGCTGGTCGCGCTGGCCCTGGTCAATGCGTGGTTCGACTACCGCTCGGCCGACAACGTCGCCCTGCAGCAGGACAAGCGGCTGGCGGCGCTGGTGCCGCTGCTGGCCGATTCGCTGATCGGCGAAGGGCTGCGCCGGACCGACCCGCCGGTGCTGCTGATGGCGCCGGTGCTCGAAGCCTTCTTCAACGACCGTCCGGGCTTCGCCGGCTTCGCCCTCACCGACGCCGATGGCAAGCTGATGCTGGGCGAGGCCTGGCTGGCGGACATCGCTCCGACCACGCCGGAGGCGGTGTTCCACAGCGAAGAGCACGCCGGCGTCACCTGGCGGATCGTCCAGCAGCGCCAGCAGACCGTCGTCGGGGAGGTGGTCGTGACCATTGCCGACGGATCGGATCCGCGCCAGCAGTGGGCCCGCTCGATCGTGCTCAAGGTACTGCTGCCCAACCTGGTGCTCATCGCGGCCGCCGCCTTCGCGGTCGGCTGGGCGGTCGAACGCGCGCTCAAGCCGCTGCTGGACCTGAAGGACGCCGTCGAGCGGCGCTCGCCGCGCGACCTCAGCGCCCTGGACGAGACCGGCTCGCCCGAGGAGGTGCGGCCGCTCGTGCGGTCGCTCAACCGCCTGTTCGGCCTGGTGAACGCCCAGGCCGAAAGCCAGCGCCGGTTCGTGGCCGATGCCGCCCACCAGTTGCGCACGCCGCTGGCGGGGCTGCAGTCGCAGGTGGAAGCGTGGGCACAGGCCGCCAGCAGCGCCAGCGCCGACGGCATGCTGTCGCTGCGCACCGAGCAGGTCCACAAGCTGCGCGGGGCGACCCGCCGCACCACCCAGCTGGCCAACCAGCTGCTCGCGTTGTCGCGGGCCGACGCGCGGACCATGCAGGCGCAGCCGATGCAGCGGGTCGACCTCAAGTCGCTCTGCGAGACCATCCTGGAGAGCCACCTCGACGCGGCCAGCGCCAAGGGGATCGACCTCGGCCTGGACACCCAGGCAGTGACCGTGATGGGCCACGAGTGGCTGCTGCGCGAGCTGCTGTCCAATCTGGTGGACAACGCCGTGAAATACACCCCGGAAGGCGGCACCGTCACGATCCGCTGCGCCGCGCTGGACGGCCGGGTCCTGCTCGAAGTCGAGGACGACGGGCCCGGTGTTCCGGAGGCTGAACGCGGGCGGGTGCTGGAGCGCTTCTACCGGGTCCAGGGCACCAAAGGCGAGGGCAACGGGCTCGGATTGGCGATCGCCCAGGAGATCGCACGGGTGCACCACAGCCAGCTGGAACTGCAGGCGGGTGCGGCCGGCCACGGACTGCGCGTGCGTGTTGTGCTGTAGCCACGTCCGCATCGCTGCGCGGGCACGACGCGCGGGGTGTGGTAAGTGCGCACTTGGTCCGCAACCCGCATGTTGCCGTGACACCACCCCTCGGAGGCTGCCCATCGGTGTGCGAGAATGGCCTCAACCCATCCATCGCCAAGCCATGACCGACGCCGAGATCAGCATGCCCGCCAATCCCGTTGCCGCCGAGGGCGCCTCGCCCTCGCGCAAGCGGCCCAAGCCGGGCGAGCGGCGCGTGCAGATCCTGCAGGCGCTCGCGATGATGCTGGAGCAGCCGGGCGCCGAACGCATCACCACCGCCGCGCTGGCCGCCCGGCTGGAGGTGAGCGAAGCCGCCCTCTACCGCCATTTCGCCAGCAAGGCCCAGATGTTCGAGGGCCTGATCGAGTTCATCGAGCAGAGCGTGTTCAGCCTGGTCAACCAGATCCAGGAACGCGAGGCGGCGAACGGCCAGCCCGAGAGCGGCAGCCGCCAGGCCGCCCGCATCGCCGCCATGCTGGTGCAGTTCGCCGAGAAAAACCCGGGCATGACCCGGGTGATGGTGGGCGACGCGCTGGTGTTCGAGAACGACCGGCTCCAGCAGCGCATGAACCAGTTCTTCGACAAGATCGAAGCCACGTTGCGGCAGTGCCTGCGCGGTGCCGGCGAGCAGCCGTCCGCCACGCCGACCGTCGATGCGCAGGTGCGGGCGTCCATGCTCACCGCTTTCCTGGTCGGCCGTCTGCAGCGCTTTGCCCGCTCGGGCTTTCGCCGCAGCCCGTCGGAGCACCTGGAAGCCAGCCTGGCCTGCATGCTGTAGGCCAGGTGTCCGCGGCCCCGGCCGCCAGTCGTCCGATGCTGCGCATTTCCCTGGCCGGCGAGGAAGCCGTGCTGCATCCCAGCGGTGCGATGTTCCTGCCGGAGCACCACACCCTGCTGGTCGCCGACGCCCATGTCGGCAAGGCCGTCAGCTACCGCAAGCTGGGCGTCCCCGTGCCCGAGGCGACCACCGGGGCGACGCTGCAGGCGCTCACCGACGCCCTGGTGCAGACCGGCGCGCGGCGCCTGGTGTTCCTGGGGGACTTCCTGCACTCGGCCCGGTCCCACGCGCCCGCCACTCTGGCCGCGCTGGACGGCTGGCGCGACCGCCACGCCACCATCGAGCTGACCCTCGTGCGCGGCAACCACGATGACCGTGCGGGCGACCCGCCGGCCCGGCTGGGCATCCGCGCGGTCGACGAGCCGCTGTCCCTCGGCCCGTTCGCGCTGCGCCACCATCCCGAGCCGGTGGGCGGCGCCTATGTGCTGGCCGGGCATTGGCACCCGTGCATCAGCATCCGGGGGCGCGCCTTCGAGCGGCTGCGGCTGCCGTGCTTCTGGCTCGGCGACGACAGTGGCGAGCTGCCGCCACGGGCCGTCGGCGTGCTGCCGGCCTTCGGCAGCTTCACGGGGATGCACCGCATCGAGCCGGGGGCCGGCGACCGCATCTTCCCGGTTGCCGAGGGCGTGGTGCGGGCCCTGCCCGCGCTGCCGGTGGCCTAGACGGCGGCGCCCACCTTCGCGCCCGCGGCCACGATCTCCGCCCAGGTCGCCTCGTCGACGGCGATGCCCTCGCGGCCACGCTGGGCGCGCGCGGCCCGCTCGGGCTCCCCCGCGAGCCGGACCCCGGGCGTGCCGGGCGACGGCGGGCTCTGCCGCAGCCAGTCGACGAAGGCCAGTGCCTCCTGGCCGAAGCTGTCGGCCGTGCCCAGCCGCTGCGGATCGATCAGGATGGTGAGCATGCCGTTGAGGACGGCCCGGCTGTTGTCGGCCTTGCGGTGCCAGGTGCCCCCGCCGGTGAGCGCGCCGCCGAGCAGCTCGCAGGCGATCGCCAGCCCGGAGCCCTTGTGCTCGCCGAAGGGCATCAGGGCGCCGTAGCCGCCCTTGGCCTGCGGCACCACGACCACGCCGGGATCGGTGGTCGGGCGGCCATCCTCGTCGATGAGGGTGCCGGGCTCGACCTGCTTGCCCTGGTTGTGGGCCACGCGCATCTTGCCCTGGGCGACCCGGCTGGTGGCGAAGTCGAGCACGAACGGTTCGCGGCCGCGCAGCGGCACGCCGATGCAGCAGGGATTGGTGCCGAAGCGGCCGTCGCCACCCTGCCAGGCGGCGACCACCGGCCGGGACAGCACGTTGACGAAGTGGATCGACACCAGCCCGCGCGCGACCGCCATCTCGGCGAAGTGGCCGATGCGCCCGAGGTGGTGCGCCTGCGCAAGCGCGAAGATGCAGCTGCCGGATTGCCCGGCCCGGTCCATCGCGAGCTGCATCGCCTGCTCGCCGACGACCTGGCCGTAGCCACGGCAGCCGTCCAGCGCCAGCAGGGCGCCGGCATCCAGCGTCACCTTCACGGCGGTGTTGGGCTTGAGGCCACCTTCCAGCACGGCGTCGACATAGCGCGGCACCATGCCGACGCCGTGCGAGTCGTGCCCGGAGAGGTTGGCCAGCACGAGGTTGGCGGCGACCTTGGCCGCTTCGCCGTCGCTGCTGCCCGCGGCGCGCAGGATGGTGGCGACCCGCGCCTGGAGGTCGGAGGCCTGGAGCGTGATGGCCATGGTCACATCACCGCCCCGACCTGCCACGGCACGAACTCGTTCTGCCCGTAGCCGTGCTTCTCGCTCTTGCTCGGCTCGCCGGACGCCGTGGCGAGCACCAGGCGGAAGATGCGCTCGCCCATGGCCTGGATGGAGGCCGCCCCGTCGATGATCTCGCCGCAGTTGATGTCCATGTCCTCTTCCTGGCGCTGCCAGAGCGCCGTGTTGGTGGCCAGCTTCAGCGACGGCGAGGGCGCGCAGCCGTAGGCCGAGCCGCGGCCGGTCGTGAAGCAGATCATGTTGGCGCCGCCGGCCACCTGGCCGGTCGCGCTGACCGGGTCGTAGCCTGGCGTGTCCATGTAGACGAAGCCGTGCGCCGTCACGGGCTCGGCGTATTCGTAGACGGCCTGCAGGTTGGTCGTGCCGCCCTTGGCGACGGCGCCGAGCGACTTCTCCAGGATGGTGGTGAGGCCGCCGGCCTTGTTGCCCGGCGACGGGTTGTTGTTCATCTCGCCCTGGTTGGCCCGGGTGTACTCCTCCCACCACTTGATTCGCGAGATCAGCTTCTCGCCGACCTCGCGCCGCACCGCGCGCCGGGTGAGCAGGTGTTCGGCGCCGTAGACCTCCGGCGTCTCCGACAGGATGGCCGTGCCGCCGTGGGCCACCAGCAGGTCGACCGCCGCGCCCAGCGCCGGGTTCGCGCTGATGCCCGAGTAGCCGTCCGAGCCGCCGCACTGCAGGCCGATGGTGATGTGTTCTGCGCTGCACGATTCGCGCCGCACGCGGTTGGCCTGCGGCAGCATGTCCTTGACCAGCGCGATGCCCCGTTCGACCGTCTTGCGGGTGCCGCCCGCATCCTGGATGTTGAACACGCGCAGCGTCTCGCCTTCGCGCAGGCTGGAGTGCGCGAGCCAGGCGTTGATCTGGTTGGCCTCGCAGCCCAGTCCGACCACGATCACGCCCCAGAAGTTGGCGTGGGTGGCGTAGCCGGCCAGCGTGCGCTCCAGGATCTGCATGCCCAGCCCCTGCGTGTCCATGCCGCAACCGGTGCCGTGGGTGAGGGCCACCACGCCGTCGATGTGGGGGTAGTCGGCCAGTGCGGCGGGGTTGGTCTGGCGCGAGAAGTGGTCGGCGATGGCGCGCGCGGCGGTGGCCGAGCAGTTCACGCTGGAGAGGATGCCGATGTAGTTGCGCGTGGCCACCCGGCCGTCCGCGCGCCGGATGCCCATGAACGTGGCCTGCTGGCGCGCGGCGTCGGGCTTCACGTCGGCGCCGAAGGCGTAGTCGCGCTCGAAGTCGGCCATCGCGAGGTTGTGCGTGTGCACGTGCTCGCCCGGGGCGATCGGCTGGCTCGCGAAACCGATGATCTGGTTGTAGCGGCGCACGGGTTCGCCGGCCGCGATGGCGCGGACGGCCACCTTGTGGCCCGGCGGCACGAGCCCGCGCACCGTGACGTTCTCGACGGTGGTCCCGCCCACCAGCTGCGAGCGGGCGATCAGGACATCGTCCTGCGGATGAAGGCGGATGAAGGGCGTCATGCGGCCTCCGCGCGCGCTGCCGGGGCGCCGGTCGCCTGCGGGACGGCAGGACTGCTTGGGGTGGACAGGAAGGAATGCATGGTGGTCAATAGAACATCTTGGGGACCCACAGCACCAGCTTGGGGAAGTAGGTGATCACGGCCAGCGAGCCGAGCAGCGGAATGAGCCAGGGCAGGATCGCCACCGTCGTGCGCTCGACCGACAGCCGGGCCACGCGGGCCAGCACGAACAGCACCATCCCCATCGGCGGGTGCAGCAGGCCGATCATCAGGTTGAGCACCATGACCAGGCCGAAGTGGACGAGGTCGATGCCCAGCTGCTGGCAGATCGGCACCAGGATCGGCACGAGGATGGTGATAGCCGCGGTGGGCTCCAGGAAGCAGCCGACGAACAGCATCAGCAGGTTGGCCAGCAGCAGGAACACCCAGGGGTCCTTGGTGAAGGCCAGCACCCAGGAGGAGATCGCCGCGGTCACGCCGGTGGCGGTGAGCATCCAGCCGAAGATGCTGGCGGCGGCCACGATGAACAGCACCGTGGCCGTGGTCTCGACCGTCTCCAGGCAGACCTTGACGAACATCTTCCAGGTGAGCGTGCGGTACCAGGCGAAGCCCAGCACCATGGCCCACACGCACGCGGCGATGGCGCCCTCAGTCGGCGTGAAGATGCCGGTGGTCATGCCGCCGATCAGCAGCACCGGGGTCATGATCGGCAGCACCGCTTGGAAGTTGAAGACCTTGTCCATGCCGAACAGGACGACCAGGCCCGCCACCACCGTGGCCTGCGCGGGCAGGCCGGCCTTGGCGACCAGCAGCCACATGGCGAGCGGCCAGCCGATCACGACGGCCGTCTCCGCCAGCGCCTTGACCACGCGTGGCCACTCGAAGCGGACGTCGGCGCCCCAGCCGTTCTTGTGCGCGAACCAGGCCACGGTGAGCATCATCAGCACGGCCATCAGGGCGCCCGGCAGGATGCCGGCCAGGAACAGGGCGCCGACGCTGACGTTGGCCATCATCCCGTAGATCACGAACGGCAGCGACGGCGGGATGATCGGGCCCAGCGTGGCCGAGGCCGCGGTCACGCCGACCGCGAACTCGGTGCTGTAGCCGTGGTCCTTCATGGCCTTGATCTCGATCGTGCCCAGGCCGGCGGCATCGGCGATGGCGGTGCCGCTCATGCCGGCGAAGATCACCGAGCCCAGCACGTTCACGTGGCCCAGGCCCCCCTTGAGCCAGCCGACCAGCGCCAGCGCGAAGTTGTAGATGCGGTTGGTGATGCCGGCGTTGTTCATCAGGTTGCCGGCCAGGATGAAGAACGGCACGGCGAGCAGCGGGAAGCTGTCGATGCCGCTGACCATCCGGTGGATCACCACGAAGGGCGGCGTGGTCTGCGCCCACAGCAGGTAGATCAGCGAGGCGCCGGCCATGGCGATGGCCACGGGCAGCCCGCCGCCCATCAGGAAGAGGAAGACGACTTTGAGCAAGGGGGTCGACCGGGCTTCAGGCCCGGTCCTCCATGGTGGATTCGGGACGCTCCAGCACGCTGTAGCCGCGCTTTAGGTGGACCTTCATGACCCACACCGACCGCGCCAGCATGGCCGCGAAGCCGAGCAGGCAGACACCGTAGACGAGGTTCATCGGCAGGTCGACGATGGTCATGCGCGCATTGTTCAGCCTGAGCATCATCTGCGCGGTCAAGGCCACGGCGGCGCCGAAGAAGGCGATGCGCAGCACGTCCACCAGGCGCGAGAGCCAGCGGCAGACGGCCTGCGGCAGATGGCGATAGAAGAAGTCCACCTGGATGTGGTTGTTCTTCGCCACCCCGATGGCGGCGCCGGTGAACACGGTGCCGATCAGGAAGTAGCGTGCGATCTCCTCGGTCCAGGCTGCCGAGTCGTTGAGCACGTAACGGGTGACGAACTGGTAGAAGACCGTCAGTCCCAGCAGCCAGAAGAAGCCCAGGGCGACCCAGGCCTCCACGGGGGTGGCGGACAGGTCCACGGCCTCGTCCTGCGCGTGGAACTGTCCGTCGTCCCCCATCACCTTGGGGCCGCCGAAGGGATCGTCGGCGGCCGTGGCGGCCGTGGCCGCGGTGGTGGTCGGGGTCGACATCACTTGATCGCGGTGATCTTGTCGTAGTCGGCCTGGCGGTAGCCGTGGTCGGTCGGCTTGGTGGCCTTGAGCACGGCCTCGCGGAACGCGTTCTTGTCCACCACGATCACGTTGTTGCCGCGCTTCTTGAAGTCCTCGGCCAGCCGGGCCTCGGACGCGATGATCTCGCGGCCGGTCTTCTCGGCGGCTTCCTGCATGACCTCGGTGAACACCTTCTTGTCGGCGTCGGACAGCTTGCCCCAGGTCTGGCCCGAGACCACGGTGAGCAGCGAGTCGACGATGTGGCCGGTCAGCGAGATGTTCTTCTGCACCTCGAAGAACTTCTTGGCCTCGATGGTGGGCAGGGGGTTCTCCTGCGCATCCACCGTGCCGTTCTGCAGCGCCAGGTAGACCTCGGCGAAGGCGATCGGCGTGGCGTTGGCGCCCAGCGCCTTGGGGAAGGCCAGGTAGGCCGGCGCGTCGGGCACGCGGATCTTCAGGCCCTTCATGTCTTCCGGCTTGGTCACCGGGCGGTTCGACGTGACGTGGCGCGCGCCGTAGTAGTTCAGGGCCACGATGTGGTTGCCGCTGGCCTTGTCGTAGCCGCCGGCCAGGTCGCGGAAGACGTCGCTCTTGGCGTACTTCAGCTGGTGCTCGGCGTCGCGGAAGACGAACGGGAAGTACGAGATCGCCAGCGGCTTGTACGCCTGCGCGGCGAAGCTGGCGCCGGTCAGGATGATGTCGACCGTGCCCAGCTGCAGGCCCTGGTTGATGTCGCTTTCCTTGCCCAGCGTGGAGGCCGGGAACACCTGCACCTCGTAGCGGCCGTTGGTGCGCTTCTTGATCTCGTCGCCCGCCCACACCGACCACTTGTGGAACGGCTCGGACGTCTCGTAGACGTGGGCCCACTTCAGCTTGGTCTGCGCGAGGGCGGGGCTGGCCGCCGCCGCGGCCAGGGCGCAGGCCGCGATCAGTTTCAGGGTGAGGCGTTTGGTCATTGGCGTTGTCTCCGAGTGGTTGGTTCTGGCGTCAGGAACTGTTGGCGCGGCGCCAGCTCGCGCTGTATCGGTTGTAGGCCCGCTTCAGGTGCAGGTGCATCGCCTCGCGCGCGGCCTGGGCGTCGTGCGCGTGGATCGCGCGCAGCACCTGCTCGTGCTCGGCGAGTGCCGCGGTCCAGGAGGCGGGGTTCTCGAAGTACTCGCTCATGCGGGCGAACAGCGGCCCGCTGCGGGCCTGCCAGTAGCCCATGACCGTGTCGCGCAGCACCTCGTTGCCGCAGGCCTGGGCGATGGCCGCATGGAAGGCCTCGTCCCCCTCGCGCGGGATGACGCCGGCATCGGCCGCCTCCTGCATGCGGGCGAGCGCGGACGCCATGGCGGCGATCTGCGCCTTGCGGGCGTGGCGCGCCGCCAGCGCGGCGACTTCGCCTTCGACCAGTTCCCGCGCACGCATCAGCTCGAGCGGGCCCCAGTCGGCGGCGCCCAGTGCGACGCTGCCGTTGGCTTTCGCCTGCCCATTCGCATGGCCGTTCGCAGGGGCATGGCCATTCACGTGGCTGTGGGTCTTGCCCGGGCCGGCCGGCTGGCCCTGCGGGCGGATGTAGATGCCCGAGCCCACCCGCACCTCGACCCAGCCTTCGACCTCCAGCGCGATCAGCGCCTCGCGCACCGACGGGCGGCTCACGCCCAGCTGGCGGGCCAGGTCGCGTTCGGCCGGCAGGCGGCTGCCCGCCGCGAACTCGCCGCCGGCGATCAGCGAGCGCAGCTGTTCGGCGATCTGCCGGTAGAGGCGCTGGGATTCGACGGCTTGCAGCGGCATGCGGGTTCTGGGGGCGGGACTCAGGGTTCGCCATGACTGGCCAAGTGGTCAGGCCAATTAATATCTGCCCGAGCCCTGTTCCCACGCATCCGGCAAAACCCGGGGGCAGGCACCACACGGAGGCAAGCGATGCGATTGAAGGGGAAGACCGCGCTGGTGACGGCCGCGGGGCAGGGCATCGGGCGCGCGAGCGCGCTCGCGCTGGCGGCCGAGGGCGCGCAGGTCTGGGCGACCGACGTCAACGCGTCGCTGCTCGCCAGCTACGAAGGGGTCGAGCGCATCCGTGCGGTGCGGCTGGACGTGCTCGACAAGGACGGCATCGGCAGGGTGATCGCGGACATGCCCGCGATCGATGTGCTCTTCAACTGCGCCGGCTACGTGCACAGCGGGACCATCCTGCAGGCCACCGACGATGAGTGGAACTTCGCGCTGAACCTGAACGTGCGGGCGCAGTTCTGGGCCATCCAGGCGGCGCTGCCGAAGATGCTGGCGCAGGGCCGCGGCGGCAGCATCATCAACATGGCCAGCGTGTGCAGCAGCATCAAGGGGCTGCCGAACCGCTTCATCTACGGCACCACCAAGGCCGCCGTCATCGGCCTGACCAAGAGCGTGGCCGCCGACTACGTGGCCGACGGCATCCGCTGCAATGCGGTGTGCCCTGGCACGGTGGACACGCCCTCGCTGCAGGACCGCATCAACGCCAACGCCGATCCGACCGCGGCGCGGCAGGCTTTCGTCGCCCGTCAGCCGATGGGGCGCCTCGCGCGGGCCGAGGAGATCGCGCCACTGGTGGTGTTCCTGGCCAGCGACGAATCCGTGTTCGTCACGGGCCAGGCCTACGCGGCGGATGGAGGGATCACGATTTGAACCAGCTCGACTTCCAGGGCCGCCACGCGGTGGTGACCGGCGGCGCCACCGGCCTGGGCTATGCCATCGCGCAGCGCCTGGTGCATTCGGGCGGCAACGTCACGCTGTGGGACCGCGACGAGGCCGCCGCGCAGCAGGCGGCCATGACGCTGGGGCCCAGAGCCTCGGTGGTGCGGGTGGACGTGGCCGACCACGCCTCGGTGCTTGACGCCACCCGGCGCACCGTGGCAACCGGCCTGCGCATCGATGCGCTGGTCAATTGCGCGGGCATCACCGGCCCCAACGCGAAGGTCTGGGACTACCCGACCGACGCCTGGCGCCAGGTGTTCGAGGTCAACGTGCACGGCCTGTTCCAGTGCTGCCGCGAGATCGCGCCGCTGATGCGCCAGCAGGGGTACGGCCGCATCGTCAACATCGCGTCGGTCGCGGGCAAGGACGGCAACCCGAACGCCAGCGCCTACAGCGCCAGCAAGGCGGCCGTCATCGCGCTGACCAAGTCGCTGGGCAAGGAGCTGGCCGATGTCGACGTGCGCGTCAACTGCGTCACCCCGGCCGCGGTGAAGACGGCGATCTTCGACCAGATGACGCCCGAGCACATCCAGTTCATGCTCGGCAAGATTCCCATGGGCCGCTTCGGCACGCCCGAGGAGGTGGCGGCCCTCGTTGCCTGGCTGTGCACCGAGGAGTGCTCGTTCTCCACCGGCGCGGTGTTCGACCTCTCCGGCGGCCGCGCCACCTACTGATCCCACGACAAGAAAGGAAGAACATGAAACTCGTCCGCTATGGCAACCCCGGCCGCGAGAAGCCCGGCCTGATCGATGCCGACGGCAAGCTGCGCGACCTGAGCGGCGTGGTGCCCGACATCGGCCCGGCGCAGCTCTCGCCGGCGGTGCTGGCGAAGATCCGCAAGGCCAACCCGGCCAAGCTGCCGCTGGTGCGCGGCAAGCCCCGCATGGGTTGCCCGGTCGCCGGCGTGCCCAAGTTCATCGCCATCGGCCTGAACTACGCGGACCACGCGGCCGAGTCGAATGCGCCCATCCCCAAGGAGCCGATCGTCTTCATGAAGGCGACCTCCTGCATCCAGGGCCCGAACGACCCCGTGATGCTGCCCAAGGGCTCGGTCAAGACCGACTGGGAGGTCGAGCTGGGCGTGGTGATCGGCACGACCGCGCGCTACGTCTCGCGCAAGGACGCGCTGTCGTACGTGGCGGGCTACTGCGTGATCAACGACGTGAGCGAGCGCGAGTACCAGCTGGAGCGCGGCTCGCAGTGGGACAAGGGCAAGGGCTGCGACACCTTCGGCCCGATCGGCCCCTGGCTGGTGACCGCCGACGAGATTCCCAACGTGCAGCGCCTGGGCATGTGGCTGGACGTCAACGGCGAGCGCATGCAGACCGGCAACACCAAGACGATGATCTTCGACGTGGCCACCCTCGTGAGCTACGTCAGCAAGTTCATGACGCTGCAGCCGGGCGACGTGATCACCACCGGCACGCCGCCGGGCGTCGGCCTGGGCATGAAGCCGCCGCGCTACCTGAAGAAGGGCGACGTGGTGACGCTGGGCATCGACGGGCTGGGCGAGCAGCGGCAGGACATCGTCGGCTACAAGGCCGGCTGAAGCCGCAGGCGCCCTGCCGACGCCACTGTGGCAAATGCCGCAGCGGCCTCGTGCGGCGCGGTCGGTGCGGCCGCACGCCACGCGCGGCCTAAGATGCGCCGATATACTGGATGGGTGAACAGTAGTCCAGCTCACCCCGGCCAGCCCTTCGTCGCGGGGCCGGCGCTCCCGCTCCCCATGGTGCAGGGCACCATCCGCGCCGGCTTCCCTTCGCCGGCCGACGACTTCAGCGTCCGCCGGCACGACCTGAACGAACTGCTCATCACGCATCCGACGGCCACCTTCTTCTGGACGGTGCGTGGCACATCGATGCAGGGCGCGGGCATCTCCGACGGCGACATCCTGGTGGTGAACCGGGCGCTGGCGCCGCGGCACGGCGACATCGTCGTGGCCGAGGTGGACAACGACTTCACGGTCAAGTACCTCTTCCAGCGCCAGGGCCGCATCAAGCTGCAGGCCGCCGATCCGACCTTCCCCGACATCGTCTTCGAGCGCGACGGCCAGCGCCTGGCGGTGGTGGGCGTGGTCACCTGCACCATCAAGCGCTTCCGCTGAGCCGCGCAGGGGCCCCTCGTGTACGCGCTGGTGGACGGCAACAATTTCTATGTGAGCTGCGAACGCGTGTTCCGCCCGAGTCTGCGAGGCCGGCCGGTGGTCGTGCTGTCGAACAACGACGGCTGCGCCATCGCGCGCAGCAACGAAGCCAAGGCGCTGGGCATCGCGATGGCCGAACCCTGGCACCTGATCCGGGCGCGCCTGCCGGACGCAGGGGTGGTGGCGCTGTCGGCCAACTTCACCCTCTACGGGGACATGAGCGACCGCATGATGGCCATCGCCGCACGGCTGGGGCCGGGGCAGGAGGTCTATTCGATCGACGAATGCTTCGTCGACCTGGCCGGCCTGGGCGGCGACCTGGTCGCGGCGGGCCACCGCTTGCGCGCGCGCATGGAGCAGTGGATCGGCATCCCGTGCGGGATCGGCATCGCGGGCACGAAGACGCTCGCCAAGCTGGCCAACCATGTGGCCAAGGAGGCCGACCGCCGCCCGGGCGATCCCTTCCCGCCCGAGTTCGCGCGCGTGTTCGACCTGCAGGCGCTGCCGGCGTCGGACCGCGACGCGGTCCTGGGCACCCTGCCGGTCGGCGACGTGTGGGGAATCGGCCGAAGGCTGTCGGCGCAGCTCCAGGCCGACGGCGTGGCGACGGTGCTCGACCTGGCCAGGATGGACCCGGCGGTGGCACGGCGGCGGTGGAGCGTGGTGGTCGAGCGCACGGTGCGCGAGTTGCAGGGACAGCCCTGCATCGCGCTCGACGACGCACCGGGGCCGCGCCGCGAGGTCTCGTGCACGCGCGCCTTCGGCGATCCGGTGACGAGCCTGCCGCCGCTGGTCGAAGCGGTCAGCGAGTACGCGACGCGCGCCGCCTTCAAGCTGCGCGAAGACGGCAGCCACGCGGCGCAGGTGCTCACCTTCGTCCACACCAATCCGTTCCGCAAATGGGAGCGCCAGTACGCGCGCTCGGCCACGGTGCCGCTGCGGCGGCCGACGTCCGACACCACGCCCATCGTGCAGGCGGCGCTGCGGGGCTTGCAGCAGGTGTTCCGGCCCGGCTACCGCTACCATAAGGCGGGCGTGATCCTGCTCGACCTGCAGCCTGCCACGGCCGGGCAGGGCGAGCTGGCGCTGGAGGACGAGGCGGCGCCCCGGCAGGGGCTGCTGGCCGCCGCGATGGACCGGATCAACGACCGCTATGGCCGTGGCACGGTGCACCCTGCGAGCACCGGCGTCGGTGGCAGCGGCCGCAGCTGGACCATGAAGCAGGAGTGGCTGACCCCCCAGTACACGACCAACTGGGCGCACCTGCCGACGGCGCGCGCCTGAGCACCCGCGGCCCGCCGGCGCGGATGGGCCAGTCCCGCGCAGAAGGCCGGCCCCGCCCCGAATTTCCGGAGGTTGTGGTGGACGTGCCGGAAAAATCCTGCAAAATAGAACGACCGTTCGTTTTATGGAACACCCCACCATGTCCGTCTCCGAGTTGCCGCTCAAGCCAGGCCGCGCCCGCGAAGGCCGCGCCCTGCAGAAAGGCCAGCAGACGAAGGCGGCGATCGTCGACGCGGCGCTCGGCCTGGCGACGCAGATCGGCGTCGAGGGCCTGTCCATCGGCGCCCTGGCCGAGGTGACGCAGATGAGCAAGTCGGGCGTGTTCGCCCACTTCGGCTCGCGCGAGGAACTGCAGATCTCGGTGATCCGCGAGTACCACCGGCGCTTCGAGGAGGAAGTCTTCTACCCCGCCATGCGCGCGCCCCGCGGGCTGCCCCGGCTGCGTGCGCTGTTCGCCAACTGGATGAAGCGCACCTCGGTGGAGATCGACTCGGGCTGCATCTACATCAGCGGCGCCGTGGAGTTCGACGACCGCCCCGGTCCCGTGCGCGATGCGCTGGCCAGCTCGGTGGCCACCTGGCACGCCGCCATGAAGCGGTCGATCACGGTGGCCAAGGAAGAAGGCCACCTGCTGGCCGACGTGGACGAGGAGCAGATGCTGTTCGAGATCCACGGGCTGATCCTGGCGCTCCACTACGAGGCGCGCTTCCTCAAGACACCCGGTTCGATCGCGCGCGCGAACGCCGGCTTCGACAACATCCTGCGGCGCTGCGGCGCCGCGCCGGCCGCGCGGCCGACCAAGTCCCCCCGAACCACCAAGACCGCCTCCAAGGAGTAATCCAGATGCCCGCCTACACCCCGCCCCTGCGCGACATGCAGTTCGTGATGCACGAGGTGCTCAAGGTCACCGACGAATACAAGGCGATGCCGCGGCATGCCGAGGTCGACGTCGACACCATCAACGCCATCCTGGAGGAAGGCGGCAAGTTCGCCGCCGAGGTGACCTTCCCGCTCAACATCACCGGCGACGAGGAAGGCTGCACCCTGGACAAGGCCACGCACGAGGTCCGCACGCCCAAGGGGTTCAAGGAAGCCTACGCGAAGTACATCGAGGGCGGCTGGCCCGCGCTGTCGTGCGATCCCGAGTACGGCGGCCAGGGGCTGCCGATCGTGGTGAACCAGGCGTTCTACGAGATGCTCAACAGCGCCAACCAGGCCTGGACGATGTACCCCGGCCTGTCGCACGGCGCCTACGAGGCGATCCACGCGCACGGGACCGACGAGCAGAAGAAGGTCTACCTGCCCAAGCTGGTGAGCGGCGAGTGGACCGGCACCATGTGCCTGACCGAGCCCCATTGCGGCACCGACCTGGGCCTGCTGCGCACCAAGGCCGAGCCGCAGCCGGACGGCACCTACCGCATCACCGGCAACAAGATCTTCATCTCCGCCGGCGAGCACGACTTCGTGCCGAACATCGTGCACCTGGTGCTGGCCCGGCTGCCGGACGCGCCCAAGGGCAGCAAGGGCATCAGCCTGTTCATCGTGCCCAAGTTCCACGTCAAGGCCGACGGCTCGCTGGGCGAGCGCAACGGCATCTACTGCGGCGGCCTGGAGCACAAGATGGGCATCCATGGCAACGCCACCGCGCAGCTGGTGCTGGAAGGCGCGGTCGGCACCCTGGTGGGCGAGCCCAACAAGGGCCTGCAGGCCATGTTCGTGATGATGAACGCCGCCCGCATCGGCGTCGGCATGCAGTCGCTGGGCCTGACCGAAGTGGCGTTCCAGAACGCGCTGGCCTACGCCAAGGACCGCATCCAGATGCGAAGCCTCTCGGGCACCAAGGCCAAGGACAAGCCGGCCGACCCGATCATCGTGCACCCCGACGTGCGCAAGATGCTGCTGACCGCCAAGGCCTACGCCGAAGGCGGCCGCGCGCTCACGATGTTCTGCTCGCTGCTGATCGACCGCGAGCTGCACCATCCCGACGCGAAGGTGCGCAAGGACGCCGCCGAACTGGTGGCGCTGCTCACGCCGATCGTGAAGGCCTTCATCACCGACAACGGCCACATCGCGACCAACGCCTGCATGCAGGTGTTCGGCGGCCACGGCTTCATCAAGGAATGGGGCATGGAGCAGTTCGTGCGGGACAACCGCATCAACATGATCTACGAGGGCACGAACACCGTGCAGTCGCTGGACCTGCTGGGCCGCAAGGTGCTGGGCAACCAGGGCGCCACGCTCAAGAAGTTCGGCAAGCTGGTCGCCCAGCTGGTCGAGGAGGAGGGCGTGAACGAGAAGATGGCCGAGTTCATCAACCCGATCGCGCTGCTGGGCGACCAGATGACCAAGTTCACCACCGAGATCGGCTTCAAGGGTTTCCAGAACCCCGACGAGGTGGGCGCGGCCGCCGTCGACTACCTGCGCGTGGCCGGTCACCTGGTGTTCGGCTACTTCTGGGCCCGCATGGCCCAGGTCGCGCTGCGCGAGATCGCCGCCGGCAACACCGATCCGTTCTACAAGGCCAAGCTGCAGACCGCGCGCTTCTATTTCGCCAAGCTGTTCCCGGAGACCGCGACGCTGATGCGCACCGCGCGCGCCGGCGCCAAGGTGCTGCTCGACACCGACGAGGCCCTGGCGTGATCCGCCGGCCGGCCGTGGCCGCGGGCCTGCTGCTGGCGACGTCCGCGTTCGCGCAGATGTCGCCCCTGGGCCTGTGGCGCAGCGTCGACGACAAGAGCGGCGACGTGCGCGCCGAGATCCGCATCACCGAGTCGGCCGGCGGCGTCAGCGGCCGCATCGAGCGCCGGCTGGGCAAGGACGCCCAGGCCGGCGCGGTCTGCGGCGAGTGCCGCGACGACCGCAAGAACCAGCCGCTGGACGGCCTGGAGATCATCCGCGGCGTGACCAAGGCCGACGGCCGCGACGTCTGGGAGGGCGGAAAGATCCTCGACCCCGAGAGCGGCCGCGAATACACCGCGCGGCTGACGCCGATCGAGGGCGGCAAGCGCCTCGAGGTGCGCGGCTCGATCGGGCCGTTCGGTCGCACGCAGACCTGGGTGCGGGTGCAGTGAAAGTCGCCTCCCCGCGGGGAGGCTCCGGAGAGAACGTATGTACAAAGACCACGACGAGCGCGCCAGCGGCGCGAGCAGCGGCGAAAGGACCTCGACGATGAGCCGTTTCCAGGTGAAGAAGGTGGCGGTGCTCGGCGCCGGCGTGATGGGCGCGCAGATCGCGGCACACCTCGTGAACGTGAAGGTGCCGGTCGTGCTGTTCGACCTGCCCGCCAAGGAAGGCCCGAAGAACGGCATCGTGACCAAGGCGGTTGAGGGGCTCAAGAAGCTCAAGCCGGCCCCGCTGGGCGTGGCCGACGACGCGGCGCTGATCCAGCAGGCCAACTACGAGGAGCACATGGCGCTGCTGGGCGAATGCGACCTGGTGATCGAGGCGATCGCCGAGCGCATGGACTGGAAGCTCGACCTCTACAAAAAGATCGCGCCGCACGTCGCGCCGCACGCGATCCTGGCCTCGAACACCTCGGGCCTGTCGATCACCAAGCTGTCCGAGGCGCTGCCCGAGGCACTCAAGCCGCGATTTTGCGGCATCCACTTCTTCAACCCGCCCCGGTACATGTACCTGGTCGAGCTGATCGCGACGCCGGGCACGCAGCCGCAGATCCTGGACGACCTGGAAACCTTCGTCACCAGCGGCCTGGGCAAGGGCGTGGTGCGCGCCAAGGACACGCCCAACTTCATCGCCAACCGCGTGGGCATCGCCGGCATGCTGGCCACGATGCGCGAGGTCGAGAACTTCGGCCTCAGCTACGACGTGGTGGACGACCTCACCGGCAAGAAACTGGGCCGCGCCTCCAGCGGCACCTTCCGCACCGCGGACGTGGTGGGCCTGGACACCATGGCCCATGTGATCAAGACGTTGCAGGACACGCTCAGCGCCGAGACCGATCCGTTCTACGGCAGCTTCGGGACGCCCGAGGTCCTCAAGACGCTGCTGGAGATGGGCCATCTCGGGCAGAAGACCAAGGCCGGCTTCTACAAGAAGGTGGGCCGCGACGTGCTGCGCTTCGAGCTGGACAGCCGCGACTACGTCCCGGCCGGCCAGAAGAGCGACGAGGTCTATGCGCGGATGCTGAAGAAGCCTGCCGCCGAGCGGCTCAAGCTCCTGCGCAACAGCGAAGGCCCGCAGGGCCGCTTCCTCTGGGCCATCCTGCGCAACAGCTTCCATTACGCGGCGGTGCACCTGGCCTCCATCGCCGAGACGGCGCGCGACGTCGACTTCGCCATGCGCTGGGGCTTCGGCATGAAGCAGGGCCCGTTCGAGCTCTGGCAGGAAGCCGGCTGGCTGCAGGTGGCGCGCTGGATCCAGGAGGACATCGACGCCGGCAAAGCGCTGTCCAGCGCACCGCTGCCCGACTGGGTGTTCAAGGGCCCGGTGGCCGATGCCGGCGGGGTGCACACGCCCGAGGGCTCCTGGAATCCCACCAGTGGCCGCTTCGAGGCGCGCCGGCAGCTGCCGGTGCACCAGCGCCAGCACTTCCCCGAGACGGTGCTGGGCAGCCAGGCCACGCGCTGGGACGCCGCCGGGCGCACCCTGCACGAGGACGCCAACATCCGTCTGTGGACGCTGGACGAGCAGGTGCTCATCGCCAGCATCAAGACCAAGATGCACGCCATCAGCCCCGAGGTGTGCGAGGGCCTGCAGCAGGCCGTGGACACCGCCGAGAAGGACTTCCAGGGCCTGGTGATCTGGTCAGGCGACGAGCCGTTCTCGGTCGGTGCGGACCTGCAGGCCCTGCTGCCCGCGTTCATGGCCGTCGGCGTCGCCGCGGTCGAGGATGCCGAAGGGTTCATGCAGCAGACCATGCTGAAGCTGCGCTACGCCGGCGTGCCGGTGGTGGCCGCGGTGCGCGGCATGGCGCTGGGCGGCGGCTGCGAGCTGGCGATCCATTCGCACCGCCGGGTGGCCGCGATGGAGAGCTACATCGGCCTGGTGGAAGTGGGTGTGGGCCTGGTGCCCGGCGCCGGTGGCCTGACCTACATCGCGCGCCGGGCGGCCGAGGTGCAGGCGCAGACCAACCACAAGGACCTGCTGCCCTTCCTGACCGAGGGCTTCACCGCCGCCGCGATGGCCAAGGTGGGCACCAGCGCGCTCGAGTCGCGCAAGCTGGGCTACCTGCTCGACAGCGACGTCATCGTGCCCAACAAGGACGAGCTGCTCTACGTGGCAATCGCCGAAGCCAGGGCGATGGCCGACACGGGCTGGCGCGCGCCGCCCAAGCGGATGTTCCCGGTGGCCGGCCGCAGCGGCAAGGCCACCATCCTCGGGCAGCTGGTGAACATGCGCGACGGCGGCTTCATCAGCGCGCACGACTTCCGCATTGCCTCGCTGATCGCCCACGTGGTGACCGGCGGCGACGTCGACGCCGGCACCCTGGTCACCGAGGAATACCTGATGACGCTGGAGCGCCAGGCGTTCTGCGAACTGGTCCAGCACCCCAAGACCCAGGAGCGCATCCTGGGGATGCTCTCGACCGGCAAGCCGGTTCGCAACTGAGCGGAGACACCGACATGAGCAAGCAAGTCCAAGACGCCTACATCGTCGCCGCCACCCGCACGCCCATCGGGCGCTCGCACCGCGGCTTCTTCCGCAACACGCGGCCGGACGACCTGCTGGCCACCGCGCTGCGGTCGGCGCTGGCACAGGTGCCCGGCCTGGATCCCCAGGCGATCGAGGACATCGTCTGCGGCTGCGCGATTCCCGAGGCGCAGCAGGGCCTGAACGTGGCGCGCATCGGCGCGGTGCTCGCCGGGCTGCCCAAGAGCGTGGGCGGCATCACGGTCAACCGCTTCTGCGCCTCCGGCCTGTCGGCCGTGCAGATGGCGGCCGACCGCATCCGCGTGGGCGAGTCCGACGTGATGATCGCGGCCGGCGTCGAGAGCATGAGCATGGTGCCCATGATGGGCAACTCGCCGTCACTGTCGCCGTCCATCTTCTCCAATCCCGACGACATCGAGAGCTATGGCATCGCCTACGGCATGGGCCTGACCGCCGAGAAGGTCGCGCAGCAGTGGAAGGTCGGCCGCGAGGCGCAGGACCAGTTCGCCTACCAGTCGCACATGAAGGCGATCGCGGCGATGAAGGCCGGCGAGTTCGCCGACGAGATCACGCCGGTGGAAGTGGCCGACCGCTCGGTCGACCTGGAGTCCGCCGAAGTGAGCGTGAAGACGCGCACCGTGAACCTCGACGAAGGGGCGCGCCCCGACACCACGCCCGAGGGCCTTGCCAAGCTCAAGACCGTGTTCGCCGCGCGCGGCAGCGTGACCGCCGGCAACAGCTCGCAGACGTCCGACGGCGCCGGCGCGCTGATCCTGGTGAGCGAGGCCGCACTCAAGCGCTTCAACCTGCAGCCGCTGGCCCGTTTCGTGAGCTACGCCAGCCGCGGCGTGCCGCCGCACATCATGGGCATCGGGCCGATCGAGGCGATCCCCGCGGCGCTCAAGGCGGCCGGCCTGAAGCAGGATGCGCTCGACTGGATCGAGCTGAACGAGGCCTTCGCGGCCCAGTCGCTCGCGGTGATCGACACGCTCGGGCTCGACGCCAGCAAGGTCAACCCGATGGGTGGCGCGATTGCCCTCGGGCACCCGCTGGGCGCCACCGGTGCGATCCGCTCGGCCACCGTGGTGCACGCGCTGCGCCGCAAGAACCTCAAGTACGGCATGGTGACCATGTGCGTGGGCATGGGGCAGGGTGCGGCCGGCATCTTCGAGCGCGTCTGACGACGGCGATCCAGGCCACCGCAGCGTGGCCTTTTTCTCGTTCGCGCCACGCGCAGGAAGGAGACGGGAGATGAGAGCCGAGACCCTGACCACGCCCGATGGCGCCGAGATCGCGCTGCGGGTGTGGGAGCCCGGGCGGCCGGCGCGCGGCAACGTCGTGATCGGCGGCGCCATGGGCGTGCGGCAGGACTACTACGCCGCGTTCGCCGGCTGGCTGGCGGGACAAGGCTGGCGCGTCACCACGTTCGACTACCGCGGCAGCGGCGCGTCGTTGCCGCCGGGCCGGTCGCTGCGCGGCTTCCGCGCCGACCTGTTCGACTGGGCACGCGACTACGAGGCGGTGGTTGACCATGCCGAGGCCGCACTTCCCGGCGTACCGCTGCACCTGCTGGGGCACAGCCTGGGCGCCCAGCTGCCCGGGCTGCTGTGCAACCAGCACAAGGTCAGCGGCATGCTGAGCGTGGCCGCCGGCAGCGGCTACTGGCGCGAGAACGCGCCGCGGCTGCGCCGCACCATCTGGTATTTCTGGTGGGTGCTGGTCCCGGTCGCGACGCGGCTGTGCGGCTACTTCCCCGGCCGCAGGCTGCGCAAGGTCGGCGACCTGCCGGCCGGCGTGATGCTGCAATGGCGGCGCTGGTGCCTGGACCCGAAATACAGCGTGGGCGCCGAAGGCGAGGCGGTCCGCCGGCAATATGCCGCCGCCCGTTTTCCGCTGCTGGCCCTGTCTTTCACCGACGACGAACTGATGACCTTGCGCGGCACCCACAGCCTGGTCGACCTGTACGAGAACGCGCGGTGCGAAGTGCACCGCATCGCTCCGGCTGACCTGGCGCAGCGGCGGATCGGCCATTTCGGTCCGTTCCGCACCGACCAGGAACATGGGCTGTGGCCCCGCATGGCCGAATGGCTGGGCAGCCTCGCGCGCCCGGAGGCCGCATGAGCACGCATCCGTTCGACCTCGCCGTGGCCCTGCAGCCGGCCGGCGACGATCTCTGGCGCGGCCACACCAGCCCGGCGTACGCCAACATGGTGGGGCCGTTCGGCGGCGTCAGCGCGGCCCAGGCGCTGTCCGCGGTGCTGCGCCATCCGGCGCGGCTGGGCGACCCCGTTGCGCTGACGGTGAACTTCGCGTCCGCGCTCGCCGATGGGCCGTTCGACGTCGTGGCGCGGCCGGCGCGCACCAACCGCTCGACCCAGCATTGGGTGCTCGACGTGCGGCAGGACGGCCAGACCGTGCTCACCGGCACCGCGTTCACGGCGCTGCGGCGCGAGACCTGGGGCCGCGACGAGCATGCCATGCCCGTGGTGCCGCCGGCGTCGGAGGTGGCGCCAGCCACCGGCCCCAGGCGGGTCGAGTGGGTCAACCGCTACGAGATGCGCTTCATCGAGGGCGGCATCCCCGACCAGTGGGACGGCCGCGAGCAGGGCGCGAGCATCACGCGGCTGTGGCTGCGCGACGCGCCGCCGCGTCCACTCGATTTCGCCTCGCTGGCCGCGCTGTCCGACGTCTTCTTCCCGCGCATCTGGCGGCGGCGCGCGCTCCTGGTGCCGATCGGCACGGTCAGCCTGACGGTCTACTTCCACGCCGACGCCGCCGGGCTGGCGCGGGCGGGCACCGGCCACCTGCTGGGCCAGGCGCAGGCCCAGGCCTTCCGCAGCGGCTATTTCGACCAGACCGCGCAGCTGTGGTCGGAAGCAGGAGAATTGCTGGCCACGACCCACCAGGTCGTCTACTACAAGGAATAGGAAGGACCGCGTGATCGAACAGGTCGCCCTCGTCGTCGGGGCCGGTGATGCGACCGGCGGTGCCATCGCGCGGCGTTTCGCGCGGGGTGGCTACACCGCGTGCGTCAACCGCCGCAGTGCCGACAAGCTGCAGCCGCTGGTCGACCAGATCCGGTCCCAGGGGTTCCGCGCGCAGGCCTTCGCGAGCGATGCCCGCAAGGAGGAGGACGTGGTGGCGATGGTCGAGCAGATCGAGACCGGCATCGGGCCGATCGAGGTGCTGGTGTTCAACATCGGCGCCAACGTGCCCAGCAGCATCCTGGACGAGTCGGCCAAGAAGTACTTCAAGATCTGGGAGATGGCGTGCTTCGCCGGCTTCCTGTGCGCGCGCGAGGTCGCCCGGCGCATGGTGCCGCGCGGGCGCGGCACCATCCTGTTCACCGGTGCCACCGCATCGCTGCGCGGCAGCGCCCACTTCGCCGCCTTCGCGGGAGCCAAGCATGCCCTGCGGGCGCTGGCCCAGAGCATGGCGCGCGAGCTCGGTCCGCAGGGTCTGCACGTGGCCCACGTCGTCGTCGACGGCGCGATCGACACCGCCTTCATCCGCGACAATTTCCCCGAGCGCTACGCGCTGAAGGACCAGGACGGGATCCTCGACCCCGACCACATCGCCGACCAGTACTGGATGCTGCACGACCAGCCGCGCGACGCCTGGACGCACGAGCTGGACCTGCGGCCCTGGATGGAGAAGTTCTGATGCCCAAGACCCTCGAGTTCTGGTTCGACGTCGGCAGCCCTGCCGCCTACCTGGCCTGGACGCAGATGCCGCGCCTGTCGGCCGAGACCGGCGCCACGGTGGACTACCGGCCGATGCTGCTGGGCGGCGTGTTCCAGGCCACCGGCAACCGCTCGCCGATGGAGGTGCCGGCCAAGAGCCGCTACATGAAGGACGACCTGGCCCGCTTCGCCCACCGCTACGGCGTGGAGTACCGGCAGAACCCGCATTTCCCCATCAACACGCTCACCCTGATGCGCGGCGCCCTCGGCGTGCAGTTGCGGCAGCCGCAGCGGCTGCGGGCCTACGGGGACGCCGTGCTGCAGGCCATCTGGGTCGAGGGCCGCAACCTGAACGACGCGGCCGAGGTGGGGGCCGTGCTGGCGGGCGCGGGCTTCGAACCCCGGGAACTCCTGGCCCTGACGCAGGAGCCAGAGGTCAAGGAGCGCCTCAAGGCCGTCACCCAGGAGGCGGTCGGCCGCGGGGTGTTCGGCGCGCCCACCTTCTTCGTCGGCGACCAGATGTTCTGGGGCCAGGACCGCCTCGATCACGTGAAGGAAGCACTGCAATGACACAAGACATCCTGACCCATACCGAAGCCGGCGTGATGACCGTCACGCTCAACCGCCTGGAGCGCAAGAACTCGATCACGTCCGCGATGTACGGCGCGATGGCCGACGCGCTGGAGCAGGCCCGCGACGATGCGGCGGTGCGCGTGGTGGTCCTCCAGGGCCACGAGACCATCTTCTCGGCCGGCAACGACATCGGCGATTTCCTCAACGCGCCGCCGGCCTCGGGCCCGCAGGCGCCGGTGTTCCGGTTCCTGCACGGCATGGCCGATTTCCCCAAGCCGCTGCTGGCCGCGGTGTGCGGGCCGGCGGTGGGCGTGGGCACCACGCTGCTGTTCCACTGCGACCTGGTGTACGCGGGCGACAACGCGGCGTTCTCGATGCCGTTCGTGAACCTCGGGCTGTGTCCCGAAGCCGCCTCCAGCCTGCTGGTGCCGCAGATGTTCGGCTACCACCGCGCGGCCGAGGCGTTGCTGCTGGGCGAGCCGTTCATGGCGGAGGCCGCACTCGAGGCCGGGCTGGTCAACCGGGTCCTGCCGCCGACCGAGGCCAACGCCTATGCGAATGCGCAGGCGCGCAAGCTCGCCGCCAAGCCGACCACCTCGCTGGTGGAGACCAAGCGGCTGATGAAGAAGGGCCAGCGCGATCTGGTGCACCAGCAGATGGACCACGAAGCCGAGAGCTTCGGCCGCATGCTGCGCGAACCGGCGGCGCGCGAGGCGTTCGGCGCCTTCATGGACAAGCGCAAGCCCGATTTCTCCAAGCTCTGATCGTGCACCGCGGGGCACCCCGGGGCAGCGCGGGTGCCGCTGCCAGCGGCCGGTGCACAGGCCGTCCCTGCCGGGGGCTGATGCGGCCGGACAACGTTCCGGTTGGAGCGGCGTGCGGCGCATGGAATGATCGCGGCTCGCCCATCCACCTGCCCGCGCCATGATCTCCTGCCTGTCCCGTCCCACCCGCCTGCTGGCTGCCGGCATGCTGCTGGCGGCCCTGCCAGCCTTCGCCCAGACACTCGAGGGCCTGTCGCAAGCGGACATCGAGCAGCGCAATGCGGCCGTCGGCTTCGTGCTTCCGCAGGCGATGGCGCTGTCGGTCGTGCGCCACGAATGCCGGCCGTTCGCGCCAGGCGAGCAGGGCGCCGACGCCGTCGCCCAGCGCTGGTGGGTGCGCAACCGCGAGGCACTGGACACCTCCAACGCCTGGCTGCAGCGCTACCTGAAGCACCTGCAGGCGGCCGACGCCCGGGTGCATCGCACCGTCGCCGCGTCGCTGGTGCAGGCGTCCACGCGCGGCATGCTGGAGAGCCTGCGCACGATGTTCCACCGGGCGCTGCCCGATGCAGCCAGCTGCGCGGCCGCGCTGCGCCGCTACGACTCTCCCGCGCTCGACATCGCCGCGCTGGCGCGACAGCCCGGGTTCGAGCAGTTCGCCGAGTTCGCACAGACGCTGGGTCGCATCCGGGCCGAACCGGGCTTCCAGCTGCCGGAAGAGCGCCTGCGCACGTTCGAGGTCCAGGTGCCCAGCGCCGGCTTCGGCCTGGCCGCCAGCCTCGACGCCGCCGACAAGGCCCGGGAGGCGGGCGATGTGGCCGGCGCGGTCAAGGCGTATGCCTCGATGGTCGAGCGCGGCGATGCACGCGCCGCCCAGACGCTGGGCGGGCTCTATTTCCGGGGCGACTTCCTGCCGCGCGACCCGGCGCAGGCGTATCGCTGGTTCCACAAGGCCTATGCGATGGGCGACCTCGCGGGGCTGAACGGCCTGGGCGTGCTGTACCGCGACGGCCTCGGCGTGGACAAGGACGCACCGGTCGCGCTGGCGGCGTTCGTGATGGCCTCCGCCTTCCACCGCGACCCGTCGGAGCAGCAACGCGCGCGTGCCAACGCCGGCGCCCTGTCGGCGCGGATGACGCAGGCCCACCAGGTGCAGGCGCTGTGCCTGCGCGTGAGTGAACTGGACGACGCGCTGGCACGGCCGCTCGGCAAGGACGCCCCGCAGCTGAGCCGGCGCCTTGCCGAACCCGACCGCCGGCTGGCCTCGCTGCTGCCGATCACGCAGCCGACCTGTCCCTGAGCATGCGCCCGGCCTGGGCAGGACGGACACCCGGTTCCCCAGGCTGCCCGACGGCAGGTGCCATCTGCGCGGCCGCCGCCTATCATCCGGCCATGCCCTACATGCTGCTGATCCTCGAGGAGCCCGGCCAGCGCGCCACGCGCAGCGAAGCGCAAGGACGCGAGGTCTACGACCGGATGCTGCGCTATGCCGCCGACCTCAAGCGTCGAGGCGTGCTGCAGGCGGTCGAGTCGCTCAGTTCGGCCGGCCCGGAGTCGGCGCGGGTCCAGGTGCGCGCCAGCGACCCCCGGGTCGTCGACGGTCCCTTCGCGGAGGCCAAGGAAATGGTCGGCGGCTTCTTCGTCGTGGATGTCCCCACCCGCGACGAAGCGGTCGCGCTGGCGCTGGAGTGCCCGGCGGCGGCCTGGGCCACCGTCGAGGTCCGGTCGCTGGGGCCCTGTTTCACCTAGTCCGCGCGTCCAGCGGCGCCGAGGCAGGGCGCCGGCGGCGGACGCGCGCGGCCGCGAGGCCGGGTTTTCCCGGGCGTTCGCCGTTGTCGATTCCCGGTCTGCTTCTTCGTCGTGCTCCAGACGGCCGCACCGGCCGCAGACGAAAGGACCCGCCATGCCCCAGACCAGCACCTGCCTCTGGTTCGACAACCAGGCCGAGGAAGCGGCCCGGCAGGACGTCAGTGTCTTCCCCGACGCCCGCACCACCGCGAGCACGCACCACTCGGCCGGCGCGCCGCAGCGCGAGGCCGAGCAGTGCGGCTGGCTGCAGGACCGCTTCGGCCTGTCGTCGCAGATCGGCCCGGAGCAGCTGTTCGACATGCTGCAGCACCCCGACGCCGCCCGCCGCCAACGCGTGATGGACGCCCTCATGGGCATGAAGAAGCTCGACCTCGCCGGCCCGCAGCGGGCCTTCATGTGACCCGATCGCCAAGGAGACCACCATGGACGCCGTCATCCACTTCGAACTGCCCTGCGACGACCGCGAACGCATCAGCCGCTTCTTCCGCCAGGCGTTCGGCTGGAACACCCAGATGCTCGGCCCCGAGATGGGCCACTACGTGGTGGTGACCACCGCCGAGACCGACGCGCGCCCCGACGGGCCGCGCGGCGCGATCAACGGCGGCTTCTTCACCCGCACGCCGTCGATGCCCGAGCAGCATCCGGGCATCGTGATCGCGGTGGAGGACATCCGCGCTGCCATGCAACGCGTGGGCGCCGCCGGCGGCCAGGTGCTGGGCGAGCCGATGGACATCCCCGGCGTCGGCGCCTACGTGGCGTTCCTGGACACCGAGGGCAACCGCTCCAGCATGCTGCAGCCCCTGCCCATGGGTGCCCGGTGAGGAGGATCCGATGCGCTTCATGCTCATGGTCCGCGCCAATGCGGACACGGAAGCCGGCCGCTGTCCCCCGAACATGGACACGCTGATGGCGCAGATGGCGGCGTTCCACGAGGAGCTCGCCCGGGCCGGCGCGCTGCTCGATACCGCCGGACTGCAGCCCTCGGCCAGGGGCTGGCGCGTGCGCTGGAGCGGCGGCGGCCAGCAGGTCGTGGACGGCCCCTGCGCCGACAGCAAGGAGCTGATCGCCGGCTACACCCTCATCCAGGTGCGCAGCCGCGAAGAAGCCATGGAATGGGCGCGCCGCTTCCCCAACCCGATGGGCGAAGGACGGGCCGCCGAGATCGAGGTGCGGCCGCTGTACGAACTGGACGATCTCGACGACCGTGGCCTCGCCGCCCCCGACCGCTTCCGGCAATTGGGCACACTGTGACGCCCAGGGCCGGCCCACGACACCACTCCCACCCCACCTTCAGGAACCCGGAACATGGCACGCAAGATCTTCGTCAATCTCCCGATCCGCGACATGGCGCGCTCGCGCGCCTTCTTCGAGGCGCTCGGCTTCTCGTTCAACCCGCAGTTCACCAACGAGCAGGGTGCCTGCATGGTGATCACCGAGGACATCTACGCGATGCTGCTGGTCGAGCCGTTCTTCCAGACCTTCACCCACAAGCCCGTGGCCGACGCGACCAGGAGCATCGAGGTGCTGGTGTGCCTCTCGTGCGAGAGCCGCGCCGAGGTCGACGATCTGGTCGCCCGCGGCGTCGGCGCCGGCGGCAAGGAGCCGCGCGCGCCGCAGGACCACGGCTTCATGTATGGGCGCAGCCTGGAAGACCTGGACGGCCACATCTGGGAGCTGATGTGGATGGACCCGGCGGCCGCCGCCCCGCAGGCCTGAGGCGAAGCGCACGATGCACGCGGCCACGCACCAGGCCATCGCGGCCGTCTGGCGCATCGATGCCGCCAAGGTGGTGGCCACCGTCGCGCGCATGGTGCGCGACGTCGCGGTCGCCGAGGAGCTGGCCCAGGAGGCGCTGGTCGCCGCCCTGGAGCGCTGGCCGGTCGACGGGCTGCCGGACAAGCCGGGCGCGTGGCTCATGGCGACCGCGAAGAACCGCGCGCTGGACCACCTGCGGCGGCTGCAGATGCAGGCGCGCAAGCACGAGGAGATCGGCCACGACCTCGAGGCGCAGGAGGCCCTGACCGTGCCCGATTTCACCGATGCACTCGACGCCGCGCGCCAGGACGAGATCGGCGACGACCTGCTGCGCCTGATGTTCACCGCCTGCCACCCGGTGCTTCCGACCGAGGGCCGGGTGGCGCTCACGCTCAAGCTGCTGGGTGGACTGGGCACCCACGAGATCGCGCGCGCCTTCCTGGTCCCCGAGCCGACCATCGCGCAGCGCATCGTGCGCGCCAAGCAGAAGCTGCGCGACGCCGGCGTACCCTTCGAGGCACCGCGCGGCGCGCAGCTGCAGGCGCGGCTGGCCTCGGTGCTGGAGGTGGTCTACCTGGTGTTCAACGAGGGCTACACCGCGACGGCGGGCGAGGACTGGATGCGGCCTGCCCTCGCCGACGAGGCCCTGCGCCTGGGGCGCATGCTGGTGGAGATCGCGCCGCAGCACGCCGAGGTGCACGGCCTGGCGGCGCTGATGGAACTGCAGGCCTCGCGCATGAAGGCGCGCACCGACGCGCAGGGCCGGCCGGTGCTGCTGCCCGACCAGGACCGTTCGCGCTGGGACCGGTTGCTGATCCGCCGCGGCCTGCTGGCGCTGGAGCGGGCCGAAGCGCTGGGGGACCGGCGCGGGCCCTACACGCTGCAGGCGGCCATCGCGGCCTGCCACGCGCGGGCCCGGACGCCAGCGGAGACCGAGTGGTGGCGGATCGCCGCGCTGTACGGCGAGCTCGCAGCGCTGGCGCCCTCGCCGGTGGTGGAGCTCAATCGCGCCGTGGCGGTGGGCATGGCCGAGGGCCCTGCGGCCGGGCTCGCCATCGTCGAGGGACTGTTGCAGGACAAGGCGCTGGCGCGCTACCACCTGCTGCCGAGCGTCCGCGGCGACCTGCTGGCCAGGCTGGGCCGCCGGGACGAGGCCCGCGAGGCGTTCCTCGCGGCGGCCGCGCTGGCCGGCAACCAGCGCGAGAAGGATCTGCTTCTGCAGCGCGCGGCGGATGCCTGATCAGTTCTTGGGGCCCGCCAGCGGCCGTTCGGTGTAGCGCGACTTGCGCTTCTTCTTCTTGGCGGGGGCCGGCGCGGGCGGCGCCGGTGCGGCCTTCTCGGCGCGCTTGCGGAACCCCAGGTCCTCTTCGGTGAGCCCGTAGAAGGCGATGGCGGACTTGATCCGTGCGATGACCTCTTCCACTTCCTTGCGACGCACCTCTTCCGCCTGCGTCTTCAGCTGCTCGATCTCCGCCAGCATCTGGCTGTAGGTCTTCCTGGCCACGGTCCTTCCTTTCACACAGCGATCAGTTCCAGTATGAACGAGCCGGCAGCCCGGCAGGGCGCCTGGCGGTCGGAAGAGGGCGCCGCCGTCTGCGGGACAATGGCGGCATGAGCAAGAACCCGCCGGCCGCCCTGACCGAGTTAGAGCCCGACTTCGTGGCGGGCCTGAAGGCCATCTTCGAGCAACGCATCGTCTTCAACAGCGTGCTCGGGCTGACCATCGCCAGCCTGCGGCCCGACGGCGTGTCCGGCCGCATCGCCATGAAGCCGCAGCTGGTGGGCCACTACGCCTACAACCGGCTGCACGGCGGCGTCATCTCCGCCGGGCTGGACGCGATGGGCGGGCTGGCGTGCATGGCGGCGATCGGCGCGCGCCACCTGGACGAGCCGCCGGCCGACCGGCTGCAGCGCTTCGCCAAGCTCGGCACCATCGACCTGCGCGTGGACTACCTGCGCCCGGCCATGGGCGAGCAGTTCGAGCTGCGTGCCGAGGTCCTGCGGCTGGGCTCGCGCGTCGCCTCCACGCGGATGGAGTTCCTCGGCGCCGACGGCAAGTTGCTGAGCACCGGCTCGGCGGCCTACATCGTCTCGTGACCATGCGCCCGCTGCACGTCCACGGTCGTGCCCTGCCCATGCCCGCGGTGTGCATTCCGCTGGTGGCGCGCCAGGCGGACGCCCTGCGTGCCGAAGCGGCCGCGGCCGGCGCCCGCGGCCCGGACCTGCTGGAGTGGCGGGTCGACTTCTTCGACGGCATCGGCCGCACGGCCGAGGTCGTGGCACTTGCGGCCGAGCTGCGCCGCCTGTCCGGCCGCCTGCCCCTGCTGTTCACCCGCCGTTCGGTGCGCGAGGGCGGCCAGCCGATCCCGCTGGACGAGGCGCAGGTGCTCGCGCTGGTGCACGCCGTCGCCGCAGCCGGTGCCGCCGACCTGGTGGACATCGAGATGGCGAGCGACCCCGTGCACATCGCAGCCGCCCGCGACGCGTGCCGCGCGCAGGGGCTGGGGCTGGTGCTCTCGTTCCACGACTTCGACCGCACGCCGCCGGCCGCCGAGCTGCTGGAGCGGTTCCGCCTGGCCCACCGGCTGGGCGCCGACCTGGCCAAGGTGGCGGTGATGCCGCGCCGCAAGCGCGACGTGCTGGCCCTGCTGGAGGCCACGCTGCAGGCCAGCGAGGAGCTGCCGATCGCGGTGGCAGGGATGTCGATGGGCGCGCTGGGGGCGGTGTCGCGGCTGGCCGGTGGCGAATTCGGCTCGGCCCTGACCTTTGCCGTGGGGCAGGCGGCGTCGGCGCCCGGGCAGATGCCGGTGGACGGCTTGCGGGCCGCGCTGGCGGTGCTGCGCCGGGGCTCAGCCGGCTGAGTCGCGCTGGCTGCTGTGGCCCAGCTGCTGCCGGACTTCGGTCAGCAGCTTCCAGCAGACCAGGAACATGGCCGCGATCACCGGGCCGATGACGAAGCCGTTCAGCCCGAACAGGCTGATGCCGCCGACCGTGGCGACCAGCACCAGGTAGTCGGGCATGCGGGTGTCGCGGCCCACCAGCACCGGGCGCAGCACGTTGTCGACCAGCCCGATGACCAGCACGCCCCACACCGTCAGGCCGATGCCGCCGACCAGGTCGCCGGTGAAGAGCTTGTAGAGCGCGACCGGGCCCCACACCAGCGCCGCACCCACGGCCGGCAGCAGCGACAGCAGCGCCATCAAGGCGCCCCACAGCGCCGGCCCCGGCACGTCGAGCACCCAGAACGCCAACCCGCCCAGCGTGCCCTGGATCACGGCCACCACCACGTTGCCCTTCACCGTGGCCCGCACCACCGTGACGAACTGGCCGAGGAGCTTGCGCGTCTGCGCCGGCTGCAGCGGCACCGCGTCGGCGATGGTGTTGGACAGGGCGGTGCCGTCGCGCAGCAGGAAGAACAGCACGTACAGCATGATGAAGAACGACACCACGAAATCGAGCGTGAACTGGCCGATGCCCAGCAACCCGGTGGTGATGGCCTGGCCGCTGCGCTGCAGCACCTCGCTCGCGCGCTGCAGCAGGGCCGGCAGTTCGTCCAGGCCCAGGCGCTGCAGGATGCCGGTGGCCCACTGCGGCAGGGCGTGCATCATCCGCTGCAGGTATTCGGTGGGCTGGATCTCGCCGCCACGCACCTTTTCCACCAGCACCGAGGTCTGGTCGACCACCGAAGCGCTGACCAGGAACAGCGGCACGATCACGATGAGCACGATCGACATGACGGTCAGCAGCGCCGCCACCGACGGACGGCGCACGAGGCGGCGCGTGCGCAGGTGCATCGGCCAGAACACCAGTGCCAGGAACAGCGCCCAGAGCACGGCGCCGGCGAGCGGCCACAGCACCAGCAGGAAGGCGGCGCTGAACCCGACCACCAGCCACAGCAGGGTCTTGTGTTCGAGCGCCGGGGAGCGCAGCGGATCGGGCGGTTGGGTCATGCGCGCGAGATTAGCATCCGGTGCGTGTAGGCAGGTCCCCTGTCGTGATGCCGGGCGGCGTCCGCCGGGGCGCTGGTGCCCGCCGGACCCTGTGCCTCAGGTGTCCTGGCCGGTCGGGTTGTTGCGGATGGGGCGGGGCTTGCCCTGGTCGTCGATCGCGACGTACGTCAGCGAAGCTTCGGTCACCTTGACGAACTGGCCCTGCGCGCCGAAGCGCTCGGCGAACACCTCCACCTGCACCGTGATGGACGTGCGGCCGATGCGCGTGACCACCGCGTAGAACGACAGGATGTCGCCCACCCGCACCGGCTGCTTGAACACGAACTGGTTGACGGCCACCGTGGCCATGCGGCCGTTGACGTGGCGCGCCGGGATGACCGAGCCGGCCAGGTCGACCTGCGCCATGACCCAGCCGCCGAAGATGTCGCCGTTGCCGTTGGTGTCGGCGGGCATCGGGATCACCTTGAGCACCAGCTCCTTGTCGCTGGGCGGCTGCCGGGGGGCCAGGGGGCCGGAACTTGAACTCGTCGACATGGGCACAATCTCTCCTCGCTGATCCTGGATTGTCCCCGATGCGCCGAGCCGGCGAAGCCGCCCCCACCTCCCACGCCCCCCACAACACCGCCGCCCCGCAGCCCGCGCAGCGCGGCGCCGACTGGGCCACGCTCAAGCGCCTGCTGCCCTACCTGTGGGACTACAAGTGGCGTGTGCTCGCGGCCCTGGCGTTCATGGTGGCCGCCAAGGTCGCCAACGTCGGCGTGCCCATCCTGCTGAAGAACCTGGTGGACGCCATGAGCTTCAAGCCGGGCGCGGCCACCGCGGTGCTGGTCGTGCCGACCGGGCTGCTGCTGGCCTACGGCCTGCTGCGGCTGTCGACGTCGCTCTTCACGGAACTGCGGGAACTGGTGTTCGCCAAGGCCACACAGGGCGCGGCGCGCAGCATCGCGCTGCAGACCTTCGAGCACCTGCATGCCCTGTCGCTGCGCTTCCACCTGGAGCGGCAGACCGGCGGCATGACGCGCGACATCGAGCGCGGCGTGCGCGGCATCGAGTCGCTGATCTCGTACTCGCTCTACAGCATCGTCCCGACCCTGGTCGAGGTGGGGCTGGTGCTGGGCATCCTGGCGGTGAAGTTCGATGCCTGGTTCGCCTGGATCACGCTGGCCGCGCTGGCCGTCTACATCGCCTTCACCGTCACGGTGACCGAGTGGCGCACCAAGTTCCGCCGCGAGGCCAACGAGTACGACTCGGCCGCGCACACGCGCGCGATCGATTCGCTGCTCAATTACGAGACCGTCAAGTACTTCAACAACGAGCACTTCGAGGCACGGCGCTACGCCGACAGCCTGGAGCGGCTGCGCAAGGCGCGGCTGAAGGCGCAGACGACGCTGTCGATGCTCAACACCGGGCAGCAGCTGATCATCGCTGTCGGCCTGGTGGCCATGTTGTGGCGCGCCACGCTCGGCGTGGTGGACGGCCGCATGACGCTGGGCGACCTGGTGATGGTCAATGCGTTCATGATCCAGCTGTACATCCCGCTCAACTTCCTGGGCGTGCTGTACCGCGAGATCAAGCAGAACCTGACCGATCTGGACAAGATGTTCACGCTGATGGAGCGCGAGCGCGAGATCGCCGACAAGCCGGGCGCGCCGGTGCTGGCGATCCCGGGGCGCGCCGTTCCCGGGCCCACGGAAGCCGCGCCCGCGGCCGAGGCGCCCGTCGCCGCAATGCCCGTGAGGGACTGGACGGTGCGCTTCGAGCACGTGACCTTCGCCTACGAGGCCTCGCGGGTGATCCTGCGCGACGTGAGCTTCGAGATCCCCGCCGGCAGGACCGTGGCCGTGGTCGGGCCTTCCGGCTCGGGCAAGTCGACGCTCGCGCGCCTGCTGTACCGCTTCTACGACGTGGGCGTGCCGGGCGAGCCGGCCGTCCACGCGGGGCGCATCACCATCGGCGGGCTGGACATCCGCGACGTCGCGCAGGCCAGCGTGCGGCAGGCGATCGGCATCGTGCCGCAGGACACCGTGCTGTTCAACGACACCGTCGAATACAACATCGCGTACGGCCGGCCTGGTGCCAGCCGCGTCGAGGTGGAGGAGGCCGCCCGCGCGGCGCGCATCCACGGCTTCATCGCCTCGACGCCGCGCGGCTACCAGACGATGGTGGGCGAGCGCGGCCTGAAGCTCTCGGGCGGCGAGAAGCAGCGCGTGGCCATTGCGCGCACCCTGCTGAAGAACCCGCCCATCCTGATCTTCGACGAGGCGACCTCGGCCCTGGATTCAGCCAACGAACGGGCGATCCAGGCCGAGCTCAGGAGCGCGGCGCAGAACAAGACCACGCTGCTGATCGCGCACCGGCTGTCGACGGTGATCGATGCGCACGAGATCCTGGTGATGGACGCCGGCCGCATCGTCGAGCGCGGCACCCACCCGCAACTGCTGGCCCGGGGCGGCCGCTACGCGGACATGTGGGCGCTGCAACGCAGCGCCGAGCCCGAAGCCTTCGCCGACGTGGCGGCCAAGTGACCGGACCCATGCCCCAGCCGAACGACGCCAATCTGGCCGAGCATGTCACCTTCGACGACTTCCGCACCGGGCTGCCGGCCGGCCGCTTCCGCGTGATCGTCAACCCCAAGCTGGCGCGCCGCTTCGTGGCGCAGCGACTGATGCTGCTGGTGATCGTGATGCCCGTCATCGGCGCGGGGGCCGCGCTGGCGCTGACCGGCCGCACCTGGCTGGGCGGCGCCCTGGTGGTGGCCGGTGTGGTACTGAACCGCGGCGTGCTGTGGCAGGCCCCGCGCATCCTGCTGCACCTGGCCAGCACGAACGCGGGCGTGTACGAGCAGGTGACGCAGCAGGGTGTGATGGAAGTGCGGCGCGTCCAGGCCTAGGCGCCGGACGTGTTGGCGGGGCTGGCGGGGCGCGGCACAGTGGTCCGCTTGCTTTCGGTGTCCTGGCCGACCGGACTGGGCCCCAGCTGCCTGCCGTCCTAACCACTCGCGGCCGCACGGGCCGGCGGCGGCGACAGCCTTGCGCAGGGCGCGCTTGAGACGATCCTCGTACAAATGATGTCGCCGCTCGACCCCCGTGCGCGGGTCAACGGCCAGGGACGGCGAGGGGAAGATCCAGAACCAGCCCCAGCTCGCGCCCACGTGCGGGTACTTCGCCTCCAGCGCGTGCGGCACCGCGACGCCGCCGCGGCCGGCACCGCGGTCGCTCTCCCATTGCCGACGGGCGGCCAGCACCTGGGCGTGCAAGGTCACCGACAGACTGCGTGGAAGCATCACGACCCTGTCCTTGTTCCCCTTGGCTTCGCGCACCACGATGACGTGGCGGGCGAAATCCACGTCTTTCACGCGCAGGCGCAGTGCCTCCATCAGGCGCATGCCGGTGCCGTACAAGAGCCGCGCCACCAGCGCCATGTCGGTGGGCATCGCGGCCAGCAGCTGCGCCACTTCTTCACGCGTCAACACAGCGGGGATGCGACGCGAGTAGGCGGGGCGCCGCACCTCCTGCATCCAGGGCAACTGGATGGCCAGCACTTCCCGGTAGAGAAACAGCAGCGCGCTCAGCGCCTGGTTGTGGGTGGAGCTGGACACCTTTCGCTCGGCGGCCAACATCGACAGGAAGGCTTCCACTTCGCGGGCCCCCATGTCTGCCGGATGCTTCAAGCCATGCCAGCGGATGAAGAAACGAACCCAATGCAGGTACGCTTTTTCGGTGCTCAGGCTGTAGTGCAGATAGCGCGCGCGTTCTCGCACCTGGTCCAGCAGGCGGGGCTGCGGACGGCCTCCGTGCGGCGTGCTCGATTGCATCAGCGAAATATACTGTTCAAAACAACAGTTGTGCGCGCAGGACCAGCAATATTGGGGTGTTGCGCCAAGTCAACGTAGGCTGGACAAGTCATATCCGGCACCTTTATCGTGCAAAGGCCCGCGACGCAGTTCGGAGGCTGGTGCGTTAACGTGAGTGGGGGAGCGAATTGGAAATTCTTCAAGAGCCGCGAGGACCTACGAGCGGTTTCTCGACAGTTTTATCGTGCAGCGCAGTGCTTATCGGGCGCTGTGTGCTCGAGACATTACGTTAGATTGCACAGGAGGCCGAGTGGCGCACGACCGCAAAGAGAAATTCGGACTTCCCTACCGCGAGCAAAGTTGGCTGCGCGAGTACTGGGTCGAGATCCTGGTTCTAGTTCTCGGGCTCGCAGCCATCAACCTGGTCTTCATCGCTAAAGCGTTCCGCGCAACGGATACCCTCAACCCGACGAGCGCCGGTCAGCTCGGCGACTTCGTGGGTGGTTATGTGGGAACGTTCTTGGCCCTGGCTAGCGTCGTTCTGCTAAGCGCCACTCTGAGAAGCCAACGGAAGTCGGCACAAGTCTTGAACTTCGAGGGGAAGTACTTCGAGCTGCTACGTCTTCATCGCGACAACGTCGCCGAATTGGAGGTTCAGGGCGTGACCGGGCGGAAGTTATTTGTCGTGCTCGTTCGAGAGTACCGGTCTGCCACAGCAGTGGTGCGCCGGGCGGCCGTGACAACGCAGCAGAAACTAACGCCCGAACAAGTAGCGCACATAGCGTACTACTGTGTCTTCTACGGGACCGGGCCGAATTCCTCGCGCATGCTGCGCCTCTCATTGTCAGAGTACGACGAAAGCTTTGTAAATGCCTTTGCTGAAGAAATGGAGCGCAGCGATACCAAGGACACAGTTCAAGCAGAGAAGAAGCTTGCCTATGTACCGTTTGAAGGACATCAATCTCGGTTGGGCCACTATTACCGGCACTTGTATCAGGCCATCCGCTACGTCGACGAGCAGAAGCTGTCGATCGATAAGTACCAGTACGTGAAGACCATTCGCGCGCAACTCTCAAATCACGAGCAGGCGTTGCTCCTTCTCAATTCTCTGACGCCAGTCGGTGAAAACTGGTGGAAGAATGGATATATGCTGAGGTACCGCCTTGTTCAGAACATTCCCAGAGACTTCTTCGACCCAGAGACTGAACTCGACCTGTCGACGCTGTTTCCTGTCGGCTACTTTGAGTGGGAGGAGAAGCGCGATGCAATCTAACAGGTCGTTCGACGCGGACATGCACCGGCAAGGCGCCGCAAGCCGTGCGCGAGAGCATGCGTCTTGCGGCGCCTTGCCGGTGCGTGCCGGTGCGTGCCGGTGCGTGCCGGTCAACTCCGACGTTAGACATCAGAATGAGCGCGGTGCCGATCACAGGCCTTCTTCCGAGCCATTTGTGGTGGCTGATAGTTGTCTACTTCTTGGCCAGCCTGGCGCACTTCTCGCACAACGCCGAGTACATCGCGCTGTATCCGAACATGCCCGCTTGGCTTAGCCGAGAGGACGTGTACCTCGCTTGGACGGCGATCACGTCCTTCGCGATCGCGGGCGGGCTGATGTTGGCGCGCGGGTGGCGGGTTGCCGCTGGTGTGGCCCTTGGCGCTTATGGCGCTTCGGGTCTGGCTGGGCTGGCGCACTACACGTTGGCCTTGTGCTCGGAGCACACCTTCCTTATGAACCTGACGATCTGGTTCGAAGCCGTCGCAGGAGTTGCGTTGGCCGTCGCGGCCTTTCGACATGTCGCAGTGACTGGACTAGCTAAGAAGCGCGCTGATGTCTAACATGGCAGTCGACGCGGACGTCCTAACGGCTGGCTTTCGCCAGCCTACTGTCCGCCGGTCACTTCTACGTTAGAACTCATCGCGAGGAGCGCCTGTGAAACCAACGCTGTCCCAGAACTGTCCTCTTTGTGGCGCCGGCGCGGTGTTCTACTTTGTGGACTACGAAGAGCGGAAGTACTTCAAATGCCCTCACTGCGGCAAGTTCTTGGTTACTCGGAGAGCCGAGCCAAAGCTAGCCGAGGCGCCGGCGGGCTGGCGCGAGCGGTTCTCCGAACTGGCAAAGAACCCCGAAGAGGGCTATGTGTTGGATATTTCTGTCTTGCCGCCCGCGGCAGACGGCTCAGAGCGAACGAGCGAGGAACTCACGCCTGAGTACCTGCGCAAGTCAGACCTTTCACTCTGAGCCTATGAGTCCTAACAGACCGGTCGACTCGGACACGTTGCGGCAAGCCGCCGCGAGGCGCCGTTGGATATCCTGCACCTCGCGGCGCCTTGCCGCAACGTGCCGGTCACCTTTACGTTATATGGCATGAACTCCCGTCGCGTACACCAGTTCATGCGCGAGCACTTCCCAGCCTTGGAAGTCGCGGGAAAAGCCTGGAAGAATGTGGCGGACACCGATGGCCCGCGCGTGTCGGAGATCTCGGCGCTCTTGGCCGAGTACATTGGATCTGCCGAGACCATGGTGGAAGTGCACCGAAAGCTGGGAAGTGAACTTCCGACAGTGGAAGCGGCCTCGTTTATCGCCAGCCACATCGGAGAAGGGCAGATTCGTGCGACCAATCGAGAGTGTTCCGGATTCGTTGTCGTCGCCATCAACGGCGTGGCGTGCGGCTGGCATGCCACATAACAGGTCGGTCGAGACCGACACACAACGGCAAGGCGCCGCGAAGCGTGTCGATGATCGTACGCCTCGCGGCGCCTTGCCGTTGTGTGCGGCTCACCTCCAACGTTAGACCGCATGTTTCGGGCAACTGCTATCGCCGCGATCGGCACGTACCAGCGCTACGTGTCCCCGCACAAAGGCTTCTGTTGCGCGTATCGGGCGCACACTGGTCGCGTCGCTTGCTCTGAGTTTGGGCGCCGTGCAATATCGCGTCACGGTCTGAGGGCTGGCCTGGCGTTGCTCCGCGGTCGTTTTCGAGAATGCGCCGCTGCGGCACTGGCTCTTGCGGCCGCCAAGCCCAACGAAGGGGAGAAGAATGAAGCATGTCCTCTCGCATCGAAGCGGGGTCGCAATTGCCTCGAGGAAGGCTGCGCCGGTGCCTGCCCGTGGCCGTGAGCTGCGGTCTAACAGGTCGGTCGACTCGGACACGTTGCAGCAATGCGCCGCGAGGCGCCTTTGGATATCCTGCACCTCGCGGCGCATTGCCGCAACGTGCCGGTCACCTTCACGTTAGAGCGCATCGACAGCCCGAGCCCTTGCATCACCAGAAATGAAATTCCTTCTAGTCCTTGCCGTCGTCTTTTCCGGGATGTTCTACTTGTTCGGATGGGACGAGAAGGCGCGTGTGCAAAACCTTCAGTCAATCGCCAGCTCACCGGGCTTCGCGCCGGCCAGAGTGGATGGCGTTACCAAGGTTGGAAAGAAGAGCGACTCTTACCAGGTTCGCTTCAAGTACGAGGTGAACGGCGTCACCTACGAAACGAGGAGTACCTCCACGGATCAAGAAGGTGCTCGTTGGTACACCTCCCAACCCAACCTGGAAGTCGCTTATGACAGAAGAAACCCGTCCGTCGCAAGCCTGAAGCGGTACTATGACCTCCGCGATAAGCAGGAGACTGTGGGCCGAGCACTCCTTTTGGGCGGGATCCTTTCGCTCTTGTTGGCTTCACCCATTTCCCTTGGAATAGCTTGGCGAATGGGGTGGCTTCGTCGGAAGCACTAGAGGACTGTGCAAGATGCGCCCTAACAGGTCGTTCGACACGGACACGCGCCGGCAGGGCGCCGCAAGGCCCGCGGGTGATCGTAGGCCTTGCGGCGCCCTGCCGGCGCGTGCCGGTCAACTCCGACGTTAGGCCGCATGGGTCTCGTGCAGTTGTCACAGCCGCGTAGCCTCGCCACTCCTGTAATCGGAATTGGCGCTGCGGCCCTCTTTGCTGCCGGAATGCTCGCAGTGGCGTGGCCCGTAGTGTCAGTTGCGACCGCACTCGCGGCATTGGCGGGGTGGACGACCCTGGTAGCTCTGATGTTTATCGCTGGGCGCTCGAGACAGGTCTATTTGGACTCGGACAGCCGGCGGATCATCATTGAGTGGCGCAACATTCTTCTTGCCAAGCGACGTAAAGAGTTTCTGTTAGACCGCTTTGGCTCGGTTCTCTCGTACTACGCAATCAGCAAGAGTCACGACAACTGGGTTTGTCTGATGGAGCACGCCGGCAAGCGCGGTGTGCACATTGCTTCTTACGATTTCACAAGGAATCCTAGATCGTTCTGGGATCTCGCTCCGCCAGTGGTCGAGTCGGAAGGTGCCCGGGAATTGCGGACCCAGTTATCCTCTTCACTCGGCTTGCGAGATGACGGGTTCGTGCCTGCACGCTGGCCGGTGAAAGAGAGCGAATGAAGAAGCGGCCTAACAGGTCGTTCGACACGGACACGCACCGGCATTGCGCCGCAAGCCGTGCTGGTGAGCTTACGTCTCGCGGCGCAATGCCGCTGCGTGCCGGTCAACTCCGACGTTAGACCTCACGTGAACCGAGCGCAGTTCGTGGTGGTGTTCCTCGTATCAGCGCTTGTGGCATTGCTGCCGTTGGCGTTAGTGGCTTGGATGACATCGGGTACGTGGTCACCGGTCCGAGTGCGCCTGCAAGAGCTGGTGCTCGTGTTCCCGATGGTAATAGGAGCGAAAGTGGGACTTGGGCGCGTGCCGGGACTGGTTCTAAGCTTCCTCACCTACTGGATGTTTGCCCTTGCAGTTTTGGCGTGGTACATCAGGGCAACGGGTCTTGAGAGTCGGCGCTCTAGGGGGCAGAAGTGCGGTCTAACAGAACGGTCGACTCGGACACGTTGCGGCGAGGCGCCGCGAGGCGCCGGTGGATATCCTGCACCTCGCGGCGCCTTGCCGCTACGTGCCGGTCACCTTCGCGTTAGATCTCACCATGCGCCCTATGCTTAGCTCCAAGTACATGATCGTTGCTGCGTGCTGCTTCCTTGCGCTCGCCGCACAGGCACAGTCGTCCCAGGCGGCTCTGGACTGCAGCATTGGGCCGGCGAATCGCTCGTACGGCGGGGTGCCGTGGCTGGTATACGCCTGCTCGGACAATGCCACCGTTGTTCTCGTCTCGGCGCCTGGTAGTCCGGCGGCCCCGTTCTACTTCACTTTCTTCCGAAAAAATGGCCGCTATAGCCTTGGAGGCGAAGGAACAGGGGCTCGCTCCGTCACTGATCGTGCCTATTCAGATCTGTCTGCACTGAGCGAGCCGGAAGTGAAGGGCCTGCTTGCCTCAGCAAAGGCCGCGGCCACTTCGAAGGTGGGGAAGTGAGATCTAACAGAACGGTCGACGCCGACACCTGGCAGCAAGGCGCCGCGAGGCGCGGTTGGATATCCTGCACCTCGCGGCGCCTTACTGCCAGGTGCGGGTCACCTTCACGTTAGGCAGCTCTATGGACATCGTCGAACCCAGCTACGTGCAGTTGAGGTACCCGCCAAACTTCGTTTTCGCTGAGCATGCTTCGTACCCAGACGGACGACCCTACACCGGGACGGTACGCGTGACTTTCGATGTTGGTGACTGGGAGGGTTCGTTCAAAGACGGCATCCGCCATGGATGGTTTTCAGTCAACTGGGGCGACAGAGTATCTCGGCGCTTTCGCTACGAGCACGGCGTCGAGGTGAAGCCTGCTATCGCAGATGAAAGCGGCGCTCGGGGCGATGCCTAACTTGTCGGTCGACACGGACACGTTGCGGCAAGGCGCCGCGAGGTGTCGTCGGATATCCTGCACCTCGCGGCGCCTTGCCGCAACGTGCCGGTCACCTTTATGTTAGACCGCATGAATAAGCACTGTTGCGACGCGATGCGCAGCCGATTGGAGTTCACCTGCGAGCACCATGCCTCACCTTTCGACTGCCCCGACGCCCTGGTGGGCCTATTCGCCGAAGTTCAACGAGTACGGCCTCATCGTCCACGATGGCGGATCCAGCGCAATCGCCATCGCTTTCTGTCCGTGGTGCGGCACCAAGCTTCCGGCATCTTTGCGCGAGCGATGGTTCGAAGAGCTGGAGGCTCAGGGCTTCGACGATCCTTCGGATCAGGGCATTCCGGGGAGGTACAAGACCGATGCGTGGTGGCGTCATGCGGTCTAACAGGTCGGTCGACACGGACACGCACCGGCAGCGCGCCGCGAAGCGCGTGGGTGATCATGCACCTCGCGGCGCGCTGCCGATGCGTGCCGGTCACCTCCAACGCTAGATTGCATGGAAGACACGCTTCTTTCAGCCGTCGCGCCGAAGCTGGCGCAGGAGCTCGCTCGTGGGCTGTCAGATGCCGGTCACCCCGACCTGGCTGCACAGGTTCCGCTGCTCGGGTTCCGAAACTGGTCGTACGATCCAGACGTAGACGCTCTGACGATCCAGCTTTTTCCTCCCGATGAATTGAACGTGGTGGAGGAAAACATCATCGGGCAGCGCTACGGCGGGTCCGTTTCTCTGCCCCTTTCCGGCAATGTCGCAGTCGACCTGGACAACTTCGGGGCCGCATCTGTGCAGCGGAAATTTTCGGGCGTGAGGATTTCGTCCAGGAGGTCCGGTCGCATGCGATCTAACAGAACGGTCGGCTCGGACACGTTGCGGCAAGGGGCCGCACAGTGCTGTTGGATATCCTGCACCGTGCGGCCCCTTGCCGCAACGTGCCGGTCACCTTCACGTTAGACGTCATGAATAGGCGCCGCGCGATCTCGATGCACTTGGCAATCCCGGCCGCTCTTGCCGTATGGGCACTTGGGTCGTCGCTCCAGCGGGAGCCGCTTAGCCTTGAGTTGGTTGCCGTGCAATTGATCGGCTCAGGCCTTTTCTTCGCCGCGCCTCACCTGCTTTGGCTTGCTGTTGCCCCGGGGCTTCGTTTGAGGGAAGCGTCTTGGCATGCCGGCTTCGTCGCCTGTTCGCTCGCCTTGGTCTTCGTAGCAATGTCACCGCTCCTGGGGCGGGGCGATCCTTCAGGCCTGCCGTATCACTGGCTTGTGTACTGGCCGCTGGCAATCGTGGGGCAAGTCACGGTAGCCTTGGCGAGCGTTGTTCGTAGGCGAGCGCCATGACGTCTAACTTGTCGGTCGACTCGGATACGTTGCGGCAAGGGGCCGCACGGCGCCGTGGGAATTCGTTCACCGTGCGGCCCCTTGCCGCAACGTGCCGGTCACCTTCACGTTAGGGCGCACGAATGAGCTACCGATACGAGCCCCCCACCTTTGGTGATGTGGTCGCGATTCTGGAGGACGCCGTCGTTCGCCCGGATGTGCTCGCACGGCTTCAGCGCCAATTCGTTCCAGGATTATGGTGGTCAGTGGATAGAAGCTCCCGTTCCTACGTTCTTCCGATGGACGGGCAGCTTGAGTTCGAAGGGAGCGGCTACCTTCTCTATTTCCGTGGGGAGTTCTTCGAGTTCAAAGTGGAACCGTTCGGAGCTCGCGTAGCTTTCTACCAACCGCCACAGCCGGTTCACTCTACGGTTGCTGAAGTGCAGGCCGCGTTCGCTCAAGAAATCGCGGTTTATGCGCGCGGTGCGCCCGCTTCCTTGGAGCCCTTGAACGAGCAGTCACCGATATTCGTTGGCACATACGAAGAGCTGTGGAAGAGGCGCGCGTGAGCTAACAAGTCGGTCGAGGCGGACACGCAACTGCAGGGCGCCGCGAAGCTCGCAAGAAATGAAAGGCCGCGCGGCGCCCTGCAGTTGCGTGCCGCTCACCTCCAACGTTAGGCAGCATGCAGCGCCGCTGCGGCAACCCGTATTTGTGGGAGACGCGAGGGAGCTTCCCGCATTAGACGCGGTGCAGCCTTCGGCTATCGTCTGCGCAGGGCGCATCAAGCGTCCTTTCCCTGCTCGAAAGGAGGAGCAATGTCGATGCCCGTTCGCCGCCGCTTCCTAGTGCTGCTCAGTGTTCTGTCTCTTACAGCGTGCGCAACCAACCAGTTCACGGGGACCCAAGTTGCATCGTCTGGGGTAAGCCTGAAGAACGCGAGGCTGCAGGTCTACTCGTTCCTCGATATCAGAGACGTAGAGTTTGGTCCACAAATGCTCAATGAGGTGGACCGCCAACTCGCTGCTGCGCTATCAGCTGAGTCAGTTCAAGTTCGAACTCTGAGGTTCAAGGAGAGTGAACCAGGGAAATACTTTTCCAGCACCAACGCAGGCGTCCGGGTACCGGTCGGCGAGACCATTTCTAGCAACCGAGTGGAGGAGCGAGAGTTTCCGGCGGACCTTCGACTCATTGTGTTTCCAAGCAAGATGACGCTTTCCGGTGCATGGAAGTTCTATGACGTCAGATGGGAGCTACAAGACGTCAACACCGGCAGAATTGTTTGGACGACAACCTCGCACGGTAAGCACCTGAATGCTTGGAAGAACGACGAGAACCCGGAGGAAAGGGCCAAGACAATCGTGGATGGGATCATGAACGAGTTCCGGGGCAGCAAAGCTCTATGAGCACTCGGAGCCATGCTGCCTAACAGGTCGTTCGACGCGGACACGCACCGGCAAGGCGCCGCACGCCGTGCGCGGGAGCATACGTCTTGCGGCGCCTTGCCGGTGCGCGCCGGTCAACTCCGACGTTAGCCCTCACGGCATGCGCATCTTCTATTCCGAGGACGGGGACCCGATGCTGCTTGACCGCAAGGTCGGCCTTCATGCGCTCGCTCTCGAACTCCGCGCCTTTCTGGATGGCCCCCTCCGTTCTGCCAAATTCAATGCCGAATTGACTGGAGACCCTGCGCCGTACTCAGAGTTCTTGCCCGGACTGCGTGTGCACAAAGCGATGAGCGGTCCACTTGCTTTGGAGATCATGGGTGAGCGTTGGCTTGAGCTGACGGCCATGCCTGAGGACCTGGAGAGGCTGTATTCGAAGCTTGCTGGTGCGGGTGACACTGGGCACACTCACTTCCATGCGGGGCCGCTCTCACTCATTCTCGAAGCGGACGACTCGTGGCCAGGGTTCGATGAGGGCTAACAGGTCGTTCGACACGGACACGCAGCGGCATTGCGCCGCGAGGCGTGCTGGTGAGCCTACGCCTCACGGCGCAATGCCGGTGCACGCCGGTCAACTCCGACGTTAGGCGCCTGGAACAGCCGACCAGCATGAAACTTGTATCGCACTCAGACCGTGTGTTTGGCATTCCTGCGTTCTTGAATGCTGGGGAGTGCCTGGAGCTCGTAAGGCTTGCTGAAGCTGTCGGCTTCAGTTCTGCCAGCGTACGGACCGCCGCAGGCCAGATGGCAATGCCTGCGATTCGTAACAACGATCGCGCCATGTTCGAGAACCCTGATTGGGTGGATACCTTGTGGAAGAGGCTCTCCACCGCCGGATTGCCCGAGCTTGACGGCGAGCGTCCTGTCGGCTTGCCAAAGGACCTCCGCTTCTACAAGTACTCGCGTGGCCAGCGCTTCAAGATGCACAAGGACGGTCCATGGACCGAGCGTGGGTGCGTCAGTCGGCTTACCTTCCTGGTCTATCTCAATGAAGCGTTCGTCGGGGGCGAAACGGACTTCCGGCAGTTCAAGGTTCTTCCAAAGACGGGGGCCGCGCTTCTGTTCGTACATGACACCTGGCATGAAGGTGCAGCTGTAACCGATGGGATCAAGTATGTCCTCCGCTCCGATGTACTCTATGGTCGCGAGCCAGGTGCCTAACAGGTCGTTCGACACGGACACGCTGCGGCGAGGCGCGGCGAGCCGTGCAGGTGAGCGTACGTCTCGCCGCGCCTCGCCGCAGCGCGCCGGTCAACTCCGACATTAGACCGCAGATGAAACGCTCTGTCGCGCTCACCCTTTCAGTCACCGCCGCGATCGTGGCTTGCTTTGGTTCCTATAGGCTGGGCTTTTATGTCGGAGCAGCTCATGCCAAGGAAGCGTTCGGGCCTGTCCTAGCGTCCGTGCAAGCTGACCTCGGTTTAAACAAGCTCCAGCGGCTGCTTCAATTGGAGGCCGAACTGGCCCGCGGATGCTCCAAGGAAACGCTTGCGAAGATACGCTTTGACATCGACTCGCAGCTATACGTGCTCTCATCCCTTTACCGAGAGCACAAGGGCACCTGGGTAGTCGATGAACTTGCCAAGCGAGATCCGGCGCTGCCCTCGCAGCTTGAAGGCTTCAAGAGTCAGCATGGGAATTCTTGGAAGGAGCCGAAATGCGCCGCCTAGCGTTCTTGCGGTCTAACAGGTCGTTCGACGTGGACACGCAGCGGCATTGCGCCGCGAGACGTATGCTCCCGCGCGCGGCTCGCGGCGCAATGCCGCTGCGTGCCGGTCAACTCCGACGTTATACGTCATAGATCCTATGCGTTGCTCAATGACTGGCCGCGAATACCCCGAGTTCTCCGATGGCGTTTGGGACGACGGAGAGTGGCTTAGCTGGGACTGGATCAACGAGCAGATCTACCGGCAAGAGCTTGCGCAGAAGTACCCCGAGGCTGATCCGGAAGTCATAGAGGTTTTCGAACGCCTGGTGGAAGTGGCCCTTGACTACAAGATGGTCACGGGGAAGTACCTCCAGATATGGGGCGAGCTCGGGGAGCTGTACGCCGAGGTGAAGTTCGGCCTGAAACGGCACCGTGCGCATACTCAAGGTTCGGACGGAACGCTCGGGAACGACTTCGTCGAGGTGAAGACTATCTCCCCTGAGAAGACGGCACCGAAGGTGCACGTGAAGAGGGCGGGCAATTTCAGCAAGCTCCTCGTGGTGAGGATCTCCGAAGACTTCAGCTTCGACGCGAAAATGATCGACCGCCGCGACCTTGGTAAGGGCAAGGGAAAACTGGCGCGAGTGTCGTGGGCCAAAGGTGGAGATGCGGGTGCTGACGTATAACAGCTCGTTCGACGCGGACACGCACTGGCAAGGCGCCGCGAGCCGTGCGCGGGAGCATACGTCTCGCGGCGCCTTGCCGGTGCGTGCCGGTCAACTCCAACGTTAGGAGGCATCATTCTCGGTATGCGACGCTATCCGCAACAGAACAACGATTTCCAAATGCGCCCGCTGTTTCGGCTGTTGGCGGCTCTAATCCTCGTGGCCCTTGCCCTTGTGTTCGGCAGCGATGTTGCCCAGCTTTCAGCGGCTGAATCGGTGGTGTTTTCTCCCGATCGGTGCAGTGGGAGGAGTGGGCTCATCTGTGAGATTGGCAATTGGATAGGTGGCGCAATTCCTGACCACATTCAACTTCCTCTCGAGATTGCTGCCCGAATAGTCGCGTCGTTATCGTTGGTCTACCTTGCATTGCGCATTCTGTGGCCCCTTTTGTTTCGTCGGTCATCATCTACCTAGGCGGGGACTTATCGTGCGAGCCGTTGGTGAAGGTACTCACAATGCCTCCTAACCCCTCCATCGAGGGGACAGTCGCCGGCAAGCCGGCGCCTGCCGCTAATGTCGAACGTTAGCCCTCAGATGAACGTTCTCCGTCTATCAGACCTCAATGCTGCCGACGTGCGCGCAATCTGGGGTCGCGTCGACAGTTCGACAGGGGCACTTGAAGGCACCGTGGCTTGGTCGTTTGACGGCAAGGGAATCCGCACCCGCACCACGTTCGTCCAAGCATTTCGTGAACTTGGCCTCTCTTTCACGGAGCTTCCGGACTTGCTCAAATCTGGAGAGCGGGTCTCAGACCTTGCTGGCTATCTAGATCCGTTCTATCGCCTGTATGTGATTCGTGAGCCAGATCATGGGCGACTGGCCGATTTCGCTGCCGCATCGAGCCGACCCGTAGTCAACGCGATGTCAAGCGAGGGGCATCCTTGCGAAGTCCTAACGGACGCGCATTTTATCGATTCGCGTCTTATGCCTATCGAGCGCGCCCGTATTTGCCTTTGGGGTCCACCCACCAACGTCCTACGCTCGTGGCATGAGCTAGCGGGTGTCCTCGGACTTTCAGTGCACCATGTGTGCGAGTCGCGCTTCCATGAAGCCAAGGACGGCGTTACGTTCACGGAGTCAGCTGACTTTTCCGCGGATGTTGTCATAACGGATGGTTGGCCGAGCGGGGTTGATGCTCCCGGTTCGTCGCTCACTGGCGCGCACCTTAAGCTGATGGGACACCCTAAGCTTTTGCCGACACCACCGTTTTCCATTGGACGCGAGCTCTCATTGGACCCGGTCACCTACCCTGGTTTTGTCGGTTACGAGCAGAAGAAGTTGCTTGTTCCAGTGCAGAAGGCCATCTTGTGCCATGCAGCTGACGGCTAACAAGTCGTTCGACACGGACACGCACCGGCAGGGCGCCGCGAAGCCTGCTGGCGAGCGTAGACCTCGCGGCGTCCTGCCGGTGCGCGCCGGTCAACTCCGACGTTAGAACTCATGAGAACGCTGACTGCCGTCTTCAAAGCCGCCGCGACTCCACAGCTGGCAAGTGCCTCACTGGCACTGGTCCTCGGCTTATGCATCTCTGCAGATTCCACCGCACAAGCGCAGCCCCAGGTTCCAGTGAGTTCTTTTATTCCTCTGGAATGCGAGCCCGAACTCAGAACTCGCATGAACGTGATCCACATGGGCTCGGCGTCAATCGTCATGCTCTATTTCGACGGGAAATGGTTGGACCTTCGTCAAGTCGGTCCGCCCCAGGGGGGCTCTTGGACGTTTCAGGACAAGACAGGGGAGGTGCGATGGTCAATGAGCCCGAGACAAGGCATGCTCGAGCGGAGCAGTGTTCCCCTTATGCGCTGTACGACACCCCTGCCGGTTGTGGTAATCATGAAGCCAAGTGCGCAAAGCCAATGAGCAGCCTCGCGCTTGAGAGGTCTAACAGGTCGTTCGGCACGGACACGCAGCGGCATTGCGCCGCAAGTGGTGTGGACGAGCCTACGCCGTGCGGCGCAATGCCGCCGCGTGCCGGTCAACTCGGACGTTAGGCCAAAAATGCCAAGCTACGTCTGGCGTTGTGGAGCTTGCAGCGCGCGCAATGAGGCGCAGCTGAATGTGTGCTCACGTTGCAGGTGCCCGGCACTTTCGTCGCTAAATCAGCAAAGCGCTTATCGTGCGGCGCTCGAAGGAACGGGCTCCCCGGTTCTGTCGGAGCAGCCCGCTGGGAAGCAGCAAAGCGCCTCTCGTGCCGCGCTTGAAGGTACGGGGCCCCCGCCTCTGGCGGAGCAGCCCGCCGTGATGCCCAAGAATCTTGCCGTGTGCCCTGGCCGCCTGACTAACACGTACTTCTGGAGTATCGTTGTCGCGGCAATTGGGCTTGCTTCGGGCTTGGCAACACTATTGGTTCCTGAGCTGCTTAAGGGCGCCACGTGCTCGGAAGCAAATAGTGCTGCTTGTTCCATGCTCTGGATCGCAGTGATCCCGCTGGGCATTGCGGGCGGCCTGGTGTGGCTCATCGCTAAGACGTTATCCTGGCCTCTCCTTGTTCCCTTAGCATGGCTGCTTCCTCACGGGGTCGCCTTTTGCGTGGCTTCATCTCTAGGTGGTGCTGCTTTGGGGGCAGTAATCGGTCATATGCGGGGCAAGCTAAAACGAGGAGCTCCCAATGAAGGCAGGCGCCCGGCCTAACAGGTCGTTCGACACGGACACGCAGCGGCATTGCGCCGCAAGCCGTGCTGGTGAGCTTACGCCTTACGGCGCAATGTTGTTGCGTGCCGGTCAACTTCGACGTTAGCGGCCATGAACGCCATACGAGCGACCATCCGCGCATGTGCGGCAACGCTGATCGCCCTTGTGCTCGCTGCGCTCACCGAACTTGCTGCGGGGGAACTGTTCGTTTGGTGGTACATGCGGGAACACGGGGTCGTCAATCGACTTGACCTGTCGGAGGATCATGGCTTCGGCATGGTTGCATTCTTCGTTGGCAGTCTCGTCCTCCTCGTCGCGCTACCGATTGCCGGAATCCTTAGCTGGAAACTCTCCGGCCGGATTCCTGCGATTGCGAGTCGAGATAAGACGCTACGCGATGGGTCGAAGTGGTCGCGTCGGAAAAACATGGCAGCTAACCCCTCCATCGAGCGGACGTGCAACCGGCTACGCCGGTCTCCCGCCGCTCATGTCGAACGTTATACGCTGTGATGAACGTGTTGCTCGCCGTCAGCGGCATCTGCCTGCTACTTGGTTGGCTTGGATTCGTCTTTCGCAAGCGGTGGCCCCGTACAGCGATATTCCTTTGTGGCGTGATGATCCTAGGACCAACCATTTGGATGATGGCTTCGATTCTGCTGCTCTGGGAACAAGGGGAAGCTTGGACGTTCAGTCGCGGCCTGGGCACCTTCGACGCGGCCTCGGCACCAACGGCCGCCAAACTGTCCTTCGCTTTTCACTTCGGACTTGGCTTATTCCTTCTGGCAACAAGCCTCCTTTTTCTTCTCTATCCGTTCAGTCAGAGAGCGAAGCGTGTTCGGTTTGCTGATGCCCCGAGTGGTCATCTTTCGACGAACACATCTTGGAGCATCAAGGGAGTACTCAGGCTGTTGATTGGTGGATTTGCGCTGTTCATTGCCACTCTTCTGTGGAGACGCTATGTCGGTTGAAACGCATAACTGGTCGTCCGAGACGGACACGCACCGGCAGCGCGCCGCAAGGCGTGTTGGCAAGCCTACGCCGTGTGGCGCACTCCCGGTGCATCCCGGTCAACTCCGACGTTAGACATCATGATCGGGCTGAATGGATGGCGACGTCTCGGTCTGGTACTCGCGGGGTTGTGGCTTGTGGGTTGCCTGGCGCTCGCGACAGTTGAATGGTCCGGAAAGCAAACTGGCGTGTTTGTCTATCGCACCTTGACAGCCGGGTCCACGATCGACGTCCTGAAGAACCAGGTTGTTCTTCCGGACGGCTCCGTGGCGAAGCTGACGCAGAATCTTGCGGGGCGCCAACCTTGGGAACTTGACTGGAAAAAGGAGCCAGAGGCCGCGCCGGTCCTCGTTCTGAACTGGCTCCGGATCTTAAAACTCGGGCTGTTTTTCCCCATCGCGGTGTGGCTGGCACTCGAAGGCATTGCATTGTGTGCACGGTGGGTGCTGAGGGGATTTCCAGCCGCGCGTAAGGAGGTGCGCTGATGCCTAACTGGTCGGTCGACTCGGACACGTTGCGGCAAGGGGCCGCACAGTGCCGTTGGACATCCTGCACCGTGCGGCCCCTTGCCGCAACGTGCCGGTCACCTTTACGTTAGCCCTCATGAGCCGCCGCATGTCACCCGAGCGCGAGCAAGAGTTGGACGAACTGCTCGCGTTTCTCGAGTTCCATCAGGTGCACCTCCGGAGGCGACGGAGTGGTCCGCCGCCAGAGTCCACACTCCGCGCGACCGTCGAACGTATCGCTGGAGAGTACGGGCGGTCCAAGGCGCTGGAAGGCACAAGACAGGCCGTAAATGACGTTCTGGAGGAACTTGCTGACTTAGCGCCGGAAAGCGTGAAGGTGGCGGACGAAGCGCTAGTCGCGGCTGGTCTCATCCCGCTTTCTGCGATGCGAAGGCGCTACGCCGCCAGCTACAGGAGAGTTCTTAAGCGCGGATCCATTAAGACCGAGACGGAGTACTACCTGGTTAATGGGCTAGTGGTGGATCAAGCCTCTGGCATCTCAGCAGACGACCGGGAGAAGTTGCAGGCTATGGTGAGCGCGTATGAGGGCTAACAGGTCGTTCGACACGGATGCGCACCGGCAGTGCGCCGCAAGGCGTGCAGACGAGCCTATGCCGTCCGGCGCACTGCCGGTGCGCGCCGGTCAACTCCGACGTTAGACCGCACTATGCGCATTCGACGAATTGCCACGGTCGTCGCGTTCCTTGTCGTTGGACTCGCGTGCGCAGCTTGGGCGTGGGGTCAGTACTCGAGCGCGAGCAACAATTTGGCAGTTCGTCGCGTATGCGAAGGAATTCCGGTCGGAGGCACGCTGGACGAAGCGCTTGCTCGCTTCAAGTCAATGGGCGAGCATCTTGTGCGGCACGAGGACGGCGGTCTCACGGTCGTTCGCGTACCTGGCCCGGCCGCGTGCCGCTGCAAGATCGTGTTTGGCGATGGGAGGGTCCGCAATGTTCTTGCGCTTTGTGAGCACTGACCGCTCTATCAAGGACGGGGTTGGTCCGGTGAGGTCTAACAGAACGGTCGACTGGGACACGTTGCGGCAAGGCGCCGCGAGGCGCCGTTCGATATCCTGCACCTCGCGGCGCCTTGCCGCAACGTGCCGGTCACCTCTACGTTAGAGCTCACTGTCAGTGCCGCGACACACAAGTCAAAGAACTTCGGCCGAAGCTGGGTCTGACGAAGGCGAGACGCTGGTGCTGAGGCTCTGTGCCGCATTCATCGCTGCACCGATCTTCGAAGTTTCCCTTCTCATTACCCTGGTTCTTCTACTGGGGCGCAGGGGAGCCCGTGAGTTCCTGTCTGAGGTTCCGTTGTGGACTCATGCGGCGTACATGGGCGTCGCAGCCGCCATCGGATTTGCCTTCGGCTTCAGAGGCCTCATTTGGTTGTTGGGACATCTCTTCGTGACGCATAGAGGAAACGAACGGAACCTGTTCGTGACTGTGGCAGCTTGGTCGCTGTACGCTGCCGTTCTATGTGCGGCATACGTGGCGTGGCGCCGGTGAGCTCTCACAGGTCGTTCGACGCGGAGGCGCACCGGCATTGCGCCGCAAGCCATGCGCGGAAGCCTACGTCTTGCGGCGCAATGCCGGTGCGTGCCGGTCAACTCCAACGTTAGGTCTCAGAATGAACAGTCTCAATGTTCGGCGGCTGTCGGCGGCGTACTTAGCGCTCTGCGCGACTCTCACTGTGTTGTTGGTCGTCGAGTTCGGTTTTCTTGACGACCCTCGCGACCCTTATGCGGCTCTGATGATTGTCGCGATCGCCACCGTGGTACTGGTTCCTGTGTATGGGCTCGCAACCGGGCGTGCCTTTGGGCCGAGGTGGGTGTGGTGGGGTCTTCTCGTTCTCGGGTACGTCGCGCTGGTGCTGGGACTCGTCGGTCTCGCCGGATTCATCTCAAGAGGCGAGAGCGCATCGCTGCTGGACCGCACCATCGGCCTGGTTGGACTGCTTGTGAATGCTGCGTATCTCGTGGCGCTACACGCATACTTAAGAGGGTTGTCCACGTCAATTCAGGTGAGAGATGCAGCTGAGACTTAACAAGTCGTTCGCCGCGGACACGCACCGGCAGGGCGCCGCAAGGCGTGTGGACAAGCCTACGCCCTGCGGTGCCCTGCCGGTCCGTGGCGGTCAACTTCGACGTGCGGCGCCAGGAGAGAATCGCGTGCTGCTTCGTTCGAATTTCTATGTGATCACCGGTGCATCTGGAGGCGGAAAGTCCACTCTTGTGGCGGCGCTGAGCGAGCTCGGTTACTCCACCGTCCACGAAGCGGCACTTGCGGTCCTCCGAGAGCAACAAGAATGCGGAGGTACCGCTCTCCCTTCGGTTGATCGAGCGGCATTCTTCGAAGAAGTCCTGACAAGGAACATTAGCAACCATCAAGCCGCTCAGACGATGAGGGCCCAGTCTTCTTCGATCGCGGCATACCAGAATGCCTCGCTTGGTTGCAGCTGTCGGGCCTAAAGCTGGAAGCTCGTCATTTGGCGGCTGCAATGCAGTACCGCTACGCTTCTACAGTGTTTGTGGCGGAGCCTTGGCCCCAAATCTATGTACAAGACGCAGAGCGCCATGCCAGCTTCGAACGAGCAGTGCGCTCCTACCAGCCGACCGTGGCAGCGTATGAAGAGGCTGGCTACAAGATCTGCCTTCTTCCAAAGGCATCAGTGCAAGAGCGGGTGGCCTTCATCCTCGAGAGGGTGGAAACTGGCGCCTAACCCTTCCACTGAGAGGACGCTGCCCGGCAAGCCGGTCAGCGCCTCTCATCTCAGACGTTAGGCCGCCCGAAGCAGACAATTCTGCACATTCGGAGTTCCGCATGTCATCGAAAAAGCAAATTCAGTTCGCCATCACGATCAATGCGCCTGTTTCGACGGTTTGGCGCCTAATGATCAGCCCTGAAAGCTACAAGCACTGGGCCGCCGCTTTCGCGGAGGGCACTTACTTTGAAGGCTCGTGGGAGCAGGGAACAAAGATCAAGTTTCTCTCCCCTCCTGCCGGCGACGGCATGCTCTCAGAGATCGCTCAGAACCGGAGGGATGAGTTCATCTCTATCCGGCACCTGGGTTTCATCTCCAACGGAGTCGAGGACACCAGAAGCGAATCCGTCCTTGCCTGGGCACCCGCTTACGAGAACTACACCTTCATCAGTGTTCCCGAAGGCACGAAGTTGTTGATCGAACTGGATGTGCCTGGTGAATGGGTCGAGTACATGAATGAGGCTTGGCCAAAGGCGCTGATGTCACTGAAGCAGCTGAGCGAGGCCGAGCGTGCGGCCTAACCCTTCCATCGAGAGGACGTTCCCGGGCAAGCGGGTCATGCCACTCATGTCAAACGTTAGACCGTAGGGGATTTTGCGCTATCACGACGGCTCTCCAGTCGCGCTGGGCGACGTTGTGCACGTTCCAGTCCCGAGTGGAACCGCTCGGGCTCGTGTGGTAATGCTCGGGGACACGTACGAGCACTTAAGCCTTGATCAGGGATTCTTGTCGTGGGTGGAAACCGACAGAGTTCTTCGGCGGGGCGCCATCGTGATCCAATGGCTTGGCGAAAACCCGTTCGCGCACGATGATCCCCGTTATGCGCCAGTGGGGAACTACATGTTCACTGACGTCGATGAGTTCGTCGTTTGTGCAACTGTGGCCTAACAGAATGGCCGGCTCGGACACATTGCGGCAAGGGGCCGCATGGCGCCGTTGGAAATCGTGCACCGTGCGGCCCCTCCCTGCAACGTGCCGGTCACCTTGACGATAGGCATCACGTCGTACGCTGGAACATCCGATCGATGAATGAAGCCGAAGTCACTGCCGGCCTTGCTGCGACTCCCCAGTACCAATATGCGCAGCGGATCGGCGACCAATTGTTCGTTGCGGGCCAAGTGCCTCACGACGCGGTTGGGAACATCGTTGCGCACGGCGATCCGCAAGCCCAAACGACTCAATGCCTGTTGAATCTGCGCACAGTCTTGGGAGTTCACGGGTTCACCACCACCGATGTCAGGCGACTGGTCGTCTATGTTGTCGGGGAACAAGCGGCCCTCTCGGCAGCCTGGGGTGCGGTGACGGAGTTTTTCAGCGGGAGAGTCCCGCCTGCGACCCTGCTTGGGGTCGCAAGGCTTGGCTACGATGGCCAGCTGGTTGAGGTTGACGCCACAGTGCTAAAGACCACGCAAGGGGATGCCTAAGAAGTCGTTCAACACCGACACGTACCGGCAGGGCGCCGCAAGGCGTGCTGGTGAGCTGACGCCTCGCGGCGCCCAGCCGGTACGCGCCGGTCAACTCCGACCTTGGCTTGCATGAAAGTCCGAGCAGCATCTCTCGATGATTGCCGCGCAGTGGCAGATGTTCACGTCGCATCGTGGCAGGCGGCGTACGCCGGCATCCTGGATCCGGCGTTTCTGGGCGGTCTGTCCATCGATCGGCGCGAGCAATCGTGGCGGCAGATTCTGGCCGAAGGAAACTCTGAGCTGCTCGTCGGGCTTGAAGGGGCTTGCACTGTTGGCTTCGCGTCGCTGGGGGCTTCGCGTGACGCGGATGCGCTGCCGGGATGCGGCGAGCTCATGGCCTTGTACGTGCATCCGCGCTCATGGACGACGGGGGTCGGCCGCGAACTGTGGCTTGCCGCTCGCAATCGCCTGGAGCAGCAGGGGTTCTCGTCCGTCACGTTATGGGTGCTGGAACGCAACCTTCGAGCGATCGGCTTCTACTCCGCCGCCGGCTTCACCATGGACGCCGGGTCGGTGAAGGACATCGACGTCGCGGGAACGACGCTCCGCGAGGTGAGGATGGTGCGTGCAAGCTAACAGGTTGTTCAACGCGGCCCCCCAGCGGCATTGCGCGGCAATCGATGCGGGGGAACAAGCGTCTCGCGGGGCAAACGCGCTTCCCGCCGCCAACTCCAACGTTAGCCAGTAAGAGAGTGTGCAGATGCTGACCAGATTGGCGCGTGTCGAAGATCTCCCGGTCGTGCAGCGTCTCTACAGGGAGCTGCGACCGGATGATCCGGAACCGTCGGCCGACGAAGCCGCAAGGCGCTGGAGTGCGCTGCTCGGCCAGCAGACGGTGAAGCTCATCGTGGCGGAGCATGGCGATCAACTCGCATCGACCTGCATGCTGGCCTTGATTCCGAACTTTGCGAGCGGCGGCCGCCCAATCGGATTGATCGAGCACGTTGTCACGCTTTCGACGCTCCGAGGTCAAGGCTTTGCTGGCGCGGTGTTGCGCCACGCGTTGCATCTCGCCTGGTCGGACGATTGCTGCAAGGTGGTCCTGCTGTCTGGTGCTCAGCGCGTCGACGCACATCGGCTGTACGAGTCTCTCGGCTTTCGAGGCAACATCGAGCGTGGGTTTGTCGTGAAGCCTGAATGGTCCGACAGTATCTTGAACGGCGGCGTCGCTGACGCCACGCCGCCGTGATCCCCATTGTCAGACCGCAAGATGAAGCTGCTGCCTGACGTGAACGTGATACCGAGAACATGGCAGAAACCGAACCACTCATGATCGATTGCGGCCCACACGGCAAGCGCGTGTCGGCCGTGGTGTGTCAGCACCTCATCGGCCCCAGCGCACGGCCTGTTGGCTTCGTGGAGAACTGCGACGATCCACACGATCTCCAGGCTTGGTGTCATGCATGCGAGGAGACGTTCCAGCGGGAGGAGGGAATGAGCGAGGCCTTCCGCGCGTTCAATGGCATGACGCTCGTCTGCGTCGTCTGCTACGCCGATGCCAAAGCTCGCCATTCGCTGCAAGGCCACTGATCCAGGTTCACCGGCGGCGGCTCGGCAACACGCTGTTCTGGCGGGTCCGAGGGGCCGGTGCCCGCGTGTAGGATGTCATGCCGTCGGTGCCACGGGCGCAGCGCCTTGTGACGTGGCGCCGCTCGCCGTCGGCCCATGTGCCCGCTGCTGCCCCGGAATCCAGATCACCTTCATGTCGAATTCCTCCCTGCCGCTGGCATGGTCTGACACCGTCGCGTTCTACAGCTCCGCGGTCCGGGAGAACGGGCCGTCGCTGCAACCGATGGCGACACTGGTGGAATTCCTCGCCGCGTCGCGCTACGCGCGGTCGCTCTTCCCCCGCATCGCGGGCGACGCGCTCTTCATCGGGCGAACGCCGGGTGTTGTCGCAGGGCAGGGCGAGCTCCAGATCCGTCTGGACGCGGCCCGCCAGCAACTGCGGTTCACGCACGTGCAGCGTGTCGACGAGGTCGAGCCCTGGTCGCGCGAGTGCGCGGCCCACGAGGGGTGCTTCGTGCTCGAACGCCTGCTGCACCGGCGCCTGCAGTGGTTCCACGAGGGATGACGCCCGAACCTGAACGCAAGGCCGCGCAGGCGGGCTGCCGCAACCCCCAGGAGTGACCATGACCACTTCGGATTCCACCCCCGATCAGCCGGCCTCGGCCGTCATCGACCAGGCGATCGCGCAGCTCGCGGACTGGCGCGGGCGGGCATTGGACAGGATGCGTCGGCTCATCCGGCAGGCGGAGCCGGCCATCGTGGAGGAATGGAAGTGGGGCGTCCCGGTGTGGTCGCACGGCGGCATCGTCTGCACCGGCGAGACGTACAAGGCCAAGGTGAAGCTGACCTTCCCCAAGGGGGCGTCACTGCCCGACCCGGCGGGTCTCTTCAATGCCAGCCTGGATGGCAACACGCGCCGCGCGATCGACCTGCACGACGGCGTGGAGATCGACGGGGAGGCATTCCAGGCGCTGGTCCGTGCTGCCGTCGCGGCCAACGCCGCGGGTGCCAAGGGCAAGCCGAAGCGCGCCAGGCCGGCTGCCGAATGACGCCGCGGGCGCGCAAGGTGGACCAGTCCCGGGAAGGTGAACAAGTGCTGAGCAAGATGACGATGAACCAATGGAGGGCGGCCCGATTCGCCAGGAGCGAACCGATGCAACAGATCCGGACCGCGGGGCTGGTCCCGCGTGGCGGGCTGGTCGTTCTCGCCTTGCTGGCGGCGCTGCAGGGTTGTTCGTCGCAGCAGCTGTACGAGGCCGGGCGGGGGTGGCAGCGCGACGCGTGCAACAAGCTCCAGGACGCCCAGGAGCGCGCCCGTTGCATGCAAAGCGCGGACACCCCGCACGAGCAGTACCAGCGCGAATCGCAGACGGTGCGTGAGCGCAGGTAGGCGCGGGGCCGGGCGTCCGGCCATGCGCGACGGGTGACCAGCGCCGCGGTGCCCGGCAGTTCGTCCTGGCCGGCAACGCGGTCAACTGGATGGACAAGCAGGGCCGCTGCCGCCGCGTCGGCCGACGGCCACGCGCTCGCCGGCCGGGCCCGGCCGGCCCCGTCAGAGCGGCCTGATCTCGACCTTCCGGAACTTCACGGTGCCGCGTGCCCATTGCAGGGCCAGCGGGCCGCTGGCCAGCTTGGTGTTGCGGACATCCACGGTCTTCTCGCCATTGAGCACCAGCACCAGGTGGTCGCCCTGCATGGTGATCTCGTAGGTGTTCCACTTGCCGCCGGCGCGCGGCGCGGGCTGTCGCACCGGCGCGACCTTCACCAGCGCGCCGGTGGCGTAGGTGGGGTCGGGCCGCTGGTCGAAGATGTTGGCCTCGTAGCAGTTCTCGTCGGTGATCTGCGCGGGGTTCTGGCAGCGCAGGTACAGGCCGCTGTTGGCGTCGTCGCTCGCCCAGAACTCGGCCCGCACCATGAAGTCCTTGTACGGCACCCGCGTCACGAGGTAGGACGCTTCCTTGCCGCCCCGCGTGGCCTGCAGGACGCCGTCCACCATCGCCCAGTCCGCCTGGCCGACCTGGTTGAAGTTCTCCAGGCCCCTCCCGTCGCCCACCAGCGTGGTCCAGCCCGCCGAGCCGCCCAGCGACGTGCAGCCTGCCAGGGCGGCAACCGCTGCACCGAGCGCCAGGCGCCGGGTCCATTGCAATGTGATCATCTTCCGCTCCTCGTGTTGTGGGAGCGCCGATGCTAGGCGGCGGGGTCGCGGTCGCCGTACAGGGCGGACCCTGAGTGGCGCCGTTGCCACGCCGTGGGCGGGTGCCTGCGCGGAAGACCGTTGGCGAGTTCCCGGACCGCCACAGCCTGACGATCCGTCCCAGGCCCGCGCGGCCCGCCTCAGGACGCGGGCACCAGGGTGGTGGGTTTCGGGTCTGGCGCCAGGGCCGGGTAGTCGCGGCTGAAGTGCAATCCGCGGCTCTCGCGCCGGGCCTGCGCCGACCGCACGATCAGGTCGGCGACGGTCACCAGGTTGCGCAGCTCCAGCAGGTCGCGGCTGACGTGGAAGTTCGCGTAGAACTCCTGGATCTCGCCCTGCAGCAGCCGGATGCGGTGCGCCGCGCGCTCCAGGCGCTTGTTGGTGCGCACGATGCCGACGTAGTCCCACATGAAGCGGCGCAGCTCGTCCCAGTTGTGCGAGATCACCACCGCCTCGTCGGCGTCGGTGACCTGGCTCTCGTCCCAGGCCGGAAGCTCCGGCGCCGCGGGCAGGGGGTTGCCGAGGATGTCGCGCGAGGCGGCCCGGGCGAACACCATGCATTCGACCAGCGAGTTGCTGGCCAGCCGGTTGGCGCCGTGCAGGCCGGTATACGCCGTCTCGCCGATGGCGTGCAGGCCGGGCAGGTCGGTGCGGCCGGCCAGGTCGGTGTGGATGCCGCCGCAGGTGTAGTGCGCGGCCGGCACCACCGGGATCGGCTGGCGGGTGATGTCGATCCCAAGTTCCAGGCAGCGCGCGTGGATGTTCGGGAAGTGCTCGCGGATGAAGCCGGCCGGCTGGTGCGAGATGTCCAGGTACACGCAGTCGAGGCCGTGCTTCTTCATCTCGAAGTCGATCGCCCGGGCGACCACGTCGCGCGGCGCCAGCTCGGCCCGCGGGTCGTGCTGCGGCATGAAGCGGGTGCCGTCGGGCAGCAGCAGCCGGCCGCCTTCGCCGCGCACCGCCTCGGTGATCAGGAAGCTCTTGACCAGCGGGTGGTACAGGCAGGTCGGGTGGAACTGGATGAACTCCATGTTCGTCACCCGGCAGCCCGCGCGCCAGGCGGCGGCGATGCCGTCGCCCGTCGCGGTGTCGGGGTTCGTGGTGTAGAGGTAGACCTTGCCGGCACCGCCGGTCGCCAGGATGGTCTGCGCCGCACGGAAGGTGACGACCTCGTCCGTTTCCTCATCGAGCGCGTACAGGCCGAGGCAGCGCTGCGGCTGGTCGCCCAGGCGGCGGCTGGTGATCAGGTCGACCAGCGTGTGGTGCTCGAACAGCTGCACGTTGGGCGTGCGCCGCACGTGCTCGATCATCGTCTGCTGCACGGCCGCGCCGGTGGCGTCGGTCACGTGCACGATGCGGCGCGCGCTGTGGCCGCCCTCGCGGGTGAGGTGCAGGTCGCCGTGCTCCAGCGTGAAGGGAACGCCCAGCTGGCGGAGCCAGTCGATGGTCTCGGGGGCGTGCTCGACCACGAAGCGCGTCGCGGTGGGGTCGGACAAGCCGGCGCCCGCGACGAGCGTGTCGTCCACGTGCGACTCGAAGCTGTCGCTGCGGTCCATGACGGCCGCGATGCCGCCCTGGGCCCAGCCGCTGGACCCATCGGCCATGGATCGCTTGGTAATCACCGCAACGCGGTGTGTCGCGGCCAGGTGCAGTGCGGCGGACAGGCCGGCCAGGCCGCTGCCCACGATGAGGACGTCGAAGTCGAGGGAGGGCATGTCGGTCGGTGGTGGCTCAGGCCGGCTGGTAGGCCAGCCGCACGTAGATGGGCGCGAACGCTTCGGCCTGCGTCACCTCGATCAGCGTTTCCTTGGCCAGCTCCAGCATCGCGATGAAGGTGACGATGAGCACGGGGACGCCGCGGCTGGTGTCGAACAGGTTCTCGAACTCGATGAACTTGCGGCCCTGCAGCTTGCGCAGCACGATGCTCATGTGCTCGCGCACGGACAGCTCCTCGCGCGTGATCTTGTGGTGCTGCACGAGCTTGGCACGCTTGAGGATGTCGCGCCAGGCTTCCTGCAGGTCGACCACGTGGACCTCGGGAAAGCGCGGCTGCAGCGACTGCTCGATGTAGACCTGGGCGCGCAACACGTCGCGGCCCATCTGCGGCACCGCGTTCAGGCGGGCGGCCGCCAGCTTCATCTGCTCGTACTCGAGCAGGCGGCGCACCAGCTCGGCGCGCGGGTCCTCGGCTTCCTCGCCCTCGGCCGTCTTCTTGGGCGGCAGCAGCATGCGCGACTTGATCTCGATGAGCATGGCCGCCATCAGCAGGTACTCGGCCGCCAGCTCCAGGTTGCGGCTGCGGATCTCGTCGACGTACTGCAGGTACTGGCGGGTCACCGCCGCCATCGGGATGTCGAGGATGTTGAAGTTCTGCTTGCGGATGAGGTAGAGCAGCAGGTCCAGCGGGCCCTCGAAGGCCTCCAGGAAGATCTCCAGCGCATCCGGCGGGATGTACAGGTCGGTCGGCATGGCGAACAGCGGTTCGCCATACAGCCGGGCCAGGGCGACCTGGTCGACCACGTCGGGCATCCCCGCCGCCTCGGACGGGGAGGGCGCCGGCAGCGTGGTCTCGTTGTCGCCGTCCACGTCAGTCTTCGCTGCCGCCGCCGCTGCCGTAGACGTAGGGCTTCTGCGGCACGCGGGCCTGCTTCCATTCGCCCATCGCCTCGCGGTCCAGGTGCTTGTCCCACCAGAGCGCGCGGCCGGCGCGCTGCTGCGCCTCGATGTCCGGACGCTGCGCCTTCAGCTGGTCGATGAACTGCGTGATGTCGGATTTGTAATCCGGGCGGCGGAAGATGCGGAGCAACTTGGACATAGACTCGATCGGGTGAGCCGGCAATTTTACTCAGGGTGGTCGATGCGACTCGTCAGTGGTGTCCTGGCCGTTCTGGCCGCGTTGGCCGGATGCGACCAGCGGCGCATCAGCCAGCTGGAAGAGGGGGTCTCGACCGAGGCCGATGTCCGCGCCCAGTTCGGCCAGCCGGAGAACGTCTGGGACGAGCCGGACGGCACCCGCACCCTCGAATACAACCGCAATCCCCAGGGCCACCAGAACTACATGGTCAGCATCGGCCCGGCCGGCAAGATGACCGCGCTGCGGCAGGTGCTCAACCCGGTCACGTTCGCGCGGGTGCAGCCCGGCATGCCGATGGAGCAGGTGCGCCGCATGCTGGGCAAGCCGGCCAAGCGCACGCCTTATCCGCTCAAGGGCGAGGAAGCCTGGGACTGGCGCTTCATGCAGCCGCCCAACACCTCGATGTACTTCACCGTCTGGTTCGACCGCGACCTGCACGTGCTGCGCTCCTCCACCGGGCCGGACACCGATTCGCCGGAGATCAAGGGCGGCAAGTAGCGTTCATGCGGCCGCCGGCGGCCGCATTGCCGCCGCCACGGCGGCCAGCAGGCGGTGCGGCGCCAGCGGCTTGGCCAGCACCGCCAGGCCCGCCTCCCGGGCCGCTGTGAGCTCGCCGGTGTACCCGGTCATCAGGATCACCGGCAAGCCCGCGTGGTGCTCGCGCAGATGCAGTGCCAGGCCGATGCCGTCCATCTCGCCGGGCATGCGGACGTCACTGAGCACGACGTCCGGCAAGGTGTCGCGGGCGCGCAGCGCCGCCAGCGCCTGGGCCGCGCTGGCCGCGTGCTGCACGGCGCAGCCGGCCTGCACCAGCAACTCGCGGGTCGACTGCGCCAGCTCGGCGTTGTCCTCGACCAGCAGCAGGCTGCAGCCCTGCGGCAGGCGCTCCAGTCCGCCGACGGACTCGGCCGCCGGCGGCGCGCACCGGACCTGCGGCAGCAGCATCGTGACGGTGGTGCCTGCTCCCGGCGTGCTGTGGACCGTGGTGGTGCCGTTCGCCTGCACCGTGAAGCCGTAGACCTGGCTGAGCCCGAGGCCGGTTCCGCGACCGACCTCCTTGGTGGTGAAGAACGGCTCGAACACGCGCGCGAGCACCTCGGGCTCGATGCCGTGCCCCGTGTCGCTGACCTCGATGGCCACCATCTGGCGGCCGTCCACCAGGCGCGCGGCGGCGCGGATGGCCAGCGTGCCGCCCTCCGGCATGGCATCGCGGGCGTTCACCGCGAGGTTGATCAGCGCCAGTTCGAGTTCCGCGGGGTCGACCTCCACGCAGCCGGTCTCCGGCGCCACCTCGCAGGTCGCCGTCACCCGGCTGCTGAGGGTGGGGCGCACCAGGTCGACCAGCTCGGGCAGGCTGCCTGCGAGGTCGACCACCCGCGGGCGCAGCGGCTGCCGCCGCGCGAACGCGAGCAGCTGGCGGGTCAGCTTGCTTCCGGTCGCGACGGAGCGGGAGATGCGGGCGAGCTGCGGGTCCTCCGCCAGCTCGGGCCGGCGGGTGCGCAGCAGATGCACGTTGGTGTTGACGACCATCAACAGGTTGTTGAAGTCGTGCGCGACGCCGCCGGTCAGCTGCCCGATCGCCTCGAGCCGCTGGTTCTGCACCATCGCGCGGTGCGCCTTGTCGGCGTCGATCAGCGCCTCCTGGACGCGCTGCTCCATGAGCTGCTTGGCCGACGCGAGCGAATCGGAAGCCCGCGCGAGCGCGCGCGACACCTGGTCGGTCTCCTTCAACCCGGTGGGAACCAGCGTCACCGGCTCGCCGCGCCCGAGCGTCTCGGCCGCCGCAGCCAGGGTGGTGATCGGGCGCACCAGCCGGCGGCCGACGCGCACGGCGAACCAGAACGCTGCCGCGAGCAGCAGCGCGGCGACCGCCGCCACGCTGGCCGCCGTGCGCCCGGGAGAGGTGGTGTGCGACTTGGGCAGGCCGATGAAGGTGCCCCATCCGTAGTTGGGTGTGCGGCTGAAACTGCCCGTGAGCGGCTCGCCGGTCATCGAGGGCACTTGCACGACACCGCCCTGGTGTGCATGGAGTTGCGCCAGCGTGGACGCCGGCGGCTTGCGGCCGATCCACTCGCCGGGCCCGTCGCTGCGGGCCACGATGGCGCCCTCGCGGTCGAGGATGGTGGCGATCCAGCCATCCGGCAGGCGCTGGTCGGCGATCACCTTCTGCATCTGGCTGGCGTAGCTGCCCATGCTGAGGTAATACAGGACCTTGCCGGCACGCACCACCGGCACCTGGACGGCGAAGCTGTACTGCCGCCCGATCGGAGCGAAATACAGGTTGGACACCAGCGTCTGCGTCTCGCCGCCTTCCCGCCGCGCGTCCGTGAACACGGTCCCGGGCAGAGGACCGCCCAGTGGCCGCCGGGTGTTCAGCAGCTGCTGCCCGTTCAAGTCCGCCAGCACCACGACCGCCTCGCCGGTCGGGGCGATGCGCCGGGCATAGTCGTAGAACGTGGCCAGGTCGCCCTTGGTCAGTGCCGGCGATTCCGCCAGCGCCCGCAGCGTGGCCTCGCGGCGTGCCAGTTCGCGGTCGACCACCAGGGACAGTGCCCGGCCGGCCTCTGCGAGCGTTCGTTCGAAGCCGCTGCGCTCCTGCTGGTAGACGTAGAGGATCGCGGCCACGGCGGCCGCGACCGTGGGCACCATGCAGGCCATCACCAGGACGACCAGACGCATCCGGACCGTGCTCGGTCGGTTGGCGACTCCTTGGAAAATCATCGGGCGGATCATACGAAGAGCCGCCTGCCATGCGGGCGCTCGCCCGGCTAGTCGGACGGGCCGTCGGGAATCACGAGGTCCGCGGTGGCGCCGATCACCTTGCCGGTGATGCGCACGGTGCCGATGGCGGCGTCAGCCGCCAGGCCCACGCCCGACACGGCGAGGCCGGCCGCGGTGTCCGCCGCGGCAACGACGGCGCAGCCGCCCAGCGATGCAGCGCAAACTGCGAGAAGAAACACGGTGGCGGCGCGGCGACATGGTGGTGGGAGGGAACGGGGCATCGACGGAGCTCATCGGATGAGCGTCGCGATTCTATGGATGAGGTGTAACCGCATCCGCTTCCGCTGGTAAGGAAGTGTTGATGCCGGCACCCGGCGCGCGCGTGCCGGGGGCGTTCAGCGCACGCGCATCCCCGGTTGCGCCCCGGCAAACGGCTCCAGCACGTAGATGCCGGCGTCGGCCTTGTCGTCGGCGTGGCTGGCGGCCAGCACCATGCCCTCGCTCACGCCGAACTTCATCTTGCGCGGCGCCAGGTTGGCGACCATGACGGTGAGCTTGCCCACCAGCTGCTCGGGCTTGTAGGCCGAGGCGATGCCGGAGAACACGTTGCGCATCCGGCCTTCGCCGACATCCAGCGTCAGGCGCAGCAGCTTGGTCGAGCCTTCCACGGCCTCGCAGTTCACGATCCTGGCGATGCGCAGGTCGATCCTGGCGAAGTCGTCGATCGTGATGGTGGGCGCGAGCGCTTCGCCGCCCGGGACCGTGGCCGCCGGCGCCGCTTCGGCCGGCGGCTCGAACAAGGCGTCGACCTGCTTGGCGTCGACCCGCTGCATCAGGTGCTTGTAGTCGCCGATCCGGTGACCGGCGCCCAGCGGCCGGGCGGCATTGCTCCAGTCCAGCGGCGCGCACTGCAGGAAGGCTTCGGCCTGCGCTGCAAGCACCGGCAGGATGGGCTTGAGGCAGGCGGTCATGACCTTGAAGGCCTCCAGGCATTCGGAGCACACCAGCGCCGCCTCGTCCTGCCGGCCTTCCTTGGCGAGCTTCCAGGGCGCGGCGCCGTCGAAGCGCAGGTTGACCTCGTCGGCATAGGCCATGATCTCGCGCACTGCCTTGCCATACTCGCGGCCCTCGAGCAGGTTGCGGACCTCGCCCAGCAGGCGCGCGGCGCGTTCCTGCCCGGCCTCGAACGACCCGAGCAGCTGGCCGCCCGGCACGAACTTGGCCGCGCGGCTGGCGATGTTGACGTACTTGCCCACCAGGTCGGCGTTGACACGGGCGATGAAGTCGTCGGGATTGAAGTCGACGTCCTCCACCCGGCCATTGAGCTTGGCGGCGATGTAGTAGCGCAGCCACTCGGGGTTCATGCCGAGCGACAGGTATTTCAGCGGGTCGATGCCGGTGCCGCGGCTCTTGCTCATCTTCTCGCCGCTGACCGTGATGAAGCCGTGCACGTTGACCTGGCTGGGCGTCTTGCGTCCCGAGAACTGCAGCATCGCCGGCCAGAACAGCGTGTGGAAGTACACGATGTCCTTGCCGATGAAGTGCACCTGCTCGACCTGCGGGTCGGCCACGAACTCGTCGAAGCCCACGCTGGTGCGCGAGGCCTCGTGCCAGTGGTTCTTCGCCTGGCCCTTGTCGAAGTGGTTCTTCAGGCTGGCCAGGTAGCCGATCGGCGCGTCGAGCCAGACGTAGAAGTACTTGCCCGGCGCATCGGGGATCTCGATGCCGAAGTAGGGTGCTTCGCGGCTGATGTCCCAGTCGGCCATCCCGGCCTCGAACCATTCGCCGGCCTTCTTCGCCATCTCGGGCTGCAGCCTGCCGTCCTGCGTCCAGGCCTTGAGGAAGTCGACCACCTTCTCGTCGGACAGCTTGAAGAAGAAGTGCTCCGAGCTGCGCAGCTCGGGCCGGGCACCGGTGAGGGTGGAGTAGGGCTCGATCAGCTCGGTGGGCGAGTACACGCTGCTGCAGACCTCGCAGCTGTCGCCGTACTGGTCCTTGGCGTGGCAGACCGGGCACTCGCCCTTGATGTACCGGTCGGGCAGGAACATGCCCTTGACCGGGTCGTAGAACTGCTCGATGGTCCGCGTGGAGATCATGCCGCCGGCCTTCAGGCGCCGGTAGATGCCCTGCGCCAGCTCGGTGTTCTCGGGGCTGTCGGTCGAGTGCCAGTTGTCGAAGCGGATGTGGAAGCCGTCCAGGTATTCCTTGCGGCCGGCGGCGATCTCGCCCACAAACTGCTGCGGCGTCTTGCCCGCCTTCTCCGCCGCGATCATGATCGGCGCGCCGTGCGCGTCGTCGGCACCCACGAAGTGCACCATGTGGCCGCCCATGCGCTGGTGGCGCACCCAGATGTCGGCCTGGATGTACTCCATGATGTGGCCGATGTGGAACTTGCCGTTCGCGTACGGCAGGGCGGTGGTGACGAAGAGCTTGCGCTGGGCCATGGGAAAGGGTGCTCCGCGGGGAAGGTGAGCCGCAGGGAACCGCGCATTCTAGGGTGGCCGCCAGGCCCGGCCGGGCAGCCCCGCCTCCGGCGGCGGCAGCGCTGCGGGGAGGGCGCGGCAGGCGGGGGGTCTTGCGCCGGTGGGTACACTGCCTTGTTGTCCCGAAGTCAGCGTCCCACCACCATGGCCACCCCCGACCAGCTGCTCGCCGCCCTCGCGGCCGTCCAGGACCCGAACACGGGCCAGGATTTCGTCTCGACCCGGGCCCTGAAGAACCTGCAGGTCACCGGCACGGACGTCACGTTCGACGTCGAACTCGGCTACCCGGCCCGCAGCCAGGCACCCGCACTGCGCCAGGCGCTGGTGGCAGCCGCCCGTGGCGTGCCCGGCGTGGGCAACGTCTCGGTTAACCTCGTCACCAAGGTCATCCCCCACGCCGTGCAGCGCGGCGTGCAGCTGATGCCCAACGTGAAGAACATCATCGCCGTGGCCTCCGGCAAGGGCGGGGTGGGCAAGAGCACCACCGCCGTGAACCTGGCGCTCGCGCTGGCCGCCGAGGGCGCGTCGGTGGGCCTGCTCGACGCCGACATCTACGGCCCCAGCCAGCCGATGATGATGGGCATCGACGGCCGCCCCGACAGCGCGGACGGCAAGACCATGGACCCGCTGGAGAACTACGGCGTGCAGGTCATGTCGATCGGCTTCCTGGTCAACCCGGACGAGGCCATGATCTGGCGCGGCCCGATGGCGACCCAGGCGCTGGAGCAGCTGCTGCGCCAGACCAACTGGCGCGACCTCGACTACCTGGTGGTGGACCTGCCGCCCGGCACCGGCGACATCCAGCTGACGCTGTCGCAGCGCGTGCCGATGACCGGCGCGGTGATCGTCACCACCCCGCAGGACATCGCGCTGCTCGATGCCCGCAAGGCGGTGGCGATGTTCGAGAAGGTCGGCGTGCCGATCCTCGGGCTGGTCGAGAACATGGCGATGCACGTGTGCAGCAACTGCGGCCACGTCGAACACATCTTCGGCGAGGGCGGCGGCAAGCGGTATGCGGCCGAGCGCCGGATCGACTACCTGGGCGCGCTGCCGCTGGACATGAGCATCCGGCTGCAGGCCGACAGCGGCAAGCCCACCGTCGTGGCCGATCCGGACGGCAAGCTCGCCGGGATCTACAAGGACCTCGCGCGCCAGGTGGCCATCAAGATCGCCGCCAAGGCCAAGGACTTCAGCGCGAAGTTCCCCACCATCACGATCTCCAAGACCACCTGAGCCCGCGCCATGGAGCGCCCCAGCGTCCGAGTCGCCGTCGTCATGCGCCGAGAGCGCATCGACAACCGCTGGCAACCCTGGCGGTGGGGCCTGCACGACGTGGTCATGCACCAGGAGGCCTTCGGCACCGAGGCGCGCCGCATCTTCAACGACGAGCGCGAGGAGCGCTGGCTGCATCCGGGCTTCACCGTCGAACTGTTCCGCGACGATGCGGAGGGCTACTACCTGAATGCCACCACGCCGGCGCCCTGCTGGTTCGTGCTGTGGCGGATGGAGGAGCAGCCGACCGTCGCGCCGGAGCCCATCCCGCGCCCCGCCATGGTCAGCCTCAGCTACCACGACGCCGGCCGCTGGCTCGATGCCCAGGAGACGGTGGAGCAGGTGCCGGCGCCACCCGAGGTGGTCGGCTGGATGCACGCGTTCGCGCAGGCGCATTACGTGCCGGAGCCCAAGAAGCGCAAGCGCCCGGAGAGCTTCCGTCCGCTGCAGGACCGCTTCGGCAATCCGGCCTCGGTGTCGACCGGCAGGAAGGGCGGCGGAGACGGCCATGGCTGACGGCTTCCTCGGCCGCTGGTCGCGTCGCAAGCTCGATGCGAAGGACGGCAAGCCGCTGCCGCCCGAGCCGGCGGCCGGGCCGCCGGCCGCCGCGGTTGATGCGGCGCCCGCGGCCCAGGCGGCGCCCGGCAATGTCCAGGGGGCGGCCAACGGGACGGCGGCCAGCCCCGTGGCCGGAGCTGGCACGCCCGCGCCGGCGCCGGACCGGCAGCCGGCGGCGGCACCGGAGCCGCCGCCCTCCCTGGAGGACGTGAAGGCGCTCACCCCGGAATCCGACTTCCGCCGCTTCGCCGCGCGCGGGGTGGCCCCCGAGGTGAAGAACGCCGCCATGAAGAAGCTGTTCGCCGACCCGCGCTTCAACGTGCAGGACGGCCTGGACATCTACATCGGCGACTACACCCAGCCCGACCCGATTCCCGAGTCGATGCTCAAGCAACTCGCCAGTGCGCGCTTCCTCGGACTCTTCCGTGAAGAAGAGCGCAAAGACGAGCAGCAGTTGGGGCCTGCCGGGCCCACGGACGAGCTCGTGGGCGAATCCGTGGCACAGTCTGGCGCGCCCGAATCCGACACCCCTGCCGCGGCGAGCGCCGCACCCGATCCCGATGTCCACCCTGATCTGCGACTGCAACAAGACGATGCCGCTCCAGGCCAAGAGCCTGGGCGCAGCACTGGATGAGTCGCTGACGCTGCACAGCAGCCTGTGCCGGCGCGAAGCCGGCGCCTTCCAGCAGGCGATCCGCGGCAACGAGCCGGTGGTGGTCGCCTGCACGCAGGAGAAGAAGCTGTTCGCCGAGGTCGGCTCCCAGACCGAAGGGGCCGTGGCGCCCGTGCACTTCGTCAACATCCGCGAGACCGGCGGCTGGAGCCGCGACGCGGCCCAGGCCATGCCGAAGATCGCGGCCCTGCTCGCGGCGGCCCGCCTGCCCGAGCCGGAACCGGTGCCCACCGTCACCTACAAGAGCGCCGGCCGGGTGCTGGTGATCGGCCGCCTCGACGCCGCCGAGCGCGCGGCGGCGATGCTCGAGGACGTGCTGGATGTCACCCTGTTCACCACCGGCGGGCCGGGCGCGCAGGAGCGTCGCTACCCGGTGCTCGGCGGCCGCATCGACGCGCTGACCGGCTGGCTCGGTGCCTTCCAGTTCACCTGGACGGCCACCAACCCGATCGACCTGGACCTGTGCACCCGCTGCAACGCCTGCGTGGCGGCCTGCCCGGAGGGCGCGATCGGCCTGGACTACCAGATCGACCTGGCCCGCTGCACCGGCCACCGCGCGTGCGTCAGGGCCTGCGAGGCCGCCGGCGCCATCGATTTCAGCCGGCCGCCCGAGGCGCAGACCGAGAGCTTCGATCTGGTGCTCGACCTGCGCGCCGAGCCGGCCTTCCCGCAGCATGCGCCGCCCCAGGGCTATGTGCGCTGGGACGGGCAGGACCTGCCCACGCTGCTCAAGCTGCGCGAGCTGGTGGGCGAATTCGAGAAGCCCAAGTTCTTCGTCTACAAGCAGAAGCTCTGCGCCCACAGCCGCAACGAGAAGGTCGGCTGCGACGCCTGCATCGACATCTGCTCCGCCGCGGCCATCAGCAGCGAGCGCGCCCGCCAGCAGATCAAGGTCAACCCCAACCTGTGCGTCGGCTGCGGTGCCTGCACCACGGTGTGCCCCACGGGTGCGCTCACCTATGCGTATCCCCGCGCCGGCGAGCAGGGGCTGAAGCTGCGCACGCTGCTGGCCACCTACCTGCGCAGCGGCGGCCGCGCGCCGACCCTGCTGCTGCACAGCCAGCAGCACGGCCAGCTGCTGGTCGAAGACCTGGGCCGGGCCGCACGGCTGCGGCAGCTGCAGGGGGTGCCGGCCCACGTCATTCCCGTGGCGCTGTGGCACACGGCCAGCACCGGCGTGGACCTGTGGCTGTCGGCGATCGCCTTCGGCGCCACGCAGGTCGTCGTGCTGGTCACCGACGAGGAGGCGCCGCAGTACCTGGAAGGCCTGAAGGCCCAGATGGCGGTGGCGCAGGCGATCCTGCGCGGACTGGGCTACACCGGCACGCACTTCGAGCTGGTGCGCGCCGCGTCCGCCCCGGCCCTCGACGCGGCGCTGCAGTCGCTCGGCCAGACGCGGCAGCAGGGCCCCAAGGAGGTCGCGCGCTTTGCCGTCGCGGCCGAGAAGCGGACCACGCTGGAGCTGGCGCTCGACCACCTGGTGGCGTTTGCCCCGGCCGCGCCCGATGCGATCGAACTGCCGCCGCAGGGGGCGCCTTTCGGCACCATCGCGGTCGACAAGGACCGCTGCACGCTGTGCATGAGCTGCGTCAGCGCCTGTCCGGCGAACGCGCTGCAGGACAACCCCCAGCTGCCGCAACTGCGCTTCCTGGAGAAGAACTGCGTCCAGTGCGGCCTGTGCGCCACCACCTGCCCCGAGGACGCGATCACGCTGCAGCCGCGGCTGCTCCTCACGCCGCAGCGGCGCGAGGCGCGCGTCCTCAACGAGACCCAGCCCTATGGCTGCGTGCGTTGCGGCAAGGCGTTCGGCACGCTCAAGGCGGTGGAAGCGATGCTCGGCAAGCTGGCCGGTCACTCCATGTTCCAGGGCGAGGCGCTCGAGCGCCTGAAGATGTGCGGTGACTGCCGCGTGATCGACATCTACTCGGCGCAGAACGAAACCAGGATCACCGATGTCTGAGCTGAGCTCCACCGCCCTGGACGAGGAGACCGCGCGCGCGGAGGTCTACGGCCTGCTCGCGCAGCTGTACTACGCACCGCCGTCGCCCGACCTGCTGGGGTCGCTGCGGGTCGCGGTCACCGAGGCACCGGCCGCGGGTGGCTTCCTGGAGGAGCCCTGGCGCGCCTTTGTCGGCATCACCCGCAGCCTGGGCGATGCGCAGATCGCCGCCGAGTTCGACGCGCTGTTCGGGGGCGTCGGCAAGCCGGACGTCTACCTCTTCGGGTCGCACTACCTGTCCGGGTTCCTGAACGAGAAGCCGCTGGCCGCGTTGCGTGAGGACCTGGCCGCCCTGGGACTGGGCCGCGACGAGGCGATGCCGGAGACCGAGGACCACGTCTCCTACCTGTGCGAGGTGATGCGCTACCTGATCGCCGGCGACGATGTGGCGGTCTCCAACCTCACGCGCCAGCGCGAGTTCTTCGCCCGCCACCTGCAGCCCTGGGTGTTGCCGATGTGCGACGCCGTCGCCGCGCACCCGGCGGCCCGCTTCTACGCCGCCCTGGCGAATTTCAGCCACGCGTTCTTCAGCATCGAACAGCAGGGATTCGACCTGCTGGCGTGATGCCGTGCCGGTGTTGGCATGCCAACACCGGGGGTGCTGCTGAGCTTACCTGGCCCTTACAACCGAGCGTGCCGTTCGGTACGCGTTTTCCCTTTCACACGGACGCTTTCACACGACTATGCTCCGCCGTGACTTCCAACGTCCAGTTCGCAGCAGTACGCAGGAGACAGCATGAGCAAGCCCCAAGACAAGCTCTCGCGGCGCACCCTTTTCGCGGGCGCCGGCACGGTCGGTGCCCTGGCGGCTGCGGCAAGTCTCGTGCCCGGCGCCCGTGAAGCCGCCCAGACGGCGGCAGCGCCCACGCCCAAGGCCCCGCCCGAGCGCGGCGGCGGCTACGCGCTCTCCGAGCACGTGAAGCAGTACTACAAGACCACCCGCCTTTAACTCCGACGCCGGAGACCATCATGTTGCTGACCAAGAAACCGGCGGCCGGCCAGGCCGCGCGCGGGCGCGCCGACGGCTTGCGCTCGCCTTTCGTCCACAGCCTGCAACGCGGCCTGTCCAATGCGCTGCCCACGATGGATCGCCGCGCGTTCCTGCGCCGCTCCGGCCTGGGTGTGGGCGTGGGCATCGCCGCCGGCAGCCTGACCCTGGTGAAGAAGGCCCGCGCGGCCTCCGGTGAGGGTCCGGCGATCGGCAAGGGCACCATCGAGGTCAAGCGCACCGTCTGCTCGCACTGCTCGGTGGGCTGCGCCGTCGACGCGGTGGTCGAGAACGGCGTGTGGGTGCGCCAGGAGCCGGTGTTCGACTCGCCGATCAACCTGGGGGCGCACTGCGCCAAGGGCGCCGCCCTGCGCGAGCACGGCCATGGCGAGTACCGGCTGCGCTATCCGATGAAGCTGGTGGACGGCAAGTACCAGCGCATCAGCTGGGACCAGGCGCTCAACGAGATCAGCGCCCGGATGCTGGAGCTGCGCAAGGCGAGCGGTCCCGATTCGGTGTACTGGGTGGGCTCGTCCAAGCACAACAACGAGCAGGCGTACCTGATGCGCAAGTTCGTCAGCTACTGGGGCAGCAACAACTGCGACCACCAGGCGCGGATCTGCCATTCGACGACCGTCGCGGGTGTGGCCAACACCTGGGGCTACGGCGCGATGACGAATTCGTACAACGACATGCAGAACACCAAGCTGGCGTTGTACATCGGCTCGAACGCGGCCGAGGCGCACCCGGTCTCGATGCTGCACATGCTGCACGCCAAGGAGAACGGCGCCAAGTTCATCGTCGTCGACCCGCGCTTCACCCGCACCGCCGCCAAGGCCGACCAGCACGTGCGCATCCGCTCCGGCTCGGACATCCCGTTCCTGTTCGGCGTGCTGCACCACATCTTCAAGAACGGCTGGGAAGACAAGAAGTACCTCCACGACCGCGTGTTCGGCATGGAGAAGGTGCGCGAGGAAGTCCTGGCCAAGTGGACGCCCGACAAGGTCCAGGAGGCCTGCGGCGTCGACGAGGCCACCGTCTTCGGCGTGGCCAAGCAGATGGCCGAGAACCGCCCGGGCACCATCGTGTGGTGCATGGGCCAGACCCAGCACACCATTGGCAACGCCATGGTCCGCGCCTCCTGCATCCTGCAGCTGGCGCTGGGCAACATCGGCGTGTCCGGCGGCGGCGCGAACATCTTCCGCGGCCACGACAACGTGCAGGGCGCCACCGACGTCGGCCCGAACCCGGATTCGCTGCCCGGCTACTACGGCATCGTCGAAGGCTCGTGGCGGCATTTCGCCAAGGTGTGGGGTGTCGACTACGAGTGGCTCAAGGGCCGCTTCGCCGCGCCCGGCATGATGACCAAGCCCGGCATCACGGTCTCGCGCTGGATCGACGGCGTGCTGGAGAAGAACGAGAACATCGACCAGGACCCCAACCTCAAGGGCGTGGTGTTCTGGGGCCATGCGCCCAACTCGCAGACCCGCGGCGTCGAGATGAAGCGGGCGATGGACAAGCTCGACCTGCTGGTCGTGATCGATCCCTATCCGTCGGCCACCGCCGCGATGGCCGCGATGCCGGGCCGGCCGGAAGACCGCAACCCGAACCGCGCCGTCTACCTGCTGCCGGCGGCCACCCAGTTCGAGACCAGCGGGTCGGTCACGGCATCCAACCGCTCGCTCCAGTGGCGCGAGAAGGTGATCGAGCCGCTCTGGGAGAGCCGCACCGACCACATGATCATGTACCAGCTGGCCGAGAAGCTCGGCTTCGGCAAGGAACTGGTCAAGGGCTACAAGATGCAGAAGGTCCGCGGCATGGACGAGCCGGTGCCCGAGGACATCCTGCGCGAGATCAACAAGAGCGTCTGGACCATCGGCTACACCGGCCAGAGCCCGGAGCGCCTGAAGGCCCACATGCGCGCGATGCACATGTTCGACGTCAAGACGCTCAAGGCCAAGGGCAGCTGGAAGGACAAGGAGTCGGGCTACGACATCGCCGGCGACTACTTCGGCCTGCCGTGGCCCTGCATGGGCGCGCCGGACCTCAAGCACCCGGGCTCGCCCAACCTGTACGACACCACACGCCACGTGATGGACGGCGGCGGCAACTTCCGCGCCAACTTCGGCGTCGAGAAGGACGGCGTCAACCTGCTGGCCGAGGATGGCTCGCATTCGATGGGCGCCGACATCACCACCGGCTACCCCGAGTTCGACCACGTGCTGCTCAAGAAGCTGGGCTGGTGGGACGAGCTGACCGACGCCGAGAAGGTGCTCGCCGAAGGCAAGAACTGGAAGACCGACAACTCGGGCGGCATCATCCGCGTGGTCATGAAGAACCATGGCTGCCATCCCTTCGGCAACGCCAAGGCGCGCGCCGTGGTGTGGAACTTCCCCGACGCCATCCCGCAGCACCGCGAGCCCCTGTACAGCACCCGGCCCGACCTGGTGGCCAAGTACCCCTCGCACGACGACAAGAAGGCCTTCTGGCGCCTGCCAACGCTGTACAAGACGGTGCAGGAGAAGAACCTCGTCGACAAGGTCGCCGAGAAGTTCCCGCTGATCCTCACCTCGGGCCGCCTGGTCGAGTACGAGGGCGGCGGCGAGGAGACCCGGTCCAACCCGTGGCTGGCCGAACTGCAGCAGGAAGCCTTCGTGGAGATCAACCCGAAGGCGGCCGCCGACCGCGGCATCCGCAACGGCGAGCGGGTCTGGCTGGTCAGCCCGACCGGCGCGCGCCTGAACGTGCAGGCGCTGGTCACCGAGCGCGTGGCGGCCGACACGGTCTGGATGCCGTTCCACTTCTCCGGCCGGTGGCAGGGCGCCGACATGCTGGCCTATTACCCGAACGGCGCCGCGCCGGTGGTGCGCGGCGAGGCGGTCAACACCGCGACCACGTATGGCTACGACAGCGTGACGATGATGCAGGAGACCAAGACCACGGTCTGCAACATCGAGCGCGCCTGACGCCATGGCGCCCACGCTTCTCACTTCATGTATTTCGGTGCCCGCCGAGGGGACTGTCCGCGCCTGGGGCCGCCTGGCGCTGCGGACGTAGGAGACTGACATGGCAAGAATGAAATTCATCTGCGACGCGGAGCGCTGCATCGAGTGCAACGGCTGCGTCACGGCGTGCAAGAACGAGCACGAAGTGCCCTGGGGCGTCAACCGCCGCCGGGTGGTGACCCTCAATGACGGCGTGCCCGGCGAGAAGTCGATCTCGGTGGCCTGCATGCACTGCTCCGACGCACCCTGCATGGCGGTGTGCCCGGTCAACTGCTTCTACCGCACCGAAGAGGGCGTGGTGCTGCACGACAAGGACGTCTGCATCGGCTGCGGCTACTGCAGCTACGCCTGCCCGTTCGGCGCGCCGCAGTTTCCGGCCTCCGGCACGTTCGGCGTGCGCGGCAAGATGGACAAGTGCACCTTCTGCGCCGGCGGTCCCGAGGACCACGGCTCGCAGGCCGAGTTCGAGAAGTACGGCCGCAACCGCCTGGCCGAAGGCAAGCTGCCCGCCTGCGCCGAGATGTGCTCCACCAAGGCGCTGCTCGCCGGCGACGGCGACGTCGTGGCCGACATCTTCCGCAACCGCGTGGTCAAGCGCGGCAAGGGCGCCGAAGCCTGGGGCTGGGGCACCGCCTACGGCTCCAAGCAGGCCGGCCAACCGAACGGAGCCAAGTCGTGATGCGTGTCGTCCTCCTCCTGGCTGCCGCCGCCGCGCTGGCCGCGTGCGGCGAAAAGCCGCAGACCGCCAGCGGCGTCAAGAGCGACGCCGCCCTGTACAGCGGCACCGGCACCGCGATGCCGTTCTCGGCCGCCGGGTGGAAGGCCGGCGACCGCACCAGCTGGGAGCAGCAGCTCAGGACGCGTGCCCAGATGGGCCAGAACGACTACACCAAGGTCAACTGAGGTCGCCATGCTCCGCTCGCTGCTGTTGTCGCTTTCGCTGGCCGCCGCCTGCGGCGCCTGGGCCCAGGCCCCGCAGGCGCAGCGGCACGATGAACCACTGGCCGCCCCCGCCACGGCCATGCCGGGCATCCAGGGCCAGAACATCCTGGACGTCAAGCCGGAGGTCAAGCCGGACGCGCCGGCAGATCCCAACTACGCCAAGCAGAGCAACGGCGAACGGGCCCAGGTCCAGCCGGGCAACAACGCGCCGTTCTGGCGCGCCGTCGGCTCCGGCGCGCAGGGCTACTCCAGCCTGCCCCGCAGCCAGGCGCCCGAGGCCGGCGTCCTGGTCCAGCCCTTCGTGACCTACCCCGGATCGCGGCACACCAATGCCGGCGAAGCCTGGCGCCAGGTGCGCAACAACTGGCTGATCCCCTACGGTGGTTCGCTGCTGCTCATCGTGCTGGGCGCGATCGCGATCTTCTACTTCACGCGCGGCGCCATCACCCAGCACGGCCCCGACACCGGCCGCAAGATCGAGCGCTTCACGCCGTTCGAGCGTTCGGCGCACTGGGCCAATGCGATCGCCTTCGTCGCCCTGATGCTGTCGGGCCTGGTGATGGCGTTCGGCAAGTTCTTCCTGCAGCCGGTGCTGGGGCTGACGCTGTTCGGCTGGCTGACCTACGCGCTGAAGAACGTGCACAACTTCGTCGGCCCGCTGTTCGTCGTGTCGCTGGCCATCGTGTTCCTGGCCTTCGTGCGCGACAACTGGCCGCAGAAGGGCGACCTGCAGTGGCTGCTGCGCGCCGGCGGCCTGTTCGGCAAGGGTGGCCACGAACCGCCGTCGAACCGCTTCAATGCGGGCGAGAAGCTGGTCTTCTGGGGAGGCGTGTTCGCGCTCGGCATCGTGGTGGTCGCCTCGGGCCTGGTGCTCGACAAGCTGCTGCCGGGCCTGGTCTACGAGCGCGCCACCATGCAGGTCGCGCACATGGTCCACGCCGCGGCCACCGTGCTGATGATGGCCATGTTCCTCGGCCACATCTACATCGGCACGATCGGCATGCAGGGCGCCTACAGCGCCATGCGCACCGGCTACGTGGACGAGACCTGGGCCCGCGAGCATCACGCCTACTGGTACGACGACATCCAATCGGGCAAGATCCCCGCCCAGCGCAGCACGCCGGCGGGCGCGGCCATCACGGCCGAGCCGGTCCGCACCGCCTGAGACAAGAGATTCGCCATGAACAAGCGCCTCCTTTCCCTGCTGATCCTTGCCGCGTTCGGCTCCCTCGCGTCGGCCAAGCTGGCACCGCTGGACGATGCCGCCAAGGCCAAGGCCGCCGAGACTGCCGCCAAGGCCGCGTGGCAAGCCAAGGTCGATGCCTGGCAGCTGTGCAAGTCCCAGGACCGGGTCGCGGCCCGCTACCGCAGCAAGGCCGGCAGTGGTGCCGAAGGCAAGGCCATGCCGGTCGCCGCCAAGCCCGCGACCGGCGCCTCTGCCGCTGGAGGTGCCGCCACCCCGGTGGCCGCGGCGGCCCCGGCACCCTGCGTCGATCCAGGGGCGTTCGCCTACAGCCCGCCCGAGCAGAAGCCGCTGGAGACCTCCGGCGCGCACTCCCCGGCCGGAACCGCCGCCAGCCCGCCCAGCGTGCGGCCGGAGGCAGCCCAGATGACGCCCGGCAGCAGCACGCCCACTGCGCCGGCCGCCAAGAAGCCCTGACCCGGCCCGCCCGGGCCGCCTGGCCGTGCCTGTTTCCCTGCCACGGCTGACCCGGGCCCACGCGCCGCTGACCCGCGAGATCGAAGCCGTCGACGAGCACGGACGGACGCAGCGGATCTCGATTCCCGCCGAGCGCGACCTCACGGTCTACGTCGACCGGCGCGAGCTGGTCACGCTGATGACGCTGGGTGCCCATCCCGAGTGGCTGGTGCTGGGCTACCTGCGCAACCAGCGCCTGGTGCGGTCGGTGGACGAAGTCGAGTCGGTCACCGTCGACTGGGAGGTCTCCAGCGCCGCGGTGAAGACGCGCGCCGGCATCGACCGGATCGAGGAGCGCACCGCGCGCCGCGTGGTCACCACCGGTTGCGGCCAGGGCAGCGTGTTCGGCGCGCTCATGGACGAGGTGCATTCGCTGCAGCTGCCGCAGGCAGTGCTCAGCCAGCAGGCGCTGTACGGCGTGCTCGACGCGATCCGGCGTCAGGAGAGCACGTACAAGTCGGCCGGCTCGGTGCACGGCTGCGCGCTGTTCCGCGGCAGCGAGCTGCTGCTGTTCGTCGAGGACGTCGGGCGGCACAACGCGATCGACACCATTGCCGGCTGGATGTGGATGCAGCCTGCGCCGATCGAAGCGGGCGAGGAGCCGCTGGTCTTCTACACGACCGGACGGCTGACGAGCGAGATGGTGATCAAGTCGGCCCAGATGGGCGTGGCCATCGTGGTGTCGCGCAGCGGCATGACCGAGATGGGGCACGCCATCGCGCAGCAACTCGGCCTGTGCACGATCGGCCGTGCGCTCAACAAGCGCTTCCTCTGCTACACGGGTGCGCAGCGCGTGCGCTGGCAACCCGAGCTCGCGGGGCCGGCGCCGGCCGCCTGATCAGGGCGCAGGCACGCCGGAGCCGATGCCGGTCGCCGCGGCGTCCGACTGCGGCTGCGCCGCGACCTGCGGCCGCGCGTTGGGTGAGCCGCGCCGTCCGGGGCGCTGCATGCGCCAGTCCTCGAAATCGGTCGTCACCTGCGCCAGCAGCTGCGGGATCGAATCGTTGAGGTGCACCGAGATCCGCGGCAGCCGCATCATGTCGTCATCGAGACGGGCGCGCGAGCTGATGATCGTGGTGGCCGTCGTGTAGCCGGCCTGCCGGACCATCTCGACGTGCGCGGCCGTGTGTTCGCCGTACGGATAGGAGAAGCTGCGCACCTCGACCCCGAGCCACTGCTCGAGGTCGGCCTTGGAGCCGGCGATCTCGTCGCGGGCCCGGTCGTCGTCGCAGGTGCGCAGGTCGACGTGGTTGCGCGTGTGCGCGCCGATCTCCATCCCGGCATCGATCCAGGCCTTCATCTGGCCGACGTCCATCAGCGGGGCGGGCGGAACGCCTTGTGCATGGTCCCAGACGTTGGAGCCGCCGGTCTGCGCACTGACGATGAACGCCGTGGCCGTGAAGCCCATCGAGCGGATGATGGGCAGCGCTTCCTGGAAGTTGTTGACGTAGCCGTCGTCCAGCGTGATGCCGAACACCTTGCCGGTCTTCTCGCCACGCAGGTAGGGCTCGAGGTCGCGCATCGAGAGGCCCTGCCAGCCCATCGTCTTGAGCAGCCACAGCTGCAGGCGGAACCGCCAGGGCGGCAGCACCAGGGTACGCACCGGCGTGCCGCGCGGCGGCACCTTGGTGGTCTGGTGGTAGGACAGGATGGCGATCGGGGAGCGATCCGACCTTGCGCCTGCTGCGGCGTCCATTGGCGTGTCCTGCATGGCTTGTCTCGCACGAGTTTTGTCTCAGCCGATCATCGGCCAATGCCTCAGTCTCCCTGTAGGCCGCGGCGCCGTCGTCATGTAGGCGCCACAGGGGGGTAGTCCGACCGGGCCACTGCTTCCCACAAAGAAAGGTGCAGCATGCACCATCGCTGTGACAGGACGCAACTGAAGGATGTCGATGCAGTGTGGTGCGATCGAAGTATGGACCGCGCAGCCGGGCAGTGTAGGCCCCCGGGCCTGCGGAGAACTCGCGGCGCTGCTGGACGAGCATGAGCGCGAACGCGTGTCGCTGCTGCGGTTCGAGGCCGACCGCGATGCGTTCGTGGTGGCGCACGCGCTGCGCCGGATGGCGCTCGCCTCGGCGCTGGGCACCGACCCGGCACAGCTGCGCTTCGCCGCCGGGCCGCAGGGGCGGCCGCTGCTGCTGGACGCAGGCGACCAGCCGCCAGTGTTCAGCCTCACCCGCAGCCGCGGCTTCGTCGCCTGCGCGGTGGCCCGGCAGGGCCAGATCGGCATCGACGTCGAGAAGGTGCGCAGCGGGGTGGAGGCGTCGGTGATCGAGCAGTTCGTGCGGCGCCGCCCTGGCGCCGATGAGACGGACTTTTTCGTGCAGTGGACGGCGCTCGAGGCGTTCTGGAAGGCGCGCGGGCTGGGGCTCTCGTCCTCCAACCCACGCATCTCGCTGCTGCCGCTGGACGGCGAGCACTGCCACGCCGTGATCGACGGCGAGACCGGCAACGAACTCGGGATCGTGGTGCTGCAGCTGCCGGCGCCGCCTGGCCACGTGCTGACGCTCGCGTGCAGCGAGCCGGCCGACATCCGGATCGTCGAACTGGAGAGCCTGGCGCCGCCGCCGGCGCCCGACGCCACCGAACTTCTTTCGCGGTGCCGCCAGCGTTCCACCGAGGACGCGGCGGCGATCGGCACCGCCAATTCATAACATCTGCCGAGGCAACTAGGGATGGTCAACACAAGCGCAGTTTTCGTTGGAGATGGGAGCCTGCTGGTGCAATGCGCGCAGGCCTATCGCAGGGCCGGCCACACGGTGGTGGGCGTGGTCTCGGGCAGCAGTGCCAATCTCGAGTGGGCGGCGGGCGAAGGCCTGCCGGCCATCCGCATGGAGGGGAACTGGAGCGCCGCGCTGGACGGCCTCTCGTTCGACTACCTGTTCAGCGTCGCGAACCTGCGCATGCTGCCTGAGGCCGTGCTGCGCCGCGCGCGCAAGCTCGCGGTCAACTTCCACGACGCGCTGCTGCCGCGGTATGCCGGCCTGAACGCGACCTGCTGGGCGCTGATGGCGCGCGAGGCCGTGCACGGGATCACCTGGCACGAGATGACGGCGCAAGCCGACGCGGGCCGCATCGTGCGGCAGGTCTCGTTCGAGGTGTCGCCGGAGGAGACCGCGCTCAGCCTCAACGCCAAGTGCTACGAGGCCGGCCTGGCTGCGTTCACGCGCATCGCCGAGGATCTGGCGCAGGGCGAGCTGCCGCTGTCGCCGCAGCATGGCGAGCGCCAGTACTTCGGCCGCCACAAGCGGCCGGCCGCGCTCGGCACGCTCGACTTCCGCCAGCCGGCCCAGGATCTGGTGGCCCTGGTGCGGGCCCTCGACTTCGGCCAGTACGCCAATCCGCTGGGCCGGGCCAAGATCGTGGCCGGCGACCAGCTCCTGCTGGTGCGCACGGCCAGCCTGGCCGATGTCGACAGCGGCGCCGCGCCCGGCACGGTGCTCGCCGTCGCGGGCGACACGCTGCGCGTCGCCGCGCAGGGTGGCGAACTGCTGCTCGGCGGCCTGTCGGATGCGCAAGGGCGCCCCGGCGCGGCGGCGCTCTCGCCGGGCATGGTGCTGGGCGTCCCGGGCGCGGCAGCATGCTCGCGCCTGGCCGACCGGCTGGAGACGATCGCGCGCGGCGAGCAGCACTGGACGCTTGCGCTGCAGGCTGCCTCGCCGGTCGAACTGCCGTACCCGCGCCGCAGCGGCCCGCCGGCCGCCGGTGAGAGCCTGCGTTGCCCGGTCGACGCGCCGGCCCGTGGCGCCACCACGGCGGCGGCCTTCCACGCCTGGCTCTCCGCCCTGAGCGGACAGGAGAAGGTCTCCCTGCTCTACACCGATGCGGCGCTGCAGGAGCGCACCGAAGGCCTGCAGGCCTGGCTGACCCCGTGGGTGCCGCTCACGGCCACCACCGCGCCGGCCGCCACCACGCTCGCCGCTGCAGGCGCCGCCGAGACGCTGCTGGCGCAGGCGCACGCCGCCGGCCCCATGACCCGTGACCTGCCGCTGCGGCTGGGCGAGCGTCAGTCGCCCCTGCCTGCGGTCGCGAGGATCGCCCTGGCCCTTGCGCCGGTGGAGATGCCGGAAGGCTGCGAGCTGCTGCTGCGCACCGATGCCGGCGGCCGCCTCGAGCTGGTGGCCGATCCTGCCGTGTTCACGACCGAAACCACGCTGGCCATGGCTGCGCAGCTGGGCGCCTGGCTGCAGGCGTTCGCCCTGTCCGAGTGCGCGGTCCGGGAGGTCCCGATGCTGCCGGCCAGCGAGCGCCAGGCGCTCGCGCAGCTCAACGCCACCGACACCGCGTTCGACGCCGAAGCCTGCGTGCAGCAGGCGATCGCCGCGCAAGCGCAGCGCACGCCGGACCAGGTCGCCGTGACCATCGGCAGCGAAAGCCTGAGCTACCGCGAGCTCGAGCAGCGGTCCGATGCGCTGGCGCACCGGCTGGTGGCGCGCGGCGTCCAGCCGGGCGCCGTGGTCGGCCTGTGCCTGCCGCGCACGCCGGCCCTGCTGGTGGCCGTGCTCGGCATCTGGAAGGCGGGTGCGGCCTACCTGCCGCTCGACCCCGAGTACCCGCGCGAGCGGCTGCAACTCATGGTCGAGGACTCGCAGGCGCCGGTCGTCCTGGTCAGTGCGGCCACCGCCGGCGCGATCGACGTCGACGCCGGCAAGCTGCTGCGCATCGAGGAGGCCGCTGGCGACGTGCCCGGCGCCGGGCAGCCACTGCCCGCGCCGCAGTCGCGGCGCCCGGCGTACGTGATCTACACCTCCGGCTCGACCGGCAAGCCCAAGGGCGTTGTGGTCACGCACCGCAACGTCATGAACTTCTTTGCCGGCATGGACCAGCGGGTGCCGCGAGGCGAGGGCGCACGCTGGCTGGCAGTCACCAGCCTGTCGTTCGACATCTCGGTGCTCGAGCTGTACTGGACGCTGGCGCGCGGCGTCACCGTGGTGCTGCATTCGGACGCCGCGCAGGCGGCCGCGGCAGGACCCGAGTTCAGCCTGTTCTACTTCGCGAGCGACGATTCGCACTCGACCCAGGACAGCTACCGCCTGCTGCTGGAAGGCGCCAGGTTCGCCGACCGCGAGGGCTTCACGGCGGTGTGGACGCCCGAGCGCCACTTCCATGCCTTCGGCGGCCTGTACCCGAACCCGGTCGTCACCAGCGCCGCGATCGCGGCCTGCACCAGCCGCGTGCAGATCCGCGCCGGCAGCTGCGTGCTGCCGCTGCACCACCCGGTGCGCGTGGCCGAGGACTGGGCCTTCGTCGACCAGCTGTCCAATGGCCGGGTCGGCATCTCGTTCGCCGCCGGCTGGCAACCCAACGACTTCGTGCTGCAGCCGCAGGCCTTCGCCCGCCGCCAGGACGAGATGTACGAGCGCATGGACGTGGTGCGCCGCCTGTGGCGCGGCGAGGCGGTGCCTTTCCCGGGCCCCAACGGCAACGACGTGCCCACGCGCACCCTGCCGCACCCGGTGCAGCGCGAGATCCCGGTGTGGATCACCGCTGCCGGCAACCCCAAGACCTTCGAGCAGGCCGGCCGGCTGGGCTGCCGCCTGCTGACCCACCTGCTGGGGCAGAAGGTCGAGGACGTGGCCGAGAAGCTGCGCATCTACCGGGCCGCCTGGCAGGCTGCCGGCCACCCCGGCCAGGGCCACGTCACGCTGATGCTGCACACCTTCGTGGCCGACAGCGAGGACGAGGCCCGCGAGGTCGCCCGCGGCCCGATGAAGAAGTACCTGCGCAGCGCGATGGACCTGGTCAAGGCCGCGGCCTGGACGTTCCCCACCTTCGTGCAGCGCGCCGCCGCCGACGGCAAGAGCCCGGTCGAGATCATGGAGTCGGCTCCGCTGTCCGAGGAGGAGACCGACGCCCTGCTGGAGCACGCGTTCCACCGCTACTACGGCACCAGCGCGCTGATCGGCTCGCGCGAGCGCTGCCTCGAGCTGGTCGACAAGGTGCAGGCCGCGGGCGTCGACGAGATCGCCTGCCTGATCGACTTCGGGATCCCGCCCGACACGGTGCTGGCCCACCTGCAGCACCTGAAGGCGCTGATGGAGGCCACGCGCGCGCCGCGCACGAGCAGCCGCCGCGCCTCGGTCGCCGAACAGGTGCTCCAGCACGGCGTCACCCACCTGCAGTGCACGCCGTCCATGGCCGCGATGCTGCTGGCTGATGCGCCGGGCCGCGCGGCGCTGTCGCGCCTGTCGGCGATGATGGTCGGCGGCGAGGCGCTGCCGCTCGAGATGGCGACCCAGCTGCGTGCGCTGGTGCCCGGCGAGCTGCTGAACATGTACGGCCCCACCGAGACCACCGTCTGGTCGACCACCTGCAACCTGGCGCAGCTCGGGAGCTCGGTGCCGCTGGGCCAGCCGATCGCGAACACGCAGCTGTCGATCCGCACGGCCTGGGGCACCGAGTGCCCGGCCCTGGTGCCCGGCGAGCTCTTCATCGGGGGCGACGGCGTCACCGACGGCTACCTGCACCGGCCCGAACTGAACGCCGAGCGTTTCGTCGTCGATCCGGACGGCAAGCGCTGGTACCGCACCGGCGACCTAGTGCGCCGCCTGCCTGACGGCACCCTGGACTTCCTCGGTCGCATCGACCACCAGGTCAAGCTGCGCGGCCACCGCATCGAGCTCGGCGAGATCGAGAGCGTGCTGCTGCGCCAGGAAGGCGTGAAGCAGGCCGTGGTGGTGGCGCGCGACGACGGAGCCGGGCAGAAGCTGCTGGCCGGCTACGTCACGGCCAAGCCGGGCACGACGCTGCAGCCCGCCGCCCTGCGCGAGGCCGTGGCACGGGCGCTGCCCGAGATCATGGTGCCGCAGGCCGTGCTGGTGCTGCCCGCGCTGCCGATGACACCCAACGGCAAGGTCGACCGCAAGGCCCTGCCCGACCCGCGCGTGGCGGCGGCGCCGCGCGTCGCCACCGCGCCGGACAACCCGATGGAGACCACCATCGCGGGCATCTGGCAGGAGGTGCTCGGGCTGCCGTCCGTCGGCACCACCGAGAACTTCTTCGACCTGGGCGGCCACTCGCTGCTGGTGGTCCAGGTGCAGCGGCGCCTGCGCGAGGCGACCGGACAGGAGGTGGCGATCACCGACATGTTCCGCCTGCCGACCATCCGCGCCCTGGCGGCGCATCTCTCGGGCGGCGCAGCCTCCACCGCCGTGTCGCAGGGCCAGAGCCGGGCCCAGGCACGCCGGATGCTGCGCACCCGCCACCTTCAGACGGCCACCACCGCGAGCGAGGCTCCATGAGCGACCTTCCGCAAGACATCGAACCCGGCTGCATCGCCATCGTGGGCATGGCCGGCCGCTTCCCGGCCGCGCGCAGCCCGGCCGAACTCTGGAAGCTGCTGGAAGCGGGCCGCGAGGCGACGCAGTGGCTGACCGACGAAGAGCTGCGCGCCGCCGGCGTCAGCGATGCCGAGCTGTCCGATCCGAACTACGTGCGGGCCAGCCTGGTGCTGCCCGACATGGAGATGTTCGACGCCGAGTTCTTCGGCTTCTCCAAGCGCGACGCGGCCGTGCTCGACCCGCAGCACCGCCACTTCCTCGAGGCCGCCTGGGAAGCGCTGGAGGACGCCGGCCATCCGCCCGAACGGTTCGAGGGCGCGATCGGCGTGTTCGGCGGCTGCGGCATGCAGGCCTACCTGCCGTACAACCTGCTGACCAACCCCGAGCTGAAGAAGTCGATGGGCCTGTTCCTGCTGCGGCACACGGGCAACGACAAGGACTTCCTGACCACGCGCGTGTCGTACCTGCTGGACCTCAAGGGGCCCAGCGTCGGCATCCAGACCGCCTGCTCCACGTCGCTGGTGGCGGTCCACGTCGCCGCGCAGAGCCTGCTGGCCGGCGAGTGCGACATGGCACTGGCCGGCGCCGCCAGCATCGAGCTGCCGCACCGCCACGGCTACCGCTTCGCCGAAGGCGAGATCCTCTCGCCGGACGGCCATTGCCGCGCGTTCGACGAGTCCGCCAGCGGCACGCTGTTCGGCAGCGGCGCGGCGGTCGTGGTGCTGCGCCGGCTCGAGGACGCGATCCGCGACCGTGACAACATCTATGCCGTCATCCGCGGCTCGGCCGTCAACAACGACGGTTCGCAGAAGGCCGGCTACCTGGCGCCCAGCGTCGACGGCCAGGCCCGCGCGGCGGTCGAGGCGCTGGCGGTCGCCAACATCGATCCCAGCAGCGTCAACTACATCGAGGCGCATGGCACCGGCACCGCCGTCGGCGACCCGATCGAGGTGGCCGCGCTGACGCAGGCCTACGGCGAAGGCGGTCGCGGCTTCTGCGGCCTGGGCTCGCTCAAGACCAACATCGGCCATCTCGACACGGCCGCTGGCGCGGCCTCGCTGATCAAGGTGTCGCTGGCCATGCGCAACGGGCTGATCCCTGCCAGCCTCAATTTCCGCCGGGCCAACAGCCGGTTCGACCTGGACAAGACGCCGTTCCGCATCGTCGACCAGGCCCGTCCCTGGACGCGGGCTGGCCAGCCGCGCCGCGCGGCCGTCAACTCGCTCGGGGTCGGCGGCACCAATGCCCATGTGATCCTGGAAGAGGCGCCGGCGCTGGCGCGTCAGGCGCCCTCGCAGGAGTGGCAGGTCTTCACGCTGTCGGCGCGCACCCCGTCGTCGCTGGAGCGGCTCAAGGCCAAGTGGAGCGATTTCCTGGCGCAACAGGCGCCGGCAGGGTTCGACCTGGCCGACGCCGCCTACACCACCCAGGTGGGCCGGCGCGGATTCGCACACCGGTGCGCGGTGGTGGCCAAGGACGTCGAGGGACTGGCGGCCGCGCTGGAGGCGCGCCAGGCCAGCCGCAGCGCCGCCGGCAAGGCGGGCAGCAATCCGCCGCCGGTGGTGATGATGTTCCCCGGCGGTGGTGCCAGCTACCCCGGCGCGGGGCGCGAGCTGCTGTCGCAGCCGGCGTTCCGCAAGGCGGTCGAGGAGTGCTTCGCGCAGATGCCCGCCTCGGCGCCGGCCGACCTGCGCGCCGTGATGTTCGAGCGCGAGCCGGCCGATGCCGAGGCGGCCCGGCTGTTGCAGCAGCCGCGCTACAACATCCCCGCGCTGTTCGTGCTCGAGTACGCCATCGCCCGCCTGTGGGAGAGCTGGGGCGTCCGGGCGGCGGCCGTGATCGGCCACAGCGCGGGCGAATACGCCGCGGCCACCATCGCCGGCGTGATGGGCCTGGCCGACGCGCTGTCCATCGTCGTGCTGCGAGGCCAGCTGTTCGAGCAGGTGCCGGCTGGCGCGATGCTGGCGGTCGACCTGCCGGAGGCCGAGCTGCAGCCGCTGCTGGGCGGGCTTGAACTTGATATCGCCGTGATCAATGCGCCCGACCTGTGCATCGCCTCGGGCGCGGTGGACGCGATCGGCGAGCTCCAGAAGCGCCTGCAGGCGCAGGGCCGCGAGGGCCGTCGCCTGCACATCAACGTCGCCGCGCATTCGCGGCTGCTGGATGGCGTGCTGGACCGCTTCCGCCAGGGCGTGGCCCGGGTGCGCCTGTCGACGCCCGCAATCCCGTTCATCTCCAACCTGAGCGGGACCTGGGCCGATGCCCTGCTGCTGGCCGACGCCGACTACTGGGTGCGCCACCTGCGCGAGCCGGTCCGCTTCGCCGACGGCCTGGCGCGCCTGCAGGAGCTGGGCGACGCCGTGCTGCTGGAAGTGGGTCCCGGCCAGGGCCTGTGCGCGCTGGCCCGCCAGAACCTGCCGGGCCAGGGCCGCGCCGTGCTGCCCTCGACCTGCAAGCCGCAGGAGGCCACCGGCGACCTGCCGCTGATGCTGACTTCGCTGGGGGCGCTGTGGGCGCGCGGCCTGACGCCCGAATGGGACGTCGTGCGCGGCGGCGGCAAGCCGCGGCGCGTGTCGCTGCCCACCTACGCGTTCGACCACCAGCGGCACTGGATCGAGCCCGGCAAGGTGACGCACGAGCAGGCGCCGCAGCAGGACACGGTGCCGGCGCAGGCGCTGGCGCGGCTGCCGCAGCTGGACGACTGGTTCGGCGTGCCGCAGTGGAGCCCGGCCCCGCTGCCGCATGCGCAACCCGCCCCGGCGGGTGCCGAATGGCTGGTGTTCGGCAACGACGGTCCGCTCGCGGCCGGCGTGCTGCGCCGGATCGCGGAGGAGGGCGGCAAGGCCACGCTGGTGCGCCACGGGTCCGCGTTCGCGACGGCTGCGGATGGAAGCTACACGCTGGCCCCGGCCGACGAGGCGCAGGTCGAGCGGCTGTTCTCCACGCTGGAGCAGGCCGGCCGGCTGCCCGACCACATCGTCCATCTCTGGGGGCTGGACACCCCGGCCGCGCGCGGCGGGGGCAGTGCGCTGCTGGCGGGCCAGGCCCTGGCGTTCGACAGCCTGGTGAGCACGGCCAAGGCGCTGCAGACCCTGGACGTGCGCCAGCCGGTCCGGCTGACGGTCGTCAGTGCGGGCAGCCAGCCCGTGAACGGCAACCCGGTGCTGCACCCGGTGCGCAGCCTCGCCCTCGGCCCGTGCCGGGTGATCCCGCGCGAGGTGCCGAACCTGGCCGCCCAGCTGATCGACCTGGATCCGGCCGACACGGAGTCGGCGGCCGTGAGCCGCGCCATCGTGGCCGAGGCCCTGGCCGCCACCGGCGCCGACCTGGTCGGCTGGCGTGACGGCACCCGCTGGGTGGCGCAGCTGGTCAAGGCTGCTGCCCGCGATGCCGCCAAGCCGCTGGCGCGCGAAGGCGGCGTGTACCTCCTCACCGGCGGCCTGGGCGACATCGCGCTGGCGCTGGCGGGCTTCCTGGGCCAGCGGTACCGTGCCCGGCTGGCGCTGGTCAGCCGCCGTGTCCTGCCGGACCGGCAGACCTGGGCGCAGCTGGCCGCGACCAGCGATTCGAGCGAGCCGGCGCGCCTGGTGCGGCGCCTGCTGGAGATCGAGGCGCAGGGAGCGCAGGTGCTGACGTACAGCGCCGACGTGGCCGATGCCGCCGCGATGGCCCGCGTGGTGGCGGACGTCCGCTCGCGCTGGGGCGCGCTGCACGGCGTCTTCCATGCGGCGGGCACGCTGCAGGACGCGCCGATCGCGGCGAAGACGGCGGAATCGGTGCGCCAGGTGCTCGACCCCAAGGCGGGCGGCGCGCAGGTGCTGCACGAGCTGCTGCCCGCCGGCGAACTGGACGTCTTCGCCGTGTTCTCGTCGACCAGCGTCTACCTGGGCCCCCCGGGGCAGGTCGACTACGTGGCGGCCAATGCATTCCTCGATGCGCTGGCCGCGTCCCGGCCCGACGGGTTGGCGATCCACTGGGGCATCTGGGGCGACCAGGGCATGGCGGCGCGTGCCTACGGCCGTACGCCGCTGCCCGCGCCGGCCGCCGGCGGCCATCCGCTGCTCGGTGTGCAGGTGGAGGGCGAGCGGGGCCCGACCTTCGAGGCCACCTACAGCGCGCAGGACCTGTGGGTGCTGCGCGAGCACGCCGTCGCCGGCCGCCCCGTGCTGCCCGGCACCGCCTACATCGAGATCGCGCGCGCGGCGATGGCCGAGCTGCATCCCGGCAGCGACGTCGAGATCCGGTCGCTCTCGTTCGAGGAGGCCATGGTGTTCGAGCCGGGCGGCCGCCGCCAGGTGAGCATCGACCTGCGCCGCAGCGGCGAGGGCTACGAGTTCCTGGTGCGCAGCCGCGCCGACGTGGGCGAGCCCTGGCAGCAGCATGCGCGCGCGACCGTCTCGCGCTACAAGGGCACGCTGGCACCGCACGCGCACCGGCAACCCGGCACCTGGCGCGAGCCCGAGCTGCCGCAGCAGGGGGTGGAGTTCGGCCCGCGCTGGCACAACATCGCGCGCATGCAGCTGGACGGCCGCCGCGGCGTTGCCGAGATGGCACTGCCCGAGCGCTTCGCGGCCGACCTGCAACCGTACGCACTGCACCCGGCGGTGACCGACATCGCGGCCACCTTCGGCCTGCACCTGCTCGATCCGGCGCAGCGCAAGGACAACCTGTTCGTGCCGCTGTCGGTCGACCGCATCCGCATCGTCTCGGCGCTGCCGCTGCGCAGCATCAGCCGGGTCGAGCTCAAGAGCCGGGCCCAGGACCGCTTCGCGGCCTTCGACGTCACGCTGCACACGCCCGAGGGTGCGCCGATCGCCACTTTCGAGGGCTTCAGCCTGCGCGGCATCGATCCCAAGGCGATGTCGCGCCAGGCGGCGGCGCATGCGCGCCGCGAGCCCAGCCTGGCGGAAGCCATGCTCGCCTGCGGCCTGCGCGCCGAGGACGCGCCCGCCCTGTTCGAGCGGGTGCTCGCCGGCGGCGCGCGCGACGTGGTGGTCTCGTCGATCGCCCTGTCCGCGATCCGCCGCGCGATGGCCGATGCCGCGCCCAAGCCGTTGCCGCCGGTGGCGGCCACGCGCTCGGCCGGCGGGTCGTCGAGCCAGCTGAATCCGGTGGAGACGGTGATCGCCGACGTCTGGCGCGAGCTGCTCGGCGTCGACGAGGTCGGCCGCGACGACGACTTCTTCGCACTCGGCGGCCATTCGCTGGCGGCGGTGCGGCTGTTCGCGCGCATCCGCAAGCAGTGGAACCTGGACCTGCCGCTGGCCACCCTGTTCCAGGGATCGACCCTGGCCGGGCTGTCGGCCCTGGTCGCCCAGGCCGGCAACCTCGACACCAGCATGCCCGGCGCACAGCCGGCCGCCGCGCCGTCGAACGTGATCCAGCTGCCGCGTGCCTGGTCGCCGCTGGTGACCATCTGCCGCGGCTCGCCGGAGCGGCGGCCGCTGTTCTGCGTGCACGGCGCCGGCGGCAACGTGCTGAACTTCAAGGTGATCTCCGACCGCCTGGGGCCGCAGCAGCCGTTCTACGGGCTGCAGGCGCAGGGGGTCGACGGCCGGCTGCCGCCGCTGCCGACGATCGAGGCGATGGCGGCCCAGTACGTGGAGGCGATCCGCACGGTCGACCCGGTCGGCCCGTACCGGCTGGCGGGCTACTCCGGGGGCGGCGTGATCGCCTACGAGATGGCGCAGCAGCTGCAGCGCGCAGGCGCGCACGTCGAGGCCATCCTGATGATCGACACGCTGGCGCCGAGTGCGGCGATGCGCAAGGTGCCGCTGTGGGAGAAGATCTGGCTGAAGCGCCACTGGACGCTGCAGTTCGCGCTCGAGTGGCCGGCGCGTCGGCGCCGCGGCCACCAGATGGAGCGCAGCTACCAGCTGGCGCTCGAGAAGCTGGCGCGTGGCGAGCCGCTGCCGCCGGAGCTGGTGGACTTCCACCTGTTCCGCAACTTCACCGACGCGCAGGCGCAGTACCGGCTGCAGCCGCTCGACGCCCAGCTCGTGCTGTTCAAGGCGGCGCTGGCCGAGACCCTGTACCTGTACGCCGGCCCACAGCTGGGCTGGGACGAGCATGTGCGTGGCGAAACCCGGGTGGTCGAGATCGGCGGCTCGCACTTCAGCATGATGGCCGAGCCCGGCGTCTCGGAGCTGATCGAGGCGATCCGGCGCGAGCTGGCCCGGCTCGACGAGAGCCAAGGGGATGCGCCCGTGCACGGCAGCGGCGCGCGCAATGCGTCGGTCCGGCCCGGTCCGCGCGGTCTGAGCCCGGTGACCTGAGCCCCGGCCCGGCGCGCGACGCGGCCGGGCCGGCGCAAGCCCGACCCGCGGCGCGGCCGGGGCCGGCCTGCTAAGGTCCGGCCATGAGCACCTCCTCTCTTGGCCTGGGCTGGCGCACCCTGTGGCGGGACCTGCGCGCCGGCGAGCTGCGCCTGCTGCTGGTGGCCGTGACCCTGGCGGTCGCGGCGTTGACCGCGGTGGGCTTCTTCGCCGATCGCCTCAAGGGTGGCCTGGCGCGCGACGCCCGCCAGCTGCTGGGCGGCGACGCAGTCGTGGTCAGCGACAACCCGACACCGCCGGCGTTCGTCGCGCGGGCCCGCGCGCTCGGCCTGCAGGCGGCCACCACCATCGTCTTTCCTACCATGGCGCGCGCCACGGATGCTCAGGGCGGCGCCGCCCGGCTCGTCGCGCTCAAGGCGGTCGAGCCCGGCTACCCGCTGCGCGGCAACCTCACGGTGGCGGCCCGTCCCGGCGAGCCCGGGTCGGTCACGCGCGAGGTGCCGGCGGCCGGCGAGGCCTGGGTCGACCAGGCCCTGCTCGAGGCGCTGGCGCTGGCGCCTGGCGACACCGTGCTGCTCGGGGATGCGCGGCTGCGCATCGGCCGCGTGCTGCTGCTGGAGCCGGACCGGGGTACCGGGTTCTCCACCTTCGCCCCGCGGGTGATGATCGGCGCCGCCGGGCTGCCGGCCACCCGGCTGGTGCAGCCGGCCAGCCGTCTGACCTACCGGTTCGCCGTGGCCGGGGCCGACGGCCCCGTGAAGGCGTTCACGGACTGGGCCGTGGCCGAGAGCCGCCAGGCCCAGGTCAAGGGCGTGCGCGTGGAATCCCTGGAGAGCGGCCGGCCGGAGATGCGACAGACGCTCGAGCGCGCCGAGAAGTTCCTCAACCTGGTGGCGCTGCTGTCGGCCCTGCTCAGCGCGGTGGCGGTGGCGCTCGCGGCGCGTGGTTTCGCGGCGCGCCACCTCGACGACTGCGCGATGCTGCGGGTGCTGGGACAGCCCCAGCGCACCATTGCGCTGGGCTACACGGTCGAGTTCGCCATCGTCGGCCTGGTCGCGAGCGCACTCGGCGTGCTGCTCGGCTACGCCGTGCATTTCGTCTTCGTGCTGCTGTTGTCGGGCCTGGTCGAGGCGACGCTGCCGGCGCCCGGTCCCTGGCCGGTCGCCTTCGGCATGGGCATGGGCCTGACGCTGCTGTTCGCCTTCGGGCTGCCCCCGGTGCTGCAGCTGGCGCAGGTGCCGCCGCTGCGGGTGATCCGGCGCGATCTCGGCAACCTGCGGCCGGCCTCGGCGCTGGTGCTCGGCGTGGGCGTGGCCGGATTCGCCACGCTGCTGCTGGCGGCCAGCAGCGACCTCAAGCTGGGCGGCATTGCGGTCGGCGGCTTCGCCGGTGCGGTGCTGCTCTTCGCCGTGCTGAGCTGGCTGGCGGTGCGGCTGCTGCGCGTCTCGGTGAACGAGGCCACCGCCCCGCGCTGGCTCGTGCTCGCGACGCGGCAGCTGTCGGCGCGCCCGGCCTATGCCGTCGTGCAGGTGAGCTCCCTGGCAGTGGGCCTGCTGGCGCTGGTGCTGCTCGTGCTGCTTCGCACCGACCTGATCGCGAGCTGGCGGCAGGCCACGCCGCCGGATGCGCCGAACCGGTTCGTCATCAACGTGATGCCGGAGCAGGGCGATGCCTTCCGACAGGCGCTGCGCGACGGCGGCGTGCAGCGCTTTGACTGGTACCCGATGATCCGCGGCCGGCTGGTCGCGGTGAACGGCCGGACGGTCGGCCCCGACGACTATGCCGACGACCGCGCCAAGCGGCTGGTCGATCGCGAGTTCAACCTGTCGCACAGCGCGACCCAGCCGCCGCACAACGAGGTCGTCGCCGGCCGCTGGACGCCGGAGGAGGCGGGCGCGGTGAGCGTCGAGGACGGCATCGCCAAGACGCTGGGGCTGCAGCTGGGCGACCGCGTGCGGTTCGACATCGGCGGCATCGAGAGCGAGGCGAAGATCACCTCGCTGCGCAAGGTCGACTGGGGATCGATGCGCGCCAACTTCTTCGTCATGTATCCGGTCAGCCGCATGCCGGACGTGCCGGAGACGTACATGACCTCGTTCCGGGCGCCCGAGCGGCCCGGCTTCGACAGCGCGCTGGTGCGCAGCTTTCCCAACATCACCAATGTCGACATGACCAGCACCATCAACCAGGTGCAGGCGGTGCTCGACAAGGTGGTGCGGGCGGTCGAGTTCCTGTTCGGCTTCACGCTGGCCGCCGGTGTCGTGGTGCTGTTCGCGGCCGTTACCGCGACCCGCGAGGAGCGCGCGCGGGAGTTCGCGATCATGCGGGCCGTCGGCGCGCGCAGCTCGCTCCTGCGCCAGGTGCAGCGTGCCGAGCTCGCGGGCGTCGGGCTGCTGGCCGGTTTCCTGGCCAGCTCGGTGGCGGCGCTGGTGGGCTGGGGGCTGGCCCGCTACGTGTTCGATTTCGCCTGGACCGCCTCGCCGCTGGTGCCCGTGGCCGGCGCCCTGGCCGGCGCCGCGCTGGCGCTGGCAGCGGGGTGGTGGGGCCTGCGCGACGTGCTGCAGCGCCCGGTGGTCGAGACCCTGCGCCGCGCGGCGGAGTAGGGCCTGCGACTCAGCGCCGCATCGCGGCCGCGATGGCGTCGCGGGCGGCCTGCTCCGCGCCCACCGCGGCGTCGAGCGGCGAGCGGCACAGGCCGGCGTGTTCGTACTGCAGGTTCTCGTACAGCTCAGCCAGTTCGGGCACGGCCGTCAGCAGTGCCTCCAGGCCCGCGTCACGCGGATGGTTGCGCAGTTCGTCGGCGATGTGCGTCACCAGCGAGCGGTACTGCTCGGGGTCGACGGGCACGCGGCTGCGCTCCAGCTTGCGGAGCACCTGCACCAGCGTGACCAGGTTGCGATGGGTGGTCAGCGGAGTGTTCATGCCCGGTAGCTGGGGCTCGACCCCGGGTTTTCCAAGCGGGCGCGCTGCGACAATCGCGGCATGCAATCCGAAGAGAAGCCCCCCTTCGACACGCCCTTCGCGTGGATCGGCGGCGAGGAGAAGATCCGGGCGCTGGTCGACCGGTTCTACGACCTGATGGACCTGGAGCCGCGCTACGCCGCCCTGCGCGCGGCCCACGGCAGCACCCTCGACAACGCCCGCGAGCGCCTGTTCTGGTTCCTGTGCGGCTGGCTCGGCGGCCCGCAGCACTACACCGACCGCTTCGGCCACCCGAGGCTGCGCATGCGGCACATGCCGTTCGCCATCGGGATCCAGGAGCGCGACCAATGGCTGGCCTGCATGGACCAGGCGATGGGCGAGGTCGGCGTGGACGAGGCGCTGCGCGAGCGCCTGGGCAACTCCTTCTTCCAGACCGCCGACTGGATGCGCAACGTCGGGGCCTGACCGGTCGGGCGCCATGCGGCGCTGCGACGCGGCAAGCGCCCCGCCCGGGGGACGGAGGCCAGCCTAGGCGCCCTGCGGCTTGAGCAGCACCACCAGCGCGCCGGCACCGCCTTCGTCGCCGCGGGCCTGCACGAAGGCCAGGACCTCCTGCTTTTGCACCAGCCAGCTCTGGACCTTGCCCTTGAGCACCGGCGTCTTGCCCGGCGAGCCCAGGCCCTTGCCGTGCACCACCCGCACGCAGCGCACGCCCTGCCGGTGCGCCTCGCGGATGAAGGCGGCCAGCGCCTCGCGGGCGTCATCGCGGCGCAGGCCGTGCAGGTCGATCTCGCGCTGGATGCTCCAGTCGCCCTTGCGCAGCTTGCGGGTGACGTCCAGGCCCACACCCTGCCGGCGGAAGCTCAGCGCGTCGTCCACATCCAGCAGGGTGCTGGCGTCGAACTCGTCGCTGATCGCCTCGCGCAGGACGCGCTGGTCGTCCAGCTGCTGCTGCACGGGAATCGGGGGCGGCTGGTCGCCCACCAGCAGCACGCGCGGCGGGTGCCGCAGCGGCTGCACCTGGCCGGCGGCGCGCACGAACAGGTTCTTCTCGGCATCCGCCTTGCGCCGGGCGGCGGCCAGGGCCGCTTCCTGCTCGGCGGCCGCGCGCCGCTGCTCGGCCAGCTGTTGCTGGATCTGCTGGAGGTCCTGGAGGGATTTGGCTTTCACGGCGCGGCCGCGCGACGGCGAGGCTGCCGCGGGGAAGAGCCATTAGACAACATCCGACGCGCGCGACGGGGTTCGTCGTCGCACGTGACAGCGGCACCTGCGCTGCAGAGGCGGGGATGGCCCGCCAGCGCGCTGGTCGAACTGCCGGAGGCGGAGCGCTGACGGTGCAAGGGGTGGTGAGCGGACGGCTGGACGGCTGCACCGATCGGATGCCGCTGGCCGCACCGGCGGGCGCCCGTTCAGACGAGCCCGCGCTCGGCCATCGACAGCGCCTGGCCCGGCGCCACGATCACGTGGTCGAGCACGCGCACGTCCACCAGGCCGAGCGCCGACTTCAGCGTCTGCGTCAGCGCCTCGTCGGCCCGGGAAGGCTGCACCGTGCCACTCGGGTGGTTGTGGGCGAGCACCACGGAGGCAGCCTTGTGCGCCAGTGCCCGGACCACGATCTCGCGCGGGTAGACGGACGTCTGCGTCAACGTGCCGCGGAACATCACCTCCAGCTCGATCAGGCGGTTCTGGGCGTCCAGGAACAGGACGGCGAACTCCTCGTGGGGGCAGCGGGCGAGGTGCAACTGCAGGAACTGCTTGACGGCGTCCGGGGAGCTGAACACCTCGCGCGCCCGCAGCTGCTGGGCCATGGCGCGGCGCGCCAGCTCCAGCACGGCCAGCAGCTCGGCGCGCTTGGCCGGGCCGCCCAGGCCCTTGACCTGGCGCAGGGCCTGGGCGTCCGCGTGCAGCAGGCCGGCCAGCCCGCCGAACGTGGCGACGAGTTCCTGCGCCAGGGCGAACACGCCCTTGCCCGCCAGCCCGGTGCGCAGCAGCAGGGCCAGCAGTTCCGTGTCCGACAGCGCGCCGGGGCCGCGCGCCAGCAGCTTCTCGCGCGGGCGGGCATCGGGCGGCAGGTCTTGCAGCGCCATGCCGCCTCAGCGACGCTGGCAGGGGCTTGCGCCCGCGCCGGCTGAGCGGCGGGGCCGGCCACCTAAAATCCGGGACCAGTTCTTCGAGATCGCCATGGGTTCCTCCCTGCCCCGGGTCCAGCCGGGCTCCTTCCTCACGCTGCACTACCGCCTGGCCGGGCCGGGCGGCGACATCATCAACACCTTCCGGGACAAGCCTGCGACTTTGACGCTCGGAACGGGCGAACTCTCGCCGGCGGTCGAGCAGCGGCTCCTCGGATTGGAGGAGGGCGCACGCGTCACCTTCGAGATCCCGGGCGGCGAGGCGTTCGGCGAGCGCAACCCCGACATGGTCCAGTGGGTGGCCCGCAGGCTGCTGCGGGAGATGGGCGATCCGCACGAGCAGTACCAGGTGGGCGATGTGGTGCAGTTCCCCACGCCGGACGGTCGCGGCAGCTACGCGGGCGCGGTGCAGCAGGTCGGCCGCGACGGCGAGGGCGAGGCCGTGCTGTTCGACTTCAACCACCCCCTGGCGGGGCAGCCGGTGACCTTCGAGGTCCACCTGATCGGGGTGCTATGACCCGCAACGCGATGGCCGCCAGCGGCCGGAAGGCCTGCCGATGACTCCCCAAACCAAGGAAATCGTCCTGGCCGAGCCGCGTGGCTTCTGCGCCGGCGTCGACCGCGCCATCGAGATCGTCGAGCGGGCGCTGGCCAAGTTCGGCGCCCCGATCTACGTGCGGCACGAGATCGTGCACAACACCTACGTCGTCAACGACCTGAAGGCCAAGGGCGCGATCTTCATCGAGGACCTGGCCGACGTGCCGCCGGGCGCCACGCTGGTGTTCTCGGCGCATGGCGTGAGCAAGGCGGTCCAGAACGAGGCGCATGCGCGCGGCTTCGAGGTCTTCGACGCCACCTGCCCGCTGGTGACCAAGGTCCACATCGAGGTGGCCAAGCTGGCACGCGAGGGGTACGAGTTCGTGATGATCGGCCACAAGGGGCATCCCGAGGTGGAAGGCACGATGGGCCAGCTCGACGGCGGCATCCACCTGGTCGAGGACGTGGGCGACGTGGCACGCATCCAGCCGGCGCAGACCGAGCGGCTGGCCGTGGTGACGCAGACGACGCTGTCGGTCGACGATGCGGCCGAGATCATGGCGGCGGTGCGCCGGCGCTTCCCGGACATCCGCCAGCCCAAGCAGCAGGACATCTGCTATGCCACCCAGAACCGGCAGGACGCGGTCAAGGTGATGTCGCGCCAGGTCGACGTCGTCGTGGTCGTCGGCAGTCCCACCAGCAGCAACAGCAACCGGCTGGCCGAACTCGCGCGCAAGCTTGGTGTCGAGAGCCACATGGTCGACAACGCCGGCGAGCTGCGGCCCGAATGGCTCGAGGGCAAGAGCCGGGTCGGCCTGACCGCCGGCGCCTCGGCACCCGAGCTCCTGGTGGGCCAGGTCATCGACCGCATCCGCGAGCTCGGCGCCGTGTCGGTGCGCCGCATGGACGGCGTGGAGGAAACCATCCGGTTCCCGCTGCCCAAGGGCCTGAAGCTGTGAACCGGGCCGACATCGCCGCGGCGGCGCGGGTGTTCGAGGCGCGCTATCCGCATTTCCTCCGCCGCACGCCGCTGTGGAAGCTGCCGGGCAGCGCGCTGGGCGTCGGCTGCCGGGAGGTGTGGCTCAAGCTCGAGCACCTGCAGGCCGGCGGCAGCTTCAAGGCGCGCGGGATGCTCTGCCGCCTGCTGTCGCAGCCCATTCCGGCCAGCGGTGTCATCGTGGCCTCCGGCGGCAACGCCGGCATCGCCACGGCAGCCGCCGCGCGTGAACTGGGCGTGCGGTGCGAAGTGTTCGTCCCCACCGTCTCCAGCCCCGCCAAGCAGGCCAAGCTGCGCGAACTGGGCGCCGAGGTGGTGGTCACCGGCGCCGCTTATGCCGACGCGCTGCAGGCCTGCCTGGCGCGGCAGCGGGACACCGGCGCGCTGCTGACGCACGCCTACGACCAGCCCGAGGTCGTGACCGGCGCCGGCACGCTGGCCAGCGAGATCGAGCAGCAGGGTGGCGTGCCCGGTGCCGTGCTGGTCAGTGTGGGCGGCGGCGGCCTCATTGCCGGGGTGGCCGCCTGGTTCGGCGACAGCAGCCGGGTGGTGGCGCTGGAGCCCGAGCTCGCGCCGACGCTGGCTCGGGCGCGCGAGGCGGGCGAGCCGGTCGACGTGACGGTCAGCGGCGTGGCCGCCGATTCGCTGGGGGCCAGGCGCATCGGCGCGCTGGCCTGGGACATCACCCAGCGGACCGTGAAGGACGCGCTGTTGTTGCCGGACGACGCCATCCGCCGGGCCCAGCTCTGGTTCTGGAAGGAGATGAAGCTGGCCGTCGAACCGGCGGCGGCGCTGGGCCTGGCCGCGCTGCAAAGTGGCGCCTACGCGCCGCAGGCCGACGAATCGGTCTGCCTCATCGTCTGCGGCGCCAACGTCGACCCGGCCAGCCTGGCCGGCTGACGTCGCGCCCGGCGTGGTCGCCGCGGCGCGCGACCGGCCGGCTCACTGCTCCTGTTCGAGGAAGCGCTGCGCGTCCAGCGCGGCCATGCAGCCGGTGCCCGCGCTGGTGATCGCCTGCCGGTACACGTGGTCCTGCACGTCGCCGGCGGCGAACACGCCCGGCACGCTGGTCATCGTCGCGAAGCCCTGCAGGCCCGAGCGGGTGAGGATGTAGCCGTCCTTCATCTCCAGCTGGCCCTTGAAGATGTCGGTGTTGGGGTGGTGCCCGATCGCGATGAAGCAGCCCTTGAGCGTGATGTCCTCCGTGGCGCCGGTCCGGGTGTCCTTCAGGCGGATGCCGGTCACGCCGGTGTCGTCGCCCAGCACCTCGTCGAGTGTCTTGAACAGCTTGAGCTCGATCTTGCCTTCGGCCACCTTCTGCATGACCTTGTCGACGAGGATGGGCTCGGCCTTGAACTTGTCGCGGCGATGGACCAGGTAGACCTTGCGCGCGATGTTCGACAGGTACAGGGCTTCCTCGACGGCGGTGTTGCCGCCACCCACCACGCAGGTGTCCTGCTCGCGGTAGAAGAAGCCGTCGCAGGTGGCACAGCCGGAGACGCCGCGGCCCATGAAGTGCTGCTCGGAGGGCAGCCCGAGGTACTTGGCCGAGGCGCCCGTGGCCAGGATGAGCGCGTCGCAGGTGTAGGTGCCGCTGTCGCCCGTGAGGGTGAACGGGCGCTTGCTGAAGTCGACCGCGTTGATGTGGTCGAACACGATCTCGGTCTTGAACCGCTCCGCGTGCTCGAGGAAGCGCTGCATCAGGTCGGGACCCTGCACGCCGTGCACGTCCGCCGGCCAGTTGTCGACCTCGGTGGTCGTCATGAGCTGGCCGCCCTGCGCGATGCCGGTGATCAGCACGGGGTTCAGGTTGGCGCGCGCCGCATAGACGGCGGCGGTGTAACCGGCAGGGCCGGAACCGAGGATCAGGACTTTGGCGTGCTTGTTGCTCATGGTGGTCAGACCTGTGTGTGAAACGTCACAGGTCGGTGTACATTTCGGGACGACGGAACAAGTATCAACCGCCGCCGGCGGCCCGATGCTTGAGCGTTCTTAATCCTGCCGATTGTATGAACCCATCGTGCGGCGGCTTGCTGGAGGGAAGTGGATGTCGATGCTGTCCAACCTGGAGTTGATCCGCCGGGTTCCGCTCTTCGCGTTGTTGACAGCCAATCAGGCCGAATCCGTCGCCGACGCGGTCGTCAAGCGCCGCTTCAAGCGCGGCGAGACCGTGGTCGAGCAAGGCGAGAAGTCCAACACCCTGTTCATCATCCTCACCGGCCGGGTCCGGGTGGTCACCTCCGATAAGCGCGGCCGCGAAGTCATCCTGGCCACGCTCAACCCGGGCGACTACATCGGGGAGATGAGCCTCATCGACAACGAGCCGCATTCGGCCACGGTCCGCGCCGAGGTGCAGACCGACATGCTGTCCCTCGGGCGCGCCGAGTTCGCGCGCTGCCTGCCGGAGAACAGCTCGATGGCCTACGCCATCATGAAGGGGCTGGTCCAGCGCCTGCGCCAGGCCGACCGCAAGATCGAGTCGCTCGCGCTCATGGACGTGTACGGCCGCGTGGCGCGCGCGCTGCTCGAGTTCGCCGTCCCGGACAAGGAAGGCAACTCCCTGATCCGCGAGCGCATCTCGCGCCAGGACATCGCCAAGATGGTCGGCGCCTCGCGCGAGATGGTCAGCCGGGTCATGAAGGACCTGGAGGACCGCGGCTTCATCGAGACCCGGGAAGACGGCTCGATGCTGATCAAGGACCGCCTGAGCACGCTTGGGTAACCAACTCTTCGCGCTGGCGTTGTAAACGCCACGCGCGCAGGTGGTGTACGGCTGAGGCGGAAGGTATCCTTCCACGCGGATGACGTACTCCCTCAACACCCTGTCCCCTGCCGGCGCCAAGGGCGCCACGACCGAGCGCCCGGCGGGCGCCCGGTTCACCCACGAGGTCGTGCTGGTTGTCGGTGGGGCCGCGCTGCTGTTCTGGCTGATGGCGCTGGCGAGCTACTCGCCGCAGGACCCCGCGTTCTCGACCTCCGGCACCGGGGGCACCGTCGCCAACTGGGGCGGTCGGCTGGGCGCCTGGCTGGCCGACGGGAGCTACTTCCTGCTCGGCTATTCGGTCTGGTGGTGTTTCGCCGCCGGCGTGCGGGCCTGGCTGGCCACCCTGGCCGGCTGGATGCGGGCCGATGCGCCCGCAGCGCGCCAGCCCTGGACGCGTAGCCGGCTGGCCTTCTGGGTCGCGCTGGCCCTGCTGCTGTGCGCCAGCACGGCGCTGGAATGGTCGCGCCTGTACCGCTTCGAGGACCACCTGCCGGACCACGCCGGCGGCGTCCTCGGCTACCTCGTCGGCCCGGCTGCGGTGAACTGGCTCGGGTTCACCGGCTCGGGCCTGGTGTTCGTGGCCGCGGTGGTGGTGTGCTCCGCGGCGGTGTTCCGCTTTTCATGGTCGATGCTGGCCGAGCGCATCGGCGGCCGCATCGAGGCGCTGGTGCGGCGCCGGCGCGAGCAGCGCGAGATCGCCGAGGACGTGGCGCTGGGCCAGCAGGCGGCGCGCGAGCGCGAGGTCGTGGTCAAGGAGGAGCGCATCGAGATCGAGGAGCACCACCCCACGCCGGTGCTGATCGAGCCGGTCGTGATGGAGGTCCCCAAGAGCGAGCGCGTGGCCAAGGAACGCCAGAAGCCGCTGTTCACGGAAATGCCCGACAGCAAGCTGCCGCAGGTCGACCTCCTCGACGGGCCGCTTGCGCGGCAGGAGACGGTGTCGGCCGAGACGCTGGAGATGACCTCGCGCCTGATCGAGAAGAAGCTCAAGGACTTCGGCGTCGAGGTCCGCGTGGTGCTGGCCCAGCCGGGCCCGGTGATCACCCGCTACGAGATCGAGCCGGCCACCGGTGTGAAGGGCTCGCAGATCGTCAACCTGGCCAAGGACCTGGCGCGCTCGCTCTCGCTGGTGTCCATCCGCGTGATCGAGACCATTCCCGGCAAGAACTACATGGCGCTGGAGCTGCCCAACGCCAAGCGGCAGTCGATCCGGCTGTCGGAGATCCTGGGCTCGCAGGTCTACAACGAAGCCAAGTCGATGCTCACCATGGGCCTGGGCAAGGACATCGTGGGTAACCCGGTGGTGGCCGACTTGGCCAAGATGCCGCACGTGCTGGTGGCGGGCACCACCGGCTCGGGCAAGTCGGTGGGGATCAACGCCATGATCCTGTCGCTGCTCTACAAGGCCGAGGCGCGCGACGTCCGGCTGCTGATGATCGACCCGAAGATGCTGGAGATGTCCGTCTACGAAGGCATCCCGCACCTGCTCGCGCCCGTGGTCACCGACATGAAGCAGGCCGCCCACGGCCTGAACTGGTGCGTCGCCGAGATGGAGCGCCGCTACAAGCTGATGAGCAAGCTGGGCGTGCGCAACCTGGCTGGCTACAACGCCAAGATCGACGAGGCCAAGGCGAAGGAACAGTTCATCTACAACCCGTTCAGCCTGACCCCCGACAGTCCGGAGCCACTCGACCGCCTGCCGCACATCGTGGTGGTGATCGACGAGCTGGCCGACCTGATGATGGTGGTGGGCAAGAAGATCGAGGAACTGATCGCCCGGCTGGCGCAGAAGGCGCGCGCGGCCGGCATCCACCTGATCCTGGCCACCCAGCGTCCCAGCGTCGACGTGATCACCGGCCTGATCAAGGCGAACATCCCGACCCGCATCGCCTTCCAGGTGTCCAGCAAGATCGACAGCCGCACCATCCTGGACCAGATGGGGGCCGAGGCCCTGCTGGGGATGGGCGACATGCTCTACATGGCCAGCGGCACCGGTCTGCCGGTGCGCGTGCACGGCGCCTTCGTCAGCGACGAGGAGGTGCACCGCGTGGTGGGGTACCTCAAGGAGCAGGGCGGCGAGCCCAACTACATCGAAGGGGTGCTCGAGGGCGGTACGGTGGACGACGAGGGCGGCGGCGACCTGCTGGGCGACGGCGCCGGTGGGGGCGAGAAGGACCCGATGTACGACCAGGCGGTCGAGGTCGTGCTGAAGAACCGCAAGGCCAGCATCTCGCTGGTGCAGCGGCACCTGAAGATCGGCTACAACCGGGCGGCCCGCCTGGTGGAAGACATGGAGAAGGCCGGCCTGGTCAGCGCGATGAACGGCCAGGGGCAGCGCGAAATCCTCGTGCCCAGCCGCGCCGAGTAACCGCTGGTTGCGAACTTCGGCCAGCTGGGCGGCACCAACCGTTTCGCCACAAGCACAAGGTCCCGATGAAGAAACTGCTCGCCGCTGCCGTCCTGCTTGCCTGCGCCCTCGGCGCCCATGCCGATGGCCTGCAGGCGCTGGAGACGTTCGTGCAGTCGGCCCGCAGCGGCCGCGCCGATTTCACCCAGGTCGTCACGGCCCCGGCGCGCGAAGGCCAGGCGGCGCGCACCAAGACGTCGACCGGCACCTTCGAGTTCTCGCGGCCGAACCGCTTCCGCTTCGACTACCGCAAGCCCTTCGTGCAGACCATCGTCGCGGACGGCCAGACGCTCTGGCTGCACGACGTCGACCTCAACCAGGTGACGGCGCGCAAGCAGGCCGCGGTGCTGGGCTCCACGCCCGCCGCACTGATCGCCGCCGCGCCCGACCTGGCCAGCCTGCGCCGTGACTTCAACCTCGAATCGGCCCCCGACCGCGACGGCCTGCAGTGGGTGCAGGCCACCCCCAAGGCACGCGAGGGCCAGCTCACCAGCGTGCGGGTCGGCTTCCGCGGCGACGAACTGGCCACGCTCGAGATCCTGGACAGTTTCGGCCAGCTGTCGGTGATCCGCTTCGACAAGCTGCAGCTCAACGCGTCGGTGCCCGCCGACACCTTCCGGTTCAAGCCGCCGCAAGGCGCCGACGTGTTGCGGCAGTAGCCACCGGCCGAGCCCGCCCGCGCCGCCCGAGCCTGCGGCGCTCCGGATGGGCCCCGCGCCAGCGAACCGACCCGTAAACTGTCGCCATGCATGCCTTCGCGTGGTTCCTCGTGGCGTCGGCCGCCTTCCTGGCGATGGAGGGCGTGGCCTGGCTGGCGCATCGCTACGTGATGCACGGCTGGGGCTGGGCGTGGCACCGCAGCCACCACGAGCCGCGCCAGGGCGCCTTCGAGCGCAACGACTGGTACGCGGTGGTGGGCACGGCACTGGCCATCGGGCTGTTCCTGATTGCCGGCCATCTGCAGTCGCCTGCGCTGCAGGCGGTGGCCGTCGGGGTGACCGCCTATGGTCTGGTCTATTCGCTGGTCCACGACGGGCTGGTGCACCAGCGCTGGCCGTTCCGCTGGGTGCCGCGCGGCGGCTACCTGCGGCGGCTGGTGCAGGCGCACCGCCTGCACCATGCAGTGCGCACGCGCGAGGGCGCGCTCAGCTTCGGCTTTCTCATCGTGTCCGACCCCCGGCGGCTGGCGGCCCGGCTGCGCGCGCGCCGCGCCCCGCGGCAGGCTGGGCCGCGCGCGGCGTGACGCCGGCAGCCGCCCCGCGTGCGCAGGCCGCGATCGGGTTGTCGCTGGCTGCGGCGGTGATCGGCGCCTGGCTCGCCCTGCACGTCTGGGGCGTGTTCTTCTTCCCGCTGGAAGGGCTCTGGCTGTGGCTCGCGCCGTGGCAGGTCGCGCTGCAGACCTGGCTCGGCGTGGGCCTCTTCATCGTGGCCCACGATGCCATGCACGGCTCGCTGGCACCCGGCCATCCGCGCACGAACACCGCCGTGGGCCAGCTGTGCGTCGGTCTCTACGCCGCGTTCTCGTACCGCCGGCTGTCGGTGCAGCACCACCGCCACCATGCATTCCCCGGCACCGCCGAGGACCCCGATTTCCACGCGCAGCAGCCGTTCGCGCTGCTGCCCTGGTTCCTGCGCTTCTTCCGCACCTACTTCGGCCTGCGCGAGTTCGCGCTCGTGACCGCGGTGCTGGCAGCGTACCTGCTGGCCGGGGCCCGCCCGGCCAACCTGATCGTGTTCTGGGGCGTCCCGGCGCTCCTGAGCGCCCTGCAGCTGTTCCTGGTGGGCACCTGGCTGCCGCACCGCCACCGGGACGGGCATGATCCCGCCCATGAGTTCACCGACCGCCATCGCGCGCGTTCTCTCGACCTGTCCTGGCCGGCGTCGCTGCTGGCCTGCTTCCACTTCGGGCTGCACCGGGAGCACCACCGCATGCCGCACGTGCCCTGGTGGCGGCTGCCTGCCGTGCGCGTGAGGTCCTGATGGCAGCGCACGTTCCCCTGGCCGAGCGCCTGCGGCCGCATTCGCTGGGCGAGGTGGTGGGCCAGCAGCACCTGCTGGGCGACGGCATGCCGCTGCGCATCGCCTTCGAATCGGGCCAGCCGCACAGCTGCATCCTGTGGGGCCCGCCCGGCACCGGCAAGACCACCATCGCGCGGCTGATGGCCGACGCCTTCGACGCCCAGTTCATCAGCATCAGCGCGGTGCTGGGCGGGGTCAAGGACATCCGCGACGCGGTCGATCTGGCGCAGAAGGCGCGCGACGGCCTCGAACAGCGGCGCACCATCGTGTTCGTCGACGAGGTGCACCGGTTCAACAAGAGCCAGCAGGACGCCTTCCTGCCGCACGTGGAGTCGGGGCTGTTCACGTTCATCGGCGCCACCACCGAGAACCCGTCGTTCGAGGTGAATTCGGCGCTGCTGTCGCGGGCCGCCGTGTACGTGCTGCAGCCGCTGTCGGAAGCCGACCTCGAGCAGATCGTCGGCAAGGCGCAGGCGATCGGCGCGGTGCCGGCGATGGAGGATGCGGCCCGGGCCCGGCTGATCGCCTATGCCGACGGCGACGCCCGCCGCCTGCTCAACACGCTGGAGACGCTCGCGGTGGCGGCCGGCAAGGAGAAGCTCGAGGCCATCACCGACGCGTGGCTGCTCAAGGTGCTGGGCGAACGCATGCGCCGCTACGACAAGGGCGGCGAGCAGTTCTACGACACCATCAGCGCCCTGCACAAGTCGGTGCGTGGCTCCGACCCGGATGCGTCGCTCTACTGGTTCGTGCGGATGCTCGACGGCGGTGCCGACCCGCGCTACATGGCACGGCGCCTCGTGCGCATGGCCAGCGAGGACATCGGCCTGGCCGACCCGCGCGCGCTGCGGCTGGCCCTGGATGCCGCCGAGACCTACGAGCGCCTCGGCTCCCCGGAGGGCGAACTGGCCCTGGCCGAATGCGTGGTGTACCTGGCGATGGCCCCGAAGTCCAACGCCGTCTACAAGGCGTTCAACGAGGCCAAGGCGTTCGTGCGCAAGGACGGGACCCGCCCCGTGCCGCTGCACCTGCGCAATGCGCCCACCAAGCTGATGAAGGACCTCGACTACGGCAAGGGCTATCGCTACGCCCATGACGAGGAAGGCGGCTTCGCCGCCGGCGAGAGCTACTTTCCCGACGGCATGCAGCCGCCCTCGTTCTACCGGCCGGTGGACCGTGGCCTGGAGATCCGCATCGCGGAGAAGCTGCGCGAGCTGAAGGACCGCAACGCCCGCCAGGGGTGACCCTCCGCCCGCGGCGCCCCATGGCAGGGCGGTGCGGGTGGGGACCGGGTGACCGGCGGCCGGCGACCCGGCGCCGGCGCAAAGGGTAAACCCCGCGCCAGGCCGCGTTTTCACCTCGAAGCGCTTGGCTACAATCCGACGCGCATCGAACCCGTCCTGCGTGCATGGCGGGTTTTTTGCTAGATGGCTGGCAAGGCCCACGAGGCCGCACCGGCAGCCAGATCCAGGCCCGGACACAGGAACGGGCCGTCCGGCGCGATGCGGCCGGCCACGAAACGGAGAAACTTGTCATGGAAATCCTGCTGCAGCAGATCATCAACGGTCTGGTCCTCGGCAGCATGTACGCGCTGGTGGCCCTGGGCTACACCATGGTGTACGGCATCATCAATCTGATCAACTTCGCGCACGGCGAGGTGCTGATGGTCGGGGCCCTCACCAGCTGGGCGATCATCGTCAGCATGCAGGAGTCCATGCCCTGGATGCCGGGGTGGCTGGTGCTGCTGCTGGCGATGGTGATCTCGTGCATCGTCGCCGCGGCGCTGAACTTCGCCATCGAGAAGGTCGCCTACCGCCCGCTTCGCAACAGCCCCAAGCTGGCACCGCTGATCACCGCTATCGGCATGTCGATCCTGCTGCAGACGCTGGCGATGATCATCTTCAAGCCGAACTACAAGCCGTATCCCACGCTGCTGCCGGCTGCGCCGCTGCAGGTGGGTGGTGCCGTGATCACGCCCACGCAGATCATGATCCTGGGCCTGACGGCCGTGTCGCTGGCGGTGCTGATGTACCTGGTCAACTACACCCGGCTCGGGCGCGCGATGCGCGCCACCGCCGAGAACCCACGCGTTGCGGCGCTGATGGGCGTCAAGCCCGACATGGTGATCTCGGCCACCTTCGTGATCGGCGCCGTGCTGGCCACCATCGCCGGCATCATGTACGCATCGAACTACGGCACGGTGCAGCACACCATGGGCTTCCTGCCCGGCCTGAAGGCATTCACCGCCGCGGTGTTCGGCGGCATCGGCAACCTGGCCGGCGCGGTGGTGGGCGGGCTCCTGCTCGGCCTCATCGAGTCGATCGGCTCCGGCTACATCGGCGTGGTCACCGGCGGCGTGCTGGGCAGCCACTACAGCGACATCTTCGCGTTCATCGTGCTGATCATCATGCTCACGCTGCGGCCCTCCGGCCTGCTGGGCGAGCGCGTGGCCGACCGGGCCTGACGGGAGACACACATGCAGAACAAACGCATCGTCTGGGTCCTGTCGGGCGCCGCCCTGATCCTGCTGCCGCTCCTGCTGCAGTCCATGGGCAATTTCTGGGTGCGGATCGCCGATTTCGCGCTGCTCTACGTGCTGCTGGCCCTGGGCCTGAACATCGTGGTGGGGTTCGCCGGCCTGCTGGACCTGGGCTTCGTCGCCTTCTTCGCGATCGGCGCCTACATGTACGGCCTGATGGCGTCGCCGCACCTGTCGGACACCTTCCCCTGGTTCGCGGCCATGTTCCCGACCGGGCTGCACACGTCGATCTGGCTGGTGATCCCGCTGGGCGCGCTGCTCGCCGGCATCCTGGGCATCCTGCTCGGGGCGCCCACGCTCAAGCTGCGCGGCGACTACCTGGCGATCGTGACGCTCGGCTTCGGCGAGATCATCCGGGTGTTCCTGAACAACCTGGACCACCCGGTCAACATCACCAACGGCCCCAAGGGGCTGAGCCAGATCGACTCGATCCGGCTGTTCGGGGCCAACCTCGGGCGGCCCCTGGAGATCGGCAGCTACACGCTGTCGGCGGTGACGCTCTACTACTACCTGTTCCTGGCGCTGGTGCTCATCTCCGTCCTCATCTGCCATCGGCTGGAACTCTCCCGCATCGGCCGCGCCTGGATGGCGATCCGCGAGGACGAGATCGCGGCCAAGGCGATGGGCATCAACACCCGCAACATGAAGCTGCTGGCATTCGGCATGGGCGCCACCTTCGGCGGCGTGTCGGGCACCATGTTCGCGGCCTTCCAGGGCTTCGTCTCGCCCGAGTCGTTCAGCCTGATGGAGTCGGTGATGATCGTCGCGATGGTGGTGCTCGGCGGCATCGGCCACCTGCCCGGGGTGATCCTGGGCGCGGTGCTGCTGTCGGCCATGCCGGAGGTGCTGCGCTGGGTCTCGGGCGTGTTCGACCTGCAGCGCCTGACCGACGGCCGCCTGGATGCCTCCATCCTGCGCCAGCTGCTGATCGCGCTGGCCATGATCATCATCATGCTGCTGCGCCCGCGTGGCCTGTGGCCCACCCCCGAGCACGGCAAGGCCCTGCCGGCCAACGGTTCCGGCAAGTGAGGAGCGGGCATGACTGACACTGTTCTCCGTGTGGCCGGGATCTCCAAGCGCTTCGGCGGCCTGCAGGCGCTGTCGGACGTCGGCGTCACCATCGAACGCGGCCAGGTCTATGGGCTGATCGGCCCCAACGGCGCCGGCAAGACCACGTTCTTCAACGTGATCACCGGCCTGTACACGCCGGACAGCGGCACTTTCGAGCTGGCCGGCAAGCCCTACACCCCGTCGGCGGTGCACGAGGTCGCCAAGGCGGGCATCGCGCGCACCTTCCAGAACATCCGCCTCTTCGCCGACATGACGGCGCTGGAGAACGTGATGGTGGGCCGCCACATCCGCACCGGCTCCGGCCTGCTGGGCGCCATCTTCCGCACGCCGAAGTTCGTGCAGGAGGAGGCGGCCATCGCCAAGCGCGCGCAGGAACTGCTCGATTACGTGGGCATCGGCCGCTACGCCGACTACAAGGCCCGCACGCTGTCCTATGGCGACCAGCGCCGCCTCGAGATCGCCCGCGCGCTGGCCACCGATCCGCAGCTGATCGCGCTGGACGAGCCAGCGGCCGGCATGAACGCGACCGAGAAGGTGCAGCTGCGCGAGCTGATCGACCGCATCCGCAACGACGACCGCACCATCCTGCTGATCGAGCACGACGTGAAGCTGGTGATGGGCCTGTGCGACCGCGTCACCGTGCTCGACTACGGCAAGCAGATCGCCGAGGGCACGCCGGCCGAGGTGCAGAAGAACGAGAAGGTCATCGAGGCCTATCTGGGAACGGGAGGCCACTGATGGCGGACGTGCTGTTGAAGGTGAGCGGCCTGAAGGTCGCGTACGGTGGCATCCAGGCCGTCAAGGGCGTGGATTTCGAGGTCCGCGAGGGCGAGCTGGTCACGCTGATCGGCTCCAACGGCGCCGGCAAGACCACCACGATGAAGGCCATCACCGGCCTGCTGGCCATGAACGCCGGCGACATCGAGTACCTGGGCCGCAGCATCAAGGGCCGCGGCGCCTGGGACCTGGTCAAGGACGGCCTGGCCATGGTGCCGGAGGGTCGCGGGGTGTTCACCCGCATGACCATCACCGAGAACCTCCAGATGGGCGCGCACATCCGCAAGGACCGCGCCGAGATCGCCAGCGACCTGGACAAGGTGTTCACGATCTTCCCCCGTCTGAAGGAGCGCCGCGACCAGCTTGCCGGCACCATGTCGGGCGGCGAGCAGCAGATGCTGGCGATGGGACGTGCCCTCATGAGCCGGCCGAAGGTGCTGCTGCTGGACGAGCCCTCGATGGGGCTGTCGCCCATCATGGTCGACAAGATCTTCGAGGTGGTGCGCGAGGTGTACGCGCAAGGCGTCACCGTGTTGCTGGTCGAGCAGAACGCCAGCCGCGCGCTGCAGCTGGCCAACCGTGCGTACGTGATGGAGTCGGGCAGCATCACGATGAGCGGCGATGCCCGCCAGATGCTCAGCGACCCGAAGGTCCGCGCCGCCTATCTGGGCGAGTGACGCGCGTCGGCACCGCGCGGTGCCGGCATCGACCAGCGGATGGCCAGGGCCGGGAGCCAGCTGCGACCTGGGCTGCCGTGCCGGTGCCGGTGCCGGTGCCGGTGCCGGAGCCGCAGAACACCGGTCAGTACCGGTACTGCAGGCCCAGGCTGGTGTTGCGCACCGAATCGCGGTTGCCGCTGCCCAGCCGCAGGTCGTGGTTGTCCCAGCTGAAAGTGGCCGACAGGCGCGGGGTGACGCTCATGCTCAGGCCGGCGCCGAACGACAGCCCGTAGCCGGTTTCGCCCAGCGGTCCGGCCAGGGCCGCCCGGCCGGAGGCGTCGGGCACGCCGTAGGTGGTGCCCAGGCGGCCGAACACCGAGAAGCTGCTGCCGAACAGCGGCTTGCGGCCCACCAGACTGAGATTGAGGCCCTGGCGAACGCCGCCGGGCAGCGTGTCGGGCGCAAGGCCCAGCTGGAGCGTGCCCAGCTCCACGCTCCAGCGCAGGGTGCGTGCGTCCGTGGTGGCGGCCAGCGCCGCTTCGGGATCGCGGCAGGGCAGCAGCGAGGCGCCGCAGCCGATGGGCACCTGCACCCGGGCCGGGTTGAGGCCGAGGCCGCCGGATCCGACCCGCCCGCTGCCACCCGGCTCCGGGCCAGCCGGCGCAAGTTGGGCGGCTGCGCCGCCGGCGGCCAGCCACGTCGTGGCCAGCCACAGTGCTCCCCGATGCAATCCGAACCCTCGTCCCATGGCGCCGCTCCTGCGTGCTGTGTTCTGGGAACAATGTACGTCGGCGCTAGCTCGGCGGTTGTCAGACAAACCGCACAAGAGAGGAGACGCCGCAGCGGCGGCCGTGGACGTGGGTGACCGCTTCCGTGCTGGCTCAGCCGGTGAACGGGTAGGCGATGGCTGAGTTGACCGACCGCTGGTCGGATGTGTGGGGGAAACCCCTCATCCCGGACTAGCGGCTCTTGCCGGCCAGGTCCATCACCATGCGCGTCGCGAGGTAGAGGCGCGGCCGGATCGAGTCGACCAGCACGTACTCGGCGTTGTTCGAATGCGCGCCGAAGCCCTGCAGCCCGAAACGCTCGACCACCGGCGACTTGGTCTCCAGTGCAGCGAACGCCGCGTCCGTGCCGCCGCCCTCGGGCTCGGGATCGACAACCAGGTCCTTGCCCAGTTCCTTGTAGATCCGCTGGGCCTGCGCGCCGAGCGCGCGCGAAGCGTCGGTGGCCTCCAGCGGCGGGCGGCGGTTCTCCAGTTTCACTTCCACGTCGGACTCGGGCAGCAGCTTGTTGCGGATGCGCTCGCGCATCTTGGCCTCCACCGCCGTCAGGTCGCTCACCTTCAGCAGCCGGATGTCGGCCCAGGCCTGCGCGCCGGGCGGGATCATGTTGCGCACGACGCCCGCCTTGGCGACGGTCCAGTTGACCTTCAGGCCGCGCTCGGGCACCGACAGGTCGCGCAGCTGCAGCAACTGGTGCGACAGCTCGTACAGGGCGTTCACGCCGCGCTCCGGCGCGCTGCCCGCGTGCGATGCGCGGCCGCGCACGGTGATGGTGGCCAGGGCGATGCCGCTGGTGGCCAGCGCGACCTTGTCCTGGTCGATGCGCGACCCCTCGAACGACATCACGGCGTCGTGCTCGCGGCCCATCTGCGCGAACAGCTTGCGCGAGGCCGGCGAGCTGAGCTCCTCGTCGCCGTTGATGAACACGGTGAGGGTGCCGTAGTCCTTCACGTTCAGCGCCTGCAGCATCGCGATGGTGTGCAGGATCACGGCCACGCCCTGCTTGTCGTCGGCGATGCCCAGGCCGTAGGCCTTGTTGCCGTCGACGCGGAACGGCTGCTGCGCACCCATGCCCTCCGGGTACACGGTGTCCATGTGCGCGATCAGCAGGATCTTCCGGGTGCCGGTGCCCTTGAAGGTCGCGCGCACCATGCGGCCGATGCCGGCCGCCTTCTCGGGCGTGTCCTCCATGCGGTAGACGTCGGCTTCGACCGGTTCGATGAACTCGACTTCGCCGCCGAGGGACTTCAGGCGGTCGGCGATCAGGGCCGAGAGCTTGTCGAGGCCGGCGCGGTTGGTGCTGCCGGACTCGATCTCGACCAGCGACTTCAGCGTGGCCAGCAGCTTGGGCTGCTCGGTCGCGGCCAGGTCCCACACGGGCTTGACGGGTTCGGACCAGGCGGCGCCGGCCACGGCGAGGGCGCAGAAGAGGAGGGTGGGTTTCTTCATGGGAGGGACAGTTCGTTGTGGTGGGGGCGGAAGCAGGAATCAGTCCACCTTGGCGCCGGAGGCCTTGACCACCTTCTGGTACTTGGCCAGCTCCGCGCGCATGAAGGCCTGGAACTCCTCGGGGGTCGTGGGCACGGGTTCGGCCAGCAGGCCCGCGAAGCGGGTGCGGGTCTCCTCGGACTTCAGGGCGGCCACGAACGCCTGGTTCAATCGCTGCAGGGTGTCGCGTGGGGTGCCGGCGGGCGCGACCAGTCCCCACCAGGTGTCGATCGAGAACCCCTTGAGCGTGTCGGCCACCGCTGGCACGCCGGGCAGGCCCGGCGAGCTGCGCAGCGTGGTCACGGCCAGCGCCTTGAGCTTGCCCGAGCGGATGTTCGGGGCCGCGGTCGCGAGGTTGTCGAAGTTGAAGTCGACCTGCCCGGACAGCAGCGCCAGCTGCGCGGGGTTGCCACCGTTGTAGGGGATGTGCACCGCGAAGATGCCGGCATCGCGCTTGAACATCTCGCCAGCGAGGTGCCCTGCACTGCCGTTGCCGCCGCTGCCGTAGTTGAGCTTGCCCGGATTGGCCCTGGCATAGGCGATCAGGTCGCCCAGCGTGTCGATCCGCAGGCGGGTCGCCGTCTCGGCATTGACCACCAGCACGTTGGGCACGCGCACCATCTGGGTGATGGCGGCGAAATCCTTGGCCGCGTCGTAGGGCATCTTGCTGAACAGCCACGGATTGATCGCGTGGGTGGCGACGGCGGAGATGCCGATCGTCAGTCCGTCGGGGGCGGCCTTGGCCACGGCGTCCGCGCCGATGTTGCCCCCGCCGCCCGGCCGGTTCTCGATGATGACCGTGCCCAGCGAATCCTTCACCCGCTCGGCCAGCACCCGTGCCGTGACGTCGATCGGGCCGCCAGGCGCATAGGGAACGATCAGGCGGATCGGGCGCGCTTGCGCCAGGGCGGGCAGCGCCGCCGCGGCGGCGCCCGAGAGGAGGAGGTGTCTGCGCTTCATGGCCCGCTATTGTGCGCAACCCGGCACGGGCCCGTCCCCGCACTTGCCCCACCCACCGCGCCGCGGCGCATCGCGGCCGACCGACGTCATGGCGCCCGCCGCGCCGCCGCCGTCAGCCCAGGCGGGCCAGCTGCTCCTGCAGCCGCGCGAGCGTGGCGCCGAACTCGGCGATGCGCTTGCGCTCCTGCTCGATCACGGCGGGCGGGGCCTTGGCGACGAACGCCTGGTTGGCCAGCTTGGCATTGGCCTTGGCCACCTCACCCTCGAGCCGGGCCGCTTCCTTGGACAGCCGCGCCTTCTCGGCGGCCACGTCGATCTCCATGTACAGGCACAGGCGCGAGTCGCCCACGACCGCCACCGGCGCGGCCTTGGCTGCCGCCGCCCACGCGGCCTCGTCGTCGAACACCTTCACCTCGCTCAGCTTGGCCAGGGCCTGCAGCACGGGCGCCGCTTCGCGCAGGAAGTCCGCATCGCCCACCGCGTACAGCGGCAGCCGGGTGCCCGGCGAGACGTTCATCTCGCCGCGCAGCTGGCGGCAGCTGTCCACCAACGCCTTCAGGCGGTCGACCCAGGCGACGGCCTGCGGGTCGATCTTCTCCAGCTGCGCCTGCGGATAGCGGGCGATGCTCACCGATTCGCCCGGCAGCCCGGCCACCGGCGCCACCTTCTGCCACAGCTCCTCGGTGATGAACGGGATGACCGGGTGCGCCAGCCGCAGGATCGCCTCGAGCGTGCGGATCAGCGTGCGGCGGGTGGCGCGCTGGCGCGGCTCGTCGCCGGCCTTGGCCGCCTCGCGCAGCTGCACCTTGGCGATCTCCAGGTACCAGTCGCAGTACTCGTTCCAGACGAAGTCGTAGATGGCATTGGCGACGTTGTCCAGCCGGTAGTCGGCGAAGCCCTGCGCGACGGCGGCCTCGGCCTTCTGCAGGGCCGAGCTGATCCACCGGTCGGCCTGGCTGAACTGCAGGTAGCCGTGAGCCGGGCCGCCGGGCTGGCATTCGGCCTTGGTGTGCTCCTTCAGGCCACAGTCCTGGCCTTCGCAATTCATCAGCACGAACAGCGAGGCGTTCCAGAGCTTGTTGCAGAAGTTGCGGTAGCCCTCGCAGCGCTTGGCATCGAAGTTGATGCTGCGCCCCAGCGATGCCAGCGAGGCGAAGGTGAAGCGCAGCGCGTCCGCGCCGTAGGCCGGGATGCCCTCCGGGAATTCCTTCTCCGTGTTCTTGCGCACCTGGGGCGCCGTCTCGGGCTTGCGCAGGCCGGTCGTGCGCTTTTCCAGCAGCGGCGGCAGCGCGATCCCGTCGATCAGGTCGACCGGATCCAGCACGTTGCCTTCGGACTTGCTCATCTTGCGTCCCTGGGCATCGCGCACCAGGCCGTGGATGTACACGTCGCGGAAGGGCACCTGCCCGGTGAAGTGGGTGGTCATCATGATCATCCGGGCGACCCAGAAGAAGATGATGTCGTAGCCGGTCACCAGGACGGTGGACGGCAGGTACAGCTCGAGGTCCCGGGTCCTGTCGGGCCAGCCGAGCGTGGAGAAGGGCACCAGGGCCGAGGAATACCAGGTGTCCAGCACGTCCTCGTCGCGGCGCAGTTGCTTGCCCGGCGCGCGCGCCTGGGCCTCCTGCTCGCTGCGGGCGACGTAGACCTGGCCGTCCTCGTCGTACCACGCCGGGATCTGGTGGCCCCACCAGAGCTGGCGCGAGATGCACCAGTCCTGGATGTTGTTCATCCACTGGTTGTAGGTGTTGACCCAGTTCTCCGGCACGAAGCGCACCTGGCCGGACTGCACCGCGTCGATGGCCTTCTGCGCGATCGACTTGCCCGTGGGATCCTGTCCGCTGACCTTGGTCATGGCGACGAACCACTGGTCGGTCAGCATGGGCTCGACCACCTGGCCGGTGCGGGCGCAACGGGGCACCATCAGCTTGTGCTTCCTGGTCTCGACCAGCAGCCCCTGCGCCTCCAGGTCGGCCACCACCTGCTTGCGCGCCACGAAGCGGTCGAGCCCCCGGTACGCCGCGGGCGCGTTGTCGTTGATCTTCGCGTCCAGCGTCAGCACGCCGATCATCGGCAGGCCATGGCGCTGGCCGACCGCATAGTCGTTGGCATCGTGCGCTGGGGTGACCTTCACCACCCCGGTGCCGAACGCGCGGTCGACGTACTCGTCGGCGATGACGGGAATGTCGCGCCCGACCAGGGGCAGCCGCACGGTCCTGCCGACCAGCGCCCGGTAGCGCTCGTCCTCGGGATGCACCATCACCGCCACGTCGCCCAGCATGGTCTCGGGACGCGTGGTCGCGACCGTGAGCGAGCCGCTGCCGTCCGACAGCGGATAGCGGATGTGCCAGAGGAAGCCGTCTTCCTCCTCGCTCTCCACCTCCAGGTCGCTGACCGCGGTCTTGAGCTCCGGGTCCCAGTTCACCAGCCGCTTGCCGCGGTAGATCAGGCCCTGTTCGTACAGCCGCACGAAGGTCTCGGTGACGATGCGCGACAGCCCCTCGTCCATCGTGAAGTACTCGTGCGACCAGTCGACGCTGTCGCCCATGCGGCGCATCTGCGTGGTGATGGTGTTGCCCGATTTCTCCTTCCACTCCCAGACCCGGGCCACGAAGTTCTTGCGGCCCAGGTCGTGCCGGCTCTGGCCCTGCTCCTGCAGCTGCCGCTCCACCACGATCTGCGTCGCGATGCCCGCGTGGTCGGTGCCGGGCACCCACAGCGTGTTGAAGCCGCGCATTCGGTGGTAGCGCGTCAGGCTGTCCATGATGGTCTGGTTGAACGCGTGGCCCATGTGCAGCGTGCCGGTGACGTTGGGCGGCGGCAGCTGGATCGAGAACGACGGTTCGCCCTCGGCCGGCGCTCCGGTGCCGCGATGGCCGGCGTGGGCGTAGCCCTTGCGTTCCCACAGGGGGCCCCAATGCGCCTCGATCGGGGCGGGTTCGAAGGACTTGGACAGGCTGTTCAGGCCGGGCTGGGCAGGGGTGTCGCTCATGGCGGGCTCGAAAACGACAACGGCACCCGAGGATGCCGTCGCGGTGGTGTGGGAAGGCCCGATTTTATTCGGGCCGCGCCGGGCGCCGCCCGCCGCCGTTCTCCGGCAGCCGGGCCGCGGCTTCGACGCACTCGCGCAGCACGCCGGCGTCACCGATCTGGTTGGCCAGCAGCAGCACGAGGCGGGCGTTCAGCAGGTCGGACTGCTCGCGGCTGAGGCCGGCATGCGCGTCCAGCAGCTGCTCGTAGAACGCGTCGGCGTCCTGGAAATGCAGGGTGGTCTTCATTCGGCGGCTCCTGCGGCGCCCAGCGCGCGGGCCACGGCCTCCACCACCACCGCGTCGATGCTCTCCCCCGTGGCGGCGACGTAGGCGTCGGGCCGCACCAGTGCCCAGGCGTGGCCGAACACGTGGCAGGCGCCCTGCAGGTGGCCCTGGGGGTCGCGCACGTGCTCGAGCGCGCCCGGCCGGTCGTGCGGTCCGAGCACCTGCACACAGCGCAGCGGCGCCGCCTGCACCAGGGCGCGCACCCGCGCAAGCCCGGCACGGCCGGGATCGCCGAACACCAGCAGCAGCAGCCGGCCGGCGGCCCAGAGCAGCAGGTCGTTGACCACGCCGGTCGAGCCGTCCGACCAGGCGAACGACACGTTCTGCACCGACTGGCCGCCGGTGCTGTCGCACACGCTGGAGCGGGTGTACGGGTTCGCGACCGCCATGCGACCGGTGTTCACCAGCTGCCGGGCGAACGGGTACTGCCGGGCCAGGCCGAGCGCGGCATCCCGGAACAGGCGCTCGGCGCCTTCGGCCGGGCGCAGGAAGCGCGCCGTGCGGTTGGTCACCTGCACGTTCTGCCGGGCCGCCTCGTGGCGCTCCTCGTGGTAGCTGTCCAGGAGCGTGGCGGGCGCACGGCCCTGAAGCACGGCGGCCAGCTTCCACGCCAGGTTGTCCGCGTCGGCGATCCCGGTGTTGCCGCCCCGCGCGCCGAACGGGCTGACCACCTTGGCGGCGTCGCCCATGAAGAACAGCCGGCCATGCCGCATCGCGTCGATGCATTCGCTGCGGTAGGCATAAGGCCCGACCCAGACGATCTCGATCTCGCAGTCGGCGCCGAACTGGCGCGCCAGCCGCTCGCGCACCACCTCCTCGCGGCTGACCTCCTCGGGGTCGGCGTCGGGCGGCATCTGGTAGTCGATGCGCCAGACGTCGTCGCCCATCAGGTGCTGCCAGACGGCCCGGTTCTCGTTGAACGGCGCCTCGATCCACGTGTGCCGCTCTGCCGGCGGCCGCTTGGTGAAGCGCACGTCGGCGATGCACCAGCGGTCGTCGCCCTTGCGTGCCGTGACGCTGGCGCCCACCCACTGCCGGAACGGGCTGCGGCAGCCGGTGGCATCGACCACGTGCTCCGCGGTGATCGTGTAGTCGCCGGCCGGCGTGCTCACCGACAAGGTGGCACGCTGCGCGTCCTGGGTGAAAGCGGTGACGCGGTTGTGCCAGCGCAGCTCGACGCCGCCAAGCGCCTGGACCTGCTCGACCAGGTAGCCCTCGATGTAGAACTGCTGGATGTTGATGAAGGGCGGCTGGCTCGACAGGTTGTAGGCGCTGTGCTGGCGCAGGTCGAACGAATAGACCTCGTCGTGGCCGGCGAAGGTGCGTCCGACGCTCCACTGCACGCCCTTGCGGGCGATGCGTTCGTAGACGCCCAGCCGGTGGAAGATCTCCAGCGACTTCTGGGTGTAGCAGATGCCGCGCGAGGAGGCGCCCTTGACGCCCACCGTGTTGTCCTCGTCGAGCAGCACGGCCGGCACGCCGTAGCGCGCCAGGGCGCAGGCCAGTGTCAGGCCCGCAAGGCCCGCGCCGACGATGACCACCGGGTGGTGCGCGACCTCGCCGGTGCGCAGCTCCACCGGTTCAAGGAAGGGATATTCGGGCAGCTCGTACCCGCGGCCGCCGGCGAATTCATAGCCGTTGGTGAAGGTGGTGTCGGCATAGCCGGTGCGCAGCTCGTCCATCGGTGTTCTCCTGGTCCCGGTCCTCGCCGCCGCGGCGGCGAGGCGCGACGTGCACGGGGGCGGCCGCCCGCCGCCGTCACTTGGTGGCGAATTCGGGCCGGTCGTTGCGCTGGGGCTTGAGCGGCTCGGCGGCCTGGCCCGCGGCCCGTTCGCGCCGCCATTGTTCCTTGCGCGCGGTCCATTCGGCCAGCCGCTGGTGGGCGGTGCGGCTCTCCTGCAGCATCTGGAACTCGTCGGCCAGCTGGGCCGTGAGCTCCAGCCGCACGCCGTTCGGGTCGAAGAAGTAGATGCTGTGGAAGATGTGGTGGTCGGTGATGCCGAGCACCTCGACGCCGTTGGCCTCCAGTCGCGCCTTCATGTCGCGCAGCGCCTGGATCGAATCGACGCGGAAGGAGATGTGGTTCACCCACTTGGGCGTGTTGGGCGAGGGCTCGCTTGCCTGGTCGTCGCCGAGGTCGAAGAACGCGATGAACGAGCCGTCCTGCAGGCGGAAGAAGAAGTGGGTGTACGGGCAGTACTCGCCGGTGCTGGGGACGTGGTCGCTCTGGATGATGTGGTAGAGCGGCAGGCCGAGGATGTCCTCGTAGAAGTGCCGGGTCTCCTCGGCGTCGCGGGCGCGGTACGCGTAGTGGTGCAACTGGTGGATCGGGGGCGGCGCGGGCAGGGCGCTCACGTCCTTGAGAACGGCAGCCATGGATGGGCCTCCTTGCGTTTACTCATGCGAAACGCATTTACTATACCGTAACGCCAGCGCGTCACTGCCCGGGTTGTGTCAGGCCGGCGGCGGGGACGTGGCGATGCTCGCGCGCCGGCGCAAGCCTCGGGGGCAACTAGCCGCTTCAGTGCCGCGACTGCTGATGCGGATGCGGCTGGGCTGCCCGAGCGCGATGCGGCTTGTGCGGACACGCCGCTGGTTGCGGCTTGGCCAGTGCCGCGGCGGCGAGGGCTGGTGTCGCGCCGCCTGCGTGCTCGCGTGGCGGTGGCCGGACGAGGACGCTGGACGGGCGCTCGACGGGGGCGCCCGGAACAGGCGGCGCGGGGGGCGGCGCCGCCAGACGCGCTCAGTCCGCGGGGAACAGGTCGACGCGGTCCGTGATGATGCCATCGGTCCCGAGCGCCAGCAGGCGCTGGGCCGCCGCGGCCTCGTTCACGGTATAGCTCAGGCATTTCATGCCGGCTGCCTGGACCTGGGCGACGGTCGCCGCATCCCACAGCACGTGCTTGCAGACGATGGCGACGCAGCCCAGCGACCGGGCCATGTCGAACCAGCCGTCCCAGAGCGTGTCCAGGAGCAGCCCGCGTGGCAACTGCGGGGCGACCTGGCGGGCGCCCAGCAGGGATTCGGGACGGAACGAGGTCAGCAGCGGCGCAGCGGCGGCGCCGGCCCACAGCCGGGCCGCCTCGCGTGCGACGACCTCGCCGGTGCGCTGTTCGACGCCCGGCGTCGGCTTGATCTCGATGTTGAGGAAGTGTCCGTTGGCCAGGCAGAACCGGGCCAGGTTCTCCAGGGTGGGCAGCGGTTCGCCCGCGTAGCCGCGCGAGTGCCAGCTCCCGGCATCCAGCTGCGACAGCGCGTGCCAGGGCTGGTCGCCGCCGGTGCCGCTGCCGTTGGTGGTGCGCTCCAGCGTGGCGTCGTGCATCAGGAAGACCACCTCGTCGGACGACAGCTTGGCGTCGCATTCGAACATGCGGTAGCCGTGCTGGGCGCCGAGCCGGAACGCGGCCAGCGTGTTCTCGGGCGCCAGCTTGCCGGCGCCGCGGTGCGCGACCCAGCGGGGGTAGGGCCAGTGGGCCGTGCTCATCGTCCGTGCTCCCTGCGGGCGACGCCTCAGGCGTCGATGCGCTTGCCGCTGGCAGCGTCGAACCAGTGCACGCGGTCGGCGCGCGGCTGCACGCGGATGACCGCATCGGTCTGCGGGGCGGGCCGGCCTTCCTCCGTGCGGACGATCACCTGCTCGCCGCCGACGCGGCCGTAGACCAGGCGCTCGGCACCCAGCAGCTCGACGGTTTCCACCCGGACCTCCCAGCCGTCGCTGCCGATGTCCAGGTGCTCCGGGCGGATGCCCAGGATCGCACCGGCGCGGCCGCCGGGGGCGTTCTTCAGCAGGTTCATGGGGGGCGAGCCGATGAAGCTGGCCACGAAGGTCGAGGCCGGGCGGTGGTACACCTCCTCGGGCGTTCCGAACTGCTCCATGCGGCCGGCGTTCATCACGATCATCCGCTGGGCCAGCGTCATGGCCTCGACCTGGTCGTGGGTGACGAACAGCGAGGTGATGCCCAGCTCGCGGTGCAGCTTCTGGATCTCCAGGCGGGTCTGGGCGCGCAGCTTGGCGTCCAGGTTGGACAGCGGCTCGTCGAACAGGAACACCTGCGGCTGGCGCACGATGGCACGGCCCATGGCCACGCGCTGGCGCTGGCCGCCGGACAGCTGGCGCGGCTTGCGGTCGAGCAGGTGGCCCAGCTCCAGGATCGCGGCGGCCTTGTCCACGCGGGTCTTGATCTCCGCGGGCGGCATCTTGCGGATCTTCAGGCCGTAGGCCATGTTGTCGAACACGCTCATGTGCGGATAGAGCGCGTAGTTCTGGAACACCATGGCGATGTCGCGCTCGGCGGGCTCGAGGTTGTTGACCACGCGGCCGCCGATGTCGATCTCGCCGCCGGAGATCTCCTCCAGGCCGGCGACCATGCGCAGCAGCGTCGACTTGCCGCAGCCGGACGGCCCGACGATGACGATGAATTCGCGGTCGGCGATCTCGGCATTGACGCCGTGGATGACCTGGAGCTCCTGCTTGCCCTTGCCGTAGCGCTTGATGACGTTTCTGAGGCTGATTGCTGCCATATGTCGATCGGTCCCGGGGACCTTATTTCTCCGTATCCACCAGGCCCTTGACGAACCACTTCTGCATCAGGATGACCACCACGGCCGGCGGCAGCATCGCGAGGATGGCCGTCGCCATGACCACGTTCCACTCGACGTACACCTCGCCGAAGATCGCGCGCTTGATGCCCAGCACGATGGGGTACATGTTCTCGCTGGTGGTCACCAGCAGCGGCCACAGGTACTGGTTCCAGCCGTAGATGAACTGGATGACGAACAGCGCCGCGACCGAGGTGCGCGACAGCGGCAGCAGCACGTCGAAGAAGAACCGCATCGGGCCGGCGCCGTCCATGCGCGCGGCTTCCACCAGCTCGTCGGGGACGGTCAGGAAGAACTGGCGGAACAGGAAGGTCGCGGTGGCCGACGCGATCAGCGGCACCGTCAGGCCCGCGTACGTGTTGAGCATGCGCAGGTCGGACACCACCTGGTAGGTCGGGCCGATGCGCACCTCCACGGGCAGCATCAGCGTGACGAAGATCATCCAGAACACGAGGCCGCGCAGCGGGAAGCGGAAGTAGACGATCGCGAACGCCGACAGCAGCGAGATCGCGATCTTGCCCAGCGAGATGGTCAGCGCCGACACCAGGCTGACCCACAGCATCGGCAGGGCCGGGGCGATGGTGGAACCCGAGGCCGTCTTGCCGCCGAACAGCGCCAGCTTGTACGTGTAGAGGAAGTTGCTCCCCGGCACCAGCGACAGCGGATGGCTGGATGCGATCTGCTCGGCGGTCTGGGTCGAGCCGATCAGCGCGATCAGCACCGGGAACATGACCAGCGCGGCGCCCGCGATGAGCACCAGGTGCGAGACCGCCGTGAGGAAGGGACGTCGTTCGACCATTCAGTACTGCACTTTCTTCTCGACGAAGCGGAACTGGATGACGGTCAGCGCGACGACGATGCACATCAGCACGACCGACTGGGCGGCCGATCCGTTGATGTCCAGCGCCTTGAAGCCGTCGTAGTAGACCTTGTAGACCAGGATCGCCGTCTCCTTGCCGGGGCCGCCATGGGTGGCCGCGTCGACGATGGCGAAGGTGTCGAAGAACGCGTAGATGATGTTGATCACCAGCAGGAAGAACGTGGTGGGCGACAGCAGCGGGAAGACGATGCTCCAGAACCGCTTCCAGGGCGAGGCGCCGTCGATGGTGGCGGCCTCCACCAGCGAGTGCGGGATCGACTGCAGGCCGGCCAGGAAGAACAGGAAGTTGTAGGAGATCTGCTTCCAGACCGCCGCCATCACGATCAGCGCCATGGCGTGGTTGGCGTTGAGCAGGTGGTCCCAGGGGATGCCCAGCGCCTGCAGGGCGTAGCTGACCACGCCGTAGGGCGCGGCGAACATCATCAGCCAGAGCACGCCGGCGATGACCGGCGCGACCGCGTACGGCCAGATCAGCAGCGTCTTGTAGACCGTCGCGCCGCGCACGACGCGGTTGGCCATCACCGCCAGCAGCAGGGCGATCGTCAGGCCCGAGAAGGCCACCAGCCCGGAGAACAGGGCGGTGGTCTTGAACGAATCCAGGTAGCCCGGATCGTCGAACAGGCGCCGGAAATTCTCCAGGCCGACGAATTCGGTGCTGCCGCCGAAGGCGTCCTGCTGCAGCAGGCTCTGGTACAGCGCCTGGGCGGCCGGCCAGAAAAAGAACACCAGCACGATGGCCAGCTGCGGGGCGACCAGCACCCACGGCAACCAGCTCGATTGGAATCGAACCCTCTTCTCCATAGCCCTCGATTGTCTCTCAGCTCAGCCGGTCTGCCGCATGGGCCGGCGCCGGCGCGTCATCCGCGCCACGTGCGCGCGCAGGACTGCGCCCGGATCGGCACGCCTGCGTGGGGAAAAAATCAAACCCTCCCCCGCCGGGCGGAAGGAGGGTCGGTGGGCGGCGCCGCCGGCGCCACCCTGCTGGCAAGGCGGGCGATCAGCCCTTGTTGGCCTTCTGGAAGCGCTCCAGCTGCTCGTTGCCGTGCTTGACGGCGGCGTCCAGCGCCTCCTTGGGCTGCTTGGCGCCACGCCACACGCCTTCGAGTTCCTCGTCGACGATGGTGCGGATCTGCACGAAGTTGCCCAGGCGGACGCCGCGCGACTTGTCGGTGGTCTTGCGGATCATCTGGGTGACCGAGACGTCGGTCCCGGGGTTCTTCTTGTAGAAGCCGGCCTTCTCGGTCAGCTCGAACGAGGCCTTGGTCACGGGCAGGTAGCCGGTGCGCTGGTGGCTCTTGGCAGCCACGTCGGGCTTGGACAGGTAGTCAAAGAACGCGGCGACGGCCTTGTACTCCTCCGGCTTCTTGCCCGACATGACCCACAGGCTGGCGCCGCCGATCACGGTGTTCTGCGGCGCGCCCTGCACGTCCGGGTAGTAGGGCAGGGTGCCGATGCCGTAGCCGAACTTGCCGTTGCGCACGACGTTGCCGTACAGGGCCGACGAGCCGGTGATCATGGCGCACTCGCCGGACACGAAAGTTGCGTCGGCGGCATTGCCGCGGCCCTTGTAGACGAACAGCCCGCTCTTGGCCATGTTGGCCAGGTTCTCGATGTGGCGCACGTGCAGCGGCGTGTTGAACGCCAGGCGCGTGTCGAGGCCGCCGAAGCCGTTGTTCTTGGTCGCGTACAGCACGTTGTGCCAGGCCGAGAAGCTCTCGAGCTGGGTCCAGCTGACCCAGCTGGTGGTGAACGGGCACTTGTGGCCGCTGGCCTTGAGCTTGGCGGCGGCCAGGGCGACCTCCGGCCAGGTGGTCGGCGGTTTCTCGGCGTCCAGGCCGGCGGCCTTGAAGGCGTCCTTGTTGTAGTGGAACACCGGCGTCGAGCTGTTGAACGGGAAGCTCAGCATCTGGCCGTTGGGGGCCGTGTAGTAGCCGGCCACCGCGGGCACGTAGACGTTGGGGTCGAACTTGTAGCCGGCCTGCGTCATCACCTCGCCGACCGGCTTGACGGCGCCCTTGGCGGCCATCATGGTGGCGGTGCCCACCTCGAACACCTGCAGCAGGTGCGGCGCATTGCCGGCGCGGAAGGCGGCGATGGCGGCGGTCATGGACTCGTCGTAGCTGCCCTTGAAGGTGGGCGTGATCCGGTAGTCCTTCTGGCTGGCGTTGAAGTCCTTGGCCAGGTCGTTCACCCATTCCCCGAGGGCGCCGCCCATCGAGTGCCACCATTGCACCTCGACCTGGGCCTGCGCGGGAAGGGCGAACACGGCGGCCAGTGCCAGCGCGCCAAGCTTGTATTTCATGAGTACTCCTGGATGAGATCGGGTCACGGGGGCGTGACTCTACCTTCGATTTGTGACAACTGATTAGACGGGAGCCCGGCAGCCCCGCCAACCGGGCTTTCCATGAGGCAGGCGGCACCGGGCGACGGCGGCCTTCGTCCCGGGCGGGGCGAAGGGTTGTTGCGCTGCGGTAACATCCCCGGTCAGCCGCCGTCGCAATCCGTCGCAATCGTTCGGCTGAACGCCCGGGCCGCCTCCGCGAGCCCCCACCGGAACGATGAACGCACCCACCACGCTCGACCAGCTCCTGGCCGCCGCTTCGGACGAGGCGCCGCGCCTGCGCGAGATCCCCTACAACTACACCTCGTTCTCCGACCGCGAGATCGTGATCCGCCTGCTCGGCCCGCGCGCCTGGGCGCTGCTGGCGCGCCTGCGCGGCGAGCGCCACACGGGCCGCTCCGCCCGCATGCTGTACGAGGTGCTGGGCGACATCTGGGTGGTGCAGCGCAATCCCTACCTGCAGGACGACCTGCTGGACAACCCCAAGCGCCGCCGGCTCCTGGTCGAAGCGCTGAACCACCGGCTGGCCGAGGTCGAGAAGCGCCGCACGCCGGCCGACCGCGAGCGCGACGCCCTGGTGGGCGAGCTGCTGGATGCCGCCAGGGCGGCGGTGCAGACGTTCGATGCCAGCTTCCGCGAAGCCGCCGACCTGCGCCGGCAGGCCACGCGGGTGCTGCGGCGCCACACCGCCCGCGACAACATCAAGTTCGACGGCCTGTCGCGTGTCTCCCATGTGACCGATGCCACCGACTGGCGCGTCGAGTACCCGTTCGTGGTGCTCACGCCCGACACCGAGGCCGAGATGGCCGGCCTGGTCAAGGCCTGCATCGAGCTGGGCCTGACCATCATCCCGCGCGGGGGCGGCACCGGCTACACCGGCGGCGCCATCCCGCTCACGTGGAAGAGCGTGGTCATCAACACCGAGAAGCTCGAGGCGATGACCGAGGTCGAGCTGGTGAGCATCCCGGGCCATGCGCAGCCCGTGCCCACCGTCTGGACCGAGGCCGGCGTGGTCACCCAGCGGGTGGCCGATGCCGCCGAGCGCGCCGGCTTCGTGTTCGCGGTCGACCCGACCTCCGCCGAGGCTTCGTGCATCGGCGGCAACGTCGCCATGAACGCGGGTGGCAAGAAGGCGGTGCTCTGGGGCACGGCCCTGGACAACCTGGTGTCCTGGCGCATGGTCACGCCCCAGGCCGAGTGGCTCGAGGTCACCCGGCTCGACCACAACCTGGGCAAGATCCACGACGCCGCCGTGGCCACGTTCGAGTTGCGCTACTTCGCGGCCGACGGCAGGACCGAGCTGCGGCGGGAGCAGCTGGCCATTCCCGGCGCGACCTTCCGCAAGGAGGGGCTCGGCAAGGACGTCACCGACAAGTTCCTCTCGGGCCTGCCCGGCATCCAGAAGGAAGGCACGGACGGCCTGATCACCAGCGCCCGCTGGGTGGTGCACCGCATGCCGGCCCACACCCGCACGGTGTGCCTGGAGTTCTTCGGCAACGCGAAGGACGCGGTGCCCAGCATCGTCGAGATCAAGGACTTCATGTTCGCCGAGAAGCACCGCTCGGGCGTGCTGCTGGCCGGGCTGGAGCACCTGGACGACCGCTACCTGAAGGCGGTGGGCTATTCGACCAAGTCCAAGCGCGGCGGCCTGCCCAAGATGGTGCTGGTGGGCGACATCGCCGGCGACGACCCCGATGCGGTGGCGCGCGCCACCTCCGAGGTCGTGCGCATCGCCAACTCGCGCAGCGGCGAGGGCTTCATCGCGATCAGCGCCGAGGCGCGCAAGAAGTTCTGGCTCGACCGCAAGCGCACGGCCGCGATCAGCAAGCACACCAACGCCTTCAAGATCAACGAGGACGTCGTCATCCCGCTGCCGCGGATGGCCGAGTACACCGACGGCATCGAACGGATCAACATCGAGCTGTCGCTGCGCAACAAGCTGCGCCTGGCCGACGAACTGGAGGCGTTCTTCCGCCGTGGCAACCTGCCGCTGGGCAAGCTGGACGACGCCAACGAGATCCCCTCGGCCGAGCTGCTCGAGGACCGCGTGGCCCAGGCCCTGGCGCTGGTGGACGGCGTGCGCGGCCAGTGGCGCCAGTGGCTGGACGACGTGGAGGAGCTGTTCCCGCAGCTGCAGGACCACAGCCTGCGCGCCAGCTGGAAGACCCAGATCCGTGCGCCGCTGCAGCAGATCTTCTCGGGCCAGGAGTTCCGCCCGATCCTGGAGGAGGTCACGGCCATCCACAAGCGCGTGCTCAAGGGACGCGTCTGGGTCGCGCTGCACATGCACGCCGGCGACGGCAACGTGCACACCAACATCCCGGTCAACAGCGACGACTACGAGATGCTCCAGGCCGCGCACGAGGCGGTCAAGCGGATCATGGCCCTTGCGCGCTCGCTGGACGGCGTGATCTCGGGCGAGCACGGCATCGGCATCACCAAGCTTGAGTTCCTGACGGACGAGGAGATCGCCCCGTTCGCCCGCTACAAGGCCCAGGTCGATCCGGAGGGTCGGTTCAACAAGGGCAAGCTGCTGCGTCCGTCGCAGATGGCCGACGCACCGATGTCCGTGTATGCCGACCTGACCAACGCCTACACGCCCAGCTTCGGGCTGATGGGGCACGAGTCGCTGATCATGCAGCAGTCGGACATCGGCGCGATCTCCGAGAGCATCAAGGACTGCCTGCGCTGCGGCAAGTGCAAGCCGGTGTGTGCCACCCACGTGCCGCGCGCCAACCTGCTGTACAGCCCCCGCAACAAGATCCTGGCCACCTCTCTGCTGGTGGAGGCGTTCCTGTACGAGGAGCAGACCCGCCGCGGGGTCTCGATCAAGCACTGGCAGGAGTTCGAGGACGTGTCGGACCACTGCACGGTCTGCCACAAGTGCGCCAATCCGTGCCCGGTGAACATCGACTTCGGCGACGTGTCGATGAACATGCGCAACCTGCTGCGCAAGATGGGCCAGAAGAGCTTCCGGCCGGGCAATGCCGCGGCGATGTTCATGCTGAACGCCACCAATCCCGAGACCATCAAGCTGGTGCGCGGGGCGATGGTGGGCGTCGGCTTCAAGGCCCAGCGCCTGGCCAACGACGTCCTGCGCGGCTTCGCCCGCAAGCAGGTCACCCTGCCGCCCTCGACGCATGAGCGTGCGCCGGTCAAGGAGCAGGTGATCCACTTCATCAACAAGAAGCTGCCGGGCGGGCTGCCGAAGAAGACGGCGCGGGCGCTGCTGGACATCGAGGACAAGGACTACGTCCCGATCATCCGCAACCCCCGGGCCACCACGTCGGAGACGGAGGCGGTGTTCTACTTTCCCGGCTGCGGCTCGGAGCGCCTGTTCTCGCAGGTGGGGCTGGCGACCCAGGCGATGCTGTGGCACGCCGGCGTGCAGACCGTGCTGCCGCCGGGCTACCTGTGCTGCGGCTATCCGCAGCGGGGCGCCGGGCAGTTCGACAAGGCCGAGAAGATCATCACCGACAACCGGGTGCTGTTCCACCGCGTCGCCAACACGCTGAACTACCTGGACATCAAGACGGTGGTGGTCAGCTGCGGGACCTGCTACGACCAGCTGCAGGGCTACGAGTTCGACAAGATCTTCCCCGGCTGCCGCATCGTGGACATCCACGAGTACCTGCTGGAGAAGGGCGTCACCCTGCCCGGTGGCGGCGCGTACCTGTACCACGACCCCTGCCACACGCCGATGAAGCTGCAGGAGCCGATGAAGACGGTCAAGGCGCTGGTGGGCGACAACGTGCGCAAGTCCGAGCGCTGCTGCGGCGAATCCGGCACCTTCGGCGTGACCCGGCCGGACATCGCCACCCAGGTGCGCTTCCGCAAGGAGGAGCAGTTGCGCAAGGACGAAGCGGCGCTGCGTTCGACCGGCGCGGTGGCTGCGGGCGAGGACGTCAGGATCCTCACCAGCTGTCCAAGCTGCCTGCAGGGCCTGTCGCGCTACGGCCACGACCTCCAGAACGGCCTGCTGGAAGCCGACTACATCGTGGTCGAGATGGCGCGCAAGATCCTGGGCGAGGACTGGATGCCCGAGTACGTGCGAGCCGCCAACGCCGGCGGCATCGAGCGGGTGCTGGTCTGATGGCCGCGGTGGCGGACTGTCCGCTGTGCGACGCCGACGGCGGCGTGCTGGTGGTCCGCACGCCGCCGTTGCGCCTGATCCGCGCGCAGGAGGCCGGGTTCCCGGGCTTCTACCGCGTCGTCTGGCACGGGCACGTGGCCGAGTTCACCGACCTGGCGGCGCCGCAGCGCGCCTTGTGCATGGAAGCCGTGGCGCAGGTCGAGGTGGCCATGCGCCGGCATCTGTCGCCCGACAAGGTCAACCTCGCCGCGCTGGGCAACCAGGTGCCGCATCTGCACTGGCACGTGATCGCCCGCTACCGCTGGGACAGCCATTTCCCGGCGCCGGTGTGGGCCGCCGCGCAGCGGCCGGCGCCGGCTGACCGGCTGGCAGCCGTCGAGGCGGCCCTCCCTGCGATGGAGCAGGAGCTGGCGGAGACGTTGCGCCGGCTGGCATCCGGCCACGCCGGCACCTGAGCAGCCGCGCCGTGTGCGCAATGCCTCCGACGGGCGGCGGCACGCGGCGGCCCGGCGTCTACACTCCGTGCATGGCAGGCTTGCAGCAGGGCGGCGCGACACCGCAATCGATCACCGTGCACGCGGTTTCGCGTGTGCTCGAGGTGGAGTTCTCCGACGGCGCGGCGTTCCGCATCCCGTTCGAGTTGATGCGCGTCTACTCGCCGTCGGCCGAAGTCCAGGGCCACGGCCCCGGGCAGGAAGTGCTGCAGACCGGCAAGCGGGAGGTCGAGCTGGTCGGCCTCGATCCGGTCGGCAACTATGCCGTCCAGCCGCGTTTCTCCGACGGTCACGACAGCGGCATCTTCTCCTGGGACTACCTCTACTTCCTGGGGTCGCAGCAGGAGCAGCTGTGGACCGACTACGAGCGGCGTCTGCGCGAAGCCGGCGTCGCGCGCGACGCCCCGATGGCCGGCAAGCCCCAGCACGGCTGCTCGCACTGAGCGCCGCACGCCGAGGCGGCCGCACGCGGGCCTGGTCGGTGCTGCGGCGAAGTCCCTCCCGCCGCGCCGGGTGAACCCGCTCCCGCGGGCCGATTGCCCTACCATTCCTGCATGAGCAGCACCCACTTCGGTTTCGAGACGGTCGACGAGCGCGACAAGGCACGCCGCGTGCGCGGCGTGTTCGACTCGGTCGCGTCGCGCTACGACCTGATGAACGACCTCATGTCGCTCGGTCTGCACCGGGCGTGGAAGGCCTACACGGTGATGGTCGCGAACGTGCAGCCGGGCCAGCAGGTGCTCGACATCGCCGGCGGCACCGGCGACCTGGCGCTCGCCTTCGCGCGCAAGGCCGGTCCGCGCGGCCGCGTGGTGCACACCGACATCAACGAAGCCATGCTGCGCACCGGCCGCGATCGCCTGCTGGACAGCGGCGTGGCGCTGCCCACGCTGGTGTGCGACGCCGAGAAGCTGCCGTTCCCCGAGGGCCACTTCGACCTGGTGAGCGTGGCGTTCGGGCTGCGCAACATGACCCACAAGGACGCCGCGCTGGCCGAGATGCGCCGCGTGCTGCGGCCGGGCGGCAAGCTGCTGGTGCTGGAGTTCTCCAAGGTGGCCCGGCCCCTGCAGAAGGCTTACGACTGGTATTCGTTCCAGGTGCTCCCGCGCCTGGGCGACGTGGTCGCCGGCGATCCGGGAAGCTACCGCTACCTGGCCGAATCGATCCGGATGCACCCGGGCCAGGAGGAGCTCAAGACCCTGATGCACAAAGCGGGTTTTGGACACGTGGACTATCACAACCTCACGGGAGGCGTGGTGGCCCTGCATGTTGGAATCAAGTGCTGACGCAGGAAGGACAAGCACCATGAAGTTCTGGACAGCGGTTCTGGCGACCACCCTGGCCCTGGCCACGCTCGATGCCGACGCCGCCCGGCGGCTTGGCGGCGGTCGATCGATCGGCCGGCAGTCGGGCAACGTGACCCAGCGCGAGGCCGCGCCGCCCGCGCCCGCGGCGCCTGCTGCCGCCCCGGCCCAGCAGTCGGCCGCACAGCAGCCAGGGCAGGCGGCCCGCCCGGCCACGCCCGCCGCACCCGCGGCCCAGCCGGCGCCGCGCCGGCCCTGGGGCGCCATGCTCGGCGGCCTGGCTGCCGGCCTCGGCCTGGCCTGGCTGGCCCATTCCCTGGGATTCGGGCCGGCTCTCGCGCAGTTCATGCTGTTCGCCCTGCTGGCCCTGGTCATCATGGCGGTCATCGGGTTCCTGATGCGCAACCGGCGGCGTCCGGCGATGGCGGGAGGGTTCCAGCCCACGGCCGCCGAACTGGCCACGGCCCCGCGGCAGTACAGCCCGGACAAGGTCGGCAACGACGCCTCCGCACGCCCCTGGGAGCGTGGCGCCATGGCGTTCGAGAGTGCACGCGCGGGCGGTGGCGGCATCCAGATCGGGTCGGGCCTGGCCGGCGCGCAGAACTGGGCCGTGCCCGCAGGATTCGACGTCAGCGGCTTCGTCGGCGCGGCCAAGCGCAACTTCATGACGCTGCAGGACGCCTGGGACCGCTCCGACATCGCGACCTTGCGCTCGATGATGACCGACGAGATGCTGGCCGAGATCCGCCACCAGCTGGCCGAGCGCGAGAAGGAGCTGGGCGGCCAGCCGAACAAGACGGAAGTGGTCCTGCTCGAGGCGCAGCTGCTCGGCATCGAGGACCTCGGCAACGACTACATGGCCAGCGTCGAGTTCTCCGGGTTGATCCGTGAGCAGCCCTCGGCCGGGCCCAGCCCGTTCCGCGAAGTCTGGAACATGACCAAGCCCAAGAGCGGTGCCAGCGGCTGGCTGGTCGGGGGTGTCCAGGCGCTGCAGTGAAGCGCGGCCGGCGGCCGGCCGGCGCCGCCTGAGGCCCGACACCAAACCCCATAATCGGGGGCTATGGCAACACGGTCCCCCTTTCCCGTCATCGGCGGCCTGCTGGACGCCATCGGCCAGCGGCTCGCGCCGCCGCCGTGGGCGGTGCACGAAGCCCAGCACCGCCTGGTGCTGCTGCTGAACCACGTGCTGATGCAGGAGCCGCAGGCGATGGAGCGGCTGCGGCGCCAGTCCGGCCGGATCGTCGAGGCGCGCTGGCGCGCCTTCCAGATCCGCCTGGTCGCCACGCCGGCAGGCCTGCTCGACCTGGCCGCCCCCGCGGCCGCGCCGGACCTGACCCTCTCCGTGGTCGACGAATCGCCCTGGTCGCTGGCCCAGGCCGCGCTGCGCGGTGAAAAGCCGGCCGTGCGCATCGCCGGCGACGTGCAGTTCGCGGCGGAGGTGAACTGGCTGGTCGACCACGTGCGCTGGGACCTCGAGGAGGACCTGGCGCGGCTGGTCGGCGACGCCCCGGCGCATGCGGCGGCGCAGGCCGCGCGCGGTGCCGTCGAGGCATTGCGGCGCTTCGTGCCGCGGCCGGCGGCCGGCAACCGGCCGGGCTTCACCGCAGCGCCCGGCGCACCGACCGCTGCGGGATCGAAGCCGGCATGAGGCGGTCCTTCCGCGGCGCGTTCATCATCTGGGTGATCCTGCGGTACGGGCTCGACGAGCTCGTGCTGAACAGCTTCCGCCAGCCCTGGCTGACCCGGATCGCCAGCGTCATCGCCTTCGGTCGCCGCCTGGACGCCCCACGCGGCCAGCGGCTGCGCGAGGCGCTGGAGCGCCTGGGTCCGATCTTCGTGAAATTCGGCCAGGTGCTGTCCACCCGCCGCGACCTGTTGCCGGCCGACATCGCCGACGAGCTGGCGCGCCTGCAGGACCGCGTGCCGCCATTCGACCCGGCGATCGCCATCGCGACGATCGAACGCGCGTTCCGCCGCCCGGTCGGCAGCATCTTCGCCAGCTTCGAGCGAGAACCGGTGGCGAGCGCCTCGATCGCGCAGGTGCACTTCGCAACCCTGCTCGACCGCCAGGGGCGCACGCGCGAGGTGGCCGTGAAGGTGCTGCGCCCGGGCATGCTGCCGGTGATCGACAACGACCTGGGGCTCATGCGCACCATGGCCGGCTGGGTCGAGCGGCTGTCGGCCGATGCCAAGCGGCTGAAGCCCCGCGAAGTGGTGGCCGAGTTCGACAAGTACCTGCACGACGAGCTGGACCTGCTGCGCGAGGCCGCCAACGCCGCGCAGCTGCGCCGCAACATGGGCGGCCTGGACCTGGTGCTGATCCCGGAGATGTACTGGGACTGGTGCCATTCCGAGGTGATCGTGATGGAGCGCATGCACGGCGTCCCCATCAGCCAGATCGAGCGGCTGCGGCAGGCGGGCGTCGACCTGCGGCAACTCGCCCGCGATGGCGTGACGATCTTCTTCACGCAGGTGTTCCGGGACGGCTTCTTCCATGCCGACATGCACCCCGGCAACATCCAGGTCAGCCTCGAGCCGGCGACGTTCGGGCGCTACATCTCGCTCGATTTCGGGATCATCGGCACGCTCACCGAGTTCGACAAGGACTACCTGGCGCAGAACTTCACCGCCTTCTTCCGGCGCGACTACAAGCGGGTGGCGGAGCTGCACCTGGAGTCCGGCTGGGTGCCGCCCGGCACCCGCGTCGACGAGCTCGAGTCGGCGATCCGCGCCGTCTGCGAGCCGTACTTCGACCGGCCGCTGCGGGAGATCTCGCTGGGCATGGTGCTGATGCGCCTGTTCCAGACGTCCCGCCGTTTCCACGTCGAGATCCAGCCGCAGCTGGTGCTGCTGCAGAAGACACTGCTGAACATCGAAGGCCTGGGCCGCGAGCTCGATCCCGAGCTCGATCTCTGGGCGACCGCCAAGCCCTTCCTGGAGCGCTGGATGCTGGAGCAGGTCGGGCCGCAGCGCCTGCTGGACGAACTTCGCGACCAGGCACCGCGCTACGCCAAGCTGCTGCCCGACCTGCCGCGGCTGCTGCACGAGTACCTGCGCCGGCGCCCCGACACCGACAGGCAGGACCTCGAGCTGCTGCTGCTGGAGCAGCGGCGCACCAACCGCCTGCTGCAGACGATCCTGGCGGTGGGCCTGGGTTTTGCTCTGGGTCTGGCCGCCACCCAGTTCGCCAGCTGGGTGCGGTTCTTCCACTGAAGAGCGCTCGGGCATAATCCCGCCGCCCGACGGGGCTGGGGGCACCTGTGAACTACACGCTGATCTCGTTCGTCGTCCTGTATCTCGTGGGCACGCTGGCCATCGGGGCCTGGGCCGGCACGCGCATCAAGAACACGACCGACTTCGCCGTGGCCGGCCGCAGCCTGCCGCTGGCCATGGTGATCACCACCACCTTCGCCACCTGGTTCGGCGCCGAGACGGTGATGGGCATCCCGGCCAAGTTCGTGCAGGGCGGCCTCAACGCCATCGTCGAGGATCCGTTCGGCGCCGGCACCTGCCTGATCCTGGTGGGGGCGTTCTTCGCGGCCAAGCTGTACCGCCTGAACCTGCTGACCATCGGCGACTTCTACCGCAACCGCTACGGCCGGGGGGTCGAGGTGTTCTGCTCGGTGGCCATCATCCTCAGCTACCTCGGCTGGGTGGCCGCGCAGATCACCGCGCTGGGCCTGGTGTTCTCGGTCCTCACCAATGGCGCCATGAGCGAGACCACCGGGATGATCGTGGGCACCCTGGCGGTGCTGGTCTACGTCGTGATCGGCGGCTTCCTGGCCATCGCCTGGACCGATTTCATCCAGATGATCGTGCTGGTGGTGGGCCTGTCGGTGATCGCCGTGTTCGCCAGCGACCTGGCTGGCGGGCCCGGGCAGGTGATGGCGATGGCGTCGTCCCGCGACCTGGCGAACTTCCTGCCTGCACCGACCTTCACCGACATCGCGTTCTTCATCGGCGCGGCCATGACCATGATGCTGGGCAGCATTCCGCAGCAGGACGTGTTCCAGCGCGTCATGTCGGCCAAGGATGCCGACACCGCCCGGCGCGGCGCCATCGTCGGCGGGGCCAGCTACATCCTGTTCGCCTTCGTCCCGATGTTCATCGTCGCCAGCGCGGTGGTCGTGATGGGCGACAACGCGATGGAGCTGGCCCGCAACGACTACCAGCGGCTGCTGCCCACCTTCGTGCTCACGAAGATGCCGCTGCTGATGCAGATCCTGTTCTTCGGCGCGCTGCTGTCGGCCATCAAGAGCACGTCGTCGGCCACGCTGCTGGCGCCGTGCACCAGCTTCGTCGAGAACATCCTGAAGAACCTGCGTCCGCACATGAGCGACCGCCAGCAGCTGCTGGCCATGCGCACGACCATCGTCGTGTTCACCGCCATCGTGCTGGCCTACGCCGTGGCGATGAAGGGCACGCCGATCTACGACCTGGTCTCCACCGCCTACCAGGTGACCCTGGTGGCCGCGTTCATCCCGCTGGTCATGGGCCTGTACTGGAAGCGTGCCACCACCCAGGGCGCGATCGCCTCGATCGCCGCCGGCATCGCCACCTGGGTGATCTTCTTCCCGCAGGTCAACGAAGGCCTCAGCAAGGCCTTCCCCGGCCAGCTGGCCGGACTGCTCGCGGCCCTGGTGGGCATGGTCGCGGGCTCGCTGGCGCCGCAGGTGCTGCGCAATCGCAAGGAAGCGCGTGCCCACATGGCCGCCTGAGCTGCGCGGGCCCGCGGGACCCAGGGTTCCCCCGGATTGGGTGACGGGCCCCCGCCTATAATTGCGGGCTTTGCGCAACGCAACACTTCCTTCCTGACCATGCCCATCTACGCCTACAAATGCGGGTCCTGTGGCCATGCCAAGGACGTCCTGCAGAAAGTGTCCGACGCGCCGCTGACGACCTGCCCGGCCTGCGGCGCGGAAGCATTCAGCAAGCAGATCACGGCGGCCGGCTTCCAGCTCAAGGGATCCGGGTGGTACGCCACCGACTTCCGCAACGGCGGCAGTTCCGGGGCGACGTCCTCCGGCACCTCCTCGGGCGAGGCGAAAGCCGCCGACAAGCCCGCCGACGGCAAGTCGGAGAGTGGTTCGTCTGCCAAGACAGACTCGCCCTCGGCCTCCGCCGGCGGCTGCGGCAGCGCCTGCGCCTGCCACTGACCGGAACCCGAGGACCATGGCCGCCCTGCGCCGTTGGCTGTTCGCCGGCCTGCTGGTCCTCGCCCCGCTGGCGATCACCCTCTGGGTGCTCCAGTGGATCGTCGGCACGCTCGACCAGACCCTGTTGATCCTGCCCGAGGCGTGGCAGCCGCAGCGGCTCACCGGCTACCGCATCCCCGGCCTGGGCGTCCTGCTGGCGCTGGCGATCCTGCTGCTGGTGGGTGCCATCACCAGCAACTTCATCGGCCGCAAGCTGGTCGACTGGGGCGACGCCATCCTCAAGCGCATCCCGGTGGTGCGCTCCATCTACTCGAGCGTCAAGCAGGTCTCCGACACGCTGTTCTCGCCGTCGGGCAACGCCTTCCGCACGGCGGTGCTGCTGGAGTGGCCGCGGCAGGGCGTCTGGACCATCGGGCTGATCACCGGGGCCCCCGGTGGCGACGTGATCAACCACCTGCGCGAGGACTTCGTCAGCGTCTACGTGCCGACCACGCCGAACCCCACCGGCGGCTACTTCGTCATGCTCCGCCGCAGCGACTGCATCGAGCTGAAGATGAGCGTCGACGAGGCGCTGCGCTACGTCATCTCCATGGGCGTGGTCGTCCCCAGCGCCCCCGTTCTCCCCAACTCCCGCTAACGGCCCGCCCGAGAGCGGTCCGTCCTTCCGAGGTTCCCCCATGTCTTCACAAACAATGCGCTCCACCTATTGCGGCCTCGTGACCGAAGCCCTGCTCGGTCAGACGGTGACCCTGTGCGGCTGGGTGAACCGACGCCGCGACCACGGCGGCGTGATCTTCGTGGACCTGCGCGACCGCGAGGGGTATGTGCAGGTGGTGTGCGATCCCGACCGGCCCGAGATGTTCAAGACGGCCGAAGGCCTTCGCAACGAGTTCTGCATCCAGGTCAAGGGCCTGGTGCGCGCACGCCCGGCCGGCACCACCAACGACAACCTCAAGAGCGGCAAGATCGAGGTGCTGTGCCACGAGCTCACCGTGCTGAACCCGTCGGTGACGCCGCCGTTCCAGCTGGACGACGAGAACCTCTCGGAGACCACGCGCCTGATGCACCGCGTGCTGGACCTGCGCCGGCCGTACATGCAGAAGAACCTGATGCTGCGCTACAAGGTGACGATGGAGGTGCGCAAGTTCCTCGACGCCAACGGCTTCATCGACATCGAGACGCCGATGCTCACCAAGAGCACGCCCGAGGGCGCGCGCGACTACTTGGTGCCCAGCCGTGTGCACGACGGCATGTTCTTCGCGCTGCCGCAATCGCCCCAGCTGTTCAAGCAGCTGCTCATGGTGGCCGGCTTCGACCGCTACTACCAGATCACCAAGTGCTTCCGCGACGAGGACCTGCGCGCCGACCGCCAGCCCGAGTTCACCCAGATCGACATCGAGACCTCCTTCATGAACGAGGAGGAGATCCGCACGATGTTCGAGGGCATGATCCGCAGCACCTTCGAGCACGCCATCGGCGTCGCACTGCCGGCCTTCCCGGTGATGAAGCACGCCGACGCCATGCGCCTGTACGGCTCGGACAAGCCGGACCTGCGCGTCAAGCTGGAGTTCACCGAGCTGACCGACGTGATGAAGGACGTGGACTTCAAGGTGTTCTCCGGGCCGGCCAACCAGGCAGACGGCCGCGTCGTGGGCCTGCGGGTGCCCGGCGGCGGCGAGATGAGCCGCGGCGAGATCGATGGCTACACCGAGTTCGTGAAGATCTATGGCGCCAAGGGCCTGGCGTGGATCAAGGTCAACGAGGTCGCCAAGGGCCGTGACGGCCTGCAGTCGCCCATCGTCAAGAACCTGCACGACGCCGCGATCGCCGAGATCGTCAAGCGCACCGGCGCCAAGGACGGCGACCTGATCTTCTTCGGTGCGGACAAGGCCAAGGTGGTGAACGACGCGATCGGCGCACTGCGCGTCAAGGTCGGCCACAGCGAGTTCGGCAAGGCCAAGGGCCTGGTGGAAGGCGAGTGGAAGCCGCTGTGGGTGGTCGACTTCCCGATGTTCGAGTTCGACGACGACGCCCAGCGCTGGAACGCGGTGCACCACCCGTTCACCTCGCCCAAGGATGGCCACGAGGACTGGCTCGAGACCGATCCCGGCCGCTGCGTGGCCAAGGCCTACGACGCCGTGCTCAACGGCATCGAGCTGGGGGGCGGCTCCGTCCGGATCCACCGCGAGGACGTGCAGAGCAAGGTGTTCCGTGCGCTGAAGATCGGCGCGGAGGAGGCGCAGGCGAAATTCGGCTTCCTGCTGGACGCCCTGCAGTACGGCGCGCCCCCGCACGGCGGCATCGCCATCGGCCTGGACCGCTTCGTCATGCTGATGACGGGCGCCGAGAGCCTGCGCGACGTGATCGCCTTCCCCAAGACCCAGCGTGCCCAGGACCTGCTGACCCAGGCGCCGGGCCCGGTGGACGAGAAGCAGCTGCGCGAACTGCACATTCGCCTGCGCAATCCGCAGCCTGCCTGAGGCCACGGCCGCCGCAGCGCGGCGCCGGCGGGCAGAATCAAGGGGCGCCTCGGCGCCCCTTTCTCATGGAGCCTCGCCCCTACAAGATCCCGCAATCGGTGCTGGTGGTCATCCACACGCCGGCCCTGGACGTCCTGCTCATCCGCCGCGCCGATGCGTCCGGCTTCTGGCAGTCGGTGACCGGCAGCAAGGACCACGAAGGCGAAACATTCGCGCAGACGGCCGTGCGCGAGGTGGCCGAGGAGACCGGCATCGACTGCAGCCCCGGCACCCCGCTGCACGCGCAGCTGTGCGACTGGGGGCTCGAGAACGTCTACGAGATCTATCCACGCTGGCGGTCGCGCTACGCGCCCGGCGTCACGCACAACACCGAACACGTGTTCGGGCTGCAGGTGCCGCCGGGAACGCCCGTGCGGCTCGCGCCACGCGAGCACACGGCCTGCCGCTGGCTGCCCTGGCGCGAGGCGGCCGACGCCTGCTTCTCGCCGTCCAACGCCGAAGCGATCCTGTTGCTGCCACAATTTCAACGATGCCCGTGATCCGCGTCGCCACGTACAACATCCACAAGGGCGTGCAGGGGTTCGGGCCCGCGCGGCGTCTCGAGATCCACAACATCGGCCATGCCGTCGAACAGCTCGACGCCGACGTGGTCTGCCTGCAGGAAGTGCGCAAGCTGCACCGCCGCGAGGAACGCTACTTCACCCGCTGGCCCGAGCTGCCGCAGGCCGAGTTCCTCGCCCCCGAGGGCTACGAGGCGGTCTACCAGACCAACGCCACCACGCGGCATGGCGAACATGGCAACGCCCTGCTGTCGCGCTGGCCGGTGGTGTCGCAAGGTCACGAGGACATGTCCGACCACCGTTTCGAGCAGCGCGGGCTGCTGCACGTGCAGCTGATGATCGGCCGGCGCGAGGTGCACGTCATCGTGCTGCACCTGGGGCTGATCGCCGCCAGCCGGCTGCGGCAGGTGGAGCAGCTGGGCCAGTACGTCGACCGCGAGATCCCGCGGCGGGCGCCGCTGGTCGTGGCCGGCGACCTGAACGACTGGGGCGGCAAGCTGCGACCGGCGATGAATGCGCTGGGGCTGCGCGACGCGATCGACGCCCGGGCGCGCACGTACCCGTCGCGCCTGCCGCTCACGCAGCTGGACTACGTGTACGCCCGCGGGCTCAAGCCGCTGGGGCTGGAGATCCCGCGCGGCCGGGTGTGGGGCAAGATGTCCGACCACCTGCCGCTGATCGCCACCCTGGGGCTCTGACGGCCATGGCGCACGGCATCCCACCGCTGCGCACGGGCCATGCCCTTCGGCTGCTCGAAGGCAGCGCCGAGTTCTTTCCGGCGCTGGTCGAGGCCATCGACGCAGCGCGGCGCGAGGTCTGGCTGGAAACCTACATCTTCGACTTCACGGGTGCGAGCGAGGCGGTCGCCGGCGCGCTGGTCGAGGCGGCGCGGCGCGGCGTGCGGGTGCACGTCGTGGTCGACGGCTTCGGCACTCCGGCCGTGCCGCCGGAATGGCGCCGCCGCCTGGTGGCGGCCGGCGTGCAGTGGCGCACCTTCGCGCCGCCGGGCCGCTTCTACGTCGTGACGCCGCGCAGCTGGCGCCGGCTCCACCGCAAGCTGTGCGTGATCGACGGCAACGTCGCGTTCTGCGGGGGCATCAACATCCTGGACGACCTGCACGATCCCAACCACGGGACGCTGCCGGCGCCGCGCCTGGACTTCGCCGTCCGGGTGGCCGGTCCCCTGGTCGTCGACGCCTACGCCACCGTCCTGCACCTGTGGCAGCGCATGCGCACCTTCGAGGACCTGCGCGAAGGCGATCTGGAAGGCGCGATCACCTCGCTGCGCGAGCTTCGCCAGCGGCCGCGTCCGCTGCCGGCCGCGCCCCCGCAGCGCGGCTCGCGCGCAGCCCTGGTGCTGCGCGACAACCTGCGCTTCCGGGCCAGCATCGAGAAGTCGTACCTGCGCGCCATCGGCCGGGCCCGCCAGGAGATCCTGATCGCCAACGCCTACTTCGTGCCGGGCCGGCGCATGCGCGATGCGCTGACCAACGCCGCGCGGCGCGGGGTCCGGGTGGTGCTGCTGCTGCAGGGCCGCTACGAATACTTCATGCAGTACTACGCGGCGCGCCCGGTCTACGGGGCGCTGCTGCGGGCCGGCATCGAGATCCACGAATACTCGCCCAGCTTCCTGCACGCCAAGGTGGCGGTGATCGACGGCACCTGGGCGACGCTGGGGTCGTCCAACCTCGACCCGCTCAGCCTGCTGCTGGCGCGCGAGGCCAACGTGGTCATCGAGGACGCCGGCTTCGCCGCCGCGCTGCGCGCTCGCCTGCTGGACGCCGTGGGCCGGGAAGGGGAGCCGATGCTGGTGTCCCAGTACGACCAGCGTTCGCTGCGCGAGCGCCTGTTCGAGCGCGTGGCCCTTGCGGTGATGCGGCTGGCGCTGGCGGTCCAGGGCAAGAGGAGGTACTGGTGATGGCGGGCGAAGGCGTGGCGCGGCAGGATCTCGTCATCCAGCGGCCGGAGGGCCTGTACTGCCCGCCGGGCGACTTCTACATCGATCCGTGGCGCCCCGTCGCCCGGTCCGTGATCACCCATGCGCACGCCGACCACGCGCGCGTCGGCAACGGGCACTACCTGGCCGCGGCGTCCGCCGAAGGCGTGCTGCGCTCGCGACTCGGTGACATCCGGCTGCAGACCCTGCGCTACGGTGAAGCCATCGAGCACCACGGCGTGCGGGTGTCGCTGCACCCCGCCGGACACGTGCTCGGGTCGGCCCAGGTGCGTCTGGAGCACGGCGGGCAGGTGTGGGTCGCGAGCGGCGACTACAAGGTGGCGCCCGACCGCACCTGCGATCCGTTCGAGCCGGTGCGATGCGACGTGTTCATCACCGAGTCGACCTTCGGCTTGCCGATCTACCGCTGGCGCGCAGACGACGAACTGTTTGCCGACATCAACGGCTGGTGGGCCCGCAACGCGGCGGTGGGGCGGGCCAGCGTGCTGGCCTGCTACAGCTTCGGCAAGGCACAGCGCATCCTCAGCGGCGTGGACCCCACCATCGGCCCGATCATCGTGCACGGCGCCGTCCGCCCGCTGAACGACGCCTACCGTGCGGCCGGCGTGCCCCTTCCCGAGACCCGCCTGGTGACCGAGGTGAAGGACCGCGCCGAGCTTTGCCGCGCGCTCGTGCTCTGTCCGCCGAGCGCGGTGGCCAGCACCTGGCTGCGCCGCTTCGGCGAGAGCAGCACGGCCTTCGCCAGCGGCTGGATGCAGCTGCGCGGCGCGCGCCGCCGGGGCGGCTACGACCGCGGCTTCGTGCTGTCCGACCATGCCGACTGGCCGGGCTTGCTGGGTGCCATCGGCGCGACCGGTGCCGAACGCGTCATCATCACCCACGGCAGCGTGCCCGTGATGGTGCGCTACCTGGCCGAGCGGGGGCTGCGCGCCGAGGGATTCCAGACCGAATACGACGACGCCATCGAGGACGGCGCGCCCGCACCCGCACCGGACGCCTCCTAACGACCTGGTGTTGCAATCGGTTACGAGGCGGGCTCTTTTCCCATGCCTGAGCCTAGACTGCGCCAAGTCCGCATCGGCGGGCGCCACCTGCAGCCACCGGGACCCGACACATGCACGAGTTGAAGAAGAGATTGAAGCCTTGGCTCAAGCGCAAGGCGCTGGGCTGGCGCATGGGCATGGCGACGCCGCAGGCTGGCCTGAGCGGTGCAGCGGCCTGGAAGGCGCACACGCTCGGCCATGGGCCGCGGCCCGTCCACGTCCTGGTGGCGTGCGATGGCGCGTCCTACACCAGCGACCAGCAGTTCGCGCCGATGACGCGGCACCTGAAGGCACTGCGCCGGGAGTTCGGACACGTGCTGCACTTCCGCCCGCTCGACGCGGTGCTGAAGGACAAGGCACCAGACTTCGCCGGGTACGAGGCCGTGTTCTTCAAGTTCACCTTCCGCACGCCACTGGCGCAGGCGCACGAGATCGCTCGGACCCTGCGCCGCCGCGCGGATGCGAGCGGGACGGCGCTGGTGTATTTCGACGGCGACGACGACCAGTGCATTCCGTGGCCAGGCGTGTTGCAGGCCGTGGACCTGTATGTGAAGAAGCATGCCTTCGCCGACCGCAGCGCCTACGAGCGCGGCTATGCAGGCCGCAGCAATCTCACCGACTACGCTGCGCGCACCTTCGGCTTCGACTTCTCGCAAGACCACGTGCCGCAGATCGGCGCGCTGCCGGCACACGATCTGGTCAAGATCAAGGTCGGCTGGAACATCGGCCTGGACGACAAGATCCATGCGCTCTCGAAGAGCCTGGGCACGCCGCCCGACATGGCCCGACGCGATGTCGACGTGATGTGCCGCGCCAGCAATGGCCAGCCAGGGTCGCTGCTCTATGCGGTGCGTGAGCCGGCCAATGCGGCCATCCAGCGGCTGGGTGACCGCTTCAAGGTGCTGGCGCCCACGGCGCCGGTGCCGCAGGACGAGTACTACGGCGAGATGCTGCGCAGCAAGATGTGCGTCTGCCCCTTCGGTTTCGGCGAGCTGTGCTGGCGCGACTTCGAGGCCGCGCTGTGCGGCAGCCTGATCCTCAAACCCGACATGGCACATGTGGAGACCGCTCCCCAGTTGTTCGTGCCCGGGGAAACCTATGTGCCGCTGAAGTGGGACTACTCCGACCTGGAGGAGAAGGTGGCGCACTACGCCGCGCGTCCGCAGGAACTGGAGCGCATCACGCGGGCCGCCCGCCAGGTGGTCCTCGAGTCGCTCACCGAGCGCTGGTTCCTCGACCGCTACCGTGCCGTCGTGGTTCAGGCCCTGGAGCCGCAGCGCGTTGCCGCCGCGGCCCCGGCCAGCGCACTTCCGGGTTGAGCGACACGCGGTCGGACGGCCCTGCCAGGGGCGGACAGGCATGAAGCAGTTCTCCCGCCTGTTCACCGAGCTGGACGCGACCACCTCCACCAATGCCAAGGTGGAGGCGCTGCAGCGCTACTTCGCCCAGGCCGAGCCGGCCGACGCCGCCTGGGCGGTGTACTTCCTGGCGGGGGGCAAGCCGCGCCAGGTGATCAGCATGGGCCTGCTCGCGCAGCTCGCCTGCCAGGAGGCGGGCATCGAGCCCTGGCTGTTCGACGAGTGCTACCAGGCCGTGGGCGACCTGGCCGAGACCATCGCCCACGTGCTTCCCGCCGCGGCGGACACTTCGGGCGTGGGGCTGGCGGAGTGGGTCGAGCAGCGGTTGCTGCCGCTGCGCGGGCTGCCGCCGCAGGAGATCGCCGAGCGCGTGCGCGGCTACTGGCGCGAGCTGGACGACCAGGAGCGCTTCCTCCTCACCAAGCTCGTGGGGGGCGGCTTCCGGGTCGGCGTCAGCAAGCTGCTGGTCCAGCGCGCGCTGGCGGCCCATGGCGGCGTGGATGCCAAGCGGGTCGCCCAGCGCATGATGGGCTACACCGACGGCAAGGTGATGCCCTCGGCCGAGCGCTACGCGGCGCTGGTGGCCCAGGTCGAGGAGGGCGCCTCCGAGCGGGCCGACGACGGCCAGCCTTACCCCTTCTTCCTTGCGCACCAGCTCGACGGGCCCGCCGAGGTGTTCGCGTCCCGGCTGGGCCCGGTGGCCGACTGGCAGGTGGAATGGAAGTACGACGGCATCCGCGGCCAGATCGTCAAGCGCGCCGGTCGGGTGTGGGTGTGGTCGCGCGGCGAGGAACTGGTGACCGAGCGCTTTCCCGAGATCGTGGCCCTGGCACAGGCGTTGCCGGACGGCACGGTGCTCGACGGCGAGATCCTGGTCTGGAAGGACGAGCCGGCCGATCCGCCGGGTACCTGGATCGGCCGCCCCGCGCCCTTTTCCCTGCTGCAGCAGCGCATCGGCCGCAAGACGCTCACGAAGAAAGTGCTGGCGGACGCGCCGGTCACGTTCATGGCCTACGACCTGCTCGAACAGGACGGCCGCGACATCCGTGAACTCGCCCAGCGTGAACGACGCGCCCGGCTGGAGGCGCTGCTGGCCGGCACGCCCTTCAAGCTGTCGCCGATCGAGACCGCGGCCTCCTGGCTGGAATTCGCCGGGCGGCGGGCGCGGTCGCGCGAGCTCGGCGTCGAGGGCTTCATGCTCAAGCGGCTCGACGCGGCCTACGGCACCGGCCGCACCAAGGCCGACGGGCTCTGGTGGAAGTGGAAGATCGACCCGATGACGATCGACTGCGTGCTGGTCTATGCCCAGGCGGGGCACGGTCGGCGCGCCTCGGTCTACACCGACTACACCTTCGCCGTCTGGAGTCGGCCGCCGACCGGGCGGGAGGAGGCCGAGGCGGTGCTGGAGGCGATCGCGCGCAAGGAGCCGCCGCAGCCGGGCGGGCTGCAGCTCGTGGCCTTCGCCAAGGCGTACTCCGGCCTGACGGACGAGGAGTTCCGGCAGGTCGATGCCATCATCCGGCGCTCGACCATCGAGAAGTTCGGGCCGGTGCGCAGCGTCCGGCCATCGCTGGTCTTCGAGCTCGGCTTCGAAGGCATCAACCGCAGCAGCCGCCACAAGAGCGGCATCGCGGTGCGCTTCCCGCGCATGCTGCGCATCCGCTCCGACAAGCCGCTGCACGAGGCCAACACCTTGCAGGACCTGGAGCAACTGCTGGATCCCTAGCCTCGGCGCCGACGCCACGCCGCTCCGGGCCAAACGCCCGCCCGTGCCGCCGGCAGAGCCTTGTCCGCTATGGAATCAGGAGCGCAGCCACCAGCTGGGGCTTCGCATTGCTGGGTTGCCCCTCCGACCTGAGGGCTGGACAGGCGGTGTTACGATTGTCCATGCTCATGAAAGCTGATCCGAACTTGACGGCCCTCCAGCCCGCCGACGAGGGCACCCCCGTGTCGGTGCGGATCCGCGAGCGGCTGCTCGCCGCCCGCAAGCGCTTCCACTCCAACGACAACATCGCCGAGTTCATCGAACCCGGCGAGCTCGAGGGCCTGCTCGACGAGGTCGAGGTGAAGATGCAGGCCGTGCTCGACAGCATGGTCATCGACACCCAGAGCGACCACAACACCGGCGACACCGCGCGGCGGGTCGCCAAGATGTACATCAACGAGGTGTTCCGCGGGCGCTACGTGAAGGCGCCGACGATCACCGAGTTCCCGAACGCCGAACACCTGAACGAGCTGATGATCGTCGGCCCGATCACCGTGCGGTCGGCGTGCAGCCACCATTTCTGCCCGGTCATCGGCAAGGTGTGGATCGGCGTGATGCCCAACGAGCACACCAACGTGATCGGCCTGTCCAAGTACGCGCGCCTGGCCGAGTGGGTCATGGGCCGCCCGCAGATCCAGGAAGAGGCCGTGGTGCAGCTGGCCGACCTGATCATGGAGAAGACCCAGCCGGACGGCCTGGCGATCGTCATGGAGGCCAGCCACTACTGCATGGCCTGGCGCGGCGTGAAGGACATGGACAGCAAGATGATCAACTCGGTCATGCGCGGGGTGTTCCTGAAGGATTCGGCGCTGCGCCGCGAATTCCTGGCGCTGATCCCCAAGCGCGGCAACGGGAACTGACATGCTCGTCCGCCTGCTGTACTGCAGCCGCGCCGTCGACACCAGCCCCGAGGCGATCGAGTCGATCCTGGCCCAGGCGCGCCAGCACAACCCGATCAGCGGCATCACCGGCATCCTCTGCTACGGCGGCGGCATCTTCCTGCAGGCCATCGAAGGCGGCCGCCTGCAGGTGTCGGACCTGTTCGGCCACATCCAGAAGGATGAACGCCACAAGGACGTGGCGCTGCTGCACTACGAAGAGATCTTCGAGCGCCGGTTCGGCGGCTGGACCATGGGCCAAGTCAACCTGAGCAAGCTGAATCACTCGATCCTGCTGAAGTATTCCGAGAAGCCGGAGCTCGACCCGTACGCCGTGTCGGGCCGGGTCTCGCTGGCGCTGCTGGAAGACCTGATGGCCACGGCCGCCATCTGCGGCAGGGTCTGAGCATCGCCGGGCAGGGCAGGGGCATGGCTGCGACGGGCCGTCTGCGCCGCACACTGGAGTGGGGCGACTGCGATCCTGCCGGCATCATCTACTACCCCACCTACTACCGCTGGATGGACGCCGCCAGCTGGGCGCTGATGGCGCTGGCGGGATGGCCGGCGCAGCGCATGCGCGACGAGCACGTCACGTTGCCCCTGGTGTCAGCGCAGTGCGACTTCCTCAGCTCACCCACTTTCGGCGACCACTGCGAGGTGCGCTCGCACATCTCGCGCTGGGGCGGCAGCTCCTTCACGGTCAGCCACGAGATCGTGCTGCTCGGCCCCGAGCGGCCGCTGGCCCGCGGCAGCGAGTCGCGCGTGTGGTGCCGCTACGAGGCGGGGCCGGGCAGCCGGCTGCGCAGTGCGCGGCTGCCCGACGACGTGCGCGCGGCACTCGGCGCGCCGGGTCCGTGACGACGCCGGCCTCGCCGCCGCTGGTCGGCTGCGACTTCACCAGCAGCCCGACGCGACGCAAGCCCATCGTCCTGGCAACGGGCCACGCCGTGCAGGAGCGCGTGGTACTGGAGCGCCTGCACAAGCTCGACAGCCTGGCGGATTTCGGCCACTGGCTCGGGTCGCCCACGCCCTGGATCGGTGGTTTCGATGTGCCGTTCGGGCTGCCGCGCGAACTGGTCGAGCACCTGGGCTGGCCCACGGACTGGCGGGACTGCATGCGGCACTATGCGGGCCTGTCGCGCGAGGAGATCCGCCGCACCTTCGCGGCGTTCTGCGACGCGCGGCCGGCCGGGCAGAAGTTCGCGCACCGCCGGTTCGACCGGCTGGCCGGCTCCAGCTCCTCGATGAAATGGGTCAATCCGCCCGTGGCGTACATGCTGCACGCGGCCGTGCCGCTGCTGCTGGCCGCGGGGGTGCACCTTCCCGGGCTGCACGACGGCGACCCGCAGCGCGTCGCGCTGGAGGCCTATCCCGGCCTGCTCGCCCGCGAGCTCATCGGCCGGCGCAGCTACAAGAACGACGACCGCAGCAAGCAGACGCCCGAGCGGCTGATCGCCCGCAAGGACGTGGTCACCGCCCTGGAGGCGGGCCGCACGCGCCTGGGCCTGCGCCTGAAGGTGAGCCACGCGCAGCGCGACGCGCTGGTGGAGGACGCGAGCGGCGACGCGCTCGATGCCGTGCTGTGCCTCATGCAGGCCGCGTGGGCGTGGCGACAGGGGGCGCCCCGCTACGGCCTGCCCGTCGGGCTCGATCCGCTCGAGGGCTGGATCGTCAGCGCCTAGCCGGGCGCCCGGCGGCCGCCACCGCGGGCGGCCACTCCCCGTCGGCCGTTGCCCAGTTCGGTCGCCTTCAGGGGCTGAGCCGCCCGAACGCCAGCAGCGCCTCGACGTCGGTGCGGTACAGCCGCAGCAGCGGCCCGTCCTCCAGCTCGCCCGACTTGCGCAGCACCTTCTCCACCGGCAGCTTGATGCCCACGATGTGCAGTGTGATGCCGCGCCCGTGGAGCAGGCGCCGCAGCGCGCCGAACATCTCGACGCCGGTGGCGTCGATCCGGTTGATGGGCTGCGCGAACAGGCACACGTGCCGGGTGTTGGGATGCGCGGCCAGGTGTTCGACGACAGCACGCTCGAGCGCGGTGGCGGAGGCGAAATCGAGCTCCGCGTCCATGCGCAGCGCATAGGTCTGGGGCGCGATCGGCGCCAGCGTCCACAGGTGGCGGTCGCGCAGGCTGCCGTCCGGGTGCAGCCCCACCTCGATGATGCGGGGGTGCAGCCGCAGGTAGAGGAAGTGCGCCAGCACGATCACCACGCCGGTCAGCACGCCCCAGTAGATCCTCGGGGCCGACAGCACGGTGACCGCGAAGGTCACGGCGGCCGTGATCGCCTCGACCCGGTCGACCTGCCACAAGGTGCGGAACACCTTGGGCTTGATCAGCCCCATGACCGCCGCCACCACCACGGCGGAGAGCGCCGCCGTCGGCACGTGGTAGAGCGCCGGGGTGAGGAACAGCAGCACCAGCAGCACGATCGCTGCGGAGGCGACGGTCGCCCAGCCGGTGCGGGCACCCGCATAGAGCGTGATCGCCGAGCGCGAGAACGAGGTGCTCGTGGGGAAGCTGCCGGAGAACGCGGATGCCAGCTTGCCCACCCCCTGGCCGATCAGGTCCTGGTTGGCGTCCCAGCGCCGCCCGTCCCGCTGGCTCTCGATCTTGGCGCTCGACGCCATCTCCATCGAGCTGACCAGCGCCAGCACGAGCGAAGGGGCCACCAGCGCGCCCAGCACGTCCCAGGCGGGGAGGGCGGGCCAGTAGAACCCCGGCAGGCCTGCCGGCAGCGCGCCCACGACATGCCCCCGGCCGGCATAGCCGGTGGCGGCGCTCAGGACGGCCACCGCGGCCAGCACCAGCAGCACCATCGGCACCTTGGGCAGCTTGCGCTTGCCGAACTCGAAGAGGGCCACGCAGACCAGGCCGTAGGCGAGCCCCTCGAGGTCGAACCGGGGGCCGTGCAGCAGGCTGGAGAGCGGCCCCTGCAGTCCGAGCAGCTGCGGCAGCTGCGACGCGATGATCAGCACCGCGGCCGCCTGGCTGAAGCCGGTGAGCACCGGCGAGCTCACCAGGTTCAGCATCCAGGCGGCGCCACCGGCGCCCACGGCCAGCTGCATCAGGCCGGACAGCAGGGCGAGCCAGACCGCCAGCGCCACCCATTGCGCGCTCCCTGGGGGAGCCATGCCGACCAGCGACGCCCCCACCAGCACGCTGCTGAGGGCGGAGGGCCCGACCGACAGGCGCGTGGAGCTGGAGAACAGCACCGCGGCCAGCATCGGCAGGAAGGTGGCGTACAGGCCGGTCACCAGCGGCATGCCTGCCAGGCCGGCATAGGCCACCGACTGCGGGATCATCACGACGGCGACCGTGAGGGCCGCGGCGACCTCGCCGCGCAAGAGCGCCGCGTCGGGTCGCGGCCAGCGGAGGAAGGGTAACCAGCGCGACAGGCTCGACATGCCCCGAGCTTAAGCGAGGGCGCGGGCGTCGCAGGCGGCAGTGCGGCGGCAATGCGACAGGTCGCGGGACCCCACGGGGACAGCGGCGCGCCGACAATCGTGAGCGACGATGGCTCGCAACGCAGACGTGGAAGGTGTCCCGGACGGGAGCGACAGCCTGGCGGCGCCCGGCCAGCGCTGGATGGCCGCGCGCGGCTGGACACCCTTTGCCTTCCAGCAGCAGGTGTGGCGCGCGATCGCGCAGGGACGCAGCGGCATGCTGCATGCCACGACCGGCGCCGGCAAGACCTACGCCGTGTGGCTCGGCATGCTCGACATGCTGCTGGCGCGCCATCCGCCGGGTCGTGGCGCCGAGCCGCTGCGGGCGATCTGGCTCACGCCGATGCGGGCGCTCGCCGCCGACACCACGCGGGCGCTCACCGCGCCCCTGCGCGACCTGGCACCGGCGTGGACGATCGGCCAGCGCACCGGTGACACCGCCAGTGCCGAGCGTGCCCGCCAGGACCGGCGCTTCCCGACGGTGCTGGTCACCACGCCGGAGTCCCTGAGCCTGATGCTCACGCGCGAGCACGCTCGCCAGGAACTCCAGTCGGTCGAATTCGTCGTGGTCGACGAATGGCACGAGCTGATCGGGAGCAAGCGGGGGGTGCAGGCGCAACTCGCCCTGGCGCGGCTGCGGCGTTTCCATCCCGCGCTGGTCACCTGGGGACTGAGCGCGACGCTCGGCAATCTCGAGGAGGCGATGGAGATCCTGTGCGGTCCTCAGCGGCGGCCGCGGCCGCTGCTGGTGCGCGGCAGGATCGACAAGACCCTGGTGATCGACACGCTGATTCCGCCCGATCCGGGCAAGTACTCCTGGGCCGGCCACCTGGGCGCGCGGATGCAGGCGCCCGTGGTGGAGGAGATCGCCCAGGCCGGCCCGACGCTGGTCTTCACCAATGTCCGGTCGCAGGCCGAGATCTGGTACCAGCTGCTGCTGCAGGCCAGGCCGGACTGGGCGGGCGAGATCGCGCTGCACCACGGGTCGCTGGATCGTTCGACCCGCGAGTGGGTCGAGCTCGGCTTGAAGGAAGGGCGCCTGCGCGCCGTCGTGGCCACGTCCTCGCTCGACCTCGGGGTGGACTTCCTGCCGGTGGAGCGGGTGCTGCAGATCGGCTCGGCCAAGGGCGTGGCGCGGATCATGCAGCGCGCCGGCCGCAGCGGTCATGCGCCCGGCCGCGCCAGCCGGCTCACGCTGGTGCCGACCCACACGATGGAGCTGATCGAGGCGGCCGCGGCGCGCGTCGCTGCCGCCGAGGGCCGGGTCGAACGGCGCGAAGCGCCGGCCAAGCCGCTGGACGTGCTGGTGCAGCACCTCGTCACCATCGCGCTCGGCGGTGGATTCGAGGCGGATGCGCTCTACGAGGAAGTGCGCTCGGCCTGGTCGTATCGCGACCTCACGCGCGAGGAGTTCGACTGGGCGCTGGCGTTCTGCGAACGCGGCGGCGAGAGCCTCTCGGCCTACCCCGACTACCACCGCATCCGGCAGGACGAGGCGGGCGTGTGGCGCGTGCCCGACCGCGGCATCGCCCGGCGGCACCGGCTGTCCGTCGGCACGATCGTCAGCGATGCGTCGATGCAGGTGAAATACCTCAGCGGCGGCAACATCGGCACGATCGAGGAAGGTTTCATCGCGCGGCTGCGCAAGGGCGACTGCTTCTATTTCGCGGGACGGCTGCTCGAATTCGTGCGGGTGCAGGACATGGCCGCCTACGTGCGCAAGGCCACCCGCACCAAGGGCACGGTGCCGACGTGGCAGGGCAGCAAGATGGCGCTGTCCACCGAGCTTGGCGACGCGGTGCTGGAGATGATGCAGGCGGCGTCCCGGGGCGAGTACGCCCATCCCGAACTGGAGGCCGCACGGCCCATGCTGGAGACGCAGGCACGGCTGTCCCGCATCCCGACGCCGGACACCATCCTGGTGGAGACCTACCGCTCGCGCGAGGGGCAGCACCTGTACGTGCATCCGTTCGCCGGCCGCCACGTGCACCTGGGGCTGGCCAGCCTGCTGGCATGGCGCCTCGCGCGCGAGCGCCCCAACACGTTCAGCATCTCGGTCAACGACTACGGATTCGAGCTGGTGAGCGCCGAGGCGTTCGACCTTGCGCCGGTGGCCGACGGATCGGTCTTCTCCGGCGACGACCTGCTGCACGACGTGCTGGCGTCGCTCAATTCCTCGGAGCTCGCGCAGCGCCGCTTCCGCGAGATCGCGCGCGTGGCGGGACTCATCTTCACGGGCTACCCCGGCCAGCCCAAGAGCATGCGGCAGCTGCAGGCCTCCAGCGGCCTGTTCTACGAGGTCTTTCGCAAGTACGACCAGGGCAACCTGCTGCTGAACCAGGCCGAGCGCGAGGTGCTCAGCCAGGAGCTCGAGCTGTCCCGACTGCGGGCGACGCTGGAGCGCATCGCACGACGGCGACTGGAACTGGTCCACCTGCGCCACCCGAGTCCGATGAGCCTTCCGCTGATGGTCGAACGCTTTCGCGAGAAGCTCTCGACAGAGTCCTTGTCGACACGGCTCGATCGCATCCTGCGGGACATCGAAGGGGACGGCTGAGCCGCGCGCGACGGGTCCTACAGGGACACGCGCCGGCGGCCGCTGCATGCCCGGCCGGTGCGTTCCTAGAGTGGCTGCAGGCGGGGCGTGGAGCCCCGTTCCATTTTTCGGAAAGGAAAGAAGATGCAGCCTGCCAACCGACACCGCGTCCTGGGCGCGTCCACGCTGCTGCTGGCCCTGGCGCTGGGTGCCTGCGGGGAGCGCAGCGACGGCGAGACCGTGGGCCAGAAGCTCGATGGGGCCGTCGCCCGGACCGGGGAGGTCGCGCGCGACGCCGGCCAGGAGGCGCGCGAAGCGACCGCGACCGCACGCGACACCGGACGCGACAAGACCGCCGAGCTGGGTGCCGCGGTGCGCGAGAAGACCGCCGAACTCGGAAGCACCACCCGAGAGGCCACCGCGCGCGCCGGCGACTCAGCCCGCAGTGCGACGGCCGACGTGCGGACCTCGGTGATGGGCGCGGCCGGGACGGCCGGCGTCAAGGTGGACGACGCGCAGATCACGGCCCGCGTGAATGCGAGCCTGATGGGCGACAAGGACCTGAAGGCCACCCGCATCGACGTGGACACCCGCGACGGGGTGGTCACGCTGACCGGACCTGTGCCCAGCGCGTCGGCCAAGGCACGGGCCGACGAGATCGCCAAGAACATCCGCGACGTGAAGTCGGTCAACAACCAGCTGACCGTCAGCTCCAGTTGACGCGTGGATCGCCTCCGGCGCTTGCTCGCGCGCCGGAGGGCTTCGTCAGGCCCCTGCTGGCACCGGCTCGGGCGTCTGCATGGCGGGACCGCTGGTGTCGTCCTGCTCCGGCTTGCCGCCGTCTGGCTGCTCGCGGTGGTCATGGATCACCTGGTGGATGAACCGCAGCTTCTCGAGCGCGACCGGGGTGAGCGCAAAGGGATAGGCGTCCTCCTGGCCCAGGCTCCGGTTGAGGCTGTTCACCAGCAGCGTCACCGGCACCCACTGTTCCACCAGCCTGTCGAAGTCGGGCTCGCTGCGCTCGAAGGGATCGTCGACCTCGACTTCGGCGGCGTCATCCGGCGCCGGCGTGCCGCCGCCGCCAGGGATCTCCACCTTGGTGTTGTACGAGGCCGCCGTCTCCAGCAGATCCACCATGTGCAGGTAGTGGGCCCAGGTCTCGGCCCAGTCCTCCCACGGGTGCGAGGTCGCGTAGGCGCTGACGAAGCTGTTCTTCCAGTCGGCCGGCGCTCCGTTCGCGTAATGCCGCTGCAGGCTCTCGCCGTAGTCGACCGACTCGTCGCCGAAGACCCGACGGAACTCGTCGACCCGACCACCCTCGTCGATCAGGCGGTCCCAGTAGTAGTGGCCCGATTCGTGGCGCAGATGGCCCAGCAGCGTCCGGTACGGCTCGTGCAGCTGGACGCGCCGCTTGACCCGTTCGGCGTCGTCGGCTTCCGCGATGTTCAGGGTGATGAGACCGTTGGCATGGCCGGTCATGACCATGTGGCCAGGGGTGTCGGCCAGGAACTCGAAGACCGGGCCGTCGCGCTCGCCGTTGGGCGGGTCCACCGAGACCAGGCCCAGATGGGCGAGCGTGTAGAACAGACGTCGCTTGGCGACCTCGATGCGGTACCAGCGCTCCACGTTCTCGGGCACCGAGAGATCGGGCAGGACGCGGGTCTGGCGGCACGAGACGCAGTACTCGTTGGGATCGTTCGCCGGCACGGCGAAGTTGCAGGCCTGGTGGTCGGTGTGGTTGCGGCACAGCCGGTACTGCCAGTGCGCGGGCCGCCGGCGGTGCGCCGCCTTGCGCTGCCACAGCCCGGGGGCTGCCCCCTCGGCCGGCTCGATCGCGCAGAGCGCGAGCCGGTGCGGCAGGAAGGCGAGGGCGCTGCCGCACTGGAGGCATCGGACGTTCTCGAAGAACAGGGGGTGACCGCAGTGGTCGCAGCGGAATGTTTTCATGGGAAATGCGCCCCGGCCCCGTCCGGATCGGACGTGGCCGGGGCGCCCTCGGAATGGATGTTCAGATCAGGGACGGACCATCAGGTCGTTCTTGACGTCTCGCACGCCCTTCGTGTTGCGCGCGAGGTATTCGGCCTGGGTTTTCTCGGCGCTGGACTTGGCGAAACCCGAGAGCTGGACGGTGCCGTTCAGCGTCTGCACCTTGATGGCAGCCGCATCGACGGTCTTGTCCTCGACGAACTTGGCCTTCACCGCGGTGGTGATGGTGGTGTCGTCGACGTAGGAGCCGGCGGTCTGCTGGCCGCGCACGACGGCGCAGCCGGTGCCGGCGAGCGTGGCACCCGCGAGGGCGGCGATGGCGATGGCGCGTGCGTACTTGTTCATGGTGTTCTCCTTGTATCCCTGTTCATTGGTGCGGTTGCATGAGGTCCGCCGGCTGGCCGCACCTTCCAGCCGCGGTCGTGGTTCATTCCTCGACGGGGGGGTCGTCCTTGGGGTTGTGCGAGGAGGACAGCGCGGACATCACCAGGCCCGCCACCTGGGGCGACTTCGCCAGTGCCACGACCACACCGGTCACCGAGATCAGCTTCCAGGGCCGCAGCATGAAGAGCACGGCTCCCGCGGCAGCCGCGATGCCCAGGTAGGCCAGCGGCTTGCGGCGCGCGTAGGAGGCCAGGGCAGGACGCGCCAGGTCCACCGCGACATGCGCCGGGTGGTAGCGCCACCAGGCTTCCACCTGGTCGCGGGCCTGGGACATCCAGCCGCCGCCGCCGCCGCCCCCGACATCCCGCTGCACGGCGTCGGCCTGGATCCGGTCGGCTTGCGCCTGCGTGGTGCTGGCGTCGAGTTGGTCGGGGTCGCGTCCGTGACGCCGCTGGTCCCTGCGGTGGATGTGTTCGAGGATCGCCAGCCGCGTGCGTTCGACCCGGTCGGACCCGGTGCTCACGGGCGCCCTCCCAGGGTGCGCAGGGCCTGGGCATCGGCGTCGAGCTGCGCGCGCAGCTCGGCGAAGGCGCGGCCGGGAAGCTGCTTGCGCGCCATCCCGAACGCCGCGCCGGCAATGGCCAGCGGCACCAGCGGCACCAGCACCAGGGCCCAGTGGAAGCTTTGCACGGCGCCCAGCATGAAGGCGACGCCGGCCAGGATCAGGAACACCAGCGCGCAGACCCCGCACACCGCCCAGGCGATCGCCCGCTTCTTCACCTCGGTGCCAACGGTGGACGCCTCCTCCTGCACGAGGGAAGCGTAGCCGGCGACGTGGTCCATGACCAGCTCCGGCCGGCTGACCAGCACCGAGAAGATGGGATGCACGAGGGCCATGGCGCGCCTGCCCCGATCAGTAGTAGTAACGGTTGCGACGGCTGCGGGCCACCATCACGATCGCGGCGACCGCGGCGCCGACCGCGGCGGCGATCAGCGCGGACTTGACCGGTTGTTCGGTGACATAGCGGCCGGTGAGCCCCGCGTAGCGGCCCAGGCGTTCCTGCGCGACGCTGGCGGTGTCGCCCACGGCGTTCAGGCTCTTGCTCGCCAGGTCCTGCACGCCCAGGCGCAGGTCGCGCACCTTCTCCATGGCGTCGTCGGCGAGCGACTGGGTGGAGGTTCCGGCACGGAACGATTTGCTGTTGGCCATCAGATGTCCTCTCTCGTGTTGGTGCGCCCCGATGCGAGCGCGGCACCGTGGGTTGGCGCGTTTGTCGACTGCGCTACGCGGACAAGCGTACGTGGCCGGCTCGGCCGTGGCTGATCGGCCGCAAGCGTGATCGGATGTCGGTGCGCGGGGTGGGGCCGCGTAGGAGCGGGCTGACGGCTGAACCGGAATCAGGCGGCCGGAAGCTGCGAAGGCAACACGGCGGTGATGCGGGTGCCGCGCCCCGGTTCGGATGCCACCATCAGTCGGCCACCGGCCGTTTCGACCCGGTGGCGCATGCCGGCCAGCCCGTGCGTGGTCGGACGGGCGCCGGCCGGGTCGAAGCCGTTGCCGTCGTCCGTCACCGTCACTTCCACGTGGTTCTCGTAGCGGTGGACGGCCACCTCGACGTGCCGGGCTTCGGCGTACTTGGCGACGTTGGTCAGCGCTTCCTGGACCAGCCTGTAGACGGTCAGCTGGTGCGCTTCGTCGAGGTCGACCGGCTCGAGGTTGGTGGCCACGTCCACGCCGGAGCGCTCCGAGAACTCCCGACCCAGGATCTCGAGCGACGCGGTCAGCCCCAGGTTCGACAGCGAGGACGGCCTCAGGTCCTCGATGATGCGGCGTTTCAGCGCGATGCCGCTGTTGAGGGTCTCGGTCAGGTGCTGCAGCCGCTGTCCGATATCCTCCGGGGGCGGCGTGCCCAGGCGGGACTTCAGCCGCGCCACGTCGAGCTTGGCCGCCGTGAGCAGGGCGCCGAGTTCGTCGTGCAGTTCCCGCGCCAGGTGCCCGCGTTCGTCCTCGCGCACCTGCTGCAGGTGGGTGGCCAGTTCGGCCAGCGTGGCGGTGCGATCGCGCACCTGCAGCTCCAGCTGGTCGCGTTCCTGTTGCAGCGCCTGCTGCTGCCGCTCGCCAGCCTGCTCGAGGCGGCCGGACTGGCGCAGGTACAGCCAGAACGCCACCAGGGCGGCCACCCCGGTGAGCGCGATCCCGATGCGCGAGAGCAGCAGCGAGTGGCGAACCTGGGCCTGGCTGGCCTCGATCCGCGTGGCAGCCGACTCCAGCAGCCGCATCGACTGCAGCCGGATCGCGTCCATGTGCTCCTTGCCGACGTCCGTCATGAGCACGAACTTCCAGGCATCCTCGTTGCCCTGCTTGCGCATGCGCACCGACAGTTCCATCTCGGCCAGCTTGCGTTCCACGTTGCGGCCGAGCTCGGCGAGCGCGACGGCATCCTGGGGGGTGCGCTGCGGCTCCTGGCGCAGACCTTCGAGCACGGTGCCGATCCTGGTCACCGCGGCGTCGTACGGTTCCAGGTAGCGCGGGTCGCCGGTGAGCAGGAAGCCGCGGGAGCCGGTCTCGGCATCCAGGATGTGCTGCAGCAGTCTGTTGAGGCGGCTGCGGGTCTCGAATTCGCGTGCCACACTGTCGAGGGCCGCTGTCGAGCGCTCATGGCCGGCCTCGTTGATGCCGATGAGCGTGAGGGCAGCCAGAACGGCCAGTAAAAGGCTGAGCGCCTTCTTCGGCAGCCGGCCGCCAGTGGCGAAGTTCACGGCCTGCGGCCCCGTGAACCAGGAAAATCCGAAATAATCATGGCTGAAGGGTAGGCCATTTCCATTCCAAGTTGGGCCACAATGGTCCGACGGACAGGCACTCGAAAGCGAAACACATGATCAAAGTCGGCATTGTGGATGACCATGCCATCGTTCGGTCGGGACTCAAGCAGTTCTTCTCCGAGCAGGTGGATCTGCGCGTGGTGGGCGAAGCCGCGAGTGGCCGCGAGGCCATCGACCTGGTCCGCACCACGGAGCTCGATGTGCTGGTGATGGACCTGTCGATGCCGGGCCAGAGCGGCATCGACGCGCTGGGCATGATCCGAGCGAAGGCGCCCGACGTCGGCATCCTGATCCTCTCGGGCTACCCGGAGGAGCACTATGCGATGAACCTGATCCGCCAGGGCGCCAGCGGCTACCTGAACAAGGAGTGCGAGCCGATGGAGATCGTCAACGCGATCCGCACCATCGCCCTCGGACGCCGCTACATCTCGCCCGCCGTCGCCGAACTGCTGGCCCAGCAGCTCAACCGCAAGGAAGGCGGTGCGCCGCACGAGCAGCTGTCCGAGCGCGAGTTCCAGGTCTTCCTGAAGCTGGCCAAGGGCGAGACTGCGGGCGACATCGCCAAGGCGCTGTCGCTCTCCGTCAAGACCGTGAGCACCTACCGCACGCGCCTGATGGAGAAGATGAGCCTGGCTTCCAACAGCGACCTGACCTGCTACGCGCTGAAGAACAAGCTGATCGACTGATCGGCCGCATCCCACCCGAGCAGCCCCCTCGCTGCTCTGCGCGCTGCAGAGACATCGCATCCTGCAGCGCGCCCTCTCCTCGAGGCGGCGCTGGCACGATGCATCCCATCCTGCGCTCCACCCCCGCCGTCTTCCCCCCGCTCTCAGGCTCCTGCCGCTGCGACCTTCGCCGGTCGGCCGCCGACCATCGGTGCCTGGATGCGCCCTGCTGGCAGGCGAGCGGGCCCGGCAAAAAAGGCTCCGAGCAGGGCCCTGCCTTGCTGGCGCTCCCCAGCCATCACCTTCCCGCGGGCGATCGCAGGAGCGGGCTGTTTCGCCCGTGGCTCCCGTCGGCATGGCGGCAGGCCGCTTGTAGGCACCTGCCGACAGGAGCTGACGCACGGCACTGACCGGGCAACATTTGTTCACCCCCCAGACTCGGCCGAAACACGAAACCTCCAGCAGCCGGCCATGAAACTCGTCCTCGATACGCTGATGATCTTCTTCGGCACGCTGGTTGCGGCCGGGCTCGTGGCGCTGGGCGAGCCAGTCGACGGCGCCACCGCCCAGCACGTCGCGCCGGCGTCGGTCGCGTCCACCATCCAGCCCACCACGTCACGCTGACCGACCCATGGCCGACGCAGCAGTCCACCCGGCGAAGCGCTTGCCCTGGTGGGCCAAGCTTCTGGCTGCGATCGTGCTGGTGCTCGCTGCGCTGATGCTGCTGGTCGCCCTGTTCCCCTGGGACGTGCTGCGCGGGCCGATCAACCGGTACGTCAGCGAGAAGACCGGCCGCCATTTCGAGATCACGCGCCGCCTGGACGTGAAGGTCGGCCGCACGACGCGCGTGCTGATGGACGGCATCGAATTCGCCAACCCCGACTGGGCCCGGGACCGGCACCTGGTCAAGGCCGATGCCGCCGAAGTCGACGTGCGCCTGTGGCCGCTGCTGCGCCGCCGCATCGAGCTGCCGCTGATCCGGCTCACGCGACCCCAGCTGGGGATGCAGATCGAGCCGGATGGCCGCAAGACCTGGGCCCTGGGAGGCGACACCAAGGACGAGAGCAACGTGCCGGACATCGGGGCTCTGGTGGTCGACCAGGGCACGCTGCACTACGTGGCCAGCGCACAAGGCGCCGACGTGCGGGTGGACTTCGCGATGGACCGTGCCACCGCCAACGCGGGGGCGGCTGCCGGCACGCCGGCCATGCCGCTGCAGTTCCAGGCACGCGGCACCTGGCAGGAGCAGGCCTTCACCGCCCAGGGCAGGACAGGCGACGTGCTGTACCTGAGCGCGCCACTGCAGCAGCCTTTCCCGGCCGAAGTGCAGCTCGCCGCGGGCAACACCCGGCTCGAGGCCCGCGGAGCCGTCTCGAGCCTGGCGACGCTCGATGGTGCGAACGTCGACTTCCGCCTGCAGGGGAACAACCTGGGCGACCTGTACAAGCTGGTCGGCGTGTCGCTGCCCGACACGCCGAAGTACGCGATGGGGGGCCAGCTCGCGAAGGAGGGGAACCTCTGGCGCGCGCGCCGCATCGACGCGCGCCTGGGCCGCACGGACATCACGGGCGAGCTCGCCTTCGACCAGTCGGCCAAGGTGCCGGCGCTCAGCGGACAACTGAAGTCCCGCATGCTGGATTTCGAGGATCTCGCGCCGCTGATCGGCCTGCGCGACGACCCGAAGGGGCGGTCGGCCGCCGCCACGCAGAAGGTCGCAGATGCCGGCACACCGGCCGCCAAGAAGGACCGCAAGGACAAGGCGCCCAAGGACCCGAACCGCAAGGTCCTGCCGAATGCGCCGCTGGACGTCAGCCGGATCAAGAGCATGAATGCCGACGTGCAGGTGGAAGCCGCCAAGGTCGTCAATGCCAAGGGGCTGCCGCTGGACAGCATGCGCACCCATGTGCGGCTCGCCGATGGGGTGCTGCGACTCGATCCACTCGACCTGGGCGTGGCGGGCGGGCGGCTGGCCGGCCAGATCCGCATCGATGCGAATGCGAATCCGGCAACCGCCCAGACGCGGCTCGACGCGCGCTCCCTGGAACTCAGCAAGCTCGTTCCTGCGTCGCAGTCCATGCGCAACAGCTTCGGCAAGCTCCAGGCACAGATCGAACTGACCACCCGCGGCGGTTCGGTGGCCCAGATGCTGGGGAACGCCGACGGGAACGTCGCGCTGCTCATGGGGCGCGGGGAGATCAGCAACATCCTGCTGGAGTTCGCCGGCCTGGATGGCGGCGAGGTGCTGAAGTTCTTCGTCGAAGGCGACCGGCGGGTGGAGGTGCGGTGCGCCGCGACCGCCTTCAACGTCGAGAAGGGCGTCATGACCTCGCGTGCACTGCTGCTGGACACCGACGACACCGTGTTCTGGGGCAACGCCAGGATCGACCTCGGCCGCGAAGCGATGGACGTGGTGATCAAGCCGCAGCCCAAGGACACCAGCATCCTGAGCCTGCGTTCGCCGTTGAAGGTGGGCGGCACCTTCGGCGCGCCCGAGGTGGGCCTGGACAAGGGCTCGCTGGCCGGCCGCGCGCTGGCCGCCGTGGCCCTGGGCGCGGTGAATCCGCTGCTGGCGCTGGCCGCGACCATCGAGACCGGGCCGGGGCAGGACGCGGACTGCGTGGGCACGCTGCGCCAGGCCGCAGCGCCCGCCAGCAACGGCAAGCCCACCGAGGAAGACCGTCAGCGCATGGGCGCAGCACCGGCTGCGCCGCGACGTTGATCCTCAGTGCCGACTGCGGCCCGAGCAGACCGGGCAGGCGGCCAGCCGGGGCGTGCGCAGGCGGGTCCACTCCATGCCGCGTGCATCCAGCAGCAGCAGCACCCCGGCGAGCCCGGGCCCGATGCCGGCCAGCAGCTTCAGCGCCTCGGCCGCCTGCATCGAACCGATGATGCCCACCAGCGGCGCGAACACGCCCAGCGTCGCGCAGCGTGTCTCCTCCGGCGCGCTGTCGGCGGGAAAGACGCAGGCATAGCAGGGCGACTGCGGATCCCGCGGGTCGTACACGGCCAGCTGTCCGTCCAGGCGGATCGCTGCCCCCGACACCAGGGGCCTGCCATGCTGCACGCAGGCGGCGTTGACGGCCTGGCGGGTGGCGAAGTTGTCGCAGCAGTCGATCACGACGTCGTGCCGGGCGACCAGCGCGTCGAGCAGGGCCGCATCGGCCTTTGCGTCCACCGTGTCCACCTGCACGCCCGGATTGAGGGCGGCGATGGCCTGCCGCGCGGATTCGACCTTGGGAAGCCCCACCCGGGCCATGGCGTGCGCGATCTGGCGCTGCAGGTTGGTGACGTCCACCCGGTCGTGGTCGACCAGGGTGATGTGGCCCACGCCCGCCGTGCCGAGGTACAGCGCGACCGGTGATCCCAGCCCACCGGCACCGATCACCAGCGCGCGTCCGGCCGCGAGGCGCTCCTGGCCCTCGACGCCGATCTCCTCGAGCAGGATGTGGCGCGAGTAGCGCAGCAGGTCGTCATCGGTCATGGGCCGCGATTGTGGGCCACAAGAACGAAGCCAGCCCGGAGGCTGGCTTTGCTGCATCCGGCCGGCGCTCGTCCGGCCTGGTGGGAACAGGGGCGGCGCAGGCCGCCGCGATCACTGTTCCTTCTTCTCGTTCTTGTTCTCGATGACCTGGGTCTTGCTTACCAGCACCGGCCGGCCCTTGAGCTGGTTCAGCGCCTGCACCAGCTGGAAGTCCTTCTCGGGCGTGCCGAACTCAGGGGTCTTGCGCTCGGACACCGGCTTGCGGGCCTCTTCCTCGGCCCGCTTGCGGGCCTCCTCGCGCAGCTTCTCGCGCGCGGGGTCCTTGACTTCCGGACCCTGGCCGCTGCCCAGGTGCTTTTCCAGGTCGGCTTCCCGCGTGCGCAGCAGCGACAGCAGGTTGCCTTCCTCGCTCTCGTCGACCAGCACGTCCGGCACGATGCCGCGCGCCTGGATCGACTTGCCGCTGGGGGTGTAGTAGCGGGCCGTGGTGAGCTTCAGCCCCGTGTCGGGGCCGAGCGGGCGCACCGTCTGCACCGAACCCTTGCCGAACGTCTGGCTGCCCAGGATGGCGGCGCGCTTGTGGTCCTGCAGGGCGCCAGCCACGATCTCGCTGGCGGACGCCGATCCTTCGTTGACCAGCACCACCAGCGGCACCGTCTTGATGCCGGCCGGCAGGCGGCGCAGGGGATCGGAGCCGGAGCGGCGCTGGTAGAACTCGGGCGAGGCCTTGTAGACGAACTTGCTCTCGGCCAGCTGGCCATTGGTGGAGACCACCGTCACGTTCTCGGGCAGGAAGGCCGCGGAGATGGCCACGGCCGCGTCGAGCAGGCCGCCCGGGTCGTTGCGCAGGTCCAGCACCATGCCCTTGAGGTTGGGCTCGGCACGGTAGATCTCCTCGACCTTGCGCACGAAGTCATCGACGGTGCGCTCCTGGAACTGCGACAGGCGGATCCAGCCATAGCCCGGCTCGATCACCTTGCCCTTGACCGACTGGGTCTTGATCTCCTCGCGGGTGATCGTGACCGGGAAGGTGCGGCTCTCCTCCTTGCGGAAGATGGTGAGCGTGACCTTGGTCTGGGGCTCGCCGCGCATGCGCTTGACCGCGTCGGACAGCGTCAGGCCCTTGACGACGGTGTCGTCGATCTTGGTGATCAGGTCGTTGGGTTTCAGGCCCGCCCGGTAGGCCGGCGAGCCCTCGATCGGCGAGACCACCTTCACCAGGCCGTCTTCCTGGGAGATCTCGATGCCCACGCCGACGAAGCGGCCGGAGGTGCCTTCGCGGAATTCCTTGAAGGACTTCTTGTCGAAATACTGCGAATGCGGATCGAGGCTGGACACCATGCCGGAGATGGCGTCGGAGATGAGCTTGCGCTCGTCGACCGGCTCCACGTAGTCGCTCTTGACCATGCCGAACACGGCGGCCAGCTGCTGGAGTTCCTCGAGCGGCAGCGGGGCCAGGGAGCCACGGGCGACGGTTTGCAGCGAGACCGTGGTCAGGGCGCCGGCCAGCGCGCCCACCGAAATCCAGCCGGCGATCTTCAGTTTGTGGCTCATGGGGAAAGTCAAGTCCTCTCGCGCAGTCAATATACACCTGAGAACATGCTCAGACGCGTCGGAGGGAGCGTGGTTCCGGAAGAGCGTGCCGGGCCGTGCGAAATCGCCGGACTTTACAAGCCGTTCGCAAGCCGGGCGGTGCCGGCCAGCGGATGGGCGTCAGGTCGCGGTCAGGCCTTGCCCTGGCCTGCCACCGCCGCGGCCGCACGGGCGGCCGCCTCGGCGTCGCCCAGGTAGTAGTGGCGGATGGGGCGCAGGTCGGCGTCGAGCTCGTACACCAGCGGAATGCCGTTGGGGATGTTCAGCCCGACGATGTCGGCGTCCGAGATGCCGTCCAGGTACTTGACCAATGCCCGGATCGAGTTGCCGTGCGCCGCCACCAGCAGCCGCTTGCCGGCGCGGATGGCCGGTGCCATCGACTCGTTCCAGTAGGGCATCACCCGCGCGACCGTGTCCTTCAGGCACTCGGTCAGGGGCACGTCGCCCGGGGCCAGGCGGGCGTAGCGCAGGTCGCCGCGCTCGCTGCGCGGATCGGCCGCCTCCAGTGCGGGGGGCGGAACGTCGTAGCTGCGGCGCCAGACCAGCACCTGCTCGTCGCCGTACTTGCGTGCGGTTTCCGCCTTGTTCAGGCCCTGCAGCCCGCCGTAGTGGCGCTCGTTCAGGCGCCACGACTTCACCGTGGGCAGCCACTGGCGGTCCATCTCGTCCAAGCAGTGCCACAGGGTGTGGATGGCGCGCTTGAGCACGCTGGTGTGGCAGACGTCGAACTCGTAGCCCTCGGCGCGCAGCAGGCGTCCGGCGGCCTTGGCCTGCTCGATGCCGGTCGGCGTCAGGTCGACGTCGGTCCAGCCGGTGAAGCGGTTTTCCAGGTTCCAGGTCGATTCGCCGTGGCGAACCAGCACGAGCTTGTACATAGGCAGAAAGTGGCCGGGCAAAACGCCGGATTCTAGAATCCCGGGTTTGCGCCGAGAGGCGGGACATGAGCGAAGAATGAAATTCCTGATCGACAACTGGACCCTGGTCGCGGTGGCGGTGGCCTCGGGCGGCATGCTGCTGTGGCCTGCGCTGCGTGGTGCCGCCGCGTCCGGCCTCACGCCCGGCAACGCCGTCCTGCTCATCAATCGCGAGAAGGCGGTCGTGGTGGACGTCTCCGAGGTGGAGGAATTTGCGGCGGGCCACGTGGTGGGATCGCGCAACGTGCCGCTCGCCGACCTCGAGCGCCGCCTGCCCGAGGCCGTGAAGAACAAGACCGTGCCGCTGATCCTGGTGTGCGCCAATGGCGGCCGCGCCCAGCGCGCGCTGGCGGTGGCCAAGAAACTGGGTTACGACAAGGCCCAAGTCCTGGCCGGCGGACTCAAGGCCTGGAAAGAAGCTAACCTGCCGGTCGAGAAAGCCTGAGGACACCGATCGCAATGCAACCCGTCACGATGTACACCACCGCCGTCTGCCCGTACTGCATCCGGGCCAAGCAGATCCTCAAGGCGCGCGGGGTGGAGCACATCAACGAGATCCGTGTCGATGCGCAGCCGCAGGAGCGCATGAAGATGATGGAGATCACCGGCCGGCGCACCGTGCCCCAGATCTTCATCGGCGAGACCCACGTGGGCGGCTGCGACGACCTGATGGCGCTGGACAGCGAAGGCGGGCTGCTGCCGCTGCTCAACGGCTGAGCGTCGAGCCGCCGCCTCGGCTGCGGCGTTCCCAAGCCGAGCCATCGCGTTCGAAGGCCCGCCGACGGCCCTGAGATAATCACCGGTCGACACCCGGCCCGCTTGCCACGCAGGCGGGCCTTCTCATTTCACAGAAAGCACTCCATGGCCGACCAACAGGACCCCGTCTTCCAGATCCAGCGCGTCTACCTCAAGGAGGCGTCCCTGGAGCAGCCCAATTCGCCCGCGATCCTGCTCGAGCAGGAGCAGCCGTCGGTCGACATCCAGCTGGGTGTCGAGGCCGGCCAGGCCGCCGAGGGCATGTACGAGGTGTGCGTCACCGCGACCGTGACCACCAAGATCAAGGACCGCACGGTCTTCCTGGTCGAGGTCAAGCAGGCCGGCATCTTCGAGATCCGCAACCTGCCGGCCGACCAGATGAACCCCATCATGGGCATCGCCTGCCCGCAGATCGTCTACCCCTACCTGCGCAGCAACGTGTCCGACCTGGTCACCCGTGCCGGCTTCCCGCCCGTGCACCTGGCCGAGATCAATTTCCAGGCCATGTACGAGCAGCAGCAGGCTCAGCAGCAGGGGTCGTCGATCATCACCTCCGCCTGATTCCGCCGGCCGGCGACATGAAGCTGCTCGTCCTCGGTGCCGGGGCGTGGGGCACTGCGCTCGCCGTGAGCGCGGCCGACCGGCATGCGGTCACGCTGTGGGCGCGCGACCCCGCGCAGCGGCGCTCGCTGCGCGAGGAGCGTTGCAACCGCCGCTACCTGCCGCAGGTGCCGCTGCCGCCGCAGCTGCGGGTGGCAGGGGAGGGTGATGCGGCCGCGCTGGCGGCCGGGCACGACCTGGTCGTCATCGCGGCCCCCATGGCCGGGTTGCGCGGCATGCTGCAGGCCCTGGCCGATAGCCGGCTGCCCATCGCCTGGCTCTGCAAAGGGTTCGAGGCGCCCCAGTCCCAGCCGTTCGGCCTGCTCGGCCACGAGGTCCAGGCCGACGTCGCGCCCCAGCTGCAAGGCGGCGCACTCACCGGTCCGAGCTTCGCCCTCGAGGTCGCGCTGCGGCGGCCGACGGCCCTGGTGGCCGCCAGCCCGCACGCGGCCGTGCGCGACGCGCTGGTGGCCGCGTTCCACAGCAGCGAGCTGCGGGTCTACGCCAACGACGACCTGGTCGGCGCCGAAGTCGGCGGCGCGGTGAAGAACGTGCTGGCGATCGCCACCGGCCTGTGCGATGGCCTGTCGCTGGGTTTGAACGCGCGTGCAGCCCTGGTCACGCGAGGGCTGGCCGAGATCACCCGCCTGGGGATCGCGCTGGGCGGACGCGCCGAGACCTTCATGGGCCTGTCGGGGCTGGGCGACCTGGTGCTCACGGCCACCGGGGACCTCAGCCGCAACCGCAAGGTGGGGCTCCTGCTGGCGCAGGGGCACAGCCTGCAGCAGGCCGTGGACTCGCTGGGCCACGTGGCCGAGGGCGTGTACTGCGCCCGCACAGTGGTGGCGCGCGCCGAGCGCCTGGGCGTCGACATGCCGGTCGCCCGTGCGGTCGTGGAGCTGCTGGACGGCGGCCTGCGCCCCGCCGACGCCGTGGCCCGGCTGATGGGACGCGATCCGGCCGCCGAGGGCCGCTGAGGCCGTGGTGGGCGCGGTCCCCCAGCGGATCGCAGGCCCGGCACACCGGCCGCACCGCGCAAGGCTCGCCGGCCGGGCCGCAGCAACGGCGCCGGCCTGGGCCTCCGGTGGCTAGGCAACCGGATCGATCTGCGCCAGCGCGTCCGCGATCGGCTGCGCATCCATCGGGCGCACCAGCTTGGCGACCTCCTGGCCGTCGCGCATGAACACCAGCGTGGGCCAGAGCTTCACGCCGAACGAGCGTCCGAGGCGGCGGCCGCTGCCGTCCTCCACCTTCACGTGGCGCACGCCGGGATGGTCGGCCAGGGCCTGGGCAATCTTCGGCTGCGCACCGCGGCACCAGCCGCACCAGGGCGTGCCGAATTCGATCAGGGCCGGTCCGGTCCACCCGTCCACCTCGTCGCGGCCGGGTTCCTTGTCGAGATAGGCTGTTTCCATGGCCCGATTGTCGGCCGGAGCGCGCCAGCGTGTGCAACCGCGTCGGCGCTGGTGCGAAAGCGATCCGGCTATGCTCGGCCAATGACGGAACGATTCGATTTCAGCGCCGCCGCCGTTGCCGCACTCGCCGGCCAGGACGCCGCGCGGGCGCTGGCCGAGGACGTGGGCGACGGTGACCTGACCGCCAGCCTGGTGGACCCCGCGCGCCGGGCACAAGCCGTGGTGATCGCGCGCGAGGCCGCGGTGGTCTGCGGCGGCCCCTGGTTCGTGGCGGCCGTGCGCCAGCTCGATCCCCAGGCCACCATCACCTGGGCCGTGCCCGAGAGCCACCGCTGCGCGGTCGGCCAGCCGGTGGTGGAGATCCGCGGTGCGGCGCGCGCCCTGCTGACGGCCGAGCGCACCGCGCTCAACTTCCTGCAACTGCTCAGCGGAGTGGCCACCAAGACGGCCAGCTACGTGGAGGCGGTGAAGGGCACGCGCGCCCGGATCGTCGACACGCGCAAGACGCTGCCGGGCCTGCGGCTGGCGCAGAAATACGCGGTGCGCACCGGCGGCGGCACCAACCACCGCATCGGGCTCCATGACGCGGTCCTCATCAAGGAGAACCACATCGCGGCCGCCGGCGGGGTCTCGGCGGTGCTGAAGGCGGCGGCCGAGGTCGCGGCGCGCGCCGAGTTCGTCCAGATCGAGGTCGAGACCCTGGAGCAGCTGGACGAGGCGCTCGCCGCGGGTGCCCGCATGGTCCTGCTCGACAACATGGACCTGGCCACCCTGCGCGAAGCGGTGCGCCGCAACGCCGACCGCGCGATCCTGGAAATCTCCGGCGGCGTGACGCTGGAGAAGCTGCGGGAGCTTGCGCAGACGGGCGTCGACCGCATCTCCATCGGCACCCTCACCAAGGACGTGAAGGCCACGGACTACTCGATGCGCCTGAAGGAACTCTGATGTCCGCCGTCATCCCGATCAAGGAAGTCGATTACGAGCAGCCCGTCGGCGACGTGTGCAGCACCCGGCATGCCTGGGCCCGCGTGCCGGTGGAGCCGCTGCCGCACGAGCGCGACGAGCTCAAGGACCGCATCCGGCGCCTGCTCAAGGAGCGCAACGCGGTCATGGTGTCGCACTACTACGTGCATCCGGACCTGCAGGACCTGGCCGAGGAGACCGGCGGCATCGTCAGCGACTCGCTGGAGATGGCGCGCTTCGGCCGCGACCACCCGGCGCAGACGCTGGTGGTCTCGGGCGTGCGCTTCATGGGCGAGACGGCCAAGATCCTGTCGCCCGAGAAGCGCGTGCTGATGCCGGACCTGGATGCGACCTGCTCGCTCGACCTGGGCTGCCCCATCGACGAATTCAGCGCCTTCTGCGACCAGCATCCCGACCGCACGGTGGTCGTCTACGCCAACACCAGTGCCGCGGTGAAGGCGCGCTCGGACTGGCTGGTCACGTCCAGCTGCGCGCTGGAGATCGTCAAGGCCCTCAAGGACAAGGGCCACAAGATCCTGTGGGCGCCCGACCGCCACCTGGGCGGCTACATCCAGCGCGAGACCGGCGCCGACATGGTGTTCTGGAGCGGCTCGTGCATCGTGCACGACGAGTTCAAGGCCTTCGAGCTCGAAGACCTCAAGCGCCAGCATCCCGGCGCAAAGGTGCTGGTGCACCCGGAGTCGCCGGCTGACGTCGTGGCGCTGGCCGATGCCGTGGGCTCGACCTCCGCCATCCTGAAGGCTGCCCGCGAGATGGACGCGCGCGAGTTCATCGTCGCCACCGACAACGGGATGATGCACAAGCTGCGAACGCTGAATCCGGACAAGGTGTTCCACGAGGCGCCCACGGCCGGCAACAGTGCGACCTGCAAGAGCTGCGCGCACTGCCCCTGGATGGCCATGAACGGCCTGGCCGGACTCGCCCACGTGCTGGAGACCGGCGTCAATGAGGTCCATGTCGATCCGGCGCTGGGCGTGCGGGCCCGCCTGCCGATCGACCGGATGCTCGCCTTCACCGCCGCGCTGAAGAACGGCCAGCCGGCCGGCGCGCTGGTGCCGAACATCGGGGCCGCCTGAGTCCACGAGGCCGGCGCGTGGCGACCCGCATCGGCCTCATCTCCGACACGCACGGCCTGGTGCGCCCGCAGGCGCTCGAGTGGCTGCGCGGCAGCGACCTGATCGTGCACGCCGGCGACATCGTGCAGCCCTCGATCCTGGAGCAGCTGGCAGGCATCGCGCCGCTCACGGCGGTGCGCGGCAACAACGACCGCGGACCCTGGGCGGCGCGCCTGGCCGAGACCGCGCTGCTCCAGGTGGGCGCGGTGGGCATCTGGGTGCTGCACGACCTGGCCGACCTGCGCCGCCATCCTGCGCCCCCGGGCACGCGCGTGATCGTGTGCGGCCACTCGCACAAGCCGCGGGTCGAGGAGCGCGACGGCCTGCTGACGGTCAACCCGGGCAGCGCCGGCCCGCGCCGCTTCAAGCTGCCGGTCTCGGTGGGCGAGCTGCACATCGAGGGAACCGAGGTGCAGGCACGTACCATCGAGCTTTCGCCCTGACCAGCCGTGAAGACTTCCGCTCGCGATCCCAGCGGTCCCCGCGAAGGCGGGGTCCCGGCGCCTGCGCTGCGGGAACGAGGGCGACGGCGAGCGCCCGCGGAGTCCGCCGTGGCGGGCACGGCGGCAGTCCACGTCCCGGAGGTCTCGTGATTCTCGAAGCCGCTCCCCTGCAGGTGCGCCCCGGCCACGAGCCGGCGTTCGAAGCCGCGTTCGGCCAGGCGCAGCGCATCATCGCCTCGATGCCGGGCTACCGCTCGCACGAGCTGCAGCGCTGCCTGGAGCGCCCTGGCGAGTACCTGCTGCTGGTGCGCTGGGACACGCTGGAGGCGCACACGGTGGGCTTTCGCGGCTCGCCGCAGTACCAGGACTGGAAGCGGCTGCTGCACCACTTCTACGAACCGTTCCCGGTGGTGTCGCACTACGAGGCGGTCGCCCGCGGGGAGGCGTGCTGATGGAAACGAAGTGGCTCGAGGATTTCGTCAGCCTTGCCGAGACCCGCAGCTTCAGCCGCTCGGCGCAGCTGCGCCACGTCACCCAGCCCGCCTTCTCGCGGCGCATCCAGGCGCTGGAGGCCTGGGCAGGCACCGACCTGGTCGACCGCAGTTCCTATCCCACCCGCCTCACGCCCGCCGGCGAGACGCTGTACGCACAGTCGCTGGAGATGCTGCAGGCGCTGCAAAGCACGCGCGCGATGCTGCGCGGCCATTCGAGTGCCGGGCAAGACGTCATCGAGTTCGCGGTGCCGCACACGCTGGCCTTCACCTTCTTCCCGGCCTGGGTGTCGAGCCTGCGCGAGCGGTTCGGACCGATCAAGAGCCGCCTGATCGCACTGAACGTGCACGACGCCGCGATGCGGCTGGTCGAGGGCGGCTGCGACCTGCTGATCGCCTACCACCACGCCGCGCAGCCGCTGCAGCTGGACGCCGACCGCTACGAGATGGTGACGCTCGGCCAGGAGGTGCTCGCCCCGTACTGCAAGCCCGACCCCGACGGCGAACCGCTGTTCCGTCTGCCCGGTCGGCCCGGGCACCCGCTCCCCTACCTGGGCTACGCGCCGGGCGCCTACCTCGGCCAGGTGACCGAGCTGATCCTGCGGCAGGCCGGCACGGCGATCCACCTGGACCGGGTGTACGAGACCGACATGGCCGAGGGCCTGAAGGTGATGGCGCTGGAGGGCCACGGCGTCGCCTTCCTCCCGCACAGCGCGGTCAAGAAGGAGCTGCGGGCGCGTCGGCTGGTGCCGGCGGCGGGGGGACTGGGCGGACTGGAGATGGCGATGGATGTGCGCGCCTACCGCGAGAAGCCGAGCGGCCGCGAACCGGGCAAGGGCACGGTGCAGGCACTCTGGACCTACCTGGCGGGCAGCACGACCACGTCCTGATGGGCTGAACAGGCGCGCGGGGCGGTGGTTATGCGTCGCCGGCATGGGGCCGCGTCCAAACGGCATTGGTCACCGCCCGGCGCCGGACCTACAGTCGCCGCACCGCAACTGCCGGCCACCGCATGACGAACGACCACCGCATCGAGCACGACTTCCTCGGCGAGAAGCCGATTCCCGCCCAGGCCTACTGGGGCGTCCACACCGCGCGCGCCGTGGAGAACTTCCCGATCTCGGGCACGCCGATCTCGGCCATGCCCGAGCTGATCCGCGCGTTCGGGTACGTCAAGAAGGCGACCGCCCGCACCAACCTCGCCCTGCACGTGCTCGACGAGAGCCGCGCCTACGCCATCATGGGTGCGTGCGAGCAGTTGATCGCAGGCCACCACCACGAGCAGTTCGTGGTCGACGTGATCCAGGGCGGCGCCGGCACGTCGACGAACATGAACGCCAACGAGGTGATCGCCAACCTCGCGCTGGAGCGGCTGGGGTTCGAGAAGGGCCGCTACGACGTGCTGCACCCGAACGACCACGTCAATGCCTCGCAGAGCACCAACGACGTCTATCCCACCGCGGTGCGGCTCGCGCTGTGGTTCGGCATCGAGCACCTGCTGCAGTCCATGGCCTACCTGCGCGCCGGCTTCGAGGCCAAGTCGCACGAGTTCCGCGACATCCTCAAGATCGGCCGCACGCAGCTGCAGGACGCCGTGCCCATGACGCTGGGGCAGGAGTTCTCGACCTATGCGGTGATGATGGAGGAGGACGAGGCGAGGCTGCGCGAGGCGCGCGTCCTGATCCAGGAGATCAACCTGGGCGCCACCGCCATCGGCACCGGCATCAACGCACCGGCCGGCTACGCGGAACTGGCCTGCAGCACGCTGGCCGAGGTCAGCGGCGTGCCGGTGGTCAAGTCGAAGAACCTGGTCGAGGCCACCCAGGACACGGGCGCCTTCGTGCAGCTGTCGGGGGTGTTGAAGCGCGTGGCCAGCAAGCTGTCCAAGACCTGCAACGACCTGCGGCTGCTGGGCAGCGGGCCGCAGGCCGGTTTCGGCGACATCCGGCTGCCCCCGCGCCAGGCCGGCTCGTCGATCATGCCGGGCAAGGTGAACCCGGTGATCCCGGAGGTGATGAACCAGGTCGCGTTCGAGGTGATCGGCAACGACGTGACGGTGACGATGGCGTCCGAGGCCGGGCAGCTGCAGCTCAACGCCTTCGAGCCGATCATGGGCTGGAGCCTGTACAAGAGCATCCGCCACCTCTCTAACGCCTGCATCACGCTGCAGGACCACTGCGTGGCCGGGATCGAGGCCAACCGGGAGCTGCTGGCGCGCCGGGTGCGCGAATCGGTGACGCTGGTGACGGCGCTCAACCCGATCATCGGCTACGAGAAGGCGGCCATGATCGCCAAGACCGCGATCGCCACCGGCGCGCCGATCGACGCGGTGGCCGAGTCGCTGGGCATCCTCACGCGGACCGAAATGGACGCCCTGCTGGTGCCCGAGAGGCTGACGGAGCCCTTGCGGCTGCAGGCGTCGGATGGCCGGGCGGCATGAACTCTGCTTAGACTCTACGGTTCCGACGAAGTCTTCAGGGTTATCCCCGAAGGCCTGGACTCTAGAATTTCGTTTTCAGATTCACCCCTAGCTCTCGATCAGGAGATCCGAATGAAGAAGGTTCTGCTCGCCGCAGCCATTGCGGCCGCCACCACCGGCGCCGCGTTCGCGCAGGCGAACGACACGCTCGCCAAGGTGAAGGCCGCGGGCGCCATCACGATGGGGGTGCGCGACTCCTCCGGCGCCCTGTCGTACACGCTGGGCGACGGCAAGTACGCCGGCTTCCACGTCGACCTGTGCCAGCGCATCGTGGCCAACGTCGAGAAGGCTGCCGGCCGCAAGCTCGAGGTGAAGTACCTGCCGGTGACCTCGCAGAACCGCATCCCCCTGGTGCAGAACGGCACCGTCGACATCGAGTGCGGCTCCACCACCAACAATGCCACCCGCCAGAAGGACGTCGCGTTCGCCGTGACGACCTACGTGGAGGAAGTGCGCATCGCGGTGAAGGCCAGCTCCGGCATCAACTCGCTGGCCCAGCTGAGCGGCAAGACCGTGGCAACCACCACCGGCACCACCTCGGTCCAGCTGCTGCGCAAGCACGAGCGTGCCAACAACGTGAACTTCAACGAGGTGTTCGGCAAGGACCACGCCGACAGCTTCCTGATGCTCGAGTCCGGCCGCGCCGACGCGTTCGTGATGGACGGCCAGATCCTGGCCGGCAACATCGCCACCTCCAAGGATCCGGCGGCCTACCGGATCGTGGGCGAGACCATCAGCGTCGAGCCGATCGCCATCATGCTGCGCAAGGACGACGCCGCCTTCAAGAAGCTGGCCGACGACACCCTGCGCGACCTGATGAAGAGCGGCGAGATGGCCAAGATCTACGACAAGTGGTTCGTCCAGCCGATCCCGCCGAAGAACACCAAGGTCGGCCTGCCGGCCAGCGAGGCAACCAAGAACGCCTGGGCCAACCCCAACGACAAGCCGCTGGAAGACTACCTGAAGAAGTAATCTCCGCCATGCTGGAACCGCAAACCCCGTCCGGCGCGTCGCCCGGGCGGGGTTTGCGCTTGAAGGTCAGCCTTCGCACGCCGGATGCGCGGGCGAGAACGAACAACATCTGACGAGAGGGGCCCCCTGGCGGGGAAACATCGATGGCTTGGGACTGGCAGGTTTTCTGCAAGAACACGATCGAGGGGACGGTGGAAGCCGGGTGCTGGGCGAAAGGCGCCGACACCACCTACCTCGAATGGATGCTGCACGCCTGGGGCTGGACGCTCTCGGTCGCCGTCTGCGCCTGGGTGGTCGCCGTGGTGGTGGGCGCACTGGTGGGCACGGCCCGCACGCTGCCGAACAGCCCCTGGGTGGTGCGTCTGGGCAATGCCTGGGTCGAACTGTTCCGCAACATCCCCATCCTGGTGCAGATCTTCATCTGGTACTTCGTCGTGCCCAAGATCTTCCCCGTCTTCCGCGAAGTGCCCGGCTTCATGCTGGTGGTGCTGGCGCTCGGGTTCTTCACGTCGGCGCGGATCGCCGAGCAGGTGCGCGCCGGCATCCAGGCCCTGCCCCGGGGCCAGCGCTATGCGGGGCTGGCGATGGGCTTCACCACCGCCCAGACCTACCGCTACGTGATCCTGCCAATGGCGTTGCGCATCATCCTGCCGCCGCTGACCAGCGAGTCGATGAACCTGCTGAAGAACTCCTCGGTGGCGTTCGCGGTGTCGATCGCCGAGCTCACCATGTTCGCGATGCAGGCGCAGGAGGAGACCTCGCGCGGGATCGAGGTCTACCTCGCGGTCACCGCCCTGTACGCCATCTCCGCGTTTGCGGTGAACCGCGTGTTCGCCTACATCGAGCGCCGGATGCAGATTCCCGGCTTCATCGTGGCCGGTGGCACCGGCGGGGGGCACTGAGATGGATCTGTCCTTCTTCAGCTGGGACCTGATCAGCCGCTACGTCGTCAACGGCTTCTGGTTCAGCGTCCAGCTCACCTTCATCTCCACCATCGGCGGCATCGTGTTCGGCACGCTGCTGGCGTTGATGCGCCTGTCGGGCAAGCCCCTGCTGGTGCTGCCCGCAACGTTCTACGTCAACGGCATGCGGTCCATCCCGCTGGTGATGGTGATCCTGTGGTTCTTCCTGCTGGTGCCGGTGATCATCGGCCGGCCGGTGGGAGCCGAATACTCGGCCATCATCACCTTCGTCGCGTTCGAGGCGGCCTACTTCAGCGAGATCATGCGCGCCGGCATCCAGTCGATCCCGCGCGGCCAGGTCCACGCCGGGCAGGCGCTGGGCATGACCTATGCGCAGAACATGCGGCTGGTGGTGCTGCCGCAGGCCTTCCGCAACATGCTGCCGGTGCTGCTGACGCAGACCATCATCCTGTTCCAGGACACCTCGCTGGTCTATGCGATCGGCGCCTACGACCTGCTCAAGGGCTTCGTCACGGCGGGCAAGATCTATGGCCGCCCCGAGGAGTCCTACCTCATGGCCGCCGTCGTCTACTTCATCGTCTGCGTCGGCCTGTCGTTCCTGGTCAAGCGGCTGCAGGCGCGCATCGCCATCATCCGCTGACCCCGCACGGAGTTACCCATGATCGAAATCAAGAACGTCTCCAAGTGGTACGGCCCGGTGCAGGTGCTGACCGACTGTTCCGTCAACATCAACAAGGGCGACGTGGTCGTCGTCTGCGGCCCGTCGGGCTCGGGCAAGTCCACCCTGATCAAGACCGTGAACGGGCTGGAGCCGATCCAGAAGGGCACCATCACCGTCGACGGCATCGCCGTGAACGACCCCAAGACCGACCTGCCCAAGCTGCGCAGCCGCGTGGGCATGGTGTTCCAGCATTTCGAGCTGTTCCCGCACCTGTCGGTCACCGAGAACCTGACCATCGCGCAGATGAAGGTGCTGGGCCGCAACGCCGACGAGGCGAAGGTGCGGGGCCTGAAGATGCTCGACCGGGTGGGCCTGATGGCGCACAAGGACAAGTTCCCCGGCCAGCTCTCGGGCGGCCAGCAGCAGCGTGTGGCGATCGCCCGGGCGCTGTCGATGGACCCGATCGTGATGCTGTTCGACGAGCCCACCTCCGCGCTCGACCCCGAGATGGTGGGCGAGGTGCTGGACGTGATGGTCAACTTGGCCAAGGAAGGCATGACCATGATGGTGGTCACGCACGAGATGGGCTTCGCGCGCAAGGTGGCCAACCGGGTGATCTTCATCGACGTGGGTGGCCGCATCCTGGAGGACTGCTCCAAGGAGGAGTTCTTCGGCAATCCGGATGCACGCCAGGCGCGCACCAAGGACTTCCTCAACAAGATCCTGTCGCACTGAGGATCGCCGCGCGCGATCCCGCCTCTGCCGCGCGCCGGTGTTCCGCCGGGCAGGACGGCGCGTGACCGGCTGAGGCCGGCCCTGCGCCGTCTTCAGAACGGGTAGTGCCGCGGCTGCGTCTGCATCGAGATCCAGCGCAGTTCGGTGAACTCCGCGATCCCGGCGCGCCCGCCGAAGCGCCCGATGCCGCTGCCCTTGACACCGCCGAACGGCATCTGCGCCTCGTCGTGCACGGTCGGGGCATTGACGTGGCAGATGCCCGAGTCGATCCGGCGGGCCACGTTGAAGGCGCGGGCCAGGTCGCGGCCGAACACCGCCGACGACAGCCCGTACTCGTTGTCGTTGGCGCAGGCGACGGCTTCCTCGACGCCGTTCACCCGCACGATCCCCTTGACCGGCCCGAAGCTCTCCTCGTGGTAGATACGCATGGCCGGCGTCACGTGGTCCAGCAGCGTCGCCGGCATCAGGGTGCTGTCGGCCTTGCCGCCGCACAGCAGCTTCGCGCCCTTGGCCAGCGCGTCCGCCAGCAGCGCGTTGCAATGCTCGACAGTGCTCATGCCGATCACGCTGCCCAGCACCACGGGCTCTGGCTTGCGCGGGTCGCCCACCGGCAGCGATTTCGCCTTGGCGGTGAACTTGCGCACGAAGTCGTCGGCGATCTTCTCGTCGACGATGACGCGCTCGGTGCTCATGCAGATCTGGCCGCTGTTGGCGAAGCAGCCGAAGGCGGCGGCGTCGACCGCATCGTCGATGTCGGCGTCGTCCAGGATCACCAGCGGCGCCTTGCCGCCCAGCTCCAGCACCGCCGGCTTCAGGTACCGCGCGCACGTGGCCGCGATGATCTTGCCGACCCGCGTCGATCCGGTGAAGTTCACGCGGCGCACCGCGGGGTGGGCCACCATCGCCTCGACCACCGCGCCCGCGTCGTGCGGCGCGTTGGTGATGTAGTTCACCACGCCGGCGGGCAGGCCTGCCTCCTGGAACGCCTCGACGATCAGCTGGTGGGTGCGCGGGCAGTTCTCGCTGCCCTTGAGGATGACGGTGTTGCCACAGGCGAGCGGCGTCGCGATGGCGCGCACCCCCAGGATGACGGGGGCGTTCCAGGGCGCGATGCCCACCACGACGCCGGCCGGCTGGCGCACGCCCATGGCGAGCGAGCCCGGGATGTCGGACGGGATCACCTCGCCGGTGATCTGGGTCGTCAGCGACGCCGCTTCGCGGATCATGCCGGCACCCAGCATGACGTTGAAGCCGGCCCACATGCCGGTGCCGCCGGTCTCCGTGGCGACCGCTTCGACGAACTGCGGCAGCTTGGCTTCCAGGCGCTCGGCGGCCTTGAGCAGCAGGGCGCGGCGTTCGCCCGGCCCGGTCTCGCTCCAGGTGCGGAATGCTTCGGCCGCGGCCTCGACGGCCAGCACCGCGTCGGCCGGCGAGCAGGCCGGCGCCCGGGTGGCGACGGACCCGTCGAGCGGGTTGCGGCGCTCGAAGGTGGCGCCCTTTTCGGCACTGACCTTCAGGCCGTTGATCAGCATGGACATGTCGGACACGGTGGTTCTCCTGGTGACAGCAAACGTGGGGGTCAGCCCGGCGTGGCGGCGCGCGCCATCGGACGGGTGGTGTCGGGGGCGGTGCTCTCGGCGCCGAGGTAGGCCTCGCGGATGACGCTGGAGCGGGCGAGCAGGCGGGCCGGGCCGCTGGCCACCAGCGCGCCGCGCTCGAGCACGTAGCCGCGGTCGGCCACGGCCAGCGCCTTCTTGACGTTCTGTTCGACCATCAGCACGGTGGTGCCGGCATCCGCGATGCGCCGCACGATCACCAGCAGTTCGTCGACCATGCGGGGCGCGAGGCCGAGCGAGGGCTCGTCCAGCATGAGCAGCCGCGGCGCGCTCATCATCGCGCGGGCGACCGCGACCATCTGCTGCTCGCCGCCGCTCATGGTGCCCGCCAGCTGGCTGGCGCGCTCGCGCAGCTTCGGGAAATCCTGCAGCACCTGCTCGAGCCGGCGGCGCCGATCGGCCCGGGCCACCAGCCAGCCGCCCAGCTCCAGGTTCTCGGCCACGGTCATCTGCGGGAAGAGCTGCCGTCCTTCGGGCACCAGCGCCACGCCGGCCCGCACGATCTCGTGCGTCGCCTCCGGCAGGTCGTTGCCGTCCAGCAGCACGTCGCCCTGGCGCGCCAGGAGGCCATTGAGTGCACGCAGCAGCGTCGTCTTGCCCGCGCCGTTCGGGCCGAGGACGACGGTGAGGCCGGGCCGAACGTCGAAGGCGAGGTCGCGCAGCACCAGGAAGGCGCCGTAGCCGGCGCTCAGCCCGCGCACGGCCAGGTGCGCGCGGCGCCCGCGGGTGCCCAGCTCGAAGGGACGGTCGCTCCAGTGCATCAGGCGGCCTCCTCGCCGGGATCAACCATCTCGTCGCCCAGGTAGGCCTCGATCACGCCGCGGTCGCGCGTGACCTCGGCCGGCGTGCCGTCGGCGATCTTGCGGCCCTGGTGCAGCACGATCACCCGCTCCACGTGGCGCAGCAGCGTGCGCACGGCGTGCTCGATCCAGACCACGGTCAGGTCCAGCTCGTCGCGCAGCCGGCGGATCAGGCGCGCCATGTTCTCGATCTCGGCCTCGGTCAGCCCCGCCGCCACCTCGTCCAGCAGCAGCAGTCGCGGCCGGGTGCCCAGGGCCATGCCGATCTCCAGCAGCCGCTGCTGCGACGGCGTGATCGCACCGGCTGCCTGGTCGGCCTGGGCCTGCAGGCCGATGAGATGCAGGATGCGCGCCGCATCGGCCAGCGGCCCGAACGCTGCGCCACCGGCGCCGCCCGACCACCCCTTGCCCCGACGGCGGCCTGCGAATTGCAGCCCGAAGTCGATGTTGGCCGCGACCGTCATGTCCGGGAAGACCCGTGGCGTCTGGAACGTGCGGGCCAGCCCGTGGGCCGCGAAGCGGTGCGGCGCCTGGCCGGTGAGGTCGGTCCGGTCCACGAGCAGCCGGCCCGAGGTCGGCGCCAGGACGCCCGAGATCGCGTTGAAGAAGGTGGTCTTGCCGGCGCCGTTGGGACCGATGATCCCCACCAGTTCGCCCGGCTGCAGGTTGGCCGAGACGCCGTCCACGGCGACCAGGCCGCCGAAGCGCACGGTGACCGCCCGTGCCTCCAGCAGCGGCGTGCCGGGCGAGGTGGGCGCGGGCGCGCCTGCCGAGCCTTCCGGCGCCAGCCCGGCACGTGGCGGCACGAGGGGGCGGGGGAGCCAGCGGAACTCAGGCAAGGCGGCGCTCCCCGGCGCGACGTGGTGCGCGCCCCTCGGTGCCGCGCACTGTGGCGCGGCCGTCCTTCCACCAGGCCCGCGCGCCGTCGCGCCAGCCGCGCAACGTCTCCCACCGCAGCGAAGCCAGGCCGCCGGGCAGGTACAGCACCGAGAGGATCAGCAGGATCCCGAGGGACATCATGTACACCTGGGGCGCCTGCAGGCGCAGCGTCTCGGCCAGCAGGCTGAACACGATGGCGGCGATCAGCGGGCCCCACAGCGTGAGCGCGCCGCCCACCAGCGCGATCAGCACCGTCTGGAACCCGATGAAGGGATTGAACACCGTCGGCGGGTCGATGTAGGTCCAGCGCGCCGACATGGCGGCGCCGACGGCGCCTGCGAAGGCGGCGGTCATCGCGAAACCCGCCAGCTTGACCCAGCGCGTGTTCACGCCCAGGGTCTGCGCGCGCTGCTCGTCGGCGCCGATGCCGGCGAGCGCCAGGCCGAAGCGCGTGCGCCGCACGACGATCGACACCAGCACCGACAGCACCGCCAGGCCCAGCACGGTCTGGTAGATCGTGTCGCGCTCCGGGGCCACGGCCAGCACCCGGCCCACCGTTCCGGTCACGCTCTTCTCGAAGTACGTGATGGCGTGGCGGATCAACTCGGTCATCCCGAACGTCAGCACGGCGAAGTAGGTGCCGCGCAGGTGCAGCACCGCCGCGCCCATGACCAGCGCCACCAGCGTCGCCAGGCCTGCGCCGAGCAGCACCGCCGGGACCCAGCCGAGTGCCTGCAGGCCGACGGCGCTGGTGTACGCGCCGATGCCGAAGAACGCCGAGGTGGCCAGCGACAGGTAGCGCGTGGTGCCGCAGAACAGGGCCCAGCTGGAGGACAGCGCCACGTACATCAGGCAGGTGAGCGCCAGCGAGACGATGAAGTCGCTGCCCCAGGACGGCAGCGCCAGGGCCCAGCCGGTGAAGCCGAACAGCACCAGCAGGTCACGCACGAGGAGGGGACGGGACGTCATGCCTTGCGGCCCTTGCGGGCGAACAGGCCCTCGGGCCGCAGCAGCAGCACCGCGATGAACACGGCGTACGACAGCAGCGCCTTGAGCGAGGGGTTGGTGAAATGCATGCCGAGCGCCTCGACCACCCCCAGCAGCAGCCCGCCAGCCAGCGCGCCGCCCATGCTGCCGAAGCCGCCCAGGGTGATCACGATCAGCGCCGTGACGGTGTAGGGCTCGCCCATCGAGGGCGAGATCGTGTAGGCCATCGACAGCAGGCAGCCGGCCACGCCCGACAGGCCCAGGCCAATGCCGAACATCAGCGGGTGCAGCACGCGCGTGTTGATGCCCACCAGCTGCGCGCCGGTGGGCGACTGCATGAGGGCCCGCACGCCCTTGCCCAGCAGCGTCTGGCGCAGCACCACGATCAGGGCGCCGGCGAACACCAGGGCCAGGACGAAGACCAGCAGCTTGTTGCCCGCGAACTGGGCCCCGCCGATCGCCACCGGCGCCGCCAGGAAGTCGTAGCCGCGCAGGTCGCCGCCCCAGGCCCAGGACACCAGGTTCTGCACCAGGAACATCAGGCCGAAAGCCACCATCAGGCCGCGGGCCTCGAAGATGTCGAGGTTGGCGGAGCTGGCCGCCAGCCGCCGGAAGCACAGCCGGTGCACGGCCAGCCCCAGGGCCATCAGCACCGCGAACGAGACGGGCACCATCAGCAGCGGGGACACGCCGAACGCGGTCTGCGCCATCCAGGTGAGGTAGGCGCCCACCATCAGGAACTCGCCATGGGCGATGTTCAGGATGCGCATCAGGCCGTACTGGAGGTTGAGCCCCAGCGCGACGAGCGCGTAGATGCCGCCGGTGATCAGGCCGGAGGCGATGAGTTCAGTCCAGGCGCCGAGGGACATGGGTCAGGGTCGTGGTGGACCGGCCGGTCTGCCCGGCCGTCGTGGGCTTCATTTCCACGCCGTCTTGCCCGCCAGCTTCGCCGTCGCGACCTGCGAGGGCCACACCACCTCGAACTCGCCGTTCTGCCACTGGCTCACGGTGCCCGGTGTGGCGGTGTTCTCGCTGCCGGTGAACTTCACGTCGCCGATGATGGTCTTGTGCGTGCCCTTGGCCACGTGGTCGCGGATCGCCTTGCGGTCCAGGCCCACCTGCCTGACCGCGGCGGTGAGGATCTCCAGGCCGGCCCAGGCATGCCCGCTCGCCCAGCGGTCCGGCTCCTTGCCGCCGAACTTGCGGGTGTGGGCGTCGAAGTAGGCCTTGGCGCCGGGGCTGGTCTTCGGGTTCCAGGAGCCCATGCCCAGCACGCCCTCGGCGCCGGCCGGCGTCATCACGTTGCGGTACAGCTGGAAGGCGGTGCCGACGGACGCATAGAAGAACTTCGGGTTGAAGCCGACCTCCTTGGCCTGCTTGCTGGCCAGGATGGTGTCGGGCGGGTAGGTGATGCCGATGAACGCGTCGGGATTCTGCTCCTTCAGGCTGCGCAGCACCGGCGAGAGGTCCTTCACGCCCAGCGGATAGCTCTTGCGCTCGACCACCTGCAGGCTGGTCTTCTTCAGCGCGCTGTTCAGGGCGGCAAAGTTCTCCAGCCCGAACAGGTCGTCCATGTAGACGATCGCGACCGTCTTCGCGCCCTGCGCCACCAGCATGTCGACCAGCGCGCCCATCATCCGATCCGGCTGCTGCAGGAGCGAGAAGAAGAACGGCAGGTTCATGTCGATCAGCTTGCGCGACAGGGCGGTGGGCGCCAGCATCGGGTAGCCGAACCGGTTGGCCAGCGGCGCCAGCGCGAAGTTCGCGTTGCTGCCCCAGGGCGGCAGGATGAGGTCGACCTTGTCGCTGCCCATCAGCTTCTCGTAGGTGCGCACGACGGTCTCGACGTCGCTGCGGTCGTCGCTGCTCACCAGCTCGATCGGCCGCCGGGTGCCCTTGATGTCCAGGCCGCCGGCGGCGTTCTGCTGCTCGGCCCAGAGCAGGTAGTTGGGCTCCTGGCTGACCTGCGCCCCGCCGGTCCAGGGGCCGGTGCGGGACATGGCATAGCCCACGCGCACCGGCGCCGACTGCGCCAGCAGGTCCGGAGCGGCGGCGGCCGCGCCGACCGCCACGGCGGCGCCCTGGATGAACTGGCGGCGGTTGCTGCCCGGATGGCGTCCCATGCTGTCTCCTGTCGTGGTGTGCGGGAAGCGCGAATCGTAGGAAGCCGCCGTCGGTGCGGCTTTGCTGTGCGGGCAGAAAGCGCTTGTCTGGACGTGCATGCCGCCCCGGGTTTTCCCTGAAGGCGGGGCCAGCCGGAGCGGTGGCCATAATCGTCCGGCCATGACCAGCTCCACCCTGCTCAGCACCGACGCCGTCGCCCCGCGCGACCGCGCGCCGCAGTGGAGCGAGTGGATCTCCCGGCACTTCTGCGGCCTGCAGTCGGACCTGTATGGCGACAGCGACTTCGACGGCCACATCGCCGCCTCGCACGCCGGCGACGTGATCCTCACCCGCCTGGAGGCCAACCGCCACCGGGTGCTGCGCACGCCGTCGATGGCGCGCACCAGCGACGTCGGTTACCTGAAGATCGTCGCGCCCTGGCAGGGCAGCGCCACCGTGCAGCAGCAGGGGCGCCAAGCCTGTGCACGCGACGGTGCCTGGGTCGTCTACGACACCACCGGTGCCTACGAGATCGCGAACCCCGAGCGCTGCGACCACCTGATCGTGATGGTGCCCAAAGACGCCGTCGCCGAACGTGGCCTGCGCTTCGAGGGCGTGATGGCGCGCCGCCTGGGCGCGAGCGGCATCTCGCGGGTGACGCTGGAGACGCTGCGCAACACCTACCAGGAACTGCCGCACATGAGCGCCGCGGCGGCGCAAGGCGCCGGCGAGACGATCAAGCAGCTGGTGCGGCTGTCGCTCATGGAGCTGTGGGGGCAGGAGACGGCCGTCACCCAGCGCGAGGCCCTGCGCGACCGCATCCGTGCCCACGTCCAGCAGCACCTGCGCGATCCGGAGCTGTCGGTCGACACGATCGCACGCGCCCTCAACTGCAGCCGACGCCACCTGTACAACGCCTTCACGGGAGAAGGCGGATCGATCGCCGGGTTCATCCAGCGACTGCGGCTGGAGGCCTGCGTCCGCGAACTGCAGCACGGCGGCAGCCGTCCAATCACGGACATCGCCCTGTCGTGGGGCTTCGGCAACCCTTCGCACTTCAGCCGCGTCTTCCGCGACCACACCGGCATGAGCCCGTCGGCCTTCCGGGGCGCGCCGCTGCGCTAGCGCCCCGGTGCGGTCTGGGACAATCGCGCCATGTCCCAGCAGATCACCATCACCCGTCCCGACGACTGGCACCTGCACGTGCGCGACGGGCAGGCCATGGCCGCGGTCGTGCCGCACACCGCGGCCCAGTTCGGCCGCGCAGTCATCATGCCCAACCTCAAGCCGCCGGTGACCACGGCGGCCCAGGCCGTGGCCTACCGCCAGCGCATCCTCGACGTGGTGCCGCGCGGCGTCCATTTCGAGCCGCTGATGACGCTGTACCTCACCGACAACCTGCCACCCGACGAGATCCGCCGGGCCAGGGAGGCGAGCGTGGTCGCCCTGAAGCTCTACCCGGCCGGTGCCACCACGAACAGCGACGCCGGCGTCACCGACATCCGCAAGACCTACGGCACGCTCGAGGCGATGCAGCGCGAAGGCCTGCCGCTGCTGGTGCACGGCGAGGTGACCTCGCCCGAGATCGACCTGTTCGACCGGGAAGCCGTGTTCATCGACCGCCAGCTGATCCCGCTGCGCCGGGATTTCCCGGGCCTGAAGATCGTGCTGGAGCACATCACGACGAAGGAGGCGGCGCAGTACGTGCGCGAGGCCGGCGCGCTGACCGCCGCCACCATCACGGCGCACCACCTGCTCTACAACCGCAACGCCATCTTCCTCGGGGGCATCCGGCCGCACTACTACTGCCTGCCGGTGCTCAAGCGCGAGACCCATCGTCTGGCCCTGGTCGAGGCCGCAACCTCGGGCAGCCCGAAGTTCTTCCTCGGCACCGACAGCGCGCCGCACCCGGCGCACCTGAAGGAGCACGCCACCGGCTGCGCCGGCTGCTACACCGGCCACGCCGCGATGGAGCTGTACGCCGAGGCCTTCGATGCCGCCGGGGCGCTCGAGCGGCTGGAGGGCTTCGCCAGCTTCTTCGGCGCCGACTTCTACGGCCTGCCGCGCAACCGCGGCCAGCTGACGCTGCGCCGGGAGACGTGGACCGTGCCCGAGGCCTATGCCTTCGGCGAGGCGCAGCTCAAGCCGCTGCGTGCCGGCGAGACGCTGGACTGGAGGGCCGTGGCATGAGCACCAAACCGCGCGTCGCCCTGCTGATCGATGCCGACAACTCGCCGGCCTCCAAGATCGGGTTGATCCTCAATGAGCTGTCCACCCAGGGCGAGACGAACATCCGGCGTGCCTACGGCAACTGGAAGAAGAGCGAGCTCAAGGGCTGGGAGGAGCAGTTGCACGAGCACGCCATCCGCCCCATGCAGCAGTTCGACTACAGCAAGGGCAAGAATGCCAGCGACATGGCGATGGTCATCGACGCGCTCGACCTGCTGTACACCGACAAGCCGGACGCCTTCGGCATCGTGTCGTCCGATTCCGATTTCACGCCGCTGGTGATGCACCTGCGCGCCAAGGGCGCCGCGGTGTACGGCTTCGGGGCCCGCAAGACGCCCGAGCCGTTCGTCAACGCGTGCTCGCGCTTCCTGTTCCTGGACGACCTGCGGCCGGCCAGCGGCGCCGACGACGGCGATGCCGGCGACACCGACCGTGGCCCGCGGCTCCGGATGTCCCCCGCCGAGCTCAGGCAGGACCGCAAGCTCGTCGCACTGCTGCGCAACGCCGTGCAGTCCGCCGCCGACGACGACGGCTGGTCCTCGGTCAACGACGTGCGCCAGCAGATCGGCAACCAGGCCTCGTTCGACCAGCGCAACTACGGCTACTCCACGCTCACCAAGCTGCTGTCGGCCATCGACCTGTTCGAGTTCGCCGACGAGGGCACATCGCGGGTGGCGGTGCGCGAGAAGCAGGCGCCGGCCAGCCGACGCCGGTGACCTCGGGCATCGACTGGACGCGACCCTGGTTCGCGCCCTGGCGCGAGGTCGGCCACCCCGTGGCCGCTGCGTTGGCCGCCGGGCGGGCGCCGCACGAGGCGCTGAACGCCGCCTCGCCTGCGGTGCGCTTCGTCCCCCAGGACGCGCTGCCGGCCCGCACGGCCTACGAGCAGTTCATCTTCGACAGCGGCACCTGCCCCGTGCGTCCGGGCCTGCACGACTTCTTCAACGGGCTGGTCTGGCTGCGCCTGCCGCGCACGAAGCGGCGGCTGAACGAGCTGCAGGCGCAGGCCATCGCTGCCGGCGGGATCGGCGGCCGCCGCGGACCCGTGCGCGACGCGATCACCGTGTTCGACGAGAACGGCGCGCTGCTCGACGCACCGGCGCCGTTGTGGGAGGCGCTGCTCGCCCGCGACTGGCAACGACTGTTCGTCACCTTGCGTCCGCTGTGGGCGCACGCCCACGTCCTGGTGGTCGGGCACGCGCTGCTGGAAAAGCTCGCCGCGCCCCGCAAGGACATGACGGCCCACGTCTGGGCCGGCCCCGCGCCGGTGGGCGACCCGGTGCGGCTGGACGCGTGGCTGGCCGGCGAGTGCACCGCGGCGCGGCTCGCGACCAAGCCCTTCACGCCCTTGCCGGTGCTGGGAATTCCGGGCTGGTCGGCGCAGAACGAGAACTTTTCGTTCTACGATGACTCATTGGTGTTCCGGCCGCGCAAGCCATGAGGCGACGAGAAGAGGGCGCAGCGCACCGGACCCATGCTTGAGATCGGCCCGGGCGGCCTCATCTCGGCGTCAACGCCATCCTGACTTCCTGACGGAGCCACTGAATGAAAAGAATCTTCCTGTTCCTGGCCACCAACCTCGCGGTGGTGGTCGTGCTGGGCGTGGTCGCCAGCCTGCTCGGCGTCAACCGCTACCTCACGGCGAACGGGCTCAACCTGGGCGCACTGCTGGGCTTCGCGTTCATCATGGGCTTCGGCGGGGCCATCATCTCGCTGCTGCTGTCCAAGCCGATCGCCAAGTGGAGTTCGGGGGTGCAGGTGATCGACGGCAGCGGCTCGCCCGACGAGCGCTGGATCGTCGAGACCGTCCGCCGCTTCGCCGACCAGGCCGGCATCGGCATGCCCGAGGTCGGCATCTTCCAGGGCGAGCCGAATGCGTTCGCCACCGGTGCGTTCAAGAACAACGCGCTGGTCGCGGTGTCCACCGGCCTGCTGCAGGGCATGACGCGGGACGAGGTCGAGGCGGTGATCGGCCACGAGGTGGCGCACATCGCCAACGGCGACATGGTGACCATGACCCTCATTCAAGGCGTGATGAACACCTTCGTGGTGTTCCTCTCCCGCGTGATCGGCTACGTGGTGGACGGTTGGCTCAGCCGCGGTGAGCAGCGCAACGGGCCCGGCATCGGCTACATGGTCACGACCATCGTGCTGGACATCCTGCTGGGCTTCCTGGCGGCCATCATCGTGGCGTGGTTCTCGCGCCAGCGCGAGTTCCGGGCCGACCGCGGCTCGGCCCAGCTGATGGGCCGCCGCCAGCCGATGATCAACGCCCTGGCCCGCCTGGGCGGCATGGTGCCCGGCGACCTGCCGCGCGGGCTGCAGTCGATGGGCATCACCTCGGGGGTGGGCAAGCTGTTCTCGACCCACCCGCCGATCGAGGAGCGCATCGCCGCACTGCAGAGCGCGCAGGCCTGACGCGCTGCGCCGCAACGAAAAAGCCGCCTCCGGGCGGCTTTTTTCCTGGGCGGCGACACCGCAGAGGCCTGCAGCGTTGCACGCCACGCGGGGAGTCAGCCAGGCTGCACCAGCGCCGCGACCTCGCCCGGCTCCATGCCGTACATCTCGGCGAATGCCTCCACGCTCTTGCCGCTGGCCTGGAAGGCGCGCAGCAGCGCTTCCTTGCGCGCCGCCTGCTGGGCCAGCGCGGCCAGGGCCTCCTCCAGGAGTGCGCGGCCGCTCTCGTGGCCGCCGCCGAAGCGCTCGCGGTAGCCGTCGCGTCCAAGCCCGGAGCGCTCGATCGCGCCGATCAGCTGGGTCACGGCGCGGGTGCGGGCCGCCGGCTCCTGCGGGGTCGTGCTCTTGCGGCGGTACAGCTCCAGGATCGCGTGGTGCACGTGCTCGGGCGCCGCAGGATCGGTCGGCTGGCCGGCCAGGTCGTGGCGGGGCAGGCCCGAGGCGACCGCCTCCAGGTAGCGGCTGGAGCGGGTGTGCAGGCCCAGCGCCACCTTGAGTTCCTCGGCCGGAAGCTTGTCGGGGTGCGCGGCGCGCAGTTCCTCGAAGATGCCCACCTTGAGCGGCAGGAACCGTGCGCCGAACAGCATCGGGTACAGCTCGTACAGCGTGTGCAGCAGCGGATGGGTGGGGCGGCCGCCGGCCTGCCGGCCGCGCTGGCGGCGGTCGCCGCCGCCGGACTTGGCGCCGGGCTTCGGTTGCGGCCGGGGCGTCGGGGCGGCGGGCTGGGCCTGCTGTTGCAGGGCCGTGGCGGTGCTGGGGATCTCGGTCATTCGGGACAGGGGTCTTTCAGTGCAGTGTGGCCGCGATGCTGCGGGCGACGGCCTCGCCGACGCGGATGCCGTCGACGCCAGCCGACAGGATGCCGCCGGCGTAGCCCGCGCCTTCGCCGGCGGGGTACAGGCCCCGCACGTTCAGGCTCTGGAAATCCTCGCCGCGCGTGATGCGCAGCGGGGAGGAAGTGCGTGTCTCGACGCCGGTGAGCACCGCGTCGTGCCGGTCGAAGCCGGGGATCTTGCGGCCGAAAACCGGCAGCGCCTCGCGCAGTGCCTCGATGGCGTAGGGCGGCAGCGCCGGATGCAGGTCGCCGAGCTTCACGCCCGGCTTGTACGACGGCAGGACATCGCCGAACGCGGTCGACGGCCGGCCGGCGATGAAGTCGCCGACCAGTTGCCCCGGCGCCTCGTAGTTAGACCCGCCGAGCACGAACGCGCGCGATTCGAGCTCGCGTTGCAGCGCCACCCCGGCGAGCGGGCCGCCGGGGTAGTCGCGCGGGTCGATCGACACCACCATGCCGGCGTTGGCGTTGCGCTCGTTGCGCGAGTACTGGCTCATGCCGTTGGTGACCACGCGACCGGGCTCCGAGGTGGCGGCGACCACGGTGCCGCCCGGGCACATGCAGAAGCTGTAGACCGCGCGGCCGTTGCCCGCGTGGTGCACCAGCTTGTAGTCGGCGGCGCCCAGCAGCGGGTGGCCGGCATGGCGGCCCCAGCGCGCACGGTCGATCATGCCCTGCGGGTGCTCGATGCGAAAGCCGATCGAGAACGGCTTGGCCTCCAGGAACACGCCGCGGGCATGCAGCGCCTCGAAGGTGTCGCGCGAGCTGTGCCCGAGGGCCAGCACGACGTGGTCGGCGCGCAGCTCGGAGGTGGCGCCGCTGTCCTGGTGCAGGATGCGCAGCCCGCGCACGCCGCCGTCCTCGACCACGAAGTCGGTGACGCGCTGCTGGAAGCGGATCTCGCCGCCCAGCGCGATGATCTGCTCGCGCATGCTCTCGACCACCTTCACCAGCTTGAAGGTGCCGATGTGGGGATGGGCGACGTAGAGGATTTCCTCGGGCGCGCCGGCCTTGACGAACTCGCCCATGACCTTGCGGCCCAGCCAGCGCGGATCCTTGATCTGGCTGTACAGCTTGCCGTCCGAGAAGGTGCCGGCGCCGCCTTCGCCGAACTGCACGTTGCTCTCGGGCTGCAGCACGCGGCGGCGCCACAGCCCCCAGGTGTCTTGCGTGCGTTCGCGCACCGGCTTGCCGCGCTCGAGCACGATCGGGCGCAGGCCCATCTGGGCGAGCACCAGCGCCGCGAAGATGCCGCAGGGCCCGAAGCCGATCACCACCGGGCGCACCGGGGGCGGCGTGCTGGCCGTCACCGGCGGATGCCAGTCCATGTCGGGCGTGGGAGCCACGTGCGGGCGCCCCGCCAGCCGGGCGAGCAGGGCCGTCTCGCGCGACGGATCGGCGAGCCCGACATCGACGATGTACACCGCCATCAGCTCGGCCTTGCGGGCGTCGAAGCTGCGCTTGAAGACCTGGACCGAGGCGATCTCGGCCGGCGTGATGCCCAGCACGCCGGCGGCGCCGGCCCGCAGGTGCGTCTCGGGCTGTTCGGCCTGGCCGAGCGTGAGCTTGAGTTCGGAGAGTCGGATCATGGGTCGTGGCTTGGGGCGATCAAGCAGACGGCCGGGCCGCGTGCGGCCCTGGAGCGGCGCAGCGGTCAGGCAGGCAGGAAGCCTTCGATCGAGAGGTAGCGCTCGCCGGTGTCGTAGTTGAAGCCCAGGATGGTGCTCCCGGCCGGCAGCTGCGGCAGCTTCTGCGCGATCGCGGCCAGCGTCGCGCCGGAGGAGATGCCCACCAGCATGCCTTCCTCGCGGGCCGCGCGGCGCGCCATCTCGCGCGCCGGTTCCGCGTCGACCTGGATCACGCCGTCCAGCAGGTCGGTCTGCAGGTTGCGGGGCACGAAGCCCGCCCCGATGCCCTGGATCGGGTGCGGCGACGGCTGCCCGCCCGAGATCACCGGCGACGCGGTGGGCTCCACGGCGAACACCTGGAGCTTCGGCCAGGCCTGCTTCAGCACGCGGGCGCAGCCGGTCAGGTGCCCGCCCGTGCCGACGCCGGTGATGAGGAAGTCGACGCCCTGGGGGAAGTCCTCCAGGATCTCGCGGGCGGTCGTGCGCACGTGCACGTCGATGTTGGCGGGGTTTTCGAACTGCTGGGGCATCCAGGCGCCGGGCGTCGCGGCCACGATCTCCTGGGCCCGGGCGATCGAGCCCTTCATGCCCTTCTCGCGCGGGGTCAGGTCGAACGTGGCGCCGTACGCCAGCATCAGCCGGCGGCGTTCCACCGACATGCTGTCGGGCATCACGAGGACCAGCTTGTAGCCCTTGACCGCGGCCACCATGGCCAGGCCGATGCCGGTGTTGCCGGAGGTCGGCTCGACGATGGTGCCGCCCGGCTTGAGCGCACCGCTGCGCTCGGCCTCCTCGACCATGGCCAGGGCGATGCGATCCTTGATCGAGCCGCCGGGATTGCTGCGCTCGGACTTGATCCAGACCTGGTGGCTACCGCCGAACAGGCGGTTCACGCGGATGTGCGGCGTGCGGCCGATGGTCTGCAGGATGGTGTCGGCTTTCATGGGCAGGGCGGGAATGCGGAGCTGCGGGGACGTGCATTGTCCTCCACCCGGGCGCAGCGCGGCGCGGGCGGCGGACGGGGGATAATCCGGGCGTGAAGTTCGCCAGGCCGTCGCTGGTGCAAGGGTGGAAACACCGCACTGGAGGAACGTCCGGACTGCACAGGGCAGCGTAGCAGGCAACACCTGTCCACCGCGAGGTGAGGATCAGAGCAACAGAGACGAGTCCTGGCCGGCGCGAGGGCCGCACGCAGGCGCAAGCCGGCGGCACGGCCCGTCGACCGCCGGCCAGGGGTGAAACGGGCAATCTCTACGCGCAGCAATACCAAGTAGGCCGGCACGGGACGGCGGTTCGCCGCCATCCCACCTCCTGTGTCCCGGGAGGCGTCGGCGGGTAGGTAGCACCGAGCCGGTGGGGCGACCCCCGGCCCAGAGGAATGGCGGCCACGGCGCGGGCAACCGCGCCGCACAGAATCCGGCGTACGGCGGGCTTCACACTTTCTTGCGAGCGTCGCGACACCGCGGCGCTCCGCCGCGGCGGGCGCTAGAAGCGCTCGCCCGGCAGCAGGCGCCGCCACTGGCCGGCCGGCAGGCCCGCCATGGGCAGCCGCCCGAGCCGGATGCGCCGCAGTTGCGTGACCTTCAGGCCCACCTGCGCGCACATCCACGGCACCAGGTCGGCCTCGATGCCCTTGAGCGCAAAGCGCAGCCGGTGCTCGCTCTGCCAGCTGACCCTGGCCGGCGGCAGCGGATGTCCTTCCCGCGCCAGCCCGTGCGCCAGCCGCCGCAGCCCGTCCGGTGCGATCGCGCCCTCCACCTGCGCCAGCAGTTCCTGTTCGACGAACGCGCCCTCCTCGGTGAGCTTGCGGATCACCGAGCGGTGTTGGCTGAACACCGCCAGCCCCGCCGCCTGCGGCGGCAGCGGCATCAACGCCTGCAACGACCGCAGGTGGGCGCGCAGCAGCGGCGTGCGCTCGGTGTCCGCGGCCCAGCGGTTCGCCGGCGACAGGAGCGCGATGGCATCGCCCGGCAGGAGGCCGGGCGGCTGGTTCAGCAGAAACGTGGCGGGCGCCAGCTTCGACAGGTCGGCGGCGCGATCGACGGTGACCCGTTGCGCGTCGTCGACGCGCTGCTGCGGCGTGTCGGCCACGACGCCGTCCACCTGCACCCAGCCGGCCTCGATGTACTGCTCGGCTTCGCTGCGCGAACACGGCACCAGGGCCGCGACCCGCTTGGCCAGCCGCTGGGGCTCACCCATGGATGCCCTCCGGGCCCAGGGCCCGGAGGCGGTCGACATGGGCCAGCAGCGAACGCCGGGCCACCGGCCACAGCCGCGCCGGGACGTCGTCGTAGGCGAGCGGGACCCAGTCGTCGAGCGATCCTTCGGGTCGCGCGCGCATCGCCGCCGCCACCTTGGCTTCGCGCTGCAGGCGGTGCGCCTTCAGGCGGGCGATCGCATCGCGGGCGAAGCCCAGGACATGGCCGTGCGCGGGCAGGATGAAGTCGATGCTGTGCCGCTCGCACGCCGCCGACAGCCGGTCGAGCGAGTCGAGGTAGGCGGTCATGTCGCCGTCGGGCGGATCGACGACCGTGGTGCTGCCGTTCAGGATGTGGTCGCCCGAGAACAGCAGGCCGTCCTCGCGCAGCACCAGGCACACGTGGTTGGCCGCGTGCCCCGGCGTGTGCACGACCTGCAGGCTGTGCGACACGCCCGGCGCCGACAGCGCGAGCACCTCGCCGTCGGCCAGTTCACGGTCGGGCGTGAAGGCGCTGCCCGGCCGGGCCGTCGGCCGCGACGCCAGTCCCAGGATCGGCGGACGGCCGCTGCACAGGGACTGCAGGGGGCGGGCGCCGGGCGAGTGGTCGGAATGCGAATGCGTGCACACGATCAGGCGGATGTCGCCCGAGGTCGCGTCCAGCAGCCGCTGCTGGTGCGCGGGCTCGTCCGGACCCGGGTCGATCACGATGTACCCGGTGGCGGCGTCCCCCACCACATAGCTGTTGGTGCCCGGCCCGGTCATCACGCCGGGATTGGCGGCGGTCAGGCGCATCAGGTTGCGCAGCAGCGGCACCGGCCGTTCGCTCTGCCAGTCCAGCGCATGCACGATCTGGCCGTCGGGGCAGACCATCGCCAGCTCGCCGTAGGGCGCCTCGCCTTCCATGTACCGCGCCTCCTTCCCGCCCAGCAGGCCGGCGCGCGGGCAGCTGGTCCACAGCGGCTGCTCGCCGGCGCAGGCGGCCAGCACCGCGTCGACGCTGGCGAAGCCGCGCAGCCGCTCCAGGGTCCGGATGGTCGGGAAGATCATGAAGAAGCGCCCCTCGGCATGCCGCGCCAGGGCGTCCGCCGGGCGCACCCAGAGCGGCTCGAACTGTTCGGCCTCGTCGGCCACCGGCTCCTGGCCGGCGGGCATGCGGGCCACCAGGAACGGCACGTCGAAGCGCCGTGGCAGGTCGCGGTCGGTGATCCAGTGCGCGAGCACGAACACCTCGTCGGCCGCCAGCACCAGCCCGCGGGCGCGGCACTGGTCGGCGAACGGCGCGTGCCGCTCGAGCAGGGCGATGTCCGCGGCCTGCGCGGGACTTCCGTCGGCACGGCGCGCCAGCAGCACGCCCAGTTCCTCGAAGCTTTCCCGGATCGCGGCGATGGCCTGCGTCAGCCGCAGGTCGTCCTGGGTGGGGCGCCGCGCCGCCACCGGATGCGCCTGGGCATCTGCGGGGTCGATGCCGCCACCCGGGAACACGTAGGCCCCGGGCGCGAAGCTGGCCGTGGCGGACCGCCGCGTCATCAGCACTTCGGGCCCCTGCGGCGTGTCGCGCATCAGCAGGACGGTGGCGGCGGGGCGGGTGGGGGCGGGTTCTCGCTGGGTGTGCAGCAGCTGGGCGGCTCTTACCATCGAGGAATTACAGCATGGAGACAAGCACGATGACGACATCCCTGCGACGCGGCACCCTGGTCGCGCTGGCCCTGGGCCTGATGGCCGGATGGGTCCACGCGCAGCCGGCATCGGGCACCGGCGACTGGCCCAAGCGGCAGCCGATCCGGCTGGTGGCGGTGTTCCCGCCGGGCGGCTCGGTCGACCAAGTGGCGCGCATCCTCGCGCCGGCGCTGCAGGCGCAGCTGGGCCAGAACGTCATCGTCGAGAACAAGGGCGGTGCGTCCGGCTCGATCGGCACGGCCGGCGTGGTACAGGGGCCGGCAGACGGCTACACGGTGGCCGTGGTGTTCGACACGCACGGCGTCAACCCGAGCCTGATCCCCGGCCTGCCGTACGACACGCGCAAGGACCTGGTGCCGCTCGTGCTGGTGGGCACCTCGCCGATGGTGCTGGCCACCCATGCCGGCAGCGACTTCAAGACCTTCGGCGACGTGGTGACCGCCGCGAAGGCGCGCAAGCCGGTGAGCTACGGCACCATCGGCAACGGCAGCCTGGGGCACCTGGCGATGTCGCTGCTGGCCAGGAACGGCAGCCTGGAGCTGACCCACGTGCCCTACAAGGGCGGCGGCCCGCTGATGCAGGACGCGGTCGCCGGACACGTGCCCCTGTCGATCGCCTCGGTGTTCGTGACCAAGCCCCACATCGACAGCAAGCGGCTGCGGCCACTGGCGGTGACGAGTTCCCAGCGCGCCGCCGACCTGCCGGACGTGCCCACTGTCGCCGAGAGCGGCTTCGCCGGCTTCGACGCGCCGGCCTGGTGGGCGCTGCTCGCGCCGGCGAAGATGCCGCCCGAGCTCGTGGCTCGCTGGAACGAGGAGCTGAACAAGGCCCTGAAGAACCCGGAGGTGGCCCGCAAGCTGGAAGCGCAGGGCATCACGCTGGCCGGCGGATCGGTCGACAGCGCCCGCGCCTTCATCGACCGGCAGATCGACACCTGGGCCCGTGTCGTGAAGGACAACAACATCAAGGCCGACTGAGCAAGACCGCCGGCGGGCGCGCGGCCATCCTCCTTCGGCGGCCCGTCAGGTCTCCGGCGTCACGCCCAGCGCCACGAGGAACCGGGCCACCATGTTGTAGGTCGCAATCGCGGCAGTGATCTCCACCAGCTCGGTGGTGCCAAAGCGCTGCTGCAGTTGCGCGAACAGGTCGTCGTCGACCTTGACCTGACGGGTCATCTGCGCGGCGTAGCGGGCCACCAGTGCCTCGTCGCCGCCCAGCGCCGGCGGCAGCGGGCCCTCGGGCGCAAGGCACCACGTGCCCAGCGCGTCGAGTTCGGCCTGGCTGCCGCCGGCCGCCAGGAAGTCGGGCGCGTGGTGGTGGTACTCGTAGTGCGCCCCGGTCAGCAGGGCCACCGTGCAGATGCCCAGTTCGCGCAGCTTGCGGCTGGTCGGCAGGCCGGTGCGCACCGCCTTCAGGTAGGTGTTCCAGCCGCGCGCCAGCGGCTCGCTCCACAGCAGGGCGCGATCCAGGTTGATCAGCGCGCCACCGCGCCGCTCGCGGATGGCCTCGACCAGGTCCTGCGGCTGCGGTTTGCGATCGGGGGTCCAGTCGGGGATGCGCATGGCTGTGAAGGATGTGGGTGCCTCGGTGCGGGCGAGCATACGCCGCTCGGCGGGCGGCCCGGCTGCGCCGATAATCCCCCGCCATGCGGATCCGCTTCACCAAGATGCAGGGCGCCGGGAACGATTTCGTCGTGCTCGACGAGACCCGTAGGCGCCTGGACCTGTCGACGGCGCAGTACCGGTGGCTCGCCGACCGCCACTTCGGCGTCGGCGCCGACCAGATCCTGTCCGTGCGCCCCTCGCCGCAGGCTGGCGTCGACTTCGAGTACGTCATCCACAACGCCGACGGCGGCGAGGTCGAGCAGTGCGGCAACGGCGCGCGCTGCTTCGCCCGCTACGTGCGCGACAAGGGCCTGACCACGCGCGACACGGTGCGCGTGCGCACGCTGTCGGGTGTGATCGAGCCGCGCCTTGCGGCCGACGGCCGGGTGACGGTGGACATGGGCCCGCCCGTGTTCGACCTGCCTGCCATCCCGTTCGACGCGGCCGGCCTCGATCCCCATCGGGAAGGCGACTGGCAGACCTGGAAACTGGCGCTCGGCACGCATGCCGAGTCGCTCATCGTGCCGGTGGCCGTGCTGTCCATGGGCAACCCGCACGCGGTGCAGCTGGTCGACGACGTCGAGACAGCACCGGTGGCGCTGCAGGGCCCGAAGATCGAGCACCATCCCCGGTTTCCGAAGCGCGTGAACGCCGGCTTCCTGCAGGTGGTCGACCGCGGCCAGGTCCGGCTGCGGGTCTGGGAGCGCGGCGCCGGCGAAACGCTGGCCTGCGGCACCGGCGCCTGCGCCGCCGTGGTGGCGGGCATCCGGCTGGGCCTGCTGGATGCCCGCGTGGACGTGCACACCCGCGGCGGGGTGCTGACCATCGAGTGGGCCGGCGGCAGCGCCCCCGTGTGGATGACGGGGCCGGCCGTCACCGTGTTCGAAGGCGAGATCGAGATCCCCCACCCATGACGACTGCAGGCAGCATGAACCCCATCACCGAAGACGACATCGCCAACTACCTGGTGAACACGCCGTCCTTCTTCGAGCGCCACGCCCAGCTGCTGGCCACCGTGCAGCTGACCAGCCCGCACGGCAACCGCGCCGTCAGCCTGCAGGAGCGTCAGGCCGAGATGCTGCGCGAGAAGATCAAGGCGCTGGAGCACCGCATCATGGAGATGGTGCGCAATGGCAACGAGAACGTGGTCATCGCCGACCGCCTGCATCGCTGGACGCGCAGCCTGATGCTGGTGCGCGACGACCGCGACCTGCCCACCGCCATCGCCGGCCAGGTGCAGGCCCAGTTCATGGTGCCCCAGGTCGCCATCAAGGTCTGGGACGTCGCCGGGCCGCTGCAAGCCGAGGATTTCGCGCAGGGCGTGAGCGAGGACGCCAAGACCTTCGCCTCGTCGCTCACCCAGCCGTACTGCGGCGTGAACTCCGGCTTCGAGGCCGTCAACTGGCTGGACGACACGGCGATGGCGATGTCGGTCGCGCTGCTGCCGCTGCGCGACGGCACGGTGCAGAGCGCATCGCCTGCCTTCGGCATGCTGGTGCTGGCGTCGCCCGATCCGCAGCGCTTCTCGGCGAGCATGGGCACCGACTTCCTGGAGCGCATCGCCGAGATCACCTCGGCGGCGCTGAGCCGCCTGCGGGACGCCTGAGCATGGACGAGGATGTCGCCCTGGTCGAGCAGTACCTGGAGCACGTCCGCACCGGCAAGCGGCTTGCCCAGCGCACGGTCGAACTCTATGCGCTGGACCTGCAGAAGCTGCAGGAGAACGCCCGTGCCGCCGGCGTCGCGCTGACCCGCGTGCAGACCGCGCATGTGCGGCGCTGGGTCGCCCAGATGCACGGGGCCGGCCGCAGCGGGCGCGGCATCGCCCTCATCCTGTCGGGCTGGCGCGGCTTCTATGCCTGGCTCGGCCTGCAGGACAAGGTGCCCAGCAATCCCGTGCAGGACGTGCGGGCACCGCGGTCGCCGCGGCCGCTGCCCAAGGCACTGGGCGTGGACGACGCGATGCAGTTGGCCGACCACGAGGATGCGGGCGCCGATCCGCTGCTCGAAGCGCGCGACGTCGCCATCGTGGAGCTGCTGTACGGCTGCGGGCTGCGGGTCGGCGAACTGGTCGGCCTGGATGCCGTGGCCAGCAAGTCCGCGCGGGGGTGGGTCGACCTGGAGGCCGGTGAGGCCCACGTGCTGGGCAAGGGCAGCAAGCGCCGGGCCGTGCCGGTCGGCACCCAGGCCGCGCAAGCCCTGCGGCACTGGCTGGCACTGCGGCCGCAACTGGCCGGTGACGCCCCCGCGCTGTTCGTCGGCCGCACCGGCAGGCGGCTGTCGTCCCAGTCGGTCTGGCTGCGCCTGCGCCAGCGCAGCCTCGGTGCCGGCCTGGCCACGCCCGTGCATCCCCACATGCTGCGCCATTCGTTTGCCAGCCACGTGCTGCAATCCAGCGGCGACCTGCGCGCGGTGCAGGAGTTGCTGGGCCACGCCAACATCGCGACCACGCAGGTCTACACCCGGCTGGACTTCCAGCACCTGGCGAAGGCGTACGACGCCGCGCATCCGCGGGCGCATCGCAAGCGCTGAGCGGGCTGCGGGCCTGGCAGGATCGGCCGCCCGGTGGTCGCCTGGTAGGCGCGCCGGGTCGCTGTCGCGCGCGTCACCCGTCAAGGGCGCATGCCGGCGGCGGCTGGCGGGGCGGTCCCGGGTGCGGTGGCCCGCCGCGCGTTCACTTGAGCGTGAAGACCGCGCGCTTGCTGTCGGGCGGGATCGATGCCAGCAGGCCTTCCAGCTTCTCCAGCACTTCCTCGGCCGCGCCCGGGCCGGGCACGAGCGTCTGGGCGACGCGCACCTGCGCCACCCATTCCAGCGGCTTGCCGTCGAACGGCATCAGGCAGCGGGCCACCACCTTGGCCCCGGCGGCCGCGGCGTCGTCGGGCGTGACGGGGCCCTCGATCAGGATGCCGAAGCGGTGGTCGGACAGCCGTGCCACGCTGTCGATGTCGCGCGCCGACGAGAGCAGGCGGCCGGCCACCTGCAGCGGCATCTCCTCGGCGGAGCGGCGGTCGAAGTTGCGCTCGATCTGCCCGATGTTGGCGATGTCCAGCAGCAGCACCACGCTCTGGTGGTGCAACCGCTTGCTGCGCGCGATCAGCCGGCGCAGGCGCTCGAGGAACACGTCGCCGTTGATCAGGCCCGTGGCCGGGTCGATCCGGCCCAGGCCGTGGATGCGGCGGATGTTCTCGCGCCGGTCCTGGCTGCGGGCGAACAGCACCGTGAGCATGACGGGCAGCGCGATCGCGATCCCCAGCTGGGCCCCGTGGGTCGTCCAGAAGCCCACCGGCAACAGGCCGGCGGCGCGGGACAGCGGGAACGCGGAGCCCACCGCGAGCGGCACCATGCCGGCCATCAGCCAGCCGGCGTAGCGGTCGCCCCGCGTGGCGGCCCAGGCCACCACGCCCATCGCGCAGGCAATGCCCAGGAGCATGGTGGGCACCATCAGGCGCACCCGCCAGGCGGTGTCGACCAGCAGGATGGTGGCGGCGCACAGCAGGCAGATCAGCGAGAGGATGGACAGCAGCCGGTGCAGGCGCATCAGGCGCTGCGGCAGGGACACCACGGCCGACAGAAGCCAGAGCAGCACGCCCAGCGACGTGACGGGCAGCACCAGGGTGGCGGCATCGTTCCACCAGGCCCACTCGGGCCAGAGGTGCAGGCCGGCCACGCCGGTGACCGACGCCTGCGCCAGGCCCATGAGCGTGACGGTCAGGCCATACCAGAGGAAGGCCGTGTCGCGCGTGGACATGGCCGCGACCAGTGCCAGCATGACCGACAGGCCGGCCAGGCCGAAGTAGATGCCCAGGATCAGCGCGGTGCGCTGTTCCTGGCGCAGCAGTTCGCGTTCGCTGATGAACACGAACGGCGCGCCGAAGGTGTGCGGGTTCTCGATGCGGACGTAGAACTGCTGGGCGGCGCCGGGGGTCAGGGCCAGCGGCAGGACGGGATGGCGGTGCGGGACGGGCCAGCTGGCCACCGGGATCTGGTCGCCCGCGCTGCGCGGCACCCAGCGGCCGGCCTTGTCCTGCGCATAGAGCGTGACCCGGTCCACCCCGGAATACGGCACCTCCAGGTACCAGCGCTGGCTGTCGTCGGGCTCGGCGAGCTGGAAGCGCACCCACAGTGCCGTGCCGCCCCGGACCCGGTAGATGCGGTCGGTGCGGGTCTGGCGCCACTCCGTCTCGGACACCTGGGTCGTGGTGTCGACCGTGACCTGGCCGCTGCGGTCGTACCAGTACTCGCCCCGGTCGGCGAGCCCGACCTGGCCGGTGGCGGGGTCGAGCGTCAGCGGTTGCGCCGCCGCAACGGCCACGGTCGACAGCATCCAGGTCGCCAAGGCGACCAGGAGCCGGCAGGCAGCCGCCTGCCACAGGCTAGTCCTCGTTATCCCCACTCGTCCCCCGCACTTTGGTCGACCATTGTCGGGTCGGCCGTCCCCGGCCCCGGGCTTTCCGACTCCGCTGGTCGGATGCCACGGTTGCGCTGGACTTTGGCGCCGAGCTGTGGCTGAGCTTGGTTGCACAAGCGTCGGTCACGGATCGGTGCATGCTCGAAGGGGGAGGGCGTCGGCTTGGGAGAGCACCGGCGGGGCTGGCAGGCTGGCAGGCGGGCAGGCGGGCAGGCGGGCAGGCGGGCAGGCGGGGAGGTGGGAGACGGGGCGCGGAGGGTGAGGAAAGAGGGCCGGCCCTGGCGTGGCATGGCGGGTCCGGCCATTCCATCCGGCCCGCAGGACAATCGGGGGATGAAAACCATCCGTCTGCGACCCGGCAAGGAACGGTCGCTGCAACGCCGCCACCCCTGGATCTTCGACTCGGCCATCGCCAAGGGCGGCGGCGACCCGGGGGAGACGGTGCGGGTGGAGTCGCACGACGGCAACTTCCTCGCCTGGGCCGCGTTCAGCCCGGCCTCGCGCATCCGGGCGCGCTGCTGGAGCTTCGAGCCGGCGCAGCGGATCGACGCGTCGTTCTTCGAGGCCGCCGTTGCCGCGGCGGTCCGGGCGCGCGAGCGGTTCGCCATCGACAGCGACGGCGTGCGCCTGGTGCACGGCGAGTCGGACGGACTGCCGGGCCTGATCGTCGACCGGTATGGCGACACCCTGGTGGCCCAGTTCCTGTCCGCCGGCGCGGAACGCTGGAAGCCGGTGCTGGCCGACGCCCTGCTCAAGGCGACCGGCCTGGCCCGCCTGCATGAACGCTCCGACACCAGTTCGCGCGCGCTGGAAGGGCTCGAGCCGCAGGTCGGCTGGCTGCGCGGCGACGGACCGACCGCGCTGGAGATCCGGGAGCACGGCTGGCGGCTGACCCTGGACGTGGCCACCGGCCACAAGACCGGCTTCTACCTGGACCAGCGCGACAGCCGCCGGATCTTCAGCGAGCACGCGGCACGGCTGGGCTTCCAGCGCGTGCTCAACTGCTACTGCTACACGGGCGGCTTCACCGTGGCCGCACTGGCTGGCGGCGCGGCCCACGTGACCTCGATCGACTCGTCCGGGCCAGCCCTGGAGCGGGCCCGGGCGCACGTGGCCCTGAACGGATTCGAGGCGGGCCGTGCGGAATTCCTGGACGCCGACGTCAACGCCAGCCTGCGCCGCTTCATCGACGAAGGCCGGCGCTTCGATGCCATCGTGCTCGACCCGCCCAAGTTGGCGCCCACGGCGGCCCATGCCGAGCGGGCCGCCCGGGCCTACAAGGACATCAACCGTCTCGCCTTCAAGCTGCTGGAGCCGGGCGGAATGCTGTTCACCTACTCCTGCTCGGGCGGAATCAGCGCCGACCTGTTCCACAAGATCGTGGCGTCAGCCGCCATCGACGCCGGGGTTGATGGGTATGTCACGGCCCGGCTGGCCGGCGCGCCCGACCACCCGATGACCCTGGTCTTCCCGGAAGGCGAGTACCTCAAGGGTCTGGCCGTCATGCGGCGCTGACGGCCGTTGGTGCGGGTTCCGGGGCGGCGTGCACCGGCCGGAGCGGCTGCCGGCCGCGCGACCGGCCCGTTCCGCGGCGGGGACGACGGTTGTCCGCTACACTGCCGCCCCCTTTGCCGCTCCGCCACTTGCCATGAGCCTCATCCCCGCCACCATCCTGACCGGCTTCCTCGGCTCGGGGAAGACCACCCTGCTCAAGCGCGTGCTCGGCGAGGCGCACGGCCAGAAGATCGCCGTGATCGAGAACGAGTTCGGCGAGGAGAACATCGACAGCGACATCCTGGTCACCGAGACCAAGGAGCAGATCATCCAGATGAGCAACGGCTGCATCTGCTGCACCATCCGCGAGGACCTGCGCTCCACGCTGCAACTGCTCGCCGCCAAGAAGCGCAAGGGCCTGCTGGACTTCGAGCGCGTGGTGATCGAGACCACGGGCCTGGCCGACCCGGGCCCGGTGGCGCAGACGTTCTTCATGGACGACGAGATCGCCGAGACCTACCTGCTCGACTCGATCCTGACGCTGGTGGACGCCAAGCACGCCGCCCAGCAGCTCAACGATCGCCAGGAGGCGCGGCGCCAGGTGGGCTTTGCCGACCAGCTCTTCATCAGCAAGACCGACCTGGTCGGCCGCGAGGAGACCGAGGCGCTGATGCACCGGCTCAAGCACATGAACCCGCGCGCTCCGCAGAAGGCGGTGCACTTTGGCGAGGTGGCCCTGAAGGAGGTGTTCGACCTGCGCGGCTTCAATCTGAACGCGAAGCTGGACATCGACCCGGACTTCCTGCGGGAGGACGACCACGGACACGCCCACGACCACCATGACCATGAGCACGGGGAGCACTGCGACCATCCGTCCCATGGGCACGGCGGGCACGGGCACCACCACCACACCGACGACGACGTCAAGAGCTTCGTCTTCAAGGCCGACCGCCCGTTCGACCCGGCCCGCCTGGAAGATTTCCTGGGTGCCGTGGTGAACATCTACGGCCCGCGCATGCTGCGCTACAAGGGCGTGCTGAACATGAAGGGGACCGAGCGCAAGGTGATCTTCCAGGGCGTCCACCAGTTGATGGGCAGCGACCTGGGCCCGGCCTGGGGCGAGGGCGAGACGCGCACCAGCAAGATGGTGTTCATCGGCATCGACCTGCCCCGGGACATCTTCCTGCAGGGGCTGGAGCAATGTCTGGTCTGACGGACCGCCGGCGCGGACGCCGTGCCGCGGGGTGCTCCCCCGGCCCGATCGCCCGGCGCGACTGTCGCGCTTTTGCAAATGCTGGGGTTTCCCCTCGCAGGCCGCGTGGCTGTGGGCCTCGCCACCGTGGCGTGGTTCCGGCAAAACCCCGATCCGGCGGCTGGCATGCCCGACAATCAGGGTATAACTCGCACCGATGATGGCCACCCCCAAGAAACGACGCTCGCCGGGAGTTCGCACTCCCGCGTGGGCGCTGCGAGGAGACCGGACGTGAAGCCCCAACCCAAGGCCCCCGCCAAGGCGATCAAGGCAGCCCCCAAGGCGAAAGCCGCTGCCAAGCCCGCATCCAAGACGGTGAAGCCGGCCCCCAAGCCGGTGGCCAAGAAGGTGGCGGCGACCAAGCCCGTGGCCAAGAAGACCCCTGTAGCGGCCAAGACGGTCAAGCCGTCGGCCAAAGCACCGACCAAGAAGGCGGAGCCGACCAAGGCGGCCGCGAAGAAGACCACCGCGGCGCCCGCGCCGCAAACGAAAGCTCCCATCAAGACTCCGACCACCGCCGCGAAGACGCCGGTCGCCACCGCGCGCCCTGCGCCTGCCAAGGCGAGTGCCCGACCAACCCCCGTAGCTGCCTCGCCTGCGCCCGCGTCGGCCATGCCGCCGCGGCCTTCGCCCGCCGAAGTGCTGGCGAACCCGCAGCGTGCGACCCGGCCGTCGGCCCGGCTGGCCCAGATCACCGTGCCCTCGATGGCGCAGTCGGTCGCCTCCACCGCGCCCAAGGCCAGCTACACCCAGACCCCCGCCCCATCCGTGCTGACTCCCCCGCCCCTCGTCAACATCAAGAAAGACCCGAAGCTGGCCAACAACTGGAAGACCAAGGCGGTGGACGAACTGTCCGACGCCGAGGTGCTCGCCATGCCGGACTCGGAGTACATGAACGACAAGCAGATGGCGTTCTTCCGGCGCAAGCTGGTGCAGTTGAAGCAGGACATCCTGAACAACGCCGGCGAGACCACCGAGCACCTGCGCGAGGACACGGTCATCGTGCCCGATCCGGCCGACCGCGCCACCATCGAGGAAGAGCACGCGCTGGAGCTGCGCACCCGCGACCGCGAGCGCAAGCTGCTCAAGAAGATCGAGCAGTCGATCGCGCGCATCGACGCCGGCGACTACGGCTACTGCGACGAGACCGGCGAGCCGATCGGCGTCGGCCGCTTGCTGGCGCGACCGACCGCCACGCTGTCGCTCGAGGCGCAGCAGCGCCGCGAGCTCAAGCAGAAGATGTTCGGCGACTGACGTCGCCCCGGCAACCCCCAAGCAGGACCACGCCCGCTCATGGCGACCAAGGACGAGAACGGCGGACTCTTCTCCAAGGTGGTGAAGTTCGTCCGCAACCCCACCACGGGTTGGTCGGACCTCGACCAGGACAGCGCCAGCGAAAGCTCGTACTCCAAGCAGATGCTCAAGGAGATGATCGAGCGCAAGCGGCGCAACGACTTCGTGCGCAAGCGCGAATTCGACATGCTGCGCAAGATGCGCCGCAGCGAGGTCATGGCGGGCCAGGATGCCGGCGCGCGTCCCTCGTTCTTCCAGAGCTCGCTGCCGTCGCGCCCTGACGACCGCGCCAGCACGCTCAAGAAGATCGACGAGATCGAGGCGCAGATGTCCATGCAGTGGTGGAAGACCAAGCATGGCGATGCCTCCGCCCGCAGCGCCGCTGGCAGCAGCACGAATTTTCCGATGTCGGCCCACATGCCGCCGGAGTCGCTGCCGCGTCCCAATCCGTCGGCCCCCGGCGCGGGTGCAAATGCCTACACCAGGACCGCCCCGCAGCCGCTGATGCCGCAGGACGCGGGCCCCACCGGCCGCGACTCGCTGCCGATGATCGACTTCACCGATTCCGACGTGACGGCCCCGGCGCCGCCGCCGTTCTCGGTGGCAGCGCCGGCTCCGACGCCTGCACCTCGCCGGCCCGACCCGGCGGCCACGGCACGCGTCGCGGCGCCAGCGCCGGCGGCTGCGCGGCCGCCCGCCGCCGCGGCGACTCCCGTCACGCCGGCAGCCGTGATCCCGCCGGCGGCCGCCGCGCGCCAGGGCCCGGAATCCACCACGCCCAGCGGCGGGTTCACTGCCTCGCGCGCGCTTGCGATCGATGTCGACGATGCGTTCGCGCACGACCCGGAACTCGAGGAAGCCGCCATCCGCTTCGCCAACGGCGACGATGCCGGTGCCGAAGTCGGTCTGATGGAAGTGCTGGGTGCCGGTGGCACCCGCATCGACCACGACGAGACCTGGCTCACGCTGTTCGACCTGTACCGGGCGACCGGCCAGCAGGAACGCTTCGAAACCGCCGCGATCGAGTTCGCCGGCCGGTTCGGCCGCTCCGCCCCGCAGTGGATCTCGCTGCCCGAGGCGGTGGGGCGCATGGGCGCCACCAAGAGCGGCGCCCCGGCTGCCGGCGGCTCTGGTGCCATCGCCGACTGGAACTGCCCTTCCAGTGTCGGCACCCAGACCCTGGCGGCGCTGAATGCCGCGCTGGGCCGGGCGCAGCAGCCCTGGCGGCTGTCCTGGGTCAAGCTGTCCAGCATCGACGAGCCCGCGCTGGAGGGCCTGGCCCGGCTGTTCGGCCAGTGGGCCTCGCAGCCGGCCCAGCTGCGCTTCATCGGCGCCGACCGGCTCGAGAGCGTTCTCCGCAACGCCACGCCGTCCGGTGACAAGTCGGTCAATCCGGCGTGGTGGAAGCTGCGCATGGAAGTGCTGCGCGTGATGCATCGGCCCGACGAGTTCGAACTCGTTGCCCTCGACTACTGCGTCACGTACGAGGTCTCTCCGCCTTCCTGGGAAAGCGCGCGCTGCGACTACAAGCCGCTGCAGGCCGACGGCAGCGCGGTTGCCAACCCCACGCTGATCGGCGAGGCATTCCACGACTCGGTGCACTCCGGCCTGACCACCGGCTACGGCGACACGCAATCTCCCGGCGGCAACAGCTCGCAGCTGATGCACGTGGCGACGGTCGAGCTGGCTGGGCAGATCCTGGGTGATGCGAGCGACGCGATCGACCTGCTCGACGGCAAGCTCTCGGGCGCCGACCTGATGGTGATCTCCTGCGCCAGGCTGATCCGGATCGACTTCACGGCGGCCGGCAACCTGCTGAACTGGGCGAGCGCCCGGCAGAGCGAGGGTCGCCAGGTGCAGTTCGTGGATGTCAACCGGCTGGTGGCAGCGTTCTTCAACGTCATCGGTATCGCCGAACACGCCCGCGTCGTCGCCCGCCGCGACTGATCGCAACCGGCCGCAACGCGGCTTGCAATGACTCCACGCGGCCCCAAGTGCCGCCGATGGAGCAATTTCACGGAACGACCATCGTCAGCGTGCGGCGCAAGACGCCGGACGGGCGCTGGCAGGTGGCCATCGGCGGCGACGGCCAGGTCACCCTCGGGAACGTCGTCGTCAAGGGCTCGGCCCGCAAGGTGCGCAAGCTCTACCACGACAAGGTCGTGGCGGGCTTCGCAGGCGCCACCGCCGACGCTTTCACCCTCTTCGAGCGCTTCGAGGCCAAGCTGGAGAAGCACCAGGGCCACCTGGTGCGCGCGGCCATCGAGCTGACCAAGGACTGGCGCACCGACCGCGTGCTGCGCCGGCTGGAAGCCATGCTCGCGGTGGCGGACCGGGAGGCGTCGCTGATCATCACCGGCAACGGCGACGTGCTCGAACCCGAGCACGGGATCATCGCGATCGGCTCGGGCGGCTCCTATGCGCAGGCGGCGGCCCGCGCCCTGCTGGAGAACACCGACCTGCCGGCGCGCGACCTGGTCAAGAAGTCGCTCGAGATCGCCGGCGAACTGTGCATCTACACCAACATGAACCACACCATCGAGGTCTTGGAGTAGCCGGTCGCCATGGGCCGCGCATCCGGTGCTTCGGACGCGCGACCCGCTTGTTCAACCTGTCCAGGGGGAACGTGTTGCGTCGAAGTTGCCCGCGCCCGGTGACGGTGCTTCGACCGTGCCGGCTGCGCCGCTGCAGCGTCCCCCGTCCAACGCCCAAAGCCCAATCCCCATGTCCATGACTCCCCAGGAAATCGTCTCCGAGCTCGACCGGCACATCGTCGGCCAGGCACAGGCCAAGCGGGCCGTCGCCATCGCGCTGCGCAACCGCTGGCGTCGCCAGCAGGTCGACGAGAAGCTGCGGCCGGAGATCACGCCCAAGAACATCCTCATGATCGGCCCGACCGGCGTCGGCAAGACCGAGATCGCGCGCCGCCTGGCCAAGCTGGCCGACGCGCCCTTCATCAAGGTCGAGGCGACCAAGTTCACCGAAGTCGGCTACGTCGGCAAGGACGTCGACGCGATCATCCGCGACCTCGCCGAGATCGCCGTCAAGCAGACGCGCGTGGCCGAGATGTGCAAGGTGCGCACGCGTGCCGAGGATGCCGCCGAGGAGCGGGTGCTCGAGGTGCTGATGCCCGGCGTGGGCGGCGACAGCCCCGCGCGTCAGGGCTTCCGCAAGAAGCTGCGCGAGGGCCAGCTGGACGACAAGGAAATCGAGATCGACCTGGCCGAGCCGCGCCAGCAGCTGGAGATCATGGGTCCGGCCGGCATGGAGGACATGACCGAGCAGCTGCGCGGCATGTTCAGCCAGTTCGGCAACCAGCGGCGCAAGACGCGCAAGCTGCGCATCGCCGAGGCGATGAAGCTGCTGGTCGACGAGGAAGCGGCCAAGCTGGTCAACGAGGACGAGATCCGGGCCCAGGCGATCCACAACGCCGAGCAGAACGGGATCGTCTTCATCGACGAGATCGACAAGGTCGCGTCCCGCAGCGAAGCGTCCGGCGCCGACGTGTCCCGGCAGGGTGTGCAGCGCGACCTGCTGCCGCTGGTGGAGGGCACCACGGTGTCGACCAAGTACGGGCCGGTGCGCACCGATCACATCCTGTTCATCGCGAGCGGCGCGTTCCACCTCGCCAAGCCGAGCGACCTGATTCCCGAGCTGCAGGGCCGCCTGCCGATCCGCGTCGAGCTGCAATCGCTCTCGGTCCAGGACTTCGAGGCCATCCTCACCAGCACCCATGCCTCGCTGGTCAAGCAGTACGAGGCGCTGCTGGGCACGGAAGGCGTGCGGCTGGCGTTCACGCCGGAGGGCATCACGCGGCTGGCGGCGATCGCCTACGAGGTGAACGAACGCACCGAGAACATCGGCGCGCGGCGGCTGTCGACCGTGATGGAGCGCCTGCTCGACGAGGTGAGCTTCGAGGCGGCCCGCCTGGAAGGACAGACCGTCACCATCGATGCCGCCTACGTGGATGACCGGCTGGCCGAGTTGAGCCGCAACGAAGACTTGTCGCGCTACATCCTCTAACAGTCCGGTCGGGCTTCAAGTTCAACTTGCAGAGCACGCGCTAAGTGCTTCATTTAGAACGCTTTTGCCTGCTGTCCAGCTCGCAAAAGTCGTTCTAAGTTGTTGATTTCATTGCAAATTTGCCGCAAGCGTGTGCTTGCACAGCTGAGGTTTCCTGCTACAGTGGAGAAAAGTGCAATTAAGTGGTGAAAAGTGCCTTCGCACTCCACCTGCACCTCCACGCACAGCAGGCCACAGCGGTGTTCCAGGGCGCCTCGTCCGTCAGTCTCGATGCCAAGGGTCGGCTTTCTGTGCCGACCCGGCATCGTGACGTCCTGGCGGCGACGGCAGGCAACCAGCTGACCATCACCAGGCACCCGCACGGCTGCCTGATGATCTTCCCGCGGCCCGAGTGGGAGAAATTTCGCGACCGTATCGCGGCGTTACCGATGTCCGCGCAGTGGTGGAAGAGAATCTTCATGGGCAACGCGATGGACGTGGAGCTCGACTCCACCGGCCGCGTGCTCGTCTCCCCCGAACTGCGCGCCGCCGCCGGCATCGAGCGCGACACCATGCTGCTGGGCATGGGCAACCACTTCGAACTCTGGGACAAGGCAACGTACGAGGCCAAGGAAGCCGAGGCGATGCAAGGCCAGATGCCCGACGTGTTCAAGGACTTCTCTTTCTGAGCGCAGACGGTGGACACCAGATGGCAACACACCACCGTCTTGTTGAAGGAAGCAGTCGACGCTCTTCTCACCAAGCCGGATGCAACCTACGTCGATGCGACCTTCGGCCGCGGCGGGCACTCGCGCCTGCTGCTGTCGCGACTGTCGCCGCAGGGGCGGCTGGTGGCGTTCGACAAGGATCCCGAGGCGATCGCCGCTGCGGCTGCCATCCCGGACCCGCGCTTCTCGATCCGGCACGAGGGCTTCCGCTCGCTCGGCGAACTCGCGCCGGGCAGCGTCGCGGGCGTGCTGATGGACCTGGGCGTGAGCTCGCCCCAGATCGACAACCCCGCGCGGGGCTTTTCGTTCCGGTCCGACGGGCCGCTCGACATGCGCATGGACACCACGCGCGGGGAGAGCGTGGCCGACTGGCTGGCCACGGCCGAACAGGGCCAGATCGCGGAGGTGATACGTGACTACGGCGAAGAACGGTTTGCTGTTCAGATTGCAAAGGCGGTTGTTGCTCGCCGACAGGAACGGGGCCCTCTTGCAACCACCGCCGAGCTGGCCCAGCTCGTGGCTGGCACGGTCAAAACCCGCGAGCCGGGCCAGGACCCTGCAACGCGCACATTTCAGGCTCTTCGGATTTTCATCAACGCCGAGCTTGAAGAGCTGCAGGCGGCCCTAGGAGCCAGCCTGGACATCCTGCAACCCGGAGGTCGGCTCGTGGTGATCAGCTTCCATTCGCTGGAGGACCGCATCGTCAAGCAGTTCATCGCGCAGCACTCGCGCGAGGTGTTCGACCGCCGCGCGCCGTTTGCCGCTCCCAAGCCGATGAAGCTGCGCGCGCTCGACCGCATCAAGCCGTCGGCGGACGAGGTGGCGGCCAATCCGCGTTCGCGCAGCGCCATCATGCGCGTGGCCGAGAGGACCGACGCATGACGCGGCTCAACCTCGTGCTGCTCGTGGCGCTGGTCCTCAGCGCGATGCTGACCGTGCAGGTGCAGTACGAATCGCGCCGCCTGTACGCCGAGATCGAGAAGGCCGCGGCCGAGGCGCGGCGCCTGGAGACCGAACACGAGCGCCTGCAGGTCGAGCGGCGCGCCCAGGCCACGCCGCTGCGCGTCGAGCGGCTCGCCAAGGACCAGTTGCACATGCGGCCCGCGTCGCCGGCGATCACCCAGTACGTGACGCTGCCGCCCGCTTCGGCGCAAGACAGCGTGGCTGCCGCGGCGGCTGCGGGCGGCGCGGCACACCCTGCCAGCGACGCCGTGCGCCCGGTGGCCAGTGCGAGGACACCATGACCCGCAGCGTCCTCTACACCTCCAGCCCGCTGCTGGCCAGCAAGACGCCGGTCTGGCGCAGCAAGTTCATCGTCGCGGGGCTGGCGCTCGGTTTCGCGGGGCTGGCCGGGCGCGCCGCCTGGGTGCAGGTGTTCGGCAACGACTTCTTCCGCCACCAGGGCGAGGTGCGCTTCGTGCGCACGCTCGAACTGCCGGCCAACCGCGGCCGGATCCTCGACCGCAACGGGCTGCTGCTGGCCACCAGCGTGCCGACGCCCAGCATCTGGGCGATCCCCGAGGACGTGGAACGCGATCCGGCCAAGCTCGCGCAACTGGCCAGGCTGCTGCAGATCAGCGTGGCGGAGCTGAACGCCAAGCTGGCCGACGAGGACAAGACCTTCGTCTGGCTCAAGCGCCAGGTGGACGAGCCGGTCGCGCGCCAGATCGCCGCGCTCGGCATCAAGGGCATCTACCAGCGCAAGGAATACAAGCGCCAGTACCCCGAGGGCGAAGCCGCCGCCCACGTGGTCGGCTTCACCAACGTCGAGGACAACGGCCAGGAAGGCATGGAGCTGGCCTTCAACCGCGACCTGGCGGGCCGGGCCGGCTCGCGCCGCGTGATCAAGGACCGCCTGGGCCGCATCGTCGAGGACATCGGCGAGCAGGTGCCGCCGATCGACGGCCGCGACCTGCAGCTGTCGATCGACAGCAAGGTGCAGTTCTTCGCCTACCAGAAGCTGCGTGACTCGGTGCTGGCCAACAAGGCCAAGGCCGGCAGCGTGGTGGTGCTGGACGCGCACACCGGCGAAGTGCTCGCCCTGGCCAACTACCCCAGCTACGTGCCGAATCAACGGCACAACCTCAGCGGCGAGCAGCTGCGCAACCGCGCGCTCACCGACGTCTTCGAACCGGGCTCGACCATGAAGCCGTTCACCATCGGCCTGGCCCTGGAGCACGGCATGGTGACGCCGCAGACGCCGATCCAGACCGCCCCCGGCTACGTGGTGATCGGCGGCGCGCGCATCACCGACTCGCATGCGCACGGCGTGCTCACGGTGCAGCAGGTGATCCAGAAGTCCAGCAACATCGGCACCCTGAAGCTGGCGCTGCAGATGCAGCCCAAGGACATGTGGGAGCTGTTCACGGCGGCCGGCTTCGGCCAGAAGCCCCAGATCACGTTCCCCGGCGCCGTCAGCGGCCGCCTGCGTCCCTACAAGAGCTGGCGGCCGGTGGAGCAGGCCACGATGTCGTACGGCTACGGCCTGTCGGCCTCGCTGTTCCAGATGGCGCGCTCGTACACCGTGTTCGCCAACGACGGCCAGATCATCCCCGCGACGCTGCTGCGCACCGGGCAGGCGGCGCCGGGCGTGCAGGTGTTCTCGGCGAAGACGGCGGCGGAGGTCCGCGCGATGCTGCAGATGGCGGCGGGCCCGGGTGGCACCGCGCCGAAGGCGCAGACGCTGGGCTACTCGGTCGGCGGCAAGTCGGGCACCGCCCACAAGCAGGTGGGCAAGTCCTACGCCAGCAACAAGTACCGCTCGTGGTTCGTCGGCATGGCGCCGATCGACCAGCCGCGCATCATCGTGGGCGTGATGCTCGACGAACCGTCGGCGGGCAAGTACTTCGGCGGCGACGTCGCCGCCCCGGTCTTCAGCGACGTGGTGCAGCAGACCCTGCGCCGCATGGGCGTGCAGCCCGACATGAGCGTCAAGCCGCAGGTCGTGGTCGACGCCGTCGAGGAGTCCTTCTGATGCAGCAGCTGGACACCCCGCAGGACGCCGCCCGCTGGTTGCACGGCCGCGTGAGCGGTCAGCTGCATTGCGACAGCCGCCGCGTGCGCGCGGGCGACGGCTTCATCGCCTGGCCGGGCGCCGCCACCGATGGCCGCAGGCACGTGCCCTCGGCCATTGCGCAGGGCGCCACCGCATGCCTGGTCGAGCGCGAAGGCGTCGAAGCCTTCGGCCTGCCCGGTGACGAAGTCGCCAGCTATCCCCGGCTCAAGGCGGCCACGGGGCCCATCGCCGCGGAGTACTTCGGCCACCCCAGTGCGCAACTGCAGGTGCTCGCGGTCACGGGCACCAACGGCAAGACGTCCACCGCGTGGTGGCTGGCGCAGGCGCTGTCGCGCGTGCCTGGCAACCGGTGGCCGTGCGCGGTCATCGGCACCCTGGGCACCGGCCGGCCGCCGCAGGTCACGTTCAACGGGCTGACCACGCCCGACCCCGTGCTGCTGCAGGCCGAGTTCCGTCGCTTCGTCGACGAGGGCCTGCAGGCCTGCGCGATCGAGGCATCGTCGATCGGCCTGGCCGAGCGCCGCCTGGACGGCACGCGCATCGGCGTGGCGCTCTTCACGAACTTCACGCAGGACCACCTCGACTACCACGGCAGCATGGACGCGTACTGGGCGGCCAAGGCCGAGCTGTTCCGCTGGCCAGGCCTGCGGGCGGCGGTGGTGAACGTCGACGACGCCAAGGGTGTCGAGCTGGCGGGCTCGCTGCTGGACGCCGGCATCGATCTGTGGACGGTGTCGTGCGAACACACGGCCCGCCTGCAGGCGGTGGACGTGGGCTACGGCAGCGAAGGCCTGCGCTTTGCCGTGGTCGAGGGCGCGCAGCGCCACGCGCTCGACACCGGCCTGGTCGGCCAGTACAACGTGGCCAACCTGCTGGGCGTCCTGGCAGCCATGCGCGCGCTGGGCGTGCCGCTGGCGCAGGCCGTGCAGGCCTGCACCGGCCTGCTGCCGGTGCCCGGCCGCATGGAGCGCATCCAGCAGGCCGGCCAACCGCTGGTGGCGGTGGACTACGCGCACACGCCCGACGCGCTGGACAAGGCGCTGCAGGCGCTGCGGCCGCTGGCCAGCCAGCGTGGCGGCAGGCTGTGGTGTGTCTTCGGCTGCGGCGGTGACCGCGACGCGACCAAGCGGCCGCTGATGGCGGCCGTCGCCGAGAAGAACGCCGACCGCGTGGTCGTCACCAGCGACAACCCGCGCAGCGAGAAGCCCGAGGCCATCATCAGCCAGATCCTGCTGGGGCTGTCGCACCACGACTGCGTCGAGGTCCAGGCCGACCGGGCCCGGGCCATCGCCGCCACCGTGTCCGCCGCACGACCGCAGGACGTGATCCTGCTGGCCGGCAAGGGACATGAAACCTACCAGGAGATCGCGGGCGTGAAGCACCCGTTCGACGACCGGGAACATGCGCGCATCGCGCTGGAGGCCCGGCCATGAGCACCCCCGTGTCCATGCCCATGTGCACGCTGGCGCAGGCGGCCGCCTGGATCGGCGGCCGGTTGGTCGGCGACGGCTCCATCGCGCTGGCGCGGGTGCATTCCGACACCCGCACGCTGCAGCCGGGCGACCTGTTCGTCGCCATCCGCGGCGAGCGCTTCGACGCCAACGACTTCCTGCCCGACGCCCGGGCCAGGGGCGCGGTCGCCGCGGTCGCCCAGCCCGGACGGCTGCCGGCCGGCTTCGCCGGGATCGAGGTGGACGACAGCAAGGCCGCGCTCGGCACGCTCGCGCGCAAGTGGCGCGAGCAGTTCCAGCTGCCGCTGGTCGCCGTCACCGGGAGCAACGGCAAGACCACCGTCACGCAGATGGTCGCTTCGATCCTGCGCGCATGGCAGCCGCAGCACCATCTCGCGACCCAGGGCAACTTCAACAACGACATCGGGCTGCCGCTGACGCTCCTGCGCCTGCGCGCGGAACACCGGATCGCCGTGCTGGAGCTGGGCATGAACCATCCGGGCGAGATCGGCTACCTCGCGCAGATCGCGCAGCCGACCGTCGCGCTGGTGAACAACGCCCAGCGCGAGCACCAGGAATTCATGGCCACGGTGGAAGCCGTGGCCCGGGAGAACGGCGCCGTGTTCGGCGCGCTGCGCCGCAGCGGCACCGCCGTCTTCCCCGCGGGCGACCCCTTCACGCCGCTGTGGACGCAGCTGGCGGATGGCCGCCCCTGCCTCACGTTCGGCGACGCGGACAGCGGCGCCGACCTCGTTCTGGCCGGGTCTGAATGGCACCAGGGTCAGTGGGTCGTCCGGGCTTCGACCCCCGCCGGCCCGCTGGACTTCCGACTCCATATCGCCGGCCGCCACAACGTGCGCAACGCGCTGGCCGCGGCCGCCTGTGCGCTCGGTGCCGGCGTGCCGCTGGCCGCCATCTCGCAGGGGCTGGAGGCGTTCGAGCCGGTGAAGGGCCGCTCGCGTGCCTTCGACGTACGGCTGGACGGGCGGTCTCTCACGCTGGTGGACGACACCTACAACGCCAACCCGGATTCGGTGCGCGCCGCGATCGACGTGCTCGCCGAGCTGCCCGGCCCGCGGCTGCTGGTGCTGGGCGACATGGGCGAGGTGGGCGACCAGGGCCCGCAGTTCCACGCCGAGGTCGGCAACTACGCCCGCGAGCGCGCCATCGAGCGGCTGTTCACCCTGGGCGAGCAGTCGGTCGCCATGGGGGGCGAGCACTTCACGTCCATCGACGACCTCAACGCCGCCGTGCGGGCGCAGCTGCCGCACGCGGGCAGCGTCCTGGTCAAGGGGTCGCGCTTCATGAAGATGGAGCGGGTGGTGGAGGCGATCCAGCAACAACAACAACAACGAAAGGACGGCGGCGATGCTGCTTAGCCTGGCAACCTGGCTGCAGACCCTGAGCCCGGAATTCGGTTTCCTGCGCGTGGTCCAGTACCTCACGTTCCGCGCGGTGATGGCGGCCATGACGGCCCTGCTGATCGGCCTGCTGGCGGGCCCCTGGGTGATCCGCCGCCTGACCGAGCTGAAGATCGGCCAGCCGGTGCGCGGCTACGGCATGCAGAGCCACCTGTCCAAGAGCGGCACGCCGACCATGGGTGGCGCGCTGGTGCTGATGGCCATCGCGGTCTCCACGCTCATGTGGTTCGACCTGGCGAACCGGTTCGTGTGGATCGTGCTGGTGGTCACCATCGGCTTCGGGATGATCGGCTGGGCCGACGACTGGCGCAAGGTCGTGAACAAGGACCCCGAGGGCATGCGCTCGCGCGAGAAGTACTTCTGGCAGTCGGTCATCGGCCTGATCGCCGCGCTCTACCTGGTGTTCAGCATCTCGGAGAGCAACAACGTGCGGGTGGTGGAGCTGTTCTTCGAGTGGGTGCGCTCGGGCTTCGACGTGAACCTGCCCCCCAAGGCCGGCCTGCTGGTGCCCTTCTTCAAGGAAGTCAGCTATCCGCTGGGCGTGTTCGGCTTCGTGTTCCTGACCTACGTCGTGATCGTCGGCGCGAGCAACGCGGTGAACCTGACCGACGGCCTGGACGGCCTGGCCATCATGCCGGTGGTGATGGTCGGCTCGGCGCTCGGCGTGTTCGCGTACGTGACCGGCAGCGCCGTCTATTCCAAGTACCTGCTGTTCCCCTACATCCCGGGGTCGGGCGAGCTGCTGATCTTCTGCGCGGCCATGGCGGGGGCGGGGCTGGCCTTCCTCTGGTTCAATGCGCACCCGGCGCAGGTCTTCATGGGCGACGTCGGCGCGCTGGCCCTGGGCGGCGCGCTCGGCACCATCGCGGTCATCGTCCGCCAGGAGGTCGTGCTGGCCATCATGGGCGGCGTGTTCGTGGCCGAGGCCCTGTCCGTGATGATGCAGGTGACCTGGTTCAAGTACACCCGCAAGCGCTACGGCGAAGGCCGGCGCATCCTGAAGATGGCGCCGCTGCACCACCACTACGAGAAGAGCGGCTGGAAGGAAACGCAGGTCGTCGTGCGCTTCTGGATCATCACCATGCTGCTGTGCCTGGTGGGCCTGTCCACCCTGAAGCTGAGGTAGGCGTGACGCACGACGAGTCCCACGACGCCTCTCAGCTGCCGGCCCACGAGCCGGCGTCGCCGACGGTGCACGAGTCGCAGGGCACGCCCGTGCCCGTGCCGGACGTGCAGTCCGGCGTCCAGCAGTCGTCGCCGACGCCGGTGCCCGCGCCATCGCCGCTGCCCCTGCCGCAGACCCTGACGGCCGCTGCGGAAGCGCGCGCCTGGCGCGATTCGCTCGCGCTCGGCGAGCCGGCCGCCGAGAGCGCCCCGACGCCCGATGCGGCGCCGGCGCCGGCAACGGAGCTCGTGCCGGAGACGGTGCCCGAGCCGGTCCCGGTCGAGCCGTTCCCACGTGCCGTGCTGGTCCTCGGACTGGGCGAGTCCGGGCTCGCGATGGCCCGCTGGTGTGCCCGCCAGGGCGCGCAGGTGACCGTGGCGGACACCCGCGAGCAGCCGCCCCGGCTGGCCGACCTGCAGGCGGAACTGCCGCAGGCCCGGTTCGTGGGCGGCGCGCTCACCGAGGCGCTGCTGGATGGCCAGGAGGCGGTGTACCGCAGTCCCGGGCTGTCGCCCGCGCAGGCCGACCCGGTCCTGCGCCCGGCCCGTGCGCGCGGCCTCGCGGTCGGCGGCGAACTCGCGCTGTTCCAGCGCGGACTGCTGCAATTGCGCGCCGAGCAGGGCTATGCGCCTGCCGTGCTCGCTGTCACCGGCACCAACGGCAAGACCACCGTGACCTCGCTCACCGGCCAGCTGGTCGAGCGTGCGGGCCGCACCGCGGCGGTGGCCGGCAACATCGGTCCGACGCTGCTGGACACGCTGGCCGCCAGGGTCGCATCGCAGTCGTTGCCGCAGGTCTGGGTGCTGGAGCTGTCGTCCTTCCAGCTCGAAGGGCTGCAGGACTTCGAACCCACGGCGGCCACGGTCCTGAACATCACCCAGGACCATCTCGACTGGCACGGCGGCATGGATGCCTACGCCGCCGCCAAGGCGCGCATCTTCGGCAGCCGCGCCCTGATGGTCCTCAACCGGGAAGATCCGGCCGTGATGCAGATGCTGCCCGCGCCCGTGCGGCTCAAGGGCGGCAAGTTCGAGCAGCGGCCGTTCACCACGTTCGGCGCCGACATGCCGCAGCGGCCGGGCGACTTCGGCATCGAGATCGTCAACGGCATGGCGTGGCTGGTGCGCGCGCTCGAGGCCGACGAGACCCAGAAGCGGCGCAGGGGGGAGCAGGAGGAACTGCACTTCCAGCGCCTGGTGCCGGCCGACGCGCTGCGCATCCGCGGGCGCCACAACGCCGTCAACGCGCTGGCGGCGCTGGCGCTCGCCACCGCGGCCGGTGCGCCGCTCGCGCCGATGCTGTATGGCCTGCGCGAATACCGGGGCGAGCCGCACCGGGTCGAGCCCGTGGGCATGGTCGACGACATCGAGTACTTCGACGACAGCAAGGGCACCAACGTCGGCGCGACCGTGGCCGCGCTCGCCGGGCTGGGCGCCGACCGCAAGGTGGTGGTCATTCTCGGGGGCGACGGCAAGGGGCAGGACTTCTCGCCGCTGGCGGCGCCGGTCGGCCGATTTGCCCGGGCGGTCGTGCTGATCGGCCGCGACGGTCCGCAGATCCGGGCCGCCATCGCGTCGTGCGGCGTGCCGCTGGTCGACGCCAGCTCGATGGACGAGGCGGTGCGGCTGGCCACGCAGCGCGCCCATGCCGGCGACGCCGTCCTGATGTCGCCCGCCTGCGCCAGCTTCGACATGTTCCGCAACTACGAGCACCGCGCCGACGTCTTCCGCGCCGCGGTGCGCGAACTCGCCGACGAAGCCGGCGTGCAGCTGGAGGCCGGCGCATGAGCGCGGTGATGGCCCGCATCGGGGCGCTCTTCTCCCGCTCCGGCAACGGCGACAAGTTGCCGGTGCGCGGGGCGCGCTACACCGCGCCGGCCGCGCCGGCACGGGTGCAGGGCTTCGACCAGCCGCTGCTGTGGGTCACCGTGGCCCTGCTGGCGTTCGGCCTGGTGATGGTCTATTCGGCATCCATCGCGCTGCCCGACAACCCCAAGTTCGCGCGCTACACGCACACGCACTTCCTGGTGCGCCACCTGTTCTCCCTGGTGCTGGCCTTCGTCGCCGCCCTGCTCGCCTTCCAGGTGCCGGTCGCCCGCTGGGAGAAGGCCGCGCCCTGGCTGTTCGTGGCGTCGCTGCTGCTGCTGATGGTGGTGCTGGTGCCCCACGTCGGCAAGGGCGTCAACGGCGCCAGGCGGTGGGTGAGCCTGGGCTTCATGAGCTTCCAGCCATCGGAGCTGGCGAAGTTCGCGGTGCTGCTCTATGCGGCCGACTACATGGTGCGCAAGATGGACGTCAAGGAGCGCTTCTTCCGCGCCGTGCTGCCGATGGCCGTCGCGGTCGCGGTGGTCGGCGTGCTCCTGCTGGCCGAGCCCGACATGGGCGCCTTCATGGTGATCGCCGTCATCGCCATGGGCATCCTGTTCCTGGGGGGCGTGAACGCGCGCATGTTCTTCCTGATCGCGCTGGTGATGATCATCGCCTTCATGCTGATGATCGCGCTGTCGGACTGGCGTCGCGAGCGGATCTTCGCCTACCTCAACCCGTGGGACGAGAAGCACGCGCTGGGCAAGGGCTACCAGCTGTCCCATTCGCTGATCGCGATCGGCCGCGGCGAGATCTTCGGCGTCGGCCTGGGCGGCAGCGTCGAGAAGCTGCACTGGCTGCCCGAGGCGCACACCGATTTCCTGCTGGCGGTGATCGGCGAGGAGTTCGGCCTGGTCGGCGTGCTGGTGGTCATCGGCCTGTTCCTCTGGATGACCCGGCGGATCATGCACATCGGCCGGCAGGCGGTGGCGCTCGACAGGGTGTTCGCCGGCCTGGTGGCCCAGGGCGTGGGCCTGTGGATGGGATTCCAGGCCTTCATCAACATGGGCGTGAACCTGGGCGCGTTGCCGACCAAGGGCCTGACCCTGCCGCTCATGAGCTATGGCGGCTCGGCGATCCTGATGAACATGGTGGCGCTGGCGGTGGTGCTGCGCATCGACCACGAGAACCGCGTGCTGATGCGGGGAGGCCGCGCATGACGCACGGCGCCCTCATGCTCACCGACGACGCCGTTCGTGCGGCCGGACCCGGTCCGCAAGCGGACGGGCGCACGTCGGGCCGGCCGGCCGGCGCCCGGGCCACGGCCTTGGTGATGGCGGGCGGCACGGGCGGCCACATCTTCCCGGGCCTCGCGATCGCCGAGGCCCTGCGCGATCGGGGCTGGCAGGTCCACTGGCTGGGCGCGCCCGACAGCATGGAAAGCCGGCTGGTCCCGCCGCGCGGGTTCCGCTTCGAGACCATCGAGTTCGGCGGCGTGCGCGGCAAGGGCGCGCTCACGCTCGCGCTGCTGCCGCTGCGCCTGCTCAAGGCTTTCTGGCAGAGCGTGCGGGTGGTGCGCAGCGTCAAGCCCGACGTCGTGGTCGGGCTGGGTGGCTACATCACCTTCCCGGCCGGGATGATGAGCGTGCTGCTGGGGCGTCCGCTGGTGCTGCACGAGCAGAATTCGGTGGCCGGCATGGCCAACAAGGTGCTGGCCGGCGTCGCCGACCGGGTCTACAGCGCGTTTCCGGACGTGATGGCCAAGGCGCGCTGGGTCGGCAATCCGCTGCGCGCCGCCTTCCTGCAGCAGCCGCCGCCGGCCGAGCGCTTCGCCGGCCGCACCGGGCCGCTGAAGGTGCTGGTGGTGGGCGGCAGCCTGGGCGCCAAGGCGCTGAACGACATCGTGCCCAAGGCCCTGGCCCTGATCCCCGCAGCCCAGCGGCCTCACGTGCTGCACCAGAGCGGCGCCCGGCAGATCGACGAACTGCGGGCCAACTACGCGGCGGCCGGCGTGTACGCCGAACTCACCCCCTTCATCGACGACACGGCGGGCGCCTTCGCCGAGGCGGACCTGGTCGTCTGCCGCGCGGGCGCGAGCACCGTGACCGAGATCGCGGCGGTGGGCGCCGCCGCGGTGTTCGTTCCCTTCCCGTTCGCCGTCGACGACCACCAGACCACGAACGCGAGATTCCTGGTCGACGCCGGCGCCGGCTGGCTGATGCAGCAGCGCGACCTCACCCCCGAGGGGCTGGCCGGGCTGCTGCAGACCGTCACGCGCGACGAACTGCTGCGCAAGGCGACCGCCGCCCAGGCCGTGGCCCGCACCACCGCCACGTCCGAGATGGTCGCGGCTTGCGAGGAACTGGCGAAAGCATGAAACACGCCGTCAAACACATTCATTTCGTCGGCCTCGGCGGCGCCGGCATGTCCGGCATCGCGGAGGTGCTGCGCAACCTGGGCTACACGATCTCGGGCTCCGACCTGCACGACAGCCCCACGCTGCGGCGGCTGGCCGGCCTGGGCATCCAGACCTGCCTGGGCCACGAGGCCAGCCACATCGCGGGCGCCGACGCGGTGGTCACCTCCACGGCGGTCCAGGCCGACAACCCCGAGGTGGTCGCCGCCCGCCAGCGCAAGATCCCGGTGGTGCCGCGCGCCATGATGCTCGCCGAGCTGATGCGCCTGAAGCAGGGCATCGCGATCGCCGGCACCCACGGCAAGACCACCACCACCAGCCTGGTCGCCAGCGTGCTGGCCGAAGCCGGCCTGGATCCCACGTTCGTGATCGGCGGCCGCCTGAACAGCGCGGGCGCCAATGCCAAGCTGGGCGCCGGGGACTACATCGTGGTCGAGGCCGACGAGTCGGACGCCTCGTTCCTGAACCTGATGCCGGTGATGGCGGTGGTGACGAACATCGACGCCGACCACATGGAGACCTACGGCCACGATTTCGGGCGGCTCCAGGGCGCGTTCCTGGACTTCCTGCACCGCATGCCGTTCTATGGCACCGCCATCCTGTGCGTGGACGACCCGGCGGTGCGCGCCATCGTGCCCGACGTGCAGTGCCCGATCACCAGCTACGGCGTGAGCGAGGATGCGCAGGTGCGGGCGGTGGACATCCGCGCCGTCGGTCCGCAGATGCATTTCACGGCCCAGCGCCGCAACGGCATCGTGCTGCCGGACCTGGACATCCGGCTGAACCTGGCCGGCCACCACAACGTGCTGAACGCCCTGTCGGCGATCGCGGTCGCGGTGGAGCTGAACGTCCCGGATGCCGCCGTGCAGAAGGCGTTCGCCGAGTTCCGCGGCGTCGGCCGCCGGTTCCAGAGCTATGGCGACGTCCGCGTGCCGGCCGCGCAGGGCGGTGGCCGCTTCACCGTCATCGAGGACTATGGCCACCACCCGGTGGAGATCGCCGCCACCCTGGCGGCGGCGCGGGGGGCGTTCCCGGGGCGGCGGCTGGTGCTGGCGTTCCAGCCGCATCGCTACACCCGCACCCGCGACTGCTTCGAGGACTTCGTCAAGGTGATCGGACAGGCCGATGTCGCGCTGCTGGCCGAGGTCTACGCTGCCGGCGAGGCGCCGATCGTGGCGGCCGACGGCCGCTCGCTGGCCCGCGCGGTGCGCGTGGCCGGCAAGGTGGAGCCGGTGTTCGTGGACGACATCGCGGGCATGCCGCAGGCGATCCTGGACATGGCGCGCGACGGCGACGTGGTGATGTGCATGGGCGCCGGCTCGATCGGCGGCGTGCCGGCCAGGCTGGTGGAACAGGGAGGTGCCGCATGAGCGCCACCCGCACGAATGAAGGCACGCGCGATGCCGCGCGGAGCACGGAGGGCAATGGCATGACGTCGGTGGACGTGAAGGCACTGGGCAAGGTCGCCGTGCTGATGGGGGGACGCTCGGCCGAGCGCGAGGTGTCGCTGATGTCCGGCGCCGGCGTGCTCAAGGCCCTGCAGAGCAAGGGCGTGAACGCGCATGCGTTCGATCCGGCCGAGCGCGACCTGGTCGAACTCAAGCGCAAGGGGTTCAAGCGGTGCTTCATCGCGCTGCATGGCCGCTTCGGCGAGGACGGGACCGTCCAGGGTGCGCTGGAGCTGCTCGGGATCCCGTACACGGGCTCGGGCGTGATGGCCTCCTCGATCGCGATCGACAAGGTGATGACCAAGCGGGTCTGGCTGGCCGACGGGCTGCCCACCCCGCGCTACCAGCTGCTGCGCCGCGGCGGCTACACCCGCGAGCAGGTGCGCGCGATCCCGGACGACCTCGGGCTGCCGCTGATCGTCAAGCCCGCGCGCGAGGGCTCGTCGATCGGCGTGGCCAAGGTGGCGGGCTACTCGGAGATGCAGGACGCCGTCGACACCGCCGCCGGCCTCGACAGCGACGTGCTGTGCGAGCAGTTCGTCTCGGGCGACGAGGTCACCTGCCCGGTGCTGGGCACCGGCGACTCGGCGATCGCGCTGCCGGTCATCCGCATCGTGGCGCCCGAGGGCAACTACGACTACCAGAACAAGTACTTCACCGACGACACCAAGTACCTGGTGCCGTGCGGCCTGCCCGACGGCGAGGAGGCCGCGATCCAGGAGATCGTGCTCAAGGCCTACCGCGTGCTGGGCTGCCGCGGCTGGGGCCGCATCGACGTCATGATCGACGGCGCCACGCGCAAGCCCTCGCTGCTGGAGATCAACACTTCGCCCGGCATGACCGGCCACTCGCTGGTGCCCATGTCGGCCCGCGCGGCCGGCATCAGCTACGAGGACCTGTGCCTGCAGCTGCTCGCCTCGGCGGCGCTGGACCACCAGCGCATCGAGCGCCGGCGCTCGGCGCAGGGCACGGCAGGCAACGCCACCGAGGGCCCGGGCGCATGAGCCAGGCCGCCGCACCGCAGCCCGTGGACATCCGGCTGATGAACGCCACCGCTTCGGTGCTGCTCGTCGCCGGGGTCGCGCTGCTGCTTGCGGCGGTGGTCTGGTGGGCGCTGCGCCATCCGCTGTTCTCGCTGGGCGGCATCACGGTGCACGGCGAGGTGACGCACAACAGCGCGGCCACGCTGCGCGCCAACGTCGCGCCGCAGCTGCGCGGCAGCTTCTTCACCGTCGACCTGGCCGCGACCCGGCGCGCGTTCGAAGCGGTGCCTTGGGTGCGCAGCGCCATCGTGCGGCGCGAGTTCCCGAACCGGCTGCGCGTCTCGCTGCAGGAGCACCACGCGGTGGCGTTCTGGGGCGAGGAGGGCGGCTCGCGGATGGTCAACAGCTTCGGCGAACTGTTCGAGGCCAACCCGGGCGACGTCGAGCACGACGACCTGCCGCGGCTGTCGGGACCGGACGGGCAGGCCCGGCAGGTGCTGGCGATGTACCACGCGGTGGCACCGCTGCTCGAGCCGCTGGAGCTGGCGGTGGTCGAGGTGCAGCTGACCGGGCGCGGCAGCTGGCGCGTGGCGCTGGACAACGAGGCCGCCGTCGAACTGGGGCGCGGCGAACTGGAAGAGGTGCTGCCGCGGGTGCAGCGCTTCGTGCAGACGTTGACGCAGGTCGCGTCGCGCTACGGCCGGCGGCCCGAGTCGCTGCTGTCGGCCGACCTGCGGTACGGCGATGGGTTTGCGGTGCGGTTGAGGGGCGTCGGCACGGTCGAGGCCGCCGCGGCGAAGAAATAAGAGGGGCACATGGCGAAGGAATACAAGGACCTGGTGGTGGGGCTGGACATCGGAACCGCCAAGGTCATGGCGGTGGTCGGCGAGGTGCTGCCGGGCGGCGAGCTCAAGCTCGCCGGCCTGGGCGTGGCGCCGTCCAACGGCCTGAAGCGGGGCGTGGTGGTGAACATCGACGCCACCGTGCAGAGCATCCAGCAGGCGCTCAAGGAAGCGGAGCTGATGGCCGACTGCAAGATCACGCGGGTCTACACCGGCATCACCGGCAGCCACATCCGCGGGATCAACTCCAGCGGCATGGTGGCGGTCAAGGACAAGGAGGTGACGCCGGCCGACGTGGCGCGCGTCGTCGAGACCGCCCGCGCGATCAACATCTCGACCGACCAGCGGCTGCTGCTGGTGGAACCGCAGGAATTCGTGATCGACGGCCAGGACGTCAAGGAGCCGATCGGCATGAGCGGCATCCGGCTGGAAGCCAAGGTGCACATCGTCACCGGCGCCCAGAGCGCGGCCGAGAACATCATCAAGTGCGTGCGGCGCTGTGGCCTCGAGGTCGAGCAGCTCATGCTCAATCCGCTGGCCTCGAGCCAGTCGGTGCTGACCGACGACGAGAAGGAACTGGGCGTGGCGGTCGTCGACATCGGGGCCGGCACGACGGACGTGGCGATCTTCACCGGTGGTGCGATCCGCCACACGGCCGTGATCCCGATCGCGGGCGACCTGATCACCAGCGACATCGCCATGGCGCTGCGCACTCCCACCAAGGACGCCGAGGACATCAAGGTCGAGAGCGGCTATGCCAAGCAGCTGCTGGCCGACCCCGAGCAGCAGGTCGAGGTGCCCGGCCTGGGCGACCGCGGCCCGCGCATGCTGAGCAAGCAGGCGCTGGCCGGCGTGATCGAGCCGCGCGTCGAGGAGATCTTCTCGCTGGTGCAGCAGGTGGTCCGCGAGTCGGGCTACGAGGAGGTGCTCTCCTCGGGCATCGTGATCACCGGGGGCAGCGCCGTCATGCCGGGCATGGTGGAGCTGGGCGAGGACATCTTCCTCAAGCCGGTGCGCCGCGGCGTGCCCAACTACCGCGGCGCGCTGGCCGACATGGTGGCGCAGCCGCGCGCGGCCACCGTCATGGGCCTGCTGGAGGAAGCGCGCCTGGCGCGCCTGCGCGGATTCAAGGTGGCCGAGCGCAACGGATCGATGAAGACGGCGTTCTCGCGCTTCAAGGATTTCATCGTCGGGAATTTCTGACCAACATGTGGCCCTTCCGCACTCCGCACCGCCAGGCCGGCTGCCCTTCCGGGGCAGCCCTGCGCCTGCACGCGGCGCGACGGGGCCATCCAACCCACAGGACGTGGCTTGCGCGGGGGAGCCCGCCGCGCAGAAAGGAGCGATGGCGGTGCACCGATCCGCCCTCGTGAACGTTCTGAACCATCACAAACCAACATCGAAGTCGCAACGGCAACTGCAAACGATTCAGGAGTACATATGAGCATCGAAATGATCGAAGTCGAGGAGTTCCACCAGGGCACCCAGATCAAGGTGATCGGGGTGGGTGGCGGCGGCGGCAACGCGGTGGAGCACATGATCGACCGCGCCGTCCAGGGCGTCGAGTTCATCTGCGCGAACACCGACGCCCAGGCGCTGTCGCGCAGCGCGGCGCACAAGACCATCCAGCTGGGCAACAGCGGCCTGGGCGCCGGCAGCAAGCCGGAGAAGGGCCGCGACGCGGCCGAGGCCGCCGTGGAGAACATCAAGGAAGCCATCTCCGGCGCGCACATGCTGTTCATCACGGCCGGCATGGGCGGCGGCACGGGCACCGGCGCAGCGCCGGTGATCGCGCGCGTGGCCAAGGAGATGGGCATCCTCACCGTCGGCGTGGTCACCAAGCCGTTCGACTGGGAAGGCGGCCGCCGCATGACCAACGCCGACCATGGCCTGGCCGAACTGGAAGCGAACGTCGATTCGCTGATCGTGGTGCTGAACGAGAAGCTGCTCGAGGTGCTGGGCGACGACATCACCCAGGACGAGGCCTTCGCGCACGCCAACGACGTGCTGAAGAACGCCGTGGGCGGCATCGCGGAGATCATCAACGTGCCGGGCCACGTCAACGTCGACTTCGAGGACGTGCGCACCGTGATGGGCGAGCCGGGCAAGGCGATGATGGGCACGGCCGTGGCGTCGGGCCCGGACCGCGCGCGCATCGCCGCCGAGCAGGCAGTGGCGTGCCCGCTGCTGGAAGGCATCGACCTGTCGGGCGCCAAGGGCGTGCTGGTGCTGATCACCGCGGCCAAGGGCAGCCTGAAGCTGTCGGAATCGAAGCTGGCGATGAACACCATCCGTGCCTACGCATCCCCCGACGCGCACGTCATCTACGGCACCGCCTACGACGACAACCTGGGCGACGAGGTCCGCGTGACCGTGGTCGCCACCGGCCTGTCGCGCCATGGCCAGCAGCGCCGCACGGCGCCTCCGCTGCAGGTGCTGCGCACCGGCACCGACAACGTTCCGTTCAACGTGCCGACCATCCACACCGCCGTCGGCGGTCCCGGCGTCATCGTGACGCGCGAGATGCAGGCCCCGGCCCAGCAGCCCGACTACGGCACCATGGCCGTGCCCAGCGTCTGGCGCACCAACCGCACCCAGGCGGCCGCCAAGGTCGACGCCCTGAGCTCGGGTGGCATGGACGACTTCGAGATCCCCGCGTTCCTGCGCAAGCAGGCCGACTGAGGACGGAAGCACTGCCCGCGGGCAGTGGACAGTGAGTGATCGATTGGCCGGGGCTCGCCCCGGCCTTTTTTTGTCCCGCGTGCCGGGCGACGGCCTCACCGCGCAGCTGGTCGGTGCCTGCCCGATGTCCTGGAACGCTCGACGGCGTGCCGTCGAGGCCGCCGGCGAGGGCGTGGCCTGCACGGCAGCGACTTTCGCAGTGCGCAGTGGACGCGCGAACTCAACACCGGCGTCGCGCTGCCGGGACGCGACGTGTGCGGCTGGGCCACGTGGCCGTGCGAGAACTGGCATGGCTCGACCGTGTGGTCCGCCGGGCTGCCTCAAGCGTCACGGCTATGCGCGGGATAGCCCGCGCCCCCCGCGGAAGATGAGCTCCCGGCCGTAAAATCAGGGGATGCTGCAGCAACGAACCCTCAAGTCGCTCACCCGCGCCGTCGGCGTGGGTCTGCACAGCGGCCAACGGGTCGAGCTCACGCTGCGTCCCGCCCAGCCCGACACCGGCATCGTGTTCCGCCGGGTCGACCTGCCCGAGCCGGTCGACATCCCCGTGTCCGCCGAATCCGTGACCGACACGCGCCTGGCCTCGACCATCTCGCGCGGCAACGCCAAGGTGCACACGGTCGAACACCTGATGTCGGCCTGCGCCGGCCTGGGCCTGGACAACCTGTACATCGACATCACCGCCGAGGAAGTGCCGATCCTGGACGGATCCTCGTCCTCGTTCGTGTTCCTGCTGCACAGCGCGGGCATCGAGCTGCAGAACGCACCCAAGCGCTTCATCCGCGTGACGCGCCCGGTGGAGGTGCGCGAAGGCGAAGGCGATGCCCTGAAGTTCGCGCGCCTGACCCCGTACCACGGCTACAAGCTCAGTTTCGAGATCGACTTCGACCACCGGGTCGTCGACTCCACCGGCCAGCGCGTCGAGTTCGACCTGGGCAGCGGCAACTACCAGCGCGACATCGCCCGCGCGCGCACCTTCGGGTTCACCAAGGACGTCGAGATGATGCGGGCCAACGGCCTGGCACTCGGGGCGGGGATGGACAACGCCATCGTGATGGACGACTACCGCGTCCTGAACGTCGACGGCCTGCGCTACGACGACGAGTTCGCCAAGCACAAGATCCTCGACGCCATGGGCGACCTGTACCTGGTCGGCAAGCCGCTGCTCGCGGCCTACAACGCGTTCCGCTCGGGACACGCCCTGAACAACAAGCTGCTGCGCGCGCTGCTCGCCCAGAAGGACGCGTGGGAAGTGGTGACCTTCGAGAACGAGCAGCAGGCGCCCGCGGGCTTCGCCAGGCCGGCGCGCGCCTGGTAAGCCGGCGCGATGCTCCTGTTCCGCTGGGTCATCCTGCTCTGCCTGCTGGCGGCGGGCGTCTGCTTCGCCTTCTACGCCGGCACCGGCCAGCCCCGCTTCAAGCACTGGGGCTGGGTCGTCCTGAAGTGGACGCTGCTGGCCGCCGGCGGCTTCTTCGCGGTGCTGGTCGCCGAGCGTGTGGCCTGACGGTGTCCCGCGCATCGCGGCTCACCTCCTGCCGCCTGCCGACATGACCGACCTGCGCCACCCGGGCCTGCCGGTGCCGCAGCGGTACCACGCCATGGCCGTGATCCTGCTGGGCATCGCGGTGTCGGTGCTCGACGGCATGATCGTCAACCTGGCGCTGCCGGGCATCGTGCGCGACCTGCAATCGACGCCGTCCCACGCCGTGTGGGTGGTCAATGCTTACCAGCTGGCCACCCTGGCGCTGCTGCTGCCGCTGGCCTCGCTGGGCGATCGGGTCGGCTACCGGCGCGTGTACCTGGTGGGCGTGGCCGTGTTCACCGCCGCGTCCGCGGTGTGCAGCCTGGCCGACTCGCTGCCGCTGCTGGCCGCGGCCCGGGCGCTCCAGGGAGCCGGTGCGGCCGGCCTGATGGCGGTGAACGCCGCCCTGGTGCGACTGACCTACCCGACCGAGCAACTGGGCCGTGGCATCGCGATCAACTCGGTGACGGTGGCCACGGCGTCGGTCGCGGGTCCGCCGATCGCGGCGGCGGTCCTCTCGCACGCGAGCTGGCCCTGGCTGTTCGCGGTGAACGTCCCCCTGGGAATCGTGCTGCTGGCGCTGGGGGCGCGCGTGCTGCCGCACAACCCGCCGGCGTCGCACCAGCCGGCCCGCCTGTCCGCGGCCGACGTGCTGCTCAATGCCGCCATGTTCTGCCTGCTGTTCCTGGGCGCCGACGTGCTGGGTGCGCGGGCCGGCGGCACCGATCGCACCGGTCTGCTGCTGGGGCTCGCGCTGCTGGCCGGCGCGGTCGTGGCGGGGGTGGTGCACGTGCGCCGGCAACTGCGGCGGCCGGTGCCGCTGCTGCCGGTCGACCTGCTGCGCATCCCGATCTTCCGCCTCTCGATGGGCACCTCGCTGTGCGCCTTCGCGGCCCAGACGCTGGCGTACATCGCGCTGCCGTTCCTGCTGCTGGACGCGTGGCACCTGTCGGCGGGCCGGGCCGGCCTGCTGATGGCGTGCTGGCCGGCTGGTGTGATCGCGGCGGCGTCGCTGGCCGGCCGCCTGATCGGCCGCTATCCGGGCGGCCTGCTCGGGGCCATCGGCCTGGCGACCCTGAGCCTTGGCCTGGGCCTGCTGGGTGCTGCCGCCGGCACGGACGCCGTGGGCACCGTGTGGTGGCAGATGGCGCTGTGCGGACTCGGTTTCGGCCTGTTCCAGTCGCCCAACAACCACACCATCATCACGAGCGCGCCGGCCCACCGTTCGGGCGCCGCCAGCGGCATGCTCGGCACGGCACGCCTCACGGGCCAGTCGCTCGGCGCCGTCTGCGTCGCCGCCGTGTTCGCCTTCGCGGGCGCGCACCGGGGCGCGGGACCGCAGGCTGCCATCGTGCTGGCGTGCGTGTTCGCCGGCGCCGGCGCGGTGTTCAGCGGACTGCGCGTGCGGCATGCGTGACCCGGGGGTGACACCCTGGGCGGCAGGCAAGCTCATCGTTATCATGGCCGGATGAGCAGTTCGCGGGCCTCGCAGTCACGCGCCGTCGACGCCGCGTCGCTGGCCAGCCTGGCGTGGCTGCGTCTGCTGGTCGTGCTCGGTGCGGCCGTCCCGGCCCTGGTGTTCGCGCTGGTCGCCGCGTACCGGCTGCACGCGGCGGAAGAGGAGGCGCAGGACCGGGTGCGGCGCACGCTGCGGGTGGCGCACGAGCACGCGCTCAAGGTGTTCGACACCAACGAGACGCTGCTGCGTCGGGTGCTTGACCTGGTGGGCAGCGACGACGACGAGGCGATCCGCGCGAACGAGGCGGTGCTGCACCGGCAGCTGGCCCGCATGGCGGCGGGCAAGCCGCAGATCCAGGCGATCTGGGTGCATGGCCCCGATGCGCGCGCGCTGGTGGGCAACCGCTTCCTGCCGGTGCGCCGCGACGTCGACATCGCCGAGCGCCCGTCGTTCCGGCACCACCAGGCCGGCAAAGGGGGCGTGTACCTGAGCGAGACGCAGGTCGGCCGCGTCACCCGCGACACCTTCTTCGATCTGAGCATCGGCCGCTACCGCAAGGACGGCAGCTTCGCCGGCATGGTGTCGGTGGCGCTGTACCCGGCCTACTTCCGACAGTTCCACGACGACCTGCTGAGCGGCGATCCCTCGCTGGCGCTGACGCTGTTCCGCGAGGACGGCGCCGTGTTCACCCGCACGCCGGAGGCGGTGCCGCCGCTCGCCCGGCTGCCGGCGGGCTCGCAGACCCTGGCGCAGACCGGGCGGGGGCGCCCCGCCGCGGAATACACCGGCCAGTCCTCGTTCGACGGCCGCAGCCGTTTCGTCGTGCTGCGCAAGGTGGGCGACTACCCGGCGTACGTCACCGCAGCGCTCGAGACCTCCGCGATCCGTGCCGAATGGCTGCGCGAGATGGCGGTGTTCGGCCTGATCTGGGCCATCCCCACGCTGGGCCTGATCGGTGCCACGGTCATCGCGGCGCGACGGGCACGCCAGGCCTTGCAGGCCGCCCAGCTCCTGCAGCAGCAGACCGACGCCCGCGTGCTGGCCGAGAACGCGCTGCTGCAGGCACAGAAGCTCGAGGCCATCGGCCGGCTGGCCGGCGGCGTCGCGCACGACTTCAACAATGCACTGATGGTGCTCAGCGGAAACCTGCACCTGCTGCGGCGGCGCGTCGCGCCCGAAGACCACCGCCTTCTCGACGCGATGGGCCGCGCCGTCGATTCGGCGTCCACCCTCACGCGCCAGCTGCTCGCCCTTTCGCGCAAGCAGGTCCTGGCGCCGCAGCCCATGCGGCTGCAGGACGTGCTGCCCGCGATGGACCAGCTGCTCCACCCGGTGTTCGGGGCGGCCTGCACGGTGCGCATCGAGGTGGATCCGGGCACGCCGCCGGTCAAGGTCGATTCCTCCGAGCTGGAGCTGGCCGTCCTGAACCTGGCGATGAACGCACGGGACGCGATGCCCTCGGGTGGGCGCTTCGAGGTGCGGGCCTTTCCGCAGGACGCCGCGCCGGGGGTCGAGGGGCCGGTCGTCGTGGTCGAGGCGCGCGACACCGGCACCGGCATCCCGCCCGAGGTGGTCGAGCGGGTGTTCGAGCCGTTCTTCACCACCAAGCCGGTCGGCCTGGGCACCGGCCTGGGCCTGAGCCAGGTGCTCGGATTCGCACAGCGCAGCGGGGGCCATGCGTCCGTGCACAGTGTTCCCGGCGTCGGCACCACGGTGCGCGTGCTGCTGCCCCAGCTGCCATTCGATGCGGTGCTGCCGCCCGCGGCGGAGCAGCAGCCTTCGGTGCCCCCGGTCCATCGGCGCGTGCTGCTGGTCGAGGACCATCCCGAGGTCGGGGCCGCCGTCCTTGACACGCTCGAGTCGCTCGGCTGCACCGTCGTGCTGCGCGCCAGTGCCGCCGAAGCGCTGGCCTGGCTGGAGCAGCATCCGGCGCCCGAGCTGCTGCTGACGGACGTCGTCATGCCCGGCGGGATGAGCGGGATCGAACTCGCCCGCGTGGTCCAGCAGCGCCATCCGGCCGTCCGCATCCTGCTGATGACCGGCTACTCGGACCAGATCGACCAGCTGGAAGCGCTCGGCCTGCCCGTGCTGCACAAGCCGTTCAAGCCACGAGCCCTGGCCGAACTGCTTCAGGGCCAGCGCACGGCGGCCTGAGCGAGCGGCCTTCTCACCAGCTGCGCAGCAGCCGGGCGGTGAACGTCAGGGCGCGGAAGGTCGTGGACCACGCGGGCGCGGCCAGCGGAACGGGGCCGCGGCCATCGAAGCAGGCCGGCATGCGGCAGGAGGGAGGTCAGCCGTCCGATGTCCGCCGGCGCAGCAGGCGTGCACCCGCCGCCGCGGCGGCGCCCCAGACCAGCGTCCAGCACAGGACCACGAAGGTCCAGCCCAGAAGCGATGGCGACGCCCATCCGCCCGAGCCGGCAGACGAGAACACGGGAAGTCCCAGCGCCTGGGCCGCCAGCAGCGGGCCGTAGACGGTGGCGGCAACTGCCGGCGCCAGCAGCGGCGGCCGCAGCAGCACCAGCGCGCCGTGTGTTGCGGCCAGGGCGGCAAAGAGGGCGAGGAACAGGACCGGCCTGGCTCGCGCTGACACGCTGCCGTTCGTCACGGGCAGGCGTGCGGCCACCCGGGCCCCGGTTCACGCACGCCGGCGCGCCCCGTTCGCCAGCAGCACCAGGCGGAACTCGCCGAAATCCTTGCCGAGGATCAGCTTGACCGGCACCACCGAGATGGCCAGCCCGAGCAGGCCGCCGATGACGGTGGCGACGCCCTGGATGGTCTTGATCGGGACGCCGAGCGTGCCCAGCACCAGGCCCACGACGAAGCCCATCCCGGCGCCGGCGACGACCATCGCCAGGATGGCCAGCAGGTTGCGCCAGAGATAGGCCCACCACACGCGGACCGCCCGGCCCCAGGTGACTTCCAGTTCCATGCATTCCTCCCCGATGGATCGATCATGGCGGCGATGGAGGCACCGCCCTGCGCGCGAAGGCGGCTGCAGTCCTGCCACCCCCGCTTCCCGCTCTGCGGGTTCGTCGAGTCGTTCGTGCGGGGATCGTAGCGCCGCACGGTCGTCCGGCCAATCACCGGTGCGCGGTCAGTGGCGGGAGCGCCACGCCGGCGGCCGCGTCACGCGTCGTGGGGCACGGCCACCGGCACCCGGCCGGTGGCGAAGAAGGCCGCCAGATTGGACAGCACCAGCTGCGCCATCGCGCGGCGGGTCTCGTGCGTGGCACTGGCGACGTGCGGCAGCAGCACGACGTTGTCCAGCGCGAACAGCGCGGGAGGCACGCGCGGTTCGTCCTCGTAGACGTCCAAGCCGGCACCGGCGATCGTGCCGTCCTGCAGCGCCTTCACCAGCGCCTGCTCGTCCACCACGGTGCCGCGCGACACGTTGACCAGATGTCCCTGGGGGCCGAGCGCGCGCAGCACGTCGGCGTCGACCAGGTGCCGTGTGCTCTCGCCCCCGGCGCTGATCACCACCAGGAAGTCGGCCCACTCGGCCAGTCCGCGCAGGGTGGGCTCGTAGGCGTACGGCACGTCCGGCACCGGGCGGCGGTTGTGGTAGCGCACCTCCATCTCGAAGCCGCTGGCGCGCCGGGCGACCACCCGGCCGATGCGCCCGAGCCCGAGGATGCCCAGGCGCTTGCCGCTGACCTGGGTGGACATCGGGAACTGGCCCTTGAGCCAGTCGCCGCGCCGCACGAAGCGATCGGCGGCGCTGAAACGGCGCGCGCTGTCCATCAGCAGGCCGAAGGCGGTGTCGGCCACGCAGTCGTTCAGGACGTCGGGCGTGTACCCGATCGGAATGGCGCGTTCGCGCGCGGCGTCCAGGTCGAACACGTCGTAGCCCACCCCGAAGCTGGAGATCACCTTCAGGTTCGGCAGCGCCTCGATCAGGGACCGGCTCGCGCCGAAGCGGGCCGAGCTCACCAGGCCCACGAAGCGGCCGCCCTCGGCGCGCAGGAAGGCAGCGGGATCGGGCTGCTGGTGCAGCGGGACGAGGTCGTAGACGGCGGCGAGCTGTTGCTCGAGCCAGGGCAGGAGGGGGCCGTTCTGGAGGATGGAGGTCATGGTGGTCAGTCGTCGCCGGTTGCCGGGGGTGCGCCGAACGAGGCTCCGAGGGAGTCGACGTCGCAGCCGTCGGCGGCGTGCAGGGTGTGCCGGCCGGACATCCTGCCATACCGCGCTGGAACGGCCGCCACCGCCGCCACGGCGCCCGCCAGCGGCACGCCGGGCCGCCGGTGCGCCCGCACGGCGACGGCGTCGTGCCGTGGGCTGGATGCCGCGGTGCGGCGCGTCCACCGTGGCGCGCCCTTCCGGTGCGCACGGCCGCAGTGGGCGCCCGCGCCAGCGGACACCGGAGGCCCGCCCGGTGGGACCGTGGCGCTCAGTCGTTCTTCTGGTCGCGCAGGGTGCGAGCACCACTGCCGCCGCCGTGCGCCGCATCGCCGTGGTCGAGCAGCAGCGTGACGAGCACCGCGCAGTCGGTGCGGGCGCGCAGCGAGTGCTTCTGGCCGCCGGGCAGCAGCACGACGTTGCCGGCCTTGAGCTGCCGCGCCCCTGCCGGCGTCACCACCTCGACCACGCCCTCCAGACAATGGATCGTGCACTCGTCGTCGACGCGGTGCTCCGGCTGGTCCTGGTGCGCGCGCAGCACCAGGTGCAGCAGCTGCATCCGCTCGGTCTTGATCAGGCTGGTGCTGACGGCCTGGCTGAGTGCCTCCGCCAGCGGGGCGACGTTGATGATGTCCAGGGGTCGGGCGTGGGGCAGGGCCATGGTGGGTCGATGGGAAGTCAGTGGGAGGAGGGCGGCCACATGCGCAGCCGCACGCGGTCCTCGCGGTCCCGCACGGCGACGACGAAGCCCAGCTGGCTCAGCTCGACGGCGAGCGTGCGGCCCTGGCTGTAGCTGCGCAGCCGCAGCGTGCCGCAGCCCGGCTGGCCGGGTTCGCGCGCCTGCAGCGTCCACGGACATGCGCTGGACGGCTCGGCCTGGATCGCGCAATCGCGGTCCACCTGCTGCGCGCGCTCCATGGCTTCCGCGATCTCCGGGATGTGCTCCAGCACCTCGAGGACTTGCATGCGAGAAGGCTAGGCCGCCGCCGTGCGCCCGGCTGTAGGCCGCGACTGATGGGAAGACGTCGTGGTTGGCTTGCAAGTCGACTCCGGCTGGCAGCCGGGAACGCCGGCGGCCCACAAGCGATCGGGCACATGGCGACCCCGCCAGCGGCGCGGCCCAGTTAGCGTGTGGGTCGCTCCAGCACCTCCTCCATGCCATCCCTCGTTGCCGATCCCCTGTTGCGCACGCTGGTCGCCCCACCGATCGCCTTCGCGGCCAGCGCCGCCGCCGCGCTGCTGCTGGCGCAGCTGCGGCGCGTGCGCCAGGCGCGCACCCTGTGCGAGTGCGCGCCGGCGGTGTTCACGCGAAGCCCGGCCAGCCCCAGCCGCCGCGTCCTGCTGGTGGGCGACAGCACCGGCGCCGGCGTCGGGTGCGAGCACCCGCGCGAATCGATCGCGGCCCGCCTCGCGGACGAGTTCCCCGATGCCGAGGTGCGCAACCTCTGCCTCAACGGCGCCACGGTGGCTGACGTGTTGCGCACGGTGCGCGGCTTGCCGGCGGGGCCGCGGTTCGACCTCGTGCTCGTGTTCGCCGGCGGCAACGACGTGCTCAAGCGCACGCCCTGGGCCGAGCTGGAGAGCGGCAGCCAGGCCCTGCTGGGCGAGCTGCAGGCGCGCGCCGGGCAGGTGCTGTGGGCCGGCATGGCCAACGTCGGCCTCGCGCCGCTCTTCCTGCCGCCGTTCTCCTGGTGGATGACCGCGCGGACGCGCCGCGCGAACCGGTTGCTGGCCCGGCAGGCGAGGCGCGCCGGGGCCCGCTTCGTCGACTTCTTCCGGGAAAAGGCCGACGACCCGTTCTCGGCCGACCCGCAGCGGTTCTACGCGCGCGACCGCGTGCATCCCAGCGCCCAGGCCTACGCCTGGTGCTATGCGCAGATGCGCCCGGCGATCGCGGCGGTGCTGGCCGCGTAGTCGCCGGCCGCGGCATGCACGCCGCGGCCTCTTCAGTCGGGCGTGCCCCAGGCGCGGTGGGTGGCGGGGCCGCCGGCCCCCATCGCGGTGCCTCGCGGCACCGCGGGCGCCGTCCCGTTCACGCTCATCGGCGACTGCACGTTCGGGCGGCCGTCGACCAGCGTGGAGGCCTCGCCGGAAGCGCCGAGCGCCTGGGCCGGCGTGCGCTGGCGCGCTTCGGCGTGCCAGCCGGTCGCGCCCGACGCGGCCACCCCGATGAAGCCGGTGCCACCGTCGTTCGAGGCCGGCAGATCGGCGGCGCGCACCGGCACGACGGCATGGGCCGGCAGGGCCAGGCAGCCGATGGCGCTGGACAGCAGGAGGGCGAGGGTGCGTTGCATGGTGGGGTCCTTTCGGGGTTGCAGGTGCTGTGGATACGGCGCCCGCGGCCGGACGGATGTGGGCCCCGCGAATGCCGCAGCCCGCCGCACGGTCTTGTGCCGGCCGTCGACGGGCGCGCCGGGCGGCGGCTCAGCGACAATCCCGCCATGAACCTGCTGGCCTCGATGCGCTACCTGGTCGCCTTGAGCGAGCACCAGCATTTCGGCCGGGCGGCGCAGGCGTGCCACATCACCCAGCCGGCGTTGTCGAACGCGCTGAAGGCGCTGGAAGAAGAGTTCCAGGTCGTCATCGTCAAGCGGGCCCGCAACTACGCCGGCCTCACCCCCGAAGGCGAACGGGTCCTCGCGACCGCGCAACGCATGCTGCACGAGCACACCCTGCTGCAGCAGGAGCTCGGCAGCGAGGCGAACCGCCCGCGCGGCTCGCTGCGCATGGGCGCCGTGCCGACCGCCATGCCCGTGCTGGCCCGTTTCGCGGCGCGGCTGCAGGCGCGCCATCCTGGCGTCGTGCCCGTGGTGCTGTCGCTCAGTTCCGCCGAGCTGGAAGCCGGCCTCGAGCGCCTGTCGATCGACCTCGCCCTGGGCTACACCGAGCGGATGCAGCACCATGGCGGCACCTTGCAGGCCCTGCCGCAGTACACGGAGCACTACTTCCTGCTGCGCCGGGCCGCCACGCCGCATGCGAGCGCGCTGCAGATCGGCGCGCCGGTGCGCTGGAAGGACATCGGCGAGCTGCCGCTGGCCATGCTGACGCCCGACATGCACAACCGCACCATCGTCGACAGCGCCTTCGTCACCGCCGGCGCGCGCGTGCGGCCAGCGCTGGAGACCAACTCCATCCTGGCGCTGGCGCTCAGCGTGGTGGCCGGGCAGGTGTGCACGGTGATGCCCGGCGCGCTGGTGAGCGCGGTGCGCGGGTACCGCGAGCTGGAGGCGCTGCCGCTGGTCGAGCCCGAGGTGCACACGCCGATCGGCTTCATGACGCCCGCGTCGGTGCGCCCGTCCCGCGCACTGGAGGCCGGGCTCGAGATGGCGGCCGACACCGCCTGGCTGCGCGAGGATCCGGCCCACGCGGGCCTGCTGTCGATCTAGCGCGGCCGGCGCGCCGGAACGGTGTGCCAGGGTCCGCTGCGCAACCGGTCCGTGCGGGTGGACGAGCAGGCTGTACCGCGTTCCCTGCGCCCCGCTCATTCAACGCGAGCACTTTTGCTGCGGCGCGTCATTTCCGGATTGAATCGCCAGATGCTTCGATTCAATTTGACGGTGCGCCGGCGCGGCTTCGACACTGGCCCACGGGACTTTTTCCCGACCGGACCATGAACCATCCCATCCCCAGCCAGCAGGTGCAGGCCGTGGCCCTCGCCACCGAGGACCAGCTGCGCGAGCGCATCCGACGCAAGAGCAAGCTGAAGGGCCGCCAGCCCGAGGAACAGGCCGTCCTGGAGGTGCGCGAGTGCATCGGCGAGCGCCCCGCGCAAGGGCATCGGCGCGACCTGCTCATCGAGCACCTGCACCGCCTGAACGACCGCTTCGGCGCCCTGCGCGAGCACCACCTGGTGGCGCTGGCCCGCGAGATGAACGTGCCGATGGCGGAGGTCTACGAGGTCGCGACGTTCTACCACCACTTCGAGGTGGTGCCACGCGACGCGCAGGTGCCGGGCCTGACGGTGCGCGTGTGCGACGGGCTGGCCTGCGAACTGGCCGGCGCCCGCGACCTGATCGAGCGGCTGCCCGCGATCCTGGGCACCGACGTGCGGGTGATCGCCGCGCCGTGCATCGGCCGCTGCGAGCAGGCGCCGGCAGTGGCCGTGCACCAGCATGCCGTGCCGCTGGCCACGGCCGACAAGGTGGCGCAGGCGGTCGCGGCCCATGGGGCCGCCCCGGTGCGCGCACCTGCGGCGGGCGCCGACTTCGCGCCGGCGGCGCTGGCCGAGCGGAGCGTGTCGCCTGCGCTGCAGGACGTGCAGGCCAGCGTGGCGTACACCGACTACGCCACCTACCGCGCCGGCGGCGGCTACGGCTTGCCGGCGGCCCTGGCGCGCGGCGAAGTGGCCGCCGAGACCGTGATCAAGGCAATGGAGGACTCGGGCCTGCGCGGCCTGGGCGGCGCCGGCTTCCCCGCCGGGCGCAAGTGGCGCATCGTGCGCGAGCAACCCGCCCCGCGCCTGTTCGCGATCAACATCGACGAGGGCGAGCCCGGCACCTTCAAGGACCGCACCTACCTCGAGCGCGACCCGCACCGCTTCCTCGAGGGGCTGCTGGTGGCCGCGCAGGTCGTGGGCACCGACGCGGTCTACATCTACCTGCGCGACGAGTACCACGAATGCCGCGCGCTGCTCGACCAGGAGCTGCGCAAGCTCAGTGCCGACCCGCCGTGCCCGCTGCCGCACATCGAGCTGCGGCGCGGCGCCGGCGCGTACATCTGCGGCGAGGAGTCCGCGATGATCGAGAGCATCGAAGGCAAGCGCGGCGAGCCTCGGATGCGCCCGCCCTACATCGCGCAGGTCGGGCTGTTCGGCCGGCCCACGCTGGAGCACAACTTCGAGACGCTGTACTGGGTGCGCGACATCGTCGAGCGCGGCCCGCAGTGGTTCTCGGGCTTTGGCCGCCACGGCCGCAAGGGCCTGCGCTCGTTCAGCGTCAGCGGACGCGTGAAGTTCCCGGGCGTCAAGCTCGCGCCGGCCGGCATCACCGTGCGCGAACTGATCGACGAATATTGCGGCGGCATGCCCGACGGGCACGAGCTGTATGCCTACCTGCCGGGCGGGGCGTCCGGCGGCATTCTGCCGGCCTCGATGGGCGACATTCCGCTCGACTTCGACACGCTGCAGCCGCACGGCTGCTTCATCGGCTCGGCGGCCGTCATGGTCCTCAGCCAGCATGACCGCGCCCGCGACGCCGCGGTGAACGTGATGCGCTTCTTCGAGCATGAGAGCTGCGGCCAGTGCACGCCCTGCCGGGTGGGCACCGCCAAGGCGGCGCGCCTGATGGAGGCGCCGCGCTGGGACAACGCCACGCTGGGCGACCTCGGCCAGGTCATGGGCGACGCTTCCATCTGCGGCCTGGGCCAGGCCGCCCCCAACCCGATCCGCTGCGTGCAGAGGTACTTCCCCCATGAAATCTGACCTGCCCCTCATCGACTTCACGCTCGACGGCACCAAGGTCCAGGCGGTCCAGGGCGAGAGCATCCTGCAGGCCGCGCGCCGCGTCGGCGTCGACATCCCGCACCTCTGCTACAAGGACGGCCTGCGGCCCGACGGCAACTGCCGCGCCTGCGTGGTGGAGATCGCGGGCGAGCGCACGCTGGCGCCCAGCTGCTGCCGCGCCGTCACGCCCGGCATGGACGTCAAGGCCGAGAGCGAACGCGCCCGCAAGAGCCAGAAGATGGTGGTCGAGATGCTGCTGGCCGACGTGCCCGAGCGCGGCTACAAGTGGACCGACGGCGCGCCCCTCACGCCGGCGCTGGCCCGACCGGCGACCACCGGCGCCGCGCCGTTCGACGGCGTGGCCACGGTGCCGCCGGCCCAGGCCGGGTCGGCCGCGGCGGTCCTGGCAGCCGCGACCGCCGCCCCGGCGCAGCCCGGGCAGCACGGCGAACTCTCCGCCTGGGCCGAGCGCCTGGGCATCGTGCCGCGCCCCGAGCTGGTGGCGTTGCGCCGCGAGCAGCCGGCCGCGGACATCACGCATCCGGCCATGGCCGTGAACCTGGACGCGTGCATCCAGTGCAACCGCTGCGTGCGCGCCTGCCGCGAGGAACAGGTCAACGACGTCATCGGCTATGCGATGCGCGGGTTGGACAGCAAGATCGTGTTCGACCTCGACGACCCGATGGGCGACAGCACGTGCGTGGCCTGCGGCGAGTGCGTGCAGGCCTGCCCGACCGGCGCCCTGATGCCCAAGACCCAGATCGGCAGCCAGGTGGTGGACCGCAAGGTCGACTCGGTCTGCCCGTTCTGCGGCGTCGGCTGCCTGATCACGTACAACGTGCGCGACGAGAAGATCGTCAGCGTCGAGGGCCGCGACGGGCCGGCCAACCACGGCCGGCTGTGCGTCAAGGGCCGCTTCGGCTACGACTACGCGCACCACGAGCAGCGGTTGACCAAGCCGCTGATCCGCAAGCCCGGCATCCCGAAGCATCACGACGACGCGCCGCGTCCGGCGCACTGGAGCGAGGCCTTCCGCGAAGCGACCTGGGACGAGGCGCTCGAGGTCGCTGCCGGCGGCCTGAAGCGGCTGCGCGACACGCACGGCAAGATGGCGCTGGCCGGCTTCGGCTCCGCCAAGGGCAGCAACGAGGAGGCGTACCTCTTCCAGAAGCTGGTGCGCACCGGCTTCGGCAGCAACAACGTGGACCACTGCACGCGCCTGTGCCATGCGTCCAGCGTGGCGGCCCTGCTCGAGGGCGTGGGCTCCGGCGCGGTGAGCAACCAGGTCAACGACGTGGAGAACGCCGAGCTGATCTTGATCATCGGGTCGAACCCGACGGCCAACCATCCGGTGGCCGCCACCTGGATGAAGAACGCGGCCAAGCGCGGCGCCAAGATCGTCCTGGCCGACCCGCGCGTGACCGAGATCGGCCGCTACGCCTGGCGGGTGATGCAGTTCAAGCCGGACACGGACGTGGCGATGCTCAACGCACTCATCCACGTCGTGATCGAAGAGGGCCTGGCCGACGAAGCCTTCGTGCGCGAACGCGCCAGCAACTTCGAGGCGCTGCGCGAGAACGTCCAGGGCTATAGCCCGGAGGCGATGGAGCCGATCTGCGGCGTGCCGGCCGCCGTGCTGCGCGACGTCGCGCGGGCGTTCGCCCGGGCCAAGGGCGCGATGATCCTGTGGGGCATGGGCGTGAGCCAGCACGTGCACGGCACCGACAACGCGCGCTGCCTGATCGCGCTGTCGAGCGTGACCGGGCAGATCGGCAAGCCCGGCAGCGGGCTGCATCCGCTGCGCGGCCAGAACAACGTGCAGGGTGCCAGCGACGCCGGCCTGATCCCGATGATGCTGCCCAACTACCAGCGGGTCGACAACCCGCAGGCGCGCACCTGGTTCGAGAAGTTCTGGAACACGCCGCTCGACCCGCGCCCGGGCTACACGGTGGTGGAGATCATGCACAAGGCGCTGGCCGAGGACAGCGACCCGCACAAGATCCGCGGCATGTACATCATGGGCGAGAACCCCGCGATGAGCGACCCGGACCTGAACCATGCGCGGCACGCGCTGGCCAGCCTGGAGCTGCTGGTCGTGCAGGACATCTTCATGACCGAGACCGCGTGGCTGGCCGACGTGGTGCTCCCGGCCTCGGCCTGGCCCGAGAAGACCGGCACCGTGAGCAACACCGACCGCATGGTGCAGCTGGGCCGGCGCGCGCTCAACCCGCCGGGCGAGGCCAGGCCCGACCTGTGGATCATCCAGGAGCTCGCCCGCCGCATCGGGCTGGACTGGCACTACCCGGGCGAGGAGTCCGGCGTGGCGGCCGTGTACGAGGAGATGCGGCAGGCGATGCACGCCGCGATCTCGGGCATCAGCTGGCAGCGGCTGGAGCGCGACTCGAGCGTCACCTATCCCTGCCTGTCGGAGGACGACCCCGGCCAGCCCACCGTGTTCACCGAGCGGTTCCCGACCGCGGACGGCCGCGTGAAGCTGGTGCCGGCGGACATCATCCCGGCCAACGAACGGCCCGACACCGAGTTCCCGTTCGTGCTGATCACCGGGCGTCAGCTGGAGCACTGGCACACCGGCAGCATGACCCGGCGCGCGTCGGTGCTCGACGCCATCGAACCGATGGCCACGGCGTCCATGAACGGCGCCGACCTGGTGCGCCTGGGGCTGCAGCCGGGCGACGTCATCACGGTGCAGTCGCGGCGGGGCGAGGTGGCCATCCACGTGCGGCGCGACGACGGCACGCCGCACGGGGCGGTGTTCATCCCGTTCGCGTACTACGAGGCGGCGGCCAACCTGATGACCAATCCGGCGCTCGACCCGTTCGGCAAGATCCCGGAGTTCAAGTACTGCGCCGTGCGCGTGGTGCCGGGCGGACAGCCCCGGGCGCCCGCCGGGTACGGCAGCGGCGTTCAGGGTTCGCCGCTGGAGCAACCCCTGGCCGCCTGAACAGCGGGCTGGATCCGGCGCCGCTTGCGGCTCCGGCCTCGGCCCGACGCCGGGCGGCGGACCACCGGCCTTCTGCGCCGTGCGCTCTGGCTCGGGACTCCGGGCTCCGGCCGGTGGGCTCCGGGGTTCCGTCGTGTGGCTGCAGCGCTGCGCCAGTCAGCAGCGCCGCCCGTCTTGTGAACCGCTTGGCGCCCCCGCTGGCCACGATGGCGCGAAGAGGCCGCCACGCACCGGGATCGGCCGCGCGCCGTGGCCGGTTCGTTTCCGCTGGCGGCCCTCCGCCCGCCCGCCGCCTTGCCCGACAATTCCCCCGATGAGCACCTTCATCGAGGCGGCGCAGACCGCCCTGCAACTCGTGGCCGGCGCCGAGCCTGCGCTGCTGGCCATCGTCGGTCGCTCGCTCGCCGTCAGCGCCACCGCCTGCGTCTTCGGCTGCGTGCTGGGCTGCGCGTTCGGCGCCTGGCTCGGGGTGGCGCGCTTCGCCGGCCGTGGCGCGATCCTGGCCGTGCTGCACACGCTGCTCGCGATCCCCTCGGTGGTGGTCGGCCTGGTGGTGTACCTGCTGCTCTCCCGCAGCGGGCCGCTGGGCAGCCTGGGGTGGCTGTTCACCTTCCAGGCGATGGTGCTGGCGCAGGCGGTGCTGGTGCTGCCGGTGGCCGCGGCGCTGACGCGGCAGCTGGTCGACGATGCGAACCTGGCGCATGGCGAGCAGCTGGCGTCGCTGGGCGCCGGGCCGGGTCTGCGCAGCCTGCTGCTCGCATGGGACGAGCGCTACGCGATGCTGACGGTGCTGATCGCCTGCTTCGGGCGCGCGATCGCGGAGGTGGGCGCCGTCATGATCGTCGGCGGCAACATCGACGGCTTCACCCGGGTGATGACCACCGCGATCGCGCTGGAGACCAGCAAGGGCGATCTTCCGCTGGCGGTCGCCCTCGGGGCCGTCCTCCTGGCCATCGTGCTGGCCCTCAACACGGTCATCGCGCTGCTGCGCCGCTGGCGGCTCGCGCAGGCCGCCACGCCGGCCGCACTGCGGGAGGTCGGCGCGTGAGGCCCCTGCTGCAACTGGAATCGGCCGACGTCGCCATCGACGGCCGCACCCTCCTGCACGCCGTCGACCTGCGCGTGGAGCGTGGCGAGCGGCTGGCCCTCATCGGTGCCAACGGCAGTGGCAAGAGCACGCTGCTGAGGACGCTGCATGGGCTGCTGCCCCCTGCCGCGGGCCGGCTGGCGCGTGACCCTGGCGCGCGGCAGGCCATGGTGTTCCAGCGTCCGTTCCTGCTGCGCACGACCGTGCAGCGAAACCTCGCGCTCGGCCTCTGGCTGGCTGGCGTGCCGTGGCGCCAGTGCGCGGGCCGTGCCACAGCGGCGCTCGCCCGTGTCGGGTTGGACGGCATCGGCCAGCGCAACGCACGCCACCTGTCCGCCGGCCAGCAGCAGCGGGTGGCGCTGGCGCGCGCCTGGAGCCTGCAACCGGACCTGCTCTTCCTGGACGAGCCGACCGCCAACCTCGACCCCCCGGCCAAGCGCGAGGTCGAGGCGGTGATGGCCGAATTCGCGGCTGCCGGCATGACGCTCGTCTTTGCGAGCCACAACCTGGGCCAGGTGAAGCGACTGGCCACCCGCGTGGCCTATGTCGAACGCGGCCGGGTCCTGGCCGATCTGCCCGTGCGTGATTTTTTCGACCATTCGAAATTGGCATCCGTGTCGCGCGAAGCAGACCTCTTCGTGCAAGGTGAGGCAGGCTGAGTAGCTGGCGCGAATTGAGTCGTGAACTGCTTCACGGGCAGAACTGTCGCAGTCTGGGAACAACGACCAGCGATTCGCAACCGCCCGTAACAGACTAGGGCGAATCCCAATGTTTCGCAGCGTTGGTTACGCCCGGCAACAGGATTTGTTCACTGCAGGCCGACCATCGCCCTCGTTGATTCGAGAGGACTGGATGACGCGTGACGTGATCGGAACCGGGTGGCCGCGCTGGCAGGCGATTGCCGCGACCGCCCTGGTGGCAGGGCTGGCTGCCTGCGGCGGTGGAGGCGGGGGCAACCCCACCTCGCTGGGCAGCAGCGGGACCTTGCGCCTGGCGCTGACCGATGCACCCAGCTGCGGCTACGACAACGTGTTCATCACCGTCGAGCGCGTCCGCGTGAACCAGAATGCGGCGGCCGGCGACAACGATGGCGGATGGCGCGACATCGTGCTCGACACGCCCCGGCGCATCGACCTGCTCAACCTGACCAACGGCGTGCTCGAGGAGCTTGGCCAGACCACGCTGCCGACCGGCCAGTACAACCAGATCCGCCTGGTGCTGGCGGAGAACACCGCCTCGCAGCCGCGCGCCAATGCCGTCAAGCCGACCACCGGCGTCGAAGTGCCGCTGAACACGCCGAGCGGGCAGAGCAGCGGCCTGAAGCTGCAGGCGCGCTTCGACGTGCAATCCGGCCAGACCGCCGACCTCGTGCTCGACTTCGACGCCTGCCGCTCCGTCGTGCCGGCGGGGTCTTCGGGCAATTACAACCTCAAGCCGGTGGTGCGCGTGATGGAGCGGGTGAGCTCGGGCATCGCCGGCTTCGTCGGCACCGCGCTGGCTGCCCAGGCGGCGCCGGCCACGACGCTGGTCACGGCGCAGCAGGGTGGGGTGGTGGTGCGGTCCACCGTGCCGGACACCAGCGGCCGCTTCAACCTCGCTTTCCTGCCGGCGGGCAGCTACGACGTGGTGGTGACCTCGACCAATTTCGGCACGGCCGTCGTGACCGGCGTGCCGGTGACGACGAGCACCACGACCCTGAACGCGACCAGCTCGGCGATCACGCCCGCAGCCTCCACGATGGCCACCGTCTCCGGCACCGCGACCGCCTCGGGCACGCCGGTCGCCGATGCCACGGTGCGCGTCACCCAGACGCTCGCCAGCGGCACCGCCGTGGAGATCGTGTCGCTGCCGGTGAATGCGGCGACCGGCGGCTATTCGCTGGCCCTGCCGCAAGGCGGGCCGATCCGGGCGAGCTATGTCGCGGGCGGCGCCCTGGCCTTCGGTGCGCCGGAGACGGCCGCCGCCGGGCAGTACCGCGTGGAAGCCACGGCCCCGGGCCGCACCACCGCGTCGTCGACGGCGAACGTGGCGGGCACCGCCAGCCAGACCCTCAATCTGACCTTCGCACCTTGACGAAGGCATCTGCTCAGGGACCCTCGGCCGCCTTCGGGCGGCCTTTTTTTTCGCCCGGCCGGATGCCGGCGGCCGGGGCGCGCACCGGCAGGGCGGGCGCACCGGCCGACCGATAATCGGTTTTTCCCAGGAGGTGTCCATGCCTGAAGCCTTTCTCGTCGCCGCCGTCCGCACGGCCGCCGGCCGCCGCAACGGACGCCTGTCCGGCTGGCACCCGGCCGACCTGGCTGCCGAGGTGCTGGATGCGCTGCTCGATCGCACGGGGATCGACCCGGCGGCGGTCGAGGACGTCGTCATGGGGTGCGTCAGCCAGGTGGGCGAGCAGTCCACCAACATCGCCCGCAACGCGGTCCTCGCGTCGCGCCTGCCCGAGTCGGTGCCGGCCACCTCGGTCGACCGCCAGTGCGGCTCGTCCCAGCAGGCGCTCCACTTCGCCACCCAGGCCGTGATGGCCGGCAGCATGGATTGCGTCATCGCCGCGGGCGTCGAGAGCATGTCGCGCGTGCCCATGTTCACGTCCAGCGAGTTGCCGCGCCGGAACGGGCTGGGCTTCTACATGAGCCCGCGGATCCAGCAGCGCTACCCCGGCATCGAATTCAGCCAGTTCATGGGCGCCGAGATGATCGCGCGCAAGTACGGGCTCACCAAGGACCAGCTGGACGCCTACGCGCTCGAGAGCCACCGGCGTGCCATCGCCGCGACGCAGGCCGGTCGTTTCGGGCGCGAGCTCCTGCCGGTGCGCGCCTGGAAGGCGGGGGAGGAGCCCGGCGACGCGCTGCACACGGTGGACGAAGGCATCCGCTTCGACGCATCGCCCGAGGGCATCGCCGGGGTGAAGCTGCTGCAGGCCGACGGCGTGATCACCGCCGCCAGCGCCAGCCAGATCGCCGACGGCGCCGCTGGCGTGATGGTGGTGAGCGAGCGTGCGCTCAAGACCTTCGGCCTCAAGCCGCTGGCGCGCATCCACCACCTGTCGGTGCTCGGCCACGACCCGGTGGTGATGCTCGAGGCGCCGATCCCCGCGACCCAGCGCGCCCTGAAGAAGGCCGGCCTGACGGTCGACGACATCGATGCGTTCGAGGTCAACGAGGCGTTCGCGCCGGTGCCGCTGGCCTGGCTGCAGGTGACCGGCGCCGACCCGGCTCGCCTGAACGTGAACGGCGGCGCCATCGCACTCGGCCACCCGCTGGGCGCCTCGGGGGCCAAGCTCATGACCACGCTGCTGAACGTGCTGGAGCAGCGCAACGGCCGCTGGGGACTGCAGACCATGTGCGAAGGCGGCGGCATGGCCAACGTCACGATCGTCGAGGCGCTTCGCTGAGCTGCCGCTCGCGAACGGGCCGGCAAACCGCGTCGGTCGGGGGCGGCCGCGTGGCCCGCAACAGAAAAGCCGGGCGTCGCCCGGCTTTGTTCATGTCAGCCGAGGGCCGCGCCTTCTCGATCACACCGTCCACCAGTTGCCCGAGGCCACCAGCATCGGAATCAGCTGCAGCTCGGACTCGTAGTAGCTCACGACGAAGTTGTTGGCGTTGTAGGTCCAGAGCGAGTTGAGGTAGGCCTGGTGGGCCGGGTCGACCATTGCGCCGCACAGCTGCGGGCCGACCATGCCCTTGGACGTCCAGTCCGGGTAGGTCCGGGAAACCGCCACGCCGTCCAGGTGGTAGCCGGTCGCGGTGCGCGCCGGATCGCTGCCCGTGTCGGACTTGAAGAACGCCATCATCTTGTTCACCACGTTCTTCCAGCGCACGTCGCCGGACAGGACGTAGTCGGTGCCCCAGCGCCACGGGTTGCGCTGGGCGTTGGCGTAGTAGTACATCTCCGTCGCCACGCCATCGCCCATGAAGCCGGGCGAAGGGACCGGCGCGCTGGTGTTGGTCTGCACGATGAAGTCGGGCATCAGGCCGGCCGAGGGCGAGTACACCGTCTGCATGCGGTTGATCAGCCAGTAGCAGCGGTCGATCACCGTGGTGCTCCAGTAGCTGTCGCCGGTCGCCTTCGCGAACGCGCGGAAGTGGCCGATCATGTAGTCGGACGTGCGGCTCACGTCCGGCGTGCCCAGGCCCTTGGTGGTGCCGTCGGGCTTCATGTTCCACGCCTTCATGGCGTTGATGGTGTTGATGCCTTCCTGCTTGTAGTTCCAGCTGCCGCCGGAGCCCCACTGCTTGTCGGCCATCAGCAGCGCCAACGCGATGTCCAGGTCCCCGTCCATCGCGTTCCAGCCACCGCCGGCGGCATCGGTCGAGGAGCCGTTGGCGGTCAGGCGCCAGTCCATCAGGTAGCGGCCGTGCGTCGGGATGCTGTACGCCGGGCGGGCACGCACGGTGGTCAGCAGCGCGTCGAAGAGGGCGCGGGCGTTCGGGTCGTGCCCGGCCATGACGACGGCCAGCAGCATCGCGTAGCCCATGCCTTCGGACACGGTGATGTAGCTGCTGGTGAAGCGCAGCGCCTTGCCGCCGGGGACCGTCGGCACGTCGACGATGCCGTTGGCCTTCCACCGGTCGTAGGCGGAGCGGATCACCGCGTCCATCGAGGCGTTGCTGGCGTTGTTGGGCAGGATGCCGGCGACATAGGGGGTCAACCGCGAGCCGAACGGATAGCCGATGCCGGGAACGTTGCTGGTCGGCTGCTCCGGCTGCTGGGGTTGGGGCGCCGGAGCGTCCGTCGACGGCGTGGAAGGCGTGCCGGTGCTGCCGCCGAGGTTGGCCGAGTTGCGCGCGAGCTCGGCGGACGACACGGCCGTCCCGGCGTCGCCGGCGACGGCGGCATCGCTGCCGCCACCGCCGCCGCCACAGCCGGTCACCGCCGCTGCCACCACTGCCGAACCCGAATGAAGAAAGATGCGCCGTTTCATGCTCAACCACATGTAGAAGCCCGACGTTGCGGACCGGCCGCAACCCCAGCTGTTGGACAAAGCGCTGGGGCAGGACCGCTGCGCGTCGTTCACTCGCGGCCGCGTCGCGGCCGGTGATCGGCGGGCGCCAACCTCAGCAGGAGGCGCGAATGTAGTAGGAGATGTCCGACAGCCATGTCATCCGGAAGAGGACAGAAGTAACCAAAAGCGGGGTTCGTTTGCGTCCAACCTGCGCTGCGCGCAAGTTCATGCTCGGCCATGAAAGGGCAGGATGCCCACGGAACGTGGCAACGCGGCCGCGCGCTGCATATGGCTGAGCCAACCACTTCGCACCGTTGGTCAACCGCCCACGTTCGGATGTGAAAAAGGCCCAGGTCGTCGAGCGGCCTTATCCTGCTGCACAACTTACTTTTGGACGCGAACTCCCAGCACGGCCGGGCGGCGTGTCGGCGTGTGGCGACGCCCCCGCACTGCCAGCGTGCAGGGCATCTATCGCAGCTGTCCTACAAACCGGGATCGGTCTGGCGCGTTGACTGGAGTACCGGCTGTTTCGGCCGCGTTCAACACCCAACCAAGGAGATTCCTCTGATGAACAAGACCCTCGTCGCACTCTCGGCCGCCCTGTGCATGGGCCTGGCCGGCACCGCCATGGCCCAGTCCAGCGGCGGCAGCACCGGCTCCACCGGTGGCGCCTCCAGCAGCACCACGAGCCCCTCCACCAGCGGCTCCGGCAGCATGTCCGGCGGCAGCAGCATGTCGGGCGGCAGCACGGGCGGCGCGAGCGCCTCTGCCGGTGGCGACGCCAAGTCGATGAAGAAGCAGGCCGATGCCGACTACAAGGCCGCCAAGGCCAAGTGCAAGCCCATGAAGGGCGACGAGCAGAAGGCCTGCATGAAGGACGCCAAGGCGGCGCACGAGAAGGCCGGAGCCGACATCAAGCGCGCGCAGGCCGACGCCAAGGCCGCCAAGAAGTCGAGCTCCTGAGCCGGCTGGCCAGTCAAAAGGGCCCGGGTCGTCACCGACCCGGGCCCTTTTTTTTCGGCCCGCGTGCCCGCCAGCGGGCATCCGCCTCGCGGCTCAACGCCGCAGTTCGTTCTTGTTCTGGATGATGCGACCCACCAGGCCGTAGTCGATCGCTTCCTCGGCCGACAGCCAGCGGTCGCGCTCGATGTCCACCAGCACGCTGTCCAGCGGCTTGCCGGTCTCGCGGGCGATGGTCTGGGCGATGCGTTCGCGCGCCTTGATGATCTCGCGCGCATGGATCGCGATGTCGCTGGCCGGGCCACCTGCGCCACCGCTGGGCTGGTGGATCAGGAAGCGGGTGTTCGGCAGGCAGAAGCGCCGGTCGCGCGGCACCGCCAGATACAGGTGGGTGGCGGCGCTCCCGACCCAGCCGGTGCCGATCATGTTCACCGGCGCGCCGATGAACCGGATGATGTCGTGGATCGCATCGCCCGATTCGAGGTGGCCGCCGGGCGAGCTGACCAGCATGTCGATCGGCTTGTCGGACTCGGCGTCCAGTGCGATCAGGCGGCGGGCGATGTCCGCGGCCGAGCGGTCGCTGACCTCGCCGAACAGCAGCACCGTCCGCGACTTGAAGGCCTTCTCCTCGAGAAAGGCGTTGCGCGGTTCCGCGGTCGAAGGCGCCGCGCTCGGTTCGTCGTGGGGGGTTTCCATGGAAATGGCTCCTTGATTACGCAGGGCGACATCATGCACCGGTCGGTGCCTCATCCGCGGCGCGAGGTCCGGATGGCCTTGACGGCAGCAGCCGGAAGGCCGGGGGACGCAGCGCCGGCGGTGCTCGCCCCGGCTGGCGCGCGCGCTGCAGCGGTGTCGCCTGCGCCGCGACCGGTCGCGACCCCTTCCGGCTGGACCTCGACGTAGATCCGGCAGATCCGCGGGTACTGCCGGCGGATGCGCTCTTCCGCCCGCTGGACCGCGGCGGCCAGCTCGCGCGCCGGCATGTCCGGGCGGACAGTCACCGTGGTGGTGATCAGCACGTCCTCGGGGCCGATGTACATCGACAGCACCGGCCCGACCTCGCGGGCCTGCGCCTCCTCGGCCAGGATGCGGCGGATCGCGTCGGCCGTGTCGGGCTGCACGCCTTCGCCGACCAGCAGGCCGCGCGATTCGCGGATCAGCAGCACCGCCACCCCGGCCAGCAGCAGCCCGATCACGATCGAGGCCGCGCCATCCAGGCTGGGCATGTCCAGCCGGTGGCTGAGGAACACGCCGGTCGCCGCGATCGCCAGGCCGGCCAGCGCGGCCGAGTCCTCGGCCAGCACGGTGTAGGTGGCCGGGTCCTTGCTGCGCCGCAAGGCCTGCCACACCGGCGTGGCACCCCGCTGGCGCGAGAACTCGCGCCACGCGATGGAGAAACTGATGCCCTCGAACACGGCGGCAGCCGCGAGCACCACGTAGTTCCAGAACGGATCGCCGCTCGCCACCGGACGGCGCAGGTGGACGATGCCCTCGTAGACGGAGACGCCGCCGCCCAGCCCGAAGATCAGCACCCCGACGATGAGGCTCCAGAAGTACAGCTCCTTGCCATGCCCGAACGGATGCCGCGGGCTGGGCGGCCGCGCGCTGCGGTGCATGCCCACCAGCAGCAGCGCACCGTTGCCGGTATCCACCAGCGAGTGCACGCCTTCGGACAGCATGGCCGAACTGCCGGTGACCCCGGCAACGGCGAACTTGGTGACGGCAATCGCCAGGTTGGCGGCGATGGCGCCGTAGACGGCGGTCCTGGATTCGGCCAAGCGGGTGCTCCCGGCGGTGCACGCCGCCAGTGCAACATCCTAGGAAGCCGTGGCGGCCGGCGTTACGGTGCGCGCGCCGACCCGCTGTCGGACGCGTCCGCGGTGGAGCGGGACGGCCGGCGTGGCCCGTCAGCGGCCGGTGCGCCCCGACAACGAGGCGATCGCCGCGGTCAGCTCGGCCGGCTCGATCGGCTTGGCGATGTGCAGCTGGAACCCGGCCAGCAGCGCCTTGCGGCGGTCCTCGGCGCGGGCGAAGGCCGTGAGCGCGATGGCCGGCACCCGCGAGGTGCGCTCCTCGTCCTCCAGCCGCCGCACCTGGCCCATGAGGGTGTACCCGTCCTCGTCCGGCATGCCGACATCGCTGACCAGGATGTCGGGCCGCCGCTGCCCGAACTCGCGCAAGGCCTCGGCTGCCGATCCGGCCAGCCGCACGCGGGCGCCCGCGTCGAGCAGCACCCGCTGCATCAGCTCGCGCGCGTCGGCCTCGTCGTCCACCAGCAGCACGTCGACGCCGGACAGGTCCACCGCTTCGGGCTCGCGGGCGGGCTGGCGCGGGCCGCTCAGGCCACGGTCGGACGCGCGCTCGGCGGGCGCCTGCACCGGCGCCAGCGGCAGCGTGACGGTGAAGCGGCTGCCGTGGCCGCGTCCCGGGCTCTCGGCCAGCACCCGGCCCCCGTGCAGCTCCACCAGGTGCTTGACGATGGACAGCCCCAGGCCCAGGCCGCTGTGCCGCCGCGTGGTCGAGCCGTCGCCCTGGCGCAGCCGGTCGAAGACAAACGGCAGGAAGTTCGCGTCGATGCCTTCGCCGGTGTCGGCCACCGTGAGCACCAGCGTCTGGCCCGCGCGCTCCAGCCGCACTTCCACCCGGCCGTCCTGCGGCGTGAACTTGATGGCGTTGGTGAGCAGGTTCCACACCACCTGCTGCAGCCGCGTGGCGTCGCCCATCACCGGGGCGGCCTGCATGTCGAGGGTGCGCAGCAGCCGCACGCCCTTGATGTCGGCGGCGGGCGCCACCGACTCGATGGCGGCGTCGATGACCGGCACCAGCTCGACCGGCTGCGCTTCCAGGCGCAGGTTGCCGGAGACGATCTTGGAGACGTCCAGCAGGTCTTCGATGATGCGCACCTGCACCTTCACGTTGCGCTCGATGACCTGCATGCCCTTGGCCACCGACTCCACCTTGTCGGGCGAGCGCTGCAGCACGTGGGTCCAGCCCAGGATGGCGTTGAGCGGCGTGCGCAGCTCGTGCGAGAGGGTGGAGAGGAATTCGTCCTTGAGCCGGTCCGCGCGTTCGGCGTCCGAGCGCGCGGCCTTCTCCGCCGCCAGCGCGGCCTGCAGTGCCTGCGCGTGCTGGCGCACTTCCTGGCGGGCGCGCACCACCGCGAGCCCGGAGCGGATGGCCGCCGGCAGCAGCACGTAGTGGTGCGCGCGCTTGACGATGTAGTCGTGCAGGCCCTCGCGCATGGCCTGGGCGCAGACCTCCTCGCTGCCGGTGTTGGTGAACATCACCACCGGGACGTCGGGGAAACGGCCGCGCACCTCGCGCAGCACGTCCAGCCCGGTGCTCCAGAGCAGCTGGTAGTCGGTGACCACGGCGTCGAACCCGCCGGCCGCGAACGCCGCCTCCAGCGTGGCAGCGTCCGGGATCTCGCGCAGGCCGGCTGAAGGGAATTCGGCACGCAGCGCACGCACCACCAGCGCCCGGTCGTCCGGGTTGTCGTCGATCACCAGCACCAGGCGCGGATCCATCATCAGCCCTCCGTCGATGGCGCCTGGTTCAGGCGCATCCAGTACAGGTCCAGCGTGCGGACGAGGTCCAGCAGGTCGTCGAAATTCACCGGCTTGACCAGGAAGGAGTTCGCACCGAGCTCATAGGCGCGGCGCAGGTCGGTGTTCTCGCGCGAGCTGGTCAGCACCACCACCGTCAGGCCCAGCAGCGATGGCTGCGCGCGCAGCCAAGCCAGCACCTCCAGGCCGGAGCGGCGCGGCAGCTTCAGATCCAGCAGCACCAGCCGCGGCAGGGGATGGCGCGAGCGGTCCGCCCAGGGCCCGCTGCCCTCGAGGTACCCGACCGCGCTGTCGCCGTCGTCGACCACGGCCAGCGTCGTGCGCACGCCGGCGCGGCGGAACGCGCGCTGGATCAGCACGACGTCGTCGCTGTTGTCCTCCACCAGCAGGATCCGGTCGGAATCGCTCATGCGGCACCTTGCGTGGAGGCGGGCAGCTCCACCCAGAACGTGCTGCCCTGGCCCGGCGCCGACTGCACGCCGCAGGTGCCGCCCATGCGCTCGCAGCCCTTGCGCACGATGGCCAGCCCGACACCGGTGCCGGCGTAGGCCTCCTGGCCGTGCAGGCGCTCGAACACGCGGAAGATCCGCTCCTGGTGCTCCGGCCGGATCCCGATGCCGTTGTCCTGCACCTCCACGCGCACGCGGGCATCGCGCGCGTGGGCCAGCACGCGCACGCGCGGCGCCTGCCCTGGCGGGACGAACTTCAACGCATTGCCCAGCAGGTTGCTCAGGACCTGCAACAGCACGGTCGGATGGGCCCGGACGGCCGGCAGCGGCTCCTGCACCTCCACCGACGCGTGCCGGCGGCGCACCTCGACGTCCAGTTGCTGCAGCGCCTCGCGCACCGCCAGCGCCAGGCTCGCGTCGCGCAGCTGCAGCTCCTCCCGCGAGAGGCGGCCGTACTCGAGCAGGTCCTGGATCAGCGACTCCATGCGCCGCGCGGCGCCCATGATGCGGTCGAGGTAGTCTCGTCCCTGCGCATCCAGCTTCTCGGCATAGTCCTCGTGCACGGCCTGTGCGAAGCCCTGCAGGCCCCGCAACGGCGCGCGCAGATCGTGCGAGACGGTGTAGCTGAAGGCTTCCAGTTCCTGGTTGGCCTCGGACAGCTGGCGCGTGCGTTCCTGCACCCGTTCCTCCAGCTGCGCGTTCAGCCGCTGGATCTCCTCGCGCGTGTTCTTCAGCTCCGTCACGTCGGTGGCCACCCCGCCCACCGCGTACACCTCCCCGCGCTCGTTGCGCAGCGGGAACTTGCTGGAGAGATACGTGACGTGCCGGCCCTGCACCAGCCCGCTCTCCTCCAGGAGCACCGGCTCGCTGCCCTCCAGGGCACGGCGGTCGCCCGCCGCCAGCTGGGCTGCGATGTCGGGGCCGAACACCTGTTCGTCGGTGACGCCGTCCGCCTGCTCGCGCGACAGCCCCAGCATCTGGCGCCACGCCCGGTTGCTGAGGAAGTAGCGGCCGTGCAGGTCCTTGGCGAACACCAGCGCGGGGGAGCCGTCGACGATGGCCTGCACGAGCGCCTGCGACTGGCGCAGCGCGAGCTCGGCCTGGCGGCGGTCGTGGATGTCGGTGACCGTGCCGACCCACTGCACGATGGCGCCCGCCTCGTCGCGCTGGGGGGTGGCGCGCGCGTTGACAAGCCGCCAGGCACCGTCGTGGCGTCGCAGGCGGAACTCGCTCTCGTGCGGCTGGCCGCGGCCCATCGGATCCTCGACGGCCTGCAGGAAATGCGCGCGGTCGTCCGGGTGGATCAGCGACAGCCAGCGCTCGAAGTTCCAGCCGTCGCTGCGCACCCCGGTGAATGCCGTCCAGTGGCTGCTGAAGTAGGTGGGGACCAGGCCCGGCGTGGCCGTCCACACCATGTGGGGCAGGGCTTCGGCCAGCGTGCGGTAGCGCGCTTCGCTCTCCCGCAGCGACAGCTCGGCCAGCTTGCGGTCGGTGATGTCGTAGTGGATCGCGATGTAGCGCTCCGGCTGGCCCGCGCCGTCGAGCAGCGGCACGACCGTGGTGTCGGTCCAGAACGCGCGGCCGTTGCGCGCATGGCTGCGCACCTCGCCGCGCCAGGTGCGGCCTTCACGCGCGGCCTCGTAGAAGGCCGGCTCCAGCGCCGGCAGCACCACCCGGTGGTGCTGCCCGACCAGCTGATCGCGTGGAAAGCCACTGAGGTGCACGTACGCATCGTTGACCCGCAGCAGCCGGCCCTGCGGATCGGACACCGCGACGATGGCCGCCCGGTCGACCGCCTGCTCGAGGAATTCCAGATCGCGGCGCGCCGCCTCGCTGGCCGCCAGCGCGCTGCGGATGTGCGCGGCCGAGCTCTGCGAGCTGGCGTAGACCGTGGCCAGCAGCGCGAGCAGCAGGCCCGTGCTCACGCCCGCGCTCGCGGCGCTGCGTGCCTGCACGGTGTCCACCGCCTCCATGCGCAGCCGCAGGAGACGCTCCTCCTCCGAGCGCATCGCGTCGATCTCCAGCCGCAGCTCGTCCATCAGGCGCTTGCCGCCGCCGGCGACCATCAGCGCGCGCGCGCCGGGCAGGTCCCCCACGTCCATCCGCCCGATGGCCTCCCGCGTGACCTTCAACTTGGCGGCCACCAGGTCGTGCAGGCGCGGCAGGCGGGCCTGCTGCGTCGGGTTGTCGGCGGTCAACCGCTGCAAGGCCTGCAGGCTGCCGGGCAGCACGCGGTCGGCGTCGCGGTAGGGCGCCAGGTACGCGGGGTCGGCAGTCAGCATGTAGCCGCGCTGGCTGGTCTCGGCGTCCTTGAGCAGCGACAGCACCTCCTCCAGGCGGGTCTGCACCTCGCGCGTGTGCGCCACCCAGCTCGTGGCTTCCGCGATCGCACTGGACGACCAGAACGCGCTGAGGCCCGTGGTGAGGGCGGCCAGCGCCGCCAGCAGGAAGGAGATGGCGACCGACGAGGGGCCGAAGGACAGCTGCACACACCGACGATAGGCGCCGCCCGGGCGCCGCCGAGTCGGACCACGCCCGCGTTGCGTTTCGTTGCGAACCGGACCCGGCCCGCGCCGGCTCAGGCGCCGGCGACCCAGCGTTCGCGCAGCTGGCGCTTGAGCACCTTGCCGATGTCGCTGCGGGGCAGCTCGTCGAGAAAGCGCAGGCCGGCCAGCCGCTGCGTCTTGCCAAGCCGCTCGTTGGCCCAGGCGCGCAGCGCCTCGGGCGCGGGCGCGTCCGCTGCCGGCACCACGAACGCGACCGGCGATTCGCCCCATTCGGGCGACGGCACGCCGACCACGGCCACGTCGGCCACGCCGGGGTGGCCGCGCAGCACGGCTTCCAGGTCGCTCGGGTAGATGTTGAAGCCGCCGCTGATCACCATGTCCTTGCGGCGGTCCATCAGCACCAGGAAGCCGTCCTCGTCGAAGCGGCCCACGTCGCCGGTGCGGATGAAGCGGCGGCCTTCGGGGTCGTACCACTCGGCCTCGCGCGTCTTGGCCGGCTGCCCGTGGTAGGCGGTCATCATGGAGGGCGAGCGGCCGACCACCTCGCCGGTCTCGCCGCGCGGCACCTCGCGTCCGTCCTCGTCGATCAGGCGGATGTCGTGGCCTTCGGCCGGCTTGCCGACGGTGTGCAGCTTGTGGGGGAAGTCGTGTGCGGCCAGCGTGCAGGTGCCCCCGCCCTCGGTCATGCCGTAGTACTCGAGCAGCCCGCCGGGCCAGCGCCGCAGGATGTCGGCCTTGAGCGCGGCCGAGAACGGCGCGCTGGTGCAGAACTTCATCACGAAGGACGACAGGTCGGTGCGGTCGAAGTCGGGGTGCGCCATCAGTCGCTGGTACTGCACCGGCACCAGCATGGTGTGGGTGGCACGCTCGCGCGCTGCCAGCGCCAGGTACGCGCCGGCGTCGAACCGGCCCTCGGTCAGCACCACCGTGCCGCCGCGCGAGAGCGCGGGGAAGAAGCTCACCAGGGTGGTGTTGGAGCACAGCGAGGTGGCCAGCAGCGCGACCGAGTCCGTCCCGTAGCGCCCGGCCTCGGCCCGCGCCACGTGCGCCCACCGCATCGCATGCGGCTGCACGATGCCCTTGGGCGTGCCGGTCGTGCCCGACGAATAGATGATGTTGAATGGCCATTCCGGCTGCACCGCCACCGGCTGCGGGCGGCTGCCTTCGGCGGCCAGCCACTCGTGCAGCGCACGGTGGCCGGGGCTGCCGTCCAGCGCGATGCGCGGGCAGGCAATGGCGAGCGGCGGCACGGTGGCATCGGCCAGCAGCAGCCGCGCGCCGCTGTCGGCCACCATGCCGGCGAGCTGCTCCGGCGTGGCGCCCGTGGGCAGCGGTGCGACGGCGACGCCGGCCCGCACCGCGCCGAGGAACACGACGGCGTAGTCGATGCTGTTGGCACCGCTGATCGCGACCGTCTGCGTGGGCTGCACGCCGTCGCGCTGCAGGGCGGCCGCGACGCGGTCGGCGAGGCGGTCCATGTCGCCCCAGGACAGGCGGCGCGCCCCCTGGACGAGCGCGGTGTGCTGCGGCCGCGCGGCTGCATGCTCGCGCAGCAGGTCGGCGATGGGGCGGAAGGGAGGCAGGGAAGTGGTCATGGCAGTCGGGACTGGGGCGGGCGGCGGGATCCGCGGCGCCGCGGCGGGTGGCTGGGGGCGGCGGACGAGGGCTGTGCCGGGCAGATGGACATCGCGTGTGCCGGGCATTCTGCCGTGCGGGCCAGCCGACCGTGCCAGCGGGGCCGTACGCGCGTCGTGCGGGCGACAGCGACGGGAGGCTGCCGCCCGGGGCTGCGGGGGCGTGGGCCGGCGGATCCGGGCGCTGGCGGCCGTGCGGTGGGCAGCCGGCGCTGAGAAGGACGCCGGGAGCCGACCGCGCCGGCGACGCCGCCGCCGGTTGCGGTTCAGAGGTTCGCGAGCATCTCGCCGGTCACCAGCACGACCCCGTTGGGCGAGCGGTGGAAGCGCCGGGCGTCCTCTTCCGGGTCCTCCCCGATCACCGTGCCGTCGGGCAGGTCGCAGCCGCGGTCGATCACCACCTTGGTCAGCCGGCAGCCGCGGCCGATGGTGCAGCCCGGCAGGATGACCGTCTCGCGGATCTTGCAGCACGAGTGGACCCGCACGCTGGAGAACAGGACTGCCATGGTGAGGTCGGAACCCGAGACGATGCAGCCGCCGGAGGCCAGCACGTTGGCGATCTCGCCGTGCCGCCCGCCTTCGTCGGGCACGAACTTGGCCGGGGGCAACTGTTCCTGGTAGGTCCAGATCGGCCAGTCGCGGTCGTAGATGTTCAGCTCGGGCATGTTCGACGCGAGGTCCAGGTTGGCGGCCCAGAACGCATCGACCGTGCCGACGTCGCGCCAGTACGGCGCATGCCGGGTCGCGGCCGGCACGCTGGACATGCCCAGCGGGTGGGCGATCGCCTGGCCCTCGCGCACCAGGCGAGGAATGATGTCCTTGCCGAAGTCGCGCTGCGAGGCGGGGTCGGCGAAATCCTCCTCGAGGAGGCGGTACAGGTACTCGGCGTCGAAGACGTAGATGCCCATGCTGCCCAGCGCGCGGTCGGGCTTGCCGGGCATGCCGGGCGGGTCGGCCGGCTTCTCCAGGAACTCGGTGATGCGGCGCTTCTCGTCGATCGCCATCACGCCCAGGGCGGTGGCCTCCATGCGCGGCACCTCGATGCAGCCGACGGTGCACTTGCTGCCGCTCTCGACGTGGTCGAGCAGCATCAGCGAGTAGTCCATCTTGTAGATGTGGTCGCCGGCCAGCACCAGGATGTACTCGGGCGCGTAGGACCGCAGGATGTCGATGTTCTGGTAGATCGCGTCGGCGGTGCCGCGGTACCAGTCGGCCTCGTTCACGCGCTGCTGCGCCGGCAGCAGGTCGATGAATTCGTCCGCTTCGCCGCGCAGGAAGTTCCAGCCGCGCTGCAGGTGCCGCAGCAGCGAGTGCGACTTGTACTGCGTGAGCACGCCGATGCGCCGGATGCCGGAGTTGATGCAGTTGGACAGCGCGAAGTCGATGATGCGGAACTTGCCGCCGAAGTAGACGGCCGGCTTGGCCCGGCGGTCGGTGAGTTCGTGCAGGCGCGACCCGCGGCCGCCGGCGAGCACCAGGCCGACGGTCCGCTTGGGCAACTGGCGCGCCAGACTCAGCTGTTCCGCGGTGCGCGGGTCGCTGACGGCCGTGTTGCCGAGCAGGTGGGCGAATGCGAGATCTTCCTTGGCCATGATGGAGCGACAGTTGCAGAGGCACACCGACTGTCGCGCGCCTGCGGTCGCGTCGGTGTAGGCCTGGGCCGCGATCCCTCGCCCGCGCGGCACCGTGCGGGTTGTGAGCTCAGCCACAGGACGTAAGCCGTGCTGCACGGTGCTGCATGGGAGATCTGCCCATTTCGCCCTTTGGTCGACGGATGGGCTTGCGGGCAGGGAGCGATGGCTGGCTCATCCGCTTACAAACCGGCCGCAGCTGGCGCGGCCGTCCGGGATGTTGTCGAGCTAGCATGCGCGTCCTGTCGAGTTCCGCTGCACACCGTGACCCCTGCTTGTCCCACTTCATTGCGATGGTTCGAGGCCCTGCGCCTGGCGGGAGGCGAGGGCGTGGGCAGCGGCGGCACGGGCGCGGCGCACTGAGCGTCAGGGCCGCCCCGGCGGGGTGCTCCGCCGCGATGGGCAAAATGCGGCCATGAAGATCGCCAAAGACACCGTCGTCACCCTGCAGTTCAAGGTCTCCGACCCGCAGGGCCGCCTGCTCCACGACAACAAGGAGCCGCAGGTCTACCTGCACGGCGGCTACGCCAACACCCTGCCCAAGATCGAGGAGGCGCTGGAAGGCCGCCAGGTCGGCGACCAGGTCACCCTGACGCTGCAGCCGCAGGACGCCTTCGGCCTGCGCGACGAGAGCCTGGTGCGCACCATCCCCAAGAGCGAGTTCCCGCCCGGCGTGAAGGTGGGCGGTCAGCTCGAGGGCATGACCGATGCGGGGCAGCCGCACGTGTTCAACGTGGTCAAGATCAAGGGCGACACGGTGCACCTGGACGGCAACCACGCCCTGGCCGGCAAGGAGGTTCGCTTCCTGCTGAAGGTCACGGGCGTGCGCCCGGCCACCGGCGAGGAGATCGCGCACCGCCACGTGCACGGCGAGCACGGCCACCACCACTGAGCTGCCGGCCATGAAGTTCCGCATGGCACCGAACTCGGTGTTCGCGATCCTGCTGCGCTCGCCCTGGTGGATCAGCCTGCTGCTGGCCGCTGCCGTCGCCGCGGCCGCGCAGGCCCTGCTGCCGGCCGAGGTGCGCAACGTGGGCAGCGCCGCCGGCCTGCCGTTCCTGGGGGTCGCGGGCGTGGCGCTCTGGCGCCAGTGGCGCGCCCCGGGCGCGGGCGAGGTGCAGGCGGTGCTGGCGCGCGTGGCGGCCCTGGGGTGGGCCGACTTCGAGCGCGAGCTGCGCGACGCCTTCGCGCGCGGGGGCCATGCGGTGCAGGCGGCCAGCGGTGGCGCCGACCTGCTGCTGGAGCGCCAGGGCCGGCGCACGCTGGTGGCCGCGCGGCGCTGGAAAGCTGCCCGGCCGGGGGAAGAGGCCCTGCAGGCGCTGCATGCCAGCATGGCCCGACAGGACGTCGAGCGCGGCCTGTTCGTCACGCTGGGCGAGCCCAGCCCGCAGGCCGGCCGCTTCGCGGCCGCGCACGGGATCGAGCTGGTGCGTGGCGACGCGCTGGTGCGGCTGCTGCGGCGCTGAGCGGTCGCTACGGTCGGCGACGCGTCCGACTTGCACGTAGGACCGGCGAGTCGTTGCAACTTGTCGCGCCTGGGCGCTCGTCGGCTTGCAGATCATGGCGGCTTCTCCATACCACCAACAAGGAAGGTCCTCCATGCTCCAGGTTTCCACCGGCCGCCGGCTCGCGCTCGCCGGCCTTGCCGCCTCGCTGCTTCCGCTGCGCGAAGCCGTCGCCCAGACCGCCGCCTCGGGCGGCGACTGGTTCGCCATGATCCAGAAGCACCACGCACTGGTGGCCGCCAGCCTGGAGAAGCTGCTGGCGAGCGACAAGTCGACCTACCTGGCGCGCGAGCAGCTGGTGCGGATGATCGGCTACCAGCTGACGGCGCATTCGGTCGCCGAGGAGAACGTCATCTATCCGGCCATCGCCATGGCCGGCATGACCACCGACTCGGACAAGCTCTACCTCGACCAGGCCCACGCCAAGGTGATGAACGCGCAGCTGGAGATGCAGGCGCGCCTGAAGGACAAGGGCAACTGGAAGGAAGCCGCCCGCACGCTGCAGGACGCCGTGCTCAAGCATGCCAAGGAGGACGAGGAGGGCCGCCTCTACCCCCAGCTGCGTTCCAAGCTCTCGGCCGCCGAGAACGCCCTGCTGACCGCCGGCTACCAGCGCGAGTTCAGCTCGGTGAAGCTGACACGGGCCGCGACGTGAGTTGAACGCCGGCCGCCGCGCCTGCGCCGCGGCCGGTTCCACCGCGGCACTGGTGCCGCATCGCGGCACCTGGTTGCCGGCCGGGGGGTGTGGCGGTTCCTGCCCGTGGGCATGCAGCGCCGCCGCGCCCGTCTCCGACGGCGGCGTGACCGGCGCGGCAGCGCAGCCCGCTGACATCCGCCAACAAAGAAAAACCAGCTTCCGGGCAGATCCGCGTTTACGCCGCGGCTGGAATTGCCTATCGTGCGCGGTTGTTTGCGGCAGGACATGAGCCACCTACTTCCCGCGCACCACCCCCCCGACGCCGGCGCCCTGGCCACGCTGGCCGACCTGCTGCGCGCCTTGCCAGACCGACGGCCCGACCGCGGCTGGCTGGCACGCGTGGCCGAACGCCTGGAGGCGCCGCGCTGCACCTGGGCCCTGGTGGGCGGCCAGCCGCTGGTGGCGCAGCTGCAGCTCGAGCACCGTGCCGGTGCGCTGGTCGCCACCCCGCAGGAGCGCGTGCGTGCCGGTGCCCTGCGTAAGCTGCAGGCCGGCGAGCTGCTCATCCTCGACCGGCTGGCGGACGTCGCCCCCGAGGACCTTCCGCCGCTGCATGCACCGGGCGTGATGGCCGCGATGGTGGTGCCGGTGTTCGCGGGCGGGTTGCTGGCCGGTTTGCTCACCCTGCAAGCCTTCGCGCCGCGCCGCTGGAGCCGGGAGGAGGTGGCCTACCTGGCGCAGGCGGCCGGCCTGGTGGCGCATGGCCTGCAGCCGTCGGCGGACCGGCGCGGGTCCCCCGACGAGGCGCTGCTGTACCGTCGCCTGCTCGACGACCTGCCGTCCGCCGCCGCCTTCGTCGTCGACCCGGACCTGCGCTACCGGGTCGCCGCCGGAGGCGCCCTGAAGGCGGCCGGCCTGCAGCCCGGTGATCTGCTGGGCAAGACGGTGCACGAGGCGTTTGGCCCGGCGATCGCGCAGCAGATGGCAGCCGACTACCAGACCGCGCTGCAGGGCAGCGACTTCCACAACGAGCACGAATTCCTGGGCCGCCACTACGAGACCCACGGCACGCCCCTGCGCGATGCGCACGGCCGCATCGCGGGCGCCATCGCGGTGTCGCACGTGGTCACCAACCGGGTGCTGGCCGAGCGCCGCGTGCGCGACAGCGAGCAGCGCTACCGGCACATGTTCGAGGCCAATCCGCACCCGATGTGGATGTTCGACGACGTCACGCTGAAGTTCCTGGCCGTCAACGACGCCGCCTGCCGCGTGTACGGCTGGACGGCGGAGGAGTTCCTGCAGATGACGCTGGACGACATCCGCCAGCCCGAGGACGTGCCGCGGTTGCGCGAGCGGCTGCTGGCCCAGCCCTGGCCCCTTCCCCGGCGCGGCAGCGTGGTGCGGCACCGCATCCGCAGCGGCGCCATGATCGACGTCGAGATCGCGTCGCATCCGCTGGAGCTCGACGGCCGCGCGGTCCGCCTGGTGCTGGCCCACGACATCACCGAGCGCCTGCGCGCCGAGCAGTTGCTGCGTGAGAGCGAAGCGACGCTGCGCAGCTTCTATGCGAGTGCGGCCCAGCTGATGGGCGTGGTGGAAGTCGCCGAGGACGAGCGCGACATCCTGCACGTCTACGACAACCCGGCGTCGGAGGCGTTCTTCGGCTCGCACGCGGGCGCGACCACCGGCCGCTGGTCCAGCGAGCTGGGCATTGCCCGGGACGTGATCGTGCGCTGGAGCGCGCACTACCTGGCCAGCCGCCGCACCGGCCGGCCGGTGCGCTTCGAGTCGCAGCATGCGATCGACGGCCGCGAGCTGTGGCTCGCAGTCACCGTGGCCTACATCGGCGTGGCATCCAGCGGCCGGCCGCGCTTCTCGTACGTGGCCGAGGACTTCACCGAGCGCAAGCTGGCCGAGCGACGCATCTCCGAAGGCGAACAGCGGCTCGCGCTGGCCTTGCGCGCCGGCCAGCTCGGCTTCTTCGACCTCGACGTGCGCACCGGCCACGTGCACTACGGCGGCTACTGGGCCGGCATGCTCGGTCGCCGCCTGGAGGACATCCCGCCGACGCAGGAGGCCTGGAGCGCCCTGGTCCATCCGGAGGACCTGCCGCGCGTGCTGGCGGCCAGCCACGGCCACATGGAAGGCGGGGCCAGCGCGTTCCGGATCGAGCACCGCATGCGGCACGCCGACGGCAGCTGGCGCTGGGTGCTGTCGCGGGGCGAGGTGGTGCAGCGCGACGCGCGCGGCCGCGCGGTCCGGGTCCTGGGGATCCATGCCGACATCACCGACCGCCGCCGCTCCGAGGAGGCGCTGCGGCTGGCCGACCGGCGCAAGGACGAATTCCTGGCGGTGCTCGCGCACGAGTTGCGCAATCCGCTGGCGCCCGTGCGCACCGCGGTCGAGATCCTGCGCCGCAGCGAGCTGCGCGAACCGCGCATGACCAGCGCGCGCGACGTCATCGAGCGGCAGGTCAACCACATGGTGCGCCTCATCGACGACCTGCTCGACGTGGCGCGCATCACCCATGGCAAGGTCGAACTGCAGCCGGCGCTGGTGCCGCTGCAGTCGGTGGTGCGGATGGCGGTGGAAACCGCACAGCCGAACCTGCTGGCAGCGCACCAGTCGCTCGCGCTGGACCTGCCCGAGCAGGCGGTGTGGGTGCACGGCGACCCCGTGCGGCTGTCGCAGGTGGTGCTGAACCTGCTGAACAACGCGTCGAAGTACACGGCGCAGGGCGGCGCGATCCGGCTGCGCCTGCGCACCCAGGGCCAGGATGCGCTGGTTGAAGTGGCCGACAGCGGCATCGGCATCGATGCCGAGGCGCTCGAGCGCCTGTTCGAGATGTTCAGCCAGGTGCACGACAAGTCGGCCATCGCGGCCGGCGGGCTCGGCGTGGGGCTGGCCCTGTCGCGTGCCATCGTGCAGTTGCACGGCGGCCGCATCAGCGCCAGCAGTCCCGGGCTGGGGCAGGGCAGCACGTTTGCGGTGCAGCTGCCCACCATGGCCGCGCCGCAGGCACCCGTGGCGGACGAGGGCGGGGCCGGTGGCACAGCCGCGCAGGAGCGGCTGCGGGTGCTGGTCGCCGACGACAGCGCCGATGCGGCCGAGACCCTCGCCGTGCTGCTGGAGCTGATGGGCCACGAGACCCGCACCGCCAGTGGCGGACGGCAGGCGGTCGACGTGGTCGCGGCATGGGAGCCCCAGCTGGTGCTGCTGGACCTGGGCATGCCCGACCTCGACGGCTGCGCGGCGTGCCGGGCGATCCGCGCGCTGCCGCTGCGGCGGCAGCCGGTGGTGGTCGCGCTCACGGGCTGGGGCCAGGACGAGGACCGGCGCCGCACCGCCGACGCCGGCTTCGACGGCCACCTGGTCAAGCCGGTGGACGAGGCCGAGCTGCTGCCGTTCTTCGAGCTGGCCGCCCGGGGCCGCGCTGGCGCCAACCCGGGGGCCTGAGCGCGGCACCTGCAGGGCGCGGGCCCGGCCGGTCGGCCGGTCGGCCGCGCCAAGGTGATGCCGGTCCGGGGCCGTTCAGCGGGCGAACGCGGCGAAGAAGCCGGCCGCCAGCAGCGTGCGGAAATCCGGCGCGTGCGCGAGCACATGGGGCCCGGCCAGTTCGTCCGCGCCGTGGGTCGTGCAGATCGCCACGGCCGGCATCCCGGCCCGCCGCGCCGCCTCGATGCCGAAGGGCGCGTCCTCGAAGACCACGCAGTCGGCCGGACGCTGCCCGAGCCGGCGCGCGGCCTCCAGGAACAGGTCGGGTTCGGGCTTGCCGCGCAGGCCCTCGTCGCCGCCGACGACCGCATCGGGCCGGCGCTCCAGCCGGAGGTGGCCGAGCGCGAAGTCGATGTTTTGGCGGTCGCCCGCGCTGGCGACCGCGATCGGCAGCCCTGCCGCGGCCGCGAGCGCGGCGACGTCACGGAACCCCGGCACCTCGCGGAACGCGGGGCCGAACACGTCGCGGTAGATTGCCTCCTTCTCGCCGATCAGCTGGAGGGCGCGCGCGTCGTCCACCGCGGGGCCGAACAGCTCCCGGATGCACTCCACCCCGTTGCGCCCGGTCGTTCGCCGCAGCACCTCGTCCACCGGGATGTCGAGCCCGTGCCGGCGGGTGAACACCTCCCAGCTGCGGGCATGGGCCGGCATCGAGTCGACCATGGTGCCGTCCATGTCGAACAGGAGGGCGCGGGTGGTGGGCGGCAGCGGTGTCACGCCGCCATTGTCTTGCCGGCACGGGAGCGCGCGTGTCGGCCGATCGCCCGCGCGCGGCGGCCCGCGGCGCAGCGGTCGGCGGGGAGCTGCCATCCCCGCCGTTGTGCGCTCCGCTGGGTGGCTGCACTGCGCAGCCGCCGGCGGCGTGTTGCACGCCCGCCGCACAGGCTGGGCAATGCGGCGTCGTCCTACATCGGCCGACTGCCGGGCTTCCTAGCATCCGGCCGCGCCATCGGGAAGTCCTGCCCTGGCCACATCGCAGTCCGTGTCAAGGAGTCGTGGCTTGGGTATTCGCGTCCTGCTGGTCGAAGACGTCAAGGCGTCGCATGAAATGATCGTCGAGCTGCTCGACCTGGTCGGCGGCTACCGCGTGGTGGGCAGCTGCGCCACGGAGTCCGCCGCCCTCCAGTGGTTGCACGAGCACCCGCAGGGCTGCGACCTCGTCATCCTGGACATCATGCTGCGTGAGGGTTCGGGTTTCCCGGTCCTGGCGGCCCAGGCCACGCGGGCGGCACCCGACGTCGTCGTCTTCAGCGATTTCGCATCGCCCGCCGTGGCCGACAAGTGCGTGGCGCTCGGCGCCGAGGCGGCGATCCGCAAGGCCGACTCCCGCCGCATGCGCCTCTTCCTCGAGGGCTACCGCGGTCGTCTTGCCACCTCAGCCTGAGGCGAGGCGGCTCCCCGACGCACGAAGCGAAGCGCCCCGCCTGGACAGGCGGGGCGCTTCGGACAGATCCGGACAATGAGCGCGCCGGCTGCGGGAAACGCGGCCGGCGTGTCGATCAGGACTGGTCGCCGGTGGTGATCTGGCCCTGGCGCAGGGCCGCGGCGGCTTGTTCGCGCACGGCCTGGACCGACAGGGTGGACTTCACCGGGGCGGCGATCCGCGAGCCGGCCGGCTCGGGGTTGCGGTTCTGCACGGCCTGGACGGCGTCGGCGCGGACCTCGGCGCGGGTGCGCTGGCCTTCGAAGCGCGGCAGGTTGCTGCTGAAGTCGGCTTCGCCAGCGTGGGCGGCGGCGGAGAACACGGCGGACAGGGCGGCGATGGTGAGGACGGACTTGACGTTCATGACAGCTCCTTCGGTTGATGTCTTGGTTGCGATGGGTCCACTGTATTCTTGCGATCCGGGCACGAGAATGAGCGAATACGCAATTGGCCATTGCTGAATCCGCAATAATTCATCCATGGACAGGCTTCAATCGATGCGGGTGTTCGAGCACGTCGCGCTGGAGGGCAGCTTCGCCGCGGCGGCACGCAAGCTCGACCTGAGCCCGGCGGTGGCCACGCGCCTGGTTGCCGACCTGGAGCAGTACCTGGGCGTGCGGCTGCTGCAGCGCACCACCCGGCGGCTGTCGCTCACCTCGGCCGGAGAGGACTACCTGGTGCGCCTGCGCCAGATCCTGGGCGACATCGAGGAGGCGGAGGCCGCGGCGCACGCCCACAGCCGCGAGGTCAGCGGCACGGTGCGGGTGCTGGCGCTGACCGCCCTGGCGACGCACGTGATCGCGCCGGCCATCGGCACCTTCCAGCGCCGCTACCCGAAGGTGCACGTCGACATCCACGCCGAGGATTTCGCCGAGCCGGAGGTGGACGACTACGACCTCACCCTGGTCACCAGCCACCTGCAGATGCCCGGCACGGTGATCGTGCGGCCGGTGCTCGAGACCGAGGCCGTGCTGTGCGCGTCGCCGGAGTACCTGCACCGGCACGGTGAACCGGCGACGGTGGAGGACCTGCGCGCGCACCGCTTCATCCGCGTGCGGCTGTCGGGCCTGCGCCCGCGCCCGATGACGCTGATGGATCCGGACGGCCGTCAGGTCGAGGCCGCGGGCGAGGTGATCGCCACCACCAACCACACGGATGCGGTGCTGCGGGCCACCCTCGACGGTGCCGGGCTGAGCAGCCAGTCGGTGCCGGTGCTGGCGCCGTACCTGAAGACGGGCCAGCTGCGCCGCGTGCTCGCGCCCTGGTCGACCGACCGCTTCAGCGTGCTGGCCGCACTGCCGAGCCGCAAGTTCCTGCCGGCGCGCACCCGCGCCTTCCTGGACCACCTGGTCGAGCAGGCGCGGCAGCTGGCCGGGTCACCGCAGGCCTGAGCGACCGGCGCCCCGATAAGCCGGGCCAATCCCGGTCTTATCGCCTGTCCCGGCAGTGCCCCGCCCCCTAGAGTGGGGGCAGCCCGCCGGGTCATGGAACGGACTGCCTTGCCCTCGATCGATTCGCCAGACGCCGACGCCGGCGGCGGCCCGCCAGCGGCCGCCTGCAGCTGGCCCGAGCAGATGCGGCTGCAGGCGCAGATGCTCGACGGGCTCGACGTGGGCATGTGCGCGTTCGACCTGCACGACCGCACGGTGGCCTGGAACCGGACCTTCCTGCGGCTGTTCCCCGAGCACGACGGGCACGTGCACGAGGGCGAGTCCTACCGCGCCAACCTGCGGCGCTTCTACCGGGCCCGGCTGTCCGCGGCGGAGCAGGTCCACATCGAGCGCTACATCGAAGCGGCGGTCGTGCGCCACCAGACCCAGGCGCGGCCGTTCGAGTTCACGCACCGCGGCACCCGGGTGCAGGTCGCCTCGCTGCCGATCCCCGGCGTGGGCCGCGTGCGCATGTGGCGCCTGCTGGACCCGCTGCCGCCCGAGCCGCTGGCCGCGCCGGCCCTGGCCGAGCAGGGCATCGACCTGCTGCGCTGCATCCCGGAGGCGCTGATGGTCTGCGGGCCCGACCGGCGCATCCAGTGGGCCAACGACAGCTTCGCGGCGATGTACGGCGTGCGCGACGCCGAACTGGTGATCGGTGCGCGCTTCGAGACGATCTACGCCGCCGCCTGGGAGGGCGCCGGCGAGGCCGAGGCGCCGCGGCGGGAGCAGGGCGCCGCCATCCTGCGCGAGAACCTGCGCTTTGCCGGCGCGCCCTTCGAGCTGCCCCTGCCGCAGGACCGGTGCTGCCGGGTCATCGCCCAGCTCTCACGCAGCGGCCTGCTGTTCTACTCGCACGTCGACATCTCCGACCTGAACCGCTACAAGGCAGCGCTGCAGGTGACGCTGGACAACGCCGGCCGCGGCATCCTGCGTGTCGACGCGGACGGCCGGGTGGCGCTCTACAACCGGCATGCACTGGAGCTGCTGGATCTGCCCGAATCGCTGCTCGCGGGCGGCCGGCAGATCGCCGACGTGATCCGCTTCCAGGAAGCGCGCGGCGACTTCGGCGACGGCAACGAACTGATCGCGGAAGACGCGCGCCTGGCGTTCGAGCGCCGGCGCGAGACGTCCATGCTGGCGGCGCTGGCGGGCAACTCGCACTACCTGCGCCGCACCCGGTCGGGACGCGTGCTGGAGGTCGCCACCCAGCCGCTGCCCGACGGCGGCGTGGTACGGACCTTCTCCGACGTCACTGCCTACGTGAACGCCCAGAAGGCGCTGGCCGACAAGACCCGCGCGCTGGAGATCACGCTGGACAGCATGGGCCAGGGCATCGCCACCATCGACGCGAGCGGCCGCACGCTGATGTCGAACCGGCGGCACCAGGAGCTGCTGGGCTTTCCCGAGTCGCTGATGGCCACGCAGCCGACGATGGAGCAGCTGGTGCGGTTCCAGATCGAGCGCGGCGACTTCGGCGAGAACTTCGAGTTCGTCGACGCGGTGGCGCGGGGGTATGTCGCGGTGGGCGACAAGGTGCCGGCGCTGCAAGGCCCCGAGACCTACCTGCGCAAGACGCGCGAGGGCCGCACGATCGAGGTGCAGACCCGGCCGCTGCCCGACGGCGGCGCGGTGCGCACCTTCACCGACATGACCGCGTACCTGCAGGCCCAGGAGGCGCTGGCCCACAAGGAGGCACAGCTGCGCGCCGTGATCGACACGATCCCCGACCGCATCTGGCTGAAGGACCGCGACGGCGCCTACCAGGTCACCAATCCCGCGCACCGCAGCCACCACGGGCTCTCGGAAGCCCAGCTGTCCGGCCGCACGGCCGCCGAACTGTTCGGCCCCGACATCGGGCGGCGGCACGCCGCGACGGACGCGATGGCCATGGCCTCCAGCGGGCCCGTGGTGTTCGAGGACCGCGTGGCCGGCGTCGACGGCGTGCTGCAGGATGTGGAGGTCGTCAAGGTCGGCCTGCGCGACGAGCACGGCGAGTGCATCGGCGTGCTCGGCGTGGCCCGGGACATCACGGTGCGCAAGCAGGCCGAGGCGGCCCTGGTCTTCGCCAAGGAGGTGGCCGAGGCCGGCGAGCGCACCAAGGCCGAATTCCTGGCGAACATGAGCCACGAGATCCGCACGCCGATGAACGCGGTCATCGGCCTGAGCGACCTGCTGCTGGCGACGCCGCTCACGGCGACGCAGCGCGAGTTCGCCGACGCGATCCACACCAGCGGCAACGCGCTGCTGGGCCTGATCAACGACATCCTGGACTTCTCCAAGATCGAGTCGGGCCACCTCGAGCTGGAGCATGCGCCGGTCGACCTGGTCGACTGCATCGAGGGCACGCTGGAGATCACGCGCGCCGCGGCCGCGGCCAAGGGCCTGGAGCTGCTGTACCGGATCGAGGACGGCGCGCCGGAATGGGTGATGGGCGACACGACGCGGCTGCGCCAGGTGCTGGTCAACCTGGTGAGCAACGCCGTCAAGTTCACGCCCGGCGGCGAGGTCGTGGTCACGCTGTCCAGGCGTGCCGGAACGCAGGGACAGGACCTGCTGCACGTGGCCGTGCGCGACACCGGCATCGGCATCCCGGCCGACCGCCTGGGCCGGCTGTTCCAGGTGTTCAGCCAGGTCGATGCGTCGACCACCCGCAAGTACGGTGGCACCGGGCTCGGGCTGGCGATCTGCCGCCGCCTGGTTGCCCTGATGGGCGGCCGCATCTGGGTCACGACCGAGCCGGGCCGCGGCTCGGAGTTCCAGTTCGAGGTGCCGCTGCTGCCGGCGACGCCGGTGGCGACCGCGCCGCTCGATCTGCCGGCCGGCCGGCGCGTGCTGCTGGTGGAGGCCAACGCGACGGCCCGCGCGATCCTCGGCGAGACGTTGGGCCGTTGGGGCCTGGAGGTGCTGCCGGTCGCCGACGCGCCGCAGGCCCACCGGTGTCTGGCCGACGGCGTGCAGGTCGACGCCGCGCTGATCGACGAACGCGCGATGGATGGCCACGCGCTGGACGCGCCGGTTCCGGTGCTGGTGCTGCGCTCGGGGTTCCCCGCGCCGGGCGACCTGGCCGCGGGCCGGGCGGACGTGCTGCACAAGCCACTCAAGCGGCTGGCCTTGCGCCAGGCCCTCGCGCGCCTGCTGCTCACCGGTGCCGAGGCGCCGTCGGCCGGCCTGGCGGCCGCGCCCCAGCCGATGCCGCAGGCCGGCGACCGGCCGATGCGGGTGCTGCTCGCCGAAGACAACGAGATCAACCAGATGGTCGCCGAGCACATGCTGCGTGGCATGGGGCACGAGGTGGCGATCGTCGAGAACGGCCAGCTCGCGCTGGACGCCATCGCAGCGGCCCGGGCCGAGGGCCGGCCGTTCGACGTCGTGCTCCTGGACGTGCAGATGCCGGTGCTCGACGGGCTGGAGACCAGCCGCCGGTTGGGCGCGCTGGACGCGGCGGCCCTCCAGCGGCCCTGGATCATCGCGATGACCGCGAACGCCATGCAGGGCGATCGCGAGCAGTGCCTGGCCGCGGGCATGGACGACTACGTCAGCAAGCCGATCCGGGCGGTCGACATCGCCGCGGTGCTGCGCCGCGCCGGCGAAGGACTGGCCGGCCGGCGCGCCTGACGCTCAGGCCGGGGCGGTGCCGGGCCCGGCGGCGAGCAGCCAGTGGACGGCTTCCTCCTCGTTCTCGAAGACCCGCAGGTTGACCCCGCGGCGCCGGGCGATGGTCTCGCTGTGGTCGGTGCGTTCGCCCACGCCCACGAGCGAGGCGATGCGCCGCAGGTGCGACAGGCACGATGCGATCTGGTCGCCCACGAGGGCCTGGACCGTCAGGTTGGGCAGCGGGCCCATGGCGCGGCGGTCCAGGAGGACGCAGCGGCTGGTCCAGGCTTGCGAACTGCGCTGGAGCCGGTCGAAGGCGCGGATCAGCGGCCCGAGCTCAGGCGCGCCGTCGAACACGACCCGGACGTAGCCGGGCAGGGAAGTCTCGGTCACTTCCAGTGGCATTGTTGTTCTCCTTGTTGCGCGCGCAGCCTAGGGGCCTGGCGGCGCTGCACATGTCGGAGAAAACGCAATCCGTTTGCATGCCAACACCCTTCGGCCAGCCGTGGCGCGCGAGCCCGGTTCCGACAGCGATGCGGTCCCCGTTCCGACGCGCCCGCCAGCAGTGGCGCGTGGTGGGCGTCGTGCGACGGCGCGCAGACGTCCGCACGGGGGCGGCGGTCCAGCGCTCCGGGTGGCGGGCGCGCCGCCACTGCGGGGCGCGGGCGCGGCTCAGGGCCGCAGCAGCTGGGTCATCACGTCGGCATCGCCGGCGCTGCCGGCCGTCCAGGCCAGGCCGAGCGAGTCGTCGGCGAGGAGGGCGGCACGCGGAGCACCACCGCTGGTGCTGACGGCGGTGGCGCCGCGCACCGGCTGGCCGGCACGGTCGTAGCGCTGTGCCTCCAGTTCACCGGCGGTGGCGGTGGCCGAGAACAGCACGTAGCCCCCATCGCGCAGTGCGGCGGCCGCCACCGGCATGGTGCGCAGCGATCCGGCGGCGCCCTGCGGCTGGCCGTCGGCGGCGTAGAGCTGGTAGGAGCCGACGTTCTGCACCGGCGACAGCAGCACCGAACCGCCGCCCTGCAGCGGCAGCAGCACGCTGCCTTCGGCGACGCCGGGGGCGCCGGCGGGGAGCACCGGGGCCGACGCACCGTCGAAGCCGGTGTAGTGCAGGAAGGTGCGTCCCATCACGCGGGTGGACGTGGTGAGCACGTAGCCGCCGTTGGGGGCTGCGGTCAGCGAATAGCTGGTGTTCAGGTCGCCGGTGCCGGCCTGGACGGGCCCGCCGGCAGGCTGCCCGGCTGCGTCGAACCGCTGCGTCCAGAACTGCGGCGACCTGCCATTCGCGTCTTCCCGGATCACCGACCAGCCGACGACGAAGCCGCCGGCGTCGAGGCGGACCACGGCGGGCTCCGTGACGTAGTGCATCGTGGTGCCGCCGACGCGGTTCTGGTCGATCGCCGCGATCTCCAGCGGCGCGCCCACGGCGGAACCGGCGGCGTCGTAGCGGCGCACCACGATCGAGGTGCGGGTGATCCACGGCTGGTCGGCCGGCGCCGAGGTCTGGGCCGACGCCAGGGCCATGCCCCCGTCGGCCAGGACGGCAGCGACGGTGGCCGTCTGCGCAGCGTCGAGCACCGCCGCGGTGTCGCCGCCGATGCGGGCGCCGCCCGTGCTGAAGTGCTGCAGGTGGACCGCGGTCGGGCTGCCGTCCCCTTCGGAGAGCCATGCCACGGCGTAGCCGTCGGGCGTCGTGCCCACGCTGCGCAGCGTCTGCTGGCCGGCGGCCGAGGCGTGCACCCGGGTGGGGGTGCCGTAGCTTGCGGCCGGGCCGGTGGGCGGCGTCGCCTGCGCGCTGACGGACGCCCCGGTGGACAGGGCATTGCCACTTGCGCCGCCGGCGCTTCCGCCGCCGCCACAGGCGACCGCCGATGCGGCGAAGAGGACGGTGAGGGTGAACTTGCTTGCCACTGTCAACCCGGTGGCGCGGGTACTGCTGTTGGTCATGACCGTCCTGCGTGGATGAGATTCCATGCTAGGAAGCCGGATGAGCCTGCGCTGTAGGACGGCATCCTCAGCCATTGACTCCATTTGGCTGAGCTGGATGGCCCTTCGCAGGCGCAGCGCGCCAGGCTGCAGGCGCGCCGCGACGCCGGCCGTCGATCGCTGTGCGCAGCGGACGCGGGCCGCGGCGCCCGGGTCTAGAGCGTGCGCCCGGCGCGGTACATCGCGCTGGTGCGCCGCGACACCGTGGTGGCCTGCGCGATGCGCGCCATCGCCTGGCCGGCGTGGGCGTGGGCGATGGCCAGGCCCAGCGCGTCGGCTGCGTCCTTGCCCGGCACGCCGGGCAGCCGCAGCAGGCGCTGCACCATGGCCTGCACCTCGGGCTTGCCGGCGCGGCCGGTGCCGGCCACCGCCTGCTTCATCTGCACCGGGGTGTACTCGCCCACGGCCAGGTTGCCGGCCACCAGGGCGGTGACACAGGCGCCGCGCGCCTGTCCGAGCAGCAGGGTGGACTGGGGGTTGCTGTTGACGAACACGATCTCGACCGCTGCGCAGTCCGGCTGGTAGCGCTGGCGAACCTCGCAGATGCCGTCGAACAGCACCTTCAGCCGCGCGGGCAGGTTGCCCCGATCGAGGTGGGTGGTGGTGATGGTGCCGCTGGCCACGTAGGTCAGGGCCTGGCCCTCGACGTCGACGACGCCGAAGCCGGTGGTCTGGAGGCCGGGGTCGATGCCGAGGATGCGCATGGCTGGGGCGAGTCTACCGGGGTCGGCTCGGCCGCCCCGCCCTGCTGCGGCAGTCGCAGCGCGCGCGCAGCGGAGTGGGCGCCAGCGTCTGCAAAAGGCGACACCCGACGCGGGCGACGACCGGTCCGCGGCCTTCTGGCGTCGGCCCGGCACCGATGTTTGCTCTGGACGCGACTCATCCTTAAGATTTACTCATCCAATCCCGTCGGCCGGGATGTAATGGAAATGGATGAGGCGGCATGGCCGGGGCAGGTGGACGCCCGGCCGGCCAGCTGACAGGCCCGGCGGACGCTGAGCGTTCCGCCGGAGAGCTTCGCAACCATGGCGGCCGACCGCCGCAGGAGACCTGGACATGAAGACGACTCGCTCTTGGCTCGTGGCCGCCAGCCTCATGGCTGCACTGCCGGCCCTTCACGCGCAGCTGCTGATCGGCCAGACCGCCGGTTTCACCGGAACCGTGGCGTCGGGGGTCAAGGAGACCACCGACGGGGCCAGGCTCTGGATCGACTCGATCAACGCCAAGGGCGGCGTGAACGGCCAGAAGATCGAGCTGGTCCAGATGGACGACAAGTTCGATCCCAAGCTGGCGGCCGAGAACGCCAAGACGCTCATCGAGGAGAAGAACGTGCTGGCACTGTTCCTGGTGCGCGGCACGCCGCACTCGGAGGCGATGTTCCCCATCCTCGAGGCGAACAACGTGGCCCTCGTCGCGCCGTCCACCGGCGCGATGTCGCTGCACCAGCCCGTCAAGCGCCACGTCTACAACGTGCGTGCCACCTACCAGCGCGAAGCCGAGAAGGCGGTCGACCACCTCGCCGCCGTCGGCATCGTGCGCATCGCGGTGCTGGTGGCCGACGACTCGTTCGGCACGGACGCGGTGCAGGGCGCCATCCGGGGCCTGGAGCGCCACAAGCTCAAGCCGGTCGTGCAGATCAAGCACGACCGCCTCAAGCCCGACTACACCAAGCTCATTCCCGAGCTGGTCAAGTCCGAAGCCCAGGCGGTGATCTGGATCGGTTCCGGCAGCGCCGTGGCCGACGGCGTCAAGGCGCTGCGTGCGGCCGGCTCCGCGGCGCAGGTGGTGACCCTGTCGAACAACGCGTCGAGCGGCTTCGTCAAGAGCCTGGGCGAGCACTCGCGCGGCGTCATCCTGACGCAGGTCTTCCCGTACGAGCGCTCGATCGGCTCGCCGATGGTCAAGGAGGCCATGGACGTCGCCAAGGCCAGGGGCGTCGACAGCCTGTCGCCCGCGATGCTGGAGGGCTATGCCGGCGCCAAGGTGCTGGTCGAGGCGCTGCGACGTGCCGGCAAGTCGCCCACCCGGGCCAGCCTGCTCGCCGCGCTGGACGGCATGAAGAAGTTCGACGTCGGGGGGCTGGAGGTGAGCTACTCGGAAAACGACCACACCGGCCTGGACTTCGTCGACCTGTCCATCATCGGCCCCGACGGCAAGTTCAAGCGCTGAGCGCGCACGTCGCGCCCTGCGGACCTGACGACGAGCGCCTGTGGGCGCTCGTCGTCCCTGGGGACCGACTCGCGTGGGGGTGCCTGCGCGCCGCGGACCACGCACCGTTGCGTCCGCAGGAGCCGGCGACGCTGGCGTGATTCAGGCCGCCGTGGTCACCCGGATCCCGCGGATCTGCCCCGCCTGCCGCTGCGGCGCCGGCCGCGGGTAGGTCGCCGGATCGAAGCGGTGGAGCCATTCCGCCTCCTGGGCCCGGGCAAGCGCGACGTTGGCCAGCTTGACGTGGCCGAAGCCGCGCATCGCCAGCGGCAGTCGCGCGATCTCGGTCGCCGCCGCCAGCCGCTCGGGCGTGAGCGCCGGCAGCAACGCGTCGATGCGCTCGCGGTACGCGCTGACCAGCGAGCGCTCCAGGCGGCGTTCGGCGGTGTGGCCGAACACGTCGAACACCGTGCCGCGCAGCCGGCGGCCGTGGGCCAGCACCTTCATCGCGGGCAGCATCCAGGCGCCCAGCCGGATCTTGCGCGGCCGCTGGCCTTCCTTGGCACGGGACAGCAGGGGCGGCGCCATGTAGAACTCCAGCCGCAGGTCGCCTTCGAACTGGTCCTGCAGCGCCCGGGTGAATTCGCCATCGGTGTACAAGCGCGCGACCTCGTACTCGTCCTTGATCGCCATGAGCTTGAGCAGCGATTGGGCGACCGCCCGGCTCAGGGGCAGGACGGGGTCGGCGCCGAGGGCGGTTTCGCGTTCGCGCACGCGTGCCACGACATCGGCGTAGCGCCGGGCGTAGGCGGCGTCCTGGTATGCGGTGAGGTGCGCGACGCCGCGCTGCACCAGCGCCTCGAGCGGCTCGAGGGGCTCGAGCGGCTTTGCGGCCGGTGTCGCCGCGGCCTGGGGCCCGTGCAGGAGGGCGGCCACAGCCTGCGGGTCGGCGGCGGCCAGGCGGCCCAGGGCTAGCGCGAGCTTGTTGTTCTCCACGCCGACGCCATTGAGCTCGATGGCACGCAGCAGCGCCTCCAGGCCGACGGGCACCAGGCCGCGCTGCCACGCGAAGCCCAGCGCCAGGATGTTGGAGACGATCGAGTCGCCGACGAATGCCTCGGCCAGTGCCTGCGCATCCAGCGTCTCGACCCGGTCGGCACCGGCGGCGAAACGCAGCTTCTCCAGCAGCTGCGGTGCCCGCAGGCTCGCATCGGGGTTGCGCAGGCTCTCGGCCACCGGGACCTCGTGCGTGTTGGCCAGGATGCGGGTGCGGCCGTGCCGCACCGTCGCCAGCGCCTCGGGGGAGGCGCCGACCACCAGGTCGCACGCCAGCACCGCGTCGGCCTGCTGCGTGTCGATGCGCACCTGGTTCAGGCGCGAGGGCACGTCGGCCAGCCGCACGAAGCTGAGCACCGAGCCGCCCTTCTGCGCGAACCCCATGAAGTCGAGCACGCTGGCGCTCTTGCCCTCCAGGTGGGCTGCCATGGTGACCAGGGCGCCGACGGTGACCACGCCGGTCCCGCCCACGCCGGTGACGAGCAGGTCGTACGGGCCGGCCCACGCATGCGGTGCGGGGCGGGGCAGGGCGTCGACCCGGGCCATGAGCCGGGCCAGCGGTGAATCGACGCTCCCGCCCCCGGCCGCGCCTTGCCCGCCCGCCCGGGCGCCGAGCGCGCCCACGCGCTTGCGCAGCCGTCCGCCGACCACCCCGACGAAGCTGGGGCAGAAGCCCTGCGCGCACGAGTAGTCCTTGTTGCAGCTGCTCTGGTCGATCTTGCGCTTGCGGCCCAGCGGCGTCTCCAGCGGCAGCACCGCGACGCAGTTGCTCTGCACGCTGCAGTCGCCGCAGCCCTCGCACACCCGGTCGTTGATGAACAGGCGGCGCGCCGGATCGACCAGCTCGCCCTTCTTGCGGCGCCGGCGCTTCTCGGCCGCGCAGGTCTGCTCGTAGATCAGCACCGTGACGCCGGGCGTCTCGCGCAGCCGGCGCTGCACGGCGTCCAGCTGCGAGCGGTCGTGGAACTGCGTGCCGGCCGGGAAGCGATGTTTCAGCGCGGCGTACTTGCCGATGTCGTCGGACAGCACCACCACCTGCCGGACGCCCTCGGCCTCGACCTGGCGGGCGATGCCGTCGACGGTGATGACGCCGTCGACCGGCTGACCGCCGGTCATCGCGACGGCGTCGTTGAACAGGATCTTGTAGGTCAGCGTGGCCCGCGCCGCGACCGCCTGGCGGATCGCGAGATACCCCGAGTGGTAGTAGGTGCCGTCGCCCAGGTTCTGGAAGACGTGCGGCACGCGGGTGAACATCGCATGCGAGACCCAGTCCACGCCCTCGCCGCCCATCTGGATCAGGCCTTCGGTGTCGCGGTCCATCCAGCTGGCCATGAAGTGGCAGCCGATGCCCGCCTGCGCGTGCGAACCCTCCGGCACGCGGGTGCTGGTGTTGTGCGGGCAGCCGGCGCAGAAGTAGGGCAGCCGCTTGACGCTGTCGCTCGCGTTGGACAGCAGCTCGGGCAGGGTGAAGTCGCGCACCAGGTGCCGGCGGTCCAGGTCGGGGAAGTGGCCGGCCAGCCAGCCCGCGACGGCTTCGATCAGGCGCGAGGGGCGCAGCTCGCCCAGGGCCGAGACCAGCGGGCGCCCGCCTGCATCGGTCTTGCCGACGATCACCGGCCGCTCGGGCGCGTTGTAGAACAGGGTGCGCAGCTGGTCCTCGACCACCGGCCCCTTCTCCTCGATGACCAGCACTTCCCGCAGCCCGCGCATGAACTCGCCCAGGCGGGTCGGCTCGACGGGGTAGGTCAGCCCGAGCTTGTAGACCCGCACCCCGTGCTGCGCCAGCGTGTCCGGCGCGATGTCGAGGCGGCGCAGCACCTCCAGGAAGTCATGGTGCGCCTTGCCCGCCGTGACGATGCCCACCGTGGCCCGCTCGCTCGTCACGACGTGCCGGTCGATGCTGTTGACGCGGGCGAACGCACGCACGGCGTCCAGCTTGGCGTGCAGCCGCTGCTCGATGGCCAGCGACGGCAGGTCGGGCCAGCGGTAGTGCAGCCCGCCCGGTGGCGGCACGTGGCCGGTGAGCTGCCGCACGGTGTCGGCATCCTGCCAGGCCGCCACCCGCGCGTTCACCAGGTCCAGGTCGACGGTCGAGGCGCTCTCCACCACCTCCGACAGGGCGGTGAAGCCGACCCAGTTGCCGGAAAAGCGCGACAGGGCCCAGCCGTACAGGCCGAACTCGAGGTACTCGGCCACGCTCGCCGGCGAGACGACCGGCGCATGCCAGGACTGGAAGGCCTGGTCGCTCTGGTGCGGCATGGACGACGACACGCAGCCGTGGTCGTCGCCCGCGACCATCAGCACCCCGCCGTGCGGCGAGGCCCCATAGGCATTGCCGTGCTTGAGCGCGTCCCCCGCGCGGTCGACGCCCGGGCCCTTGCCGTACCACATCGCGAACACGCCGTCGCAGGTGCGCTCGGGGTCGGACTCGACCCGCTGGGTGCCCAGCACCGCCGTGGCGCCCAGTTCCTCGTTGATCGCCGGCAGGAACCGCAGGCCCGCCTGGTCGAACCGGCGGCCGGCCTTCCACACGGCCTGGTCGAGCATGCCGAGCGGCGAGCCGCGGTAGCCGCTGAGGAAGCCCTGCGTCGCCAGCCCCGCGGCGGCATCGCGCCGGCGCTGCATCAGCATCAGGCGCACCAGCGCCTGGGTGCCCGTGAGGAAGATGGCGCCACGTTCCGCCCACAGGCTGTCGCCGAGCTGGTAGTCGGGTCGGACGAGCCCGGGTGCGGGCGCGCTGGCGGGTGTGGTGGTCTCCATGGCTTCCTTTCGAGGTGCGGACGGCGGGCGCTGCCCGGCACGGAAGGAAGAGGTTAGGTCCGCAGGGCCGAAAAGTGCTTCCTGTTTCCGCACCAGACGGCCGACGTGGAGAATGGTGTTCTCCCAAACACCTCTTGCCGAGAATGGATGATCTCGACCGCCATGATGTGCTGCTGCTGGCCGAACTGCAGCGCGACGCCCGCCAGACCGTGCAGCAGCTCGCCGCCGCCGCCGGCCTGTCCAGCACGCCCTGCTGGAAGCGGGTCAAGGAGATGGAGGCCAGCGGCATCATCCGCGGCTACACGGTGCTGGTCGACCGCGAACGCGTGGGGCTGTCGCTGTGCGTGCTGGCCGAGGTCAACCTCACCCGCCACAACGAGGACGACGTGCGCCGCTTCGAGCAGGCCGTGGCCGCCTGCCCCCCCATCGTCGGCTGCTATGCCACCACCGGCCAGGCCGACTACGTGATGAAGGTGCTGGTGCCCGACATCAAGCGCTACGAGAGCTTCCTGCACGAGACCGTGTTCAAGCTGCCGGGCGTGACGCACGTGCGCTCCAGCGTGGTGCTGCGGGAGGTCAAGGCCGAGAGCCGGCTGCCGCTGGACGTGCCCCGGCCGGCACCGGCCAAGCGGAGCCGGGCCCGGTGAGCAGGCGCCCGGCCGCCCGGTCCGGCAGGCGCCGCGCGACACGCCCGCGACTTCCAGCGGGCGCGCGACCGTGACGGTGCTCGTGCTCTCGCTGGTCGCGCTGCTGGCGGTCGCCTGGCAGCTCGCCGACCTGTTGCGCGGGCTGCCCCGCCTGCGCCAGCTGAGGCAGGTCGAGGCACTGCCGGCCGACCGGCTGCCGACGCTGTCGGTGGTCGTGAGTGCGCTCGACGAAGCCGGCACCATCGAGCCGGCGCTCGCGTCGCTGCTGGCGCTCGACTACCCGCGGCTGGAGGTGATCGCGATCGACGACCGCTCGACCGACGGCACCGGCGCCGTCCTCGAGCGCGTTGCGGCGCGCGATCCGCGGTTGCGCGTGTTGCGGGTGGAGGCCCTGCCATCGGGCTGGCTGGGCAAGACGCACGCGCTGCACCTGGGCGCGCAGCACGCGCGCGGGGAACTCCTGCTGTTCACCGATGCCGACGTGCTGTTCGAGCGCGCGGCGCTGCGCCGTGCCGCGAGCCACAGCCTGCGCGAGGGCATCGACCACCTGGTGGTGCTGGCCGAACTGCCGGTGCGAGGCCACCTGCTGGCGGCGCTGCTGCTGGACTTCCATGCCTTCTTCTTCGCCGCGCAGCCGCCCTGGAGGCTGGACACCTCCCGGCGTGTGTCGGTCGGCATGGGCGCGTTCAACCTGGTGCGGGCCGAAGCGTACCGGGCGATCGGCGGCCACGAGGCGCTGCGGCTCGACGTGCTGGACGACCTGATGCTCGGCAAGCGCCTGAAGCGCGCCGGCTTCCGGCAGGCCTTGCTGCTGGGGCGGGGCGCCGTGTCGGTCGAGTGGTACCCCGGCACCGGGGCCCTGGCCCGCGGGCTGGAGAAGAACAGCTTCGCCGCGGTCGGCTACAGCGTGCCCGCCCTGCTGGCCGCCACCGCGGCCGTGCTGCTGCTGCGCGTGTGGCCGGTGTGCGGCCTGCTGTTCGCCAGCGGTCCGGCGCGCTGGATCAACCTGGCTGGCGTGCTGCTCGGCCTGGCGATCCACCTGCGCGTGATCCGCCTGACGCCCTGGAGCCGCCGCGCCCTCTGGTGGTGGCCGCTGTCCCCGCTGGTGATGCTGGCCGTGCTGCTGCGGGGCGCGTGCCTGACGCTGTGGCGCCGGGGCGTGCTGTGGCGCGGAACGCTCTATCCGCTGGAGGAGCTCAGGCGATGGCACCGGCGCTGAGCGCCTGCGGCTTGCGGTCGCCCGGCCGGGCCAGCTGCTTGTGGAAGAAGGTGGTCGCGCACGGCGCCCCGTCCGGCATCAGCGCGTAGTTCGGCACGACGCCGACGCGCTGCCAGCCGGCCCGGGCATAGAGCCGCTCGGCGTCGCCGCCGGTGACCGTGTCCAGCACCAGCACGGTCCGACCTTCGCGGACGGCTTCCGCCTCCACCGCCGCCAGCAGCCGTTGCGCCACGCCACGGCGACGGGAACGTCGGTGCACCAGCATCTTGGCGACGTCCGCCCGGTGGGGCTGGTTGTCCGGCTGCGCGGTGACCAGCTGCACCGTGCCCGCCACACCCCGGGCATCCTCGGCCACCAGCAGCACGCGCTCGCCGCGCACCACCCCCTGCGCCACCTGGCGCCAGAAGGCCCGGGCCTTCTCCCGCGGCAGCGGCAGCATGAAGCTGACCGAGGCGCCGCCTTCGACGCAGTCGAGCAGCACCTCGCTCAGCCCATCGACCAGCCCATCGGCCTCCTGCGGCGCCACCCGGCGGATCCGGAAATCTTGGTCGTGCAGGTCCATCTCGATCCTTTCATGCGCGCGCCGGCGCGGTGACGAGGGCCACGAGGTAGCGCGCCTCGCGCCGGCCCGGGTTGTGGAAGACGATCGGCTGCTGCAGTCGCATGGCCAGGCAGTCGCCCGCCTGCAGGCGCCACAGCCGGTCCCCCACGGTGATCTCCATGCGGCCGTCCAGCAGCCACAGCTGTTGGTGGATGTCGGTGGGCCGCGGCCCGGTTTCCATCGCCACCCGCTGGCCGGCCGGAAACCGCACCTCGACCAGCTGGAGCGGCGACTCGACGGCCGGCGACAGGTGGCGACGGGTGTAGCTGGTGGCCGGGTCGCGCCAGACCGGCTGTTCGTCGTGGCCCGCCATCGGCGAGGGCGGCTCGGCGCCCTCGCCGGGCTGGAACAGGGACGCCAGCGGCACCCCGAGCGCGGCGGTGATCTTGTCGAGTACCACCGCGGTGGCGCTGCTCTCGCCGCGCTCGATGAGCGAGATGTTGGAGCGGCTCACGCCGCTGCGGTCGGCCAGCGCGTCCAGCGACAGCGCCTGCGCGGCGCGCAGTTCCCGAATCCGCTGGCCGATCCGTCCGTTGAGGTCCATTCCTCCAATATATTGGAAATAGCATCCAGTGCACAAGAGGAAGGCACGGTCCTGCTTGCAGACGGCATCGGGCCTGGTCTATTATCGACCGAGCGGTCGGAAATCCGACCGGGCAAGGAGACGCCATGTACACCCAGGCCATGGACACCATGGGCAAGGACGAAGGCCTGCGCGCCGTGCGGTCCGCCGACGACGTGGAACTGCAGCGCCGGTTCGACGCGCGCATCGACGCCGGCGAGTTCATCGAGGCCAAGGACTGGATGCCGGACCACTACCGCAAGACGCTGGTGCGGCAGATCAGCCAGCACGCGCACTCCGAGATCGTGGGCATGCTGCCGGAAGGCAACTGGATCTCGCGCGCGCCGACCCTCAAGCGCAAGGCGATCCTGCTGGCCAAGGTGCAGGACGAGGGCGGGCACGGCCTCTACCTCTATTGCGCCGCGGAGACGCTGGGCACCTCGCGCGACCAGATGCTGGACGCGCTGCACACCGGCAAGGCCAAGTACAGCTCGATCTTCAACTACCCGACGCTCACCTGGGCCGATGTCGGCGTGATCGGCTGGCTGGTCGATGGCGCGGCGATCATGAACCAGGTGCCGATCTGCCGCTGCTCCTACGGCCCGTACGCGCGCGCCATGATCCGCATCTGCCGCGAGGAGAGCTTCCACCAGCGCCAGGGCTACGAGTCGCTGCTGACCATGATGGAACAGGGCACGCAGGCGCAGAAGGACATGGTGCAGGACGCGGTCAACCGCTGGTGGTGGCCCTCGATCATGATGTTCGGCCCGCCCGACGACCAGTCGCCGAACTCCGCGCAGTCGATGCGCTGGGGGATCAAGCGGGTGTCGAACGACGAGCTGCGCCAGCGCTTCATCGACGCTACCGTCGAGCAGGCCAGGGTGCTGGGCGTCACGTTGCCCGACCCCGAGCTGAAGTGGAACGAGGAGCGCCAGCACCACGACTTCGGCCGCATCGACTGGGACGAGTTCTGGAACGTGGTCAATGGCCACGGTCCCTGCAACAAGGAGCGGCTCGCCGCCCGGGTCAAGGCATGGGACGAGGGCGCCTGGGTGCGCGAGGCGGCGCTGGCCTACGCCGCCAGGCAGACGGACGAACTGAAGGAGGCGGCATGACCGATGCCAGCGACAGCCGCAAGACCGCGCCGGGGGCGGGCAGCGTCCCGGACGCAGCGCGCCCGGCAGGAGCCCAGACGGACGCCGCTGCGCGCGGCGAATGGCCGCTGTGGGAAGTCTTCGTGCGCAGCAAGTCCGGCCTGGACCACAAGCATTGCGGCAGCCTGCACGCCGTCGACGCGAAGATGGCGGTGCAGATGGCCCGCGACGTCTACACGCGCCGCCAGGAAGGCACCAGCGTGTGGGTGGTGCGCTCCGACCACATCGTGGCCAGCGACCCCAGTGACAAGGCGATGTACTTCGACCCGATGGAAGACAAGGTCTACCGGCACCCCACCTTCTACAAGCTGCCCGGCGCCGTGGACCACATGTAGCCATGGACCATTCCGAAGCGTTCACTGCCATTGCCTGCGGCGGCCGCCATCGTCGGTCGGCCTCGATGCCGTCCAACCGCGAGGGCCACTGACATGCAGCCATCGATCTCCGTCCGGGATGATCCGTCCGTCCAGTACCTGCTGCGCATCGGCGACACGGCCCTGATCCACGCGCAGCGGCTGGCCGAGTGGACCGGCCACGCGCCCGTGCTGGAGGAGGACATCGCGCTGGCGAACATGGCCCTCGACCTGGTCGGCCAGGCCCGCGCGCTGCTCACGCATGCCGGCGTGCTGGAGGGCGCGGGCCACGACGAGGACCGGCTGGCCTTCCTGCGCGACGAGCGCGACTACCGCAACGTCACCCTGGTCGAGCTGCCGCGCGGCGACTTCGCGGTGACGGTGCTGCGCAACGCGATGGTGGCGACCTTCCTGCGGCTGCTGTGGAAGCAGCTGCGGCATTCGTCGGACGCGGAGCTCGCGGCCATCGCCGGCAAGGCGGTGAAGGAAGCGCGCTACCACCAGCAGCACGCGGCCGACTGGGTCGTGCGGCTGGGGCAGGGAACCGACGAGTCGTTGCGCCGGCTGCGGGCGGCGCTCGACCAGCTTTGGCGCTACTCGGCCGAGTTGTTCGCGGACGACGCGGTCGACGAGCACGCGTCCGCCACCGGCCTCGGGCCGCGCTGGGGCGACCTGAGCGAGGCGTGGGATGCGGAGATGGCTGCGCTGCTGGGCGAGGCCGGGCTGGAGGTGCCCAGGGGCACGCCGTTCCTGTCCACCGGAAAGCGTGGCGTGCACAGCGAGCACATGGGGTTCCTGCTGGCCGAGATGCAGCACCTGCAGCGCAGTTTCCCGGGCGGCGTGTGGTGAACGTGGCCGCCGACCGCATCCGCCGCGCCTGGGACGTGCTCGGCACCGTGCTCGATCCCGAGGTGCCGGCCTTGTCGGTGTGCGACCTGGGGATCGTGCGCGAGGTGATCGACCACGGCGCCGAGCTGGAGGTGGTGCTCACGCCGACCTATTCCGGGTGCCCCGCCACCGAGGCGATCGAGCAGGGCGTGCTCGGCGCCCTGCAGGCCGAAGGCCTGGGGCCGGCCCGGGCCACGCTGCGCCGGGCCCCGGCCTGGACCACCGACTGGATCAGCGAGGACGGGCGGCGCAAGCTGCGCGAGTACGGCATCGCGCCGCCGGGCCCCACCCTGCCCGACGCCGGCGTGCCGATCCGCCTGCTGCGCCGCGCCCCGGCGATCGCCTGCCCGCGCTGCGGCAGCGCCCGCACCGAGCGCCTCTCGGCCTTCGGCTCCACCGCCTGCAAGGCGCTGTACCGCTGCGTGAGCTGCCGCGAACCGTTCGAACACTTCAAGCCGATCTGATGTCCACTCCGCTGTTCCACCCGCTGCGCGTGCGCTCGATCCAGCCCGACACGCCCGAGGCCGTCGTCGTCTCCTTCGAGGTGCCCGAGGACCTGCGGCCGGTCTTCGGCTTCACGCAGGGGCAGTACCTCACGCTGCGCAAGGAGATCGGCGGCCAGGACCTGCGCCGCTCCTACTCCATCTGCGCCGGGGTGGACGACGGCGAGCTGCGCGTCGGGGTGCGCAAGGTGCGCGGCGGCGTCTTCTCCAACTGGATCAACGAGCACCTGCGGCCCGGCGACACGGTGAGCGTGATGCCGCCGCAGGGCCGCTTCTTCGTGCCGATCGAGCCGAGGGCGCGCCGGCACCACCTGGGCATCGCGGGCGGCAGCGGCATCACCCCCATCCTGTCGATCATGAAGACCGTGCTGGCGCGCGAGCCGGCCAGCCGCTTCACCCTGGTCTACGGCAACCGCAGCCTCGGCTCCACCATGTTCAAGGAGGAGATCGAGGACCTGAAGGACCGCTACATGACGCGGCTGGTGCTGCACCACGTGTTCTCCGACGAGCCGACCGAGGCGCCGCTCAACATGGGCGTGATGAACCGCGACAAGATCGGCGAGTTCCTGCGCACGCTGGTGCCCGCGGCGTCGATCGACCATGCCTACGTGTGCGGGCCCTTCCAGATGAACGACGAGGCCGAGGCGGCGCTGCTCGCCGCCGGCATGCCCGAGGACCGCGTGCACATCGAGCGCTTCGGGGTGCCGCAGCAGGCCGCCGGCAGCGTCGGCGCCGTGATGCACGAGCCGCAGCCGGGCGACGCCGCGCAGGCCCGCGTGGTGATCGTGCGCGACGGCCTGCGACGCGAGATCACCTTCACGCGCAACCAGCCCAGCATCCTCGACTGCGCTTCCGCCGCCGGGCTGGAGGTGCCGTTCTCCTGCACCTCGGGCGTGTGCGGCACCTGCCGGGCCAAGGTGGTGGAAGGCGAGGTGCGGATGGAGCGCAACTTCGCCCTCGACCGCAACGAGGTTGCCGCCGGCTTCGTGCTCACCTGCCAGTCGCACCCGGTGACCGATCGCGTGGTGCTGTCCTTCGACGAGCGCTAGCGATGGGGACGTGTGACCGGCTCGCGGCCCCGTGCTTGCGCGCCACCCCGGTGGCGGCGCAACCGCGGGCTTGCCGCCGCTGAGATGGGCCGCGGACGCCACGCCGGCTACGACGACCAGCGCGAGCTGATCCTCGCCCGGGCCGCCCACCTGTTCGCCCAGCGCGGCTACGCCACCACCTCCATGAGCGAGGTGGCCGAGGCCTGCGGCCTGTCCAAGGCGACGCTGTACCACTACTACCGGGACAAGGACGCGCTGCTGTTCTCGATCGCCGACACGCACATCGAGCGCCTGGAGCGGCTGGTGGACCAGGCGCAGGCCGAGGGACACGACGCCGAGGGCCGGATGCGCTCGCTGATCCGGCGGCTGCTGCAGGAGTACGCCGATGCGCAGGATGCCCACCGCGTGCTGACCGGGGAGGTGCGCTTCCTGCCGGCGGCGGACCGGCAGCGCATCCTCGACCGCGAACGCCGCGTGGTGGCGGGCTTCGCCGAGGTGGTGGCGGCGCTGCGGCCCGACCTGCAGGCCGCCGCCCTGGCCAAGCCGCTGACCATGCTGCTGTTCGGCATGGTCAACTGGATGTTCACGTGGCTGCGCCCCGACGGCACGCTGGACCACGAGGGCATGGCGCCGCTGGTGGGCGACCTGTTCCTCGGCGGGCTGGGCGCGGTCCGCATCCCGCCGCAGGCCGCCCCGGCGCAACCCTCGACACCCCACCAGGAGACGACCCCATGAGCACGCCCATCCTCCAGAGCTACGTCGGCGGCCGCTGGACCGGCCGCGCGCCGGCGCAGGTGCTGCGCAGCGCCGTCAACGGCAGGCCGGTGGCCAGCACGCACGCCGACCCGCTGGACTTCGCCGAGGTGGTCGCGCACGCCCGCCGCGTCGGGGTGCCGGCGCTCCTCGCACTCGACTTCCAGGAGCGCGCCGCGCGGCTGAAGGCGCTGGCCCGCTACCTGGTGGAGCACAAGGAGCGGCTCTACGCGGTGTCCGCCCACACCGGCGCCACGCGCACCGACAGCTGGATCGACATCGAGGGCGGCAGCGCCACGTTGTCCGCCTACGCGGGCGTCGGCACCAACGAACTGCCCTCGGGCAACCTGCTGCACGAAGGCCCGGCCATTGCGCTCGGCCGGAAGGGCAGCTTCGCGGGGACCCATGTCCTGGTGCCGCGCGGCGGCCTGGCGGTGCACATCAACGCCTTCAACTTCCCGGTGTGGGGCTTGCTGGAGAAGTTCGCGCCGAGCTTCCTGGCCGGCATGCCGTGCATCGGCAAGCCGGCGACCGCGACCAGCTATCTCACCGAGGCGGCGGTCCGCCTGGTGCTCGAGAGCGGGCTGCTGCCCGAGGGCAGCCTGCAGCTGGTGATCGGCAGCACGGGCGACCTGCTCGACCGGCTGGACGGCGCCGACGTGGTGACCTTCACCGGTTCGGCCGACACCGCCGCGAGGCTGCGCGTGCATCCCAACCTGGTGCGGCATGCGGTGCCGTTCAACGCCGAGGCCGATTCGCTGAACTGCGCGGTGCTCGCGCCCGACGTGTCGCCCGACGACGAGGAGTTCGACCTGTTCGCCAAGGAGGTGGCGCGCGAGATGACGGTCAAGGCCGGCCAGAAGTGCACCGCGATCCGCCGCGCCATCGTGCCGCGCCGGCACGTGCAGGCGATGGCCGAGCGGATCCGCGCCCGCCTGGCGAAGGTCGTGGTCGGCGACCCGGCGCTGGAGGAGGTGCGGATGGGCGCGCTGGCATCGCTGGAGCAGCGCAGCGACGTCGCGGCGCGGGTGGCCGCGCTGCTGCGGGGCGCCGAGCTGCTGCACGGCGAGCGCGACGGCTTCGCGCCGCGTGGCGAGGGGGTGGCCGAGGGCGCGTTCTTCGCGCCCACGCTGCTGCTGGCCCGGGATCCGTTGGGTGACGACGCGGTGCACGACATCGAGGCGTTCGGCCCGGTCAGCACGCTGATGGCCTATGACGACCTGGACGAGGCGATCGCCCTGGCGGCGCGCGGCAAGGGCAGCCTGGTGGGCACGCTGGTGACCCGCGATGCGCGCATCGCCGCGCGTTTCGTGCCGGCGGCGGCCGCGACGCACGGTCGCATCCTGGTGCTGGACCGCGAGGCGGCGGCCGAGTCGACCGGCCACGGCTCGCCACTGCCGCTGCTCAAGCACGGCGGACCGGGACGCGCCGGCGGCGGCGAGGAACTGGGCGGCCTGCGCGCCGTCAAGCACTTCCTGCAGCGGGCCGCGGTGCAGGGCTCTCCGACGATGCTGGCCGCGGTGACCGGCGAGCACGTGCGGGGCGCGCAGGTGCGCGAGAGCGAGGTGCATCCGTTCCGCCGCCACTTCGAGGACCTGCAGGTCGGCGATTCGCTGCTCACGCACCGGCGCACGGTGACCGAGGCCGACATCGTCGCGTTCGGCGGCCTGTCGGGCGACTACTTCTACATGCACTTCGACGAGGTCGCCGCGAAGGACAGCCCGTTCGGCCGGCGCATCGCGCACGGCTACTTCGTGCTGTCGGCGGCTGCCGGGCTGTTCGTGTCCCCCGCGCCGGGCCCGGTGCTCGCCAACTACGGCCTGGACACGCTGCGCTTCGTCAAGCCGGTGGGGATCGGCGACACCATCCGGGCGCGGCTGACCGCCAAGCGCAAGATCGACCGCCGCCGCCAGGATGCGAACGGCGTCGGGCAGGGCGTGGTGGCATGGGACGTCGAAGTGACCAACCAGCACGGGGAGCTGGTGGCCAGCTACGACATCCTCACGCTGGTGGCCAAGCGCGGCTGAAGCCGCTCACTTCGGGCGCTCGCCCGAGTCGCGGGTGTTGCCGTAGCTGTTGCTGGTCTCCGCTTCCTTGTCCTTGATCTCGCCGCCACCGCTCTCCTGGCCGGTGTCCGCCGCGGGTGCGCCCTCGGGTTGCAGCGGCTCGGGTTGGCCTTCGCGGCCGGCGTTCCTGGGTTCAGCCATGGGGTGCTCTCCTTGCGTGGTGCATCGACTCTAGGAAGGCGGACGGCACGCAGCTGTAGGCCCGTGCCGCCTGCGGCTGCCGCCGCTTCGGGTGCCGCCACGTCGGACCGGCCCGCGATCGCCTGCCTCCATGGCGCGTTGCGCGCGTGTGAACTGGATCACCGCGGTCATGACCCGAAAGAGCCATCCGGCCCCTGCCTCAGCAATGGCGTCTTATCCTGACTCTGCCTTTTGCCCCGGATCCGCCTGCGCGGCCGTGTCGGCAGGGCTTCCGGAGCCGTCTTGCAGCCGATCGCCTTCACGCCCAGCCTTCCCGCCCCCGACCCCCGGCGGGCCCGATCCGTCCGGACACAGGCGCAGCCGCGTGGCGTGCTGCTGACCATGGGCGACGGCCTCGGCACCCTGGCGGCCGCACGCGAGCTGGGCCGGCTGGGCATTCCGGTCGTGCTGGCGGACCGGCGCTCGCGGACCGTGACGGCCCGCTCCTGCTATGTCGCGCGCCGCGTGCCCTGCCCCGGACTGGACCGCCCGGGCGACTGGCTGCAGTGGCTGCTCGACTTCGGCCGGCGCGAGCCCGGCCACGTGCTGCTGGCCACCAGCGACGATGTCTGCTGGATGCTGGACACCCACCGCCATGCGCTCGAGCGCTGGTTCCACCTGTACCAGCCGGCCCAGGGCCGCGCCTGGTCGCTGCTGGACAAGCGCTCGCTGCACCGGCTGTGCGCCCAGCAGGGCATCGACCAGCCGCTGCAGTGGACGGCGGCCCAGGCGCAGGCCGTGGCCGACCTGCCGTACCCGCTGGTCGTCAAGGCCCGCACCCAGGCGGGCGTGCGCCGCAAGGTCGAAGGCACGGTGGTGCGCGACGCCGCTTCGCTGCAGGCGGCCCTGGCCGCGTGGCCCGGGCGGGCGACCTGGCGCCCCGAGATGCTGCTGCACGAGCCGGACGTCGACCAGCCGCTGGTGCAGGCGTACCACGACGAGCCGGGCCAGCAGGTCTACACCCTGGCCGGCTTCTATGCCCCGGAGGCCGACACCTTCCTGCTGCGCGCCGCGGCCAAGGTGCTGAACGATCCGGCCGGCACCGGCGTCGGGCTGTGCCTGGAGAGCCGCCCGGTCCAGCCGGCGCTCGCCCGCCAGCTGCGCGCGCTCATGGACAGCGCCGGCTACCGCGGTGCGTTCGAGGTCGAGTACATCCACCTGCCGGCCAGCGGACGCTACCTGCTGCTGGACTTCAGCCCGCGGCTGTACGGCCGGATGGCCTTCGAGATCTCGCGGGGGCTGCCGGTTCCGCAGCTGTGCCAGCTGGCCGCGTGCGGCCAGTGGGACGAGGTGCGCCAGCTCGCGCTGCAATCCCGGCTGGCCGCGGCCGGCTCCGACGGATCGGGCGAGGGCTGGATCCGGCGCCTGTCCGCCACCACCCAGCTGCTCGGCGGGCGCCTGGGCCTGGGGCCCTGGCGCTTCTGGGGCCACCGCGCACCTGGCGCGACGGCCGACGCCGTGGTCCCCGGGCACGTGGCCGCGTCCGGCGGCACCGACCGGCAGGACGCGCCGGTGCCGCCGCAGGCTGCACTGCGCCGGCTGTTCGCGCCCAACGCCCGCGGCTAGCGCAGCGCGGCCTGCATCGCCCGGACGCCGGCGTCCATCATCCCGTCGATGGCGCCTGCCAGCGCGTCGGGCAGCAGGTCGACCGTCCAGGTGACGCGGCAGCCACCGGCGGCATCGGCGACCTCGACCGCCGCGTTGTAGTGCGTGGCGCGTCCGCCCTGCGCCGTGTACACCAGGCGCCGCGCGGCGTCGTCGCAGGTGACGCGCCGCTCGCGCACCTGCAGGCCGTTGGCGAAGGTGAGCAGGCGCACCGCGCCGTCCTCCTCCAGCGTGCAGGCGGTGACGAAGCCCGGCACCAGCCGCGTGTGCAGCGCGCCGAAGTCGCGCACGGCGTCCCATGCCCGGGCGGCGGGCAGGCCGGTGTCGAAGGTCTTGCGGATCGTGGCCATCAGGGTCTCCTGGCGGGGCGGCGCGTGGCCGCGGGGGGCGGCGTCGCCTGCGCGGCGGCGCCTTCGGCTTGCAGCCAGGCCATGAAGGCCTGGGCATCGGGATTGCGGGCCGCCTGCGGCGCCAGCGTGAGGAAGTAGGCCCGCTGCGAGGCGGCCGGCGTGCGGAACGGCGCGACCAGCCGGCGCTCGCGCACCAGGTCGGCCAGCAGTGGCAGGCGGCCGATCACCACGCCCTGGCCGGCGACCGCGGCGGCCACCGCTTCGCCGTACTGCGTGAAGCGCATCGTGTGGGCCATCCGCACGTCGTCCAGCCGCATCAGCTGCAGCCAGGGCTGCCAGTCGACCGTGGACGGGGCGTCCTGCATGTCGACGGTCAGCAAGGTGTGGCGATCGAGGTCGGCCGGCGTGCGCAGCGGACGGCTGGCGTCGCGCAGCAGCGAGGGCGCGCACATCGGCTGCACCACCTCCTCGAACAGCTGCGGACCGCGGCCTTCGCCGATCGGCACGAACCGCACCGCGAGGTCCACGTTGCCGCGGTCGAGGTCCACGATGGCGAGAGTGGCCGAGATGCGCACGTCGACCTCGGGATGGCTGGCGGTGAACCGCGCGAGGCGCGGGATCAGCCAGAACGAGGCGAAGCCGGGCGTGCAGGTGATCGCCACCTGGCGCGTGGCCGACGTCGTGCGCACCCGGGATGCCGCGTCGCGCAGCCGCTCCAGGCTGTCGTCCACCGCCCGCTGCATGATCCGGCCCGCGTCGGTGAGCGCCAGCGAGCGATGGCGCCGCTCGAACAGCGCGCTGCCCAGCGAGTCTTCCAGCTGCTGGATCTGGCGGCTGACCGCCGGCTGCGAAAGGGCCAGTTCGGCACCAGCGCTGGTGAAGCTCAGGTGCCGGGCGGCGGCCTCGAAGGTGTGCAGCAGGTCCAGGCGCAGCTGGCGCGAGCGCGGCAGCGCAGCTTCGCCCGACGCCGAGCCCGTCGGCCTCTTCGCATTCACCTGCTGCATGCGAGCCATGCAAATCCACCATTGGAAGACAAGGAGGGGTGCTCAGTATAGTCATTCGCATCCTGCATCCGAGGTGCCCCATGACCATCGACCATCCCGGCCGTTTCGCGCTGCTGCAGCGCACCCTGGTGGAACTGCCGCGCGGCGGCGAGCTGGCGGTGGCCTGCGACGCCGGCTGTCTCTGGCTGACCATCGACCGCGACCTGCGCGACTTCGTGCTCGCCCCCGGCGACAGCCTGCCGCTGCCGGCCGGCTGCCGCGTGCTCGCCTACGCGTTCGACGACTCGATCCTGACACTGCGCGAACGCCAGCCGCAGCCGTGCGAGCCGCCGCGGCGCCGCTGGTTCGGGCGGCGGGAGGCCGCCCCCGCGGGCCTGCCGCAACCGGCCTAGCGCGGGGCGCAGCCGGCGGCGCTGCCCGGGGCAGGGCGGCCACCTAGAATCCCGCGCTCATTGCAGCGAGGATCCTGAAGTGCCCACTCCCCACCGAATCGGACGCCGGTCCGTGCTGGGCCTGCTCGGTGGCGGGCTCGCGGCGCGGGGCGCGCCGGCGCGTGCCGGCCGCACGTCGACGGCCGAGGTGGTCGACGCCGCCTTCCGCCCGCTGGCAGCCGCCCACGACGTGCCCGGCATGGCCGTCGCGGTCACCGATCGCGGCCGCCGGTCGTTCTTCCACTACGGCGTCGCGTCGCGCGAGGACGGCGCACCGGTGACGCAGGAGACGCTGTTCGAGATCGGATCGCTCAGCAAGACCTTCACCGCCACGCTGGCCACGTACGCGCAGGCGCTCGGCCGGCTGTCGCTGGCCGACCCGCCGGGCCGCCACGTGCCCGCGCTGCGGGGCAGCGCCCTGGACCGGGCGACGCTGCTGCACCTCGGGACCTACACCGCCGGGGGGCTGCCGCTGCAGTTTCCGGACGACGTCGCCACGCCCGCCGCCGCGTCCGACTACTTCCGGCGCTTCCAGCCGGTGGCGGCGCCTGGCGCGCAGCGCCGCTACTCGAACCCCAGCATCGGCCTGCTGGGGCACGCGACGGCGCAGGCCCTGGGCGGCGAGTTCGTCGCGTTGTGCGAAGCCGGGCTCTACCGGCAGCTGGGCCTGCGCCAGACCTGGCTGCACGTCCCGGCGGCGCGCCTGCCGCACTACGCCTGGGGCCACGACCGGGCGGATCGCCCGATCCGCGTGAACCCGGGCGTGTTCGACGCCCAGGCCTACGGCGTGAAGTCGACGGCCGCCGACATGCTGCGCTTCGTGGAGGCGAACCTGGCGCCGCAAGGGTTGCCGCCGGCCTGGCGCCGGGCCGTGGAGGACACGCACGTGGGCCACTTCCAGGTCGGCGGGATGGTGCAGGGCCTGGGCTGGGAACAGCATCCGTGGCCCGTCGGCCTGGATCGGCTGCTGGCGGGCAACGCGAGCACGATGGCGCTGGAGCCGCAGCCAGCCCGGGCCCTGGCCCCGCCACGGGCGCCGGACGGCGGCACGCTGTTCAACAAGACCGGCTCGACCAACGGCTTCGGTGCCTACGCGGCCTTCGTGCCGCAGCGCCAGCTCGGGATCGTCCTGCTCGCGAACCGGAACATCCCCGTTCCCGCGCGCGTGTCGGCCGCGCATGCGGTGCTGCAGGCGATGGACGAGGCGCGCTAGGGCTGCCGCTCTCCGGACATCAAGGACCTGATTCCCCGCGTCCGCGGCGAGAAGAAGAGCTGCATCGCCTGCCGCAGGAGCGTGCCGGCCCGGGCGCCGCGGGCGGGCGGCACGGCGGCGTGTCCAGGGCCCGGGCCGGGCGCCCGTCAGGCCGCGCCCGGCATACCCTGCAGGAGCTTGTCCAGCGTGATCGGGTAGTCGCGCACCCGCACGCCGGTGGCGTTGTAGATGGCGTTGGCCACCGCCGCGCTCACGCCGCAGATGCCCAGTTCGCCGACACCCTTGGCCTTCATGGGCGACGACAGCGGGTCGACCTCGTCCAGGAAGATCACCTCCTGGTGCGGGATGTCCGCGTGCACCGGCACCTCGTAGCCCGCCAGGTCGTGGTTGACGAAGAAGCCCAGGCGCTTGTCCACCGACAGTTCCTCCATCAGCGCGCCGCCCACGCCCATCGTCATCGCGCCGATCACCTGGCTGCGCGCCGACTTGGGGTTCAGGATGCGTCCGGCCGCGCACACGGCCAGCATGCGCCGCACGCGGATCTCGGCGGTGAACATGTCCACGCCGACCTCGACGAAATGCGCACCGAAGGTCGACTGCTGGGTCTTCTTGGTCAGCTCGCCGAACTCGATCAGGTCCTCGCCGACCAGCTCGCCCTGGCCGGCCACCTGCGCCAGGGGCACGGCGCGTCCGCCCGAGCGCACCTGCCCGTCCGCGAAGCTGGCGGCGGCCGGATCGAATCCGGCCTTGGCGGCGACCGCCTCGCGCAGCTTCACGCAGGCGGCATACACCCCCGCGGTGGAACTCGCCGCGCCCCACTGGCCGCCCGACCCCGCCGAGACCGGGAAGTCCGAATCGCCCAGGCGCACGAAGACGCTGGCCAGCGGCACGCCCATCATCTCGGCGGCGGTCTGGGCGATGATGGTGTAGCTGCCGGTGCCGATGTCGGTCATGTCGGTCTCGACCGTGACGATGCCGCGCCGGTCCAGCCGCACCCGCGCCGCCGACTTGGTGACCGGCGCGCCGCGGTAGGCCGACGCCACGCCCATCCCCACCAGCCAGCGGCCGTCGCGCACCTGCGCGGGGCGGGGGTTCCGCTGGCGCCAGCCGAAGCGGTCGGCGCCCACGCGCAGGCACTGCACGAACTCGCGGCGGGAAAACGGCTGGCCGGCCGACTTGGCGTCGTTCTGCGACGCCTCGGACTTGCGCGACTGCGGATCGTCCTTGGACTGTTCGCCGCTGTGGTCCGGCACGACCTGGGTGTCGTTGCGGATGCGCAGCTCCACCGGGTCGAGCGCGAGCTTCTCGGCCAGTTCGTCCATCGCCGCTTCCAGCGCCATGTGCCCGGTGGCCTCGCCAGGCGCGCGCATCGCGTTGGCCTCGGGCAGGTCGAGCACGGCCAGCCGCGTCGCCGTCAGCCGGTTCGGGCCCGCATACAGCATGCGGGTCTGGTGGACCGCGCCGTCCGGCTTGCCGCCGGGTAGGTCGCCCGACCAGCTCTCGTGCGCAATCGCGCTGATCTTCCCGTCGGGCGTCGCGCCGATGCGCACGCGCTGGATGGTCGCCGGCCGGTGGGTCGTGTTGTTGGCGACCAGGGCGCGCTGCAGGGCAACCTTCACCGGGCGGCGGGCGGCCCGTGCGCCGAGCGCAGCCAGCACGGCGTCGGCGCGGACGAACAGCTTGGCGCCGAAGCCGCCGCCGACGAAGGGCGATACCAGCCGGACCTTGTCCTTGGGGATGCCCAGGGTGCGCGCCAGGTCGTCGCGTCCCCAGTCGACCATCTGGTTCGAAGTCCAGACCGTGAGGCTGTCGCCGCGCCACGCGGCGACCGTGGCATGCGGCTCCATCATCGCGTGCGACTGGTCCGGCGTCGTGTAGGTCGCATCGACCTGCACCGCGGCCGCCGCGAAGGCGCCGGCGAAATCGCCGACTGCCGTGTCGGCGGCACCGCCGGTGACGCCCTCGGGCTTGGTGGCGGCCTGCCTGGCCCTGGCCAGGTCGAACGTCCCCGGCGCGCGCTCGTAGTCGACGCGGACCAGCTGAGCCGCGGCGCGGGCCTGCTCGAAGCTGTCCGCCACCACGAGGGCCACGGCCTGATGGTAGTGGTCGACCTGCGGGCCGGCCAGCAGAGGCGCTGTGTTGTAGCGGCCCTTGCCCAGCTTGCCGGCCGATTGCGCCGTGACGATCGTGACCACACCCGGCGCGCGCAGGGCGCGCTCCAGGTCGATCGAGCGGATGCGTCCCTTGGCGATGGCCGCGCCGACGACGTAGCCACAGGCCTGGTGGGCGGCGACGTCGTGGCGCTCGTACGCATACGGCGCCGTCCCGGTGGTCTTGAGGACGCCGTCGATGCGGTCGACCGGCTGGCCCAGGACCTTGAGCTGGTCGGTCGGATTGCTGCCGGCGGGAGTGTCGAATTTCATGGGCTCAGCTCCTGCGCTCGGCCAGGGCGCCGGCGAGCGTGCGCTCGGCCAGCGCCAGCTTGAAGGCGTTGTGTTCGGTGGGATGGGCACCGGCCAGCAGCCGCTGCGCCACGGCGCGCGCGCCGCGCGGCAGCTCGGCGTCGGCCGCCTCCACCCGCCAGGGCTTGTGCGCCACGCCCCCGAGCGCGACCCGGCCGGTGCCGTCGCGCTGCAGGACCGTCGCGACCGACACCAGCGCAAAGGCGTACGACGCGCGGTCCCGCACCTTGCGGTACGCCTGCGTGCCGCCCAACGGCGCCGGCAGCGTCACCGAGGTGATCAGCTCGCCGGGTTGCAGGTTGGTGTCCAGCTGCGGCGTGTTGCCGGGCAGACGGTGGAAATCGGCGATCGGGATCACGCGCGTGGCGCCGTCGGCGCGGACGGTCTCCACGGTCGCATCGAGCGCGCGCAGGGCGACGGCCATGTCGCTCGGGTGGGTCGCGATGCACTGGTCGCTGCCGCCGACCACCGCATGCGTCCGGTTGGCGCCGCCCAGGGCCGAACAGCCGCTGCCCGGCACGCGCTTGTTGCACGGCATGTTGGTGTCGTAGAAGTAGGGGCAGCGGGTGCGCTGCAGCAGGTTGCCCGCCGTGGTGGCCATGTTGCGCAGCTGGCCCGAGGCGCCGGCCACCAGCGCGCGGGACAGCACGCCGTAGTCGCGGCGCACCCGGGCATCGGCGGCCAGGTCGCCGTTGCGCACCAGCGCGCCGATGCGCAACCCGCCCTGGGCGGTGGGCTCGATCCTGTCCAGCCCAATGCCGTTCACGTCCACCAGGTGAGGCGGGGTCTCGATCTGCAGCTTCATCAGGTCGAGCAGGTTGGTGCCGCCGGCCACGAACCGGGCGCCGGGCCGCGCCGCCACGGCCGCGGCAGCCTGGGCCGGGGTGCTGGCCCGCTCGTAGCTGAAGGGCTTCATGTCCTGGCTCCCGCGACCTCGGTGATCGCATCGACAATGTTCGAGTAGGCGCCGCAGCGGCAGAGGTTGCCGCTCATGCGCTCGCGCAGTTCGGCGGCGGTGAGCAGCGGCTGCGCAGTGATGTCCTGGCTGGCGTGGCTCGGCACGCCGCGCCGGATCTCGTCGAGCACGCCCACCGCCGAGCAGATCTGTCCCGGCGTGCAGTAGCCGCATTGGTAGCCGTCGTGCCGGATGAAGGCCGCCTGCATGGGATGCAGCGAAGTGGGCGTGCCCAGGCCCTCGATGGTCGTCACCCTGGCGCCGGCGTTCATCACCGCCAGGCTCAGGCAGGACACCACGCGCCGGCCGTTCACCAGCACGGTGCAGGCGCCGCACTGGCCCTGGTCGCAGCCCTTCTTCGTGCCGGTCAGGTGCAGGTGCTCGCGCAGCGCGTCCAGCAGGGTCGTGCGGGTGTCGACCTCGAGCGTGCGCGAGGTGCCATTGACGTCCAGCGTGACGCGGGAGACGACGGGCGTCTCGACCGGTGCCGGGTCTGCCGCGGTGGCTGGCACGGCCGTGGCGGCCGCCGACGAGGCGCCCGCGATCAGCAGGTCGCGGCGGGAGATCGGGAACAAGGAGCTGTCTTCCATGGGGAACGTCCGCGGGGTGAGGAGGCTGCGCGGCAACGCGCAGCGCCGGTGGAGGAGGGCGATCGCGAAGCATCCGGCCGGCCTGGGCACTTTGCTGTAGGCCGGTTCCTGGCTTTCGCGTGGGCTGTCGCGTTCCCCCGCCGGGCAGCGCCGCCGTGGCGCGGCGCGTCCGGTGATGCATGGCCCAGCGCGGCGAACCCCGTGGGGCCGCGGCGGCCGCCCCGCGGCCCGAGCGGCCGCTGCCCGGCCCGCGCGTCAGAAGCGCTGGAGCTCGTCGGGATCGATCGGCTTGGACGGGGTGGCGCAGCGCTGGGCGCGTGCCGCAGAATCGGCCGATGATCGAACTGCCCAAGGAAGTCCGCCAGCAGGCGGTCGCGTCCATCGAGCGCTACTTTCTCGAGAACATGGACGAGAAGATCGGCAACGTCGCCGCCGGTGGGTTCCTCGGCTTCGTCCTGGAGGAGATCGGGCCCGCGATCTACAACCAGGCGGTGCGCGACGTGCAGGAGCGGCTGCGGCTGCGCGTCGAGGAAGTCGACCTGGAGGTGCACGAGGACGAGTTCACCTACTGGAAGCGGTTCGACAAGAGCAGCAAGCGCCGCTAGCCTGCGAGGGGCTGGGCACGCGTGCCCCGGCGCAGATCGTCCGACGAGGTGTCCCATGGCCGAGAGCATCCATCCCTTCTACGCGTCGCACCGCGCTGCCATGGAGGCGGCGATGCGCCGAGCGCCTCGCGCTGGCCGCCAGTTCCTGTCGCCGGCGAACCAGGCCCTGGTGCGCGAGCAGGCGGCACGCAGTGCCACGGCCAGCCACCAGGAAGCGTTCCCGGGCGATTTCGCCGACGACTTCGTCGAGCCAGGGCCGGGGGACGACTTCGACTTCGGCATCGACGACCGGGCCTGCGGCTTCTGCAAGTTCGCGGCCCGCCACGGCGATGCCGACATCCTGCCGAACGTCTGCGGGCTGGACTTCGACGCCGATGCGACGCGTGGCATCCGCCTGGTCAGGACCCAGACGCTGGCGGGCGGCGCGAGTCACTGCGACTTCAGGTTCTCGCGACTGCGGCCCGATGAGGAAGAGGAAAAGGAAGAGAAGGAAGAGGAACAGGAGAACGCGCCTGCGACGGACCCCGCGGCACCCCTGGCGGAATGGATCCTCGAGCAGACCACCGACGCCCTGGTCTATGCGGACGCGCAGGGCACCATCGCGCGCTGGAACCCGGCCGCGGAGCGCCTGTTCGGCTTCACGGCGGCCGAGGCGCGAGGCCGCAGCCTGGACCTCATCATCCCGGAGCACCTGCGCGCGGCGCACTGGAGCGGCTTCCGCCGGGCCGTCAGCTCCGGCAGCGCCAGGCTCACCGGGCGCCCGGCGGTGACGCGCGCGCTGCACAAGAGCGGCGCCAGGCTCCATGTCGAGATGACCTTCGCCCTGGTCAAGGATGACGCGGGCACGGTGGTCGGATCGGTCGCGATCGCCCGCGACGTGACCGAGCGCGTGCAGAAGGAGCGGGGCGGCGCCGGCGCCCCCGGCAAGGGCTGATTCCGGGCCGCCCGCCAACCGGCGGGGCCTATGATCGGCCATGGCTGCACGCTGGTACTTCGGCTGGAACATCGTCGCCGCGGCGGCCTTCCTCACCCTCCTGTCGACGGGCATGCGCCTGAGCTTCGGGCCCTTCTTCCTGCCCATGGCGCAGGACCTGGGCTTCAGCCGCAGCCTGCTGGCCAGCATCGTCGCGGCGGGCATGCTGGCCTACGGCCTGGCCATGCCGCTGGCCGGCGCGCTGATCGCGCGCTTCGGCACCCGTCCGGTCCTGCTGCTGGGCAACGGCCTGGTCGTCGGCGCCGTGCTGTGGACGGCGGCAACCAAGGATGCCGTCGGTTTCCTCCTCGCGTTCGGCCTGCTGCTGTCGGTCGGGCTGGCCTTCACCAGCCCGGTGGCACTGACGCCGGTGATCAGCCACTGGTTCACGCGACGGCGCGGCATGGCGCTGTTCTTCCTGTCCACCGGCTCGATGGCCGGCATGGCGCTGATGACGCCGGTGCTCAGTGTCGCGATCGAGCACGTCGGCTGGCGCGCCACGCTGGGCGGTTTCGCGGCCGTGTTCACGGCATTCACGGTGCCGGCGGCCGTGTTCGTGGTGCGCGACGGCGCCCCCGAGCACACCGACCTGGACCCGGCGGAGTTCGCGGCCCAGCGGGCCCGCGGCGGCGCCCCGCCGGCGAGCCTCAAGCTGCGCGAGGCGATGCGCACCGCGCCCTTCTGGAAGGTCTTCTTCGGCCTGTTCGCCTGCGGCTTCAGCATGAACCTGCTGGGCACCCACGGCATGCCGATGCTGATGGACCATGGCTTCGACGCGTTCACCAGCTCAATGGGCATCGGCCTGATCGGCTTCGTCGCGATCGCCGGCACGCTGGTGCTGGGCCGGGTGGCCGACCGGCTGCCGCGCCGCCACATCCTGGCGGCGATCTACTTCGTGCGCGGGCTCGGGTTCTTCGCGCTGGTGATGGTGGGCACGCACTGGGAGCTGTACCTCACCTCGACCATCGGCGGCCTGGTGTGGGCGGGCAGCATCGCACTGTCCTCGGCCATCCTCGCCGACGTCTACGGCGTGCGTCTGGTGGGCGTGCTCTATGGCATGGCCTACATCGGCCACCAGATCGGGGGGACGCTCGCTGCCTGGCTGGGCGGCTGGGGCTACGAGCGCTACGGCACGCACTGGATCGCGTTCGGTGCCGCCGGCGTGCTGCTGACGGCGGCCGGGCTGGTGGCGCTGCAGCTGCCGCGCAAGGGGTTCACGCTGATGGCCGCCCCGGCCCGCGCCTAACCCTCATCCTGGCGGTGGTGGCACGTCGCCGCGAACGGTGCGCGGGGCCGTCCCGCCGCGCCGTTGGCGTCACCTGCCTGCAAGCGAACCGCCAGGGCTGCGCGCGACAATCGCGCCACGGGGAGGACGTGTGTCTCTGAAGTCCGGTGTTGCAGCATGGCAGGCCCAGGCGATCGCCGCCGCGCGCCGGCCCATGGTCCGCGAGGGCGCGCGCGACGCCGTCCCGATGGCCATCGGGATCGCGGCCTGGGGCTTGGTGGCGGGCGTGGCCATGGCCAAGAGCGGAATGGGCGTGCCGCTGGCCATCTTCATGTCGCTGGCCGTCTATGCCGGCTCCGCGCAGATCGCCGCACTGCCCCTGATCGCGGCCGGCGCGCCGGCCTGGGTGGTCTGGGCCACCACGTTGTGCGTCAGCCTGCGGTTCATGGCGTTCAGCTTCCACTACCGGCCGTTCTTCGCGCACCTGCCCCGGCGCCAGCGCGTCGCGCTCAGCTTCCTGATGGGCGACACCAACTTCGCGCTCTTCATGCGGCGGTTCCCCGAGCCCGCGCCGGGCCACCGGCACGAGGACTATTTCCTGGGCAGCGCGCTGGTGACGTTCGCCGTGTGGCAGCTGTCCATCATCACGGGCATCGTCGCGGGCCACGGCATTCCGGTGTCGTGGGGCCTGGGGTTCGCAGGCACGATGGCCTTGCTCGCGCTGACCTGCACGCAGCTGAACAAGCCGCTCACCTGGGTGGCGGCACTGGTCGCCGCCTGCGCAGCGGTCGCGGCGTACGCGCTCCCCCTGAAGCTGAACATCGTGGTCGCGATCGCGGCGGCGGTCGCCGTCGGCGTCCTCGCCGACCGGGCGCCGGCGCTGCGCGGGAAGGCCAGGCCGTGAGCCCGCTGGAGATCTTCTTCACCACGGTCGGCATGGCGCTGATCACGCTGCTGTGCCGGGCCTTCTTCCTGCTGCCCCGCCAGGAGCTGCCGATGCCGGCCTGGCTGCGCGAAGGCCTGCGCTACGCGCCGCTCGCGGCGCTGGCGGCCGTCGTCGCGCCGGAACTGGTGATGACGCAGGGCCACCTGATCGACACCTGGCGCGATGCGCGCCTCTTCGGCGCCCTGGTGGGCCTGGCGTTCTATGCCTGGCGGCGCAGCCTGTTCGGCACCATCGTGTGCGGAACCGGCGTGATGCTGGCCTTGCGGTTCACGCTCGGCTGGTAGGCACCACGGCGGCCCCGGAGGCGGCCCTGGTGGCAGCTCCTCGCGCCGCGACCCGCCGCTCGCCCTGCGGTCCTGCCGCGGGCGTGGTCGGCCCGACGGTGAGCAAGGCTGCCGGCCATCCGGCTGCCGCGCTCCCGGCCCGCCAGGCAAGCCTGCGCGATCAGCGGCGCGCCTCCAGCGCGCCGTCCGCCGGGCGGACGTGGTCGGCCAGGTGCTGGTACACCGTGGCGATCCGCCTCAGGTGCCGCGACTCCGGATGCGCGAGCAGCCACAGCGTCGACTCGCAACCGTCCAGCGGATCCGTCAGTGCCCTCAGCTGCGGTTCCACCTGGAGCATGAAAGCCGGAACCACGCCGACGCCGGCGCCGCTGCGGATCGCGTCCACGACCCCGACGATGCCGTCGGCCAGATAGCGCGGCGTCACCTTCGGGAATGCCCGCACGCGCCAGCGGACGCTCGGGTGGTCGGGCATCGACTCGTCGGGGGCGACCCAGTCCTGGGTGTCCAGCCCGCGCCGCGCCGGCGTGCCGCGCAGGCCGGCCACGACGAAGCGGATCCGTCCGAGCTCGCGCCCCACCAGGTGCTGCGGCGGCTTGGGCGTCGCGCGCAAGGCGATGTCGGCGTCGCGCTTGGTGAGGTTGCTGAGCCCGTTGTGGGCCTGCAGTTCCAGCTGCAGCAGCGGATGTGCGCGCGCCAGTGACGGCAGGCACGGCAGCACCAGGCCGCGCAGCACCGAATCGGTGGTCGTCAACCGCACCCGGCCGGCGACCGCGGTGGCTGCACCGCTGGCCGCGACCTGCGCGGCGTCGAGTTCGGCCTCGACGCGCTCCGCATGGCGCGCCAGTTCCAGCGCCGTGTCCGCCGGCAGGTAGCCCTGCCGGTTGCGCTCGAACAGTCGCTGGCCCAGCTGCTTCTCGAGCCGCTGCAGCGCCCGGAACACCGTCGAGGGATCGCTGCCGCTGCGGGCCGCCGCCTGGGCGAGCGTGCCGCCGCGGACGAGGGCAAGGACGATCTGCAGGTCGGCGGCGGTCAGCTGGTATTGCGACGGTGCAATCGAGCGTTTCATCATTGCCTATTTTCGTTGCGCGGCTGCAATTCTAGAGTGCGGGCTCCTCCACCCACAGGTCTCTACAACCATGCATTCTTCCGCGCCTCCCCCCAACGCCGCAGCCGCCACCCTGCTGCGACTCGCCCTCGGCTCCATGTGGATCAGCCACGCGCTGCTCAAGGTGCTCGTGTTCACGCTGCCCGGCTCGGCCCGGTTCTTCGACTCCGTCGGATTGCCCGGCGTGTTCGTGTACCCGGTGGTCGCGGCCGAACTGCTGGGAGGGCTCGCCCTCCTCGCCGGGTTCTACGGCCGGCAGTGCTCGCTGCTCCTGCTGCCCATCCTCGCGGTGGCCACGTGGGTGCACCTTCCCAACGGCTGGGTGTTCACCGCGCCGAACGGCGGCTGGGAATACCCCGCCTTCCTGCTGTCCGCCTCCGTGGCGCACTGGCTGCTGGGCGACGGCGCCTACGCCGCCCGCCGCAGCAACCTGCTCGTGCCTGCCTGATCCCGTCCACCTTCCACCAGGAGATCCTCATGAAGCTCTACTTCTCGCCCGCGTACTGCTCGCTGGCCGTCCACATCGCACTGCGCGCCTCCGGCCAGCCCTTCACCCTGACCAGGGTCGACACCGTGGCGGCGCGCGCGGAGGACGGCACCGACTTCCGCACGATCAACCCGCGCGGCTACGTGCCCGTCCTGGAACTGGATGACGGCAGCCGCCACACGGAGGTGGCCGCCCTGCTGCAACATGTGGGTGACGCGGCGCCGGACAGCGGCCTCATGCCGCCATCCGGCAGCCGCGAGCGCTTCGAGGTGCTGCAGTGGCTGACGTTCATCTCCAGCGAACTGCACAAATCGTTCAGTCCCTGGCTCTTCCACCAGGACACCGCCGACAGCACCCGTTCCGCCGTCAAGCAGAAGATCAGGCAACGCCTGCGCGATCTCGACGACCACCTAGCCGCACGGGACTGGCTGGCTGGCGGACGCTTCACGGTGGCCGACGCCTATGCGTTCACCATCCTGCGCTGGGCGCCCATGGTCGGCATGTCGCTCGGAGACTTCCCGCGGCTGCCTGCCTACCTGGGCCGCATCGCGGCGCTGCCTGCGGTCCATGCCGCGCTGCTCGCCGAGGGCCTGGTGCGTGCCTGAGTCCCTGACCCTCGTCAGCCACGCGCTGTGCCCCTATGTGCAGCGTGCGGCCATCGTGCTGCTGGAGAAGGCCGTGCCGTTCGACCGGCGCTGGGTGGACCTGGCCGACAAACCCGCCTGGTTCACGGCGATCTCGCCACTCGGGAAGACGCCCGTGCTGCTGGTGGATGACGATCCGGTGTTCGAGTCGGCCGCCATCTGCGAGTACCTCGACGACACGCTGGCGCCGCGGCTGCATCCGGAACCTGCGCTGGAGCGGGCCCGGCACCGGGGCTGGATGGAGTTCGGCTCGTCGTTGCTGAACACCATCGCGGCCTTCTACGGCGCAGCCGACGCGCAGTCGCTGCAGCGCCAGCGCGAGCAGATGCTGGCGCGCTTCGCCCAACTCGAAGCCGCGCTCGAGGGGCAGGGGCCGTGGTTCGCCGGCGCCCGCTTCAGCGTGGTCGACGCGGTGTTCGCGCCTGTGTTCCGCTACATCGACGCGTTCGAAGCCGCCGGGGTGTGCGGCTGGTCCGATGGCATGCCCCGGCTGCGCGCGTGGCGTGCTGCGCTCGCGCAGCGACCTTCGGTCCGGCAGGCGGTGCTGCCGGATTTCCCTGCCCGGCTGCGTGCGTTCCTGCGCGCGCGCAACAGCGAACTGTCGCGGCGGCTGGCCGCATGCGAGGGCGCCTGAGCGCGGCTCCCCCGGGGGCACCGCCGCGTGGCGTCCCCCGGCTGGCGGCAGGCACGCCGGGGCACGTCGGCCGCATCGCCGCCCCAAGGTCGATCAGACCCTGCCTCGAGCGGGTGCGGCCTGCGGCGCGCTACAGTTCCTGCAAGCGATGAAGCCCGGTGGATGTCCACTGCACCCGGCAGAAGCCCCATCCGCCGGAACCGGCGTCATGACAAGGAACCTCCGTCCATGAGCCGACTTCGCGACGCCTGGCGCCGCTTCGGGCACGCCGCACTGAGCACGCCCGGCCTTCGGGTGGTGCTGCTGGCCATCCGCAACTACGTCCTGCACCAGAGTGCCAACCAGGCCGGCAGCCTGGCGTTCTCGTCGGTGCTGGCGATGTTCCCGCTGCTGATCCTGTTGTCCGCCTCCGCCGCCTTCTTCGGTCAGCCGGGCGACGCGGCGGCCCTGGCCGACCGCGTCATGGGCTATGCGCCACAGGTGGTGCGCGACGCGATGCAGCCGGTCATCCAGCAGGTGCTGGCGCAGCGCAACCAGACCCTGGTGACCATCGGCGTGCTGGCGACGCTCTGGACGGCCTCGTCCGGCATGCAGGCAGTCCGTTCGGCGCTGAACCGGGCCTACGGCATCGACCGCGGGCTGGCCTTCTGGAAGGCGCGCATCAAGGTCACGCTGTTCACGGTCATCGTCGGCACCGGCGTTCTGGTCGCCTTCAGCTCCGTGGTGATCATGCCGTACGTCTGGCGGCTGCTGGCGGCGAATGCGGACCCGGGGCCGCAGCGGGTCTGGCTCGACTACGGCGTGCGGTATGGCGCGGCGTTCCTGGTCCTGGTGGTGCTGTACGCCTTGCTGTACGGCTGGCTGCCGGACATCCGGCAGCGGCTCTACACCGTGCTGCCGGGAGCGCTGGTGGGGGCCGCCCTGTGGGTGGCGGCAGCCTCCACCCTGTCCTACACGTTGCGCACGGTCGGCAAACTGGCACTGCTCTATGGCAGCTTCGCCGGGGTGGTCGCCACGCTGGTGTTTCTCTACATCAGCGCGACGACGCTGATCTTCGGCGCCGAGATCAACGGCGTCCTGCGGGAAGGCGCGTCGCCAGAGCAGGAGCCCGCGGGTTAGACGCGCAGCGGTCGCCCGTGTCGCGGGCGCTAGCCACCGGCCAGGGCGAAATCCACCGCCGCCCTTGCATGGAGCGCCGTGCTGTCCAGCAGCGGCAGGCTGCTGTCCTGCTCGCGGACCAGCAAGGTGATCTCGGTGCATCCCAGGACCACCGCCTCCGCGCCGCGCGCCCGCAGTGCATCGATCGCCTGGCGGTAGATCTCGCGCGAGCTGTCGCGGATGACGCCCTTGCACAGCTCCTCGTAGATCACGCGGTGGACCTCGGCCTGCGTGTCCGCCGGGGGCACCAGGACCTCCAGCCCGTGGCGCGCGGCCAGCCTGTCCTTGAGGAACGGTTCGCGCATCGTGAACCCGGTCGCCAGCAGTCCCACCTTGCGGCAGCCCAGCGCCTGCGCCGCCCGGCCCGTGCTGTCGGCGATGTGCAGCAGCGGCAGGGCGCAACTGCTCTCGATCGCGTCCGCCAGCTTGTGCATGGTGTTCGTGCACAGCACCAGGGCCTGCGCACCGCCGGCCGCCAGCCGGCGCGCACTGTCCACCAGCATGGTGGCGGCAGCATCCCAGTCGCCCTGGTGCTGGGCCTGCGCGACCGGGGCGAAGTCCACGCTGTGCAGCAGCAGGTGCGCCGAGTGCAGGCCGCCCAGGCGGCGGCCCACCTCCCGGTTCATCAGTGCGTAGTACACGGCGGTAGACTCCCAGCTCATTCCGCCGATCAGCCCGATCACGCGCATTCCAGTTCCTCCAGGTCCTTGACGATCCCGTCATCGTGCCGCGGACGGAACCCGGGCTCTATCAGGAAATTGCAGACGACCATGGCCGCTTCCTTGCAAGTCGAACTGCTGCCGCGGGCCGCCTACAGCGCGAGCGACACGGCGGCCGACTGCGTCCTGGGCATCGCGCTCGAGCCCCAGCGCGGGGTCCACGCCATCGACTCCGACCGCCGGGCCGACTTCCACAGCCGCTTCGGCGAGCTGTCGTTCAAGCCGGCGGGGCTGGGCGTGTTCTCCGAATCCGCCGAAGGTGGCGAGTACCTGCTGGTGCGCACCGGCGCGGCCGACGCACCGATGGCGGCCGGCCGTCCGCAGTGGCTGGCCGGTGCCGGCACGCTGGGTCTGGCCTTGCAGCTGCGCGCCGGCCTGCTCGGCGGCCTGGACGCTGCACGCGTGTCGGCGATGGCCGAGGCCTTCGTGTGCCATGCGTGGAACGATGCGGCCGCCGGGACCGGTGCGGTGGACAGCTTGCGCCGCCGCCTGCAGCCGGTGCTGCGCTGGATCGAGCAGGCCCTGGAGGAGGAACGCACGGCGGACCTGCGGCTGGAGGTCCTGGCCGGCGTGGCGGGGCAGGGCACGTTCCAGTTCCTGCGCGCCTTCTCCCGCGCGGTGGGCATGACGCCGCATGCGTACGTGAGCGAGCGCCGGTTGCAGCTGGCGCGGCGGATGGCGCGGATGGCGGATGCCGCCCTGGCGGACGTGGCCGCGGCCGCGGGGTACGCCAGCCAGTCGCACATGGGCGCGAGCTTCCGGCGCGCCCTTGGCCTCACGCCGGCGGCCTGGCGCGCGCGCGGCGGACGGCCGATCCGCGTCGCACCGGGCTAGGCATCCCTGCCACGGGGCACGGTGCTCGGGCGCCGATCTGCCTGCGCGCGGGCACCACGGCCGCCAGCATCGACAATGCGCGATGCGCAACCTCCTGACCGTCCTTCGCGCCGCCGCGCGCCCCAGGCTGCATCCCACCGGGACGGTGGAATGCGCGTTCCGCGTGATGCCGTGGGAGGTCGGGCTCCGCACGTTCAGGAGCGACCGCTATCTGGCCGTCGCGGAGGCCGCGCAGTTCGACTTCGTGACCCGCACCGGCCTGCTGCGGCCGCTGCTGCGACAGGGGATCGGCTGGGTGAACCTGGCGCAGGCCAGCGTGTTCCAGCGGCCCCTGCACCTGATGCAGCCATTCGTCGTGTCCACGCAGGTGGCGTGCGTCGACGACAGGCACGCCTACTTCTCCCATGCGTTCTCCTCCGGCCAGGGCCCGCATGCGCTGGTGCTCGTGAAGGCCAAGTTCAAGCAGGGCGGGCGGACGGTGCCGCCGGAGTCGGTGCTCGGCCCGCAGCCGCGGGAGAAGTCGGCCCGCATCCAGGCGCTGGACGGGCTGCTGCCCGGCGCCGGCTAGCGCCGCGCGCACGTCCGCCGCGCGGTCCGGCCGGGCTTCGCCCGCGCCGGTCGTCCGACGAAGCCCAGCAGGTCGACCGGGACGACCTGCTCGTGTGCGGCATCCGGCGCCGGAGCCGTCGTGTCCGCAACCCCGTCCCGGCGGGACGGCTCCCCTTGGCGCCTCGCAGGCCACATTGGCAGACGTCTGGACGGCCGGGCTGCGGACGCAAGGCCTCCTGCTGCGGCGGTGGCGGCGGCCCCGCCACGGTCCTACAAACGGCCGCGCAGGGGGCCGTTCATCATGGGTCCCCATTGCCCGGGTGGTGCCGCCCGGCCCGGCCGCGGAAGGCGCGACCATGCTGGGCACGCCGTCCGGATCGCAGGAGTCCCCCATGCCCCAGCCCCCGCAGCAACAGCAACCGCCCGGCGTCGAAGCTGCCCTGCGGCCGCAGGCCGACCACGGCGAGCACAGCTACCGCGGCAGCGGCAAGCTCCAGGGCAAGGTCGCGCTCATCACGGGGGGCGACAGCGGCATCGGGCGCGCGGTCGCGATCGCCTTCGCGCGCGAAGGGGCCGACGTGGTGGTGAGCTACCTCGACGAGGAGGACGATGCCCAGGAGACCCGTCGCTGGGTCGAGCAGGCCGGACGCCGCTGCCTGCTGGTGCCGGGCGACATCGCCGCGGCATCGCACTGCCGCCATGTCGTGCAGCGGGCGGTGGACGACTTCGGGCGCCTCGACATCCTGGTGAACAACGCCGGCTTCCAGATGGTGCGCCAGTCGCTGGACGAGATCTCCGACGACGAGTGGACCCACACCTTCGACGTCAACATCCACGCGCAGTTCTACCTGTGCAAGGCAGCGGTCCCGCACATGCGGCCGGGCGCGACCATCGTCAACACCAGCTCGGTCAACGCGACGAAGGCGCCGCCCTACCTGCTGGCCTACTCGGCGACCAAGGCGGCGATCGCCAACTTCACTGCCAGCCTGGGCCAGCTGCTGGCCGACCGCGGCATCCGCGTCAACTGCGTCGCGCCGGGGCCGATCTGGACGCCCCTGATCCCGTCGACCATGACCCCGCGGCAGGTGGAACAGGCCGGCCAGGACGTGCCGCTCAAGCGCATCGGCCAGCCGCGGGAGCTGGCGCCCGCGTTCGTGTTCCTGGCCAGCGAGGACTCCAGCTACGTGACGGGCGCGCTGTACGCCGTGACCGGCGGCACGCCGATGCTGTGACCGGCCGGGCGTCTCAGGCAGGCCGCACCGGGGTCCACTTCTCGTTGCTGCGCGCCGACGCTAGGACCGCTTCGATGAAGCGCACGCCGCGCGCGCCATCCTCGACCCCCGGGTAGTCGGCTTCCAGGGGATCGGGCGGCTCGCCGCGGCCGTGGGCCCGGATGGCTGCCGCAACGCCGAGGTAGACGTTCGCGAATGCCTCGATGAAGCCTTCCGGGTGCCCAGGCGGGATGCGGCCCGCACGCAGCGCGGCCGGATGCAGCCACGGCGCACCGCGCGTCAGCAGCCGCGCCGGGGCGTCGATCGGATGGTGCAGTAGGCGGTTCGGCTCCTCCTGCCACCACTCGAGCGTGCCCAGGGTGCCGGACACCCGCAGCCGCAAGCCGTTCTCGATCCCGGCGTTGACCTGGGAGGCCACCAGCACGCCGCGCGCACCGCCGGCGAACCGCAGCAGCACGTTGGCATCGTCGTCCAGCGTGCGTCCGGGGACGAGGGCGCTGAGGTCCGCGCACAGCGCTTCGATCTGCAGGCCGGTGACGGTGGCGACCAGGTTCTCGGCGTGCGAGCCGATGTCGCCCAGCGCACCGGCCCCCCCGGACCGGGCGGGGTCGTTGCGCCAGGTGGCCTGCTTGTTCCCCTCGGCCTCCAGCCGGGTGGACAGCCAGCCCTGGTTGTATTCGACGACCACCTTGCGCAGCTCGCCCAGCTCCCCGGCGCGGACCATCTCGCGCGCCTGCCGCACCATCGGGTAGCCACCGTAGTTGTAGGTGACGCCGAACACCGTGCCGCGCGCGCGCACGGCAGCGACCAGCGCGTCGGCCTGGGCCGCGTGGTGGACCAGGGGCTTGTCGCACACGACGTGGAACCCGGCGTCGACGAACGCCTGCGCCACCGGGAAGTGCAGGTGGTTCGGCGTGACGATGGAGACCAGGTCGACCCGGTCGCCGGGGCCGCGCCCGAGCTCGTCGGCCAGGAGCGCCTGCCAGTCGGCATGGTTGCGCTCCTCGGGCAGGCCGAGCTCGCGCCCGGAGGCCCGCGCCTTCTCCGGCGTCGACGAGAGCGCACCCGCGACCAGCTCGAAGGCTCCGTCGAGCGCCATCGCCTTGCGGTGCACCGCGCCGATGAAGGCGCCCTGGCCGCCACCCACCATGGCGTAGCGGAGCCTGCGTGGCGGCACGGTCACGGCGACTCCCGGGCGAAGGCGGCGTCGAAGGCGCCCGCCGCCGGCTTGAAGTCCAGGCGCCGGCAGAAGGCCGCGCTCTCGGCGGCCCCGTGCACCCGGTCCATGCGGCTGTCCTCCCACTCCACCGACAGCGGGCCGGCGTAGCCGATGTCGTTGAGCGCCACGATGATCGATTCGAAATCCACCATGCCGCGGCCGACGCTGCGGAAGTCCCAGAACCGCCGCGCGTCGCCGAAGCTGGTGTGGCCGCCGAACACGCCCACGGTGCCGTCGCCCTTGCCCCACCACACGTCCTTCATGTGGGCGTTGTAGATGCGGTCGGGAAACGTGCGGATGAACTTGACGTAGTCCACGCCCTGGTAGGCCAGGTGGCTGGGATCGAAGTTGAAGCCGAAGCGCCGGTGGCCCTTCACCGCCTCGATCGCCCGCTGGGTGGAGGCGATGTCGAAGGCGATCTCGGTCGGGTGCACTTCCAGCGCGAAGTTGACGTCCTCGCGCTCGAAGACCTCGAGGATCGGCAGGAAGCGCCGTCCGAAGTCGGCGAACCCCGCGTCCCAGTAGGCCTGGGTGGTGGGAGGAAAGGCGTAGGTGGCATGCCAGATCGAGGAGCCGGTGAACCCGGTGACGGTGCGCACGCCGAACCTGGCGGCCGCGCGCGCGGTGTCCGCCAGTTCCCGGGCCGCGCGCTGGCGCACGCCCTCGGGGTCGCCGTCGCCCCACACGTGCGCGGGGAGGATGGACTTGTGGCGTTCGTCGATCAGGTCGCACACGGCCTGGCCGACCAGGTGGTTGCCGATCGCCAGCGAGGTGAGGCCGTGCTGCGCGAGCAGGGCCCGCTTGTCGCGCACGTAGGCATCGCTCGCGAGCGCCTCCTGCACGTTGAAGTGGTCGCCCCAGCAGGCGAGCTCCAGGCCGTCGTAGCCCATGCGCTTGGCCAGGGGGGCGAGTTCGGACAGAGGCAGGTCGGCCCACTGGCCGGTGAAGAGGGTGACGGGTCTTGGCATTCGGCTGCTCCGTTGGCGGTACCAGGTCGCGCGCTGTGGCGGCGGCGCGACCTGCCTTGCGGGGGAGCGGCCCGGCGCCGCCGGGCCTGCCCGCACCGGTCGCGCGCCCAGGCTCAGAACGGCGAGTCCGGGAAGTAGAAGTCCTTGGCGTTCTGCCGGGTGATCAGCACCGACGGGATGATGGTCGTGGCCGGCAGCTTGTCGCCCTTCAGGCGCGCCTCGGCGGTGAGCTTCACGGCGTCGTAGATGAACTTGGGCGAGTACGAGACGTTGGCCTGGATCAGCGGATCGCTGCCGTCCATCAGCGTCTTGACCATGCCCTTGGCGCCGGCCCCGCCGAACACCAGCTTGATGTCCTTGCGGTTGGCCTGCTTGATGGCGCGCAGCACGCCCACGGCCATGTCGTCGTCGGCGGCCCAGATGGCGTCGATCTGCTTGAAGCGCGTGAGGAAATCCTGCGTCACCTTGAAGGCGTCGTCACGGTTCCAGTTGGCATGCTTGGCATCCAGCAGCTTCAGGTCGGGATGGTTCTTCAGCACGGCGTTGAAGGCATCCATGCGCTCGTTGTCGAGCGTGGTGGGGATGCCGCGCAGCGCCACGATGTTGCCCTTGCCGCCCAGCGCCTTGGCAATGTACTCGGCCGGAATCCTGCCGAAGGCGGTGTTGTCGCCGGCGACGTAGGCGTCCTGCGCGCTGGTGTCGGTCAGGCCGCGGTCGACCACCGTGACGTACACGCCCCTGGACTTGACCTGCGCGACCGGCTTGGTGAGCGCCGCCGACTCGAACGGGAAGATCACCAGGCCGTTGATCTTGTTGACCGTCACCAGGTCCTGCAGCTGGTTGGCCTGCTCGGACGCGTTGGCCGCGGTCTTGACGATCACCTGCAGGTTCTTGTGTTGCTTTTCCAGGTCCTTCTTGGCCTGGTTGGCCCAGTACACGATGCCGCCGGTGAAGCCGTGGGTGGCGGCCGGGATGGCCACGCCCAGCACCACCTTCTCGTCCTGCTTCTGCGCCAGTGCCGGCGCCGCGGCCAGCAGCGCGGCCAGGGCGGTGGCGCCCAGCGCCAGCCTTCGGTTCATCTTGGTCATTCTTGTCTCCTTCAGGGTTGATGTGGGCCTCGCGACCCGGGGGGAACTGCGGGGGGTCATCGCCGGCTGCGCTGCAGGAAGGCGACGATGATGATCACGAAGCCCTGCACCGCCGCGTTCAGGTAGACGCTGATGATGCTGGTGAGGTTGAGGATGTTGCTGATGACGGACAGCAGGATGGCGCCGACCACCGTCCCCGCCACGCTGCCGGCGCCGCCGCGCAAGGCGGTGCCGCCGACGATCACCGCGGCGATCGCCTCCAGCTCCCACAGCAGGCCGGTGGTGGGCGAGGCCGATCCCAGCCGCGGCACGTAGAGCAGGGTGGCCACGGCCACGCACAGGCCCAGCAGCATGTAGGTGAGGATCTTGACGCGGTCGACGTCGACCGCGGCGTAGCGGGCCACCTGTTCGTTCGAGCCGATCGCCTGCACGTAGCGGCCGTACGCGGTGCGGTTGAGGATGAAGCCGCCGGCCAGCGCCACCAGCGCGAACACCCAGACGGGGAAGGGCACGCCCAGCAGGCTGCCGTAGTAGACCGGGCTGTAGACGTCGGCCAGCGCGTTGTCGAGCGTCAGCGCGCCGCCGTCGGCGAAGTAGGTGAGGTAGGCGCGGAAGATGCCCAGGGTGCCGAGCGTGACGATGAAGGGCTCGATGCGGCCCTTGGTGATCAGCAGCCCGTGGGCCAGCCCGAACAGCGGCCCCAGCACCAGCGCCAGCAGCATGCCCAGCGCCACCACGGCCGCCGGCGACGCCACCGTGGCGGCCGCATGGTTCATCAGCATGATCATGCAGCCGGCGATCAGGGCCGCCATCGAGCCCACCGACAGGTCGATGCCGCCGCTGATGATCACGAAGCACATGCCCACGGCGATGATGCCGATGAAGGCGGTGCGGGTCAGCACGTTCAGGCCGTTGTCGACCGTGGCGAACTCCGCGTTCAGCGCGGTGCCTGCGAGGCACAGCAGCACGAGTCCCACGACGGGTCCCAGGCCGTGCAGCTTGCCCCACAGCGCGGCGGCGCGCGCCGGGCGGGTGTCAACGGGTACCGGTGGCATGGGCGATCAGGTCCTCTTCGGTCAGGTGGTCGTCCTGCAGGGTGGCGGTGAGCCGGCCGCCGCGCATCACGGCGACACGGTGGCACAGGCCGATCAGCTCGATCAGTTCCGAGGAGATCACCACCACCGCCTGCCCTTCGCGCGCCAGCCGCTGGACGAGGAAATAGATGTCGCGCTTGGCGCCGACGTCGACGCCGCGGGTGGGTTCGTCCAGCACCACCACGCGCGGGCGCGGCTGCAGCACCTTGGCCAGCGCCAGCTTCTGCTGGTTGCCGCCGGACAGCGACGACGCGCGCGCGTCCAGGTCGCCGGTGCGGATGCCGAAGGCGCGCACCGCCTCCTGCAGCGCCGAGCGCTCGCGGGCGGGCGCCAGCCAGGGGCGGGCGTACTCGCGCAGGTTCATCAGCGTGAGGTTCTCGCGCAGCCCGAAGTCCACGTGCAGGCCCTTGCCCTTGCGGTCCTCGCTCAGGTAGGTGATGCCGTGGTCGGCCGCCTCGCGCGGATTGCGCAGGCGCAGCGGGCGGCCGTCCACCGTGAGGGCGCCGGTCGCGCCGGCGCGCAGGCCCAGCATGCCTTCGAACAGTTCGGTGCGGCCCGCGCCGACCAGGCCGGCGAAGCCGAGGATCTCGCCGCGGCGCACCTCGAAGCTCACGTCGCGGGCCCAACCGGGCACGCTGAAGCCCTGCACCCGCAGCAGCGGCGCGCCGGGCGGCACCGGTTCCTTGGGCGGGAACAGGTCCGAGATCTCGCGGCCGACCATCAGGTTGGCCATGTCGTGCCGGGTGAGTTGCGCCGTCGGCTGGCGTGCGACGAACCGGCCGTCGCGCATCACGACCACGTCGTCGGTCACGCGTTCCACCTCGTCGAGCTTGTGCGAGATGTAGACCAGCGTCACGCCGGCGGCGCGCAGCTGCGCCATCAGCGCGAACAGCCGCTCGGTCTCGCCCGGCGTGAGGGTGGCGGTGGGCTCGTCCATGATCAGCAGGCGGGCCTTGCGCGCCAGCGCCTTGGCGATCTCCACCAGCTGCTTCTCGGCCACGATCAGGTGGCGCACCCGGGTGTCGGGATCGGCCTGCAGGCCGACCTGGCGCAGCACCGCGGCCGCCTCCTGGCGCATGGCCTCGTCGTCCAGGCGCCAGCCCCGCGTCTTCTCGTGGCCCAGGAAGATGTTCTGCGCGATCGTCAGGTCGTCGGCGAGGTTGAACTCCTGGTGGATCAGCACGATGCCCTGCTGCTGCGCGTCGCGCGAGCTGCGAAAGCGCCGGGGCTGGCCATCGACCAGCACCTGGCCTGCGCTCGGCTCCAGGTAGCCGGCCAGGATCTTCATCAGCGTGGACTTGCCGGCGCCGTTCTCGCCCAGCAGCCCGAGCACGCGGCCCGGCGGGATCGCGAAGCTCACGCCGTGCAGCACCTGCACCGGCCCGAAGCTGCGCGCGACCTCGCGGAATTCGACGGCCAGGCTCATTCGCGCCCCCCGTGCAGCCGCAGCGTTTCCTGCATCGCCAGGGCGCCGGCGCCGACCAGGCCGGCCTGGCTGCCCAGCGGCGTGTACTGGATCTCCAGGTGCCGGGTCGAGAGCGCCAGCGACCGGTGGTAGACGCTCTGGCGCACCGAGGCCAGGAACAGCGGGCCGATCTGGGTGACGCCGCCGCCGATGAACACGTGCGAGGGATTGAAGAAGTTCACCACCGAGGCGAGCATCTGCCCGATCAGGCTGCCGGCGCGCTGGATGATCGCGTTGGCCGCCGCGTCGCCGGCCCGGCTGGCCTGCCCCACATCGGTCGCGGTGAGCCGGCCGTTGCCGCGCAGCACCTGCGCCAGGGCGGGGCTCTCGCCGGCCTGCGCCGCCTCGGCGGCCAGACGCGTGATCGCCGGCGCCGCCGCCATCGCCTCCACGCAGCCCAGGTTGCCGCAATGGCAGCGCGGGCCGGCCTGGTCGACGCAGATGTGGCCCACGTCGCCGGCCGAGCCGTTGGCGCCGCGGTAGACCTCGCCGTGGCAGACGATCCCGCAGCCGATGCCGGTGCCCACCTTGATCACCAGGAAGTTGTTCAGGCTGCGCTGCAGCCGCCACAGCTCGCCCAGCGCCATTAGGTTCACGTCGTTGTCGACGAACACGGGCGCGGTGAACGCCTCGTTCAGGTAGTCGCGGATGGAGAAGCCGTCCCATTCGGGCATCAGCGGCGGGTTCACCAGCTGGGCGCTCGCGAAGTCGACCGGGCCGGGCACGCCCATGCCGATGCCGATGACCTTCTTGGCGGGGACGCCGGCGCGCACCAGCAGCTCGCGGATGAGTTCGCGCACCCGCGCCAGCACGACGCCGGGGCTGCTGCGCACGTCGGCCTGCTCGCACTGGTGGGCGAGCACCGTGAGGTCCGGGCGCATGACGGCCACGTCGAGGCTGGTGGCCCCGAGGTCGACCCCGATCACCACGCCGAGCCCGCGGGCCACCTGCAGCGTCTCCGGGCGGCGGCCGCCCGACGAGGCCTGCAGGCCGGTCTCCTCGAGCAGGCCCTGTTCGACCAGGCCGGCGGCCAGCGCGTTGGCCTTGCTCTTGGAGAACGCGAGGCGGTCGGCCAGGGCATTGCGCGACGTCCCCGGCGACCAGAACACGGTCCGGAGCAGGTTCATCTCGGCTGCCGATAGCTGTTCCCAGCGTGCCACGCTGTCTGTCTCCTGTCCGGGCTCTGCGGCGGCCCGGTGAGTTCGGATGCTAGGACGCCGACTTTAGCCGGACAAGATCGATCTTCGGCCAAATGTCGGCCGAAGATCGATCTCCCTGGCAAGCGCCGGGAGCGGTCGGGCGGGATCCGGATGGCGGCACCCGGGAGCGGGCCCGGGGAGCAGGCGCGTCGCGGCAAGGCAGGGCCGCTGGCACATGGCCGCACGGCGGCCGGCCGCCATGGAGCGGGCGCTCCCTGCCCGCGGGGACACCCCTCACTCGGCCGCGGGTGCCTCCGGGCGCTTCGGCGCGAAGGGGTAGGCCCCGCCGCCGTGCTTGCGCGCCGGGATGCGCAGGGACAGCAGCATCGAGGCGGCCAGGGTGGCGACCGTCGCACCCAGCGACCAGGCGACCGGCACCTTGTAGAGGTCGATCAGCAGCATCTTGCAGCCGATCAGCACCAGCACGATGGCCAGACCATAGCTGAGCAGGTGGAAGCGCTCATGCATGCCGGCCAGCAGGAAATACATGGCGCGCAATCCGAGGATCGCGAAGACGTTGGACGTGAGCACGACGAACGGGTCGGTGGTGATCGCGAAGATCGCCGGGATGGAGTCGACCGCGAAGATGACGTCGACCACGCCGATCAGCAGGATGACCACGAGCAGCGGCGTGGCCATGCGCACGCCATCCACCGTGGTGAAGAAGCGCTCCCCGTCGTAGCCGGGGGCAACCTTCATGCGCCGGTTGATCCACTTGAGCGCGGGGTTGTTGCCCAGGTCCGGCTCCTGCCCGGCGGCCCACCACATCTTGATGCCCGTGAAGACGAGGAAGGCGCCGAAGACGTAGAGCACCCAATGGAAGCTCGCGATCAGCCAGGCACCCACCAGGATCATCACGGCCCGCAGGGCGAGCGCGCCCAGGATGCCGATCATCAGCACGCGCTTCTGGTACTCGGCGGGGACGCCGAAGTACGTGAACAGCATCAGGAAGACGAAGATGTTGTCGACCGCCAGGGCCTTCTCCACCAGGTAGCCGGTGACGAACTCCAGCGCCTTGTCGCCCGCCAGCGCCTGGCGGGCCGCGTCGCCGGAGGTGCCGCCCAGGTACCACCACAGCCAGCCGACGAAACCGGCCGACACGAGCACCCACACGACCGACCAGACGGCCGCTTCGCGCAGCGTCACGGCGTGGGCACCCTGCTTGCGCAGGCTGACGAAGTCCACCACCAGGGCCGCCACCACGAAGGCGGCAAAGAGGGCCCACATGGTGGGCGTTCCGGTCATCATGCGCTCGTCTCCAGCCTGAAAGTCCAGCGAAACGCAGCTGCCCATCGAACCCGCATCCGCGGGATGCCCGGGCAGCGTCCCAAGGCGCACCGCATGGTCGAGGACGATAGGCGGACGCCCCCCGGATGAAAAGCAGCTTCCTTCTTGGCTTCGTTCAGGAAAAGCCGAAGCTCGGCCGGCCCCGCATCCCGGCGCGCCCGTGAGGTGCCTGCGGCGTGGCCGCGGCCGCGGGTCAGGCCGGCGCGGCGACGTGTCCGGCCGGCTCGGCGCGCTCGTCCAGGAAGTCGCCCAGGACGTCGTCGCGCAACCGGATGAATCGCGGATCGCTGCGGTTGCGGGGATGCGCCAGGGGCACGTCGACGATGCGGCGGATGCGGCCGGGCGAAGGTTGCATCACCACCACCCGGTCGCCCAGGAACACCGCCTCTTCCACGTCATGGGTGACCAGCAGCATCGTGATCCGCTCCTTCTGCCAGATGCGCTGCAGCTCGTTCTGCAACCGCGACCGCGTGAGCGCATCCAGCGCGCCGAAGGGCTCGTCCAGCAGCAGCACGCGGGGGCGGTTGACCAGCCCGCGCGCGATCGCGACGCGCTGGGCCATCCCGCCGGAGAGCTGGTGGGGCCACGAGGTCTCGAACCCGCGCAGACCCACCAGCGCCACGTGCTCGGCCACCCGCTGCGCCTTCTCCGCGGGGGTGAACGGCGCGTTGCGCAGGCCGACCGCGATGTTCTGTTCGACGGTGAGCCACGGGAACAGGCGATGGTCCTGGAACACGATACCGCGTTCCCGGCCGGTGCCGCAGATCGGGCGGCCGCCCAGCAGGATCTCGCCCTCGTCCGCCGTGTCCAGGCCCAGCACCAGCCGCAGCAGGGTCGACTTGCCGCAGCCGCTGGCGCCCACGATGCTGACGAAGCTGCCGCCGGGCACGTGCAGGTCGACGTCCTGCAGCACCTGCAGCGCACCGCTGCGGGCCTGCGCGTGCGCGTACCGCTTGCCGAGGCCGCGGATGTCGAGTTCGTTCGATGCGGAGTTCAGGAGGGTGCTCATGGGGAGTCAGTGGTTGCGTCCAGTCCAGCGGCCGAGGCGGCGCTCCAGCGCGCGGGCACAGGCGTTCGCCAGCCAGCCGACGGTGCCCACCACGACCATGCCGAAGATGACCAGGTCCATCTGGAAATGCTCGCTGCCTTCGATGAGGAGGTTGCCGATGCCCCTGCCGGCGACCAGCAGGTACTCGGCGCCGATGGTGGCGAGCCAGGAGTAGATGAGCGCGAGGTACACGCCGGTGAAGACCGACGGCAGGGCTGCCGGCAGGACCACCTGCGTGGCTGTCTGCCAGCGGGTGAACCCGTAGACCCGCGCCACCTCGAGGAGGCCGGGCGGCACGGTGCGGATGCCGTCGCGCGTGTTCACCACCACCGGCACCAGCGCCGCCAGCGACAGGAACACGACCTTCGCCACGTCGCCCAGCCCGAACCACACCGAGATCAGCGGGATCCACGCGAACAGCGAGATCTGCTTGAAGGTGTTGAAGCTCGGGCCGACGATGCGGTCGAACAGCGGCCACAGCCCCAGCAGTGCCCCGAGCACCAGGCCCGCGACGGTGCCGATGGTGAAGCCGGTTGCCCCACGGGCGAGGCTCGCGCCCAGCGCGCGCCACAGGCGGCCGCTGGCGACCTGGTCGGATGCCGTCGACAGCACCTTGGCCGGCGACACCAGCAGCGCGGAGTTGGCGATGTCCAGCCAGGACAGCAGCCACCACAGCGCGAGCCCGACCAGGGGCAGCACCAAGCCGCGCCACCGTCCGCCCGCGGCTGCCCGCAGCGGCTGCAGCGCCGCGACTTCGCCGGTGGATGGCACCGCGGCGGTCATCGCGCGGCTCCCGGGCGGCGCCGGTGGCTCGCCGCCTCCAGCCGGTCCAGCAGCCGGTCGATCGCGTAGCCGATCGCGCCGACCACCAGCACGGCCGCCATCACCTGATCCAGCTGGAACAGCTGCCGGCCATAGACGATCAGGTAGCCCAGGCCCTCGCTCGAAGCCACCAGCTCCACCACCACGAGCGACAGCCAGGCCTTGGTGAAGCCCAGGCGGATTCCCGTGAAGAGCGTCGGCACCGCATGGGGCAGCACGATCTCCAGCACTTCCTGCCGCCGCGTGTAGCCGTACGCCTGCCCCACCTCGCGCAGCGCGGCGGGCACCTGGCGGAAGCCCTGCAGCGTGTTCAGCGCCACCGGCACCAGCGCTGCCTTGGCGATGAGGATGTACTTGAGCGGCTCGCCGATGCCCACCAGCAGCAGCACGAACGGCAGCCAGGCGAGCACCGGGATCTGGACCAGCGCATTGAACGTCGGAAGGACATAGGCCTCGAAGCGCCGCGACAGCCCCATCGCGGACCCGAGGACCAGCCCGAGCAGCGCGCCCGCCAGGAAGCCCGCGCCCACGCGCGTGAAGCTGGTGCCCACGTGCTGCCAGAGGTCGCCGCTGGCCGCCAGGTCGCGCAGGGTCTCCCAGACGAAGGGCGGCGGCGGCAGCACCTGCGGCGAGATCCAGCCCTGTTCGGCACCCGCGAACCACAGGGCCAGCAGCATCGCGGGCAACAGGAAGGGGAGGGCGCGGTCGGCCACGCGCCGACCCGGGAGGGGTGCCCGAGCGGGCGCGGGCAGGACGTCGGTGGAAGGCAGGACGGCGGACATCGGGCCTCCTGCGTTCAGCGGGCGGCCACGGGCTGGTCGCCCCTGGGACGCCCCTTCGCGTCGGCTGGCGCCCAGTAGGTCTCCAGGCCCTGCTTCTTCAGCGCGGCTCTCAGGTAGCGCGTGTCGAACCAGTCGTCGACCGTGACCTCCCGGCGGATCAGCTTGAGCTTGAGCGCGTCGGCCACCACGGCCTTGTAGCGCGCCACGATGAAGTCGTCGACCAGGGGCGAGTTGCGCGTGGCGAGCGACTGCTGCTCGAACTCCGCGGCCCAGGAGGCGACCGGCGTGCCGCTGCGGGCCCAGAGCTTGAACAGCTCGTCCCGGTTCTTCTCGTCGGACGACCAGCGCGCCGCCCGCACGAACACGTCGACCACGCGCTGCACCTGCGCCGGGTGGGCCTGCTCGAAGTCGCTGCGCACCAGCAGCGACGCCTGGCGCGTGAAGGCCGGGTCCTGCCCGCGGGTGGAGTACACGACCTTGGCGAGGCCCTGGTCGCGCACCTTGAACCACTCGTACCCGCCGAAGGCCGCGTCCACGCCGTGGGAGACCAGCGCGGCCTGTGCGCTGCCGGTGTCCAGGTTCACGCCCTTGACGTCGCGCTCGGCCAAGCCGTTGGCGGCCAGCACGTTGATGGCGACGAGGTGCCCGTTGGTGCCGCGGAAGATCGACACCGTGCGGCCCTTGAGGTCCCCGATCGTCTGGATGTCGGACTTCGCCGGCGTCACCAGGTAGAGGTTGTTGCGCTGCCCGCTGACCAGCAGGATCCTGGTCTTCAGCCCGTTGGAGCGGCCCACGATCGAGGGCAGGTCGCCCTGGTAGGCGAAGTCGATCTGCTTGTTCGACAGCGCTTCGTTGACGGCCGGGCCTGCGCCCTTGAAGAAGAGCCATTCGACCCTGGTGCCGGAGGCCTGGAACTCCTCCTCCAGCCAGTTGTTCACGCGCGCCACGCCGCCCGGCGAGCCGCCCCAGGTGACCGGATCGCCGCCGCCCGCGGTCGCGACACCGATGCGGATGACATCCGGTGCGGCATGCGCCGGCGCGGCCAGCGCCAGCCCGAGGGAGAGCGCGGCGCCCCAGCGCCGCACGAAGGTTGGCAGGATGCCGGCCATCACTTGGTTCCTTTCGCGGCGAGCTTGCGGCCCACCTCGGTGCCTTCGAAGAAGCGCGGGTTGGCCTCGGTGTAGAAGCGGTACGGGTTGTCGAAGGTGAAGGCCCTGAAGTCGGCGGCGCTGATCACGCCCTGCCCGACCAGGTCGAAGGTCTCGGCCAGTGGCTCGGTGAACTCCGGCACGTCCCAGTGGCCCGCGTCCGACGACCAGATCGCGTTGATCTTGACCCCCAGCGGGTGCACGCGGTCGTTGAAGGCGGCGGCCACCGTGCGGTCGTCGGCCTCGGAGCCGAAATAGAAGCTGTTGACCCAGCGGTCGCGGATGTCTTCCACCTTCTCGATGCCGGCCAGGGCGAAGTCGTCGATCTCCGACGCGTCCGGCTCCCGGCTGTGCGGGAGCGCCGAGATGCCGAGGCTGTCCCTCAGCAAGGTGGACCTGTCGAGCGTGCGCCCCTTCAGGTAGTCGGCCCCGTAGCGCTCGAACAGCGAGGCGAGCAGGTCGATGTCGGCTTCGGCGGGGTCGTAGTTGCGCACCGCGTGGCGATTGCGCTTCTCCCAGCGGTCGACCAGGTGGGTGTAGACGTGCGAGCCCCAGTCGGCGCCGCCTTCCAGCAGGCCCACGCGCAGCCCCGGGAAACGCCGGGTGACGCCGCCGAAGAACAGCGCCTTGGCGAACGCCTGCGAACCATCGGCGAAGTGGCCGATGTGGTTGTTCATGTAGTTGCTGATCGACTGCCGGCCGGTCCAGCCCTGGCTGCCGTAGTGGGTGGTCACCGGCACGCCCAGGGCGACCACCTTTGCCCAGAACGGGTCGTAGTCGTGCTCGCTGTCGATGCCGTAGAAGTCGATGTAGCCCGCGTGCCTGGCGACGTCCGGGTGCTCCCTGGCGGGGTACTTCTCGGCGATGGCGCGGATCGGCCGCCGCACGCCGCCAGGGATGTTGATCACCTTCAGCCCCAGCGTGTTCACCGCGAACTCCAGCTCCTCGATGGCTTCCTGCGGCGTGTGCATCGGGATGCCGGCCACCGGCGTCAGGCGGTCGGCGTAGGGCCGGTACTGGTCGGCGTGGAAGTGGTTGAGCGCGCGGTGCAGCGGCTGGCGGTACTCGCTGCCCGCCGCTGCCGGGGAGAGCACGTCGTTGGGGAACAGCACCGAGTAGTCGGAGCCCTGCTCGGCCAGCCGCTCGTGCAGCAGGGCCGGGAGCGTGTAGGTGGCCAGGTCGTAGGTGTTGCGCGTGACGCGGGCCCACCAGGGCGCGCGCAGCGTCCGGTGGAAGCGGCGCTCCTCGGCGCTCTGCTGGTACCAGTCCTTGCCGCCGTCGCGGGTGACGAAACGGCTGCCCAGGGCCCTGCGCAATGCGTCGACGAGCTTGCTGCCGCCGTACTGCGCCACGTAGTCCTCGAGCACGGGAGCGAAGCTGTTGACGTGGACGTCGGTGTCGATCACCGGATGGGCGAGGCCGGCCTTGACGGCGGCGGAGCGCGAGGCGTGCGCCTGCTGGAGACGAGCGTTCATGAGGACTCCTTGCTGTTCCTAGATGGACACGCGCGTGCCGTCGAAGCGCGTGAAGCTGAACCCGTCGAAGGGCTCCCGGAAGGTGGCCTTCTGCTCGCGCAGCAGGCTGATGACGAGGTTCTCGCCCTGCGCGTACGAGGCGGCGGCGTCGCTGCGCCAGTGGATGCCGGCCGCAGTGCGGCCCGAACCGTAGTTCAGCGCCAGCTTGTTCAGCTCGCCGCCGACGGTCAGCGGCGGGCCCTGGTACGGCACCAGCCTGGTGGGGTCGTTCGGATCGGGCTGCACCGGGTTGGGAATGACCAGCGTCTCGTCGTAGAAGGCCTTGAGCAGCGTGGCGGTGACCGCACCGATGATGGCCGCGCCCCCCGGGTAGGACGAGTGGATCGGCGCGCCCTCGGGGAACACCTGCGGCAGCAGGAAGGTGCCGTTCCTCGCGCGGCTGCGCTCCAGGGCCCGGGAGCCGAGCAGGGCTTCGTGGATCGGGTAGTCGCGCACGCCTGCCGCCAGCCGGTGGTGCACGAGGCCGCCGAAGGCCTCCGGCCGCAGCACGCGCTGCTCGTACCACTTCTGGTAGTAGTTGATGCGGATGCCCAGCGAGGCGGCCAGCGACAGGATGGACTGGAAGTAGGCGGCGCCGAACGTGCCCGAGGCACCGCCCTGGGTCCTGGAGCGCAGGTAGGGGTTGCTGGACGCCAGGGTGTTGCGGGCGGCCGGGAAGATGCCGCCGTAGGCGGGGTCGGCCGCCGCCGGCGTCGCGAGCAGCTGGTTGGCCACCAGGCCGAAGGCCGCGGGCGCGTGCGCATACGCCGCCAGGTCGCGCGAGTTCGCGATGTAGCGCGGCACCGGGTCCACGACGTTGCGGGCGCGCGGGGCATTGCCGTTCTGCACGTGGAGCCACTCGTCCAGGCTGGTCTGGAACTCGTTGGCCGGGGTGTAGCTGCGGATGCGGGCCGACAGTGTCTGCGGACCGAACGGCACGTCGCGGTAGAGGAACTGCGAGATGTAGGGACCCTCGGTCACGCCGGGCGGCGTCACCCAGCGACCGGTGCGACCGCTGGGGTCGGTCGCGTCGACATACCAGGCTGCTCCGCGGAACAGCGTCTGCGGCGTGACGCGTCCGCCCGCCTTGGGGCCGTGGAAGTCCGGCGCGCGGCTCAACTCCTCGGCGGCGGCGAGCACGTCGCGGTGGTTGGTGCCTTCGCGGAATTCACCGAAGGGGACGTCGCGCAGCAACGCCACCCAGTACAGCTCGAGCGCCTCGCTGGCACGCGCGGCGCTTGCCAGCGCCGGTGCCACCGGCAACGCGAACTGGCCTGCGTTGAGGCCGTCCAGGCTGACCGCGAGCGTGCCCACCGGATTCACCAGCTTGCGCGTGCCTCCCAGCGGGATCTTCTCGAACTCGGCGGGGTCGCGGCTGGCAAAGGCGGCGCTGGCCTGCCGCCATGCCGCGAGGTCCACCTCGCCGCGCGCGTTGTGCGGCAGGCCGCGGCTGTCCGAGCCGATCTTGTTCGGGTAGCGCGCCTCGTCGCCGTTGGTGGGATGTGGCGGGATCGGCTGCTCGGCTGCGGCCTTCGCCAGGTCCACCCGCAACTGGTAGGCGCGGCGGCGGAACTGCTCGTCGTACCTGTCCGGCTCGACTGCATCGGTGGGGCCGGCGGCGCCGCCGTCGGCGGCGGCCAGCCCGGTGCCGGCGAGGCCGGCGATGCCCGCGCCGGTGCGCAGCAGGAAGTCGCGCCGTGCGGCGTGGGTGGGGTCGTTGTCGTGGTTCATCAGGTCCTCCGGGGTTCAGGCGGCCTGTTCACGGTCCGCCGCCGCGTAGCGGCTGGCCGGCCGCTCCAGGCCCAGGTTCTCGCGCAAGGTGGAGCCCTCGTACGCGGTGCGGAACAGGCCGCGCCGCTGCAGTTCGGGCACCACCAGGTCGACGAATTCGTCCAGCGATTGCGGCAGCACCGGCGGCATGACGTTGAAGCCGTCGGCAGCGCCGTTCTCGAACCATTCCTGCATGCGGTCGGCGATGGTCTGCGGCGTCCCCACCACCACCCAGTGGCCTCGCGCACCGGCCAGGTACTGGTACAGCTGGCGCACGGTGAACTTCTCGCGCCGGGCCAGCTCGATCACCACGTGGGCGCGGCTGTTGATGCCCTTGGGCGGCTCGGGGTAGTAGGGCGGCACCGCGTCCAGGTCCCATCGCTGCAGCTCCGACAAGGGCCAGAAGTTCGACAGCGTGTTGAGGCCCACGGCCGGATGGATCAGTCCTTGCAGTTCGGCCCACTTGGCGCGCGCCTCCTCCTCGGTGCGGCCGATGACCGGCGAGATGCCGGGCAGCACCAGGAGCTGGCCGGGGCGGCGGCCGTACCTGGCCATGCGCCCCTTCACGTCACGGTAGAACGCCTGCGCTTCGGCCAGGCTGGTCCAGGCGGTGAAGATCGCCTCCGCCGTGGCCGCGGCCAGGTCCTTGCCGTCGTCGGACGAGCCGGCCTGCACGATGACCGGATGCCCCTGCGGCGGGCGGCCGATGTTCAGAGGGCCCTTGACCTTGAAGTGCTTGCCCACGTGGTTGAGCGCGTGCAGCTTGCGCGGATCGAAGTACACGCCCGAGGCCTGGTCGCGCAGGAACGCGTCGTCGTCGAAGCTGTCCCACAGGCCCTTGACCACGTCGACGAACTCGCGGGCCCGCTCGTAGCGCACCGCGGGATCGGGGTGTGCCTCGAGCCCGAAGTTGCCATGCACGTTGTCGGCCGCCGTGGTCACCACGTTCCAGGCGGCGCGCCCCTTGCTGATGTGGTCCAGCGAGGCGAACTTGCGCGCCAGCAGGTAGGGATCCTCGTACGTCGTCGACGCCGTGGCCACGAAGCCGATGTGCTTCGTGACCGCCGACAGCGCGGCCCAGAGCGTGACCGGCTCGAAGTACGACACGCGCCCCTGCCTGCGCAGCGACTCCTCGTCGCCCTTGTGCTGCACCCCGGGGCTGTCGGCCACGAAGACCTGGTCGAACAGGCCGCGCTCGGCGGTCCGCGCGACGGCGACGTAGTGGTCGATGTTGGTTCCCGCGTCCGGTTGCGAGCCCGGATGCCGCCACGCGGCGACGTGGTGACCGGTGGCCATGATGAATGCGCCCAGGCGCATCTTGCGTTCCGACATGTGAAGCCCTGCCTTGCGAAGACCCGGACTCTAGGGAGCGTTCGATGCGCTGTGAAATGGTCATTCGTCGTTTGCACAGAATGAATCTGTCTGTGCCTGGCGAGCGAACCCGCGGTTGTTTGCATATGCGCCTAGGCGGCGCGTCGCCCAGCTTCCGACCGCTCGCACGCAGCCAGCACCCCGAACAGCGTCGACGCCTTCTCGACGAGCACGCGCACCGTCTCCTCCATGCCGTCGATGGCGTCCACGGCCACCCGCAGCGTCATCACGTCCTGTGCCGCATGGGCATAGTCGACGTGGAGCACGTCGATGCCTCGCGCCGCGTACAGGCCGAGGAGGCGGCACAACAGTCCCGCGTCGCGCTCGAGCAGGTACACCTGCTCCAGGCGGGGGGCGGTTCGGGGGAGATGGAAGGGGCTCATGGTTCGATCCTGGTCATCGGAGACGACCGGCCCGTGGGGGCCGGCGCTGGATGCGCGTGGGATCGAAGGAGGAGCGAAGGGCGCTCGAAGCGTCGACCCGGCTGACCGGGACGACGCGCACGTGCCCGGTCAGCGGGGAATTCGAATGCTGCCGGGAATGGACGTGCGCAGGTGCATGGGGCGCAGTCTAGCAGGGCCCGACCGGCCCCTGGTGGATGCGCGGCCCGGTGCGGCTTGCACGCGTCTGCACCGCCGGGAGGCGGGCATCGCAGAGGGGAGAAAGGCGCCTCAGCGCGAGGGCATGTCCTTCTGCGAGTACCCCAGGTTCACCGCTGCGTCCGCGGGAATCGGCGGCATCGAGGCGTTCCAGGCCTCCCAGTCGGCGCGCATGGCCGCGAGCCGCGCCGGGTCGTGTCTGCCGAGGTTGGCCCGCTCCCGTTCGTCGCGCGAGAGGTCGAAGAGGTACTCGTGGCCGTCCACCTGCAGGTATTTCCAGTCGCCGTCGCGCAGGGCGCGCTGGTCGCGGTGCTTCATGCGCCAGTACAGGGTGCGCGCAAAGCGGTGGGCCGGATCGCGCAGCACCGGCAGCAGCGAGACCCCGTCCAGCGGATGCTCCGGATGCGCAGCGACGCCCGCCGCGTCGAGGACGGTGGCCGACCAGTCCATCGTCATGCAGTGCTGCGCCGTGGTGCTGCCGGCGGGGATCGTCGCCGGCCAGTGCGCGATCCAGGGGACCCGGATGCCGCCCTCGGTCAGATCCATCTTGCCGCCGACCAGGGGCCAGTTGTCCGAGAAGCGCTCGCCGCCGTTGTCGCTCGTGAAGACCAGCAGCGTGTCGCGCTCCACGCCGTGGCGGCGCAGGGCGTCCACGACCCAGCCGATGCCTTCGTCCATGTGGTGGATCATGCGGCGGTAGGTGTGGATGCTGCCCCCGTGCAGATGGAAGATGTTGTCCTTCACCTGCGGCGCGAGCGCGGCGTCGTCGCGCGTTTCCCAGGGCCAGTGCGGCGCCGTGTAGTGGAGGCTGAGAAAGAAGGGCTGCTCCTGCCCGGCCATCCGGTCGACGTAGTCCACCGCGCGCCGCGAGAGCAGGTCGGTCAGGTAGCCTTCTTCGTGCTGCTCCTGTTCGCCGAACCACAGGTCGTGCTGGCCGGTCGAGCTGCAGTGGGTCCAGTAGTCCACCCCGCCCGACATCGGGCCGAAGAACTCCTCGTACCCGGAGCGCAGCGGCCCGAACGCGGGCGGATGGCCCAGATGCCATTTGCCGATCAGCGCCGTGCGGTAGCCGGCCTGCTTCAGCAGGGACGCCACCGTGGGCTGCGTCGGCGGCAGGCCGAGCACGGTGCTGCCCCGCGTCTTGCTGCCGATCGGCTCGTCGGCGCCGCCGCGCAGCCGGTACTGGTAGCGCGCGGTCGCCAGCGCGAAGCGCGTCGGGGAGCAGACGGGCGAGTTCGCATATCCCTGCGTGAACCGGATGCCGTCGGCGGCGAGCCGGTCGAGCACCGGAGAGACCTTGCCGAAATCGGCGTCGCGGCCGCCGTAGCAGCCCAGGTCCGCGAAGCCGAGGTCGTCGGCGACGATGAAGATGATGTTCGGGGCGCGTGCCGTCATGGTGGGGCTGGACGGGAACTCGGTGCTGGACGGCGCCGCGTCAGTCGGCGCTGAGCCCGAGGCGCTTGACCACCGGCTCCCAGCGCACGATCTCGGCGTTCAGGATGGACTGGGCCTGGGCGCTGCTGCTGCCCACGGCGGTGAGGTCATGGTTCGGCAGCTTCGCGCGCAGCTCGGGCGACTTCATGACCTCCTGGGACCGTTTCTCGATCTCGGCCAGCATGGGCGCCGGCGTCGACCTCGGGGCCTGCAGCACCAGCCGGAAGCTCACGTCCAGTCCGGGTTGGCCGAGCGCCTGGGCCAGCGTCGGCACCTGGGGCGCCAGCGGGGACGGCTTGGCCGAGGACACGGCCAGCGCGACCAGCTTGCCGGCCTTGACGTGCGGCAGCACGGTGGGGGTGGCCAGGAAGCCGCAGTTCACTTCGCCGGACAGGATGGCCTGGGTGGCCGGCGCCGGGCCGCGGTACGGGATGTGGTCCATGCGCACGCGCGCCGCGTCGAGGAACATCTCGCTGGCCAGGTGCCCCGGCACGCCGGGGCCGCCCGAGGCGTAGGTGAGCCGCCCCTTCTGCGCCTTGGCCACCAGTTCGCCGACGCTCTTCACGCCCACCGAGGGGTGGCACACGAGCATCTGCGAGAAGCTCGCGACGATGGAGACGTTCACCAGGTCCCGCCTGGGATCGAAGTCCCCGGACTTGTAGACGTGCGGGTTCACCGTCAGCACGGTGTCCGGGCTCAGCACCAGGCTGGCGCCATCGCCCTCGGCCTTCGCGGCCGCGATGGCCGCCAGGTTGTTGCCGGCGCCCGGGCGGTTCTCCACCACGACCGGCTGGTTCACCAGCTTGCCCAACTGGTCGGCGAAGAGCCGCGCCGTGATGTCGGACGGCGCGCCCGGCGGCGAGCCGACGAACACGCGGATGGGCTTGGAGGGCCAGGTCTGCGCCTGGGCGACGCACGCCGCGGCGATCGCGCCGATGGCGGCGGCAGTGCGCAATGCGCTCGGGATGTTCATGTCGGTTTCCTTCTGTCGGATTCAGTGGAGCAACTGGCCGCGCCGGTCGACGACACCGATGTCGACCCACTGCGTGCCGACGTTGCGGCCACCCGTGAAGTCCTCCGGGAGGCCGCCGAGATCGATCTTCAGCTGGCGCATGGCGGCCGCCACCTTCTCCGGCGTGGGGGAGGGGCCGGCGCGGCGGATCGCCTCCACCGCGACCTTCGCCGCCACGTAGCCCGTCAGGTGCGGATTGGACAGCTCCGACTGCGGCAGGTACTTGCGCATCGCGGCGCGGAACTCCCGGGTCAGCGACGTCTTCTCCGCGGCCGCGTTGGGCAGCACCTGCGCGATGCCCACGCCCACCGCCGACTCCAGCGGCGCCTTCTCCAGGATGGCCTCCGCGGGCACATAGGACATCCCGTACAGCGGCGTCCGGTCGCCGGCCGCGCGCACGTCGCGCACCAGGGCGGCGCCGCTGTTGCGCACGAGGACCATGACATACGCCTGCGCGCCCGTGTCCTGCAGCTTCCTGGCCGTTGCGGCCAGCTGTTCGCCCACCGGGGGCACGGCGACCCGGCCTGCGACGTCGAGCTTGAGCTCGGCCACCGCCTCGTCGAAGTGGGCCAGGCCGCTCTTGCCCATGGGGTTGTCCTGGAACGCCACCGCGACGCGCGTCAGGCCCAGCGTCGACAGATGCTGCAGGATGTGGCGGATCTGCGCGCGGTCGCCGCCGTGCACGTGGAAGATCCAGGGGTTGTCCGGCGAACGCATGGCTTCCGCGCCGGGCGTTGCGCCGATGGCCGGGATCTTCACGCGCTCGAGCACCTTGCTGGACTGCAGCGCCAGGACGTTGGCCGAGCCGAACAGGTTGACGAAGGCCACCGGCTTGTCGCGCTCGGCGACCATGGCGACCAGCCGCACCGTTTCCTCCGGCTTGTACTGGTCGTCCTCGTGCACGAAGCGGATCTTCTGGCCGTTGATGCCGCCCTGTGCATTGACGGTCTCGAACCAGGCCTTGGCGCCCTCGTAGTTGCCGACGGCCGTGACGGCCAGCGGGCCCTTGGTCGGTGACACCTGCGCGATGACGATCTCGGCCTGCGCGACGGCAGGCAACAGCAACGCCAAACAGAAGGAAAAAGCACGTATCGACACTGTCGGTCTCCCTGAAAATCCACTGCGCCGGCGACGCCCTTGGCGGACCGGCCACGGAACCGCTGCGGCCCGGCCGTGGAATCTTGTGCGGCGAACAGATAGTTCATCTAATGAAGCGACGGAAACCGACGAATGAGTGTTGCGCTACGTGATCCGCAGAGGCCGGACGACTTGCTGAACTACCGGTTGCTGCGGCTTTTCGCGCTGGCGGGGGCGCCCGTCATCCGCCTGTGCGAAGGCCGCTACGGGGTCACCCGGCGGGAGTTCCGCCTGCTCTGCCTGGTCGTGGACGGGGGCGCCATGTCGCCGTCGCGCCTGAGCGAGCTGGCGCACCTGGACGCTGCGCGGACGTCGCGGGTCGTGGCCGTGCTCCTGAAGAAGCAGCTGGTTCGCCGCGACGTCCAGGACGGGGATCGGCGCTGGGCGCTGATCGAGGCCACCGCCAAGGGGCGGGAGCTGCATCGGGAGCTGTTCCCGCAGGTCGCGGACATCAACCGGCAGATGGTGTCGGTGCTGGACGCCGGCCAGCTCGCAGCGCTGGACGGCATCCTGGCGGCCCTCACGCAGCATGCGGAAGCCGTCAACGCCTCGATCGTGCTCGACGTGCGGGCCGACCGTGGGCGGGGGCGGGATCGCCGCGCCCGCGACGGCGACAGCGACTGGGCTGCCGTGGAGTAGCCGCCCGCGGCCGACAGCGCTGCGGGCGCCGGGGTCAGCAGCAGTCCGCCAGCTCGGGCGGGTGGTCGGCGTACGACAGCCCGTCGGGGCCCATCTGCACGGGCGCGGCATGGCGATGCACGCTGCTGTCCGTCGCACCCAGGATGTGCACCACACGCCAGCCGCAGAACAGCATGACGTCGGCGATCAGCCGGCGGTGGCAGCGCCACCAGAGAAGCTCGGAGCACATGATGGCGACCCTGGAGGCCTGGGCCACGTGCAGCAGCGAATGCAATCCCTGCGCGAACTCCTCGGTCCGCAGGTGCTGGGCGTACGCCCGGAACGACGGGTGCCGCCAGGCGCTGCCCTCGGGCTCCAGCGGGTTGGGGCGCCGGCGTCCCCCGAGCTCGGCAAACCAGTGGTAGGCGATCCCGTGCGCCGCCAGCGCGGCACCGAGCGCCTCGGTGCCGAACTGCGGATGCCGCCGCGACCCCGGGAAGCGGCGCACGTCGGCGATCGCCTCGATGCCGTGGGCCTGCAGGATGGCCAGGAATGCGGGGAGCGGATGGGTGGAGTGGCCGATGGTCCAGACCTCGCCCTGCGCCGTGGCGCCGTCGGCGGCCGCGGCTGGCATCTGCTCGGGTCCGGTTGGCTGGCGCATGGCGGGATGGTACGGGGCGCAGGCGACGCCTGCTCCGCGGCCGGCGTCGGGCCGCCTCCTAGCGTCCGGCCGATCCTGCCGCGTCCAGCAGGCCCAGCAGCTCCCGGTGGTTCCGCACCCCCAGCCGCTGGAACGCCCGGTAGCGGTAGGTCAACGCGGTGGTCAGCGAGATCCCCATCTTCTGTGCCGCCTGCCGGGTCGTCTGTCCGGCCAGCACGCACGCCATGAGCTGGCGCTCGCGGGCGGGAAGGTGCGCCATCCGGTCGCGCGGCACGCCGGTGGCGGGCTGCGCCCCGGGCGTGAGCCGTGCATGGCGCACCAAAGCGGTGGCGACGAGGGCGACCTGCGCGCCGGCCCAGTCGAAGTCCGCCGGCGTGTAGTCGGCGAAGGAATGGTTGCGGTAGAGGCTGACCGCGACCCTCAGCCCGTCCGGCCAGAGGGCCAGCCACGAGAGGCGTTCGCGGATGCCCGTCTCGCCGTAGCACACGCGCCGGTACGCCTCGTCGGCGACGTCGTCGGCCAGCTGGTGGCTCAGCCAGAACTGGCGGCGCGCGCCCGGCTTGCGCCGCGCGAGCCACACCATGTTGGTGTCCTTGCGGTCGAAGCCCAGCCGGATGTAGTCCACCGCGGTGAGCGTCGCCACTTCGCCCACGCCACTGGCCGTCGAGATCGCGTCGACACGGCCGTTGCTGCGCAGGCCGAAGATCGTGCAGTGGCTGGCGGGCAGGGTGGGCTGCACGGCGTCGAGCAACTGCCGCGCGAAATCGGGCGCGCCGATCGCGTCCATCAGCGCAGCCGCCAGGCGCACGTCGGCATGCGCCAGGTCGTCGCTCAGCCGGCGGCGTTGCATGCGGGAAAGCCTGTCCTCATTCGTCAGGACATTTTGACAGCGCCCGGTGCCGACAATCCGGTCTTCCGAGACTGCCGTCCACGCCCCTTCCCATGCCCCTCGACCGCATCGGACCGTTCGAATACCGGCGGTTCGCCCCGTCGCCGCCGCCCCCGCTCGGCGCCGGCCGGCTCGAAGCCCGACGCCATGCGGTGCTGATCGCCGGCGGCGGCCCGGTCGGCCTGGCCACCGCCCTCGGGCTCGGCCGCTGGGGCATTCCCAGCGTGGTGATCGAAGCCGACGATTCGGTCTGCGAGGGCAGCCGGGCCGCCTGCATCTCCCGGCGCAGCCTGGAGATCCTCGACCGGCTCGGCGTGGCCCGGCCGTTCCTCGACAAGGGGCTGGCCTGGACGCGCGGACGCAGCTACTACGGCACGCAGGAGGTCTTCGTGCTGGAGATGCCTTGCACCCCGGGCGACAGGTTCCCGCCGATGATCAACCTGGAGCAGTACTACATGGAGCAGTACCTGCTGGAGGCGATCGCCGGGCTCAACGCGGCGACGCCGGGGCTGGTGGACGTGCGCTGGTGCAGCAAGGTCACGGGCCTGGAGAGCCGGCCCGATGGCGTCTCGGTCCGGATCGAGAACGCGCTCGGCGACTACCAGGCGGGCGCCGACTGGCTGGTGGCCTGCGACGGTGGCCAGAGCTTCGTGCGCAACGCGCTCGGGCTCGCGTTGGAGGGGGTGGGATACCAGGGCCGCTACGCGATCGTCGACATCGAGCTCGCGAGCGACCATCCGACCGAGCGGCGCGCCTGGTTCGACCCGCCCTGGGCCAGAGGCACCACGATCCTGATGCACCGGCAGCCGGACGACATCTGGCGCATCGACTACCAGCTCGCCGCCGGCGAGGATGCCGCGCAAGCGATGCAGCCCGGGCAGATCCGCCAGTTCGTGCAGCGCCACCTCGATGCGATCGGCGAGGGCCACCTGTCCTGGCAGCCGGTCTGGACGTCGGTCTACCGGGCCGGCGCCATGACGCTCGATTCCTACCGCCACGGCCGCGTCCTCTTCGCCGGCAACGCCGCGCACGCCATGCCGATCTTCGGGGTGCGCGGCCTCAACTCGGGCTTCGACGACGCGGACAACCTGGCCTGGAAGCTCGCGGCCGTGGTGCGCCGCCGCGGCGGCGAGGCGCTCCTCGACAGTTACAGCCACGAGCGCGTGGCCGCGTTCCACGTCAATGCGGCAAGCGCCATGCGCAGCACCGAATTCATGTCGCCGCCGAACCGCGGCTTCGAGCTGATGCGCGAGGCCGCCCTGTCGCTGGCCGCCCGCCACAAGGGAATCGCACGCCTGGTCAACCCGCGCCAGACGCAGGCCATCACCTACCGCGACTCGCCGCTGTCGGGGTCGGGAGACGGAGGGTTCACCGCCGGGCCCGAGCCTGGAGCGCCGCTGCTGGACATGCGCGTCGGCCCGGGCACGCATCTGACCGGGCTGCTGGCCGCGCAGGGTTTCACCATGCTGGTGTTCGGCGACTCGCCCGCCGCCCGCGAGGTCGAAGCCGCGAGCGGCTCGGCCACCTGGCCCGTGCTGCCCGCAGCCCGTGTGCAACTCGATGCCCGTGGACCGGTGGCCCAGGCGTACGGGGCTGCCGACGGCACCGTCTACCTCGTGCGGCCGGATGGCCACGTCTGCGGCCGCTGGCACGCCCCCCGCGCGCACGAGGTGACGGGGGCGATCCGCCGCGCCTGCGCATCCCAGGAGATTCCCGCATGACCTTCGACGCCGCGGGGCAGGACCGCATCTATGCCCATTGCAGCAACGCGATCGCCGCCGCCGGACGCGACCGCGAGGCGCTGTTCCTCGCCCGTCTCGCGCTCCTGCTCTTCGAGCGCGTGGCGGACGAAGACGCCTGCCGCGCCGCCATCGACGCAGCCCTGCAGGACCTGCCGACCCCATCCCTCTCCGCGGGCTGACCGCGACAACCGACCGAGGCCACCATGAACCGCCGCCATTTCCTCTCCACCGTCGCCGCCGCCGCGGCAGTCACCAGCCCGTGGGCCCGTGCGCAGGGCCAGTATCCCGACCAGCCGGTCAAGTGGGTGGTGCCGTACCCGGCGGGCGGAGGCACCGACAACCTGGCCCGCGCGATCGCGGAGGGCATGCGCGCGGGCCTCGGGCAGTCGATCGTCATCGACAACCGCCCGGGCGCCGCGACCAACATCGGGGCGGAACTCGTCGCGCGCGCGAGGCCCGACGGCTACACGATCATGTCCGCCGACAACGCGCTGATGTTCCTGAACGAGCACCTGTTCAAGAAGCTGCCGTTCAGCCCGGAGAAGGACTTCAGCTACATCGGTGGCATCGGCCGCTTCCCGCTCGCGCTGGTGGTGCACCCCAGCTTCCCGGCGCAGGACTTCCGCCAGCTGCTGGCCTACGTGCGCGCCAACCCCGGCAAGACCAGCTACGCCTCGGTCGGCCTGGGTTCGCCGCACCACCTGGCCATGGAGCTGTTCAAGAACAGGACGCAGAGCTTCATCACGCACATCCCCTACCGCGGCGCGGCCCCGGCCATGCAGGACGTGATGGGCGGCCAGGTCCCGATGATGTTCCTGGACCTGGCCTCGGGCCTGTCCGTGATCCAATCCGGCAAGGTCCGGGCGCTCGCCATCGGCTCTCCCCAGCGTTCCGCCGTCCTCCCGAACGTGCCCACGCTCGCCGAAATGGGGGTGAAGGACGCCGAGGTGTTCGCCGTGCAGGGCGTGGTCGGGCCCGCGGGCCTGCCGGCGCCCGTGGTGGGGCGCCTGAACCAGGAGCTGAACAAGGCGCTCGCCGATCCCGCGGTGCTGAGCCGCTTCACCGGCTTCGGGTTCGAGCCGATCCGCGTCAGCCCCGAGCAGTTCAAGGCCATGATGCGCGACGAGGCCCGGCGCTGGGGACCCGTGATCCGCGCCGCCAACGTGACGCTGGACTGAGGAGCACCACCATGGACCAGCCTGGAGCCCGCCCGGTCGAGGGGCTGCACCACTTCGCCTGGCGCTGCCGCGACGCGCAGGAGACGCGCCACTTCTACGAGGACCTTCTGGGCCTGCCGCTCGTGCACGTGATCCGCAAGGACCACGTGCCGAGCACCGGCGAGTACTGCCCCTACGTGCACATCTTCTTCCGGATGCGCGACGGCTCCAGCATCGCCTTCTTCGACCTCGGCGACGCGACGGCGGCCATGCCGTCGCCCAACACGCCCAGCTGGGTGAACCACATCGCGCTGCGCGTCGCCACGCGCGAGGACCTGCTCGCGATGAAACAGCGCCTGGCCGCGCACGGCGTGGAGGTGGTCGGCGTGACCGACCACGACGGGTACATCGAGTCCATCTACTTCTTCGACCCGAACGGCCTGCGGCTGGAGCTCACGGTGGAGGTCGCGGCGCCGCAGGTGGTGGACGGCTATGCACGCGACGCGCATGCGGCCCTGCGCGCGTGGGCCGGACGCAAGCGCGGCGCCCACCCCGGAGGCCACGCGCCATGACGGCCCTGGCACCACAGCTGCGGCTGGCGACGCGCCGCAACGGCAGGCGCGACGGCGAACTGATGCTGGTCGACCGTTCCGCGCGCAAGTGGGTGCCGGCCGGCGCCGACGCCCCGACCCTGCAGGCCCTGCTCGACGACTGGGCACCGTTGGCCGCGCAGGTCGACGAGGTGGTGCGGCGGCTGGACGCGACGGGCTGGGCGGGCGCACTGCCGTTCGACGCGGGCCAGTGCATGGCACCGCTGCCGCGCGCCTACCAGTGGGCCGACGCGTCCGTGTACCGCAACCACGCGCGCCTGATCTACCAGTGGCGGCGCGAACCCATCCCTGCAGGCTACGAAGAGGAGCCGCTGGTCTACCAGGGCGGCTCCGACGTGATGCTCGGGCCGCAGGACGACATCGTGGCGGTCGACGAGGCGCACCAGATCGACCTGGAAGCGGAGATCGCCGTCATCACGGGCGACGTGCCGCTCGGGGCCTCCCTCGAGGAGGCCCGGCAGGCGATCGCGCTGGTGGTGCTGCTCAACGACGTGTCCCTGCGCGGGCTGATCCCGGGCGAGCTGGCCAAGGGCTTCGGCTTCTACCAGAGCAAGCCCGCGACGAGCTTCGCGCCGATCGCGGTGACGCCGGCCGCCCTGGGGCCGGCGTGGCGGGACGGCATGCCGGACCTGCGGGTGCGCATCGCGATCAATGGCGAATGGTTCGGTGAGCCGCATGCGAACACGGAAGCGATCTTCAACTTCCCGCAGATCATCCGGCACCTCGCGCGGACCCGAAGCCTCGCGGCCGGCAGCATCGTCGGCGCCGGCACCATCAGCAACGCCAGCCCATCGGCCGGCAGCGCCTGCATCACCGAGGCCCGCGTGCGGCAGATCCTCGCCGGCACGCCGGAATCGGCGCTGCGCCCCTACCTGCGCGACGGCGACCGGGTCCGCATCGAGGCGATCGTCGACGAGCAGGACGCCGTCTTCGGCGCCATCGACCAGCGGGTGTCGGTGCGGCCGCGACACTGAGCAGGTTGGCGCGCGCCGGCAACCCTCCGGCGCGCACAGCCCCCGGCGTCCATGTGACACTGCCGGATCTGTGCCGAACCGCCGAAGGAGCCACGAGCGATGAACGACATCCACGACGACATCTGGCGCGCACGCGTCCACCTGGCTGCGGCCAACCGCCTCGCGGTCTACGACGACCTGGAAGAAGGCATCGACAACCACTTCACGATGCGCGTGCCGGGCCGGGAAGGCCTGTACCTGGTCCTGCCGTTCGGCCTGCACTGGTCCGAGGCACGGGCCAGCGACCTGATCGTCTTCAACGAGGCGGGCGAGGTGCTGGAAGGCACCGGCAGCCTGGAGCTGAGCGCCCTGAGCATCCATGCGCCGCTGCATCGGCTCACCGGCGCGAATGTCATCCTCCACACCCACCAGACCTGGGCGCTGGCGTTGAACATGCTGGAGGACAACCGCCTGCTGCCGGGCAGCCAGACGGCCGCATTCCTCACCCGGAACATCGCCTACGACGACGGCTACACCGGGCTGGCCGCTTCGCTGAGCGAAGGCGAACGCCTCGCGTCCGTCCTGGGCGACAAGCAGATCCTGTTCATGAAGAACCACGGCGTCCTCGTCGTGGGCGACACCGTCGGGCAGGCCTACCGGCGCCTGTACAAGCTCGAGCGGGTCTGCCGCGCGCAGGTCCTGGCCATGTCCACCGGCCGCCCCCTGGCCGTGCTGGACGACGAGACGGTCAAGCGGGTGGAGCGCCCGAACCCCCGAAACAGCCACTCGCAGGCCGAGCGTGAAGCGCTCTATTTCGCGGCGATGATGCGCGTGCTGGACCGGGAGATGCCGGGCTACGCGGACTGAGGCGGCTGCGAGGCGCGAGCGGGGCGGCCATCCCGGGTCGGCGCACCGGTGGGCCGGCTCGACAGCACCTGGTTGTCGATTCCGGCATGCCTCGCTCGTCGTGGCGGTGGAGCTTCGAATCCTCGCAGTTCCGTTTTCCAGCCACACCGAACGAGCACCCCATGACCAAGACGATCTTCATCAGCCTCCCCGTGGCTGACCTTGCAGCCTCGACGGCCTTCTACAAGGCCCTGGGCTTCGAGCAGAACGCCAGATTCAGCGACGGCACCAGCGCCTGCATGACGTGGAGCGAGTCGATCCAGGTGATGCTGATCTCGCACGCGAAGTGGCGCACGTTCACCCAGCGGCCATTCCCCCCGGCCGGGACGGCCGGGCTGATGCTGTCCCTCGCGCTGGACAGCCGCGAGGCGGTCGACGCGATGAACCGGGCCGCCGCCGCCCACGGCGGGCAGGCCGACGCGAACCCGGCCGAGGACTTCGGCTTCATGTACTCGCGGGACCTCGCGGACCCCGACGGCCACCTCTGGGCCGCGCTCTGGATGAATCCGGCGGCGATGCCCGCCCATGCGTGAGGTGCCCATGGCAGCTGAAGAGAAGGTGAAAGGCCCGGCCTCCTACTTCCCGTCCATCGAGAAGAAATACGGGCAGCCCGTCGAGCACTGGTTCCAGATCTTGCGGGCCGCAGGCGACCTCAAGCACATGGAACTGGTGGGCCTGCTCAAGACCGCGCACGGTCTCGGGCATGGCCATGCCAATGCCCTGGTGGCCTACCACCTGGCAAGGCGGTAGGCGCGCCCGGCCGGCCTGGCGGCGAGCGAACGGGAGATCGCGGCGCCGATAATCCGCGCCCATGCACATGAAGGTTGGCGAGCTGGCCCGAAGCACCGGCCTCACGGTGCGCACCTTGCATCACTACGACGAGATCGGGCTGCTCAGGCCCTCGGTGCGCAGCGAGGCCGGCTATCGCATGTACGCCGCGCAGGACGTCGCGCGCCTGCATGCGATCCAGGCGCTGCGGCATCTGGGACTGGCCCTCGGCGCGATCGCCCCGATCCTCGATGGCCGGGACGTCCGGCCGGAAGCCATCCTCGACCAGCAGATGCAGGCGCTGCAGCGGCGCATCCGCGAGGCGACGGAACTGCACGATCGCCTGGCGCTCCTGCGCGCGGGCATCCTGGCGGGCAGGAACCCGGACACCGGCGAGTGGGTGGAGAGCCTGTCGCTGATGGCCACGTTCGGCAAGCACTTCAGCGCCGGCGAACTGAAGTCGATCTTCACCCGCTATGCGCAGATCGAAGGCGAATGGCTGGCGCTGCAGGCCGAGGTGCGGGCCCACATGGACGCGGGCGGCACGGTGGAGTCGTCGCAGGGTCAGGCCCTCACGTACCGGTGGAAGCAGCTGATGGCGTGCTGGATGCAGGGCGACTTCGCGTTGATGGAACGCTGGGGCGCGATGTACCGCCACGAGCCCTCGGCGTCGGGCCGGCGCGGGGCGCCGCCGGCCGACATGATCGCGTACATGGATCGCGCGATCGCCTGCCGCTTCGCGCTCGCGTGCACGCACTTCACCGAGTCCGAGGTCAAGGCGATCGGCTACGTGCCGGATGCGGAGTTCGCCGCCATCGACGCGGCAGGCCGGAAGCTGCTGGCCGCCGGTGCCAGCCCACGCAGCCGCCAGGCCCGTGCCCTGCTGAAACGCTGGGACGCCCTGCTCGATCGCGCCTGCGCCGGCGATCCGGCGATCCGCCGCAAGCTGCAGACGCTCCACCAGGCCCACCCGCTGCTGCTGGCGGGTCATCCGCTCGGGCCCGAGGTGCGGCGCTTCCTGCAGGAGAGCGCCGAAACCGCTTGACCCTCACGCAACGTGAGGCCGCACAGTCGGTCCCGTCAGGAGGACCCACGATGCAATCGACGACGAATCCGCGTGCAGCACTGCTGCGCGCGCCCAACTTCCGCTGGCTGATGGCTGGCAGCGCGGTGTCGCTGCTGGGTGACCAGTTCACCCTGATCGCCCTGCCATGGCTGGTGCTGCGCATGACCGGAGACACGGCGGCGCTGGGTCTGGTCCTGGCCTTCATCGGGGTGCCCAGGGCACTGTTCATCCTGGTGGGCGGCGCCGTCGTCGACCGCTTCTCGCCGTACCGCGTGCTGATGTGGACCAAGCACGTGAACGCGGGGTTGCTTGCAGCGCTGACGCTCGGTGTCTACCTGCAGATCCTGCCCTTGCCGGCGCTGTATGCGCTGGCGCTCGCACTCGGGCTGTCGAGTGCGTTCAGCATCCCGTCCGGCACCTCGATCCTGCCGCACGCCCTCCGGCCGCAGGACCTGGCAGCGGCCAACGGCGCGATGATGGGCCTGCGCCAGTTGAGCTTCTTCATCGGGCCCATGGCGGCAGGCCTGCTGATCGCCTTGTTCGGCGACGGCAGCGGGGCGGTGCGCCAGCCGACCGGCATCGCACTGGCCTTTGCGGTGGATGCCGCCAGCTTCGCGCTGTCGGCGTGGACGCTGTCGCGCGTGCGCCTGCATGCGACCCCTGCGCCCCTGGCCTCGGCCGCCTCGCTCTGGTCTTCCATTGCTGACGGCCTGCGCCATGTCCGACGCGACCACGTCCTGGCGGCCACCTATGTGTACTGGACGGCGGTGGCCCTGCTGGTGCTCGGGCCGCTGCAGATTGCCCTGCCCGTGCTGGCGCAGAGCCAGCCGCAGCTGGGCGCGTCGGCGCTCGGGCTGATGGCGGGCGCGCATGGCGGCGGCACGCTCGTCGGCATGGCCCTCTCGGGAGCGCGCCAGCTGCGCGTCGGGACGCTTGGCACCAGCATGCTCCTGGCGGACGTGCTGATCGGCCTCTTGTTCCTGCCGATGGGCCAAGTCACGTCCACAGCCCAGGGCGTGGGCCTGATGCTGGCGGTCGGCGTGCTCGCCGGCTTCATGCAGGTCGCCGTGTTCACCTGGATCCAGGGACGCGTCGCGCCGTCCATGCTGGGGCGGGCCATGAGCCTGTTCATGTTCATCTTCATGGGCCTGGTGCCGCTGGCCTCGGCGGCAACGGGGTGGGTGCTGAAGCACGTGCCGCTGACCCTGCTGTTCAGCACTTGCGGACTGTTGCTGGTCGCACTGGCCGTCATCGCGTGGATCGCGTCGCCGATGCGGCAGATCGACGACCGGCGGCCGCTCGGCCAGGCGGCGTGATGCCGGCGGTCGATCGCCGGGCCGGGTGCCCGGACCTGGCCGCTTGCGTTGGAAAACTCGCCTGGGCGTCGTCGTCGGTGTTCGTCAAGGGCGGTGCACGCCTTGCCACCCATGGGTTCGCGCCTGGTGGCCCGTTCCAGGCGGCAGGTTCGCTCGGAACGAGCATCGGCGGGCCCGCGGCTGGCCCGCGGCTGGCCGCTGGTGGCTTGTCACTCAGGGAGCTGGCGCACGATCTGACGGCGCTCGCTCCGCGCGCCGAAGCTCGTGCATCCCAGATCGTTCGGGGGAATGGGCGCGGTGGTGCACAAGGCCTGGGCGCAATGGTGCGGCAGCACGGCGCCTGCGCCCTGTGCGGCGGTCACCGTGAGCCATGGCGCTTTCGAGGTGACGTTGCCGAAGATGGTCGCGAAGGCGACGTCTGCGGCATCGCGGCCGGTGCCGAACCGCATGAATCCCATCGGAATGCCGATGCCCGAGGGATCGAACAAGTACCAGCGATCGCTGAGGTACACCTCCACATAGGCATGGAAGTCCGGCGGTGAGCGCAGCGGGTTGCTTCCGTAGTCTGTCCCGGTGGCGATGCGCGCGGGGATGTTCAACGCGCGGCACAAGGCCGCCATCAGGTGGGCGTAGTCGCGGCAGACACCGACGCGGTCGACGATGGTGTCCAGCGCGGAGGTGGACGAGCTGCTCGAACCCGATGTGTAGGTCACGCGCTGCTGCACCCAGTGCTGGATGGCCAGCACCCGGCTGTAGCCCGGCCACAAGGAGCCGAATTCCGCCCAGGCCAGCCTGAGCAGTCGATCCGATTGGCAGTAGCGGCTAGGGTAGAGGTAAGGCATCACCTCCAACGGCAAGCAGCGCACCGGCACCTCGACCAAGGTGTCGGGCTCGGCCAGATAGTGCTGGATCGTGACGGTCGCCCCGTACCGCAGGACGAACAGCCCTGGACCGGCGTGCAGCCGCATGAAGCGGGTGGCGGTTGCGCTGTCGGTCGCAATGTCTTGCGGCACGTCGCCGGTCAGTTCCAGGCGCTCGGCCTGCACGTGCTGGTGCGCGGTCCTGGCCGGATGGATGTTGAAGATGAAATCGGCACCCGCGGGATCCTCGATCTCGTACTCCAACGAGATGGCAAGCTCGATCTGAACCATCGTTGCTCCTGAACGCCCTCGACGCTGCATGCAACCTGAATTCGATCGCTGCCCCAGACTACCACGCGGGTTGCGCGCGCTGTGGCGTGCACGCGCAACCAGGCATGCGCATCGCCTGTCAGGCACCGGGGCCCCCGGATCTACCTGGCGCCGGAGTGCTTCTTGATCAGACGATCGACCAGGTCCAGCAGTTCGCCGGCCTGGACTGGGGGGACCAGGTAAGCGTCTGCAAGGGCATCGAGGCCAGCATCCTTGTGGACGCCGTCCACGTAGACGGCCGAGGTCAGCACGATGGGAATGGACCGTGTCGCCGGGCTCGCCCGCAAGGTTGTGCAGACCTCGATCCCGTGCACGTCGGGAAGATTGACGTCCAGGATGATGGCCGACGCGCTCGCCCCGAGCTTGATCGCGTCGTCACCGGTCTCTGCTTCGAGCGTGACATACCCCGCGGCCCGCAGCGTCCTCTCGGTCGCATAGCGCTGGGCAGCGACGTCGTCCACCACCAGCACCCGGTAGGCATGGCGGTCGAACGCGTGCTCCAGGTGGCTGGGCTGCGTCAAGCCGAAGTCGACGTACTCCAGGATGCTCGCCAGTCCATGACCGGAGCGTTGACCTGGCGGAGCCTTCTTCCCGTTTGGCATGGTCCATCGTCCCTGAAGGGTGCGCAAGCACGGTCGAGCCGCTGTGGCGTCAGCGCCGCCGTGGTGGGTGGCACGTGCATGGGCGCGAGGGGTGCGTCAGCAACAACTGGGAGTCGCGCAGCGATGCCTTCCACCACGCTTGAACTTCCCGCGATCGTTCAAGAGCCAGCCGCGCTTCTTCCAGATTGCGCGTTGCGTGCGCAAGAGCTTCCGCGGTCTGCTCCAGAGCATTGGCGATCCTGACCATGCAAGGCCATGGCAACCCGCATGCCACGGTGCTGCGCCCAGCGCGGCCTTGGCCTCGCACAGATCAGAACTGGGTGTCGAGGGATGCAGCTCCGAAGACGAAATCGCAACGGCTGCCTTCGGTCAGGAGCAGCTTGAAGCCGAGCCGGCCGAGCTCTGCTTCGAGATGCGTGATCTGCTCGAAGTGGGCGACGGTGTAGCGTGCAAGTTCAGCGCCGCCCTCGTCGACGAAGCACACGTCCCAGCCCGGTCCGAAGAGCGGCGGGATGCTCTTTGCCCGCTCCACTGCGGCACTGACCAGGTTGCGCGGGAAGGCAAGTTCGTCCATGCGCTGATGGTCGTTCGATCGAGTCACGAAAACCGTAGGTCATGGGCGATGAGAGCTGGCAGACGTCTCGCACCGCGATGGGCTGCACACGAGCATGTCGATCCCGAGGCGGCAACATGTGCAGCAGCCACCGTGTGCAGCCGCCGACGTACTCGGCGCCGGTCGCCTCGCCGTCTCATCCCGCGGCGGCACGGCCGGGCTGGCCACGCCCAAGAGTGGAGCCGTTCCTACAAGGCGGGATCGTCGGCCGTGGAACAGTGACAGGCCTGATGCCCACCTACGACTACGCCTGCGCTCGCTGCGGCACATTTGCCGAGCTGCGGCGCATTGCCGACCGTGATCGCGCGACGTCTTGCCCGAAATGCGGCCAGGACGCCACGCGCATGGTCGCGGCCAGCCCGCACGTCGGCGGCATGGGCTCACTGCACGCGCGCGAGACAGCCGACGGGCGTTATGCGCGGATGCGGCACGCAGGGGGGTGTGGCTGCTGCGTGTGAGCGGGGCTCCATGCAGAACCGTCCAGGAGCGCCTTGCGCCGCCGCCGATCTCGAGCAGCGCCGATCGCCGGAACATCCATCTCCAGGAGCCGAACATGCCGCAAGGGGACAAGTCCACCTCCACCGACAAGCAACAGCGCCAAGCGGGTGCCATCGAGAAAGGCAACGGGCCAAAAGGCGTGGGCCGCCCGCAGGGCGGCGCGCGCGCATGGGCCACCGTGGCCAACCGCCAGGGTGCAGGCAAGAAGATCGGCTCGGGACGGAAGGTCCCCTCGGGCCCCGTCGGCGGCTCGGGTCGCAAGACCAACCTGGCCCGCTCCTCCTGAGCCGCTCGTGCTGGCGCCCCGCGCCAACACCTCATCTGGCGCGGCATCGTCGACACCGTGCCTGCTCCTGGCGGGCCGCAACACGTCCTGGCCGGGCGAGGCGGCCGCCGTCGCCCCGAGGTCCGGCGCCCTGGCTCAGTTCCGGAACGTGATCCAGGCCGTCCAGAACAGGCTGGAGAAGAACCGCTCGGCCCGCCCGAAACCCGCCGCGGCCAGCATCTGGAGGGCGTGCCATTCGGACGCCGGCGGATCGGCGCCGTGCAGGATCTTCCCGAGCTTCGCCTGCACCTCGTCCGGGCCGGCGCCGAACATGCGCCAGCGCTGCGCCCATGCCTTCAGGAGCAGCGGCCGGCTTGCGTACGCATGCGCATTGCCTGCCAGGACCAGGGGCGCTCCGCTGGGCAGGCGGTCTGCCACGGACCGCAGCAGATCCATCTGGGCTTCGGTTCCCTGCACGTGATGCAGGACACCGATGACCGTGGCGGCATCGAACCGTGTGTCGAGGGGGATGTCCCGCACATGGCCGGAAACGCTGGTCGTGCGGTCGGCAAGGCCCGATGCATGAAGGCGGGCGATCGCCTGCTCGAGCATCGGCGGCGAGGGATCGACGGCCGTGAAGCGCCACGCCGGCTGCAACCCGCCGATCGACTGGACTTCCTGCCCGGTGCCCCCTGCGCCCACCACCAGCACGTGCCGCGGCCCGTCGCCCAGCGACGCCGCCAGCATGCAGGCGGCGAGTTCGTGGCAGGCCTCATAGCCGGCAAGGCCGATGCGGCTCTGCCGCTCGTATTCGCCGGCGCGGTGGACGTCGAATTTCGCTGCTCCGATGTCGTGCATGTCGTCTTGCATGGCGATGCGCGAAGCATACGGGTGGTGCGCTGCGCACGACATCTTCATTGGCGACGACCCCCATCGTCGGCGCGCGTGCGGGATTGCAGCGGAACTGCCCCGCCACCTCACGTTGGTCGGCCACGCGCCGAGGCGCGGCCGGCAGCCGGAGCGGGGTTGACGCCCCTGGTCCTCCGCTGCCTGCCGCATCAAGATCCGACCGCCCATCCAGGGCGGCAAAGGCTCAGCTGCCCAGGTCGTCCAGCCACTTCAGGGCGGCGCCGAAGTCGTTGTAGAAGACCCGGTATTTCGCCTCGCCCACGTGGCCGAACGCGATCCGCGCCAGGTACGCGATGCGCGTGTTGGGGACAAGGATCGCGGTCCGCAGCGACGCCGACCCGAGGTTCGTCTGCCTGGCCGCTTCCAGCTCCTGTTGCAGTCGTACCACCTCGATCTCGGGCGCCTCCAGTTCCAGGGCGTCGTAGAGCAGCCGGACATGCTGCGTCTCCTGGGCGAGTTCCAGGACGCGACGCTCGCACTCCCTCAGCATCTCCGCCGTGGGCTTCCCGCGGACCCGCGCGACGATGACGGAGCCGACCGGCTCGACCCAGATGCGTTCGTCTCTCATGTGTCGATCCTACCCCGTGCTTCCGGTCCGCCCGGTGGGGCGTGTTCGCTTTGCGGCTGGGGGAGGCCTTTGTCGCTCGGGTGCGCCTTTCCCGTGAGCGGCGTTGTCTTGACAGTCGCGAGCTAAACCCTTGCGCCCATCACCGAATCGGGTGCGTGGTGAGGCTGCTGCAGAATGGTGTCCCGATCACCTCCAAGTGCTCTGACCAGCAGATGGCGAAATTCCTGAACACCAGTGCGACCAACTACTTCCTCGAAGAGTTGATCAAGAGTGCCACAGACCGGTTGATCCTGATCAGCCCCTTCCTGAAGCTGAATGACCGCATCAAGGAGCTGCTGGCAGACAAGAACCGCCTCAAGATCGATGTCCGGATCGTGTATGGCAAGAGTGAACTGCAGCCGCAGGAGATTGAATGGCTCCGGGGGCTGACCTATGTTCGGACCAGCTTCTGCAAGAACCTGCATGCGAAGTGCTACCTTAGTGAGTCTCTTTGTATCGTGACTAGCCTGAATCTCTATGAATTCAGCCAGGTGAACAACAACGAGATGGGAGTTCTGATCGAACGTGTCGAGGATGCGCAGCTGTACAAAGATGCTTACGAAGAGGCGCAACGCATCATCCGTATCAGCGACGAAGTGCGGATCACCATGGAGAGGGTCACAAGCAGCGCCGTAGAGAGTTCCGAGGCTGTTGCAGATGTTGTGACAGAAGGCGAACCGACTTCGGGCGGAAAGCTTCCATCATCAAAGATCGCGCAGAAGCACGGATTGAAGACCTCGCAGCTTCTTGAGCGTGCCACGGCCGCTGGATACCTTGCTCTCGAAGGCGATCGCCACGCACTCACGCTCAAGGGGCAACAGTCCGGAGTCGAGCTTGTTGCCAAATCTCGCTTTGGCCCGTACTTCCTGTGGCCTGAGGACATCAACCTGGGCTGATCATGGCGAGTCTCGGTCGGAAAACTAGACGCTTCGATTGAGTGGCCGGGGCCGCTTAGGTCTGAAGCGGCCGCCAGCGCGTCCACTGACGGCGCGCTCCTATATAACTGCCGAGAGAAGGAGGTGACATGGGATTTCTCGACGGGCTCCTCGGAAACGCAGCGAAGATCGATCCGGCAAAGATCCAGCAAGAGTTCGCGCCGATTCTGGCTCCGGGTGAATCGGTTCAGCATGCCTACCAGCTGATCCGGGACTACTTCGTCTTCACTGACAAGCGCTTTGTGCTGGTGGACAAGCAAGGGCTCACCGGCAGCAAGGTGGAGTATCACTCCATCCCTTACAAGAGCATCACCCACTTCAGCGTGGAAACAGCCGGCACGTTTGATCTGGATGCCGAGCTCAAGATCTGGATCTCAGGGACCGAAGCTCCTATCCAGAAGCAGTTCAATAAGAAGTTGAGCATCTACGAAGTGCAGGCGGTCCTTGCCAGCTACGTGCTTCGATAGTCCCCGTAGTTCCCCAATCTTGGACGCCCGCTTCTAGCCTGAGGCGGACCTGGTCCGCGGATCGAAGACACTTGCCCGGACCTTCATCCGGCCCCTTGTCTATGACCGGCGCGTGAGGCTGGGATGAGCGCACGACCTGCAGGCGGCGGGCCCGCCCGGCCGCCGTGCAGGCGAGGACGGTTGCGGGTTTCACCCCAGCGGCGCCTGCTGTGCAGGCCAAGGTGGCTGAGGCAGAATGTCTTACTCCCCCTGAAGGGTTCCCGCCCGCGTCGCCGCGCCATCCAGGCCGGTGCCGGGACAGCTTCTTCCGTGAAGCGCGTGAAAGGAATGGCGATGTCATCCTCGGCACTGGACAGCCCTGCCAAGCTGCACGTCGCGGCGCACCTGCGCTTCGCCTGCACCTATCTCTATGCCCTGGCACGGCTCGGGCTGTTTGCCTGCCAGGCGCTCGCCATCGCGGCACTCGATCGCATCGTGGCAGGCAAGCGCAAGAAGCTGCAGTCGAACCTGCTGCGCAATCTCTGGCGATCCAGGGGCCACCTCAACCGGCTGTTCCTCGCCGACGCCCGCAACGTCCGTGACGGTGTCTACTCGCTGGCGCTGCTGGAGCTGGGGAATCCGGTGCGCCACCTGGCGCGCCTGCCCGTGATCCTCGGCGACACGATCGCGGTGGCCGCGCGCCGCAAGCGGGGCATCCACGATCGCTTCTCCGGCGCGTCGTCCGTCCGCCAGCACGCCTTCCCCGCGTACTACACGCGCAACTTCCACTTCCAGACCGACGGCTACCTGTCCGGCGCCTCGGCCCGGAAGTACGACCACCAGGTCGAGATCGTGTTCGCCGGCACCGCGGCGGCGATGCGCCGCCTGATCCTCAGGCCGCTGCGCGAGCGCTTCGGCCACGACGGCGCGGGGTGCCACTTTCTCGAGGTCGCCGGCGGGACGGGCGCCCTGACCCGCATGGTCGCGACCGAGTTTCCCAAGGCCCGCATCACCTTGCTGGAGCTCTCGCCGGACTACATGGAGGCCGCGAGGCAGAACCTGCGCGACTGCCCGAACGTCTCGTTCGTCCGCGGCCAGGCCGAGAACCTGCCGTTTCCCGACCAGCATTTCGACGCCGCCTATTCGTGCTACCTGCTGCACGAAGTGCCGCGCGACGTGCGCACGCGGATCCTCGGCGAACTCGCGCGCGTGCTGGTGGTGCAGGGCTGGATCGGCCACGTGGACTCGATCCAGCAGGACGATGTGCCCGAGTTCAACTGGGTGCTGGACCAGTTCCCGGAGGATTACCACGAGCCCTTCTACCGCGACTACACCCTGCACGATCTCCAGGCCGTGTACCGCGCCCACGGCGCCGGGAATCTGCGGGAGGAGATCGGCCTGTTCAGCAAGGCCGTCCACGGCACCAAGCTCCACCACGCATGAAACCCTGGTTCCACCTCTTCGAGGCCTTCGTCTACCTCGCTCTCCTCGCCTGCCTGTGGCACGCCCGGAGGACGCGGTCCGGCGGCTTGTCGACCCTGTTCTGGGGCAGCGTCTATGGCCTCTGCCTGGAGATCGCGACCATCTACCAGCTCAGTGCCTACCAGTACGGCCAGTTCGCGGTGATGGTGTTCAAGGTGCCGCTGTGCATCGGCATCGCCTGGGGCTGCATCATCTATTCGGCACAGCAGGTCAGCGGCAGGCTGCGCCTGGGCCTGCTGTCGGCATGCGCATTCGACGGGCTGTTCGGCCTGGGCATCGACCTGGGCCTCGACGTGGTGGCCGTCCGGGTCGGCTTCTGGGACTGGGGCCGCGGCCTCGAGCACCAGTACTTCGGCGTGCCCTACGGCAACTTCTGGGCATGGTTCTGGGTGATCTTCTTCTTCTCGCTGGTGCAGCGGGCGACGGGCCGGGCGTGGCTCGCGGTCGTCGGCGGACTGGTCGGCGTCCTGTGCACCAACGCGCTCATCAAGTTCGGCGTGGCCGAGCCGTGGCGCGGGGCGGTCGTCCTCGCCACGCTGTCCTGCGCGGTGGCGCTGCTGGCGGCGCAACGGTCGAAGGTCTTCGCGCAGCCCTTCGACGGCTTTGGCGTGCGCGTGTCCGTCGCCTTCCAGGCGGTGAGCCTGGCGATCGGCCTGGTCTCCGGCGTCCTGTTCCAGAACATGTGGATGCTGCTCCTCAGCCTCGCCATCCACGCGGCCACGATGCTGCTGCTGCACCACGAGCGGTTGCCTACCCGCGGCGGCCACGCCCGGACCGCACCGGCCGTCGCCGACCTCGATTGAGGCCCGCGCGGCTGCTCACGGCGCGCGCGCCGCGGCCAGGGCGCGAGGCCGGCGTGCCGATCTGACGGTGCCCCCCGTGCCCGCGGCGCATCGGCAACCTGCCTGCGCCGCAGCGTGAAGGATGCACGCCGGGCGGGCCGCCGGCAGCTCTTCCATGCGCTACCCTTGCCGCCGACAAGAACAATCGGAGGTCCCTTGCCCCGTCATCCCTACGTCCGCGCCCTGTGGCTGGTGCTGGCCCTCGCCGCCGGCCGCGCCCATGCCCTGCAAGCCGTGTCGGTCTCCCCGCAAGGCGAAGTGGCCCGGGTGCGGCAGGTGGTCGTCAAGCTCGACGCTTCCGGCGCCACCTTCGGCGACCCGAAGTCGGCGGCGCCCGTGCAGCTGGCGTGCAGCGACGCCCAAGCCACGGCCGGCACGGGCCGCTGGACCAGCGACCGCGAATGGGTGTTCGACTTCCGGGACGACCTGCCGCCGGGTGTCAGCTGCACGTTGCAGACCCGGGCCGGCTTCAAGTCGCCCCAGGGCGCGGAACTGGCTGCCGGCACCTGGCGGTTCACCACGGGCGGGCCCTTCGTCCAATCGATCTGGCCTGCTGGCGGGGGCATCGACGAGGAGCAGTATTTCCTGTTGCGCCTCAATGGCCCGGCGACGCTGGAGAGCCTGCAGGCCGGCGTGAGCTGCAGTGTCGAGGGGCTGGGCGAGCGCGTGCCGGTCCGCCTGCTGGCGCCCCGCGAGCGCGAGCCGTTGCTCAAGGCCCAGGGCCTGGAGAAGGAAGCCGCCCGGGAGCCGCTGCGCCATGCCGCGCTGGCCTGCAACCGCAAGCTGCCGCCCGATGCGCGCGTGCAGCTGGTCTACGGCATGGGCGTCGCCACGCCCAGCGGCGTTCCCAACCGGATCGAGAAGCGCTTCGCGTTCCAGGTTCGCGAGCCGTTCGCCGCCAGCTTCAGCTGCGAACGCGAGAACGCGCAGGCGGCGTGCCTGCCGATCCGGCCGCTGGCGTTGTCGTTCAATGCGCCCGTGCCGCGCCGCATCGCCGAGAAGATCCGGCTGCGCAGCGAGAAGCAGGAGTTCAAGCCCGAGTTCGACCCGCGTGCCGGCGACGGCGACGCGGTGGTCAGCGGCGTGACCTTCAAGGGGCTGTTCCCCGAACGCACGGCCTTCGCGCTGGAACTGCCCGGGGATTTCCAGGACGCGTCGGGGCGTGCGCTGCGCAACGCGGACAACTTCCCGCTGAAGGTGTCCACCGGGCCGATGCCGCCGCTGGCCAAGTTCGCCGCGGCGCCGTTCGGCATCGTCGAGCGCTACGCCGAGCCCGACAGCGGCCCGCTGCTGCCGGTCACGCTGCGCAACGTCGAGGCGGCGCTGAAGATCCAGGGCCTGCAGGCGTCCAGGGTGGGTGACCTCACGCCGCGCAGCGACGCGGACATCCTGGCGTGGATGCGCAAGGTGAGCCGGTACGACGACTGGTTCGTCGAGCGCGGGGACGCATCGCGCGACGTCAGGCACCCGCTGCCGCCGGCGCTGGAAGGCCAGGACCGCAGGCGCGTCGAGGCGCGCACGCTGTCGCTGCTGGCGGGCCAGGCCGGCGTCCGGTCGCTGGAGCTGCCCAAGCCCGCGGCGGGCGACCCGCGGCCGTTCGAGGTGGTCGGCATCCCGATGACGCCGGGGTTCCACGTGGTCGAGATCGCCTCGCCGTTGCTGGGCCAGTCGCTGCTGGATGCCCGCTACGGCGCGCAGCGCACGATGTATGTCCGCACGACCGCGCTGGTGACCAACCTGGCCGTGCACTTCAAGCTGGGCCGCGAGAACGCGCTGGCCTGGGTGACCACGCTGGACAAGGGCAAGCCGGTGGCGGGCGCGACGGTGCGCGTCTCGTCCTGCGACGGCAAGGAGGTGGCCACCGCCACCACCAACGCCCAGGGGATCGCCGACCTGAAGGGTGTCGGGCCGCAGCCGCCGGCCTGCTTCGGCGACGACCAGCAGCAATGGCGCACCGCCTGGTTCGTCAGCGCCCGCGCCGGCGATGGCCGGGGCGGCGAAGACCTGGCGTTCACCTTCAGCGACTGGAACCGGGGCATCGAGCCCTGGCGCTTCGACGTGCCGGTCAGTCGCGAGGCCATGCCCGACCAGCGGCTGCACACCGTGTTCGACCGCACGCTGCTGCGGGCGGGGGAGACGGTGTCGATGAAGCACATCGCCAGGGTGGAAACGCGTGGCGGGCTGTCGGTGCCGACGGACCTGCCGACCCAGGTGATCGTCACGCACGTGGGGAGCGGCACGCAGTTCAAGCAGGCGCTGGCCTGGCGGCGCACCGGCACCGGCGGCCAGAGCGCGGAAGGCGAATTCAAGGTTCCGCCCGCCGCCAAGCTGGGCGTGTACGAGGTCGCGCTGGCGACGTCGCGCGGCGAGACCAGCACCGGCAGCTTCCGCGTCGAGGAGTTCCGGTTGCCGGTGCTCGAGGGGCGGATCGCCCCCCTCGACAAGCAGCTGGTCGGCGTCGACAGCGTCCCGGCCGGCGTGCAGGTGAACTACCTGGCCGGCGGCGGCGCGGCCAACCTGCCGGTCCGCGTGTCGGCGATGGTGCGTCCCAAGGTGCCGTCGCCTCCGGATTTCGAGGCGTTCAGCTTCAACCCGCCGCGCGGCCGGCGCGGCGACAGCGGGCACGGCGACGAGGAGGCCTCGACGTCCGGGGACGCCCGCGTCATCGCCGACAAGCTGCCGATCACGCTGGACAGGCAGGGCGCCGGCAAGGTGACGGTGCCGGACGTGCCCCGGTCCAGGCAGCCGCAGGAGCTGGTGCTGGAGGCCAGCTATGCCGACCCGAACGGCGAGGTCCAGACGCTCCGGCACGTGGCCACCGTCTGGCCCGCCGCGGTGGTCGCAGGTCTGAAGACCGAGAGCTGGGTGTCCAGCAGCCAGGCGATGCGTTTCCAGGCACTCGCGCTGGGCCTGGACGGCAAGCCGGCCGCGGGCGTGGCGCTGAAGGTGCAGGCACAGGTGCGAGTCACCACCAGCAGCCGCAAGCGCATGGTCGGCGGCTTCTACACCTATGACAGCAAGACCGACCTGAAGGACCTGGGGACGGTGTGCAGCGGCACGAGCGACTCGCGCGGCCTGCTGCTGTGCGAAGCCCGGCTCCAGGAGGCCGGCGAGGTCGAGCTCGTCGCCTCGGCCACCGATGCGCAAGGCCGCACGCACGAGGCGGCAGGCTCGGTGTGGGTGACCCGGCAGGGCGAACTCTGGTTCGGCGGCGACAACAGCGACCGCATCGACGTGCTGCCGGAGAAGAAGGCCTACCAGCCGGGGGAGACGGCCCGGCTGCAGGTGCGCATGCCGTTCCGCTTCGCCACGGCCCTGGTGGCGGTGGAGCGCGAGGGGATCGTGCGCACGCAGGTGGTCCAGCTGCGGGGCGACGACCCGACCATCGAGCTGAAGGTCGAGGAGGGCTGGGCACCCAACGTGTACGTCAGCGTGCTGGCGCTGCGCGGGCGGCTGCGCGAAGTGCCGTGGTACAGCTTCTTCACCTGGGGCTTCAAGGCGCCCCGCGAGTGGTGGCACGCCTGGCGCGACGAAGGCCGTGACTGGGTGGCGCCCACCGCGATGGTGGACCTGTCCAAGCCGGCGTTCCGCCTCGGCCTGGCGGAGTTCCGCGTCGGGGCGAGGGCGCACGAGCTGGCGGTGGCCGTCAAGCCGGACCGCGCGTCGTATCCCGTGCGCGGGCAGTCGCGCGTGACCATCGCGGTGAAGAAGCCCGACGGGTCGCCGGCGGCCGGCGCCGAAGTGGCGCTCGCGGCGGTCGACCAGGCGCTGCTGGAGCTGATGCCCAACGACAGCTGGAAGCTGCTGGACGCCATGCTGCAGCGGCGCGCCTGGGGCGTGGAGACATCGACGGCGGTGATGGAGATCATCGGCCGCCGGCACTACGGGCGCAAGGCCGTGCCGGCAGGCGGTGGCGGCGGCAAGAGCCCGCAGCGCGAGCTGCTGGACACGCTGCTGCTGTGGAATCCGCGCGTGGTGCTCGACGCCAGGGGCGAGGCGGTGGTGACCGTGCCGCTGAACGATGCGATCACCAGCTTCCGCATCGTGGCCGTCGCCGACCACGGCGCGCAGCTGTTCGGCACCGGGCAGGCGACGATCCGCACCACGCAGGACCTGCAGGTCATCAGCGGACTGCCCCCGCTGGTGCGCGACGACGACCAGTTCCGCGCCCAGCTGACGGTGCGCAACACCACCGGCAAGGCGATGAAGGTCGAGGTCGCGCCGCGCGCGACCGGCCTGACGCTCGCGCCGCAGCAGGTCGAGGTGCCCGCCGGCGAGGCGCGGGAGGTCGCATGGATGGTCGCCGCGCCCGCCGCCCTGGCGCAAACCCGGGCCGGCGCCATCCTCTGGGAGATCGAAGCGCGCGACCTGCTGGGCGGTGCGCGCGATGCGCTCAAGGTGAGCCAGCGCATCGTGCCCGCCGTGCCGCTGACGGTGCAGCAGGCCACGCTGGTGCAACTGGACGGGCCCTACGCGCTGGAGGTGGCGCCGCCGGCCGATGCGCTGCCCGTCGCCGGCGACAAGCGCGGGGGCCTCAAGGTGGCACTGCAACCGAAGCTGGCCGAAGGCCTGCCGGGGGTGCGCGACTGGTTTGCCAACTATCCCTTCGCCTGCCTGGAGCAGAAGACCAGCAAGGCGGTGGGCCTGCGCGACGAGAAGCTGTGGCAGTCGGTGGCGTCGCAGATCCCGACCTACCTGGACGCGGACGGCCTGGCCAGCTACTTCCCGCCGCGCGACGGCGAGGCCAACCGCGGCAGCGACATCCTGACCGCCTACGTGCTGGCGGCCACGCACGAGGCGGCGGCCCTGAATCCCGGCTTCGCGCTGCCCGACGACGTGCGGGCGCCGATGGAGCGCGGCCTGGCGGCGTTCGTCGAAGGCCGCATCCAGCGCGACTTCTGGAGCCCGCGCAAGGACCTGGACGTGCGCAAGCTGGCCGCGCTGGAGGCGCTCTCGCGCTATGGAAAGGCGCAGGCCCGGCAGCTGGGCAGCATCACCATCGCGCCCAACCAGTGGCCCACCAGCGCCGTCATCGACTGGATGAACATCCTGCGCCGCGTGCCCGACGTGCCGCAGCGCGAGCAGCGCCTCGCGGAAGCCTCGCAGGTGCTGCGCGCACGGCTGTCCTACCAGGGCACCAAGCTGGTCTTCAGCACCGAGCGCGACGACTACTGGTGGTGGCTGATGGCCAGCGGCGACACCAACAGCGCCCGCCTCATCCTCGCCGTGCTGGACGACCCGGCCTGGAAGGACGACATGGGCCGGCTGGCCAACGGCTTCATCGGCCGCCAGCAGCGCGGCGCCTGGCTGACCACCACGGCCAACCTCTGGGGCGGGCTGGCCCTGGAGAAGTTCGCGCGCAAGTTCGAATCGGTGCCGGTGGCCGGCGTCACCCGGGCCGTGCTGGGCACGCAGGCCGGCACCGTGGACTGGGCCAGGGTCGAGCGGGTCAAGCCTTCCGACGCCGGTGGCGCGCCGAACGAGCGCTCGGTCTACGGCGCGCCGGCCAGCCCCGGCACGCTGCGCAACAACACGGCCATGCTGCCGTGGGGTGCAGGCAAGGACACGCTCACGGTCACGCACCAGGGCGCGGGCAAGCCCTGGCTCACGCTCCAGTCGCTGGCCGCGGTGGACCTGAAGGCGCCGTTCTTCGCCGGCTACCAGCTGAAGAAGACCGTCACGCCGGTGGAGCAGGCGGTGGCCGGGCAATGGAGCCGGGGCGACGTCGCGCGCATCACGCTGGAAGTGAACGCCTCGGCCGACATGACCTGGGTGGTGGTCAGCGATCCGGTGCCGGGTGGCGCGACGATCCTCGGCACCGGCCTGGGCCGCGACTCGCAGATCGCCACGCAGGGCGAGAAGCGCAGCGGTTGGTCGTGGCCGGCGTTCGAGGAGCGCAGCTTCGAGGCCTTCCGCAGCTATTACGAGTACCTCCCCAAGGGGGCGGTCAAGGTCGAGTACACGGTGCGCCTGAACAACGTGGGCGACTTTTCGCTGCCGCCCTCGCGGGTGGAGGCGATGTACGCGCCGGAGATGTTCGGCGAGCTGCCGAATGCGCGGATCAAGGTGGAGGCAGGACGATGAAGCGACGCGACGTGCTCGGGGCCGGTGCCCTGGCCATTGGCGGGGCCGCCTGGGGCGCCGCGGCCGACTGGGAGCAAAGGCTCGGTTATCCCGGCGGCTGGGGACCCCAGCGCAACTGGACCGACCGGCAGTACCGCGTCGGCAACTACTCCGGCGGCTACGAGTCCATGTTCCGTGCCCGGCGCATCGCGGCACCGGCCGGCGCGGCGCCGCTGGCGGTACTTGCTCCGGAAGGCGTGAAGGCGTTCGAGCCCGTCGCCGCACAGGCGCAGGCCTATCTGCGCGCGTGGCCGGTGAGCGGGCTGCTGATCGCGCGCCGCGGCACCGTGCTGTTCGAGGCGTACCAGTTCGACCGCAAGCCCGAGATGCGCATGACCAGCTGGTCGATGGCCAAGAGCGTAACGTCGCTGCTGCTGGGGATCTGCATCGACCGCGGCCTGGTGCGGTCGCTGGATGACAGGGCGGACGACTACGTGCCGGCATTGCGCGGCACGCTGCACGGCGGTGTGACGCTGCGCAACCTGGCCAACATGTCCAGCGGCGCCGCCATCCTGCACGACCGCGACAACCCGACGATCTATCCGCGCGCCTTCCTCGACGGGGGCTCGGACCTGGAGGCGGTGGTGCGCTCGTGGAACGCTGCCCAGGAGCCGCAGGGCACGCGCTACAACTACAACGAGCTGTGCCCGCTCACCGTCGGGATGGTGATCCGCCAGGTGACCGGACTGCCGCTGGCCGAGTTCTGCCAGCAGGCGCTGTGGCAGCCGCTGGGCGCCGAGGGCGATGCCAGCTGGCTGTGCGACGGACAGGGGCACGAGTTCAACTGCATCGGTTTCGGCGCGCGGTTGCGCGACTGGGCGCGCCTGGCGCAGCTGGTGGCGCAGCGCGGCGCCATCGACGGCAGGCAGGTGGTCAGTGCGCGCTGGATCGACGAATGCGCCTCGTGGTCGGCGGCCGACGCGCAGGTGCGCTTCGGCCAGGCCGCGCCGAAGGTCGGCTACAAGTGCTTCTTCTGGCATGGCCGCGCCGACGGCAACTGGATGATGATGGTCGGCCACGACGGCCAGCGCATCATCATCGAGCGCACCACCCAGACCGTGCTGGTGCAGACGGCGCTGGACCAGTCCGCGCTCTGGGTCCCGGCCCTGAGCGACATCATGGCCGCGGCGATGCGGGCCCCGGTCGGCGTGTAGAGGCGGGACACCGATGCAGCGCATTGCCGCCGTCCTGCTGGCATTCTGCGCGGGCGCCGCCTGGGCGCTTCCGGCTTTCGACGAGGTGAAGCAGGCGCACCGGCCTTCGGACATCCAGGTGCTGGACCGCCACGGCGAGCTGCTGCACCGGCTGCGGCGCGACGACCAGGTGCGGCGCGGCGAGTGGGTGGCGCTGGAGGACGTCTCGCCCGCGCTGCGGCTGGCGATGGTGGTGTCGGAAGACCGGCGGTTCTGGGAGCACCGCGGCGTCGACTGGCGTGCTGTCTCGTCGGCCGCCTGGGGCAGGCTCTGGCACCAGCGCACGCGCGGCGCCTCGACCATCACGATGCAGCTGGCGGGGTTGCTGGACGACGACTGGAAGCCCGGTGCCGGCGGCCGCACCGTGCCCCAGAAGCTGGGGCAGGCCGCGGCCGCGCAGGTGCTGGAGCGGCGCTGGCGCAAGGACCAGGTGCTCGAGGCGTACCTCAACCTGGTGCCCTTCCGCGGCGAGGTGGTGGGCATCGACGCGCTGTCGCGCACCCTGTTCGGCAAGGCGCCGCACGGGCTGGACGCGCAGGAGGCGGCCATCGCCGCCGCGCTGGTGCGCGCGCCGAATGCCGCGGCGGGCATGGTGGCGCGCCGCGCGTGCGGCTTGCTGCGAGACATGGGCGAGGTGGCCGACTGCATCGGCCTCGACCTGATGACCACCGGCGCCTTCCAGCGACGCGCGTTCGCGGCCAGCGAGGGCATCGCGCCGCACCTGGCGCGGCGGGCGGTGGCCGTCTCGGGCGGGCAGGCCCGCATCGTGACCACGCTGCGGGCCGACGTGCAGCGCGTGGCCTTGGAGGCGCTGCAGCAGCAGCTGCGCGAGCTGCGCCGCCGCCATGTCGAGGATGGGGCCATGCTGGTGCTGGACAACGCCAGCGGCGACGTGCTGGCCTGGGTCGGATCCTCCGGGACGCTGAGCCAGGCTGCGGAAGTGGACGGCGTGACGGCGCTTCGCCAGGCCGGCTCGACGCTCAAGCCTTTCCTCTACGCGCAGGCCATCGCCGAGCGGCGGCTGACCGCGGCGTCGCTGCTGGACGATGCGCCGGCCCACATCCCGACCGCGTCGGGGCTGTACATCCCGCAGAACTACGACCACCACTTCAAGGGAATGGTGTCGGTGCGCACCGCGCTGGCCTCGTCGCTGAACGTGCCTGCGGTGCGGGCGCTGGTGACCGTGTCGCCGCACGCGTTCCATCGCCAGCTGCGCGACGCCGGCCTGCCGCTCAAGGACACGGGCGACTGGTACGGCTACAGCCTGGCACTCGGCAGCGCGGACGTGCCGCTGCTGCAACTGGCCAATGCGTACCGGACGCTGGCCAACGGCGGCCGGGTGTCCGACGTGCGCTGGCTGGCGTCGCAGGCGCGCGCGCCGATGCGCCCGGCCTTCGACCCCGCAGCAGCGTTCATCGTCGGCGACATCCTGTCCGACCCCAATGCCCGTGCGCGCACGTTCGGCACGGACAGCATCCTGGCCACCCGGTTCTGGACAGCCGTCAAGACCGGCACCAGCAAGGACATGCGCGACAACTGGGCGGTCGGCTGGTCGCAGCGCTACACGGTCGGCGTGTGGGTCGGCAACGCCAGCGGCGCGGCGATGCACGACGTCAGCGGCACCAGCGGCGCCGCGCCTGCGTGGGCGGCGGTCATGCGGCACCTGCACTCGCGGGAGCCCTCCCGCGTGCCCGTGCCGCCCGCCGGCGTGGTGCAGGCGGCGGTCCGCTTCGAAGGCGGCCTGGAGGCGCCGCGGGGCGAATGGTTCATGGCCGGCACGCAGCAGGCGCTGGTCCGCCTCGACGGGGATGCCCCGGCGGCCGAAGCCGCGCCCCGCATCCTCTCGCCGGCCGACGGCACCATCGTCGCGCTGGACCCCGACATCCCCGCGAACCGCCAACGTGTCGCGCTGCGTTCCACCGCAGCGCGGGGCGTGCGCTGGCAGCTCGATGGCCGCGAGTTCGCCCAGGGGACCGACGCGGGCTGGCTGCCCTGGCCGGGGCGTCACCGGTTGCGGCTGGTGGCCGCCGACGGCCGCACGCTCGACGAAGTGCAGGTGGAGGTGCGCGGAGCGGGGTTGCGTCCGGCGCCAGGCAAGACCAAGGCGGCCGATTCCCCGCTCCCGGCGAACCGTCAGCCGGGACGTGCCGACCTCCCGGCCAGATAGGCTGGAGGGGCGCGCAGCCAGAACCCCGGCCGGCTCTGGTCGGCGCGCCGGCAAGGGATGGCAGGCTCAGCCACGACAATGCGCACTTCGTCGCCTCGATGGCGGACTCTCCCGCCTCCTGGCTCGCTCCTTCGTTCACCATGAGCGCTCCCACCTTCCTCTCGCTGGGCCTGTCGCCCTCGCTCGCCAACGCCTGCACGCAGGCGGGCTTTTCCACGCCTTCGCCGATCCAGGTGGAAGCCATCCCAGCCCTGCTGCGCGGACAGGACCTGCTCGGGCTGGCGCCCACCGGCTCGGGCAAGACCGCGGCCTTCGCGCTGCCGTTGCTGCAGCGGTTCGTGGTCGGGCGCCAGGAAGGCTTCCGGCGCGTGCGCGTCCTGGTGCTGGTGCCCACGCGCGAACTGGCGGCGCAGGTCGGCGACGTGTTCCTGCGCCTGGGCAGTTCCCCGACGCGGCCCCTGAAGCTGGCGGTGGTCCACGGCGGCGTGTCGGTGAACCCGCAGATGATGCGGCTGCGCGGCGGTGCCGACATCGTCGTGGCCACGCCGGGCCGCCTGCTCGACCTGCTCGAGCGCAATGCCGTGCGGCTGGACACCGTCCAGGCGCTGGTGCTCGACGAGGCCGACCGCCTGCTGGACCTGGGCTTCGCCGCCGAGCGCGAACGGGTGCTGGCCGCGCTGCCGGCGCAGCGCCAGAACCTGCTCTTCTCGGCCACGTTCCCGCCGGACGTGCAGGCCCTGGCCGATGCCCTGCTGCATGACGCGGTGCGCGTCGCGGCCGCGTCGCAGGCCGAGGCCCTGCCGCAGATCGACCAGCGGACGATCGCGGTCGACGCCTCCCGCCGCACGGAACTGCTGCGCCACCTCGTGCGCGAGGGCGGCTGGCGCCGCGTGCTGGTGTTCGTCGCGACCCGCTACGCCACCGAGCACGTCGCGGGCAAGCTGGCGAGCCGGGGCGTCCAGGCGGCGCCGCTCCACGGCGCGATGAGCCAGTCGCAGCGCACCCGCGTGCTGGAGGACCTGCGCGCCGGCACCGTGAACGTGCTCGTGACCACCGACCTGGCGGCCCGCGGCATCGACGTGCCCGGGCTCGCCGTGGTGGTCAACTACGACCTGCCGCGTTCGCCCGACGACTACGTGCACCGGATCGGCCGCACGGCGCGCGCGGGCGCGAGCGGTGCCGCGGTCAGCTTCGTCAGTGCGGCAACCGAGGCGCACATGCGGCTGATCGAGAAACGCCAGGACGTGCGCCTGCCGCGCGAGCAGGTGGCCGGCTTCGAGCCGCTGGAGCTGGCGCCGCCCGTGCCGGCGGAGGCTGGCGCGGGCGGCATCAAGGGCAGGAAGCCCAACAAGAAGGATCGCTTGCGCGCCGCGGCGGCCGGGCAGGGCGGCGGTCCGCAGGGCAGCGTCGGCTAGCGCCGTTCGGCGCGTGCGACCTCCGCCCGAGCCGTCGCCGTGCCACGGTCGGGCCGTCCGACCCCGCGGGCGGCCGCGCGGTGGCGGCGCAAGCCGGGCCGTTGCTACAGCACCATCCCGCCCGACACCTCGATCCGCTGCCCGGTGATCCAGCCGGTGCCCTCGGAGAGCAGCGCAGCCACCGCGCCGCCGACGTCGTCCGGCAGGCCGGCGCGTCCCAGCGCGGTGAGGCCGCCGATCTGCGCGTTGAGGTCGGCGTTGTCGCGCACCCGGCCACCGCCGAAGTCCGTCTCGATCGCCCCGGGCGCCACGGTGTTGACGGCGATCCCGCGTGGGCCGAGTTCCTTGGCCATGTAGCGCGTCAGCACCTCGATGCCGCCCTTCATGGCCGCGTAGGCGGCTGCGCCCGCGAAGGTGAAGCGGGTCAGGCCGCTGGAGGTGTTGACGATGCGGCCGCCGTCCGCGATGAGCGGCAGCAGCTTCTGGGTCAGGAAGAAGGTCGCCTTCAGGTGCACGGCGTAGAGCTCGTCGAACTGGGCCTCGCGCGTCTCGGCAATCGGCGCGTGCAGGCCCGTGCCGGCGTTGTTCACCAGCTGGTCGAACCGCTCGCGCCGCCAGGTGGTGGCCAGGACCTGCTGCACGCGCCCGGCGAATGCCGCGAACCCACCGCTGTCCGCCACATCGAGCGGCAGGGCGACCGCACGCCGGCCGAGCGCCTGGATGCGCTGCACCACGTCGTGCGCCTGGGCTTCGTTGCTCCTGAACGTGAGGATGACGTCGGTGCCGTGCGCGGCCAGATGGAGGGCGATGCTGCGGCCGAGCCCGCGGCTGCCGCCCGTGACCAGGGCGATGCGGGGAGTGGACGTGGTGGAGGTGGTCGGTGTGGTCGAGGGGGTCATGGAGATCTCCGGCAAGTGGAAGTGGGTTCACTCTAGGCGTTCCGTCCGACCGGATAAATGCGGCGTGGCGACACGAACTGTTCCGTCATGACGGACAATGCCCGGATGGAACTCCATGAACTGCAGGTGTTCGCGCGGGTCGCCGAGCTGGGCAGCTTCACCCGGGCGGGCGAGCAGCTGGGGCTGGCCAAGGGCCGGGTCTCGGCCGCGGTGCAACGCCTGGAGGCCCAGCTCGGGACGCGCCTGCTGCAGCGCACGACCCGGCATGTGCGGCTCACGCCCGACGGCGAGCAGTTCCTTGCGCGCTGCCGGGACCTGCTGGCCGACGCGGAGCAGCTGCGCGGCATGTTCCAGCCCGCGGCGGCCGGCCTGCGCGGGCGGCTCCGGCTGGACCTGCCGAGCACCTTCGCGCGGGACGTCGTGATCCCGCGGCTGCCGCAGTTCCTGGCCTCGCATCCGCTGCTGGAGATCGGGATCAGCAGCACCGACCACCGGGTCGACGTGGTGCGGGAAGGCTTCGACTGCGTGCTGCGCATCGGCGCGCTGGCGGATTCGGAGCTGGTGTCCAGGCCGCTGGGCGAACTGCCGATGTGCAACCTGGCCAGCCCGGCCTATCTGCGGGCCCATGGAACCCCCGTGTCGCTGGAGGATCTGGCCCACCACCGCGTGGTCCACTACGCCGCGCGGCTCGGCACGCACGGGGCGGGTTGGGAGTACCAGCAGGATGGCGTCGTCCGCGTGCATCCGATGCGCAGCACCGTCGTGGTCAACGGCACCGACGCCTACCAGGCGGCCTGCCTGGCCGGCCTGGGGCTCATCCAGGCTCCCGTGCGCGGCACCCGGCGCCTGGTGGAAGCCGGCCAGCTGGTGGAGGTGCTGCCGCAGTTCACGGCCGCCCCCCTGCCCGTGAGCCTGGTGTATCCCCATCGCCGGCAGGTGCCGCCGCGCGTGCAGGCGGTCATGCAGTGGCTGGCGCAGGTGGTGGCGCCGGAGCTGGCCGCAGCCGAGCCCGGGCCGCCACCGCGCGTGCTGCGCCAGCGGTCGCGGCGGGTGGGCCGCTGAAGGGCGGTGCGCGTGCGAGGCGGGCGACGGCGGCAAGCGTGACCGGAGGCAGCCCGTCTTCCAATCGACCGAAGCGACTCGGCTGACGGCACGTCGTCCGCGCGGTCACGTCGTGAGCGCCGTGCCGATGAAGCCGGCGCCGAGCAGGGCGGTCGCCAGGCCGCAGCAGCGGGCGAGGGCCCGGGCGCCCTGGCCGGACAGGGGGCCGCGGTGGCACAGCACGATGTACGTGGCGTGCGACAAGGCCGTGCATCCGGCAAAGGCGATCACCTGCAGCATCGCCGTGGCCGCCGCCGCACCCGACACGGCCGGTACCACCGCGCCGAAGAACAGGTAGCTCTTGGGGTTGAGAACGGCCACGGCCGCGCCCTGCAGGAAGGTCGCCGCGGCCCCCGTGCGGACGCGCTGGTGCCGGTCGCCGGGATCCGCCGGCGCGGCCGGACGCGTCGCCGCCCGCAGGCCCAGGACCATCAGGGATGCGCCGCCGGCGAACTGGATCGCCCGCAGGACGGAGGGGTCCGTCGCCAGGGCGTGCAGCCCCAGGACGCAGGCGGTGCCGACCACGAGGACCCCGCCGACATTGCCGAGGGAGCTGAGCGCCGCGGTCCGCGGTCCTGCCGAGAGCGCATGGGCCACGGCCAGCGTGACCGCCGGCCCCGGCGAGAACGCCGTCAGGAGCGCGACGGCCAGAAATCCCAGCCAGGCGTGCAGCATGGTGCTCAGGCCCGCGCGCTGCGCGACGCTGCAGGAGCTCCTGCACGGGCGGCCGGGCCCGGGAAGAGGCGCATCGCCGCCGCGGCGCAGAGTGCGACCAGCAGCCAGGCCGCGGGCCATCCGGCCATCGCGAGTGCCAGGGGCACGGCCAGTGGCGTGAGGAAGTAGGCGCCGAAGGCCAGCGTGTTGCCCAGCCCGAGCGCCGTGCCGACGCGCGCAGGACCGGCCGACGTGGCCAGCTCGGTGAAGGCAACGCCGTGCCAGCCGGAGGCGACCGTCCCGGCGAGCACGAGGCAGGCGACGCCGGCGTGCATGGCCAGGGTGCTCGCCGGGCGGGCCGCCAGCAGGGCCGACAGCCCCGCCAGAATCACGAACACGGCGCCGGAGACGGCGCTGCAGGTCCGCAGGAAGGCCGGACGGTTGCGGCGGCGGTCCGTCCACGCGCCGCTCCCGATGCGCAGCGCTGCGGCGGCCACCTGGTACGTGGCCATCCAGGCACTGGTGGCGACGACGCCCAGGCGGGCCAGGTCGTGGAGGAAGACCGCCATGAAATTCAGCACGGCGATCTGGCCGACGCAGAGGGCGCCGATCCCGAGCGCGATGCGCCAGACGCGGCGGTCGAACGGTATCCTGGGGGCGGATTCGCCCGGACGCTGCGCGAGCGGGATCGAGGCCGCCGCGGCAGGGCGGACGCAATGCCAGCAGTAGACAGCTGCCATCAGGCAGCAGAGCGCCAGACCCGCAAAGACAGGTGCGAACCCGCAGGCACGCGCAGCGGCCGGGACGGCGAGCGCGCCCACGGCACCGCCCACCGGCAGGGCCGTCTGCCGGATCCCCATGGCCAGGCCGCGTTCGGCTTCGGAGAACCAGGCCATGACGGCACGCCCGCTGGACCCGTTGAGACTGCCGCCCGCCAGGCCCAGCAGCGCCATGCAGGTGACCAGATGCGCCAGCGAGGGCAGGTGTGCTGCCGATGGCGAGACGAAGGCGGCCATCCAGAGCAGGACCGCTGCGGTGAGGCCCAGCCCCGCGAGCAGCACGCTCCGGTCGCCGGCCCGGTCGGTGACCATGCCCCAGGGGAGTTCGCTCAGGGCGATGCCCAGCCCGACGGCGCTGAAGGCGATGCCCAGGTCGCCCGTTGAGAGCACGTACTGGCTCCGCAGCAGGACCGCCGCGGCCGGCAGGCCGGAGATGGCGGCCGAGAACGCGGCATTGGCCGCAAAGCCGGCGGCCAGCACGTGCCAGCGCCCTGCCGCCTGGCCTGCCACGGGGTGTCCTGGCGCCGCGCTCACCGCAGGTCCTCCACGGGCAGCACCTCGCCGGGCCGGGCGATGCGCGCGCGCCCGCCAGGCGCCGCGGCATGCGCACCGGGCGCCCTGGGCGTCCCGGGCGCCGCCACCCGGACCACCGGGGGTCGCCCGGACTTCTGGCACGAGATCGTGCGGCGCCTGCGGACCGCAGGGGTGTGCACATGGAGGCACCCCTGGCAGGGGAGCGTGGAGGGAATGGACACGGCACCGGTGCGACACACGGGGCCGGCGCCGCCCGGCTGGTCGGAGAAGAGGACATGCATGGTGGGTGGGGGCTCGCAAGGAAGCTCGGTCGGGAACGTCGAGGCATTGGACATTCGTGCGCCACCCGCCGCAATCGAGCCCGATGCAAATGACTGTTGCGTCAGGCGCACTAAACTCCCGGCGTGGCGTCCGTTCCTTCCACCCCCGTCCTCGGCGGAGCCCTGCTCGAAGCCGGCCACCTGGACGAGGTGCAGGCGTTCGTGGCGGTGGCGCAATGCGGCAGCTTCACCGCGGCTGCCGGCCGGCTCGAGCGGAATGCGTCCACGGTGTCGCGACGGGTCGCGGCGCTGGAGGCCCGGCTGGGCGTGCGACTGGTCGCCCGCACCACCCGCCGGGTGGCACTGACGGAAGCCGGCACGAGCTATCTCGCGCGCATGACGGCGGTGCTCGAGGAAATCGCCCACGCCGACGCCGAGATGGCGGCCCACGGCGACGTCCCCCAGGGGTCGCTGCGGATCTCGCTGCCGCGGGCGTACGGCCGGCTGTGGGTCGCGCCGCTGCTGCCGGTGCTGATGGCGAGATACCCGACCCTGCGGATCCAGGCGCACTACGCGGACCACTTCGTCGATCTGGTCGGCGAGGGCTACGACGTCGCGGTACGGCTGGGCAAGCTGGCCGACAGCACGCTGGTGGCGCGCAAGGTCGCCGCCGTGCGCCGGCGGATGGTCGCCTCGCCGGCGTACCTGGCCAAGCACGGCACGCCGGCGCGCCCAGAGGACCTGCTGCAGCACAGGTGCCTGGGCTTCGCCGGTTTCCAGCGCCGCTCCAGCTGGATCTTGCGCCAGGGACTTGAACGTCGCGAGATCGCGGTGCCCCTGGCCATGACTTCCGACGATGCCGAAACCCTGGTCATGGCGGCGGCGCAGGGGGCCGGCATCGCCGTTGCGACCGACTGGCTGCTGGACAAGCACCCCGACCGCGACCGCCTGTTGCCGGTGCTCCCCGAATGGGACGTGGGTGAGGAGAGCGCCATCCACCTCGTGACGCCGAGCGTGCGCTTCGTCCCGGCCAAGACCAGGGCGTTCGTCGAGCTGGCCATGCAGGCCCTCCGGCGCGATCCGGTGGTGGTGCCGCCAACGCGCTGACGCGGCCCCTCCAGGCCTTACGGGCCGTCCGCCGGGCGCGTGGAGGCTGACCACGGGCCGAACGCTGATGGCTGCCTCAGCAGCGGTCCTACAGCAGCACCGGACGAGCCAGAAGGCCGGCGCACCGCGTGCGGCCGAACAATGGGACATGTTCGCAAACGGCGGATCCCGAGCGGTCCGACACAGACATGGCCGATGAAGCAGACCTCGCGTTCGATTCCGAGCAGCGCTACCTGAACCATGCGCTGGCCACCCGCGGCCAGCGCAGCCGCATCCTCCAGCCCATGGGCAGCTGCCACCACTGCGGTAACACTGACGGCATCGCCGACCGCCTGTTCTGCGATGTCGACTGCGCCAGCGACTGGGAGTACGAGCACAGCCTGCGCAGCCGGCTCGGCCTGCCGGCGGCGACTGCATTGCACTGAAGCCCGGCACGTGCAGCGACGACGCCGCCTGTTGAAAGTAAGCAACCCGACCGGTTCCAAGCCGTAACGGCTTGGTGGGCGTGCCACCGCGCCGATGTGAGCGCCGGAGCGTGCGACGGCCGCGGCGCGTAACCGCGGAAACCACTGGTTGCGAAGCGGGCTCTGCACGGCCGCGCAGCAGACCGGCTTCTTCTACAAACCCTGGATGCCTCGCACCCCTGCCGTGCGGGACCGCAGTTTCTTCGGGAGACACCATGCAAGCACGCCCTCACTGGCCCCGCGGCGCCGTCATGCCGCTCCTCGCCGGACTTCTGCTGGCCGTCTCGGCCTGTGGCGGTGGTGGTGGCGGCAATGCGCCAGGCTCCACCGCGTCGACCGGCGCCACCGGTGCGGCCACCGCACTCGGCACCAGCGCCTCGGGCGTGACGGCGGGCGCCACCGAAGTCCGGTACACGATGGGCCCCGTGACCGTCGCCAACGACACGACCGTGGGCTACCAGTCGCTGCGCGGCATGGACGTGACGGCCGACGGCGGCTACCGCATCGTCTGGGACATGGCCGAGTTCGACAGCAGCGGCACGCTGCAGCGGACCTACTTCGAGCAGCGCTACGACGCCACCGGGCAACGGGTCGGCAGCGAGACGGTGCTCCCGTCGCTGCCCGCCGGGCTGATCGGCGACCGCGTGGACCAGGTGCCGGCGCTCGGCGGCGGCTTCCTGCGGTTCGTGTTCAGCAACGAGATGCGGGCCAGCCTGTCGCTGCAGCACGTCTCCGACACCGGCGAGCCGCTGGATCCGGCGATCGAGCTCCAGGCCGCGAGCCACTCGCACGAGCATGCCGGGCTGCGCTTGCCCAACGATGCCATCGCCATCGCCTGGCAGCCCGTGAGCTCCGTCGGACCGGGCGAGCTGCGCACCGCCGTGCTGACGCCGGGTCCGCGCTGAGGCGGCGGGCGCGCTGCATGCCAGCGCCTGCACCGGGTCCCGCGGGATGGCAGGCGCCTGGCAGCGTCGCTGAAGCGACGGCATGTCCACGCGGCCGCATTGCTCGCCTGATCGACGCGAGGTGCTGACGCATCCAGCCGAGCTGCCTGCGCTGACGCCGGTGCGTTGTTCCTCCGTCGGTCAGCACACGTGCCCGTCTTCCTACGCGGCGGTGCAGAGGCCGCCGCCATCATGCATGGCCCATGGACTCCAGCCCGACCACAAGGCTCGAGGAGGTCTTCCAGACGTTCTTCGACATGACAGACGACTGCTGCTGCGTGTTGCAGCCGGAGGGTGAGCCGTCGGGGCACGCGCGCGGCCTGCGCCTGCTGCACGCCAATGCCAGTTGCCAGCAGTTCCTCGCCAGCCATGGCCTGCAACCGGATGCGGGCCTGCTGCGGCTCGATCCGCCGTGGACCCGGCTGCTCGAGGACGTCGCGGCGCGCGGCGAGCCACTGCGCGCCTGCCTGGCCTGGAAGGGGTCGGACTGGGTGGAGGTCCATGCATTCCCGCTGCCCGGCTCGCCGGGTTGCCTGGGTCTTCGCCTGCACGACATCTCGCAGCACCGCCAGATGGTGGAGCGGCTGATCGGCCTGCGCCGGATCTCCACCGTCGGGGTCATCTCGTGGGGGCCCGCGTTCGGTCTGGTGGACATCAACGAAGGTTTCGCGCGGATGAGCGGCTTCAGCCATGCCGAAGCGATGGGCAAGACCTGGCAGGAACTCACGCCGCCGGAGTACCACCAGGCCTCCTGGCACGCGGTGCGGCAGGTGACGGAAACCGGCGAGGCGGTGCCGTACGAGAAGGAGTACATGCGCAAGGACGGCAGCCGCTGGTGGGGTCTGTTCGCGCCGCGCAAGATCGGCGACGAAGTCATCGAGTTCGTCCTCGACGTGACCGAGCGTCGGCTCGCCGAGGCAGCGCTGCGCACCTCGGACCGTCGCAAGGACGAGTTCCTTGCGACGCTCGCGCACGAACTGCGCAATCCGCTCGCGCCGATCAAGAACGGCATGCAGATCCTGCGGCTGAAGAGCCAGGAGGCGCCAGCCACCCGCCGCACGCTGGATGTGATCGACCGGCAGCTCGACCACCTCGTGCGCCTCGTCGACGATCTGCTGGATGTGGCACGCATCACCTCGGGCAAGGTGCGGGTCGTGTTGGACGTGGTGTCGGTGGGGGACGTCCTCGCCCGCAGCCTGGAGTCCGTGCAGGCCAGCCTGGACGCCAAATCCCACCGGCTCTCCGTCGAGCTGCCGGAGGGCGAGGTGTTCGTCCGCGGCGACGCCGACCGGTTGACCCAGGTGTTCTCCAACCTGTTGTCCAACGCGGTGAAGTACACGCCGGCGGGCGGCCACATCCGCGTGCAATCGTCGCTCGCGCCGGGGCAGGTGGTCGTGAGTGTCAGCGACTCGGGCATCGGCATCCCGGCGGAGCACCAGCCGCGGGTGTTCGAACTGTTCTCGCAAGTACGCGACCACCAGGCCCACGCCGGAGGAGGGCTGGGCATCGGCCTGGCGCTGGTGGACAGCCTGGTGCGCCTGCACGGTGGCACGGTCGATGTGCACAGCGACGGGAGCGGGCAGGGCAGCACCTTCCGGGTCCGCTTGCCGCGCGTGCAGGAGCCGTCCGCCCGGCCGGCGCACGAGAACGTTCCGCAGGGTGTTTCCGCTCCGTCCCGGCGCATCCTGGTCGCCGACGACAACGTGGATGCGGCCGACACCCTGGCCAGCCTCCTGCGGGCGGCGGGCCACCAGGTCGTCACGGCGTCGGACGGCCGCGAGGCGCTGGCGCTGGCGCGGCGGTTCAGGCCGGATGTCGCGTTCCTGGACCTGGGCATGCCCGTGATGGACGGCATCCAGGCCGCACGGGAGTTCCGCGCCGATCGCGGGCTGTCCACGACGCGGCTCGTCGCCCTCACCGGCTGGGGTCAGCCGGCCGACCGCCAGCGGACGGCCGACGCAGGCTTCGACCTGCACCTGGTCAAGCCCCTGACGCCCAATGGGCTCCAGGAGGCCCTCGGCGCTGCCGCAGGGCCGAGGGCGGAGGCGAAGACCTAGATCCCGCAGTCGTTGCAGCCGTTCCAGCCGGAACGCACGGGCAGGCGGCAGGACCGCGCTGCATGGCACCGCCGCACCATCCCGTGGCAGACTCGCCGGCGGGGCGGCGCACCTCGCGTGGCAGCCGCCATCGGCCGCTTGTGCATCGCCCGACGGCCCGGGCCCCGCTCGACGTGGGAGGAATCCATGGCCAGCAAGAACACGGTCTGTCTCTGGTACGACGGCACCGCACTGGAGGCCGCGCGGTTCTACGCGCAGACCTTTCCCGACAGCGCGGTGGGCGCCGTCGTCCACGCGCCCGGCGACTATCCGGCCGGCCGGCAGGGCGACGTGCTGACGGTGGAGTTCACCGTCCTCGGCATCCCCTGCCTCGGCCTGAACGGCGGGCCGGCGTTCCGGCCGAGCGAGGCGTTTTCCTTCCAGGTGGCGACCGAGGACCAGGCCGAGACGGATCGCCTGTGGAACGCGATCGTCGACAACGGCGGACAGGCGAGCGCCTGTGGCTGGTGCAAGGACCGGTGGGGCCTGTCCTGGCAGATCACGCCGCGCGTCCTCAGCGAAGCGATCGCCGACCCGGACCGCGCCGCCGCCCGGCGCGCCTTCGACGCGATGATGCAGATGGGCAAGATCGACATCGCCGCGATCGAAGCCGCGCGACGCGGCTGACGCGGCCGGGTGCTGCCCGGTTGCGTGCTGCCCACGCCGTCAGCGCTGGGCCAGCAGGACCCGGCACCGCTGCCGCGCGGCAGTGCCTGCTCACTGCGACGGTTTGCCGGCCCCCATCGAGGAGGTGCTGCCGCCCTGGGCTGCCTTGGCCTTCTCGATCTCGACTTCGGCATTCGCGTGCGCGGCGGTGGCCTGCTTCTCGCACAGCGACTTCTGCGCGCGGTCCTGGATCGGCTCGCATTGGGCCTTGGCCGACTTGTAGTCGGCATCGGCCTGCTTCTGCTTCTGCTTCGGATCGTCGGCGCCGCCGCCGGACGAGCCGGACGCGCCCGATGCACCCATCGACTTGGCATCCTGGCCGGATGAGCCGCCTTGCGCGGACTGGCTCGACTGGTCGGTGGCCGACTTGGCCTTCTGGGCGGTGTCCTGGAGCTTGTCCTTGGCCTGGCCAGCCGCTTCGCGGGTCTTCTCGCCGACGGTCTGGGCGGCCTGCTTGGAACGGTCGGTGACGCTGCCGCCCGAGGGCGTGTTGGTCGCGGGCGTGCCGGTGGTGGCCGAGTTCTGTTGCGGCTGTTGCTGCGCCAGGGCGCTGCCGGCGATCAGGGCGGCGGCACAGCCGAGCGCCACGAGGGTGCGTTGCATGGGGTTCTCCTAGTCGGGTTCCGAAAGACGCATCTGATCGCGCCGGCTCTCGTCGAGCTTGTGGGACTCGGTCCTGTCCGGCGGTCAGGCGCTCCTGAAGGCCACCGACCACCGGCCGTCACGCCGGCCCTCGACGGGCGTGTGCGCGCGCTTGCTCAGGAGAAAAGGGCCATGCCTTGCTGGGAGACCTGCCGGGCCTGGCGTCCAGGGACGTGCCCGGCAGGGCGGCCGCCCGTGCGGGGCGGGCGCGCCGCAAGCCTCACTTGGCCGCGGCCTGGCTCTTGTTGTAGACCTCGAGCACGGTTGCGAAATCGCGCTCGTACTTGACCGGCAGGAACACGTCGTTGCCGGGCAGCAGCTTTTTCAGGTTGGGCGAGAACTGGTAGCTGAAGGTGCAGCTGCGCACGCGGGCCTGCACGTCGTCCGGGACTTCCTTGGTCATGATCCAGCTCTCGGTCATGAACGGCGGGCTTTCCCACAGCACGCGCACGCTCGACATGCGCACGTCGCCCTTGACCACCATGCGCTGGAACAGGTCGCTGGCAACGGCGGCGCCGTCGTAGAAGCCGTGCATCACCCCGATGGCCGAGCGCTCGTGGCCGCCGGAGAACACCACTTCGTAGTTCTTCTCGGGCACCAGGCCGATCGCCGGGAACAGCGCGCGGGGCGCCAGGTTGCCGGAGTTGGAGGTGGGGGTGGTGTGCGCGATCTTCTTGCCGGCGAGGTCGGCCGGCTTGCGGTAGGGCGAGTCCGTCCGCGCGATCAGGATCAGGTGGTACGAGTTGGGCTTGCTGCTCGCCTTGTTGCCGGGCACCGCGAACGGCGCCGGCTGGCCGGCGGCCACCAGCTGCGGCACCAGGCCGGGGTTCACCTGGGCCAGGTGCGCCTTGCCGGTCCTGACCACGTCGATCAGGTCCTTTTCGGCCAGGGTGTCGACGTTGGTCGACTGGTCGAGCGATTCGCCCAGCTGGTTGCGCAGGCTGACGTTCGCGCATTGGCTCAGGTGCGAGAAGTAGCCACCCCAGATGCCCATCGTTTCCGTCTTGCCATAGGTCTTGGGCATGGCCAGGACCATCGGGAAGCGTTGCGAGCCCGCGCCGTGGCCCTTGCCCGCCGGCGCCGGGGTCGTCGTGCCTTGCGCCAGGGCGCCGCAGGCGGCGGCCGCGCAAGCGAGCAACACGAACGAACTGACTACTTTCATCGTAAGACCTCTCAAAATGTAAATGGGTGCCGGCGCATGATGCCTCAACTCGTCTGCAGACTCCAGCGGCGGACGGGCCGCAAGCCGTCCGTGGCGCGTTGGCGTGAGCGGTCCACGGCGCAACGCGAGTGCTCTGGCGCGTGAGAGTCGCCGCGCCGGCACGCCTCCGGCGGTTGCTCAGGCCCGGGCGGCTCCCGGGCGCGCCTGCACCCCGAGCGCTGCGATCGCCGACACGGCCGCCAGCACCATCACGGCGGTCCAGCCCCCGTGGGCGAGCAACAGGCTTCCGAGGCCGGAGCCGGCCGCCATGCCCAGGAACATCACGGTCATCAGCACCACGTTGAGCCGGCTGCGCGCGGCGGCGTCCAGGCCGTACACGATGGTCTGGTGGGCGATCAGCGCGCCTTGCACGCCCAGGTCGAAGACCACCGTGCCGACCGCCAGCAGCACCAGCTGCCAGGTGGGCGGCAACGCGCTGCCGGCACCCATCGCGAGGAAGGCGGCGGCGGCCACGGCGGCGGCCAGGCGCACCACGTGCAGCGGCCCGCGCCGATCGGCGGCGCGGCCCGCGAAGGGCGCCGCCAGCGCGCCGGCCGCGCCGGCCAGGCCGAACGCGCCAGCGGCGGCGCTGCCCAGGTGGAACGGGCTGCCGTGCAGCATCACCGCAAGGGTCGACCAGAACGCGCTGAAGCCCAGCCCCAGCAGGCCCTGCGCGACGGCGGCGCGGCGCAGCGCCGGGTGCTGCCGCCAGACCGTTCCCAGCGACCGCAGCAGCGCGCCATAGCCCAGGGTCGCGCTCGGCGGGAAGGCGGGCAGCGATCGCCAGGACGCGCCGCCGATGGCGGCCACCGCCAGTGCCGCTGCAACGAACATCGCACGCCAGCCGAACTGCTCGGCCACCAGGCCGCTGAGCACGCGCGACAGCAGGATGCCCAGCAGGAGCCCCGTCATCACCGTCCCGACCAGCCGGCCACGGCTGGACGCCGGGGCCAGTGCGGCGGCGGCCGGCACGAAGTCCTGCGCCAGGGTGGCCGTGATGCCGATCAGGGCGCTGGCCGCCAGCAGTGCATGGACGGAAGGCGCCGCGGCGGCGAGCAGCAGCGCGACGACCAGGGCGAGGGCCTTGGCCAGGATCACGCGGCGCCGGTCGAAGCGGTCGGCCAGCGGACCGAGGAACAGCAGCCCGGCCGCATAGCCCAGCTGGGTGGCGGTCGGGATCCAGCCGACCAGCCAGGGCGGCGCGGCCAGGTCCGCGGCCACCACGCCCAGGAGCGGCTGGGCGTAGTAGATGGACGCGACCGAGAGGCCGGCGCCGGCGGCGAGCAGCAGCATCAGCGCACGGCTGGGCTGCGAAGGGGTGGTGGCGATCGCCTGGTCATGCGCCAGAGGGATGTCGGTCATCGTGGAAGTCCTGAGGTTGTCGCGTCGAGCCGAGACTGTGCCTGCGCGATCGTGCAGACGGAACGTGCCTGGACCACACAACGGCTATACGCTTCGTGCATGGACACTTCTTCCCCCAACCAGCGTCTCCTGCCGCCCGAGGCGCTCCTGGCCGACGCCCCGGCCGGGCTGGCGGCCGACCGGATCGCCCTCCTCGAGACGTTCGTGCGCATCGTCGAGGCCGGCAGCCTGTCTGCCGCCGCTCCGCTGCTGCGCACCACGCAGCCCACCATCAGCCGCCGGCTGCGCACGCTGGAGACGAGCCTGGGCGTGCAGCTGCTGCAGCGGTCCACGCACGCCATGCGGCTGACCCTGGACGGCGAGCGCTGCTACGAACGGGCGCGGACCCTCCTGGCGCATTGGGCCGCCTTCGAGGCGGACATCGGCCGGGCCAGCGCCGAACCGCAGGGACTGCTGCGGGTCGCGGTGCCGCATGCCTTCGGCCAGGACAAGTTCGTCGCGCCGCTGGCCGCCTTCCTGCAGGCCCATCCCCGCATCACGGTCGAGTGGCTGCTCATGGACGACGTGTCGGACTCCCTGTCGCGCGGCATCGACTGCGCCATCCAGGTTGGCCATCCGACCGATCCGGGGGTGGTCGCGGTCCGGCTCGCCGCGGTGGAGCGCATCGTGGTCGCCGCGCCGTCCCTGCTGGCCGGGCGTGCGGTGCCGCAGGATCCCGAAGCCCTCGGTGCGCTCCCCTGGCTGGCGCTGCGCACCTACTACCGTGACGAGCTCGTGCTCACGCACGCGGTCAGCGGCGAGACCCGCAGCGTGCGGATGCAGCCGCGCGTCAGCACCGACAGCCTCTACGCGCTGCGCAGCGCGGCGTTGCATGGCCTCGGGGTGTGCGCGGGGTCGGCATGGCTGCTGGCGGGCGACATCGCACGGGGCGACCTCGTGCAGCTGGCGGCCGACTGGCAGCCGGCGCCGCTGCCGACCTGGATCACCTATCCGCACGCCCCGCACTACCCGTCGCGGCTGCTGCAGTTCGTCGCGGCCATGCGGGCGGCAGTGCCGAGGATCGTGGAGGCCTGAGCCCGCCGCGCCACACGCGCCCGCCCCCCGGCGACCTGCGCCGGATGCCATCTAGCATGTGTGCGCGGACGCAGCCGCTGGCCGCACATGCCGGCTCCCGGCATCGGCCGGCCGTCACCCAGAAGTCGCAGGAACCCGCATGCCCAAGCGCACCAAGCCCTACCTGATCCGCGCGACCTTCCGTCCTGACGTCGCGATCGACGTCGACGTCCATCCGTTCGACATCCCGGCGGTGCGCGAGCTGGGCAATGTCGACTTCCACCCCAACGTGACCTTCTTCGTCGGCGAGAACGGCACCGGCAAGTCGACGGTGCTGGAGGGCCTGGCGCTGGCGCTCGGTTTCGGCAGCGAAGGCGGCACGCGGAACGTGCGGTTCCAGACGGCCGATTCGGTGTCGCCGCTGCACGACGTGCTGCGCCTGGCGCGCGGTGTCCCCAAGCCGAAGGACGGCTACTTCCTGCGGGCCGAGAGCTTCTTCAACCTCGCGACCTACATGGACGAGACCGGATACCTGCAGGGGTACGGCGGCCGCTCGCTCCACCGCCAGTCGCATGGCGAGTCCTTCATGGCGGTGCTGACGAACAAGCTGCGCGGCGACGGGATCTACCTGCTGGACGAGCCCGAAGCCGCCCTGTCCCCCAACCGGCAGCTGGCGGCGCTGCATGCCATCCACCAGCTGGTGGAAGACGCGTCGCAGTTCATCATCGCGACGCACTCGCCGATCCTGCTGGCCTACCCGCATGCGCGGATCATCCAGTTCGACCGCTCGGGCGTCAGCGAGGTCGCCTTCGAGGACACCGAGCACTTCGCGGTGACCAAGGACTTCCTGGACCACTACCCGCGCCGACTGCAGCAGCTGCTGGCCGACGACGATTCCGATTCCCGGGGCACCTGACGGCGCGGGGCCGCGTGTAGGCGGCATCCTACGTTGTGGATGGGCTCGTGCTGCGACACTCGGCGGTTCCGTGCGGCACCGCGCGCGCCTGTTCCATGTCCAATCCCTACTTTCTTGCCGGCGGCGGTGCCGTCGGCGCCCTCATGCGCGCACATCCCTGGTCGGCCACGCCGCTGGGTGAGCCGCACGGGTGGCCCGCTGCGCTCAAGACGCTGGTGCAACTCATGCTCGCGTCGAGCCAGCCGATGTTCATCGTCTGGGGACCGCACAGGACCTACCTGTACAACGACGTCTACACGAGCATCCTGGGACTCAAGCATCCCGCAGCCCTCGGACGTGACTTCCTGGATGCCTGGTACGAGATCCGGAACGACATCGCCCCGCTGGTCGCTCGTGCCTACGCCGGCGAAGCGGTGCAGATGGACGACATCGCGCTCGTGCTGCATCGCAAGGGCCATCCGGAGGAGGCGCACTTCTCGTTCTCCTATTCACCCATCCTGGGCGACGACGGCCAGGTGGCCGGGTTCTTCTGTGCCGTCAGCGAGAGGACCAACGAGGTGCTCGTCCTGCGGGAGCTGCGCGCCAGCGAGGCGCGTTACCGTCGGGTCCTCTCCAACATGGACGAGGGATTCGTTCTCATGGACCGCGGATTCCGGGTGACGGACATCAACGACTACGCACTGCGCCTCAGCGGACGCGAGCGCGAGGAGATGGTCGGCCGCAGCCACTGGGAGCTGTTTCCCGGCAGCGAAGAACTGGAGATCGGCCGGCTGTACATCCGGGCCATGGCCGACGGCACTCCGGGCACCCTGGAGCACCTCTACGCATGGCCTGACGGCCGCGAGACCTGGATCGACGTGCGCGCGTATCCCACGGTGGACGGGCTGGCCGTCTTCTTTCGCGATGTCACCGCCCGCCACGAGGTGGCGCAGCAGGCCGCCGAGTCGGCAGAGCGCGTGCAGCTTGCGCTGGAAGCCGGCGCCATCGTCGGGACCTGGGTCTGGGACCCCCAAGCCGATCGCTTGGTGGCCGACGAGCGCTTCGCGCGGGCCTTCGGGCTGGATGCCGAGGACTGCCGCACGGGCCTGCCGGTGGACAGGATCTTCGAATCGATCCATCCGGACGAGCGCGACCGCGTGCGACAGGCGACCGATCGGGCGCTGCGGCAGGGCGGGAACTACCGCTGCGACTACCGGGTGCTTCAGCACGATGGCCGCTACCACCTGATCGAGGCGAGCGGCCGCTGCGAACTCGACGCCGGCGGGCGGCCGATCCGCTTTCCCGGCGTGCTGCTGGACATCGAGGACCGGCGCCAGGCCGAGCGCGAGCGGGACCAGGCCACGGCCATGCTGCGCACGTTCATCGAGGCGGTCCCGGGCGTCGTCTACGCCAAGGATCTGCAAGGCCGGATGCTGTTGGCCAACAAGGGAACGGCGCAGTTGATCGGCAAGCCGCCGGAGTTCTTCATCGGCAAGACGGACGCCGAGTTCCTGCAGGACCAGGAACTCGCGCACGCCGTGATGGCCAACGACCGGCGGATCATGGCGTCGGGACAGGCGCAGCAGTTCGAGGAGAAGGTGCCTCTCCCGGACGGCACGCCGGCCTACTGGCTGTCCACGAAGGCGCCGCTGTTCGATGCGACGGGCCAGGTGGTCGGGCTGATCGGGGCGTCGGTGGACATCAGCGAACGCAAGCGCGAGCAGGAGCGCGCGCAGAGCGAAGCCGAAATGCTGGATCTGCTCAACCAGACCGCCGCCTTGCTCGCCGGAGAGCTCGACCTGGAGGTCCTGCTGCAACGCGTGACCGACGCGGCGACGAAGCTCACCGGTGCCCGGTTCGGCGCGTTCTTCTACAACGGCAGGGACGCGCAGGGTGACGCCTACATGCTGTTCACGCTCTCGGGGGCACCTCGCTCGGCCTTCGAGAAGTTCGGGCATCCGCGTGCCACGCCGGTGTTCGAGCCGACCTTCCGCGGCGGTCCGCCGATCCGGCTGCACGATGTGCTGCAGGATCCACGTTACGGCCGGCTCGGCCCGCACCACGGAATGCCGCAGGGCCACCTGCCGGTGCGCAGCTACCTGGCCGTCTCGGTGCTCTCCCGCGGCGGCGATGTCGTCGGCGGTCTGTTCCTCGGCCATCCCGAACCCGGCGTGTTCAGCGACCGCAGCGAACGGCTGGCCGTGGGGGTCGCCTCCCAGGCAGGTGTCGCCATCGACAACGCGCGCCTGTATGCGCAGGCCCAGCGCGCAGCCCAGGAGCGCACCCAGCTGCTCGAGAGCGAGCGCGCAGCGCGGGCGGAGGCCGAACGCGCGAGCAAGTTGAAGGACGAGTTCCTCGCCACGCTGTCGCACGAACTTCGCACGCCGCTCAGCGCGATGCTCGGCTGGGCGCACATCCTGCGCCGCAAGGTCGGCAGCGACCCGGCCGTGGCCAAGGGCATCGATGTCATCGAGCGCAGCACCCGGGTGCAGACGCAGCTGATCGAGGATCTGCTGGACATGAGCCGCATCACCTCGGGCAAGCTGCGGCTGGACCTGCAGCCGATGCACCCGATCGTCTTCGTGCAGGCCGCCATCGATTCCATCCGGCCGCTTGCCGAGACGTCGCGCGTCAAGGTGGCGCTCACGGTCGCCGAGACGGTGCCCGCCGTCCTGGTGGACGGCGCGCGCATGCAGCAGGTCGTGTGGAACCTGCTTTCGAACGCGGTCAAGTTCAGTCCGGCCGGCAGCGAGGTGTCGGTGCTGCTGGGTGGCGACGACAGGCTCGCCACCATCGAGGTCCAGGACCGCGGCGTGGGCATCGCGCCGGAATTCCTGCCCCATGTCTTCGAGCGCTTCCGGCAGGCCGACGGCTCCACGACACGCAAGTTCGGAGGACTCGGACTGGGCCTGGCCATCGTGCGCCATCTGGGTGAGCTCCATGGAGGGACCGTGCGCGCGCACAGCCCCGGCGAGGGCCTTGGCGCGACCTTCACGGTGGTGTTGCCCGCGCACGTCGGCGCAACCCTGCCCGTGGCACCGGCAGCGCCGATCCTGTCCGATGACGTGGCACTGCAGGGTGTGACGGTCCTGGTGGTGGATGATGAGCCCGACGTGCTGGAACTGCTGGCGCGCGTGCTGGGCGACGCGGGTGCCCACGTGGTGGCCGTGGCCAGCGCGCAGCAGGCTCTGGAGGCGCTCACGCGCGAGCCGCCACGACTGCTCATCTCCGACATCGGCATGGCGGGCATGGATGGCTACGAGCTGATGCGCCGGGTGCGCCGGGCTGCGGATGCCTCGGTGGCTGGCATTCCGGCGATCGCACTGACCGCCTTCGCCCGGCCTGAAGACCGTGAGCGCGCGCTGGGGGCAGGCTTCAACCTCTACCTCTCCAAGCCGGTCGAGCCCCACGAACTCGTTCGCCGGGTGTACGACCTGGCACAGCCGCCGCGCGTGGCGGCATCGTGAGGAGCCCGATGCCCGATGCCCGATGCCCGATGCCCGAGCTGATGCTGCCCGCCCAAGATCTCCTGGCCTTGCGCATGGCCCGGACCTGGAGCTTCGATTGAACCCGAGCTCGGCCGACCGTACCGGGGACAAGTCCAGCCCGACCGTCCGCCGGTGGCTCGTGGCCTTGATGGCCGCCGCGGTCCTGCCCACGTTGATTGCCGCCATCGCGACGCTGCTCTATGCCTACTCGGAGGAGCAGGAAGCTTTCCACGCGCGGCTGAAGGACACCACGCGCGCGCTGGCGCTCGTGGTCGACAGGGAGATCGCACGCCGCGAGGCGATCGCGCTGACCCTGGCGGGCTCGCCCACGCTGACACGTGGCGACCTGCGGGCCTTCCACGAGTACGCGAGCCAGATCGCCCCGACGCGGGACAAGGTGGTGGTGCTGCACGCCCTGGACGGCACGCAGCTCGTGAACACCCGCGTGCCCTTCGGTTCTCCCCTGCCCAAGGTGTCGAACGTCGCGGCCGAGCGCGCGGCGATCGACCCGCAGGCCACGCTTGTCTCCAACCTGTACTTCGCACCCTTCGGCCAGCAATACAGCTTTGCCGTGCAGGTGCCGGTCATCCGCGACGGTCGGCCGGTGTACTACCTGTCGCTGGCTGGGTTCGCATCGGCCCTGCAGTCGATCCTGCAGGACCAGCGCGTGGCCGATGGCTGGGTGGCGTCCATCCTGGATGCCAAGGGCGTGCTGGTGGCCAGGAACGTCGGGGCCGAGAAGTTCGTGGGCAAGCCCGCAAGCGAGCGACTTCGCTCGCAGATGGCCCGGCTTGCGGAAGGCAGCTTCGTCTCCCGCAGCATCGACGGCCATCCGATCCGGGCGACGTTCAGCAGGTCGCCCAACTACGGCTGGTCCGTCGTCGTCGGCGTGCCACTCAGCGCCGCAACCGCGCCGTTGCGCGTCATCGCAGCCTTCGGCGCACTCGCGGCCGTGCTCGTGGCCTGTGCCCTCCTGGCAGCCGTTCTCATCGGCCGCCGTCTGCTCCAGCCCGTGGAGCGCTTGAAGGCGGCGTCCGAGGCGGTCGGCTCGGGGCGCGTGCTCGATGCCGCACCCACGGGTCTGCTGGAGACCGACCAGGTGCTGGCCGGCTTGCGGGCGGCCGACCAGCGCATCGGCGAGGCCAACCGGGCGCTGGAGGGCCGGCGTGCCGAGGCCGAAGCAGCCGCTCAGGCGCTGCGACGCAGCAACGAGCGGCTCCACCTCGCCACCGAGACCAGCGGACTGGGCCTGTTCACCTGGCGAGCGACGAGTGACGAGGTGGAGTGGCACAACGACCTGCCCTACAGGATCTTCGGCATCACTGAAGACGAGCCGCCGATCACCGCGGCCAGGTTCGTTGCGGAGTTCGTGCACCCCGACGATGCCCCGGTGTTCGCTGCGTCGGTGCAGAAGACACTCGAGCGCCAGGAGCCGTTCCACTTCCGCGGCCGCATCCGGCTGCGCGATGGCCGCCTGAGGTGGGTCGAGTTCACCGGCCGGTCGCAGCCGCAGGGCGGTCCAGAGCCGGTGATCGTCGGAACTGCGGCCGACGTGACGGAGCGGGTCACCACCGAAATGGCGCTGCGGCAGAACGAGGAGCGGCTGCGCCAGCTGGCCAACACCATCCCGAACCTGGCGTGGATGGCGGACCCGGGGGGCGACATCACCTGGTACAACGACCGCTGGTACGACTACACCGGCAGCACGCCGGACGAGATGAGGGGCCTGGGTTGGCAGCGGGTGCATCAGCCCGACACGCTGCCCGAGGTGGTGCGGCGCTGGCGCGAGTCGCTCCTGACGGGAGAGCCTTTCGAGATGCCCTTCGTGCCGCTGCGCGGCAGGGACGGCGTGTTCCGGCCGTTCTTCACGCGGGTGGTTCCATTGAGAGACGCCTCGGGTGCGATCGTGCAATGGTTCGGCACGAACACGGATGTCTCCAGCCTGAAGAAGGCCGAAGACGAGCTGCGCGAAGCCGACCGCCGCAAGGACGAGTTCCTGGCGATGCTCGCCCATGAACTGCGCAATCCGCTGGCCCCCATCCGCACCGCGGCGGAGTTGCTCAGGCGCCTGCGAAGCGACGAGCCGCAGCTGGCGCGAGCCAGCGAGATCATCGCGCGCCAGGTCACCCACATGAGCGGCCTGCTCAGCGACCTGCTGGACGTCTCCCGCATCACCAGGGGACTGATCACCATCGAGCCGGAGCGCGTCAACATCGCCGCCGTCGTGGCAGGTGCGATGGAGCAGGTGCGCCCCTTGCTGGAAGCCCGGCGCCACCACGTGCATGCCGGACCGTTCGACGCGGACCTCGAGGTGATGGGCAGTTCGCTGCGCCTGACGCAGGTGGTGGCGAACCTGCTGGACAACGCCGCCAAGTACTCGCCCCCGCAGTCCACCATCCGGGTCGATGTGCGCAGGTCCGGGGACCAGGTGCACATCGAGGTTGCGGACAACGGCCAGGGAATCTCGGCAGAGCTTCTTCCCCGCGTGTTCGAGCCTTTCACGCAGGCAGAGCGCGGATCTCACCGGTCGGGAGGCGGGCTGGGGCTGGGGTTGGCGGTGGTCCGCGGGCTCGTGGCGCTGCAAGGCGGCCGCGTGAGCGCCCACAGCGAAGGCCCGGGCCGCGGAAGCCGCTTCGTCGTCGACCTGCCCGTCGCGCCGCCGCCGCCGCAGGCCGGTGCGGCCGCTGCAGTCGCGTCTGTGGATGTGCCCGCCCGCCTCCTCGATGTCGTGGTGGTGGACGACAACCAGGATGCCGCCGACACCCTGGCCGCGCTCCTGCGTGGCGTCGGCCACCGGGTGCAGTGCGTCTACACGGCCCGTGAGGGGCTGGACCTGATGTGCGCCGGATCGTTCGATGCGGCGGTCCTCGACATCGGATTGCCCGACATGAGCGGGTACGCGCTGGCCGCAACCATCCGCACCCGCGGCTTGCGGGTGGGGACCCTGATCGCGTTGAGCGGCTACGGACAGCCCGCCGACCGGGCAAGCTCCGCATCGGCGGGCTTCGACCACCACCTGGTCAAGCCCGTCGAGCCGCAGTCGCTGATCGAGATCCTCGCGCGCAGTGCACGGCAGTCGGCGCGTTCGAGCTAGCGCCACTCCGCCGCGCGGGAATGCGCGACCGTGCAGCGGCGAACCGGCGCCTGCAGATCACCGCCTGCCAGCCCGGACCGACGAGGCCGCGGAACTTCCCTTCGGTCGTCGACGGCGGGGGAGACCCTCGCCTGGCTGCCGCCCGCGCGTTCAGGCGCCCGGCAGCGGCGGCACCTCGAGGGCGAAGCGGTCGCGCGTGCGGGTGTAGAACGGGGTGCACAGCCGGCCCACCGGCTGGTAGAGATCCGTGTCGATGCGCTGCGTGGCCGGATCCATCAGGCCGTCGCGCACGTGCATCGCCAGCACCTTGCCGACCGCGATGAAGCGGTTCGGTCCGAGCGGCAGCAGGTCCAGCCGCTCGCACTCGAACGCCACCGGCGCCGCCGCGATGCGGCGTGGCCGCACCAGGCTGGACGGCACCAGCGCCAGGCCCGCGAGTGCGGCCTCGCTGGTGCCGGGCGGGAACGGCAAGGCGCACAGGTTCATCGCGTCGGCCAGCGGCTCGTCGACCATGTGCACCACGAACTCGCCCTGGTCACGGATGTTGATGGTGGTGTCCTTGAGCGTGCCGGTGCCGCGCGTGGCTTCCAGCCCCAGCACCAAGGCCGGCGGGTCCTCGCCCATCACGTTGAAGAAGCTGTAGGGCGCGGCGTTGTCCCCGCCGTGCGCCGACCAGGTGCTGACCAGCGCGATCGGGCGCGGTGTCACGGTGGCGGCCAGCAGCCGGTAGCGCTGCGCGGGCGCGAGATCGGCGAAGTCGATCCTCACAGCAGCTTGCCCGGGTTCATGATCAGGTTCGGGTCCAGCGCCCGCTTGATGGCCAGCATCAGGTCCATCTCCACCGGCGACTTGTAGTGCCGCAGCTCGTCGCGGCGCAGCTGGCCGACGCCGTGCTCCGCGCTGATGCTGCCGGTGTGGCGCACCACCAGGTCGTGCACGGCCCGGTTCAGGCGCGCCGTCGCGTCCTTCACCGCGTCGGGCGGCAGGCCCGCCGGCAGCAACACGTTGTAGTGCAGGTTGCCGTCGCCGAGGTGGCCGAAGTTGATGACCTGCGTGTCCAGCCCGGTCCTGGCGACGGCGGCCTGGGCCTCGCCGCAGAAGGCGGGCAGGACGGTGATCGGCAGGGCGATGTCGTGCTTGACCACCGGGCCGGCGCGCACCTGCGCCTGCGAGATGCCCTCGCGCAGCTTCCACAGCGCCTGCGCCTGGGACTGGCTGGCGGCGATCACCGCCTCGCCGACCAGGCCCGCGTCCATCGCGCCGGCCAGCACCTGCTCCAGCGCGTCGGCCAGGCCGGACGGTTCGGTGTCGGCCAGTTCCACCAGCGCGTGGAACGGCGGCGCGCCGGCGACCGGAGCCCGGGTGTCGGCCACGTGCCGCAGCACCAGCTGCAGCGCGGCATCGGTCATCATCTCGAAGGCCACGAGCCGCTCGCCGCAACGGGCACGCGCCTGCTGCAGCAACGCCAGCAACGCTTCGAGCGAGGCGGCGCCCACCCATGCCGTCGCCCGCGCGGCCGCCTGCGGGAAGAGCTTGAGCACGGCGGCGGTGATGATGCCCAGCGTGCCCTCGGAACCGACGAACAGGCCGCGCAGGTCGTAGCCGGTGTTGTCCTTGCGCAGCCCGCGCAGCCCGTTCCAGATGCGGCCGTCGGGCAGGACGACCTCCAGCCCCAGCACCAGGTCGCGCATGTTGCCGTAGCGCAGCACCGCGATGCCACCGGCGTTGGTGGCCAGGTTGCCGCCGACGGTGCAGCTGCCCTCGGCTCCGAGACTCAGGGGAAAGAAGCGGCCGGCGCCGCGCGCCGCGTCCTGTGCCTGCGCCAGCACCACGCCGGCCTCGACCGTCATGGTGTTGTTGACGGGATCCACGGCGCGGACCTGCTGCAGGCGCGTGGTGGAGACGATCACCTGTGCGCCACTGGCATCCGGCGTGGCGCCCCCGCTCATGCCCGTGTTGCCGCCCTGCGGGACGATCGGCGTGTGCGCCTCCCGGCACAGGCGCACGACGGCGGCGGTTTCCTGCGTGTTCCCCGGGCGGACGACCACCGGCACGCGCCCCTGCCACTTGCCCAGCCAGTCGCGGGTGTAGGATGCCTGCGCCCCAGGGTCCGTCACCACACCCGCCGGCCCGACGACGTCGCGCAGGCGGCGCACCAGTCCTTCCGGATCGCGGTCAGCCACGGCGCACCGCCTCCCAGCCGAGCTGCGCCCTGCCGATGGCCATGGCGACGGCGGCCTGGGTCGGCTCCACGACCGGCACGCCGACGGCATCCTGCAGTGCGTCGCGGTAGGCCGCCATGCCGGCGCAGCCCATCACCAGCACGTCGGCCGCGTGCTCCTCGCGCAGCCGACGGCCGGTGGCCACCATCCGCGACAGCGTCACGTCGGCGTTGCCCAGCTCGGTCACGCCCAGGCCGATCGCCAGTTCGCCGGCGAAGCGGCCGTTCAGTCCCATCGCGCCGTAGGCGCGCAGGTGGCGGGGGATCGACGTCGGCAGGATCGCGATCACGCCGAAACGCTGGCCCAGCGTGAGCGCCGTGAGCAGCCCGCATTCCATGATGCCCAGCACCGGGGTGCCCGGCACCGCCTCGCGCACCGCGTGCAGGCCGGGGTCGCTGAAGCACGCGATCACCAGGGCCGCCGCGCGCGCCTGCAGCGAGGTGGCCAGTTGCACCAGGGGCAGGGTCACCGATTCGACGTCGCGCTGGGTCTGGATGCCGGGCGGCCCCGACGCCAGCGTCAGGCACTCGATGGCCGGCGCTCCTGGCGTGCGCAGCGGCGTGACGGCCGCGTCGATGCCGGCGGTCACGCTGCGCGTGCTGTTCGGGTTGATCACGAAGAGGGTCGCTGTCATGGGGCGACTCTAGGCCGCATCGGGCGGCACGGCTCTTGCTCATTCGTGCGGGACCCTTAACCTCGTGTTAAGGGCGCCAGCACCAGGAGCCGCCATGACGCTCAACCTGCGCCAGATCGAGATCTTCCGTGCCGTGATGACCACCGGGTCCATCAGCGGCGCCTCGCAACTGCTGTTCGTCTCGCAGCCGGCGGTCAGCCGCCTGCTGTCGCACACCGAGCAGCGGGTCGGCTTCGCGCTGTTCGAGCGCATCAAGGGCCGCCTCTACGCGACGCCCGAAGCCAAGAAGCTGTTCCACGAGGTCGAGGCGGTGTACCAGGCGGTCCAGCGGGTCAACGACCTGGCCGGCGACCTCTCGCGCAACCGCTCGGGCATCCTGAACATCGTGTCCAGCCCGAGCGTCGGCCAGATGCTGATCCCGGAGGCGGTGGCGCTGTTCAAGTCGCGCCACCCCGACGTGAAGGTCACGTTCCAGTGCATGGCGTATCCCCACCTGAAGGAGCGCCTGCTGCAGCGCCAGGCGGACCTGGGCGTGATCATCCTGCCGATGGAGCATCCGAACCTGGAGCTCACGCCGCTGTGCCGCAACCGCCTGGTCTGCATCCTGCCCTACAACCACGAGCTGACGCGCCGCGCCACGCTCACGCTGGCCGATCTGCGCCCGTTTCCCCTGGTCGCCTACGACAGGAGCACGCCGTTCGGCGGCATCCTGGAGCGGCTGTACCAGGAAGCCGGTGAGCCGCTGGCCGCCAGCATCGAGGTCGGCTCGCCGCAGAACGCCTGCGCCATGGTGCAGATGGGCGCGGGTGTCGCGCTGGTCGACGAGTTCTCCGTGCGCAGCTGGGCCGGCCAGAACAGCCACATCGTGGTGCGTCCGGTGGCCAATGCGCCGATCCTGCAGGCCAATCTGGTGCACATGCGCTTCGAGCCGCCGTCCCAGCTGACCCAGGCGTTCGTCGCGCAGCTGCGCCAGCTGGTGCGAAGCCAGGGGTTCGCGCCGGCGGCCAACGAGCCGCCGCTGGCACTGGCCGCGTGACCGGCCGGGGCCGGGCCCTTAACACGCGGTTATACGGACCGCACAAATCGGCACGCGACACGCCGGGCGTGGTTCACAACAATGAACCCATGCAAACGACGACTTCCCCGAGCGTGCCGGCCCTGGATGCCACCGGCGTCTACACGATCTGCCCGACACCCTTCGGCACCGACGGCGCGCTCGACCTGGCGAGCATCGCCCCGCTGGTGGACTTCCAGGTGGCGGCCGGCGTGTCGGGCCTGGCGGTCCTGGGATTCCTCGGCGAGGCGCACAAGCTGTCGAATGGCGAGCGGCGCCAGGTGGTCGCGGCCTTCGTGGAGGCCGCAGCCGGACGGGTGCCGGTCTGGGTCGGCGTGCGGGCCCTGGGACTGGCCGGCACCATCGAGCAGGCGCTGGAGGCGGCCGAGCTCGGGGCGGTGGCGGTGTTCGCCGCACCCCTGGACGGCGTGTCCGACAACGTGCAGTTCGACTACTACCGGGCGCTGGCGGCGGCGCTGCCGATCCCGGTGGTGATCCACGATTTCCCGGCCTCGTTCGGCACCGAGCTGTCGGCCGAGCTGGTGGCCCGCCTCGGCCGCGAGGGCGGCGTGCGCATGATCAAGATGGAAGAGCCGCCCGTGGGCCCCAAGATCACCCGCATCCGCGAGCTGGCCGGCGACGGCATGCGCGTGTTCGGCGGATTGGGCGGCGTCTACTTCCTGGAGGAACTGCAACGCGGCGCCGTGGGCACCATGACCGGTTTCGCGTTCCCGGAGATCCTGGTGCGCATCTACCAGCAGTACGCGACGGGCGACCATGCCGGCGCGGCGGCCACCTTCGACCGCTACTGCCCGCTGATCCGCTACGAGTTCCAGCCCAGGCTCGGGCTGGCGCTGCGCAAGTACGTGTACAAGCGCCGGGGCGTGCTCGCCAGCGACTTCATCCGCTCGCCCGGCATGCGCCTGGACGCGGTCACCGCCCGCGAGCTGGAGGCCACCGTGGAACGCGTCGGCCTGTCGATCACCTCGGCCGCGCCGCTGCAGATCCGCTGACCATGGCCGCGCCCTTCGACGTCACCATCCGCGGCGGCCGCATCGCGACCGACCGCGAGACGCTGCAGGCCGACATCGGCGTGCGGGACGGCGTGATCGTGGCGATCGACAGCCGCCTGCCGCCCGCGGCGCGCGACATCGATGCCGCCGGCCGCTGGGTGCTGCCCGGTGGCATCGACAGCCACGTGCACATCGAGCAGCTGTCCGGGATGGGCAGGATGTGCGCGGACGACTTCTACTCCGGCACGGTGTCGGCGGCCTTCGGCGGGACGACCACCATCATCCCCTTCGCCGCGCAGCACCGGGGCAAGCGCATTCCGGACGTCGTCGCCGACTACGCGCGACGGGCGCGCGAGAAGGCCGTGATCGACTACGGTTTCCACCTGATCCTGGCCGACCCGGACGAGGAGGCGCTCACGCAGCACCTGCCCCAGGCGATCCGCGACGGCATCAGCTCGTTCAAGGTCTACATGACCTACGACGCGCTGAAGCTGGACGACTACCAGCTGCTCGACGTGCTGGCGCTGGCCGGCCGCGAGGGCGCGCTGGTGATGATCCACGCCGAGAACCACGACATGATCCGCTGGATCGCGCAGCGGCTGCTCGAGCGCGGGCACACCGCGCCGAAGTTCCATGCCGTGGCGCACGATGCGATCGCCGAGACGGAAGCGAGCCACCGCGCCATCGCGCTGTCGCGGCTGGTCGACGTGCCGGTGCTGCTGGTGCACGTGGCCGGTGCCGAGACGGTGCAGCTGGTGCGGTCGGCCCAGCGCCTGGGCAGCAAGGTCTACGCCGAGAGCTGCCCGCAGTACCTGTTCCTCACCGCCGACGACCTGGACCTGCCCGGTGTCGAAGGCGCCAAGTTCTGCTGCAGCCCGCCGCCGCGCGATGCGCGCTCGCAGGAGGCGGTCTGGGCCGGCCTGAAGGACGGCACGCTCGGCCTGTACTCGTCGGACCACGCACCGTACCGGTTCGACGCCAGCGGCAAGCTGCCGCGCGGCGAGGCGACCACCTTCAAGGAGATGGCCAACGGGGTGCCCGGCATCGAGCTACGGCTGCCGCTGCTGTTCTCCGAGGGCGTGCAGCAGGGCCGCATCACGATCAACGAGTTCGTCGCGCTCACCGCCACCAACCACGCCCGCATGTACGGGCTGTCGCACTGCAAGGGCAACCTGGCGGTGGGGCTGGACGCCGATCTGGCCCTGTGGAACCCCGACCGCGAGGTGACGGTCTCGGCGGGCATGCTGCACGACAACGTCGGCTACACGCCGTACGAAGGCCGGCGCCTGCGCGGCTGGCCCGAGCTGGTGATGAGCCGCGGCCGGGTCGTGGTCGAAGGCGACCGGCTGCTGGCGGCGCGGGGCTCGGGCCGCTACATCGCCCGGCGCAGTCCCGAGGCCACGCTGCCCGCGGCAGGCACGCCACCTGCTTCCCGCCTCCCCGCGATGCTGGGCCTGCAAGGCAAGGCCTGGCCGACGCTCTGATCCCGTTCCGAATCCACCTTCAACCCAGGAGCCTCCCATGTCCCTCACCCGGCGCCTCGCGCTGCTTGCCGCGGCTTCCCTCGCCTGCCTGTCCGCCTTCGCCCAGGGCGATGCCCTGCGCACCGGTGTCGACGCCACGTTCGCGCCGCATGCCATGACCCGGCTGGACGGCGGCCTGCAAGGCTTCAACATCGACCTGGGCGAGGAGCTCGCGCGCCGGCTGGGACGCAGGATCACGATCGAGGGGACCGAGTTCTCCGGCCTGGTGCCCGGGCTGAACGCGAAGAAGTACGACTTCATCCTGGCACCGGTCACCGTCACGCCCGAGCGGGCCAAGGCGATGCTGTTCACCGAGGGCTACCTCGACACCGACTACACCTTCGTGACCAAGAAGGGCGTGGCGGTGACGGCGCTGGAAGAACTCAAGGGCAAGACCATCGCCGTGAACAAGGGCTCTGCCTACGAGAACTGGGCGCGCGACAACATGGCCAGGTACGGCTTCAAGTACGACGTGTACGGCACCAATGCCGACGCGGTGCAGGCGGTGCAGTCCGGCCGCGCCGACGCGAACCTGGCCGGCAGCACGGTCGCCGCGTGGGCCGCCAAGCAGAACCCGGCGGTGCAGACCTCGTACACGATCAAGACCGGCCTGGTGTGGGCGCTGGCGTTCCGGCTCGACGACAAGGCCGGCCGCGACGCCGCCGGCAACGCGCTCAAGTGCATGAAGGCGGACGGTACGCTGGCCAGGATCGCCACCAAGTGGTTCGGCGTGACGCCGCCGCCCGACGCCACGGCAGTCAAGGTCGGCGTGGGGCAGGGCGTCCCGGGCCTGGAGGGCTACGACCCCAACGCCGCCAGGCCTGCCTGCAAGTCCTGAGGCGATGGTGTCGTCCGCCCCCATCCTCGAGATCGTCGGCCTGCACAAGTCCTACCAGGACAACGCGGTGCTGCGCGGCATCGACCTGCGCGTGCGGCCGGGACAGCTGGTGTGCGTGATCGGGCCTTCCGGCTCCGGCAAGAGCACCATGCTGCGGTGCTGCAACCGGCTGGAGGAGCCGGGGGCCGGGCAGGTGGTGGTGGACGGCGTTGACATCACGCGCGCCGACACCGACCTCAACAAGGTCCGCCAGGGCATCGGCATGGTGTTCCAGCAGTTCAACCTGTACCCGCACCTCACCGCGCTGGACAACGTGACGCTGGCGCTGCGCAAGGTGCAGGGACACGCGCGCGAGGAGGCCCGTCGCCGCGGCCTCGCGGCGCTTGAGCGGGTGGGCCTGGCGGGCAAGGCCGACGCGTACCCGGGCCAGCTGTCCGGCGGGCAGCAGCAGCGCGTGGGCATCGCGCGTGCGATCGCGCTGGAGCCCAAGGTGGTGCTGTTCGACGAACCGACCAGCGCGCTGGACCCCGAGCTGGTGGGCAGCGTGCTGGAGGTCATGCGGCAGCTGCGCGATGCGGGCATGACGATGCTGGTGGTGACGCACGAGATGGGCTTTGCCCGCGCGGCGGCCGACCGCGTGGTCTTCATGGATGGCGGCGTCATCGTCGAGGAGGGCCCGCCGCAGCAGATCTTCGATGCGCCGCGGCAGGAGCGCACCCGCGCCTTCGTCTCGCGCTACGCGCAGGGGGCGTGAGCAGGATGGGCAGCACGCCGGCCGGGTTCGGCCAGTTCGTCTTCACCTTCCTCAACGCTGACATCGCGGCGCGCTACGCGCCCGACATCCTGCGCGGCATGGGCGTCACGGCGCTGCTCAGCCTGGCGGTGGTCGTCGCCGGCGTGGCGTCCGGGCTGGCGCTCGCGGTGCTGCGCTCGCTCCGGTGGCGGCCGCTGACGCTGGCCATCGTGGCATTCGCGGACATCCTGCGCGCGCTGCCGCCGCTGGTGATCCTGTTCGTCCTGTTCTTCGGATTCCCGTTCCTGGACCTGCCCATGTCCGCCTTCGCGGCGACCTGGCTGGCCCTGACGCTGGTGCTGGCCGCCTACGCGGAGGAGAGCATCTGGGGCGGCATCGTGGCCCTGCCGCGCGGCCAGTGGGAGGCGGCGCGTTCCACCGGCCTCGGCTGGTGGCAGGCCACGCGCTGCGTGGTGCTGCCGCAGGCCTTGCGGATCGCCGTGCCGCCACTGACCAACCGCGTGATCTCGGTCACGAAGAACACCGCGCTCGGCTCGGTGGTGGCGCTCAGCGAGATCCTGAACACGGCCCAGTCGGCCAGCAGCAACGCAGGCAGTCCGACCCCGCTGGTGCTCGGGGCCGCGGCGTACCTGGTGCTGTTCGTGCCGGTGGTGCTGTTCGCGCGCTGGCTGGAAACCCGCTGGCGCTGGAAGCGCTGACCATGGAAGCCCTGCTCCAGAACTTCTTCAACCTCGCGGTCTACCGCGACGTGTTCCCCTTCCTGCTGCGCGGCCTCTGGACCACGGTCTGGCTGTCCCTGCTGGTGATCCCGATCGGCCTGGCGTCGGGACTGGCGCTGGCCCTGCTCGGCACCCAGACCCGCCGGCGCTGGGTGCGCCTGCTGGTGGCCGTCCACACCGACTTCTTCCGCGCCTTTCCGCCGCTGGTGCTGCTGATCCTGATCTACTTCGGCACGCCCTTCCTGGGCCTGGAGCTGCCCAAGCTCGCTGCCGTCGCGCTCGGCTTCATGCTGAACAACTCCAGCTACTTCGCCGAGGTGTTCCGCGCGGGCATCGAGAGCGTGCCTGCCGGGCAGATGGAGGCGGCGCGCTCGACCGGCCTGACGCGGCTGCAGGCCTTGCGGCACGTCGTGGTGCCGCAGGCCGCGCGCAACGTGCTGCCCGACCTGGTGGGCAACGGCATCGAGGTGATCAAGCTGACCACGATCGCCAGCGTCGTGGCATTGCCCGAGCTGCTGCGCGTGGCGCGGGATGCGCAGTCGCTGGTCTACAACCCCTCGCCCATCGTGCTGGCGGCGCTGATGTACCTGGCGCTGCTGTGGCCCCTGGTGCGGTGGCTCGGGCGGCTGGAGCACCGGGCCGGCCAGCGCTAGCCGGGCGTGCCCGGGCGCAAGGGCGGCGCACCAGGCGGCGAGCGCCGGCGGTCAGTTCGCCGGCGCCGGTGAGGGCATGTCGTGCCGCGACAGCCACTCGAAGAGGGGCAGGAGGTAGCAGGCTGCCGCCGCCGGGGTGCGTTCGCCGCTCTGGTTGCGGGAGGCGCGAAGTTCCCGCACGCCCGCTCGCCAGAGCGTCCAGAACGCCAGGAATCGCGCCTCGCTCACGCGCTTGGTGGTACCCGAGGCGCGCACGAACGCGACGGCCCAGCCCCTGCCGGCGTCCCGCACCCGGCAGGTGTAGGCGCCGCCGCGGCCGCCCGCCGTCGCGAACACCACCCCGTTCGGGATCCTGCCCAGCAGGGGATGCATGCGGGTCATGGGGGTCGACCTGGCGGTGCGGCGGGGCCGCGCACGTCCGCGGCAGTGGGAGGAATGGTCCCGCCGACCAGGGCGTGTCGGCACATCAGCGGCCGTTGCCGCCGGTGCGTTCGCGCGCCGGCTGCTGACCATGGCCCTTGGCTGCCTTGCTCTGGCCGGTCGCCTGGCGCGCGGCCTCGGCGCGCTGCTGCTGCACGGGCTGCTGGCGCTTGCTGTTGTCGGCGTAACGGGTGCGTTTGCTCATCGTTTGCTCCTCGGTGAAGAAGCCCCGCATGCTAGGCCGCGGTGCGCGCGGGGAAGCTGGGCAATGAACTGTTTCGATGGCTCGACCACACTGCGCCTGGTCGGGCTGCATGGCGGCAGGATCGGCGTGGCCCGGGCCTTCCGCCTCCGCATGGCCCTGCCCGACATCGGCCTGCCGGACAGGCAAAACCACCGCCAGCGGACGGCGGGCTTCACCGGCTGGGCCCCGCCGTTGCCCGGAAGATGCGCACGCGCGCGTTCGCGTGCACTTCCTCGTAGCCCGCGCGATCGAAGCAGCCGGCCAGGGAGGCCGGCCCGCGCAGGGCGCCGGCCTCGGGCCCCGCGGTGGCGGCGGCCGTTGCGCCCGCTGCGCGGGCACGCAGGTCCACGGCTTCGACCCAGATGAAGTCCGACCGCGCGAATGACTCCAGATGGCGCAGCAGCTGCTCGCACGAGCTGCTGGCGTTCAGCGCCCCCACCGCGAGCTCGGCGCGGCGGAAGTCATGGTGCGGCAGCCACTCGCGCCCCTGGACGGTGGTGGTGTTCACGGCGCGGGCGAGCACCGGGAACCACTCGGCCGAGGCGTTGTAGTACCAGGCGCGGTCGTTGAGCACAGCGAACCGGCTGCCCGGGTGGTGGGCGGCGACCCAGGCCATCGCCTCGCGCAGTTCGCGCGGCAGGACGGCGAACCGGTCGTCCGCCCGCATCGCCGGCATGGTGCGAGCCACCAGGAGCGCCGCCACGAGCAGGGCGGCTGCGGCCGTGGCGCTGCGTTGCCGGCGCGGCCCTGCCCAGTGCCGCAGCAGCGCCACGCTGGTCAGCAGCCCGCTGGCGGCCAGCACGCCCAGCGCCAGCAGCATGGGGGTGCGGCCGCCGCGCGGCGTCAGGAGGAGGGCGGCTGCCACGAACAGCAGCCAGAAGACGTCGCGCGTGCGCGCCACGACGATGGCACCCAGCAGCACGAACGGGAGCAGCACGCCGATGGCGCCGGCGACCTTCATGGCGCCACCGGGCGCCGCGCCCAGCCCCTGCAGGGAGCCCGTGCGCGCCGCCGCAAGGAAAGGCTCCAGGCCGTGCGTTCCCACCACCGACAGGAACCACGGGCCCGCCACCGCCGCGGCCGCCACGCCGACGGTGGCGGCGGCGCGGGCGCGCGCGCCCGCGCCCAGCGGCGTCAGCGCGGCGCAGGCGGCGGCCGAGAACGCCGCCAGGAGGCCCCACTCCAGGTGCGAGAGCACCGCGGCCCCGACGCAGGCGCCCGCGACCAGCAGGCGCGCGGGCGACCATGCCGGCCCCCGGCCGTGGACGGCGGGCATGAGCACGAGCAGCGTGAGCAGCAGGAACAGGCTGCCCAGCCCGCGGCTCAGGCCGCCGCCCATGACCAGCCACTCGTAGGACAGGAAGGTCGTGCCGAACACCAGGACCGCCGTCGCCGTGAACAAGCGCGAGTGCCCGGTGCGCCGCAGCAGCGCCGCGAACAGGAGCACGTAGCCGGTGTTCATGAGGATGGGCACCCGGTGCACGATCGCCAGCGGGTCCGCGCCCAGCCGGACGGCCGCGGCGGCCAGCCAGAACGACAGCGGCGGATATGCGAACGGGATCGACAGGCCGCTGAAGGCGACGGTGTCCGGCAGCGCCGGAAACACGGGCACGATCGCCTCGATGAACGACAGGAAGAGGGCGCCGTCGTTGATCGGGAAATCCGTCGAGCGCAACAGGTGCACGCGCACCCCGATGACGACCGCCAGCGCGAGCAGCAGCAAGGCGCGGTCCAGCCGCGGCCGCCAGGCCGTGCTTGCCGCGTCGGCCGCGGCGCGTCGCAGTGGATCGTCAGGCCACGTCACCAAGGCAATCCCCTCACACTCAAGGCACCTCGTTCCAGGTCGTGCCGGCCGCGCCAGCCCGGCCGTCGTGCCTTCGGCCGGCGCTGCGCAGCGATGAGCCGGAAGGTGCGTCTCGCGCCCTTTTGCAGAGCCCGCCGGAAAGATGGGCACGCAGCGTGCCCATGCTCATGCCGACACCCATGACCCACGCCAGAGTGCCGCCCCGACCGACCGCATGGCAGCGCCTCGCCGCGCTGGCGCGGGCCGCCAGGACCTCATCCTGGGGACCTTGGGATCTTCCGCTGCTGCTGGCCGTGATGGCCGGCGTGGCCTGGATCCGGCTGGACCTGCTGCTGGGCACCGATTTCCCGCTCAACGACGGAGCGCTGTTCCTGGTCTTCGTGCAGGCGCACGCGCGCGTGTTCCCGGCGCTGCCGGCCTTCGTCGGCTACAACGGGCTTGACCTCCCGTATGCCTACCCGCCGCTGTCGTTCTGGCTGGCCGCCGCGGCCGTCCGGCTGGGTGCGGACCCGCTGGCGATCGTGCACCGGGCGCCCATGCTCATGAACCTGGCCTGGGTCCTGCTGTTCGCCCGGTTGCTCCTGCGCACCGGCCATTCCCGGCTCTTCACGGCCGTGGCGCTGCTGGTCTTCGGCACGACCTTCCGGTCGTACGAGTGGCTGGTCATGGGCGGCGGCCTCAGCCGCGGCCTGGGCAGCCTGTGTTTCCTGGGCATGCTGCTCGCGCTGCTGCCGCCCGGCTTGTGGACGGCGAATGGCTGGGATCGCAGGCGGCTGGTCGTCGCCGGCGCCTGGCTGGGCGCGACGGTGCTGTCCCACCTGGAATGGGGACTGCTGGGCAGCTTCTGCGGGCTGCTCGCGCTGCGGCTGGCCCAGCCACGGTGGGCGCCCTGGCTGCAGGGTGGGGTGGCCGTCGCGCTGTCCGCGGCATGCCTGGTGCTGCCCTGGCTGGCCGCCGTGCTGCAGGTGCACGGGCCGGCACCCTTCCAGGCGGCCTCGGCCACCAGTGCCTGGCGCTGGGCGCCCGGCAACGCCGGCCTGATGCTGTTGCGCACCTCCTCCGTGCTGCTCCCGCTGGTGGCCTTCGGCGTTGCCCTGGTGGTGCGCACGCGCGACGGCTTCTGGCTGCTGCTCGCCCTGGCATCGGTCTGGCTGATCCCGCGCAGCGGCGAGACGCCCCTGGTCCTGGGCGTGGCCGTCCTCGCGGCGACTGGCTTGCTGGGGCTGGCGGCGGCGCTGCGGGCCGGTCCGCTGCGCCGGGCCGCCTGGGGCCTGCCGGCCTTCGTGCTGGCCACCGGTGCCCTGGTCGCGGTGCGCGCCGCCCAGGGACCCGGACGCAACGAGCATTTCGCCGCGCTCGCCCCCGAAGCGCGCCAGGCCATGGCCTGGGTGGCCGACCACCACGCCGGCCGGCGTTTTGCCGTGCTGCGCCAGAGCACCTGGCAGTACAACGCGACGGCGGAGTGGTTCCCGGTTCTGGCGCGTGCCACCAGCACCACGACCGTGCAGGGGCGCGAGTGGCTGGCGGACGACTCGTTCGCGCAGGTGCAGGCCGATGTCGCGGCGCTCAATGTGAGCATCGGTTGCCCACAGCTGATGCGCACCCTGCAGCGGTCGGACCCGGTCGACCTCGCATGGGTGGAGGGCATCGACCTGGCAGCCCGCGCCAGGGCGGCCACCGGTGCGGCGCAAGGCCTGGCGGTGCTCGACGTGCTGGAAGCCCTGGGGCGCCGGCTGCAGGGGCAGCCGCCGGCGGACGGCCAGGCCGCGCTGGGCGCGCTCGAGGGCGACGGCACGGCGGCGGGCTGCTTCGAGGCCGCCGGCTGGCGCACGGCGTACCGGAACAGCCGGGTGCGGATCTTCGAGGCGCCCAGCGGCTCGGCGCCAGCGGCGGCGCCCTAGGCGGCATGGGACCTGGACGCGGCGCCCTGACCGGGGGCCAGCGGCAGCCGGCAGGGCAGGCATGCCGGACGGCATGCGGCCGGGATGATCAGATGTGGCCGTGCCGCTTCACATGCGCTGCGATCAGCTTGGCGATGCCACGCAGGGTGTCGGCGTCGCGGTCGCTGAGCCAGGGCATGTCGCGGTGGCTGAAGCAGCAGACCGTGCCAAAGACGCTGCCGTCCGGCATCACGATCGGCACGCTGAGGTGGCCGCCGACACCCACCGCATGGGTGGCCGGGAGCAGCGTGGCGACCGGGTGGCCCCGGCCGCTGCGGATGACCTGGGGCAACCGCCCGTCCACCACCCGCTGGCAATAGCTTTCCTCCAGGGCGTCGGATCCGCCCACGGCCACCGTCTCGGGTTCGCCCGGCCCGCGCCGCACGTGGCGGAAGAAGCGCCGCCCCGCGCTGAACTGGGAGACGAAGACCACGTCCATCTTCAGCTGCACGCGCACCTTGTCGAGCAGCTGGCTCAGCGTCGACAGCCGTGCCTCGCTGGCGCCTTCGGACGTCGCGACGGCGAACCGTTCCTGGGCGTCGTCGAGCCCGTCCGGGCGATCGGGATGTTCTTGGACCATGCTTGCCGTCTCCTGCCGAGGCATTATCGGGCGCGCTGCCGCGCCGGCCCCGCCGAGAAGCGGGCCAAGGGTCCGGCTTCTGCGCACTTCTGCCGTGGCGCTCCACCGATGCCACGCCGGGCAGGCTGGCGGCCGACCAGACCAGGCGTTCGCGCGGCCGTTCGCCGCGCCTGGTCCACACCGGGCACGGGCCTGCGCCTGGCAGCGCCTGGAAGGCAGGCTCGGGCGGCGCCTCGTGCCGGGGCATCGAGGGCCGGTGGCGTCGTTTTGTAAGCGAGGGCTGTCGTGACCCCATCGCCAGGGGCCCCGTCGCTAAACTGGGCCAGGCCCGACGGCGCAGACTGGACGGCTTCTCCCGTCCTGCATGCAGTCCACCCGACCCGACTCCTCCCCCGTCGTCCCGCCACCTGCCGCTGAAGTGGTGAGCCTCGACAACTGCGACCGGGAACCGATCCATGTGCCCGGGCACATCCAGTCGCACGGGGCGCTGCTCGCCTTCGAGGTGTCCGGCCGGCTTGTCAGCCGCAGCGACAACGCGCAGCAGCTGCTGGGGTTCCCGCTGCCTGCACTGGGCGCCGGCCTGGAGGCACCGGAGTTCGCGGCCCAGCCCGGCGTGGTACGGGCCATCCGCGACTTCGCGGCCCGCGACCATGCGGCCAGCGGCGTGGCGGAGCGCTCCGAGCTGGCGGTCGGCGACCGCATCTTCGACCTGATCCTGCACTTCAACGGCCACCTCGTCGTGGCCGAGTTCGAGGAGCGGCAACCGGCCGACCGCGAGATCCGCCCGTTCACCACCCTGGCCAATGGCGCGCTCAGCCTGCTGCGCGCGCAGCGCTCGATCGACGACCTGCTGCGCGTGGCCGTGACCGCGATCCGGGCGCTGACCGGCTTCGACCGGGTGATGGCCTACCGGTTCCGCCACGACGCCAGCGGCGACATCGTGGCCGAGGACCGCCGCGCCGACCTGGAGCCGTTCCTGCACCGGCGCTACCCGGCCAGCGACATCCCGGCGCAGGCCCGGCGGCTGTACGTCATCAACACCCTGCGGCTGATCGCGGACGTGGGGTCCGCGCCGGTGCCGGTGCGCGGCATCGGGTCCGAGCCGCTCGACATGAGCTGGTCGACGCTGCGCAGCGTCTCGCCGATCCACATCGAGTACCTCGGCAACATGGGCGTGGCGGCGTCCATGAGCGTGTCCATCGTCATCGGCGGCGAGCTGTGGGGAATGATCGCCTGCCACCACCTCGCGCCGCTGGTGGTGCCGTACGGCAAGCGCGTCGCGTGCGATGTGCTGGCCCAGCTGCTGGCCAGCAACGTGCAGACGCTGCTGGCGGCCGAGCGTGCCGAGCGCGTCGAGGCGGCGAGCACCGTGCGCGGGCAGCTGGTGGGCGCGTTCGTGCAGACCGAGGGGATGCTGGAAGCCCTGCGGCCCTTCGTGCCGGCGCTGTGCGGCCTGTTCGCGGCGCAGGCGCTGGTGGCGTCGGAGGGCACCGAGACCCTCGTCCATGGCGGGGTGAGCGCGCCGGCGGGGGCTGAACTGCTGCGATGGCTGCGCGCCAACGGCCCGCCCGAGGGGCTCCTGGCGGTGTCCGAACAGGCCCGGTTGCCGGTGGAGCTGTCGGCCTCGCTGGGAACCTGGTGCGGCCTGCTGGCCCTCCAGATGGACGACAGCCGGCACGACTGGCTGGTGCTGCTGCGGCAGGAGCAGGTGGAGACGGTCGCCTGGGGTGGCCGGCCGGAGAAGGTCTACAAGGCGGGGCCGCACGGGATGCGGCTGACGCCGCGCGGCTCGTTCGAGGTCTGGCGCGAGATCGTGCGCGGCGTCGCGGTGCCCTGGAGCGCCACCGAGCTGGAGATCGCGCGCGGGCTGCAGGCCGAGCTGCACCGGGCCGGCGGCTCGCGCCGGGCCCAGGTGACCCGGGCGCGCGACCAGATGCTGGCGGTGCTGGGGCACGACCTGCGCAACCCGCTGCAGACGATCACGATGGCGTCGCAGATGCTGGCGCGCGGCGCCGATGGCGCGACCGTCGGGCCGCGCATCACCCGCTCCAGCACCCACATGGCGCGGCTGGTCAGCGACCTGCTGGACCTGTCGCGGCTGCAGGGCGGCATGGGCCTGGCCGTCAGCCGCGCGCCAGCCGACCTGGCCGCGCTGGTGCGCGACGCCGCGCAGGACCTGATGCTGGGCCACCCGGGGGTGGACGTCGCGGTCGAGGCACCGGCCACGCTGGAGGTGCCCCTTGACACCGGCCGGGTGCGCCAGCTGCTCGACAACCTGCTGGGCAACGCGCGCCAGCACGGCGATCCCGGCCGTCCGATCCAGGTGAAGCTGCACGAGGCGGGCGGCCACGTGCGCCTGAGCGTGGCCAACCATGCCCCGCCGATCGCGCCCGCATCGCGCGACCGCATGTTCGACGCGTACAAGCCCGAATCCCTGGACAACAGCCGCAACCCGGGCGGGCTGGGCCTGGGGCTGTACATCGCCCGCGAGATCGCGCGCGGGCACGGCGGCACGCTGGTCTACGAGTACCGGCCGCCCTGCGTGGTGTTCGTGTTCACGCTGCCACGCGCCTGAGTCCGGCACGCTGCGCCAGGAAGGCCCGCTGGGGGGCGACGGTGCGGCGCGGTGCGCCGGCACTCTGCGAAACTGCGGTCCCATGAGCCGACTCCAAGCCGAATTGCAACGGCTGTATCCCCCGAACGACGCGGCAGCCCCGGGCCAGCTACGGGCCATGGTGCTGGAACTCGCAGGACCGCCCGGCTGGCCCGACCTGGCCAGGGCCTGGCAGGGCGTGCAGGCCGACCTGGGCCTGCCGGCGCCGGCAATCGCCGTCTCCGGCCGCGATGGCCACCAGCTCTGGTTCTCGCTGGCACAGCCGGTGCCGGCGGCCCAGGCGCTGGAGTTCCTCGCGGCCTTGCGCCAGCGCTACCTGCCGGACGTCGAGCCGGGCCGCGTCTCGATGCGGCCCTGCGGCGCGGCGCCGCCGGTCGAGGTCGCATCGGGGCAGTGGTCGGCGTTCGTCGCCCCGGACCTGGCAGCGCTGTTCGCCGACGAACCCTGGCTCGACCTGCCGCCCAGTGCCGAGGCGCAGGCCGATCTGTTGTCGCGCCTGGCCAGCACCACGCCGGACGACTGGCGGCGCGCGCTGGAGCGGCTGCAGCCGCCCGCGCCGGCCGCCGCGGAGCGTGGACCCGACACGAAGGAAGACCCGGCCACGCCCCGGCCCGCGCTGGACCCCCGGCGCTTCCTGCTCGACGTCATGAGCGACCCGGCGATGGACATGCGCTGGCGCATCGAGGCCGCCAAGGCCCTGCTGCCGGACACCGCAGGCCGCGCCCGCGCATGACCACGACGCCGATCCTCAAGACGCTCGCCAACGGCGTGCGGCTGCTGGCGATCCCGCTGCCCCACCTGCAGAGCGCCAGCGTCGGGGTCTTCCTGCGGGTGGGCTCGCGCGACGAAACGCCGGCCAGCAACGGCATCAGCCACGTGCTGGAGCACATGGCCTTCAAGGGAACCGCCACGCGGTCGGTGCAGGCCATCAACATGGATGCGGAGCGGCTGGGCGCCGACGTGAACGCCTTCACGAGCAAGGACACCACGGGCTACTTCATGTCCGGCCTCGGGCGGCACGTCGGGCCGTTCCTGGAGATGACGGCCGACATCGTGCTGAACAGCACCTTCCCCGAGGCCGAGCTGCAGCGCGAGCTGGAGGTGATCCGCCAGGAGGCGATCGAGTACGCGGAAGATCCGCAGGAGAGCTCGAGCGACCTGCTCGATCGCGCGCTCTGGGGCGACCACCCGATGGGGATGCCGGTGATCGGCACGGTGGAGAACATCGAGCGCTTCACCCGGCAGGACCTGCTGGCGCATGTCAAGGCCCACTACGTGGCCGGCAACACCGTCGTCGCCGCCGCCGGCCAGCTCGATCCGGAAGCCTTCTTCGCCCAGGCCGGGCGGCTGTTCGCGGGCATGTCCGCCGCGCCCCACGGTCGGAGCCGGTCAGCGCCGCAGCCGCCGGCCCACGTCGCCGGCGCCATGGGGCGCCGCTTCAGCCAGGTCTCGCAGGTGTTCCTGAACCTGGCCTATCCGGTCGTGCCGCCCGCCGATGACGCGATGGCGGCACCGCGCTGGCGCCTGGCGGCGTCGCTGGCCGCCATGCTGTTCGGGGGCGGCATGTCGGCGCCGTTGACGGACACCGTGCGAGAACGGCTGGGACTGGCCTACACCGCCGAGTCGATGTCCGAGCAGGGCGACGCCTGGTTCAACTTCGTGGTCCACGCGATCACCACGCCCGACAAGCTCGACGCGCTGGTGGACGCCACCGGCCGGCTGCTGCGCGAGCACGCGCAGCGGATCGACCCGGTGCACCTGGAGCGGGCCAGGAACCAGCTGGTGGTGTCGCGCGTGCGCTCGGCCGAGCGCACCTACGCGACCATGGAACGCGCGGTCGAGGAGCTGTTCGCGCGCGGCACCGTCACCCCGGCGGACGACGCCATCGCAATGCTCGACAGCATCACGGCGGACGAGGTGCGCGCGGTCTTCGATCGCATGCTGGCGCAGCCGCCGGCGCTGGCGATCACGGGGAAGGGGGCGACGGCGGCGAGCGCCAGGCGCCTGGCGCTCTCGCTCGCTGCCGCCAGCAGGGCGTGAGGCCACACGGCCGGCGGGACGCCGGTGGTGCGGCGGCCGGTGTGTGCACCGGCCGTGGCGGTGGTCGGCTGCACGCCTTGGCGTCCAACGTCACCTGACGGGCGGCTCCGCAGCGTCGGGCGAGAGGACCTCCAGCAGCTTCTGGATGTCCACGGGCTTGACCATGTGGTGGTCGAAGCGGGCTTGCATCGCACGGGCCCTGTCGGACTCCTGGCCGTAGCCGGTCAGGGCGATGAAGCGGGCGGATGCCAGGCGGGCTCCCCCGCGTCGCCGCAGTTCCTCGGCCAACTGGTAGCCGTCCATGCCGGGCAGCCCGATGTCGAGCACAAACGCATCCGCCTCGAAGCTGGCCGACTTCACAAGCGCCTGCGCCGGGTCCCGGGCCGTCACGACCTCGAAGCCGTTCATGGCGAGCAGAGCCTCCAGCGAATCGAGTGCATCGGCGTTGTCGTCCACCAGCAGCACGCGCCGTCCCTGTCCGACGGCGTCCGTGCACGTTGCCGGACTGGTCGCGACAGGGGACTGCTCCACCAGCGGGAGCGTGAACGTGAAGCGCGAGCCCCGCCCGGTTCCTTCACTGTGTGCCTGGACCGTCCCGCCGTGCAGCGTCACCAGTTTCTGCACGATCGCCAGGCCGATCCCGAGGCCGCCCCGGGCACGGTCGATGGAGGTGGAGCCCTGCTCGAACAGGTCGAACACGCGGGGCAGCAACGCGGCATCGATCCCGATGCCGTTGTCCTGGACCACCACCTGCACCGCCCCGCCCCGGGGGGCCACCTGCACCTGCAGCCGTCCGCCGGGCGGCGTGTACTTGGCCGCGTTGATCAGCAGGTTCGCCACCACCTGGCGCATCCGCGAACGGTCGGCCTCGACGTATTGACCCGGTTGCGCCTCCAGGGCGACGTGGTGCTGGCGCTCCTCGACGAGGGGCGCGACAGCCTCCAGGGCCTCCAGCACCGCCTGGTGCAGATCGAAGACTTCCTTGCGCAGTTCGATGCGGTTGCGCGTGATCCGGGTGATGTCGAGCAGGTCGTCCACCAGGCGCGACAGATGTCCCACCTGGCGCTCGATCACTTCATGCTCCCGATCGAGCTGGCCCCGACCCTTGATCCGGATGATGCCCAGGGTGGTCACGATCGGCGCCAGCGGATTGCGCAGCTCATGGCCCAGCATTGCCAGGAACTCGTCCTTCGCACGCTGTGCGCGGGCACGTTCGTACTCCGTCCTCGCTGCGCTCAGGCCGGTCGCCCCCAGCGACGCTGCTGCCCGCAGGAAGGCGACGTGGTTGGCCGTCGGGAAACTGGGGTCGGCCGATCCGAACCAGACGTCGCTCCGGTGGCGCCCGGCGCCCATCTGGAGGTGCAGGACCGTCAGCGGTCCGGCCGGCGAGGCGATGGTTCCCAGCCGGCCTGCCCTGAGCTCGTGCTCGCAAGCCGTCGCGAACGCCTGCCAGGGGGCCGGCACGCGCCACTCGGGGGCTGACGGGCCGACCTTCATCAACGAGACCGGGCGGTCGTCCGGTGGAAACGACGTCACCGCCAGCACGGCCGATGCCGGCACGATGGTGCAGGCCGCGTCCACCATGATCTGCAGGACCGTCTGCCCATCCTTGCCGGCCCACAGGGCCGGCAAGGCCAGAAGACCCATCAGGTCACGGATGGCTGCTCCTGCCCCATCCGCCGGGTCGCTGGATTGGTCGACTGCGGCAGCCTCCCGCGAGGTCACGACGCCGCTTGGGCGTCGCGCGCGCGCAGCTCTTCGAGCATTTTGGCCGGCGGGGTGTAGAACGGGTTCTCCTGCACGACGCCGCCCACCAGGGTCAGCGGGTGCGTGCGCAGCAGGTCCATCATCATGCTGCCGCTCAGCTTGGCGATGTCGTAGACGCAGACCGCGGGCTGGCGGTTGCGGGCGAGGACGTCGTTCACTTCGGCTTCGTACTCGATCAGCTTGTCGGCCCCGGGCAGGTCCTTGAACGCCCAGTCCATGTTGCCCATGATGCGCAGCCGCTTGTAGCCGGCGTCGCGTCCGGTGCCGGTCAGATGGTCCACCGTGGCGAGCATGCGGTCCTTGTCGAACACGCCGTTCTCGTCCAGGTAAGCCTCATGCCAGGAGACGACCTCCAGCTGCCCGCACGCCTCGCACTGGTGCGCATCGACGCCGCCCGCCACCAGCCGGGCCTTGTGCTCGGCCGCGAACGCGGCATCGACGATGTGCATGTTCTTCTCGCCCTGCTCGACCGCCTCCTTGAAAAAGGGAACCAGCACGTCGTACTCCTCCTCCTTGCTGTTGAAGAAGGCGCAGACGTGGAAGTATTCGATCTCGGTGCCGGCGAGGGACAGGTTCATGGGGGATTCCTTGAAGAGCCGGCGAGGATAGCGGCAGCCGGATGACATGTCAGCAGGACTTGTCCTACGGCGCGATCGTGCCGGTGAGGACATTCCCGGGAGGCCGGCCGCGTGGCGGCCGACCCCGTAGGCTCAGCGCTGGCCGTCGTTTTGCGCACGGCGCAGGGACACCAGCACGGACAGGAACTGGTCCAGCCCGAATGGCTTGCGCAGGAACGCCTGGTAGGACACGTTGTAGGCCCGCAGCGCCGCTTCCGGCGCGCCGCTGATCAGCAGCACGGGAACCGTTTGGTAGCGCGGCATGTCGCGCAGGGCGGCCACCAGTTGGGCGCCGTTCATGCCCGGCATCATGAAGTCCGTGACCAGCAGGTCGGGCGCCGCCGCCTCGTCCAGCCGGGCCAGGCCTGTCGCCCGTCGGCGGCCACCGTCACCTGGTAGCCCTCACCGGCGAGGATGAGCGCCAGCACCTCCGTGCTGGACAGTTCGTCGTCTACCAGCAGGACGCGCGCCCCGCTCATGCGGCAGCCGATCTCCCGGCCCCGGGGCGCTGCCCCGGGCTGGCGCAGCAAGGGGCGGAGCATAACCTGCACACGCCGGCACACCGCCGCGGCGGCGGGAGCCGACCGCGGTGGTTCACAAGGCCGTGTCCAGCACCATCATGACCACGAAGCCGATCATCAGACCGACCGTCGCGAGCGTCTGGTGGCCGTTGCGGTGCGTCTCGGGAATGACCTCGTGCGAGACCACGAACAGCATGGCGCCCGCGGCCAGCCCCAGCCCCATCGGATAGGCGACCACCGAGTTGCCGACCAGGAGCACCCCCACCAGCGCACCCAGCGGTTCCAGCAGGCCGCCGGCCGCCGCCACGGCGATGGCCCGCCACACCGGCGTGCCGATGGCCTTGAGCGTCATGGCCACGGCCAGTCCCTCGGGCACGTCCTGCAGCGCGATCGCCGCCGTCAGGGGCAGCGCCACCTTCAGGTCGCCCTGGGCGTAGCCCACGCCGATCGCCATGCCTTCGGGCAGGTTGTGGATGGCCACCGCAAAGACGAAGAGCCAGATGCGGTTGAAGCGCTCGTGCCCGGGGCCCCAGGGGCCCGAGCGCTCGTGCTCGTGCGGCGTGAACGCGTCCAGGCCCAGCATCAGCGCCACGCCCGCCGCGATGCCCGCCACCACCAGCAGGGCGCCGGTCCACCCGCTGCCGGTGAACCGCTCGGCCGCCTCCAGCGCCGGCACCAGCAGCGAGAAGAAGGCGGCGGCGAGCATCATTCCGGCCGCGCCGCCGAGCATCACGTCCTCCGCCTTCTGCGGCAGTCGCCGCAGGAACAGGATCGGCAGGGCGCCGAGGGCCGTGGCGGCGAAACCGGCCGAGCCGCCCAGGAACGCCCAGCGGACGTTCTGCGCCGTCTGCGCGTTCGCGGGCTGGGACAGGCCGTGCGCCACGGCGGCAAGCGCTGCCATGCCCGACAGCAGGCCGAGGACCGACAGCGGGTGGTGGCGTGCGCGGCGGCCGAGCGCCGCCGCCCAGCCTCCCGCCCTGCTTTGTTGTGCGGACGTGTTCACGCCGCCAGCGTAACGGCGCCCCGGGTGCCGTGGCGAGGCCGGCATCGCGCCGGGCCCGGGCTTTGCACACGATGCTTCGTCGGACGCGGCCTACGCCGCGCCCGCGTGCGCCCCCGCGCGCCGTCCGGACCCGCCGATCCCGGCCCCGCAGAACGCGTGTGCCGAGAGAACGCAGCCGCTCCGGAGATGCCGCACCCGCGGCGGCATGCCACCATCGATCCGTCCGTCGCATCGCCGTCGGCCGCGTGTCGATGTCGCGCCGGGTCGTTCGTCGTCCGAGACCATCCCGGAGGAATCCCGCATGCACGCCTCGTCCGCCCCTGCCGCCCCCACGGCGCCCGAGCTCGACCGCAACTGGGGGCTGGTGGCCGCCGGCGCCCTGATGACCTGCGTCGCCATCGGGGTGGTGTTCTCGCTGGCCGTCTTCCTCGACCCGATGGGGTCCGACACGGGCTGGTCGCGTGCCGGGATCTCGGCCGCCATGACGCTGGCCTTCCTCAGCATGGGGTTCTCCGGCGTCGGCTGGGGCACGCTGAGCGACCGCTTCGGTCCGCGCCCGGTCGTGCTGGCCGGTGTCGTGCTGCTGGGCCTGGCCAGCGTGCTGGCCAGCCGGGCCGGCACGCTGCTGCAGTTCCAGGCGAGCTTCGGCGTGCTCATCGGCGTCGCGGCGGGCGCCTTCTTCGCTCCGATCATCGCGGCAACGACCGTCTCGTTCGAGAAGCGGCGCGGGCTGGCGGTCGCGCTGGTCAGCGCCGGGATGGGCGTGGCGCCGATGACGATCGCGCCGCTGGCCGGCTGGCTCGTCACGCTGTACGGCTGGCGGGCCACGATGCTGGGCCTCGGCCTGGGCACCTGGGTGGTGCTGCTGCCGTTCGTCCACTTCATCCGCGCGGTGCCCGCCGCGGCCAGCACTGCCGGCGCCGGGCCGGGCGCCGGCGGGCCGGTCGCCCGCACGCGGGACGCGCTGCGTTCGCCGGCCTTCCTGGTGCTCGGCGGCGCCTTCTTCGCCTGCTGCGCCGCGCACTCGGGACCGATCTTCCACACGGTGAGCTACGCGACCGGGTGCGGCCTGCCCCTGGTGGCGGCGGTCACCATCTACAGCATGGAGGGCGCGGCGGGCCTGGGCGGCCGGCTGCTGTTCGGCGTGCTGGCCGACCGGTACGGGGCCAAGCCGGTGCTCGTCGCCGGGCTGCTGGTGCAGGCGTTCGCCGCCGTCTCCTACCTTGCCGTGAACCAGCTCGGCGGCTTCTATGCGGTGGCGATCGTCTTCGGCGCCGCCTATGGCGGCACCATGCCGCTGTACGCCGCGCTGGCCCGGGACGCATTCGACGCCCGGATCCAGGGCACGGTGCTCGGCGCGGCCACCATGCTGTCGAGCCTGGGGATGGCGCTGGGCCCGTTCCTCGGCGGCTGGCTCTACGACCGCTTCGGCACCTATGCCTGGCTGTACATCGGCTCGATGGTCGTCGGCCTGGCGGCTGCCGGCATCGCGATGCTGTTTCCGCGCACGCCGGGCGCGACGCGGTTGCAGCCGGCGTGAAACCAGCGGCGCTGGGGGGCTCGACCGCGCTGCGCCACAAGCGGCGAGGGTTCCGACGTCGGCCCGCCGTGCAGGCCCGGGACCCGGGCTACCGGGTGACCGGGGCCGACGCCGACGGCGCCAGCGGCTCGTGGTCCATCGCCGGCGTCGCCACACCCGTGTCCGCGGCGGTGCCGGTCGCCGGCCCCGCCGGTGCGACGCGTGCCTGGCGCCAGCCGCCGTACCGGTAGTAGAGGACGCCCAGGACGGCGGAGACCGCCGCGCCGAGCGGGAAGCTCCACCAGATCGCGTCGGCGCCGAGCTCGTCGCGCAGGGCCCAGGCGAACGGCACCCGGACCACCAGCATCGACAGCGCCAGGATGACCAGCGGCGGCATCACCGCGCCCGTGGCCCGCACCACGCCGAACAGGACGATGGTGACCCCGAACAGCACGAACGACCAGCTGGCGACGTCGTTGATGTGGGCGGCGATGGCGGTGGCCGGGCTGTCCGCCGGGAGGAAGAAGCCCAGCACGTGGCGGTCGGCCAGGTACAGCAGGGCGACCAGGGCCCCGGTGAGGACCAGGTTGAACAGCACGCCGGCCAGCGCGATCTTCCCGACCCGGTCCCAGCGACCGGCACCGACGTTCTGGGCGGCCATCGCCGACACGGCTGCGCCGGTGGCGAGCGCCGGCATCTGCACGTAGGTCCACAGCTGGGCCGCCACGCCGTAGGCCGCCGCCGTGCCGACGCCGAACCCGTTCACCAGGCCCATCATGGCCAGCGCGGCGGACGAGATCACGACCATCTGCAACCCCATCGGGATGCCCTTGCCCAGGATGGCGCGCAGCAGGGCGGGACGTGGGCGGTAGTGGTGCATCTCGTCCCGACCCGGCAGCAGTGGATGCCGGCGCCGGTGCAGCAGGGCCAGCAGCGCGGCCAGGCTGGTAGCCTGGGCGACGAGCGTCGCCGCCGCAGAGCCCGCGATCCCGAGCGCGGGCAGGGGCCCGGCCCCCTGGATCAGGAGCGGGTTGAGCGCGATGTCCATCGCCACCGACAAGGCCATGAAGTGGAAGGGCGTGCGCGCGTCGCCCGAGCCCCGTAGCACCGCCATCGCGAACGCGAAGGCATTCATGACGGGGACGGCCAGGAAGATCACGCGCAGGTACGCGACCGCCAGCGGGAAGGCCGCCGCCGGCGTGCCCAGCAGCGTGAGGATCGCCGGCGTGAACAGCCAGCCCGCCGCGGCGAGCACCAGCGAAGCCACGACGAAGAAGGTGGCGCCGGTGCCGACCACGCACTTGGCCCGGGCGGCATCGCGGGCCCCCAGCGCCTGGCCGACCAGGATGGTGGCCGCCATCGACACGCCGAACACCGAGCCGAGCAGCAGGAACAGCACCAGGTTCGCGTTCGAGGTGGCGGTGAGCGCGGCTTCGCCCAGGAGGTTGCCGATCCAGACGGCGTTGACCGATCCGTTGAGCGACTGCAGGACGTTGGCGCCCAGCACCGGCAGGGCGAAGACGATCAGGTTGCGGGCGATGGGCCCGCTGGTGAGGTCGCGCGTGGCGCCGCTGTGGCGGGGCCTGTTCACCGCGCCGGAGGCGCCCGCCACGGCGCGCGGCTCAGGTGCCGGCACTGTCGCGCGCCGGGTCGATCCCGTCGCGGGCCCGGGCTTCCTCGTCCGTTCGCGCGGCCGGCCGGGCGTCTGCCGTGCCCAGCCCGGCGCTCTCGCGCGCGGGATCGATGGCGCGCAGTCCCGCGTCTTCCTGTCCGGCCTGCGGGCCGGTGTCCTGCCCGGCCTGCTCGACGCCGCGGCCCGCGGCCGATCCGGCGCTCGCGCCCAGCACTGCGCCGGCGACGGCGCCGGCCGCCATGCCGGCGGGACCGCCCAGCGCACCGGCCACGGCTCCCGCGGCCGCGCCGGCTGCCGCCCCCGCCGCTCCGGTCAGGGGGTGCGATGGCGCTGCCGTGTCGGTCGGGCCCGCACGTTCTTCGCGTTCCTCATCGGCCATGGTGTGTCCTCTCGAGTGATCAGGCGACCACTGTGGCCGAGACCTGTTGCGCGATCCATCGGCCCGGTGACGCATCGCTCGTAGGGAAGGGCCGACAAGCCGGGCCATGGGAAGGCCGGCAGCGTCTTTCGCGACAATCGACGCCCGATGCCGCTCCAGCCTTCCATCCCGTCCTCGCCTGCCGTCCGCCGCGTCGCCATCGTCGGAGGCGGGCCGGCGGGGCTGATGGCCGCCGATGTGCTCTCGGGGCGCGGCCTGGCGGTGGACCTCTATGACGCGATGCCTTCGGTCGGCCGCAAGTTCCTGCTGGCCGGGCGCGGCGGGCTGAACCTGACGCACTCGGAGCCCACCGCGGTCCTGCTGGGCCGGTACGCCGAACGCACCGAACACCTGCGCGCCGCGATCACGGCCTTCGACGGCCCGGCCGTGCGGGACTGGGCGGCCGGGCTCGGCATCGCGACCTTCGTCGGCAGTTCGGGGCGCGTGTTCCCGGTCGACATGAAGGCGGCGCCGCTGCTGCGGGCCTGGCTGCACCGGCTGCGGGCGGCGGGCGTGCGCGTGCACACGCGGCACCGCTGGACGGGTTGGGACGCGCAGGGCGCGTTGGCGTTCGACAGCCCGGCCGGCCCGGTCGTCCATGCGGCGGATGCCTGCGTGCTGGCGCTGGGCGGGGCGAGCTGGCCACGCCTGGGCAGCGACGCGGCCTGGGTGCCGCTGCTGCAGGCCGGCGGTGTCGCCGTCGCGCCGCTGCGGCCGGCCAACTGCGGCTTCGACGTGGCACCCACCGCACCCGGCCGCAGCGGCTGGAGCGACCACCTGCGCCAGCGCTTTGCCGGGCAGCCGGTCAAGCCGGTGGTCGGGCGTTTCACCGACCCGTCAGGCCGGACCGAATCGCTGCAGGGCGAATTCGTGGTCACCGACACCGGCATCGAGGGCAGCCTGGTCTATGCGTTCAGCGCGCGCCTGCGCGAGGCGATCGCCGCGCATGGCCACGCGACGTGGGAGATCGACCTGCTGCCGCAGCACACGCCCGCGCAGGTGCTGGCGGAGACCGCGCGTCCGCGCGGCTCGCGCAGCCTGTCCACCCACCTGAAAAGCCGCCTGGGGCTGGGCGGTCTGAAGATGGCGCTGCTGCACGAGCTGCTCGCGCCGGCCCAGCTGGACGACCCGGCGCAGCTCGCGCAGGCGCTCAAGGGCTGCCGGCTGACCCTGGCCCGTCCGCGGCCGGTGGCCGAGGCGATCAGCACCGCCGGCGGCATCCCCTTCGAGGCGCTCGACGACGGTGCGATGCTGCGTGCGCTGCCGGGCGTCTTCTGCGCCGGCGAGATGCTCGACTGGGAGGCGCCGACCGGCGGCTACCTGCTGACCGCCTGCCTGGCCACGGGCCGGGTGGCGGGCGAGGGAGTGCTGCGGTGGCTGCAGCAGGCCGGGCCGCGCGCGGCCGCGGCCTGAGCCGGCCGGGGCCTGGATGCGTCGCAGGTCCGCCGGCGGCGCTGCACCGTGCTTGCGCCGACAATGGGTGCCTGCCTTGTCACGCCTGCGATGCCCGAACCGACCATCACGACCGACACCTACAAGCTGTTCCCGTCGCCGCGCAACCGGCACCGGGAGATCTTCCTGCACGAGGTGTTCGTGCCGCACCCGTATGCGCTCGTCGACCCGCCCAGCTACGACCCGCAGGGCCGCTGGAGCCTGTTCGCGGCGCACCGGCTGGCCGACGGCAAGAACGGCCAGCTGGTGACCTTCGAGCTCGAGGCCGACGCGGTACGGTTCTCGGCCCGCTTCGTTCCCGACTGAGGGCGGGTTGCGGCGGCGCGGCGCCGCTAGGCCGGGATCGCCAGCAGGCCGGCGATCGCCGCGAGGTGCCCCTCCTGCAGGACCTGCGGCTTGACCTCGTCTTCGGCCGCCGTCTCGTTCTCGTGCGCCTGCAGCGCCTGCCGGATCTCCTCGGGGCGGTGCCAGACGATCTCCTGGCCGCGCGGGCAGAGGTGCCGCATCGTGTGGTACCAGTAGTAGCCGTCGGCGCCGCCGAACAGCCTGTCGATGCCGGCAAGGTCGTTCGGCTTGACCCGGTGCTGCTGCAGCACCTGGTCGAGCACGGCGTGGGACAGGATGTACATCGTCATGGCGGCTGGCCCACGCGGCCGGCGCGGGAGGTTCATCGGGGCGGCGATTGTAGGGTGCTGCGCCGCCGGGCCCGGCTGGCCGGGCCGGCCGCACCGCCACGCCCGGCCCCGACAATGGCGCCATGAGCGATCCCCTGCTGCGCCTTCTCGAGGTCGAGATGCCCTATGGCAAGTACAAGGGCACCCTCATCGCCGACCTGCCCGGCAACTACCTGACCTGGTTCGCCCGCGAGGGCTTCCCGCGGGGCGAACTGGGGCAGTTGCTCGCGCTGATGCACGAGCTGGACCACAACGGGATGCGGCAGCTGCTGGCACCGCTGCGCTCCCAGGGGCGCTGAGCGCAGGGCGCCGCGCTGCCGTCAGCTGCCCGACGCCACGTGCGCGTCGGGGAAGAAGTAGTCCTTCACCGACGCGGGCTTGTTGCGGATCACGCCGACCCGGTGCAGGAAGCTCGCCAGCCCGAACGTGTTCTGCGGCGTGATCTTGAACTGCACCTCGGGGTTGCGGATCACGCGCAGCAGCAGGTCGCGGTCGATCTTGGCGTTGGTCACGCGGATGTAGGTGTCGGCGGCCTTCTCCGGATTGGCCGTGATCCACTGCGCGGCCTCCTGCAACGCGTCGAGGAAGGCCTTGTAGGTCTTCGGGTTCTCGCTGCGGAACTTCTCCGTCGCGTAGAGCACCGTGGCCGAGGCCGGCCCGCCCAGCACGTCGTACGAGTTGAGCACGATGCGTGCGTTCGGGTTGCCCGCAAGCGACTGTTCCTGGAACGGCGGATTGCCGAAATGCGCCGTGACCTCGGTCCCGCCCTTGACGATCGCGGCCGTGGCCTCCGGATGCGGCAGCGCCACCTGCAGGCGGTCGAGCCGGTTGTACTGCGCGTCCCCCCACAGCCTGGCCGAGGCGTACTGCAGCACCCGCGACTGCACCGACACGCCCACGGCGGGCAGGGCGATGCGGTCCTTGTCGCCGAAGTCGGCGATGGTCTTGACCGCCGGGTTGTTGGTGACCAGGTAGTACGGGAAGTTGCCGAGCGAGGCGACTCCCCGCACGTTCTGCCGGCCGTGGGTGCGGTCCCAGATCGTCAGCAGCGGCCCGACGCCGGCGGCGGCCATGTCGATCGAGCCGGAGAGCAGCGCATCGTTGACCGACGCGCCGCCGGACAGCTTGATGTACTCGACGTTGATGTCGACGCCGGCCGCCTTGCCGTGCTTTTCCACCAGCTTCTGGTCCTGCGCGACGTTCAGCAGCAGGTAGACCACGCCGAACTGCTCGGCGATGCGCAACTGGCCTTCGGCGCGGGCGGCCGGCAGCAGTGCGGCGAGTGACGCGACCAGCAGCAGGCCGCGGGCGAGGGAACGGGGGAGCTTCATCGTGCGATCCTGTGCTTCAGAAGCCGGGGATGACGGCGCCCTTGAACTCGGTCTGCACGTACTGGCGGATCGCCTCCGACTGGTACGCCTTGACCAGCTTGGCCACCCACGGCTTGTCCTTGTCCTGCTCGCGCACGGCGATCAGGTTCACGTAGGGGCTCTTGGCGCTCTCCTGGGCGATGGCGTCGCGGCCGGGATTCAGGCCGGCGGGGATGGCGTAGTTGGTGTTGACCGCCGCGGCGTCCAGGTCGTCCAGCGTGCGCGGCAGCTGGGCGGCATCCACCTCGACGAACCGCAGCTTCTTCGGGTTCTCCACCACGTCCAGCGGGGTGGCCTTCAGCCCGGCATCGGCACGCAGGCGGATCAGGCCCTTGTCCTGCAGGACCAGCAGCACGCGGCCGCCGTTGGTGGGGTCGTTCGGGATGCCCACCCGTGCCCCTTCCTTCAGGTCGGCCAGCGACCGAACCTTCTTCGAATACAGGCCGATCGGGAAGTTGACGGTGTAGCCGACCGGCACGATGCGGTAGGCGCGGTCCTTGACCTGCTGGTCCAGGTAGGGCTTGTGCTGGTAGCTGTTGGCGTCCAGGTCGCCCGCGGCCAGGGCAGCGTTCGGCTGGATGTAGTCGCTGAACTCGACGATCTGGATCTTCAGACCGTCCTTCTCCGCGATCTTCTTCACCTGCTCGAAGATCTGGGCGTGCGGGCCCGCGGTCACGCCGATCTTGATCGGACGATCCTGGGCCAGGGCGGCGCCGCCCCAGGCCAGCAGCAGGGCCGCCCCGGCGGCTTTCATCAGGTTTCTCTTGGTCATGGCTTTCTCTTTCTTGTGGAGGGAAGGGGATTCGTCACTTGTGCGAGAGCCGGCGCACCGCCCAGTCGCCGGCGCTCTGCACGGCCTGCACGAACAGCACCAGCACGAGCACCACGGCCAGCATCACTTCCGGCAGGAAGCGCTGGTAGCCGTAGCGGATGCCCAGGTCGCCCAGGCCGCCGCCGCCGATGGCGCCGGCCATCGCGGAGTAGCCGGTGAGGCTGACGAGGGTGATGGTCAGGCCGCCCACGATGCCGGGCAATGCCTCGGGCAGCAGCACCCGGAAGACGATCTGGCGGGTGCTGGCGCCCATCGCGAGCGCCGCCTCCACCAGGCCGTGGTCGACCTCGCGCAGCGAGGCTTCCACCAGGCGCGCGATGAAGGGCGCCGCCGCCACCGTCAGCGGCACCACGGCGGCCGCGGTGCCGATGGAGGAGCCCGCCAGCAGGCGGGTGAACGGGATGATGGCAACCAGCAGGATGATGAAGGGCGTCGAGCGCACCGCGTTCACCAGGCCGCCCAGGAGGCGGTTGGCGGCCCGGTTCTCGAGGACGCCGCCGCGGTCGGACAGGCGCAGGTAGACGCCCAACGGGATGCCCACCAGCGCGCCGAGGAAGCCCGAGGCGCCCACCATCACCAGCGTCTCCCAGCCCGAGGTGACGAACAGCTCCAGCAAGGCGGGCGTGAAGCGGTCAAGCATGGGGCAGCTCCTGCACGCGCACCCCGGCGTCCCGCAGCGCGGCCGTGGCGGCGGCCAGCTGCTCCCGCGCGCCGCGGGCCAGCACCGCCAGCGAGCCGAAGGGGCGGCCCTGCACCTCGTCCACCTGTCCATGCAGGATGTTCAGGTCGAGGCCGAAGCGGCGGATCACGTCCGACAGCAGCGGCCGCCCGAGGTCGTCGCCCGCGAACGCCAGGCGCAGGAGCTGGGCCGGGCCGTCGTCGGCCGCCATCAGCGCCCGCACCCGCGCCACCACGCTCTCGGGCAGCTGCTGCGGGACCACGTCCTCGATCAGGCTGCGGGTGATGGCCTGCCGCGGGTGCGTGAAGAGGTCGAGCACGGCACCCTGTTCCACCACCTGGCCGGCGTCGAGCACGGCGACCCGGTCGGCGATCTGCTTGATCACCTGCATCTGGTGCGTGATCAGGACGATGGTCAGCCCGAAGTCGCGCCGGATCTGCTGCAGCAGCGCGAGGATCGAGCGGGTGGTCTCCGGATCGAGCGCTGAGGTCGCCTCGTCGGACAGCAGCACCTTGGGCCGGTTGGCCAGCGCCCGGGCGATGCCCACGCGCTGCTTCTGCCCGCCGCTGATCTGCGCCGGGTAGCGATCGGCCAGCTCGGACAGGCCGACCAATGCCAGCAGGTCGTCGACGCGCCGGCGGATCTCGCCCGACGGCACGCCGGCCAGCTCGAGCGGCAGCGCGACATTGCCGCGCACCGTGCGCGAGGACAGCAGGTTGAAGTGCTGGAAGACCACGCCGATCTGGCGCCGGGCCTCGCGCAGCTCGCGCCCCGCCAGCGCGGTCAGGTCGCGCCCGGCCACGAGCACCCGCCCGGCCGTCGGCCGGTTCAGCAGGTTGATGGTGCGCACCAGCGAGCTCTTGCCGGCGCCGCTCTTGCCGATGACCCCGAACACCTCGCCGGGCGCGATGGCGAGATCGATGCCCCGCAGCGCCTGCACGGCGCCGTAGGACTGGACGATGCCTTGCAGTTCGATCATCCGCGCACCATTCCCCAGCGGCGCACCGTCACGCGCTCGAGCGTCTGGAACACCAGGCCCTCGACCGCCAGGCCGATGGCGATCACCAGGGCCAGGCCCGCGAACACGCGGTCGGTGTACAGCTCGTTGCGGTTCTGGAAGATGTACCAGCCCAGCCCGCCCTTGCCGGACGAGGCTCCGAACACCAGTTCGGCCGCGATCAGCGTCCGCCACGCGAACGCCCAGCCGATCTTCAGGCCCGACACGATGGCGGGCAGCGCCGCCGGCACCAGGATCTGCAGCACGTAGCGCAGCCCGCCCAGGCCGTAGTTGCGGCCGGCCATGCGCAAGGTCTCCGGCACGGCCTGGAACCCGGCGTGCGTGTTGAGCGCCAGCGGCCAGAGCACCGAGTGCACCAGCACGAAGACCAGGCTGCCGCGGCCCAGACCGAACCACAGCAGCGCGAGCGGCAGCAGCGCGATGGCGGGGAGCGGATTGAACATGGCCGTCAGCGTGGCCAGCAGGTCGCGCCCCAGCCGCGTCGAGACGGCGGCCGCGGTGAGCACGAACGCCGCCAGCACGCCGGCCGCGTAGCCTTGCAGCAGCACGACGAGGCTGATGCGGGTCTTCTCGACCAGTTCGCCGCTGGCCAGGCCTTCCACCAGGGCGCGCGCCGTCTGCGCAAAGGTCGGCAGCAGCAGGTCGTTGTCCTGCCAGCGCGCCGCGAGTTCCCACACCCCCGCCAGCACCAGCAGCAGGAGTGCGCGGCGCAGCCAGGCCTGCTGCCACAGCCGGGTGGTCCAGGGCAGCGGGCGCTCGGCCTCCCGTGGCGGCAACGGCGCGAGCGCGACTTCGTACTCGGGGCGCACCGCGAGCGTCCAGGTGGTCATGCGGTTCTCCTTTGCGGGCCGGCGGCCTGCGGCGCCTGGTCGTCGAACAGCAGGCCATGGATGCGGCGCGTGGCGGCCTGGAAGGCCGCTCCTTCGCTGTCCAGGCCGAAGTCGTGGCTGTTGATCTCGGCGCGCATGCGCCCGGGATGCGGCGAGAGCACGCCGATGCGCGTGCCGACCACCAGGGCCTCCTCGATCGAATGCGTGACGAACACCAGCGTGAAGCGCGCCTCGTCCCACAGGGCGAGCAGCTCCTCCTGCATGCGCCGGCGGGTGAGGGCATCGAGCGCGGCGAACGGCTCGTCCATGAGCAGGACCCGCGGCTGCATCGCGAGTGCCCGGGCGATCGCCACGCGCTGCTTCATGCCGCCGGACAGCTGGTGTGGGTGGACGTCGCCGAAACGTGCGAGCCCCACCTTGGCCAGCCAGTGGTCGGCGCGCTCCAGCGCTTCGCGGCGGCCCGCGGTGCGCGAGGCCAGCAGCGGGAACGCGACGTTCTCGCGCACGGTCTTCCAGGGCGGCAGCTGGTCGAATTCCTGGAACACGACGATGCGGTCGGGGCCCGGGCCCCGCACGGCCTGGCCATCCAGGCGGATCTCGCCCTCGACCGGCGCGAGGAAGCCGGCGATGGCCTTGAGCAGGGTGGACTTGCCGCAGCCGGACGCGCCCAGCAGGACGAAGCGCTCGCCTGTGTGCACGTCGAAGCTGACGCGGTGCGTGGCGCGCACCACGTGGCGCGGCGTGCGGTACTCCAGGCTGACGCCGTCCACGCGCAGCAGCGGCGCGGACGACAGCTCGGGCTTGATGGGGGTCACGATGGCCATGTCGGCGTCCTCAGCTGCCCGGCTGGGCATGCGCTTCCTCGAAGAAGTAGTCCTTCCAGGAGGCGGCCCGGTTCTTCAGGACGCCCAGCTTGTGCAGCTCCTCGGCGTAGACCTGGGTGCGGTAGGGCGAGGCGGTGAAGTCGTTCTCCGGGTCCTCGACGATGCGGCGGACGAAGTCGCGCGGCAGCCTGGACTTCTGCACGCGGATGAAGATGTCCGCTGCGCGGGCCTTGTCGGCCTTGACGATCTGCGCGGCCTCCAGCAGCGCCGCGTAGAAGGCCTTGTACGTCTTCGGGTTCTCGTCGTGGAACTTCTGCGTCGTGTACAGGACGTTGAAGGTGGCCGGCCCGCCCAGGACGTCGTAGGAGCTGAGGATCTTGCGCACGTTGCGGTTCTCCAGCGCCTGGTAGTAGAACGGCGCGCTGGAGAAGTGCGTGGTGATCTCCGAGCCGCCGGCCAGCAGCGCCGCCGTCGCTTCCGGATGCGGCAGGCTGACCGAGATCGTGTCGAAGCGCTTGTAGTCGTCGCGGCCGAACAGGCGGGCCGTCTCGATCTGCAGCGTGCGCGACTGGAACCCGGTGCCGGCGGCCGGCACGGCGATGCGGTCCTTCTCGCCCAGGTCCTGGAGCGTCCTCACCTTCGGGTTGTTGGTGAGCAGGTAGTTGGGCAGCGACCCCAGCGACGCGATCGCCTTCACGTTCTGCCGGCCGCGGGTGCGGTCCCACAGGGTCAGCATCGGCGGCACGCCCGCCGAGACCACGTCGAGCGAGCCGGCCAGCAGGGCCTCGTTCATGGCGGTCGCGCCGGAGATCTGGCTCCACTCGACCTGCACGTCCAGGCCCTGCGCCTTGCCGTGCTTCTCGATCAGCTTCTGGTCCTGGACCACGTCCAGCAGCAGGTAGCCGATGCCGAACTGCTGGGCGATGCTGATCCTGCCTTCGGCATGGGCCGCGGCGGCAAGGCCGAGCGCGAGGGCGGCGGCGAGGAGGCGTGTGGTGATGGTCATGGTCCTGTTCAGAAAGGCACGTCGCCTTCGATCGTGGTGCGGTGGAGCCTGCGGCGCAGGTGGTCGGGCGTGCCCGCCGCCAGGTGCAGCACCGAGCGGTTGTCCCAGAACACCATGTCGTGCGGCTGCCACTGGTGGCGGTAGACGAACTCGGCGCGCGTGCTGTGCGCGAACAGCTCGTCGAGCAGGGCGCGGCTCTCGTCGGCGGGCAGGCCGACGATGCGCGTCGTGAAGTGCTCGCTGACGAACAGCGCCTTGCGACCGGTCTCGGGATGCGTGCGCACCACCGGATGGACCACCGGCCGCACCTCGTCGATCTGCGCCTGCGTCAGCCGGGGCCGCCAGGGGCTGCGCGCGCGCAGTTCCTCGTAGCGCGCCAGGTAGGTGTGCTCGGCCGAGAGGCCCTCGAGGCGGTTCTTCAGCGCCACGGGCAGCGCGGTGTAGGCGGCGTGCTGGTTCGCGAACAGGGTGTCGCCGCCTTCGGCGGGCAGCTCCTGGGCAAGGAGCAGGGAGCCGAGGCTGGGCTTTTCCTTGTACGACAGGTCGGAGTGCCAGAAGTGGCCGGCGTCCCCCAGTCCGATCGGGCGTCCGTTCTCCTTGATGTTGGAGACCACCAGGACTTCCGGATGGCCGGGCAGCTGGAAGTCCTTCAGCACGTGGATCTGCAGCGGGCCGAAGCGGCGGCTGAACGCCACCTGCTGTGCGGGGGTGATGCGCTGCTCGCGGAACACCAGCACGTGGTGCTGCAGGTGGGCGCGGCGGATCTCCTCGAAGTCCTGCGGCGCCAGGGGCTCGCCCAGGTCCAGGCCCAGGACCTCGGCCCCCAGGGTGTGGTGCAGCGGGCGGATCCTCAGCCGCTGCGCGGTGGTCTCGACCAGGCTCATGGCGTCGTCCTCAGATGGCGATGTGGAAGGGTGAGTGGCTGGGGCGCGCCAGCAGCGACTGCAGGAGCGCGAAGCCCAGCGTCCATTCGCCGTGGCCGGACTCCACGTTGATGTGGCCTGCCCCGGGCAGCCGCACGAACTCGCTGCCCCAGGCGCGCGCATAGGCGCCGGCGAGCCGGGAGGGGCAGTAGGGGTCGTTGGTGCTCGCCACCACGATGCTGCGGTAGGGCAGCCGTTCGTGCGGCACGGGGGCGAAGTCGTTGAGCAGCGCGCGTCGCTCGGGGTCGGCCGGCGCCACGAGCAGGGCCGCCCGCACCCGTCGCGCCGCCTCCGGCGGCAGGTGCACCGCCGCGATGCAGCCCAGGCTGTGGGCGACGATCACCACCGGCTGCGGCGCTTCCATGACGTAGCGGGCGATCGTCCCCACCCAGGCGGCGCGCGTGGGATGGACCCAGTCGTCCTGCACGACCCGCAGCGCCCCGGGCAGCTGCTCGGCCCACAGCGTCTGCCAGTGGCCGGCGCCGGAATCGCGCCAGCCCGGCACGATCAGCGGCAGCGCCCCGGGGCCCTGCGCCGACCCGGCCGGCCATGCCGTGCCGCCGTCGAAATCGGCGGGCCGGTGGTGCGAAGCGTCCGTCGCGTGGGATGTGGCCTGGCTGTGCATCGGCGCGATTCTGCGCAGCGCCCCATCGATTCCCAACGAACATCTTTTCGCAAACATATGGGCATGAGCTCATGGTGCAGAAGCTCAGAACCGGATCGTCCGAAGGGTCCAGCCAACGACTGGTTGGAACGACATCGCCATCCGTTCGTTCCGTCGCCTCCCGTGCCTGCCGACAATGCAGCTCTCGCCTGGCACGCGCTCGCGTCCGCGCGTCGATGCGGCGCGCGGATGGCGGCGCACCGACCCACTGCGCGGGGTCGGCGTCGACACGGTTGTCTCCTTGCCCCTCGGGGCACTTCACCCCGCCGGTGTCCACCGGCGGGGTTCTTTTCCGCAGCCCGTGGCGCCGGGCGTGTTGCACGGGCACGCGTGCCAGCCTGTCCCGCCGGCCCGTGCCCCGGGCCTGTTGTTCAGGCCTGTTCCTCGCCCAGCAGCTCCAGCAGGTGCGCCACGAAGTCGTCGTGCGCGGGCAGGGCGGCGGGCAGGAGCAGACCCGCTGGCGTGCCGGTGGCACCGCTGCCGACATGGACCACGCCGCCGGGTGCCTGCGCGCCCCTGTCGATGCCCAGGGGCAGGCTGGCGGGCACCATCACCCACTCGCCCGCCTCGCACAGCAGGCCCAGCCAGCCGGTGTCCAGCCCGAGGTAGAAGACCGCCGTGCCTTCCACGACGTGGTGCAGGTGCTCGCCCTGGGCCGGCAGTCTGGCCGGCGGAAGGTGGCGCGCCGGCTCGTGCGGGGCGGATCGTTCCGCCGCTGGGGCGCCGCGGCCGAGCGCGACGCCCAGCCGCTGCAGCTGCTGACGCACGCGGTCGTCGCACACCAGCGTCTCGCCCCAGCGGCCGCGCCGGTCGAAGTGCACCAGCGCCGTCATGCGCAGTGCTCCGGCAGCGGCGTGGCCCGACGGGCGCTGGCGCGAGGCTGGTCGTGGTCGTGGCCTTCGCAGGGCGTCGACCAGGCCCGACCGGCGCGCGGCTGCAAGGCGGGATCCGGGCACAGGCCCGCCGCGGAGGCGGGAAGGGACAGCGACCAGTGCCGGGCCGTCAGCGACAGCAATCGCTCGACCTGGCGTCGGTGCGCCGTGGGTGTGGGCCTGGGTCTCGGCGTGGGTATGGGTGTGGGTGTGGGTGTGGCAGCCATGGCATGTCCTTTCGCGGCGATCCGGGCAGGCGGACGGCGTCGAGGCGACACCGCCGCGAACAGTGCCGGCGTGCCTCGCGCCGGCCACCCCGGCAGGTGTCCGGCGCTCCACGCGGGGCCGGCGAGCCGCCGGCAGGCGCCGGGATCGTTCGTCGCCGATTCTGGGTGCCGGCAGCGCGCAGGGGAACGACCGAGTGGTCATGTGCATATCGGCATCTGCAAATGCCTTCCGCGCACCGGAGCCCCCATGGCGCGCAGGGCCGCGGCCCCGGTGGTAAGGTCGCCCGCCCCGGGCCTGCTCCGGATTCCGGCCGCGTTCGGCGGCGCACCACGATCCTCTCTCCGATGACCTCTCCCCGGCTCCAGCCGGAGCAAGGCCCTGCACAGGCCGGCGCCGCTCCGCTCGTTCCCTCCACCTCCGACGATGCCCGTCTGCTGCGTGCCGTGCTCGCCCTCGGCGTGGGAGGCTTCTCGATCGGCACCGGCGAGTTCGTGATCATGGGGTTGCTGCCGGAGGTGGCGCGCGACGTCGGCGTCAGCATCCCGCAGGCAGGACACGTCATCAGCGCCTATGCGCTGGGCGTGGTGGTGGGCGCGCCGGCCCTCGCGGTGCTGGCGGCCGGGCTGGGACGGCGCACGCTGCTCATCGCGCTCATGGTGGCCTATGCCGTGGCGAACATCGGTTCGGCGCTCGCGCCGGGCTATGTCTCGCTCAACCTGCTGCGCTTCATCAGCGGACTGCCGCATGGCACGTACTTCGGCGTGGCCGCGCTCGTGGCTGCCTCGCTCGCGCCGCCGAACCGGCGTGCCCGCGCGGTCGGCCTGGTGATGCTGGGCCTGACGGGCGCGACCCTCGTCGGGGTGCCCATCGCCTCCAGCCTGGGCCAGCACTTCGGCTGGCGCGCGGCGTTCGTCTTCGTCGGCGCCATCGCGGCGCTGGCGGTGGTGCTGGTGCGCCGGGGCGTGCCGGCGATGCCGGCGGCGCCGGGCGCCGGCCCCTGGCGCGAACTGCAGGCGCTGCGCAACCAGCACGTGTGGCTCACGCTGGCCACCGGCGCGATCGGCTTCGGCGGCATGTTCGCCGTCTTCAGCTACATCAAGCCGACCCTGACCGAGGTCGCCGGCCTCCCGCTCGCGCAGGTGCCGCTGGTGCTCGCGCTGTTCGGCGGCGGCATGGTGGCCGGCAACCTGGTCGGCTCGCGCCTGGCGGACCGCTCGGTGATGGGGACCGTCGGCGGCGTGCTGCTCTGGTCGGCCCTGGTGCTCGCCAGCTTCGTGTTCGCGGCGCGGCACGTGCCGACCGCCGCGGCCGCCACCTTCCTGCTCGGCACCGTCGTGGCCCTCGGGCCTGCGCTGCAGATCCGGCTGATGGATGTGGCCGGCGAAGCGCAGACGCTCGCCGCGGCGTTGAACCACTCGGCCTTCAACGCGGCCAACGCGCTGGGCGCCTGGCTCGGCGGGGTGGCCATCAGCGCCGGCCTGGGCTGGACCTCGACCGGCTGGGTGGGCGCCCTGCTGGCCCTGGCCGGCCTGGCCGTGTTCGGCGTCGCGCTGCGCGCCGGCCGCCGCACCGTTCTGGCCGGGTAACCGCCCCGCCAGCCGCCGCAGGCGCGGTGGACTGGACGCCGGTGCCATCACCGGAACCCCTGAAAACGAGCTCATCAAGAGTGTTACCGACTCGATCAGTTCTTGATCTGGGCAGTTTTCTCCTGTAACATGGCGTTACTGACGCGCGGCACTTGCGGTGCGGCGCACAAGGCGGCTGCCGCGCGCACCCCGAGCCCGCGCAATGCCCCGGTGGCGCCTTGCGGGCGCTGCGGGCAACGTGCCTGGGTCGAGCGCGCGGCCCGGATGACGGGCACCGGGCGGCGCACCAGGTCCGGCAGTCGGCCCCGGAACAACGGAATGGATGAAGTTCGGCATGAGCGGCGAGGCATTGAAGCGGGAGATCGAGGCCATGGCCTCGCTGGCGGGCATCGTCGGCTGCGCACTGGTCGAGATGGAAGGCGGCCTGCCCTGGTGCAGCGCCGGCGGCGATGACACGGTGCCCATGGCCGAAGCGGCCACCGACTACTGGCGCCTGACCCTGCGCCACCACCATCTCTTCGCGCGGCTGGGCGACCTCACCGTGCAGGTGCTGATCCATTCGTGCGGCCGGATCACGACCGTCGCCTGTCCCAAGCAATTGCTGCTGGTCACCATCTCGGCCGAGCCCGACAAGGTGGACTGGACGCGCTGGAAGGAAGGCGTGGGGCGGCTGCATGCAGCCGTCCGCGCAACCTGAGTGCCCGGACCGCCGGTCACGACAACTGAACACCACCAAGGACTCGCCGCATGGCAACCATCAAGCAGACTCTCGAAGACCTCATGACCATCGACGGCGCCCTGTGCGCCGCCGTGGTCGACAGCTCCAGCGGCATGATGCTGGGATCGATCGGCTCGGGCGTCGACCTGGAAGTCGCGGCCGCAGGCAACACCGAGGTGGTGCGCTCCAAGCTCAAGACGATGCGCGCGCTCGGGCTGCAGGACGTGATCGAGGACATCCTCATCACCCTGGGCAAGCAGTACCACATCATCCGTCCGTCGGTTCGCAAGGAAGGCGTGTTCATCTACTACGTGCTGGACAAGCAGCGCTCCAACCTGGCCATGGCCCGCCGCAAGACGCAGGACGTGGACAAGGACATGATGTTCTGAGCGACGCGCACCGCGTCCACCACCACACCCAGACCGCCATGCCATCGTCGGCCGTCTACGTCTGCGACGTGGCGCAGGAGGTGCTCGGGCGCGATCCCGAGGCCCTGAGGGCATCGCTCCTGGCGCTGCAGGCCGCCTCGGCCGAGCGGAACCGCCAGTGCGGCGTGCGCGGGCTGCTTGCCTGCGGATCGGGCTTCCTGGTCGAGTGGCTCGAAGGCGAACAGGCCGGCATCCGGCAGGCCCTGGACGCGATCCGGGCCGATCCGCTGCGCCGGAACGTCCAGCTGCTCTGGGCCGGGGCGACGCCCGCCTTGCTGGGCGCCGGGTCGACCACCGTGCTGTCGCGTGCCGAGGCCGAGGCGGACACCGGCAGCCAGGCCCTGGTGCAGCGCCTGCGCGCCGGGCCGTTGCCCGCCGAAGGGCCTGCCGGCGTTCCCGCCGCCATCCTGCGGCTGCTGGCCGAACCGGCCGCCGGCAGCACCGCCCAGACCATCGGGCTCTTCGGCCAGACGGGTGTCTGGCCGGCCGGCCTGCTGTCGCACCTGGAAGCCAGGTGGCGGACCGCCGCCCACCGCACCCGCCTGCTCGGGCCGCAGGGGCTCGAGCGCGAAGCGTTCATCGAGCATCTGGACCACGTCGACCCGGAGTTCGGCCCGCTCACGCTCATCCACCATTCGCCCGGCCTGCAGGCCGCTGCGTGGATGCAGGGCAGCATCCGGCCGCTGACCGTGGCCACGCTGTTCTTCAGCGGCACCACGGAACAGGCCGTGCTCGACTTCGCCGGCAGCGTGCTGCGGCAACTGGGCGAGGCCACCCACCGCGAGGTCCCGCTGCTCGGGCTGCTCGGCCGGGCGGCGGCGCCTTTCGCCCCCGCCCTGCAGGCGCTGTTCGACGGCGCGGGGCGCGCGGCCAGCCTGGTGCCCGTGCCGCTGGCCGACAGCGCCGCGGTCTGGTCGGAGATCGGCCACCGCCTGGAGCGGCGCTCGACATCGCAGCCCCCGCCGGCTGCGGCACCGGCTGTGGTGGCTGCTGCGGGCCGCACCGCGCCCGGCGCCGGCCAGGTCGGCGGGGACGTGACGTCCGCTGCAGGAGCGACCGCGGCGACGCGGCCGACCGGGACAGCGCCGGCGCCCGCGACCGCGCGAACGGCGATGGCGTTGCCGGCAACGGCGCCCACCGCGCCCGACCCGGCGCCGCAGCAGCATCCGGCGCGACAGTCGGTGGCCTGGGTGCAGCACCTGCTCACCCTCGAAGGGGTCGCCGCCGCCGGGCTGTGGTGCCTGGAGCGCCATGCACCGCTGGCCTTCCACCCGCGCGCATCCGGCAACGCCCGCGCCCTCGCCGGCGAGTTCGAAACCTGGTGCGCGGCGCCGGTGCCGGAGGGGGCCGCCGATCTGCTGGTCCGCTGGCAGAACAGGCTGTCGCTGCTGCACCGGCACGAGGGTGCCGCGGCCCTGGTTTTCCTGGCCACCCAGGAGGGCTACTGCAACGAGCCCTGGCTGCGCCTGCAGCTGCGCGCCTGCCTGGACGAGCTGGAAGCGGCCGGCTGGAGCTGAGTCGGCCCGTCGCGGCCGCTGCTGGCAGTGGGCGCCGGGCTGCGCCGGCGGTGCAGGCGCCTGCCGCCGGGACGTCGAGCACCGCGCCTACAGCAGCCCCGCCTCGGCTTTGGCATCTTGTGCGCAAGATGCACCTCGCCGGCTCGCGAGACCGGCTCGACCCATGAGCTTCGGCCCCCTGTTCACGCTGCGCACGCGCAGCCGCAAGACCCGTCCGGAATCGGCCGGTGACCCCTGGCCGGCCACCGGCGGGTGGAACGAGCGCCGCGCCAGGAGCCCGGCGGAGCCTGGCCCCGCCACACCGCGCCGCCGCGCGAGCGACAAGGCGCCCCGCGACCCCGGCGCCCGATGAACGCACCCGCTCCCGCCGAGCTGGCCCTGACCGACGCGCTGCTGGTGCTCGGCCGCTGGCTGCGGCAGACGGGCTACCACTTCACCACCGCCACCCCGGCGACCCATGCCCGCGTGCTGGCGCGCGACCCCGGGCGGCCGGCGCGCGACCTGCGCGACGTGTTCGGCTGGAGCCGGCCGTTCCCCGACGGGCTGTTGCCGGACGCGGCGATGGCCGCGTTGCGCCGCGGCGGCCTCCTGGACAGCAGCCGGGACGGGCTGCAACGCAGCCGCGTGCGCTTCTCGTCGCTGGGCGGCCAGCTGTTCGCGCATTCGGCCTATCCCACCACGGACGAGGACGCCGTCTTCTTCGGCCCGGACACCTGCCGCTTCGCCGACCTGATCCGCGCCGAGCTGGAGCGCCAGCCGCTGCGGCCGGCCGCACGCGTCCTCGACCTGGGGTGTGGCGGCGGCCCCGGTGGGCTGCTGGCGGCCCGGCAGTCGCGCGAGGGCGGCACCCGGCTCGTGCTGGCCGACATCAATCCGCGCGCGCTGCGGTTCGCAGCGGCCAACGCCGCGCTGGCCGGCATCGAGGACGTGGCGCTCGTGCACAGCGACCTGTTCTCCGCGGTCGACGGCACCTTCGACCTCATCGTGTCCAACCCGCCGTACCTCAACGATGCGGCCCAGCGGACCTACCGCCACGGCGGTGGCGACTGGGGCGAGGGCCTGTCCGAGCGGATCGCGGCCGACGGCATCGACCGGCTCGCGCCCGGCGGCCGGCTGGTGCTCTACACCGGCGCGGCCATCGTGGACGGGCGTGATCCCCTGGCGGAAGGCCTGGCGCCGCTGCTGCAGGCGCGCGGGTGGCCCTGGCACTACCGGGAACTCGATCCCGACGTGTTCGGCGAGGAGCTGGACGAGCCGGCCTACGCGCGCGCGGAGCGGATCGCCGCGGTCGCCCTGGTGGTGCAACGACCCGGGCCATGAGGATCCTGGGGATCGGCGAGACCAACGATCTCGCGGCGATGTACCACGGCTTCGTGCGCCGGGGCCACGCGGTGCGCGTGTTCGTCGCCGACCCCGCCTGCGCGGACGTCTTCGCCGGGATGCTCGACTTCTGCGACGACTGGGAACGCGAACTCGGCTGGGTGCGCGAGGCGGGCGAGGACGGGCTGGTGCTGTTCGAATCGGCCACCCGCGGTGAACTGCAGGACCGGCTGCGCCGCGAGGGCTTCCAGGTGATCGGCGGCAGCGCGCTGGGCGACCGCCTGGAGGCCGATCGCGAGTTCGGCCAGCAGGTGCTGCGCGACGCCGGCCTGAAGACGGCCGCCAGCCACCGGTTCACCGACTACGCCGCGGCCACGCGCTTCCTGCGCGAACATCCGGGCCGCTACGTGCTGAAGTTCAACGGGGCCGACGGTGCCCGCACGCGCAACTTCGTCTCGGAGATGGAGGATGGCTGCGATGTGCTCGCGCTGCTGTCGCTCTACGCCGCGCGCGCGGCCGCGGGCGAAGCCGTCGACTTCGTGCTGATGCAGCACGTCGAGGGCGTCGAGGTGGGCGTCGGCGCGTACTTCAACGGCCGCGAGTTCCTGCAGCCGGCCTGCATCGACTTCGAGCACAAGCGCTTCTTCCCGGGCGAGCTGGGCGAGCTCACGGGCGAGATGGGCACGATCGTCAGCTACCGGGGTGCCACGCGGCTGTTCGAAGCGGCACTGGCCCCGGTGGCGCCGCTGCTGCGCGAGGGCGGCTACGTGGGCTACATCAACGTCAACCTGATCGCCAACGCCGACGGCCTGTGGCCGCTGGAGTTCACCAGCCGCTTCGGCTATCCGGGCTTTGCCATCTGCGAGGCCCTGCACGAGGAGCCGTGGGAAGCGATCTTCCGGCGCATGCTGCGGCGCGATGGCCTGGCGATCGCCACGCGCCGGGACTTCGCCTGCGGCATCGTGCTGAGCGTTCCGCCCTTCCCGTACCGCCACGGCTACGAGGCGCTGTCCAAGGGCGCCCCGATCTGCCTGCGCGACAGCCTCGGGGCATCGGACCGCGAGCACCTGCACTTCGCCGAGGTGGCCCGGCTGGACGGCCAGCTGGTGACGAGCGGTGCGACCGGCTACGTGGGCGTGGCCACGGGTGTCGGCGCCACGGTCGAGAGCGCCAACGCCGAGGCGCTGAGGATCGCCCGCGGCGTGGTCGTGCCGAACCTGCGCTACCGACGCGACATCGGCGAGCGGGTGGCGCGCGGCGACCTGGTGCGCCTGCAGAGCCTGGGCTGGTACGACAGCCCGCTGTCGCTGCGCATGCACCTGCATCCTGCAATGGCGTAGGCGCACGGCCGACGGCAGTGCGCGGCCGTTCCCGATAACAGCCGCGCAGCACGGGGAGCACAGTCGCCACAACACCACAAGAAGCGCGACACCATGCACATCGGACGCCAGGAATGGCAGCAGCTCGAAGCCAGGACGGCGCCCAAGGCCCAGCTGTGCGCCACGGACACCGGGCCCTTCGCGGCCCTCTACCGGCGGCTGGACGTCGCCACGCCGGACGCGGCCACGCGCGCGGAAGCGGCCGCGTTCCTGGAGGCCGAGATTGCCGCGCTCGACCCCGCCGCGGCCGAGCTGCCCGAGTCGCCGGCCCACCTGCTCGAGTGGATGGAGAGCGAGACCCAGTCGGTGCACACGCGCTACGCGGCCTACCTCGCGGAGCGCCGCAGCGGCGCGCCCCGGCGCTACTTCTCCAACCGGGCCCATGCGCTGTTCGTGCTGCGCTCGATCGCCCCGACCAAGCTGGTCGACGGCGCGTGGCTGTACGGCCTGATGGCCCACTGGCGCAATCCGCGCCTGTCGGACCTGGTGCGCACCTACGTCGAGGAACTCGGCGAAGGTGCCATCGACAAGAACCACGTGGTGCTGTACCGCAGCCTGCTGGCCCGCTATGCGCTCGACCCGCTGGACGGCCTGGACGACGCGCTGTACCGCCAGGGGCTGATCCAGCTGGCGCTGGGCTGGAACGCAGAACGCTTCCTGCCCGAGGTCGTGGGTTTCAACCTCGGGTACGAACAGCTCCCGCTGCACCTGCTGATCACGGCCTACGAACTGAACGAACTGGGGCTCGATCCGTACTACTTCACGCTGCACGTCACGGTCGACAACCCCGACACCGGGCACGCACGGCGGGCGTGCCAGGCCGCCCTGGACATGCTGCCGCGCCTGGACGACGGCGGCGAGTTCTGGCGGCGGCTGCGGCTGGGCAGCCAGCTGGGCAACGTCGGCCTGGGCACGACGGCGGTGATCGAGGGCTTCGACATCGACCAGGAGGTGGTGCGCATCCTGCGGCACAAGGCCCGGGCCGGCAGCGGCGCGCACTCGGACTACTGCCGGGTTGCCGGGCGCAGCGTGAACGACTGGCTCTCGTCGGCGGACGACCTGCCCGGCTTCCTGGCGGCGCTGGAGGGCGCCGGCTGGATCCGGCGCGGGCAGCCGGCCGAGCAAAGCCGGTTCTGGAACCTGCTGCAGGGCGAGCGGGCGGAGATGTTCGGCGTGTTCTCCAGCTACGAACTGCAGGTGATCCACGACTGGATCCGCGGCGACGCCAGCACCGACGGCCGGCCCTTCACCGAGGTCGCCCCGGCCGGCCCCGCCCGGCGCCGGCCCACGTTCCGCGCCGCGGTCCGCAACGGCCTGGTGGCCAGCGTCGGCGAGACGGCGGACGACCTGGATCCGGATCTCGCCCTGCTGCGGCAGCGCCTGGAGGGCGCAGGCGACGAGGAGCGGCAGGCCGTGCTGGTCGAGGCGATGTCGCCGGCACAGCACTGGACGCCGGCCGGGCTGGAAGCCACGCGCCTGTTCTGGCAGGCCGGCACGCGCTAGCGCGGCGCTCGCGTCGCACGCCGCGGTCGGCCGGGTCGGGGCCCGGTCGCCATCACCCGCCGGTCGCGCGTCCCGACCTCCGCCATCGCTTCAGATCGAGCGGCGCACCAGCATGTCGCGGATCTTGCCGATGGCGGTGACCGGGCTCAGGCCCTTGGGACAGACGTCGGCGCAGTTCATGATGGTGCGGCAGCGGAACAGCCGGTACGGGTCTTCCAGGTTGTCCAGCCGCTCGCTGGTTGCCTGGTCGCGGCTGTCGGCGATGAAGCGGTACGCCCACAGCAGTCCGGCCGGACCGACGAACTTGTCGGGGTTCCACCAGAAGCTCGGGCAGCTGGAGGAGCAGCAGGCGCACAGGATGCATTCGTACAGACCGTTGAGCTCCTCGCGCTCCTCCAGGTTCTGCAGCCGTTCCCGATCGGGCGGCACCCGCTCGTCTTGCACCCAGGGCTTGATCGAGTGGTACTGCTTGAAGAAGTCGGTCATGTCCACGATCAGGTCGCGGACCACGGGCAGGCCCGGCAGGGGCTTCAGCACGATCGGGTCCTGCAGCGTTCGCATGTTGGTCAGGCAGGCCAGGCCGTTCTTGCCGTTGATGTTCATCGCGTCGGAGCCGCACACGCCTTCGCGGCAGGAGCGGCGGAACGAGAGGGTCGGGTCGTCGGCCTTGAGCTTCATCAGCGCATCCAGCAGCATGCGCTCGTTGCCCTCCAGCCGCGCGTGCACCGTTCGCAGCGCGGGACGCGCGTCGCGGTCCGGGTCGTAGCGGTAGATCTGGAAGGTTCGGGTTTCCATGTGCGTTCCTCAGTGCGGCACGGGCATGCCGCGGTCATCGTTCGGATTGACGTCCCGGCCGGTGCCGAGCACCCGCAAGGTCTGCGGGTCCAGGCGTGGCGGCACCTCGAACGTGTGGTGCGGCGCCGGGGAGGGAACCTCCCATTCCAGGCCTTCGGCTCCGCGGCCGTCGGGGTCGTTCCAGGGCCGCTGCGGCGCCGGCTCGCCGTGCCCACGCATCACCGGCAGCACGACGGCCAGGAGGAAGTAGACCTGGGCCAGGCCGAAGCCGAAGGCACCGATGGTCGAGACCGCGTTGAAGTCGGCGAACTGGGCCGCGTAGTCCGCGTACCGCCGCGGCATCCCGGCCAGGCCGAGGAAGTGCATCGTGAAGAACGCCAGGTTGAAGCTGACGAGCGACCACCAGAAGTGGATCTGGCCGCGCCGCTCGCTGTACAGCACGCCCGTCCACTTGGGCGACCAGTAGTAGAAGCCGGCGAACATGGCGAACAGCGAGCCGGCCACCAGCACGTAGTGGAAGTGGGCCACCACGTAGTAGGTGTCCTGCAGCACCAGGTCGATCGGGGCCACCGCCAGGATCAGCCCGGTGAAGCCGCCGATCGTGAAGACGAAGATGAAGCCGACGGCGAACAGCATCGGCGTCTCCATCGTGAGCGAGCCGCGCCACATGGTCGCGATCCAGTTGAAGATCTTCACCGACGTCGGCACCGCGATGAGCATCGTGGTGTACATGAAGAACAGCTGCCCGGTCACCGGCATGCCGGTGGTGAACATGTGGTGCGCCCACACGATGAACGACAGCACCGCGATGGCCGCGACCGCATACACCATGGACGTGTAGCCGAACAGCTGCTTGCGCGAGAACGCGGGCACGACCTGGCTGATGATGCCGAAGGCCGGCAGGATCATGATGTAGACCTCGGGGTGGCCGAAGAACCAGAAGATGTGCTGGTACAGCACCGGGTCGCCGCCGCCGGCCGCGTTGAAGAAGGTGGTGCCGAAGTGCCGGTCGGTCAGCGTCATGGTGATCGCGCCGGCCAGCACGGGCATCACGGCGATCAGCAGGTACGCCGTGACCAGCCAGGTCCAGCAGAACATCGGCATCTTCATCAGCGTCATGCCGGGCGCGCGCATGTTGAGCACCGTGACGATGATGTTGATCGAGCCCATGATCGAGCTGGCGCCCATGATGTGCATCGCGAAGATGCCGGCGTCCATCGACGGGCCCATCTGCAGCGTCAGCGGCTGGTACAGGGTCCAGCCGGTGGCGGGCGCGCCGCCGGGCATGAAGAACGAGCCCACCAGGATCAGCGCGGCGGGCACGAGCAGCCAGAAGCTGAAGTTGTTCAACCGCGCGAATGCCATGTCGCTGGCGCCGATCTGCAGCGGGATCATCCAGTTCGCGAAGCCGACGAAGGCCGGCATGATGGCGCCGAACACCATGATCAGCCCGTGCATGGTGACGAACTGGTTGAACAGCTCCGGGTTCACCAGCTGCAGGCCGGGCTGGAACAGCTCGGCGCGGATCAGCAGCGCGAGCACGCCGCCCACCAGGAACATCGTGAACGAGAACAGCAGGTAAAGCGTTCCGATGTCCTTGTGGTTGGTGGCGTAGACCCAGCGGCGCCATCCCGGCGGGGCATCGTGGTGATGGCCGCTGTCGGGGGCAGCGGCGGGGTGCTCGATCACGGCGCTCATGGCGGCCTCCTCGGGGAATGGGGGCGGGCGGCAAGGCACGTGCCACCAGCGCGACCGCGCCCTCAGCGCCGCAGGGCCAGCAGCACGCATGGCGCGAGCGGCAGCAGGCACACCACGCACACCGGCACGATCAGCGCATACCACCACGGCCCCAGTCCCACGCCGGCCAGCACCAGCAGCGCAAGCAGCAGGCAGGCGGCGGCGACCGCGCACAGCATGCGCGGCGTGGGCGGGCGGGGCGGGACGGGCAGGCGGATCGGGCGCATGGCGTGCTGCTGGAACGTCCGGCCGCGATGGCAAGGCGCATGCCGGCCGCCTGGCCGGCAGCCGATGCGGCCGTTTCCTCGCAGCGAATCGACAAGAGGCTCCTACAAACCGCCGAGCTTGCGCGCGGCGAGCATCGGCGGCATGCCAAGCTACCCGCATCACACCCCGTCCATGCCCTCCGACCGGACCTCGTCTCTCGAGCTCTGGGGCGGCTACGAGTGCACCGTCAACCGCGTCGGCGATGCCTGGTTCGACCAGACCCCGCGCAGCGGGCACGAGCACCGCATCGAGGACCTGGCGCTGTTCGCCGGCCTGGGGATGCGCTCGCTGCGCTATCCGGCCCTGTGGGAGCGCATTGCCCCGCAGCATCCGCAGCAGCGCGACTTCCGGTGGACCGACGAGCGCCTGCCCGAGCTGGCGCGGCTGGGCGTCAACCCGATCCTGACGCTGTGCCACCACGGAAGCGGACCGCACTACACGAGCCTGCTGGACGCCAGCTTCGCCACCGGCCTGGCCGACCATGCGGCGGCCGTCGCGCAGCGCTACCCCTGGGTGCGGGACTGGACCCCCGTGAACGAGCCGCTCACCACCGCGCGCTTCTCGGCGCTCTACGGCTTCTGGTATCCGCACACCCAGGACGAAGGGAAGTTCTGGCTGGCGCTGCTCAACGAGATCGACGCCACCCGGCTGGCGATGCGCGAGGTCCGCAAGGTCAACCCCGCCGCCCGGCTGGTGCAGACCGACGACCTGGGCTACTGCCACGCCACCCCGCCACTGCAGGCCGATGCCGACTTCCAGAACGAGCGGCGCTGGATGGGCTGGGACCTCCTGTGCGGCAAGGTGGTGCCGGGCCATGCGCTCTGGGCGCGCCTTTGCGGCTTCGGCCTGGAGGACCGCCTGCGCGCCATTGCCGACGATCCCTGCCCGCCGGACATCGTGGGCGTGAACCACTACCTGTCCAGCGAGCGCCTGATGGACCACCGCGTCGAGCGGTATCCGCACCGCTCCATTGCCGACCGCAAGGTGGGCAAGATCGAGGACCTGCCACTCGTCGACGTGGACGCGATCCGCAACCTGCGCAGCGGCGTGGTCGGCCTGCCCAACCTGCTGCGCCAGGCGTGGGAGCGCTACCGCCTGCCGCTGGCGGTGACCGAGTGCCACAACGGCGCCACGCGTGAGGAGCAGGTGCGCTGGTTCGTCGAGGTCTGGCGCGGCGCCGAGCGCCTGCGCGAGGAAGGCATGGACCTGCGGGCCGTGACGGCCTGGTCGCTGCTGGGGTCGTACGACTGGAACCGGATGGTCACCCGCTTCATCGGGCACTACGAGCCCGGCGTGTTCGACGTGCGCGGCGGCCAGCCCCGTCCCACGCTGATGGCGCCGGTGCTGCGCGACCTGGCAGCGGGTCGCAAGCCGGACGCACCGGCGCTGGACATCCCCGGCTGGTGGCACCGCGAGAGCCGGTTCCTGGATGCACCGCCGGCGCCCGGCCCGTGCTACGAGCGCACGCTGGACGAGCCCGGCGAGACGCCGCTGCTGCTGGTCGGCGACGACGGGCCGCTCACGCACCTGGCGGTGCGGGCCTGCGAGGTTCGCGGGCTGCCGTACGTGCGGTGCGGCGACGACCTGGGCGCAGCGCTCGCGCGTGCGCGGCCCTGGGCGGTGCTCGATGCGCGCGACCGCGAGGGCCTCGCCGGGCCGCGGCGGCGCCGGGTCGGCTGCCCGCACGGCACGCGCACGTCCGTGGCCAGGCAGTGTGCCGACGCGGGCGTGCCTTGCGCGCTGTTCACCTCGGCCTACGGCCCGGGCCTGGCGGCCGAGGGGCTCTCCTTGCCGGGCGTACTGGTGGCGCGCACCGGCCCGGTGTACCTGCCCTGGGATCCGTCGGCCCGCGCCGTGCGCCTGCTGGAGGCACTGGAGTCGGGGCGCGGTCCCGTGGCTGCGGACGGCGCCGCGCACTGGCATGCGGTGTACGGCCCCGACCTCCTGGACGGCGTGCTGGACCTGCTGCTCGATGGCGCGAGCGGCGGCTTCAACTTCTTCCCTGCCGAGGGCTGGTCGGAAGCGGAGTGGGCGCGGCGCATGGCGGTCGTGGCCGAGTGCGATCCGCAGCGCGTGGACGGCCCCGATGCGGTCGCGCAGACGGCGCCGCCGTTCCCCGCGCCCGGGGCGGTCTCGCACCTGCCGCCGTCCGAGACCACGCTGGAGCGTTTCGTGCGGGAGGCGCGGCTGGCGCGGCGCGAAGGCGAGCAGGGCGTGGAACGGCGCCAGGACGACGCCCGGCTGGAGGATGCCGGCGCCAACCGCTGACGGCCGCGGGCTCGAGGCGCTGGCGGGGGCTGTGCCGGCGGGCCGGTCGGGTCAGCGGGGGGCCGGCAGGCGGACCGTGAACTCCGCGCCATGGCCCTGGCCTTCGCTGTGCACCGACAGGTTGCCGGCGTGCATCCGCACCAGCTCCCGGGCCAGCGCCAGGCCGACCCCCAGCCCGCTGTCGGTGGGCGAGAGCTGGCCCGCCTCGCCCTGGGTGAACAGCTCGAAGATGCGTTCCAGCTCCTCCGACGCGATCCCGCGGCCGTTGTCCTGGACGATGACCTCCAGGTCCGTGCCCCGGCGGCGCGCGGCCACGCGGATGCGCCCGCCATCCGGCGTGTAGCGGGCCGCATTCGCCAGCAGGTTCTGCACCACCTGCGCCAGCCGTGTCGCATCGCCGTCGACCGGCAGCGCGTCGCCCGTCGGCAGGTCGACGACAAGTTCGTGGCGGCGCGCCTCGATCACCGGACGCAGGGTCTCGATGCTGCGCGTGACCACCTCGCTCAGCGACACCCGTTGCGTTTGCAGCCGGATCTTGCCGGTGGTCAGGCGCGAGACGTCCAGCAGGTCATCGACCAGCCGTGTCAACTGGCTCACCTGCCGGTCGATCACGTCGCGCACGCGCGTCAGCGGCGGGGGCAGCGACTTGTCCAGCTGCATCAGGGTGACCGCGTTGCGGATCGGCGCCAGCGGGTTGCGCAGCTCGTGCGCCAGCATGGCCAGGAACTCGTTCATGCGCCGCGTCGAATGTTCCAGGTCCTCCAGCTTGCGTTGCCGGGACAGGTCCTGGGTGACCTTGGCGAAGCCCACGAGCTGGCCGCCACGGCTGTACATCGCCGTCACCAGCACGTGCGCCCAGAAGCGGCTGCCGTCGCGGCGCACCCGCCACCCCTCTTCCTCGAAGCGGCCGTCGCGGCGGGCTGCCTGCAGCTCCGCGTCCGGCCGGCCGCGCTCCACGTCGGCGGGCAGGAAGAACAGGCTGAAGTGGCGGCCGTCGATTTCGTCGGCGGTGTAGCCGAGCGTGGCCTGGGCGCCGGCGTTCCAGCTGCGCACTTGGCCTTGCGGGTCCAGCATGAACATCGCGTGGTCGCGCACGCTGTCGACCAGCAGCCGGAAGCGCTCCTCGCTGGCGCGCAGGGCCTCCTCGTGGGCGCGGCGCTCGGTGAGGTCCCGCGTGACCTTGGCGAAGCCGGTGAGCTCGCCGGTCTCGGGCTCGCGCAACGCCGTGATCACCACGTTGGCCCAGAACCGGGTGCCGTCCTTGCGGACCCGCCAGCCCTCGTCCTCGAAGCGGCCGTCGCGGGTGGCGCGGCGCAGTTCCTCCTGCGGCCAGCCGGTGGCCACCGATTCCGGCGGGTAGAAGATGGAGAAGTGGCGGCCGACGATCTCGCTGCGCCGCCAGCCCTTGAGCTTCTCGGCGCCGCTGTTCCAGGACACCACGTGTCCTTCCACGTCGAGCACGAAGATGCCGTAGTCGACGACCGCATCGATCAGCAGCTGCAGGCGGCGCTCGGTCGACAGGGAGGTGGTGGGCGGGGTCAAACGGAAGGACGTGGAACGTGAAGTTGACGATGGATTATCGGCCGCCCGATCCACCAGTGGAGCGCGACGGTGTGGCCTGTCGGCCACGCACCCGCCGTGGCGCCGCCTCTGTCCTACCGCTGCGCTCGCCGGGATGGTCCACGATGCCGCATCGACGGACGGATGCATGCAGGACGACACCCAGGACGACAGCCCCGCCGCGGACCCCGAGGAGGCCGCGCGATCGGCGGGCCTGCGCTACGTCGGTGACGACCAGCCCGGCATCGCTCGCGTGGCGCAGGGCGAGGGGTTCGCCTACCGCAAGCCGAACGGCCAGACGGTGGCCGACGACAAGACGCTGGAGCGGATCCGCAAGCTGGCCATCCCGCCGGCCTGGACCGAGGTGTGGATCTGCACCTCCCCCGACGGCCACCTGCAGGCCACCGGCCGCGACGCCCGCGGCCGCAAGCAGTACCGCTACCACCCGCGCTTTCGCGAAGTGCGCGACGAGACCAAGTACGGCCACATGATGGAGTTCGCGCGGGCGCTGCCGGCGATCCGGGACGCGGTCTCGGCCCACATGGCCCTGCGCGGCCTGCCGCGGGAGAAGGTCCTCGCCACCGTGGTGCACCTGCTGGAGAGCACGCTCATCCGCGTGGGCAACGACGACTACGCCAAGGAGAACAAGAGCTACGGGCTCACCACCCTGCGCGACCGCCATGTCGCGGTGGAAGGCGCGCAGCTGCGCTTCCAGTTCAAGGGCAAGAGCGGCAAGACCTGGAACCTGCAGCTGAAGGACCGCCGCGTCGCGAAGGTCGTGCGCGCCTGCCAGGAGCTGCCGGGCCAGCGCCTGTTCCAGTACCGCGACGAGTCCGGCGAGCTGCGCGAGGTGACGTCGTCCGACGTCAACGCCTACCTGCGCGAGATCACCGGCCGCGACATCACGGCCAAGGACTTCCGGACCTGGGCCGGGACCGTGATGGCCGCGCTGGCCTTGCAGGAGGTCGAGCGCGCCGACACGCAGGCGGCGGCCAAGAAGCAGGTGCGCGCGGCCATCGAGCGCGTCGCGACCCGGCTGGGGAACACCCCGGCGATCTGCCGCAAGTGCTACGTCCACCCGGAAGTGCTGCAGGCCCACGCCGAGGGCGAGCTCCTGCTCGAGATCAGCAGCGAGGTCGAGGGCGCGCTGGAGAAGGCGGCGACGCTGCGTCCCGAGGAAAGCGCGGTGCTGGCCCTGCTGCAGGCCCGGCTGTCGCGCACGCTGGAGGGCCGCCTCGCGGACAGCCTGGTGGCGCTGAAGGAACGCGGCAAGCCGGCACGCAGGCGCAAGCCCGCCAGCGCCCGCGCCACCGCTACCCCCTGACGCGGCGCCGCCTCGTCCGGGCGGTGAGGGCGGCGGCACTGCCGCGTACACTGGCCCGCATGCCCCGGCCCGCCCGCCCGCTCCGGCCACCCCGACTGCGCTCCAGGCTCCTGCTGCTGGCGGCCGGCAGCCTGGTGCCCGTGCTGGCGCTGGCCTGGGTGCTGAGCTGGTTCATCCTGCAGCACGAGCGCGAGAACTACCGCGCCGTCGCCCAGGCCCGCAACCGCACCTTCCTGGCGGCGGTCGACGCCAAGCTCCAGGGCCACATCGCCACCCTGCGGGCGCTGGCCGCCTCGGAGCAGCTCGAAGCCGAGGATCTGCGCGGCTTCGCGGTCCAGGCGCGCCGGGTGCTGGCCACCCAGCCCGACTGGCTCAACATCATCCTGCTGGATGTCCAGGGGCAGCAGCTGGTCAACATGAACCGTTCGGGCGCGGCGCCGCTGCCGCAAGCCAGGCCCGAGGAGCTGCCGTTCATCCAGCGGGTGGTGGCCACCGGGCAGCCCGCGGTCGGCAACATCTCGCGCGGACCGCTGGGCGCCCGCCTGGGCATTCCGGTGCGCATCGCGGTGCCCCACCGCTCCGGGCCGCCCTGGGTCCTGCAGTTCGTTCTGCAGCCGCAGGCCCTGGTGCCCCTGATGAGTCTGCAGGAATATCCGTCGAGCTGGGCCTTCGGCCTGGTGGATGCCAACAGCAACTTCATCGCCCGGGTGCCCGAGGCCCCGCTGCCCGGGCGCGCGTCGGTCCGCCTGCAGGAGGCGATCCGCTCGGGGGCCGAGGGCTGGTACCGCGGCCAGACGCTGGAGGGGCGCGACACCTACACCGCCCACATGACGTCCACGTTCACGGGGTGGTCGGTCGGCGTGGCCATCCCCACCGCCGAAGTGCACAGCGCCGCCTGGCGCGCGGCCGCGTGGACCACCGCGGGCACGCTGCTGTCCCTGCTGCTGGCGCTGGGCTTCGCGTCCTGGCTGGCCGGCCGCATCGCCGAGCCCATCGCGCGGCTGGCGCGGGCCGCACGCGGCCTCGGCCACCGCCGCCTGGCCGAGGACCTGGCCGGGGTGCAGGCGAGCGCCCCGGTGGCCGAGGTGCGCGCCGTGGCGGCGGCGCTGGCCGAGGCCGACGAGGCCCTGGCCGAGCGCGAGTCCCTGCGCCGGCGCGAGCGCGAGGCGCTGCGGGCCGCCGACAAGGCCAAGGACGAATTCCTGGCGATGCTGGGCCACGAGCTGCGCAACCCGCTGAGCGCAATCACGGCGTCGGCCCACGTGCTGCGGCTGTCCAGCCCCGGCGCCGCCGATGCCACGCGGGCGCACGAGGTGATCGAGCGGCAGGCGCGCCAGATGACGCGGCTCGTCGAGGACCTGATGGACGTGAGCCGGCTGGCGATGGGCAAGGTCACCCTGCAGCTGGAGCGGCTCGATCTGGGCGCCCTGGCCGAGCGCGTCGTCCAGACCTGGCAGCAGGCCGGCCGCAGCCGTGCCGGCCGGGTGCGGGTGGACGCCAGCACGGCGTGGGTCGAAGGCGACCGGGCCCGGCTGGAGCAGGTGCTGGCCAACCTGCTGGACAACGCGAACAAGTTCTCGCCCGCCGGCGCCCTGGTCGAGGTGCGGGTGTGGCCCGACGACGGGCATGCGGTGCTCCAGGTCCGGGACCACGGGCACGGCATCCTGCCCCAGGACCTGCCGCACATCTTCGAGCTGTTCGTGCAGGGCGAGCAGCGCGTCGACCGCCCGCACGGCGGGATCGGCCTGGGCCTGAGCCTGGTGCGCCGCCTGGTGGAGCTGCAGCACGGCCAGGTCAACGCCGCGAGCGAGGGCGCGGGGCAGGGCGCCTGCTTCACCGTGCATCTGCCGCTGGCGGCCGCGCCGGACCACCCGGCGGTGGGCGCCACGCCCCCCAGCGCCCGTGCCGAAGGCCGGCGCGTGCTGCTGGTCGAGGACAACGAGGACGGCCGGCAGATGCTGGAGGCGCTGCTGGAACTGGAAGGCCACGAGGTGCGGTCCGCCCCGGCCGGCCTGCCGGCGGTGCAGCTGGCCAGGGACTGGCCGCCCGACATCGCGCTGGTCGACATCGGCCTGCCCGACATCGACGGCTACGAGGTCGCGCGCCGCCTGCGGGGGCTGGCCCTGCCCAGGCCGTTGCGGCTGGTGGCGCTGACCGGCTTCGGCCAGCCGCAGGACCAGCGCACCGCCTACGAGGCGGGCTTCGACCTGCACCTGACCAAGCCGGTCGCACCGGAGTTCCTGCGCGGCGTGCTCAACGCGCTGACCGCGCGCGAGGCACCGCCGGCCTGAGGCGGCGCACGCACGACCAAGGCATGCCGCTGGACCTGCTCACCCTGCGCGTGGTGCTCGCCGTGGCGGAGTCCGGCTCCATCAGCGCGGGCAGCGACCGGCTGCAGCTGGCCGTGGCCGCGGCCAGTGCCCGCATCTCGGCCCTGGAGGCCGAACTGGGCGTGCGGATCTTCGAGCGTTCGCCGCGCGGGGTCGAGGTCACCTCGGCGGGCCGCCTGCTGGTGCAGCGCGGGGCGTCGCTGCTGCGCGAGGCCGACCGGCTCGCGACGGACCTGCGCGACTGGGGCCAGGGCCTGGCGGGGAGCGTGCGGATGCTGGCCAATGCCTCGGCCATCCTGGAAGTGCTGCCTGCGCGGCTGGAGCGTTTCCGGCGCACGCACCCGCGCATCCAGGTCGAGCTGGAAGAGCGGATGACGCCGCACATCCTCGGGCAGCTGATGGACGGCCGCGCCGACGTCGGCGTGGTGGACGCGGCCACCCCGACCCAGGGGCTGGAGTTCGTGCCGTTCTTCCGGGATGCCCTGGGCCTGGTGGTGCCGCACGCGCACCGGCTTGCCGGCCGCGGGCAGGTCCGGCTGCCGGAGCTGCTGGACGAGGACTTCGTGGTGCTGGAAGGCGCCAACGCGGTCTCCAAGCGGCTCTTCAACGCGGCCGATGCGCTGGGCCGGCCGGTGCGGGTGGCCATGCAGATGCGCAGCTTCGACGCCGCCTGCCGGATGGTGGCCGCCGGCCTTGGCGTGGCAGTGCTCCCGCGCGAGGCGCTGGCGCCGCAGCTGGCCTGCCTGCCGATCACGGTGGTGCCGATCGACGAGCCCTGGGTGCAGCGCACCAACTACCTCGCACTGCGCACCGGGCACGATGCGCCGCAAGCCGCCCGCACCCTGGTCGAGGCCCTGCGGCAGGACGCGGGCGGCTGAGGCGGCGGGCTTTCGCCTGGCGCGAAAGCCGCGTTCGCCGCAACGGCTTGCCGGCCGCGGCCTGCTCGCCAAGACTGGCGGCATCGTTCCTGCCGCGCCGCGGCCGTCCGCCATGAAGATCGCCGCCGTCCGTGCCACCCCCCTGAACCTGCCCGTCACCATGGCGTCGCCCTCGGGCGCCGCGAAGTCCACCTCGCTGTCCTTGTGCCTGGTCGAGGTCGAACTCGACGACGGCTGGGTCGGCGCCGGCATGACCGCCATCACCGAGGAAGAGGTGATCGGCAGCATCGTCAACGAGATCGCCGGCCCGGCCCTGGTCGGCCTGGATCCGCTGCGCCACGAGCAGGCCTGGGACCGCCTCTACTGGCTGCTCACGCCGCGCGGCCAGTCGGGCTACGCGGGCCACGCGATCGCCGCGATCGACCTGGCCCTGTGGGACCTGAAGGGCCAGATCCTGGGCCAGCCCTGCTGGCGGCTGCTGGGTGGCGCGCGCGAGCAGGTGCCGGTCTACGCGACCTTCGGGTTCGCCTTCTACGAGCGCGACGAACTGGCGGCGGCCGCGCGCGCGTGGGTCGAGCGCGGTTTCCGCCGCCTGAAGATGACGGTGGGCCACCACGCGCTGCAGCGCCGGGACGAGCCGCGCAATCCCTGGGACGTGATCGCCGAGGACGTGCAGCGCGTGCGCGCCGTGCGCGAGGCGGTCGGCCCCGACGTGCAGCTGTTCATCGACGCCAACTGCAGCCTCGACTACCTGCACGCGCACTGGCTGGCGCAGCGGCTGGAGGCGTTCGGCATCACCTTCTTCGAGGAGCCGGTGGCGCAGAACGACGTCGGCAACCTGGCCAAGTTGCGCGCCGCCACCCGCATTCCGCTGGCGGCCGGCCAGAACGAGGTGCTCGCCAGCCGCTTCCGCGATCTGCTGGCGGCGCAGGCCGTCGACGTGGTGCAGCCCAATGCCTGCATCACCGGCGGCTTCACGCAGTGCCAGCGCATCGCCGGGCTGGCGGCGGCCTTCAATGCGCAGTTCGCCAACGGCGGTGCCTGGCCGCACCACAACATGCACCTGCATGCCGGCCTGGCCAACGGCTCGCTGGTCGAGTACCACTCGGTCGCCGTCGAGTGCTGCAAGCTGGTGTTCGACGGTCTGCCCGAGCCGCAGCAGGGCGTGCTGACGCTGCCGCAGGCACCGGGGCTGGGCTTCCGCCCGAACCGCGAACGGGTGCGGGAGCTGGCCCGGCGGCCCGGCTCGCGCGGGGTGGGCAAGGCCTGACCGCGACGCGGGCGCCGGCGGACGCGGCGGGATGGCGAAGCAGGACAAGGACAAGCACAAGGACAACGACAAGGAGACAAGCAGAGTGAACCAGAAGACTTCCACCATCGGCCGCCGCAGCGTGCTCGGCGGCGCCCTCGCGCTGGCGGCGCCCTGGTCGCGCGCGCAGGGCACGGCGGCGGCCCGCCCGGTCCGGATGCTGGTCGGCTACGCCGCCGGCGGCGGCGTCGACGCCGTGGCGCGCATGCTCTCGACCCGGCTTCCGGCCCTGCTGGGGCAGCAGGTCATCGTCGAGAACCGCGCGGGTGCGACCGGCGCGATCGCGGCGGACGCGGTGGCCAAGGCGGCGCCGGACGGCACCACGCTGCTGGTGGGCGAGACCGCGATGCTGCTGGCGCCGCACCTGGGCACCCGGCTGCCGTTCGATCCGGTGGCCTCGTTCACGCCGGCCGCGGGCGCGTTCCAGGTACCGCTCCTGCTGGTGGCGAACAACGAGGTGCCGGCGGCCACGCCGAAGGACTTCATCGCGCTGGTCAGGGCGCGGCCCGGCCACTACTCGTACGCGACCTCGGGCGTCGGCACCGTGCACCACCTGGGCATGGAGATCCTGAAGGCGCGCACCGGTGCGTTCATCCTCCACATCCCGTACCGCGGTGCCGCCCAGATCGTGCCCGACGTCATCAGCGGCCAGGTGCCCTTCGGCGTCGTCAGCGCGGCCGCCGGGCTGGCGCAGGCCAAGGCGGGCCGGCTGAGGGCGGTGGGGCTGCTCAGCACGGCCAAGCTGCCGGGTGCCGAGCAGGTGCCCGCGCTGGCCGATGCGCTGCCGGGCTTTGACGTGGCGCCGCGCATCTTCGTGCTCGCGCCCGCGGGCACGCCGGCCCCGGTGGTGGAGCGCCTGAACGACGCGATCCGCACCGTGCTGGCCGGCGCCGACCTCGCGCAGGCCGCCGCCCAGCAGGGTGCCGTGCCGGCCTACCTGCCGCCGGCCGCGCTGGCCGCCGCGATGGCGCGCGAGTCGGCCGACTGGGCCGCGGTGATCCGCCAGCAGAAGGTCACGCTGGAATGACGGCGCGCGTGCCGACCGTGGGCCTGATCGTGCCGCCGGCCGACGGCCGGGTGCCCGACGACGGACCGCTGCTCTACCAGGGCCGGGTGCGTTTCCTGGCGCGGGGGCTCGGCATCGGCGCGGTGGCCCCCGACGGCTTCAATCCGGTGATCGATGGCGTGCTGGAGCACGCGCGCGAGCTGCGCCGGGCCGGCGCGGACATCATCTCGCTGATGGGCACCTCGATCAGCTTCTACCGCGGTGCCGGCTTCACCGAAACGCTGCGCGCCGCGATGGCCGAGGTGACCGGCGTGCCCTGCACGACGATGAGCCACGCCATCGTCCGGGCCCTGCGGCAGCTGGGCATCCGGCGGGTGGCGATCGCCACCTCCTACATCGATGAGCTCAACGAGCGGCTGGTCGAGTACCTCGCAGGGTCGGGCTTCACGGTCACGGCCCTGGAGAGCCTGCCCATGACCGGCATCGACGAGATCCGGCAGGTGTCCACCGGCACGCTGGTGGCGCTGGCCAGCCGGGCCTGGGAGCGCTCGCCCGGCGCCGACGGCATCTTCATCTCCTGTGGCGGCCTGCTGACGCTGGAGGCGATCCGCCGGCTGGAAGACCGGTTCGGCGTGCCGGTCACCGCCAGCTCGCCCGCCGGGTTCTGGGACGTGGTCCGTCTGGCCGGCGCCGACCCGTGCTCCCCCGGCCACGGCCGGTTGTTCGAGCGGACCGAGCCGCCCGCCAGCTGAACCGTTCGGAGGCCGCGCCGGTTTTCTTTGGCCTTTGCACCTACCGTTGACTTGCTGCCGTCATGCCGGGCCGCCTATAGTGGCTCGACCACGGATCCAAAGTCCGCAGGAGGTCAGACATGCAGGGGGCCACCGCCACCGCCACCGAATCGCGATTCGAGCCACGGGCGCGCTCTGCCGCCTCGATGGTCTGGATCACCGATGCCGACGGCTGCTTCACGACCAACCAGCCCACCTGGGCGGCCTACACCGGGCAGCACGCCGACGACCACCGCGGGCTCGGCTGGCAGCGGGCCCTGCACCCGGATGACCTGTCTTCGATCTGGCGGGCCTGGCTGGCCGCCCGGGAGCAGCGCAGCATGTACGTGGCCGAGGCGCGGGTGTGGCATGCCCAGAGCGGCCGCTACCGGCGCTGCGAGGTCCGCGCCGTGCCGGACGTGGAGGCCGACGGCCGGGTGCGCGGCTGGGTCGGCACCTGCGTCGACGTGCACGAGCGGCGCAGCAGCGACCAGGCGCTGCGCATCGCCGACCGCCGCAAGGACGAGTTCATGGGGGTGCTGGCGCACGAGCTGCGCAACCCGCTGGCGCCCATCCGCAATGCGGTGCACGTGCTCAAGGTCTGCCGCGAGGACGATGCGCGCTCGACCTGGGCGCGCAGCATCATCGAGCGCCAGGTCGAGCAGATGGCGCGCCTGCTCGACGACCTGCTGGACCTGACCCGCATCACCCGCGGCAAGCTGGAGGTGCGGCGTGAGCGCCTCGACCTGGCCGTCCCGCTCGAACGCGCCATCGAGACCAGCCGGCCCCTGCTCGACGCGCAGGGCCACGACTTCGAGGTCCGGCTGCCGTCCGAGCCGCTGCTGGTCGACGGCGACGGCCCGCGCCTGGGCCAGGTGTTCGCCAACCTGCTGAACAACGCGGCCAAGTACACCGACCGGGGCGGGCGCATCTGCCTGTCGGCGGCGGTCGAGGACGCCCAGGCGGTGGTCCGCATCCGCGACAACGGCATCGGCATCGATCCCGCCGTGCTGCCCGGCCTGTTCCGGCTCTATGCGCAGGCGGTGCCCGCGCGCGACCGGGCGCAGGGCGGCCTGGGCATCGGCCTGGCGCTGGTGCGCGGGTTGATCGAGATGCACGGCGGCAGCGTCGACGCCAGCTCCGACGGCCCCGGCACCGGCACCGAGGTGGTGGTGCGGCTGCCCCTGCTGCAGGACGAGGAGGTCCTGCCCAACCTGCCGCCGGCGCCCCGGCCGCCGGGCTCGCGCGGCGTGCGCATCCTGATTGCCGACGACAACCATGACGCGGCCCAGACGCTGTCGGTGCTGCTTGAGGTGCTCGGCCACGAGGTCTGCACGGCGTCCGACGGCCTGGAGGCGGTCGACCTGGCCGGCCGCTTCCAGCCGTCGGTGGCGCTGCTGGACATCGGCATGCCGCGGCTGGACGGCTACGCCGCGGCGCGCCGCATCCGCGAACTGGTGCCCGCGGCCGTGCTCATCGCGACCACCGGCTGGTGCCGCACCGAAGACCTGCGGCGGGCGGCGGAAGCGGGGTTCGACCACCACCTGGTCAAGCCGATCGACCCCGACCAGGTGGCGCGGCTGGTGGCCCTGGCCGCGCAGGAGGGGACCCGCGCCGCCCCATGACGCGCGGGCCGTGCGGCGGGTGGCGGTCAGCCCAGCCGCACGGGAACGAACAGCTTGTCGTCCCCGCGCTGGATCAGCAGGGCCACCGTCTTGTCGGCCTTGGCCACCGCCGAGCGCACCTGGGCGATGTCGCGGGCCGGGGTGCCGTTGATCGCCAGGACGACGTCGCCCGGCTGCACGCCGGCGCGGGCTGCAGCGCCGCTGACGTCCTCCACCAGCAGGCCGGCCGAGCCGACCTCGCGCTGCTCGTCGCGGTCCAGCGGACGCAGCGCCAGCCCCAGCCGGCCCTGTGGTGCGGCGTCCGGGGCCGCGGCAGCGGCCACCTTGTCGTCGGCAGCCGCCAGGGCCGCGGTCAGCTCGACCGACTTGCCCTGGCGCAGCACCTGCAGCCGCACCTTGTCGCCGGGCCGTGCCAGGCCGATCGCCGCCGGCAGGTCGCCCGAGGCCACCACCGGCTGGCCGTCGACCTCGCGGATCACGTCGCCCGGCTGCAGGCCCGCCTTCTCGGCCGGGCTGCCCTTCTGCACGCCGGCCACCAGCGCCCCGCGCGGGCTGTCCAGCTTGAAGGAGTCGGCCAGCGCCTGGTTCACGTCCTGCACCGACACGCCCAGCCGCGCATGCTGCACCTTGCCAGTGGCCACGATCTGCTGCTGCACCCGCGTCGCGACGTCGATCGGGATCGCAAACGAGACGCCCTGGTAGCCGCCCGAGCGGCTGTAGATCTGCGAGTTGATGCCGACCACCTCGCCGCGGGCGTTGAACAGCGGGCCGCCCGAGTTGCCGGGGTTGACCGCCACGTCGGTCTGGATGAACGGCACCGCGCTGTCGTCGGGCAGCGTGCGGCCCTTGGCGCTCACCACGCCGGCGGTGACCGTGTTCTCGAACCCGAACGGCGAGCCGATCGCGGCGACCCATTCGCCGGGCCGCAGCGCCTTGACGTCGCCCAGCTGCACCACCGGCAGGCCGCGCGCTTCGATCTTGAGCACCGCCACGTCGGTCTTCGGGTCGCTGCCCAGCACCTTGGCGCGGAATTCGCGGCGGTCGGTGAGCTTGACGGTCACCTCGCTCGCGTCCGCCACCACGTGGGCGTTGGTGAGGATCAGGCCGTCGGGGCTGACGATGAAGCCGGAACCGAGGCCGCGCACCGGCACGTTGCGGGGCGCGCCCTGCGGGCCCTGCTGGAAGCGGCGGAACAGCTCCCAGGGATCGGCCGCGCCCTCGGGATCGAGATCCTCCGCCGAGGCCTTGCGCATGCCGCTCACGCTGATGTTGACCACGGCCGGGCCGTAGCGGTCGGTGATGCGCGCGAAGTCGGGCAGGGTGGTCGCGGCGGGGACCGCCGGCACCGGCGCGGCGGCCGCGCCGGCGGACTGGGCCTGTGCCGGGTGGTGCAGCAGCTCGTTGCCGACCGCGCCGCCGAAGCCGGCGGCCGCGATGGCCAGGGCGAGCGGCGCGGCCTTGCTGGTGAACTTGGACATGGTGGTTGCCTCCGGGTGATGGGTTGCGTTCACCCTCACTGTCGGCGCCGGCGCTTAGGCCGGTCTTAAGGAAGCCGCCGGCCCGTCGAGGGAAAGCGGACCGCCGCCCGCAGGCCGCCGAGCCGCAAGGAGCGGTCCAGGGCGACCGAGGCACCATGGCGGGCCGCGATGGTCCGCACGATGGCCAGGCCCAGGCCGCTGCCGGGGCCCGGTGCGTCGGCCGAGCGGTAGAAGCGGTCGAACACGCGTTCCAGGTCGGCGTCGGGGATGCCGGGGCCGCTGTCCTCGACCAGCAGGGCGGGACCCGCGTCGGCCTGCACGAGCGAGACGTCGACCCGGCCGCCCGGCGGGGTGTACTTCACCGCGTTCTCCACCAGGTTGCGCAGCAGCAGGGCCAGCGCATCGGGGTCGCCGCGGATGGTGGCGGCGGCGTTGCCTTCGAGGCCCAGGTCGATGCCGCGCTCGCGGGCGAGTGGCAGCAGGTCGGCGATCGTGTCGCGGGCCAGCTGCTGCAGGTCGACCGGCGCCGGCTCCGCCGGCTCGCTCTCGGCACGCGCCAGCGCCAGCATCTGGCTGACCAGCCGGATGGCGCGCTCGATGCCCGCTTCCAGCCGATGCAGCGCGGCCTCGCGGGCGTCGGCGTCGGCGTCGGCGTCGCCGCCGCGCCGCACCGCCTGCGCCTGCAGCCGCAACGCCGCCAGCGGCGAACGCAGTTCGTGGGCCGCGTCGGCGACGAAATGCCGCTGTGCGTCGAACGCCAGCCGCACCCGGCCGAACAGCAGGTTGAGCTCCTGCACGAGTGGCAGCACCTCCTCGGGCAGGCCGGCCTCCGGCAGCGGCGACAGGTCCTCGGCGGCGCGGCCGGCCACCTGGCGGCGCATGCGCGCCACCGGCGCCAGCGAACGGCTGATCAGCCACCACACGGCCGCCATCAGCAGCGGCGCGAGCAGTGCCACCGGCAGCACGGCCCGCAGCGCCAGCGCGCGCGCACGCTGCTGGCGCGCGTCGCGGTCCTGCGCCACGCGGATGGTCTGCTGCGGCGTCTGCAGCGCATACACACGGTAGTGGGTGCCCTCGACCTCGACGTCGGAGAACCCGAGCAGCACGCGGGAGGGCATCTGGGGACCGGAGCGGAAGATCTCGACGCCGTCGGGCCCCCAGATCTGCACCTGCAGGTCGAACGCCTGCGGCGCGGCGCCCTGGCTGACCGAGCGCGCCAGCTCGCGCAGGTGCTCGTCGAACAGCGCATCGGCCTCGCGCAGCGCGGTGCGGTAGGCCGAGCCGGCCTGCAGCACCGACACCAGCGCGATCGCGGCCAGCACCAGCCACAGGAGCTGGCGGCGCAGCGACGGGGCGGCCTGGGCGGGGCCCGTCATTCGCGCGGCACCACGTAGCCCAGCCCGCGCACGGTCTGGATCAGGTCGGCGCCGAGCTTGCGCCGCAGCCCGTGCACGTAGACCTCCACCGCGTTGCTGCTGATGTCGTCCTTCCAGCCATAGAGCTTCTCCTCCAGCTGGGCCCGCGAGAACACCACGCCCGGCCGCGCCAGCAGCGGCTCCAGCACGGCCCACTCGCGCGCCGACAGCTTCACCGGCCTGCCCTGCACCGTGGCCTCGTGCGTGGACGGGTCGAGCGTCACGCCCTTGTGGCTGTACACCGGTTCGCCGCGCCCGGCGCTGCGCCGCAGCAGGGCGCGGATGCGCGCCAGCAGCTCGTCGGTGTCGTAGGGCTTGACCACATAGTCGTCGGCGCCGGCGTCCAGGCCGGCGATGCGCGCCTCCTTGGCGTCGCGCGCGGTGGCCACCAGCACCGGCACCGCGGACCGCCGGGCCCGCAGCCAGCGCAGCACCTCCAGGCCGTCGCGGCGGGGCAGGCCCAGGTCGAGCAGCACCAGGTCGTAGGCCTGGGTCGCGAGTGCCGTCTCGGCCATGCCGCCGTCACGCACCCAGTCGACCGCGTAGTGCTCGGCGCGCAGGGCGTCGAGCACGGCCTCGCCGATCATGGGGTCGTCTTCGACGAGCAGGAGTCGCATGGCATGCGATTGTGGCCGCGCACCTGAAACCGGGCTTAAGCGCGGCCGTGCAGCGGCTCGCACAATGCGCTGATGACCCGCTCCGCCCACGCCGCCCGAGCCGACCGCACCCGCCGCCTGCTGTGCCAGGCGCTCGCCCTGGTGCTGGCCGGCGGCGCGCGCAGCGGCCGGGCGGGCGACGAGGGCCGCTACCGCAGCGGGCCGGCCAGCCCGGACGGCACGGGCCGCTTCTACATGGGGCGCGAGATCGCCGGCGTCATGGACTGGCAGGGCGCGGCCTGGCTGGAGCGGCAGGAGCGCGAGCGCGAGGAACGCACCGACCTGCTGCTGCGCGCGCTGGCGCTGCACCCCGGGATGGTGGTGGCGGACGTGGGCGCGGGCACCGGCTACCTCGCCCGGCGGATGGCGCCGCTGGTGGACCCGCAGGGACTGGTGCTCGCGGTGGACGTGCAGCCGCAGATGCTGCGGCTGCTGGAGGAGATGGCGCGCCGCGAGGGGCTGGGCAACATCCGCACGGTGCAGGCGCAGGAACGCAGCAGTGGCCTGGCGCCGGCGAGCATCGACCTGGCGGTGCTGGTCGACGTCTACCACGAGCTCGCCTGGCCGCACGAGGTGATGGACAGCGTGGTGCAGGCACTGCGGCCCGGGGGGCGCGTGGTCCTGGTCGAGTACCGGGCCGAAGACGCGCGGGTGCCGATCAAGCCGCTGCACAGGATGAGCGAGGCGCAGGTGCGGCGCGAGATGGCGACCCTGGCGCTGGTGCACGAGCGGACCATCGGCACGCTGCCGTGGCAGCACGTGCTGGTGTTCCGGCGCCGGGGCGAGTAGGGTGGCGCCGGCCGCCGGTGGCGGTCAGGCCCGGGCCGAGGCGCCCACCGGGCGGGCGGGGGACGTGAACCACGTCGCACCGCGCGGCGTCGAGCACCTCGCGGGTGGCGCTGGCGATGTCGGGGTTGCCGCCGTCCTGACGTGCCGGCGCCACGGCCGTGTCGAACGGACGATGTCTGCTGCGCTGGCGCGGGGGGGCCGGCGGGATTCGGCTCAGCCGGCGACCAGGTCGGCATGCTCCCCGTGCCGGCGGATGTAGGCGGCCACGTAGGAGCAGCTGGGCACCACCTTGCGCCCGGACCGGCGGGCCGCCTCCAGCGCATGCTGGGCCAGCTGTCCGGCCAGGCCCTGTCCCTCGTAGGCCGGGTCCACCTCGGTGTGGACCAGCGCCAGCACGCCGTCCTGGTCGCGGTAGTCGATGAAGCCGGCCACGCGCCCGTCAACCTCGACTTCGAAGCGGCTGCGTTGCTCGTTGTCGCGCACGGTCGCGGTGGATTGCTCGTTCATCAACCCATCCTACGGCGCACCCCCGACGGAAGGGTGTAGGACCGCGCCGGAACCGCGCCGGGCATGGCCACGCGGCCGGCGCCCGCCGCTAGAGTGCCTCGCCATGCCCCTCGCCATCCCGCCGTGGCTGCAGGCCGGCCTCTGGGGCCTGCTCGCCGGATTCGCGCTCGTGCTCGGCGCCGCCGCCGGCTTCTTCCTGCGGGTGCCGCAGCGGCTGATCGCCGCCGTCATGGCGCTGGGAAGCGGCGTGCTGATCTCGGCGCTGTCGTTCGAACTGATGGACGAGGCGCTGCAGCGCGGCGGTTTCTGGTCGACCGCCGCCGGCTTCCTGGCCGGCGCATTGGTCTACACCGCCGCCAACGCCTGGCTGTCGCACCGCGGCGCCCGCCACCGCAAGCGTTCGCAGGGCCAGCAGCCCAGCGAAGCCGAGCAGGCCGGCAGCGGCATGGCCATTGCCGTCGGGGCCCTGCTGGACGGCGTGCCCGAGTCCATCGTCGTCGGCCTCAGCCTGCTGGGCGGCGGCGGCGTGAGCCTGGTCATGGTGGCCGCGGTGTTCCTGTCGAACGTGCCGGAAGGCATGGCCAGCGCGGCCGGCATGAAGAACGCCGGGCGCGACGCCCGCTACGTGTTCGGCGTCTGGGCCGCGATCGCGCTGCTGTCGGGCGTGGCGGCGGTGGTCGGCTACACCGCGTTCCGGCACTATCCGCCCGCGGTCGTGGCCTTCACGATGGCGGTCGCGGCCGGGGCCATCCTGTCGATGCTGGTCGACACCATGATCCCGGAGGCGTTCGAGCACACCCACGATTTCGCCGGACTGATCACCGTGGCCGGTTTCCTGGCCGCCTTCGGCCTGAGCAAGGCCCTCGGGTAAGGGCGCCGGGCGGGCAGTTTCCCGGTTCCCATCGCAGGGGCCGCCTGCGCCCGACGCCATGCGTCGATTTCCCGCGCGCCCTGCGCCCGGTCGATGGCCGCCGGCGTTGATCTGGCGCAAGGCCGCGAGGCGCGGTGTGCGGCCCGCGTTGACCCAGGTCAACCGGGTGCGGGCGCCTGGCGCGCACCATGGCGCCATCCGATTCCGAAGCGAGACTTCCATGTTCCAGCACATCCTCCTGGCCACCGACGGCTCCGACGCCTCCCGGCGCGCCGTCCGCATGGCCGTCGGGCTGGCGCGCGAGCACGGCGCGCGGCTGACCGCCGTCTACGTCGTCGATCCCTATCCGTACCTGGGTCTGGGCGAGGCCAATCCGATGGGTTTCGAGGCCTACATGGCGGCCGCGCTCGACCACGCCGCCGCGGCGCACGAGGAGGTGCTCGCCGCGTGCGGCGGCGAGCGGCAGGTCGAACTGCACTGGCGGCGGGTGGAGGATGCGGCCGCCGTCAAGGGCATCGTCGACACCGCCGCGACGGTCGGGGCCGACCTGGTGGTGGTCGGCTCGCACGGCCGTTCGGGGCTGCAGCGGCTGATGCTGGGCAGCGTGGCGGGCCACGTGGTCGCGCAGGCCGCGGTGCCGGTGCTGGTGGCGCGCTGAAGCACGCGAGGCAAGAGAGGCTCCCTGCGATGACGATCGTTTCCGAAGACCTGCTGCGCCGCTACGACGTGCCGGGCCCGCGCTACACCTCGTACCCGACGGCCGACCGGTTCGTCGAGGCCTTCACCGACGGCGACTACGCCCGCGCCGTGGCCCAGCGCCGCGAGGCCACGCTGCCGCAGCCGTTGTCGCTGTACGTGCACATCCCGTTCTGCGAGTCGCTCTGCTACTACTGCGCCTGCAACAAGATCATCACCAGGCACCACGGCAAGGCGCAGGCCTACCTGGGCTACCTGCAGCGCGAGATCGACCTGCAGGCCGCGCAGCTCGGCGGCCGCCCGGTCGTGTCGCAGCTGCACCTGGGCGGCGGCTCGCCCACCTTCCTGTCCGACGACGAACTGCGGCAGCTGATGGCGATGCTCGGACGCGCGTTCGAGCTGGCGCCCGGCGGCGAGTATTCCATCGAGGTGGATCCGCGCACCGTCGACGCGGGCCGCCTGGAGGCGCTGGCCGCGATGGGGTTCAACCGCCTGTCCTTCGGCATCCAGGATTTCGATGCGCAGGTGCAGAAGGCGGTGCACCGCGTGCAGCCGGCCGACCAGGTGTTCGCGCTGATGGAGGCGGCGCGCCGCATCGGCTTCGAGTCGGTGAACGCCGACCTGATCTACGGCCTGCCCAGGCAGACCCCCGAGTCGTTCGCGCGCACGCTGCAGCAGGTCGCCCAGCTGCGCCCCGACCGGATCGCGCTGTACGGCTATGCCCACCTGCCCGAGCGCTTCAAGCCGCAGCGGCGGATCCTGCAGGCCGACCTGCCGATGGCCGGGCAGAAGGTGGCGATGCTGTCGCAGGCCCTGGACGCGTTCCTGGCGGCGGGCTACACGTACATCGGCATGGACCACTTCGCGCTGCCGAACGATTCGCTGGCGGTGGCCAAGCGCCAGGGGCGCCTGCATCGCAACTTCCAGGGCTACAGCACCCAGCCGGACTGCGACCTGGTCGCGCTGGGCGTGTCGGCGATCGGACGGGTGGGTGCCACCTACAGCCAGAACGCCAAGACGATGGAGGAGTACTGCGACCTGCTCGACCAGGGGCGGCTGCCCATCGTGCGCGGGCTGGCGCTGACCCGCGACGATCTGGTGCGGCGGGCCGTGATCATGGCGCTGATGTGCCAGGGCCGGCTGCAGTTCGAGACCATCGAGGTGGCCTGGCTGCTGGATTTCCGCAGCTACTTCGCCGCGGAACTGGAGCAGCTGCAGTCGCTGGCCGGGCAGGGCCTGGTGGCACTGGACGGCGAGGGTGTCCAGGTCACGCCGCAGGGCTGGTTCTTCGTGCGCGCGGTGGCCATGGTGTTCGACCGCTACCTGCAGGCCGACCGCCAGCGCGCCCGCTTCTCGCGCATCCTCTGAAACCGCCATGCTGTCGGCCACCCTTGCCGCCACCGCGCTCCTGATGGGCGTCGCCGGCGCACCGCATTGCGCGGCGATGTGCGGCGCAGCCTGCGGCGGCATCGCCCGGGCCGGCCGTTCGCCCGGCCGGGCGCGCTGGCAGTTCCAGGCCGGCCGGCTGGCCGGCTACTCGGCTGCCGGCGGCATCGCCGCCGCGGCGGTGCAGGGGTTCGCGTGGCTGACCGCGCAGACCGCGGCGCTGCGTCCGGCCTGGACGCTGTTCCACCTGGCGGTGCTGCTGTGGGGCCTGGCGCTGCTCGTGCTCGCGAGGCAGCCGGCCTGGGTGGGCGCCGCCGGCCGCAGCGCCTGGCTGCGCATCCGCCCGATGGCGCAGGCCTGCGGCGGTGTGTTCGCCGCCGGCGCCCTGTGGATCTTCATGCCGTGCGGCCTGTTGTGGTCGGCGTTGCTGGTGGCGTCGCTCGCCGGCGGCCCGCTGGAAGGCGCGCTGACGATGGCGCTGTTCGGCGCCGCCAGTTCCACCGGCCTGCTCCTGGGTCCCTGGCTGTTCGCCCGCCTGCGGCAGGCCGGCGACCGCCTGCGCCGCGACTGGGGCACCCGCGCCGCCGGCGGGCTGCTGGCGGCTGCGGCCGCCTGGGCCCTCTGGATGGACCTGGCCGAGCGCATCGCGGTCTGGTGCCGTTGAACGGCGCTGCGCAGTCTTCGGTGCACCCGGCACGGTGGCAGCCGGCCCGGTGACACACGCGCTGCGCCGCTGCGGCGCGGCGGCGTGAGACGCCCCGCGACCGGCGCGCGGGGTCAGCGCCAGCCGGCCCCGACGTCGTCGCCGCGCTGGGCCAGCAGGGTGGAGGCGGGCGCCGCATCGTCCAGCGCCAGGGCGGCCTCGGCGTCCACCTCGATGCGCGCGACGTAGTCGGGCACGTGCTCGCCGCGCCGGATGCTGCGCAGACCGCTGTCGGACGCCGGGTCGAGCACCACGCCATCCACCAGGCGCGGCTCGCCGCCGTCGACGCGCCGCTCGTAGACCACCTTGACCAGCACCACCGCATGCTGCTGGGCGCCGATGATGAGGGGCTTGCCGCGCGTCAGGTCGGCGATGACGTCGGGCGCCAGCAGCCCGAGCGGGCGCTGCGGCGCGGGCAGCGCGGCGGTCGAGGTGACGACGGAGCGGCCCGTGCTGTCGCGCCAGGCGCGGTTGAGCAGCTCCGAGATGGTGGCCGCCGTCACGCCCAGGTTGACCGAGCTGCCGTAGTGCGTGCGGACCACCTGTTCCTGCGGAACGGCCACCCCGTAGCGGCGCAGCACCATGCTGATGCTGGCGGCCCAGCACCAGTTGCTGGCCTTCTGCCACTGCTGCATGCGGGCGAAGGTCGCAGGCGGCAGGCCGGAGACGCAGCGCTCGTAGCCGGCCTGCTGCGCGGGCGCGCAGTCGGTGGCGGCACGGGCGGTGCCCGCGAGCAGCACGCCGCCCAGGGACAGCATGCACAGGGCGCGCAGCGCGTGCGCGGCACTCCGGTTCGTCATGGCGCCTCCTTGGACCGGTTCATGTCCGGGTCTTCGGAGCGCTGCTGAAGGACTGGAGGCGGCGAATGCCTAAGGTGCCTAGGGCGCTTGCCTAGGCACCGCCTACAATCCGCGCGCCATGGAGATCCTGATCGTGCCGGCGGTGGGCCTGCTCGCGGGCACGGTGGGCGGCATCGTGGGCACCGGCTCGTCGATCATCCTGATGCCGGTGCTGGTGCTGGTCCATGGACCGCTGCAGGCAGTCCCGATCATGGCCGTCGCCTCGCTGCTCGGAAACCTCGGAAGGGTGGTTGCGTGGCGCCGCGAAATCGAGTGGAGCGCGGCGGCGGCCTTCTGCCTGACCGCCGTGCCCGCCGCCGTGGTGGGTGTGCGCACGCTGCTGTCGGTGCCCGCAGGCGCGATCGAATCGGCGCTGGGGCTGTTCTTCCTGGCCATGATCCCGGCGCGCCGCTGGCTGGCGCTCAAGGCGATCAGGCTGTCGCTGCGCCAGCTCGCCCTGCTGGGCGCGCCGCTCGGGTTCCTCACCGGGATCGTGGTCTCGACGGGGCCGCTGAGCGTGCCCCTGTTCACCGCCTACGGGCTGGACCGCGGCAGCCTGCTGGGCACCGAGGCGCTCGGGTCGATGGCGGTCTATGCCGCCAAGATCGCCACCTTCCGCGGCTTCGACGCGCTGCCGGCCGCAGTCGCGCTGCAGGGCCTGCTGGCTGGCGGCGCGCTGATGGCGGGGTCGTTCGCCGGGCGCCTGGTGGTGCTGCGGCTGTCGCCGGCGGCCTTCCGGCTGCTGATCGACGGGCTGATGCTCGTCTCGGGCGTCACGCTGCTCTGGGCGGCCGCGCAGCGCCCGGCCGGGGCCTAGGCGTCGCGCTGGATCAGCTCGATCTTGTAGCCGTCCGGATCGGTGACGAACGCGATCACCGTGCTGCCGCCCTGCACCGGGCCCGGCTGGCGCGTGATGTTGCCGCCGGCCGCGCGGATCCTGTCGCAGGCGCCGTAGACATCTTCCACGCCCAGGGCGATGTGCCCGTATGCCGTGCCGAGTTCGTACGACGACACGCCGTGGTTGTAGGTGAGCTCGAGCTCGGCATGGTCGGGGTTGCTGCCGTAGCCGACGAACGCAAGCGAGTACTTCTGCTCGGGGCGTTCGGTGGTGCGCAGCAGCTTCATGCCGAGCACGCGGGTGTAGAAGTCGATCGAGCGTTGCAGGTCGCCGACCCGGAGCATGGTGTGGAGGAGTCGCATGGCCGCATTATCGGCAGCCGGACGGCGGCATGCCGACGGCCGCCGTGGGCGCAGGCCGACACCGTGCGCGCCGCGCGCCGGCCAGAGTCGGGGCATGCAAGACCTGCGCTGCAGCCGCCGCGGCCTCGGGCTGCTGGCCGCCGGGCTGGCGACCGGCGCCGTGCGGGGGGCGCCGCCGCCTGCCATGTTCACCCTGCACACCTTCGGTGATTCGATCCTCGACTGCGGCCGCTACAACGACCGCGGAGTGCACCCGGGCGCGCTGCTGGTGCGCAACGACGACACGCTGTTCCCCGAGTTCCGGGGCCGCGACCTGTCCAGCCAGGGTCCGGCCCGGCTGGACCACCGGGCCGTGGATGGCGCCACCGTCGACGGGCTCGCCGGACAGGCCCGGAGGCTGCCGGCCGACGCCGGTCCGGCCGTCGTGCTGCTCACGGTGGGCGGCAACGACCTGCTGCGCGGGCTGGCCGCCGACACCGGCGCCGGCGTGCGCGCGTTCGAGGACAAGCTCGGCCGGTTCCTGCGCGGGCTGGGCGGCCGCCGGGTGCTGATCGGCAACGTCTACGACCCGACCTTCGGCGACGACGCGCGCAATTTCCTGGGCGTGGACGCGAGGACGGCGCGCGCGAACCACCGGCGCGTCAACGACGTCCTCGCCGCGGCGGCCTCCCGCCATGGCGCACTGGTCGACCTGCACGCGCACTTCCGGCAGGGCACGCCGGACTGGTTCACGCACACCATCGAACCCAGCCTGCGCGGCGCCAGCGAAGTGCGACGCGCGTTCCTGCCGCAGGTGCTGGCCGCCGCAGGACCGCGCCGGCCCTGAGCCTGCGCCTACCGCGCCGAGGGCAGCTCGAACACCAGGCAGGTCGTCGTCGCGTGCGCGTAGAGCGTGCCGTCGGGGCCGTACAGCCGGCCCTCGGCGGTGGCGAGCTGGCGCCCCGCGTGGAGCACCTTGCCCTCGGCCCGCACGCGCGGCGCCCGGTCGCCGATCGCCCGCACGATGTTCACGCTCAGTTCGGCCGTCGTGTAGCCGCGGCCGGCCGGCATCCTGCTGTGGACCGCGCAGCCCAGCGCCGAATCCAGCAGGGTGGCGTACCAGCCGCCGTGGATGCCGCCCATCGGGTTCAGGTGGGCCGGCCCCGGCGTGCCCTGGAACAGGGCGCGGCCCTCGTCCGCCTCCAGCAGCAGGAAGTCCAGTGTCCTGGCGATCGGCGCGAAGGGCAGGCGCCCGGCCAGCATGGCCTGCAGGGTCTCCATGCCCGTGAGGCCCGCCACCTGTTCCGGGCCCGCCACCCCCGGCCCCACGCCGGCCGCGAACCGCGCTTCCTGCGCGCGTTCCTGCGCCAGCCAGCGCTCCAGTTCTTCCTGTCCTGCCATGTGATTCTCCTGAGCCTTCATGCTTGCACCTGCAATTGTTGCATGTACAATAATCAGCATGGACCACCCTGTCAAGCCGCAAGGCTGCACCAACCTGAAGCTGCGCCAGCTGATGCGGCGGGTGGCCCAGCACTACGACGCCGAGGTCGGCAAGTCGGGCCTCAAGACCACCCAGTACTCGCTGCTGTCGTATGTCTGCAAGCTCGGCCCGCTGCGCCCGGTGGACCTGGCGCGCGAGTTGAAGCTGAGCGCCTCGACCCTCAGCCGCAACCTGCAGCCGATGATCGCGGCGGGCTGGCTCGAGATGCTCCCGGGGCAGGACGCGCGCAGCCGGCTGGTGCAGGCCACCGGGGCCGGCCGCGACAAGCGCCAGGAGGCCCAGCGCCGCTGGCGGGTGGCGCAGGAACAGCTGAACGCGATGCTGGGCATCGACAGGGTGGTGGCGCTGCACGCGCTGCTGGACGAATGCAGCGGGCGGCTGGCGCCCGCGCAGGAGCAGGAGAACGACGATGAATGAAGCGACGCGCCGCCATGCGGCCTGGCTGGTGCTGCTGGCGGCGGCCGGCACTTTCGCCCTGACGATGGGCACCCGGCAGACCATGGGCCTGTTCCTGTCGCCGTTGAACACGGCGACCGGCCTCGGCCTGGCGAGCATCAGCCTGGCCTTCGCCTTCGGCCAGCTCTGGTGGGGCCTCACGCAGCCGTTCGCCGGCGCGGTGGCCGACAAGGTCGGTGCCGGCCGCGTGTTGCTGGCGGGCGCCGTGCTGGTGGCTCTGGGCACCTTCCTCACCCCCTACATGACAAGCACCCTCGGCCTGGTGTTCGCGGTGGGCATCCTGGCCGCCGGCGGCGCGGGCATGGCCGGCCCGGCCGTGCTGATGTCGGCCACCACCCGCCTGATGCCGCCCGACAAGCGCGGCCTGGCCACGGGCGTGGTCAATGCCGGGGGCTCGACCGGCCAGTTCCTCCTGGCCCCCGTGGCCGCCTTCCTGATCGAAGGGGTCGGCTGGGTGGCGGCGCTGCAGGTGATGGCGCTGCTGGTGCTCCTGTCGCTTCCGGCGGCGCTGGTGCTGCGCGGCAGCGCGCGGCACGCGGCGCCGGCCGGCCAGCAGGCGGTCGGCACGCGACAGGCGGTGGGGCAGGCCCTGCGCCATCCGGGCTTCCTGCTGCTGGCCGCTGGCTTCTTCGTCTGCGGCTTCCACGTCGCATTCCTGGCGACCCACCTGCCCGGCGTGGTCGCCGCCTGTGGCCTGGGCACGCAGTGGGCCGGCTGGGCGGTGGCGGTGCTGGGCCTGTTCAACATCGTCGGCAGCGTCGGCATGGGCTGGGCGGTCGGGCGCTGGCGCATGAAATCCCTGCTGTCGCTGATCTACTTGGTGCGGGCCGTGGCGATCGTGCTGTTCCTGCTCGCGCCCAAGACCGGGCCGGTGGTGCTGCTGTTCGCGGCCGTGATGGGCGCGAGCTTCCTGTCGACCGTGCCGCCCACCGCAGGCCTGGTGGCCAAGTTCTTCGGGCCCGCCAACATGGCCACGCTGTTCGGCGTGGTGATGCTCACCCACCAGGTCGGGGGCTTCCTGGGCGCTTGGCTGGGCGGCACCGTGTTCCAGGCCACCGGCAGCTACGACGCGATCTGGATCGCCGACGCGCTGCTGGCCGTGGCGGCGGCGCTCGTCCATCTGCCGATCCGCGAGGCGCCGGTGGCGCGCCCGCTGGCCGCCGCGCCCGCCTGACGGCGGGCCGCATCCTCACGATGGCCCGCTCAGCCCGAGGAAGGTGTCGAGGATGTGGAAGTGGTCGTCGTGCAGCTGGGCCTCCAGCGACGTCAGCTGCGCCTGGGGCACCCACTGCGCCGCGGCGGCGTCGTCGCCGCCCTGCACCGGCGGCGGCTCGGCGTCGCCCAGCTCGAAGAAGAAGGCGTGCGTGACGATCCGTCCACGCTGGCTGCGCTCCGGATGGTCGAAGATGTGGACCCGGCGCAGCCGTTGCTGCATCTCGCGCCGGGACAGGGGCAGCCCGGTTTCCTCGACCAGCTCCCGCAGCGCCGCCTGCAGCACCGGCTCGCGCGGCTCCAGGAAGCCGCCCGGCACCGCCCACAGTCCCTTGCCCGGCGAACGGCCGCGCCGCACCAGCAGCACGTGCCCGCCCGCCCGCACCAGCGCATCGACGGTGACCAGCACCACCGGGTAGGGCGCCACCGACCAGGCGCGCTTCTCGGTGGCGATCTGGCGCCAGTCGTCGCGCACGATGGCAAAGCGTTCGCTGTCCGCCCAGTCGCGCAGGAAGGCCCGTGCGTCGGCCGGCAGGTGCTGCGACGCCGCCGGCAGCGCACGCACCGGGTCGGCCGACGCGTACAGCTGCTCCAGCCAGGTCGCGGCCAGGGCGTCGCCGTCCTCCGGGCCGATCGTCTCCAGTGTCCAGCCGGCCGGCAGGTCCTGTTCGTCGAGCGGCGGCGCTCCGGCCACCAGCCAGGCGACGCGCTGCGCGCCGCTGGTGTGCAGCGCCATGTCGCGCAGCAGCCGGTGGTCGTCCCAGCGCTCGCGCAGCGGCAGCACCTCGACCCGCTCGCGCTCGGCCGGTGCCAGGGCGGCCAGCAGCATGCGGGCGCGCTCCTCCCAGGCGAATGGACTGGCGGGCGAGGGCGCCATGTGGGCGCGGCGGATGAACACGGCGCAGCGCGGCGCGCGGGCCAGCGCCGCGCGGACCAGCGCGAGCTGCGCGGTGCCCGGCAGCAGGAAGCGGGCGGTGCAGACGGCCAGCGCCGGCCGGTCGCTCACCGCGCGATCACCTGCAGCGCATCCAGTGCCGGGTCGACCACGCCGTGCGACATCCAGAACCGCGCGTTGCTGTCCGGATCGGGCTCGCACAGGTAGATCTCGCCGGCCGGACGGCCGGTGATGCGCAGGCCGCTGGCCCGCAGCATCGCCTCGCAGCCCGCGTGGTTCGGCACCCACCAGTTGCTCGGATCACCGGCGAACTTGTGCTCGATGAACGCCATCTTCGGCCAGCCCGGGTCCAGCAGCGGTTCGCGCTCGGTGATCGGATGGTCGGCGGTGTCGGGGTAGACCGTCTCGCCGGGCATGGTGAGCGTCTGGAACACGAGCCGGCGGCGCGTCTTGCGCGCGAGCACGTCCAGCGCCAGCATCGGATAGCGCAGGTGGTAGAAGACCCCCATGAACCAGACCAGGTCGAACGACTCCTCCAGCCGGGCGACCTCGTACACGCCCATGTGCCGGAACTCCACCTGCTGTTCCAGCCCGTACACCCGCGCCGCCCAGCGGGCCTGCGCCAGGTAGAGCTCCTCGACGTCGATGGCCAGCACCGACGCGCCGCGCCGCGCCAGCTCGAAGCTGTAGAAGCCGGCGTTGCAGCCGACGTCCAGCACGCGCCAGCCGCTCAGGTCCTCGGGCAGGTGCGGCGCGATCTCCAGCCACTTGAAGCGCGGGAAGTCACCGCCCAGGAAGTGGTTCGGCACCGTCTCCACCCCGCCGGGCAGGTGCAGGTTGTGGAACCACGGGCCCAGGCTCTCGATCTCGCGCCGCAGCGCCTCGGTGTCGACGGCTTCGTCGTGCCCCTGCATGTCCATCCCGCATCACCTCCCGATCGCGTGGTACTCGAAGCCCTGCTCGCGGATGGCAGGGTCGTACAGGTTGCGGCCGTCGAAGATGATCGGCTGGCGCATCACCTTCTTCAGCGTCTCGAAGTTGGGGCTCTTGAAGGCCGCCCACTCGGTGACGATCACCAGGGCGTCGGCGTCGCGCACGCACTCGATCGGCTTGTCGGCATAGCGCAGCCGGTCGAGCATCGCGGTGCGGCCGGCGAAGTCGTGTTCCAGCACCTTGCGCGCGTGCGCCATCGCCACGGGGTCGTGGGCCATCACCTGGGCGCCGCGCTCGAGCAGGGCCTTCAGCACGATGCGGCTGGGCGCCTCGCGCATGTCGTCGGTGTTGGGCTTGAACGCCAGCCCCCACAGGCCGAACAGCATGCCGCGCAGGTTGGTGCCGAAGCGCGCGTTGATCTTCTGCACCAGGATGTGCTTTTGCGCCTCGTTCACCGCCTCGACGGCCTCGAGCACGCGCAGGTGGCGCCCGTGGGCCGAGGCCGTGCGGATCAGGGCCCGGACATCCTTCGGAAAGCAGCTGCCGCCGTACCCGGTGCCGGCGTAGAGGAAGCTGTAGCCGATGCGGCCGTCCGACCCCATGCCCTTGCGCACCTGCTCGATGTCCAGCCCGACCTCGGCCGCCAGGTTGGCCAGCTCGTTCATGAAGCTGATGCGCGTGGCCAGCATCGCGTTGGATGCGTACTTGGTCAGCTCGGCCGCCTTCAAATCCATCGACAGCACGCGTTCCTGCACGCGGTTGAAGGGTGCGTACAGGCGCAGCAGCAGCTCCCGCGCGCGTTCGCCGGCCGGCCCCGGGTCGGTGCCGATGACGATGCGGTCGGGCCGCATGAAGTCGTCAATCGCCGCGCCTTCCTTCAGGAACTCGGGATTGGAGGCGACGGCGAACGCCTCGGGGCCGTGAGGCAGGTTGCGCGCCAGCAGCGCGTCGGCGATCGCGCCGCGCACCCGGTCGCCGGTGCCCACCGGCACGGTGGACTTGGTGACCACCAGCTTGAAGCCCTGCATGTGGCGGCCGATGCTGTCGGCCGCCGAGAGCACCTGGCTGAGGTCCGCGCTGCCGTCCTCGGCCTGGGGCGTGCCCACGGCGATGAACTGCACCTGCGCATGGCCGATCGCGGCCATGGTGTCGGTCGTGAAGCGCAGCCGGCCTTCGGCGCAGTTGCGCTGGATGACCTGCTCCAGGCCCGGCTCGTAGATCGGGACCTGCCCCGCGTTGAGCAGGTCGATCCGGCGCGGGTCCAGGTCGAGGCAGACGACGTCGTTGCCGACGTCCGCCAGGCAGGCCGCGGTGACCAGGCCGACGTAGCCGGCCCCCATCACGGTGACGTTCATGGTGCCGACTCCAGTTCGCGTTCGAAGGCATGCGCGACCAGTTCGGCCGCGCGATGGGCCGAGGTGTGCTCGGCCAGGATGCGCGCGCGGGCGCGCTCGCCCATCTGCCGGCGCTCGTCCTCGTGCATGCCGCGCAGCACCGCCAGCACCTCGGCCGGCCCGTCGGCCAGCACGATCTCGCGCCCGGGTGCCAGCAGCGTCTCGATCCCCGCCCAGCGGTCGCTGATGATCGGGGTGCCGCAGGCCGCCGCCTCGAACAGGCGCACGCTGGGCGACCAGCCCGCGGCGATCATGTCGGCGCGCGTGATGTTCAGCGTGAAGCGCTGGCGGTTGTAGAAGCCGCGGTGCTCGGCCGGTGGCAGGTGCGGCCGGTACTCCACGTTGCCGGGCCAGGCGATGTCGGCCGGGTACTGCGGCCCTGCCACGATGAAGCGGCCGGCGCTCCACTCGCGCGCCGGCTGCAGCAGCAGGCGGTCGACGCCGGGCTGGCGGTCGTCGCTGTAGGTGCCCATGTAGCCCAGGTCCCAGGCGGGGGCCAGCGGCTCGGGGAAGTACAGCTGGGGATCGACCGAGCAGTACAGGACCCGTGCCCGCGGGGACCCGAACTCGTCCTCCAGCCGGCGCAGCGTGGGGCCGCCGGTGAAGGACAGGTAGAGGTCGTAGCCGGCGATCTGCTGCGGGCGCAGGTACTCGTGCTCGCCGCGGGCGAGCTTGGCCAGCGTCACCGGTGTGTCGATGTCGTAGAAGGCGGTCACGCCGCCGGCTTCGCGCTGCACCCAGTCGCCCACCTCGGCGCCCTGCGGCACGTAGGAGCCGACCAGCACCAGGTCGGCCGCCCGCACCGCCTGGGCGAACCGGTCGTGCAGTTCGTCCAGGCTGCCGTACAGCTCGGTTCGGCCCCAGGGCGGGCGCGGCATGTCGCGGTTGGACGCGTACCAGGGCTGGTCGCGCTCGAGGAAGAGCACGTCGTGGCCGGCAGCCACCAGTTCGCGCACCAGTGCACGGAAGGTCGTGGCGTGGCCGTTGCCCCACGACGAGGTGATCGACAGCCCGAGGATGACGATGGAACGCGCCGTCATGCGGCCACCTCCGCCGCCTTCGGCACGGAGGCTGCGCGGCCGGCCAGGATGGCGTCGAGCTGCGCGGCACGGTGGTCGTAGGTGTGTTCGGCCAGCACGCGCCGGTACGCGGCCTGGCCAATGGCGCGTGCCGTGGCCGCATCGAGCGTGCGCACGTGCTGCGCCACCTCCTGGCCGCTGCGTGCCACCAGCATCTCGCGGCCGGGCTCGAAGAACTGCTCCAGCCCCTCCCACGCGTCGGTGATGAGGCAGGCGGCGGCGCCGGCGGCTTCGAACACGCGGGTGGCGGGCGAGAAGCCGTAGCGGGCCATGCTGTCGCGGCTGATGTTCAGCACGGCCAGCGGCGTGCAATTGAACGCGTTGTGGTCGGCGGTGTAGACGTGGCCCAGGTAGTGGACGTTGGCCGGCATGGGCTTGTCGCCCCAGCCGCTGCCACCCAGCAGGAAGCGGCGATCGGGCAGGCTCGCGGCCGCCGACAGGAAGAACTCCTCGACGCGCGCCTCGCGGTCGGGCAGCCGGTTGCCCAGGAAGCCCAGGTCGCCCTCGAAGCGAGGCTGCGGCGGCGCCGGGAAATGCGTGCTCGGGTCGAGCGCGTTGTAGATCGGGATGCAGTCGCGCGCGCCCAGCGCGCGGTAGGCGCGCCGCACCGGCTCGCCGCCGCCGTAGGTCAGCACCATGTCGTAGCGCGGCACCAGCCGGCGCAGCGGGTCGGTGGCGTCGGCATTCATCCTGTCCAGTGTCGCCGGCGCGTCCACGTCCCAGAACACCACCAGCGTGCCCGGCCCCTGGAGGTCGAGCACCGCGTTCTCCAGCAGTTCGTCGTGCACGCCGACGCCGCTGGCCTTGACCACCAGGTCGGCACCGCGCGCCTGCTCCACCGTGGCCAGCACCTCGGCCTCGGACTGCGCGGAGTACACGACCACCTTCGCCCAGGTCGGGTCGGCGATGTCGCGGTGCTTCTGGCGGTCGAAGGCGTCCGGCTCGTAGAAGGTGACCCGGTGGCCGCGCTCGTGCAGCGCGCGGACGATGCCGCGGTAGTAGGTGGCGGCCCCGTTCCAGTAGGCCGAGACCAGGCTGGAGGCGAAGAAGGCGATGTTCATCCCTGATGTCATGCTCGGACCTTTCTTGTGGTGTTCCGGGGCTCGCGCAGCTGCGCGTAGATGTCCAGCAGTTCGTCGACGCGGTGCGCGCAGCTGTGGCGCGCGAGGATGGTGCGGCGGCCGTGGTCGGCCAGCGAGCGGGCCAGCGCCGGGTCGTTCAGCACGGCGGCGAGGTGCTCGCGCATCTGGCGGCCGTCGCGGGCCACCAGGAAGTCGGTGCCCGGCTCGAACAGGCCTTCGCAGTCGTCCCAGGGCGCCGACACCAGCGGGATGCCGCACGCGAGCGCCTCGAAGACGCGGATCGTCGGGATGCCCGGCAGCGCCTGCACGTAGGGCCGCCGGGGAACGTGCACCGTCACGCCGAACCGCGCGAACACGGCCGGGGCCTCGTAGTTGGGCAGCCAGTTGCCGTAGGCGATGCCGGCTTCGCGCAGGCTGGCCAGCGCGTGCTCGGGGTAGCGCACGCCGTGCACGCGCGCCTTCAGGCCCAGCGCCTTGACCGGCCCCAGCAGGAACTCGTGCAGCTCGGCCGTGCGCTCCTCGTCGCCCCAGTTGCCGATCCACACCAGGTCGCCTTCGCGCGTGCGCGCCGGCAGCGGCTTGAACATGCGGGTGTCGGCCGCCTCGTGCCAGGTCCAGGCGCGCTCGCACCAGCCGTGCTGCCGGTACAGGTCACGGATGACGGAGCCGAACGCCAGCACGCCGTCGTAGTGGCGCAGGTCGTAGCGCGCCATGCTCTCGGGCTCGGTCACGCTGCGGTGGTGCGTGTCGTGGAACAGCAGCTTGTAGTGTCCGTTGGCGTGCCGGTGCTGGCCGATGCGCTTGACCAGTGCGTGGTCATTCCACTCGTGCACCAGGACCAGGTCGGCCTGCGCCAGGGCGGCGTCCAGGTCGAGCCGGTCCAGGTCGTAACTGCGGCTGTGCAGATGCGGGTAGGCCTGTGCGAACCCCTCGATGGGGGCCTGGCCGTGCTCGGCCACCAGGTTGCGCACGCTCCACGCGTCGGCCGGCTCGTAGACCTCGACGTCGTGGCCGCGCGAGAGCAGGTCACCGCAGATGCCACGCAGGAAGTGCGCGTTGCCGTGGTTCCAGTCGGAGACCAGCGAATGGCAGAACAGGATCACGCGCACTGCAGTTCCTCCTCGGGCGTGGGTTGGAAGGCGCTCGAGAGGCCCGCATAGGCTTCCAGGCAGGCAGCCAGCATGCGGTCGGTCGAGAAGGCCAGCGCGCGCTGGCGGGCGGCGGCCGCGAGCCGGCTGCGCTCGTCCGGCCGCTGCACCAGCCGCTGCAGCGCGGCCTGCAGGGCCGCGTGGTCGTCGGGCGGCACGAACACGGCCGCCGGGCCCCACACCTCCCGCAGCGAAGGAATGTCGCCCAGCACGAGCGCGCAGCCGGACAGCGCCGCCTCCAGCACCGACAGTCCGAACGGCTCGTAGCGCGCGGGCAGGGCATAGATCGACGCGCGGCCCATCTCGCGCGCCAGGTCCTGCGAGGGCAGTTCCCCCAGCAGCTGGACGGCGGCAGGCAGCCGACGCTGCCCGTCGGGAGCCGTGCACGAGCCCGCCACGCGCACCGGCCAGGGCAGCGCGGTGGCGACGGCATCCAGCGCGGCCAGGTTCTTGGCCTGGTCCCAGAAGCGGCCCGCCGAGAACACCGCCGGCTCCTTGGCGCCGGGCCTGAACAGCGCACCGGTGCGTCCGTTGGGCAGCACCACGCCGCGGAAGCTGGCGCCGTAGTTCGGCACCAGGGTGTCCAGCATGGCCTGCGTCGGCGCCGCCACCAGGTCGGCACCGGCCAGGCCCGCGGCGACCCGGTCGCGGTAGCCGGACCACTCGGCGGGCGCAGGTTCGCCATGCACGGCCTGCCACCACGACAGCACGCACGAATGGGCGACGACGAGCTTGGGGGCCTGGAAGGGCAGGGCGCCGAACGCGAACTGGTTCAGGTGCACCAGCTGCGGCCGGACCTCGCGCTCCAGCGCCAGCAGCCACTCGCCGGCGCGGTCGACGTCCTGCCACGGGTCGGCCATCCACTCGAGGCGGAAGGCGCTCTCGTGCAGCACGACGCCGGCATGGCGGGCCAGCTGCTGGCGCTGGTCCGCCCGCAGGGGGGCACCCATGGTGGCGAGGTGGACGGCATGCCCGCGGCGGCTGAGCGCACCGGCAAGCTCGACGGCATAGGTCCAGACACCACCGACCGTGTCGGCGGTCATCAGCACCCGGGTCGGCGGCTCACCGGCCATAGATGCCGTCCATCACGGTCGCGACCTGCAGCAGCGACTCGATGCCAGCTTCGTAGCGCGCGCCGCCCTGCAGGCGGCGTGCCCAGTCGACCACGGCGCGCCCGCCCCAGGCATCCGGCGGCTCGGCGAGCACCGTGGTGCGCGTGCCTTCGTACTGTTCGGCCACGAAGTCGAAGAACGAGCCGTTGCGGTTGCGCATCGACGCGCCGCCGCGGCTGCCGTGGAAATGCGCCTCGATGACGGCATCGCGGCCGGCCGAGATCTCCCAGGAGCAGGCCAGGCGCACCACGGTGCCGCCGGCCAGGTCGACCTGCGCGACCGCGTAGTCCTCGACCTCGCCTGCATTCGGCGCCAGCGGCCTGCCGCGCGCATAGAGCCGGCTCGACACGTTCTGCACGCCGGGCGAACCGAGCACCCACAGGGCCAGGTCGACCAAGTGCGTGCCCAGGTCGATGGCGCAGCCGCCGCCGGCCAGCTGCATGTCGCGCGCCCAGCCCTTGTTCGGCCCGTAGGCGTTGTGGAACACCAGGTCGACCGCGTAGACCTCGCCGATGCCGCCCTCGACGACGCAGTTGCGGATGCGCCGCATCGCGTCCGTGTGCCGGTACGACAGGTCGCAGCCCAGCAGCCGGTCGGCGCGGCGGGCGGCGTCCAGGATGGTCGCGGTCTCCTGCGCGGTGCGGGCCAGCGGCTTCTGGCAGAACACGGCGAGACGCCGCTCCAGCACCTGCAGTGCCTGCGCGGCGTGCAGCGCGCTCGGGGTGGCGATCACCACGCCGTCGAGCTCATGCGCGAGCAACTGCTCGAGCGTGTCGACGGTCGCGGCGGAGGCGGCGAGTTCGCGCACCTTGGCCTTTGCCCCGGGCGAGGGATCGGCAACCGCCACGACCTCGCAGGCCTGCTCGTCGAGCAGCGCCTGCAACCGGTGCTGGCCGATCCAGCCGAGGCCGAGGAAGCCCAGGCGGGGGAGGCGTTGCGTGCTCATGCGGTCACCAGCGCTTTCATGAAGCCTTCCGGCCGGGTGCGGGTGAGTTCGAGCGCCTCGCCCAGCCGGTCCAGCGGCAGGCGGTGGGTGTAGAGCGGCTCCGGGTCGAGCACGCCCTGCTCCATCAGCGCCACCGCTTCGCGCATGCCCTCGATGTAGGCGCGCGGATCGCGCTCGTGCGCGTTGATGACGTCGATGCCGCGCCAGTTCCACAGCTGCACGTTCACCTGCCGCATGCCGTCCTGGTGGTAGCCGGCGATCACCAGCCGGCCGCGGATCGCGGTGAGTTCGCTGGCCAGCTGCAGCGGCCACTCGAGCCCGGTCGCCTCGATGACGCGCTCGCACCACTGCTCGCCGGTGAGCGCCTTGACCTGTTCGATCACCTTCCAGTGGTCGTCCAGCACGATGGTGTGCTGCGCGCCGAAGCGGCGCGCGAAGTCCAGCGAATCCTGGCGGCGCGACAGCGCGATCACGCGGGCGCCGGCGTGGACGGCCAGCTGCGTGAGCAGCGCGCCGAGGAAGCCGATGCCCACGATGGCGACGGTCTGCCCGGCGCGGATCTCGCTGCGGCGGAAGATGTTGACGGCGCAGCCGAGCGGCTCGCCCGGCACCGCCTTGCCGGCCAGCGAGTCGGGCAGCCGCACCGCGGCGTCGGCCTTGGCGACGTCGTACTCGGCGTGGGCACGGTAGCTGAGCGCGGCGACCCGGTCGCCCGGCGCGAAGCCCGTCACGCCTTCGCCCACCGCCGCGATCCGGCCCCAGCCTTCATGGCCCGGGCCGCCGGCGGCCTGGGGGTAGCTGAACCACTCGCGGCCTTCCCAGACCGGCAGGCTCGAGGCGCAGACGCCCGATCCCTCGAGCCGCAGGAGCACTTCACCGGGACCGGGTTCGGGACGCGGCGCGTCCTGGAGGTCGGCCCGGCCGGGGGCGGCGATCACGCATGCCTGCATCGTCGTCGTCCCTTCGGTCAGTGCGCACCCACGGCGTGCAGCGCCGCGCTTGCGGTGCCTGCCGTGCGGTGGGTCTTGAGCCAGTCGTAGAGCCGGCCGATGCCGTCGGCGGCGCGCACGCGCTGCTTCCAGCCGGTGGCGGTCTCGAAGGCGCGGGTGTCGCTCACGTAGTAGCGCTGGTCGCCCGTGCGCCAGGCGTCGAAGGCCGTGGCCGGCCGCACGCCGTGCAGCGCCTCGATCCGGTCGAGCAGGTCGAGCAGGCTGATCGCGTTGGACGGGCCCCCGCCGATGTTGAACGCCCGCCCGGCGATCTGGTCGGCGTTCTGCTCGGCCAGCAGGAAGGCCTGCACCAGGTCGTCGATGAAGAGCACGTCGCGCACCTGCTTGCCGTCGCCATACAGGGTGATCGGCTCGCCGCGCAATGCGCGCAGGATGAAGTGGGCGACCCAGCCCTGGTCTTCGGTGCCGAACTGGCGTGGGCCGTAGATGCAGCTCATGCGGAACACCGCCGTGGCCAGGCCGTAGCTGCGGGCGTAGTCGAGCACGTACTGGTCGGCCGCGCCCTTGGAGCAGCCGTAGGGGCTGTGGAAATCCAGCGGCCGCGCTTCCGACACGCCGCGCGCGCGCGTGGCCAGGTTGGTGGGCTGGTACTGCTGGCCCGCCGGCTGCAGTTCGAGGTCGGCCAGGTCGCCGTAGACCTTGTTGGTCGACGTCATCAGCATGAAGGGCGGCACGGGCCGGGCACGCACCGCCTCCAGCACGTTGAACGTGCCCTGCGCGTTGACCAGGAAGTCGTCGCGCGGCTTGTCGAGGCTGGTGGTCACCGCCACCTGCGCGGCGAAGTGGAAGACCTGGGTCGTGCCCGCGACGGCGCGGTTGACGGTGGCCTCGTCGCGGATGTCGCCGACCACCACCTGCAGGCGGTCGAGGTGCTGGTCCCGCAGCCACTGCAGGTTCTGCTCGACGCCCGGCCGCGTGAGGTTGTCCAGGATGCGGACCTTGCGGCCGGACGACAGCAGGCGCTGGGCCAGGTTGCAGCCGATGAAGCCGGCACCGCCGGTGATGAGGGACAGTTGCTCGGACATCAGGACGCCTCCAGGGTGCGCGCTGCGGGCTGGGCCGGGGCCGCCGCGGTCATACGGTCAGCCCCCGGGCGCTGAGCTCGGCACTCGCCTGCGCCACGCGGTCGACCGCCGCCTGGCCGGCCAGCCAGGCCGCCAGCTCGGCCATGCCGTCGTCCAGCGTGACCTGCGGCTGGTACCCCAGCACGCGCTGCGCCTTGCCGATGTCGGCGAAGCAGTGGCGGATGTCGCCGACCCGGTACTTGCCGACGATCTCGGGCTGGATCTGCTCCTTGCCCAGCACCTTGGCCAGCCGCGCCGCCACGGCCTGCACCGTCTGCGGACGGCCGCTGCCGATGTTGAACACGTCGCCTGCCGCCTCGGGCTTTTCCAGCGCGAGCCGGCAGCCGCGGGCCACGTCGTAGACGCTGACGAAGTCGCGCTGCTGCAGGCCGTCCTCGAAGATCTTCGGGGCGCTGTCGTTGAGCAGGCGCGAGGCGAAGATGGCGAGCACGCCGGTGTAGGGATTGGACAGCGCCTGGCGCGGGCCGTAGGCGTTGAAGAAGCGCAGCGCCACCGCGGGGAAGTTGTAGGCGCGCCCGGCCAGCAGGCACATGCGCTCCTGGTCGAACTTGGACAGCGCGTACACCGACGCCAGCGCTGCGCTCTTGGTCTCGGGCGTGGGCACCGGGGCGAGCACGCCGCCGTGGCCATCGGCCAGCTCCCATTGCGCGCGCTTGAGCTGCTCGAGGCTGCGCTCGCCGCCCTCGCGCACCTGGCCCGCGGTGTCACGGTACAGGCCCTCGCCGTACAGGCTCATGCTGGAGGCCACGACCAGCTTGCGGCCCGGCTCCTCGATCATGGCCTCGAGCACGACGGCGGTGCCCAGGTTGTTCACCCGCGTGTAGTGCGCGAGCTCGTACATGCTCTGGCCCACGCCCACTGCGGCGGCGAAGTGGAACACAGCGTCCACGCCCTTGAGCGCCTTCTGCACGGCCTGCTTGTCGCACACGTCCCCGACCATCAGTTCGACTTCCGGACTGAGGTAGTCGGGCCGCCGGCGTTGTTCACCGTGCACCTGCGGCTCGAGGCTGTCGAGGACGCGCACGCGATAACCGTTGGCCAGCAACTCATCGGCCAGATGCGATCCGATGAATCCGGCGCCTCCCGTGATCAGGACATGCTGCATGTTGGGTTCTTCCTTCTAAGTACCTGAGGAATGTTATGTGTTCCATCTCGGAGGCGGGGCCGATTGCAAACACATCAGAAGAAAAAAATTTGCAGTGTCGAGCAGGAAAACTGCAAGGTCGCGTCACGTGCGCTTGTACGATGAAGCAAGCGCTGAGAAGGCGTTCAAAGGAGAGATGCATGTCGAAAATCAGGGTGGCCCTCATCGGTGTCGGCAACTGTGCGTCGTCGCTGGTGCAGGGCGTGCAGTTCTATCGAAATGCCGAGCCGCACGAGTTCGTTCCGGGACTGATGCATGTCGAGCTCGGCGGCTACCACCCGCGCGACATCGAGTTCACCGCCGCGTTCGACGTGAGCGCGCACAAGGTCGGGCTGGATCTGTCCGAGGCGATCGTCGCCGAGCCGAACAACACCATCCGCTTCGCCGAGGTGCCGCCGCTGGGCGTGAAGGTCAGCCGCGGCATGACGCACGACGGGCTGGGCAGCTACCTCAAGGACGTGGTGCCCAAGTCGACCGCGAGCACCGACGACATCGTCGGCATCCTGAAGGCCACCAGGACCGACGTGGTGGTCTCGTACCTGCCGGTCGGCTCGGAGATGGCCACCAAGTGGTACGTGGAGCAGGTGCTGGAGGCGGGCTGCGCCTTCGTCAATTGCGTACCTGTGTTCATCGCGTCGCAGCCGTACTGGAACAAGCGCTTCGCGCAGCGGCGCCTGCCGATCATCGGCGACGACATCAAGAGCCAGGTCGGGGCCACCATCGTGCACCGCATCCTGACCGACCTGTTCCGCAAGCGCGGCGTGCGGCTGGACCGGACCTACCAGCTCAATTTCGGCGGCAACACCGACTTCCTCAACATGCTCGAGCGCGAGCGGCTCGCATCCAAGAAGGTGTCGAAGACGCAGGCGGTGACGAGCCAGCTGGGCAATCCGATGAAGGACAAGGACGTGCACGTCGGCCCGAGCGACTACGTGCCATGGCTGGAGGACCGCAAGTTCTGCCACATCCGCATGGAAGGCACCGGCTTCGGCAACGTGCCCATGAGCTGCGAGGTGAAGCTGGAAGTGTGGGACTCGCCCAACTCGGCCGGCGTGGTGATCGATGCGATCCGCTGCGCCAAGATCGCACTGGACCGCGGGATCGGCGGCGCGCTGAACGGACCGTCCAGCTATTTCATGAAATCGCCGCCGCTGCAGTTCACCGATGACGAGGCGCGGGAGCTGGTCGAGGCCTTCATCCGCGGCGACACCGGTCCGGTGACGGCCGACGCCGACGACAGCGCGCCGGTGCTGGCCTCGACCCCGATGGACGACGCCGCGGTGTCGCGGGCCGCCACGGATCCCGCCACCCCGTCGCCCACCACCTCCAAGCAGAAAGCCGCCTGACCCGCCATGATCGAAGCCGTCAAGTTCTGGAACGAACCGAACAACAAGTCGCACTGGGACCTGGAAGTCGACCCCGAGTGGGTCCGCTTCGCCGAGATGGTCCGCCTGGCAGGCGCGGCCGTGCGCCAGGAGAGCCCCTCGCTGACCCGCGTGCTGGGCGGCATCTCGCCGATCGATCCCGCATTCATCCAGCGCCTGCAGGCGCTGGGCGCGCTGGAGCAGATGAATGCCGTGGCGGTGCATGGCTTCCCGCTGGACTGGAACCACTGGCAGATCGACGAGTGGCCGCAGAAGCTGGCCGAGATCCAGGCCGTGACCTCGCTGCCCGTGTGGGTGACGGAAGTCGGCGTGTCCACCTTCGGCGCGGAGGAGGTGCAGGAATGGGGCCTCAAGCGCACCGCCGAACTGCTCGTGGGTAGAGCGCCGCGCATCCACTGGTACTCGCTCTACGACCTGCCCAAGGCCTGGCCGGCGACCACGCGGCATCGCGAGGCGGAGGGCTCCAGCTACTACCGGCACTTCCACATGGGACTGCTGCGCGAGGACGGCTCGCCCAAGCTGGCCTGCCGCCACTTCCATGAGTTCGCGCCCGAGCTGGGCATCTGCCAGTGGTTCCACTTCGAGGACCACCGCCTCGACGACGCGGTGCGCTGGCTGCGCCAGCTGGGCGTGCGCAAGCTGCGCACCGGACTGTCGTGGGCCGACAGTTTCCGCCCGAACGCGGACGCCTGGTTCGACCGCCAGATGCTCGCGCTGGACGAGTTCGACGTGACGCTGACCTTCTGCTTCACGCCCGAGCACCGCGGCCTGCAGCCGCACCACACCAGCGCGCCGCAGGTGCCGCAGGAATACGCGGAGTTCTGTGCGCGCATGGTGCGCCGCTACGCGCCCGCGCAAGGCGCGGCCGTCGACGCCGCGCCGGTCGCCGGCAGCCTGGCCGCGCTGGCGTGACCACTTTCCTGTTCGTGCGCCACGCGGCGCACGACTGGCTCGGCCGTGGGCTGGCGGGCCGCATGCCCAGCGTCTCCCTCAATGCCCAGGGCTGGCTGCAGGCCGAAGCGCTGGTCGGCCGTCTGGAGCCGCGCCCGGTGCATGCGATCTACAGCAGCCCGCAACCGCGCGCACGCCAGACCGTCGGCGCCCTGGCGGCCCGCCGGCGGCTCCAGGTGCAGGTCGAGCCGGCGTTCGACGAGATCGACTTCGGCGAGTGGACCGGGCGCGAGTTCGACAGCCTGCGCGACGATCCTGGGTGGCAAATCTGGAACGCGCGGCGCAGCACCGCGTCGCCGCCCGGCGGCGAGGCGTTCGAAGCCGTGCGGCGGCGCGCGATGGCGGGCGTGGAAGCGCTGCGCCTGCACCATCCCGACCGCACCGTGCTGGTCGCCTCGCATGCCGACGTGATCAAGGCCGTGGTGGCGAGTGTGCTGGGCCTGTCGCTCGACGCCCTGGAGAGCTTCGAGGTCGCGCCGGCGTCGCTGAGCGTGGTCGAGGCGGGAGAGGGCTGGCGGCAGCTGCGGCTGCTCAACAGCCTCGCCAACTAGTTCTCGCAGCCCGGCCACCGCCAGCGCCGCCGTACACCCCGACACAACTCCAACCGGACAGACATCGGCCGTTTGCAGCTCGACCGTTATAACCGGGGCAGTCCAACTCGAGGAGCCTCGCCATGACCGCTGCCACTTCCACCCCGCCGGCTGCCCCCGCCGCCACCTCGCTGCGCGCCGTGCCGCGCGCGGTGTGGGTCGTCGTCGGAACGCTGTCGCTGATCACCGCGGGCCTGGCCGGCGCGCTGGTGTCCCGCTGGGCTGCGCCCGAGGCACCCGCCGCCGCGCCGGTCGCGGCGCTCAGCACCGTCCCGGCGGCGGCCCCGGCGACGACACCGGCCGGGGTGGCGCAGCTGCAGCCCGCTCCCACCGCACCCGCCACCCCGATCGCCCAGCCGGCGCCCCAGGCGCATGCGGCCGTTCCGGTCCACAAGCCCGCCCCGGCGCGGCCCGCGCCGGCGGTGCAGCATCCCGTGCAGGCCGCGGCGCCCCAGCCCGTGCCTGCCGTGGTGCCCACGCCGGTGGAGACCACCCGCGCCGCCGTGTGCGCCAGCTGCGGCACGATCGAATCGGTGCGCGCCGTGCAGGAAAAGGGTGAGGGCAGCGGCCTGGGTGCCGTGGCTGGCGGCGTGGTCGGCGGCCTGGTCGGCCACCAGTTCGGTGGCGGTAACGGCAAGACCGCGATGACGGTGCTCGGCGCGGTCGGCGGCGGCCTGGCCGGCCACGAGGTCGAGAAGCGCGCCCGGGCCACCACGGCCTACGACGTGCAGGTGCGCATGGAAGACGGCAGCGTCCGCTCCTTCCGCCGCGCCGAACCGATGGCGGTCGGCACGCGCGTGACGGTCAACGGCAACGCCCTGCGCGTGATGAACCAGGGCTACGGCGCAGGCGAGCCGCGCACGCTGCGCACCAGCGCGCCGACCGGTTCGGGCGCCTGACCTGCGGCGACCTAGGGCCGTTCAGGTCCGTTCGTCCTGGCGGTCCTGTTCGCGGTAGGCGTCGTCGATCTGCTGGGCGAGCGTGTCCGGCTCCGTGGCCTGCACCAGCACGCCGACCTCGGGATCGTCGGTGTGCAGGGCACCGACCTTCTTGGCGATGTTCTCCAGCAGCAGGAGCATCTTGGAGTTCTCCTGCTCCGCCAGCAGGTTGATCTGCAGGTCCAGCTGGTTGCGCCGCTCCGAGACGCGCATCTGGTAGTTCTGGCTGATCAGCACGAAGGACATCAGGAAGATGCCTTCGGCGGACGCCCACAGCGTCAGCAGCGTGAAGGGGTAGGGATCGGGCGGCTGGCTGGCGAACCAGGTGTTCCAGACCATCCAGCCGGCAAAGCCGACGGCATGCCCGATGGAAAAGCCGATGTGGCCGCAGGCGCGCGCCACCAGGTCCGCGAACTTGTCGGACAGGCTGCTGCGCGCCGTCTCCAGCTGGTCCAGCTGGCGCATCGCCTGCACATTGGCACGTGTCACGTCCGCCACGCTGCGCGCGGATTCGTCCAGCCTGGGGCGGTTGCCGGTGTGGGCCTGCATTCAGGACATCGTCGCCAGCGCCGGGGCGTTTCCGGGTAGGAGCTCGCCGCGCCTGCCCGTCGGGTCCGACAGGAGCTGCAGCCCGCGGGCCACCCGGCCGACGAGACTGGCCCAGTCGCCCGGGCGGCTCTGGCGCCACAGCCGCATCGCCGGGTACCAGGGCGAGTCCGAGCGGTCGTCCATCCAGCGCCAGTCGGCGTCGTGCTTGAGCAGGAGCCAGGTCGGACGCCCCAGCGAGCCGGCCAGGTGCGCCGGCATTCCATCGACGCACACGACGAGGTCCAGGTGCCGCATGGCAGCGGCTGCATCGACCACCGACGTGGTGCGGTCCCACAGCGGCTCGATCGGCCAGCCGGCCGCCGCGGCCTGCAACGCTGCCGGGCCCTGCTGCAGCCCGAAGAAGCGCACATGCGGCAGGTCGAGCAGCGTCCGCAGCTGCGCGAGCGGGATCGAGCGGCTGGGGTCCCACTCGCTGGCGGCCCACAGCAACCCGACCCGCAGGCGGCCGTCGCTGCGCAGGGAACGGTCGAGATCCGCGAACGGCGACGCGGCAGCCGTGTCGAACGGCAGCGGTGGCGGCAGCGTGTCTGCGCTCGCGCGCAGTGCATAGGCCAGCTCCATCACCTCGACCTCGAGCTCGTGCGCCGGCCAGTCGGGCCCGCGCCAGCCGTTGTGCACCTGGCCGATGCCCGGCACCGCGCGCAGCAGCTCGACCAGGGGCGGCTGCACCATCACGTGCAGCTCACGGGCACGCGCCGCGACCGCCGGCAGGAAGCGGGAGAACTGCAGCGTGTCGCCCAGGCCGTGTTCGCAGCGCACCAGCACGGAACGGCCGTCGAAGGGCGAGCCGTCCCACACCAGGTGGTGCGCCTCGCGCACGAAGCCCGCCGCGTGCTGCGCGCGGCGGCGCGGCAGCTCCAGGCGGTCGGTCTGTCGCCAGGCGCCTTCCCAGTCGCCGGCGCGCATCGCCGCCAGCCACCGGGCGCCGACCTCGTGCGGCGTCGTTGCGTCCATCGCCCTGCGCTCAGTGGCCCGCGCGCAGCAGCTCGTCGAAGTACGCGATCGTGCGCACCAGTCCTTCGTGCAGCTGGACCTGGGGCTCCCAGCCGAGCGTCTCCTGGGCCAGGCCGATGTCGGGCCGGCGCTGGCGCGGATCGTCCGAGGGCAGCGGCCGGTGCACGATCGGCGATTTCGAATTGGTGATGTTGATCACCTGCTCGGCCAGCTGGACGATGGTGAACTCGCGCGGATTGCCCAGGTTGATGGGGCCGGGCAGCGGGCCGTCGTGGCGCATGAAGCGCACGAAGCCCTCGACCAGGTCGTCCACGAAGCAGAAGCTGCGCGTCTGCAGGCCCTCGCCGTACAGGGTGATCGGCTCGCCGCGCAGCGCCTGCACGATGAAGTTGCTGACGACCCGCCCGTCGTTCGGGTGCATGCGCGGGCCGTAGGTGTTGAAGATGCGCGCGACCCGCACGTCCACGCCGTACTGGCGGTGGTAGTCCAGGAACAGCGTCTCGGCGCAGCGCTTGCCCTCGTCGTAGCAGCTGCGCACGCCCACGGGGTTGACACGGCCCCAGTAGGTCTCGGGCTGGGGATGGACATCGGGGTCGCCGTAGACCTCGCTGGTGGACGCCTGGAAGATGCGTGCGCCCACCCGCTTGGCCAGGCCCAGCATGTTGATCGCACCGTGCACGCTGGTCTTGATCGTCTGCACCGGGTTGTGCTGGTAGTGCACCGGCGACGCCGGACAGGCGAGGTTGTAGATCTCGTCGACCTCGACGATCAGGGGCACGGTGACGTCGTGCCGCATCAGCTCGAACCGCGGATGGTCGAGCAGGTGCTCGATGTTGCGGCGCGTGCCGGTGAAGAAGTTGTCGACGCACAGGACCTGGTGGCCCTCCTGCAGCAGGCGTTCGCACAGGTGGCTGCCGAGGAACCCGGCGCCCCCCGTCACGAGGATCTGGCTGCATCCGTTGTATCTGCGCATTGCTGGCGGCTCCCTGGTTCGCTGACCCTGCAGAGGTTTATAGAGAAAGCGGGCTCGGCCGTGGGGCGTTCGCCTCCGGCAGAGCTCACTTTTTTGTAGCGGAGCGTTCCCATGGCCGGGTTCATCCGTGGAGTTGTCCACGGATCGCGCCGGAAGAGCCGCCCGCGCAACCCGCTGAGCTTGGAACGCAGAGGCAGGACGCTACAACGCGGGCATGGCTCTGACGCATGAATCCATGGCCGGCGTGGCGCGCCGCAAGGCGCAGCTGGCGCGGGAGAAGGTCCGCAGCGCGGAGGACGAACTCGTGGCCGCGAACGAGGCACTGAAGGCTGCGATCCCGCGGCGCGACGTCGATGCGATCGCGCAGGCGGCCGAGCGCACCGCGCATGCCGAAGGCGAGGTGCGGGAAGCCGCGCACGATCTGGAGGTGGTCGACGAACTGCTCGACGAGGCGGCCGAACCGAGGCCCGTCGCCGTGCACTCGGGCGAGGGGCTCAGGAGCCTGCTGGCGCTGATCCAGCGCCGCCGCTAACGCCGGCGCACAGCTGCAGGGTGCGGGGGTCGGGGCCCTGCCGGAGCACGTGGGCCAGGCAGCGGGGAAAGAGCGGCTCGTCGGGCGCGGCCAGCTGGAACAGGGTGAGGCACGAGCGCAGCTTCAGGTCGTCCGGGCTGCCCAGGATCGCGGGGCCGCTGCCCGGCGGATGGGCCAGCAGCAACTCGCAGCATTCGCGCAGCCGCGGCCCCAGCACCCGGTGCCGGAGATAGGCACGCGCTTCCTCGAGTGACGCGATGCCGTAGGTCCGGGCGGTCGCACTCGTGCCGAGCCCGCGCAGCTGCGGGAACACGAACCACATCCAGTGCGTGCGCTTGTGGCCGGCGCGCAGCTCGTCGCGCACCTGGCCGATCACGCCGGCTTGTGCCCGCGTGAAGCGTCGGAGGTCGAAGGCGTCGGCCGGCGCGGCCATCGGCCGTCAGCTGGCCAGCTGGCGCACTTCGGTCATCAGGCCGTCGATCACCGCAGCGTGGCGCTGCCGGACCTCGCGCAGATCGGCCACCGCCGCACGCCCGGATCCCTCGCGCAGCTGGCCCAGTGCCCGCACGGCGTCGCGCTGCGCCACGATGAGCTGCACGAACTGGCTGCCCGAGCGCGGTCGCAAGGCCACATGGTCGCGGTACAGGCCGTGCAGGCCCTGGCTGCTCGCGATGCGGCGGCCGCCGCAGGTGACGGCGACGCACATCAGTTCGAATTCGGCCTGGCAGGCTGCCAGCCCGACCAGCAGTCGCCGCGCCCGCTGCCTCGTGTCCAGTTGTTCCATGCGTTGCTCCTCGGGGTGCTCAGAAGCCATACCAGCACAGCAGGAAGCCCAGCGCCGGCGCCAGCGTGAACAGCGTCAGCTCGATCCACACCGCCATGTTGCCGACGCGTGCGGCGTCCCATCCCGTGGCGGGCCGGCGGGGCTCGGCCCGGGTCGGCGTCTCGTGCCACAGGAGCTCGAGTTCGCTGTCGTCGAAGACCGGCATCTGCATCGCCATGCGAGCATGTTCATTTTTCCCATCCAGGCGCCGTGTAGGACGCCGCTGCGCCGGCGAGTCGGTGGCCTTCCCACGTCGAGCCAGACGCGGGTCCGCCGGGGCTGGCGGAGCCGGAACAACGACCTCGCGGGTGAGGTGGCGCCGAATCCGCCAGAATCCACGTTTTCCCCGGAGACAGCGCATGACGTATCCCAACACCCAGCTCTTCATCAATGGCCAGTGGCAGGACGCCGCCGACGGCCGCACCCTCGCCGTGTTCAACCCGGCCACCGGCAAGGAGATCGGCCGTGTCGCCCACGCCGGCAAGGCGGACCTGGACAAGGCCCTGGAGGCAGCGCAGAAGGGATTCGAGACCTGGCGCGACATGGCGCCGGCCGAGCGCAGCAAGGTCATGCGCAAGGCCGCCGGCTTCATGCGCGAGCGCGCCGAGGCCATCGGCCGGCTGCTGACGCAGGAGCAAGGCAAGCCGCTGGTCGAGGCCAAGGGCGAGGCGATGGCGGCCGCCGACATCATCGAATGGTTCGCCGAGGAAGGCTTCCGGGTCTACGGCCGCATCGTGCCGTCGCGCGGCAGCCCGTCGCTGCGCCAGATGGTGCTGAAGGACCCGGTGGGCCCGGTCGCGGCCTTCACGCCGTGGAACTTCCCGATCAACCAGGTGGTGCGCAAGGTCGGCGCGGCGCTCGCGGCCGGCTGCTCGATGCTGGTCAAGGCCCCCGAGGAGACGCCCGCGGGCCCGGCCGAGCTGATCCGCGCCTTCCAGGACGCCGGGCTGCCCCCGGGCGTGCTGGGCCTCGTCTACGGCAACCCGGCCGAGATCTCCAGCTACCTGATCCCGCACCCCGTGATCCGCAAGATCACCTTCACCGGCTCGACCCCGGTGGGCAAGCAGCTGGCCGCGATGGCGGGCCAGCACATGAAGCGCGTGACGATGGAGCTGGGCGGCCACGCGCCGGTGATCGTCTGCGACGACGCGGACATCGCGCTGGCGGTCAAGGCCGCCGGCGGCGCCAAGTTCCGCAACGCCGGCCAGGTGTGCATCTCGCCGACCCGGTTCCTGGTGCACGAGAGCGTGAAGAACGAGTTCGCCACCGCCATGGCCAAGTACGCGCAGGGCCTGAAGGTGGGCGACGGCCTGGCCGAGGGCACCCAGATGGGCCCGCTGGCGAACCCGCGCCGCCTCACGGCGATGGCCGAGTTCCACGAGGACGCGGTCAAGAAGGGGGCCCAGGTGCTGGCCGGCGGCAAGCGCATCGGCGACGCCGGCAACTTCTGGGAACCCACCGTGCTGGCCGACGTGCCGCTGGAGGCCAAGATCTTCAACGACGAGCCGTTCGGCCCGGTGGCGGCGATCCGCAGCTTCACCAAGCTGGAAGAGGCGATCGCCGAGGCCAACCGTCTGTCGTTCGGCCTGGCCGGCTACGCGTTCACCAGGTCGCTGAAGAACGCCGACCTGCTGTCGCGCCGGGTCGAAGTGGGCATGTTGTGGATCAACATGCCGGCGATGCCCAGCGCCGAGATGCCGTTCGGCGGCATCAAGGACTCCGGCTACGGCTCGGAAGGCGGCCCGGAAGCGCTGGAGGCGTACCTGAATGCGCGTTCGGTCGCCGTGATGAACGTCTGAGGCCTGGCGCCCGCAGCCTGCCCGTGGCAGGCGCGGGCAGCACCGCCGCGGCCCCGGACTCGTGCCGGGAACCCGCGGCCGGCGTCACGCCGGCACGGTGTAGTTCAGGGCCATGCGCCCGCCGTCCACCACCACGATCTCGCCGGTGACGTAGCTCGCGGCGTCGCTGGCCAGCCAGGCGACCGCGTCGGCGATCTCGGCCGGCTCGCCCAGCCGTTTCATCGGCGTCCGGCTCATGATGCGGCGGCGCGCGTCCTCGCTCGTGAGCACCGCCTGCGCGGCCAGCTCCGTGGCGATGGTCCCGGGCGCGACCGCGTTCACGCGCACGCCGCGGTCGGCCAGCGCGAGCGCCATCGCCCGCGTGAGCTGGTTGATGCCGCCTTTGCTCACGTTGTAGCTGGCGATGCTCGGGATGGCGAGCACCGCGTTGACCGAGCTCATGTTCACGATGGCGCCGCGGCCGGCGGCCGCCATGACGCGGGCGACCGCCTGCCCGGCGAGGAACGAGCCCTTGAGGTTGACCCGCAGCACCGCGTCGAAGTCGGCCTCGGTCACGTCCAGGAAGTCGGCGGCCTTGAAGATGCCGGCGTTGTTCACCAGCACGTCGATGCGGCCGTGCTCGCGCACCACCCGCGCCACCAGGGCGTCCACCTGCGCCTTGTCGCCCACGTCGCAGGCCACGAACAGCCCGCCGAGCTCGCCGGCCAGCGCCTGTCCGCGCACGGCATCGACGTCGGCGATGACGGGCAGGGCGCCTTCGCGCGCGAAGCGCCGCGCGCAGGCTTCGCCGATGCCCTGGGCGCCACCGGTGACGATGCAGATGCGGCCCTCGAGGCCGAAGGAAATCGTGCTCATGGGGAAGACTCCGTGCTCAGCGTGCGGACGGGGGCGCGAGACGAGAACCGGCGGTCAGGCGCGGATCGACCCGGCGCTGGCCGCGACGAACTCGCGGGCCAGGTGCGCCAGCTCGGCCACGGGCATGCCGGGCCGGTACAGGGCGGATCCGATGCCGAACCCGTCGGCGCCGGCGGCCCGGTAGGGCGCCAGGCTGGCCGGCGTGATGCCGCCCACGGGCAGCAGCAGCGCGTCGCGCGGGAGCACCGCACGCAGTGCCTTGACCACCGGCGGGCCCATCATCTCGGCCGGGAACAGCTTGAGGCCGCTGGCACCGGCCTCCAGCGCGGCGAACGCCTCGGTCGGTGTCGCGATGCCGGGCAGGCAGGCGAGGCCCAGCTCGCGCGCTTCCTGCACCACCTCGGGCTGGAAATTGGGCGCCACCACCAGGCGGCCGCCCGCCGCCTGCACCGGGCCGACCTCCGAGCGGCGCAGCACGGTGCCTGCGCCCACCCAGGCCTGCGGGAAGGCGGCGGCGAGCGCGGCGATGCTCTCCAGCGGGCTGGGCGAGTTCAGCGGCACCTCGAGGATGCGAAAGCCCGCGTCCACCAGCGCCCGGCCCACCGGGACGGCTTCCGCCGGGGTGAGTCCGCGCAGGATGGCGACCAGCGGGCAGGCCGCCAGCGCCGATGGGAAGGAAGAGGGATTCATCGTGGGGACTCCAGGGTGCGCGCGAGCGTCCACAGGCCATGCCACGTGGCATGGTCGCCAGCCGTGCGGGCCGGCACGCCCAGCGAACGCAGTGCGAGTTGGTAGCGGGCGGTGAGCGCCGGCGCGCCGATCAGCACCACCTCCTGGCCGGTGGGAAGGGCCTGGCTGCGCAGTTCCTCGCCGATGACCAGTCCGGACAGGTAGCTCGGCAGCGCGCCGGCATCCAGTTGCCCGAACAGCGCCAGCGTGCGGGCGCTGAAGGCCGCGTGCAGCAGGCTGCCGGCCTGCCGGGCGTGGCCGACGCCGCGCAGGAAGGCCGCCTCGTCCAGCGGGCCGTCTTCTGGAGGCAGCGTCCGCGCCAGGATCGAATGCCGGCGCAGCAGCGCGTACACCTCGCCGGTCATGAAGGTCGAGAAGCCCTCGATGCGGCGGCCGCGCACGCGGGCCCACTTGCTGTGGGTGCCGGGCAGCACGAACAGACCGTCGTCCAGGCCCAGCAGGTCGAGCGCGCCGACGATCTGCGTCTCCTCGCCGCGCATCACGTCGGGCACGCCGTGGGCCTCGGCCTGCAGGCCGGGCACCAGGCCCAGCCGCAGCCCGCCTGGTGCGTCCGGCACCCAGGTGATGCGCCCGACCAGGTCGGCGAAGCCGGACGGGCAGGGACAGTAGGGCGCCTCGCGCCAGCCCTGGCGGCTGCCGACCATGCCGCCGGCCAGGCACAGCGCGCCTGGCGCCGGCTGCCAGCGCTCCACCGCCGCGGCGAACACGGCCGGAAAGGCGCCGGCCGCCACGTTCAGGATGCCTTCGGGACTGTGGTGCTCGTCCAGCACCGTGCCGTCCGCGGCGATGCGGGCCGCGCGCAGCGAGGAGGTCCCCCAGTCCAGGGCGATCAGTTCATGCATGGCCATGGTCCGGGGGGAAGGCTGGCGCCGGCGCGGGCGCGCTCAGTGGTTGTCGCGGGGCACGAAGGCGCCGCGCTTGCCGACCAGGAAGTCCAGGTCCGCGCCCTGGTCGGCCTGCAGCACGTGGTCGACGTACAGCTTCCAGTAGCCGGAGTCCAGCGGCGGCTTGGGCGGCGTCCAGGCCTTGAGCCGGGCCTGCAGCTCCTCGTCGCTGATGTGCAGCTGGATGCGCCGGTTGGGCACGTCCAGCTCGATGATGTCGCCGTTGCGCACGATCGCGAGCGGGCCGCCGGCGGCCGCTTCCGGGGCCGTGTGCAGCACCACCGTGCCGTAGGCCGTGCCGCTCATGCGCGCGTCGCTGATGCGGACCATGTCGGTGATGCCCTTGCGCAGCACCTTGGGCGGCAGCGGCATGTTGCCGACCTCGGCCATGCCGGGGTAGCCCTTGGGGCCGCAGTTCTTCAGCACCATCACGCAGGTCTCGTCGATGTCGAGGTTCTCGTCGTCGATGCGGGCGTGGAAGTCCTCGATGTCCTCGAACACCACGGCGCGGCCCTTGTGGACCATCAGCTCGGGCGTGGCGGCGCTGGGCTTGATGACCGCGCCACGCGGGGCCAGGTTGCCGCGCAGCACCGCGATGCCGGCCTTGTCCTTGAACGGGCGCTCCAGCGGCTGGATCACCTCGGTGTTGTAGTTCTGGGCGTCGGCGATGTTCTCGCCCACGGTGCGGCCGTTGGCCGTCACCGCGTCCAGGTGCAGGTGCTGGCCGATCTCCTTCATCACCACGGGCAGGCCGCCGGCGTAGCAGAAGTCTTCCATCAGGTGCTTGCCCGAGGGCTGCAGGTTCACCAGGCAGGGCAGCTCGCTGGCCAGACGGTCGAAGTCCTCGATCGCGAGTTCGACGCCAATGCGGCGGGCGATGGCGATCAGGTGGATCACCGCGTTGGTGGAGCCGCCGATGGCGGCCAGCGTCTTGATCGCGTTCTCGAACGCCTGGCGGGTGAGGATGGTCGAGAGCTTCTGGTCCTCGTGGACCATGTCGACGATGCGGCGGCCCGCCATGCGCGCGAGCACGTTGCGGCGGCCGTCCACGGCGGGGTAGGCCGCGTTGCCGGGCAGACCCAGGCCGAGCGCCTCGACCATGCTGGCCATCGTGGACGCGGTCCCCATGGTCATGCAGTGGCCATGGCTGCGGTGCATGCAGCTCTCGGCCTCGAAGAAGTCCTGCAGCTTGAGCGTGCCGGCGCGCACCTGCTCGCTCATGCTCCACACGCCGGTGCCCGAACCCAGCTCCTGGCCGCGCCACTTGCCCGAGAGCATCGGGCCGCCGGACACGCCGATGGTCGGCAGGTCGACGCTGGAGGCACCCATCACCAGCGACGGCGTGGTCTTGTCGCAGCCCATGAGCAGCACCACGCCGTCCACCGGGTTGCCGCGGATCGACTCCTCGACGTCCATGCTGGCCAGGTTGCGATACAGCATGGCGGTGGGCCGCAGCAGCGTCTCGCCGAGCGACATCACCGGGAATTCGAGCGGGAAGCCGCCGGCCTCGTAGACGCCGATCTTGACCTGTTCGGCCAGCGTGCGGAAATGCGAGTTGCAGGGCGTCAGCTCGCTGAAGGTGTTGCAGATGCCGATCACGGGGCGGCCATCGAACTGGTCGTGCGGCACGCCCTTGCCCTTGACCCAACTGCGGTATGCGAAGCCGTCGCGGTCCTGCCGCCCGAACCATTGCTGGCTGCGGAGTTCCTCTGGTTTCTTGCGCGGCTTGTCTCTCGTGCTCATAGGGTTAGTCCTCGGATTTGCAAACATATTATGGTCATACGATTGCCGCCGGCGGTTCCGTACAAACCATGATCAAGACCATCCACGGCAACACGGTCGATCACCTCGGCGAGGCGATCGTCGCGGGGCGCTACCCGGCCGGTGCCTCGGTGCCGCCGGAGCCCCTGCTGTGCGAGGAACTCGGAGTCAGCCGCACCGTGGTGCGTGAAGCGGTGAAGTCGCTGGTGGCCAAGGGCCTGGTGACCACGGGGCCGAAAGTCGGCACCCGCGTGCTGCCGGCCGACCAGTGGAACTGGTTCGATCCGGACGTGGTGGTGTGGCAGTCGCGCGCCGGCCTGACGCGCGAGTTCCTGCAGGACCTGCAGGAGCTGCGCCGCGTGGTCGAGCCGGCCGCGGTGCGCATGGCGGCCGAGCGCGGCACGGCGGAGGACATCGCGGCGATCGAGGCGGCGTACCAGGGCATGCGGCTGGCGGTGGAGGAGGGCGGCGACTACGTGCGCCACGACCTGCGCTTCCACCAGGGTCTGCTCAAGGCCTGCCACAACCGCATGATCGTGCAGATGAGCAAGGCGCTGGCCGCGCTGCTGCGCACCAGCTTCGAGATCTCGACCACCCGCCAGGACGGCCCGCGCCTGTCGCTGCCCCTGCACCGGGCGGTGCTGGACGCGGTGATCGCGCGCGACGCCCACAAGGCCGAGCAGGCGATCCTGGTGCTGATCGACGGCGCCCGCGCCGACATCGAGGAGGTGCTCGCCACCCGCCGGCGGCTGCCCCAGCTGGATGCGCCCGCGCCGCTGCTGCGCGTGGCGTGAGAGGTGAAAGGAAGAACAAGATGAAGAAGACGGTCGACTGGTTTTTCAGGTTCCTCGAGTTCCTGGTGGTGGCGGCCATGGTGGCGATGGTCATCATGGTCTTCGGCAACGTGGTGCTGCGCTACGGCTTCAACTCGGGCATCACGGTGTCCGACGAGATGTCGCGCTACTGCTTCATCTGGCTGACCTACATCGGCGCCATGATCGCCATGCGCGACAAGGGCCACCTGGGGGTCGACACGCTGGTCAAGCACCTGCCGCGCGCGGGCAAGAAGACCTGCCTGTTCCTGTCCGAAGCGCTCATGCTCTGGTGCAACGTGCTGTTCGTCGTGGGCACCTGGAAGATGCACGACCTGCAGGTCACCAACGTGTCGCCGGTGGTCGGCATCTCGATGATCTGGATCTACGGCATCGGCTACGTGGTCGGCACCGTGATGGCCCTGTTCAACCTGCACGTGCTGTGGCGCCTGGTCACCGGCCGCATCGCGGACGACGAACTGGTCCAGGTGGTCGAGTCCGAGGACGTGCCGCTCGCGGCGCCGGCGTCCGCCACCCCTGAAGGAGCCAAGGCATGACGGTCGGCGTCTTCCTCTTCAGCCTGCTCGGCGCCATGGGCATCGGCATGCCGATCGCCTACGCGCTGCTGGTGTGCGGCCTGGCCCTCATGGGTTACCTCGCGGCCACCGGCGTGCTGCCGGCCTTCGACAGCCAGATCCTGGCGCAGCGTTTCGTCGACGGCGCCGACAACTTCCCGCTGCTGGCCGTGCCCTTCTTCCTGCTGGCCGGCGAGTTCATGAACGCCGGCGGCCTGTCGCGGCGCATCGTCAACCTGGCGATGGCGTGGGTCGGCCACTTCCGTGGGGGCCTGGGCTACGTGGCCGTGCTGGCCGCCGTGATCATGGCGTCCCTGTCCGGCTCCGCCGTCGCGGACACCGCGGCGCTGGCGGCGCTGCTCATCCCCATGATGAAGCAGGCCGGCTACCAGGTGAACCGCTCGGCAGGCCTGATCTCGGCCGGCGGCATCATCGCGCCGGTGATCCCGCCCTCGATCGGCATGATCGTCTTCGGCGTGGCCGGCAACGTGTCGATCACCAAGCTGTTCCTGGCCGGCATCGTCCCCGGCATCCTGATGGGCGTGGCCATCGGCGCCACCTGGTGGTGGCTGGCCCGCCGCGAGAACGTGCAGCCCGCCCCCCGCATGCCGATGGTGCAGCGGCTGAAGGTCACGGCCGAAGGCGGCTTCGCCGTCGCCCTGCCGGTGGTGATCCTGGGCGGCATGAAGTTCGGCGTCTTCACGCCGACGGAGGCGGCCGTGGTCGCGGCCGTCTACAGCTTCGCCGTGGGCATGTTCATCTACCGTGAACTGAAGGTGCGCGAGCTCTACGCCCTCGTGCTGGCGGCCGGCAAGACCACCGCCGTGGTCATGTTCCTGGTGGCCGCCGCGATGGTCAGCGCCTGGCTGATCACTGTGGCCAACATCCCCACCGAGGTGGCCAACCTGCTGTCCCCCTTCGTGGGCAACAAGACGCTCCTGATGTTCATCATCATGGTGCTCATCGTGGTGGTGGGCACGGCGCTGGACTTCACGCCGACGGTGCTGATCCTCACGCCGGTGCTGATGCCGGTGGTGCTCAAGGCCGGCATCGACCCGGTGTACTTCGGCGTGCTGTTCATCATGAACAACGCGATCGGCCTGATCACGCCGCCGGTCGGCACGGTGCTCAACGTGGTGTGCGGCGTGGCGCGCATCACGATGGACGACGCGTTCAAGGGCGTGATGCCGTTCTTCCTGGCCCAGCTGGCCGTGCTGTTCCTGCTGGTGCTGTTCCCCGACCTCGTGCTCGTCCCGCTGAAGTTCCTGATGCGGTGACCGCGGCAGCCGAGCGACTCTCGACCGCAACCTTCCCCTCGACAAGGAGACAACCATGCTGAAACGACGTTCCCTCGTGGCCCTGGCGGCCACTGCCATGCTGGCGGCCGCGCCGGCCTTCGCCCAGTTCCAGGAGCGCACCATCAAGTTCACCAACGGCGTGAACGAGGACCACCCCGTGGGCCAGGGCGTCAAGAAGATGCAGGAAGTGCTGCAGGCCAAGACCGGCGGCAAGATGAAGATCAACGCCTTCTGGGGTGGCGCCGCGGGCGGCGACCTGCAGGCGACCCAGGCGCTGCGCGCGGGCACCCAGGAGATGGTGTGCACCTCGTCCTCGCCGCTGGTGGGCATCGTCAAGGAACTGGGCGTGTTCGACCTGCCGTTCCTGTTCGGCAGCGAGAAGGAAGCCGACGCGGTGCTCGACGGCGATGCCGGCAAGTACTTCAACAAGAAGCTGGAAGAAGCGGGCCTGGTCAACCTGGCCTACTGGGAGAACGGCTTCCGCAACCTGACCAACAGCAAGCGGCCGGTGACCAAGGTCGAGGACTTCGACGGCGTCAAGGTCCGGGTGATGCAGAACAACATCTTCCTGGACACCTTCAAGACGCTGGGCACCAATGCCGTGCCGATGGCCTTCGGCGAGATCTTCACCGCGCTGGAGACCAAGACCATCGACGGCCAGGAGAACCCCTTCGTGACCATCGAGACCTCCAAGTTCAACGAGGTCCAGAAGTACCTGTCGGTCACCCGCCATGCCTACACGCCGTTCCTGATCCTGTACAGCAAGAAGCTGTGGGACCAGCTCACCCCGCAGGAGCAGGCCGTGCTGCGCGAGGCCGCCATCGAGGGCCAGAAGGTCGAGCGCGCCGCAAACCGCGAGCTCAACGCCAAGTCCCTGGCCAGCCTCAAGGCCAAGGGCATGCAGGTCAACGAGGTTGCGCCCGCCGAGCAGAAGCGCATGTTCGAGAAGGTCCGCCCGGTGTACGACAAGAACGTGCCCACGATCGGCGCCGAGGCCGTCAACGTGGTGCTGGACGCACTGAAGAAGGCGCGCGGCGGCTGATCGCCGCGACCCGCCGCCGGTCCGCCCCTGGCCGGCCGGCGGCAGACGTGGCCGGCCCGCCCCGGGTCTGCTACCGTCGGCGCAGGGCGCCTGCCGGGCGCCGACTGCTTCCGAAGGTCCCTCCCCATTGTCCGAACCGGCCGATCCCCGCATCCCTGGCCCGGCCGCATCGTCCGATGCGCCGGACGACTGGCGCGGCAGCAGCCCGCTGATCGACCTGCAGGATCCGCGCCTGCGCCTGAAGGCCCGGGCGCTCACCCAGCTGTCCCGCAGCGAGCGCGAGAAGGCGCTGGCGGTCTATGCGTTCGTCAAGCGCCAGCCGTTCTCGCGGCCGATGAAGCTGCGTCCGCGCACGGCGCGCCAGACGCTCGACGCGGGCACCGGGGACGCGCCGGACAAGGCCACGCTGTTCGTCGCCTTGCTGCGGCTGGCGGGCATTCCCGCGCGCCAGCACTGGGTGCAGGTGCATGGACAGCTGCTGCGCGGGCTGCTGCCGGCCATCCCTTGCGTCAACCGTCCGATCGTCGAGGTCTGGCTGCAGGGCCGCTGGGTGCCGACCGACACCTTCATCTTCGACGCCGCCTACGTCGCCGCGGCACGCCAGCGGTTGCGAGCGCTGGCGTGGGACTGCGGCTGGGGCATCTGCCTGAACGGCCATGCGATCTGGGACGGCCTCGAAGGTGCCTGGCTGGGCGGCATGCCGACAGCCGACGACCCGCTGGTGCTGCGCGACCTGGGGCGCTTCCACGACACGCAGGACTTCTCGGCCTCCGACGCCTTCCCCCATCGGCCGCTGGCCCGCTCGATGAAGTGGAACCTGCTGGGGCCGCGCATCGATGGCGCGATCCGGCGGTTGCGGGCCGAGGCCGGCCCGCAGGTGTCGGCCCATCCGCCCCGCAACTCCACCTGACGCGGCCCCCGCCCGACCGCGACATGAAGATCACCGCCCTCGAGACCATCCGCCTCGGCGAGTTCCCCAACATCCTGTGGGTGCGGCTGCACACCGACGAGGGCCTGGTGGGCCTGGGCGAGACCTTCATGGGCGCCGAGGCGGTCGAGGCCTACCTGCACGAGTGGGCCGCGCAGCGGCTCCTGGGCGCCGACCCGCTGGCCATCGAGGCGCGCGCGCGCGACCTGACCGGCTATCTCGGCTGGCGCGGCTCGGGTGTCGAGACGCGCGGCAACTCGGCCGTCGACATCGCGCTGTGGGACCTGTTCGGCAAGGCGGCGAACATGCCCGTGCACACGGCGCTGGGCGGACGCAGCCGCGACGCCATCCGCGTGTACAACACCTGCGCCGGCTACCAGTACATCCGCAGCAACGCCAACCAGACCTCCTCGAACTGGGGGCTGGCCAACCGCAACGGACCCTACGAGGACCTGCAGGGCTTCCTGCACCACGCCGACGAACTGGCGCAGTCGCTGCTGTCCGAAGGCATCACCGCGATGAAGATCTGGCCGTTCGATCCGGCCGCCGAGGCCAGCCACGGCCAGTACATCAGCAACGCCGACCTCGACCTCGCCCTCGAGCCGTTCCGCAAGATCCGCGGCGCGGTGGGCGACCGCATGGACATCATGGTGGAGTTCCACAGCCTGTGGCGCCTGCCGATGGCACGCAAGATCGCGCGGGCCCTCCAGCCGTTCGACACCTTCTGGCACGAGGATGCGATCCGCATGGATTCGCTGGCCCTGCTGAAGCAGTACGCGCAGGACTGCCAGGCGCTCATCTGCGCCAGCGAGACGCTCAGCTACCGCTGGGGATTCAAGGACTACCTCGAAACCGGCGTCGCCGGCGTGGTGATGCTCGACCTGTCGTGGTGCGGCGGCCTCACCGAGGCGCGCAAGATCGCCGGCATGGCCGATGCCTGGCAGCTCCCGGTGGCGCCGCACGACTGCACCGGCCCAGTGGTGTGGGCGGCGTCCACCCACCTGTCGCTGCATGCGCCCAACGCCCTGGTGCAGGAGAGCGTGCGGGCCTTCTACACCGGCTGGTACAAGGAACTGGTGACCGAGCTGCCGCAGGTCAGCGGCGGCATGGTCCGCCTGAACGACAAGCCCGGCCTCGGGCTCGAATTGCTGCCCGACCTGCACCGGCGGCCCGACGCCATGGTGCGGATCGCCAAGGCCTGAAGCGGCCGACCCGCGGCACTTCGGCACGGCTGCAGCGCTGCGGCGCTCCGGGCAAACCCGATCGCGCTGTCCACCCGGGCCGCGGTGCTGTATCGTTGTGCATCATGTTCTTCAACGTGGGCGTCCAGCACGGGGAGCATTACCTGCTCGTCGTCGGAACTGGGGCGGCGACAGTGTCCGACCTGTGCGGGGGCGCCAGCCTGGGTGCGGTGACGGCCAGGCTGTCGGGTTGCCGCCGGGTGCTGATCGACCTGCTCGGCGTCGAACAGGACCTCTCGTTCACCGAGCACCTGCAGTTGGGCGCGCACCTGGCTGAAGTGGCGGCAGGTCTGGAGCGGGTGGCGACCGTGGTGCCGGCCCAGCAGAAGGTCGGCGTCAGCGAGCGGGCCGCGCAACTCCAGGGGCTGCAGATCAAGACCTTCACCTCCCTGGCCGATGCCCAGGCCTGGCTGACCCAGCCCTGACGGCTGCCCGGCGCGCCTGGCGCGGCAGCAGGCCGGGTTTCCGGCCGGCCCACTGCTCCCTCTCCTACAAGAGCCCACGGCACGAACCTCGCCTGCGACGCACCAGCGTGCCGGATGCTGGAAGCATGAGCTCGACATTTAGCCTTCCCCTGATCATCGAGGGCTTTCTGGCCACCACCCGCGTCCATGCACTGATCTGCCTGGACCGCAGCGGCACCATCGTGGGCTGGCTCGGCGCGGCCGAGGACATCTTCGGCTACACGCAGGACGAGATCATCGGCCAGCACGTGGGGGTGCTGTTCACCGCGGAGGACCGGCGCGCCGCCTTCGACCAGCACGAGCTGGCCGTGGCGCGGGAGGACAGCCGCTCCTCCGACGACCGCTGGCACGTGCGCAAGGACGGCACCCGGATCTGGGTGTCGGGCGCGGTCGAGGCCGTGCGCAACAGTGACGGTGCCCTGATCGGCTACGTGAAGGCGGTGCGCGACCGCACGGACCTGCAGACCAAGGTGGAGCACCTGGAGCAGCTGCAGGCTGCCAGCGAGGCGGCGGCGGTGCGCACGCGGATGTTCCTGCGCACGCTCGGCCACGAACTGCGCAACCCGCTGACGCCGCTGCAGAATGGCGCCGCCATCCTGCAGCGGCGCGCCGGCGACCCCGCAGCGGTGCAGCGCGTGGCCGAGATCATCCGCAACCAGGTGGGCACGCTGGCACGCCTGGCCGATGACCTGATGGACGTGACGCGCCTGGACACCGGCCGCACGGAGCTGAAGGTCGAGCGCATCGACGTGCGGCCGCTGCTGCAGCAGGCCTGCATCTCGTTCCAGGACAGCGCGCGGGCCAAGGGCATCGGCCTGTCGAGCATCCTTCCGGAAGGGCAGCTGCTGGCCGACGTCGACCGCCAGCGGTTCCAGCAGGTCATCTCCAACCTGCTGTCCAATGCCATCAAGTACACGCCCGCGGGACAGGTGTGGATCAAGGCCACGGCGGAAGGCCGCGAGGTGCTGATCCATGTCGAGGACACCGGCATCGGGATCGAAAGCGCGATGCTGCCGCGGCTGTTCGACCTGTTCACCCGCGACCGCGTGGCCGAGGACCTGGCGCCTTCCGGGCTGGGCATCGGGCTGGCGGTCGTGCGGGCGGTGATGGAGTTGCATGGCGGCAGTGTCGAGGCCCGCAGCTCGGGCCCCGGCAAGGGCGCCGAGTTCACCGTGCGCTTCCCGCTCGGGGCCGACCGCAGGACGCGCGAACGACGTCCGGGGCACGGCAGTGCGAGCGAGGGCGCGCGTCGCGAGCGGCGGCATGCCCTGCACGAGAGCGATCCCCACTAGACGACGGCATGGTGCGGGCATCGTGACCCAGGCCGCCGGGAACGGGATCGACGGCGTGGCGGCAGCCGGTCGCGCCGCCTCGTCGCACGCGCTGGACACCGAGCGGGCGCTGGCGCTCTTCGACCGGCTGGACGCGGTGCAGCCGGAAGCGCTGTTCGGGGCCTGGCGCGGCGAGGAGTTCCCGACCGGCCACCCGCTCGACGGCCTGCTGGCGGCCTATGGCTGGCATGGCAAGCGCTTCGACAGCCTGGAGGACGTGCATCCGCTGGTGTTCCGCGCGCCGTGGGGCGGCACCATGCGGCTGCGTGCGCTCGGCCTGACGCTGGCGGTCCGGCTGGTCCTGCGGCTGCCCTGGCTGAAGTCTGCGGCCGTCGCCCGCCTGGCACGTCCTGCGCTCGTCCTGCTGGCCACCGGGCGCTCGGGTGCGCGTTTGCGCGTGACCTGCTATCGGGGCGCCAGCACGGCGACGATGGTGTACGACCAGGTGCCGGTGCACGACGTGTTCCGGGCCGTCGACGCCGACACCGTGCTCGGTGCCATGGACATGAAGGGCCTGAGCCGGCCGCTGTTCTTTCTGCTGCGCCGCGAGGCAGGCTAGCCCGTCGGGGGCGCCGCGGCTGCGCGGCCGCCTGCGCCGCGCGCGGCGCGCTCAGAAGACCGGCAGGTGTGCCAGCCGCTTCTGCAGGGGCGTGCCGCGCTCGTCCGCTTCGGCGTCGATCCCTTCGGGGCATGCCTTCATCCGGAAGAACTTGCCCGTGCTGCCTTCGACGTAGACGCGCACCTCGGACGACCCGCACACGGACGCTGCATCGACCACGGGAACGATCTTCGCGGGCCCGTGCCGGACCGCCTCCTCGTCCGCCATCACCTCGTGCCAGCGCACGTGCGAGAGATGGCCGTCGGGGCCCCAGCGGATCGCATCGATCTGGTAGTACATCGATCCTTCAGGCCGCGCGGCCATCCGTGCGGTCGCTTGCGCCGCTGGGAAGCGTCTTCTCGATCACGGCCTCGTCGGGCACGTCATGCGGGCCGTCCTCGTCGGGGCGCGGGCGGTCCTGGCCGTCGAGCGGTTCGTCGGCGCTGGGCCTGTCGGGCGTTTGGGGCGTGGGCATGGGCCGTCTCCTGTCGTGGATGCTCCACAGCATGTCCCGCGGCGCGGGGGCCGCCAAGCGGCCGCGACCGGCGCGCCTGTAGGACGGCGGCGCAACCGTGCGCGCCGGCTCAGCCGCCGGCACCCTGCATGCGGCCGGACGGCAGCACCTGCCGTCCGCGTGCATGCGGCACGGCGCGCAGCAGGGCGGCCGCGACGTCGACGGCACGGATCGCGCGGTAGTTGGGCGGGATCAACGGCCGCAGCACCGTGCTGAGGCGCCGCGCCAGCGTTTCGCCGCGGCGCGTGGACTGCCCCAGGGCTGCGCGGTCCCCGGTGAGGAAGGAGGGGCGCGCGATCACGAGTCCCTCGTAGGCCAGGGTGTCCAGGATTTCCTCCAGTTCGCCCTTGATCCGGTTGTAGAAGATGCCGGAGCGGGCATTCGCCCCCATGGCGCTGACCACTCCCAGCCGCTTCGCCCCGGCGGCGCGCGCCGCGCGCGCGACCGCCAGGTTGGCGTCGTAGTCGATGGCGCGGAACGCCGCCTGGCTGCCTGCGGCGCGGATGGTGGTGCCCAGGGCCAGGTAGACCTCGTCGACGGCAGGCAGGGTGGGCAGCGCCGCGAAATCGACCCAGTGCTGGCTGAGCTTGGCGTGCACCAGCGGCAGTTCGCGTCGGCCGAGCGTGTGCACAGCGGCGAGGCCAGGGTCGGCCAGCAAGCCGGCCAGGAGCTCGCGGCCGACGAGGCCGGTGGCCCCGGCGAGGAGGGCAGTGCGTGCGGTCATGGCGGAGGGCCGGTGCGCCGGCGAAGTCGAGCTTGCCGGATCATGCCCCTGCCGCCCCGGACCCCGACATCGTCGGGGGAATGCCGCTCAGCGGCCGTAGCTGCGGTTGGCGTTGCCGCCGCGGGCGCCGTAGCCGCCACCACCGCCCGAACCGCCGCCACGGCGGTTGCCGTTGCCGCCGCCGCGTCGGCCACCGCTGCCCATGCTGTCGATGCTGGTGCGCATCGGGTCGGGCTGGCCGCCGTTGCCGCTGGCAGGGCGGCGCACGCCGGTCATGTCACGCCGGCTGGGCAGGCTGGTGCGCAGCGGATCGACGTTGCGCGGCAGCGAATCGTTGCTGTCGTCGCGTTCGTCGTCGTAGCCACGGTCGCCCTGGGGCGCGCGGGCCTGCTGCGGCGGGCGCTGCTGCTGGGGCGGGCGTGCCTGCTGCCCGGCGCCCTGGCGCTGGCCGTTGGCACCCTGCGCGGGGCGTCCGCCGGCCGGCTTGCCGCTGCGGCCACCGCCACCGCCGTTGCCGTTGCCGTTCGCACCGCCGTTGCCGGCGGAGCGGGACTTGCCGCCGCCCGACTCGCCCTTGTTCTCGCGGATGCGCTGCATCATTTCCTGGCGCGCGGCCTTGGCGGCGGCGGCCATGACGTCGCGGCTGGGCGGCTTGCCGGCGCCGCCCCACAGGGTCTGGCGGCCCATGGCGATCGGCTCGGCGCGCTCGCCCGGCTCGGGACCGAAGCCCTCGACCGGCTGCACCGGGATCTGCTGCTTGGTGAAGCGCTCGATCTCCTGCATGAAGCCTTCCTCGTCCAGGCAGACCAGGCTGACCGCCTGGCCTTCGCGGCCGGCACGGCCCGTGCGGCCGATGCGGTGGACGTAGTCTTCGGGGACGTTGGGCACCTCGTAGTTCACCACGTGCGGCAGATCGTCGATGTCGATGCCGCGCGCCGCGATGTCGGTCGCCACCAGGGCGCGGATCTCGCCGCTCTTGAAACCGGCCAGGGCCTGGGTGCGGGCACCCTGGCTCTTGTTGCCGTGCAGCGCCATTGCCGTGATGCCGCTCTTGTTGAGGAATTCGGCGACATGGTTGGCGCCGAACTTGGTGCGGGTGAACACCAGCACCTGGCTCCAGTCGTGCTCCTGGATGATGTGCGCCAGCAGCTGCTTCTTCTTCGCGCGGCCGACCGGGTGGACGACCTGGGTGATGCGCTGCACCGTGGTGTTGCGCGGTGTCACCTGGACGCTACGCGGCTCGCGCAACAAAGCGTTAGCAAGGTCACGAATTTCATCACTGAAGGTGGCGGAGAACAGCAGGCTCTGCTTGTCCTTCGGCATCAGGGCCAGCACCTTCTTCACATCGTGGATGAAGCCCATGTCCAGCATGCGGTCGGCCTCGTCGAGCACCAGGATCTGGACCGTGGACAGATCCATGAAGCCCTGCTGCTGCAGATCGAGCAGGCGGCCCGGCGTCGCCACCAGGATGTCGACGCCCTTCTTCATGCGGTCGATCTGCGGGTTCATGCCGACCCCGCCGAAGATCACGGTCGAGGTCAGTTGCAGGTACTTGCCGTACGTGCGCACCGACTCCTCGACCTGGGCGGCCAGCTCGCGGGTCGGCGTGAGCACCAGGGCGCGAATCCCGAGGCCGCCGAACTTGCTCTTGCCGCTGCGCGACATGGTGAGCTTGTGCAGCAGGGGCAGGGTGAACGCGGCCGTCTTGCCGGTGCCCGTCTGGGCGCCCCCGAGCAGGTCGTGGCCTTCGAGCACCACGGGGATGGCCTGGGCCTGGATGGGAGTGGGGGTCTCGTAACCCTGCTCGCGCACGGCCTTGAGGATGGCCGGGGCCAGTTTCAGATCGTCAAATGTCATCAGCTGAAGGAGCGCCAACCTTGGCGCAGGGATCGGCCCGTGCGGTGCAGGACACCGCGCCAGTCCAGGCAGATCGGGTTGGGAGGGTGGGAATGCGAAGGCCCGGGAAGGACCGGCACGCCCCAGCGAATCGCTGAGCCCGAGGATCGACTGTGGTCCGCGGGAAGCCGCATTGTCGCACGCTTCGCAAAGCCGGGCGTGCCGGACATAATCAACGCGACCATGGCCAAGATGCTCAAGCTCAGACTCGGCGTCGCCGACGACCCGACGACCCTGCAGCCCACGCTCAACGACTGCCTCTCGACCATGCTGCAGCAGGCCGAGCTGCTCATGGCCGACGTCATCGGCGGCCTGGTGCGCGGCGCCACACCCGCCGGCCCGCAGAGCATCGCCGCCTTCCAGCTGACCTCGGTGAAGGTGGCCATCGCCTCCCTGGACCATGCCAGGCCGGCGGCCTGTGCGACCTATTCCGCGGAGCTGGCCCGCCTGGTCTACGAAGGCGGCGGCAAGGACCAGGTGCAGACCGAAGTGCTGCGCTACGAAGACCTGCAGCTGTTCGGCGATGCAGAGCTCGACCAGAGCATCGAGGTCGCACGCGCCCAGCAGGAGGTCTCCCTGGCCGTCGACGACGTGCTGCCCACGCTCGACGCCCTGGTCAGCACCCTGATGGGTTGGCGCACGATCCAGCCCGGCCTCAATCCGCTGCGGCCTGAGGTGTTCGTGCGGGCGTTGCAGGTCACGCTGGCCGCCCACGTGCCCGACACGCGTGCCCGCGAGACGATGATCACGCCCGCCGCGGGCCTGCTGGGTGCGCAGTTGCGCCGGCTCTACCGGGAATTGGCCGACTGGCTCCTGTCCAGCGGCATCGAGCCCGCGGTGCCGCTGGGCGGGCGGCTGCAGCAGGGCAGCGCCACCGGCGCCCCGGCTGCGGGGACGATGGCCAAGACGCTGCTCACGCTGGACCGCCTGCGCAAGCTGCTGGCGGGCGACTTCGACCCCCCGCCGGGCAAGCCGGAATTCCTGCACACCGTGCCGGCCTCGATGTCGCTCCTGCAGGAGCTCAAGCAGGTCGACGCGCTGGTCAAGCGGCTGGAGGAGCGGCCCAAGCCGGCCGCGCCGGCCGAGCCCGCCGCCGCCCACGAACCGCCGCCCGGCGCGCGCCTGGGCCGCCAGCTCGGCGGCGAGGTGCTGCGCCTGATGTTCGACACGCTGGGGCAGGACGATCGGCTGCTGCCGGCCTTCCGCAAGCAGCTGCGCGCCTTCGAGCCCGGGGTGGCGCGGCTCGCGCAGCAGGATTCGCGCTTCTTCAGCGACCGCACGCATCCGGCCCGCCTGCTGCTCGACCGCATCACGCAGCGCAGCCTGGCGTTCCAGAGCGAATCCGACGATGGCTGGCGCCGCTTCATGGGCACGGTCGAGGATGCCGTGAAGTGGGTCGCCGGCAGCAAGGTGCTGGACGCCGACACCTTCGGCGAATTGCTGGACCACCTGCAACGCACCTGGAGCGACCAGGACAGCGGCCTGCGCCAGCGGCGCGAGGAGGCGGCGCGCGCATTGCTGCATGCCGAGCAGCGCAACCTGCTCGCGCAGAAGCTGGCCCAGGATTTCGAGGCGCTCTGCCACGGGCTGGACGTCGCACCGTTCGTGCTCGATTTCCTGCGCGGCAGCTGGGCGCAGGTGGTGGCCGAGACTCAGCTGAGCTGCACCGACGGCTCCGACGATCCGTTCGGGTACCGCGCACTGGTGGACGACCTGATCTGGAGCGTGCAGAAGAGCACGGCGCAGCGTGGCCGCGCACGCCGGCTCAAGCAGATGGTGCCCGCCTTGCTGGCCCGGCTGGGCGAAGGCCTGCAGCGGATCGACTATCCGCCCGAGCTCAGCCAGCGGTTCTTCGACAGCCTGGCCACGCTGCACGAGGCTGCGCTCGAGGAGGGCAGCGAGGCCGCCGTGGCACGCGACGCCGCCGCGGCGCTCGAAGCGGAGCCGCCGCTGGAGCAGGCGGTCGAGCCCGAACCCTGGCTGGCCGAGGATGAAGCCCAGGAATCCGGCTGGATCGAGAGCCAGCTGGGCGACCTCGACGAGCTGCTGGCCGACCTGGGCGAGCCCGGCTCCGGGGCCGAGCCGCTGGGCGCCGCTGCCGAGCTGCGCACCGGCGCCTGGGCCGAGCTCATGGTGCAGGGGCAGTGGACGCGGGTGCAGCTCACATGGGCCAGCCCGCACGGCACCCTGTTCATGTTCACTGCCCTGGCGGGCACGGCGCATTCGATGTCGCGCCGCACGCTGGACCGGCTGCGCTCGCAGGGCCTGTTGCGCGTGGTCGCCGGCCGAAACGTGGTCGACGACGCCTTCGACCAGGTCGCCCAGGCGGCGCTGAAAAACAGTCTCGACCGCAAGGCCTGAGGCGCACGTGGCGGGCCGGTCGGGCCCGTTGCCGCGGCCGGGCCGCCGCCTGGACAGGCCTCGGTGCGCCGCTTGCCGGCCGGCGGCGCGACGGGGTTGCGCGGCAGGCCGATAATTGCGGGTTCCCCCGCGCCGTCGCGGGTCCTGCATCCCCCACACACAACGAGAGCCATGGCCCAGTACGTCTACACCATGAACCGCGTCAGCAAGATCGTGCCGCCGAAGCGGCAGATCCTGAAAGACATCTCGCTGTCCTTCTTCCCGGGCGCCAAGATCGGCGTGCTCGGCCTCAACGGCTCGGGCAAGTCGACGCTGCTGAAGATCATGGCCGGCATCGACAACGAGATCGAGGGCGAGGCCACGCCGATGCCGGGCCTGAAGATCGGCTATCTGCCCCAGGAGCCGCAGCTCGATCCGAACCAGACCGTGCGCGAAGCCGTCGAGGGCGGCATGGGCGAGGTCAACGCGGCCAAGCAGCGCCTCGAGGAGGTCTACGCCGCCTACGCTGAACCCGATGCCGACTTCGACAAGCTGGCCGCCGAGCAGGCCGAGCTCGAAGCCATCATCGCCGCCGCCGGGGCCGAGAGCGACAGCGACCACCAGCTGGAGATCGCGGCCGATGCGCTGCGCCTGCCGCCCTGGGACGCCACCATCCAGCACCTGTCGGGCGGCGAGAAGCGCCGCGTCGCGCTGTGCCGCCTGCTGCTGTCCAAGCCCGACATGCTGCTGCTGGACGAGCCGACCAACCACCTGGACGCCGAATCGGTCGAATGGCTCGAGCAGTTCCTGGCCCGCTTCTCCGGCACCGTGGTGGGCATCACCCACGACCGCTACTTCCTGGACAACGCCGCCGAGTGGATCCTGGAGCTGGACCGCGGCCGCGGCATCCCGTGGAAGGGCAACTACAGCACCTGGCTGGAGCAGAAGGAAGCGCGCCTGGAGGCCGAGCAGAAGGGCGAGGAAGCGCACGCCAAGGCCATGAAGCGCGAACTGGAGTGGGTCCGCAAGAACGCCAAGGGCCGCCAGTCCAAGAGCAAGGCGCGCCTGGCCCGCTTCGAGGAGCTGAGCGACGTCGAATACCAGAAGCGCAACGAGACCAACGAGATCTTCATCCCGGTGGCCGAGCGCCTGGGCCATGAGGTGATCGAGTTCGTCAACGTGAGCAAGTCGTTCGGCGACCGCCTGCTGATCGACAACCTGAGCTTCAAGGTGCCGGCCGGCGCCATCGTGGGCATCATCGGCCCCAACGGCGCGGGCAAGTCGACGCTGTTCAAGCTGATCGCGGGCAAGGAAAAGCCGGACAGCGGCGAGGTGAAGATCGGCAAGACCGTGCAGATGGCCTTTGTCGACCAGCACCGCGACGAGCTGTCCGACAACAAGACCGTGTGGGAGGACGTCTCGGGCGGCCTCGACATCATCAACATCGGCAAGTTCCAGATGGCCAGCCGGGCCTACTGCGGCCGCTTCAACTTCAACGGCAGCGACCAGCAGAAGAAGGTCGGCATGCTGTCCGGCGGCGAGCGCGGCCGGCTGCACCTGGCCAAGACGCTGCTGCAGGGCGGCAACGTGCTGCTGCTGGACGAGCCGTCGAACGACCTGGACGTCGAGACGCTGCGCGCGCTGGAAGACGCGCTGCTGGAGTTCGCGGGCAGCGTGCTGGTGATCAGCCACGACCGCTGGTTCCTGGACCGCATCGCCACCCACATCCTGGCCGCCGAGGGCGACAGCCAGTGGGTCTTCTTCGATGGCAACTACCAGGAGTACGAGGCCGACAAGAAGAAGCGCCTGGGCGAGGAGGGCGCCAAGCCCAAGCGGGTGCGTTTCAAGGCGCTGAAGTAAGCCGTTTTCACCGGCGACACGGCCGCATCGAGGCCGCGGTCGCTGCGCTATAAAGGCGGCGACAGCTCGACCGATGCCTGTGACCGCCAGCTCCCCTTCGCTCCAGTCGGTGTACCGCGCCTGCATCAAGGAGGCGGCCGCCGACGGCCGCGACCTGATGCAGCGCGCCATCCGGCGCGTCCAGGCCAGCCTGGCCGACCGCACCGCGCGCGCGCCCGACGCACCAGTGCGGCAGGCCGTGCACGAGGCCATCACCCTGCTGGGCAAGCACGAGCCCGCGTTGTGCGTCGCCTACCCCCAGATGCTGCTGACCGACTTCGCGCAGGCGATCTCCGGCCATGCGGCGCGCCAGGGCGCGGGCGCCCTCAGCTTTGCCGAGCTCGAACTGGTCGACGACGCGCAGGTCCAGGAGAGCGTTGAGGTCCTGCGCACCCAGCAGTCCGTCGCGAGCGCGGTCGAGGCCGAACTGGTGCAGCTGAGCGCGCTGGTGTGCGCGGCGCAGGGCCTGCGCACCGTCCAGAGCGATCGCAATCCGCTGCGGCCCGACACCTACGTGCGCAGCCTGCGCTCGGTGCTGCAGCAAAGCCCGGTGTCGCCCGCGATCCGGCTGCGCTGGCTGCAGTTCCTGGGCGAGGCGCTCGGTCCCGAGCTGGCCGCCACCTATGGGCGCTTGTGTGCCTTCCTGCGCGCGCAGGGGGTCAGCGAAGCCGGGTTCCAGATCGTGGCCGCGCCAGCGTCGGGCCCGCGCGGCGGCGACGGCGGCGCCGCCATGCCGGCCGAGATCAGCACGCTGCTCACGGTGCGCGCGCTGCAGCGGCTGCTCGCCGGCGAGGGGGACGGCCGCCCGACGGCCGCCGCTCCCATGCCGTCCGCTGCACCCGCGCCGGCAGACCATCCCGTGGGCTTCGCCGAAACCGTTCCCGCGGCCGTCGAGGTGCTGCAGGAGATGCGGCAGGTCGAGTCGGTGATGCAGCGGCTGCGCCGGCGCGAGTCCCTCGAGGCGGCTGCCGGCGGCGGCTCGGCCTCGCTGCGCGAGTCGCTGCGGCGCGAAGTGCACCGGCCCGGCCAGGCGCTCGCGCTGGAGGTGGTCAGCCTCATGGTCGAGAACCTCGCCGGCGACGATCGCCTGCTGCCCTCGGTGCGCACCGAGCTGCGCGCGCTCGAGCCGGCGCTGCTGCGGCTGGCGCTCAAGGACCCGCGCTTCTTCAGCGACCGGCGCCATCCGGCGCGCCGCTTCCTGGAAGAGATGACCACGCGCAGCCTCGCCTGGCAGGCCGAGGACGAGCCCGGCTACGACGGCTTCATCGGTCCGCTGCGCGAGGCCGTCGAGGCCCTGGTGCAGACCCATGTCGAAGGCGCGGAACCCTACGAATTCGCGGTGCAGACGCTGGACGACGCCTGGACGCGCGGCCAGTCACGCGAGCGCCGCCACCGCGAGAAGGCGGTCCGCGCGCTGCTCAAGGCCGAGCAGCGCAACCTGCTCGCATCGCGGCTCGGCCGCGAGATCGAAGGCCGGGCCGACCTGGCCCAGGCGCCGGCCGAGGTGTCCGCCTTCCTGCTCGGGCCCTGGGTGCAGGTCATGGCGCAGGCGCAGCTGGCCGACGCCGAAGGCCAGCACGATCCCGGTGGCTACCGCGCCGCCGTTCCCGAGCTGCTCTGGAGCGTGCTGCCACACAGCTCGATGGCGGCGGCCACGAGGCTGGGCCGCACGTTGCCGGGACTGCTGGACACCCTGCAGCGGGGCCTGAGGTCCATCGGCTACGCGCAGGTGCAGATCCGCCGGTTCCTGGACGCGCTGGCTGCCTTGCACCAGCGCGCCCTCAAGGGCCTGCCGGCGGAGCCGGTGCCGGCCGAGGGTGACCTGCGCATGCGCGGACGCGAGGAACTCGAGCGGCTCCTCGGCCCGGTGCCGCTGGAGTCCGAGAGCTGGCTGGCGCCCTCGGAGCAGCAGCAGACCGGTTTCATGGAGTCGGTGCCCGGCACCGAGCCGCCGCTGTTCGCGGCGACCGAGGCCGCCCGTGCGCCGAGCCGGCCGGCGCCGCTGCCGGCGGCCGACCCCGACCTGCCGCTGTCGCTGCAGCCTGGCAGCTGGGTCGAACTGCTGCTGGACGGCAGCTGGTCGCGCTGGCAGCTCAGCTGGATCAGCCCGCACCGCACCCTGCTGATGTTCACCGCCGCCAGCGGGAAGTCGCATTCGATGACGCCCAAGCTCGCCAGCGCGATGGCGCAATCGGGCTCGCTGCGCCTGGTGTCCGGGCAGGCGGTGGTCGACGGCGCGCTCGATGCCATCGCGGGCGCCGCGCTGCTCAACAGCGCCGAGTTCAAGCTGTAGCCCTGGGCATGCCGCCGGCGCGGGGCGGCGTCCTGCATGGCCGGGCATCGGCGCTGGCCACAATCGGCACGCATGACCGAGTTCGAACTGAAGCTGGAGATCCCGGTGGCCCGCCTCGACGAGGTGGCTGCCGAGGTCGCGTCCGAACCGGTGCAGCGCGTGCGGCTGCGTGCGCTGTACCTCGACACGCCCGACCAGGCGCTCGCCCGGCACGGCGTGGCGCTGCGTCTGCGGCTGGAGGGCGATCGCTGGGTGCAGACGGCCAAGGGGCCGGGCAGCGGGCCGGTCGAGCGTCTCGAGCACAACGTGCCGCTGCCGGATTCCGCGGCGGCCACGCCGGCCGCCGATCCCGGTCGCCACGACGGCACGCCGCTGTCGCCGCGCATCCGCGAAGCGCTGGGGTGCCCGGCAGGGGACGCGTTCCCGCCGCTCCAGGTGACGTTCGAGACCGATGTGGAGCGCACGTTGCGGGACGTCCGTGAAGGCGCCTCCGTGCTCGAACTGGCGCTGGACCAGGGCCGTCTGCTGGCAGCCGGTCGCAGCCACGTGGTGCGCGAGCTCGAAGTCGAGCTCAAGGACGGCGATCCCGCCGATGCGGTGCAGCTGGCACGGCGATGGGCCGGGCGCCACGGACTGTGGCTGAGCGCCACCAGCAAGGCCCAGCGCGGCCGCCTGCTCGCCGCGGGGCAGGTGACCGGAGCGCCGGTCGGGGCCGACCCCGTGGCCTGCGACCCGGATGCCGGAAGTGGCGAATTCGTGGCCGCGGTGCTCGCGTCCTGCCTGGCGCAGGTGATCGGCAACGCGAGCGAGATCGCGGCCGGCAGCAACGCCGACGACCATGTGCACCAGCTGCGGGTCGGGATCCGGCGGCTGCGCACCGCGCTGCGCGAGCTGCAGGCGCTGGCGCCGCTGGACGCCGGCGCGGAGCCCGCGCTCGTCGACGCGTTCCGGGCCCTCGGCGCGCACCGTGACTGGACGCACGTGACCCGCCTGGTCGCGCCGCAGCTGCTCGCCGCCGGCGGCCCGCCGCTGGAGACCGCGCCGCACGCGCCGGCCCTGGCGGAGCCGGGCGAGGTGGTGCGGGCCCCCGCGTTCCAGGACGCGCTGTTCGACCTGCTTGCGCAGCAGGTGCGGGTCGGCCGGCAGCCCGGCAAGCCGCGCAAGGCGCTGCGCCGCGCGCTGCAGCGCCTGTGGCGGCAGGTGACGCGCGAGGGCGAACGCTTCACCGAGCTGGACGAACCGCTGCAGCACCGGGTGCGCAAGCGGCTCAAGCGGCTGCGGTATCTGGCGGAATTCTCCCAGCCGCTGTTCACGACCCGCCGCGTGCAGGCCTTCGTGCGCGAGCTCAAGCCGGTGCAGGACGCCCTGGGCCTGAACAACGACGAGGCGATCGCGCTGGCGGCCTGGCGCCGGCTGGCGCAGGACGATCCGAAGGCACTGTTCGGCGCCGGCTGGCTGTCGGCGCGGCGCGCACCGCTGGCCAGGGCCGGCGGCAAGGCATTGCGCCGGCTGTCGCGCGTGAAGCCGTTCTGGCGCTAGGACGCGGCGCTGGCCAGGCGCGAGCGCACCAGGTTGATGTTGCTGCGCAGCGCGTACAGCTCGTCGGCGTATGACAGCGGCACCGTCACCCGGGCCACGCGGCGTTCGAGCGCGTCCAGCTCGCCCAGCAGCTCGGCCCGCTCCCCGGGCGCCTCGGCGCCGCGGTCCTCGATCGCGCGCAGCTGCGCGTACCAGCGGAACACGCGCGAGCGGATGCGGAACGCGTAGAGCGGCGGCACGATGCGCGACAGCGGCAGCAGCACCGCGATGATGATGCCCAGCGCCAGCCACATGCGCTCGACCAGGTTGGCCAGCCAGAACGGCAGGTAGCGCTGCAGGAACGGCGCGCCGCCCTGGATCGCGCGTTCGGCTTCGCGCGAGACCGGGTACTCGCTCTGCTCGAGGCTGGGAAAGGCGCGCGCGCGGTTGAACCAGCCGGCCGGGCCGTGCAGTGTGCGGGCCGCCTGCGCGAACAGTTGCACCAGCGCCGGGTGCGTGTCGTCCCGGGTGAGCAGCGCCGTGGTGGTGGCAACCAGCCGCACCGGCTCGGGCGGCACGTCGCCGGCCAGGTCGACGATGCCGCGCGGCAGCACCACGGGCGTGAGGAAACCGAAGCGCCGCGAGTAGGCCTCGTTCTGGGCGAAGTCCATCAGCTTCACGCCGGGGGTCTGCAGCAGCATCTGCACCATCAGCGACTCCGGCGCGGAAGCGAACACCACCGCGTCGAGTTCGCCGGCGAGGAAGGCAGTGACCGCGGGCGTCTGTTCCAGCTGCGACAGCGTCATCGAGGCAGGGTCGATCCGGTTGGCCTCGAACAGGCGCCGCATCAGGCGCGGCACGCCGCTGCCGCGCGAGCCCGCGTTCAGCCGCAGGCCTTCCAGCTGGGTGAGCGAGGTGAGGGTGCCGCCGCGCGACTTCCTGCGCGCGGCCTCCTCGCGGTAGAACAGCCAGACCGGCTCGACGAAGAGGCTGCCGAGCGACTGCAGGCCCTCCAGCACCTCGGCGCTGCCTTCGCGGCCCGAGGTGCCGCCCTGCACGAAGGCCAGATCGGCCTTGTTGTCGCGCAGCAGCCGCTCGTTGGCCGTCGAGCCACCGCTGGGCACGAGCACCACCTCGATGCCGTTGCGCGCGAGCGCCGCCTTGTAGCGCTTGCCGAATTCGTCGTAGGCGCTCTGCGCCGGGCCGGTGGCCAGCCGCACGGTGCGGGGCGGCGCCGGATCGAGCCACAAGTAGGCCAGCACCAGCAGGCCGATGGCCAGGGCCGCGACCGGCCCGGCCGAGATCAGCAGGTCGCGCACCGAGACCAGGGTGTAGCGGATCGCCTTGGGCATCTTCAGGCGGGCATCGGGGAGCTTCACGGCAGGTCGCGCAGCGCGGGCAGGTGCAGGCCGCCCACCGACAGCGTGGTGGCCGCGCGGACCGCACGGACGGTGGCGCGGGCCACGGCTTCGGCCGCAAGCACCGACAGCAGCATCATCTCGGCCGGGCGCCCGCTGGCGCCGGTGCCGAGCGCGAACAGGGTGTCGCCGTCGAGCATCGTGTGGCCGGGGTTGATGCTGCGGGCCAGTCCGTCATGGCCGACGGTGGCCAGGCGGTTGGCCTGCGCCTTGGTGAGCACGGCATCGGTGGCGATGACGCCGATGGTGGTGTTCGCCGCGGCCGCCACCCGGCGCGGCGGCTGCCCGGCCAGCAGCGCCCGCCGGGTGTCCAGCAGGGCGCGGCCATCCTCGGTGCGCGCGCCCGCTAGCACGCGGCCGGTGTCGGGGTCGATGACGTCGCCCAGGGCGTTGCAGGCCACGATGGCGCCGACGGTGAAGCCGCCGGCCCGCACCGAGGCGGTGCCGATGCCGCCCTTCATGGCGCGATCGAGGCCGAAGATCTTGCCGACCACCGCGCCGGCGCCGGCGCCCACGCAGCCTTCGGCGGGTGGTTGCGCCGAGGCGGCGGCGCAGGCGGCATGGCCAGCGTCGGCATCGGGGCGCACGCGCGTGTCGCCCAGGTACAGGTCGAAGAGCACGGCCGCCGGCACCAGCGGGACCCGCGCGGGTCCGACCTCCAGGCCGATGCCCTGCGCCTCGAGCCAGCGCATCGCGCCGCTGGCGGCGTCCAGGCCCCAGGCGCTGCCACCGCTCAGCATCACCGCGTGCACGCGCTCGACGAGGTTGGTGGGGGCGAGCAGGTCGGTCTCGCGCGTGCCCGGCGCCGCGCCACGGACGTCGACACCCGCCACCGCGCCTTGGCGGGCCAGCACCGCGGTGCAGCCGGTGGGCCGCCGGTCGTCGGTGAAGTGGCCGACCTCGATGCCGGCGACATCGGTGATGGCGCCGCCGGGCGGCGCAAGAGGGGGCGCTTGCATGCGCGGGCGATTATCCACATGCGGGTGGAACCGGCCGCCCCTCGGGGCGTCACTGCGATCGGCCCCGACGGCCGGCGCGGCGTGCCGGCGGCTCAGTTGCCGATGGCAGTGGCGACGAGACGGGCGGACAGGGGCGAACCGCCCGGCCGGAGAAGGAATCGTCTGACAGGCGGACTCCCATCCGGACGACAGGCTCTCAACGCTGGGCTTCCTACAGTCGCTGCAAGCCGGGTTCGCCGGCGACTCGTTCGAACACCAACGGAGCATCCGATGAACAGCGAAACCAGCGAATCCCCCTTCCCGACCAGCTCGACCATGGACGGTGGCGCCTCCGGCGGCACCGGTGCCGATGCAGGCCGCGTGCAGCGCATGGCGCAGGCCGCCCACCAGGCCGTCGACCGCCTGGAGCAGACCCTCGGCTCCTCCAGCGAGAAGATGATGGGCTGGCAGCAGGAGTACGGCGACATGGCGCGCGAGCAGGTGCGCACCAATCCGCTGGCCGCCGTCGGCGTGGCCTTCGCGGTCGGCATCGTGTTCTCCAAGCTCTTCATGCGCTGAGCTGCAGCGACAGGCCGGGATCCCCGGCCCGTAGAAGAAAAGGCCGGGTCTCCCGGCCTTTCTTGCGACTGTGCGCCCGCAGGCGCGTCCTTCAGTCGACCTTGATCTTGCCTTCGCGCACGTAGCGGTCGTATTCGTCGCGCGGAATGGCGGCCGAGCCGGGATCGCGGCCTTCGATCCACGACACCGTCACGCTGTCATCGGCGATCTCGATGTCAACGGGGCCGTCGGGGATGGGCATCATCATGCCGTCGCCGACGCGAAAGCTCACTTCTCCGCGAATGAGCGCTTGCTGGGACATGGCGTACTCCTTTCGTCTGTCCGTGAGTCCCCATTTCAGCGGGGACGCTGATCCATGGATGTCAGCGAACGCCTCGTCCACGTGACGCGTTTGTCACGTGCGGTGCCAGGGACGGGACGGGGGAAGGCGCAGGCTGGCATGGACGGCATCGACGCCGCGTTGCGCACCAGCCGGCGTGGGCACAGGAGCGTGTCGCGCCGCGGGCGCGCGTGCGGATGCCGCGCGGTGCGGCTGCGCGTGGGATGGGAGCGGCGCGCTTTCAGCAGACGTTCGCAGCGGACGGGGCGCGGCGCCGGACCGCCGCAGCGCGCGCCACCAGGCTGGCGCTCAGCCCGCCGACGTCTGGCGCCGCTGCGGCATTGCAGATGCTGGCGCTCTCACTCGTTCCTGCGCCTGCGCCTGCGCTTTCGCCAGCGTCTGCCGGATGCTCTCGGCCAGGTCGGTGCGGCGGTAAGGCTTGCCCAGGGTCACCATCTGCGCGGTGCGCTGCCCGTAGGTCAGCAGTTCGTCCATGTAGCCGGTCGTCAGCAGCACCGGCAGCTCCGGATGGAGCCGGCGCGCGCGCTCGGCCAGCTGCACGCCGTTCATGCCGCCGGGCATCAGGACGTCCGTGAACAGCAGGTCGGGCACGGGCTGCTCCTGGAGGATCTGCAGCGCCTGCTCGCCGCTCGCTGCGGCGAGCACCCGCCAGCCCAGGGATTGCAGGTAGATCTCGGCGACCTCGCGGATGTCGTCGCTGTCCTCGACGAGCAGCACGGTCCGCGTTCCGGTCTGCTCCGCAGGCGCCGGCGCGGCGTCGCCCTGGACCGCCCGCTCCGATGCCACCGGGAACAGCATCCGGACCGTGGTGCCCCGGCCGGGCTCGCTCTCGATCTCCAGCCGGCCATGCGACTGCTGCACGAAGCCGTGCACCATCGCCAGGCCGAGGCCGGTGCCGGGGCCCTTGGTGGTGAAGAAGGGTTCGGTCGCGCGGCGCCGGACGTCCGGCGTCATGCCTTCGCCCTCGTCGGTCACGCAGAGCGCGACGTACTGTCCGGGCGCCGCCTGCTCCCCGGCACGGCCGGACTCCTGCACCAGCGAGGTCCCGACCGTGACGCGGCCGCCGCCCGGCATCGCATCGCGTGCGTTGATCAGCACGTTCAGCAGGGCCATCTCCATGTGCACGGGGTCCAGCGTGCAGACGGGCAGTGCCGGCCGCAGGTCCAGCCGCAGGTCGACCTGTTCGCCGAGCGTGCGCATCAGCATGTCGCTGAACTCCACCACGAGCGTGTTCAGGTTCACCCGGCGCGGCTCCAGCCGCTGCTTGCGCGCGAACGTGAGCAGCTGCTGGGTGAGGCGGCCGCCCTTGGCCGCCGCCTGCGTCGCCCGCTCGATGGCGGTGCGCAGCGTGGCGTTGTCGCCGGCGTGCATGAGCGCCAGCTCCAGGTTGCCCGAGATGACCTGCAGGAGGTTGTTGAAGTCGTGGGCCAGGCCCGCGGTGAGCTGGCCGATCGCTTCCATCTTCTGGGCCTGGCGGAACGTCTGCTCGGCCGCCCGGCGGTGCGTGATGTCCAGCTGGGAGGAGAACCAGTACAGCAGGCGCCCTTCGGCGTCGAAGATCGGCCCGGCGAACAGCGCGTTCCAGAAGTGGGAGCCGTCCGCCTTGTAGTTGAGGATGTCCACGGCCACCGCGCGCCGCTCACGAACGGCCTCCCGCACCTCCGCCACCGTGGCCGGATCGGTCAGCTCGCCCTGCAGGAAGCGGCAGTTGCGCCCCAGCACCTGCTCCCGCGAGTACCCGGTCAGGTCCAGGAAGGCGCGGTTGATGAAGACCACGGGGTTGTCGGGCTGGTTCGGATCGGTGACGACCATCGGCATGCGCGTCATCTCGACGGCAGCGAAGAAGACGTTGTCGCGGTCCTCGATGCCGGGCCGCGTGATGTAGCTGGCCTGCCAGTGGCGCAGGCCCGGGTTGCCCAGGGGGTTGTAGCTGCTGCCCTCGAGTTCGCCCGCGGCCGGGACCCCGCCGCTCTGGCCGCCGCCTTCGGTGTCGAGTTGCTGCTGCTGTCGGGGATCGGTCGGGTCGCGGCCGACGGTCATGGGCGCTCCTGCAAAGCTGGCCGGCATCGCGCCAGGCCAGGGCACCACCCTAGGGCCGCGCGCCGCGGCGGTCTGTCGGAGAGGTCCCCAAGCCCTCGTCGTGCGCAGGCCCCGCGGTCAGCGCGCCGAGGCCGGACGGGCCTGCGCCGGGTTCTCGTCCATGGAGCCGTTGCCGTCTTTGACACCCTTGCGACCCAGCACCTGCCAGGTGGTGCGCTGGTCCACCAGCCTGGCCAGGAACTCCAGTTCCTCGTCGGTGTGGTTGATGGCCTGGGCCGGCGTGAGCAGGCGTCCGGCCTTCGGTTCGGCCTCGCCCCAGAAGGACTGGTGGTAGTCGGCACGAGACACGGCCCGGTCGCGGCCGGCCTGGAGCTCCACGGTGCCGTAGCAGTTGCAGAAGTAGCTGCGGCTGGCCTGGGCGGGGAACACCTCGGTGTACACGCCGGTGCCGCGGATGCCGGCGGTGAGCGTCGGCGTGACGATGGTGCGGTGCGGGCCGCGGCCCCACACGCTGGCGACCGCGCCGGTCAGCAGGCGCAGCACGCCCACCGAATGGAGCGTCGCGCCGCGCTCGACGACGAGCCGCGAGTTCTGCCGCACCTGGAAGGCCGTCGTGCCGATCACGAAGACCAGGTTCGAGCCGGGCCCGGTCTCGACCGCGTCGCCGGTCTGGATGGCGGTGGCCGGCGTGGCACGCCGGCCGTTCACCTGCGCATCGCCGACCAGCTCGACGACATTGCTGCGCTGCTGGGCCCACGCCGCGGCGAAGCCGCCCAGGGTCGTCCAGGCGGCAGCGGCCCGCAGCATGCCGCGGCGGCGGAACCAGAGGAGCTCGGCGTCGTCGCGGCCTTGCAGGGTGTGGCGGGTCATGGTGCGGGGTCTGCGGCGGTGGAGGGGGCCGCGTCGGCGGCAAAGCTGTCGCGGAAGGTGAACCAAATGGACGTCGAGAACATCGCGGCCATCAGCAGCGCGGCCGGGACCATCACGGTGCGGGCCAGCCCGGCGCCGCCGGCCAGGCCGCCGACCAGGCCGAGCACCGTGCCGACCGCGATGAACACGCCCATCCAGCCCAGTCCGTAGACGAGCAGGGCTCCCAGGTTGCGCCAGCAGGCGACCACGCTGAAGAACAGGCTCTTGGCCGGCGGGACGCCGTGCCAGTGCACCAGCGCCGGCGCGTGCCAGAACATGATGAACAGCGGCAGGTGCAGCAGCAGCGTGACGAAGGTCGAGGCATCGCTGCGCTGCGCGCCGGAGGGCGTGCCGCCACCGAGCAGCCCGCCCAGCGTGGTGGCCGCCAGCGAGCCGACCGTGTAGATCGCGCCCAGCACCAGCATTGCGCGGGCGCGCTGGCGGCCGGCCCGGAATGCACTGACCAGCACCGTGGGCAGCGGGAAGCGCCCGCCGGCCGCCTCGGCCGTCGCGGCCATGAGGCCCAGCGTGGCCGCCGGCACCAGCAGCCCGCCGATCAGCGGGCCGAGCACGGGAATCTGCGAGATCACGATCACCACTGCCATGTACATGAAGAACAGTCCCGCCAGGGCGAGCGGCTGCCGCACGAAGGTCTGGATGCCCAGCCGGACCCACAGGAGCCCGGTGCGCGGCGGCACGACGTTGAGTTTCATGGCGGAGTACGGTCGGACGGGCGTCGCGGATTCGCGGGGCCGATGGCGCCGGCGAGGCGATCGTGAAGGAGTTGGCGGATGGGCTGGCTTGGCGGCTCAGACGGTCACTGGCTGGCGCACCCGCTGCAGCAGGACACGCTCGAAATGCGCGGGATCGTGGGGCTTGAGCAGGGCGGCCTCGCGCGGCAGGTGGAAGTCCCACAGGCGTGAGATCCAGAAGCGCAGCGCGCCCGCCCGCAGCATCGCCGGCAGCAGCCGGCGCTCGGCTGCGGCGAACGGCCGCACGCGCGCGTACGCCTGCAGGAACGCCTGGCCGCGCACCGGGTCGTGGACGCCGCTGGCCAGGTCGATGCACCAGTCGTTCAGGCACACGGCCACGTCGAACAGCCAGGTGTCGACCCCCGCGAAGTAGAAGTCGAAGAAGCCGGTGAGGGCGCCGTCGTCGAACATCACGTTGTCGCGGAACAGGTCGGCGTGCACCGGCCCGCGCGGCAGGCCGGCGTAGGCCGACGACGCGGCGACGTGGTTCTGGAAGGCGAGCTCGCTGCGCAGCAACGCGGCCTGCGGCGGATCCAGGAACGGCAGCACGACCGGCACCGTCTCGTTCCACCACGCCAGCCCGCGCAGGTTCGGCTGGCTGCGGCCGAAGTCGCGGCCGGCCAGGTGCATGCGCGCAAGCATCTCGCCGACGCTGGCGCAATGGGCGGCGGTGGGGGCCAGCTCGCTGCGGCCCGGGAGGCGGTTGACCACCGCGGCGGGCTTGCCGCAGACCGTGTGCAGGATGTCGCCGTCGCGGTCGGCCGCCGGATCGGGCACCGGGATGCCGCGCTGGGCCAGGTGCTTCATCAGGTGCAGGTAGAACGGCAGCTGCTCGAACGTGAGCCGTTCGAAGACCGTCAGCACCCACTCCTGCCGGCCGCACAGGTCCTCGGTGGTGGCGAAGTAGTTGGTGTTCTCGATGCCGCCCTGGATGCCGCGCAGCTCGCGCAGCTCGCCCAGGCCCAGCCCGCGCAGCAGGCCGCGCGCCTCGTCCTCCGGGACCTCGGTGAAGACTGCCATCGGCTGGGGGTCAGAAGCGCAGCAGGTTCCAGGAGCGCTGGCCACCCGCGGCCGACAGGCCGTTGCGGTCGTCCCCGGGGCGGCTGCGGGAGAGGTTGGCGGGCGCCACCTCGTAGGCGGGGACGTTGGCCTTCGGCTGGACCGTGATGCTCTCGGTCTGGCCGCCGTAGCGGACCTCGTCGATGCGGTTGGCGCCGTCCTCGTGGTGGATGCGCTCCACCTTCTGGTTGCGCCGTCCCTGCGCGGCATCGTCGCCGGCCGGTTGGCCGTGGGCCAGCGTCGCGGCGCAGGCGAGGAGCAGGGCGAGCGGGGCACGGGAGGACATGCCCGGATTGTAGGCGCGGCCGCCCGGCCTGCCCGCCCGACGCGTGCATTCGCGGGTGACACAATTCCGGGAATGAGCGAGCCTGCCTCCGACACCCCCGACCACCCCAAGACCCTGCTGCTGGTCGACGGCTCCAGCTACCTGTACCGGGCCTTCCACGCGATGCCGGACCTGCGTGCGGTGCCCGGCGATCCCGCCAGTCCCGCCGTCGGCGCGATCCGCGGAATGATCAACATGCTGCAGAAGCTGCGCAAGGACGTGCTCGCCGACTACGCCGCATGCGTGTTCGATGCGCCCGGCAAGACCTTCCGCGACGACCTGTACCCCGACTACAAGGCCAACCGGTCGGCCATGCCCGACGACCTGCGGTCCCAGATCGAACCGATCCACGAAGTGGTGCGGCTGCTGGGATGGAAGGTGCTGCACGTGCCCGGCGTCGAGGCCGACGACGTGATCGGCACCCTGTCCTGCATGGCCACCGAACAGGGCCTGCACACCGTGATCTCCTCCGGCGACAAGGACCTGTCGCAGCTGGTGAACGAACACGTCGTCGTGATCGACACCATGAACGAGCGACGCCGCGACCTGGCCGGCGTCGAGGCCGAGTTCGGCGTGCCCCCCAGACTGATGGTGGACTACCAGACCCTGGTGGGCGATTCGGTGGACAACGTGCCCGGGGTGGACAAGGTCGGCCCCAAGACGGCCGTCAAGCTGCTGCAGGAGTACGGATCGCTCGACGCGCTCCTGGCACGCGCGCACGAGGTCAAGGGTGCGGTCGGCGAGAACCTGCGCCGGGCGCTGGAGTGGATTCCCAAGGGGCGCGAACTGCTCACCATCCGCAAGGACTGCGACCTGAAGGACCACATCCCCGGCCTGCCGTCACTGGACGACATCGTGGTCGGCGGCCAGGACATCGAGAAGCTCAAGGCGTTCTACGAGCGCTACGGCTTCAAGGGCCTGATCAAGCAGCTCGAACTGCACGACGTGCCACCCGAGCTGCTCGAGGAGCACCGCAGCCACCGGAAGGTGGGGCCCGGCGCCGCCGGCGCGGGACTGTTCGAGGAGCCCGACCTGTCCGGCCTCTCGCGCGCCACCAACCTCCAGTACGAGACCGTGCTGGCCTGGGACCGCTTCGATGCGCTGCTGGCACGGCTGGAGGCGGCGCCCCTGGTGGCGCTCGACACCGAGACCAGTTCGCTGGACGAGATGCTGGCCGAGATCGTCGGGCTGTCGTTCTCGGTCGAGCCGGGCGTGGCCGCGTACATCCCGCTGGCCCACAGCTACGCCGGTGCGCCGGACCAGCTGCCGCGCGAGGAGGTGCTGGCGCGCCTGAAGCCCTGGCTCGAAAACCCCGAGCGGCCCAAGCTCGGCCAGCACGTGAAGTACGACCGCCACGTCTTCGCCAACCACGGCATCGAGGTGCGCGGCTACGCGCACGACACCATGCTGCAAAGCTATGTGCTCGAGGTGCACAAGCCGCACGGACTGGCCAGCCTGGCCGAGCGCCACCTGGGACGCAGCGGCATCGACTTCGAGACCATCGCCGGCAAGGGCGCGCACCAGATCCCGTTCCAGCAGGTCGCCATCGACAAGGCCGCGGAGTACTCCTGCGAGGATTCGGACCAGACGCTGGACGTCCACCTGACGTTGTGGCCCAAGCTGGAGCGCGACCCCAAGCTGCGCTTCATCTACGACCTGGAGATGCGCAGCAGCGAGACGCTGTACCGCATCGAGCGCAACGGCGTGCTGATCGACGCCGCCACCCTGGCCAGGCAGAGCCACGAGCTGGGCCAGCGCATCATGCAGCTGGAGAAGGAGGCGCACGAACTCGCCGGCCAGCCGTTCAACCTGGGTAGCCCCAAGCAGATCGGCGAGATCTTCTTCGGCAAGCTGGGCCTGCCGGTGGTGAAGAAGACCGCCAGCGGCGCGCCCAGCACGGACGAGGAGGTGCTGGAGAAGCTGGCGGAGGACTACCCGCTGCCGGCCAAGATCCTGGAGCACCGCGGCCTGTCCAAGCTCAAGGGCACCTACACCGACAAGCTCGCGCAGATGGCGCACCCGCGCACCGGGCGCGTGCACACCCATTACGCGCAGGCGGTGGCGGTGACCGGGCGGCTCTCCAGCAACGAGCCGAACCTGCAGAACATCCCGATCAAGACCACCGAGGGCCGCCGGGTGCGCGAGGCGTTCGTCGCGCCGCCGGGCCATCTGATCGCCAGTGCCGACTACAGCCAGATCGAGCTGCGCATCATGGCCCACCTGTCCGAGGACCCGGCGCTGCTGCGGGCCTTCACCGAGGGCCTGGACGTGCACCGGGCGACCGCCAGCGAGGTGTTCGGCGTGGCGCCGCAGGACGTCTCGAGCGAGCAGCGCCGCTATGCCAAGGTGATCAACTTCGGCCTGATCTACGGCATGAGCAGCTTCGGGCTGGCCCGCAACCTGGGCATCGAGACCAAGGCCGCCGCGGCCTACATCGACCGCTACTTCCAGCGCTACCCGGGGGTCAAGCAGTACATGGACGAGACCCGGCTGTCGGCCAAGAGCCGCGGCTACGTCGAAACCGTGTTCGGCCGCCGCCTGTATCTGCCCGAGATCAACTCGCCGAACGGGCCGCGCCGCGGCGGCGCCGAGCGCGCCGCCATCAACGCCCCCATGCAGGGCACGGCGGCCGACCTGATCAAGCTGTCGATGGTGAAGGTGCAGGAGGTGCTCGATCGCGAGAACCGCGGCACCAGGATGATCATGCAGGTGCACGACGAACTGGTGTTCGAGGTGCCGCAGGCCGAGGCGGAGTGGGTGCGCACCGAGATCCCGAAGCTGATGGCCGGCGTCGCCGAGCTGCGCGTTCCCCTGCTGGCCGAGATCGGCATGGGCGAGAACTGGGACAAGGCGCACTGAGGCTGCCGGTCGCCCGCGCGGTTGCCTGGCGCGCCAACGGCGCACGCGTTGGCAGCGGCCGCGGTCCGGCCCCTGGTGGCCGGCGCCTGCCGCCACCATAATCGGCCGGTCATGGCCACCCGCAAACCCACCTCCTTCGACGCCCGGTTCCCGGCCGAGCGCGCCACCGCCCCGGATGCGCTGGAGGAGACGAGCGAGTCCGCCTGGCAGCGGTTCCTGGCTCTGCAGGAAGCGCCCGGCGCCGACTTCGAGCGCACCCAGGCGCAGTCCGGCCGTCTCGCGTTCGACCCGACCCGCCCGATGGAGCCGCAGGCGGACCGCGACGCCGCGTCAGGCACCGGGCCTGTGACACTGGACGATGTGATGGTGCTGGCCCGCCGCAACAACCGCGCCTGCCCCGTGCCCGCCCAGTGGGCGGCGTTCCACCGGCTGCTGCCGACGCAGGCGCTGCAGGGCCGGGTGCTGGTCGCGCCGCCGCCGCTGCAGAACGCCGAGTGGCCCGCCACCTCGCCGATCAGCAAGCGCCTGCGGCTGCGGGACCAGATCGAGTGGGCTGCGCGCACCGGCGCGCTGCAGGTCGCCCACGATTTCCTCGCGGCGCTGCCCGAGGACCAGTGGCACCACCTGGGGCAGTGACGCCCCGGGGCGATCTCAGGACTGCTCGGACCAGAGCACGCCGCCGGTGGCCCAGTCGTGCCGCTTGATGTCGAACAGCAGGATGTCGACCGACTCGGGCTTGCTGCCCAGCGTGTCGACCACGGCCTGGGTGAGGGCCTTGACCAGTTCCTTCTTCTGTTCGGGCGTGCGGCCCTCCATCAGTTCGACGCGCAGCGTGGGCATGGGATCTCCTGGGAATGATGCGAAGCCGGGGATTATCGGAGCGCGCCCGGCACTGCGGCCACGGCCCGGCTATCCTCGCGCCGCGTCCGCATCCTTCCACCAGGAGAATCCCCCCCGATGCTTTCCGATGACCTGAAGAACGATTTCGATGCCCTGCTGCCTGCCGGTGCGACCGGCGAGGCGGGACCGAGCCGCCGCACGGCGCTGAAGGTCCTGGGCGTCGGCTACGCCGCCGCGGCCGGCACCGCGATGGCCCAGACGGCGATCAAGACCGGCGCCGAGGGCCTCACCGCCGGGCCGGTGGAGTACGAGGTGAACGGCTTCAAGGTGCCGGCCTACCGGGCCGCCCCCGCCGGCCGCACCGGCCTGCCGGTCGTGCTCGTGGTGCAGGAGATCTTCGGCGTCCACGAGTACATCGCCGACACCGCGCGCCGCTTCGCCAAGGCCGGCTACCTGGCGATCGCGCCGGACCTGTACGCGCGCCAGGGCGACGCCTCCAAGTACACCGACATCGCCCGGCTGCAGGCGGAACTGGTCTCCAAGGTGCCCGATGCGCAGGTCCTGGCCGACCTGGACGGCGCCCTGAAGTGGGCGGGTGCCCACGGCGGCGACGTCTCGCGCGCCGGCGTCACCGGGTTCTGCTGGGGCGGCCGCATCACCTGGCTGTACGCCGCGCAGGGGCCGGTGAAGGCTGGCGTCGCCTGGTATGGCCGGCTGGTGGGCAACAGCACGGAGCTCACCCCGAAGCACCCGGTCGACGTGGCGGCGGGCCTGCGCGCGCCGGTGCTGGGGCTGTATGGCGGCGCCGACACCGGCATCCCGCAGGACACGGTTGATAAGATGAAGGCTGCCCTGGCCGGTGGCTCGCCCGCGGCCAGGGCCTCGCAGTTCGTGGTCTACCCCGACGCCCCGCACGCCTTCCACGCGGACTACCGTCCGAGCTTCCGCCAGGGGCCGGCCGAGGACGGCTGGAACCGCGCGCTGGCCTGGTTCAAGGCCAACGGCGTCGCCTGACGCACGGCCGCGGCGTCGTCGCCGCGGCGAGCGGCGACAGGTTCTTTCAGCGGAAGCCGCCCTCGCAGGGCGGCTTTCATGTGTTTGGTTGATGGATTTGGATGCGTCCGGCCGCAGGCGGAGCGGGCGTGCTTCTCGATGACTCTGATCGCGATCCTCGTGGCCACGCTGGCGGCCGGCATCGGCAGCGTGTGGCTGGCCGCGGCGCTCATGGGCCTGGGCTTGCTGCGGTCGGCCGAACGCGGCAGCCGACCGGCGGCCCAGCATCTTCTCAGCCTGGCCGCCGGCGCCTTGCTCGCCACCGCCTTCATGCACCTGCTGCCCGAGGCGTTCGAGAGCGGCGCCGAGCCGCAGCCGCTGTTCCTCACGCTCCTGGTCAGCGTCGTCTTCTTCTTCCTCCTGGACAAGGCGGAACTCTGGCACCACGGCCACGAACACCACGGCCACGGCGAGGTGCCGGCCACGCATGCGCATGCGGCATCGCACCCCGGCGCGCCCGCAGCAGCCCACGACCGGCACCCGCATGCCCACACGGCGCATGGGGCGCCGGACGCGCACGGTCATGCCCCGCACGGCCCGCACCTTCGCTCCGGCGGCTGGGCGGTGCTCGCCGGCGACAGCGTGCACTGCTTCGGCGATGGCGTGCTGATCGCCTCGGCCTTCGTCGCCGACCTGCGCCTGGGCCTGGTCGCCGCGGTCGCGGTGCTGGCGCACGAGGTGCCCCACCACATCGGCGACCTGGCCGTGCTGCGCCAGACCAGCGGGAGCCGGCGTGCCGCGCTGCTGAAGGTGTCGATGGCCGGCGCCGTGACGCCGCTGGGTGGCCTGGTGGGCTGGTGGCTGGTCGACCAGCTGCACGGCCTGCTGCCCTTCCTGCTGGTGGTGGCCAGCAGCAGCTTCATCTACGTCGCGCTGGCCGACCTGATTCCGCAGCTGCAGCGGCGGCTGGGCCCGCGCGAGACGGTCGCGCAGGTGCTGTGGCTGGGCGTCGGCATCGGGCTCGTCGCCCTCGTGAGCGCGTTCGCCCACGTGCACTGACGCCTTGCTCGGCAGCAGCAACGTTTGGTTGCCCGCCGCCAAGCTGCTCCTACACCGGTTCGTCCCTTGTCCGACAGGGTCCGGCCCGACCTCGTCCTAAGGTCCCTGGGGTCGGCGGAACCAGTCCGCCGCAGACGAACTTGCTTCGATAGGAGAACGGACATGGCTTCACGTGACTGGGAAGACCGCGACCGGCAGCAGGGCCCGCAGGGGCGCTGGAGCCAGGACCAGGGCCGCGAGCGTGACTCGCAGGCGTCGCAGGGCGCCCGCGGCCTCGGCTGGGAATCGGCCCGCGGCTACGGCGACATGGGCTCGCAGCAGTCGGGCGGCTACGGCGGCTATGGCGGCGAGAACCACGGCCAGGGCCGGGGCGAGCAGGGCGGCGGCCGCCGGGATGACGGCCGCGGCGGCGAGTTCGGCGGGACCGGCGGCGAGTTCGGCGGCCAGTCGGGCTGGGGCCGCGGCGGCTATGGCGGCGAAGGCAGCTACGGCGGCCAGTCCGGCTACGGGCCGGGCGGCTACGGTGGCCAGGGCGGCTACGGCGGCGGCCAGAGCGGCGCCGGCGGCTGGGGCAGCGTGCAGGGCGGCCCGGCACGCCACAGCCAGGACAGCTGGCGCGGCCACGACGAGAGCTATGGCCAGCAGCACGGCCAGCCCTACGGCGGCATGGCGACGAACTACGGCCAGGGCGGCACGGCCAGCAGCTACGGCCAGGGCGGCTATGGCAGCCAGGGCGGGCAGTGGGGCGGCCAGCAGGGGCAGTACGGCGGCATGCAGGGTCACCGCGGCGGCATGCAGGGCGAGTCGTTCTACGGGCGCGGCCAGAGCGGGCTGGGCGGCAGCCATCCTGGCAACGTGGGCTGGGGTCCCGAGCACCAGGGCGGCCAGCAGGGGTACGGCCAGGGCTCCAGTTCCTACGGCAGCAGCCAGGCCCATGGCCAGCAGGGCGTGGGCAGCTCCGGCGGCATGCAGGGCTACGGGCAGCAGGGCGGCTTCGGCGGACACCAGCCGCACCACCACGACCCGGACTACCACCAGTGGCGCGAGGAGCAGATCCGCAACCTCGACAACGATTACCACAACTGGCGCCAGGACCGCTACAAGAAGTTCTCCGAGGAGTTCAACAGCTGGCGGTCCAGCCGCAGCGGCGGCCAGGGCCAGAACAGTGGTGTGCCCCAGCAGGACGTCGGCGCGCAGCAGCAGGGCGCATCCGGTGCCCAGGGGCAGGGCGCCAGCGGCGCCGGCGGCTCGGGCGGCGGCTCGATGAACGACCTGCGCGGCTCCAGCGGCATGGGCACGGCTGGCAGCTCGATGACGGGCGCTGCCGGCACCCAGGCCTCCTCGGGTGCCGAGGCGGTGCCGGGCGGCGGCAGCACCAGCGCCACCGGGTCCGGCACGGGGACCTCCGGCACCGGCACCTCGGCCAGCACCACGGGCTCGCCGCGCAAGTAACCCACCTTTTTCCCGACTTGGCGGCGCCTTCCGGGCGCCGTCTTCTTGAAACCAGGAGCAAACGCATGCACAAGACCATGAAACTCTCGGCCGTCGCGCTCGCGATGGCGTTCTCGCTGGGCGGCGCAGTCGCCCAGACATCCAGCGGATCCGCGCCCTCGGGCACGGGCGGCGCGGGCACGTCCGCCACCGGCGGCCGCTCGGCCCCCGCGGCGCAGCCGTCCACCGGCACGCGCCAGTCCGAGACCAGCAAGGACGACAAGGTCGCCAAGGGCGACCGCCGGTTCATCGAGCGCGCTGCGGGCAGCGGCATGTTCGAGGTCCAGGTGTCCCAGCTGGCGACGACGCGCGCGAGCAGCCCCGACGTGAAGAGCTTCGCCGGCATGCTGGTGGACCACCACACCAAGGCCAACGACGAGCTCACCAAGATCGCCAACAGCAAGGGCGTCGAGCTGCCGGCCGCGCCGCCGCGCGCGATGCGGCGCGACATCGAGCAGCTGGGCAAGAAGAACGGCCAGGAGTTCGATCGCGACTACATCCGCAACGTGGGCATCAAGGCGCACGAGAAGGACATCAAGGAGTTCGAGAAGGCCAGCAAGGACCTGAAGGATCCGGAACTGAAGGCCTTCGCCGACAAGACCCTGCCCCAGCTCAAGGAGCACCTGGCCCAGGCGCAGAAGCTGAACACCGGCATGGGCGGCGGTGATGCCAAGGCCGGCGCGGCCGGTGGCCAGACCGGCGGCGGCGCCAGCACCAAGACCGGCGGCGGCAGCGGCGCCAACAAGACCGGCACCTGAGGTCGCGCGGCGGACCGTCCTACGCCGGCGTGGGACGCGTCCGACGCCGCCGCGCCCCGCGCGGCCCAACAATAATGGCGGCCGCCGCGAAGTCTGCGGCGCTGGAGAAGTCGGTGGTCGGTCGCAGGGTCGTGTGGGGAATGGTTGCAGGGGCAGCGGGTGCGCTGCTGCTCGCGCGATGGGCCAATGCCGCGGGAACGATGGAGGTCGAAGCCGAGATCGGCGCCGTCCATCCGTCGCCGCCCGACCCTGCCGCCAAGCCGACGGCCAAGGCTGCTTCGGCACCCCGGCGCGCGCTCGGCACCGGCTTCGCGGCCGAGGCGGCGCGCAACGTCACCCGCCTGCCGCCCGAAGAGCGACAGGCCCGTGCCTTCCTGCGCACCGCCGCCGTCACCGCCCGGTTCGAGGTCGAGGCCAGCCGCCTGGCCGTCGCCCGCGCCCAGAGCGCGGGCGTGCGCGAGTTCGCCGCCGAGCAGCTGCAGTACCACCAGGCGGCCGATGCCGAGATCCTGCACCTGCTGCACGGCCGCGCCATGGCGCCGCCCATGATGGAGAACGCCCAGCGCAAGGCCCTGGCCCGGCTGGCCAGGATGTCGGGACCCAAGTTCGACCGCGAGTTCATGGAACTGGTCGGGGCTCGCCGGCAGCGCGAGGAGGTGCAGATGTACCAGCAGGCCCTGCTGGGCGTGCGCGATCCGGTGCTCAAGGGCTGGATCGAGCGCCAGCTGCCCACCTTGCGCGAGCAGCAAGCGGCGGTGCAGCGCATCGCCGGAGACGGCCGGCGTGCCCGGCCGGAGGGCTGGCGACCTGCAGCGCTGCCGGGCGCCGGCAGCCGCGGCTAGCGCGTGAGATAGCCGGTGACGCGCCAGCGGCCGTCCGGCTCGCGCACGGTGGTCACCACCTCCTCGATCTCGCGCTGCTCGAACTTGCTGGTGAACACCACGCTCACGTAGTCGCCCGGCGGGCGGCCCTCCAGCTCGGTGCGGTAGACCGATTCCGTCGGCGTGCGCTCCACCAGTGCGCCGAGGTCAGTGCGCACCTTCGGCACCGCGTCCATCCAGCGCGCCAGCGGCACGGCGCCCCGGAACACGGCGGACGAGGTCTCCCAGGCGGTGCCCCAGTCGCGGCGGTCCAGCAGGCTGAGCCAGCCGGCGGCGGCGACCCGGCCGGCGGCTTCCTTCTCGGCCGCTTCGGGGCTGGTGGATGCACTGGCGGCCGGCGCCGGCGACGCCGCGGCGGCGGGGGCGGGCTTGCCGCCGGCCGAGGACGGCGCCTTGAGCTGGGCGAACGCGGGGCCGCCGAGGGCGGCAGCCGCCAGGGCGACGGCGGTCAGGGTGGAGCGGTACATGGGCTTGGGCATGGGCATGGGTCCGATTGGAACCGATTCGCGGCCGTCCTGCGGCCCGGCCGGCCGGGCAACGGTCTGCGCCGCCGGTTGGCCGGGGGGCCCGGACGGGCCCGCCTCACGGCGTTCCGAAGCCGCCGCCACCCGGCGTGTGGATCTCGAAGACGTCGCCCGGCTGCATCTGCGCCGAGCCGATGTGGTCGAGGTCCTCGGTGCTGCCGTCCGCGCGTACCACCCGGTTGATGCCGACCTGGCCAGGCTCGCCGCCCGCCATGCCGAACGCGCCGTGGCGCCTGCCGTTGGACAGGATGCTGGCCGTCATCGGCTCCAGGAACCGCACGCGCCGGATGCCGCCGTTGCCGCCGGTCCAGCGGCCGGCGCCGCCCGAGCCGGCCCGGATCTCGTAGCTGTCCAGCCGCACCGGGAAGCGGAACTCGAGCACCTCGGGATCGGTCAGGCGCGAGTTGGTCATGTGCGCCTGGACCACGCTGGTGCCGTCGAAGCCGCCGCACAGCGTGCCCTGCTCGTCGTACAGGCCACCGGCGCCGGAGCCGCCCGAGATCGTCTCGTAGTACTGGTGCCGGGCGTTGCCGAAGGTGAAGTTGTTCATCGTGCACTGGCCAGCGGCCATCACCCCCAGCGCGCCGTAGATCGCGTTGGTGATGCAGGTCGAGGTCTCGACGTTGCCCGCCACCACCGAGGCCGGCGGGTTCGGGTTGAGCATCGAGCCGGGCGGGATGATGACCTTCAGCGGCTTCAGGCAGCCCGCGTTCAGCGGAATGTCGTCGTCCACCAGCGTGCGGAACACGTACAGCACCGCCGCCATGCACACCGCGGTGGGCGCGTTGAAGTTGTTCGACTGCTGCGGGGAGGTGCCGCTGAAGTCGATCTCGGCGCTCCGGGCCGCGGCGTCGACGCGGATCGCCACCCGGATCTGCGCACCGTTGTCCAGCTGCAGCGTGAACTGGCCGTCCTTCAGGCGCGTGATGACCCGGCGCACCGATTCCTCGGCGTTGTCCTGGACGTGGCGCATGTAGGCCTGCACCACGTCGAGACCGAACTGCCCGACCATCTTGCGCAGCTCCTGCACGCCCTTCTCGTTGGCCGCGATCTGGGCCTTGAGGTCGGCCATGTTCTGCGCCGGGTTGCGGCTGGGGTATTCGCCGCTCTGCAGCAGCGCGACCATCTCGGCCTCGCGCAGCACGCCGCGGTCGACCAGCTTGACGTTGTCGATCTGCACGCCTTCCTCCTCGATGCGGGTCGAGAAGGGCGGCATCGAGCCGGGCGTGGTGCCGCCGATGTCGGCGTGGTGGCCGCGGCTGCCGACGTAGAACAGCGGCTTGCCGCCGGCGGCGTCGTCCAGGTAGACCGGCGTGATCACGGTCACGTCGGGCAGGTGGGTGCCGCCGTGGTACGGGTCGTTCAGCACGAACACGTCGCCAGGCGCCATCCGGCCGGCGTTCTCGCGCACGACGGTCTTGATGCTCTCGCCCATCGAGCCCAGGTGCACCGGCATGTGCGGCGCGTTCGCGATGAGGTTGCCCTCGGCATCGAACAGGGCGCAGGAGAAGTCCAGCCGCTCCTTGATGTTCACCGAGTAGGCGGTGTTCTGCAGCTGCAGTCCCATCTGCTCGGCGATGTTCATGAACAGGTTGTTGAACACCTCCAGCAGCACCGGGTCGACCTGCGTGCCCGCGGCATGGCGCGCATCGCGCGGGACGCGGCGGTCGAGCACGATGTGGTCGAGCTCGGTGACCGCCGCTTCCCAGCCGGGTTCCACCACCGTGGTGGCGTTCTTCTCCGCGATGATGGCCGGGCCGGGCACGACGTCGCCGGGGCGCAGGTCCTCGCGCACGACCAGGGCAGCCTCGTGCCACCGGCCGCCGGAATACATGCGCACGGTTTCCCGGCGCGGCACCTCGCGCCGCTCCTGCAGCGCGTGCCGCTGTTCGGCCGGCGCGTCGCCCGCGACGACCGCCTCGACGGACACGGCTTCGACCACCAGCGCCTTGCCCTGCATCAGGAACGAGAAGCGCTGGCGGTAGGCGGCCTCGAAGGCCTGCTGGATGGCGGCAAGCGGCCCGAACGGAACGACGAGCGCGGCGTCGCTGCCCTCGTAGCGCACGTGCACGCGGCGCGCGACCCGCACCTCGCCGGCACTGACCTGCTGGCGCGCCAGCTCGGCCTGTGCCGCCGCGGCGAGCGCATCGAGCCGCTCGGCCACCTGGGGCAGCGCCGCGGCGGTCAGCGGCAGCTCCACCGCCTGCTCGCGGATCACGTTCTGGTCGGCCAGACCCATCCCGTAGGCCGACAGCACGCCGGCCAGCGGGTGCACGAACACCCGGGTCATGCCCAGCGCGTCGGCCACCAGGCAGGCATGCTGGCCGCCGGCCCCGCCGAAGCACTGCAGCGTGTAGCGGGTGACGTCGTAGCCGCGGGCCACGGAGATCTTCTTGATCGCGTTGGCCATCTGCTGGACCGCGATGTCGATGAAGCCCTCGGCCACCTCTTCGGGCGCGCGCCCGGTGCGCCGCGCGATCTCGCCGAACTTGTCGGCCGCCGCTTCGTGGCTCAGGGGCTCGTTGGCCTCGGGTCCGAACACCTTCGGGAAGTGGCGCGGCTGGATCTTGCCGACCATCACGTTCGCATCGGTCACCGCCAGCGGGCCGCCGCGCCGGTAGCTGGCGGGCCCGGGATTCGCGCCCGCGCTCTGCGGCCCGACGCGAAAGCGCGCGCCGTCGAAGTCGAGGATCGAGCCGCCGCCGGCCGCCACCGTGTGGATGCTCATCATCGGCGCGCGCATCCGCACCCCGGCCACCTGGGTCTCGAACTCGCGCTCGAACTCGCCCGCGTAATGCGACACGTCGGTCGACGTGCCACCCATGTCGAAGCCGATCACCTTGGCATGGCCTGCCAGCGCCGCGGTGCGGGCCATGCCGACGATGCCCCCGGCCGGCCCGGAGAGGATGGCGTCCTTGCCCTGGAAGGCATGGGCGTCCGTCAGGCCGCCGGAGGACTGCATGAAGAACAGCTTGACGCCGGGCATCTCGGCCGCGACCTGCTCGACGTAGCGGCGCAGGATGGGCGAGAGATAGGCATCCACCACGGTCGTGTCGCCCCGGCTGACGAACTTCATCATCGGGCTGGTGCCGTGCGAGGTGCTCACCTGGGCGAAGCCGACCTCGCGCGCGATGCGGCCGGCGGCTTCCTCGTGTGCGGTGTGGCGGTAGCCGTGCATGAACACCACCGCCACGCTGCGCAGGCCCTCGGCGTGCGCCGCCTGCAGCGCCTGGCGCAGCTGCGCCTGGTCGAGCGGCTCCAGCACCTGGCCATCGGCCGCGACGCGCTCGCGCGCTTCGATCACGCGGCTGTACAGCAGCTCGGGCAGCAGGATGCGGCGGTCGAAGAGGCGCGGCCGGTTCTGGTAGGCGATCCGCAGCGCGTCGCGGAATCCCCGCGTGGTGACCAGGACGGTCGGCTCGCCCTTGCGCTCCAGCAGCGCATTGGTGGCCACCGTGGTGCCCATCTTCACGCACTCGACCTGCTCCGGCCGGATCGGCTCGCCCCGGGCCAGGCCCAGCAGGTGGCGAATGCCGGCCACCGCCGCGTCGCGGTACTGCTCGGGATTCTCCGACAGCAGCTTGTGGGTGACCAGGCTGCCGTCGGGCCGGCGCGCCACGATGTCGGTGAAGGTGCCGCCGCGGTCGATCCAGAATTGCCAGCGGGCAGGGGCGACGGATGGGTTCGGAAGTGCTTGCATGGGGCTCTTGGTTCGGGGCGCTCGGCCCTCCAATTTACTGCGTGTAGTAAGGCACGAAGATCGCGTTCGCCTCGTTGCCGACGCTGCGCACCCATTCGCGCGAGAACTTGTCGCCCATGCGCCGCAGGTCGGCCTCGAATTCCGGCGGCGCGCGCTCGATGCGGATGCCGTGCGCGCGCAGCACGTCGGTCGATTCCTTCAGGATGGCCTGGCTGCGCTCCCAGCCGCGTGCCTCGGCGGCCTGTGCCGCCTGCAGCACCGCCCTCTGCTGGGGCGGCGGCAGCGCGGAGAACGCGCGTTCGGCCACGAACACCACGTTCTTCGGGAACCAGGCGTTGATCTCGTAGTAGTGCTTGATGGGCCCCCAGACGGCATTCTCGACCCCGGTCACGGCCGAGGTGATCATGCTGTCGATGGTGCCGGACGCCAGCGCCCTGCTGACCTCGACCATCGGAACGTCCACCGGCGTCGCGCCCAGCATCTGCGCGATCCGCAGCGTGGTGCCGTTGTAGGTGCGCATGCGGGTGCCCGCGAAATCCGCCGAGCCGCGGACGGGCCGGCTGGTGAACAGGCCCTGGGGCGGCCACGGCACGGCATAGAGCACGCGCAGGCCCTGGGCGGCGAAGCGCTTCTCGACGAGAGGCCGCTGCAGGGTCCAGAGGCGGCGTGCGTCCGCATAGGTGCCGACCAGGAACGGGATCGAGTCGACCCCGGCCATCGGCATCTCGCCCGCCAGGTTGGTCATGATCGTCTCGCCGGCTTCGGCGCGGCCGTCCTGCACCGCCCGCGGGATGTCCGCCAGCCTCGCCAGGCTGTTGTTCGGATGCAGGCGGATGCGCAGCTCGCCGCCCGTCGCGCCCTCGACCTCCTGGGCGAACTCGGCCAGGTTGATGGTGTGGAACGTCTCGGCGCGGTACCCGGTGGCCAGGTTCCAGGCCGTGCCGGACCGCGCAGCGCAGGGCTGCGCCAGCAGGACGGCCAGCGCGGCCGCCAGGACAAAGGAATGCATGGGCTGGCTCCTGGACGCGCTCAGCGGGCCTGGCCCATCAGCAGGTCGGGCACGATGGTCACGATCGCCGGAAAGACCGTGATCAACACGATGCACGCCACCAGGCAGCCGAAGAACGGCAAGGCAGCCCGGGCGATCCGGTTGCTGTCCTGTCCCGTCATGTTCTGCAGCACGAACAGGTTGAAGCCCACCGGCGGGGTGACCTCGGCGATCTCGACCAGCAGGATCACGAAGATGCCGAACCACACCAGGTCGAAGCCGGCCTTCTGGATCATCGGCATCACCACCGCGGCGGTCAGCACGATCATGCTGATGCCGTCCAGGGCGGTGCCGAGCACCAGGTAGACCGCCACCAGGGTCGCGATCAGCGCGTAGGGTGACAGGTGCAGGCTGTCGACCCATTCGGCCAGTTCGCGCGGGATGCCGGTGAACGCCATCGTCTTGGTGAGGAACGCGGCGCCCGCCAGGATGAACATGATCATGCAGCTGGTGCGTGCGGCGCCGGCCAGGCTGTCGCGCAGGCTCGGCCAGCTGAGCGAGCCGCTCCAGGCGGCCAGGGCCAGCGCCCCCACCACGCCATAGGCGGCGCACTCCGTGGCCGTTGCCCAGCCCGCCACCAGCGACCAGCAGACGAACACGATGAGCGCGGCGCAGGGCAGCAGGTTGCGCGACAGCTTCAACTTGTCGACCAGGGTGGTGGTCGGCTCCGGGGGCGGCATGCGGTCGCGGTGGCGCAGCGACCACCAGCCGATGTAGCCGGAGAACAGCGCCATCAGCAGCAGGCCGGGCAGGAAGCCTGCCAGGAAGATGCGGATGATCGAGGCGTCGGCCGCGACCGCATACACCACCATCGTGATCGACGGCGGGATCAGGATGCCCAGTGTGCCGGCCGTCGCGAGGGAGCCCATCGCGATGCGCTCGTCGTAGCCGCGGCGCTTGAGCTCGGGCAGCGACACCTTGGCGATCGTGGCGCAGGTGGCTGCCGACGACCCCGAGACCGAGCCGAAGATGCCGCAGCCCAGGATCGTGGTGTGGAACAGCCGGCCGGGCACCCGGTTGAGCCATGGCGCGAGGCCGCGGAACATCTCCTCGGACAGCTTGGTGCGGAACAGGATCTCGCCCATCCAGATGAACAGGGGCAAGGCGGCCAGTTCCCAGCTGGCGTTGCTTTCCCAGAACGCCGAGAACAGGTTCAGGCCGGGTTCGCTCGAGGTGAGGAACGCCTGCCCGACCCAGCCGCAGATCGCCAGGGTCATGGCGATCCAGACGCCGCCGGCCAGCAGCAGGAGCATCAGGGCCAGCAGGATCGCGCCGGCGGTGAGGGTGGTCATGCGGGGGTCCTTAGACGTCGGAGGAGAAGTCGCCCTGGGCGTGCCGCTCGCGCACCAGGCGCACGAAGGTCGGCTCGCCGCCCCGCAGCACGATCACGAATTCGTCGGCCACCGCCAGCAGGAACAGCAGCGAGCCCGCGGCGAAGCTCAATTGGGGAATCCAGATCGGCACGGCCCAGACCCCCTGCGCGACTTCGTGGAACTGCCAGCTCTGCCAGGTGAAGCGGCACGCCCAGAAGGCCAGGTAGGCGACGGCCGCCACCGCCAGGGCGAGGCAGCCCAGCTCGTAGCGGCGGCGGGCGGCAGGCGCGCAGCGTTCGAGCAGCAGCGTGACGCGCACGAAGTCGCCGTGCTTGAAGGCGTGGGCCATGGTGAGGAACGCCGCGGCGGCGCACAGCCAGGCAACCAGGTCGTTCACCGCCCCGGTCGGCCAGCCGAATTGGCGGCCGACCGACTGGCCGACCATCAGCAGGCACATGAGCGCGATGCAGGCGGCCCCCAGCCAGCCGGCCAGGCCGAACAAGCCGTCGAGGGCGGCCCGCCAGGCGCCGCCAGCGGGCGCCTGGCGGGCGGGGGACAGGGCAGGGGCGTCCATCGCGGGCTTCATTTGCCGTGGTAGGCGTCGATGACGGCCTTGCCTTCCGGGCCGGCCTGCCGCACCCAGTCGGCCGTCATCTGCTCGCCGATCGTCTTGAGCTCCTTCTTCAGGTGGTCGGCGGTCGGGTCGATCTTCATGCCCTTGGAGGCGAGTTCGCGCAGGTACTCGCCGTCCTTCTGTTCGCTCACGCGCCAGCCGCGCTGCTCGGCGGCGGCGGCCTGCTGCAGCAGGGCGTCGCGGGTGGGCTTGTCGAGCGCGTCGAACGCCTTCTGGTTGACCACCACCGCGTTGCGCGGCAGCCAGGCCGCAACGCCGTAGAAGTACTTGACGCTCTCGTGCAGCTTGCTGTCCACGCCACTGGCGCTGGAGGTCAGGAAGTTGTCGACGCCGCCGGTGGCCAGCGCGGCCGGCAGCTCGGCGAGCTGGATCGTCACCGGCTGCGCGCCCACGGCACTGGCGATCTGCGAGGTCGCCGGGTTGTAGGCCCGCATGCGGGTGCCCTTGAGGTCCTTGAGCGCCGACACCGGCTTGGCCGAGTAGAGGCTCTGCGGCGGCCAGGGCACCGTGTACAGCAGCTTGATGCCCTGCGCCGCCAGCGTCCTGGCGAGCAGCGGCCGCGACGCCTCGTCGAGCCGGCGCGACTCGGCATAGCTGGTGGCCAGGAACGGGATCGAGTCGACGCCGAACACCGGCGCTTCGTTGGCGAAGCCGGACAGGATGAACTCGCCGGCCGCCACTTGCGATGACTGCACGGCGCGCTTGATCTCGTTGGCCTTGAACAGCGACGCGTTCGGATGGACCACGATGCGCAGCTTGCCGCCACTGGCCCTGGCCACGTCGTCGGCGAACTGCTGCAGGTTCTGCACCTGGAAGGTGTTGGTGCCGTAGCCCGAGGGCAGGTCCCATTTGACCTGGGCATGCGCTGCCCAGGCGGCGGCCAGCGCGGCCGCGCCGATGATCCATCGTTGCATTGATCGCTCCTTGGGGTTACTGGAACTCGAGCTCGCTGTTGAGCAGGTCGGTCACGAGCATGTGGCCGGGAATGTGGGTCACGCACAGCGGCAGGCGGGCCTGGCGGATGGCCATCTGCGGCGTGACGCCGCAGGCCCAGAAGACCGGCAGCTCGCCCTCGCGGATCTCGACGGCATCGCCGAAATCGGGCCGCGCGAGATCGCGGATGCCGATGCGCCCCGGGTCGCCGATGTGCACCGGCGCGCCATGCACCTTGGGAAACCGGCTGGTGATCTGCACCGCGCGGATCGCGTCGGCCGGCAGCATCGGCCGCATCGTCACCACCAGCGGGCCGCCGAACGGGCCGGCCGCCTCGGTGGGGATGTTCGTGACGTACATCGAGACGTTGACCTGCTGCTCGATGTTGCGCACGCCGATGCCGTGGGCGATCAGGGCTTGCTCGAACGAGAACGAGCAGCCGATCGCAAACGTGACCCAGTCCGGCTGCCAGAGGGCCAGCAGGTCGTCGACCTCCCGCTCGAGCTCGCCGTCACGCCAGACGCGGTAGCCCGGCACGTCGCGGCGCAGGTCCAGGTCGGCCGCCACGGCGGCAAGGGTCACCTGCCCCGGCTCGCTCACCCCCAGCAGCGGGCAGGGCTTGGGATTGCGCATGCAGTAGGTCAGGAAATCCGGCGCCCAGCGTTGCGGGACGATGGCCAGGTTGGCCTGCACGTGGCCGGTCGCCACGCTGCTCGTGTCGCCGCGCAGGCGGCCGGCGCGGATGGCGCGTCGGGCCTCGGCGCCGGTGCTGTAGCTGTCGGGAAGCGGATGCATGCGGCGGATTATTCGGATGCCGGCCGCGGCATCAAACGAGAAATTCAGCAGGCAGCGTCAAGAAAAACCCAAGCTGCGCACCGTCCGGGGGCGGTGCCCGGAGCGGGTGCTCAGGGCTGCGCAAGACGGGTGCACACGCGCGCCACCAGGTCGGCCACCGCGTCCACCACCGGCTCGCGGCCGGCCCTCGGCCGCACCAGCAGCATCCGCAGGGGCGCCAGCCGCGGCCCGCACGGGATCTCGCGCAGGCGCCCTTCGGCAAGGGCGGCTCCGACCACGCGCGAGGGCATGGCCGCGATGCCGTAGCCACCAAGCAGCACCGCGTTGATCGCGGCGATCGAGGAGAACGGGTTGATGCGCACGCCGATCACGTTGGCCAGCGCGCGGCGCACGTCGTGGTAGGCCGGCGTGTCCCGCACGAAGGTCATCACCGGCTGGCGGGCCAGCACCGCCTCGAAGCCCTTGGCATCGGTCACGGCTGCCGCGATGGCGGGATGGGCCACCCACAGCATGGGGTCCTGCGCGAGCGGCACGCTCTCGTACAGCTCGCCGTCGACCTCGTCGGCGAGGATGGCCATGTCCAGGTGGTCGGTGCGCAATTCCTCCTTGAGGCGCGGCGTCGAGTCCGAATAGAGCTCGACGGTGATGCCGGGGTAGACCTCGGTCAGCTCGCGCAGCACGTCGGGCAGCCAGGTGTGCACCACCGACTCGATCACGCCCAGGCTGATGATCCCGGTCTGCGCGCTGCCGTCCTGCACCGACTTCTTCATCGCGTCGCGCAGCGAGAGCATCTGCTCCGCATAGGGCAGCAGGCGCTGTCCTGGGGCGGTGAGCGCCACCCGCCGGCTGTCGCGTTCGAACACCCGCACCCCCAGGTCCTCTTCCAGCGTCCGGATCCGCTCGGAGATGGCGGCGGGCGTGGTGTGCAGCCGGGCGGCCGCGGCACTGAAGCTTCCCAGCTTGGCGATCCAGTAGAAGGCCTCGAGGAAACGCAGGTTCATGCGGCGACTCTACCTGAGCAGCCGGCTGCCACGGTGCGGTGCGACCTAGGCCAGCGCCTTGAGCAGCTGCCGGTTCACCTCGTCGGGCTCTTCATGGTGCAACCAGTGGGTCGCGTTGGGGAAGGGCACCAGTTCGCCCTGCCGGCACAGCGCCAGGGCCGCGTCGGCCAGGCCGCGGTCGAGGAACCGGTCCTGTTCGCCCCAGAGGATGGTGACCGGCAGGTCGATCGGCCGGGCCGGGGTGGGCGGATCGAACGCCAGCGCCCGGTACCAGTTGAGCATCGCGGTGAGGGCGCCGGGCTGGACCCACTGCGCCTGGTACCGCTGCAGCAGATCCTGTGGCAGCGCCCCCGGCCGCGCGGAGTCTTCCATAGCGCGCCGCAGCCAGGCGTGGCCGCCCGCGCGCAGCAGCAGCTCGGGCACGACCGGGATCTGGAAGGCGCCGATGTACCAGCTGCGCAGGAACTGGGTGGGATGGCGCATCGCGTGCATCCCGACGGTGCCGGGATGGGGGCCGTTGAGCACCACCACGCGCTTCAGCCGTGCCGCCTGGGTCGTGGCCAGATGCCAGGCGACGACCGCGCCCCAGTCGTGCCCGACGACCGAGAACCGGGATGCGCCGGCGGCGTCGGCCAGCCCGACCACGTCGAGCGCCAGCAGGCCCAGGCGGTAGTCGAACACGGTCGCCGGCTTCGACGACCCGGCGTAGCCGCGCTGGTGCGGCGCCATGACGTGCAGACCGGCACCGGCCAGCGCCGGCACCTGCCGGTGCCAGGCGTCGCCGGACTCCGGGAAGCCGTGCAGCAGGATGACCAGATCGCCGTCGTCCGGCCCGTCGACGATCGCCTCCAGCCGCTGGCCGTTCGCCTCGAACGTGCGGGTGTGCATGGCGCCATTGTGGGCGCTGGCCTGCTCTGCCGGATGCGCCGTTGCGCTCGCTTTCCGGAAGAGCACGCCGGCGCGCCGGTGTCCGGCCGGCGCGTTAGAGTCGGGCATGGCTTCCGATCCGCTGCGCCACGAGGCGCCCGACCTGGAGCCGGCGATCCGCACCGTCGCCGGCCGTACCCCCCTGGTGCTCGACTCGCCGCACAGCGGCACCCGCTACCCCGCCGACTTCGACCACGCCTGCGACCGGGCGCTGCTGCGCACCGCCGAGGACACGCACGTGGAGAAGCTCTACGACTTCGCGCCCGCCCTGGGCATCGCCTGGGTCGAGGCGCTGTTCCCGCGCAGCTACCTGGACGCCAACCGCAGCGAACGCGAGATCGACGTCGAGATGCTCGATGGGCCCTGGACCGGACCGGTGGAGACCGATCCGGTGGTGCTGGCCAAGGTGCGGCTGGGCAAGGGCCTCATCTGGCGCAACACCGACGACGGGGTGCCGCTCTATGCCCGGCGGCTGCGGCCGGCCGAAGTGGCGGCGCGCATCGAGCGCTGCTGGCGGCCCTACCACGAGGCGGTGGCGCGTGCGATCGACGAGGCCCACGCCCGGCACGGCTACAGCATCCATGTGAACTGCCATTCGATGCCGGCCGTGGCCGGCAGCCACGCCACCCTGTACCCCGGCGTCGCCCATGCCGACTTCGTGGTGGGTGACCGCGACGGCACCACGGCCTCCCCGAGGCTGTCGGCGGCGCTGGCCGATTTCCTGCGCGGCCGCGGCTACTCGGTGGAAGTGAACTTCCCGTACAAGGGTGTCGAGCTGGTGCGCCGCTACGGCGATCCGGCGCGCCACCGCCACAGCATCCAGCTGGAGGCCAACCGCGCCCTCTACATGGACGAGCGCAGCTTCGAGCTGCTCCCCGGCAGCGAACGCCTGCGGCGCGACCTGCAGGACCTGGCCCGCATGCTGCTGGAGACCGATCCGCGCCGCCTCTGAGCGCTGACGGCTGCCCCCACGGCGGCCGCGGGATGGCAAGACGCGCCGGTTTCCCGGCGCTTATGCGCGCATCGCAGGAACGGCCGGCCGCCCATACTGGCTGCACACCCGCGAGAGGAAGGCGCGGCACGGGCCCTCCTTTCCGCCGCCCCGTTCCATCCCGCAGGAGCCTGCGTGTCCCTCACCATCCGCGGCCGCCTGATCGTCGGCTTCAGCCTCATGGCCGGCTTCATGGCCGCCTACGGCCTGTACGACGCCTACGAGACCACCCAGCTGCGGGAGACGCTGCGCCGCACGCAGGGCAAGGCGACGCTGCTGGCACGGTGCCAGAACGCACTGTGGGAGCTGCGCTATGGCTTCCCGCAGTTCTTGGTGTTCACGGACGCGGAGAGCCGCCAGCGCATCACGCAGGGAGAGCCGGCGCTCTACCGGACGTTCGACGACAACATCGGCGCCTTCGCGAGTTCCGACGGCCTCACGCCGGAGGAAGTGGAGGGCGCGCGCGCGGTGCAACTGGCCTTCGAGCGGTACAAGACGGCGCGGCCGCACTGGTTCCAGCTGATCGCGCAGGGCAGGATGGACGAGGCCACCGAGTGGCGCGCGGCGACCACCACGCCGTTCGGGGCGGCGACGGTCCGGGCGGTCGCGCAGCTCGTGGACGCGAGCGGCCGGCAGGATGCACTGCGACTGGAGCGGCTGACCCGCGAGGCCCAGCTGCGCCACGCGATCGCCGCCGCCGTGCTGCTGTTCGGCGCGCTGCTGACGGCCTGGATCGTGGTGCGCAGCGTCCACCGTCCCCTGGGACGGCTGCAGGGCACGATCGCGCGCGTGGCCGAGGGCGACCTGCGGGCGCGCACCCACCTGGGCTCGCGGGACGAACTGGGCCAGCTGGCCGACAGCTTCGACCGGCTGCTGGACGACCACCTCTCGGCGCTGGACCGCGTGCAGTCGGAGAACGACGAACTGACGCGGTCGATGCAGGCCCTGGTGGAGGCCGAGCAGCGGGTGGAGGCCGGCGAGCACCTGATGCGGGTGATGGCCGACAACATGCCGGTTCGGCTGGCGTACTGGGACGCCTCCCTGCGTTGCCAGTTCGCGAATCGCCGCTACTGCGAGGTGCTCGGCGTCGAACGCGAGCAGTTGCTGGGCGCCAGCCGCGATGCCCGCGTGTTCCAGGGCGAGGACACGCTGCGGCTGGAGCCCGAGCACGTGGCGGCCGCCCTGGGCGGGGTGGTCCGGCAGGTGGAGCAGGATGCGCGCGACGCCGATGGCCGCGAGACCGCCTGGATCGTGCATTACCTGCCGCACTTCGTCGCCGGCGAAGTGGCCGGGTTCTTCACCGTCGCCCAGGACGTCACCGAACTGCGGCGCGCGCGGGACGCCGCCGTCGCCGCCAGCCAGGCCAAGAGCCGGTTCCTCAGCAGCATGAGCCACGAGATCCGCACCCCGATGAACGCGGTGGTGGGCATGCTCAGCCTGCTGCAGCTCACCCCGCTGGACAGTCGGCAGAAGGACTACGCCGACAAGGCCGAGGGGGCGGCGCGCTCGCTGCTGTCGCTGCTCAACGACATCCTGGACTTCTCCAAGATCGAGGCCGGCCGCATGCAGCTGGAGCCGCGCCCGTTCTCGCTGGACGCGCTGCTCAACGACCTGTCCACGATCCTGGCCGGCGCGGTCGGGCGCAAGCAGCTCGAGGTGCTGTACGACATCGATCCGCGCATCCCCGACCGGCTGGTGGCCGACGACATGCGGCTGCGCCAGATCCTGATCAACCTGGGCGGCAACGCCGTGAAGTTCACCGACACCGGCGAGGTGGTGGTGCAGCTGCGCCTGGTGGCCGCGGGCACCGGTGCGATCCGGGTGGAGTTCGCGGTGAGGGACACCGGCATCGGCATCACGCCGGAGCAGTCTTCGCGCCTGTTCGACGACTACGCCCAGGCCAGCGGCGAGATCGCGCGCGCCTTCGGCGGCACCGGGCTGGGCCTGAGCATCTGCCGCCGGCTGGCCGCGATGATGGGCAGCGAGCTGCACGTGCAGAGCACTCCGGGCCAGGGCAGCCGGTTCTCGTTCGAGCTGCTGCTGCCGCTGGCAACGCCGGTGGCGGAGGCCGTCGACACCCTGCCGGTCGAGCGCGTGCTGATCGTCGACGACAACGTCGTGGCCCGCGAATCGCTGGCCGCCATCGCGGTGGCGCAGGGCTGGAAGCCCGAGGCGGTCGCCAGCGGCGAAGAGGCGCTGCAGCGCCTGGAAACCGGCGGCACCCGCTACGACGCCATCTTCGTGGACTGGAACATGCCCGGGCTGGACGGCTGGGAGACCAGCCTGCGCATCCGCGAGCTGCAGGCGGGCCAGGACCCGCATCTGCTGCTGATGCTCACCGCCTACGGCCGCGAGATGCTCAGCCGCCGCCCAGCTGCCGAACAGGCACTGGTGGACGGCTACCTGGTCAAGCCGGTCACTGGCTCCATGGTGCAGGCGGCGCTGCGCGAGGCCCTGGGCGCGCAGCGCCGCGAGGCCACCGAGCCGCGCGCCGACCAGCCGCTGGCGGGGATCCGGCTGCTGCTGGTGGAGGACAACGTGGTGAACCAGCAGATCGCCGACGAGCTGCTCACGCGCGAGGGCGCGCAGATCGAGATCGTGGGCGATGGACAGCAGGCCATCGAGCGGCTGTCGCGGGGGCCGCGGCCCGACCTCGTGCTGATGGACGTGCTGATGCCGGTGATGGGCGGGCTGGAGGCCACGCGCATCATCCGCGGCGCGCTGGGCCTGCGCGATCTGCCGGTGCTGGCCATGACAGCCAACGCGCTGGACACGGACCGCGACCAGTGCCTGGCCGCGGGCATGGACGGCCACGTGGGCAAACCTTTCGTGCTGGAGGACCTGGTGCGCCTGATCCGGCACCACGTCGACGGCGGCGCGCAGGACCGCGCCGGGACGGGTGGTCCGGCGCCGGGGCACGATGCGCTGGAACACCTGCCGCTGTGGGACCGGGAGCAGGCGCTCACGGTCCTGGGCGGGCGGCCCGAACTGCTGGAGCGCATCGTCGGCGTCTTCGCCGAGGATCTGCGGCGCATGCTGGCGGCGCTGCGCGACCGCCCGACGGACGCCGAGCTGCTCCGGTGCTTCCACACCCTCAAGGCCTCGGCAGGCGGCGTGGGGGCGAGCCGCCTGGCCGAGGTGGCGGCGCAGGCCGAACTGCGCGCCAGGCGCGATCCGGCCGCCGCCGGCGAGGCCGTGCCGGCCGTGCTGGCCGTCGCCGACGCCACGCTGGCCGTGCTGGCGTGACGCCCCCGCAGGCGGGCAGCCCTACTTCTGCCGCGGCACCCGCCCCATCAGGAAGAACTCCGGATTGGGCTGCATGTTGCTGAAGCTGGCCATGCGGTTGGACAGGCCGAAGAAGGCGGTGATGGCGGCGATGTCCCAGATGTCCTCGTCGGAGAACCCGTGCGCATGCAGGGGGGGGAAGTCCGCTTCGTCGACTTCGTGCGAGCGCAAGCAGACCTTCATCGCGAAGTCGAGCATCGCGCGCTGCCGCGGCGTGATGTCGGCCTTGCGGTAGTTCACGGCCACCTGGTCGGCCACGAGCGGCTTCTTCTCGTGGATGCGCAGGATGGCGCCGTGGGCCACCACGCAGTAGAGGCAGTTGTTCGCCGCGCTGGTGGCGGTGACGATCATCTCCCGTTCGCCCTTGGTGAGCGAGCCATCCTCCTTGAGCATCAACGCGTCGTGGTAGGCGAAGAAGGCGCGCCACTCGGCCGGCCGCCGCGCCAGCGCGAGGAACACGTTGGGCACGAAGCCGGCCTTCTCCTGCACCTCCAGGATGCGGGCACGGATGTCGTCGGGCACCTGCTCGAGTGCCGGGGCGGGGTAGCGGGTCACGGGCGTCTCCTGGCCGGCCGCGGTCGCCGGCCGTGTTCTGGTGAAGCGGCCAGTCTAGGCCTGCAGAAGCCGGGAACAGGGGGGCTTTTCCCCAGTTTTCCCGCGGCTCCGGTTGACCTGCCTCAAGAAGAATGGTCCTCGTCCGTAAATGAACCCATGGCGCCATTCCGGCGCCCTTCGCTTCTTCGTGAGGTCGACCATGCCATTCCTGGCGAACATGAAACTCGGCACCCGGCTCTCGCTGGGGTTTGCCATCCTGATCATCGCGGGGCTGCTCAGCGCCCTGGCCGGAATCGAGCGGATCCGCACCATGCGGGGCCTGGCCGAGCAGCTGGCCACGCACGACGCCGAGATGCTGGTGCTCACCCAGTCGTGGGTGCGCTCCATCGAGACCAACGCGGCCCGTTCGTGGGTCGTGTTCTTCGCCACCGACGCCGCGGTGCTTGCCCGGGTCAAGGACGAGATGAAGGCCGTCGTCGCCGCCCAGACCGACCGCCTGAAGCGGATGACGGAACTGCTGGTCGACGACGAGGTCGCCAAGTCGATCGTGGCGGAGATCACCAAGGAGCGGGAGGCGTTCCAGGCCATGCGCAACAGCCTGCTCAAGCGCAAGGAAGCCGGCGAGGACGTGGGTGCCGAGGTCGTGGCCAAGGTGTTCCCGGCTGCGCAGTCCTACCTCGCATCGGTCGAGCGGATCGCCGAGCACCAGCGCAAGAAGGTCGAGGAGAGCCGGGCGCGCGCCGACGCAGCCGCGGCCGAAGGCGTGCTGTTCCTCAGCCTGGGCGCCGGCCTGGCGCTGCTGGCCGGCATCGGCCTGGCCTGGGTGCTCACCCGCTCGGTGGTGGTGCCGGTGCGGCAGGCGCGCGAGGCAGCCGACGCGATCGCCGCCGGCGACCTCTCGGTGACGCTGGACACCAGCCGCCGTGACGAAGTGGGCGAGCTGATGGGTGCGATGGGGCGCATGGCCGACGCGCTGCGGCGCATCGTCGGTGAAGTCCGCCAGAGCAGCGACAGCATCGCGACCGGCTCCAGCCAGATCGCGATGGGCAACGCCGACCTCAGCCAGCGCACCGAGGAGCAGGCCTCCAACCTGCAGCAGACCGCGGCCTCGATGAAGCAGCTGACGACCACCGTGCGCACCAACGCCGACACGGCCCGCCAGGCGACCGAGCTGGCGGGCAGCGCCAGCGCGGTGGCGCGCCAGGGCGGCGAAGTCGTCGGCCAGGTGGTGCACACGATGGAGGCGATCAGCGCATCCAGCCGCCGCATCAGCGACATCATCGGCGTGATCGACGGCATCGCCTTCCAGACCAACATCCTGGCGCTGAACGCCGCCGTGGAAGCGGCGCGGGCCGGCGAGCAGGGCCGCGGCTTCGCGGTGGTGGCCAGCGAGGTGCGCGGGCTGGCGCAACGCTCGGCGGATGCCGCGCGCGAGATCAAGGCGCTGATCGGCGACAGCGTGCAGAAGGTCGAGAGCGGCAGTGCCCAGGTGGGCCAGGCCGGCCGCACGATGGCCGACATCGTGCAGCAGGTGCAGCGCGTCGCCCAGCTGATCGACACGATCACCGCCGCGACGATCGAGCAGACCGAAGGCATCTCGCACGTGGGTGATGCGGTCCAGCAGCTCGACCAGGTGACCCAGCAGAACGCCGCCCTGGTGGAGCAGAGCGCCGCGGCGGCCGAGAGCCTGCGCGGGCAGGCGGCGCGCCTGGTGGAAGTGGTGGGCGCCTTCCGCCTGGCCGAGGAGCACGCGCACGGCCACGGCCAGCCGGCCTTCGCCTGAATTCCGGCGCGCGCGGCGCGCCTGGCAAGCGATCGAGACGCCGGGCACTGCCCGGCGTTCGTGCTTCTGCGGGCCTGCCAGGGCCGCGGCGCCGGTGCGCCGTCGCATGCATGTCGCAGGTGCCCGCCGGTGCTGAATAACTGAAGTCTATTGGCGAAATTTGCCCAATTGTCTTTGTCAATCCAGCAGTGAAAAACACAATCGCGCCACCGTTCACCCACGAAGGACACGCGATGGACTCTCCCCGCCTCACCACCGCCTCCGGCATTCCGGTCGCCGACAACCAGAACAGCATCACGGCCGGCCCGCGTGGCCCGATCCTCCTGCAGGACTTCCACCTGATCGAGAAGCTGCAGCACTTCAACCGCGAGCGCATTCCCGAGCGCGTGGTGCATGCCAAGGGGTCGGGCGCGTACGGAACCTTCACCGTGACGCACGACATCACGAAGTACACCAAGGCCCGGCTGTTCAGCCAGGTCGGCAAGAAGACCGAGACCTTCGTCCGCTTCTCCACGGTCGGCGGCGAGCGCGGTTCGGCCGACACCGAGCGCGACCCGCGGGGTTTCGCGATCCGCTTCTACACCGAGGAAGGCAACTGGGACCTGGCGGGCAACAACACGCCGATGTTCTTCATCAAGGACCCGATCAAGTTCCCTGACTTCGTGCACACCCAGAAGCGCGACCCGCAGACCAACCTGAAGTCGGCCGACATGATGTGGGACTTCTGGAGCCAGGCGCCCGAGTCGCTGCACCAGGTGACGATGCTGTTCTCCGACCGCGGCACGCCCGACGGCTACCGCCACATGGACGGCTTCGGCAGCCACACCTTCAGCCTGGTCAACGCGGCCGGCGAGCGCGTCTGGGTGAAGTGGCACTTCAAGACGCAGCAGGGCATCCGCAACCTGTCGGCGCAGGACGCCGTTCGCCTGGCAGGCCAGGATCCGGACTACGCCCAGCGCGACCTGTTCGAGGCGATCCGCAGCGGCAATTTCCCGCGCTGGACCGCCTTCATCCAGGTCATGACCGAGGCCGAGCGCGTGGCCTGGGAGCAGCGCACCGGCTGGAACGCCTTCGACCTCACCAAGGTGTGGCCGCACCGGGACTTCCCGCGCCTCCCGGTGGGCGTGCTGGAGCTCGATCGCAACCCTGACAACTACCACGCCGATGTCGAGCAGGTCGCCTTCTCCCCGGCCAACGTGGTCCCGGGCCTGGGCTACAGCCCCGACAAGATGCTGCAGGGCCGGCTGTTCGCCTACCACGATGCGCAGCTCTATCGGGTGGGCACCAACCACCAGCACCTGCCGGTGAACCGTCCGCGCTGCCCGTTCCACAACCAGCAGCGTGACGGCGCGATGGCCATCCACAACGGCGGTGCGACGCGCAACTACGATCCGGTGCAGGGCCATGGAAGCGACACGCGCGGCTTCGGCCACGGCGACCCGGGCTGGGCGCTGGACGGTGTCGCCGGCCGCTACGACGCCCGCGGCACCGAGGACGACTACACCCAGGCTGGCAACCTGTTCCGGCTGATGCCGGCCGACGAACAGGACCGGCTCACGACGAACATCGCCGGCGCGCTGGCGGCGGTCACGTCAGCGGCCATCCGGGAGCGGCAGATTGCACACTTTTCGAAGGCGGATGCCCGGTATGGGGCTGAAGTGGCACGGAAGCTGCAGGACAAGACCGGCGGCGCAACGGTCTCCGTGGCCAAGGAAGCCGCCTGACAGTTTCTTCATGGTTAAACGCGGGACGGAACACCGCTTGGAGGGCCGCAGGGATGCGGCCCTTTTTTTGTCCGGCGACGTGCCGCCTGGCTGGAGCCGTGCCGGCCGCATGCCAGCACGCACGGGCCGCAAGCTCAACGTTTTTTGTCTGCGTCCGGACCGCGATCGGACAAGTTTGTCAGACGCGTGCGTCCTGCATCCGCTCGCCGGCCTGCAATTCATCGATGTCCAGCTCGATCGACGCCGCCTGATCCAGCGGGACGTCTCCCGCGTCGGCGACGGCGGTGAACTGCCCGTCGAGGTAGAGAAAACCCATGCGCTGGGCTGCCTGCCCCAGGGCTGCCTGCGGCGAGGGCAGGCCGGTGCCGGTGAGCTGGTTGCCGTCCAGCACATAGCGCCAGCCGTCCTCTGCCCGGTCCAGGCTGCCGAGGTCGATGGTCTTGCCATCGGGGTTGCGGGCATAGAGGCGCCCATGGGCGGCCAGGAAGGTGAAATGCGCCCGGGTCAGGCTGGGGTCGGTGGGCATGCGCGTGCGGTGCTCGTGAGGATGCATGGCACTCTCGCCGGGCGCCCGGGCGGCGCGTGTAGGACGCCCTTGCGACCCCGGGTCAGGCGGTCCCTGCGCGGACAGGCCGGCGTCTCCCGGAAACGGGGACAGAGACCGGCGGTCGGTGTCAGCCGCCCTGGTACAGCTTGCGCAGCAGACGCAGCAGGGTCTTCTGCTCGGCGGCGGTCAGGCCGGCGGCCGCCTCGGCCTCGAGTTCGGCCGCGGTCCGCTCGGCCTGGCGCATCAGCTTGAGCGCCGCGGCGGTGGGATGCAGGCCGGTGGCGCGCCCGTCGCGCGGATGCGGCTTGCGCTCGATCAGCTCGCGCTTCTCGAGGTTGCCCACCAGGCTCACGAGGTTGGGCGGCAGGATGCCCAGCGTGGTGCACAGCTGGCGCGAGGTGATGCCCGGGTTGTGCACGATCAGCGAGAGGACCGAGAAGTCGACCGGGCGCAGCCGGTAGACCGCCATCCGCTCGAGGAACACCTCGATCACGGCGAGCGCCGCACGGCGCGCGTTGTAGCCAAGCAGGCTCTCGAGGTAGCTGGTGTCGACCTGGTCCACCATCGGGACCTCGGCACTCGTCGTGTCGCTGGGGCGGGGCATCGGTGCTGGGTTCGGGCGGCTGTGGCCGCCGGCTGCGCGGAAGTGGCGCGGCGCTGCCGCGCGCGTGGACGGCGATTCTCGCAGCATGCGCGGCCGGGGGGCCGCGCCGCGGCACGACGCGCTCACGATTCGGCGGTGAACCCGATCCGCTTGACCAGCGGCCCCCAGCGGACGTGCTCCTCCTTCTGGCTGCGGTCCATCTCGGCGGCGGTCGAACCCTGCGCAACCAGGCCCATGAGCGCCAGCGAGTCCACCACCGTCTTCTCACGGAGCGCCTGGTTGATGGCGGCATTGGCGTTCGCCACCACGCTGGCGGGGGTGCGGGCGGGCAGCCAGAAGCCGAACCACTCCTCGGTGGTGAGATCACCGAACCCGCTTTCGGCGAAGCTGGGCACATCGGGCGTGAACGGCGTGCGCTTGCCGCCCGAGGTGGCCAGGATGCGGATCTTGCCGGCCTTGTGGTTGGCCAGCGAGTCGCCGGTGGGGCACGAGACGGCCGCGAGCGTGCCGCCGATCACGTCGGCCACCGCGGGCAGCGAGCCGCGGTAGGGCACGTGCTTGAGGTCGACGCCGTTGTCCAGACCGAGCAGGGCAACCAGGAAGTGCGGTGTCGAGCCCGCGGCCGGCGAGCCATAGTTGGCCTTGTCCGGATTGGCCTTGGCCCAGGCCAGGAAGTCCTTCACCGTCCGCACCGACTGCGGCACCATCGGGCCGACCGCCAGGGCGTGCGTCATCACCGCGGCCATCGACACCGGCACGAAGTCCTTGAACGGGTCGTAGCTGAGCGTGCGGTAGATGTGCGGATAGATCGACATGCACGAATACGGCGTCAGCAACAGCGTGGCGCCGTCCGGCGCTGCCGCCTTGACGGTCTCCACCGCGATGCGGCCGGCCGCGCCGGTCTTGTTCTCCACCACCGCGGCATGGCGCGAGTAGGGCGTGCCACCCAGCTTCTCGGCCACGCGGCGGCTGGTGCTGTCGGCGGTGCCGCCGGCCGGGAAGCCATTGACGATCTTCACCTGTTCGAACGCCTGCGCCGAGGCGCCGGAAGGAAAGCCCGCGGCGGCGCCGAGCGCTGCGACGGACGTGATGAACTGCCTGCGGTTGCCCATGGTGGTCTCCTGGTGGAAAAGCAGTCAGCGCGGCGCCATGCGCAACGCGCCGTCGAGGCGGATCACCTCGCCATTGAGGTGGGTGTTGGTGACGATGTGGCAGGCCAGCTGCGCGAACTCCTCGGGCTTGCCCAGCCGCGGCGGGAAGGGGATCGAGGCCGCGAGCGACTGCTGCACGGCTTCGGGCAGCTGCTGCATCAACGGCGTGGCGAACAGGCCCGGCGCGATGGTGCACACGCGGATGCCGTGCTGCGCCAGGTCCCGCGCCATCGGCAGGGTCATGCCCACCAGCCCGCCCTTGGACGCGCTGTAGGCCTGCTGGCCGACCTGGCCGTCGTACGCGGCGACCGACGCGGTGAACAGCATCACGCCGCGCTCGCCGTCATCCAGCGGCGCGAGCCGGGCGCACTCGGCGGCGAACAGGCGGCTGGCGTTGTACGTGCCCACCAGGTTCACGCCGATCACGCGCGCGAAGTCCTCCAGGGGCGCGGGGCTGCCGTCCTTCTGGACGACGCGCCTGGCGGTGCCGATGCCGGCGATGTTCATCAGGATGCGGGCCGGCCCGTGCGCGGCAGCCGCCCGGGCGATGGCCGCCTGCAGGCTGTCGGTGCTGGTGATGTCGCAGGCGCAGGCGACGCCGCCGATCTCGGCCGCGACCTGCTCGGCCCGGGCCAGGTTCACGTCGAGCACTGCCACGCGGGCGCCCAGGCGCGCGAGCTCGCGGGCGGTCGCCTCGCCGAGGCCGGAGGCGCCGCCGGTGACCAGCGCAGGCTGTCCGTGGATGTTCATCGTGCGGCTCCCCTGGGCTGGATGGTGAAGGGCAGGGCGTCCTCGTGGAAGGCCTGCACGAGCGCGTCGCGGTGCTTGAGCACGGCGCGCTGGTTGATCGATCCCTTGTCGGTGACCTCGCCCTTGTCGATGGACGGCGGCTCGTGCAGGAGGTGCAGGCGGGCGACCCGGGTGGCGCTGCCGGTTGCCTGGGTCGCGAGCTCGTCGGCCACCCGCTGGAAATGTGCCTGCACCGCCGGGCTCTCCAGCACCTGGCGCAGCGACGCCTGCTCGGGCAGTCCGGCGAGCGCGCGGACCTTGGGCGTCGGAAACAGCAGCGCGCCGACCTCGTTGCGGTTCAGGCCGGTGATCACCGCGTCCTGCACGTAGGGTGCGGCAGCCGCGATGATCCGCGCGCGCAGCGGCCCGACGCTCACGAAGGTGCCGGTGGCGAGCTTGAAGTCCTCGGCGATGCGGCCGTCGAACCGCAGTCCCTGGTGCGGGTCCGCGTCGTCGATCCACAGCACGGCGTCGCCGGTGCGGAAGAAGCCTTCCTCGTCGAAGGCTTCGGCGGTGGCCTCGGGTGCGCGCCAGTAGCCAGGCGTGATGTTCGGCCCCTTGTAGCGGACCTCGGTCTTGCCGTCGACGGGCACCAGCTTGAGCTCCATGCCGGGGCAGGGCAGGCCCAGGTGGCCTGACCTGACGCGGTGGCTGGTGACGAACACCGCGAACGGCGAGGACTCGGTCATGCCCAGCCCCGTGCCCATGACGATGCGCTCGCCGACCTCGGCCTCCTGCACCTCGTGCAGCAGGTCCCAGATCGGCTGCGCGAGCGCCGCGCCGGAGTAGAAGAACATCCGCACCCGGGACAGCAGGTTGCGGCGCAGCACCGCGTCGGCCTTCATGGCATGGGCGATCGCCTCGAACCCGGTGGGCACGTTGAAGTAGATCGTCGGCGCGATCTCGCGCAGGTTGCGCAGCGTCTCGGCCATCAGCGCCGGCGTCGGCTTGCCATCGTCGATGTGCAGCGTGCCGCCGTTGTAGAGCGTCAGGCCGATGTTGTGGTTGCCGCCGAAGGTGTGGTTCCAGGGCAGCCAGTCCACCAGCACCGGCGGCTCGCCGGCCAGCACCGGCATCGACTGGCGCATCTGCTGCTGGTTGGCGCACCACATCCCGTGCGTGTTGACCACTGCCTTGGGCAGCTTGGTCGAGCCCGAGGTGAACAGGAACTTGGTGATGGTGTCCGGGCCGATCGCCTGCATGGCGGCGTCGACCGCGGGTGTCGGGGGCGTGTCGAGCAGCGCCGACCAGCGGGTGTACGGGCGGCCGGGCAGCTCGCCTTCGCCGAGCACGACCTCGACATCCGGCCCGACCGTGGCCACGATCGCCTTGCCGTAGCGCGCGGCGTCGCCCGCGAACACCAGGCCCGGCGTGAGCGTGGACAGCACGTGCCGCAGCTTGTCGTAGTCCTGGCTGATGGTGGAATAGGCGGGCGAGACCGGGCAGTGCGGGATGCCGGCGTAGAGGCAGCCCAGCGCCAGCAGCGCGTGTTCGATGCTGTTCTCACTGAGGATGGCCACGGGGCGCTCGGCCGACAGCCCCCGGTCGAGCAGCGCCTGGCCGATGCTGCGGGCCAACTGCAGCGCACGTCCGTAGCTGACGCGCGTCCAGTCGCCGGTGCTGCCGTCGGGCAGGCGTTCGCGCCGGGCGATGAAGGTGCGCTCGGGCGCCGTCCGGGCCCAGTGCAGCAGCCGGTCGGTCATGCGGACGGCGTGCGGTGCCAGGTCCTGGTCGGCGCGCAGGTATTGCACGCCGCCTTCGCCCTGGCGCAGGCGCGCGCGGGTGACGCCGAACTCCAGTGGGCGGTAGCGCGGCTCGCGCGGGGTGCTTGTCTCGTCCATCTTCTTGTGCTCTGGTGGGGCGGGTTCAGCCGCCCGCGACCTTGCCGGCGCGCCCTTCGAGAAAGGCTCGCACGCGTTCCTTGGCTTCGGGGGCGCTTTGCACGATGCCGGACATCAGGGCTTCGGTGAGGAAGCCCTGGTCGGCGGGCTGTTCGGCGATGCGCGGCAGCGCGTGCATCAGCGCGTAGTTGGTCAGCGGCGCGTTCTGCGCGATGCGGCCGGCCAGTTCGATCGCCTTGTCCAGCGCCGTGCCCTGCGGCACCAGGTACTGCGCGAAGCCGGCGCGGTCGCCGTCCTGCGCGTTGTAGACGCGGCCCGTGAGCATCATGTCGGTCATGCGCGCGACGCCGATCAGGCGCGGGATGCGCACCGAGCCGCCACCGCCCACGAAGATGCCGCGCGAACCTTCGGGCAGCGCGTAGAAGGTGGTCTCGTCGGCCACGCGGATGTGGCAGGCGCTCGCGAGTTCGAGTCCTCCGCCGACCACCGCGCCGTGCAGCGCCGCCACCACCGGGACCGGGCCGAACTGCACCTGCTCGAGCGCGGCATGCCACATGCGCGAATGGCGCATGCCGGCGCCGGCGTCGCGCTCCTTGATCTCGGACAGGTCGAGCCCGGCGCAGAAGTGTTCGCCTTCGCCATCGATGACGGCGGCGCCGATGCCCTCGGGCAGGTTCATGAACGCGTCGCGGATGGCGAGGATCAGCGCATCGTTCAGTGCGTTGCGCTTGGCGCTGCGGTTCAGGCGCACGATGGCGACGGCGCCGCGGTGCTCGATCTGGAGGTCTGGGGTGGTCATGGAAGGTTTGCGGAGTGGCCGGATTATTTGTTATAAAGAATAATCAAAACAAGCCCGCCGAACTAGGAGTAACCCTGATCGGGAGACGACCGCCATGGACCACGCCAACCTCATCGCCATCGACATCCACACCCACGCGGAAGTCAGCTGCTGGAACCCGTTCGACAACTACGGGGAGGAGTACGACCGCGCCGCGGACAAGTACTTCCGCAGCAGCCGCCGCCCGACCATTGCCGAGACGGTCGCGTACTACCGCGAGCGCAAGATCGGCCTGGTGATGTTCACCGTGGACAGCGAGTCCAAGCTCGGGCGCAGGCGCATTCCCAACGAGGAGATCGCGCAGGCCGCGCGCGAGAACAGCGACATGATGATGGCCTTCGCGAGCATCGATCCCCACAAGGGGAAGATGGGCGCACGCGAGGCCGAGCGCCTGATCCGCGAGGAGGGCGTCAAGGGGTTCAAGTTCCACCCCACGGTGCAGGGCTACCACCCGTACGACCGCATGGCCTGGCCGATCTACGAGGTGATCGACGCGCACAAGCTGCCGGCCATCTTCCACACCGGCCACAGCGGCATCGGCTCGGGCATGCGCTGCGGCGGCGGGCTGCGGCTGGAGTACAGCAACCCGATGCACCTGGACGACGTGGCCATCGACTTCCCCGACATGCAGATCGTGATGGCGCACCCGAGCTTCCCCTGGCAGGACGAGGCGCTGTCGGTGGCCACCCACAAGCCCAACGTGTGGATCGACCTCTCGGGCTGGAGCCCGAAGTACTTCCCCAAGCAGCTGGTGCAGTATGCGAACACGCTGCTGAAGGACCGCGTGCTGTTCGGCAGCGACTATCCGCTGATCACGCCCGAGCGGTGGATGAAGGATTTCGAGGAAGCCGGCTTCAAGCCTGAAGTCATGCCTGGCATCCTCAAGGGCAACGCCGTGCGCCTGCTGGGCCTGGGCTGACACGGCGCGGCGTTCGTCCTACAAGGCGCAGCGGCTGCGCTGCGCCATCACGCTACGTCGCTGCCGGGCAAGCGGCGCAGGTTGCCTGCCAAGGGCCTCTGGCGGCCCCCAAGAGCGGGATCGCCGAAAGCGGGCGACGGCCATCGTCGACCCGCGCTGGGCGCCCGTGCTTTGCATGCACGACCACGGCGCAAGCTGCACCACGGCTGGGCGGCCACGCGCGACGAGCAGGCGTCGCGCCGCTCGCATCGGCGTGCAAAACAGCAGTCCATTGAGCCGCAAACAGCTCCATGGCGCAAGCGAATTTACGCATCGTCCGAACCGTGTTGCGCGAGCGCGATGTCGCGTCGACAGGGCAATCACCGAGAAACTTTTTCCGCTTCTTTTTTCTCTATGGTTCACCTACATTGAAGTCCGACGTTTGCCTACAGGATGGTGGAGCCTCATCAGAGGCGCTGCGCTAAAGTGGAAGCGAACTTGCCTGCAAGCCATCGGCTGGCGCCGGCCCCGTAGCGGAAGGAGTTTTCATGGATGTGGTTCGCAATTTCCTGGCGCGATACGAGCAGACGCGCGAGGAAGAGATGTCGCTCGAGGACTACCTCGAGTTGTGCCGCAAAGATCCCCTGGTGTACGCGACGGCCGCCGAGCGCATGCTCGCCGCGATCGGCGAGCCGGAGATGATCGACACGCGGCACGATCCCCGCCTCTCCCGGATCTTCGGCAACAAGATGGTCCGGATCTATCCGGCCTTCAAGGATTTCTACGGTCTCGAGGAGCCGATCGAGCAGGTCGTCTCGCACTTCCGCCACGCGGCGCAGGGCCTCGAGGAGAAGAAGCAGATCCTCTACCTGCTCGGGCCGGTCGGCGGCGGCAAGTCGTCCATCGCCGAGCGCCTCAAGCAGCTGATGGAGCAGGTGCCCTTCTACGCGATCAAGGGCTCGCCGGTGAACGAGTCGCCGCTGGGCCTGTTCAGCAACGACGAGGACGGCCCGCTGCTCGAGCAGCAGTTCGGCATTCCGCGCCGCTACACGCAGCGCATCATGTCGCCCTGGGCGGTCAAGCGCCTCGAGGAATTCGGTGGCGACATCCGCAAGTTCAAGGTGGTCAAGCGCTACCCGTCCATCCTGAAGCAGTGCGGCATCGCCAAGACCGAGCCGGGCGACGAGAACAACCAGGACATCTCCTCGCTGGTGGGCAAGATCGACATCCGCAAGCTCGAGTCCTATGCCCAGGACGATCCGGACGCCTACAGCTATTCCGGTGGCCTGTGCCTGGCCAACCAGGGCCTGCTCGAGTTCGTCGAGATGTTCAAGGCCCCGATCAAGGTGCTGCACCCGCTGCTCACCGCAACCCAGGAAGGCAACTTCAAGGGCACCGAGGGCTTCGGCGCGATCCCGTTCGACGGCATCGTGATGGCGCACTCCAACGAGAGCGAATGGAAGGCCTTCAAGAACAACAAGAACAACGAGGCGTTCCTCGACCGGATCTACATCGTCAAGGTGCCGTACTGCCTGCGCGTCACCGAGGAGATCAAGATCTACGACAAGCTGGTGCGCAACTCGTCGCTGAAGGACGCGGTGTGCGCCCCCGGCACGCTCAAGATGATGGCGCAGTTCGCGGTGCTCACCCGGCTGAAGGAGCCCGAGAACTCCAGCATCTTCTCCAAGATGCAGATCTACGACGGCGAGAACCTGAAGGACACCGATCCGAAGGCCAAGAGCTACCAGGAGTACCGCGACTACGCCGGTGTCGACGAAGGCATGACCGGGATCTCCACGCGCTTCGCGTTCAAGATCCTGTCCAAGGTCTTCAACTTCGACAGCAACGAGATCGCGGCCAACCCCGTGCACCTGATGTACGTGCTGGAGCAGCAGATCGAGCGCGAGCAGTTCCCGCCGGAGATCGAGCAGAAGTACCTCTCGTACATCAAGGAGCACCTGTCGGCCCGCTACGCGGAGTTCATCGGCAAGGAGATCCAGACCGCCTACCTCGAGTCCTACTCGGAGTACGGCCAGAACATCTTCGACCGCTACGTGACGTATGCCGACTTCTGGATCCAGGACCAGGAGTACCGCGACACCGACACCGGCGAGATCTTCGATCGCCAGGCACTCAACGCCGAGCTGGAGAAGATCGAGAAGCCGGCGGGCTTGTCCAACCCGAAGGATTTCCGCAACGAGATCGTCAACTTCGTCCTGCGCGCGCGCGCCAATAACGCGGGCAAGAACCCGGTCTGGACCAGCTACGAGAAGCTGCGCACCGTGATCGAGAAGAAGATGTTCTCGAACACCGAAGACCTGCTGCCCGTGATCAGTTTCAATGCGAAGGCCAGCGCCGACGAGCAGAAGAAGCACGAGGACTTCGTCAACCGCATGGTGGAAAAGGGTTACACCCACCGCCAGGTGCGGCTGCTGTGCGAGTGGTACCTGCGGGTGCGCAAGAGTTCATGACATGGTCCATCCCGCAGCGCCGGCGGCGCGTGCCCCCGAGGAGCGACACCTGAGGCCCGGCCCGGCCGGCGCCCCGGGGATGGTGCAAGGGGCTCGCCTGGTGGCGACCGTGGATGGCTGACAACCAGGATTTCCCGCCCGTGGCCTCCAACAACCGAACGGAGCGATCGGCGCTCCACCAGGTGATCGACCGCCGGTTGTCCGGCAAGAACAAGTCGATCGGCAACCGGGAGCGGTTCCTGCGCCGCTACCGCGAGCAGATCCGCGACGCCGTGCGCAAGGCGGTCGGCGACCGCAGCATCCACAACATCGAGGAGGGCGCCGACATCAGCCTGCCCAAACGCGACGTGTCGGAGCCGGTGTTCAACCACGGCCCTGGCGGCTCGCGCGAGATGGTGCACCCGGGCAACCAGGAATACGTGCGCGGCGACCGCATTCCGCGGCCCCGCGGCGGCCAGGGCGGCGGTGGCGGCAGCGGTGCGTCGCCCGACGGCAGCAGCGAGGACGACTTCACCTTCCGCATCACGCGGGAGGAGTTCATGAACTACTTCTTCGACGACCTGGCGCTGCCGCGGCTGATCCGCACGCAGCTGCTGGCCGATGCGCCGGAGTGGAAGTCGCGCCGGGCCGGCTTCATCTCCGAAGGCAATCCGACCAGCCTGCACGTGGTGCGCTCGATGCGGGTCGGACTGGCGCGCCGCATCGCGATGGGCGGCGACGCACGCCGCCAGTTGCGCATGGCCGAGGAGCACCTGAAGGTCATCGAGGCCCGCGACGACACCCCGCGCGCAGAGATCGCCGCTCTCAAGGCCGAGATCGAAGAGCTGCGCCAGCGTCTCAAGCGCGTGCCGTTCCTGGATCCGTTCGACCTGCGCTACCGCAACCGCATCCGCGAGCCGCTGCCCACCAGCAAGGCGGTGATGTTCTGCCTGATGGACGTGTCGGGTTCGATGGACGAGTCGCGCAAGGACCTGGCCAAACGCTTCTTCATCCTGCTGTACCTGTTCCTCACCCGGCACTACAAGCAGACCGACGTCATCTTCATCCGCCACCACACCCAGGCGGCCGAAGTGCCGGAAGACGAGTTCTTCCATGCCACCGAATCCGGCGGCACCGTGGTGTCGAGCGCGCTGATCCTGATGAACGAGATCATCCGCGAGCGCTACATGGGCAGCGAGTGGAACATCTACGGCGCGCAGGCCTCGGACGGCGACAACTGGCAGCAGGACTCGTCCAAGTGCCGTGACATCCTCGACAACAAGCTGCTGCCGCTGTGCCGCTACTTCGCCTACGTGCAGGTGGCCGACGAGGACCAGAACCTGTGGGAGGAGTACACCCGCGTGCGCGACAGCAACGTGAACTTCGCGATGCAGAAGATCGTGACGCCGGCGCAGATCTTTCCGGTCTTCCGTGACCTGTTCAAGAAGAACCCCGTGGGAGCCACGACCTCATGAGCGCCGTCTTCGACACCCCCGTGCGCGGAGCCAACCGGCTTCCCAGCGCCTCCGACTGGACCTTCGAGCTGATCGAGGAGTACTTCGACGCGATCCGCAAGACGGCCGAGCGGTTCAAGCTCGACACCTACCCGGTGCAGCTCGAGGTCATCTCGGCCGAGCAGATGCTGGACGCCTACGCGTCGGTCGGCATGCCGGTGAACTACCGGCACTGGTCGTTCGGCAAGCAGTTCATCGCCAGCGAGAAGAACTACCGCCGCGGCCACATGGGCCTGGCGTACGAGATCGTGATCAATTCCGATCCGTGCATCGCCTACCTGATGGAGGAGAACACGCTCCCCATGCAGGCGCTGGTCATGGCCCACGCCTGCTTCGGACACAACTCGTTCTTCAAGAACAACTACCTGTTCCGGATGTGGACGGATGCCTCGTCCATCGTCGACTACCTGGTCTATGCCAAGGGCTACATCGCCGAGTGCGAGGAGCGCCACGGCCTGGAGGCGGTCGAGGAGGTGCTGGACGCCTGCCACGCCCTGATGAATTACGGGGTCGACCGCTACCGGCGTCCGCAGAAGATCAGCCTGGTCGAGGAGGAGATGCGCCGCAAGGACCGCGAGGCCTACCTGCAGCAGCAGGTCAACGACCTCTGGCGCACGCTTCCCCGGCAGCCCGGCAAGCAGTCCAAGCAGGAGCGCCGCCGCTTTCCCGAGGAGCCGCAGGAGAACCTGCTGTACTTCATCGAGAAGAACGCGCCGCTGCTGGAGCCCTGGCAGCGCGAGGTCGTGCGCATCGTGCGCAAGGTGGCGCAGTACTTCTATCCGCAGCGCCAGACCCAGGTGATGAACGAGGGCTGGGCCACGTTCTGGCACTACACGCTGCTCAACACGATGTACGACGACGGCCTGCTCGCCGACGGCTTCATGATGGAGTGCCTGTCGTCGCACACCAACGTGGTGTTCCAGCCGCCGGTGACCGACCCGCGCTACTCGGGAATCAACCCGTATGCGCTGGGCTTCGCCATGTTCACCGACCTCAAGCGCATCTGCGAGAACCCGACGCAGGAGGACCGCGAGTGGTTCCCCGACATCGCAGGCTCCGACTGGCTCAAGACGCTCGACTACGCGATGCGCCACTTCAAGGACGAGAGCTTCGTCGGGCAGTACCTGTCGCCACGCCTGATGCGCGAGTTCCGGCTGTTCACGATCGTCGACGACGCGGCGCAGCGCGAGCTCGAGGTCGCGGCCATCCACGACGACAGCGGCTATCGGCGCGTGCGCGAAGCCTTGTCCAAGCAGTACGACCTGAACTGGCGCGAGCCCAACATCCAGGTCTGGAACGTCAACCTGCGCGGTGACCGCTCGCTCACCCTGCGGCACGTGCGCCACAACGACCGTCCACTGGACAACGGCGCCGAGGAGGTGGTCAAGCACGTCGCCCGCCTGTGGGGTTTCCGCGTGCGCCTCGAAAGCGTGGACAGCCACGAGCGCGTGCTCCAGCACTGGGAAGTGACGCCGCCGGCCCAGCACCTCTGACGCCTTCCGGTCGGTGCCGCGCCGTGCCGACTGGCACCGGCTGCGACCTTGCCGTCCGTTCCACGGCGGCCGGCGGAGATCCTAGACTCCGGGCATGACGCCCGATCCCGCTTCCAGTCACGACATCCGCCCAGCACCGCAGCCGCTGCAGGGGCTGCGGGTCGTCGAGTTCACCCACATGGTCATGGGCCCGGCCTGCGGCATGGTGCTGGCCGACCTGGGGGCCGACGTCGTCAAGATCGAGCCGATCGAGGGCGACCGCACCCGTCACCTCCTCGGATCGGGCGCCGGCTTCTTCCCGATGTTCAACCGGAACAAGAAGAGCATCGCCCTGGACCTGCGCAGCGCCGACGGCACCGAGATCGCCCGACGCCTGTGCGCGAAGGCCGACGTGGTGGCCGAGAACTTCAAGCCGGGGACGATGGCCAAGTACGGCCTGGACTACCCGGGCCTGTCGGCCGGGAACCCGCGCCTGATCTACGTCAGCCTCAAGGGCTTCCTGCCCGGGCCCTACGACAACCGCACGGCGCTCGACGAGGTGGTGCAGATGATGGGCGGGCTGGCCTACATGACCGGCCGTCCGGGCGATCCGCTGCGCGCCGGCACCAGCATCAACGACATCATGGGCGGGATGTTCGGCGCCATCGGCGCGCTCGGCGCCCTGGTCCAGCGCGGCATCACCGGGCGGGGCATGGAAGTGCAGGGCGCGCTGTTCGAGAACAACGTGTTCCTGGTGGCGCAGCACATGCTGCAGTACGCGATCACCGGCAAGGCGGCCGAGCCGATGCCCAACCGCATCTCGGCCTGGGCCGTGTACGACGTCTTCACGGTCCGGGGCGGCGAGCAGATCTTCCTGGCCGCCGTGAGCGACGGGCAATGGAAGGTGCTGTGCCAGGCGCTCGGATTCGAGGACCTGCTGGCCGACCCTGCCTACGCCACCAACAACGACCGCGTGCGGCAGCGCCCGCGACTGCTGCCGACCCTGCGCGAGCGCCTCGCCGCGTGGAGCGCCGCAGAGCTGTCGTCCATCTTCGAGCGGCACGGCCTGCCGTTCGCGCCGATCCGACGGCCGGAGGAGCTGTTCGACGATCCGCACCTGCTGGCCACCGGCGGCCTGGCCGAGATTCGGCTGGCCGACGGTCCGCGGGCGGGCGAGGCAGCACCGGCGCCCCTGTGCCCGATCACCCTGGACGGCGCGCGGCTGGGCGTGCGGATGGACCCGCCGCGCATGGGCGAGCACACGACCGAACTGCTGCGGGAGCTGGGCTACACCGATGGCGACATCGCCGCGTTGAAGTCCCGCCACGTGGTGGCCTGAGCATCCGGCAGCCGCTGAGGACGGCACACGGCGCCTGCCGAAGAAGCCGGGCGCTGGGTGGTGCGGTGATGCCGGCGGCGCACCACGCGTGGACGCCACCGGGTCGGCGACGCCTCGTCCGCGCGCGGGGGCGCTTCCTACAGACGCCGGCAGCCAGCACGGCTACGGTGGAAGCTTCCAGACCAGGAAACGCCACCATGTCCGACACGCAAGAGCAACAGCGCGAGAACGTCCCCTCGCAACCGCCGCGCGACGGCGGTGAACGTCCCCGCCAGCAGCAGCAACAGCAACAGCAATCGCCTGCGGCGATCGATCCCTCGCCGCGGCGTCGCCATCCCGACGCGCCCACCCGGGCGGGCACCAGCCAGCCGTCCTGAAGCCGCGCCGCACGGCGCGTGCAGGTCCTGCCGGCGTTGCGTCGTCGCCGTGATCGCGCGCGTCGCGCCGGGGCGGCCGTTGGCGCCGTCCGAAGCCCGGCGGACCGGCGGAGCGCGCTCAGCCGACCGCGGCGCTCAACTCCAGTGGCTCAGCGGTCGCCCCAGACCTGGCGCGCCGTGTCGATCACCAGGCGCAGCTTGCTGCGCTGGTCTTCCACCGCGATGTTGTTGCCGTGGACGGTGCTGGAAAAGCCGCACTGGGGCGACAGTGCCAACTGCTCGAGCGGGGCGTACTTGGCGGCTTCGTCGATGCGGCGCTTGAGCGCATCCTGGTTCTCCAGCTGGCCGAACTTCGTGGTCACCAGGCCCAGCACCACGGTCTTGCCGGGCTTGAGGTAGCGCAGCGGGCGGAAGTCGCCCGAGCGCTCGTCGTCGTACTCCAGGAAGAAGGCGTCGATCTGCATCTCCGAGAGCAGCGCCTCGGCCACCGGCTCGTAGTTGCCGGCGGCGGCATGCGTGCTTTTGAAGTTGCCGCGGCACAGGTGCATGGCCAGCAGCATGTCCTTGGGCTTCTGGGCCACCACCTTGTTGATGAACTGGGCGTAGCGGTGCGGCAGCTCGTTGGGATCGTCGCCGCGCTGGCGCGCCGCCTCGCGCATCTTCTCGTCGCACAGGTAGGCCAGGTTGGTGTCGTCCATCTGCACATAGCGGCAGCCCGCCGCGTGCAGCGAGCGCAGCTCGTCGCCATAGGCCTGGGCCACGTCGTCGTAGAACGCCGGATCGAGCTCCGGGTAGGCCTGCTTGCTGATGCCGGCGCGCCCGCCGCGGAAGTGCAGCATGGTCGGCGAGGGAATGGTCACCTTGGGGAGGCTGCCCGGCGCGAGCTGCGAGCGCAGGTACTCGAAGTCGGCCTTCTGGATGTCCCTGGCATGGCGCACCTTGTCGACCACGCGGATCACCGGCGGCGCCAGCTCCTCGGTGCCGTCGGGCTTGCGGATCGTCACCGGGATGTCCGTCTTGACGCCGCCCAGCTGCTCGAGGAAGTCGATGTGGAAGTACGTGCGGCGGAACTCGCCGTCGGTGATGCTCTTGAGGCCCAGGTCTTCCTGGAACTTCACGATCTCGGTGATCGCCTTGTCCTCGACCTTGCGCAGCTGCTCGGGCGTGATCTCGCCGCGGGCCTTCTGCTCGCGCGCCTCCAGCAGGTATTTCGGGCGCAGGAAGCTGCCCACGTGGTCGTAGCGGGCGGGGAGTTGCATCATGGTCGTGGTCCTCGGGTCGTTCGGGAAAGTGGCGGCAATGGTAGCGAAGCGTCACAGGTCCAGCACCAGCATCGCGCTTCTGGCGCGCGAGCAGCAGGGGGTGAACTGGTCCTGGGCGGCCTTCTCCTCGTCGGTGAAGTACAGGTCGCGGTGGTCGCACTCCCCGGACAGCACGCGGGTGATGCAGGTGCCGCACACACCCTGCTCGCAGGACGTGAGGATCTCGACGCCCTGGGCGGCCAGCGCCTGCACCACGGTCTGGTCGGCAGCCACGCGGATGACCTGGCCGCTGCTGGCGAGCTTGACGTCGAACGCCCGGTCGCCGGCGGTGTCCTGGGGTGCCGCGCCGAAGTATTCGAGGTGGATCTGCTCCGGGCTGAAGCCTGCCGCGTTCGCGCCTTGCACCACGTGGTCGATGAAGCCGGCCGGCCCGCAGACGTACACGTGCGCGTCGGCCTCGGCCGGCCCGAGGGCGGCCGGCAGGTCCAGCTTCTGCGACGCCTCGCCATCGTCGAAGTGGAACCGCACGCGCGACGCGAATGCCGCGGCGGCGATCTCGTCGCGGAATGCCGTGCGCTCCGGCGAGCGGGTGCAGTAGTGCAGGGTGAACTCGGCGCCGGCCGCCGCCAGGCGCTGCGCCATGCACAGCAGCGGCGTCACGCCGATGCCGCCGGCCAGCAGCACGGTGCGCCGCGCATGGACCAGCGGGAAGTGGTTGCGCGGCTCGCTGATGGTGAGCAGGTCGCCCTCCTGCACCGCGTCGTGCATGCCGGCCGAGCCGCCCCGCGTCGCGGGGTCGCGCAGCACGGCGATCCGGTAGTGGTGCCGCTCGCCCGCGTCGTTGCACAGCGAGTACTGGCGCACCAGCCCGCCGGGCACGTGCACGTCGATGTGCGACCCGGCGGAGAAGGCCGGCAGCGGCGCGCCGTCCGGGCGGCCGAGCTCGAACGAGGCGATGTCCTGCGCTTCCTGCCTGCGCCGCAGGACCTTGACGGTGATGTCGGCCATGCTCAGGCGGCCAGCTTCTGCGGTTGTTCCTGGGCCACCAGCCGCTCGATGATGCGGCGCGCCTGAACGCCGCCGGCGTCGATGTTGAGCATCAGCAGCTTGCGGTCGGGGAAGCGGTCCAGGTTGCGCTGCTGTTCTTCCAGCACCGCGGTGTCCTCGGAGAACACCTTGCCCTGGCCTTCCTTGATCTGCGCAGTGAGGTTGGTGTCGCGCGGGTTGAAGTTGCGCGCCATGCCCCAGAAGTACCACATGGTCGAATCGGTCTCGGGCGTGAGGAAGTCGACGACCACGCTGGAGACCTTGTCCTTCGGGTCGGCCTCGTAGCCGCCCTTGCCGGCGTGGGCCACGCCCACCTCGATCATCACGTGGCTGGGCGGGATGAAGTGGCAGACCTGCCAGCGGTCCACCGGCACGTCGTCGGCCAGGTGGTTGCCGCGCAGGTTGGCGCGCCAGAACGGCGGCGGCATCACGTTGTGCATGAACCGGCTGGTGACCACCCGGTCGCCCACGGTCCGGGTGGTGACCGGCGATTCGTCGATCTCCTTCTGGCCGATGCTGCTCGCGTGCACGTAGGTCTCGTGCGTCAGGTCCATCAGGTTGTCGACCATCAGCCGGTAGTCGCACCGGATGTGGTACAGCCCGCCGCCGTAGGCCCAGTCGGGGTTCTCCGCCCAGTCCAGGTGGTGGATCCTGGCCGGATCCGCCTGCGCGGGATCGCCCGGCCAGACCCAGACGAAGCCGTACCTCTCCACGACCGGGAAGGCCCGGATCTTCGGGAATCCCTGGACGCGCTGGCCGGGCATGGCCACGGTCTTGCCGTCGCAGCCCATGACCAGCCCGTGGTAGCCGCACACCAGCTGACCCTCGCAGACCCGCCCGAGGGACAGGGGTGCGCCCCGGTGCGGGCAGAAATCCTCCAGCGCCGCGACGCCGCCTTCCTGGCCGCGGTAGAACACGATCTTCTCGTTGCAGATGGTGCGACCCAGGGGTTTGGCATCGATCTCGTCGGGGGTGCAGGCGACGTACCAGGCGTTCTTCGGGAACATGGTGTGGGCAGGCTGAATGGGCTTTGAAGAATACGCGTTGTATACAGCTGTCGGCAAGCTGCCCGCCCTGTTCTGCGGGTAAACCCCAGGAATCAAGCTGAATGCAAGCTCAGTAGACTCGACTTGGTATACATCACATCCATGAGCAACGTTCCTGCCGCCGAGCCCGAAAGCAGTTCACAGGCCGTCAAGGCGCAGCTGCGGCTGCGCGAAATGATCCTGGCCGGCGACCTGCCGGGGGGCGGGCGCATCGCCGAGCTCGCGCTGGTCGAGAAACTGGGCGCCTCGCGCACCCCGATCCGTGCGGCCCTGATGCGGCTGGAGCAGGAGGGCCTGCTGGAGCTTCTGCCTGGGGGCGGCTATGCCGTGCGCACCTTCAGCGAGCGCGACGTCTCCGACGCGATCGAGCTGCGCGGCACGATGGAGGGGCTTGCCGCACGGCTGGCGGCCGAGCGGGGCGTGGCCAGCGTGGTGCTGGCGGAAGCCCGCGAGTGCCTGGCCCGCATCGATGCGGTGCTGCTGCAGCCGGCGCTGGACGACGAGGCGTTCCTGCAGTACGTCAAGCTCAACGAGCGCTTCCACGTGCTGCTCGCCGAGATGGCCGGCAGCGCCGTGGTCGCGCGCGAACTCGAGCGGGTGGTCAACCTGCCGTTCGCGTCGCCCTCCGGCTTCGTCGTCGTCCAGGCCAACTCGCCGCGTGCGCGCGACATGCTCATCGTCGCCCAGGACCAGCATCGCCAGGTGCTGGAAGCCATCGAGCAGCGCGAGGGCAGCCGGGCCGAAGCGCTGATGCGCGAGCATTCGCGCCTGGCCCAGCGCAACCTGCGCGACGCGGTGCAGACCCACAACCTCGATCGCATGCCCGGCGTGCGGCTGATCCGCAAGCGGGCCTGACACAATGCGCCTTGCTATATCCGCGCAGCGGCTATAGCCAATCTGGATAGCTGATAGAGCCGGCCGTGCCTTGGCCCGGCGGCCGGCGCAAGGCCAGAATCCGGCTGCCGGCGCTTCGCGGGCCGTTCACGCTTTCTGAGGAGACTTCGATGCACAAGAGAACCTGGATCCAGGCCGCGGCCTGCGCCGTCCTGCTGTCCGCGGGCGGCGCCGCGTTCGCCCAGGCCAAGCCGTTCAAGATCGGCCTGATCCTGCCCATGACCGGTCAGCAGGCCACCACCGGCCGCCAGATCGAGGCCGCCGCGCGCCTCTGGATCGCCCAGAACGGTGACACGGTCGCGGGCCGCAAGGTGGAGTTGATCGTGAAGGACGACACCAGCCTGCCCGACGCCACCCGTCGCCTGGCGCAGGAGCTCGTCGTCAACGAGAAGGTCGACGTCCTGGCCGGCATGGGCATCACGCCGTCGGCCCTGGCGGTGGCGCCCATCGCCACGCAGTCGAAGACGCCGCTGGTGGTGATGGCCGCCGCCACCTCCAGCATCACCGAAGCCTCCCCCTTCATCGTGCGCAGCAGCTTCACCCTGCCGCAGGCCTCGGTCGCCCTGGCCGACTGGGCGCCCAGGAACGGCATCAAGAACGTGGTGACCCTGGTCAGCGACTACGGCCCCGGCCTGGACGCCGAGAAGTTCTTCAAGGATCGCCTGCAGTTCAACGGCGGCAAGGTCGCCGAGTCGCTGCGCGTGCCGCTGCGCAACCCGGACTTCGCGCCCTTCCTGCAGAAGGTGCGCGACCTCAAGCCCGATGCGCTGTTCGTGTTCGTGCCGTCCGGCGCGGGCGCCGCGGTGATGAAGCAGTTCGCCGAGCGCGGCATGGACAAGGCGGGCATCAAGATGATCGCCACCGGCGACGTCACCGACGACGACCAGCTCAACGACATGGGCGAGGTCGCCGTGGGCGTGGTCACCTCGCACCACTACTCGGCCGCGCACCCGTCAGCGGCCAACAAGAAGTTCGTCGAGGCGTTCCAGAAGGCCAACCGCAACCTGCGCCCCAACTTCATGGCGGTGGGCGGCTACGACGGCATGCGCCTGATCTACGAGGCGCTGAAGAAGACCGGCGGCAAGGGCGGCGGCGAGGCGCTGCTGGCCGGGATGAAGGGCCAGATCTTCGAGAGCCCGCGCGGCCCGGTGTTCATCGACGCCCAGACCCGCGACATCGTGCAGAACATCTACCTGCGCAAGGTCGAGAAGAAGGACGGCCAGCTCTGGAACGTCGAGTTCGACGTGATCAAGGACGTCAAGGACCCCGGCAAGAACAAGTGATCCCGCGCCTTCTCGCCCCCCGGCGAGAAGGCCGGGCGGGACGCCCTGCGCCGCCGGCCGCCCCGACCCTCTTGTGCGCCGAGAGGGAGCGAGACCCACCATGCTGACCATCCTCTTCGACGGCATCGCCTACGGCATGCTGCTGTTCATCCTGGCCCTGGGACTGGCCGTGACCATGGGGCTGATGAACTTCATCAACCTCGCGCACGGCGCGTTCGCCATGGTGGGCGGCTACATCACGGTGCTGCTGATGCAGCGTGCCGGCGTTCCCTTCCTGCTGTGCCTGCCGGCTGCCTTCCTGGGTGCGGCGCTGCTGGGCGGCGTGCTCGAGCGCACGCTGTACCGGCCGCTGTACCGCAAGCCGCACCTGGACCAGGTGCTGTTCTCGATCGGGCTGACCTTCATGGCGGTGGCGAGCGTGGACTACTTCGTCGGCTCGACCCAGCAGTTCGTGCAGCTGCCGGACTGGCTGCGCGGCCGCACCGAGCTCGGCAGCGGCGCCTGGACGCTGGGCATGGGCCACTACCGCCTGTTCATCATCGCGGTGTGCGCGGCGCTCACGCTGGTGCTGCAGTTCGTGCTCTCGCGCACCCGCTTCGGCAGTCGGCTGCGGGCGTCGGTCGACGACCAGCGCGTGGCGGCCGGCCTGGGCATCAACGTCAACGTGGTGTTCCTCTCGACGTTCGCGTTCGGCTGCGGGCTGGCGGGGCTGGGCGGGGCGCTCGGTGCGGAGGTGCTGGGCCTGGATCCGACCTTCCCGCTGAAGTTCATGATCTATTTCCTGATCGTCGTGGCCGTCGGCGGCACCTCGTCCATCACCGGCCCGCTGCTGGCCGCGCTGCTGCTGGGCATCGCCGACGTCGCGGGCAAGTACTACATCCCCAAGATGGGCGCCTTCATCGTCTACACGCTGATGATCGCCATCCTGATCTGGCGTCCGCAGGGCCTGTTCGTGCGGCAAGGAGGCAAGGCATGAGCAATGCAGCCGTCCCCGAACCGGTGGCCGCGATCCCGCCGGCACCGGCCGACGTGTCCCGCGCGCAGCGCTCGCTGCTGTCCGCCGTCCGCTGGCGTCCCTGGGAACCGGTGCTCTGGCTGGCCGCGTTCGCCGCGCCGGTCCTGCTGCCGCAGTACGCGGCCATCGTCAACGAGATCGCGATCGTCGCCCTGTTCGCCGTGTCGCTCGACCTGGTGCTGGGCTTCTCCGGCATCGTGTCGCTGGGCCACGCGGCGTTCTTCGGTTTCGGCGCCTACGCCGCCGCCCTGTTCGCCAAGCACGTGATGCCCGATCCGCTGGCGGGCCTGGCCGTCGCGGTGGCGGCCGCCACCGCGCTTGGCGCCGTCGCCAGCTTCACCATCCAGCGTGGCAGCGACCTGACCCGGCTGATGGTGACGCTGGGGGTCGCCCTGATCCTGCTGGAGCTGGCCAACAAGCTCGACTGGCTCACCGGCGGGGCCGATGGGCTGCAGGGGGTGCTGATGGGGCCGCTGCTCGGCACGTTCGAGTTCGATCTCACCGGGCGCACGGCGGCGTACTACTCGCTCGCGGTGCTGCTGCTGGTGTTCGTGTGCGCGCGCCGCTTCGTGCACTCGCCCTTCGGCGCCACGCTGCAGGCGATCCGCGACAACCGCCTGCGCGCCATGGCGATCGGCATCCCGGTGGGCTCGCGACTGGCCGTGGTCTACACGGTCGCTGCAGGCCTGGCCGGCGCGGCCGGCGGCCTGCTGGCCCAGACCACCGGCTTTGCCTCGCTCGACGTCTTCGAGTTCCACCGCTCCGCCGACGTGATGCTGATCCTGGTGATCGGCGGGACCGGCTGGCTCTACGGCGGCGTCTACGGCGCCATCGTCTTCAAGCTGATGCAGGATTTCCTGTCGGCGATCACGCCGCAGTACTGGACGTTCTGGCTGGGCCTGTTCCTGGTCGTGCTGGTGCTGGTGGGCCGCGACCGCCTGCTCAGGCCCTGGACCTGGGTGCGCCGCGGGGGGGCCTCGTGATGACCGATGTCGTGCTGTCCGCGCAGGGCCTGGTCAAGCGCTTCGGCGGCATCACCGCCACCAACGACGTCACGCTCGACCTGCGCCGCGGCGCCCGGCATGCGCTGATCGGACCCAACGGCGCGGGCAAGACCACCCTGATCAACCTGCTGACCGGGGTCCTCGAGCCGACCGCGGGCCGCATCGTGCTGGACGGGCAGGACATCACGTGGCTGGCGCCGCACCAGCGGGTGCGGCGCGGGATGGTGCGCACCTTCCAGATCAACCAGCTGTTCAACTCGATGACGCCGCTGCAGACGCTGGCCCTGGTGGTGTCGCAGCAGCGCGGGCTGGGCACCCGCTTCTGGCAGGCGCTGGGCCGCGACCGCTCGGTGGCCGAGCGCTGCGAGCAGCTGCTGGCGCAGTTCCGGCTGGCCGAGGTGATGGACCAGACCACCGAGCACCTCGCCTACGGCAAGCGACGCCTGCTGGAGATCGCGATCGCGCTGGCCTGCGAGCCGCGCGTCCTGCTGCTCGACGAGCCGGTGGCCGGCGTGCCGGCGGGCGAGCGCGAGGAGATCCTGCAGACCGTCGCCGCGCTACCGGCCGACGTGTCGGTGCTGCTGATCGAACACGACATGGACCTGGTCTTCAGCTTCGCCAACCGCATGACGGTGCTGGTCAACGGCACCGTGCTCACCGAGGGCGATCCCGAACAGATCGCCGCCGACCCGCGCGTCAAGGAGGTCTATCTCGGCCATGGCGACGCCGCTGCGGAGCCGGCCCATGTCTGAACTGCTGAAGGTCGATCGCCTGAGCGCGGGGTATGGCGAAGCCGTGGTGCTGCAGGACGTCTCGCTGGTCCTGGAGGAGGGCGCCACCCTCGCCCTGCTCGGTCGTAACGGCACGGGCAAGACCACGCTGATCAACACGCTGGCGGGCGCCACCCGCCAGCATGCCGGCAGCATCACGCTGGCCGGCACCGCCCTGCACAAGCTGGCGCCGCACCAGCGGGCCGCGGCCGGCATAGGCTGGGTCCCGCAGGAGCGCAACATCTTCAAGTCGCTCACGGTCCACGAGAACCTCACCGCGGTGGCGCGGCCGGGCAAGTGGACGCCGGACGCGGTGTACGCGATGTTCCCGCGCCTGGCCGAGCGCAAGACCAACCTGGGCACGCAGCTGTCCGGTGGCGAACAGCAGATGCTGGCGGTGGGTCGGGCGCTCGTGCTCAACCCGCGCCTGCTGCTGCTGGACGAGCCGCTGGAAGGCCTGGCGCCCATCATCGTGGAGGAACTGCTGCGGGCGATCCGCCGCATCACCCGCGAAGAGGGGCTGTCCGCGATCATCGTCGAGCAGCATCCGCAGGCCATCCTGGCGATCTCCGACCACGCGGTGGTGCTCGATCGCGGCACCGTGGTGCACAGCGGCACCGCGCGCGAGCTGCGCGAGGACACCGCGCTGGTCGACCGCCTGCTGGGCGTGGCGCGCTAAGCTCGCGCGAGTGCACGCCGCCTCGCCGATGACCTTCCGCCGCCGCTTCCTGCGCCAGCTGGCCGCCACCGCCCTGATCCCCGCGTGGGCGGGCGGGCTGCGCGCCCAGCCGGCCTTTCCCTCGCGCGCGCTGCGCATCGTGGTGCCCAATGCGGCCGGCGGCGCCGCGGACATCACGGCACGCACCATCGGGCAGGTGCTCTCGACGAGCCTGGGCCAGCCGGTCGTGATCGAGAACCGACCTGGCGCCGGTGGCGTGGTGGCCGGTGAACTGGTCGCCCGGGCCGAGCCCGACGGCCACACCCTGCTGCTGGTGTCCAGCGGCACGGCCGTCAGCGCGGCGCTGTTCAAGTCGCTGCCGTTCGACACGCTGCGCGACTTCGCCCCGGTGTCCCAGCTCGCCACCTTCGACCTGGTCCTGGTGGCGGCCGAAGGCGGCCGCTTCCGCAGCCTCAACGACCTGCTGGCCTGGGCCCGGGCGAATCCCGGCAAGCTGAACCTGGGCACGCCGCAGATGGGCACCACCCAGCACCTGGCGGCGGAGCTGTTCAAGGCCAGCGCGGGCATCGACGCACAGGTGGTGCCCTTCAACGGCACGCCGCCGGTGATCACCGCACTGCGCTCGGGCGAGGTTGACGCCGGCATCGACATCCTCGGCCCGCTGATGGGCCAGATCGGCGCCCGGGCCTTGCGTCCGCTGGCCGTGCTGGGGGCGGGGCGCCCGCCGCAGCTGCCCGACGTGCCGGCGGCGCGCGAGGCCGGCGGTCCGCTGTCCGGCTTCGACGTGAGCTCGTGGAACGGTCTGGCGGTGCCGGCGAAGACGCCCGCCCCCGTGATCGAGCGCCTGCACCGCGACGTCAACGCGGCGCTGGCCCGGCCCGAGGTGCGCAAGCGCCTGGCCGAGTTGAACCTGATCGCGCAGGGTGGCACGCCCGCGCAACTGGGCGAGCGCCTGGCCGGGGACATCCGCCGCTGGTCCGAGGTGATCGCCCGCGCCCGCATCCCCAAGCAGTAACAGAGGAGACGCGCATGAACCTGTCCCGCATCGGCCTGGTCGGCTACGGCGAGGTTGGCAAGATCTTCAGCGCCGGCCTCCTGGCGCAGGAGGCGGTCCGCCAGGCGAGTGCCTGGGACCTCACGTTCGCCCAGCAGGCGACCCGCACGGCGCAACTCGCCCATGCGCAGGCCGCCGGCGTCGTGCCGCAGCCGTCGATGCAGGCGCTGTGCGAAGCGAGCGAGCTGGTGATCTCCGCGGTGACCGCATCCAACACGCTCGCCGTGGCACGGGAGGCGGCCGCGTTCCTGCGCCCGGGCACGGTCTTCCTCGACCTCAACTCGGCATCGCCGGGCACCAAGCAGCAGGCCGCCGCCCTGGTGGAGGCGCGCGGCGCGCACTACGTCGAAGCCGGCGTGATGACCTCGGTGCCGCCCTACGGCATCCGCGTGCCGATGCTGCTCGGCGGCGCCCGGGCCGGCGAGCTGGCGGCGGCGCTGGCCGGCTGGGGCCTGGACGCCCGGGCCGTCTCGGAGCAGCTGGGCGTGGCCAGCGCCATCAAGATGTGTCGCAGCGTGATGATCAAGGGCCTGGAGGCCCTCGTGATCGAGAGCTACGCCACCGCGCGCCAGTACGGCGTGGAGGAGCACGTGCTGCCGACGCTGGCCGAGACCTTCCCGTCGATCGACTGGGCCCGGCAGGGCGCCTATTTCTTCAGCCGCGTGGTGCAGCACGGCAAGCGCCGTGCCGAGGAGATGCGCGAGTCGGCCAACACCGTGCGCGAAGCGGGCTTTCCGCCGCTGATGGCGGCGGCCATCGCCGAGAAGCACCAATGGGTGGCGGACGCCGCCGCGGCGGGCGTGTTCCGTGACGTTGCGCAAGACGCACGGTGGCAGGACTACGCCGATGCGCTGATCTCGGCACGCAAGTTGCATCGCTGAGCGCATGCTCTCGGTCCTCGCGATCACCGGCCCCATCTACCTCGTGATCGCCGTCGGCTGGCTGGCCACGCGCGGCGGGCTGTTCGCCCGGGCCGAGATGCGGGTCTTCGGCAAGTACGTCATCAACCTCGCCTTGCCGGCGCTGCTGTTCAACGCGCTCTCGTCCCGCAGCCTGGCCGAGATCGTCAACCCCGTGTTCGTGGCCGCGTACGCCGGCGGCTCGCTGCTGGCGCTGGGCGCCGGCATGGTGTGGGCGCGCCGCATCGAGGGCAAGACCATGCCGGCCAGCGCGATTGCGGCGATGGGCATGGCCTGCCCGAACAGCGGCTTCATCGGCTTCCCGCTGGTGGCGCAGGTGTTCGGCGCCCAGACCGCAGGCGTCGGGCTGGCGCTGGCGATGGTGGTCGAGAACCTGATCACGCTTCCGCTCGCGCTGGCCCTGGCCGACAGCGACACGGGCGACGCGAACGATGGCCGCACCAGGGCGCAGCGCCTGCGCGCGGCCTTCGGGCAGTCGTTGCGCGGCTTGGCGCGCAACCCGATGATCTGGGGCATCGCGCTGGGGTTCCTGTCCTCTCTGGCCGGCTGGCGCCTGCCGGAGTTCGCGGGCCGGGCGGTCACCTTGTTCGCCAGCTCCTGCGCGGCGATCTCGCTGCTGGTGATCGGCGGGTCGCTGGTGGGCATCCAGGCGCGGGGCATGGTGCGCGACGTCTCGGCCATCGCCTTCGGCAAGCTGCTGCTGCATCCGCTGGCCGTGCTGCTGCTGGTCGTGCTGCTGCCCCCGATGGAGCGGCAGCTGCAGACGGCCGTGGTCGTGATGGCGGCGGTGCCGATGCTGGGCATCTACCCGATCCTGGCGCAGCGCCATGGCCAGGACAGCATGGCGGCGGCCGCGCAGCTGGGCACCACCGTCCTGTCGTTCTTCACGCTGACCAGCCTGCTGTGGCTGCTGCAGCAGGTCCGCTAGCCGCGCAGCAGCCAGGCAGTGGTCCATCCCACCGCGAGCGACAGCAGCGGCACCACCAGCAGCCACCCGCGGTGGCGCACGGGCAACGCGAGCAGCAGGCCGGCGGTCAGGAGCGCGGTCGGGTCGGGCGCCAACCCGGCCACCTGCGCCCGGGCAACGCCGTCATCGCCCAGCAGCGTGGCCAGCGGATAGCCGACGGCCGCGAGCGCCAGGGCGATGCCGGCGCGCCGCATCCACCTGGCCGGCTCCTGGGGCGCGGGGCGCAGGCCCGGCACCACCAGGGCCAGCCCCTGCACGACCCAGGCCAGCGCGAACCACGGCGCTGCCGTGTTGATGGCGGCGAACCGCTGCCAATGGAAGTTCCAGGCCACCCAGGCCCAGGCGGCGGCGAGCACCAGCAGCGCGCTGCGCCGCACGGCCTGCGGGCGCTGCCATGCGAGCACCACCAGCAGCATCCCCACGACCAGCAGCAGCGGCTGCGCCGGCCAGGCATCCCGGTTCAGGGCCTCCAGCAGGCGGGCCCAGCTGCGGCCCGAGAACATCAGGAAATCGGAGGGCCGGTAGGTCCACCACTCCATCATCGGCGCGCACCGGTCACAGCCGGCCGATCTCGGCCGCGATGCGGCGCCGCAGCGCCTCGTCGGGCATGCGGCCCGAGGCGGCAGCCATGTTCTCGCGCACATGGTCCACGCGCGAGGTGGCCGGGATGGCGCAGGTCATCGCCGGATGGCTCACGATGAACTTCAGCACCACCTGCGCCCAGGTCGTGCAGCCGATCTCGCCCGCCCACGCGGGCAGCTTCTGCCGCCGCAGCGGCTTGAGCAGCGCGCCTTCCTGGAAGGGCCGGTTGGCGATCACCGCGATGCCGCGCTCACGCGCCAGCGGCAGCAGGCGCTGCTCGGCCTCGCGGTCGACCGGGTTGTAGGTCAGCTGCACGAAGTCCAGCGGCTGCGCGCGCATGAGCCGCTCGAACTCCGAATGCCGGCGGCCTTCCGAAGTGGTGATGCCGACATAGCGCACGCGGCCCGCCTGCTTCATCTGCAGCAGCAGTGGCAGCTGCTGCTCCCAGGCCAGCAGGTTGTGCACCTGCAGCAGGTCGAAGCGCGGCACCTGCCAGAGCTGGCGCGAGGCCTCGACCTGCTCGGCGCCGCGCGAGGACGTCCACACTTTGTCCGCGGCGAACAGCGCCGGCGGGCGTCCGATGCGCTGCAGGCCTTCGCCGATGACCGACTGCGACGAGCCGTACATCGGCGACGAGTCGACCAGCCGCCCGCCGGCCGCGAAGAAGGCGCCCAGGACGTCGCCGCATTCGCGCCGGCCCTGGGGGTCGCGGCCGACGTTGAAGGTGATCCAGCTGCCCAGGCCGACGACCGGGAGGTGCTCGCCGGTCGAGGGCACCGGCCGGGTCTGTGGCGCGTCGGCAGCCTGCGCCAGGGGCGCGGTCGCCGCCAGGCTCAGCAGGTGCAGGGCGGTGCGGCGGTGCATGGGTGCAGCGTAGCAGCGGCGCCCGCGCCGCGGGGCGCAAGACGGCCGGCGGTCCGCCTCACTCGGCGCGGATGTTGCCGGCCTTCACCACCGGCGCCCAGCGCCGCAGCTCGGTGGCGATCAGCTGGCCGAAGGCCGCCGGCGTGGTGGGCATGGGGTCGGCCCCCTCGCTGGCCAGGCGCGTGCGCACCTCGGCCGAGCCGAGTGCACGGTTCACGTGCTCGTTGAGCAGCCGCACGACCTCCGGCGGCGTGCCGGCTGGTGCCACGACGCCGTACCACTGGTCCGCCTCGAAGCCGCTGGTGCCCGTCACGCCGCTCTCGGCGATCGTGGGCACGTCGGGGAGCGACGGGATGCGGCGCGGGCTGGACACCGCAAGCGCACGCAGCTTGCCGGCCTTGATGTGGGGCAGCAGAGCCGGCGCGCCGGTGAACACCGCCTGCACCTGCCCGGCGATCACGTCGGACACTGCGGGTGCCGCGCCGCGGTACGGGATGTGCAGCATGGGCATGCGGACTGCCTGCTTGAGGTACTCCATCGTCATGTGGGCGGCGCTGCCGTTGCCGCCCGAGCTGTAGTTCATGGCGCCCGGCCTGGCGCGTGCCAGCGCCACCAGGTCCGACAGGTTGCGCGCCGGCACCGAGGGATGCACCACCAGCACGTTCGGCACGCGGGCCACCCAGGCGACCGGGGCGAAATCGCGCACCGGGTCGTAGCCCAGCCGCGGGTAGAGCGCGGGGTTGACGGCGAGCGTGCCGATGTGCCCCATCAGCAGGGTGTGGCCGTCGGCGGGTGCGCGGGCGGCGCGCTCGGCGCCGATCGAACCGCCCGCGCCCGGGACGTTGTCAACCAGCACCGGCTGGCCAAGCGAGCGGGCCAGCTCCTGGCCGATGGCGCGGCCGAGGATGTCGCTGGAGCCGCCGGGCGTGAAGGGCACGATCAGCCGGATCGGCTTGGCGGGGTAGGGGGCCTGGGCGAAGGCCGGCAGTGCGCCGGACAGGCCGGCGGCGACCAGGTGGCGCAGCACGGCGCGGCGGGAGGAAGGCAAGCAGTCGTCGGTCATCGGGGGCCAGGGTGGACGGGCATCGTCGGTGCGTGGCGTTCGTTGCGGGACCGTCGCTCAGGCGTGCGGCACCACCTTGGGCGCCGTCTTGCGGATCAGATCGAGGGTGGCTTCCTGCACCGGGGTCGCCGGGCGTTGCAGGCTGGTCGCCACCGACAGCCGGATGCGCAGCGGCGGGCTGCCGATCGGCTGGGCGGTGAAGGCCGACGGCCGCGGCGAATGCAGCAGCGCGTTGCGCGACAGGATGGCGCAGCCGGCGCCATCGCGCACCAGGTCGAGGATCGCCAGCACGCCGTCGATCTCCAGCGCCACTTCGGGCTTGCAGCCGATCGCGGCCATGGCGGTCTCGACGTGCATGCGGATCGCATTGGGGCGCGTGGGAATGATGAGCGGCAGCGCGGCGACGTCCTGCAGCGCGATGGGGCCGGGCGGGGGGTCCTCGTGCAGGCCGGGCGGGCGCGCCCGCACCAGCAGCAGGTCCTCGTCGAGCAGGGGCGCGGCATCGAGCTCGCGCGAGGGCTGCGCGTTGTAGAGGACGGCGATGTCCAGCCGCCCGCTCACCAGTCCTGCCTCCAGCGCGCTGGACAGGCCTTCGCTGATCGAGAGCCGGGCCTCGGGCATGGTCTCCCGGAAGGCCCGGCTGAGCGGCACCGTGAGCACGCGCGCCACGCTGCTGGGCAGGCCGACCGCGACCCGGCCCGAGAGGCCGCCGCGCAGCCGGCCGAGGTCGTCGCGGGCCCGCTGCACCTGGTGCAGGATGCCGCGCCCATGTTCGAGCAGGGTCTTGCCGGCCTCGGTCGGCACGGCGCCGCGCCCGTTGCGCACCAGCAGGTTCTGGCGCAGCTCGAGTTCGAGCAACCGCACCTGCCGGCTCAAGGCCGGCTGCGCGACGTCCAGTTCGATGGCGGCGCGGGTGAAACTGCCGAGTTCGGCGACCCGAACGAAGTACTCCAGCTGCCGCAGATCCATGCCCAAAGTGTAGTGGGGTGCCTGCAGGTATGCGTGCTTGTTCTAGCTGATAGCCGGCGAGGCGGCTTCTCGCGCACGCCGACGGCGCCGCAGAATGCGCCCATGTCTGCCGGAACCGCCGCATGACCGCACCCCTCCGCGGAATCTCCTCCATGGCCACCCGCCAGGTGCTGGCGCAGCTGGCGGCCGCCTACGAGCGGCAGTCCGGCCGCGCCGTGCAGATCGAATCGGTGGGCGGTGTCGACGCCGCGCGGCGCGTCCAGGCCGGCGAGACCTTCGACTTCGTCATCCTGGCGTCGGACGCCATCGACAAGCTGCTGGCCGGCGGCCACGCGCTGGCCGGCAGCCGGGTGGACCTGGTGCGCTCGGGCGTCGCGGTGGCGGTGCAGGCCGGGGCGCCCCGGCCGGACATCGGCTCGGAGGATGCCGTGCGCCAGGCCGTGCTGGCCGCGCCCACCATCGGCTACTCGACCGGCCCCAGCGGCACGGCGCTGCTCCAGCTGTTCGAGCGCTGGGGCATCGCCCGGCAGGTGGGGGACCGCACCGTCCAGGCCCGGCCCGGCATCCCGGTGGGCACGATGGTCGCCTCCGGCGAAGTGGCGCTCGGGTTCCAGCAGACCAGCGAACTGCAGGGCCTGGCAGGCATCGACGTCGTCGGCCCGCTGCCGCCGGCCATCCAGATCACCACCATCTTCGCCGGCGCGGCCTGCGCCACGTCGGCGCAGCCCCAGGCCGTGCGCGAGCTGCTCGCGTTCATGGCTTCGCCGGCCACCGCCGAGGCCAAGCGCCGCCACGGCATGGACCCGGCGTGACCCCCACCGCCACCAGGAGGAGCACTTCATGATCATCGACTGCCACGGCCACTACACGACGGCGCCCAAGGCGCTGGAGACGTGGCGCAACCGGCAGATCGCGGGCCTGCAGGATCCCGCCCAGCGGCCCAAGGTGTCGGAGCTGACGATCAGCGACGACGAGATCCGCGAGTCCATCGAGCAGAACCAGCTGCGCCTCATGAAGGAGCGCGGCAACGACCTGACCCTGTTCTCGCCGCGCGCGAGCTTCATGGCGCACCACATCGGCGACTTCGAGGTGTCCAGCACCTGGGCGGCGATCTGCAACGAGCTGTGCTTCCGCGTGAGCCAGCTGTTCCCCGAGCACTTCGTGCCGGTGGCGATGCTGCCGCAGTCGCCCGGCGTCGACCCGAAGACCTGCATCCCCGAGCTGGTCAAGTGCGTGGAGCAGTACGGCTGCGTCGGCATCAACCTCAATCCCGATCCGTCGGGTGGCCACTGGAAGGAGCCGCCGCTCACCGACAGGTGGTGGTACCCGATCTACGAGAAGATGGTCGAGTACGACATCCCGGCCATGATCCACGTGAGCACCAGCTGCAACGCGTGCTTCCACACCACGGGGGCCCACTACCTGAACGCCGACACCACGGCCTTCATGCAGTGCGTGCAGGGCGACCTGTTCAAGGACTTCCCGACGCTGCGCTTCCTGATCCCGCACGGCGGCGGCGCCGTCCCCTACCACTGGGGGCGCTTCCGCGGGCTGGCGCAGGAGATGAAGAAGCCGCTGCTCGACGAGCACGTGCTGAACAACATCTTCTTCGACACCTGCGTGTACCACCAGCCCGGCATCGACCTGCTCAACACCGTCATCCCGGTGAAGAACGTGCTGTTCGCGTCCGAGATGATCGGCGCGGTGCGCGGCATCGATCCGACCACCGGCCACTACTACGACGACACCAAGCGCTACATCGATGCGAGCCGCATCCTGTCGCCGCAGGACAAGCAGGCCATCTTCGAGGGCAACACCCGCCGGGTGTTCCCGCGTCTCGACAAGCTGCTCAAGGGCAGGGGGATCTGACCATGTACGAACTCGGCGTCGTCTACCGCAACATCCAGCGCACCGACCGGGAGGTCGCCGACAGGCTGGCGCAATTCGGTTCGGCCACTGTCCACGAGGCGATGGGGCGGGTGGGCCTGATGAAGCCCTACATGCGCCCGATCTACCCCGGCGCGCAGGTGTCCGGGACGGCAGTCACGGTGCTCGTGCACCCCGGCGACAACTGGATGATGCACGTGGTGGCCGAGCAGATCCAGCCCGGCGACATCGTCGTGTGCGCCTGCACCTCGGAGAACACCGACGGCTTCTTCGGCGACCTGCTGGCCACGTCGTTCCAGGCGCGCGGCGCCCGGGGGCTGGTCATCGACGCCGGATGCCGCGACGTGAAGACGCTCACCGAGATGGGATTTCCGGTGTGGAGCCGGGCGATCAGCGCCAAGGGGACGATCAAGGCCACCCTCGGCTCGGTCAACATCCCCGTCGTGTGCGCGGGCGCCCTCGTGCATCCGGGCGACGTGATCGTCGCCGACGACGATGGCGTCACCTGCGTGCCGCGCGCGCTCGCGCAGAAGACGCTGGACGCGGCCACTGCGCGCGAGGCCAATGAGGGCGACAAGCGCGCCAGGCTGGCGTCCGGCGTGCTGGGCCTGGACATGTACAACATGCGCGAGCCGCTGGCCAAGGCCGGCCTGCGCTACATCGACTGAGCGGCCCGCCATGCTGCTGCAGCGCCGCGCGTTCGCCGCCTTCGCCCTCGCGACGGGGCTCCTGCTGGCCGGATGCGCCGGCGGCCCCCCGCCCAGGCCGGCCGATCCGGCGGTGCGCGACGCGCTGGCGCCCACCGGCACCCTGCGCGTCGCCGTGTACCCGGGCAGCCCGACGTCGCTGGTGCGTGGCAAGGACGGCCTGCCCGCGGGTGTCGCCTACGAACTGGGCCACCAGCTCGGCCGCGACCTGGGCGTGCCCGTGCGGGTCGTCGAGTTCGCCCGCGTGCAGCAGGTGGTCGAGGCGCTCAAGGCCGGCGAAGCCGACCTGACCTTCACCAACGCCACCGAGGCCCGCGCCCGCGATGTCGACTTCACGGCGCCGCTGGTGCGGCTGGAGCTGGGCTACCTGGTGCCGGCCGGGTCCCCGCTGCGCAGTGCCGCCGACATTGACCGCCCCGGCGTGCGCGTCGGCGTGTCGCAGGGCAGCAGCTCGCAGTCGTCGCTGCCCCGGCTGCTCAGGTCCGCCACGATCGTCCCGGTGCCGTCGCTCGAGGCCGCGCAGCAGCAGCTGGGCGCGCAGGCCCTCGACGCGTTCGCCACCAACAAGGGCATCCTCCACGAGCTGGGCGACCAGCTGCCCGGCTCGCGGGTGCTCGAGGGCCGCTGGGGCCTGGAGCAGCTGGCCATCGCGGTGCCCAAGGGGCGCCAGGCCGCCGCCGGGTACCTGCGCAGCTTCGCGCTCTCGTTGCGCGACTCCGGCCGGCTGCAGGGCATGGTCGAGCGCGCCGGGCTGCGGGGCACCGCCACCGACTGACAGACACAAGGAGACTTCGCATGCAGTGCAACAGGCGTTCGGCCCTCCGGAGCGCGGCCGTGGCGCTGGCCACGGCCAGCCTCGGGCTTCCGGCCTTCGCGCAGGCCTATCCGGCGCGGCCGATCCGGCTGCTGGTCGGCTACACCGCCGGCGGCGCGGTCGACCAGGTGGCGCGCGCGGTGGCGCAGGCCATGTCGGCCGGCCTGGGCCAGCCGATCGTCATCGAGAACAAGCCGGGTGCCGGCACCAACATCGCGGTCAAGACGCTGATCGATGCGCCGGCCGACGGCTACACGCTGATGCTCACGGCCAATGCCCTGGCGGCGAACCCGGCGCTGTTCCAGCCGGCGCCCTTCGATCCCGAGAAGGACGTCGCGCCGGTCGCGCAGGTGGGCCGGGTGCCGGTGGTCATCGCCGCCAATCCCTCGACCCCGTACGCCAACGTGCAGGCGCTCGTCCAGGCGGCCAAGGCCAGGCCGGACAGCATCGGCTACGCGACGCCGGGCAATGGTTCCACGCCGCACATGGCGATGGAGTTCTTCACCCGTGCGGCCGGGATCAACCTGCTGCACGTGCCCTACCGGGGCGGCAGCCAGGCACTGACCGACGCGATCGGCGGCCAGGTGCCGCTGGTGGTGGTGAACGCACTCGAGGCGCTGCCCCAGGCCAAGGCCGGCAAGCTCAAGGTGCTGGCCGTGCTCAGCCCGAACCGCGCGACGATCTTCCCCGACGTGCCCACCACCGCCGAGTCCGGCTTCCCCGGTTTCGAGGCGTCGGTCTGGTACGGCCTGATCGCGCCGGCGGCCACGCCCAGGCCGATCGTCGCGCGCCTGCACGACGAGGTGCAGAAGGCCCTCAGGAGCAACGAGGTGCGCGAGCGACTGGCGTCCGCGGGCGGGGAAGTCCTGCCGGGAACCACGGAGCAGTTCGCCGCGCTCGTGCGCAGCGAACGCCAGCGCTACGCCAAGCTGGTGCGCGAAGCCAACATCAAACCCGACTGACACCGAGTCCGACCGACATGTCCAAGCCCACCAGCGGAGATTTCATCAAGACGCCAGGCTGGCTCGACTGGTACACCGGTCCGAGCAAGCCCCAGTTCCGGGTGCCGCCCGGCAGCGTCGATGCGCACTGCCACGTGTTCGGCCCCGGCGCGCAGTTCCCCTACGCGCCGGAGCGCAAGTACACGCCCTGCGACGCCAGCCGCGAGCAGCTGTTCGCGCTGCGCGACCACCTCGGCTTCGAGCGCAACGTCATCGTCCAGGCCACCTGCCACGGTGCCGACAACCGCGCGCTGGTCGATGCGCTGCAGCACTCGGGCGGCAAGGCGCGCGGGGTCGCCACGGTGCGCCGCAGCATCTCCGACCGCGAGCTGCGCGACATGCACGACGCCGGGGTGCGCGGGGTCCGCTTCAACTTCGTCAAGCGCCTGGTCGACTTCACGCCCAAGGACGAACTGCTGGAGATCGCCGCGCGGATCGCGCCGCTGGGCTGGCACGTCGTCATCTACTTCGAGGCGGTCGACCTGCCCGAGCTGTGGGACTTCTTCACCAGCCTGCCGACCACCGTGGTGGTCGACCACATGGGCCGCCCCGACGTGACCAAGCCGCTGGACGGCCCGGAGTTCGGGCTCTTCCTGAAGTTCATGCGCGAGCATCCCAACGTCTGGAGCAAGGTGAGCTGCCCCGAGCGGCTGTCGGTGGCGGGCCCGCCCGCGCTCGAGGGCGAACGCAACGCCTACCGCGACGTCGTGCCGTTCGCGCGCAAGGTCGTCGAGACCTTCCCCGACCGCGTGCTGTGGGGCACCGACTGGCCGCACCCGAACCTGAAAGGCCACATGCCCGACGACGGCCTGCTGGTGGACTTCATCCCGCACATCGCGACCACGCCCGAGCTGCAGCGCAAGCTGCTGGTGGACAACCCCATGCGCCTGTACTGGCCCGAGGAGCGTCGATGACACGCGCGTCGTTCCTGCTGGCCGCCTGCACGGCCGCACTGCTGGTCGCCTGCGCTGGCGTGCCGGATGCGCCGGGTCCACAGCGCCCGGGCGCCGCCACCACGCGGGGCCCATCGGGGGCCGTGCCCGCCGCCGATGCGGCCGCGACGTGCGCCGCGCTGCAGGGCACGACGATCGCGCCAGCGGCGATCGGCCTGCCCAGCGGCGCCGCCACCGTCGACACCGCGACCTTCCTGCCCGCTGCCCCGCTGGCGACCGTCGAGCGCGCGCCCACGCCAGCGGCCACCATCACGCCGGCGACGCCGGCCTACTGCAAGGTGCTGGGCCGCATCGCACCGCTCGATCCCCAGGCGCCACCCATCCTGTTCCAGGTCAACCTGCCGCAGCAGTGGAACGGCCGCTCGGTGCAGTACGGCGGCGGCGGCTTCAACGGCGTGCTGATCAACGCCGTGGGGCTGGCCCCGGCCCAGCCCTACGGCAGCCCCACGCCGCTGGCGCAGGGCTACGTGACCTATGGCACCGACTCGGGCCACCAGAGCCGGCCGGGCGAGCCGCCACAGGCCTTCGCGCTCAACGACGAGGCGCTGGTGAACTTCGCCCACGCCTCGTACAAGAAGGTACGCGACGTCGCGGTGGCGCTGATGGCGCGGCACTACGGGCGCGGGCCGCAGAAGCTCTACTTCGTCGGCAGCTCGGAAGGCGGCCGCGAAGGCCTGACCATGGCACAGCGCTACCCGGCGGATTTCGACGGCATCTTCAGCCGCGTGCCGGTGATCCACTGGACGGGCCTGCAGCACGCCGGCCTGCGCGACGGGCTGGCGCTGGTGGGCGAGGGTTGGCTGCCGCCGGCCAAGGTGAAGCTGGTGCACGACGCCGTGCTGGGCGCCTGCGACGCGGCCGACGGCCTGGCCGATGGCCTGGTGTCCGACCCGGTCGGCTGCCGCACCCGCTTCGACGTGACCCGCCTGCGCTGCACCGGCGCGGCGACCGACGGCTGCCTGACCGCCGCGCAGGTGCGCGCGGTGCAGACGCTGCACTCGCCGCTGCGGCTGGACGTTCCGCTGGCCAACGGCCTGCGCGAGTACCCGGGCCGCGGGCCCGGCGGGGAGAACACGCCGTCCTCCGGCCCGACCGGCGGCTGGCAGGCCTGGTGGACCGGCTCGCAGCCGCCGGCGTTTCCGCCGGTGCAGGCCAACGGCATCGCCTGGTTCTATGGCGCCGGCGCGATCCAGTACTTCTATGCACAGGATCCGAAGGCCGACCTGCGCCAGTACGACCCGAAGCGCCATGTCCAGCGCGTGCAGCAGGTCTCGGCGCTGATGGACTCGACCAACCCCGACCTGTCGGCCTTCCAGGCACGCGGTGGCAAGCTGATCGTGCTGGAGAACCTGGCCGACTATGCGCAGAGCCCGTTCGCCGGCATCGGCTACCACCAGGCGGTGGTGCAGCGCATGGGCCGCCCGGCGGTCGACCGCTTCTTCAAGCTGTATGCCGCGCCCGGCGTGGACCACGTGGGCACGGGCGGGCCCGCCAATGCGGATTTCCTGCCGGCCCTGGTGGCGTGGGTGGAGCAGGGGCGCGAACCTGCCGGGCTCACCCTGCTGGAGCAGGACCACCGGCCGCCGTTCGCGGTGACCCGCAGCCGGCCGCTGTGCGAGTGGCCCGCCTTCCCCCGCTACAAGGGCGGGAACCCGGCGCAGGCCGCCAGTTTCGAATGTTCAGGAGGCTGACCATGCCGCTCGACAAACCCTACACCAACGTCCCAGGCACCACCATCTTCGATGCCGACCAGAGCCGCAGGGGCTACTGGCTCAACCAGTTCTGCATGTCGCTGATGAAGGCGCCCAACCGCGAGCGCTTCAAGGCCGACGAACGCGCCTACCTGGACGAATGGCCGATGACCGAGGAGCAGAAGCAGGCCGTGCTCGCGCGCGACCTGAACCGCTGCATCCAGCTGGGCGGGAACATCTACTTCCTGGCCAAGATCGGCGCCACCGACGGCAAGAGCTTCCAGCAGATGGCCGGCTCCATGACCGGCATGAGCGAGGACGCCTACCGCGAGATGATGATCGGCGGCGGCCGCCCCGCGACCTGGACCGCGCCCCCGGAGGAGAGCAAGTAATGGCCCGCATCACCGCATCCGTCTACACCTCGCACGTGCCCGCCATCGGCGCCGCCATGGACCTGGGCAAGACGCAGGAGCCGTACTGGCAGAAGGTGTTCGCCGGCTACGACTACTCGCGCCGCTGGCTGCAGGAGAACAAGCCGGACGTCGTGTTCCTGGTCTTCAACGACCACGCCACGGCGTTCAGCCTGGAGATGATCCCGACCTTCGCGATCGGCACTGCCCCCGACTACGCGGTGGCCGACGAGGGCTGGGGCCCCCGCCCGGTGCCCCCGGTCGAGGGCGCGCCGGACCTGGCTTCCCACATCGCGCAGTCGGTGATCCAGCAGGACTTCGACCTCACGATCGTCAACAAGATGGACGTCGACCACGGCCTGACGGTGCCGCTGTCGCTGATGTGCGGGCAGACGCAGGCCTGGCCGTTCAAGGTCATCCCGTTCGCCGTCAACGTGGTGCAGTACCCGGTGCCCAGCGGCATGCGCTGCTTCCGCCTCGGCCAGGCGATCCGCAAGGCGGTCGAGAGCTACGACGAGGACCTGAACGTGCAGATCTGGGGCACCGGGGGCATGAGCCACCAGCTGCAGGGCCCGCGCGCCGGGCTGATCAACCGGGAGTGGGACAACCGCTTCCTCGACCGGCTGGTCGCCGACCCGGAGGGCCTGGCGTCCGTACCGCACATCGAGTACGTGCAGGAGGCCGGCAGCGAGGGGATCGAGCTGGTGATGTGGCTGATCGCGCGGGGCGCCATGGCCGACGTCGCCGGCGGCCGCAAGCCCACCGTGAAGCACCGCTTCTACCACGTGCCCGCCTCGAACACGGCGGTGGGCCACCTGATCATGGAGAACTGAATGAGCAAGACCGTCCGCATCGCCCTGGCCGGGCCCGGCGCCTTCGGCATCAAGCACCTCGACGGCCTGAAGCTGATCGAGGGCGTGGAGATCACCTCGATCATCGGCCGCGAACTGCCCAAGGCGCAGGAAGTCGCCGCCAGGTACGGCGCCAGGCACGTCACCACGGAGCTCGACGAGGCGCTCGCCCGCCCCGACGTCGATGCCGTCATCCTGTGCACGCCCACGCAGATGCATGCCCAGCAGGCCATCGCCGCCATGCGGGCGGGCAAGCACGTGCAGGTGGAGATCCCGCTGTGCGACCGGCTCGAGGAAGGCCGTGCGGTGGTGGAGATGCAGAAGAAGACCGGCCTGGTGGCGATGTGCGGCCACACCCGCCGGTTCAATCCCAGCCACCAGTACGTGCACCGCAGGATCGCGGCCGGCGAGTTCCACATCCAGCAGATGGACGTGCAGACGTACTTCTTCCGCCGCAGCAACATGAACGCCCTGGGGCAGCCGCGCAGCTGGACCGACCACCTGCTGTGGCACCACGCCGCGCACACGGTCGACCTGTTCCAGTACCAGACCGGCAGCCGGGTGGTCAAGGCCAACGCGGTCCAGGGACCGATCCACCCGACCCTGGGCATCGCGATGGACATGAGCATCCAGCTGAAGGCGGAGAACGGCGCGATCTGCACGCTCAGCCTGTCGTTCAACAACGACGGCCCGCTCGGCACGTTCTTCCGCTACATCGGCGACAGCGCGACCTACATCGCCCGCTACGACGACCTGTTCAACGGCAAGGACGAGAAGATCGACGTGTCCAAGGTGGACGTCTCCATGAACGGGATCGAACTGCAGGACCGCGAGTTCATCGCGGCCATCCGCGAAGGGCGCGAGCCGAATGCGAGCGTGGCGGGGGTGCTGCCCTGCTACGAGGTGCTGCACCAGTTGGAGCAGCAGCTGGGCTGACCGGGGGGCCGGCGGGCGGGGCCGTACAATGCGGCCCGGGCGCTGAGGGGCGCCCTCCCGCACAAGAGGCTCTCACCCTCGCCAGTCGTTCGTTTCCACGACCCGACAGACCTGTTTCGTTGGCCCATGCGGGAAGGGGCCATGCACGAACGAGGAACCCTGTCATGGCGTCGTCCGCCCCCCAAGCGTCTTTCCCTGCCGCCCGGTTGTCGCCGGCCCGCCGCCGCGCGCTGTCGCGCCAGGTGCGTGATGCCTTCCCGCCCATGGGCGTGTACGCGGTGCGCCACCGGGCCACCGGCGCCGTGCTGCTGGTGGCTGCCAGCCGCAACGTGCCGGGCACGCTCAACCGCATCCGCTTCGAGTTGCAGCGCCAGGGCTGCCGCCAGCCGCTGTTGCAGCAGGCCTGGGACCGCGAAGGACCGCAGGCGCTGGCCTTCGAGCCGCTCGAGTTCGTGCGGCAGCGCCTGGATCCCGGGTTCGACCACGACGCGGAGCTCCGGACGCTGCTGCAGTTGTGGACCGAGGAACTGCGTCCGACTCTGGGCACGGGAGCGCCGCGATGAGCCGCGCCGCCCTGGTGGCCTGCCTGGCCCTCGACCGCGCCCACGCCAGCGTCCAGCGGAAGCTGGACGAAGGCCTCGGCACGCTGCACGGCCTGGCGTGGCGCGATTTCGCGCTGCTGTCGACGCTGGCCGCAGCCCCGCAGGAGCGCCTGCCGCTGGCCGCGTTGGTCGAGCCGGTCGGGCTGCCGCTGTCCGGCGTCGTGCGCCGCCTCGCACCGCTGGAAAAGCTCGGCTGGCTGGCCCGCGAGGGCCGTGGCGACACGCCCCGCACGGTCGTGCTGCGGCCCGGCGGGCGTCGCCTGCTGCAGGAAGCGGGCGAGACCGCGGCCGACCTTTGCGCGGGCGCGCTGGGCGACCTGCTGCCGGGCGCATTCGACCCGAGGGTGCTGGACGCGCGGCCGGACGGCCTGGGGCCGCGGCGGCCATGACGGCGCTGCTGACCGAGCTGAAGGTCCGCGCGCGGCTGCGGGTGAACGGACTGCGCCGGGCCGGGGGCGGCCAGGTCCGCCTGCGCGACTGCCTGAACGAGGTGGCGCGCCACGTCGGGTTCCTGCACTGGGAGCACGCGCGCCGCGTGCTGGGCGGGGAAGCGACCGCCGGCGACGACATGGGCAGTTTCTGGCATGCGCCGCGCACCGGCGTCCTGCTCAACCAGTGGTTTGCGCAGCGCGACCGGGCGATGGCCGCGCACCGGCAGCAGCCGGCCGCCTTCCTGCTGCCGTACCGCCGGCAGTTCATGCTGGTGGAGGCCGACTTCGTGCGCGAGCTCGGGGTCGATCCGGCGGCCCCGGCCTGGCAGGCCGTCGGCCGCGACCTGGTCAGCGGCTACGGCAGCGCGGCCTGGCTGGCGCTCGCGCGGCAGCGCGTGCAGGCACCGCGCGCGAGCTTCGCCTGACGGTAAGCTGCGGCTCCTGTTTTCCACCCAATTCGATTGCGCCATGCCCACACGCCAGCTCGGTCCGTTTTCCGTCTTCCCCATCGGCCTGGGCTGCATGAACCTCAGCCATGCCTACGGCACGCCGCCACCGCCCGAGCAGGGCGAGCGCCTGCTGCTCGCGGCGCTGGACGCCGGCGTGACCCTGTTCGACACCGCCGCCCTCTATGGCTTCGGCGCCAACGAGACCCTGGTCGGCCGTGTGCTCAAGCCGCGGCGCGACGCCATCACGCTCTGCAGCAAGGGCGGCATGGCCGGGGTGGCCGGGGACGATGGCGTGCTGCGCCGGGTGATCGACGGCCGGCCCGAGACGATCCGCAGGAACTGCGAGGACAGCCTGCGCCGGTTGCAGACCGACGTGATCGACCTGTATTACCTGCATCGGTGGGACAAGAAGGTCCCGATCGAGGAGAGCGTCGGCGCCATGAGCCGGCTGGTGGAGCAGGGCAAGGTGCGCACGCTCGGGCTGTCGGAGGTGTCGGCGGCCACGGTGCGCAAGGCGCATGCCGTGCATCCGGTCACGGCGGTGCAGACCGAGTACTCGCTGTGGACCCGCAACCCGGAGATCGCGGTGCTCGATGCCTGCCGCGAGTTGGGCATCGCGTTCGTCGCCTTCAGCCCGGTCGCGCGGGGCTTCCTGTGCGACGCGCTGCACGACGTGTCGACGTTGGACGCCAAGGACATCCGCCGCTCCATGCCGCGCTTCGAGCCGGCGCACTACGCCCGCAACCTGGCCCTGCTGCCCGGCTACAAGGCGCTCGCCGCCGAGGCCGGCTGCACGCCGGCGCAACTGGCGCTGGCCTGGTTGCTGCACCGGCGCGAGGACATCCTGCCGATCCCCGGCACGACGTCCGTCGAGCACCTGCGCGAGGATCTCGCTGCGGCCGAGATCCGGCTGGCACCGGACCTGCTCGCGCGGCTGGACGCCCACATCAACCAGCAGACCGTCAGTGGCAACCGCTACTCGGCCCAGGCGCGCAGCGAAGTCGACACCGAGGAGTTCTGACCTCGCCGGCGCAGCGGCGCGGCACGGGTGGCGCCTCAGTCGGCCGCCGGCGTGCCGACGGCACGGCTGCGCTGGCCGTGCAGCACGGCCAGCCCGGCACCCACCAGCAGCGCGATGCCGCCCCAGGCGAGCAGGTTCGGCACGTCGCCCCAGACCGCGAAGCCGAGCACCAGCGCGAACAGCAGCCCGGTGTAGCGGAAGGGCGCGATCACGCTCATCTCGCCCGACCGCATGCTCACGGTCAGCAGGAAGTAGCCCCCGCTGAGGAAGATGCTGGCCAGGGCCAGCAGCGCGAGCTGGCCCGTGGTGACGGCGATCCAGTCGTGCCCGAGGCCCCAGAACCCGCTCAGCAGCGTGACGGCCAGCGCCGTGCTGAGCGTGATCAGCAGGGAAGGGACGCCCCGGTCGATCACCCGCGTGGTGAGGTCGCGGCCGGCATGCAGCAGCGTGCCGCCCAGGCAGAGCAGGGCGTAGGCGTTGAACGCCGCGCCGCTCGGCTGCACGACCAGCAGCACGCCGGCGAAGCCGACCGCGACCGCCAGCCACCGCCCGGGACCGACCCGCTCGTGGAACGCCATCACCGCGAACAGCGTGATGAACAGCGGCGTCGCCATGTTGATGGCGGTCGCGTTCGCCAGCGGAAGGTGGAACAGCGAGGTCAGGTAGGTCAGCGTGGCGAAGGCATCGAAGCCGGCCCGCAGCAGCACGCGCCGGTCGCGCAGCAGCGCCCACTGGCGCAGTTCGCCGGTGGCGGCGGCGATCGCGAGCAGCAGGGTGGTGGCGAAGACCCCGCGCAGGAAGATCAGCTCCGAGGCCGGCAGCGACTGGCTGACGTACTTGACCAGCGCATCGTTGGTCACGAAGCTGGCCATGCCGGCCGACAGGGCCAGCACGCCGCGGCGGTTGGCGGCGCGCAGTGCATCCGGAGCGGGCAGGGTCATCGGCGAGGTGGCAGGCTGGCCTGGGCGTTCATGTCGGCTGGATCGAAACTGTCGCGCGGGCCTGTCGCGGCTGCCGCAGGGCCGGTGCGTGCCCGGAGGGTCGCGGTGCCACGAAGCACGCCGGTGCGAGCAGAGGGCGAGGCTGCGCTCAGGCCAGGCGCCAGCTGTCGGCGCCGATCAGGCCCTGGGGCTGCCGCAGGCGGTCCTTCGCGGCGGCGTCGGACTGCAGCCAGGCGCGCCACCAGTCTGTGGTCAGCGCCGCGACGACGGCCTGGTGCGAGCCCTCGTCGCGGATGGCCGAGCGCGAACGGCGCGGCTGCCGCGCGCGCGGCGTGCCGCCCAGCGTCATGTGGTCGGCATGCTGCAGCACCAGCTGCGCGCGGGCCGGGCCGGGCAGGGCGTCGAACACCTGGCGCCGGCGCTCGGGCGAGGAACCGTTGCCCAGGACATCGCCGTCCTCGGTCCCGGTGATGCAGAGCATCGGGCGCTTGATGTCGACGAACGCCTCCTGCGGGTCGGTGCGCGGCAGGCTCGGCGACAAGGCGACGAAGGCGGCCAGCCGGGGTTCGACGATCGAGCCCAGGGTGGGCGAGCGCTCGCCCGCCATGCCCAGCGTGGTGTGCGCGCCGAACGAGTGGCCGGCCAGGCCGAACCGCGCGGCCCGCACGCGCGCCCAGTCGCCGTCCCGGGCAGCGTGCAGGCGCTCGACGGCGTCGAGCGCCTGGCGCACGTCCTTGAAGCGGTCGACCAGCTGGCGTGCGTTGGCCAGCAGGCGCGCATCGCGCACTTTCCGGATGGCCTCGAGGTTGCTGCCGGCATGCTCCAGGTGCAGGACGACGAAACCGGCGCGGGCCCAGGCCTCGCCCCACACGGCGCCGCCTTCCCGGCTGCCGCCCAGGCCGTGGGAGTACAGGACCACCGGGAGCGCGGCAGCGCCCGCCGGCGCGGCCGGCCAGCGCACCAGCACCCGCAGCTGCCGGCCGTCGCCGTCCGTCCAGGCCAGGTCCTGCGGCGCGGGCAGCGCCTGCGCCGCGGCGCGCGTGGCGAACGCCATGGCCGGGGTGGCGAGCAGGAGCGTGCGGCGGGTGAGCGTCATGGCAGTCCCCGGAACGGTCAGTGCTTGCCGTCGCCGACGGTCGACATCAGCCGGTCGGTGTAGGCGATCGCCATGGCCGACAGCAGGAAGGTGATGTGGATGGCCGTCTGGGCGATCAGCACCCGGTCGGTGTAGTTGTCCGCGTTGATGAAGGTCTTGAGCAGGTGGATCGAGCTGATGCCGATGATCGCCGTGGCGAGCTTGACCTTCAGCACGGAGGCGTTCACGTGGCTCAGCCATTCGGGCTGGTCGGGGTGGCCTTCCAGGTTCATGCGGCTGACGAAGGTCTCGTAGCCGCCGACGATCACCATGATCAGCAGGTTGGAGATCATCACCACGTCGATCAGCGCCAGCACCACCAGCATGATGACCGTCTCGTTCAGCGAGGTGAGCGGGACGCTGGTCTTGTAGCCGATGCTCGAGACCAGCTGCTGCAGCGCGGTCTGGCTACCGGCGGCGGCTTCCACCAGGTGCCACAGTTCGAGCAGGAAGTGCACCACGTACACGGCCTGCGCCACGATCAGGCCCAGGTACAGGGGCAACTGCAGCCAGCGGCTGGCGAAGATCATGCCGGGGAGCGGGCGCAGGGGGGAGACGGGACTCTGGTTCGGGTTCGGATCGTGCATCGTGGGCTGCGCAAAGGATGAGCTGGATTGTAGGTTTGCCGCGTGGCACGGGCCTGCGAACCGGAGTAACTTGTCGCTACGGCGGGGCCGCGCGGGCGGGCAGGCTGTCAGTCTCGCGCCAGTCAGTCGAATGTAAGTGCCTCCCTCGACATTACGCCGCGATCGCAACCGAAAAGCCGGAGACAACACCATGAGCGCCATCGAGTCCGTCCTGGTCGAGAACCGTGTGTTCCCCCCGCCCGAGGCCGCCGTGCGCGGCGCCCGCATCGCGGGGATGCCCGCCTACGAGGCGTTGTGCAAGGAGGCCGAGGCCGACTTCGAGGGTTTCTGGGCGCGGCTCGCGCGCGAGAACGTGCAGTGGACCAAGCCGTTCACCCGGACGCTGGACGAATCGAACGCGCCGTTCTACAAGTGGTTCCAGGACGGCGAGCTCAATGCCTCGGCCAACTGCCTCGACCGCCACATCGGCACGCCGGTGGAGAACAAGACCGCGATCGTCTTCGAGGCCGACGACGGCTCGGTGACGCGGGTGACCTACAAGGAGTTGCTCGCCCGGGTCGGGCAGTTCGCCAATGCGCTGAAGGCACAGGGCATCCGGCAGGGCGACCGCGTGATCGTCTACATGCCGATGACGATCGAGGGCGTGATCGCGATGCAGGCCTGCGCCCGCATCGGCGCCACCCACAGCGTCGTGTTCGGGGGCTTCTCGGCCAAGGCGCTGAACGAGCGCATCATCGATGCCGGCGCGGTGGCGGTGATCACGGCCAACTTCCAGATGCGCGGCGGCAAGGAGCTGCCGCTCAAGGCCATCGTGGACGAGGGGATCGCGATGGGCGGCTGCGACACGCTGCGCACCGTGCTGGTGTTCCAGCGCACGGCGACCGCCTGCAACATGGTGGCCGGCCGCGACCGCACGTTCGACGAGGTGCTCCAGGGACAGCCGTCCGAATGCGCGCCGGTGAGCGTCAATGCCGAGCATCCGCTGTTCATCCTGTACACCTCGGGCTCGACCGGCAAGCCCAAGGGCGTCCAGCACGCCACCGGCGGCTACCTGCTGTGGGCCAAGCTCACCATGGACTGGACCTTCGACCTGCGCCCGCAGGACGTCTTCTGGTGCACGGCCGACATCGGCTGGATCACCGGGCACACCTACGTGGCCTATGGCCCGCTCGCCGCTGGGGCGACGCAGGTGATCTTCGAAGGCATTCCCACGTATCCCGATGCCGGCCGCTTCTGGCAGATGATCGAGAAGCACCAGGTCACCGTGTTCTACACCGCCCCGACCGCGATCCGCTCCCTGATCAAGGCGGCGGAGACCGACGAGAAGGTGCACCCGAAGAACTGGAACCTGTCGACGCTGCGCATCCTGGGCAGCGTGGGCGAGCCGATCAACCCGGAAGCCTGGATGTGGTACCACCGGAACGTCGGCGGCGAGCGCTGCCCGATCGTCGACACCTTCTGGCAGACCGAGACGGGCGGGCACATGATCACGCCGCTGCCGGGTGCCACGCCACTGGTGCCGGGCTCGTGCACGCTGCCGCTGCCCGGCATCATGGCCGCCATCGTCGACGAGACCGGCAAGGACATCCCCAACGGCTCGGGCGGCATGCTGGTCGTCAAGCGGCCGTGGCCCTCGATGATCCGCACCATCTGGGGCGATCCCGAGCGCTTCAAGAAGAGCTACTTCCCCGAGGAGATGGGCGGCCGCCTGTACCTGGCCGGCGACGGTGCGGTGCGTTCGGCCGACCGGGGCTACTTCCGCATCACGGGCCGCATCGACGACGTGCTGAACGTCTCGGGCCACCGGCTGGGCACGATGGAGATCGAGTCCGCCCTGGTCTCCAAGACCGACCTGGTGGCCGAGGCCGCCGTGGTGGGCCGCCCGGACGACCTGACCGGCGAGGCGATCTGCGCGTTCGTGGTGCTCAAGCGGCCGCGCCCCACGGGCGAGGAAGCCAAGGCCATCGCCACCGAGCTGCGCAACTGGGTGGCCAAGGAAATCGGCCCGATCGCCAAGCCCAGGGACATCCGCTTCGGCGACAACCTGCCCAAGACCCGCAGCGGCAAGATCATGCGGCGGCTGCTGCGCAGCATCGCCAAGGGCGAAGCGATCACCCAGGACACCTCCACCCTGGAGAACCCGGCCATCCTCGAGCAGCTGGCCGAGCGACTGTGAGCGGCGCAGCGCGCCACGCCACGCCCCGGCGGCGGGCGTGGGCGCCGCCTGTGAGGGCGCACTTCCCTAGTCGCACTACTCGGATTTCTTAAGGAGGGCTGCGCTGGCGGTGGTCTGATCACGTAACTAAACGTGACAACCCTGCCCGCCCTCCTGCTTCGACGGCTGCGCCACTTGTCCTGGGCGGCCGTGCTGTCCTGCGCGTCCGTCGCCTGGGCCATCTCGTCCAACGAACCGATCCAGCCGGTTCCGCTGGCCCACGGGCAGGACCCGGCCCGCGTGGCGCTCGGGCGGCGGTTGTTCCAGGACACCCGCCTGTCCGGCAACGGGCTGACGTCCTGCGCCACCTGCCACAGCGGCCGGCACGCCGGCACGGACGGCCGGGAGCGTCCGGTCGCCACGCGCGGCTCGGGCTCGCCGTTCAACACGCCCACCGTGCTGAACGCCGCGCTCAACTTCCGCCAGTTCTGGGACGGGCGCGCCGGCTCGCTCGAGGCGCAGGTCGACGCAGTGCTGCAGAACCCGCACGAGATGGCCTCGCGCTGGGAGGACGTGGTGGCCAAGCTGGCCGCCGATGCCGGCTACCGGGCGGCCTTCTCGGCGACGTACCAGGACGGCGTGACGCGGGCCAACGTGGTGAACGCGCTGGCCAGCTACGAGCGCGCGCTCATCACCCCCGGCGGGCGCTTCGACCAGTACCTGCGGGGCAGGGCCGACGCGCTGACGCCGCAGGAGAAGGCAGGCTATGCGCGCTTCAAGCAGTACGGCTGCGTGTCCTGCCACCAGGGCGTGAACGTCGGCGGCAACATGTACCAGAAGTTCGGGGTGATGGGCGAGCCGCCGTCGGCCACGGACACGGGACGCGCGGGTCAAGGCCGTTCGGCCGTGACCGGCAATCCGGCGGATCGCCACGTCTTCAAGGTGCCCAGTCTGCGCAATGTCGCCCAGACCGGGCCCTACTTCCACGACGGTTCGGCACGCACGCTGGACGAAGCGGTCGACGCGATGTTCCGCTACCAGCTGGGGCGCACCGCGTCGGCGGCCGACAAGGCCGCGATCGTGAAGTTCCTGCACACGCTGTCGGCCCCGCCGCTGGAGCCCTTGCCGTGACCACGCGCCGCAGGGTCGGCGCCGCGATCCTGGCCACCCTGGGCCTGACCCTGTCGGCGGTGCTGGCCTTCCTGTATGCGCGCATGCCCAACGTGGATGCGGTGCGCTATGGCCAGGACATCGCCGTGCTGCGGCAGCTCAAGCAGGCCGACGCGCGCTGGGAGCTCGGGGTCCTGCGCGCGCGCCTGGGCCTGGACGGGCATTACGATGCCCTGAACGATCCGCTGGGCTCGGTCGACGGGCTGGCCGCGCAGCTCGATGGCGTGCTGCAGGCACACCCCGAGCTGCCGCAGCTGGCCCAGGCGCACGACGACTTCGACCTGGCCATGCAGGACAAGGCGCAGCACATCGAGCAGTTCAAGTCGCACAACTCCGTGCTGCGCAACTCGCTGACCTTCCTGCCCACCGCGGCGGCCGACGTGGCGGCGGCGGGGCCGCGCGGGGGGGCGGTGGCGGCGGTCCTGCGGGACGTCGACGACGTGCTGCGGGCGGTGCTGGTCTACAGCCATGGTCCGTCGGACGACGGGGTGGGGCCGATCCAGGCCACGCTCGACCGGCTCACGGGGGCCGCCCCGGGGCTGCCCAGGCCGGTCGGCGAACGGGTGGAGGTCTTCGTGCAGCACGTGCGCACCGTGGTGCGCGAGCAGGCGGTGGTCGATGTCCTGCTGCGGCAGATCGCGGGCAGCGGGACGGCGGCGCTGATCGACCGCATGGACGTCCTGCTGGCCGCCGACCGCAGCCGCGACGAGCAGACGGCACACCAGTACGGCGTCTGGCTGTTCGTGCTGGCGGCGCTGCTCGGCACGCTCCTGCTCTACGCGGGCGCCGGTTTGCTGCGCACGCATGCCTTGATCCGGCGCATGAACGGCGAGCTGCAACGGCACAACGCCAGCCTGGAGGAGGCGGTGGCCGGGCGCACGCGCGAGCTCGCGCAGGCCAAGGACGCGGCCGAGGCGGCCACCCGGCTCAAGTCGGAGTTCCTGGCCAACATGAGCCACGAGATCCGCACGCCGATGAACGCCATCCTCGGCCTGTCGCACCTGGTGCTCGGCACCGAGCTGCAGCCTGACCAGCGCGATTACCTGCGGAAGGTGCAGTCGGCCGGCCAGCACCTGCTGGCCATCATCAACGACGTGCTCGACCTGTCCAAGATCGAGGCGGGCAAGCTGGAGGTCGAACGGACGTCGTTCGACCTGCTGCAGGTGGTGGGCGACGCCGTGGAGCTGGTCACCCAGCGCTGCGCCGAGAAGGGCCTGGCGCTGCGCGTGTCGGTGGCGGCAGACGTGCCGACGCGGCTGGTGGGCGATCCGCTGCGCATCGGGCAAGTGCTGCTCAACTTCCTGAACAACGCGGCGAAGTTCACCGACCGCGGCGAGATCGTCGTGGCGGCGCACATCCGCGACCAAGCGCAGGGCGCCGTGCTGCTGGAGCTGTCCGTGCGCGACACCGGCATCGGGCTCACGCCGGAGCAGCTCGGGCGGCTTTTCCAGAGCTTCAGCCAGGCCGACAGCTCGACGACCCGGCGTTTCGGCGGCACCGGGCTGGGACTGGCGATCTGCAAGCGCCTTGCCGACCTGATGGGCGGCGACGTCAGCGTGGACAGCGTGAGCGGGCAGGGCAGCACCTTCCGGCTGCTGGTGCCGCTCACGGTGGATCACCGCCAGGCCGAGGCGCTGGGCTGCACGCCGGCGGCGGCCGTGGTGGACGGTCCGGCAAGGCTCGAGGGCCGGCGCGTGCTGCTGGTCGAGGACGACGAGGTGAACCAGCTGGTGGCGCAGGCCATGCTCGAGCAGTCCGGCGTGCTGGTGGACGTGGCCGGCGACGGCCAGGCGGCGCTGGCGCTGCTGCAGGCCGGCCGCCACGAACTGGTGCTGATGGACATGCAGATGCCCGTCATGGACGGGCTGCAGGCCACCCGCCTGCTGCGCACCCGGCCGGGCCTGCGCGACCTGCCGGTCGTGGCCCTGACGGCCAACGCGATGGAGCACGACCGCCAGCAGTGTCTGAAGGCCGGCATGGACGACTTCCTGGCCAAGCCGATCGACCCGGCGCAACTGCAGGCGATCCTGCTGCGCTGGATGCCTGGGCCCGGCCCGGACCGCTCGGCCGCGAGCGCGAGCGACGGGCGCCTGGCCTCGCGGCCTGCGTTGCGCGAGGCGGCCTGAGCAACGCAACACCGACCGGCGCCGCAATGACGAAGGCCCGCCGAAGCGGGCCTTCCCGGGGAAACGGGCCGCCGGTCGGCCCTTCTGACGTTTCAGCTCACTTGAGGCTCAGCACCCACGAGGCGAGCTTCTTGGCTTCGGCGTCGTTCACCTGCGTGTTGGCAGGCATGGGCACGGGGCCCCAGACCCCGGCGCCGCCCTTCTGGATCTTGACGGCGAGCTTGTCGACGGCGTCCTTCTGGCCCGCGTACTTGGCAGCGACGTCCTTGTAGGCGGGGCCGACCAGCTTCTTGTCGACGGCGTGGCAGGCCATGCAGTTCTTCGCGGTGGCCAGGGCCTGGTCGGCGAGGGCCGGGCCCGCCGCGACGACGGCAAAGGCCAGGGCGAACAGGGCACGTTTCATCGGGAATCCTCTGTGGTTGGGTTACGATCCTTGAACGTGATTGTAGTGAGGGGCGTTGACCGTGCTGTCACGCTCCGGTAAAGCCCCGGGAGGGGCGCAAGCGGAGAGACTGGATGCTGTTCCTCGGCCTTGGAATCGTGCTGCTGCTGTTGAAGTACCTGGAGATCGGCGCTGTCGCGGCCTGGGACTGGTGGGTCGTCCTGTCGCCGTTCGCGCTGGCCGTCGCCTGGTGGACCTGGGCCGACTGGTCGGGCTACACCAAGCGCAAGGCGATGGAGCGCGAGAACGCCCGCAAGCAGGCGCGCATCAACAAGAGCCGTGAAGCGCTCGGCCTGAAGACGCGGCGCCGCTGAGCCCGCCGCGCGTCTAGCCCAGCTGCACCTGCTTGCGCCGCAGGGGCGTCACCGCCGGGCCTTCCACCACGGTCCCGTCGGGCCGGAACCGGCTGCCGTGGCAAGGGCAGTCCCAGCTCGTCTCCACGCTGTTCCAGCGCACCTTGCAGCCCATGTGCGTGCACACCGGCGACACCGCGAACAGTTCACCGTCCGGCGCGCGGTAGGCCGCAAAGGTTTCCCCTTCCGCTTCCACGATCGCGCTGTCACCGGCCGCCAGGCTGGACAGGTGTTCGTGCTGGCTGCGCGTCAGGTAGTCCTGCACCAGCGTCTTGAGCGTGGTGACGTTCTCCTCGACCAGCGTCCTGGCGCCCTTGACCGGGGTGAACCGCCCGGGCGCGCAGCGCTCGGCGAACGGATCGGCCTGGCCGGCCAGCTGCGCGGCGATGCTGCGGGCCGCCAGCGTGCCCCAGGTCAGACCGTCGGTGGAGAAGCCGGTGGCGATGAAGCAGCCCGAATGGTCGCGCCCGATGTAGGGCAGGCCGTCGTGCGACCGGTAGTTCTGCGCGGACCACCGGTACAGCGGCTGGCCTGGCTGCAGGAACTTGCCGGCCAGCTGCTCCACGGCCATCAGGGCGGCCTTGGCGTTGTGGGTCCCGGTGGTCTGTTCCGGACCGGCCACGATCAGGTAGCGGCGCCCTTCATGGCCCAGCATGCGGATCGACAGGCCTTCCTCGCCCTGCCACCAGAAGATGCCGGGACCGGGGTCCTGCGCGCCGGCCTCGAAGGCGACCACGTACTCGCGATGCACCGGCATCTCGGCGTGCACCAGGTGCACGCCCTTGGGCGAATGCGTCGCCAGCACGATCTCGCCGGCCTTGACGCTGCCGGTCGCGGTCAGAGCGGTGCGGGTCTTCAGGTCCAGCTCGACCACGCGGGAGTGCTCGTGCAGCGATGCGCCGGCGCGGACGGCGCGTTGCGCGAGATCGCTCACGTAGGCCTGCGGCTGGAACTGCGCCTGGTCCTGCAGCACCAGCACCCGGCCGACCGGCGCCGGCAGCCCTGCTGGCACCGCATCGTCCATGCGCACCAGGCAGCCGGCCTCCAGCAGCGCCTGGCGCTCCTGCTCGATGCCATCCTGGTCGGCGGCATCGCGGGCCCAGAGGAACAGGTTGCAGCGGGTGAACGCCGCCTGCGGGTTGCGCCGCGACTGGACCTCGACGAAATCCATCGCCGCCTTGCGCTGGGTGACGACCTCGCGCGCGACGTCGGCGCCCCACTGCGACGCGATCTCCGAGAGGCCCTGGCTGGTGGTGACGTACAGGTTGCCCGTGGAGTGCCCGGTGGTGCCGCCGCCAATGTCGCCGGCCTCCAGCAGCACCACCTTGCGTCCCTGCTCGGCCAGCAGCAGCGCCGTCGTCACGCCGGTGATGCCGCCGCCAACCACCAGCACGTCGCACTGCAGGTCGTCCTGCAGCATGGCAAAGCCGGGGCCGGGCGCGGTGGCGCGCCAGACGGAAGTGGTGTCCATCATGGGTCTCCTGTCGGGAATGCCCCATGCTAGGCGGCGTGCGGACGGCCGCCGTGTAGGAAAACTGCCAGCCAGCGGGTCGCCGCGCCGGCAGGGCGAGCGACCCGAGGTCGAGCTGGACACGGTGGGCTGCCCGCCGCCGACGCCCATGCTGCTGCGTGGAGGTGCGCAGCGAGGGCCCCGGCGCACGGTGCGCGTCGTGGACCGCGCAGGGCGTGGGGGGGGCGCGGCAGGGGCGCGGCAGGCAGGACGGGGCGGGACGATCCGCCCCTGCCTGCGCTGCCCGGCTCAGAACAGGTCGAGGACCGCGCCCTTGCTGGCGCTGGAGGCGTTGAAGGCGAACTTGGCCTGCACGCCGCGCGTGTACCGCGGCGCCGGCGCCTGCCAGGCCGCCCGGCGCCTGGCCAGCTCGGCATCGGGCACGTTCAGCTGCAGCAGCAGCTGGTGCGCGTCGATGGTGATCGTGTCGCCCTCGTGCACGAGCGCGATGTTGCCGCCCGCCGCCGCTTCGGGTGCGACGTGGCCGACCACCATGCCCCAGGTGCCGCCGGAGAAGCGCCCGTCGGTGATGAGGCCCACGCTCTCGCCCAGGCCGGCGCCGATCAGCGCGCCGGTGGGCGCCAGCATCTCCGGCATGCCGGGGCCGCCCTTGGGGCCGAGGTAGCGCAGCACCATCACGTCGCCGGCCTGGATGCGGCCGTCCAGGATGGCCTGCAGCGCTGACTGCTCGTCATCGAACACGCGGGCGGGCCCGGTGATCACCGGGTTCTTCAGGCCGGTGATCTTGGCCACCGATCCCTCGGGCGAGAGATTGCCCTTCAGGATGGCCAGGTGGCCTTCCTTGTACATCGCCTTGTCGATGGTGCGGATCACGTCCTGGTCCGCGCGCGGCTGGTCGGGAACATCCTTGAGCGTCTCGGCGATGGTCTTGCCGGTGATGGTCATGCAGTCGCCGTGCAGCAGGCCGGCGTTCAGCAGCACCTTCATCACCTGCGGGATGCCGCCCGCCTCGTGCAGGTCGACCGCCAGGTACCTGCCCGAGGGCTTGAGGTCGCAGATCACGGGCGTGCGCTTGCGGATGCGCTCGAAGTCGTCGATCGTCCACTCGACGCCGGCGGCGTGGGCGATCGCCAGGAAGTGCAGCACGGCGTTGGTCGAGCCGCCGGTGGCCATGATCACCGCCACCGCGTTCTCCAGCGCCTTCTTGGTCACGATGTCGCGCGGCTTGAGGTCCTTGCGGATCGCCTCCATCAGCACCCGGGCCGATTCCTTGGCCGAGTTCTGCTTCTCGTCATGCGGGTTGGCCATGGTGGACGAGTAGGGAAGGGACATGCCGAGCGCCTCGAACGCCGAGCTCATGGTGTTGGCGGTGTACATGCCGCCGCACGAGCCGGTGCCCGGGATCGCGTGCTGCTCGATGTCCTTGAGCTCCTGGTCGCTGATCTTGCCGGCGGCGTTCTGGCCCACCGCCTCGAACACGCTGACGATGTTCAGGTCCTGGCCCTTCCACTTGCCCGGCAGGATGGTGCCGCCGTACACGTAGATGGCCGGCACGTTGGCGCGCAGCATGCCCATCATCCCGCCCGGCATGTTCTTGTCGCAGCCGCCGACCACCACGACGCCGTCCATCCACTGGCCCTGGACGCAGGTCTCGATGCAGTCGGCGATCACCTCGCGGCTGACCAGCGAGTACTTCATGCCCTCGGTCCCCATGGCCATGCCGTCCGAGATGGTGGGGGTGCCGAAGATCTGCGGATTGCCGCCGGCTTCCTCGATGCCGCGCACGGCGGCGTCGGCCAGCTTCTGCAGGCCGCTGTTGCAGGGCGTGATGGTGCTGTGGCCGTTGGCCACGCCCACCATGGGCTTGCCGAAGTCGGTCTCCTTGTAGCCCATGCCGTAGTACATCGAGCGGTTCGGAGCGCGCGACTTGCCCTGGGTGATGTTGTCGCTGCGCAGGTGCAGCCGGATCGGTTGTTCAGCCATGGGGGGTCTCGCAGGTTGGCGCAAAGGCGCGAGTATGCGACGCCTCGGTGATTGCTTCCAATCCATTGTCGACCCTCGACTAATATGTGCCGCATATGGAACAGCCCCTCATCGAGCTGCGGCTCTGGCGCCAGTTCGTGGCGGTGGCCGAGACGCTCCACTTCGGCCGCGCCGCCACCCGCCTGCACATGACGCAGCCTCCACTGACGCAGGCCATCGCCCAGCTCGAGCGCGCGCTCCAGGTGCGCCTGTTCGACCGCACCAAGCGCAGCGTGCAGCTCACGGAGGCCGGCGCCGCCTTGCTGCCGCAGGCGCGCGAGCTGCTCGCGCGGGCCCGCGCGATGCCGGCGCAGGCGCAGGCCGCCGCCGCGGGCGAGGCCGGCCGGCTGCGGCTGGCCTTCGTGTCCACCGTCGGCTACCACCTGCTGCCCCAGTGGGTGCGGGCGTTCCGCGCGATGCATCCGGGCGTGCAGCTGGAGCTGGTGGAGGCGACCGGCGACGTCCAGCTGCCGGCGCTGGAGCGCGGGGACATCGACGCCGGCTTCCTGCTGCACTCGCCGGGGTTCGCCCCGGCATCGCTGGACCATCTGCGCGTGGCACGCGAGCCCCTGGTGCTGGCCGTGCCCGAGCCGCATCCGCTCGCCTCGGCGCGCGCACTCCCGCTGGAGCGCGTGATGGCGGAGCCGCTGGTGATCTTCCCGCGGCGCATCCTGCCGTCGCTGCACGATGCCGTCTTCGGCCTGTACCACGCGGCCGGCCGCGAGCCGTCGGTGGCGCAGGAGGCGATCCAGATGCAGACCATCGTCAACCTGGTGTCGGCCGGCCTCGGCCTCGCGTGGGTGCCGCAGAGCGTGCGCGAGTTCCAGCGGCAGGGCGTGGTCTACCGCGCCCCCGCGCCCGCCCGGGTGCCGCACTGCGAGACCAGCCTGGCCTGGCGGCGGGAGTCGGGCAGCGGTGCGCTGGCCCGTTTCATCGAGTTCGCCCGCCGCCAGCCCGGCGTGGCCGCCTGAGCCAGCAGGCACAATCGCGCCATGCTGATGTATCCGCGCATCGATCCGATCGCCATCCAGGTGGGCCCGCTGGCCGTGCACTGGTACGGCATCACCTACCTGGCGGCCTTCGGCCTGTTCCTGCTGCTGGCCAACCGGCGCCTGCGCCACCAGCCGTTCGCCCGCATCGAGGGTCCTGGCGCGTGGAGCCGGCGCGACGTCGAGGACATGCTGTTCCTGGGCGTGCTTGGCGTGATCGCCGGCGGCCGACTGGGGTATTGCCTCTTCTACAAGCCCGCCTACTACGCGACGCACCCGATGGAGATCTTCTTCATCTGGCAGGGCGGCATGAGCTTCCACGGCGGCATGCTGGGCGTCATCGTCTCGCAGTGGTGGTATGCGCGCAGCCGCGGCAAGCCGTTCTGGCAGGTGTTGGACTTCGTCGCGCCCTGCGTGCCGCTCGGGCTGGCCGCCGGACGCGTGGGCAACTTCATCAACGGCGAGCTGTGGGGCCGGGCGGCCGATCCTTCGCTGCCCTGGGCGATGGTGTTCCCCCAGAGCGGCAGCTTCGTTCCGCGCCATCCCTCGCAGGTCTACCAGTTCCTGCTGGAAGGCGTGCTGCTGTTCGTGCTGCTCTGGCTGTATGCGCGGCGCGAGCGGCGTGAAGCCCAGGTCTCGGCCGCCTTCCTGGTGGGCTATGGGGTGTTCCGCTTCATCGCCGAATTCTTCCGCGAGCCCGACGCCCACCTCGGACTGCTGTCGCTGGGCATGAGCATGGGACAGTGGCTGTGCGTGCCGATGGTGGTCGCCGGCATCCTGCTCTGGCTGTGGGCGCGGCGGCGCCATCCGGCCACCGCGACGGCCTGACGCCTGACGCGGACGCCTGGCGCCTGGCGCCTGGCGCCTGGCACGCCGGCCCCAGAGGCTCAGGACGGCGCCGCGTCGCCTGGTGACGACCAGCGCAAGTCCGGTCGGCGCCCGCCATCCGCATCCACGCCGCGACGCGCCACGGCGCAGGGCGACGCGCGGCGGCTCCGGCACGACGTGCGGCAGTGAGCCCTTGGCCTTCGGCACGGATCCAACGCGACCGGGCGGCTGAGCTCGGGGTTTTCCACGACAAGGCCACCGCGCGGAATGGCAGAGCATCATAATTACGCGTAATTACAGACGGTCCACGAGCCGGCCCGCCGGGATCCTGCTCCAATCGTCGCCACCGGAACTGCCGATGCGCATCGTCCACAACTCGCTGCACGAAGAGGTCGCCGACGTCCTGCGCCGCCGCATCTTCGATGGCGAACTGGCACCCGGCATGTTCCTCGACGAGGTGCAGCTCGCGCAGGAGATGAGCATCTCGCGCACGCCGCTGCGCGAGGCCCTGAAGGTGCTCACGGCCGAGGGCCTGGTGCGGCACGAACCGCGCCGCGGCTGCTTCGTGGCCGAGGTGACCGAGCAGGACCTGGACGAGATCTTCCCCGTCATCGCGCTGCTGGAAGGCCGCTGCGCCCACGAGGCGGCGCTCAACGCCACCGACGCCGACCTCGAGGCCCTCGAAGCGCTGCATGCCAGGCTGGCGCGCCATGCCAAGGCCCGGCGCATCGGCGACTACTACCAGGCGAACTTCGCCATCCACGAGGCGATCATCGGGCTGGCCGGCAACCGCTGGCTGGCGCAAGTGATCACCGACCTGCGCAAGATCGTCAAGCTGGCCCGCCTGCAGCAGCTGCACGCGCCGGGCCGGCTGGACCAGAGTTTGTCGGAACACCTGGCCGTGTTCGCCGCCCTGAAGGCGCGCGACGCGGAGGGAGCGGAGGCTGCCATGCGAACCCACCTGACCCGCCAGCGCGTCGCGCTGCGCGACCTCTCACGCGCCCAGCGCACGAAAGTGGCGCCATGAGGGCCGGCGAATGGATCACGCGCAGCGCCTCGCTGCTGCGCCCCTCGCTCGAGCCCAAGGCCGTGGCGGCCGGGACCGCCGTGGCCAGCGCCTCGCCGCGCACCACGCGCGAACGGCTGCAGGCCACGTTGCGCCGCAACCAGGAGGCGCTGTCGCCCCGGGTGCTGCGCCGCACGCTGTCGGAGCTGCAGGCGATCGTCGACCCCCGGGTGAGCGAGGTGGAGGGCTCGCGGCTGGCGTGCGAGTTCGCGCGCTGGTACGCACGGGCATCGGCCGACGAGCGCCGCGACTGCTGGCTGCTGATGAGCGAGCAGTTCTCACCGGACCCGCGCCAGATCAAGGTCGCGCGCGAGCGCTACGAGGCGGCCCTGGGCACGCCGGAGGAGGCCCAGGCGGAGATCGGCCTGCGCCGCGCCTTCGTCTCGCCGCGCGCACGGCTGCTGCAGCGGTTCTCGGGGTATCCCGAGGGCATGCGGTTCCTGGTCGACCTGCGGGCCGAGTTGCTGCCGCACCTGAAGTCCGACAAGCGCCTGCTGCCGCTGGACGCCGAGCTCGAAGGCCTGTTTTCCACCTGGTTCGACGTCGCGTTCCTGGAGTTGCGGCGCATCAGCTGGGATTCGCCGGCATCGCTGATCGAGAAGCTGATCAAGTACGAGGCGGTGCACGACATCCGCAGCTGGGGCGACGTCAAGAACCGCCTGGACAGCGACCGGCGCTGCTACGGCTTCTTCCACTCGCGCCTGGACGGCGAGCCGCTGATCTTCGTCGAGGTCGCGCTGGTCGACGAGATCAGCGACAGCATCACGCCCCTGCTGGACGAGGGAGCCGCGCCGGCCGACCTCGCCAAGGCCACCACCGCCATCTTCTATTCGATCAGCAACACCCAGACCGGCCTGCGCGGCGTGAGCTTCGGCGACTCGCTGATCAAGCGCGTGGTCGAGACGCTGAAGGCGGAGTTCCCGCGTCTCAAGACGTTCGCGACGCTCTCGCCGATCCCCGGCCTGCGCCAGTGGGTGGCCAAGAACGCGCCTGCGGAGCTGCTGGCCGCGCTGGAGCAGCCGCTCGCGCTCGCGCCCAAGTCGCCGCAGCGGGCGCGGCTGATGGCGCTGGCGGCGCGCTATCTGGGCCAGGAGACCGACAACGGCAAGCCGTGTGATCCGGTCGCGCGCTTCCATCTTGGCAACGGCGCGCGGGTCGAGCGCCTGAACTGGGCGGCCGACCCGTCGCCCAAGGGGCTGAAGCAGTCGTTCGGCCTCATGGTGAACTACCTGTACGACCTCAAGCGGCTGGACAAGCACCGCACGATGCTCTCGAAGGGGGAAATCCCGATTTCGCGGGCCATCGAAGACCTGTACGGTTGAGGGCTGTCACAGACATACAGAAGCAAGGAGAGATCGATGAGGAACCGGGGACTCCAACGGCGCGACGTGTTGCGCGCCGCCGCGGTGGCGGCCGTCAGTCCGATGGCTTTCGCCCAGGGCGGCTGGCCTGCCAAGCCCGTGATGATGGTCGTGCCGTTTCCGGCCGGCGGCGGGACCGATGCCTTCGCGCGTCCGCTGGCGGCACAGTTCGCCAAGCAGACCGGTCGCCAGCTGATCATCGACAACCGCGGCGGGGCCGGCGGCACGGTGGGCGCCAGCATCGCGGCCAAGGCGGCGCCGGACGGCTACAACGTGTTCATGGGCGCGGTGCACCACACCATCGCCCCGTCGATGTATCCGCGGCTGGACTACGACCTGGAGAAGGACTTCGTCCCGCTGTCGCTCGTGGCGCGCGTCCCGCAGGTGCTGGTGGTCAACCCGCGCCGCGTCGAGGCCAACGACATGAAGGCGATGCTGGAGCTGCTGCGCCGCAATCCCGGCAGGTTCAACTACGGTTCGGCCGGCAGCGGCACCTCGCACCACCTGGCAGGCGAGCTGTTCAAGCTGCAGACCAAGACCTTCATCACCCACATCCCGTACCGGGGCGCGGGTCCCGCGCTGCAAGACCTGATCGGCGGCAGCATCGACATGATGTTCGACGGCCTCGGGTCCTCGGCCAACCACATCAAGGGCGGCCGCATCAAGGCCCTGATGGTGTCGGGCAACAAGCGGGTGAGTGCCTTCCCCGACGTGCCCAGTGCCAGCGAGGTCGGGCTGCCCGACTACACGGTGACCACCTGGTACGGCCTGTGGGCCCCCAAAGGGACGCCGGCCGACGTGCAGGCGCGCATCATCGAGGAAGTGAACAAGGCCGTGCAGACCGACGAGCTCAAGCAGATCTGGGCCGGGCAGGGCGCCGAGTTCCCCAACCTCAGCCAGCAGCAGTTCGGCGCGTTCGTCGGCAGCGAGATCAAGCGCTGGTCGAGCGTGGTCAAGTCCTCGGGCGCCAAGCTCGACTGAGGCCGCGGTGGCAGCGGGGGTCCTGCTCGAGAGCGAAGGCGGCATCGCGCGGGTCCTGCTGTCCCACCCCGGCAAGCTGAACGCCATGTCGCGCGCGATGTGGGGCCGGCTGCGCGAGGTGTTCCTCGCGCTGCAGGACGATCCGGCGTGCCGCTGCATCGTGGTGCAGGGTGCCGGCGACGCGTTCTGCGCCGGCGGCGACATTTCCGAATACCGGGACTTCCGCTTCGAGGAAGCCAGCCTGCGCGACTTCCACGAACGAGACGTCTGGGGCGGCCTGCAGGCCATCCTCGCCTGCGACGTGCCGGTGGTCGCCGCCATCCGCGGTGCCTGCATGGGCGCGGGCGTCGAGATCGCCAGCTGCTGCGACATCCGCGTGGCCGGCACGTCGGCGACCTTCGGCGCGCCGATCGCCCGGCTGGGGTTCCCGATGGCCCCGCGCGAGGCGCAGGTCGTCGTGGCCGCTGCCGGCGAGGCAACCGCCCGGCAATGGCTGCTGGAGGCCGCGGTGCTCGATGCCACCGAGATGAAGGCACGTGGTTTTCTGCAGCATCTGGTGCCCGACGCAGCGCTGCAGGACCATGTGGGAGCGCTGGCCAGCTGCATCACGGGGCTCGCGCCGCAGGCGGCCCGCCTCAACAAGCGCACGCTGCGGGCGCTGCGCGACGGCACGCGGGGCGAAGCGCCTGCGTTCGCCGGTTCCTACCGCTATGCCGCCAGCGCCGAACACCGGGAAGGCGTGGCGGCGTTCCTGGAGAAGCGAAAGCCGGTGTTCTGACCCGAACTGACTGACCCGACCCTGGCGCGCCGCGAGCGCCTGCCGCCCCGCCGGGTCGGCGCGATGGCGCGGCGACGCATTCCCTGACCATGAAGAACGACAACCAGAACCTCTTTGCCGCGCTGCGCGCGGCGTTCCCGGCCGACCTGGACAGCATCGCCGTCGAGACCGACGACGAACTGGTCTACAGCTGGCGCGACCTCGATCGCGCCACCGCCATGATCGCCAACCTGTTCGCATCGCTGGAGCTGCCGGAAGGCTCGCGCATCGCGGTGCAGGTGGAGAAGTCGGTCGAAGCCATGATGCTGTACCTGGCGACGCTGCGCGCCGGCTACGTGTTCCTGCCGCTGAACACCGCGTACCAGAGTGCCGAGATCGAGTACTTCATCGGCAACGCCGAGCCCGCGGTCGTGGTGTGCAGCCCCCGGAATTTCGGCTGGGTGAGCAAGATCGCGTTCCAGGCCGGCACGCGGAACGTGTTCACGCTGGGCGACGACCGCACCGGCTCGCTGCTGGAGCGGGCCGCCCAGCACCCCGACCGGCACGAGATCGCCGTCCGGCGCAGCGACGACCTGGCGGCCATCCTCTACACCAGCGGCACCACCGGCCGCAGCAAGGGCGCGATGCTCACGCACGGCAACCTGCTGTCCAACGCGCAGGTGCTGAAGGACTACTGGGGCTGGACGCCGGGCGACGTGCTGATCCACGCACTGCCGATCTTCCACGTGCACGGCCTCTTCGTCGCCATCCACGGGGCGCTCCTGAACGGCAGCCGCATGATCTGGATGGCCCGCTTCGACCCGAAGAAGGCGATTGCCGCGATGTCCCGCGCCACGGTCTTCATGGGCGTGCCCACGCTCTACGTGCGCATGCTGACCGAGCCGACGCTCACCAGGACCGCGACCATCGGCATGCGGCTGTTCGTGGCCGGTTCCGCGCCGCTGCTGCTGGAGACGTTCAACGAGTGGCGCGATCGCACGGGGCAGGCGATCCTGGAGCGGTACGGCATGAGCGAGACCGTCATGCTGACCTCCAATCCCTACGACCCGAAGGACGGCGAGCGGCGTGGCGGCACCGTCGGCTTCCCGCTGCCCGGGGTGGGCCTGCGCATCGTCGGCGACGCCGGCCGTGAACTGCCGCGCGGCGAGATCGGCGGCATCCAGGTCAAGGGGCCGAATGTCTTCAAGGGCTACTGGCGCATGCCCGAGAAGACCGCCGAGGAATTCACCGCCGACGGCTGGTTCAAGACCGGCGACGTGGGCCGGATCGACGAGCGTGGCTACGTCAGCATCGTCGGCCGCAGCAAGGACCTGATCATCAGCGGCGGCTACAACGTCTATCCGGCCGAGATCGAAGGCTTCATCAACGAGATGCCCGGCGTGGCCGAGAGCGCGCTGGTCGGGGTGCCGCATCCAGACTTCGGGGAGGTCGGCGTGGCCGTCGTGATCGCCAAGCCGGGGAGCACGCTGGAGCCCGAGGCGATCGTGGCGGCGCTGAAGGCCCGCCTGGCCAACTTCAAGATTCCCAAGCGCTGCTTCGTGGTCGACGAACTGCCCCGCAACACCATGGGCAAGGTGCAGAAGAACCTGCTGCGCGACCGCTACAAGGACCTGTTCGCCTGAGTCAGACCGGCTGCTGCACACGCAGCTGCGTCGGCACCGAAGCGCCCAGCTCGCGCAACGCACGCCAGGTCTCGGGTGCGACCATCTGCTCGATCTGCTCGGCGGGGTGCACCAGCCGGCACTCGTCGCGGGTGGCATACCAGCCGGCAGCGAACAGGCCGCGTGCCTCCCGCGTGGGCGCCTCAGCGCTCTGCGGATGGTCCAAGGGGGGTTGCCAGCGAGAGTCCATGCAGGCAAGGTAGCTGGTGCCGTCGCGGTTGCTGCCAGCACCCCGGCTGTCCCGTTGTCGGTCGCCTCCCACAGACCGGGACGTGCACCATCGGGGGGCGCTGCGCCTAGGCCTCCTGCGCGATCTGCCGCAAGGCCTGCTCGAACACCTCGGGAGGCTGGCCGCCCTGGATCAGATGGCGGTCGTTCACGATCACCGAGGGCACCGCGCGGATCCCATGCTCCGCGTAGAACTGCTGCTGGCGGCGCACGTCGGCGGCGAACTCGTCGCTGCCGAGGATGGCCCGGGCGCGCTGGGTGTCCAGGCCGGCCGAAGCCGCCGCGGCGAGCAGCACTTCGTGGTCGGCCACGCTGCGGGCTTCGGTGAAATACGCGCGCAGCAACGCCTGCTTGAGCCGCAGCTGGGCGTCGCCGGGTTGTTCACCCGCCCAGTGCAGCAGCCGGTGGGCGTCGAACGTGTTCCACACCCGGCCACGGCCCTCCCTGCGGAACTCGAAGCCGACGGCGGCACCGCGCTGCCGCAGCGCCTCCCAGTTGGCCTGCTGCTGCTCGGCGGTCGAGCCGTACTTCTGCGCCAGGTGTTCGCCGATGTCCTGGCCCTCCGGGCCCATCTGCGGGTTCAGCTCGAACGGCTGGAAGCGCAACTCGGCGGCCACCTCGCCGTCGAGGCGGCCCAACGCCTGCTGCAGGGAGGCCAGGCCGACGGCGCACCAGGGGCAGGCCACGTCGGAGACGAAGTCGATCTTGAGGGTGGTCGCGGTCATGGCGGCATCCTAGTGGCCGGCGCCTGTCCCTGCGCGACAGGTGCCTTTCCGCCGTCTCAACTGCAGGCGACCTGAGCCAGGCCTGACTGCCGGCGAGTATCCGGGGAGCGCGCCCCGGCATCGCATCGCGGCGGCCGCCGGCCGGCAGAATCGCGGTGTCGGCGGGTGGCTCCCCTTCAGGTGGGAAGAAGTGCTTGGCCTGAACACGCGCCGAACTTGAGCCCCGCGGCCCGCGCCGCGGGGTTTTTTCTGCCTCTCAGGACGGCGCGGCTGCACGCCGGTGCAGGTCCTCGCGTGTGAAGGGCGCGTCGCGCCCGCCCAGCTGCAGCGCCACCCAGGTCACCATCGCGTGCGAGGGCAGCACCGGAGCACGGGGCGCGAGCGACAGCGCCGCCCACAACACCACCAGCGCCACCGCGACCGACGCGAACGCCGGCCGCCCGGGGTCGCTGACCCGCCGCAGGGTGATGGCGCTGGCCGCCGCGCCGAGCGCGAAGCCCGCCACGCATTCGGATGCGGAGTGGTGGCCGAGCTGGAAGCGGGACACCGCCACCAGCACGGCCACCGCGTAGCCCACGGCCACCGCCACGCCGCGCCACGGCCGCGGCGCGTTCGCCGCGGTGGAGAACGCCAGCATGGGATGCACCGCGGCCGCGAACATCGCATGCCCCGAGAAACCCGTGAAGTCGAGCGCGGCGCTGCCGATCCCGAAGCCGATGAACGCGATCTTGGACGCGGTGGTCAGCAGCACCGCGACGGCGAGCGGAAGGAGCCAGGCCAGCGCCTGCATCCGGCTGCGCAGCCCCACCCAGCCGGCCAGCAGCACGGCGCAGGGCAGCAGGATGGCGGAGTCGCCGAAGCGGGTCAGGATGGGCCAGGCGTGGTGGAAGGTCCCGGAGGCGATCTGCATGCGCGCATGGTAGAGGCACCGCAGTGCGCCCGGCCCGCCAGGGCCCATCCGGGGTGGGCGGCGCAGCGGCCTCGCCTGCCTCAGGCGAACACCGCGCCGCCGCTGGCGTGCCGCTCGCGCAGCCCCGCCAGCATCTCCCGCTCGGTCAGCTCGCGTGCCCAGGCCGGCCGCAGCTGGAAGTGCGGCTCGTCCACCAGGCTCTTCCAGTTGCCGCCCCATTCCAGGCCGAGGTCCATGCCCAGGGCGCCCACCGCCTTGTACTTGGGCGACTTGGTGAGGTACTTCGAGCCCTCGAAGACGCCGATGTCGAACGCGATGCCGAAGTTGTGGTTGGAGAAGCCGCCGCGGGCGTTGGTGACCCTGGGGCCGGGCGCGCTGCGGCCCTGCGCGAACAGCGCATCCTGCTCCTCGAACGTCCGCAATGCGCTGATGACCTTGGTGCGGATGCCGTTCTGCGCGGCCTTCTGCACCAGCGCCCGCGCGATCGGCCGCACCTCCGGCAGCAGGGTGGCGATGTGGCTCTCGCTGCGCGGGTCGACCGGTTCGATGCCGTCCTGCGGCTCGCCCTTGTCGATCCTCGGCTTGACCAGGGCTGCGTAGATGGCGCCCCAGGTTTCGTTGCCGGGTCGGCCGTCCACTTCGGTGCCGAGCTTTCGCTGCACGGCGCGGATCATCTCGTCGATCGTGAGGGACATGGCGGCCTCCTCAGGCGCTCGGTGCCTGCAACGGCGGGAGCAGGCGCCGCGCCAGCCGGGCGTGGGCCGGGCCGCCGCTGCGCTGCAGTTCGGCCAGGCCCGCGTCGATGGCCGCGCCGCGCTCCTCAAGCCCGTCGGCCTTGATCGGGATGCCTTCGAAGAACCAGCGCGCCGCAGGCTGGATGCGCGGCGCGGCGTCGCCGCTCCGGGGGAGGTGCAACGGCGGGGCCCAGAACCAGAACCAGGCAAGCATGTGACCTCCGGATGCGTGCGGGGTGCTGCGGGGCCATGGTAGACCGGCGAGCACCCGATCGCCAGTGGCGCTACCCCGCCGTGCCGCGCGACGGCACGTACACCCACCCCAGCACGCCGATCGAGCTGATGCGCCCGTTCACGGTGGTGTACGAGGCGATCCCGAGCGAGTGGTAACTGGAGGTGAAGGCGGCCAGGGCGCCCAGGCCCATCGCGCCGGCCAGCGGACTGCGCTGGGCAATGGTCGAGCGGATCTTGGCCCGGTGCTGCTCGGGTGTCGGGTTGAGCAGGAAGGCCGCGGCGGCGAGGACCGCGGCGGCCACGGCGGTGGGCAGGACTTTGGGCATGGGGCTCAGGTCGGGCGGGCAGGGGACCGCACGGCTCACAGTTGCACGGCGGCGGTGCCGACGCCAGGGAACTCCACCTCGACCCGGTCGCCCGCCTGGGCGGACAGCAGGCCGCACCAGGTGCCGGTGGTGACCACGGTGCCGGCGCCCACGGTGGCGCCATGGCGGGTCGCGTGGCGCAGCCACAAGGGCAGCAGCCAGGCCGGATCGCCCAGCGAGTGGGTTCCGCGGAACGTCTGCCACGGGCCGGCCCCGATGCGGACGCGGCACTCCTGCGCGCTCCAGTCGCGCGCCTCGAACGGGCGCCAGTCGCCCAGCGCCAGGGCCCCATGCGACTGCAGATCGGCCAGCTTGAGCAGCGTTTCGGCGTCGCGGGCCTGCTGCCAGCGCGAGTCGACGATCTCGATCGACACCGCCATCCCGTCGAGCCAGCTGGGCGCCCCGTCGTGGGTCAGCGCCGCAGCCTGCGCCGCGGTGACGTCGCGCCCCAGGCGCAACGCGATCTCGGCCTCGATCAGCCGCAGCTGGAACGGCACGTCGCGCATTCCGGCCGGGCTGCTGCGCACGTTGCCGGGCGGCAGCGGCGCATGCGTCAGGGCCGCCTGCCGCGAGGGGCCGCCGGATTTCCAGTGCCGCGGTCCTGCGTCGCCGAACCACCCCAGCCCGCGGGCCACCTCGTCCTGCACCGCATAGGCGTCGGCGGGAGTCTGCAGTTGCCCGGCAAGGGGCGCGGCATCGGCGGGGCGGCCGGTGCGGTGGGCTTGCAGCAGGGCGGCGGCGACGGTTGGCACCGGGGTGGTCATGGAAGCTCCTCGTGTGGTCGGTGCGCGATCCTAACGGCTCGCCCTGTCGGGTTCACGGCGCGCGCCGGCCCCCACCGCCCTGCGTCACGCATGAGATGTGCTCCTACAGCCCAACAGCCGCGCCACTGCCTACAGTCGGCGCATCAATCCCAGGAGAACACCATGTCCAAGCTGCTCGTTGCCCTCATGACCGCCGCCGTCCTGGCCGGTTGCGCCGGAATGCCCGGCGGCCAGGGCGGCCCGACCCGCACGGCCGGCCAGGCGGTGGACGACGCGACCATCGGCACCCGCCTGAAGGCCGCCTATGCCGCCGATCCGGAGCTGAGCGCGCTGAAAATCAACGTCGACACCACCCAGGGCGTGGTGCGGCTGCGCGGCGAGGTGAAGTCGGTCGCCCTGCGCCGCAAGGCCGAGGAGGCGGCCCGCAAGATCGAGGGCGTCAAGTCGGTGGAGAACATGCTGATCGTCACCGGCTGATCGTCACGAGCCGGCGGCAGTGGTCGGCTTTTGCGGCTGGCCGGGGCCGCCCCGGCGGCAGCCGCAGCCCAGAGCGGTCCTAGGCGCCGCCGGCGGCGCGCGCCAGCAGGGCCTCGAGCACGTCGATCTCGGCCGGTTTGACCAGGTGCTCGTCGAACCCGGCCTCGCGGGTGCGCTGCCGGTCCTCGGTCTGGCCCCAGCCGGTCAGCGCCACCAGCAGCATGCGCGGGCGCTGCGGATGGGAAGCCAGGCGCCGGGCCACCTGGTAGCCGTCCATGCCGGGCATCCCGATGTCCAGCAGCACGAGCGCCGGCGGCTCGGCTTCGACCGCCGCCACCGCGTCGGGGCCGCCATACACGACGCGGGTGCGCGCGCCCATCATCTCCAGCATGTAGGCCAGGCTGTCGGCGGCATCGTGGTTGTCGTCGACCACCAGCACCGACGGCGCGCCCGGTGACTGCGCCCGCACCGTGCCGCCCGCCTCGGGGGCGTGGCCGTCGGTGATGCCGGCCAGCGGCAGCCGCACCTCGAACGTGCTGCCGCGGCCCGGCCCGTCGCTGTGCGCGCGCACCCGGCCGCCATGCAGGTCCACCAGGCTGCGCACGATCGACAGCCCGATGCCCAGCCCACCCTGCGCGCGCGAAGCGGAGCGGTCGACCTGCACGAAGGGCTGGAACACCTCTTCGAGCATGTCGGCGGCCAGGCCGAGCCCGTTGTCCTGCACGTGCACCACGGCGTCGTCGCCTTCGCACCAGCCGCGCAGGGTGATGTGCCCGCCCGGCTCGGTGTACTTGGCCGCGTTGTGCAGCAGGTTGGCGAACACCTGGCCGAGCCGCATGCCGTCGCCATCGACCGCTCGCCCGAGCAGGCCGTCGACGTCGACGTGCAGCGAGTGCCGCGCCGTCTCGATGACCGGGCGGCTGCTCTCGGCCGCGCCGTAGAGAACGTCAGCCAGTTCGAGCCGGCTGCGCTGGAGCACCACCTTGCCCGAGGTGATGCGCGAGACCTCCAGCAGGTCGTCGACCAGCCGCACCAGGTGGTCGATCTGGCGTCGCATCATGGCCTGCACGCGCGCGCCGCCGTCCGGCCCGCCGCCCAGCGAGAGCAGTTGCACCCCGTTGCGAAGCGGCGCGAGCGGATTGCGCAGCTCGTGCGCCAGCGTGGCGATGAACTGGTCCTTGCGCCGCTCGACTTGCTGCAGCGCGGCGTGCGCCTGCGCCAGGGCTTCGGCGTTGCGGCGCGAAGCGTCGACGTCGGTCGAGGTGCCATACCAGCGCAGCACCTGGCCGCCGTCATCGCGCACCGGCACGGCCCGGGTGAGGAACCAGCGCCACAGCCCGTCGGCGCCCAGGAGGCGGAATTCCGCCGTGACCGGCTGGCCCGCGCGCGTCCCGTGCTGCCAGCGCTCGGACAGCATCGGAACGTCGTCCGGATGCACGACCGCCATCAGGTCGGCGGTGTTCGCCCCGTCGTGCCCGGTGTAGGCCGCCCACTGGCCGTTCACGTACTCCAGCCTGCCGAGCGCGTCCAGGACGTAGACGATCTGCGGCATGGCCTCGGCCATCTCCCGGAAGCGTTGCTCGCTGTTGCGCACCGCGCGCTCCATCAGGCGGCTTTGCAGCACGTCCCGGAAGTACAGCGAGAGGCCACCGCTGGCCACCGGGCAGACGCTGACCTCGAACCAGCCGGCGAGCGGGTCGTAGGGGCCCTCGACGGTCAGGGCGGTGCGCTCGCGCATCGCGCGCCGGAACGGCTCCTCGAACACGGAGCCGGCCAGGTCGGGGAAGATCTCCCAGTAGTCGCGCCCGAGGAGGCTCTCGCGCGAGCGGCCGTAGATCTTCTCGGCGGCGCCGTTGACGTAGGTGAAGCGCCAGGCGGCGTCGACGGCGATGAAGCCCTCGCCGATGCTCTCGAGCACCTGCTCGACCTCCCCGCGCAGGGCCTGCTCGCGGTGCATGGCCTCGTGCCGCACCTGCGCCAGCCGCAGGGTGCCGGCGACCCGCGCCAGCAGTTCGCGCGCGTGGAACGGCTTGAGCAGGAAATCGTCGGCGCCGGCGCCCAGTGCCCGCAGCCGGGTGTCTTCGCCGGCCTGGGCCGACAGCATGATCACCGGCAGCGTCGCGGTCGCGGGCTGCGCGCGCAGGCGCTCGAGCAGGGCGAAGCCGTCCATGCGCGGCATCATCACGTCCGTGAGCACCAGGTCGGGCAGGCGCTCCGCGACGCACTGCAGCGCCTGCCAGCCGTCGGCGGCGGTGCGGACTTCGTGCTCGCGGCTGATCAGGCGGGCCAGGTAGCTGCGCATGTCGGGGTTGTCGTCGACCAGCAGGACGTTGCCGCGCGGTGCCTGCGCCGCGCCGGCGTACGGCGCGTCCGGCTCCGCGAGATGGTGGACCGGGCCCGCCTGCGCCTCGTCCCCCGGGGACTCGGCCGCGAACCAGGTTTCCATCTCGTCGAGCCATCCGGCATTGGCCGCGGTCGCCCGCAGGGGCGGGTTGTCGTCCACGTGGTCCGGTGGCAGGTGCTCCCGTCCGTAGGGCAGCTCCAGGCTGAAGGTGCTGCCCGCGCCGAGCCAGCTTTCCACCCGCGGGGTCGCGCCGTGGATGCGCGCGAGCTCGGCCACCAGCGCCAGCCCGATGCCCGTGCCCTCGATGCTGCGTCCCGGGGCGCCTTCGACGCGGTAGAACCGCTCGAACACATGGGGCAGCGCCGCACGTGGAATGCCCAGCCCGGTGTCGCTGACTTCCAGGCGGGCGCCGGCGGCGGTGGGCAGCAGCCGCACCCGCACGCTGCCCGCTGGCGTGTACTTGATCGCGTTGGACAGCAGGTTGAAGACGATCTTCTCCCACATCGAGCGGTCGACGTAGACCGGTCGCGGCTGCGGCCGGCAGTCCACCTCGAGCACCAGCCCGGCCTTGCGCGCCGACGAATCGAAGAAGCTGGCCAGTTCGGCGGTGAAGGCGGCCAGGTCGACCGCCTCGAAGCGCGCCTGCATGCGGCCGGCCTCGATGCGCGAGAAATCCAGCAGCGTGTTCACCAGCCGCTGCAGGCGGCGGCCATTGCGCAGGGCGACCTGCAGCGGCAGGCGGCAGGCGTCGTCCAGCGACGGCTCCTCCAGGAGCTCGGCAATCGGGCCGAGCATCAGCGCGAGCGGCGTGCGCAGCTCGTGGCTCACGTTGGAGAAGAAGGTGGTCTTGGCGCGATCCAGTTCGGCCAGCGTCATCGCCCGCTGCTGCTGGTGTTCGAAGCTGCGCGCGTCGGCCACCGCGCTGCCGATCTGCTGCGCCAGCAGCGACAGGTAGTCCTGGTACTCCGCATCCAGCGGCCGGCGCGGGTTCAGCCCCGCGACCAGGAAGCCGGCCGGCTCGCCGGGCGTGGTGGCGGGCAGCGGCAGCACGAGCGCCTCGCGCACCGGCTCCGGCCAGGGGCCCGCGGCGAGTGCCTCCACCGCGTCGATCCGCTGCACCAGCCGCGGCTGCCGGGTGCGCGCCGCTTCACCGAAAGGCCACAGCGGCAGCCGCCCGTCGAGCGCGACGTCGGCCGGCGCCAGCGCCGATCCGGCGTCGGCACCCGCGCACGCCACCAGCCGCGCGCGCCTGCCGCCCTGCTGCAGGTACAGCAGCACGAAGGGCAGGTCGTGCGGATTGGTCGCCAGCGCCCGCGCGGCGCGCTCGCAGGTCTCGATGGCGCTCTGCGAATCGAGCACGCCCGACGACAGCGACCGCAGGCTTTGCAGGCGGCGTTCGCCGAGCACCCGGGCGGTGTCCTCGGTGCAGGTGCAGAACACGCCGCCGACCTCGCCCTGGTCGTTGAAGCAGGGGCTGTACGAGAAGGTGAAGTAGGTCTCCTCGGGCCAGCCCTTGCGCTCCATCACCAGCAGCACGCGGTCGTTCCAGGTCGAGGTGCCCTGGTGCAGCACGGCCTGCGTCTGGGGCCCGATCACATGCCAGATCTCGGCCCAGATGTCGCGTGCGCTGCGCCCCAGCGCCCACGGATGGCGCGGGCCGAGCACTTCGCAGTAGGCATCGTTGTACACGGCCGTGAGTTCCGGTCCCCACCACACGAACATCGGATACCGCGAGCCGAGCATCAGGCGCACCGCGCTCTTGAGGCTCTGGGGCCAGCCGTCGGCGGACCCCAGCGGGGTGGTCGACCAGTCGAAGCCGGAGATGGCTGCGGCCATCTCGCTCGCGCCGATGGCCTCGGCCTTGGCCGTGGGACCGGCCAGCAGCGAGGTTCCGGTGCCCGCCGCCAGCTGGCTGCGGGGTGCATCGTGAAGGCGGATCGGGTCGCTCATGGCGTTGCGAAGAAGCTCCTGGAACACGCGTGCGGCACGCTATTTGGCCGCATCGACACCCCGGAATCAAATGCCCAGCCCGCAGGCGTACCCCGCATGGATGAGCCACTCGCCGGATCGGGCCCGGCTGCGAACCGCCTGCGGTGGGTGCCTGCGCACCTGCAGGGCGCCCGCGCGGCCCGGGCGTGGGCGGCGTTCTCACGCGAGGTGCCGCAGGTGTGCTCAGCGCATCGGCCTCCGTGTCCGCGCCGCAAGCGTCTTGCGGCTGCTGGCCCGGGATCGCACCAGCGCGGCATGCCCGCACGTCTGCGAGGCCGCGAAGGCCCGTGTCGCGGCAACTCGCCGCATGCAGCTTTTCCTGTGTTGAAGGGCGCGGAGTCTAGTGGCGGCCCAGCCCAGCCGTGGGTTCCACAATGTTTGATTTTGTTCGCATGCCGCCCCGTGCGATCGACGGCCAGATCTGCGTGGCCCCTGCGCGCCCCGCGCGGCAGCGGAAGGCGATGCCGCGGCGCGATCACGTGCTAGGTTTGCCGCACCACGTAGCGCACGAAGGCGTCGGCCTGCGCGAAACGGTCGTACAGTGCGCGCGCGGCCTGGTTGTCGCGGTGCGTCATCCAGTACAGCCGCGCCCATCCCTCGGCGCGCATGGCGTTGCGCAGCCACTCGACGAGCGCGCCGCCGACACCGCGGCCGCGTGCCGCCGGATCGACGTACAGGTCCTCGAGGTAGCACACGGGTTGCGTCTCCCACGTGTTCTCGTGCAGCACGCAGTGCGCGAAGCCGACCACCACCCCGTCCACTTCTGCCAGCAGGCACATGACGGCCGAATCCGGATCGAGGATGCGGGCCCAGGTGCGCCGGGTCACCTCTTCGGGCAGCGCTGTCTCGTAGAACGCGCAGTAGCCGCGCCAGAGGCGGCGCCACACGGGCTGGTCGGCGGGGAGCACCGGACGGATGGCGGCGGACGTCATGCGGGGCATTGTGCCGCCGGGCGCCCGGTCAGCGTGAGCGTGAACGTGGCACGCGTGCGGCCGCGCCCGCCCGCAAGCGGGCCGGTGCTTCGCGCGTCAGAGCTGGCGGGCCAGCAGCACCGCCGCGTGGATGGCTTCGCGGCCGGCGCCGTCGTGGATCTGGTGCCGGCAGCTGGTGCCGTCGGCCACGACGATGGCGTCGGGCGCATTGCGCACTGCCGGCAGCAGGCTCAGTTCGGCCATCTGCATCGAGACCTCGTGGTGCGACGCCTCGTAGCCGAACGCACCGGCCATGCCGCAGCAGCTGCTCTCCACCAGCTCGGGCTGGGCGCCGGGGATCAGCTGCAGCAGCCGCAGCACCGGGGACACGGCGTCGAACGCCTTCTGGTGGCAGTGGCCGTGCACCAGGATGCGCTGCTGGACCGGCCGCAGCTTCTCCTTGAGCACGTCCAGGCGTCCGGCCGACAGTTCGCGCGCCAGGAACTCCTCCAGCAGCAGGGCCTGACTCGCGATCTGCCGGGACACCTCGCCCAGCCCGAGCGAGAGGTGCTCGTCGCGCAGGGTGAGCAGGCACGAGGGCTCCAGACCGACGATGGCAATGCCGCGTTCGGCGAACGGGCCGAGCGCCTGCGCGACCTCGCGCGCCTTGGCGCGGGCCTCCTCGACCTGGCCGCTGGCCAGGTGCGTGCGGCCGCAGCACAGGTGCCCGCCGTCCGGCCTGGCCTTCGAGGCGACGTGCACGGTGTAGCCGGCCGCCTGCAGCACCCGCAGGGCGGCCTCGGCGTTGTCGGATTCGAAGTAGCCGTTGAAGGTGTCGACGAACAGCACGACCGGCTTGGCGGCCGCGAGCGTCTCGGCGGCCGAGGCGGTGCCGTGCGGCGTGTTGAAGAAGTGGCGGGACTTCCACTCCGGCAGGCTGCGCCGGGCCGAGAAGCCCAGGACCTTCTCGCCCAGCCGCGCCAGCAGCGGGCTGCGGTTGCGCAGGTTGAGCAGCGGCGCCAGGCGCGCGGCGGTGCGCGCGTAGTCGGGCAGGGCGGCGATCAGGCGGTCCTTCAGGCTGCGCCCATGGCGCCGGTGCCAGTGGTGCAGGAACTCCACCTTCATCTTGGCCATGTCGACACCGGTCGGGCAGTCGCGCTTGCAACCCTTGCAGGACACGCACAGGTCGAGCGCGTCGCGCACCGCCTGGCTGGCGATGCCGTCCGGGCCGAGCTGGCCCGACAGCGCCAGCCGCAGCGTGTTGGCGCGGCCGCGGGTGAGGTGCTGCTCGTCGCGCGTCACCCGGTAGCTCGGGCACATGGTGCCGGCGTCGAACTTGCGGCAGTGCCCGTTGTTGTTGCACATCTCGACCGCCTTGGCGTAGCCCTGCGCGGGGTCGCCGCCGGTGCCCGGTGCGGTGGTCTTCTCGGTGGCCGGGTCGTTCTGCACGTCCCAGGGTTTCCAGTCCAGCGCGGGCTGCAGCGGGATGACCTTGTACGAGGGCGGAAAGCGCATCAGCCGGGTGTCGTCCATCCGCGGCGGATCGACCATGCGGCGCGGGCACAGCAGCTGCTGCGGGTCGAACAGCTGCTTGATGCGGCCGAACGCCTCGGTGATGCGCGGGCCGAACTGCCACTGGATCCACTCGCCCCGGCACAGGCCGTCGCCGTGCTCGCCGCTGTAGGCGCCGCGGTACTGGCGCACCAGCGCCGCGGCTTCCTCGGCAATCTCGCGCATCTTGGGCGCGCCGTCCCGGCGCATGTCGAGGATGGGGCGCACGTGCAGCGTGCCCACCGAGGCGTGCGCGTACCAGGTCCCGCGCGAGCCGTGCCGGCGGAACACCTGGGTGAGGGCATCGGTGTATTCGGCCAGGTGCTCCAGCGGCACGGCGCAGTCCTCGATGAAGCTGACCGGCTTGCCGTCGCCCTTGAGGCTCATCATGATGTTGAGGCCGGCCTTGCGCACCTCCCAGAGGTTCTTCTGCGCCGTGTCGTCCTCCAGGCGCACCACCGAACCGGGCAGGCCCAGGTCGCCCATCAGCGCCACCAGGTCGTCGAGGTGCCGCACCAGCGAGGCCTTGTCCGCGCCCGAGAACTCCACCAGCAGCACGGCGTCCGGCTGGCCGATCACCGCGCTGCGCACCACCGGCGCGAAGGCCGGGTTCTGCAGCGACAGCTCGATCATCGTGCGGTCCACCAGTTCCACGGCGGTGAGCGTGCCGCCACCCAGCTTGACGATGTGCTGGGCCGTGTCCATCGCCTTGTAGAAGGTCGGGAAGTTCACCACGCCCAGCACCTTGGCCTTCGGCAGCTCCGACAGCTGCAGCGTGAGGCTGCGCGTGACGGCCAGGGTGCCTTCGCTGCCCACCAGCAGGTGCGCCAGGTTGACCGAGCCGTCAGCGGTGTAGGGCCGCGGGTTCTGGTTGCGGAACACGTCCAGGTTGTAGCCGGCGACGCGGCGCAGCACCTTGGGCCAGCGGGCGTCGATCTCGGGCGCCAGTTCGGCGGCCATGGCGCGCACCTGCTCGCCCATGGCGCGCACCCAGCCGGTGCTGTCGTCGAAACGGCCGAAGCGGTGAAGCTGGCCGTCCGCCGTCCAGGCGTCGATGCCGCGCACGTTGTGGACCATGTTGCCCCAGGCGATGCTGCGGCTGCCGCACGAGTTGTTGCCCGCCATGCCGCCCAGCGTGGCCTGGGCGCTGGTCGACACGTCGACCGGGTACCAGAGGCCGTGCTTCTTCAGCTGCGCGTTCAGGTGGTCCAGCACGATGCCGGGCTCGACCACGGCGGTGCGGCCGGCCACGTCGAGCTCCAGCACGTTGCGCACGTGCTTGGTGTTGTCGATCACGAGGCCGGCGCCGACGGTCTGGCCGCACTGGCTGGTGCCGCCGCCGCGCGACACGACCGGCACGCCCAGGTCGCGGCAGATGTCGATGGCCAGCTGCACGTCCTCCGCGCGCCGGGGGACGAACACGCCGACCGGCATCTCCTGGTAGATCGAGGCGTCGGTCGCGTAGCGGCCGCGGTCCGCCGGCGAGAACAGGACCTCGCCCTGGGTCTGCGTGGCCAGGTGCTGGGCGAGGCGGCCGGCCACCTCGTTGGTGGCGAAGGCCACGCGGTCGTAGGCGCCGGCGGCGTCGCGGGCGACCGACATGGGCAGGGGAGCGTTCATCGGGTGACTTTCTTCTGGCCGGAGGCCGCTGCCTGCAGCTGCTCCAGCACGACATCGAGCTTGTTCTTCAGGTGCGTGGCCAGCACCTGGCGCATGGCGGCCGGGTCGCGCGCGGCCAGCGCCTCGACCATCTGCTCGTGCTCGCGCACGGCGACCTTCCACTTCTGCTCGTCCTGGTTGGAGCGGAAGCGCAGCGCCTGCAGACGTGCGTTGATGCGGTCGTAGGTGGCGCTGAGCACCGGGTTCTTGGCGGCGGCGTTGATCGCGCGGTGGATCTGCGCGTTCAGGCGGTAGTAGCCCGAGAGGTCGCGGCGCGTGTACGCCGCGAGCATCTCGTACTGCATGGCGCGGATCTCGGCCAGTTCCTCGTCGGTCACGCGCTGGGCCGCGAGCTCGCCCGACAGCGCCTCCAGCCCGCCCATCACCTCGAAGGTGTTGCGCACCGCTTCCTCGTCCAGGGCCACCGCGATCGCGCCACGGTGCGGCAGCAGCTCGACCAGGCCCTCGGCCGCCAGCATCTTGATCGCCTCGCGCAGCGGCGTGCGCGAGACGTTCAGCAGTTCCGACAGCTCCCGCTCGTTGAGCTTGGCGCCGGGCGGAATGGCACCCTCGACCAGCATCTGCCGCAACCGGTGGGCAACCTGCTGGTGCAGGGCGGCGCGGGGGATGGAGATCACTTCGGCACTCATGGGGCGCTATTTTGTATGCACTTTTCTTTGTATGCAAACGTAAATCCGCGGGTGGCGGAGGATTGACAAGAGAATTTTGTATGCAAAAAATCGCCCATCCCTCCACCAGCCGACCTTGCATGCTGACGCTCGACTTCCATCCCACCGGCCGCCACTTCCTGCAGATCCCCGGTCCGTCGCCGGTGCCCGACCGGATCCTGCGCGCGATGAGCCTGCCGACCATCGACCACCGCGGCCCCGAGTTCGCGGTGCTCGGCAAGCGGGTGCTGTCCGGCATCCAGCAGATCTTCCAGACCCGGCATCCGGTGGTGATCTATCCGGCGTCCGGCACCGGCGCCTGGGAAGCTGCGCTGTGCAACGTGCTGTCGCCCGGCGACACCGTGGTGATGTACGAGACCGGCCACTTCGCCTCGCTGTGGCAGAAGATGGCAACGCGCCTGGGCCTGAAGACCGAGTTCCTCGGGCTGCCGGGCATCGAGGGCTGGCGCCGCGGTGTCCAGGCCGACCAGATCGAAAAGCGCCTGAAGGCCGACACCCAGCACCAGATCAAGGCGGTGTGCGTGGTGCACAACGAGACGTCCACCGGCGTCACCAGCGACATCAAGGCCGTGCGCAAGGCGATCGACGCGGCCAAGCACCCGGCGCTGCTGCTGGTCGACAGCATCTCCGGCCTGGCCTCGGCCGAGTACAAGCACGACGCCTGGGGCGTGGACGTCACCGTCTCCGGTTCGCAGAAGGGCCTGATGCTTCCGCCCGGCATCAGCTTCAACGCGCTGTCGCCCAAGGCGCTGGAGGCCAGCAAGACTGCCCGGCTGCCCAAGGCCTTCTGGGCCTGGGACGAGATGGTCGAGATGAACAAGACCGGCTACTTCCCGTACACGCCGAACACCAACCTGCTGTACGGGCTGGCCGAGGCCTGCGACATGCTGCTCGACCCGCAGCAGGGCGGGCTGGACGCGGTGTTCGCCCGCCACCTGCGCTGGGCCGAAGGCGTGCGCGCCGCGGTCCGGGCCTGGGGCCTGGAGATCCAGTGCGCCGATCCGGCGGTCTATTCGCCCGTCCTGACCGGCGTGATGACGCCGGAGGGCATCGACGCCGACACCGTGCGCAAGATCATCTACGAGCGCTTCGACCTGTCGCTGGGCACCGGCCTGGGCAAGGTCAAGGGCCGCATGTTCCGCATCGGCCACCTGGGCGACTGCAACGACCTGACCCTCATGGCCGCCCTGTCCGGGTGCGAGATGGGCCTGAAGCTCGCCGGCGTCAAGCTCGCCGGCTCCGGCGTGCACCCCGCGATGGAGTACTTCGCCGGACACCCGGCGCCGGTGGCCCTGCAGAAGGCCGCGTAACCACAGCCCGCCAGGTCGTCATCGCTCCTGCGACGCGGGCCCGGCCCGCGGCGGCGGGGCCGGGCCCCGCCCGTGCCGACCTGGAACGTCACACTCATTGCATTTCCAGGAGACAAGCACATGCAACGCAGAACCTTCGTCGCCGGCGCCGCCGCGTCCCTCGCCGTTCCCACGCTGCGCGCGCAGGGCAGCAACCTGCCGGCCGGCCCGGTGCGCATCATCGTCGGCTTCGCCCCGGGTGGCGGCACCGACATCCTGGCCCGCGTGATCGGCCAGAAGCTGGGCGACCTGTGGAAGACCCAGGTGATCGTCGAGAACAAGGCGGGCGCCTCGGGCACCATCGCCGCCGACTACGTCTCCAAGCAGCCGGGCGACGGCAACACGCTGCTGATGGCGCACATCAACAGCCAGGCCATCACCCCGGCGCTGCAGAAGCTGGGCTACAACTCCGAGACCGACTTCCAGCCGATCGTGCTGGTGGGCGTGACGCCCAACCTGCTGATCTGCAACGAGCAGCAGCCGGCCAAGACGGTGAAGGACCTGGTCGAGCTGTGCCGCAAGAAGCCCGGCTCGGTCAGCTTCGGCTCGGCCGGCACCGGCTCGGCCCAGCACCTGGCGCTCGAGATGTTCATGCTCGCGGCCAAGGTCAAGGCGATCCACGTGCCGTACAAGGGATCGGGCCCGATGCTGACCGACCTGATCGGCGGACAGATCAACTACAGCTTCGACACGATGACGGCGGCCACGCCGCACGTGAAGAGCGGCAAGGCCATCGCGATCGCCCAGACGCGGCTCAAGCGCGCCGGCGCCTACCCGAACGTGCCGACGATGGCCGAGTCGGGTTTCCCCGGCTTCGAGGCGACCACCTGGTACGGCCTGGTGGGCCCGGCCAAGATGCCGACGGCCATGGCCAAGCGGATGAACGAGGACATCAACAAGGTCATGTTGATGCCCGACGTGGTCGAGAAGCTGCAGGCCTCGGGCGCCGAGGACGGCGGCGGTTCCACCGAGAAGTTCGCCGAGTTCACCCAGGTCGAGATCAAGAAGTGGGCCAAGATCATCAAGGACGGCGGCGTGAAGGCGGACGCGTGACCCAGGCGGCGCAGGAGAACCAGCGCCCGCTGCCCCTGCAGGGGGTGCGGGTGCTCGACATCAGCCAGGTGATGGCGGGCCCGTACGCCTGCATGCTGCTGGGCGACCTGGGCGCCGACGTCATCAAGATCGAGCCGCCCGGCACCGGCGACCAGACGCGCGGCTCGATGGGATTCAAGATGAAGGGCGCCGACAGCCTCGGCTTCCTCAACATGAACCGCAACAAGCGCAGCATCGCGCTCGACCTCAAGAGCGAGGCCGGCAAGTCGGTGCTGCTGCAGCTGGCCCGGGACGCCGACATCCTGATCGAGAACTACCGGCCCGGTGCCATGCGGCGCCTGGGCCTCGGGTACGACGTGCTCAAGGAGATCAACCCCCGGCTGGTCTACACCAGCATCTCGGGATTCGGCCAGACCGGCCCCTGGGCCGACCGGCCGGGCTTCGACCTGATGGCCCAGGCCATGTCGGGCGTGATGAGCGTGACCGGCTATCCCGACAGTCCCCCGGTCAAGGCCGGCGTGCCGGTGGCCGACATCGGCTGCGCCCTCTTCGCGATCTACGCGACCCTGGCGGCCTACATCGGGGCCCGCAACTCCGGGCAGGGCCAGTACATCGACGCCGCGCTGTTCGACACGGCGATGGCGTTCTCGGTCTGGGACACCTGCGACTGGTGGGGCACGGGCAAGCCGCCGCAGCCCCTGGGCACCTCCAACAAGATGACGGCGCCCTACCAGGCGATGGCTTGCGCCGACGGGCACTTCGTGATGGGCGCGAACAACCAGAAGCTCTGGGTGCAGCTGTGCCGGCTGATGCAGCGCGAGGAGCTGATCGAGGATCCGCGCTTCACCACCATCTCGCAGCGGCTGGCGAACCGGCCCGCGCTGCAGGAGGAGCTGGAGAAGACGTTCCGCACGCAGGGCAAGGACTACTGGGTCGAGACCCTGCTGGCCAACGGCATCCCCGCCGGCCCGATCCTGAGCTACCCCGAGGCGTTCGGCAGCGAGCACGCGAAGGTGCGCAACATGCGCATGGAGATCGACCACCCGGTCGAGGGCAAGGTGCCCAACATCGGCTTCGCGGTCAAGCTCTCGGGCACGCCGCAGCAGGTGCGGCGCCATCCGCCGCTGCTGGGCGAGCACACCGAGGAAGTGCTGGCCGAGCTCGGCCTCGACGAGGCCGAACGCGAACGGCTGCGCCGTGAAGGCGCGTTCGGCGCATGAGCACCCCCGACGGCCAGGTCCACCTGCGCATCGAGGACGGCATCGCCTCGGTGGTGTTCGACCGCCCGGAAGCGCGCAACGCGATGACCTGGGCGATGTACGAATCGCTGGTGCGCATCTGCGAGCAGCTGCGCGACGACGCCTCGGTGCGGGTCGTCCGGTTCCGCGGTGCCGGCGGCCAGGCCTTCGTGGCCGGCACCGACATCGCGCAGTTCCAGGATTTCCGCAGCGGCGAGGACGGCGTGGCCTACGAGCGGCGCATCGACGGCTGCATGGCGCTGCTGGAATCGCTCCCGATGCCCACGGTCGCGGTGCTGGAGGGCTGGGCCATCGGCGGCGGGCTGGCCATTGCCACGGCCTGTGATTTCCGCCTGGCCACGCCCGGCACCCGGCTGGGCGTGCCGATCGCGCGCACGCTGGGCAACTGCCTGTCGATGGCCAATATGGCGCGGCTGGTGGCGGCGCTCGGCCGCCCGCGCGCCGAACGCGTGCTGCTGCTGGCCGAGCTGATCACCGCCGAGGAGGCGCTCGCGGCGGGTTACCTGCTAGAGATCGCCCCGCCGGACGCGATCGCTGCCGCCAGCGACAAGCTGTGCGGCCGGCTGGCGGGCCTGGCGCCGGTGACGCAGCGGGTGAGCAAGCAGGCGCTCAACCGGCTGCTGCATGCCGGGCTGCCCGAGGGCGAGGACCTGATCCGCGCCTGCTACGGCAGCGCCGACTTCCGCGAAGGCGTGGCGGCGTTCGTCGGCAAGCGTCCGCCGGCCTGGTCGGGCCGCTGAGCCGGCCACCGGCGGCCCTGTCCTACGAGCGGCCGCCGGGCTGCTGCCTACGATGGCCTGAACGCATCGCGAGACAGCCATGGCCGACGACCGCACCACCTTTGACGATCCCCTGGACCTGAGCGAATCCGTGGCCGGCGAGGAAGACCCCGGTGCGTCGGTCGACCTCGCGGTGGCGGCCGCCCGGTCGCCCGGCGCCTCCGACCAGCCGGCCGGCAGCGAGGGTGCCCGGCCCGGTGCGCCCACGCCGCCGATGGCCCCCGGTGACGAGGCCCCGGTGGGCACGCCGGGCACCGGCGAGGACGTCTGCCGCGCCTGCGGTGGCAGCGGCATGCTCAATGGCGGTGCCTGCCCGGAATGCGAGGGCACGGGCAAGGTGAACGTCGGCATCGGGGGCGCCTGAACCCTCCGTGATCCTGGGCAAGCTGCCGCGCCGGCAACGGCTGCACACGCACGCGGGCAGCATCGAGTACGTGCTGTCCGGCGAGGGCGAACCCGTGCTGGTGCTGCTCAATGGCGCCGGCGTCACGCTGGAGGGCTGGAACCGGCTCTATCCGGCCATCGAACGCATCGGCCGCGTGCTGGCCTGGAACCGCTTCGGTGTCGGCGCCAGCAGTGCGCCCCTGCTGCCCCAGACCGGCACCGTGGTGGTCGACGCACTGCGCGCGCTGCTCGCCCAACTGCAGCTGCCGCCACCCTACCTGCTGGTGGGGCACTCGCTGGGCGGGCTGCATGCCAACCTGTTCGCGCGTCGGCACCCGCAGGAGGTGGCGGGCGTGCTGCTGGTCGAGGCGACGCACCCGCGCGACCGCGAGCAGCTCAAGGGCCACGAGGGGCGGCTGGCGTCGGTGCTGGGCAAGCTGCTGCAGGCCCCGCAGAAGCTGTTCCGCGCGAACCTGCATTCGGAGCTGGACTGGATCGACGCCCTGTGCCGCGAGGTCGAGGCGGCGGGCCCGTTCCCCGACGTCCCCCTGACGGTCGTCAGTGGCGGCAACGACCCGCCGACCTGGCTGGTGGCGCCCGAGGTGCTGCGGCTGCGGCGCGTCCACCAGCAGGAGCTGGCGCGGCTGTCGCCGCGGGGCCGGCATGTGGTGGCCCGGCGCAGCGGGCACTTCCCCCAGCTCACCCAGCCCGAGCTGGTGCTGGACGTGCTGCGCGAGCTGGCAGCGCGGGCCCGCGCGCAGGCCACCACGGAGGCCTGACACCGGCGCGGCGACGGGCGCGCGCTCAGACCAGCAGCGCCACCACGTAGATGCCGATCATCATGAAGGCGAGCACGAACTTGGCCAGCATCCCGGCGAGCAGGCCGAGCCAGGTGGCGATGCCCACCCGCAGCGCCTGCTGGTGGTTGCGCCGGGCCATGAATTCGCCGATCGCGGCGCCCACCAGTGGCATGAACAGCACGCCCACCAATCCCATGAAGATGCCCGCGACGGTGCCCAGGGCCGCGCCGACGATGGCTTGACGGCTGGCACCCGCGCGTTTGGCGCCGAGCGCCGCTGCCACGTAGTCCATCAGCCAGGCCAGCACCGCCAGCACCGCCACCGCCGACAGGGCGAACCAGCCCACCCGCGCGAACCCGTCGATCCAGGCGCCCAGCACGATGCCGGCCAGCACCAGGATCGTGCCGGGCAGGGCGGGCAGCACGATGCCGGCCAGGCCGGCCACGATGAGGAGGGTGCTCAGCACCCAGAGCAGGGAAGGGTTCACGCGGGGCTCCCGTCGGATCGATGCGTCACTCTAGCGGGACCGCCGCCGCCGTCGGGGCGCGCCGGGCGCGTGCGGACGTCGGAATCCGCCGGGACCCCTCGTGCGCCTCAGGTCGGCGCCGTGCGGGTCGCACCGTCGGCCGCTCGCCGCGGCTGCACAGGGCGGCGCTGCCTGCACCGAGCAGCGCCAGCAGCGCACTGGCCCCGTGAACCACCGCTCACCTGCACCGAAGGCCTGCTGCACGGCCTCGCGAGCCCCCTGCGCGCGGCGCGTGCCCGACCCGGCGCAGCAGGATCGCCGCGAGCTGAGCCCAGTTCGAGGCGACCGCGGCCATGCTGGCGCCGCCCGCTGCGGCCGAGCTTGGCGGGCGGTCGCTGCGCTAGCGCAGCTCGTGCGGGAAGTGCCGGAGCAGGGACGCCAGCGGTTCGGCCAGGGCAGGCCCCTCCCCGCAGCGGCAGTCGGCCCCGATCTGTTCGGCGAGCGCCGCCAGGCGGGCCCGCGGCGGTCGGGTTCCCTGCAGCAGCAGGACCGCCTCGGCGGCGCCTGCGCGACAGGCCGGGCACAGCTCCTGGCCATCCGCCCGCTGTTGCAGGAGGTGCCGTGCCGCAACCGCGGCACGGTCGTGGCCCGACAGCACGACCAGCGCCGGGGCGTGCGGGAGGCGGCCTTCGGCCAGCGGGGTGTCCACCAGGTCGGCGGGCAGGAGGGGGGCTGCGGCGCCTGGCCGCACGACCGCATAGAGCGCGTGACCGTCGGCCATGCCGCCGCAATGCTCGTCGACCAGTTCCTGGGCGGTGCTGGCCACCGGCGCCAGCTTGAGGCCGGGCAGCTGCACCCGGCCCGAGACCGCATGGGAGCGCAGCCCCTGCCGGCCGTTGACGCCCTTGTGCCGGAACCAGTCGGTGCCGTCTTCCAGCAGCTGCCGCAGCCAGTACAGGGTTTCGACGTCGTGGGCAAGGGTCGGCCGGCCGAACAGGTCCGACCCGCCGCTGCCGCGGGCGCCCCCCTGGAGGGCGGCGATCATCGCGTCGGCAGCGCCGGCGCCGGGGCGTCCGGCGCTGCGGCGCAGCTCGATGTGCGGCAGTCCGGCCGCGGGCGGATCGGCCCGCAACCGTGCGAGCTCCTGCTCCAGCAGCTTGCGGCAGCCATGCCAGTCGGCGCGCAGGTGGAGGTAGGCCGCCTGCGCGCCGACCGCCCAGGCCGCAACCAGCATGCCCTCGAGCAGGCGGTGCGGATCGCGCTCGAGATACAGCCGGTCGCGGAAATCGCCGGCCTCGCCGCCGCCGGCGTCCACCGCCACGAGCCGTGGCGCCGGCGCTTCCCGCACGCTGCGCCAGCGGCGGGCGGCCCGGGACCCGTCGCTGCCCGGGCCGCAGCTGTCGAGCGCGTCCACCACCGCGCCGACGGCACGTTCGCCCTGCATGCAGGCGGCCAGGAGGCGGTAGCCCCCGGCGGCGCGGTACTGCGAGAAGCCGACATAGCCTTCGGGTTCGTGGTCCACCGCGCCCTCGGCGACGGCGTCGGCGACGCGGGCTGCCGTGGCGCAGGGCACGGGGTGGCGCCCGACCAGGACGGCCGGTGCCTGCTCGCAGCGGCCCATGCAGGGGGCCGACGTGACCCGCGCGTCAGGGCCGAGCCGCCTGGCCAGGTCCTGCCGCAGGCGCAGGCCGCCGGCGAGCTCGCACGACAGGCCCCGGCACACGCGCACGGCCAGGGCCGACGGCCCGGCGACGCCAGTGGCCAACTGCTCGAAGTGCGGCCAGGACGACGCGATCGCGACGACCTCGTCGGTCGCGAGTTGCATCTCGTCGGCCAGGGCGGCCAGGTGCTCGGGGGTGAGGTGGCCGAAGCGGTCCTGCAGCGCGTGCAGGTGCTCGATCAACAGGTCGCGCCGGCGCGGCGCGTCGGCCAGCAGCGCGCGGACCTGCGCCGCGGCCTGCCGTGCGGGCAAGCGGTCCCGGGGAAGGGACCGCTTGCGCTGCGCGGACGGGAGGTCAGGCGCGGCGACCGGACGGGCGCGGGTGCCCACGTCGCCGCATTCAGCTCACAGCAGGCCGGCGGCCCGCGCCCACTGGTACTTCGCGCCCAGCACCTCGACCGGCAGTTCGGTGGAGTAGGCATAGGCCGGGATGCCGTTCTCGTAGAGGTACTGCGCGGCTTCCTCGACCTCGACGTCGCCGGCGAGGGAGGCGACCACGGGCTTGACCTTGCCCTTGGCCTTCATCTCGTTGACGACCTGCACCATGTTCCTGGCGAACACCATGGGCGGCGTCACGATGGTGTGCCAGTAGCCCAGGATGAGCGCGTGGACGCGGTCGTCTTCGAGGCCCAGCTTGACCGTGTTGACGTACGTGATCGGCGGCTCGCCCCCCGTGATGTCGACCGGGTTGCCGGCCGCGCCGAACGGCGGGATGAACTTGCGGAAGGCGGCATCCAGGTCGTCGGGCATCGGCTTGAGCAGCTTCAGGCCGTTGTCGACGCAGGCGTCGGACAGCAGCACGCCGGAGCCGCCGGCGCCCGTGATGATGACCACGTTCTCGCCCTTGGGCGTCGGCAGGATGGGCACGCCGCGCGACAGCTCGAGCATCTGGCGCAGGCTGCGGGCCCGGATCACGCCGGACTGCTTCAGGACGTCCTCGTAGATCTTGTCGGTGCCGGCCACGGCGCCGGTGTGCGAGGCGGCGGCCGCGGCGCCCATCGCGGTGCGGCCCGCCTTGAGCATGATCACCGGCTTCTTCTTCGAGACGCGCTTGGCGACCTCGGCGAACGCGCGGCCATCCTTCAGGTCCTCGCAGTGCTGGGCGATCACCTTGGTGTTGTCGTCCTGCTCGAAGAACAGCAGCAGGTCGTCCTCGTCGATGTCGGACTTGTTGCCCAGGCCGACGATGGCGGACACGCCCATCTTGGTGCTGCGCGAGAAGCCGATGATGGCCATGCCGATGCCGCCGGACTGCGAGCTGAGGGCGGTGGAACCCTTGACGTCGTAGGCCGTGCAGAAGGTCGCGCAGAGGTTGGCCGGGGTGTAGTAGAAGCCGTAGATGTTCGGCCCCATCAGGCGGATGTTGTACTCGCGTCCGATGCGCTGCAGCTCTTCCTGGCCCTCGATGTTGCCGGTCTCGCCGAAGCCGGAGGGAATCAGGATGGCGCCGGCGATCTTCTTCTCGCCACATTCCTTGAGCGCGCCGGCCACCAGCTTGGCAGGGATGGCGAACACCGCGGTGTCGACCTCGCCCGGGATGTCCTTGACGCTCTTGAAGGCCTGGATCCCCATGATCTCGGTTTCCTTCGGGTGGATCGGGTAGATCTTGCCCTGGTAGCCCCCGTTGATCAGGTTCTTCATCACCGAGTTGCCGATCTTGCCGGCCTCGTTCGAGGCCCCGATCACGGCCACGGCCTTGGGCTTCATGATGCGGTTCATCGCCGTCACCACGGCCTTCTCGTCCGGACGGTAGCGGGCTTCCTTCTGCTCGAAGTTCACCACGATGCGCACGTCGGCCGCGATGGCGCCGTCTTCGCTGGCGAAGATCGGGTTCAGGTCCATCTCGGAGATCTCGGGGAAGTCCGAGACCAGCTGCGACACGCGCACGATCACGTCCTGCAGGGCCTCGCGGCTGACGGGCTTGCCGCCCCGCACGCCGCGCAGCATCTCGGCCGCCTGGATGCCGTCGAGCATCGACGCCGCGTCCTCGCGCGTGGCGGGTGCCAGGCGGAAGGTGACGTCCTTGAGCACCTCCACCAGCACGCCGCCCATGCCGAAGGCGACCAGCTTGCCGAAGCTGTCGTCGGTGGTGGCACCGACGATCACCTCCTGGCCGCCCTTGATCATCTGCTGCACCTGGATGCCGACGATCTTCGCGTCGGCCTTGTACTTCTTGGCGTTGGCGATGATCTGCTCGTAGGCCGTGGCGGCCTCGTCGGCGCTCTTGACGCCGACGATGACGCCGCCGGCCTCGGTCTTGTGCAGGATGTCCGGCGAGACGATCTTCATCACCACGGGAAAGCCCATGGACGCGGCCATCTTCGAGGCCTCGGCGGCACTGCCGGCCACGCCTTCCTTCGGCACGTTGATGCCGTAGGCATCGCAGACCAGCTTGCCCTCGGGTGCGGTCAGCGCATCTCGTCCGTCCTTGCGCACGGCGTCGAGGATCTGGCGGACCTTGGCCTTGTCGCCCTGGAAATTGCCCATGGTTGTCTCCTTGATGAATGTTGCTGGGGATGGCGGGACGCCCGTCCCGCCCCCGGGAACCCTTGGCAGGTCAGACGACCTTGGCCTCGCGCAGCTCGGCGATCTGGTCCTTCGTGTAGCCCAGTTGCGCCAGGATCTCGTCGGTGTGCTCGCCCAGCAGGGGCGAGCGCGTGACCTCGGTCGGGCTGTCCGAGAGCTTGATCGGATTGCCCACGCTCAGGTACTTGCCGCGCTTGGGATGGTCGACCTCGACCACCGTGCCGGTCTCGCGCAGCGACTTCTCCTCGGCGATCTCCTTCATCGACAGGATCGGCCCGCAGGGGATGTCGTACTTGTTCAGGATGTCCATGGCCTCGAACTTGGTCTTGGTCATGGTCCATTCCTCGATACGCGAGAAGATGGTCTTCAGGTGCGGCAGCCGCGCCTTGGGCGTGGCGTAGTTGGGATCGGTGATCCAGCTCTCCTCGCCGATCACCTTGCAGATGGCGCCCCACACCGGCGCCTGGGTGATGAAGTAGATGTAGGCGTTGGGGTCGTGCTGCCAGCCCTTGCACTTCAGGATCCAGCCGGGCTGGCCGCCGCCCGACGCGTTGCCAGCGCGCGGCACCGCGTCGCCGAACTCGGTGTCGGGGAACTGGGGGTACTCCTGCAGCACGCCCGTGCGGTCCAGGCGCTGCTGGTCGCGCAGCTTGACCCGGCACAGGTTGAGCACCGCGTCCTGCATGGCAGCCAGCACGCGCTGGCCACGGCCGGTGGTGTTGCGCTGGTAGAGCGCCGCGACGATGCCCAGCGCCAGGTGCAGGCCGGTGCCCGAGTCGCCGATCTGGGCGCCGGTGACCAGCGGGGGGCCGTCGTCGAAGCCGGTGGTGGAGGCCGCGCCGCCGGCGCACTGCGCCACGTTCTCGTAGACCTTGCAGTCCTCGTACGGGCCGGGCCCGAAGCCCTTGACCGAGGCGACGATCATGCGCGGGTTGATCTGCTGGATCTTCTCCCATGAGAAGCCCATCCGGTCGAGCGCGCCGGGCGCGAAGTTCTCGACCAGCACGTCGCACTGCTTGATCAGCGTGACCAGGACTTCCTTGCCCTTGGGGTTCTTGGTGTCCAGCGTGATCGAGCGCTTGTTGTGGTTGAGCATCGTGAAGTAGAGGCTGTCGACGCCTTCGATGTCGCGCAGCTGGCCGCGCGTGGCATCGCCTTCACCGGCCTTCTCCACCTTGATCACGTCGGCGCCGAACCACGCCAGCAGCTGCGTGCAGGTGGGTCCCGACTGCACGTGCGTGAAGTCGAGGATCTTGACGCCGTCGAGTGCTTTTCCCATGTCTTGTTCCTGTCAGAGTTTCAAAATTCGTCGCCCGGCGGCCGGGGCGCACCCGGCCGGCGGTCTCAAGCCTTCTTCTTGGCGGCCGCCGGGTTGAGGCTGGTGATGCGCCCGCTCTCGGTACCGGCCGTCTCGTCGATGATGGCGTTGATCAGCGTGGGCCGGCCCGTGCTGACGGCCTCGTCGAGCGCCTTCTTCAGCTGCTCGGGGGTGTCGGCCCGCACGCCGGCGCCGCCGAAGGCCTGCATCAGCATCTCGTACTTGGCGTCCTTGACGAACACCGTGGGGGCCGCCTCGCCGCCACGCGGGTTGACGTCGGTGCCCTTGTAGATGCCGTTGTTGTTGAAGACGACCACGCAGACCGGCAGGTTGTAGCGGCAGATGGTCTCGACCTCCATGCCGGAGAAGCCGAAGGCGCTGTCGCCGCACACCGCGATGACCGGCTTGCCGGTCTCGACCGCGGCAGCCACCGCGAAGCCCATGCCGATGCCCATGATGCCCCAGGTGCCCACGTCCAGGCGCTTGCGCGGCTCGTACATGTCGACGATCGAGCGGGCGAAGTCCAGCGTGTTCGCGCCTTCGTTGACCAGCATCGCGTCGGGCCGCTCCTTGATCGCGTTGCGGATCACGTTCAGAGCGCTGTGGAAGTTCATGGGAGACGGGTTCTTCGCCAGCGTCTCGGCCATCTTGGTGAGGTTCTTGTCCTTCCGCTCGGCAATCGCGCCCGTCCACTCGGCGGGCGGCTTCTGCCAGCCCGCGCCCATGGCGTCGTTCATGGCGGCGATGCACGAGCCGATGTCACCGATCACCGGCGCGGCGATCGCCACGTTGCTGTCGGCCTCGGTCGGGGAGATGTCGACCTGGATGAACTGCTGCCGGCCCGGGTCCTTGGAGCCGCTGCCGCCCCAGGTCTTGCCCTTGCCGTGCGACAGGAGCCAGTTCAGGCGCGCGCCCACCAGCATGACCACGTCGGCTTCGGCCAGCACGTACGAGCGCGCGGCGGCGGCCGACTGGGCATGGTTGTCGGGCAGCAGGCCCTTGGCCATCGACATCGGAAGGTAGGGGATGCCCGACTTCTCGACGAAGCTGCGGATGGCCGCGTCGGCCTGCGCGTAGGCGGCGCCCTTGCCCAGGATGACCAGCGGCTTCTTCGCGCCCTTGAGCATGTCGATCGCGCGCTGCACGGACTCGGGCGCGGGGAGCTGCCGGGGGGCCGGGTCGACCACCTTGATCAGCGACTTGCGCCCGACGTCGGCCGCGATCTCCTGGGCGAACAGCTTGGCCGGCAGGTCGAGGTAGACGCCACCGGGGCGCCCGGACACCGCGGCGCGGATGGCGCGCGCGATGCCCACGCCGATGTCCTCGGCATGCAGCACGCGGAAGGCGGCCTTGCACAGGGGTTTGGCGATGGCGAGCTGGTCCATCTCCTCGTAGTCGCCCTGCTGCAGGTCGACGATCTCGCGCTCGCTGGAGCCGGAGATCAGGATCATCGGGAAGCAGTTGGTGGTGGCGTTGGCCAGCGCGGTGAGGCCATTGAGGAAGCCCGGTGCCGACACCGTGAAGCACACCCCCGGCTTCTGCGTGAGGAACCCCGCGGCGGCGGCGGCATTGCCGGCGTGCTGCTCGTGGCGGAACGAGATCACCTTCATGCCGTCGGCCTGCGCCATGCGCAGGAAGTCGGTGATGGGGATGCCGGGCAGTGCATAGATCGTCTGGATGTCGTTCAGCTTCAGCGCGTCGATGACGAGGTGGAAGCCGTCGGTCGTGTCGCGACCCTGCGTTTCGGTGCTCATAGGGTGGGGAAGGTCCTGTTGGATGTGCAAGCTATGATAGGAATCGACGTCTCATTTCCCTCTTGACTCCGGTCAATTTTCGGAAATTTGCGGTGCGTCCCGAGCGGAGAGCTGCCCCCACCCATGTCGTCGATCCAGAACCATCCCGAGCGCAACGTGATCCGCGTGCAGCTGGCGCACAACCTCGTGCTCAAGGGCATCACGGCGGCGCAGATGGAGGAACTGGAATCGCACCTGGTGGTGGTGGACTGCCAGAAGGGCGAGGCCCTGCTGCAGCAGGGGGTCCACGAGATGGAGCAGTACTTCATCCTCGAAGGCATCCTCAAGCGCGTGGTGAGCAACCAGGAGGCCAAGGAGATGATCCTGCGCTTCGCCGACGAAGGGCAGATGGAGACCAGCTACGCCGCCTGGCGCCTGGGCACGCCGGCGCCTTACAGCATCGTCTGCGTCACCCGCGCCCGGGTGGCCAAGCTGGCGCTGCGCGACTGGGTCGCCTTCATCGAGCGGCACGCCGGCGTCAAGCAGGTGTTCGAGTACGAGGTGATGCACCTGATGAGCGACGTCATGGCGCACACGATCACCCTGCATCTGCTCGATGCTCCGGGGCGGGTGAAGCGTTTCCTTCGCAAGCACAACGAGCTGTTCGATCGGATTCCGAAGAAGGAACTGGCCGCCTACCTGAACCTGTCGGCCGAGACGCTCAGCCGGTTGAAGCAGCGCGGCAAGATCTGAGGGGGACGGCGGGCGGGCCTAGGTCTTGGCGTAGGTGAACTTGCGCGTGATCGCCATCAGGCGCAGCGCGCTGTCCACCTTGCCGACGCCGGCCACGGCGGACGCGACGCGTTCGGCTTCGGCCTTCTCGGCGTCGTTGACCACGATCCCGGACAGCAGCACGCGCCCGTCGCGGCCCTCGACGTGGACGTCGACGTCGGCCGTCGACGGATTCGCCTTGAGCGCGGCACGCACCCGGGCGCTGAGCGCCAGGCCCGCGAGCACGGCGCGCGAGTCGGCGGTCTCCTGGAACTCCGCGCACGAGGCGAGCTGGCGGATCTGCTCCACGCAGCTGTCCACGGTCACCCGCTCGGTGTTGAGCACCAGGTCGTAGAGCAGCGGGTCGCCCCAGGTGACGCCGAACTGCGCGTTCATGCGGGCGGCGTGGGCGGCGTCGCTGCGGCGCACTTCGCTCTCCGCGGTCTCGCGGTCCTCTGTGCCCAGGTGCTGCATGACCCAGTCGACGCGCTGGGCGAAAGGGCGGGTGACGCGCACGCGCACCACGTGCCGCACCGGCCGCAGCAGGCAGGTGGCGCCCCAGCCGCGCAGCACCACGTTGCCCCGCTCCGCCTGCGCGAACACTTCCTCGGCGGTGTAGAGCGCCAGCTGCTCCTTGTCGGTGGACAGGCGCTCCACCAGGCCGGCCTTGCCTTCGCGCAGCCGCCGGATCAGGCTGGGCGCCACCTGCATGCGGCCGGCGACGTTCTCGACCACCTCGTTGCGCATCACGGACAAGCCCGCGGCCTCCGCGAGGCGCGTGGCCACGTCCCTGGCCAGCGATCCCATCTCCTGGGTGAGTGCGATGACGGGCATGGCGGATTCCTTTCAGTCGACCGGCTGTTCGGCGGCGAAGCTGCTGGCCTTGGGCTTGCGCACCACGGCCACCACGCGGGAGATCAGCGGCCACAGCAGCAGCAGCAGGGCCAGCCCGGTGATCGAGCCGACCAGCGGGTTGGACACCAGGATGCGCAGGTCGCCCTGCGACACCAGCATGGCCTGGCGGAACGAGTCCTCGGCCTTGTCGCCCAGGACCAGGGCGAGCACCAGCGGCGCCAGCGGATAGTCGAGCTTCTTGAAGACGTAGCCGATCACGCCGAACAGCAGCATCAGCCACACGTCCAGCATCGCGTTGTGCACGGTGTAGGCGCCGATCGCGCAGACCACCACGATGATCGGGGCGATGATCGAGAACGGGATGCGCAGGATCGAGGCGAACAGCGGCACGGTGGTCAGCACCACGATCAGGCCGGCCAGGTTGCCGAGGTACATGCTGGCGATCAGGCCCCAGACGAAGTCCTTCTGCTCGACGAACAGCAGCGGTCCGGGCTGCAGGCCCCAGATCAGCAGGCCGCCCAGCAGCACGGCGGCCGTCGGGGAGCCGGGGATGCCCAGGGCCAGCATCGGCAGCAGGGCGCTGGTGCCGGCGGCGTGCGCCGCGGTCTCGGGCGCGACCACGCCTTCCATCTGGCCGGTGCCGAACTTGGCCCCGTCGCGCGACATCTTCTTGGCCAGCCCGTAGCTCATGAAGGAGGCGGGCGTGGCGCCGCCGGGCGTGATGCCCATCCAGATGCCCACGAGCGAGCTGCGCAGCGAGGTCATCCAGTAGCGCGGCAGCTGCTTCCAGGTGTCCAGCACCACGCGCGGGCTGATCTTGGCGCTCTTGCCCGAGAAGGCCAGCCCTTCCTCCATCGACAGCAGGATCTCGCCGATGCCGAACAGGCCGATGACGGCGATCAGGAAGTCGAAGCCGCGCATCAGCTCCTCGATGCCGAAGGTCAGGCGCAGCTGGCCGGTGACGGTGTCCATGCCGACCGCGGCGAGCGCGAAGCCGATGCCCATGGACGACAGGATCTTGAACGGCGACCCCTTGCCCATGCCGACGAAGCTGCAGAAGGTGAGCAGGTAGACGGCGAAGAATTCCGGCGGGCCGAAGCGCAGCGCGAACTTGGCCACCAGCGGTGCCAGGAACGTGATCATCAGCACCGCGATGAAGGCGCCGACGAACGAGGAGGTGAAGGCCGCCGTCAGCGCCTGCCCCGCCTGGCCGTTCTGCGCCATCGGGTAGCCGTCGAAGGTGGTGGCCACTGACCATGGCTCGCCCGGGATGTTGAACAGCACCGACGTGATCGCGCCCCCGAACAGGGCGCCCCAGTAGATGCACGACAGCATGATGATGGCCGAGGTCGGCGACATCGAGAAGGTCAGCGGCAGCAGGATGGCGACGCCGTTGGCGCCGCCCAGGCCGGGCAGCACCCCGATGAGGACGCCGAGCACGATGCCCACGACCATCAGGAGCAGGTTGGTTGGCGTGAGGATCACGCTGAAGCCGTGGAACAGGGCAGCTAGTTCGTTCATGACGCGGTTCGGATGGCTCGGGTGGAGGAAGGGCCGTCGGCGGATCAGTAGCCGAGGAATTCGAGCGGGTTGAACATGCCCTTGTGCAGCGGCACCTTGAACCAGACCTCGAACAGGGCGAAGAACAGGGCGCTGACGACCACCGCGGTGGCGATGCTCTTGGCCTTGGAGAACTTGCCCAGGATGATCATGAAGCCCGCGATGTAGACCGCCGACGCCACGTACAGGCCGATCAGCTGGATGGCCGCCACGTAGACCAGGGCCGGCACCAGCACCATCAGAACGCGCCGCAGCTGCTCGCTGTCGACGAAGATGCCGCTGTCGCGCTTCTTGCCGAGCAGCGACTGGTACAGCGTGCCGAGCGCCGAGATGCACAGGATCAGGCCGATGTAGAAGGGGAAGTAGCCCGCCCCAGGACCGTCGGTGGTCCAGCCCGAGCCGAGCTTGCGGCTGCCGAAGATGACCGTGAGGCCGAGCGCCAGCACGAGCAGCGCGACGACTGCCTCGACGGCGAAGGTGGGGGCGCCGCGGCGATCGTGGGCGGCGTTGTCCGTTCCGGTGTTCATGCCGGGTTCTCCTGGGGTGACGCGAACAGTGGAGGGTCGAAAGCGCGCGCCCCCGCTCGGGGCGGGGGCGCGGGGTTCACTTGGCGAGGAAGCCGGCTTCCTTCATCAGCTCGCGGTGCCGCTGTTCGGCGGCCCCGAGCCACTTGACGAAGTTCTCGCCTTCCATGGCGGTCTGGTTGAAGGCGCCCTTTTCCATGTAGTCCTTCCACTCGGGCGTCTCGCGGACCTTCTTGAGCAGGTTCACGTAGAACTCGGTCTGCTCCTTCGTGACGCCGGGCGCCATGAAGATGCCGCGCAGCATGGTGTAGGAGGTGGGCACGCCCGCTTCCTTGCAGGTGGGCACGTCGCCCCACGACTGGCTCTCGGTGATCTTGGTGTTGTACGGCATGCGCTTCTCGTCGAAGACGCACAGCGCGCGCAGCTGGCCGGCGCGCCACTGGGCCACGGCCTCGATCGGGTTGTTGACCGACGAGTCGATGTGCTTGCCCACCAGCTGCACCGCCACTTCGCCGCCGCCCTTGAACGGAACGTAGATGAACTTGGTGCCGGTGGCCTGCTCGATGCCGACCGTGAGGATCTGGTCCTCCTGCTTGGAGCCGGTGCCGCCCATCTTCATCTTGCTCGGGCCGGCGGACTTGACCGCGGCCAGGTAGTCCTTGGCGGTCTTGTGCGGCGACTCGGCGTTGACCCACAGCACGAAGTTGTCGAGCGCCATCATCGACACCGGCGTCATGTCGCGCCAGTTGAACGGGACGCCGGTGGCCAGCGGCGTGGTGAACAGGTTGGACAGCGTCACCACGATCTTGTGAGGCTCGCCCTTGGCGTTCTTGACGTCGAGGAACCCCTCGGCGCCGGCGCCGCCGGACTTGTTCACCACCACCAGGGGTTGCTTCATGAGGTTGTGCTTGACCACCACCCCCTGAATCAGACGCGCCATCTGGTCGGCTCCGCCACCGGTGCCCGCGGGCACCACGAATTCCACCGGCTTGGTCGGCTCCCAGGCCGCGTGGGCCAGGGGGGCCGCCAGGCAGGCGGCGGCCGCCAGAAAGGTCGCAGTCGCCGCGGACACCCAGGTCCGGGCAGTTGCTGGTCTCGTCATCGCGTTGTCTCCTACGTTGGTCTTCGATCCTCGCGGCCGGCCCATCGCTTCACGACGTCGCCAGTGCAAGGCGCCGTTCATGGTCCCTCCAACGCGCGCCGGAAACTCTTGACGGCGGTCAAGATTGCGAGATTCAGGAAGGCCCTCTAGGGTTTATCCGGAGCGCTCGCCGCGAGTGAACCGGACCGTGGAAATGCAGGCGCATGCAGCCCTGGCAACGTGGGAAGAAGGAGAGTCCGGCGCGGGCGAGCGCGCATTGCTGGCGCCGGCCGATGCGCGGTGCGTCGCATGCGCATCTGTCGTGTGGCGGACCGCAGGGCGCGGACCGGTGGAGGGCGTCCAAAGGCACCGGCCCGGGCCCTGCGCTGCGCGGCCGGCTGGCATGCGACGGTGCCCGCGCTGTCAGAGCGGCGAGTGGCGAGTGGCGAGTGGCGAGTGGCGAGTGGCGTTGTTGGTGGTGAACGGCGAGCCGACGTCGACGCGGACGTGCCGCACCGGTGCAAGACCGTCGGCCCCGCTCGGCGAGGCAGTTGGCGGTCAGCTCCTGGCGCCTGCGCCCGCGGCACCTGTGGCCCGGCGGCCCGGTGCCCGGGCGCGGGTCGTCAGCGGCCGGGCAGCATGCGGGCGCGTGTGCTCTCCATCGCACTGATGAGGAAGTCGCAGTCGTAGGCGCGCAGCAGGTGCGGCCGCTCCTTCTCGAGCCAGGCCCGCAGGCCCTGCGGGCCGGCACCGTGGGTGGCCGGATCCCAGTCCCAGCCGAGGTCGAGTGCGTCGATCACGGCGCTGTAGGCGTGGATGTCGGCTTGCATCGTGTCATTGCTCTGCTGGGCCATCGTGTGTCTCCTGAAGTGCGTTGTCGAAGGTCACTCTAGGCGCCGGGAACGATCATGGATAGTGAAAGTATTTGATGGTTTGCATCACCTCGACGTTATGATGGGGCGGCATGAAGAACGCGACCCTGCGGCAGCTCAAGGTCTTCGAGGCGGTGGCGCGGCACCGCAGCTTCTCGCGCGCCGCGGACGAGCTGCACCTCACGCAGCCGGCGGTCTCGACCCAGGTGCGCAAGCTGCAGGAGCACGCCGGCGTGCCGCTGCTGGAGCAGCTGGGCAAGAAGGTGCACCTCACGCCCGCCGGCGCGCAGATGCTGCAGTCCTGCCGCGAGATCATCCAGAAGTTCCAGGAAGCCGAGGAGGCGATGGCCCAGTTCAAGGGCGTCTCCGGCGGACGCCTGAACGTGTCGGTGATCAGCGCGGGCGACTACTTCTTCCCGAGCCTGCTGGTGGCGTTCGCGCAGCGCCACGCGGGCGTGACCCTCAACTTCGGGGTCTGCAACCGCGAGGAACTGCTGGCGCAGCTGAAAGACAACCTGACCGACCTGGCGGTGATGGTGCGCCCCCCGACCGACCCCGACACGCTCGCCGAGCCGTTCGCGCCGCACCCCTACGTGATCGTGGCGCCGCCGGGGCACCCGCTGGCCGGTGCGCGCCGCATTCCGGTGGCGCGCGTCGCGCGCGAGCCCTTCGTGGTGCGCGAGCAGGGCTCGGACACCTGGAACTCGATGGAGGATGGCTTCGGCGACCAGCTGCCCAACGTCAACATCGCGATGGAGATCCGCAGCACCGAGACCATCAAGCAGGCCGTGATGGCCGGCATGGGCGTGAGCTTCCTGTCAGCGCACACGATCAGCCGCGAGCGGCGCGCCGGCAGCCTTGCGGTGCTCGACGTGCAGAACTTCCCGCTGATGCTCCACTGGTACGTGGTGCACCGCCGGTCCAAGCGCCTGCCGCCGGTGGCGCAGGCGTTCAAGGCCTTCCTGCTGAAGGACGGCGCTCGTCTGGTCGACCAGGCGCTGGGGATGCCGCCGGCCGCACCCACGCGCGCCAGGCGTCCGAGATAGCGAGCCCGCGCTGCCGCGCGAACTCGCCCGCATCCATCTTGCCGCCGCCCTCAGGCCGGACCTTCAGCACTTCGACCAGCCCGCCCTGCGACCAGAACACGATCGAGTGCGGGGTGACGCCAGCGATGTCGCCGGGCTTGTGGCCGCCCGGCGCGAACCGCCCGACCACATGCTTGCGGGCGTCGTACAGGCGCAGCCGCGTGTCGCCCAGCATCGTCCAGGCGCCCGGCGCGGGGTTGCAGGCGCGGATCAGGTTGTAGACGTGGTCGACCGGTGCGCCCCAGTGGATGCGGGCCTCCTCGTCGTGCATCCAGCCTTCGTAGGTGGCCTGGCTCTCGTCCTGCACGCGCTCCTGGTGGCGGCCGGCGAGCACCAGGTCGGCGGCCTCCAGCAGCGCCTGCACGCCCATCGGGAACAGCTTGTTGAAGTACAGCTCGCCGACGGTCTCGTCGGCGCCGATCGGGCACGCCTTCTGCAGCACCACCGGGCCTTCGTCCAGGCCGTCGGTGGGGCGGAAGACCGTCACGCCGGTCTCGGCCGCGCCAAGGGCGACGGGCCAGCTGATGGAGGACGGGCCGCGGTGCCGCGGCAGCAGGGACGGGTGGAACTGGATCGTGCCGTGGCGCGGCAGGTTCACGAACGATTGCGGCGCGAACTGCAGGACGTAGGCCATGATGCCCAAGTCGGCATCCAGCGCGCGCATGGTGCGCGCTGCCTCCTCGCTGCGCAGGCTCGGAAAGCTGAAGACCTGCAGGCCCAGGCGTTCGGCGCCGGCGCGCAGCGCATCCGGTTTGGCGCCGGGCTTGTCGGGCGCGCAGAACACGCCGGCGATCACGTCGCCGCGGGCGATGAAGGCTTCCATCACGGCCTTTCCGAAATCCTGTTGGCCGATGAAGGCGATGCGCGCCATGGGGTCTCCTGTGTCAGCGGAAGAGGAAATAGGCCGCCAGGCAGTACAGCACGATGGCGAACACCTTCTTGAGGGGCTGGATGTCCATGCGGTGCGCGGTGCGCGCGCCCAGCGGGGCCATCAGCATGCTGGCCATCGAGATGATGACCAGGCCGGGCAGGTAGAGGAAGCCGAACGATCCCGGCGGCATCTGGGGCAGGCCCTGGCCCGCCCAGATGTAGCCGGCGGTGCCGGCCAGCGCGATCGGGAAGCCGAGCGCGGACGAGGTGCCCACCGCATCGTGGATCCTGATGTTGCACCAGGTCATGAACGGCACCGACACGAAAGCACCGCCGGCACCGACCAGCGCCGAGAGCGAGCCGATGACGACGCCCATCGAGATGGTGCCGGCCGGCCCGGGCAGGGTGCGACTCGGCTTGGGCTTGCGATTGAGGAACATCTGGGTGGCCGAGAACGCCACGAAGATCGCGAACAGGATGCCCAGCAGCTTGCCGGGCAGGGCCACCGCCAGCTGCGCACCCAGGGCCGAGCCGACCAGGATGCCCGGCGCCAGCACGCGCACGACGGGCCACAGGACCGCGCCGCGCAGGTGGTGCGCGCGCACGGACGACAGCGACGTGAAGCAGATCGTGGCCAGCGACGTGGCCACGGCCATCTTCACCGTGTACTCGGCGGGGTAGCCCTTGGTGGTCAGGATGAAGGTGACGAAGGGCACCATCAGCATGCCGCCACCGATGCCCAGAAGGCCCGCCAGGAAACCGGTGCAGGTGCCGATCAGGGCCAGTTCGAGGACGAGTTGCGGGTCCAGCAGGGACATCGTGGAGGGCTAGGGCAGCGCGGGGGCGAAGCTCGGCATTGTCGCAGCAAGGACCCTGGCGCCGCGGGGCCGTGCCTCGCGTGACGACGCTGCAAAGGAAACGGGCTGCCCGTGGGCAGCCCGTGGAAAAAGGCGTCTGCAAGTGCCACCGGACCGGCAGCCTGAACCAGGGGTTCAGGTGGGCGAGGTCAACCTGGCGTTGGGTTCATCTGACGCGAGACGATCACGCTCGCCAGGTTTGTTCCAAGCCCTTGCTCAGAGAGCATTGGTTCAAGGACATATAAAGCCCGGCACGCACTGCAGACACGGGTCATTGTAGGTGCTCGGTTGCCGGCATGGGGCGCCCGAAAGCGTAAAAACACATGGACCTTGGCGGCTTCTGCGGACGAGCTTGACAGGATGGGCCGTCACCGGTGCGCAGGGCACGTTGCAGCCGCTGCGTGGCGCCGGGCGCCGGCACCGCGGATGCAAGCGCCCACCGCCCGCCGCGGGCGGCGTCCGGGTGGGATCAGATCAGACGACCGTCGTCGCCCAGCGCGCGGTCGAGGCGCGCAATCAGGGTGTCCAGGCGCGCGTCGGGGGCCTCCTCGGCCGGCGCCGCGCCGGAGGTCGGCGTGCGCGTCGCCGGCACCGGGCGATCGGCGATGTCGAATGCGAGGTTCAGCGCCGCGAGCACCGCGATCCGGTCGCGTGCCTTGACCTTGCCGGCGTCCCGGATGCGGCACATGGCCGTGTCGACCTTCTCGACGGCTTCGAGCAGCCGTCCCTCGCCGCCTTCCGGGCAGCCGAGCAGGTAGCTCTGGCCCATGATCTGGACTTCGATCTGCTTGGTGCCGCTCATGCGATGTCAGGCCGCGGAGCTGATGTCGGGCAGCCGCTCCAGCAGCGCGTCGACGCGGGTGCGGGCGGCGGACAGGCGTGACCTGAGCGAGTCGCGCTCCTGCGTGAGCGCCTCCACCTGCTGCACGAGCAGTGCGTTGGTGCGCTGCAGTTCCTCGTACCGCACGAGCAGGCGCTCGACGCGTTCGGCAATCTGATCGACCTGCGAGGCACTGGCCATAGGTGACGGATTGTAGGGTTGCGGCCTGCGATTGCACCTAGAATCGCGGCGTTGGTGCTCGCGGTGTGGTTCGCATGCCGCAGTTCAACGGGAAGCAGGAAGGCCACGCGCGCCAGCGCAACGCCCGACCTGCGCTGCCCCCGCAACGGTCAGCGGTGGACACCCCGACAGGGTGCCCCGTTCCATCCTCGAAAGCCACTGGCACCGCCCGCAACGGCGCGCTGGGAAGGCGATGGAATCGAACCCGCCAGCCCGGATACCGGCCAACAAGGTGGTCGCGCTCGCGCGGCCGATTTCGCCCACGCCGGCGGGGAAGCCGGCACGGGTGCGCATGCCTTTCGTTCCATGACCGTTCTCGCGTTTCGCCTCCCGGCGGCGTCCCGGGCCCTTGCGGCTCCGCTGGCGCTCGCCTTCTGTTCTTCCATCCACGCCCAGTCGCCGCTGCCGGAGACGGTGGTGACCGCCACCCGGCTGGCCACCCGCGCCGACGAGCTCGTCAGCGACGTGCGGGTGATCGACCGCGCCGCCATCGAGGCCTCCGCGGCCCGCACGCTGCCGGAGCTGCTCGCCCGGCGCGCCGGCGTGCAGATGTCCGCCAACGGCGGCCGCGGCAAGACCAGCAGCGTCTTCATCCGCGGCACCGAGAGCCGCCACACGCTGCTGCTGGTCGACGGCGTGCGGGTGGGTTCGGCCACCGCCGGCACCCCGACCTGGGAAAGCATCCCGGTCGAGATGATCGAGCGCATCGAGGTGCTCCAGGGGCCGGCCTCGGCGCTGTACGGCAGCGATGCCGTCGGCGGCGTGGTGCAGGTCTTCACCCGCAAGGGACGCGAGGGTTTCCACCCCAACGCGTCGGTCGGCGCGGGCTCGCGCGGCTACGCGCAGGCGGGCGCCGGCGTGGCCGGCGGCGCGGGGGCGCTGACCTATTCGCTGTCGCTGCAGCGCGAGCGCGAGGACGGCATCAACTCGACCCGTCCCTCCGTCTCGGCAGGCAACTACAACCCCGACCTCGACCCGTTCCGCCAGGACTCCGCGGTCGGCAGCATCGGCTGGCAGATCGCGCCGGACTGGGCGCTCAGCGGCGGCTTCCTGCACTCCGAGGGCGTCAGCAACTTCGACGACGGCCCGCGGGTGGACGCCCGCAACGCCATCCGCACCTCGACCCTGCACGCGGGCGTGAAGGGTCGCGTTGCCGCGGGCTGGCGCACCGAACTGCGCCTCTCGGGCAGCCAGGACACGGCCAACAGCCTGGTGGCCACCACACCCGGTGCGTTCCAGACCGAGCAGATGCAGTGGACCTGGCAGAACGACGTCGAGACCCCCGTCGGGGTGCTGCTGGCCGGGCTGGAGCAGCGCGAGCAGCAGGTGAGCGCCAGCACGGCCTACACGGTCACCCGGCGCACCATCGACTCGTTCTTCACCGGACTGTCCGGCAGCCGGGGCGCGCACAGCTGGCAGGGCAACCTGCGCCGGGACCGCAACTCCCAGTTCGGCAGCGCCGACACCGGCTTCGCGGGCTACGGCTACCGCCTCGCGCCGGCCTGGCGGGTGCACGGGTCGTACGGCACGTCGTTCGTGGCGCCGTCCTTCAACCAGCTGTACTTCCCCGGCTTCGGCAATCCGGCGCTGCAGCCCGAGCGCGGCCGCAACACCGACCTGGGCGTGACCTGGAGCGAGCAAGGCCACGAGGTGCGGCTGGGGCGCTTCGACAACCGCATCCGCGGGTTCATGACCAACACCACGCTGCCGGTGAACATCCCGCGCGCCCGCATCGAAGGCTGGACGCTCGGCTACGCCGGCCAGGCGGGCCGCACCAGCTGGCGCGCCGACCTGGAGGCGCTGGACCCGCGCAACCAGCTGAACGACCGGCGGCTGCCGCGCCGCGCGCGCGAGCAGCTCTCGCTGGGCGCCGACCACCAGCTGGGGGCCTGGCGCCTGGGCGCCTCGCTGCTGGCGGTGGGCAGCCGCTTCGACGACGCGGCCAACGCGCGGCGGCTGGGCGGCTACACGACGGCCGACCTGTACGCCGACTGGCAGTTCGCGCGCGACTTCGCGCTCCAGGCCAAGCTGGTGAACCTGGCCGACAAGCGCTACGAGACGGCGTACGGCTACAACCAGCCGGGACGCGGCGCGTTCGTCACCCTGCGCTGGCAGCCGAAGTAAGCTGCACGGCTCGCCCATGCTCCAGATCCGTTCCGGCCCGTCCCGCATCGTCTGCCTCACCGAGGAGACCACGGAGTGGCTGTACCTGCTGGGCGAGCAGGACCGCATCGTCGGCATTTCAGGCTACACGGTGCGGCCACGCCGCGCGCGCGAGGAGAAGCCGCGGGTCAGCGCCTTCCTCACCGCGAAGATCGACCGCATCCTGGCGCTCGCGCCGGACTGCGTGTTCGGCTTCTCCGACCTGCAGGCCGACATCGCCGCCGAACTGGTTCGGCGCGGCGTGCAGGTGACGGTGTTCAACCAGCGCAGCGTCGAGGAGATCCTGGCGATGCTCCACCAGGTCGCCGCCATCGTCGGCCAGGCCGGCCGCGGCCTGGCCTTGCTGGAGTCCATGCGCGACCGGCTGCTCGCCATCGAGTCCGCGGGCCGGGCGCTGCCGCGGCGCCCACGCGTGTACTTCGAGGAGTGGGACGAGCCGCCCATCAGCGCCATCCGCTGGGTCAGCGAGCTGGTGGGGATTGCCGGCGGCGACGACTGCTTCCCGGAGCTGGCGCGCCAGCCGCTGGGCAAGGACCGCATCGTGGCCGACCCCGCCGAGATCGTCCGGCGCAATCCGGACATCGTCATCGGGTCCTGGTGCGGCAAGAAGTTCCGGCCCGAGCGCGTGGCCGCGCGCCCGGGCTGGGCGGCGGTGAACGCGGTGCGCGACGGCCAGCTGTTCGAGATCAAGTCGGCCGACATCCTGCAGCCCGGCCCGGCGGCCCTGACCGACGGCGTCGAGCAGCTGCACGCCATCGTGCGCCGATGGAGCCAGGCCCATGCGTGAACTGACCGTCGCCCGCAGCGAGCTCATTCTGGGAGGGCAGAAGAGCGGCAAGACCGCCCGCGCCGAGTCGCTCGCCGCCGCGTGGCTGGCAGCCTCGGCCTCGCACGAGGCGGTCTACATCGCCACCGCCCAGGCCTGGGACGAGGAGATGCGCGCGCGCATCGACCGCCACCGGCGCGATCGCGCCGAACGCGTGCCGCGCATGCGCACCGTGGAGGAGCCGCTCGCGCTGGCGCAGGCCATCGGCCAGAACAGCCGGCCCGGCACGCTGGTGGTGGTCGACTGCCTCACCCTCTGGCTGACCGCGCTGCTCATGCCCGCGGTGCCCGTCCAGGGGCGGGCACCCGAGCCGGCCTCGCTGGCGCGCGCGGTGGCGGCGTGCGCCGGCCCACTGGTGCTGATCAGCAACGAGATCGGGCTCGGCGTGGTGCCGATGGGGCGCGATGCCAGGCACTTCGTCGATGCGCTCGGCACCCTGAACCAGCAGGCCGCCGCTGCCTGCGAGCGGGTCACGCTGATGTCGGCGGGGCTGCCGCTGACACTGAAGGAATCCGCATGAAGAAGGCCTGGCTGCTGGCGCTCCTGCTGGCGCTGGGCGGTGCCCAGGCCGCGGTCGAGATCCACGACGACCGCGGCGCGCTGGTGACCCTGCCCCAGCCCCCGCGGCGCATCGTCAGCCTGCTGCCCTCGCTGACCGAGACCGTGTGCGCGCTCGGCGCCTGCGAGCGGCTGGTCGGCGTGGACAACTACTCGAACTGGCCGGCCGCGGTGCAGCCGCTGCCCCATGTCGGCGGGCTGGAAGACGCCAGCATCGAGCGCATCGTGGCCCTGCAGCCCGACCTGGTGCTGCTGTCGACGTCCTCGCGGGCGCTCGGACGACTGGAAGGCCTGGGCGTGCGGGTGGCAGCGCTCGAGCCACGCACCCTGGCGGACGTCCGGCGCGTGATGGGCAAGGTCGGACAGCTGCTGGGCAGCGGCGAGGCCGCACGCGTGATGGCCGGCATCGAGGCGGGCGTCGATGCTGCGGCGCGCGAGCTGCCGCCCGCCCTGCGCGGCACCACGGTGTACTTCGAGGTGAACAGCGCCCCGTACGCGGCCAGCGAGGTGTCGTTCATCGGCGAGCTGCTCGCCCGGGTCGGCGCCGCCAACGTCGTGCCGGGCCGGCTCGGTCCGTTCCCCAAGCTCAATCCGGAATTCGTGGTCCGCGCCGACCCGCAGGTGATCATGGTGTCGGACCGCCATGCGCAGGCGATGCGCGACCGTCCCGGCTGGGCCGGCATCCGCGCGCTGCGGGACGGCCGCGTCTGCATGTTCACGGCGCAGCAAGGCGACGTGCTGGTGCGGCCCGGGCCGCGCATGGCCGAGGCGGCCCAGCTGATGGTGCATTGCCTGCGCGGCGAGCTGAAGGGACGCCCCCGGTGAGCGGCAGCGCGCTGCCGCTGCCGTCCGCCGCTGTGCCGGCGGCGCGGCGCTCGCCGGCGGGGCTGGCGGGGCTGCTGGTGCTGGCGTCGCTGGGCCTGGTGATGCTGGGCACCGCGGTCGGGTCGCTGGGCTGGGAGCCCCTGTGGCAGGGCGGGGCCGGCGCCGCCACCATCCTCTGGGACATCCGCCTGCCGCGCTCGGTCGGGGCCTGGCTGGCCGGGGCGCTGCTCGGCCTGGCCGGGGCGGTGGCACAGGGCCTGTTCCGCAACCCGCTGGCCGACCCCTACCTGCTGGGCAGCGCCACCGGCGCCGCCTTCGGCGTGGCCCTGCTGCTGGTGCTGATCGGCGTCTCGCCCGCCGCTGCGGCCGGGTGGGCCGCGCGGCTCGGCCTCACCGGCGCCGGGTTCGCGGGTGCCGTGGCCGCGGTGCTGCTCACGCTGGCCCTGGCGCGCGGCGTGCAGCAGACCTTGCGGCTGCTGCTGGCCGGCGTGATCGTGGGCATGGTGTTCGGGGCACTGTCGGCGCTGGTCATGTTCTGGGTGCCGGACATCATGCGGTCCATGCAGGCCTTCCTGCTCGGCACCACCGGCTTCCTCGGCTGGAGCGGGGCCGGCCTGCTGGCGGCGCTGTTCGTGCTGGGGCTGGTCGCGGCCATCGCCCTCAGCCCGGCGCTGGATGCGCTGGCGCTCGGCGAGGCCACGGCGCGCAGCCTGGGCATTCCGCTGGGCGGCGTGCGGGTGGGGCTGGTCGCGGTGATGGCGCTGGCCACCGGTGCGGCGGTGGCGCAGGTCGGCCTGATCGGCTTCATCGGCCTGGTCGCGCCGCACCTGGTGCGCGCCGCGGTCAGGCCCACCCACCGCTGGCTGCTGCCCCTGGCCGCCCTGGCCGGCGGCGTGCTGCTGCTGGCCGCCGACGTGCTGGCGCGCTGGCTGCTGGCCCCGCAGGAGCTGCCCGTGGGCGTGCTCACGGCGTTGCTGGGGGGCGGCTACCTGCTGTGGCTGATGCACCGGAGGCCGCTGTGACGCCGGCGCTGGAGGCCATCGGCCTGCAGGTACGGCTGGGCCCCCGGCCGGTGCTGCAGGGCATCGACCTGCGCATCGCGACCGGCCGCTGGACCGCGATCGCCGGCCCCAATGGCGCCGGCAAGACCACGCTGCTGAAGGCCCTGGCCCACCTGGTGCCGGCCGAGGGCGGGCTGCACCTGCTGGGCCGACCGGCCGCGCAGTGGAAGCACCGCGAGCGCGCCAGGGCCCTGGCGTGGCTGGGACAGAACGAGACCGGCGCCGAGGACCTGCGGGCCCGCGACGTCGTGCTGCTGGGCCGATTGCCGCACCAGCCGTGGCTGGGCGGCGCCACCGCCGACGACCTGGCGCGGGCCGAGGCCGCCATGCGCGAGACCCAGTGCTGGGACTGGCGCGAGCGCCCGCTGGGCGAGCTCTCGGGCGGGGAACGGCAGCGCGTGCTGCTCGCGCGGGCCCTCGTCGTCGGCGCGCCGTTGCTGCTGATGGACGAGCCGCTGGCCAACCTCGACCCGCCGCACCAGGCCGACTGGATGGCGATCGTGCGGCGGCACGTGGCCGGCGGCGGCACGGCGGTGAGCGTCCTGCACGAGCTCACGATGGCGCTGCAGGCCGACGACCTGGTGGTGATGGACCGGGGCCGCGTGGTGCACCACGGCGCCTGCGGCGAGCCCGCCACCCACGAGGCGCTCGCTGCCGTGTTCGGGCGCCGCATCCGCGTGCATCCGCTGGCCGGCCGCTGGGTGGCGCTGCCCGAGTCGATCGACCCCTGAATTCCCGAGGAACGCCGCATGCAGATCGAAACCCCGCCCGCCGCCAAGCCCTACGAGAAGCCCGACGGCGAGCGCCGCGGCCTGGTGCTGGTGAACACCGGCGACGGCAAGGGCAAGAGCACCGCGGCGTTCGGCCTGGCCCTGCGCGCCCACGGCCGGGGCAAGGCCGTGAAGATCTTCCAGTTCATGAAGGTGCCGACCGCCCGGTTCGGCGAGCACCGCATGTTCGAGCAGATCGGCATCCCGATCGAGGGGCTCGGCGACGGCTTTTCCTGGAAAAGCCAGGACCTGGAGCGGTCCGCGCAACTGGCCCGGGACGGGTGGCAGCGCGCCCGCGCGGCCATCCTGGGCGGCGCCTTCTTCCTGGTGGTGCTGGACGAGATCACCTACCCGCTGATCTACGGTTGGCTGCCGCTGGACGACGTGCTGCAGACCTTGCGGGAACGCCCGCGCGAGGTGCACGTGGTGCTGACCGGCCGCCGCTGCCCGCCGGAGCTGGTGGCGCTGGCCGACACCGTGACCGAGATGGTCAAGGTCAAGCACGCCTTCAACGCCGGCGTGCCGGCGCAGCGCGGCATCGAGGACTGACCGCCGCATGCCTGCCTGGAGCGCCGCCGTGGCCCTGGTGTTCGCCCTTGCGCTCGACCGCGCGTTCGGCGAGCCGCCCAGCCGCTGGCATCCGGTGGCCTGGATGGGCCGCTACCTCGGCTGGATCGGCCACCGGGTCGCGCCACGCGGGCTGCAGCAGGGGGGCGAACGGCGCCTCTTCTGCGCCGGCGCCTTCGCCTGGTGGGGCGGTGCGCTGCTGGTGCTCGCCGCGGCGCTCGGCCTGCAGCTCGCAGCCGACGCGCTGGGTCCCTGGCTGGGTGCGCTGCTCGCCGGTGCCGTGCTCAAGACGATGCTGGCCTGGCGCATGCTGCGCGACGAGGTCGCGGGGGTCGAGGACGCCCTGGCCGAGTCGCTCGACGCCGGCCGCCGGCGGCTCGGCCGCCTGGTCAGCCGCGAGGTGATGCGGCTGGACGAGTCCCTGGTGCGCGAGAGCGCGATCGAGTCGCTGGCGGAGAACCTGAACGACTCGGTGGTGGCACCCGTCTTCTGGTTCCTGGTGGCCGGACTGCCCGGCGCCATGCTGTACCGGTTCGCGAACACGGCCGACGCGATGTGGGGCTACCGCGGCCTGCGCGCCGGCCTGGACTGGACCTGGGCCGGCAAGTGGGCCGCGCGCACCGACGACGTGCTGTCCTGGCTGCCGGCCCGCCTCACGGCGCTGCTGCTCGGCCTGCTCGCCGGCGGCCTGCCGCTGCGCGAGCTGCGCCTGCAGGCCCGCTGCACGCCGTCGCCCAACGGCGGCTGGCCGATGGCCGCGATGGCCCTGGCGCTGGGCGTGCGCCTGCGCAAGCCGGGCGTGTACGCCCTCAACGGCGAGGCGTCCGGGCCCGAGGCGCAGGACACGCGCCGCGCGCTGCGGCTGGCCGGCGCGAGCGTCGGCGCGCTGCTCGGGGCCTCGGCCGCGCTGCTGCTGGGGGCTGCCTGGCTGGGGCAGGGCGCATGAGCCGCATGAGCCATGCGACCCGCGTGCATGGCGGGCCCGACGCGCGCGGCGCCGTGGCCCACGATTTCTCCACCAACGCGAATGCCTGCGGACCGTGCCCGCGCACCCTGGCGGCGGTGCAGGCGGCCGATGCCGGCCGTTATCCCGATGGCAGCCACTCGGCGCTGCGCGAGGCGCTGGCCCGGCGCCATGGGGTGACGCCCGAGCGCATCGTGATGGCCGCCAGCGCCAGCGAGTTCATCTTCCGCTGCACGGGCTGGGCGGCCCGGGCCGGGCTCGGCGTGGTGGCCCTGCCGCCGCATGGCTACGGCGACTATGCGGCGGCCGCGCACGCCTGGGCACTGGCAGCCGAAGCCGGCACGGCGCCTGGCCTCGCGTGGGCCTGCGAGCCGTCCAGCCCCTGCGGCGGCCGTGAAGCGCGCTGGGACGCGCTCGCCGCCCACCAGGGCCCGGTGGTGCTCGACCGCGCCTACGAGCCGCTGCGCCTGGCGGGCGCCGCGCGCGCCGCGCCGGACGGCTGGTGGCAGCTGTGGAGCCCGAACAAGGCCCTCGGCCTGACCGGCGTGCGGGGCGCCTATGCCGTGGCCCCGGCCGGCGCGCAGGCGCTGGCGGCGGCGCTGGAGGCGCTGGCGCCCTCGTGGCTGCTGGGCGCCCACGGCGTGGCCATGCTGGCCGACTGGTGCGAGCCCGCCACGCAGGAGTGGCTGGCCGCCAGCCTGGCCACGCTGCGCGCCTGGAAGCGTGAGCAGGTCGCCCTGTGCGAGTCGTTCGGCTGGACCGTGCTGCCGGGCGACGCCAATTTCTTCGTGGCGCGCGCCACCGTCTCGGCGGCGCAGCATGGGCAGCTGCGGGCGCATGGGGTGCAGCTGCGCGACTGCGCGTCGTTCGGCCTGCCGGGCCACGTGCGCCTCGGCGTGCGGCCGCCCGACGCGCAGCAGGCGCTGCGCCGCGCCTGGGAGGCGGTGGCATGACCGCGCGCTGCGTGATGGTGCTGGGGACCACCAGCGGCGCGGGCAAGAGCTGGCTGGCCACCGCGCTGTGCCGCTGGTATGCGCGGCAGGGCCTGAAGGTCGCGCCGTACAAGGCCCAGAACATGAGCAACAACGCGCGCGTCGTGGCCGGCGGCGAGATCGGCAGCGCGCAGTACTTCCAGGCGCTGGCGGCCCGCGCCGAGCCCGACGTGCGCATGAACCCGCTGCTGCTCAAGCCCGAGCGCGACACCCACAGCCAGGTCGTGCTGTTCGGCCGGGTGGACGAGGCGCTCTCGCGCCAGGGCTGGCGCGGCCGCAGTGCCGCGGTCTGGCCGCGCCTGGCGGCCGCGCTCGACGAACTGCGCGCCGAGAACGACGTGGTCGTGATCGAGGGTGCCGGTTCGCCGGCCGAGATCAACCTGCGCGACGCCGACGTGGTGAACATGCGCGTCGCGCTGCACGCCGCCGCACGCTGCCTGCTGGTGACCGACATCGACCGGGGGGGCGCGTTCGCCCACCTGTACGGCACCTGGGCCTTGCTGGCGCCACAGGAGCGGGCGCTCCTCGACGGCTTCGTCCTGAACCGTTTCCGCGGCGATGCCGCCCTGCTGGCGCCCGGGCCGCAACAGCTGGAAGGCCTGACGGGCGTGCCGACGGTGGCGACGCTGCCGATGTGGCGCGGGCACGGATTGCCGGAGGAGGACGGCTGGTACGGCGCCCCGACGACCGGCGGGCCGGGTGTGGAGGGCGGCAGGACGATCGCTGTCGTGGCCTATCCGCGCATCAGCAACCTCGACGAATTCCAGCCGCTCGCGCGCACGCCCGGCGTGCGGCTGCGCTGGGCGCGCACGCCGCAGGAACTGGACGGCGCCGACTGGGTGGTCCTGCCCGGCTCCAAGCACACCAGCGGCGATCTGGCCTGGCTGCGGGCGCAGGGGCTGGACCGCGCGGTGGCGGCGCATGCGCAACGCGGGGGCGCTGTGCTCGGCCTGTGCGGCGGCCTGCAGATGCTGGGCGAAGCCCTGGTGGATCCGCACGGCATCGACGGCAACGCGCCGGGGCTGGGTCTGCTGCCGCTGGTGACGGTGTTCGAGCAGGACAAGACCGTGCGCCGCACCGAGGCCGCCTTCAGCGAGCTCGCCGGCCCCTGGGCGGCGCTCTCGGGCGTGCGGGTGCGCGGCTACGAGATCCACCACGGGCGCACCGCCCAGCACCCCGCCATGCCAGCCGGCCCCGTCGCCATGGACGGCGGCCTGGGCTGGCGCAACGCGGCCGGCAACGTGCTGGGCGTGTACCTGCACGGCCTGTTCGAGGACCCCGCTGCGCTGCGCGCCCTGTTCGGCGCCGCCGCGCCCGACCTCGAGGCCGTGTTCGACGGCCTCGCCGACTTCGTCGACCGCCATTTCGCGCCCGGCGTGCTGCCGGCTCTCATCCGATGACCCCTCCCGACCTGCCAGACCTCCAAGATCCCGTGCTGGCCGCACGCCTGCAGCATCTGCTGGACCACAAGACCAAGCCGCTGGGCTCGCTCGGCCGGCTGGAGCCGCTGGCCGTGCAGATCGGCCTGGTGCTCGGCACGGCCGAGCCGCACCTCGAGCAACCGCAACTCGTGGTGTTCGCCGGCGACCACGGGCTGGCCGCGCGGGGCGTCTCGGCCTATCCGAGCGACGTGACCTGGCAGATGGTCGAGAACTTCCTGGCCGGGGGCGCGGCGGTGAGCGTGCTGGCGCGCCAGCACGGGCTGGCGCTCACCGTGGTCGATTGCGGCGTGCGGCACGACTTCGCGCCCCGCCCCGGGTTGCAGCAGCGCAAGATCGCGCCGGGCACGGCCGATGCGCTGGACGGCCCGGCCATGACGTCCGCGCAATGCCTGCAGGCCGTCGAGATGGGCCGCGCCGTGGTCCGCTCGCTGCCGGGCAATGCGCTCCTGCTCGGGGAGATGGGCATCGGCAACACCTCGGCGGCGTCGCTGTTGCTGGCGCGCCTGACGGGCAGCGACATCGCGGACTGCGTCGGTGCCGGCACCGGGCTCGACACCGCCGGCGTCGCGCGCAAGCTCGCGGTGCTGCGGCAAGTGCTGCAGCGGCACCCCGACGCGCACGCGCCGATGCAAGCGCTGGCCGCGTTCGGTGGCTTCGAGATCGCCGCGATGGTGGGCGCGGTGCTGGAGGCCGCGGCGCAGCGGCGGGTGGTTGTCGTGGATGGGTTCATCACCGGCGCGGCGGTGCTGGTCGCCCGGCTCCTCGCACCGCGCGTGCTGCAGCGCTGCGTGTTCTCGCACCGGTCCGGGGAATGCGGCCATGGCCTGCTGCTGCGGCATCTCGGGCCCGATGCCGCCACGCCGGCGCGCGCGCTGCTGGACCTCGGGATGCGCCTGGGCGAGGGCTCGGGCGCGGCACTGGCCTGGCCGCTGCTGGTGTCCGCCTGCGCGCTGCTGCGCGAGATGGCCAGCTTCGCCTCGGCGGGGGTCTCGCAGGCCGGGTGAATCCGGAGTGTGGCCACGCCCCGCCGGGCTATGCTCTGCGGCGTCCCATCCACCTGCGAGAAGCGCATGTACAAGCGAATCCTGTTGGCCTACGACGGCAGCGATGCCGGCCAGAAGGCGCTGCTGGACTGCCAGGAGCTGGCCCAGTGGAGCCAGTCCGAACTGTTCCTGATCGCCGTGATGCCGTCCGCGATGAGCTTTGTGGGCCTGGAGGGCGGCGTCTACGACGTCGAGCTCGAGGAGCGCGAGCGCGCCAAGTACCAGTCGATCCTGCGCGATGGCCTGCGGCGGCTCGAGCAGGCCGGCTATGCCGCCCATGGCGAGGTCGTGACCGGCGAGGCCGTCGACGAGATCACCAAGTGCGCCCGCAAGGTCGGCGCCAACCTGATCGTCGTCGGCCACAAGCACCTCGACAGCTGGGCCGCGCGCTGGTGGCGCGGCTCGATCTCCGGCGCCCTGATCGAGCACTCGCCCTGCAGCGTGCTGTGCGTCATCACGCCATGAGGGTGGGGGTGCCGGCGCGCCTGGGCGCGCTGCTGCTGCCGCTGCTGCTGGCAGCCTGCGCCGCGGTCGCGCCCGCCCCGGCGGCGGACAAGCCCCGGCTGCTGGTGCTGCTGGTGGTGGACGGCCTGCCCCAGCGGCAGGTCACCGCCTACCGCGAGCAGCTCGCGCCCGACGGCTTCGCGCGGTTCCTGGACCGTGGTGCCTGGTACTCGCAGGCGCACTACGGCCACGCCTTCACCGTCACCGCGGCCGGCCATGCCACCGTGCTCACCGGCGCGGCGCCGCACCGCACCGGCATCATCGCCAATGAGTGGCGCGACCTGGCCACGGGCGCCGAGGTCTACAACACCGGCGACACCGCCCACCGCTACATCGGCCATGCGACCAACCGGCTCGATGGCACCAGCCCGCGCAACCTGCAGATCGACACGGTCGGCGACGTGCTGCGGCAGTCCGACGCGCGCGCCAAGGTGATCGGCATCTCCGGCAAGGACCGCGGCGCCATCCTGCCGGCGGGGCACCGGGGCACTGCCTACATGTACATGGCGTCGAGCGGCCGGTTCGCGTCCAGTACCTACTACATGCAGCAGCATCCCCAGTGGGTGGAGGCGTTCAATGCAGGCCGGCCGGCCGACCGCTGGTTCAAGCAGGAATGGAAGCCGCTGCTACCCGAGGCCGCCTATGCCCGCTCGCTGCCCGACAGCCAGCCCTGGTTCGGGCCGCGCGGCGGCAAGCTGCCGATGATGATGGGCGTGGCAGCCGACGAGGCGCCCGGACCGGCGTACTACGGAGCGCTGCTGCGCAGCCCGTTCGCCGACCAGCTCTCGCTGGAGTTCGCCCGCGCCGCGATCCGCGGCGAGCAGCTGGGCCAGGACGACGTGCCCGACATCCTGGTGGTGAGCCTGTCGGGCCACGACTACGTGAACCATGCGTACAGCGCCGAGTCGCGCCTGTCGCACGACCACCTGCTGCAGCTCGACCGGCTGCTGCAGTCGTTCTTCCAGGACCTGGATGCCCTGGTCGGGCGCGACCGGTACCTCGCGGTGCTCACCGCCGACCATGGCTTCATGCCGGCGCCCGAGACCAGCCGCGCGCAAGGCCTGGACGCCGGCCGGCTGCCGATCGCGCAGGTGGTCGGCCGCGTCAATGCCGAGCTCGAGCAGGCGTTCGGCGTCGCGCCGCTGGTGCAGGGCAGCCCGGGCTCGGCGCTGGTGGTCGACCGCCGCCGGCTGGCCGAGCGCGGGCTCGACCTCGACCGCGTGGCCGAGGTGGCACGCCGTGCCCTCCTGCGCGAGCCGGCGATCGCGGCGGCCTACACCCGCCGCGAACTGGAGGCCGGCAGCCTGCCGGACGCACCGTTCTTCCGGCAGGTGCGCAAGACCTGGCACCCCAAGGTGTCAGGCGACGTGCAGTACGTGCTCAAGCCGTACTGGATGGTCGGCTCGTCGACCTCGGTCGCGACGCATGGCTCGCCGTACCCCTACGACACCCAGGTGCCGATCCTGCTGTATGGCCCGCGCTGGGTCCGGCCGGGGCAGGTGGACAGCCGGGTGGAGGTGGTCGACATCGCGCCGACGGTGGCCGGCTGGCTCGGCCTGCCGCCGCCGCCGGCCGCGGAAGGCCGCCCGCTCCCGCTGCCCTGAACGGGCGCAGCCCGCCCAGGGCGGGCATCTTTGCGAAGCAGCAACATGGCGGCGACCGGGGCGACATGCCAACCGTGCATGCTTCGCCTCGGGCGCTGACCGCCGCGCCGCGCGGTCAGGGCAAAGCGCCTACAGGTCCTGGCGCGCCGCACTGATGCCCCCGCCGGGGGCGCCTTGCTAAGCTCGGCAGGCGCGCCCGGCGTGCGCCGCGGGCGCCCGAACAAGGACAAGAATGCCGACCCACATGCCGCCTGCCGACCCCACCCGTTCCGCCGCCCCCCAGACGCCCACGCAACGCCTCGGCCGCCGCGGGGTGTGGATCGGATCACTGGTCGCACTGCTGCTGGTCGGCGTGCTCGGCTGGGCGGCGTGGCACTACACCCGCACCGATGCCAGGCCGGCCGGCGCCGCGATGGCGGGCGCGGGCGGTCCGGGCGGTGGTGGCGGCGGACCGGGCGGGCCGGGTGCGGCGCGCGGCGGGCCGCCCACGACGGTCGGCGTGGCGGTGGCCGAGCGCAGCGACGTCAGCGTGACGCTGGAGGCGCTCGGCACGGTCGTGCCGCTGGCCACCGTCCGTGTCCGTCCGCAGGTCGCCGGCGTGCTGCAGGAGGTGCGCTACCAGGAAGGCCAGATGGTCCGCAAGGGGGACCTGCTGGCGACCATCGATCCGCGTCCGTTCGAGATGGCGCTGCAGCAGGCCACCGGCCAGCGCCTGCGCGACGAGGCGCAGCTGGATGCCGCGCGCGTCACGCTCAAGCGCTACCAGACGCTGCTGCAGCAGGATTCCATCGCGCGCCAGGAAGTCGACACGCAGGCCGCGCTGGTCAAGCAGCTGGAGGCAGCGGTCGTCGTCGACCAGGCCAACGAAGGCACCGCGCGCCTGAACCTGTCGTACACGCGGATCGTGGCGCCGATCGCCGGCCGGGTGGGCCTGCGCACGGTGGACGTGGGCAACATGGTGAGCACCAGCGACACCAACGGCGTCGCGGTCATCACGCAGCTGTCGCCCATCGACGTGCAGTTCGCGGTGCCGCAGGACCAGGTGGGTGCCGTGCAGCAGGGCGGGGCGGCGCCGATGCCCACCAAGGCGCTCGACCGCACCCGCACCCAGGTGCTGGACACCGGCGCGTTCTCGTCGCTGGACAACCAGGTCGATCCCCAGACGGGCACCGTCAAGGCCAAGGCCCGCTTCGCCAACGCGAAGGGCACGCTGTTCCCCAGCCAGTTCGTCAACGTGCAGCTGCAGCTGCGCACCCTGGAAGGCGCGACGGTGGTGCCGATCGCCGCGGTGCGCAACGGCCCCAACGGCGACCAGGTGTTCGTGCTCAACGCCGACCGCACCGTGTCCGTCCGGCCGGTGCAGCGCGGCCAGTCGACTGCCGACCGGGTGCAGATCGTCAAGGGGCTGCAGCCGGGCGAGCGCGTCATCACCGAAGGCGCCGACCGGCTGCGCGACGGTGCGCGCGTCACCCTGCCCGGCGAGGCCCCCGGAGCCGCCGGGGCGCGCCGGCCGGGTGCCTCGGCACCCCGCGGCGGTGCCTCCGGGGCCGGCGCCGGACCCGAAAGCCCGGCGCAGGCCGGCCCCGGCAGCGCACCGGCGGCCCGCCGGACGTTGCCCGACGGCACGGCCGCCGCCAGCGGCGAGGCGCGGGCGCAGGCGGGCACGGCGGGTACGGCGGGCACGGCGGGCACGGTTGCCCCGCCGCGCGCGGCACCGCCGCCCCCCGCCGTCGCGGGCCCGACACCCGAGCAGCGCGAACGCCTGCTGCAGGCCGTGCAGGGCGACGCCGACCAGGTCGCGCGCCGCAGGCAGTTCCTGGAAGCCCTGGACCGCCGCGAGCCCGAGGCGCTGGCCCGCTGGCAGCAGATGCAGCAGCGGCGCCGCGAGGTCGGCCTGGCCGGCGGCGGGCAGTAGGGCCGCGCGCGCGATGAGCCCGTCCCGTCCCTTCATCCTGCGGCCGGTCGCCACCTCGCTGCTGATGCTGGCCATCGTGCTGGCTGGCCTGGTGGGCCTGCGGCTGCTGCCGCTGTCGGCCCTGCCGCAGGTCGACTACCCGACCATCCAGGTGCAGACGCTCTACCCGGGCGCCAGCCCGGAGGTGATGGCGCAGACCGTCACCGCGCCGATGGAGCGGCAGTTCGGCCAGATGCCGGGCCTCTCGCGCATGAGCTCCACTAGCGCTGCCGGCGTGTCGATCGTCACGCTGCAGTTCGGCCTCGGGCTCGCGCTGGACGTGGCCGAGCAGCAGGTGCAGGCGGCGATCAATGCCGGCGCCTCGCTGCTGCCGGCCGACCTGCCGGCGCCGCCTGTCTATGCCAAGGTGAATCCGGCCGACGCGCCGGTGCTCACGCTGGCGATCACCTCCGACACGCTGCCGCTGACGGAGGTGCAGAACATCGTCAACACCCGGCTGGCGCTCAAGATCAGCCAGGTGTCCGGCGTGGGCCTGGTCACGCTGTCGGGGGGCCAGCGGCCGGCCGTGCGGATCCAGGCCGACACCCGCGCGCTGGCCTCGTTCGGCCTCGGGCTGGACAGCATCCGCACGGCGATCACGGCCGCCAACGCCAACGCCGCCAAGGGCAGCATCGACGGGCCCACGCGCATGTGGAGCATCAATGCGAACGACCAGCTGCTGCGCACCGAGGACTACGCCAACCTCGTGATCGCCTACCGCAACAGCGCGCCGGTGCGCCTGTCCGACGTGGCCCAGGTGGTCAGCAGCGCCGAGAACGTGCGGCTGGGCGCCTGGGCGGGCGTCGGCGGGGCCGAGGCGGGCCAGGACGGCGGCCGCCTCACGCAGGCCATCGTGCTGGACGTGCAGCGCCAGCCCGGCGCCAACGTCATCGCCACCGTCGACGGGATCAAGCAGCGCCTGCCGGAACTGACCGCCAGCCTGCCGGCGGGGCTGCAGCTGCAGGTGCTGTCGGACCGCACCAGCGGCATCCGGGCGTCGGTGCACCACGTGCAGCTGGAGCTGGTGCTGGCGGTGGTGCTGGTCGTGCTGGTGATCTTCGCCTTCCTGCACAGCCCGCGGGCCACCATCATCGCCAGCCTGGCCGTGCCGGTCTCGCTGATCGGCACCTGCGGTGTGATGCTGCTGCTGGGCTACAGCCTGAACAACCTCTCGCTGATGGCGCTGACCATCGCCACCGGCTTCGTGGTCGACGACGCCATCGTCATGATCGAGAACATCTCGCGCCACATCGAGGAGGGCGAGCCGCCGATGCAGGCTGCGCTGCGCGGCGCCGGCGAGATCGGCTTCACGATCATCTCGCTGACGGTCTCGCTGGTGGCCGTGCTGATCCCGCTGCTGTTCATGGGCGACGTGGTCGGCCGGCTGTTCCGCGAGTTCGCGGTCACGCTGGCCATCACCATCCTGATCTCGGCCGTGGTGTCGCTCACGCTGGTGCCGATGATGTCGGCGCGCTGGCTGCGCGCGCACCCGGGCGGCGAGAAGGCCGGCGCGGGCTGGGGCGCGCGCTTCGGGCGCGGCTTCGACCGCCTGGTCGGCCACTACGACCGGGCGCTGGTCTGGGTGCTGGCCCGCCAGGGGGCGACGCTGGTGGTGGCGCTGCTGACCCTCGCGCTCACGGTGCTGCTGTACCTGTGGATCCCCAAGGGGCTGTTCCCGACCCAGAACACCGGCCAGCTGCAGGTGCGGGTGGAGGCGGCGCAGTCGGTGTCGTTCCAGCGGATGGCGCAGCTGCAGCAGCAGGTGGCGCAGGCCATCCTGCAGGATCCCGCGGTCGCGACGCTGAGCAGCGTGGTGGGGGTGGACGCCGCCAACAACACCATGCTGAACCAGGGTCGCCTGCTGGTGAACCTGCGCAGCTCGCGCGGCGACCTGCAGCCGGTGATCGACCGGTTGCGCCGGGTGGGCGAGCAGGTGCCCGGCACCACCGTGCGGGTGCAGCCGGTGCAGGACCTGACCATCGACGCCGAATCCGGGCCCACCCAGTACCGCTTCTCGCTGGAAGCGGCCGACACGGCGACGGTCACCACCTGGGCCGACCGCCTCACGCAGAAGCTGCAGGCGGTGCCGCAGGTGCGCAACGTGGTCTCCGATGCCGGCGTGACCGGCGCGGCCATGCTGGTGGACATCGACCGCGACAGCGCCGCGCGGCTGAACATCTCGGCCGCCACGATCGACGATGCGCTCTACAACGCCTTCGGCCAGCGCATCGTCTCGACCATCTTCACCGAGACCAACCAGTACCGCGTCATCCTGGAGGCGCGGCCCGACGCCCAGCCCAGCCCGCAGGCGCTGGGCAACGTGCTGCTACGCAGCGGCTCGGGCCAGCCGGTGCCGTTGTCGGCCGTCGCGCGGCTGGTCGAGCAGCGCGCGCCGCTGCAGATCACGCACGTGGCGCAGTACCCGGCCACCACCATCGGCTTCGACACCGCGCAGGACGTCTCGCTGGGCCGTGCGGTGGATGCGATCCGTGCGGCGGCCCGGGAGATCGGCCTGCCGGGCGGCGTGACGCTCACCTTCCTGGGCGCCTCGGGCGCCTACGAGGCCTCGCTGACCAACCAGCTGTGGCTGATCCTGGCGGCGGTGGTGTGCGTGTACATCGTGCTGGGCGTGCTGTACGAGAGCTACGTGCATCCCGTCACGATCCTGTCGACGCTGCCCTCGGCCGGGGTCGGCGCGCTGCTGATGCTCATGCTCACCGGCAACGACCTGGGCGTGATCGGGATCATCGGCATCATCCTGCTGATCGGCATCGTCAAGAAGAACGCGATCATGATGATCGACTTCGCGCTCGACGCGCAGCGCGAGCAGGGCCGGTCGCCGCGCGAGGCGATCCACCAGGCGGCGCTGCTGCGCTTCCGGCCGATCCTGATGACCACCCTGGCGGCGCTGTTCGCGGCCGTGCCGCTGATGCTGGGCTGGGGCGAGGGCGCCGAATTGCGCCGCCCGCTCGGCCTGGCCATCTTCGGCGGCCTGATCGTCAGCCAGGTCCTCACCCTGTTCACCACGCCGGTGATCTACCTGGCGTTCGACCGGCTCGGCCAGCGCTGGCGCTCGCCGGCGCCGGTAGCGGCCGGGGAGGGCGCATGAACCTCTCGGCACCCTTCGTGCGGCGGCCTGTCGCCACGGTGCTGCTGACGCTGTGGATCGCGCTGGCCGGCATCGCGGCGTTCTTCGTGCTGCCGGTCGCGCCGCTGCCACAGGTCGACTATCCCGTCATCAGCGTCAGCGCCAGCCTGCCCGGTGCCAGCCCGGACACCATGGCCAGCAGCGTGGCCACGCCGCTGGAGCGGCGACTGGGCACGATCGCCGGCGTCAACGAGATGACCTCGAGCAGCGGCACCGGCTCGACGCGCATCAGCCTGCAGTTCGACCTGAACCGCAACATCGACGCCGCGGCGCGCGAGGTGCAGGCCGCGATCAACGCCTCGCGCGCCGACCTGCCGGCGACGCTGCGCAGCAACCCGACCTACCGCAAGGCCAACCCCTCGGCGGCGCCGGTCATCATCCTGGCGCTGACCTCGCCGACCCGCAGCCCGGGGCAGATCTACGACGAGGTGTCCAACGTCGTCCAGCAGAAGATCGCCCAGGTGCAGGGCGTCGGCGACGTCGAGATCGGCGGCGGTTCGCAGCCGGCCGTGCGCGTGGAGCTGTCGCCGCATGCGCTCAACCAGTGGGGCATCTCCACCGAGGACGTGCGTGCCGCCATCCAGGCCAGCAGTGCCAACCGGCCCAAGGGCGAGGTCCAGGTCGAGGGCCGGCGGCTGCAGATCTACACGCGCAACAGCGCCGGCGGCGGCCGCACGGCGGCCGACTACCGCGGGCTGGTGGTCGCCTGGCGCAACGGCGCGGCCGTGCGACTGGGCGACGTCGGCCAGGTCACTGATGGCGTGGAGAACATCTACACGCTGGGCCTGTTCAACGGCGAGCCGGCGGTGATCGTGCTGGTGACCCTGCAGCCCGGCGCCAACGTCATCACCACGGTCGACGGCGTGCGGGCGCTGCTGCCCGAGCTGCAGGCGCAGCTGCCCAGCGACGTCAGGGTGGCGGTGGCTTCGGACCGCACCACCTCGATCCGCTCGGCGCTGCACGAGGTCGAGCTGACGCTGGTCATCGCCGTGCTGCTGGTCGTGGTCGTCGTGAGCGGCTTCCTGCGCAGCGTGCGGGCGACGGTCATCCCGGCGATCGCGACCGTGGTGTCGCTGCTGGGCACCTTCGCGGTGATGTACCTGCTCGGCTTCTCGCTGAACAACCTGTCGCTGATGGCGCTGACGGTGGCCACCGGCTTCGTGGTCGACGACGCGATCGTGGTGCTGGAGAACACCGCGCGCCACATGGAGCAGGGCATGGACCGCTTCCGTGCCGCGCTGCTGGGCGCACGCGAGGTCGGCTTCACCGTGCTGTCGATCAGCGTGTCGCTGGTGGCCGTGTTCATCCCGCTGCTGTTCATGGGCGGCCAGGTCGGCCGGCTGTTCCGCGAGTTCGCCGTCACGCTGTCGGCCGCCGTGATGATCTCGCTGGTCATCTCGCTGACCACCACGCCGATGCTGTGCGCCTGGCTGCTGCGGCCGGGCACGCTGCGCCGGCCCGCCGGCCGCGTGGGCCGCGCGCTGGAGGGGGCGTTCTCGTTCGTGCACCGGGCCTATGCGCTCAGCCTCGACTGGGCGCTGCAGGCCCGCTGGCTGGTCCTGCTGATCCTGGTGGCGGTGGTGGGCATCAACGCCTGGCTGCTGGTGAAGATCCCCAAGGGCTTCTTCCCGCAGCAGGACACCGGCCAGATCAACGGCGGCCTGCGGGCCGACCAGAGCATCTCGTTCCAGGCCATGCAGGAGAAGCTGCGTGAGCTGGTGAACATCATCCGGGCCGATCCGGCGGTCGACACGGTGGTGGGCTTCACCGGCGGCGGCCGGGCCGGCGGCGGCTTCGTGTTCGTGAACCTGAAGCCGGCCTCCGAGCGGCCGCCGGGCGAGCGCGGCCAGGCCGTCATTGCGCGCCTGCGGCCGCAGCTGGCGCGCATCGCCGGCATCACGCTGTTTCTCAGCCCGGTGCAGGACCTGCGCATGGGCGCGCGCTCGAGCAACTCGACCTACCAGTACACGCTCAAGAGCGACAACGTGGCCGACCTCAAGCGCTGGGCGCTGCGGCTGGCCGAGGCGATGAAGCACCAGGAAGCGCTGGTCGACGTCGACACCGACCAGCAGGAGAACGGCGTCGAGAGCTATGTCGAAGTCGACCGCGACACCGCCGCCCGCCTGGGCGTGTCGGCGCGCGACATCGACAACGCGCTGTACAACGCCTTCGGCCAGCGACAGGTGTCGACCATCTACGGCGAGCTGAACCAGTACAAGGTGATCCTGGGCGTGGCGCCCAGCTTCGCCCGCAGCCCCGAGTCGCTGCGCGACATCTACGTGCCGGCCCGCAATGCAGCGGCGGCGGCGGTGCCGGGCGCGACGACGGCCGCCACCGGCACCGCGTCGGCGACCGGCAGCACGGCCACCGGCACGGCGACGGCGTCCACCTCGGTCAACCCGGCGCTGCGCGACGCCTCCAGCGGGCAGGCGCTGAGCAGCACGGTGCAGACCATGGTGCCACTGGCGGCCCTGGCGCGGTTCTCCGAGCGGCCGGCGGCGGCCTCGGTCAGCCACCAGGACGCCGAGCTGGCCACCACGATCTCGTACAACCTGGCCGAGGGGCGCACGCTGGCCGACGGCCAGGCGGCGGTGCGGGCCGCCGAAGCCGAGATCGCGCTGCCGGCCAACGTGCGCGGCAGCTTCCAGGGCACGGCACGCGCCGCCCAGGAATCGCAGGGCCAGCAGCCGCTGCTGATCCTGGCGGCCCTGGTGGTGATCTACATCGTGCTGGGCATCCTGTACGAGAGCCTGGTGCACCCCATCACCGTGCTGTCGACGCTGCCCTCGGCCGGCGTCGGCGCCGTGCTGGCCCTGCTGATCTTCAAGCTCGACTTTTCCATCATGGCCCTGATCGGCGTGTTCCTGCTGATCGGGATCGTGAAGAAGAACGCCATCCTGATCATCGACTTCGCGCTGGATGCCGAGCGCTCGCGCGGGTTGTCGCCGGTGGAAGCCGTGCGCGAGGCCTGCCTGCTGCGCTTCCGCCCGATCCTGATGACCACGCTGGCGGCCGCCCTCGGCGCGCTGCCACTCGCGATCGGCTTCGGCGAAGGCGCCGAGCTGCGCCGGCCGCTGGGCATCACCATCATCGGCGGCCTGATCGCCAGCCAGGTGCTCACGCTGCTGACGACGCCGGTGGTCTACCTGCTGCTGGACAAGCTGCGCCGGCGCAGCCCGCACGAGGCCGAGTTCAGCCGCGTGCAGCAGCCCGAGCCCGCGTGACCACCCCACCGTGCAAGAGATGACCACACGAGAGAACAAGCCTGCCCTCCGCCTGCTGTGCCTGGCCCTGGCGCTCGCCCTCGGCGGCTGCGCCCTCGCGCCGCGCTACGACGCCCCGCCCGCCATCGAGACGCCGGTGGCCTTCAAGGAAGGGCAGGGGGAATGGGTGCGGGCCACTCCGGCCGACGCCGCCGAGCGCGGGCCGTGGTGGCAGGCCTTCGACGACCCCGTGCTGAACGACCTGGCGGTGCGGGTGGAGGTGTCCAACCAGAACGTCGCCGCCTCGGTGGCCGCCTATGCCCAGGCCCGTGCGCTGGTCGCGCAGCAGCGCGCCGCGCTATTCCCCACGGTCACCCTGAACGGCAGCGGCAACCGCAGCGGCAGCCGTGGCGGGGGCGGCGGCGGCACCACGGTCAACAGCACCACCGGCACGGTGGTCTCGGCCGGCGGCAGCGAGCGCAACACCTTCCAGTTCAACATCGGCGGCAGCTGGGAGCCGGACGTCTGGGGCCGCCTCTCGGGCGCCCTCGCGGGCGCCCGCGCCAGCGAGCAGGCCAGCTTCGCCGATCTGGCGTCGGCGCGCCTGTCAGCGCAGGGCGAGCTGGCGGTGAACTACTTCAACCTGCGCAGCCTGGACCTGCAGCGCGACCTGCTGGCGCGCACCGTGACCGGCTACGAGCGCAACGTCACCATCACCAACAACCGCTACACCGCCGGCATCGCGGCGCGCACCGACCTGCTGCAGGCCCAGACCCAGCTGGCCAATGCCCGCGCCGACCTGCTCGGGCTGGAGCAGCAGCGCGCCCAGCTCGAACACGCGATCGCGGTGCTGGTGGGTCAGGCGCCGGCCAGCTTCAGCCTGAAGGCCGAACCGACCTGGCGCCTGCAGGTGCCCGCTGTCCCGGCGGCGCTGCCGTCGACGCTGCTGCAGCGGCGCCCCGACATCGCGGCCGCCGAGCGCCGGGTCGCGCAGGCCAACGAGGAGATCGGGGTGGCGCGCGCCGCCTACTTCCCGAGCCTGCGGCTGACCGGCTCGGCCGGCTCCAGCGCGGCGACGGTCGGCGACCTGTTCAGCGCCTCCGCGCTGGTCTGGTCGCTCGGCCTGTCGGCGGCGCAGACGGTGTTCAACGCCGGTGCGACGGGGGCGCAGGTCGAGGGCGCCCGGGCCGCCTTCGAACAAGCGGCGGCCCGCTACCGACAGGCCGTGCTCGCCGCGTTCCAGTCGGTGGAGGACCAGCTGGCCGCCACCCGCATCCTGGCCGAGCAGCTCGCCCTGCGCGAGGAAGCCAGCCGTTCCGCCGACCTGGTGGAACAGCAGGTGCTGAACCGGTACCAGGCCGGCCAGGTGGCGTTCACCGAGGTCATCACGGCGCAGCAGACTGCGCAGAACGCGCGCCGGGCCCTGGTGCAGCTGCAGGCCGACCGCCAGGTGGCGGCGGTGTCGCTGATCCAGGCGCTGGGCGGCGGCTGGCCCGGGCTGGATGCGGGCACGGCCGCCGCGGCGCGCTAGCGCGCCACCAGCAGCTCCCCGCAGCGCAGTCCAACCCAGGTCAGCGACAGCGAGCCGGCCAGGTGCAGCGCGGCCAGCGCCAGCGCCTGGCCGAAGCGGCCGCCCTGCAGCAGCTGCACGGTTTCCATCGAGAAGGTCGAGAAGGTGGTGAGGGCGCCGAGGAAGCCGGTGACCAGGGCCAGGCGCCAGACCGGATCGATCTGCGGGTGCGCCTGGAACACGGCCACCAGCAGCCCGATCAGCCAGCCCCCCAGGAGGTTGGCGCCCAGCGTGCCGGCCGGCAGCCAGTGCGAACCGTTGTTCAACCAGAGCGACAGCTGCCAGCGCGCCACGGCGCCGCAGGACGCGCCGACGCAGAGCAGGGCCACCGGCAGCATCAGGCCTGGTGCTTCCCCAGCAGCGAGGCGATGCCGACCTGCAGCGCCTCCATGCGCGCGGCCATGCCGGGGGCCGATTCCTTGGCCACCCGCATGTACTGCTCGAAGGTGTTGAGCACCGCCTGACGGTCGGGCTGGTGGAGCAGGGCGCTGGCCAGCGCCGCCTGCAGCACCTGCACCTGGGCGACCAGCGAGAACTGGTTGTCCTTCAGCGCGTTGATGTTCTGGCTGTGCTCGGCCAGTTGTTCCTGCACGTCCTTGTCGTCCATCCGGCCAATGTAGCAGCCGGCTGGCGCTCAGCGCGCCGAGGCGATCTCGCCCGGGGCCGGGGGCCTGGCGGGGCCGGCCTGCACCGGCGCCTGGGGGGCGGAGCCGGCGGGCCGCTGGCTCCAGGAGTCGAGGCGGCGCGAGGGCACCAGGTGCAGCGGATCGTCGACCAGCCCGCCCGAGGGCAGCAGCGTCGAGGGGGCCGCGGCCGGGCCAGTGCGCTCGCTCCAGGGCTTGCGCACGACTGCCCAGCCGGCGGCTGCCGCCGTGGCGCACACGGCCAGCAGCAGCATCCAGGAGCGGGGATCGCGCAACACGGCCAGCACCGGGTTGCCGCGGCGGATGCGGCGCGGCGCGGTGGCCGGACGCAGCGAGAGGTCGTACTGGGTGCGGCGGTGCGAATCGGACAGGATCTCGTAGGCCTGGTTGACCAGCGCCATCTGCTCGCTGCTGCCGCCCTGGTCGGGGTGGTGGGCGCGCGCCAGGCGGTGGTAGGCCCGGCGCACCTCCTCTCCGGACGCGTCACGGCCCAGCTGGAGAATGTCGTACAGGCTCATCGGTCCCGGCATGGGGCCGGACCATACCACCTGGCTCGCTTCTTGCCCAGCGTGTCAGGCCCGGGAGGCGCCGCCGGCGACAGGTGGTGTGGTTTTTGGCTCGAAGTCGCAGTAAGCGCGCACCGCGCAGCGCCAGCACTGGGGCAGCCGGGCGACGCAGACGTAGCGGCCGTGCAGGATCAGCCAGTGGTGGGCGTCCGGCAGGTAGGCCGGCGGCACCCGCTGCAGCAGCTTCATCTCGACCTGCAGCGGGTCCTTGCCCGGTGCCAGCCCGGTGCGGTTGCTCACGCGGAAGATGTGGGTGTCGACTGCCATGGTGGGTTCGCCGAACGCCACGTTCAGGACCACGTTGGCCGTCTTGCGGCCCACGCCCGGCAGGGCTTCCAGCGCCTCGCGCGTGCGCGGCACCTGGCCGCCGTGCCGCTCCACCAGGATGCGGCAGGTCTCCATCAGGTTGCGCGCCTTGGTGCGGTACAGGCCGACCGTGCGGATGTAGTCCTCCAGCCGCGGCAGGCCCAGCTCGAGGATCGCCTGCGGCGTGCCGGCCACCGGGAACAACCGGCGCGTCGCCTTGTTCACGCCGGCGTCGGTGGCCTGCGCCGACAGCAGCACCGCTGCCAGCAGCTCGAACACGCTGGTGTATTCCAGCTCGGTCTCGGGCGACGGGTTGGCCGCCTTCAGGGTGGCGAAGAAGGGTTCGACGTCCTGGTCTTGCATGGCGGGTGGAGTCTACGAGGCCAGCGAACACCTGCTGCATCCGTCGCACGTGGGTTCGAACGACAGATCGGTCTGGGGACGTTGGCGCTGGACGCGGGGCTACCCCCTGTCAATCTTGCCAGGGGTTGTCATTCAAGGCGGCGCCGACCGCTGTTAGAACCTGCTCTCCAACTCAGCCATAACCATGTCACACAACATGCTGGGTGCGGCTTCCGCCGAGGAGCCCGCAAGCAGTCCGCTACCGTCATCCGTCTCCTCTGGGCAGGCCCAACAACCTCCAGCGATCGAGCAAAGGCTTGGTGATCAACCACTGACGCGGCGGAACGCCAGTCTTCGCGCCATCAGCATGGTTGCCAGGCTGCACCAGGTGTCGGCGGATCCTGCAACGCTTGCCCACTCCCTGGGTTTGTCGGGAACCGAAGCCCTGCCGAATGACGAACTCGTGCGCGCTGCGCGGCACCTGGGTCTGCAAGCCAAGATCTCCCGCAGTAGCAGCGATCGGCTGCAGTTCGCACCGCTACCGGCAATCGCGGTGGTCCGCGACCCGGAAGGCGGACTGCGACACGTGGTGCTTGCCCAATGCGACGGCACCCGCGTCCTGGTGCAGGACCCCGGCGCTCCGCAACCCCGTCCGGTCATCTCGCCGCTCGCGGAATTCGCCGCCACGTGGACGGGCGAGCTCCTGCTGGCCACCAGCCGGGCCACCCTTGCGGGTGAGCTTGCGAAGTTCGACTTCTCCTGGTTCGTCCCAAGCCTCGTCAAGTACCGACGTCTGCTGGGCGAGGTGCTGCTGATCTCCTTCTTTCTGCAGTTGTTCGCGCTGGTCAGCCCCTTGTTCTTTCAGGTCGTGATGGACAAGGTCCTGGTCCACCGCGGCGTCACGACGCTGGACGTGCTGGTGATCGGCCTGGTCGTGGTCGTGCTGTTCGAGAGCGTTCTGAATGGCCTGCGCTCCTACGTCTTCAGCCACACCACGAGCCGCATCGACGTGGAGCTGGGCGCCAGGCTCTTCCGGCATCTGGTGCAACTGCCGCTGGCCTACTTCCAGGCCCGGCGCGTTGGAGACTCCGTCGCGCGCGTCCGAGAGCTGGAGAACATCCGCAGCTTCCTGACTGGCAATGCGATGACGGTGGTGCTGGACCTGGTGTTCTCCATCGTGTTCATTGCCGTCATGCTGTTCTATAGCGTGCCGTTGACACTCATCGTGCTGGTGAGCCTGCCCCTGTACGCCGGCCTCACGCTGGCGGTTGTGCCCGTCCTGCGCAAGCGGCTGGACGTCAAGTTCGCCCGTGGTGCAGAGAACCAGGCCATGTTGGTCGAGACGGTGACCGGGATCCAGACGGTCAAGGCTAGCGCGCTGGAGCCGAGCTTCGGCCGCCGCTGGGACAACCAGCTGGCCGCCTATGTGTCCGCAAGTTTCCGCACGCAGAACCTGGCCTCATGGGCGCACGAGGGCATCAACCTGATCGGGAAGCTGGTGAACGCCGCGACGCTCTGGTACGGCGCGCACCTGGTGATGAATAACGAACTCACGGTGGGCCAGTTCGTCGCGTTCAACATGTTCGCCCAACGCGTGGCGCAGCCGATCATGCGGATGGCACAACTGTGGACTGACTTCCAGCAGACCGGCATTTCCATGGCGCGGCTGGGTGACATCCTGAACACGCGCACCGAGGTGCCACCAAGCAGCGCCGCGCAACTGCCGCCCCTGCGCGGGCGCGTGACGCTCGATAACATCGTGTTCCGCTACCGGCCGGAGGCGGCGCCCGTGCTCCAAGGTGTCAGCCTGGACATCCGTCCTGGTGAAGTGATCGGCATCGTCGGCCGCTCTGGCTCGGGCAAGAGCACGCTCACCAAGCTGGTGCAGCGCCTGTACTCACCGGAACAGGGCCGCGTGCTGGTGGACGGCATCGACATCAGCCTGGTGGACGCCGCACAGCTACGCCGGCAAGTGGGCGTGGTGCTGCAGGAAAACCTGCTATTCAACCGCAGCGTGCGCGAGAACATCGCCATTGCTGATCCGGCCGCGCCAATCGAGGCGGTCGTACGCGTTGCGCAACTCGCCGGCGCGCACGAGTTCATCAGCGACTTGCCCGAAGGCTATGACACCGTGGTGGGCGAGCAGGGATCGTCCCTATCGGGCGGACAGCGCCAGCGCATCGCCATTGCCCGCGCCCTGTTCACGAACCCGCGCATCCTGATCCTGGACGAAGCCACCAGCGCTTTGGACTACGAGAGCGAGGCCATCATCCAGCGCAACATGACGGCGATCTGCCGTGGGCGTACGGTGTTGATCATTGCGCACCGGCTCTCGGCCGTGCGCAACGCCAACCGGATCATCGTGATGGACAAGGGGCGCATCGTCGAGGCTGGGCCGCACGGCGCTCTGATCCAGAAGGAAGGTGGCCTCTATGCGCATCTGTGGAAGATGCAGGACGGACGCCAGCCGGCGGAAGGAGCTCCGGCATGACGGCCGAAGCGGCGCGCCATCCGGCAGTGGAGCTACTGGCTCGGTACCGCGCAGTATTCCGGGCTGCCTGGGCGGTTCGGCACGAGTTGGCCGGCCCCAGACGCCTCGCCGACGAGGCTGCCTTCTTGCCGGCGGCTTTGAGCCTCGCCGACACACCAGTTCACCCGGCGCCACGCCGCCTGGCCTATGCGCTGATGGCTCTGTTCACTTTGGCGCTGGTGTGGGCCACCTTCGGTGAGGTGGACATCGTGGCGGTGGCACCCGGCCGCATCGTCGTCAGTGAGCGAACGAAGCTCATTCAGCCGCTGGAGCGCAGCGTGGTGCGGCGCGTGCTGGTGAAGGACGGGCAGCATGTCAAGGCGGGAGAGCCGCTGGTAGAACTTGACCCGACCACCGCCAGTGCCGACCGAGCCAATATCTCCGAGCAGCTCAAGGCGAGCCAGTCGGAGGTGTTGCGTTCGCGCGCCCTGCTGCAGGTGCTGACAGCGACCGGCGCGGTCGGCGGGGATTTGCAGCGGCGCCCGGCAATGCAGCTGCCCGCCCAGTGGTCCGAAGCCGAACGCAATTCGGCGCAGACCCAGCTCGCCGCCGAGTGGAGCGACATCGCCGCCAAGGTCGCCAAGCTGAGTGCCGAACTGCAGCGCCGCCACGCCGAGGTGGCCACCGTGCGCGAGATGGTCGTCAAGCTCGAAACCATGGTGCCGCTCGCGCGCAAACGCGAGGAAGACTTCAAGGCGTTAGCCGCCCAGGGTTTCATGGCCGAGCACGCCGGTCAGGACCGCATGCGCGAGCGCATCGAGCTGGAGCGCGACCTAGCCACTCAGCGCGCCAGACTGGCCGAGACCCTGGCTGGCCTCCGTGAAAGCGAGAACGCCCGAGCCGCCTACCTGGCTGAAACGCGCCGCACGCTGTACGACCGGGAAGCCCAGGCCGACCTGAAGCGCCAGGGCGCCACCCAGGAGGAGGCCAAGGCCGCCCACCGCGAACGGCTCACGACACTGACGGCGCCGGTCGATGGCGTGGTGCAGCAGCTGGCCGTGCACACCGAAGGTGGAGTGGTCACCGAGGCCCAGGTGCTGATGATCGTGGTGCCCGAGGGCGCGCAAGTGACGGCCGAAGTCACGCTCGAGAACAAGGACATCGGCTTCGTCGAAGTGGGCCAGACCGCCGAGATCAAGCTGGAGACCTTCCTGTTCATTCGCTACGGCACTGTGCCCGCCAAAGTGGCGTTGGTTACGGCCGATGCAGTGAACGACGAGAAGCGCGGGGCGATCTTCCCGGTGACGCTCTCTCTGGGCAAGAACGTCATCGACGTGGACGGCAAGCCGATCCGGCTGGCGCCGGGAATGAACCTGACGGCCGAAATCAAGACGGGTCAGCGGCGGGTTATCGAGTATCTGCTGTCGCCGATCCAGAAGGCGGGCAGCGAGAGCTTGCGGGAGCGATGAGGTGAAGATGCTCGTGCACCAGCTCGGACGCGCGCTCTTGCTGCAAGGCCTGTGGAAGCTCCGCTGGTTTCACGTGGTCGCGCTGTGGTTGCTCCTGGGGTACCACGGGTGGAATGCGAGTCCGTACGTGATGGTGTACATCTTCAAACCGCCGCTGCCCGGCACGGCGCCGCGCTACACCGGTCCTATCCGTTACGAGGGTCAGTACCGACGCGGGTCCAACGGCTCCCTACCGCCTGCGTACTTCGTGCGGACGAATACTGGGGATGTCCAGGTGCACTGCGGGTTCCTGCCTGCGCCGTGGGAGTGCTGGTTCACAAACATGCTGGGCGTTGCACCCGAGCCGGATGAGGTCTACGAGATCGGATTCCATTGGTACTGGGGAATCGACTACGTCAAGCATCCCCTCCGATACGCACACCAGGACGATGGCAGCGAGCACGGATTCGTGCAGAACCGCCGCGTCAGTTACCTGCGAAAGCATCGTCGCGCCGCGGCCGGGTTCGCCGCACTGCTGTCGGCCTATCTGTTATTGATTGCTATTGCCTTCAGGGGGATCGAGCGGCGCAAGCCGGCGGGCCCATTTCCCTCGCCGGTTTGCCCAAGGTCCCGATGACCTGATATTAGGTCCGAATCCAACGTCAATCGAAAGAGGAGAAGCTCATGACTGCTGCTACCGGTAATGTCGCTGCCGAAAAGGCGAAACAGATCATGGCACTGGCGGCCAGCCCCGCGGACATGCACGCGGCCGTGCAGGGCTTTCAGACCGGGACGAGCTTTCTCGACATCGCCGACGCATCGGTCGCCATGGTCAAGTCGTTAAACGCGCTGCAGGAAGTTCTGCTGAAGATTCCGGTCATAGGCACCACCGTGGTTGTGGGGGAGTTCGCCGTGATTGCGGCCAAGGTGACGCAAGAACGCAAATCCCACGGCTACGTCACGGCGGCCACGCGTGAGCAGGCGACGGGGGCGCTCTTCAGCCTGGCGTCCGGACTCGGCTTCGTCGCCGCAGGTGCCGTGGCGCCTTTCGCGGCGCCCGCTTTCGTAGCAGTCGGCGTACTCCTCGCCGGCGCTAGCATCTATAGCGGCGTGCTGGCTACGACCCAGGGCGTGGCCAGCAAGGCGCTAGAGGCCGACATTGTCTCGGCGGCCGCCGGTGCACTGGAGCAGCTGAACAAGTTCTCTCAGTTTCGATGGGTCGCGGACGACAAGCGGGCAAGCGAGCTCTTGAAGGAGGAGCAGCCCTTGCTCTACCCGATGGTGGAGATGCTGCACTTCCTCGCGCCGACGTTGAGCGTCGCCGACGCCGTAAGAATCCTGGACAGCAGCGACACACGGGTCGATTTGCGCGAGGCGTTCACGGCCCTGAATGCCATTCGGCGCCTGATCACGAATGAGTACGTAGTCACGACGCTGACCGCCGAGGCGTACATGTCGGCCCTGGTCGATACCTACGACGCCCTTCAAACGCAGAACAAGCTCGGGCAATACACCATCCAGGCTTGGCCAACGCAGGCGAACACACTTTACGAGATGGCGAAGGACAGCGCGGATGTGCGAACGGCCATGGTCCTTGGTGCGCCGTTCTACATCATCGGTGCGTTGGCGCGCCCACTCGCGCCGGAGGCGACCACGCTGTTCAATTCGGCGACGGGGCAAGGAGCGCTGACGGAAGAATGGCTGCGCGACCGCTCCTATTTCATGACAGAGCTGGCGGGATTTCGCACCGACGATCTGCCACTGAACTCGAACGGATCGTTCAGCCGCCAAGGGCGGGAATCGTTCAACATCCGCTATGAGGACGAACTTTCTAAGTCGAGGATTGAGATCTTCGCGAACCGACCCACGCCGACAACCCTTCCGACGCGCTTGGTCGTTTTCGGCACCGAGGAAGTCGATTCCATCGCTGGAGAGGGCGAGAACGACAAGCTGTACGGCGGCTCCGGCGCCGACATCCTCCAAGGCATGGGCGGCGATGACTACCTTGAAGGCGGGGTTGGCGCGGACACGTACCTGTTTGCTGACAGCTTCGGGAACGATGTCGTGTTCGACGCCGACGGCCTAGGCCTCATCCAAATCAACGGTGATTCGATTGGCGAGGCGGAGGGTACTGGACGTTGGAACAGCTGGCGGGCGATGGTGGGTGCCGGCAACTATGCGCAGCTCACACTGTCCGAGCTGGCGGGCGGAGCGGGCTATGCCCTGACCATCGCACCGCAGGGCGGCGGCAGTGTCACTATCAAGAATTTCGATCTGGCGAAAGCGCAGGGCGTTACCGGCTATCTTGGCCTGAAGCTGGAGGCCACGAACAAAGTCGCGCTTCTGACGCAGAACGAGAACTTCTGGGGCAATCCTGGAGCACAACTTACTTCGCTTGCCGGGAAGAGTCGAACCATTCAGGAGAACGGATCCGCGCCTTTCACTGTCAGCTTGAGCCAGGCAGCGAAGGCAGGCGATACCGTCTCCCTGCAGTTGCAAGGGCTCAGTGATAAGGGCGTGAGCATTCTCGTCAACGGTGAAGAAAGGAAAGGGGAAACGGTCACCCTCGCGCTTATGGAAGGCCAGGTTCTGTTGGGTTTTTCTCTGATCCACGACGGCCAGCTTGACGCTGACGCTGCCGGCTCGCTGAAGGTGGTGTTCAACGGTGCGGCAGGGACGGCCGAATCGAATACGTGGGACCTGACGCTTCGGGACTCCGGTGGCAATTCTGCTGTGCTGAAAGGGGACATCTTGGCCAGGACCACCCTGGCCAGCAATGACGTGTTCCGCTTTGACACCGAAGGTCGGCGCCTCGCTGTGGTCCGGCAGGGCGAATCGATCTTCATGCGCGATTCGTATGGGAACCTGGTCGCCGGTGGCGACATCCTGGTCACCAGCAACACCATATTCGGCACGGCCGAGAACGACCGGATCGAAGGTGGGATCGGCAACGACGCGCTCTCCGGCGGCGCCGGGAACGACCGCATCCTCGGCGGGGCCGACGATGACATGATCGCCGGCGGCTCCGGCGACGACATCATCGACGGGGGCGATGGTGACGACTACATCAGCAGCTCAGCCGTCGTGTACGACGCTGTGCAGCAGTTCGGGCCGTTCGACGACTGGCTGTCCTGGGGGCTACCGGTGGGATCGACCGTGCTTGCCCATGGAAGTGGATGGGGGGTCTTCAACCAAGGTGGAGCAACGCATTGGAGTGGCATGAGTTCCACTTCCACATTGGCCCAGAGCGACTTCATCGATGGCGGTGCGGGGGACGACCACATCATCGCGAGCTGGGGCAACGATCGAGTCGTCGGTGGTCTCGGGAAGGACACGGTTGCCGGGCTTGCGGGTGACGACACCATCAACGGCGGAGACGGAGACGACGATCTTTGGGGCGACGGGAAGTTGGCCGCAGGATTGTTGGACAGTACTCCAGGAAACTCTCACGGATCGGACTTCATCGATGGAGGCGCGGGCGCTGACCGCATCCGTGGGGGCGGTCAAGGAGACCGGCTGTTTGGTGGGGACGGCGACGACAGCATCTGGGGCGACACCGCCGCCGCCAGGAGCGACGATGCCGAGTTTCTCTCCTTTGGACACCACGGTGGGGACTTCATCGACGCTGGCAACGGCAATGACTACGTCGAAGGCAATGGAGGCGATGACGCTCTATACGGCGGTACAGGTGACGACACGTTGTGGGGGGACACCGATGTCCTGAAGCTTTCTCCCACCCTGATTTCCGAGTCGGCAGCGTGGGGTGCCGACACCTTGGATGGCGGGACAGGCAACGATGCTCTCGTCGGCGGCGGAGGCGATGACAGGCTGTCAGGTGGGGCGGGGGATGACGTTCTGATGGGTGACCAAAGTGAGGCCACATTTGCTGGAGCCGTCAGCGGCAGTGACTGGCTGGACGGCGGCACAGGGAATGATCGTCTCTACGGCGGCGGGCGGAATGACGCTCTCCGCGGCGGTGATGGGAACGACGTTCTGTGGGGCGACGACCGCGAATCCGTCCTGTCTGGCGCATTCCACGGCGATGACATGCTCGACGGCGGTGTCGGCAATGACCAGCTGGTGGGCGGCGGTCGTTCCGACATTCTCGTGGGCGGTGAAGGTGATGATGTGCTGCTGGGTGACGATAGTCAAACCCGGCTGCAATCAACCTTCCACGGGGACGATCAGCTCGACGGTGGAGCGGGAGATGATCTTCTGGCCGGCGGCGGCGGTGACGACCACCTGCTGGGCGGCGTTGGAAACGACATCCTGATCGGCGACGACGTCGCTGGTGCCATCGACGCGGAGGCAGAAGGTGCCGACTACCTGGACGGCGGCGCAGGGGACGACCAGCTCTTCGGAAGTGGCGGCGACGACGAGCTTCATGGGGGTGATGGCAACGATTACCTGGTAGGCGGTGCAGGCAACGACACGCTGGACGGTGGCGCCGGGACTGAGATCCTGATCGGCGGGGGCGGCGACGACATCCTGATCTCCGACGGAGGCGACACCCTGGCGGGTGGCGAAGGTGACGACACGTACGTCCTGTCAATCCGAGACGAGGGCACTGCTCCGTCCGTGATTGACGATCAAGACGGCCACAACCGCTTGGTCTTTGAGGGCGAGGGGGCCGCGGATGTCACGCTTTTCGTGCGGAACGGGACTGTTTTTGTCGGTGCAAACGGCAAGCCGCTTGTGACATTGACTGCTGGAACCGGCCTGGAGGGCTTGTCCGTCTCAGATGGCTTCGGTGGCGGGGTTTCATTGCAGCAAATGGCCGAAGCGGAGGATGCCTCGGGCCGTGTTCACAGCAAGGAGATGGTCGGCGGCAGGCTGGTCAGCACTGCCGGGATCAGCACGAGCCAAGTCCTTCTGGGGAGCGGCATGGCTGATGCTCTTGACGGTGGGAGTGCGGCAGACAGCCTCGATGGAGCCGGCGGCGACGACATCCTCGATGGGGGGGCCGGTAACGATGTGATCTTTGGCGGCGGAGGGAACGACCTGATCGTGGGTGGTGCGGGCGATGACGTGCTCTCCGGCGACATGTCGAGCGTGACCGACGAGGAAGGCACTGACGTCTACCTGTTCAATGTGGGAGACGGGCACGACATCATCACTGCACCAGTCGACGCCGACGCGGGCGACCCCCGGGATGTGATCCAGTTTGGCGCAGGGATCACGGCCGATTCGATGCAGTTCATCCGGGGTGGCAGCGACGCTAGCAGCAGCTTCGGTGAGTTCACGATCGCGTATGGAAATGGCGACTCTGTCACTCTGTCGCCCGGCGCGTTTGCTTTGATCGAGAAGCTGCAGTTCTCCGATGGCACGACGATGGGGCGGGACGAGGTGTTTGCCCGCATCCTCCATGCGTCCACGCCGGATGCGCCCAGCGGCCGCCGGATCTTGATAGAGGAAGACGAAGCCTCAGGGCTCATCGTCGGTGGCAGCGGCGCCGACATCCTGATCGGCTCCTCTGGAGAAGACGTTCTCGTCGGGGGGGCAGGGAACGATGTGCTCGACGGGAATTGGGGGCAGAACACATACGTGTTCGGCGCCAACGACGGCGCGGATGTGATCCAAGGTGAGCAGCAAGACGGCGCCGAGCACGACACTCTTGTCTTTACCGGCGCACTGCTCTCGGAGCTCGAGTGGTTTCTCGACCGGAACGACATCGTGGTGCGGCAGCAGTCGGGCTCGTTCGTGCGAATCAGGGATGCCGGCAACAAGATCTGGGACTCGCAGGGGGAGTGGATCGTCCGCGACAAAGAAGGGCAGGAAACGTCGTTGTTGTCATTGCCGAGTCCGGAGCAGCCGGAAGAACCCCTGTTACTGGCTGATCGCCGGTCGCAGTTTGTCGCGAGACAGCAGTCCCAGCTGATGACCATGCCGCAACGGGTTGCGGGTGCCGCTCTTGGCTGGACAGCTGTCGCAGTGCCGACTTCGTTCCAACAGATCGAGTACCAGATGGACGGCAACGTCTTCGTTCACGGAACCTATCTCGAGCAGAAGGACCATGTCGAACGGAAGACCGGCTATGTCACGCTGCCGATCTACACGACGTTCACCCAACATATTCCAGCGGGGCTGGGACCCGTGATCCCCTCCAACGGTTCTGTGCCGCCGGGGGCAACACCTGTCTACGAATACCGTGTTGCAGACGGGCCTATGGAGCCCGGGGAGGTGGAGGGTGGCAGCATGTTCTGGGAGAACGGAACCATCCGTTACTACGGCCGGGTCGTCGGGTACCAGTACCCGGCGCCGGAAAGATTCGTCGAGGTCACTCAGCTGGTTGGCTACCAGTCGTATCCCTATCAAAAGACCGTAACCGTTGCCGACGACTCAGCGAGACAGAGCTCCGTCCTGGGCACCAGTGGCGATGACTTGATCGTTCCCGGGACTGGCAACGGTGCTCAGCCGGTGCTGTTCCGCGGCACGATCAGCACTGGAAACGGGAACGATCAGGTTCTCCTTCAGAGCGGGGCTGCCGGGTGGTCTTGGAGCCGCTTCCAGGACTGGCGTGCCAGTGAGTCCCGAGGGCAAGAAGGTGCGCCGTCTGACTACGATCGAGGGCTCGGCGCCTGGCTGGATCTTGGCGCCGGCGATGACATCGCCACCGGCACCGACGGAGACGATTTCATCATCGGTGGCACCGGCAGCGACTACATGGACGGACAGGCCGGGGCGGATACGTACTACGTCGGGTTCGCGCCAGGAGATCTCGACCGTATCTCGGATCTGGCTTACCAAGGCTTCTGGATAGGCGACGACGCGGCATTTGGCGAACCCAACCGCGACGTCGTCGAGTTCGATGACACGGTCGACGTCTCCTCCTTGACGTACCGCTGGACGAGGTCGGCACTGGAGGCGGCGGATGCGCCTGCGGGCTCGGTGCGTACCCTCCAATTGTTCTCGGGAGGTCAGCACTTCCTTGACATCGACTATCTCGATTCCTATGTCGATCAGCATGGCCTTTCGGGGATCGAGGAGTTTCGGTTTAGTGACGGGCTGACGACGGGGCTGGACGGACTCCTGAGTACCATCAGCCCCTTCTCGCCGCCATCTCCGCCGGAGGTCGTGGCGCCGCTGGTAAGTCAGTCGATTAGCAGCGGCTCAAGCTTCTCCATCGCAGCCGGATCTAGCTTCTCCGACCCCGACGGGACTACGCTAACGTTCACCGCGATGCTGCTGGACGGCTCTGAACTCCCATCGTTCCTCGTCGCCGATCCCATGACCGGGTTGATCTCGGGACAGACAGCTCACGCGGACGTCGGTACTTACGTGATCCGCGTGGTGGCGACGGATGCCGATGGGATGTCTGCGGACTCGGTTCTCGATCTCACGGTGACGCGGAGTAACAGCGCACCTGTCCTGACGCAGCCCGCCACGTTCGCCATCAGCTCGTTCACGAACCAGGAAGTCGTCTGGCAAGTGCCGGCTGGCACTTGGACTGATGATGATCCAGGTGATACGTTGCGCTATTCCGTTTCTTCAGCGACGGGCAATGCCTTGCCCGACTGGCTGGACTTCGACACGGCCTCGGGGACACTGACTGCCAATGCGCCTTCCGGGGACTGGGCCCCATTGCAGTTGCTCGTAACGGCCATTGATCAGGTGGGCGCCGTGAGCCTCCCGATCCAAGTCGAGTTGCGCGTCACCCAAGCACCCTCGGTGGTTTGGCGTGGGACGGACGCTGACGAGGGGAAGTTCGGCTGGCTGGGCGACGATGACCTGGACGGCCGCGGCGGGAATGATTGGTTGTGGGGTGACGCAGGAAACGATCGGCTCGCCGGCGGGGATGGCATAGACGTCCTGACCGGGGGAGATGGGCATGATCTGCTGAACGGCGGCGCGGGAAACGATCAACTACAGGGCGATGCCGGCAATGACCAACTCGTCGGTGAAGACGGCGATGACACGCTCATGGGCGGTGCGGGGAACGACCTTCTGGAAGGAGGTGCCGGAAACGACCACTTGTCAGGAGAGGAAGGTGACGATCATCTGGTTGCCGGGGATGGCTACTCCGTGCTTGACGGGGGTAGCGGAAACGACCTCCTGGAAGTAGGAGATGGCGGTGGGGAGCTCTACGGAGGCGACGGCGACGATACCTTCATCATCGGTCACGGGTTCGGCGATGTGTCCATCTTTGATGGAGAAGGACGAAACGTCCTCTCGTTTGAGCACTTCACGTCTTCGCAGCTTGCTTTCACCCGCTTTTTCTCCAGCCTATATGTCACGGAAGCGGAAACAGGGCACCGCGTCGAAATAGTGGGTTGGTTCGAGGCTGTGGCACCAGGGTTCACCATGGTGTTCAGCGACGACGAGCGGTGGGGTTCCGGCGAAGTGAGCGCACATCTTGAAGTGGCAATCTCGGCTACGGATGACATCGTGTGGGGAAGTGCGAGTGACGACACCATCCTCACGTTGGGCGGAAACGACCAGGCGTGGGGAGAAGCAGGAAACGACTATCTCTCTGGCGGAGATGGAGACGACATCCTGTGGGGTGGAGCGGGCGATGACACGCTGGAGGGAGGCGCTGGAAACGATCGTCTTTCAGGGGAGGACGGCAACGATCATCTGATTGCAGGGACCGGGTATTCGATGCTCGAGGGGGGCACTGGGAACGACGTGCTGGTGGCGGGCACCGGCGGGGCGGAGCTCTACGGCGGCGAGGGTGACGATACCTTCGTCATCGGCCAGGACATCGGTCAAGTGTTCATCTCCGATTTGGAAGGGAGCAACGTTCTCTCCTTCCAGACTCTGTCGTCTTCGCAGCTTGCGTTCACCCGGTTTTTCTCCAGCCTGTACATCACCGAAATCGGGACCACGAACCGTCTCGAGGTGGTCGACTGGTTCGACGCGCCGTTACCCGAACTCGCTGTGACGTTTGGAACCGGCGAGCGCTGGAGCACGGAGGAACTCCAGGCGAATGTCAAGCTTGCCGAGGTGTCGACCGGAAACGACATGGTTTGGGGCACCGGTGATGACGACATCATCTCGTCACTCGCGGGGAGCGATCGCATTGCGGCCAATGGGGGTAACGACGTCGTTGATGCAGGAGGGGGAGACGACGAGATCTACGGCGGGGGCGGATTGAACATCCTCAAAGGTGGCTCGGGCGGTGATTACATCGACCTTAGCGGCGGGATGAGCCTTGCCGACGGTCAGTCGGGGACGGACATCCTCATTGCGGGGATTGGGCACCAGTTTCTTGTCGGCGGAGAAGGCGAGGATGTCGTCGACCAAGCTTGGTGGCGAGGGCAGCAAGGCGGGGGCAATGTCATCGCCTTCAACCGGGGCGATGGACGGGACGTGGTTCGAACAACCGGTGAAGTCGGTGTGCTGTCGCTGGGCGGCGGTCTGTCGATGAACGACCTGAGGCTTTCTGCCGATCTGGAAATGGGAAGTCTGACGATCGAATTGGGCGGTGGCGACTCGCTCGTGTTTGAAGGTTTGCTCTCTCTTGCAGCCTCAGAAGAGGCGCGGATCTGGACGCTGCAAGTGGTTGGCGATGAGTCGGCTCAGGTCTTTGACCTGTTGGCCGCAACAAGGGAGTATCTGCAGGCCAAGCAAGCGGACCCGAGCCTTGGCCAGTGGAACCCATCGGCCAGCCTTCTGACTCACCAGATTGCTGTGGCTCCGGGTTTAGCCTTCGGAGGCGCTCTGGCATACGAATACGCTCGCAGCGGAACCACTGGAGCGCTGACAGCGGCGGAGATCCAGTCGGTGCTGGCATCGCCTGATTTCGGGTCTGCTCCGCAACCAGTACTGCCAACGGCGCAGCTTGGGACCGATGGGCCTGACTCGATCTCCGGAGGCGAACTCGCGGACGTTCTTCATGGAAGGGCGGGTGACGACGCACTGGAGGGCGGTGGGGGCGACGATCTCTTGCTGGGGGGGGCCGGGAACGACCATCTGGATGGAGGCAGTGGTCTCGACACCCTGTACGGCGGGACCGGTGATGACACCTATTTCGTGTCCGGCGATGGTGACGTGATCGTGGAATGGGGCGGGGAGGGCCTTGACACTGTGAACACCAGCGCAGACCTCGTGCTTGGCGCGGAGATCGAGAACGGCCGCGTTTGGAACACGATCGCGGGCGTGAGTCTCACGGGGAACGGCTTGGACAACCAGCTGATCGGCGGAGTTGGAGCTGACATCCTTGCCGGAGAGGCTGGCAATGACCAGCTTGCCGGCGGGCGCGGCTCGGACGTCTACTTCTTCGGTCATTGGAGCGGGCAAGATCGTATCGAAGAGGACGATCTTGCCCCTGGGGCCCTCGACCTTGTGCAGTTCGGCGCGGACGTCGGCAGTGACCAGTTGTGGTTTCAGCGCTCCGGAGATGATCTTGCCATTACGGTCGTTGGCAATGATGGCGATGTGCTGACTGTGGCGGGGTGGTACCTTGGTGCCCAGCACCGCATCGAGGTGTTCTCTGCCGGCGACGGAAAGTCATTGACCGAAGCCGATGTCCAGAGCCTCGTCCAGGCGATGGCTAGTTTCGCTCCGCCGCCTGCGAGCGCAATGACCGCGCTGACGGACGACCGGTCCGGGCTGCAATCCGTGCTTGCAGCCAATTGGCATTGACGTTCGGTGGAGAACTGCTGGCTGGCTGGCGGGCCGGCTGGGTTCTCCACTGCTGGGACCTCAAGGACGCTGGCCAGCCTCTGCGGCAAGCTGCTTGAGCTATCTCGGCGTGGCAGGACAAGGTCCATCCGCCGGCCGCGGCAACGCAGCCACCGCACGGTCCCTCACAATCGTGCCAGGCACCGGCTCGCCGGCCGGGCACTGCCACCAGGAGACGACATGGACAAGGACCTCTTCGACAAAGGCCTCGCCACCCGGCGCGAGGTGCTCGGTGCGGAATACGTGGACAACGCGATCCGCAACGCCGACGACTTCAACCGCGAGATGCAGGAGCTGGTGACCCAGTACTGCTGGCACGAGATCTGGAACCGCCCGGGGCTCGAGCGCCGCACCCGCAGCCTGCTCAACCTGGCGATGATCACGGCGCTGAACCGGCCGCACGAGCTCAAGCTGCACGTGCGCGGCGCGCTCCACAACGGCGTCAGCAAGGACGAGATCAAGGAGGTCTTCCTGCAGGCCGCGATCTACTGCGGCGTGCCGGCGGCGATCGACAGCTTCCGGGTCGCGAAGGAAGTGTTCCAGGAGATGGACCGCTGACCATGGCCGCCGACAGCCTCTCGCCCGACACGCTGGCGCAGCTGCAGGCCTGGCAGGGCCGCAGCGAGACCCTGCACGACGAGGTCACCGCGGCGCCGGTGCGTGGCTTGTCGGCCACGCTCGACCGTGACGATCCGCCGCCTGCCGCGGGGGACGAGGTGCCGCCGCTCGCGCACTGGCTGTACTTCCTGCCCCAGCACCGGCAGCGCGAGATCGGCCCGGACGGCCATGCCCGGCGCGGCGGCTTCCTGCCGCCGGTGCCGCTGCCGCGCCGGATGTGGGCGGGCGGTCGGCTGCGGTGGCACGAGCCGCTGCGGGTGGGCGACGCCGTGCGCCGGGTCTCCACGATCGCGTCGGTGACGCACAAGGCAGGTCGCAGCGGCGACCTGCTGTTCGTGCTGGTGAAGCACGAGGTGCACGGCCCGCGCGGGCTGGCGCTGACGGAGGAGCACGACATCGTCTACCGCGGCGCGCCACGCGCGGGCGACGCCGCGCCGGCGCCGCAGGCGGCACAGCGCGAGGCGCCGTGGCTGCGCGAGATCGTGCCCGACGACGTGCTGCTGTTCCGCTACTCGGCGCTCACCTTCAACGGCCACCGCATCCACTACGACCGCCGCTACGTGACCGAGGTCGAGGGCTATCCGGGCCTGGTCGTGCACGGCCCGCTGATCGCCACGCTGCTGGTCGACCTGGTGCGCCGGCAGCAGCCGGGCGCGCGCATCGCGGCGTTCCGCTTCAAGGCCGTGCGGCCGACGTTCGACCTGCATCCGTTCCGCGTCCAGGGGCGGCCCTCGGCGGATGGCCGCACGGTGGCGCTGTGGGCCAGCGACCACGACGGCTGGCTGACGATGGAAGGCGAGGCCGAGTTGGCCTGATTCCGGTGCGGGTGCCAGGCAGCGTCCGTCGCCCGTGCCACTCTCCCATCCACGTCCCGACGACAACGTTCCCGATGCGAGCAACCCGATGAAGACCCAGATCCCCACCCCCGACGCGCACCAGGACCTGCGCGAGGCGCTGCGCAGCCTGTGCCGCGGCTTCGACGCCGTCTACTGGCAGAAGGTCGACACCGAGCGCGGCTACCCCGAGGCCTTCGTGAACGCGCTGACCGAGGCCGGCTGGCTGGCCGCGCTGATCCCGCAGGAGTACGGCGGCTCGGGCCTGGGCCTGGCCGAGGCTTCGGTGATCATGGAGGAGATCAACTTCTCCGGCGGCAACGCGGGCGCCTGCCACGGCCAGATGTACAACATGGGCACGCTGCTGCGGCACGGCTCGCCCGAGCAGAAGCGGCAGTACCTGCCCGGCATTGCCAGCGGCCGGCTGCGGCTGCAGTCGATGGCGGTGACCGAGCCGACCACCGGCACCGACACCACGCAGCTCAAGACCACCGCCGTGCGCAAGGGCGACCGCTACGTGGTCAACGGCCAGAAGGTCTGGATCTCGCGCATCCAGCACTCCGACCTGATGGTCCTGCTGGCGCGCACCACGCCGCTGGCCGAGGTCCGGCGCAAGAGCGAGGGCATGAGCATCTTCATCGTCGACCTGCACCAGGCGATCGGACAGGGCATGGCGGTGCGGCCGATCCCGAACATGGTGAACCACGAGACCAACGAGGTGTTCTTCGACAACCTGGAGATCCCGGCCGAGAACCTGATCGGCGAGGAAGGACAGGGCTTCCGCTACATCCTCGACGGGCTGAACGCCGAGCGCACCCTGATCGCGGCCGAATGCATCGGCGATGCGTACTGGTTCGTCGACAAGGCCCGTCGGTACGCCAGCGAGCGGGTGGTGTTCAACCGCCCGATCGGGCAGAACCAGGGCGTGCAGTTCCCGATCGCCGATGCCTACATCGAGACCGAGGCGGCGAACCTGATGCGCTGGCGGGCCTGCGGGCTGTTCGACGCCGGCAAGCCCTGCGGCGCCGAGGCCAACATGGCCAAGTACCTGGCGGCCAAGGCCTCCTGGGAGGCGGCGAACGTCTGCCTGCAGACGCACGGCGGCTTCGGCTTCGCGCACGAATACGACGTCGAACGCAAGTTCCGCGAGACGCGCCTGTACCAGGTGGCGCCGATTTCCACCAACCTGATCTATTCGTACGTGGCGGAGCACCTGCTGGGCCTGCCGCGTTCGTTCTGAAGGAGACCGCCATGTCGCAAGACCGCGGCGAACTGGCCGCCTTTGCCGCCGGCCTGCGCTTCGAGGCATTGCCTGCCAGCACCGTGCGCAAGATCGAAGACCTGTTCGTCGACTGGGTCGGCTCGGCGCTGGCCGGGCGCGGCGCGCGGCCGGTGCAGGCGATCCTGCGCTTCACCGCCGCCATGGGCAACCCGGCCGGTCCGAGCGAAGTGCTGGCCGACCGCACCCGCAACAGCCCGTACCTGGCGGCGATGGCGAACGCCGCCGCCTCGCACGTGGCCGAGCAGGACGACGTGCACAACGGCTCGGTGTTCCATCCGGCCACCGTGGTGTTCCCGGTGGCCCTGGCCGGCGCGCAGGCGCTGGGTGCCAGCGGGCGCCAGTTGCTGGCGGCTGCCGTGGCCGGCTACGAGGTCGGCATCCGGGTGGGCGAGTTCCTGGGCCGCTCGCACTACAAGGTGTTCCACACCACCGGCACCGCCGGCACGGTGGCGGCTGCGGCCGCGGCGGGCAACCTGCTCGGCCTGGATGCGGGCCAGATGCGTCACGCCTTCGGCTCGGCCGGGACCCAGGCCGCCGGCCTGTGGGAGTTCCTGCGCACGGCGGCCGATTCCAAGCAGCTGCACACCGCGCACGCCGCCGGGGCCGGCTGGATGGCCGCGTGGCTGGCCCGCGACGGCTTCACCGGTGCCGAGCGCATCTTCGACGGGCCGCAGGGCCTGGCGGCGGGCATGTCCCGCGATGCCGACCCGGCCCGGCTGGTCGACGGGCTGGGCAGCCGCTGGGCCACCGAGGAGACCTCGTTCAAGTACCACGCGTCCTGCCGCCACACGCATCCGGCCGCCGACGCGCTGCTGCAGGTGGTGCGGCAGCACCGGCTGGCGCCGCACGACATCGGCCAGGTGGTCGCGCACGTGCACCAGGGCGCGATCGACGTGCTCGGGCCGGTGGTCGATCCGCGCACCGTGCACCAGAGCAAGTTCTCGATGGGCACGGTGCTCGCGCTGGTGGCCCACCATGCGCACGCCGGGCTCGGCGAGTTCGACGCGCACTACCGCGACGCCGCCATCACCGGCCTGCGCGATCGCGTGCGGATGGAGCTCGATCCGGAGGTCGACAGCGCGTATCCGCGCCGCTGGATCGGCAAGGTGACGGTGCACACCACCGACGGCCGGGTGCTGCATGGACGGGTCGACGAGCCCAAGGGCGATCCCGGCAACACGCTCAGCCGCCCCGAGATCTCGGACAAGGCGCTGCGGCTGGCGCAGTACGGCGCACCCGGCGAGGCCGGGATGCAGCAGGTGCTCGACCGGCTCTGGACCATCGCGCAGCAGCCGCGGGTGGGCGCGCTGCTCGCCAGCCCCTAGCTCATCCGCCGGGGTCGACCTCAAGGAAAGTGCGGAGTGCGGCGCCCGGATGCCGGGGGTAAGGTCATGCGTCCTTGTCCTTTCGGGGGAATGCCTGTGATCCGCAACTTCCGGCCGCTGCTGGCCGCTTCGCTCGCCGTCCTCTCGTTTGCAGCCGCTGCCCAGGCCGGCTTCCCCGACCGGCCGATCGCCCTGGTGGTGCCGTTCGCGGCCGGCGGGCCCACCGACGTGGTGGCGCGCATGATCGCCATCCCGATGACCCGCCAGCTCGGACAGACCGTGACGGTCGAGAACGCGGTGGGGGCGGGCGGGACCATCGCCGCGACCAAGGTGGCCCGCGCCCAGCCCAACGGCTACACCATCTTCCTGCACCACATGGGCATTTCGACGGCGCCGGCCCTGTACAAGAAGCTGCAGTTCGATCCGATGAAGGACTTCGAGTACATCGGCCAGGTGGTCGACGTGCCGATGACCCTGCTGGCGCGCAAGGACTTCCCGGCGAACACCTTCCAGGAACTGCAGGCTCACCTCAAGCGCGAGGGGAACAAGGTGTCGCTCGCCAACGCCGGCCTCGGTGCGGTGTCGCACCTGTGCGGGCTGCTGTTCCAGAGCCAGATGGGGGTGGAGCTGACGACGGTGCCGTTCAGCGGCACCGGGCCGGCGATGAACGCGCTGCTGGGCAGCCAGGTCGACCTGCTGTGCGACCAGACCACCCAGACGGTGCCGCTGATCAAGGACGGCCGGATCAAGGTGTTCGGCGTCACCACGGCCAAGCGCCTGGATGCGCTGCCCAATGTGCCCACGCTCGACGAACAGGGCCTCAAGGGCTTCGAAGTCAAGGTCTGGCATGGGATGTACGCCCCCAAGGGCACGCCGCAGCCGGTGATCGACAAGCTCAACGCCGCGTTGCGCGTCGCCCTGCAGGATCCCGAGGTCAACAAGCGCCTGGCCGAGCTGAGCTCCGACATCGTGCCGATGGACAAGGTCACGCCGGCAGCGCTGCGCAGCCACCTGGAAGCGGAGATCAACAAGTGGGGCCCGGTGATCCGCAAGGCCGGCGTCTACGCCGACTGACGCTGGACGGCGCGGCAGCCGCAGCCACTGTGGTGCGACGGCGGCAGCCCACGCCTGGTCCTGCGCCGTGTGCTGGTGTGCCCGAAGGTCGTCCGACATAATACGACCGTGCAACCGGCGACCCTCCGCAGATCCCGCTCCCTGACCAGCGACCTGGTCCAGGCACTGGGCGACCGGGTCCGCGATGGCCGCCTGCAGGCCGGCACCAAGCTGCCGCCCGAGGGCGCGATCATGGAGGAATTCGGCGTGAGCCGGACCGTCGTGCGCGAGGCCATCTCCCGGCTGCAGGCGGCCGGCATGGTCGAGACCCGGCACGGCATCGGCACCTTCGTGCTCGGCCACGGCGATGCCAGCAGCTTCCGCATCGCGCCCACCCAGCTCGCGACCCTGCAGGACGTGATCGGCGTGCTGGAGCTGCGCATCGGCGTGGAGACCGAGAGTGCCGCGCTCGCTGCGGCGCGGCGCACGCCCGAGAACGTGGCGTCGCTGCGCTCAGCACTCGAGGCTTTCCTGGCCGCGGTGGCGCAGGGCCGCGACGCCGTCGGGCCCGACTACCAGTTCCACCTCGAGATCGCCCGCGCCACCCAGAACGCCCACTACGCCGACCTGATGGCCACGCTGGGCGGCTCGATGATCCCCCGCGCGCGCCTGGAGAAGGCCGAGCCGCTCACGCCCGAGCGCGAGGACTACCTGCGGCGGGTGAACGTCGAGCACGAGAGCATCCTGGCCGCGATCGAGCGCCAGGACCCCGAGGCGGCGCGCGCCGCCATGCGCACCCACCTGGCCAACAGCCGGGAGCGGCGGCAACGCGCCGCCGCGGCCAGCCCCGGCAACATCCGCTGACAGCGTCCGTGCTTCCCCTGATGTCGGACCGCGACATCAGTTGTACGATGTCTTACCTCAACCCGGAGCGACCATGACGCCGAACGAACTGAAGCTGGCGCTGTCCAGCGGCCTGCTGTCCTTTCCCCTGACGGACTTCGACGCGCAGCTGCGCTTCGAACCGCGCGGCTACGCGGCCCGGCTGGAGTGGCTCATGCCCTATGGCGCCACCGTGCTGTTCGCCGCGGGCGGCACCGGCGAGTTCTTCTCGCTCGAGCCGTCGGAGTTCTCGCAGGTGGTCCGCACGGCCGCCGACACCTGCCGCGGCCGGGTGCCGATCGTCGCCGGCGCCGGCGGCGGCACCACGCTGGCCATCCGCTACGCGCAGGAAGCCGAGCGCAACGGCGCCCAGGGCGTGCTGCTGCTGCCGCATTACCTGACCGAGGCCAGCCAGGACGGCCTGGTCGCGCACGTCGAGGCGGTGTGCCGCAGCGTGAAGATCGGCGTCATCGTCTACAACCGCGGTGCCACGCGGCTGACTGCCGACTCGCTGGCCCGCCTGGCCGAGCGCTGCCCCAACCTGATCGGCTTCAAGGACGGCCTGGGCGACATCGAACGCATCGTCTCCATCCGCCAGAAGCTGGGCGACCGCTTCGTCTACATCGGCGGCATGCCGACCCACGAGGTCTATGCCAACGCCTACAAGGCGCTGGGCGTGCCGACCTATTCGTCGGCGGTGTTCAACTTCATCCCGCGCACGGCGATCGAGTTCTACAACGCCTACGCCAGCGGCGACACCGCCACCACGAGCCGCCTGCTCAACGAGTTCTTCCTGCCCTACCTCGAGATCCGCAACAAGGGCGAGGGCTATGCGGTCAGCATCGTCAAGGCGGGCGCCACTGTCGCCGGCCACAGCGCCGGCCCGGTCCGCCCGCCGCTGTCGGACCTGAAGCCGGCCGAGGTCGAGCAGCTGACCACCCTGATCCGCAAGCTGGGCAGCCAATAGACCCGGCGCGACGTTCCGTCCAACCAAGGAGACAAGCATGAAGAAGATCCTGCTCGGCGCCGTGCTGGCGCTGGCCGCCGCCGCCCCCGCGTTCGCCGCCTACCCCGACAAGCCCGTCACGCTGGTGGTGCCGTTCCCCCCGGGCGGCTCCACCGACGCCATCGCCCGGGTGCTCTCGCAGAAGCTGCAGGAGAAGCTGGGCGGCAGCTTCATCATCGACAACAAGCCCGGTGCGACCGGCACCATCGGCGCGGCGTTCGTCAAGCGCGCCCCGGCCGACGGCTACACGCTGCTGGTGTCGTCGCTCGGTCCGTTCGTGATCGCGCCGCACCTGATCAAGGGCGTGCAATACGAGGCGCTGAAGGATTTCGACCCGATCACGGTGGCGGTGCAGGCGCCCAACGTGCTGGTGGTGCCCGTGAACTCGCCCAACAAGACGGTGGCCGAGCTGCTGGCCAGCCTCAAGCGCGACCCGCGCAAGGTCAGCTTCGCCTCCTCCGGCAACGGCTCGTCCGACCACCTCTCGGCCGAGCTGTTCTGGCAGCAGACCGGCACCGAAGGCCTGCACGTGCCGTACAAGGGCGGCGGCCCCGCCATCAACGACCTGCTGGGCGGCCAGGTGGATGCGGCCTTCGTCAACATCAACAGCATCATCCAGCACATCAAGGCTGGCAAGGTGCGCGCGCTGGGCATCTCGTCGCAGCAGCGCTCGCCGCTGCTGCCCGAGGTCGCCACGCTCGACGAACAGGGCGTCAAGGGTGCCGAGGTGCAGTCGTGGCAGGCGGTCGCCGCGCCCAAGGGGCTGCCGGCGGACGTCCGCGCCAGGCTGCACGGCGCCATCGTCGCGGCGCTGAACGATCCGGACGTCAAGCCCAAGCTGCTGGCGCAGGGCTTCGAGATCGTGGCCAACACGCCGGAACAGTTCGGCAAATTCCAGGCCGTCGAGTACGGTCGCTGGAAGCAGCTGATCGAAACGCGCAAGATCACGGCAGACTAAGCAGTCCCGGCGTGCCCGGCTGCGCCCGGAGGCGCCACCGGCGCCGGCGCGGCCGGCGGCCGCCGTGGCGGGCCCGGGCCGGGCCTGATCGACGGCCGTGAACACGCAAGGAATGCCTTCTCCATGACATCGACTCCCCGCCGCATCCGGATGCATCCCGCCGACAACGTGGCCATCGTCGCCAACGACGGCGGGCTGGCGTCCGGCGCGGCCTTCGACGACGGCCTGGTGCTGCGCGAGCGGGTGCCCCAGGGCCACAAGGTGGCGCTGGTGGACATCCCGGCCGGCGGCGCGGTGCGCCGCTACGACGTGGTGATCGGCCGTGCGTTGAAGGACATCCCCGCCGGCAGCTGGGTGCACGAGCGCCTGCTGCACATGCCCGAGGCCCGCGGGCTGGACGACCTGCCCATGGCCACCCGTGCCCGCGCGCCGTCGGCGCCGCTGGAGGGCTACACCTTCGAGGGCTACCGCAACGCCGACGGCACCGTCGGCACGCGCAACGTGTTGGCGATCACCCAGACCGTGCAGTGCGTGGCCGGCGTCACCGAGTTCGCGGTGGACCGGATCAAGAAGGAGCTGCTGCCGCGCTACCCCAACGTCGACGACGTGGTGGCGCTCGAGCACGGCTACGGCTGCGGCGTCGCCATCGACGCGCCCGATGCGAAGATCCCGATCCGCACCCTGCGCAACATCAGCCTGAACCCGAACTTCGGCGGCGAGGTGATGGTGGTGAGCCTGGGCTGCGAGAAGCTGCAGCCCGAGCGCCTGCTGCCGCCCGGCAGCATCCCCCTGGTCGACCAGCGCGACGGGCAGGCGCAGGCCGCCCTCGACGTGGTCTGCCTGCAGGACAACGCCCACGTCGGTTTCATGTCGATGGTCGATTCGATCGTGCGGCAGGCCGAGGTGCACCTGCGGCGCCTGGACGCGCGGCGCCGCGAGACGGTGCCGGCCAGCGAGCTGGTGGTGGGCGTGCAGTGCGGCGGCAGCGACGCCTTCTCGGGCGTCACGGCCAACCCCGCGGTGGGCTTCTGCACCGACCTGCTGGTGCGGGCCGGCGCCACCGTGATGTTCTCGGAGACCACCGAGGTGCGCGACGGCGTCGCCCAGCTCACCTCGCGCGCCGCCACGCCCGAGGTGGCGCAGGCGATCGTGCGCGAGATGGCCTGGTACGACGACTACCTGCAGCGCGGCAGCGTCGACCGCAGCGCCAACACCACGCCGGGCAACAAGGCCGGCGGCCTGTCGAACATCGTCGAGAAGGCGATGGGCTCGATCATCAAGTCCGGCACCTCGGCCATCTCCGGCGTGCTGTCGCCCGGCGAGAAGCTGCCGCACAAGGGCCTGTTCTACGCCGCCACGCCGGCCAGCGACTTCATCTGCGGCACCCTGCAGCTGGCCGCCGGCATGAACCTGCACGTGTTCACCACCGGCCGCGGCACGCCCTACGGCCTGGCCGAAGTGCCGGTCATCAAGGTGGCCACCCGCACCGACCTGGCGCGCCGGTGGCACGACCTGATGGACGTGAACGCCGGCCGCATCGCCGACGGCGAGGCCAGCGTCGAGGACGTCGGCTGGGAGCTGTTCCGCCTGATGCTCGACGTCGCCAGCGGCCGCAAGAAGACCTGGGCCGAGCAGTGGAAGCTGCGCAACCAGCTCGTGCTGTTCAACCCCGCCCCCGTGACCTGACCTTTCCTTCGCACCCCATGTCCTCTCCCGTCGTCAAGACCATGCGCGTCGTCCCCGTGGCGGGACGCGACGGCATGCTGCTGAACCTCTCGGGCGCGCACGCGCCCTTCTTCACCCGCAACCTCGTCATCGTCACCGACAGCGCCGGCCAGACCGGCGTGGGCGAGGTGCCCGGCGGCGAGAAGATCCGCCAGACGCTGGAGGACGCGCGGCCGCTGGTGGAAGGGCGCCCGCTCGGCGAGCTGCAGTCGATCCTGAACCGCATCCGCACCATGTTCGCCGACCGCGACGCTGGCGGCCGCGGGCTGCAGACCTTCGACCTGCGCACCACCATCCATGCCGTGACGGCGGTGGAGTCCGCGCTGCTCGACCTGCAGGGCCAGCACCTGGGCGTGCCGGTCGCGGCGCTGCTCGGCGAAGGCCAGCAGCGTGATGCCGTGCAGATGCTGGGCTACCTGTTCTTCGTCGGCGACCGCCGCAAGACCGACCTGCCGTACGCCAGCGAGCCCGATGCGGCCGACGACTGGGCGCGCCTGCGCCACGAGGAAGCCCTCACGCCGGAAGCCATCGTGCGACTGGCCGAAGCGGCGCACCAGCGCTACGGCTTCCAGGATTTCAAGCTCAAGGGGGGCGTGCTGAGCGGCGATGCCGAAGTCGATGCGGTCACGGCGCTCCACGAACGCTTCCCGCAGGCCCGCGTCACGCTCGACCCCAATGGCGGCTGGCTGCTCAAGGACGCGATCCGCCTCGGCCGCAGGATGCAGGGCATCGTCGCCTACGCCGAGGATCCCTGCGGGGCGGAGGAGGGCTTCTCGGGCCGCGAGGTGATGGCGGAATTCCGCCGCGCCACCGGCCTGCCCACCGCCACCAACATGGTGGCCACCGACTGGCGCCAGCTTGCGCATGCGCTCTCGCTGCAGGCGGTCGACATCCCGCTGGCCGATCCGCACTTCTGGACCATGGCCGGCTCGGTGCGGGTGGCGCAGACCTGCCGCGACTGGGGCCTGACCTGGGGCTCGCATTCCAACAACCACTTCGACGTGTCGCTGGCGATGTTCACCCACGTCGGCGCGGCCGCGCCCGGCAAGGTGACGGCGATCGACACGCACTGGATCTGGCAGGACGGCCAGCGCCTCACCAAGGAGCCGCTGCGCATCGAGGGCGGCTACGTCCAGGTGCCCAAGAAGCCCGGCCTGGGCATCGAGCTGGACATGGCCGAGGTCGAAAAGGCCCACGCGCTGTACCGGCAGCACGGCCTGGGCGCGCGGGACGACGCGGTCGCGATGCAGTTCCTGGTCCCCGGCTGGAAGTTCGATCCCAAGCGGCCCTGTCTGGTGCGCTGAACGCGGCGGCCGGCAGCAGCGTCGCCGCACATCCGGCGTCCGCGCTCAGGCCGCCGCCGGCCCCTCGACCGAAAAGCGGTACGCGATCTCGCCCTGGCGCTGCTCGCCCGCTTCCAGCCGGGTGGGCGGGAAGGCCGGCTGGTTGGGCGCGTCGGGCAACTGCTGCGGCTCCAGGCAGAAGCCCGCCTCCGGCCCGTAGCGCCGGCCGCCCTTGCCGCAGTGGCGCGGGGCGCTGCCGTCCAGGCCGCTGGCCGTGAAGAACTGCAGCCCTGGCGCATCGCTCCAGGCCTCCAGCACGATTCCGGTGGCAGGCGCCACCGCCCGCGCCAGCCGCCGCAGCACGCCTGGCCGGGGCTGCAATGTCGCCACCCAGCAATGGTCGAAGCCGCGGGTGTCCGGCGCCCCCCTCGCCAGCCGCGCCAGCGCCGAGGCCAGGTCCGGACCCTCGCGCAGGTCCCACGGGGTGCCGTCGACCGGCAGCAGCTCGCCGGTGGGAATGCGGCCCGGGTCGACGGGCAGCACGTGGTCGCAGGCGATCGCGATGCAGTGCCCGCGCGCGTGCGGGGAGGACTGGCCCTCCAGGTTGAAGTACGGGTGCGCGGTGACGTTCAGGACGGTCGGCGCGTCCAGCGCCTGGGCGCGCCAGCCGATCGCCAGCTCGCCGGGGTCGCGCAGGCGGTACGAGACGTCGAGCCGCAGCGTCCCGGGAAAACCGTCCTCCTCGGGATGGAAGGTCCAGCGCAGCAGCGCGTGCTCGGCCGACTGCGACAGCACCTCGAACACCTGGTGCCGGCTGCCGGCCGGGCCCCCGTGCAGGCAGTGCGGCCCGTCGTTGGGCGGCAGCGTCCAGGTCCGCCCGTCGAGCACGAAACGCGCGTGGGCGATGCGGTTGGCGTAGCGGCCGACGATCGCGCCCATGCTGGGCAGGCCGGCGCGCAGCTGCGCCAGGCTGTCATGGCCCAGCACGACGTCGTGCCAGTCGCCACCGCGCCCGGGCACCACCAGTTGCAGCAGCCGTGCGCCGTGCGTGCAGACCGCCGCGCGCAGCCCGCCGGGGCTTTGCAGCATCAGCAGCCGGATCGGCCGGCCCTGCCCGGGGCCGGCGAAGGCCGCGGGATCGAGTGGGGCAGGGTGCGTCATCGTACAAGTCGAGTTCGTCGGTCCGGGCGCACGAGGCGCGTCCGCCCGGCGGCCGGCCGGCCGGGCAGGCCGGGATGCCGTCGCCCGGAAGCCGCCAGGTCAGTGTCGCCGAGGATGGCCGTGTCTCGCAGGGCGGTCGTCTCCGGGCAAACCCCGACGCGGCGGCGTTGACAGCGGCCGGCCTGTGCAGCGACATTTGTTGTACGACAACTGACAACAAAGCATGCTTGCTCAACCCGCCACCGCCTTGCGCTGGCCGCGCCTGCTGTTGACCGGTGCGGCCGGCGGCCTCGGGCGCGAACTGCGCCCACGCCTGCGTCGCTACTGCGACGTGCTGCGCCTGTCCGACATCGCCGTGCTCGAGCCGGCCGGCGAGGGTGAAGAGGTGGTGCAGCTCGACCTGGCCGATGCCGATGGCGTGCGCAGCCTGCTGACCGGCGTCGATGCCGTGGTGCACCTGGGCGGCGTCTCCACCGAGCAGCCCTGGGCCGCCATCCTCGGCGCCAACATCGTGGGCGCCTACAACCTGTACGAGGCGGCGCGGCGCCAGGGCGTGCGGCGCATCGTGTTCGCGAGCTCCAACCACGTGATGGGCTTCTGGCGGCAGGACGAGGTGGTCGACGCGCAGTCGCTGCCCCGACCCGACGGCCTGTACGGCCTGAGCAAGGCCTTCGGCGAAGACCTCGCGCGGCTGTACTGGGACAAGCACGGCATCGAAACGGTGGCGCTGCGCATCGGCTCGTCGTTCCCCGAACCGCGCGACCGGCGCATGCTCAAGACCTGGCTGAGCTACGACGACCTCGAGCGGCTGGTCGTCGCCAGCCTGTCCGCCCCCGTGGTCGGCTGGAGCGTCGTCTACGGCATCTCGGACAACAGCGCCGCCTTCTACGACAACCGGCTGGCGCGGCACCTGGGCTACCGGCCCCGCGACAGCGCCGACGTGTTCCGCGACCGCATCGAGGCGCGGCAGCCGGTGCTGGACCCGAACGATCCGGCGACCATCTACCAGGGTGGCGCCTTCGTGCGCACCGGGCCCATCGAATGAGCGCCTTTCCCGGCATCGAGGTCGCGGCCGCCACGCGCGACCAGGTCGGCGAGAGCCCGGTCTGGTCGCCTGGCGCGGGCGCGCTGCACTGGGTGGACATCGAGGGCCGCTGCGTGCGCCGGCTCGACTGGGCGAGCCGCGCGGTGAGCAGCTGGCAGCTGCCCCAGCGGGTGGGCTGCATCGCGCCGCGTGCGGCCGGGGGGCTGGTCGCCGGGCTGGAAGACGGGGTGTACGCGCTGGCGCTGCCGCCGCAGGAGGCCGACGCGGCCCCCACGCTGCGCGCCGCAGTGGCGCATCCGCGGCCCGACATGCGCTTCAACGATGGCCGCTGCGACCGCGCGGGCCGCTTCTGGGCCAGCACCATGGTGCGCGACATGGGCCTGGGCTCGCCGCTGGGGAGCCTCTACCGCTACGACGCGCGGGGCCTGTCCGCGCCCCTGGTCACCGGCCTGGTCACCGGCAACGGGCTGGCGTTCAGCCCCGACAACCGCATCCTGTACCTCTCGGATTCGCACCCCGACGTGCGCCGCATCTGGCGCTGGACGCTGGACGACGACGGCACCCCGCTCGACCGCCGCGAATTCGTCGACATGCGGCAGCACCCCGGCCGGCCCGACGGCGCCGCCATCGATGCCGAAGGCTGCTACTGGACCTGCGCCAACGATGCCGGCGTGCTGCACCGCTTCACCCCGGACGGCCGGCTGGACCGCAGCATCCGGCTGCCGGTGTCCAAGCCCGCCATGTGCGCCTTCGGCGGCCCCGGCCTGGACTGGCTGTTCGTCACCAGCATCCGCCCCGCGCGGCCCGTCGACGGCTTCGACGCCGCGCTCGACGGGGCGCTGCTGGCCCTGCGCCCGGGGGTGACCGGCCTGCCGGAAACGCCCTGCCTCGACTGAATCCACGCTCACAGACACCGACACCAACACCAACACCAACACCAAGGAGACGCCATGAAACACCTCACCCTGCTGGCCGCCGCGTCCGCGGCGGCACTGGCCCTGCTGGCCACGCCGGCCCGCGCCGACCTGCGCTCGGCCGACATCCACAATGCCGACGACTACCCCACCGTGGTCGCCGTCAAGGCGATGGGCGCGCAGCTGGACAAGGCCACCCAGGGCCGGCTGAAGATCAAGGTGTTCAACAAGGGTGCGCTGGGGACCGAGAAGGAAACCATCGACCAGGTGCGCCTGGGCGCGCTGGAGATGACGCGCGTGAACGTCGGCGCGATGAACAGCGTCTGCCCCATGACGATGGTGCCGACCATGCCCTTCCTGTTCCGCTCGGTCGAGCACATGCGCAAGTCGCTGGACGGTCCGGTGGGCGACGAGATCCTCAAGTCCTGCGAGTCGGCCGGCATGGTCGGCCTGGCGTTCTACGACAGCGGCGCCCGCTCGATCTACGCCAAGAAGCCGATCAAGACCGTGGCCGACGTCAAGGGCATGAAGATCCGCGTGCAGCAGTCCGACCTGTGGGTCGCCCTGGTGTCGGCGATGGGGGCCAACGCCACGCCGATGCCGTTCGGCGAGGTCTACACCGGCCTCAAGACCGGCCTGATCGACGCGGCCGAGAACAACACCCCCTCGTTCGACACCGCCAAGCACGTCGAGGCCGTCAAGTACTACAGCCGCACCGAGCACTCGATGGCGCCCGAGATCCTGCTGTTCTCCAAGGTGGCGTGGGACAAGCTGCCCAAGGCCGACCAGGACCTGATCCGCGCCGCGGCCAAGGACTCGGTCAAGGTCGAGCGCGCCGCGTGGGACGCCCAGGAGGCCAAGTCGCTGGCCAACGTCAAGGCCGCCGGCGCGCAGATCGTCGACGTCGACAAGGCCTCGTTCCAGGCCGTCATGGGGCCGGTGTACGACAAGTTCATGACCACCGCCGACATGAAGCGCCTGGTCAAGGCCATCCAGGACACCAAGTGATGGCTGCGGGCACGACCGTGCCGGCGGCCGCGCCGGTGGAGCAGCCGGCCGCGGTGCCGGTGCAGCAGCCGGCGCCGCCACGCGCAGGCGCGGTGGGCCCGTTCACCCGCCTGTGCGCGGGGCTGGCGCGCGCGAGCCTGTTCGCAGCCGTGCTGCTGCTCATCGCGGTCGTGCTCTGCGTCCAATGGCAGGTGGTGGGGCGCTACCTCCTGAACGACACGCCCACCTGGGCGGAGAACCTGGCGATGCTGCTGGTGCTGTTCGTCACGGCCTTCGGCCTGGCCGTCGGCGTGCGCGATGCCGGCCACCTGGGCCTGGAGTCGCTCGTCGTGCTGCTGCCCGTGGCCTGGCAACGCCGCATCGCGCTGCTGGTGCATGCGCTGGTGGCCGTGTTCGGCGGGCTCATGGTCTACGGCGGCTGGGTCTGGGCGGCGGCCAAGTGGGGCGAGAAGAAGCCCATGCTGCCGGTGCCCGACGGCATCGACTACGTGCCGATCATCCTGGCCGGCGCGCTGATCGTGCTGTTCTCGATCGAGCACATCGTCGCCCTGCTGCGCGGCATCGAGGTGGAGGCGGCATGGAACTGACCGTGCTGGCGGTGAGCTTCACCGTGCTGTTGCTGCTGGGCATGCCGGTGGCCTTCGCCATCGGCCTGGCGTCGGTGGCCACCATCGTGGCCGCCGGCCTGCCGGTGCCGGTGGTGTTCCAGAAGATGGTGGGCGGGATGCAGGTGTTCTCGTTCCTGGCCATCCCGTTCTTCGTGTTCGCCGGCGAGCTGATGCTGTACGGCGGCATCGCCGAGCGCATCATCCGCTTCGCCAACAGCCTGGTGGGCCATGTGCGCGGCGGCCTGGGCATGAGCAACGTGCTGGGCTGCACGATTTTCGGCGGCGTCGCCGGCTCGCCGATGGCCGACGTCTCGGCGATCGGCTCGGTGATGATCCCCCTGATGAAGAAGCAGGGGTACGACACCGACTACGCGGTCAACGTCACCACCCACGCAGCGCTGGTGGGCGCGCTGATGCCCACCTCGCACAACATGATCATCTTCACCCTGGCCACCGCGGGGATCGCGTCGGTCAGCGTGCTGGGCCTGATCCTGGCCGGGCTGGTGCCCGCGGTGATCCTGACGCTGTGCAACCTGGCGGCGGCGTACTGGGTCGCGGTGCGGCGCGGCTATCCGGTGCACGGCGCGTTCCCGGGCTGGGGCATCGTGCTGTCGTCGTTCCTGGCGGCCCTGCCGGGGCTGCTGGTGGTGGCGATCATCCTGGGCGGCATCCTCTCGGGCGCGTTCACGGCGACCGAGTCGGCCTCCATCGCGGTGGCCTGGGCGCTGCTGATCACCACGCTGGTCTACCGGTCGCTGTCGCGCGAGAACTTCCTGCGCGCCTGCGCCAAGGCCTGCAAGACCACCGGGGTGGTGCTGCTGCTGATCGGCATCTCCAACGCGTTCGGCTACTTCCTGGCGCTGTACGAGGTGCCGCAGAAGACCGGCGAGCTGATGAAGCTGGTCAGCGACAGCCCGTGGGTGATCTTCCTCATGATCAACCTGCTGCTGTTCGTGCTGGGCACCTTCCTGGACATGGCCGCCACCATCCTGGTGTGCACGCCCATCTTCATGCCCATCGCCATGCAGTACGGCATGGACCCGCTGCAGTTCGGCATCCTCATGCTGATCAATTGCGCGCTGGGGCTGAACACGCCGCCGGTCGGCACGGTCCAGTTCGTCGGCTGCGCCATCGGCGGCATCTCGGTGGGACAGGTGATGCGCACCATCGCGCCGTTCTATGCTGCGCTGGGGGCCACGCTGCTGGCAGTGACGTACGTCCCGGCGTTCTCGCTGTGGCTGCCGAACCTGCTCAAGTGAGCGGCTCGCGCGGCTGGGGCGGCCGTCGCGCAGCCGGGTCGCCGGGCCGACGCCGGCACCCGCCACGATCCGACCCAGACCCCGACACGACAAGGAGACAAGCATGACCTTCAACCGCCGCCAGGCCCTCGCGGCCGGCGCCGCCGCGCTCGCGGCCCCCGCGGGCTTCGCCCAGACGCCCGCCTTTCCCAGCAAGCCGATCCGGCTGGTGGTGCCGTACCCGCCGGGCGGCTCCTCGGACATCATCGCGCGCTCGATCGGCAACCTGCTGGCCGAGGCGCTCAAGACCTCGGTGGTGGTGGAGAACAAGGCCGGGGCGAATGGCAACCTCGGCTCGGACTTCGTCGCCAAGTCGGCGCCGGACGGCCACACGCTGCTGCTGTGCGACGTCGGGGCGCTGGCGATCACGCCGTCGGTCTACACCCGGCTGCCGTTCGACCCGTCCAGGGACCTGCGTGGCGTGACGATGCTGGCCTATTCGCCGCACCTGCTGGTGGTCCATCCCTCGGTCCCCGCCAGCAACCTGCAGGAACTGGTGGCGCTGTCGAAGCAGAAGGACCTGAACTTCGCCGTCACGGCCACCGGTAGCGCGCCGCACCTGGCCGGTGTCGCGGTGGAACGCGCCAGCGGCGCGCGCTGGCAGTACGTGCCCTACAAGGGTGGCATCCAGGCGATCCAGGACACGGTGGGCGGCCAGACCCAGGTGCTGATGAATGGCATGCTGGCCACGCTGCCGCACGTGCAGAGCGGCAAGCTCAAGCTGCTGGGCGTGTCGAAGAAGACCCGCATGCCGCTGATCGGCGACGTCCCCACGATCGCCGAGCAGGGGGTGCCCGGCTTCGAATCGGGCACCTGGCAGGGCGTGCTGGTGCCCAAGGGCACGCCGGAGGCGATCGTGCAACGGCTGAACGCCGAGCTGGTGCGTGCCATCCGCGATCCGGAAGTGCGCGCGCGCCTGGCCGGGCAGGGCGCCGAGGTGGTCACCATGACGCCGGCCGAGCAGGACCGCTTCTTTGCGCAGGAGCGCCAGCGCTGGGCCCAGCTGGTGGCCCAGGCCTCGATCAAGGCCGAGTGAAGGACGGCCGGCTCAGCCGGCCACCCGGCCTTGAACTCGCGCACCACGGCGCCGATGGCTTCGGCATTGCCGCCGTCGCGGCGGCGCACCAGCGCGACGTGCCGCGCCTCGGCCCGGTCGAGTTCGACCACGCGCAGCCGCGCATCGTGCTGCCAGCGCGCCTCCCGCAGCAGCGGCACGATGGCCGTGCCCAGGCCCGAGCGCACCAGGTCCACGATGCCCTCCAGCGCGTTCAGCTCCAGGAACTCCTCGGGCCGCACCCGCAGCTGCTTCAGGGCGCGGTCGACCAGCCCGCCGGTGTGCTCGCCACGGTCGAACCGGATGAACGGGTGGCGCTGCAGCAGGGTGCGCACCGGCGCGTCGGGCAGCGTGCCCGGCACCAGCAGCACCATGGGCTCGTCGTACAGCGCGGTCCAGGCCAGCAGCGGCGCGGTGTCGCGGCCATCGCGCACCACGACTGCCGCGTCGAGCTCGCCGGCCGCCACGCGCGCGATCAGGTCGCCGGACTTGGCCGCGCTGACATGCAGGTCCAGCGCCGGATGCCGTGCCTTCAGCGCCAGCGTGGACTCGATCAGCGGCCGCACCGCCGAGACGATGGCGCCCAGGTGCACCGTGCCCGCCATGGGCTGCGCCGACGGTGCCGCCAGCAGCTGGTCGTAGAGCGCCACCAGCTGGTGCACTTGCGGCAGCACCGCGCGCCCGGCCTCGGACAGCACCACCGACTTGCCCTGGCGCTCGAACAGCGGCCGGCGCAGCTCGGCCTCGAGCGTGCGCATCTGCTGGCCGACGGCGGCCTGGGTGAGCGCCACGCGCGGCGCGGCCGCGGCGAACGATCCTTCGCTGGCCACGGCCAGGAAGGTGCGCAGGAGGCGGAGGCTGGACACGGGCCGATGCTAAAGCAGAACTTTCGGGAGACTAAAGACGAATTGGCTTTGGCTTGAGGATGGCCGTGCCGATAATCGGCCGATGACCACCCGCCGCCACCTGTTGCTGGCCGGGGCCGCCGCCGCCGCCGCGCCGGCCTGGGCCCAGGCCTACCCGACCAAGCCGATCCGCCTCGTCGTGCCGTTCCCGGCCGGCGGCGCCACCGACATCTTCGCTCGCGCCGTGTCGCAGAAGCTGGGCGAGCGGCTGGGCGCGTCGGTCGTCGTCGACAACAAGCCGGGCGCCGGCGGCTCGATCGGGTCGGACATCGTGGCCAAGGCCGCGCCCGACGGCTACACCCTGCTGCTGGCCACGAGCAGCACCCACAGCATCGGCCCGAGCTTCGGCGGCAAGCTGCCCTACGACGCGGTGGCCGACTTCACGCCGGTGGCCCACGTGGGCGATGCGCCCAACATCATGGTCGTGCCGAACACCTCACCAGCGAAGACGGTCAAGGACTGGATCGAGTACGCCCGCCGCAACCCGGGCAAGCTCAACTACGCCAGCAGCGGCAACGGCACCATCGTCCACCTGAGCGCCGAGTACTTCAAGGCGCAGACCGGCACGTACCTGGTGCACATCCCCTATCGGGGCACCGCACTGGCCATGCCCGACCTGGTGAGCGGCAAGGTCGACGTGCTGTTCGATTCGGTGGCCAGCGCGCTGCCGCACATCAAGGACGGCCGGGTGAAGGCGCTGGGCATCAGCAGCCGCAAGCGCTCGCCGCTGTTCCCCGAGCTACCGGCCATCGCCGAGGCCGTGCCGGGGTACGAGACCATGACCTGGTTCGGCCTGTACGGACCGAAGAACCTGCCGGCGGACCTCGTCACGCGCCTGAACACGGCACTGAACCAGGCGCTGCACGACGCCGACGTCAAGGACCGGCTGGCCCGCCTGGGCATCGAGCCGGTGGGCGGGACGCCGCAGCAGTTTGCCGCCATGGCCACTGCCGATCGCGCCAAGTGGCGCAAGATCATCCTGGAGCGCAAGCTGACCGCCGAGTGACACCTGGCCCGCTTCCCGCCACGGCGGGCGCGCGGCCTGATCCGAGACCACCACCATGCATTTCGATTTCCACAACCCGTACCCCACCACGCGCATTCCGGTCTTCGCCCGCAATGTCGTCTCGACCTCGCACCCGCTGGCGGCACAGGCCGGGCTGCGCATGCTGTGGAAGGGCGGCAACGCGGTCGATGCGGCCATCGCCGCGGCGGCCGCCATGACCATCGTCGAGCCGGTCAGCAACGGGCTGGGCAGCGACGCCTTCGCCATCCTGTGGGACGGCAAGGAACTGCACGGGTTGAACGGTTCCGGCCGGGCCCCCGCCAGCTGGACGCCCGAGTACTTCAGCAGGAAGTACGGCGAGGCGGCCAACCCGCCCAAGCGCGGCTTCGACTCGGTGTCGGTGCCGGGCGCGGTGGCGGCGTGGGTGGCGATGTCCGAGCGCTTCGGCAAGCTGCCGTTCGCCGACCTGATGGAGCCGGCCATCGAGATCGCCGAGCGGGGCTACCTGCTGCCGGTGGTGGTGCAGCAGAAATGGGCCGCCGCCACGCCCGAACTGGGCCAGCTGCCGGGCTTCGCGCAGAGCTTCCTGCCCTGGGGACGGGCCCCGCAGGTGGGCGAGCTGTTCCAGTTCAAGGCGGCCGGCCGCGGCCTGCGCCGCATCGCCGAGACCAAGGGAGCGGCGTACTACGGCGGCGAGATCGCCCAGGCCATCGAGCGCTTCGCGCGCGAGAACGGCGGCTCGCTCACGGCGGCCGACTTCGCGGCCTACAAGCCCGAGTGGGTCAAGCCGATCGCCAAGGACTACCGCGGCTACACGCTGCACGAGATCCCGCCGAACGGCCAGGGCATCGCGGCACTGATGGCGGTGGGCATCCTGGACAAGTTCGACCTCGCCAGCCTGCCGGTGGACGGGCCCGACTCGCAGCACCTGCAGATCGAGGCGATGAAGCTGGCCTTCGCCGACGTCTACAAGCATTGCGCGGAGCTCTCGCACATGGAGGTCACGCCCGAGCAGATGCTCGACGACGCGTACCTGGCCAGCCGCGCCAGGCTGATCGACATGAAGAAGGCCCAGGATTTCGGCGCCGGCAACCTGGCCAAGGGCGGCACCATCTACCTGACCGCGGCCGACGAGAACGGCATGATGGTCAGCTTCATCCAGAGCAACTACATGGGCTTCGGCTCCGGTTGCGTGGAGCCGACCTTCGGCATCAGCCTGCAGAACCGCGGGCATGCATTCAGCCTGCGTCCCGGCGTCAACCAGGTGGCGCCCGGCAAGCGGCCGTTCCACACCATCATTCCCGCCTTCCTCACCAAGGACGGGCAGCCGGTGATGTCGTACGGCGTGATGGGCGCCAACATGCAGCCGCAGGGCCACATGCAGACCCTGGTGCGCATGCTCGACTACAAGCAGAGCCCGCAGGCCGCCTGCGATGCACCCCGCTGGCGCTTCAACGCCGGCCTGGAGATCAACGTCGAGCAGCAGATGGACCCGGCCACCGTGCAGGAGCTGGCCCACCGCGGGCACCGGATGGAGGTCATCAACGACAACTACCAGGACTTCGGCGCCGGCCAGTTCATCTGGCGCGCGGGCGACCCGAAGGTGGAGGGCTACGTCGCCGCCTCCGATTCGCGGCGCGACGGCCTGGCCGCGGGCTTCTGACGCGGGAACGCGACCAGCAGCACCAGCCGCGGCGGCGCTGGTGAACCAGCCGCCCCGGTGGCAGACGCCGACCGGGGAGGGCGCCGCCTCAGCGCTTGGTCGGGTTCTCCGGCGCGCGGCGCGCGCCTGCGGACAGCGAGCCGTGCTCGTCGGCATAGCTCTTGGTGAACTCGGCCCCGAGCAGGAAGATCTGCGCGGCGTAGTACACCCAGACCAGCAGCACCACCAGCGCGCCGGCGGCCTGGAACGTCTCGTCCATGCCGCTCTTGCCGATGTACAGGCCGATGCCCAGCTTGCCGATCTCGAACAGCACGGCGGTGGCGATCGCGCCCACCCAGACGTCGCGCCAGGCGACCTGGGTGGACGGCATGAACTTGAAGATCAGCGCGAACAGCACGGTGAGGATGCCGAGCGACACCACCAGGTTCAGCACCTGCAGCAGCACCTCCCAGCCCGGCAGCAGGCCGCTGGCCCAGCTGCCGAAGGCCGCCAGCGTGGCGCTGACCACCAGTGACACCATCAGCAGGAACGCCACGCCGAGGATGAGCCCGAAGGACAGCAGGCGCGCGCGCAGCAGGCCTGTGATCCCGGACGGCTTGGCCGTGGCCGGCACTTTCCAGATCCGGTCGAGCGCGCTCTGCAGTTCCGCGAACACGGTGGTGGCGCCGACCACCAGCACCCCGATGCTGATGAGCCCTGCAACCAGCCCGCGGTCGGTGTCGCTGGCCCCGGCGATCAGGCCTTCGACCATCTCGGCCCCCTGCGCGCCCACCAGGCCCGACAACTGGTCGGAGATCAGCCCCTGGACGGCTTCGCGGCCGAACACTGCGCCCGCGATGGCGATCACGATCACCAGCAGCGGGGCCAGCGAGAACACGGTGTAGTAGGAGATCGCGGCGCCCATGCTGGGCGCGTAGTCGTCGGACCAGGACTTGACCGCCCGGACGGCGAGTTGGAAGAGCTTGCGTGGACTGAGCATGGTGTTCTTCTCGACAGTGGCAACGGTCGGGCAGGGGCAATCGGCGGACCCGGTCGCGTTCGGCCAGCCGGCCGACGAGTGGCACTGGCCGGGAGTGGAACGCGTCCGTACGCTGACCGCCCCCTGTTCGACGTGGAGACAAGCATGACTGAAAAGCGCTATGCGAAGGTGGTCATCCGGGACGATGGCCCGAGCTTCGCGACCTACCGCCAGAGCCTGGCGGCGCTGGGCGATCCCGGGCTCGACATCGACCTGCTGCAGGTGGGCGTGCACGAAGGCCTGGTGCGGCCGCACGTGCTGCGCCACCTGGTGCAGCGACACCCCGGGACGTCGGCGGAGAAGCTGCTGACGCACATCGGCGCCCACCGGGTGGAGTTCATCGACGAGGCCGACGCCCAGGCGCTGGCCCGCCAGCGCATCGAGGAGGACCTCGAGCCTCGCGCACCGGAGGCGGTGCCCGGAGCCGCTGGCGGGCTGCGGTGGCACCTCGAGGCTATCCGGGTGGACGCCGCCTGGGCCGCGCTCGGCGGGCCCGAGACGCTCGACTGGGCCGGCAGCGGCATCCGCGTCGGTCAGATCGACACCGGCTACACCCGGCACCGGGCGCTGGGGTTCGGCCAGCCGGGTGGCAGCTGGTTGCGGGTCGACGAGTGCCGCACCTTCATGCCATCGGCCACGCCCCAGGAGTTCGGGCTGCAGGTGCCTGCGCCGAACGACGACGGCGTCGACCCGATGCCGTTCGGGGCGATCTCGAAAGGCCACGGCACCCGCATCGGCGCCACCCTCTCCGGCTGCGCCACGCTGCCCGATGGCAGCAAGTTCTACGGCGTGGCGCCCAGGGTGCCGCACGTGGTGGTCCGCATCGCCGACGTCGTCGTCATCAACGACCGCCAGGAGGAGTTCGCGCAGGCACTGCGCTACCTGGTCCAGCAGGCCCAGGTCGACGTGGTCAACGTCAGCCTGGGCGTGTTTCCGCCGATCGCATCGCCCGCCATGGTGCAGGCCATGCAGCTGGCGCGCTCGCGCGGCGTGATCGTGGTGTGCGCCGCCGGCAACCACGTGGACCCGGTGGTCGCGCCGGCACGGCTCGACACCGCGATCGCCGTGGCCGGCACGACCTGGCGAAGCCTGCCCTGGAGCGGCAGCAGCTTCGGCGCCGAGGTGGCGTTCAGCGCGCCGGCGGCCAACCTGTTCCGGCCGGTCGCGCAGCGCAAGGGCCTCGGCGCCGACTACGCCTGGGGTGGCGACGGCACCTCGTATGCCGCGGCCATCGCCAGCGGCTGCGCCGCGCTGTGGCTGCTGCGGTGGAAGCCGCAGATCGACGCGATGTACGGCCGCACCGCGCGCCGCGTGGAAGCCTTCCAGGTGGCCGCGCAGGCCACGTGCCGCAAGCCACCGGGCTGGCAGCCCACGCCGTTCGGCGCCGGCATCCTGGACGCCGGCGTGCTGTGCACGCAGGCGGCAGCGGCGCTGCCCGCCCTGGCCGGTTTGCCCCCGCTGCCCGCGACGCCGGCCCCGGTGGCGCACGCGGCGCCCGCCGTGCCGCTGCCCCACGGCGACGGCTGACGCGCCGGGCCGCGCCCCGCGCCCCGCGCGCAGGCCGGCGACGATGTCGTTCGTGCGAGGGGAAGGTCCAGCGGCACGCAGCAGATGCGCGAGTGGCCGTGCGCATCTCGCCGCACACCGTTCGAGCTCGAGCCCGGCCGCCGCGCACGCCCGGCGTCCCCATCGCAAGGTTGCAGGCGAATGCGCCGGGTAGTCCCTCGCCTACCGACGCTGGCACGGGGGGACGACAGCCAGGGGACCCTCGATGCGAAGAATGGCCGCTTTCGTCGTCCAGAGAGAGATCCCGCCAATGAACCGAGCGACCGACGCGCCTGCCGATCTCGCCATCCCGGTCACCGAGGAACGGCTGGAGATCGGACGCGAGGTGGTGGACACGGGCCGTGTCCGGCTGCGCAAGCAGGTGGACGAGGTGCCGGCCGAGGTGAAGGCCCAGCTGTCGTCCGAGGTGGTCGAGGTGCGGCGCATGCCCGTGGGCCGCGTCGTCGCCGAGGCCCCGGCGGTGCGGCAGGAGGGCGACGAGATGGTGGTGCCGGTGGTCGAGGAACGCCTCGTCACGCGCAAGGAGCTGGTGCTGGTGGAGGAAATCCGCCTGGTCCGCCGCCGCGAGGTGCGCGAGGACCGGCTGGAGGTCACCCTGCGGCGCGAGCACGTGCGCGTGGAGCGCCTCGATCCCGACACCGGTCAATGGCTGCCCGATGAGGGCGGCCGAACACAACCCTGAACCAAGGACACTCCATGCAAACCGTCATCGGCGCATTCGACACCCAGGCGCACGCGCAAGCCGCGCTCGAAAGACTCACCAGCAACGGCTTCGACCGGGACGACCTGCACATCGAGCAGCAGCAGGGCACGGCCCAGCCGTCCGCGATGCAGGCCACCGACAGCGGGGGCCGCCAGGGCGGCGTGGGTGGCTTCTTCGCCCGGCTGTTCGGCGACAACGACGAGGACCTGCGGCACGCGCACAGCTACGACGAGGCCGTGCGCCGCGGCAGCTGCGTGCTGGTGGTCGACGCCCGCGACGAGCAGCAGGCCGACCGCGCGGCGACCCTGCTGCAGGAGGCGGGGGCGTACGACGTCGACGAGCGCGTGCAGCAATGGAAGAGCGAGGGCTGGGACGACCAGCCGGCGCACCCGCTCGTGGGGCTGCAGCAACCTGCGCAGGGCACGCTGGATCCGCAGCCGCCGGCCCAGGGCGTGCTGGCGCCGCAGCCGGCCACCGCCGGCACGATGGACCTGGCGTCCGATGCGCAGAGCAGCCGGGACGACCTGCAGGTCGGCAAGGAAGGCGTGATCGACGTCGTGGAAGAGCAGCTGCAGGTGGGCAAGCGCAGCGTCGAGCGTGGTGGCGTGCGCGTGATCCAGCGCATCTCCGAGCGCCCGGTGCGCGAGGTCGTGCGGCTGCGCGAGGAAGAGGCGGTGGTCGAGCGGCGGCCGGTGAACCGGGAGGTCGAGGCTGGCGCGCTCGACACCTTCCGCGAAGGCACGCTGGAAGTGCGCGAGACGGCCGAGGAGCCGGTGGTCGCCAAGACGGCCCGCGTGGTCGAGGAAGTCCGCGTGGGCAAGCAGGTGCATGAGCGCGAGGAAACGATCGAGGACACCGTGCGCCGCAAGGACGTCGATGTCGAGCGCGTGGGCGGCGCCCGCGAGCGGGAGCGCGCCGTCGCCTCCGACCGGACCGATGCGCCGCTGACCGAGCGCGATCCCGACGCCGGCAGCACCCCGGCGGGCACCCGCAAGCCGCGCAAGAACCTCTGACGCGACCGCCACACCAGTAGTCCCCCACCTACAGCCCGCGGTTCGCCGAGCCGACCCACGGCCGGCGAACCCGGCCGTCCAATGGCGGCATCGCAGTGAACAGGAGATCGCCATGCACACCGCCCTTTGCACCTTCGATGACCGGAATGCCGCCGAGCAGGCCCGCGACCGCCTGCTGCAGGCCGGATTCGCCCGGGACGACGTGCACCTGCAGCACGGCCACGGCGCATCCGACGCGGGCGAGCACGCGGTGCGCGGCAACTGGGGCGGACTGGAACGCGAAGTCGCCGTCGACCACCGCACGGTCGAGCGCATCGGCGCGTTCTTCACCGATCTGTTCGGGGACGACCATCCGCACCACGCCACCTACAGCGGGGCGGCGCGCGATGGCCGCACCGTGCTGGTCGTCGACACGCACGACGAAGCCGGGGCCCAGCGCGCGCGGGCCGTGCTCGAGGGCGCGCAGCCCGGCCATCTGAACCTGGTGCACCGTCCGCAGCACCGCCCGCTGCGCGAGATCGTCCGTGGCGGCCGCGTCGCCGCGGCCGACGCCGACGCCGTTCGCAACGGTGCAGTGGGCCGCTCGGCCAGCTGGGAGGACAGCACCGAGGAGCGCAGCGGGCGGGCCATGGCCGCCGAGGAGACGCGGGCCGCGCCGCAGGCCGACGATCCGCGCGAGGAGCCGGTGGGCCTGCGCTACGCCGACCAGCGCAGCGAGAAGCCTGCCGTCAACCGGGACGGGCTGGGCCGCACGCGCCGGGACGATTGAGCGGAGCGGGCGGCACGCACCGCCCGCCAGGGAGGAGCGGCCAGCACGGCGCCGGGAGCGCCGGAAGACCGGGCGCGCGCGGGCGGCCGGGTGGCGGCGCGTTCGCGCGACAATGGGGCCTCGACTTCCGGCACCTGCCTTCCCTTCGTTTCCCGGACTGCCCGCCATGCCGCTCCAATTCGCTTCCCGCCTCGACAACGTCGAAACCTCCGCCATCCGCGAGCTGTTCAAGCTGCTGGGCAAGCCCGGCATCATCTCGTTCGCCGGCGGCTTTCCGGACAGCGCCATGTTCGACGTCGACGGCCTGCGCGAGGCCAGTGCCGGCGCGCTGGCCGAGGAGCCGGGCGGGGCGCTGCAGTACGGCGCCACCGAAGGCTACGAGCCGCTGCGCACGCAGCTGGCCGCCTTCGAGCGGCACAAGGGCGTGGCCGGCGTCGAGCCGCACCACCTGATCGTCACCACCGGCAGCCAGCAGGCCCTCGACCTGCTGGGCAAGACGCTGGTCAGCCCGGGTGACAAGGTGATCGTGGAGGGCCCGACCTTCCTGGCCACCATCCAGTGCTTCCGGCTCTATGGCGCCGACCTCGTGTCGGCCCCGATCGATGCCGACGGGGTGCAGGTCGACCGCCTGGAGGCGCTGATCCGCGAGCACCGGCCCAAGTTCGTCTACCTGATCCCCACGTTCGGCAATCCCAGCGGCGCCCTGCTGTCGCTGGAGCGGCGCCGCCGCATCCTGGCGCTGGCCGTGCAGTACCAGGTGCTGATCGTCGAGGACGACCCCTACGGCGACCTGTACTTCGGCGCCGCGCCGCCGCCGTCGCTGCTGGCGCTGTCCGACCAGGTGCCCGGCTCGCGCGAATGGATCGCGCATTGCGGCAGCATGAGCAAGGTGCTGTCGCCCGGCCTGCGGGTGGGCTGGCTGATCGCCCAGCCGGACCTGCTGGCGCGGGCCACCATGTGCAAGCAGTTCAGCGACGCCCACACCAGCACCTTCGCCCAGGCCACGGCCGCGCAGTACCTGCGCAGCGGCCGGATGCCGGCCACCCTGGAGAACGTGCGCCGCGTCTACGCGGAACGCGCCCAGGCCATGGGCGACGCGCTGCAGCGCGAGCTCGGCGACGCCATCGCCTTCACCCAGCCGCAGGGCGGCCTGTTCTTCTGGGCCCGCCTGACCGGGGCGGGCGGCGCGATCCGGGACGCCGGCGAGTTCGCGCGCCGCGCCATCGAACAGGGCGTCGCCTTCGTGCCCGGGGCGCCGTTCTATGCCAAGGACCCGGATCGCAGCTCGCTGCGGCTGTCGTTCGCGACCGCGGACGTGGCCAGGATCCGCGAAGGCGTGCAGCGGCTGGGCCAGTCGCTGCGGGGCTGACGCGCCTGGCGGGCGGCGCTCAGCGCCGCGGCTTGTCGGCGAACACCACCAGCAGCCCGTCCTCGACCACGGTCAGCCTCGACGGCTCCAGGCCCATGGTGTCGGGCAGCGCCAGCTCCTGCGGGGTGAAGGCGTGCACGACGAGTTCGCCCACCACCTCGCGCGCCACGCCCGGCAGCACGCCCTTGACCCAGGCGACCATCTCCGGCACGAGGCCCGGCAGGCGCACGTCCAGGATGTCGGGCTGCAGGGCCCGCAGCGTCCGGTCGGCCGCTTCGTAGCGCAACCCGAAGGCGACGTCCAGTTCGCCAGGCTCGACCGGCTGCACCGCCGGGCCGCCGAGCTGCGCCTGCAGCGTGGCACCGAGCTGGTTGCGCGCCGGCAGCAGGTGCAGCCGTGGCGCCCGCAGCTCCAGCCGCAGCAGGCCGCCCAGGCCGAACCGCGCCGGGAAGCGGTCCGAGAGCTTGTGGTACAGCTGCGCCGCCGAAATCTTCAGTTGCGGCCGCGGCTCGTCCTGCGCGAGCAGGGCGGCGCCGGGCCACGCGGCCACCGCGGCCGCGAGCCACTGGCGCCGGCGCCAGGTCGACGGGACGGGGTGGTGCGCAAGGCCGGGGTGCATCGATGCGGATGATGCAGGAGTTCGGCTGGCGCGTGCACCCGTTGTGCCGATGGCGCGGCAGCGGACCGGCAGCTCGGCGCCAGACCGGGCCCATCGACGGACCGCGCGTGGACGACCCGGGCTTTCGCAACGCGCCCACAGCCGGCGGGACATCCGGCGCCGACGATCGCGCTTCCAACACGTCCCGGCCCGCGCGTTGCGCGAGTGTTCCACCCATGGCAGCCAATCCCGCCCAGCTTCTCACCCTCTACGTGCTCGGACTGTCCGCGGCCTGTGTCGCGGCCGTGGCGCTCTACCTGCTGCTTCGCAGTCGCCGCCCGCGCGCCGTCCTGGCCCGCGGCGCCGACGGGCGGACCCACCTCGCGTCGCACCGATCGCCCCTGCACGCGCCGGCCGGACGCCGGCGGGCACTCGCGGTGCTGCTGCCGCTGCTGATGCTGCTGTGGGTGTTCCTGGGCAAGTTCCTGGTCGCGCCCTTCTTCCCGAGGGGCGCGGATCCCGCCCCGATGCCGCAGGCGCAATCGGGCGTGGTGCGCGGCGCCAGCGGCGCCCAGCTGGCCGTGAACCGCTATGGCCCGCCGGAAGGCCCCACGCTGCTGCTCACGCACGGCTGGGGCGCCGACCAGGGGGAGTGGAGGTGGCTGATGCAGTCGCTGCCGCAGGGGACGCGTGTGGTGACCTGGGACCTTCCGGGGCTCGGTGCCTCGACGCCGCTCCCCGGCGACTACACGATGTCGGCCATGGCAGCGGACCTCGACGCCGTCGTCGCGAGCGTCAAGGGCGGCCCCGTCATCCTGGTCGGCCACAGCATCGGCGGCATGCTCAACCTGGAATATGCGAAGCGCTACCCCGACCGGCTCGGCAAGGAAGTCCGGGGCATCGTGCAGGCGAACACGACGTACACCAACCCGGTGGACACCAAGCAGAACCCGGAGCGCTCGCGCAAGCTCCAGAAGCCCGTGTACGAGCCGGCGCTGCGGGTGGTCGATGCGGCCTCGCCGGCCTTTCGGGCGCTGGGTTTCCTCGCGTACCAGAGCGGCCTGGCCCACCTGCAGCTGGCCTCCCAGTCCTTCGCCGGCATGCAGAGCTGGGAGCAGCTGGACCAGACGGCCCGCTACGCCTATCGCTCGTCTCCCCGGGTGGCCGCACGCGGTGTGCTGGCGATGCTGAACTGGGATGCCAGCGACGTGCTCCAGCGCGTCAACGTCGCGACGCTGATCATCTCGGGCGAGCAGGACGTCACGACCCTGCCGTCGGCGAGCGACCGGATGGCGCAGGAGATCCCGTCGGCGCGGCAGGTGAGGGTGAGCCCCGCGGCGCACATGGGGCCGGTCGAGCAGGACCGCCGGTACGCCCAGGCGATGGCTTCGTTCGTCGGCGCCATGGCGGTGGCGCGGGCGACGCCCTGACGGTTCCGGCCGGACAGACGCGGGGCCCCGACACCGAGCAAAGCAGCCTCAGCCGAGCAGGCCGGCCACCTCCAGCCCGGCGCGCCCCTGCGGATGCCGGCAGTCGACCGGCTCGAACTCGACCACCTTGTCGATCTCGGTGCCCATCGCGATGTTGGTCACGCGTTCTAGGATGACCTCCACCACCACCGGCACGCCGAACCTGCGCGCCATCGCCTGGGCGTCGAGCAGCGCCGGGCGGATCTGGTCCGGGTCGGTCACGCGCAGCGACTTGCAGCCCAGCCCCTGCACCACGGCCTGGTGGTCCACGCCGTAGCCGCGCACGTCGCCGTCCGCCTCGGACATGTTCTGGTTGTCGAAGGCCAGCTGCACGCAGTAGTCCATCTCGAAGTTGCGCTGGGCCTGCCGGATCAGGCCGAGGTAGCTGTTGTTCAGCAGGACGTGCACGTACGGCAGGCGGAACTGGGCGCCGACGGCCAGTTCCTCGATCAGGAACTGGAAGTCGTAGTCGCCCGACAGGCCGACCACCAGCTGCGTCGGATCGGCGGCCACCACGCCCAGCGCCGCCGGGATGGTCCAGCCCAGGGGGCCGGCCTGGCCGCAGTTGATCCAGCGCCGTGGCCCGTACACGTGGAGGAACTGCGCGCCCGCGATCTGCGACAGGCCGATGCTCGAGACGTAGGTGGTGTCGCGGCCGAACACCTCGTTCATCTCCTGGTAGACGCGCATCGGCTTGATCGGCGCCTGCTCGAAATGGGTCTGCCGCAGCATCAGCCGCTTGCGCTCTGCGCACCGCTGCGCCCACTCGCCGACATCGCGCAGCCGGCCCGCGGCGCGGCGCTCGCGGGCCACCTGGACGAACAGGGTGAGCGCGGCCTTGGCGTCGCTGACGATGCCGAAGTCGGGCATGAACACGCGGCCGATCTGGGTCGGCTCGATGTCCACGTGCACGAAGCGCCGGCCGCGGCAGTAGACCTCCGGCGAGCCGGTGTGCCGGTTGGCCCAGCGGTTGCCGATGCCCAGCACGAAGTCGCTGGCCAGCAGCGTCGCGTTGCCGTAGCGATGGCTGGTCTGCAACCCGCACATGCCCGCCATCAGCGGGTGGTCGTCGGCGATGCTGCCCCAGCCCATGAGCGTGGGGATGACCGGCACACCGGTGATCTCGGCGAATTCGACCAGCAGCGCGCTGGCGTCGGCGTTGATGATGCCGCCGCCGGCCACGATCAGCGGCTTCTCGGCGGCGGCCAGCATGTCGAGCGCCTTCTCGACCTGCCTGCGGGTCGCGGCCGGCTTGTACGCGGGCAGCGGCTCGTAGGTGTCGATGTCGAACTCGATCTCGGCCATCTGCACGTCGAACGGCAGGTCGATCAGCACCGGGCCGGGCCGCGCCGACCGCATCAGGTGGAAGGCCTGCTGGAAGGCGCCGGGAACCTGGGCCGGTTCGCGGACGGTGACCGCCCACTTGGTGACGGGGCGCGCGATCGCCTCGATGTCGACGGCCTGGAAGTCCTCCTTGTACAGCCGCGCGCGCGGCGCCTGGCCGGTGATGCACAGGATCGGGATGCTGTCGGCGCCGGCGGAGTACAGGCCGGTGATCATGTCGGTGCCGGCCGGCCCGGAGGTGCCGATGCACACGCCGATGTTGCCGGCCCGCGCGCGGGTGTAGCCCTCGGCCATGTGCGAGGCGGCCTCGACGTGGCGCGCGAGGATGTGCGCGATCCCGTGCCGCTCGCGCAGCGCCGCGTACAGCGGGTTGATCGCCGCGCCCGGCACCCCGAAGGCCTGGCTCACGCCTTCCTTCTCCATCACGAGCACGGCCGCCATGCAGGCCTTCATCCTTGCCATCGTTGTCTCCTTCGGTTCTTGCAACAGGGCCCGATGATTGAGAAGACGGACGGTTCGTGGAAGACTCCGCCTGCGCATTTGCCTTATTCCGCGTTGGAATGGGCGTCGCCGGCCCCCCGGGCCCCAGGAGCGTCATGGACCGTCTGCAAGCCATCCGGCTCTTCGTTCGCGTGGTGGATCTCGGCTCGTTCAGCAAGGCGGCGGCCGACCTGGGCATCGGCCAGCCGTCGGCGACCAAGCAGGTTGCGCAGATGGAGGAACAGCTCGGCGCGCGGCTGCTGCACCGGTCCACGCACGGCGTGACGCCCACCGAGATCGGGGCCCTGTACTACGAGAAGTGCAAGCTGATCGTGCACCACGTCGAGGAGGCCGACAGCCTGGCGGCGCTGCAGCAGTCGCAGGTGCAGGGCGGCCTTCGCATCAGCACCTCGGTGGCCTTCGGGCGGCGGGTGCTGGCGCCGCTGGTGATGCGGTTCATGCAGCTGCACCCGAAGCTGCAGGTGGAGCTGACCGTGGAGGACCGCTACGTCAACCTGGTCGAACAGGGCGTCGACGTGGCGATCCGCATGGGACCGCTGGCCGATTCCACGCTGGGCGCGCGCTGGCTGGGGACCAATCCATGGGTGGCGGTCGCGGCGCCGGAGTACCTGCAGCGGCGGGGCACGCCGGTCGTGCCGCCCGACCTGTCGGACCACGAGGCCCTGGTCTACACGACGGTGCAGGGCGATGCCCGCTGGCATTTCACGGGGCCCGGCGGCGAGGTCGCCGTGGTGCCGGTGAAGGGCTTCCTGCGATCCAACAACCTCTCGACGCTGCTGGCCGGCGTGCGCATGGGCATGGGCATCGCGGTGCTGCCGCGGTACGTGGCGCAAACGTCGATCCAGGCCGGCGCCGTCCTGCCGCTGCTGGCCGACTGGGCGCTGCCCTCGCAGGAGATCCACGCGGTCTATCCGTCGCCCAGCCTGGTGCCGGCCAAGGTGAGCCGCTTCGTCGACTGGCTGGGGGGGCGGTTCGGGCCGGCCTGGTGGGCGGAGCCGGACTGAAGGCCGCTGCCGCCGGTCGCGCCGCCCCCCGCTCCGCAGCGGGCGGGCGGCGGGTCAGCGTTCGCTGTCCAGGTGCGCCAGCTGCGCCTGCGGATAGCGCTCGCCGCGGGCGGCGCCCCTGGGCACGGCCTGTTCGATGGCCGCCAGGTCCTCGCCGTCCAGCGCCAGCGGCAGCGCGCCCAGCGCCTCCTGGAGCCGGTCGCGCCGCCGCGCCCCGACCAGCGGGACGATGTCCTGACCCTGCGCCAGCACCCAGCCGATCGCCACCTGCGCCACCGTGGCGCCCCTTGTCGTGGCGATGCGCCGCAGCGCGTCCACCAGCGCCAGGTTGGCCTCGACGTTGCCGGGCTGGAACCGGGGGCTGGCCGAGCGGAAATCGCCGGCCCGCTGCCGCGCGGCGTCCCAGTGGCCGCTGATCAGGCCGCGCGAGAGCACCCCGTAGGCGGTGATGCCGATGCCCAGTTCGCGGCAGGTGGGCAGGATGCGCTCCTCGATGCCGCGCGAGATCAGCGAGTACTCGATCTGCAGGTCGGCGATCGGGTGCACGGCGGCCGCGCGGCGGATGGTGTCGGCGCCAACCTCGGACAGGCCGATGAACCGCACCCAGCCGGCCTTCACCAGGTCGGCGATGGCGCCCACCGTGTCCTCGATCGGCACCTGCGGGTCCAGCCGCGCCGGGCGGTAGATGTCGATGTGGTCCAGCCGCAGCCGCTGCAGCGTGTAGGCCAGGAAGTTCCTCACCGCCACCGGCCGCGCGTCGTAGCCGTTCCAGCCGTTGCCGGGGTCCCGCAGCGCGCCGAACTTCACGCTCACCTGGTAGCTGTCGCGCGGGCGGCCAGCCACGGCGTCGCCGATCAGGAGCTCGTTGTGCCCCATGCCGTAGAAGTCGCCGGTGTCCAGCAGCGTCACCCCGGCGTCGAGCGCCGCCTGCACGGTGGCGATGCTCTCGGCGCGGTCGGCCGGCCCGTACATGCCGGACATGCCCATGCAGCCCAGGCCGAGCATGGACACGGCCGGTCCGTGCCGGCCGAGCGAACGCTGCTGCATCGCGGTCAGTGCGCCGCCACCTCGCCGCGCCAGGCACCGGTTTCGGTGCCGCGGGCCTCGACCAGCTCCTTGAAGCGCTTGAGGTTGCCCTTGGCCGTGAGCTTGACGCCGCCGACCGCGTCGCCGACCTGCTCGGTCAGCGTCTCGGGCTCGTAGTCCATCTGCAGCATCACGCGCGTGCGGCTGTCGCCGATGCGGTGGAAGGTCACCACGCCGGCGTTGGTCACGCCGTCCGTGCTGCGCCACGCGATGCGCTCGTCGGGGATCTGCTCGGTGATCTCCGCGTCCCATTCCTTGGACTTGCCGGCCACGATGGCGCGCCAGTGCAGGTGGGTGTCGTCGAGCTGCCGCACCTCCTCGACCGTGGCCATGAACTTCGGGAACTCCTCGAACTGGGTCCACTGGTTGTAGGCGGTGCTCACGGGCACGTCGAGTTCGATCGACTCCTGCACGTTCGAAGCCGAACCGGCGCCCGGCCCCTGCCGCAGCTTGCGGGACAGGTAGAGCCCGCCACCGACCAGTGCGGCGAGCGAGAGGAGGCCCGGGCCCGAGGCGCGGCGCGTGCCGGCCGTGTCCTCGACGGCATCGAGCAGGCCCTGCTGGCGGCGCTTGCGCATCCGGTTGGCGAGCAGGAGGCCGCCGGCGAGGGCGGCATAGGTGGTGAGGTTTCGGTTCTCCATGGGGCCTTGTCGGAAGTGGTTGAGGTGGTGGAGACGCGCGTGGCGCGCCGGGTTGGAAGGCGCGCAGCGCGCCCGGCCTGACATGCTGCCCAAGGTCTCGGCGCGGCGGGCGCAACAGAGTGAAAGGACCGCTGCGGGGCACTGCTCTGGCAGGTCCGCGCGAGCGGACGAGCTGCTCTCGCGACCGGGCTGCGTTCCGACAGCGGTGTGCTCCCCGTCCCACACGGTCCGCTCGCCTGGCCCATCCACAATGGCTGAAAGGCCGCGCCGCCCCCGCGCGCGGCCGGGCGGCCCGCCGCATTGCGCGCCACAGGCGCCAGGAGCTCTCATGACCAGGTCCTTCTTCGTCGCCACCCTGCTGTCCGGTGCGATGGCCGTCGCCTTCGCGCAGTCGTCCTTGCCGACGCAGCCGCCGGCCGATCCCGCGCCCGGCCGTCTCGGCACGAGTCGTCCGTCCGGCCCGTCGTCCGGCATGGCGGCGGGCGCGGTCGACGCACCGGGGTCGTCCACCGCCGCGAGTGCCACCACGGTGCCGGTCGCGCCGGCCCGTCCGTCCGGGCTCACCGTCGGCGGCACCATGATCGGCGGTGCCGATGGCGGCAGCCTCTGGGGCGGCACGTCCAGCATGGCCAACACGCCGGGCGCCCTGATGCAACCCTCGTGGAGCCAGCCCTCCGTGCCGTTGCCCGCGCGGCGCGCCGAGCCCGCCGAGGAGCCGGGGCCCGCCACCCCCCCGGGCGCACGCACCCGCCGCTGACGCCGGCGGCACGGCGCCCGCGGCGCGCACGCCGCACGGCCCGACCGCCCGATGGCCCCGGCGCGACCTTCGCCGGACCCTGCGCACCGCGCCGGCCGCGGGAATGAGCAAATCCCCATATCGATCTGCCGGCCCGGCGCGGGGATGTGCTTATGGGGATAACCAAGTGAGAACTCTGTCGTTCCCAGCGGCGCGCCCCGTTCCTACAGTGCGGCTTCCATTCGCACGAGCCAAGAAGCCGCATCCATGTCCATCCTCCTGCTGGCCGGCAGTCCTTCCGAGCGTTCGCGCTCGGCGGCGCTCCTCGACACCGTGGCCCGGCGCCTGCGCGGGCACGGGCCGGTGGTCGAGCGCCTGCAGATCCGCGACCTGTCGCCCCAGGCGCTGCTGCTGGCCGACACGTCGCACCGCAGCGTCGCGGCCGCGCTCGACCAGGTCGCCCAGGCATCCGCCCTGGTGATCGCCACGCCCGTCTACAAGGCGGCCTACAGCGGCGTGCTGAAGGTCTTCCTGGACCTGCTGCCGCAGACCGCGCTGCGCGGCAAGGCGGTGCTGCCGCTGGCCACGGGTGGCAGTCCGCACCACATGCTGGCGCTGGACTACGCGCTCCGGCCGGTGCTGCAGTCGCTGTCGGCGCGGCACATCCTGCCAGGCGTCTATGCCACCGATTCACAGGTGACGCTGCTGCCCGAAGGCGGCCACCACATCGCCGAGGACCTGGCCGGCCGCCTGGACGACGCGGTGGCGCAGTTGCTGGCCGAGGCGACGCGCCCGCCGGCCTCGCCGGCCTTCGAGACCGTGCCGTTCTCGCAGGTGCGATGTAGCGTCTGAGCGGCAACTGCCGCGTTCCGTTCCCCTTCCAACCCTGCCATCCCGCAGGGCAGGGCGACGCCTTGCCCGCCCCCACACAAGGACCCGACCATGACCCATCCATCCTTCCTGCGCTGGCTCGCGCCGCTGCTGCTGGCCGTCGCCTTCGGCCCGGCCGGTGCCCAGGACAAGACGCTGCGCATCGGTTACCAGAAGGCGGCCAGCTTGTTCGTGCTGCAGAAGGCGCAGGGCACGCTGGAGCGCAGGCTCGCGCCGCAGGGCGTGGCCGTGAAGTGGGTCGAGTTCCCGGCCGGCCCGCAGCTGCTCGAAGGCCTGAACGTCGGCGCGGTGGACGTCGGCTACGTCGGCGAGGCGCCGCCGGTGTTCGCGCAGGCGGCCGGCGCGAAGTTCGTGTACGTGGGCTACGACCCGGCGTCGCCGCTGGCCGAGGCCATCGTGGTCCCCAAGGGCTCGGCGCTGCGAAGCGTGGCCGACCTGAAGGGCCGCAAGGTGGCGCTGAACAAGGGCAGCAACGTGCACTACCTGCTGGTGCGGCTGCTGGAGAAGCACGGGCTGCGCTACTCGGACATCCAGCCGGTGTTCCTGCCGCCGGCCGACGCCCGCGCCGCCTTCGAGAAGGGTGTGGTCGATGCGTGGGTGATCTGGGACCCGTTCCTCTCGGCGGCCGAGAAGCAGGTGGGCGCCCGCATCCTGGCGGACGGCCGGGGCGTGGTGAACAACCACCAGTTCTACCTGGCCGAGCGGACCTGGGCCGAACGGCATCCGCAGGTGCTGGCCGCGCTGTTCGACGACCTGCGCGAGCGGAGCGACTGGATCCAGGCGGATCCCCGGCGCGCCGCCGCGCTGATCGGCCCGATCCAGGGCCTGGATGCCGACATCGTCGAGTCCAGCCTGCGCCGCTATGCACTGGGCGTCAAGCCGGTGACGCCCGCGGTGATCGCCGAGCAGCAGAAGCTGGCCGACGTGTTCTTCGAGCTGAAGCTGATTCCCAGGCCGGTGTCCGTGCGCGAGGCCGCGCCGGAGGTGCGCTGAGCCGCCCCCCACCGGCCACGCGCGGCGCTTCGGCGTCGCGCTGCCCTGACCGCCGAACGACAGACCAAGGAGAAGACGCGATGCAAGTGTTCTGGTTCATCCCCACCCATGGCGACAGCCGCTACCTCGGCACGGGCGAAGGCGCCCGCCAGGTCGACCATGCCTACCTGGCGCAGGTGGCGCAGGCCGCCGACAACCTGGGGTACGAAGGCGTGCTCATCCCCACCGGCCGCTCCTGCGAGGACCCGTGGGTGGTGGCGGCGTCGCTGCTGCCGGTGACGCGCCGCCTGAAGTTCCTGGTGGCGGTGCGGCCCGGCCTGCACCAGCCCAGCCTGGCCGCGCGCATGGCGGCCACCTTCGACCGGCTCTCCGGCGGCCGGCTGCTGATCAACCTGGTCACCGGCGGCGACCGCGCCGAGCTGGAGGGCGACGGCGTGTTCCTTGACCACGCGGCCCGCTACGAGCAATCGGCCGAGTTCATCCGCATCTGGCGCGAGGTGCTGGCGCGCAGCCACGCCGGCGAGACCTTCGACTTCGAAGGCCGGCACCTCTCGGTGCGCGGCGCCAAGCTGCTGTACCCGCCGCTGCAGCGGCCGCACCCGCCGGTGTACTTCGGCGGCTCGAGCGAGGCGGCGCACGCGCTGGCGGCCGAACAGGTCGACGCCTACCTCACCTGGGGCGAGCCCCCGGCCGAGGTGGCCAGGAAGGTGGCCGACGTGCGGCGGCGCGCCGCCGCCCACGGCCGCACGGTGCGGTTCGGCATCCGCCTGCACGTGATCGTGCGCGACACCGAGGACGCGGCGTGGCGCGCCGCCGAGGAGCTGATCAGCCGCCTGGACGACGCCACGGTGGCGCGGGCCCAGGCCGCTTTCGCGAAGATGGATTCGGAGGGGCAGCGGCGGATGGCGGCGCTGCACGCGGGCGGCAGCCGGCGCACGCGGGCCGAGCTGGAGATCAGCCCCAACCTGTGGGCCGGCGTGGGCCTGGTGCGCGGCGGCGCCGGCACCGCGCTGGTAGGCGATCCCAAGACGGTGGCGGCACGCCTGCAGGAGTACGCCGAACTCGGGCTGGACACCTTCGTGCTCTCCGGCTACCCGCACCTGGAGGAGGCCTACCGCTTCGCCGAACTGGTGTTCCCGCTGCTGCCCCTGGGCGTGCGGGAGCGGCTGTCGGGACCTGCCGCCAGCGGACCGTTCGGCGAGGTGGTGGCCAACGACAGCCTGCCGCGCGTGTCGCAAAGCTGAAGGGACGGCCATGAGCGCACAGGTTCCCGAAGTGCAGGCGGTGCCGGGCTACCCCGGCGAGCCCTGGTTCGACGGCGCGCCGTCGGCGGCCCGGGCCGGCCCGGCGATCGCCGCGTGGCGCCGGCACCTGGCCGCGGCGCTGCGCGGCTGCGGCCGCCGGCTGGTTCCCTGGATCGTGCCGCTGGCGCTCGTGGCCGGCTGGCAACTCGCGTCGTCGCAGGGCTGGCTGTCCAGCCGCGTGCTGCCGGCTCCTGTCGACGTGCTGCGGTCGGCGGCGCAGCTCACGGTGTCGGGCGAGCTGTGGGCCCACGTGAAGGTGAGCGCGGGCCGGGCCCTGCTCGGGCTGGCGATCGGCGGCGGCCTGGGGCTGGCGCTGGGCCTGCTCACCGGCTCGCTGCGGCTGGCCGAGGCCCTGCTGGACTCCAGCCTGCAGATGCTGCGCAACATCCCGGCGCTGGCGCTGATCCCGCTGGTGATCCTGTGGTTCGGCATCGACGAGACGGCCAAGCTGTTCCTGATCGCGGTGTCGGTGTTCTTCCCGATCTACCTGAACACCTTCCACGGGATCCGCAACGTCGACCCGGCGCTGGTGGAGATGGCGCGCACCTACGGCCTGTCGCGCGGGCAGCTGTACCGGCAGGTGATCCTGCCGGGCGCGCTGTCGTCCATCCTGGTGGGCCTGCGCTTCTCGCTGGGCCTGGTGTGGGTGATCCTGATCGTGGCCGAGACCATCTCCGCGCAGGCGGGGATCGGCTACATGACGATGAACGCCCGCGAGTTCCTGCAGACCGACGTGGTGCTGGTGGGCATCCTGCTCTACGCGCTGCTGGGCAAGCTGGCGGACGTCCTGGCCCGCGGGCTGGAGCGCTGGTGGCTGCGCTGGCACCCCGGCTACGCCGGAGGTCGCCATGGCTGACGGCGGCGTGCGCATCGAGCTGCGCGGGGTGTCCAAGCGTTTCGGCGAGCGGCGGGTCCTGCGTGGCACCGACCTGGTGATCGAGCCGGGCGAGTTCGTCGCCATCGTGGGCCGCAGCGGCTGCGGCAAGAGCACCCTGCTGCGGCTGGTGGCGGGGCTGGACGAGCCCACCGGCGGCGGCGTCGCCCTGGACGGCCGGCCGCTGCAGGGACTGGACGCCGACACCCGCGTGATGTTCCAGGACGCGCGCCTGCTGCCCTGGCGGCGGGTGCACGACAACGTGATGCTGGGCCTGCCGCGCAGCCAGTCCGCACGCGCCGCCGAGGTGCTGGCGCAGGTCGGCCTGGCCGACCGCGGAAGCGAATGGCCGGCGCGGCTGTCGGGCGGGCAGCGCCAGCGCGTGTCGCTGGCCCGCGCCCTGGTGCACCAGCCGCGCCTGCTGCTGCTGGACGAGCCGCTGGGCGCCCTCGACGCGCTGACCCGCATCGAGATGCAGGCGCTGATCGAGCGGCTGTGGCAGGCCCACGGCTTCACCGCGCTGCTGGTCACCCACGACGTGCAGGAGGCGGTGGCGCTGGCCGACCGCGTGGTCCTGGTCGAGGATGGCCGGATCGCGCACGACGAGCGGGTGCCGCTGCCGCGGCCACGCTCGCATGCCGATCCGCTGTTCGGGCAGATCGAGCAGCGCATCCTGGCCCGCGTGCTGCGCCGGCCCGGCACCGAACCGGCCGCCGAGGGCGGCTGGCCGCAACCCATCGCCCATGCCGTGCGCTGGGCCATCTGAGTTTCCATCCCAAGCAACCGAAAGGACATCCCATGCCGATCCAGGCCATCAACGTGCGCAACCAGTTCAAGGGACAGGTCAAGGAGATCCTGCGCGGCGACGTGCTCTCCGAAGTCGACGTGCAGACCCCGTGGGGCATCGTCACCTCCGTCATCACCACGCGTTCCATCGACGAGCTGCAGCTCAAGCCGGGCTCGGACGTGGTGGCGCTGGTGAAGTCCACGGAGGTGTCCATCGCCAAGCTGTAGCGCCGCCGGCAGTTGCCTGCTGCGACGGCAACGCCGGCCAAGGGTTTTCCCGGAGGGCGCAAGTGTCGATCGGGGCCATGGTCGTGCGTCGTCAGGGCAGAGGGATGTCCTCTGCCCCGATCCGCCGACCACCATGCCCACGACCAGCACCATGCCCACCAGCACCGTCCGGCTCCACCGCGTCCTGCGCGCGCCGCCCCAGCGCATCTACCGCGCCTTCCTCGAAGCGGAGGCGATCGCCAAGTGGCTGCCGCCGCACGGCTTCACGGCCCGCGTGCACGAGATGACGGCCGAGGTCGGCGGGCGGTGGCGGATGTCGTTCACCAACTTCGGCACCGGGCAGACCCACTCGTTCGGCGGCCAGTACCTCGAGCTGGTGCCGCAGCAGCGCATCCGCTACACCAGCGTCTTCGACGATCCCAACCTGCCCGGCGAGATGCAGACCAGCGTCAGCCTGGCGGCGGTGACCTGCGGCACCGAGCTGAACGTCGTGCAGGAAGGCATCCCCGGCGTCATTCCCGCCGAGGCGTGCTACCTTGGCTGGCAGGAGTCGCTGCTGCTCCTGGCGCAGCTCGTCGAGCCCGAGATCCCGGGCTGAGGCCCCGTCACGCGGCCGCGCGCGCCGGTCCCTGGCGCCGCGCGTGCGACAGGAAGAACCGCAGCATCTCGCGGCTGGCGTCGGGGCCTTGCGGGTCGGTGTAGCTGCCCTGCGGGCTGCCGCCGCTCCAGGCGTGCGGGGCGCCGTCGATCGACCAGTGCTCCGCCACCACGCGGCCTTGCGCATCGCACCGCACGCGCCGGGTGCTGCGGCGAACGCCGGGGGCTTCCACCACGTCGGGGGCCTGCGCGGGCAGGTCGGGCAGTGCCGTCCCGAAGACCCGCCCGCCGTTGCCGGGGTGCACCGTCTTGTCGGCGCTGCCGTGGAACACGATGGTGGGCACGGCCAGCGGGCGGGTCTCGACCGGCGTGCCCGTGCCCTGCATGGCCTGCAGCGCGGAAGGCAGGTCGCGCGCCGCGCCGGCCGGCAGCCCTGAGTGCACGCCGACCGCCGCGAACACATCCGGGTAGGCGTGGCCCAGGACGGCGGCCATGGCGCCCCCGGCCGACAGGCCCGCGACGTACACCCGGTTCGGGTCGAGGCCGTGGCGCGCCACCACGTCCTGCACCATGCCGGCCAGCAGCGCGGCCTCGCCGCGGCCGCGCTGCTGGTGCGAATGCTTGAACCAGTTCCAGCAGCGCTGCGGATTGGCCCGCTGCGACTGCACGGGGTACAGCACGCAGAAGCCCTGCTCCCGGGCCAGCGCGTTCATGCGCGTGCCGGCGGCGAAATCGTCGGCATCCTGCGTGCAGCCGTGCAGCATCACCACCAGCGGCAGCGCACGCCCCTGCGCACCGGAGGGCACGTAGAGCTTGTAGTCGCGCCCCGCCGTGTCCGGACCCCCGAACCGGGCGGCGAAGAACGCCTCCTGCCGTCGCTGCGGCCAGGGCGGCTCGCCCCCGGCGGCATCCCGCGGCCTGGCGGCCCCGGCCCCTTGCGTCCCGCCTGCACCCACCGTCCCGCCCGCCCCGCCGGGCTCCGCCGCCGGTCTTGCTGCCGGCCGCGCGCCTGGGGAGGTGGCCGCTCCGTGCGGCAGGCCCGGCGGCTGCGGCTCGGTCGCGACCACCCGTGCCTCGACGTCGATCACGTCCTCGTCGGCGGCCGGCGGCCGGATGGCGCCGCCGAGCGCATCCTGGAGGGTGGCGGTGGCGGCCTGGAGGCGTCCCTCGCGGGTGAGGCGGGTCGCTTCCTGCATGAGGCGCTGGAGGTCTGGGTGCATGAGGTCCTTCTGGGCAATCGTCGCAGGTGGGCCCGCGTCCGGTGGCTGCAAGGGCGCAGTGGCAACAGAACGCGTCCGCCCGGCCGCCGCCCTGGCCGGGCACGCGTACCATGCAGCGCCAGGAGACGCGATGAGCCATCAGAACGGTGCAGGCGGGGCGGTTGCCCTCTACTGGGACTTCGAGAACGTCCACGCGAGCCTGTGCGAGGAGAAGGACCCGGGGGCCTATGCGCGCCCGGACAACCGCTTCAAGCCGCAGGAGCCGCTGGTCGATGTCCCGGCCGTGCTCGAGCTGGCGGCGTCGTACGGCCCGGTCGCGATCCACCGGGCCTACTGCAACTGGCAGTTCTTCGGGCGCTACCGCGATCAGCTGCTGCAGGCGGCGGTGGAGCTGATCCAGCTGTTTCCGCCGGGCGGCGGCACCAAGAACAGCGCCGACATCCGGCTGTGCCTGGATGCGCTGGAGGACGTGGGGCGCTTCCCGCACATCGGCACCGTGGTCATCGTTGGCGGCGACAGCGACTTCATGCCGGTGGCCCAGAAGCTCCGGGCGGCCGGTCGCCGGCTGGTCGGTGTCGGCACCCGCCAGGCCACCAACCGGCACTGGGCCAGGAGCTGCCACGAATTCCGCTACTACGAGGATCTGCTGGGCGAGCGCAGCGCCCCGGCCGCGGCCGTGCCGGCGGAGCCCGACGGCCTCTAGCGCGTGCCGGCCTGCCTGCACCGCGGTCGGCGCTGGCCGGCCCGGGTGGCGGCTTGCGCGACCCGCCTCCCGGCAAACCCCAGGCGCTGGACGAGGCGCGGCGCCCGGGCGGTGGAGCGGCTGGCCGTCGATCGGTGGGGCCAAGCCATCAACCGCTGCATGTCGGGCGTGGGCCGTTGGGCCGCAACGCCTGGGGCAGACGCGGATGCGGACCGGCGCTCGCGCGCCTAGACTGGCGCGGCACCCCCTCCGACCACCATGCCCCCACCCACCATTCCCGCGGCCCGGCTCGAGGCCTTTGCCCTGCAACTGCTGCTGGCCGCCGGCATGCCCGACGAGCGGGCGCAGGCGGTCGCCACCGTGCTGGTCGAAGGCGACCTGACGGGCCACACGACGCATGGCCTGCAGCTGCTCGCGCCCTACCTGGCGGAGATCGAGAAGGGGGCGATGCGTGTGGAGGGCGATCCGCTCGTGGTCAGCGACCAGCCGGCCGCCCAGTTGTGGGACGGCTGCCGGCTGCCCGGTCCCTGGCTGGTGCTGCGTGCGCTGGACGCGGCCACGCAGCGGGCCCGCCAGGCCGGCACCGGCACCGTGGTGATCCGACGCAGCCACCACATCGCCAGCCTGGCCAGCTACCACCGCCGCGCCGCCGAGCAGGGCACGCTCTTGCTGCTGGCGTGCTCGGACCCGAACACGTGCAGCGTCGCGCCGTTCGGCGGGCTGACGCCGGTGTTCACGCCCAACCCGGTGTCGGCGGCGTTCCCCACCGGCGGTGTCCCGGTGTCGGTGGACATCTCCACCTCGACCACCACCAACGGCCTGACCAACCGGCTGCACCAGCAGGGGGGCCGGTTGCCGGCGCCCTGGCTGATCGACGGCCACGGACGCCCATCGGACGATCCGAGCGTGCTGTTCGCGCAGCCCCAGGGCACGATCCTCCCCCTGGGCGGACTGGACTCGGGCCACAAGGGCTTCGGGTTGTCGCTGCTGGTGGAGGCGCTGACCGGCGGACTGGCCGGCCACGGCCGTGCCGATCCGCGCGAGGGCTGGGGGGCAACGGTGTTCGTCCAGGTGATCGATCCGCAGGCGTTCGCCGGGCTCGAGGCGTTCGAGCGGCAGATGGGCGCGGTCGCCGCCCAGTGCCGGGCTTCGCGACCGGCCGATCCGGCCCGGCCGGTGCGGCTGCCCGGCGAGCGCGCCCATCGCCTGGCGCAGGAGCAGCGGCTGCAGGGCGTGGCCTTGCACGACGCGATCCTGCCGGCACTGCAGCCCTGGGCCGACCGCTACGGGGTTGCGTTGCCGGCGTGAGGGGGGCGGACCCCGGCGCCAGGACCGGCCAGGACCGGCCTGGCGGCTTGCCCGGCCGCCCTCAGGCCGGGACTGCGCGGTGGCCCCGCACCAGCTTCATCACCAGGGGCGCGAACCACACGACCGCCGTCACCACGGCCAGTCCTGCGGCCAGCGGCCGCGTCAGGAACGCCAGCAGGTTGCCGTCGCTCTTGATCATCGAGGTGATGAAGTTCTCCTCCAGCATGCCGCCCAGCACCACGCCCAGGATCGCCGGCGCGATCGGGAACCGGTTGGCCTCGAGCAGGTAGGCGACCAGACCGGCCACCAGCATCACGCTGACCTCGAACAGCGAGTTGTTGATCGCGAAGGTGCCGACGATGCAGAACAGCAGGATCAGCGGCATGAGGATGTTGCGCGGCACCTTCAGGATGCGCCGGGCTGCCTTGATGCACAGCAGGCCGAGCGGGATCATCAGCAGGTTGGCCAGGATGAACAGCAGGAACACCGCGTAGATGTTCTGCGGGTTGGTGGTGAACAGCGTCGGCCCGGGGTTCATGTTCTTCATGTAGAGCACGCCGATCACGATGGCCGTGATGCTGTCGCCGGGAATGCCGAACACCAGGGCCGGGATCCAGGCGCCGGCCAGGGCGCTGTTGTTGGCCGAGCCGGACTCGACGATGCCTTCGATGTGGCCGGTGCCGAACTTCTGCGGCTCCTTGGAGAACTTCTTGCTCATCGCGTAGGACATCCAGGCGGCGATGTCGGCCCCGGCCCCGGGCAACGCGCCGACCGCGGTGCCGAGCGTGCTGCCGCGCAGGATCTGCACGGGGTAGCGCCGGGCCAGCTCCCACTGCCCCTTCAGCACGTTGCCCACCTTCTCCACCACCAGTTCGGCGGGCGGGCTGGTGTCCACCATGTAGCGGATGACCTCGGAGATGGCGAACATGCCGATCATCATCGCGATCATTCCGATGCCACCCGTCATCTCGGCGTTGCCGAAGGTGAACCGGGGGTAGCCGGCCGGGTTGCCCAGCCCGACGCACGCCACCAGCAGGCCCAGCAGCAGCGTCACCACGCCCTTGAGCGGCTGGTCGCTGGTGATGAAGACCGCGCACGTGAGGCCCAGCAGCACGAGCCAGAAGTACTCGAACGAGCTGAAGTGCAGCGCGACCTCTGCCAGCGCCGGTGCCGCCAGGATCAGCACCACCGTGCCGAACAGGCCGCCGACGGCGGAGAACACCAGCCCCGCGCCCAGCGCCATCTCGGCCTGGCCCTTGCGGGTGAGTGCGTAGGCTTCGTCGGTGTAGGCGGCCGATGCCGGCGTGCCGGGGATGCGCAGCAGGCAGCCGGGCACGTCGCCCGAGAAGATGGCCATCGCGGTGGCGGTGACCATGGTGGCGATGGCCGGGATCGGCGCCATGAAGAACGTGACCGGCACCAGCAGCGCAGTGGCCATGGTCGCGGTCAGGCCGGGAACGGCGCCCACGAACAACCCGAACAGGCCGGCGCCGAGCATGGCCAGCAGCGTCGTCGGCTCGAACACCATGGCGAACGCCTGCAGCACGGCGGAGGAGGTCACCATGCGATCCCCTTGAGAACGCCCCAGGGCAGCGGCACGCGCAGCAGCTTGTAGAAGGCCAGGTGCACCAGCAGCGCCGCCAGCACGGCCACCAGCACCGCGCGCCCGGGCGGCACCCGCAGCACCAGGAACAGCGCGAGCAGGATCAGCGTGGCCGAAGGCAGGAAGCCCAGGCGCTCGGACACCAGGATGTAGAACAGGACTGAGCCCACCGCCAGGGCGAACGCGAGCACGTGGCGGGGCGAGCGGACCCAGTCATCCCAGGCGAACCAGCGCTGCTCGTGCCGCTGGCGCCAGCCACGCACCACCAGGATCAGCCCGCACAGGCACAGGCCGGCGGCGATCAGGCCCGGGAACAGGGCCGGCCCGACCGGCTGGCCCGGGATCCTGGGATAGCCTTGCACGGCCCCGAGCACCAGCGCGCCAAGGGCGACCAGCAACCCGCCGAACACTGCGTCGTTGAGTTTCATCGCAGGGACCCGTGCGGCGCGCTACTTCACGATGCCGACGGCCTTCATGGTCGCGCCCAGCTCGGCATCGGACTTGGCCATGAAGCGGCCGAACTCCTCGGGCGGCGCATAGACCACGCCGAAGCCGCGCTGGGCCATGAAGTCGGTGTACTCCTTGCTGTTGGCGACCTTGCGCACCGCAGCCGCGAGCTTGTCGCGGATGTCGTTGGGCAGGCCCTTGGGCGCGACGATGCCGCGCCAGGCGGCCATGGTCCAGTCGCTGCCGAGGACCGACTTGATGGTCGGCACGTTGGGGTACAGCGACGACGGCTTGTCGTTCATGATCGCCAGGCTCCTGACCTTGCCGGCATCGATGAGCGAGCGGGCTTCGGGCAGCGACACCGGCGCGATCTCGACGCCGCCCGCCACCATGTCCTGCAGGCCCGGCGCTGCGCCGTTGCTGGGCACCCAGGGCACCGCCGCGGGATCGATCTTCTGGTCGCGCAGCAGGCCTGCGAGCGCCAGGTGCCAGATGCCGCCCTGGCCGGTGCCCGAGGCCTTGAACTTGCCGGGGCTGGCCTTGACCGCGGCCAGCAGGTCCTGCACGGACTTGTAGGGGGCGTCGGCGCGCACCTGGATGCCGGCTGGATCGGCGTTGACCAGCCCGATCGGCGTGTACGAGGCGCCGGTGAGCTCGGTGAGCCCCTGCCAGTGCATCATGCCGATCTCCACCGTGGCCAGCCCGATGGTGTAGCCGTCGGGCGGCGCGGCCGCGATGGCCGCGTGGCCCACCACGCCGCTGCCGCCGGTGCGGTTCACCACGTTGACCGGCTGCCCGAGCTCCTTTTCCAGCAGGCTGCCGACGATGCGCGCGGTGGCGTCGGTGCCGCCGCCCGCGCCCCAGGGCACGATCAGCGTGACCGGCCGGCTCGGGTAGTTGGCCTGGGCGGCGGCGGGCAGGGCGCAAGCGAGTGCCAGCGCGCCCATGGCGGTGGCGACCCAGGCGCGGCGGGTGCGAAGCGTCATCCGGTTGTCTCCTTCGTGTCGCAGCTCGTGCGGCGCGACTGCGGCCAATCTACGCCGGCCGGCGGGCCCGCGGACCTAGGGAGAACCCAGCACGGAACGCGACCGGCCGCCCGAGCGGTCGGTTCCGCTGGCTGTGCGGCGTTGGGGCCGTCCGGGGGCGCCGCTATCCTCGACCGCGGAGGGTTCCATGCTCAGAACGATCGCCGGCCTGCTCGCCGGCACCGCCCGGCGCGAGCGCGGTGCGGCGGCGCCGTATGCGTCCCTGAGGACCGAGGGGGCCTTCATCACGGCATGGGACGCGCAGGGCCGCGAGATCTACATCGACCGCCGCACCTGGCTGCTCGACGTGCTGCTGCCCAACCTGCGCCGGCACTGGGACGACGCCGACGCGCTGGCCGACCTGGTCGTCGGCGGCGTCGACGACGGTTTCGCCACCAACCTGCTCGAGGCATCGCGGCGCGTGCTGGAGCTCGACCGGCACCGCAAGCCCGAACGCGGCTACCTGCTGCGCGGCATCGTGCTGCGCGAGAACCGGCGGCTGTCGCAGGCGCAGTCGGTGCTGGAGGAGGGCATCCGCCTGGTCGGGCGGCGTGCGGCGCTGCTGGTCAACCTGGCGAAGGTGCACGCCGAACGCGACGATGGCGCGAAGGCCGAGGCGCTGCTGTGGGAAGGGCTGCAGGGCGATCCCAACCTCGAGGCCGGCCTCGCGTGGTGGGTGGAGGGCGCCCGCCGCCGCTCGGGCGAGGAGGGCGCCCGCCAGGCCCTGCGGCAGGCGGCCGGCCTGCCGCGCAGCTGGCTGGCCCCGCTGTGGCTCGCGCGCGGCCACCTGCAGGCGCAGGAGCTGGACGAGGCGGTGGCGCTCTACCGCCGGGTGCTGGGCAGCGCGCACCAGCAACCTCTGGCGGTTGCCACCATCGCGCAGGATCTCGCGCGCCACCGCCAGGCGGGCGCGCTGGTGGAACTGCTGGGCCCCGTGTACGACCCGCTGCGGCACGAGGCGCAGGCCGGCGTGCAGCTGCTGGATGCCTTGCTGCAGCTGCAACGGCGCAAGGAGGGCCAGGCGCTGCTCGTGCGCCTGGAGCGGGTGGCGCCGGCTGCGCTGCAGCCACGGCTGCAGGCCCTGGCCGAGGCGTTCGCCGTGCCCGGCGGCGGCGTGCCGGCGGCCTGAGCGCCGGCCTTCACAGCAGTTCGTTGAGCAGGTAGCAGGCCTGGTCCTGGAGCTTGTGCCAGGCGCCACGGCGGCGCCACGCGTCGAGGTGGATCTCGTTGGCGCGCCGCGCGTGCCGCTCGAACACCGCGTCCAGCTGCCGTGCCAGCGCGTCGTCCAGGATCGACAGCGTGATCTCGTCGTTGGTGTCGAACGAGCGGTCGTCGAAATTGGTCGAGCCGAGCGCGCACCAGCGGCCGTCGATGGTCATCACCTTCTGGTGCAGCAGCGTGTGCGGGTACTCGAACAGTCGCACGCCGCATTCGAGCAGCTTCTCGAAGTTGCGGTGGCCGGCATGCTGCACCAGCGGGTTGTCGGAGCCGCTGGTCGACGGCATCAGCACCCGCACGTCGACGCCGCGCCGCACCGCCGCGCCCATCGCGTCGATGGCCTCCGGCTCGGGGATGAAGTAGGGATTCTGGATCCACAGCCGCTCGCGCGCCATGCACAGCGCGGCGTGGTGCAGGATCTTCACGGCGGGCGCGGAGTTCTCCGGTTTCACGAACGCCGCGTGCACCAGCGACGGCCCCGCCTGCTCCAGGGCAGGGAACACGCCGTCGCCGACGAACAGCTCGCCCGTCTCGCCGGCCCAGTTCTCGCTGAAGGCCGACTGCAGGCTGTGCACCACCGGACCGCGCACGTGGAGGCTGAGGTCGGCGGTGTGGCGGTGGTCCTCGGCGTCGCCCAGCCAGTCGTCGGTGATGCAGTGCCCGCCGACGAAGGCTTCGCGGCCGTCCAGCACCACCAGCTTGCGGTGCGTCCGGTCGGTCAGCACCCCGAGCGTGATCAGCGAGGGCTTGTGGAAGAAGACCAGTCGGCAGCCGGCTTCCTCCATGACGCGCCGCTCCTGGCGGCCGATCTTGCGGCTGCCGGTGGCGTCGAGCATCACGCGCACCTTGAGGCCGGCGCGGGCCCGCTCGGCCAGGGCCTGCGCCACCCGCCGGCCCAGCGCGCCTTCCTTCCACAGGAAGGTCTCGAAGTGGACGGTGTGCCGCGCCTGCGCGATGCGCGCCACGAGCACGTCGAAGAAGTGCCCGTTCTCCAGCAGGGTCAGGCGATTGCCCGGCAGCGCCGTGCCGAGCGTGAGCCCGGCCAGGGAGGGAAGCAGCCTCTCGATGGGCGCGTCGCACTCGACCTGCAAGGTCGGGCTGCGATGCCGGCGGGCGGACCACAGCACCAGCCCCAGCAGCAAGGCGGTGGCGGCAAGCAGCAGGATCCAGAGGTCGGTGTGCATGGCGTGCGACGCAGAGATCGGCCGAGCTTAGGCGCGGCCACCGCGCGCCATGCCAGGACTGGCCCGAAAGGGCCGGCCGTCGCAACGCGACGGGAAGGGGAAGGTGCGGTGGGCGAATGGCCGACGGGCGGACGCGATGGCCACCGGCTTGCTAGGCTCGGTCCATGCACACGCTGTTCCGCGTCCTCCTGGCCTGCGTCTCCTTCTTCCTGGCCGGCGCCGCCAGCGCCGCCGATGCCTGGGCGGCGCTGGCCAGGCCGGGCGCGGTGCTGCTGCTGCGCCACGCCACCGCGCCGGGGGTCGGCGATCCGCCAGGGTTCCGACTCGGCGACTGCAGCACGCAACGCAACCTCGACGACGAAGGCCGCGACGAGGCGCGCCGCCTGGGCGACCTCTTCCGCCGCCGCGGCATCCAGGTGGGGGCGGTCTGGACGTCCCAGTGGTGCCGCACCCGCGAGACGGCCCGGCTCGCATTCGGCGATGCCGTGCAGGACCAGCCGGTGTTCAACTCGTTCTTCGGCGCCGACGCGGTGCAACGCGACGCCCAGACGCGCCAGGCCCGCGAACTGCTCGCGCGCTGGCGCGGGCCCGGTGTCCTCGTCGCCGTCACGCACCAGGTGAACATCACGGCGCTCACCGGCGCCGGCATGGGCTCGGCGGAAGGCGTGGTGGTGCGGCCGCGCCCGGATGGCCGGCTGGAGGTGGTCGGGACCGTGCAGCCCTGAACGGGGATCGGTCGGCACCCGGGAACCAGGGCGCCAGGTGCAGCATGTCGCCGACAACGTTCCGGCGCACGGTCCGGAACGCCGCCGGCCCTGGGGCCTCAGGCCCAGGCGCCGAAGGCGGCCTGGCGGAAGTCGTTCCAGAACGGGTCCCAGAAGCCGTCGAAACGCTGGGTCATCAGCACCATGGCGAGGCCGGTGCCCGGCGACACCAGCCAGTGCGTCGCGGAGGCGCCGCCCCACTGGTAGTCGCCGACGGCGCCGCAGCCGCCTTCCGGCACCGCCAGCGTCACCGCGCCCGCCAGTCCGTGTCCGAGATGCGGCAACGGGCCGGTGTCCGGGAACTCGACGAACACGCCGGGCGCCAGCTGGTTGCGCGGCAGCAGGGCCAGCGTCTGCGGCTGCAGCAGGGTCGGGCCGCCCGGCACCAGCGACCGCACCAGCGCGACCATGTCGCCCAGCGTGGACACCAGACCGCCGGCCGCCGACAGCCGGGGCACCGGCTGCAGGTACGCCCTGGGGTAGGGAAGCTCGTCGGCGCGACGCACCGGCGAGGCCGGGTCCTCGCTCGATCCGCGGTAGTGCGCGACCAGGCGGTGCGCCTCGCCCGGCGGAACCACGAAACCGGTGTCCACCATCGCCAGCGGCCCGAAGACCTGCTCGCGCAGGAAGGCATCGAACGGCCGGCCGCTGACCACCTCGACGATGCGGCCGGCCACGTCGGTGGCCGTGGAATAGGACCAGGCCTCGCCGGGATGGAACTGCAGCGGCAGGTCCGCCAGCAGATCGACGGTCTGGGCCAGGGTGGTGCGCGGATGCTGCACCCGCCGCTCGGTGTAGGCCCGGGCCAGCAGCGAGTCCGGACGGATGAAGGTGGCGGCGATGCCCGAGGCATGCGTGAGCAGGTCGCGCACCTGCAGGGGACGGCGGGCGGGCTCGGTGTCGTCGAGCGAGGTCGCGCCCGGCCGCAGCACGCGCCGGTCCGCCAGCCGCGGCAGGTGCCGCTCGACGGGGTCGTCCAGCCCCAGGCGCCCGTCTTCCACCAGGCGCAGCACCGCGCAGGCCGTCACCAGCTTGGTGTTGGAGAAGACCCGGAACAGGTGGTCCGGCCGCAGCGGCACCTGGGCCTCCTGGTCGGCCCAGCCCAGGCAGTTGGTCGCGACCACGTCGCGCCCGCGCAGGACGGCATAGGACACGCCGGCGAGCACGCCGGTCTGGAGGAAGGGTTGCAGGCTCTCGTCGAGGTCGGCGCTGGGCTGCAGGACAAGGGGGGCGGCAGGAACGGACATGGGCCGTCATTCTGGCGCCAGTGCGGCGGCGGCGGAGGCCATGCGTCACCGGCGTGACGCCGCGCGGGCGCCCGGTCAGTGGCGGGCCGGCTCGCCGAACACGTACGCGTCCATGGCCAGCGTGCCGTAGGTCATGCCGCCGTCGATCACGCGCACCGGTGCCTGCGGCGTGGCCGCCCCGAACGCGAACGGCAGCGGCAGGTAGTGCTCGGTGGTCGGATGCGCACGCCGGGCATGGGGCGCGCTGCGCAGGACGTCGACGAGGGCGTGCTCGTCGTGGCGGGTGACCGCGCCGCGCGCCCACGCCACGAACTCGTCCGCGAAGCCGGCGCTGCCGGCGCCGTCGCCGTGCCGCAGTTCGTGGAGGTTGTGCGTGATGCTGCCCGAGCCGACCAGCAGCACGCCTTCGTCCGCCAGCGGGGCGAGCGCGCGGCCCAGCCGCACCGCCCCGGCGGGGTCGAGCTGCCGCGGCATGGACACCTGCAGCACCGGCACGTCCGCCTCCGGATAGAGATGGCGCACCGGCACCCAGGCGCCGTGGTCGAGCCCCTGCTCCGGGTCGGCGGCCGGCTGCCAGCCGTCGCCAGCGAGCAGCGCCAGCGCGCGCGCCGCGACCTCGGGCGCGCCGGGCGCCGGATAGCGGATCTCGTACAGCGCGCGCGGGAAGCCCCCGAAGTCGTGGATGGTCGCGGGGGCGGACGTGGTCGCGACCCGGACCCCAGGCGTCATCCAGTGCGGCGACAGCACCAGCACCGCGCGCGGGCGCGGCAGCGCCTGGCCGAGCTGCCGCAGCAGCGGGCCGGCCCGGCCCGGTTCGACCGCGAAGGTCGGGGCACCGTGGGAGATGAACAGCGAAGGCAGGCGGGACATGGCGGTTCCTTTCCCGCCAATGTAGGTCGGCCGGGGCGGCGGCGAAAGACGGAGAATCGGGACGGATTGTCCCGCCAGCCGACACGATGGCCCGCTTCGCGCTGCAACCCTCCTTGTCCGTCGACCCCGACGCCGCCAGTGGCGGCCAGCCGGCGCGGCCGCGCGCTGCGGACGTGCGACCCGGCACCCGCGGCCCGGCATCCGATCGCCGGGCACCGGCTGGGCCCCGGCAGCCGCTCGCCTCCCCGTCCGTGGTCCTGGGGCGTCCCTGTCGGGCGGTGCGATGGGTGTGATGGAGAGCGTCATGGCGTTCCTGCAGTCGCTGCAGGGACCGGCCGCCTACGCGCTGCTGTTCGCCGTCCTGGTGGGCAGCGGCTTTGGCCTGCCGGTGAACGAGGACCTGCTGCTGCTCGCGGCCGCGGCGCTCACGCTGCGCGGCGTGATGGAGCCGGTGCCGCTGGTGGCGGTGGCCTGGTGCGGCATCGTCTGCGCCGACGCGCTGATCTTCCACTGGGGCCATCGGTTCGGCGCGCCGCTGCTGCGGCACCGGATCGCCGCGCGGGCACTGCCGCCCCCGCGCCTGGAAGCGATGCAGGCGGCGATGCGCCGCTGGGGGCCGGCCTGCCTGTTCGCCGTGCGGTTCCTGCCCGGCCTGCGCACCGCGCTGCTGTTCGCGGCCGGGTCGCTGAAGATGCGCTACCGCCACCTGTTCGTGTTCGACGGTGCCGCGGCGCTGATCGAGATCCCGCTGCTGGTGTACGCGGTGCGCTACGTCGGCGGTCGCTGGCAGGACATCCTGGCCGCCCTGCAGCGGTGGCAGGCGGTGCTGTGGCCCCTGCTCGCCGTGCTGTTGGTCGCCGGCTGGATCGCCTGGCGCGCGCGGCGCCGTGGCCGCCCGTCGGCCTGACGTCGGCGGCTGGCACCGGGCGCGCCGGCCTTGATCTGCCTCAACCGGGACGGGCGCCGGGCTGCCTACAGTGGCCGGTTTCACCTGCACCACGATGCCGATCGAGCTCTACCGCGACGAGAACCACGCCTGCCTGATGTTCACCGACCTGGTCGAGGAGGACGGCCAGGCCGTCCAATCCAACCAGTTCCTCATCGTCGACCACGGGCAGGGCGCGGTGCTCGACCCGGGCGGCAACCTCGCGTTCAACGAGCTGTTCCTCAGCCTGTCGCGCTTCTTCCCGCCGCAGCAGTTGAGCTACCTGCTGGCGTCGCATGCCGACCCGGACATCATCGCGTCGCTCGACCGGTGGCTGACCTCGACCCAGGCGACGCTGGTGATCTCGCGCGTGTGGGAGCGCTTCGCGCCGCACTTCACCAAGGCCGGCAAGAGCGAAGGGCGGGTGCTGGGCGTGCCGGACGCCGGCGGGCTGCTGCCGCTGGGGCGCTGCGAGCTCGCGCTGCTCCCGGCGCACTTCCTGCACGCGGAGGGCAACTTCCATTTCTGGGATCCGGTCAGCCGCATCCTCTTCACCGGCGACCTGGGCGTGTCCATGGTCAGCGGGGCGCAGGCGGCGCGGCCGGTCACCGACCTCAAGCCGCACATCGCGACGATGCAAGGCTTCCACCGGCGCTACATGGTGTCGAACAAGGTCCTGCGCCTGTGGGTGCGCATGGCGCGTCGCCTGCCGATCGCGATGCTGGTGCCGCAGCACGGCGCACCCATCCAGGGGCGGCAGGCGATCGCCGACTTCTTCGACTGGGTCGAGCACCTGCAGGCGGGCATCGATCTGTTGGACGATCGCGCCTACCAGCTGCCCAGCGCGGCCATCGACGTCGGCGCGCACCGTCAATGGCCCGCGCGGCGGATGGCGGGAACCTGAGCGTCAGCCGGTGGCCGCCGTCATGTCGCACTGCTGAAACACGAAGTCGGCATCATCGGCGCCGTCCACCTGGAGCACGAACCCCAGCCGCTCCAGTTCGAGCGCGAGCCGCGCCACCTGGGCCTGGCTGCCGAGCCGCACGTTGCGGTCGGCGTACGCGCTCAGGATGCGGATGGTCCAGCCCTCTCCGGGGCGGCTTTCGAATTGCGCCGCGTTGCGGATCGCGGCGAGCAGGGCCTGGTCGAGTGAACGTGGTGACATGGTCCCGCAGGCTGCCGACATGGCTTCCTACATGCTGTCGGCCTGGAGCTTGCCCGTGGCGGGCCCGGCGCCGACAACACAACGGTCGCGTTGAGCGTGTGACCGAGTGGTCAGGTCGGCGTCAGAGAGGGCGCCCGCGCGGGGAGCATGGCTGGGCTGCGGCTAAGATGCGGACCAAGGAGGCGACCCCTGCCCGGCACCGAAGCCCGCCAACCAACGGGACGGCCGTCACCAGCGATCCAATCCATGCCCAACATCGGCACCGTTCTCAAGAGTGAAATCTCGCGCATCGCACGCAAGGAAGTGCGCGCGGAAACGCAGCAGCTGAAAAAGACCGTCGCCCAGTACCGCGGCCAGATCGCGCAGCTCAGGCGAGAGCTGCAGTCCCTGCAGCAGCAGCTGCGGCGCCAGTCGCGCAAGGGTAGCCCGGCACCTCGCGCCGAAGCACCCGAGGAAGACGACGACAGCCCCTCGCTGCGGTTCTCCGCGAAGGGCCTGGCCGCACAGCGCAAGCGCCTGGGCCTGTCCGCGGCCGCCGTCGCCAAAATCCTGGGCGTCTCGGCCCTGTCGGTCTACAAGTGGGAAAGCGGCAAGACGCGGCCGCGCGCCAGGCAGATCGAGGCGATCGCCTCGCTGCGCCGGATGGGCAAGCGCGAGGCCATGGCCCGCCTGGCCGCCTGACGATGCCGCTGCCCGAGCCGGCCGCGCGGCGGCACCTGCACACCCGCGCCGTCACCTACCGCGGCTACCTGCGCGACGACGGCCTCTGGGACATCGAAGGCGAGATGTCCGACGTCAAGACCTACGGGTTCGAGCGCTCGGACGGCAGCGACATGCCGCCCGGTCGGCCCATCCACGGCCTGTCGATCCGCTTGACGGTCGACGAGGGCATGACGATCCGCGCCATCGCCGCCGCGATGGACCACACGCCCTTCGGCGAATGCCAGCAGGGCCGCGATCCGATGCAGCAGATGGTCGGGGCGCGGCTGGGCCCCGGCTGGCGGCAGGTCATCGAGAAGGCGCTCGGCGGGGTGCGCGGCTGCACGCACCTGCGCGAGCTGCTGTTCAACATGGCGACGGCCGCCTACCAGACGGTGTTTCCCTGGCGCGAGCGCGAGCGGCGCCTGGCCGGCGTCCAGCCGGCGCAGAGCACCGAGCCGCCCTACCACCTGGGCCGCTGCATCGCCTGGGACTTCGATGGCGCGGTCACCGCGCGGCACTATCCCCAGTTCGCCGGCTGGCAGCCGCTCAGGCGCGCGGCGCCGAAGGATCCTCCGCCTTCGTCCACGTGAACACGCGCACCGGCGGCACGTTGATCCATTCCCAGTGCTTCTCGGCACGGCCGAGATACGGTGAGGCGAAACCGGCCACGTGCGCGCGCACCTGGTAGGCGACGAAGCGGCCGCCCGGCCGCAGCACCTGCGCCACGGTCGCGGCGATGCGGTCCGACACCTCGGGGGGCATGGTCGAGAACGGGATCCCCGAGACGATCGCGTCCGGCGCGGGCAGGCGCCGCGCCGCCAGGTAGTCGGCGAGGCGTTCGGCACTGCCCAGCTCCAGCAGCAGGCGCGGATCACGCAGCGATTGCGCCAGGTGCTGGTGGAACGTCGGATCGAGCTCGATGGCCAGCAGGCGGGCGCTCGGCTGCATGGCCTGCAGGAACGCGGCGGTCGTGCCACCCGTGCCGGGGCCGAGTTCGACCACCGTCCTGGCCTGCGCGATCCCCGCGCTGCGCACCAGCCGCTGCTCGAGCCGGCGCGAGCTCGGGACGACGGAGCCGACCTGGGCCGGGTTCCGCAGGAACCCGCGCAGGAACTCGAAGCTGTCGCGCAGCGGGCCAGCCGGGATGCTGTCCGCGGAAAGGATGCTCGGGCCGCTGCGGCGGGTGCGGGGGTCTTGGAAGGGCATGGAGGGTTCGTCCTGTGATCTGCGGCGATTCTGGAGTTCGCACGCCTGAGGCCGTGTCGGACGGTATTGACAAGCTTGCCGTCGCGCTCGGGCCCACGGATGCGTTCGAGGCGCGGGCCGACTGCCCCACGGGCGGCTCGCCCGGCCCTACAGTTCCGGGTCCATGAATCCGTTCTTCGAGAGGGCGGCGTCGGCCGCCGCCACCCAGTGGCGCCGCGTGCGCGACGCCATCCGGCGCCATCCGTGGCGGGCTGCGCTGCTGCCGCCCGGCCTGGTGCTGGCCTATGTGCTGGTGCTGGTGCCCTTCACGCCGAGCACCGCCAACCTGCGCAAGGCCAAGGTCGAGGCACCGGCGGTGCTGATGTCGGCCGACGGGGTGGTGCTGGCCACCTACCAGCGCGTCCACCGGCAATGGGTGCCGCTGGCGAAGGTGTCGCCTGCGGTGGTCCAGGCGCTGATCGCCACCGAGGACCACCGCTTCTACCAGCACCACGGCATCGACCTGTACCGCACCGCCGCGTCGGTGTGGCACACCCTGCGTGGCCAGCGGCAGGGCGGCTCCACGCTCACCCAGCAGCTGGCACGCAACCTGTACCCCGAGGAGATCGGCCGTTCGGCCACCGTGCACCGCAAGGTGAAGGAGGCGATCACCGCGCTGAAGATCGAGGCCGTCTACAGCAAGGACGAGATCCTCGAGACCTATCTCAACACGGTGCCGTTCCTCTACAACGCGTTCGGCATCGAGATGGCCGCGCGCACCTACTTCGACAAGTCCGCCAGCCAGCTCGACGTGCTCGAGAGCGCGACGCTCATCGGCATGCTCAAGGGCACCAGCTACTACAACCCGGTGCTCAATCCCGAGCGCGCGCGGGCGCGGCGCAACGTGGTGCTCACGCAGATGGCGCGGCGCGGCGTGCTGCCCGCCGAGCGGGCGCAGGCGCTGGCCCAGCGGCCGCTGCGGGTGGACTTCGAGCGGCAGGAGGAGCCGCTCGGGCCGGCGCCCCACGTGGCGCAGCACGTGCGCAAGTGGCTGATCGCCTGGGCCGACCGCAACGGCTACGACGTCCACGCCGACGGGCTGGTGGTCCGCAGCACCTTGAACACGCGCCTGCAGCGCGCGGCCGTGCAGGCGGTCGGACGGCAACTCGCCCAGCTGCAGCCGCTGGCCGATCGCCGCCGCAAGGCGGGCGAGGAGCGGCAGCTGGTGCAGGCCGGCTTCCTGGCGACCGACCCGCGCAACGGCCACGTGCTGGCCTGGGTCGGCAGCAGCGACTTCGAGAAGGACCAGTTCGACCATGTCAACCAGGCCCGGCGGCAGCCGGGCTCGACCTTCAAGCCGTTCGTCTACGGCGCCGCGTTCATGGCCGGCATGCGGCCGACCGACACCTTCGTCGACCAGCCGGTGACCCTGCAGGGCAAGGGCGGCGAGGTCTGGAGCCCCAAGGACGTCACGCCGCCCACCGGGCGCCCGATGACCTTGCGAGACGGCCTGGTGCAGTCGCGCAACTCGATCACGGCGCAGGTGATGGACCGGGTGGGTCCGGCCAGCGTGGCCAAGCTGGCGCAGGCCATGGGCGTGCGCGACAGCCGGCTGGACGTGGTGCCCTCGCTGGCGCTGGGCACCAGCCCGGTCACCCTGCGGGAGATGGTCGGCGCCTATGGCGCGATCGCCAACAACGGCCGCTGGCTGGAGCCGCTGCTGGTGCTGCGCATCGAAGACCGCAGCGGCAAGGTGCTCGATGCGTTCGTGCCCGGACGGTCGGAGCAGGCCATGCCGAAGCCGGCGGCCCTGGCCCTGGTGAACGTGATGCGGGGGGTGGTCGACGAAGGCACGGCGACCGCCATCCGCACCCGCTACGGGATCACGGCCGACGTCGCCGGCAAGACCGGCACCACCCAGGACAACACCGACGGCTGGTTCATCCTGGCGCATCCCCAGCTGGTCGCCGGTGCGTGGGTCGGCTTCAACGACCCGCGCACCACCATGCCCGACGCCTGGGGGCCCGGTGCCCGCAGCGCGCTGCCGATGGTGGGCGACTTCTTCCAGCAGTCGCTGCGCAACCGCTGGATCGAGGAGAAGGCCGAGTTCGACATTCCCCGGCCGCGACCCAAGCCGCGCCGGGAAGCCGACCCGATCGAGCAGATCGTCAACGACGTGCTCGGGCGGATCCTGAAGATCTTCCAGTGAGCGCCGCCCGGCCGATGGCCGGGCCGGACGCCGCGCCTAGCGGATGCGGAAGGCGCCGCCCGCGTGGTCGCTGACGGTGAAGCGGCCGTCGCCCTGGTAGGTCACTTCGATCGCCTGGCCGGCGCCGCCGCCGATCGAGCCTTGCGGACCCACCGTCGTGCGGTTGCCGCCGGACGTGTAGATGCGGCCGCCGTTGCTGGTGGGCGTGCCGTGGTCGGCCGCCACCAGCCGGTTGCCGTCGGCCGACAGGCTGATGCCGCGCCAGGTCAGGTTGAGGTCGGCGGCCGTCCAGGCCCAGGGATCGTGGCCCCCGGTGGTGCTGAGGAAGATGTAGCCCCGGTAGCTGTACACATCGTTGCGCGGCTCCTGCAGGGCGACGACGCTGCCGTCGCGCGAGACCGCAACACCGCTCCAGGCGCTGTAGGTGAACCGCTGGGTCCAGGTGGCGCCGCCATCGTCGCTGACGAACGGGTAGGCGCCGTTGTCCAGCACCGCCATGCGCAGGCCATCGGCGCTGGCAGCGGCAAAGGACCAGTTGCCTGCCACCAGCCGGCGCGTCCAGGTGGTGCCACCGTTGTCGGAGACGTACACGCCTTGTGCATCCGGATCGGCGCCGTAGAACGACGCCACCGCGACCAGGCGCATGCCGTCGCTGGAGCCGGCCACGGTGCGCCAGTCGCCGTCGGCGGTGCCGGGCACGGCCGTGAAGCTCGCGCCGCCGTCGGTGGAGACCTGCAGTCCGGCGCCGACGGCCACGCCCACCAGGCGGCGGCCATCGTCGGACATGTGCACTGCATGCCAGGTGCGGCCGGCGCCGCGCACCGTCCAGGTCTGCCCGCCGTCCGAGGACAGGTGCAGCACGCCGCCGCCCACCGCGGCCAGCCGGCTGCCGTCCGCCGACATCACCACCTGGGTCCAGCTGGTCGTGGGAGCGCTGGTGCGCGTCCAGGTCGCGCCGCCATCGTCGGAGAGATGGAGCCCGCCCGGGTTGGCAATCGCGGCGACCCGGTTGCCGCTGGCCGACGACGCCGTGCCGGACCAGCGCTGCTCGGGTTGCTGCGGGTCGGGCGTGCGCGCGGTCCAGGTCGCACCCGGGACCACGTTGCCCGGCATGCCGGCCGTGCGCACGTGCTGCTGCTCGTTCTGCGCCAGCTGCCAGGGTGCGGCGCCCTGGCCGATGATGCGCACCCGGTCGCCCACGCGCAGGTCCTCGTTGCGGGGCAGGGTGATGACCACCGTGTCGGCGGCATCGGAAGTGACCGTGTAGGTGCCGTTGGGCAGCGCCTGCTGCGCGCTGCCGGCCGGGACCGACGCGCCGCCGCCGGGCGGCGCGGCATCGGCGGACGCGCGCTGGTCCGCTGCCGGCCCGGCACCGGCTGCCGTTCCCCCACCGCCGCCGCCCCCGCAGGCGCCCAGCAGCAGCGCCATGGCCGCTGCTGCCGCGATCTGCCTGCGCCTGGCGCCGGCCTTGTCCATCCTGAGCATCCGTGACCTCCGTGTCGTTGACGTGACGTTCGGCGGTCATTCTGGAAGTCGCCTGCAGAGCCGCGCGTGGGTCATCCATTGCTTTGCGCGTAAGCCCACCGGGCGCTGCCGTGTCGGTTCGCTGCCGAGCCCGAAAGGGCTAGCGGACCGCGGCGCGAACGGCCGATCTGCCGCCCGCATTCCCTGGCGCACGAACGAAAAAAAGCCGGGCCTTGCGGCCCGGCTTCGATCCCCCCTGAGGGATGTGACAGCGTCGCTCGTTACGGACGGGCGCCGGTCGAGACGTACAGCTGGCCGGCCAGGTTGGTCAGGAAGCGGCCCGCGGCGACGACGATCTTGGTGGCATCGCCAGAGATAGTGATGGCACGCCAGTCGGTGTCGGTCGCGGCACCGGCCGTGGTGTTGACCGCCAGGGGCGCGAAGCTCGTGCCGCCGTTGGTGGACAGCAGGACCTGGCCGACCGGGGTGGTCGGGGCGGCATTGCTGTTGGAGATCGTCACGCCGATGACCGAGCCGTCGTTGGACATGCCGATGCCCGAGTAGTCGCCGGCGATGGTCGTCGCCTGGGTGAAGCTCGCGCCGCGGTCGCGGGACACGTACAGGCCGTTGCCGGACGCGCCACCGAACTGGTTGCCCGCCATCGCGATCGTGTTGCCGTCGCCGGACACCTTCACGCGGTACCAATTTTGGGATCCAACCGCTGCGCCGCCAACATTCACGGACAGGGGAGCCCATGTGGCTCCACCGTCGGTGGAAATGTACGCGTCGGGATCTTGCGCCACCGCGACCATCACCGAACCGTCGGAGGACGCGTCGATGGTGCGCCAGCCGGCGGTCGTCGGTGCGCCAGCGCCCAGCGCCCAGGTGGTGCCGCCGTTCTGGCTCACAACGATCGGGCCGCCTTGGATGGTTGCTGCGATCCGTTGGCCATCGGCGGAAATGGTGATGCCTTCGAAAGGTGCGTCTCCAAGGTTGAAGCCGCCCAGGGTGCCGGTCGCTGGCGTGAAGGTGGTGCCGCCATCGTGGGAAACGTAGATGCCGCCGCCTTCGTCGTAGCGCACCGCTGCGATGTGGTTGCCGTCCGCCGACACGTCCGACGCGATCCAGATGCCGCCGACAGTGCCGGCCGTCCAGGTCGCGCCGCCGTCCTTGGACACGCGCAGGAAGCTGGTCGCGGTGCTGGTGCCCGTGGCCGCTTCGCCGGCCACCAGCGTCTGGCCGTTGTCGCTCGAGGAGAGCGAATGCCACACGGCCGGTGCGAGGCGTGCCTCGAACACCTGACCCACGGGCGTCGTGACGCCACCGCCACCGCCGCCACCGCCGCTCGGCGCCGTCGGCCCGGGAGTGCTGACAATGGGATCGCCGCCGCCCCCACCACCGCACGCAGCGAGTCCAGCTGCGACCACGAGGGCCGCGGCGAGATGGACTCCAGTTTTCTTCATTTGCTTCAACATCAGGTGCCTCCAGGTTGCGTTGAATGACGCGGGTCGTCACACGTCGAAACGGATGGTCGGTTGTCCCAACCTGAACCGCTTGCCGGTTTGGAGCATGTCGATGTAGGAAAACGGCTCGCCGAAAACTCTGCCGTTTTCAAGATGTGTCCAGCCCTGCTCCGAGGGAGCCATTGACGGAAAGCTGAGGCTCTGCAACATGTGAGCATTGGCAACCAATGTCACTGCGGCCGAGCCGGCGTGCGATGCCCGTGGATCGCGTCGCCGCGGTCGTCAACGCGGCTTGATTTCACGGCACGGGTCCCGCAACTGCGGACATGCCTGACACCCTCCACGTCGTCTGCCCCTCCTGCCAAGCCACCAACCGCGTGCGAGGGGACCAGCTCGCCAGCGCACCGGACTGCGGGCGCTGCCACCAGCCACTGTTCCAGGGGCGGCCCGCGGCGCTCGACGAAGCGTCGTTCGGGCGGCAGCTCGCGCGCAGCGAACTGCCGCTGCTGGTGGATTTCTGGGCGCCCTGGTGCGGCCCCCTGCCGGATGATGGCGCCGGCCTACGAGCAGGCCGCTCGCCTCCTCGAGCCGCACCTGCGGGTGGCCAAGCTCGACACCGAACAGGCGCAGGCGATCGCGGGCCGGCTGCAGATCCGCAGCATCCCGACCCTGGCCCTGTTCGTGGGTGGCCGCGAGATCGCACGCCAGCCGGGCGCCCTGACCCGGACCGACGACATCGTCCGCTGGGCGCGCGGCCACCTGCCCTGAACGGCTGGCCATCCTGGCCTGCCGGGTGCCGTCGCCCGCGGCCTACGTCCGGCAGCGTGCGGGCGGGCTACCTTGGACGTTTCACTGCAAAGGAGACTTCCATGGCCAATCCCATCCTGGGGCAGATTCTCGGCAGCGTGCTCGGGGGCGCGGGCGGCGGCGGCATGCCCGGCGCCGGCGGCCTGGGCGGGCTCGGTGGCCTCGGTGGCCTCGGTGGCCTCGGTGGCCTCGGTGGGGCCGGGGGCCAGGCGGGCGGATTGGGCGGGCTGCTCGGCGGCGTGCTGGGCGGTGGTGGTGCCCCGGCCGGCCATCCCACTGGCGTGCCGCGCGGCGGACCGGGCGGGCTGGGCGGCCGCAGCGCGATGCTGGCGCTGCTGCTGCCGCTCGCTCTGCAATGGGTGCAGCGCAATGGTGGGGTCGGCAGCGTGCTGCAGCGCGTTGGACAGCGCGGCTACGGCACCCAGGCGCAATCCTGGCTGGGCACCGGTGCCAACCAGCCGCTGCCTCCGCAGGCGGTGCACGAGCTGCTGGGGCCGGACGAGCTCGCCCACCTGTCGGGCCAGCTGGGCGTGGGCCAGGACGAGGTCGCCGATGGCTTCGCCGAGATCCTGCCCGAGATGGTCGACCACCTGTCGCCTCAGGGCGAGCTGCAGCAGGACGCCGACCGGCGACTGGAGGCGGGGCAGTCGGCGCTCCAGGAGATGCTGGCGCAGGTGCGGTGACGCACGGACGCGCCGGCGAGGCGGGTAAGCTCTGCGCCCATGCATTACCGACGACTCGGCCGCAGCAACCTCCAGGTGTCGGCCCTCTGCCTGGGCACGATGATGTTCGGCGACCAGACCGCGGCGCCCGAGGCCGCTGCCATCCTGGCCGATGCCCGCGAGCAGGGCGTGAACTTCATCGACACCGCCGACGTGTACACCCGCGGGGCGTCCGAGGCGATGCTGGGCGACCTGCTGCAGGGCCAGCGCGACCATTGGGTCCTCGCCACCAAGCTGGGCAATCGCATGGGCGAAGGCGTCAACGAGGCGCACTATTCACGCAGCTGGATGCTGCGGGAGGTCGAGGCCAGCCTGCGCCGCCTGCGCACCGACCGCGTCGACATCCTCTACCTGCACCGTGACTACCCCGGCATGGACCTGGAAGAGCCGATCCGCGCAGTCGACGCCCTGATGCGCGACGGCAAGATCCGCGCCTGGGGGCTGTCCAACTTCCGCGGCTGGCGCATCGCGGAAGTGGTGCACCTGGCGCGCAGCCTCGGCGTGGCCGCGCCGGTGGTCTGCCAGCCGTACTACAACCTGCTCAATCGCATGCCCGAGGTCGAGATCCTGCCGGCCTGCGTCCACCACGGTATCGGCGTCGTGCCGTACAGCCCGGTCGCGCGCGGCGTGCTCACCGGCAAGTACGCGCCCGGCCAGCCTCCCGCCCAGGACAGTCGCGCGGGGCGCGGGGACAAGCGCATCGCCGAGACCGAGTTCCGCGAGGAGTCGCTGCGCATCGCCCAGCAGCTGCAGGCGCACGCGCAGCAGCGGGGCGTGACGCTGGCGCAGTTCGCCACCGCCTGGGTGCTCGGCCACCATGCCGTGAGCGCCGTCATCGCGGGGCCGAGGACGCTGGAGCAGTGGCAGTCGTATGCCCCTGCGCTGGCCTACACGCCCGATGCGCAGGACGAGGCGCTGGTCGATTCGCTGGTGGCGCCGGGGCATCCCTCCACGCCCGGCTACAACGACCCGGCCTATCCGCTGCTTCCACGCCGCCCCGCCTGACCATGGCGCTTCCCCTCGACAGCAGTGCCATCACGCACGGGATCCAGCTGGCCGTCGCGCCCGTGTTCCTGCTCACGGCGGTGTCTGGGATGATCGGCGCCGTGGCGGGCCGGCTTGCCCGCATCATCGACCGGGCCCGGGTGGTGGAGGACCGCGCGCGCGAGAGCAGCGACCCCGCGTTCCTGGCGCGCGCGACCGGCGAACTGGCCGAGTTGCGGCAGCGCGGGCGGCTGGCCAACGGCTGCATTGCGCTGCTCACCACCTGCGCCTTCCTGATCGGGTTGACCATCATCGTGCTGTTCCTGGGCCAGACGACGGCGGTGCGGATCAACGTCGTCGCGGTGGGCTGCTTCCTGCTCGGCGTGCTGTGCTTCCTGCTGGCCCTGCTGTGCTTCCTGATGGAAACCGTGATGGCCACGCGGCTGCTGGACTTCCACTTGTTGCGCTGACGCCGCAAACCACGCTGCCTGTCGCGGCACGTTGCGAATCCCGACAGGTTGTTACGCTCTGTTCCTACAAGCGTTCCTTTGCACGGACCCGTAACCTGACTTCCGAGCGCCGGGTACGGCGACGGGAGACAGGAATGCAGGAAACGCAGCAACACCCACGTTCGGCCCAGCGGTTCGGACTGGTGCTGCCGATCACGATGGAAGGCGAGGAATGCGCCTGCCATGACATCAGTGCGACGGGAGTCCTGCTGGAGGCCGGGCAAGCGCCGCCGCTGGGCAGCCACGTGGCCTTGAGCTTGCAGTACGAAGCGGAGGGCCGGCCGTTCCAGCTGGAATGCGCGGGGGAGGTGGTGCGGGTCGAACGCCACGGCGAGCGCTTCAACATCGCCGTCCGGCTCGACGAGCCGCTCTTCCAGGAGTCGGTGCCGCAGGAAGGCGGCACGGGCTGAAAGCCGCGTCCCACGGGGCGCAGGGAGCGAACGATGGCAGACGATGAACCACGCGTCGTGGTGCCGCTGGGGCGGCTGCAGGAGCGCCGCGGCGCCGACCGCTTCGAGATGGAGATGCCCGTGTCGCTGGAGGACGGTGCCGCGGGCGTGACCCGTGACGTCAGCGTCAGCGGCCTGTCCTTCACCTCGCGGCGCTCCTACGAGGCTGGCGAGCGCATCCAGCTGACGGTCGAATACCTGCTGGATGGCCACCACTACCCGCTGCGCTGCGAGGCGACCGTGGTGCGCTGCGCTGCCTGCCCCGGCGGTTTCACGGTGGCGGCCCGGCTGAGCACCGCGTTCCTGGAATAGCTGGCCCGTCATCCGGCGGCGCGTGATAATGCGCCCATGGGCCTGCTCAACAAGATCTTCAGGTCGTCCGACAGCGGCGGGACGGATTCCGAGCTGTCCGCCACCCGCTTCGAGGAGAGCACCGACCTCGAGCAGGCGGAGCGCGAATCGACCCGGCGCGAGCTGGTGAAGGTCGTGCTGCGCGAGACCATGCGCCGACATGCCGTGCCGTCCGACTGGCTCGACTGCCGGATCCTGCCGGTGATCACGAGCAAGAGGACCAGCGGCATGCACGTGCAGCTGGTGGTCCTGCAGGGGCAAGGCAACCTGCTGGGCTACATCCCGGCGTTCCAGAGCAGCTTCATGGCCGAGATCGAGAAGTTCGAGCCGCGCGCCTGGGACTGGCTCCTCAGCATTTCCTGGCAGTTCGCCGGCATCACCGCCAGCACCGGCGGTTCGCTGCCGGCTTTCGGCCAGGACGAGAGCCGCCCGCGTGCGCAGGCCGCCATGGCTGCCAGCGGTGCGGTGCCCGACGAAGGTCCGGTGTCGGACCTGCCACCCGTCGAGGACGATCTCGCCAAGGACCTGCAGGCCCTGTTCGCCATCCGCGACGCCGCCCTGAACCGCGACGGCAATCCCCACGCGGATGCCGGATTCCAGCCCACCCGGCCCGCCTTCGTGCCGAGCCGGAACGACCCCGGCACCTGAGCCGCCCGAGCCGGCGAGCAGCCGACCCGCGTCGCCCGCCGTCCGTCAATCCAGGAATTGCACCCGGTCGGCGCGCAGCACGTCGTCGTCGACGCGGGCGCCGGTCACCAGCACCCGACGTCCCTGCCTCAGGTCGGCCGAAGCGCCGTTGGCGAAGCTGGCCGCGCGGGCATCGATGTCCTGTCCGTTCACGCGGAAGCTGGCCACCGACACGAAGCGCACCACGTTGCCGCGCACGCTGTAGGCCGGCTCCTCGTCCGGCGTCGTGCCTGGCGTCCCTGGCGTGCCTGGCGTGCCTGGCGTGCCGCCACTGTCGTTGCGCCGCAGGCGCAGCCGGGACACCACCAGGACGCCGCCGGCGATGGTGCCAGAGGCCTCGACCCGGCTGCCGGCCACCAGATCGGACAGCGAACCGCCCGTGAGGCGCGCATTGCGCAGATCCGCGGGCACGTTGTCGATGCGTACCAGGCCGGCGGAGGGGAGCAGGCTGATCAGCCCGTCCAGGCTCAGGCGCGAGCCCTCCTGCGCCGTCGGCGTCGACACGGGCTCGACCGACAAGGCAGCCAGTTCCGGGGCGGCCACGCTGGCACGCACCCGGACCGACAGTCCTTCGGCCAGAGCGTCCTCGGTCAGGCCGCCGAGGAGCGCGGCGCCGCGGTAGCCGACCTGCTGCGCGCCGATGCGGAAGCTGCGGTTGCGGCGGTCGAGCGATTCGATCGCGCCGGTCAGCACCGGCGCCTGTCCGGCGACCCGCTCGATGCGGGTGGCGTGCAGTTGCGCGCGCGGCCCGGGCAACCCGTACACCAGCACTTCGGCCCCGTCGTGCAGGTCGGCGAGTGTCGCCAGGCCGCCACCATAGGCGGTCCAGGCGTCCGTCGTCACCTGCACCGACCACAGGCGGAATCGGCCGGCGGCCCGGTCGAGCCCGGTGACGTGCCCGCGCAGGTCGGCCGAGGACACCACGCGGGTCGCGGTGCCTTCGAGCAGGTCGGGCTGCACGACGCCGTCCACCCGCACCGTCATGCCCAGCCGCAGCACCGGCGAATCCGCCAGCTGCAGCTCGGCGCCTTCGATGTCGAACCGCGTGCCGCTCACCACGATGCTGCCGAAGCCGCTGATCGATCCCATGCCGATCCCGGTGCCTCCGGACCCGATGCCGCCGGTGATGCCGGTGCCGCCCGAGCCGACGCCTGGGGCGCCGGCCACCTCGGTGCCGCCACCACCGCCGCAACCCTGCACCGCGAAGGCGGTGCCCAATGCATGCGCCAGCCAGCGCCGCCGCGAGATCGGCTTCACTCCTGCGTTCCCTCGCGATCGCCCAGGAACACGTAGACCCCGACCCGCACCCGGCGGGGGCCCTGGCCGCCGCTGCGGGTGACGGATTCGGTGAGCTCGCCCACCAGTTCGCGGTGCAGCGCCGTCCAGCGCTGGCGCATCAGTCGGTGGAGCGCTTCGCAATCCTCCTCGGACAGACCCTCGGCGAACACGGCGCGCTCCAGCATCAGCGGCCCTTCGCCCAGCGCGTTCGAGACGGCGGCGCCGGCATGGTCGCGCAGGTTGTCGCCCAGGAAGGCGAGGGTGGTCTGCAGGTCGGCGGTGGGCACGAAGCCCTCGGCCGTGAGCTCGACCTGGGCGGCGTCGACGCGGGTCACCATGCCCAGGCGCATCAGTTCATCCAGCACCGCCCGGTGGTGCACGTCGCCTCGGCTCGCCTCGCGGGCCACGTCCTCGAACGAGAGGCCCTGTTCGCTGGCGGCGACCGGCAGGCGTTGCAGGGCGGGATCCTGGCTGGCCAGCTGGAACCAGCGGGTGAACGTCTTGGCGGCCGCGGACAGCTCGGTGTGGGGCAGCGGATCGGCCGGGCGCCGCACGCGCGCGGTGACGTCCTTGCGGTTCAGGCCGGTCGTGACGGCGAGCTGGCTGATGTTCGGGGCGGCGACACCTTGCCGCTGCCACAGCCGCGTGGCCTCCTCCAGCAGGAGGTCGCGCAGCATGCTTTCGAGATGGGGGTGCTTGAGACCCATGCCGAGAGCGAGCCGCACCAAGGGTCGCATCACGCGTGCACACGCGGCTTGGGCCCAGGAGAGACGGTCTTGCATGGTGGGTGTTGTTCGTACTTCGACGATTGTTCCCGGGAGGCGCGGCACCGTGCGACTTTTTCCCAGCCGCATGGCCCCCTCGGGCCACCCAATAGCTCCAACGGGCCAGGCGCGTCATGGAACTGCAGAGGCACATGGCGCATCGCGCCGCCATGGATCAGCCAGCGCTCCAGCGATGCAGGGTCACGTAGCCGGCGCCCGGAATGCTGCGTACCAGGGCATAGCCACCTTCGACGCAGCCACCCGCGACGGCCCACACGCCCGCACCCCCGGGCTGCGCAGGAGGCTGCGCGCCGCCGGCCTTGCGCGCGAAGGTCACGTGCGGCCGGAACCGGCGCGCCTCCAGCGGGTGGCCCAGCCGTTGCAGCGCCTGCGCCAGCCGCGCATGCAAGCGCTGCAGTGCGGCCGGCGCTTCCAGTTCGAGGACCGCGATGCCGCCGGGCCAGACCTGCGGACGGCCGGCATCAAGGTCGAGCACGAAGGGTTCGAAGGGCACGTCCAGGCCGCTTCGGAAGTCGTCGACGCGGGCCGACGGAACATGGCCCAGGAAATGCAGCGTCACGTGCAGGCGCTCCGGCGCCGTGCGCCGCGCCCCGGCGGGCCACGCCCAGCGTGCGGCGGACTCCACCAGCCGCAGGCGCACCGGCTCGGGCGGCCAGAACGCGGTGAAGAGGCGCCAGCTGTCCGGCTGCCGGTCCATCGGGAGGGTCGCCCGGCGCTCAGAGCTTGGGGATGCGAAGGGTCTTGCTGATCATCAGGCTGCCCGACAGCACGAACAGCAGCGCCAGCGGGTGGAACTCCCAGGGGCCGAGTTCCATCGCGCCGCCCCAGAGCTGGTCGTGCAGACGACCCTGCCAGGCCGCCAGGGCCAGCACGCCGGTGAGGAGCACGCTGGTCGGGATGGGCGTGCCCTCGAAGTAGCGCACCTTGCCCGCATCGGTGGCCAGCGATTCGGCAGTGACGTTGTAGCGGGCCAGCCGGCTCACCCCGCAGCAGACGAAGTAGATCAGGGCGGCGGCATCCCAGCCGCCCTGCAGCCCGGCGGCGAATGCCAGGGCGGCCGGTGCGACGCCGAAGGAGATCACGTCCGAGAGCGAGTCGAGTTCGCGCCCCAGCGGCGAGTGCTGGTGGCGGGCGCGGGCGATGCGGCCGTCCAGCACGTCGAAGGCGAAGGCCGCCGGCGCGAGCGCCGCCGACAGGAAGAAGTGGGCGACGTCGCCGCTGCCCACGAACATCATCGCCAGGAACACCGCGCCGACGCCGCAGGCCGCATTGCCCAGGGTGAAGAAGTCCGCGAGGTGGAACCCGCGCAGCATGGAGAAGTGGCGGGGGGCGGCTTGTTGCATGGCGAGTGGTTCCTGGTCAACCTCCACCTTAGCCGTTGCCAAGCGGCGCCAGGTCGTCCGGGGGCACCGCGGCCTGTCGGCTGGTTCCGACGGTTGCCACGGCGGCGCTGCCTGGAACCATGGTTCCGCGGTTCCCGAGGGGCGCTCGCGCCGAAGCGGGTGGCGTGCCGCGGGGCGACCTCCCGACGCGGATGAGTTGCTATAGTCGCCGCGCGATGAGTGGTCCCGCCCGCCCCGACCGGAGAAAGTTGCTCGCGTTGGCGGCCCTCGTGGCCGGCGGCGCTGCCGGGCTGCCCGTGCGGGCGACGGCCCAGCCGCGTTGGCGCGCCCAGCCGTTCGGACTGGGCGTGGCGAGCGGGTCGCCGACGTCCGGGTCGGTGGTGCTCTGGACCCGCCTGCTCGGCGCGCTTCCCGACGACGGCGGCGCGCCGATCCCGGTGCGCTGGGAACTGGCGCACGACGACGCCTTCCGACACATCATCCGAAGCGGCGACACGCAGGCGCTGCCTGCGCTGGCGCACAGCGTCCACGTCGAGGTGGAGGGGCTGGCACCGGACCGCTGGTACCACTACCGGTTCACCAGCGGCGATGCCGTGAGCGCCACCGGACGCACGCGCACCTTGCCGGCTCCGGATGCGGCACCGGCGCGCCTGCGCCTGGCCCATGCCTCGTGCCAGCGCTGGGAGCACGGCCACTACGCAGCCTGGCGCCACATGCGCGAGGAGGCGCCGGATTTCGTCGCCTTCCTGGGCGACTACATCTACGAGTACCCGAACGTGACCGCGGCGGTGCGCAGCTTCCCGACGCTCGGCTGGGTGCGCAACCTGGCCGAATACCGCGAGCGGTACGCGCTGCACCGCAGCGACCCGGACCTGCAGGCGATGCACGCCAGCTGCCCCTGGCTCGTGACCTGGGACGACCACGAGGTGCAGAACGACTACGCGGGTGCGCACGCCGGCGATCCCTTCCCGCTGGGCATGAACGGCGTGGCCGACTTCGCGGCCCGGCGCGCAGCGGCCTACCAGGCCTTCTACGAGCACATGCCGGTGCGGGCCGCCGCCTTCGCGCAGGCGCTGGCCGGTCGCCAGCCGGGCGGCGAGCTGCGCCTGTACACCCACTACCGGTTCGGCCGGCTCGCCGAGGTGCTGCTGCTGGACACCCGCCAGTACCGGGACGCCCAGGCGTGCGTGCAGGGACGCAAGCTGTCCGGACCGGTCGACCCGGCCCGCTGCCAGGCCTGGAACGATCCGGGCCGCACGCTGCTGGGCCCGGCCCAGGAGCAATGGCTGGACCGCCGGCTGGAGCAGGGCGGCGCGACCTGGACCGTCGTCGGGCAGCAGACGCTGTTCGGCCGGCGCGACCTGCGCCCCGGCAACGGCGAACTGCTGTCGAACGACGGCTGGGATGGCTATCCCGCGGCCCGCACCCGGATCACGGATGCCCTGCAGCGGCACCAGGTCGCCAACCCGGTGTTCCTTGCCGGCGACGTGCACGAGAACTGGGTCGGGCACCTCAAGGCCGACTACGCGCGGCCGGACAGCGCGAGCCTCGGCGTCGAGCTGTGCGGCACCAGCATCACCTCGAAGTCGCGCAGCGTCGAGTTCGTGGCCCAGCGACTGGCCGAGAACCCGCACTTCCTGTTCGCGGACGCCGCCCATCGCGGCTACGGGCTGACCGACTACACCCCCGGGCGGCTCACCGCGACGCTGCGGGTGCTGGACGACGCGACGCGGCGGGACGCCCGCGTGTCCACCCTCGCGCAGTTCGCCGTCGAGGCCGGCCGCCGCCGGCTGGAGCGGCTGTGATGCGCCGTCTCTGGCAAGCGCTCCTGGGGCTGCTCCTGGTCCTGGGCACGGCCGGCACCCTGGCCGGCGACCTGGCGATCGGCCACGACGCCAGCCAGGACCTGCGCCGCTCGTTCGACGTGCTGGAGGACCGGGACGGCCGGCTCACCTTCGAGGACGTGCTGGCCCCGGCAGTCCAGGCGCGCTTCCATGCCCTGCGTCCGCTCGGGCCGGGCCCCAACTTCGGGCTGACGCATTCGGTCTACTGGTTGCGCGTGACCCTGCGCACGGCGCGCGACGCGCCGGCCGACTGGCTGCTGGAGATTGCCTATCCGCCGCTCGACCGCATCGAGGTGATCGCCGTCGATGCCACCGGCCGCCGGCAGCAGCACGCCGGTGGCGACAGCCGCTCGTTCGCCTCCCGGGCGGTCGCGCACCGCAACCATGTCTTTCCCCTGCGGCTGGCACCGGGACAGACCACCACGCTCTACCTGCGGGTGCAATCCGAGGGGACGGTTTCCGTGCCGGCGCGCCTGTGGCAGCCCACCGCCCTGTGGCGGCACGACCAGGCCGCCTATGCCGCGCTCAGCCTCTACTTCGGCCTGCTGCTGGGGCTGATGCTCTACAACATGCTGCTGTTCGTGTCGCTGCGCGAGCCGGGCTATGTCTTCTACGTCGCTTTCGTGGCGGCCATGGGGATGAGCCAAGTGGCGCTCAGCGGGCTCGGGGCACAGTACCTCTGGCCGCGGTCGACCTGGTGGAACGGCGTGTCGGCGCCCGTGGGGCTGACGGTCACGGCGATCTTCGGGCTGCTGTTCGCGCGCAGCTTCCTGGCCAGCGCGCAGCGCATGCGCACGCTCGACCGGATCCTGCTCGCCCAGATGGCCGGCTGGGGGCTTGCGCTGGCCGCCGAGCTGGCGCTGCCCTACACGATCGCCAACTGGATGGTGACCATCCTGGCGCCGGCCAGCGTCATCACCATGACCGTGGTTGGCGTGATGAGCATCCGCCGCGGGATCGCCGGCGCCAGCCACTTCTTCACCGCCTGGGCGCTGCTGCTGCTGGGCGTGGCGATCCTGTCGCTGCACAACATCGGCATCCTGCCGTCCAACGCCGTGACGGCGAACGCGTTGCTGATCGGCTCGGCGCTGGAGATGGTGCTGCTGTCGTTCGCGCTGGGCGATCGCATCAACGTGGCGCGGCGCTTCAAGGAGCAGGCGCAGGCGCGCATCGCGGCCGAACGCGCCATGGTGGGCGCGCTCAGCCAGGCGCAGGAGCGGCTCAAGGAGGTGCTCGAGGAGCGCGAGATCATCCTGGAGAACTCGCTGGTCGGCATCGTCTTCCTCACCGGCGCCGGCCGCCTGAAGTGGGCGAACCGGGCCATGCTGGAGATCCTGGGCGTGGACGAGCCGGTCACGACGCTGGAGCCGTTCTACCTGTCCCGGGAGCACTACCTGGAAGTCGGTGCCGAGGTCGCCCGGACGGTCGGCCGCGGCGAGGTGTACGAGCGCGAGCTGCAGGTGCGCCGACGCGACGGGACCCTGATCTGGATCCTGCTGTCCGGCAAGGCGGTGGGCGGCGACGACCTGGCCCAGGGCACGGTCTGGGTGGTGCGCAACATCAGCCCCCGCAAGCAGCTGGAGCAGCAGCTGCGCGCGACGATGTCCGAGCGTGAGGCGATCCTGAACAACGCGGTGGTCGGCATCGTGCTGTCGGTGTACCGGCGCCACGAGTGGGTGAACGAGAAGTTCGCGCAGATGCTGGGCTATCCCAAGCAGATCCTGATCGGCCAGAGCTCGATCTACATCCATCCGAGCGAGCAGGAGTGGGAGCGCTTCGGCGAGGAAGCCCGCGCGGCCCTGATCGCCACCAACGGCTACACCTGCGAGCGCCAGCTGCGGCGGCGCAACGGCGAGCTGTTCTGGGTGGAGATGGGCGGCAGCTGCGTGCGCGCCAACGACCCGGACTCGGGCGTGATCTGGACCTTCCTGGACATCACCGAGCGCAAGCGGTCGGAAGCGCAGATGCGCGAGGCCCTCGAGCAGCAGCAGGCGCTCAATGCGCTGCGTGCCCGTTTCGTGGCCATGACCAGCCACGAGTTCCGCACCCCGCTGGCGGCCATCCTGTCGGCCGAGGAGGTGCTGCGCCACCACGGGGACCGGCTCACGCCGCAGGACCGGGCCGAAACGCTCGACAGCATCGCCATGGGCGTGCAGCGGATGACGCGGATGATGGACCGCGTGCTGCTGCTGGGGCGGGCCGACGCCCAGATGCTCGCCTTCGAGCCGCACGAGGTGAACGTGCCCGTGCTGTGCCGGCGGCTGGTCGAGGAAGTCTGGGCGCAGCACCCGGAGACGCACTGCGAGATCGCCGTGCGCGCCGCGCCCGGCGTGGGCACGTGCCGCTGCGACGAGAAGCTGCTGCGGCACATCTTCGGCAACCTGCTGTTCAACGCGATCAAGTACTCGCCCGGCGGCGGGCGGGTCCGCTTCAACGTCCGGGCCGAGGACGCCGAGCTGGTGTTCGAGGTCGCCGACCAGGGCATCGGGATTCCGCCCGACGAGATCCCGCACCTGTTCGAGTCGTTCCATCGCGCCAGCAACGTCGGCAGCATCCAGGGCACCGGGCTCGGGCTGGCCATCGTGAAGAACGCCGTGCAGGTCCACGGCGGGCGCATCTCGGTGGACAGCGCGCTGGGGCAGGGCACCACCTTCACGGTGCGGCTGCCGCTGGTCGAGGTGTCGGCCTGAGCCGGGCGCCGCGCCCTAGGGACGCACCACTTCCAGCAGCCGGTCGAGCCCGCCTTCGTCGATCGCCACCATCGCCTGCTCCCGCACCTTCGGCTTGGCGTGGTAGGCCACCGAGAGACCGGCCACGCCCATCATCGGCAGGTCGTTGGCGCCGTCGCCCACGGCAATGGCCTGCTTCGGGTCGATGCCCAGCGATGCGCAGGTCTCCAGCAGCATCCGGCGCTTCTCGGCACCGTCGCAGATGTCGCCCCAGGGCTGGTCGACCATGCGACCGGTGAGCTGGCCGCAGTTGGGGCCCGACTCGATCTCCAGCACGTTGGAGCGGGTGAAGTCGATGCCCAGCTTGTCGCGGATGCGGTCGGTGAAGAAGGTGAAGCCACCGGAGACCAGCAGCGTCTTCAGCCCGGCCGCCTTGCAGGCCGCGACCAGCTGCTCTGCGCCCGGGTTCAGCTGCAAGCGCGTGGTGTAGACCAGCTCCATGTCGGCCACCGTCACGCCGCGCAGCAGCGCCACGCGTCGGCGCAGGCTTTCCTTGTAGTCGGTGATCTCGCCCCGCATCGCGGCCTCGGTGATCGCCGCCACCTCCTCCTTGCGTCCGGCCGCGTCGGCAATCTCGTCCACGCACTCGATGTTGATCAGCGTGGAGTCCATGTCGAAGGCGACGAGCCGGAAATCGTGCAGGTGCAGCGGTGGCGTGAAGCCCTGGAGGGCCAGGCCGGGAAAGGAGTCGCGCGGGGCAGTCATGGTCGCGGAATTGTCGCATCCGACCGGCGCGTGCTGTCGTGTTCGAACGCGCGCCGATGAGTCTGCGCACACCCTCGGCCACGAGCTCATCTTGTCTCCATGGCGATAGACGCGGTGCCCCGCGTGGCGATCATGCGTTCGGGCATCCACACCAACAGGAGACAAAGCATGGGTTCACAAACGGCATGGGTCGCGCGCCTCGGGCGCGTGCTGGCCGGCGCTGCGGCGCTGGCCGTCGTGGCGGCGTGCGGCGGTGGCGGCGGCAGCGAAGGCGAGAGCCTGCCCGCTGCCGTCAACCTCAACCAGGGCAACGGCCACGGGGCGAGGGCGCCAGTCGTGGCGGTGACCGACAAGGGGCCCGTGCGCGGCGTCGACCGGCTGGGCATGCGCAGCTACTTCGGCATTCCTTACGCCGCACCGCCCGTGGGTGACCTGCGCTGGGCGCCGCCGGCCCAGCCGGCACGCTGGCGCGGACTGCTGGACAACACGGCCTCCTCGGCACCGTGCCTGCAGACCAGCGCCAGCCCGTTCCGCCTCGCCGGCGGCCAGGAGGACTGCCTCTACCTCGACGTGCACGCGCCGACCGGGGGGCACGGTCCCTTCCCGGTGATGGTCTGGTTCCACGGCGGCGCCTTCAACACCGGCGGGACGGCGACCTATGCCGACCCTTCGCCGCTCGTCTCCAAGGGCGTGGTGGTCGTCAACGTCGCCTACCGGCTCGGGGCGATGGGCTTTCTCGGCCATCCGGCGCTGCGTGCCACCGGTGCTGGCGGCGTGCCGCCGGGCAGCGTGGGCAACTACGGCATCCTGGACCAGCAGGCCGCGCTGCGCTGGGTGAAGGCCAACATCGCCGCCTTCGCGGGCGACGCGCGCAACGTGACCCTGTTCGGCGAATCGGCCGGTGGCTTCAGCGTGATGACGCACCTGGCTTCTCCGCTGTCGGCCGGCCTGTTCCACAAGGCGATCGTGCAAAGCGGCGGCTACGCGTTCGACCGCCAGCTGCCCCAGGCAGCGCTGGAGGCCGCCAGCACGACCATCGTCGACAACGCGCTGGCGGCCGCCGGCGTGAGCTGCCCTGGCGGAACGGTCGATGCCGCCTGCCTGCGCTCGTTGCCGACGTCGGTGGTGTCGACGCAGCTCGCCGCCGCCTTCAACGCGTCGCAGTCGAGCCCGGTCCCCTCGATCGACGGCCACGTGCTGCCGCAGTCGATCAAGGCCACCTTCGCCGCCGGGCAGAACAACAGAGTGCCGCTGCTCAACGGCTCGAACCAGGACGAATGGTCGCTGTTCCTGGCCATCGGCGAGCTCGGCCGGCGTGCGGCGGCGGGCGGCAACACGGACCCGGCCAACCTCGCGTTCGTGGCACCCACCGCCGCGACCTACGGTCCGACGCTGGCGGGCCAGGCGGCCGGCAGCGGCACCACGGCGGCGGCTCTGCTCGCGGCCTACCCGCTGGCCCACTACGGTGGCGCGGCCGACCCGCTGGCGCCCGTGCGCGGCGCGACCGCACAAGGCACGGACTTCATCTTCGCCTGCCCGGCGCTGAATCTGTCGAAGCGCGCGGCGCAGCAGTCCACCCCGGTCTGGATGTACGAGTTCCGCGACCAGACGGCGCTGCCCTCGATCGGGGCCGACGCGGCAGGCAACCCGACGGTCGCGACGCCGCAGCGCGCGGCGCACTCGTACGAGATCCAGTACCTGTTCAATCTGCGCGAGCTGCCCAACCACGAGCGGCGCGCCCTGCAGGAGGCGATGAGCACCTACTGGACCAACTTCGCGCAGACGGGCAACCCCAACCGGGGCGCTGCGGTGCCGGCCCGCTGGCCCGCGTTCACGTCGGCCGCCACGGTGCTCGGCCTGGACGTCGCCTCGGGCGGCGGGATCCAGCCGCTAGCCAGCTTCGAGCAGGACCACCAGTGCTCGTCGACCTGGAGCGGCCTCACGTTCTGAGGACCCGAGCGCCGCGCCCGTGCCGGCGGCGGGGGCCGGCACGGGCCGCCGGTCGCACCCCGCGCCGGCGGGGTCAGACCGGCTCGGCCACCTTCGGCTGCCCCAGCGAGCGCAGCACGTCGCGCACCATCTGGGCCCGGTCCTTGGGCTCCTTGAGTTCGCGCTCGATGCGCAGCTTCTCGTTGCCGGCCAGCTTGATGTGGCGGTTCTTCTGCACCAGCTCGATGATGCGCATCGAGTCGATCGGCGGATTGGGCTTGAAGGTGATGTGCGTCACGCCGGGCGCCGCGTCCACCTTGGCCACGCCGTAAGGACGGGCCAGCACGCGCAGCCGGTGCACGTCGATCAAAGTCTGCGCCTGCGGCGGCAGCTTGCCGAAGCGGTCGACGATCTCCTCGAGCAGTCCGTCCACCTGGTCGGTGGTCTTGGCCGTGGCCAGCTTCTTGTAGAACGACAGCCGCAGGTGCACGTCGCCGCAATAGTCGTCGGGCAGCAGGGCGGGCGCGTGCAGGTTGATCTCGGTCGTGGCCGAGAGCGGAGACAGCAGGTCCGGCTCCTTGCCCGCCTTGAGCGAGCGCACCGCCTCGGACAGCATCTCGTTGTACATCTGGAAGCCGACCTCCAGCATGTTGCCGCTCTGGTTCTCGCCCAGGACCTCGCCGGCCCCGCGGATCTCCAGGTCGTGCATCGCCAGGTAGAAGCCCGAGCCCAGTTCCTCCATCTGCTGGATCGCCTCGAGCCGTTGCGAAGCCTGCCGCGTGAGGCTCTCGAGGTCGGGAACCATCAGGTACGCATAAGCCTGGTGGTGGCTGCGGCCCACCCGGCCGCGCAGCTGGTGCAGCTGCGCCAGCCCGAACTTGTCGGCGCGGCTGATCACGATGGTGTTGGCCGTGGGCACGTCGATGCCGGTCTCGATGATGGTCGAGCACAGCAGCACGTTGTAGCGCTGCTGCACGAATTCGCGCATCACGCGTTCCAGCTCGCGCTCGGGCATCTGGCCGTGGGCGACCGCAATGCGTGCCTCGGGCAGCAGCGCCTCCAGCCGCTCGCGGCGGTTCTCGATGGTCTCCACTTCGTTGTGCAGGAAGTAGACCTGGCCACCGCGCTTGAGCTCGCGCAGCACGGCCTCGCGGATCACGCCGTTGCTCTCGCTGCGCACGAAGGTCTTGATCGCCAGCCGCCGCTGCGGCGCCGTGGCGATGACCGACAGGTCCCGCAGGCCCTCCAGCGCCATGCCCAGCGTGCGCGGGATCGGGGTGGCCGTGAGGGTCAGCACGTCGACCTCGGCGCGCAGCGCCTTCATCGCCTCCTTGTGGCGCACGCCGAAGCGGTGCTCCTCGTCGATGATGAGCAGACCCAGGTTCTTGAACCTGGTGCTGCCCGAGAGCAGCTTGTGCGTGCCGACCACGATGTCCACGCTGCCGTCAGCCAGACCCTTGGCGGCCGCGGTGACCTCCTTCTGCGAGCGGAACCGGCTCATCTCGGCCACCTTCACGGGCCACTTGGAGAAGCGGTCCACCAGCGTCTGGTAATGCTGCTCCGCCAGCAGCGTGGTGGGCGCCAGGAACGCCACCTGCTTGCCGCCCGTGACCGCGATGAACGCGGCGCGCAGCGCCACCTCGGTCTTGCCGAAGCCGACGTCGCCGCACACCAGCCGGTCCATCGGACGGGGCGACACCATGTCCTGGATCACCGCGTGGATGGCGGCGTTCTGGTCGGCCGTCTCCTCGAAACCGAAATCGTTGGCGAAGGTCTCGTAGTCCTGGGGCGAGAAGCGGAACGCGTGGCCTTCCCGCGCGGCGCGCCGCGCGTAGATGTTCAGCAGCTCGGCGGCGGTGTCGCGCACCTGCTCGGCCGCCTTGCGCCGGGCCTTCTCCCACTGGCCGGACCCCAGCTTGTGCAGCGGCGCCTCGTCGGCAGACACGCCCGTGTAGCGGCTGATCTGGTGCAGCTGGCTGACCGGCACGTAGAGGGTGGCCTTGTCGGCGTACTCGAGGTGCAGGAACTCCTGCATCGCCGGCGAGCCATCCGCATTCGTGCCCTGGCCCAGATCCATGTTGACCAGGCCCCGGTAGCGGCCGATGCCGTGCTGCGTGTGCACCACGGGATCGCCCACGTTCAGTTCGGACAGGTCCTTGATCAGCGACTCGACGTCGCTGACCTGCTCCTGCTTGCGGCGCCGGCGCGTGGTCGGTCCGGTGGCGAACAGCTCGGTCTCGGTGACGAAGTCCAGGCCCTGCGCCGTCCAGGAGAAGCCCTCGGTGAGGGCCGCGGTCGCGATGCCGACCTTCTCGTCGCTGCCCTCGAACTCCTCCAGCGAGTCGAACGCCGGCGGCGACACCTGGCTGGCGCGCAGGAAATCGAGCAGGCTCTCGCGCCGGCCGGCGCTCTCGGCCAGCAGCAGCACGCGGTGCGCGGTCGCGGCGATGTGCTGCTTCAGGCGGGCCAGCGGATCTTCCGCCCCGCGCACCACCGACAGGTCGGGCAGCTTCTGGAACAACGCGCTGTCCGCCACGTCTTGGACGCCGGGGCGCACGCCCAGCTGCGCGTGCTCGTTGGCGCGGGCATAGAACTGCTCGATGGTCAGGAACAGCGATTCGGGCGGCAGCAGCGGACGCTCGGGATCGCCCTGCAGCAGCCGGTGGCGGTCGCGGGTGTCCTGCCAGAAGCGCTGGAACGCCGGTTCGAGATCGCCGTGCAGGACCAGCGTGGCCTGCGGGCCGAGGTAGTCGAACACCGTCGCGGTGTCGTCGAAGAACAGCGGCAGGTAGTACTCGATGCCGGCGGTGGCCACCCCGTTGCCGATGTCCTTGTAGATGCGGCTCTTGGTGGGGTCGCCTTCCAGGAGCTCGCGCCAGCGGCTGCGGAACCTGGCCCGGGCGTCGTCGTCCATCGGGAACTCGCGACCGGGCAGCAGGCGCACTTCGGGCACCGGGTACAGGCTGCGCTGGCTGTCCGGGTCGAAGGTGCGGATCGAGTCGATCTCGTCGTCGAACAGGTCCACTCGGTAGGGCACGGGCGAGCCCATGGGGAACAGGTCGATCAGCCCCCCGCGCACCGCGTACTCGCCCGGGCTCACCACCTGCGTGACATGGTTGTAGCCGGCCAGCGTCAGCTGCGCCTTCAGCCGCGCCTCCTCCAGCTTCTGCCTGACCTTGAACGCGAAGGTGTAGCCGGCCAGGAAGGAAGGCGGCGCCACCCGGTAGAGGGCGGTGGTGGCGGGGACGATCACCACGTCGGCTTCGCCCTGCGAGATGCGCCAGAGCGTGGCGAGCCGCTCGCTGATCAGGTCCTGGTGCGGCGAGAAGGTGTCGTAGGGCAGCGTCTCCCAGTCGGGGAACAGGGCCACCCGCAGGTCGGGCGCGAAGAACGCGAGTTCGTCCAGCAGTCGCTGCGCATCGGCCGCGCCGCTGGTGACGATGCCAGTGGGATGGCCGGCGTCCTTCTCGCGCAGGGCCACGCGGGCCAGGAGCAGGGCGTCCGCCGAACCGGGCGGGCGGGGCAGGCCGAAGCGCTTGCCGGGAGACAGCTTGGGAAGATCCATGAGGAATGCAAAACACCCGGCACGGCGAGGTGACGGGTGGTGGGTCGATTCTAGAATGGCCCCCGACTCCATGCCTGCTCATCCGACCAATCTCCCTGCGCGCTGCCACGCGCTGCTGCCCTGCGCCGGCACGGGCAGCCGCGCCGGCACCGCCGCGCCCAAGCAGTACCAGCCGCTGGCGGGCACTCCGCTGGTGCTGCACACGCTGGGAGCGCTGGCCAAGGTCGGGCGTCTCGCGACGGTGCTGGTGGTCGTCGCGCCGGACGACCGCCGCATGCCGCCAGGCGATGGCTACACCGTGGCCGGCTGCGGCGGTGACACGCGCGCCGCCAGCGTCGCCAACGGCCTGGGCGAGCTGCAGCGCCTGGGCGCGGCGGACCACGACTGGGTGCTGGTGCACGATGCGGCACGCTGTCTGGTCACGCCGGACCTGGTCGACCGCCTGATCGACGCTTGCCAGGATGACGACGTCGGAGGGCTGCTGGCCCAGCCGCTGGCCGACACGCTCAAGGCGGAGGAGGGCGGCCGCGTGGGCGTCACGCTGCCGCGGCAGGGCAAGTGGCTGGCCCAGACGCCGCAGATGTTCCGCATCGCGATGCTGCGCCGCGCGCTCGCGCAGGCTGGCACCCAGGTCACGGACGAAGCCTCCGCGATCGAGGCGCTGGGCCTGCGGCCGCTGCTGGTGGCCGGCAGCGCGGCCAATTTCAAGGTGACCTGGCCGGAGGATTTCGCCCTGGCCGAGGCCGTTCTCAGGAGCAGGGCGACATGACGCTGCGCATCGGTGAAGGTTGGGACGTGCATGCACTGGTGCCCGGCCGGCTGCTCGTGATCGGCGGGGTGACCATCCCGTTCGATCGCGGCCTGCTCGGGCATTCGGACGCGGACGTGCTGCTGCACGCGATCACCGACGCGTTGCTGGGGGCCGCCGGCCTGGGCGACATCGGCCGGCATTTCCCGGACACCGATCCGCAGTTCCGGGGCGCCGATTCGAGCGTCCTGCTCGCCGAGGCGGCGCGCCGGGTGGCGGCGGCCGGTTACGCGATCGGCAACGTCGACAGCACCGTGGTCGCGCAGGCGCCGAAGCTGGCGCCCCACATCGACGCCATGCGGACGCAGATCGCCCGGGTCCTCGGCGTGGCGACGTCGCAGGTGAACGTGAAGGCCAAGACCGCCGAGAAGCTCGGTCCGGTGGGGCAGGGCCAGAGCATCGAGGCGCGCGCAGTGGTGCTGCTCACGGGCGCCGCAGGCCAGGCCTGACCAGCGGCGCGGCGCTTCGCCACCGCGCCGCGCGGACGGCCAGGGGCCGCCTGCCACCTGGGGCCCCGCGGGTGCCCGGACCCCGCGGCTTCAGCTGATTGCTTCGGTGCGGTCCTGCGGGGCCGCGTCGCCTTCCAGCGGCGCCCGGGGCTTTTGCAGCTTGATGTGCGCGGCCAGCCCGCCCGAGGTGGTGTTGGCCAGGGCGAAGATGCCGCCCATGCGCTGCACCGTCTTGTCGACGATGGCCAGGCCCAGGCCGGCGCCCGTGGCCGCCGTGCGCGCGGCATCGCCGCGGAAGAACGGCTTGATCAGGTTGGGGATGGCCTCCGGTGCCACGCCCATGCCGTGGTCGCGCACCTTCAGCAGCACCCACTCGTTGCGGGACTTGGCGGCCAGATCGACCACCGCGATGCCGGTCTCCGGCGTCTTGCCGTAACGGCGCGCGTTCTCCAGCAGGTTGGAGATCACGCGGGCGAGTTCCACCTCGTCGGCCAGGACGTACAGGCTCCTGGACACGTCGACGTTGATGCGCATGTCGCCATGGTCCTGGACCGCATAGACGCAGGCGTCGACCACGTCGCGCAGGCACACCGGCTTGAGCTCGGCATGGTCGGGGCGGGCGTAGTCGAGGAACTTGTCGATGATGGCGTCGAGCTGGTCGATGTCGGCCGCCATGTGCTCGCGGGCGTCGGCATCGGCGACGCTCATCTCCGTTTCCAGCCGCAGCCGCGCCAGCGGGGTGCGCAGGTCGTGCGAGATGCCGGCCAGCATCACGGCCCGGTCCTGCTCGATCTTGGCCAGCTGCTGCGCCATGCGGTTGAAGCCGATGTTCACCTCGCGGATCTCGCTGGTGACGGCACGCTCGTCGAGGCGGCTGGCGTCGAAATCGCCGTCGCGCACCCGGCTGGCGGCGAACGACAGCTGCTTGAGCGGCCGGTTGATCAGCCGGGCGATCAAAGCGGCGCCGGCCAGTGACAGCCCCGCCGCCGTGATCAGCCAGATCAGCCAGGTCTTGCCGCCGACCTGCGTGAAGCGGTTGCGGTCCATCAGCAGCCAGTAGGCATCGGCGTCGATCTTGAAGCCGACCCAGAAGCCCTTCTCGCCGTTGACGGTGGACGCCAGGACGGTACCCGGCCCGAGCCGGCCGACCAGTTCGTCGGCAATGCGCTGGTCGAGCGCGCTCGAATCGAACAGCATGTACACGTCGGTCGGCTTGCTGGGCAGGATGCGCACGCCTTCCTGCTCGGCCAGGGTCTTGATGAGCGAGACCCGGGCGATCGCATCGGAGTAGCGCAGCGCGGCCCTGCTCAGGTTCACCAGGGACGCGATCTGCTGCGCGGTCTGCACCGCGCGCGGCTCGAACTCGAGCGCGCGGAAGGTCTGCAGCCAGGCCACGATCGAGCCGATCAGCAGCAGCGACAGCAGGAAGAACGTGCGCCAGAACAGCGACAGGCCGACGCGCGGGCGCATCTCGAGCGGCGCGGGCGCCGTCTCGAGCGGCGCCGGGCCGGTGGCGTCGATGCTGGTGGAAACCCCTCGGATCATGTGAACGTGCGCAAGACGAAATGACGCGGGCCGCGCCCGGCTGGTTGAACTGCGAGTGTCATCTCGTCAATGGATGCGGCGCAGCCATTCTGGCATTGCCGCGCCCGGGCGGGGGCTCAGCCCGCGCCGTCCGGCACGAAGACGTAGCCGACACCCCACACGGTCTGGATGTAGCGCGGCGCGGCCGGATCCAGCTCGACCAGCTTGCGCAGGCGGGAGACCTGCACGTCCAGGCTGCGGTCGAACGGCTCGAATTCGCGGCCACGGGCCAGCTGCGCCAGCTTCTCGCGCGACAGCGGCTGGCGGGGGTGGCGCACCAGCGCCTTGAGCATGGCGAATTCGCCGGTCGTCAGCGGCAGTTCGTCGCCGTTCTTGCGCAGCGTGCGGGCGCCCAGATCGAAGGCGAAGGGGCCAAAGGTGACCACTTCGTTCTCGCTGGAGGGCGCGCCGGGCGCTTCCTGGGCGGGCCGGCGGCGCAGGACGGCGTGCACACGGGCCAGCAGTTCGCGCGGGTTGAACGGCTTGCCGAGGTAGTCGTCGGCGCCCACTTCCAGCCCGACGATCCGGTCGACGTCCTCGCCCTTGGCGGTCAGCATGATGATGGGCGTGCGGTCGTTGGCGGCGCGCAGACGGCGGCAGATGGAGAGCCCGTCCTCGCCGGGCATCATCAGGTCGAGCACGATCAGGTCGGCGGTCTCCCGGAGCATCAGCCGGTTGAGGGCCTTGCCGTCCTCGGCGAGGATGACTTCGAAGCCTTCCTGGGTCAGGTAGCGCCTGAGCAGGTCGCGGATACGCGCATCGTCGTCGACCACCAGGATCTTGTCAGTGCGGGCTGCGGCTTGTGTCATGATGCTCCAAATCGTATTTGTAACAGCGGCGATTCTGAAGGCCCCGCCAGCCCCCGTGCGGCGTTTTCCGGGGGTGACTGACATACTGTTACATAAGTTGCCCCGCCTGGGAACGAATCACTTTGGTACGGTGAACCGAGCGTCGCAACGCACGTTGAGCACACATGACACCATTTTCCCAACGCATCCGGATTCTCCCGCTCACCGTTCTGCTGGCCTCAACCGGCGCCTGGGCCCAGATCCAGCCGGTGCCCGAGAACGTGCTCCAGCTGTCCGCCAGCGCGACCGTCGAAGTCCCGCAGGACCTCTTGGCTTTGCAGCTCCAGGTCACCCGTGAAGGCACGGACGCGGCCCAAGTCCAGACCCATCTCAAGGGCGTGCTCGACGCCGCCCTGGTCGAGGCGCGCAAGGTCGCCCAGCCGGGCCAGCTGGATGTGCGCACCGGCAATTTCACCGTGTCGCCGCGCTACGGCCGGGATGGCCGCATCACCGCCTGGCAGGGAACTGCCGAGCTGCTGCTGGAGGGCACCGATTTCGCACGGATCAGCCAGGCCGCAGGCCGGATCCCGGGCATGGCAGTGTCCCAGGCTGCTTTCCGGCTGAGCCGGGGGCAGCGGGAACTGGCTGAGCGGGATGCGCAGGCACAGGCCGTTGCCAGCTTCCGCGCCAAGGCCGGCGAGCTGGCGCGGGGCTTCGGCTTCGGCGGCTACACGCTGCGCGAAGTCTCCGTCCAGGCGGCCGACCAGGGCATGCCGCCGCGGCCGCGGATGCTCGCCATGGAGGCCAAGTCGGCTGCGGCCGACGCAGCCGTTCCCGTCGAGGCAGGCCGTGCCTCCGTGCTGGTGAACGTGTCGGGTTCCGTACAGCTGCGGTAGGCAACGTCCGACGCTGCACCAGCGGCCTCGCCCCTAAGCTGGGCTGCCATGCTTGCCGCGCAAACAGACGATCTCGCGACCGATGCGACTCCCGCCTCGGGCCCCGAGCTGTTCGTGGTGATCAACCCCGGCTCCGGCGAACACGACTCGCAGCAAACGCGGGACACCCTGGCGCGGGTGTTCGACGAGGCCGGCCGCCGGCACCGGTTCGTGGCCGTGTCCGGTCCGTCAGACCTCGCCCAGGCCGCCGACCGGGCGGCGCAGCAGGCGCGCGGTTGCGGCGGCGCCATCGTGGCGGTCGGCGGCGACGGCACCATCAACACCGTGGCGCAGGCGGCATGGCGCCACGGGTGCATGCTGGGCGTGCTGCCGCAAGGCACGTTCAATCTGTTCGGGCGCGACCACGGGATCGCCCAGGAGCTCGAAGCGGCCGCCCGCGCACTGCTGAATGCGCGTCCCGGGCCGGTGCAGGTCGGCGAGGTCAACGACCGGCTGTTCCTGGTCAACGCGAGCCTGGGCCTGTACCCGCAGCTGCTGCAGGACCGCGAAACCTTCAAGCGGCAGTTCGGGCGGCACCGCTGGGTGGCCATCCTGTCGGGGCTGGTCACGCTGTTTGAGTGGCGGCGCCAGCTGTCGCTGGAGATCGAAATGGACGGCGAACGCACCCGCGTCACGACGCCCACGCTGTTCGTCGGCAACAACCGGCTGCAACTCGGACGCATCGGCATCGCGCCGGAGGTGGTGGGGCGGGTGGGACAGGAGCGACTTGCCGCGGTCATGCCCAAGCCGATCGGCACCCTGACGATGGTGTGGCTGATGCTGCGCGGGGCGTTCGGGCGCCTCGGCGAGGCCGAGCAGGTGCACAGCTTCGCGTTCCGCTCGCTCAAGGTGAACGTGCTCGGCATGCGCAAGCTGAAGGTCGCAGCCGACGGCGAGGTGGGCGTGATGCGTCCGCCGCTGCGGTTCGCGGTCGCGTCACGCCCGCTGACCCTGCTGCAGCCAGCGCCGCAGGACAAGGTGCCCATCGAATGACGTCGTGGCAGTCCGGCTGGGAGCGGCATTGAGCCTGCTAATCCACATCTCCGACACCCATTTCGGGACCGAGAAACCGCCTGTCGTCGCCGCCCTCGTGGCGCTGGCGCGCGAGCGGCGACCCGACGTGCTGGTCTTCAGCGGTGACGTGACGCAGCGGGCGCGCCAGTCCGAGTTCGCCGCCGCCGCCGACTTCTGCCGGGAGCTCGGGATCGCCAGGATGCTGGCGCTGCCGGGCAACCACGACATCCCGCTGTTCGACGTGGTCGGCCGCCTGTTCCGGCCGTACGCAGGCTACCTCGAGGCCTTCGGGCCGCGGCTGGAACCGTTCGTGGAAACCCAGGACCTGTTCGTGGTTGGCGTGAACACCACCCGCCCGAACCGCCACAAGAACGGCGTGGTGTCCGCCGAGCAGGTGGCACGCGTGTCCAGCCAGCTGCGCCAGGCGCGCCGCGGACAGCTGCGGATCGTGGTCACGCACCAGCCCGCCGCCGTGTCGAGGCCCGAGGACGAGCATGACCGCCTGCGCGGCGCGGGGCCCGCGCTGCAGGCCTGGTCGGTCGCGGGCGCAGACCTCGTGCTGGGCGGTCACATCCACCTGCCTTACGTGCTGGACCTGGCGACGGGGCCGCAGGCCGTGGCCCGGCCGATGTGGTGCGTGCAAGCCGGCACGGCCGTCTCGGAGCGCGTGCGCCACGGCACGTGCAATTCGGTCAACCTGATCGAGTGGAGCACGCCGCGGGCGGGTGAACCGCGCCGCTGCGCCGTGGAACGATGGGACTACTCCGCCAAGGCCGGCGGCTTCGAAACGGCCGAGCGGCGGATCCTGCCGCTGGCCTGAACGGTCACTGCGCGGCCCAGCCGCCGTCCATGTTCCAGGCCACGCCGCGCACGTTGTTGGCGGCCGCCGAACAGAAGAACACGGCCAGCTCGCCCAGCTCCTCGGGGGTGGTGAACTGCATGGAGGGCTCCTTCTCGCCGAGCAGGCGGCGCGTGGCTTCCTCGTTCGTCCATCCGTTCGCGGCGGCCTTCGCGTCCACCTGCTTCTGCACCAGCGGCGTGAGCACCCAGCCCGGGCAGATGGCGTTGCAGGTGACGCCGGTCGTGGCGGTCTCGAGTGCGACCACCTTGGTCATGCCGACGATGCCGTGCTTGGCGGCCACGTAGGCCACCTTCTCGGCCGAGGCGACCAGGCCGTGCACCGAGGCGACGTTGATGATGCGGCCCCAGTTGGCCGCCTTCATCGCGGGGAGGGCGAGCCGGGTGGCGTGGAACGCACTGGACAGGTTGATGGCGATGACGGCATCCCAGCGCTCCGGCGGGAAATCCTCGACCTTTGCCACGTGCTGGATGCCGGCGTTGTTGATCAGAATGTCGACGCGGCCGAACTGCGCGGCGGCGTACTGCATCATGGCCTCGATCTCCGCGGGCTTGCTCATGTCCGCGCCGTGGTAGCCGACGCGCACGCCCAGCCGGGCCACCTCGGCCTTGGGGCCCTCGGTGTCGCCGAAACCGTTGAGCACGATGTTCGCGCCCTGCCGGGCCAGGGCCAGGGCGATGCCCAATCCGATGCCGCTGGTGGAGCCCGTGACGAGGGCGGTCTTGCCTTTGAGCATGTGGCTGTCTCCGTGTGATTGGTACGATGCGCAACGCGGGCGCGAGCCGAGCCCGCGAGTATCGGACGTTTCCCTCGCCATGCCCCCTACGCTGAACTACGTACCCTGCGCCGACGCCTCGGGTGGGCACCGCATGGCGTACTGGGCCTGGGGTGATGCGGCGGCGCCGCGGGCGGTGGTCTGTGTGCATGGCCTGGCCCGGCAGGGCCGCGACTTCGACGTGCTCGCGCGGGCGCTGGTCGAACGGGCCGGCGGGCGAGTGCGCGTGGTCTGTCCCGACGTCGTCGGGCGCGGCCGCAGCGAGTGGCTGAAGGATCCGCAGGGCTACGACCTGCGGACCTACGTGGCCGACATGCTGGCCCTGATCGGGGCGCTGCAGGCGCAGGCGCCGTTGGCCGAGCTGTCCTGGGTGGGCACCAGCATGGGCGGACTGATCGGCATGGCGATCGCCGGCACCCCCAAGCTGCCGCTGCCGGTGCCCGTGGCACGCCTGGTCCTGAACGATGTCGGCCCGGTCATCCAGTGGCAGGCGCTGCAGCGCATCGGCACCTACCTCGGCAACACCGGGCGCTTCGACACGGTGCAGCAGGCCGCGGACGCGCTGTGGCAGATCTCGCGCAGTTTCGGACCGCACACGGCGGCGCAGTGGCTGGAGCTCTCCGAGCCCATGGTGCGCCCGCTGCCGGAGGGCGGCTGGACGCTGCACTACGACCCGGCCATCGCGGTGCCCTTCCGCAGCGTCACGGAAGCTTCGGCGGCCGAGGGGCAGGCCGCGCTGTGGGCGCTCTACGACGCGATCGAGGCGCCCACGCTGCTGCTGCGCGGCGGCGACTCGGACCTGCTCGCGCGGGACACCGCGCAGGCCATGGCCGCGCGTGGCCCCTGCGCGCAGGTCGTCGAATTCGAAGCCGTGGGCCACGCCCCGACCCTGGTCGCGCCGGACCAGGTGGACGCCGTCGCATCGTTCCTGCTGCGGCCATGAAGACCCTGCTGGCCGAGCCACCGGACAGCGGCACGGTTCCCGAACTGATCGCCGCGACGGAGCATGCGCTGCCGCGGCAGGCGCATGCGCTGGCGCGCGCCCGCGCCTTCGCCGAGCCGTTCATCGCGAGCGAGACGCTGGACACGGGCGAGAACACGCTGGCGCATGCCGACGCGGTCGCCGGCATCCTGCGGTCCATGGGCGGTGCCGAGGCGATGCAGGCGGCCAGCTACCTTGTCTATGCCTGGCCGCACCTGGCCCGGCCGCAGGAGGTGATCGCCAAGGCCTTCGGCGACAGCTATGCCGCGCTGGCCAGGGAGACCACCGAGCTGGTGCGCGTGCAGCGGCAGGCCCGCTCGGCACAGGACGCCGGGCGCCCGCTCGACGATCCGCGCGTGCAGACCGAGAACGTGCGCAAGATGCTGCTGGCGTTCTCGCGCGACCTGCGGGTCGTCATGCTGCGCCTGGCTTCGCGACTGCAGACGCTGCGCTGGCACGCATCGCAGAAGAGCGTGGCGCCGCCGAGCATCGCGCGCGAGTCGCTGCACGTGTTCGCGCCCCTGGCCAATCGCCTGGGGATCTGGCAGGTCAAGTGGGAGATGGAGGACCTCGCGTTCCGCTTCCTGGAACCCGAAACCTACAAGCAGGTCGCGCGGCTCCTGGACGAGAAGCGGGCCGAGCGGGAGGTCTACGTCGAGCAGCTGCGCCACGAACTGGAGGCGGAGCTCCAGCGGCAGGACATCGCCGCCCAGGTGCAGGGCCGGCCCAAGCACATCTACAGCATCGTCAAGAAGATGCGCGGCAAGTCGCTGGACTTCGAGCGCGTGTTCGATGTGCGCGCGCTGCGCGTGATCGTGCCGCGCGTCGCCGACTGCTACGCCGCGCTGTCGTGGGTGCACCAGCGCTTCGAGCCGATCGTGTCGGAGTTCGACGACTACATCGCCAAGCCCAAGCCGAACGGCTACCAGTCGCTGCACACCGTGGTGCGCGACGGGTCCGGGCGGCCGATCGAGATCCAGATCCGCACCCAGGCCATGCACGAGCATGCCGAGCACGGCGTCGCTGCGCACTGGGCGTACAAGGAGGCGGGGGCGAAGGGCTACGCCGGCGTGGCGGCGGCGGGCGAGTACGACGCGAAGATCGCCGTGCTGCGCCAGCTCCTGGCATGGGAGCGCGACCTCGCCGGGGCGACGCAAGGGCTGTTCGAGGACCGGATCTACGTGCTCACGCCCGACGCCGCGATCGTGGAGCTGCCGCAGGGCGCCACGCCCGTGGACTTTGCCTACAGCGTGCACACCAACCTCGGGCACCGCTGCCGCGGGGCCCGCGTCGACGGCGCGATGGTGCCGCTGAACACCGTGCTGCAGAACGGCCAGACGGTCGAGATCATCACGGTCAAGGAAGGCGGCCCGTCGCGCGACTGGCTGAACGCCGAGCTGAAGTTCCTGGCCAGCCATCGTGCCAAGGCCAAGGTGCGCGCCTGGTTCAACGAACAGCTGCGCCACGAGACGATCTCCCGCGGCCGGGAAGCGGTGGAGAAGCTGCTGCAGCGCGAGGGACGCACGGCCATGAAGCAGGCCGACCTGGCCGCACAGCTGGGGTTCAAGACGGCCGACGACCTGTTCTTCGTGGTGGGGAAGGACGAGTTCTCGCTGCGCAACATCGAGACGCTGCTCAACCCGCCCGAGGCACCGCTCCCGCCCGACGAGTACCTGCTGCTGAAGAAGGCGAGGGCTCCCGAGAAGGTGGCCAAGGGCGGCGTGCTGGTGGTCGGCATCGATTCGCTGATGACCCAGCTGGCGCGCTGCTGCAAGCCAGCTCCGCCCGACGCGATCGCCGGCTTCGTCACGCGCGGCAAGGGCGTGAGCATCCACCGCAACGACTGCAGCAACTTCCGCGAGCTCGCTTCGCGCCACGGCGAACGCGTGATCGAGGTGGAGTGGGGCCGCCCCAAGTCGGACGGCGCAGCCGTCTACCCGGTCGACGTGTCGGTCGAGGCCGCCGACCGGCAGGGCCTGCTGCGCGACATCTCGGAAGTGTTCGCCAAGGAAAAGATGAACGTCGTGGGTGTGCAGACGCAGTCGGTCAAGGGCACCGCCTGGATGACGTTCACGGTGGAGATCGGCGATTCGGCGCGACTCGGACGGGTGCTGGGAATGGTGGCCGAGGTGCCCGGCGTGCGCACCGCGCGCCGGCGCTGAGCACTTCCAGGAGACGTGCGTTCGCGGTCTGCTACAATCGTGGGCTTCAACACCCCAGGCGCGTAGCTCAGCTGGTTAGAGCACCACCTTGACATGGTGGGGGTCGTTGGTTCGAGTCCAATCGCGCCTACCACTGCCTTGCCGGCCATCGGCAAGACCCTTCGGGGTCCGGCAGTCTTCCATCCCGTTCCATGCAGCCCTGAGGGGCTTGCATGCGTCGGCACGGCGGCCACGACCGCCGCGGCCGGGCTCCGGGTAAACCTTGGGGATGCGTCGATGGCCGCCTCCTAGAATCTGTTGCACTGCGCAAACACATCATGCGGCGCGCGTCGCCCGCCGCACATGCCAGGAGTCGCCCCCGTGCAAAGCAAGAAAGCCAGTGCCGCCCCGCCGGCGCAGCGCGTCATCAAGAAGTATCCCAACCGGCGGCTCTACGACACCGACACCTCGACCTACATCACGCTGGCCGAGATCAAGCGGCTGGTCATGGACAGCGAGCCGTTCGTGGTGCGCGACGCCAAGACGAACGAGGACCTCACCCGCAGCATCCTGCTGCAGGTCATCCTGGAGGAGGAGGCAGGTGGCGCGCCGATGTTCAGCGAGGCCGCGCTGGCCAACATCATCCGGTTCTACGGTCATGCCGCGCAGGGCTTCATGGGCAGCTACATCGAGAAGAACGTCCAGGCGTTCACCGACCTGCAGGCCCAGCTGGCGCAGCAGTCCAAGCAGCTGACCCCCGAGATGTGGGCCCAGTTCGTGAACATGCAGAACCCGATGATGGGCACCTACGTCGAGCAGTCCAAGGCCATGTTCGAGAAGATGCAGGAGCAGATGCAGAAGCAGACCGAGCAGATGCTCGGCGCCTTCGGCGTCAAGCGCTGAGTTCGCACGGGTGCCGGCCATCGGCCGGCGCGCCCGTGCTCCCCGCCGCGGGCGTGCTCCTCCCGCCGCGCAACCCCCACATCCCTGCTGGAAGGTCTTCGACCGGCCCGAGGGACAATACGCAACATGAGTGAAGTTTCCGCGGGCGAGGCCCGTTCCCCGAAGGTCGGCTTCGTCAGCCTCGGCTGCCCGAAGGCGCTGACCGACTCCGAGCTGATCCTGACCCAGCTGAGCGCCGAGGGCTACCAGACCTCCAAGACGTTCGAGGGCGCCGATCTGGTGATCGTCAACACCTGCGGGTTCATCGACGACGCCGTCAAGGAGAGCCTGGACACCATCGGCGAAGCGCTGTCGGGCAACGGGCGCGTCATCGTCACCGGTTGTCTGGGCGCCCGCGAAGGCGACGGCGGCGGCAACCTGGTGCGGCAGATGCATCCGTCGGTGCTGGCCGTGACGGGCCCGCATGCCACCCAGGAGGTGATGGACGCGGTGCACACGCACCTGCCCAAGCCGCACGACCCGTTCATCGACCTGGTGCCGGCCGCTGGCATCAAGCTGACACCGAAGCACTACGCCTATCTCAAGATCAGCGAGGGCTGCAACCACCGCTGCACCTTCTGCATCATCCCGTCGATGCGCGGCGACCTGGTCAGCCGACCGATCGGCGACGTGCTGAAGGAGGCGCGCGCGCTCTTCGAGGGCGGCGTCAAGGAGCTGCTGGTCGTCAGCCAGGACACGTCGGCCTACGGCGTCGATGTCAAGTACCGCACCGGCTTCTTCGATGGGCGTCCGGTGAAGACGCGCCTGCTGGAGCTGGTGCAGGCGCTGGGCGAACTGGCGCAGCCTTTCGGCGCGTGGGTGCGGCTGCACTACGTCTACCCTTACCCGTCGGTGGACGACGTGATGCCGTTGATGGCCGGCGGCGCGGTGCTTCCGTACCTGGACGTGCCGTTCCAGCACAGCCACCCCGACGTGCTGCGTCGCATGAAGCGCCCGGCCAGTGGCGAGCGCAACCTGGAGCGGATCCAGCGCTGGCGCGAAGCCTGCCCCGAGCTGGTGGTGCGCAGCACGTTCATCGCCGGCTTCCCGGGCGAGACGGAGGCGGAGTTCCAGCACCTGCTGGACTTCGTGCGTGAGGCGCAGATCGATCGGGCGGGCTGCTTTGCCTACAGCCCGGTCGTGGGGGCGGCCGCCAACGAACTGCCCGGCATGGTGCCGGCCGAACTCCGCGAGGAGCGCCGGACGCGCTTCATGGCGGTGGCCGAGCAGGTGTCGGCCGAGCGGCTGCGCCGCCGCATCGGGGCGACGATGCAGGTGCTGGTGGACTCCGCCCCGGGCCTGGGCCGCAAGGGCGGTGTCGGCCGAAGCTACGCGGACGCCCCGGAGATCGACGGCACGGTCCGGTTGCTGCCACCCGAAAAGCTGAGCAAGCAACTGCGGGCCGGCGAGTTCACCAGGGCGCGCATCGTGGCGGCCGAAGGACACGATCTGGTGGGGGTGCCGGTCTGACCGGCCAAAAAAAAGGCCGCCTGCATTGCAAGCGGCCTGTCATCAAAGACAAAGCCGGCGTGGCCGGCTTTATCATCTGTCTGGTGCCCAGGAAGGGACTCGAACCCCCACGATGTTACTCGCTAGTACCTGAAACTAGTGCGTCTACCAATTCCGCCACCTGGGCATTTCAGGAAAGAAAAGGATTCTAGCATCAAAAATAACGGACAACAAACGGCAGGCCTGCTCGATGAAATCGAAGGCGTGATCCAGGGGCATCGCGACGGCCACGGCTACGTGGTTCGCGACGATGGCGAGACCGATCTCTACCTCCCGCCCAACGAGATGCGGGCGGTGTTGCACAAGGACCGGGTGCGCGCCCGCATCGTCCGGCACGACCGTCGCGGTCGGCCGGAGGGGCGGGTCGTCGAGATCGTCGAGCGGCCGCCGCAGCCGATCATCGGCAGGCTGCTGCACGAGAGCGGTGTCTGGCTGGTCGCCCCCGAGGACAAGCGCTACGGCCAGGACGTGCTGATTCCCAAGGGCGCCACCGGCACGGCCAAGCCGGGCCAGGTGGTGGTGGTCGAACTCACCGAACCGCCCAGTCTTTACGGACAGCCGGTCGGCCGCATCAAGGAAGTGCTGGGCGAGATCGACGACCCCGGCATGGAGATCGAGATCGCGGTGCGCAAGTACGGCGTGCCGCACGAGTTCTCCGAGGCGTGCATCGCGATGGCCCGCACGCTGCCCGACAAGGTGCGGCCTGCTGACCGCAAGCACCGGGTGGACCTGACGGACGTTCCGCTGGTCACGATCGACGGCGAGGACGCGCGCGACTTCGACGATGCCGTCTACTGCGAGCCCGCCAAGGTCGGCCGTGGCAAGGGCTGGCGTCTGCTGGTGGCCATCGCCGACGTCAGCCACTACGTCGAGACGGGCAGTGCGATCGACATCGACGCCTACGACCGCGCCACCAGCGTGTACTTCCCGCGGCGGGTGATCCCGATGCTGCCGGAGAAGCTGTCCAACGGCCTGTGCTCGTTGAACCCCGAAGTCGATCGCCTGTGCATGGTGTGCGACATGCTCATCGCCTCGACCGGCGAGATCCAGGCCTACCAGTTCTACCCGGCGGTGATGTGGAGCCATGCACGCCTCACGTACACCGAGGTGGCGGCGATCCTGGCCAACACCCGGGGACCGGAGGCCCAGCGTCGCAAGGAGCGGGTGGGCGACCTGATCAACCTGCACGACGTGTACCGGGCGCTGCTCAAGGCGCGCGAGGTGCGCGGGGCCGTGGACTTCGAGACGACCGAGACCCAGATCGTCTGCGACGAGAACGGCCGCATCGAGAAGATCGTGCCGCGCACGCGCAACGACGCGCATCGGTTGATCGAGGAAGCCATGCTCGCGGCGAACGTGTGCGCGGCCGACTTCATCCAGGAGGGCAAGCATCCCGGGCTGTACCGGGTGCACGAAGGCCCGACGCCGGAGAAGAAGGAGATCCTGCGCAACTACCTGAAGGCCATGGGCGTCGGCCTGACCATCAGCGACGAGCCGATGCCCGGTGAGTTCCAGAAGATTGCCCTGGCGACCAAGGAACGGCCCGATTCGCAGCAGATCCACACGATGCTGCTGCGCTCGATGCAGCAGGCGATCTACACGCCGATCAACAGCGGCCACTTCGGGCTGGCTTACGACGCCTACACGCACTTCACCAGCCCGATCCGGCGCTACCCCGACCTGCTGGTCCACCGCGTCATCAAGGCCATCCTCGCCAAGGGGCACTACACGCTGCCCGCGCTGCCGACGCCGGGCGAGGCGCACGAGAAGCTGGCCCGCCGTCTGGCCAGCCGCGTGGCCGCGCCCGGGCAGAAGCCGAAGAAGCCGGTCGTCAACAGCCGCGAGGTGCAGGCCTGGGAAGCGGCCGGCCTGCACTGCAGCGCCAACGAGCGGCGCGCCGACGAGGCCAGTCGCGACGTCGAGGCTTGGCTCAAGTGCAAGTACATGCGCGAGCATCTCGGCGAGGAATACGGCGGCGTGGTCAGTGCGGCCACCACCTTCGGCATCTTCGTCACGCTCGACGCGCTCTACGTCGAAGGTCTGGTGCACATCACCGAGCTGGGCGGCGAGTACTTCAAGTTCGACGAGACGCGCCAGGAACTGCGCGGCGAACGCACGGGCATCCGCTACGCCATCGGCACGCGGGTGCGGGTGCAGGTGAGCCGTGTCGACCTGGATGGCCGCAAGATCGACTTCCGGCTGGTGCGCGAGGGCGACGACCTGGAGTTGCGTGCAATGCGCGACAAGGGCGCGTCGGCCGGTGCCGCGGCCAAGGGCACGGCCAAGCGGGCCGCCAAGAAGGCCGTCAAGGCAGGCGACCGGTCGCCGATCCAGTCGCTCACGGCGGCGGTGAAGAAGGCCGCTGCGTCCAAGGGCAAGAGCCGCAAGAGCCGGCGCTGAACCACAGGAGGAGATCAGGATGCAGAACAACCAGGAGAACCAGGGCGGCCGGGTGGCCATCGTCACCGGCGGCGGCAGCGGCGTCGGCAAGGCTGCGGCGCTGGCCTTGCTGGGCGCCGGCTGGCGCGTGGCCGTGGCGGGCCGCCGGGAGGACCCGTTGCGCGCCACCCTTGCCGAGGCGGCGGGTGGCGAGGGCTTGGCCGTCCCCACGAACGTGGCCGATCCGGCATCCGTGCAGGTCCTGTTCGATCGAACGGTCCGGCAGTGGGGGCGCGTCGACCTGCTGTTCAACAACGCCGGCGTGAACGCGCCCGGCGTGCCGCTGGAGGACCTCCCGGTCGAGAAGTGGCGCGAGGTGGTGGACACCAATCTGAACGGCATGTTCTATGCCATCCAGTGTGCGTTCCGCGTGATGAAGGCGCAGTCGCCGCGCGGCGGCCGCATCATCAACAACGGGTCGATCTCGGCGCATGCGCCGCGGCCTGGCTCGATCGCCTACACGGCGACCAAGCACGCGGTCAGTGGGCTGACCAAGACCGCTTCGCTCGACGGTCGCAAGTACGACATCGCGGTCGGGCAGATCGACATCGGCAACGCCGCCACCGAGATGGCAATGCGCATGGCCAAGGGCGTGCCGCAGGCCAACGGCGAGATCGCGGTCGAGCCGCTGATGGACGTGAACATCGTCGGCCAGTCGGTGCTCTACATGGCCAATCTGCCGCTCGAGGCGAACGTGCTGTTCCACACCGTCATGGCCACGAAGATGCCTTTCGTGGGCCGCGGCTAGAGCGGCGTCGCGGCGCGGGCGAGGTCGCCCGCCGTCAGCGTGCGTGGCGAGATCCAGCCATCGGCCACCTGGCCGTGGCGGTAGGCGACGCCGCACGCCGCCTCGAACGCCGGTGTGCCGGCTGCCAGGGCGGCCGCCACCCAGCCCGCCAGCACGTCGCCGGTGCCGCCGGTGGCCAACCGGGCGTTGCCGGTCGGGTTGAGCGCCGGTGGGCGGCCGGGGGCCGCCGCCACGGAGCCGGATCCCTTCAGCAGCACGGTGCAGCGGAACCGCTGCGCCAGCTCTCGCGCGCTGCCCAAGCGGTCCGACTGCACCTCGCGGGTGGTCGCGCCCAGTAGCCGTGCGGCTTCGAGCGGGTGGGGCGTGAGGACGGTGCTGCCCTCGCGCGCCCGCAGCTGCGCCTGCAGCGCAGGCTCCGCGGCGACGGCATTGAGCCCGTCGGCATCGAGCACCAGGGACTTCGCGCGCGTCAGCACCTGGGGCAGCACGCTGGCCACGGCGGCGCCGCCGCCACAGCCGCAAGCCACGGCCAGCGACTCCAACGGCAGCGTCGACCAGTCCCGGAGCATCACTTCGGCCGCGGCGGGGCCGCGCGCATCGGAGAGGGCGCCCAGGAACACGCGGCCGGCGCCGGCGTGAAGCGCGGCCGTCGCGGCGAGCGCGGCGGCGCCTTCCATGCCGGGCGCACCGCCGATCACCGCGACGTCGCCCCAGGTGCCCTTGTGGCTCGCGTGCGCCCGGGGCGTCGCCAGCGGGGGACCACTGCACCAGGCAGAGGCCGTGTCGGCAGGCGCTGCAACGCCGAGGCCGTCGAACCACACCTGTCCCGCGGCATCCCGGCCGCCGCCGGTGAAGAGTCCGGGCTTCAGTGTCAGCAGGCTGAGCGTGTGGCTCGCGCGGACGGCTTCTCCGTCGCCGGTGTCGGCCGCCAGGCCGGTCGGCACATCGACCGCCAGGACGGGCCGGCATGCCACGTTGATCCTTGCCACGAGCGCCGCGATCGGTCCCTGCAGGGGACGCGCGGTGCCGATTCCGAGCAGCGCATCGACACAGAGGTCCCAGTCGGCGGGTGGATCGCGCGCGACCGGAACGCCGGCCTGCCGCGCACGTCGCCAGGCCATGGCGGCGTCCGGCGGGAAGGCTTCCGGCGCACTGGCGAGGGTCACCGTCACCTGCTTGCCCCATTGCCGCAGATGGAGGGCGGCCTCCAGGCCGTCACCGCCATTGTTGCCGGGGCCGCAGGCCAGCCACACATGGCGCGCGTGTGGGGCGACGGCCAGCGCGAGCCGGGCCGTGGCGAGTCCGGCGCGCTGCATCAGCGTGTGGGCGGGGAGGGAGGCAGCGGCCGCGTGCTCGAGGCGCCGCGTGGCAGCGACGTCGAACAGCGGCCACCGACGATCGGCCGTGACCCGTTGCATGCGGCGATTGTGCCGCTCAGCCGAGCAGCCGTTCCATGCCCAGCCCTTCGATGTCCAGCAGCGGTTCGTGGCCGGCCATGAGGTCGGCCACCACGCGGGCGCTGCCGCAGGCCAGGGTCCAGCCGCTGGAGCCGTGGCCGAGGTTGACCCACACGCCGGGAACGCCGGACGCACCCAGCACGGGAGGTCCGTCGGGCAGCATCGGCCGGGCACCCTTCCATTCCTGGACCGCGGTGCAGCTGTTGGACAACTGGGCGGCACCCGGAAACCAGTCGTGCAGCACCTTGTAGAGCGTCTGCAACGCGGCCTTGCGCTTGCGGCCGGCACTCCCGCCGATCTCGGCGCTGCCGGCCACCCGCACGCGCTGCCCGAGCCGGGTGATCGCGACCTTGAAGCGTTCGTCCATCAACGCGCTGCGCGGCGCGTTCAGCGGCTCGCGGATCGGCGCGCTGATCGAGTAGCCGTGCACGCGCGCCAGCGGCAGCCGCAGCCCGAGGGGGCGCAGCAGGTCGGCCGACTCGGCACCCCCGCAGACCACCACGGCGTGGAAGCCGACCTGCTGCGGGCCGCCGTCGCCCCGTCGCACCACGAGCTGGGCCGGCGACGCCCGGTCGAGCGGCTGGACGGTGGTGTTGAACTCGAAGCGCGCACCTGCCGCGCGGGCTGCGTCCTTGAGCAGCAGTGCGAACTGGCGGCAGTTCGCGGCGCCATCCTCCGGCAGGTGGATGGCGCCCAGGAACCGGGTGTCCGGATTCAACGCCGGCTCGACGGCGCGCGTGGTCTCGGCATCGATCTCGTGGAAGCTCACGCCGGCCTCGCGCAGGACCTCCAGGCCGGGCTGGACCAGCCGCTGGTCCTTCTCGGAGCGCAGCAGCACCAGGTAGCCGGGACTGCGGTCGTACTCGAGCTGGAGCGAATCGGTCAGCCAGTGCAGCCGCTCGCGGCTGTAGAAGGCCAGGCGCTGCAGGCGTGCCCGGTTCGCCCGGTAGGTCTCGAGGTTGCAGGCGCGCCACCAGCGCCACATCCAACCCAGCTCCTGGGTCGAGAGCGGCAGGCTGACCCGGACCGGCGCATGGCGTCCGAGCAGGTGGCGAAGCACCTTGCCCGGCATCCCCGGCGCGGCCCACGGCGTGACGTAGCCAGGCGCGACGACGCCCGCGTTGGCGAAGCTCGATTCCTCCGCGGCCGCGCCGTGCCGTTCGAACACGGTGACGTCGTGGCCGTCCGACGCCAGCTCATACGCAGTGGTGACGCCGACGATGCCGGCGCCGATGACGGCGACTTTCAAGTGGGACTCCTGCGGCCGCCGTCAGGTACGGCGCGTGCCTGCCAGCGCGGCTTCGACGGCGAGGCCCGCGTCGAGGACCGCGTCGTCCCGCAGCGCGCCGTGCCACAGCATCAGCCCGACCGGCAGACTGCCCGGCGCCTGGCAGGGAACGGACAGCGCGCAGCCGTCGAGCATGTTGACCACGCTGGTGTTGCGCAGCAGCAGGGTGTTGACGCGGAAGAAGGCCTCGTCGCGCTCGGCACCCGGCGCCACTTCGGCGATCGGGGGCGCGACGATGGGAACGGTCGGCGAGAGCACCGCGTCGTAGCCGCCGATCGCGGCATCCACCCGGCGGATCCATTCGGCACGGGCGCGCACCAGGTCCACGTACTCCCAGGCCTTCATGGCGGCGCCGCGTTCGATGCGGATGCGCACCCGCGGGTCGTAACCGTCGCCCTTGTCCGCCAGCAGTGCCCGGTGCCAGGCGTAGCTCTCGGCGGCCGAGAACCCGCCGGTCGACTGGATGGTGCCCAGGTCGCGCACGGACTCCAGGCCGATCTCGTCGATGCGGGCGCCCGCGTTGCGCAGGATCCGCAGCGCCGTCTCGAAGGCCTGCGCCACCGGCAGGTCGAGGCCGTCGAGCAGCTGCGTGCGGGCCACGGCGAAGCGGCACTGCTGCAGGGGCTTGCCGGGCAGGGCGACCCTGCGGTTGGCGAGGATCTCGTGCGCCAGCACGGCGTCGCGCACCGAACGGGTCATGGCGCAGACGGTGTCGAGCGTGGACGACAGCGGCAAGGCGCCTTCCAGCGACGTCAGACGGGCGGTGTTCTTGAAGCCGACGATGCCGCACAACGCAGCAGGAATGCGGATCGATCCGCCGGTGTCGGACCCCAGGCCGATGAATGCCGCGCCGGTGGCGACCGACACCGCGGCGCCCGACGACGAGCCGCCCGGGATCCTGGGCGTCTGCGGGTCGGCGGGGTTGGACGGCGTTCCGTGGTGCGGGTTGACGCCGACGCCCGAGAACGCGAACTCCGTCATGTTGGTGCGGCCGATCAGGCTCGCGCCGGCTGCCCGCAGCCGGGCGACGGCGGTGCTGTCCTGGCTGGCGGGCGCTGCGTCGGCCAGCACCGTCGAGCCGGCCGTCGTGACGTCGCCCGCGACGTCGAACAGGTCCTTGACCGACACGGCCAGGCCGGCCAGCGGTTGCGATGCGATGCCCGGCTGCCGGGCGACTGCCCGGGCAGGCTCGGGTGTGAGCGCGACGAAGGCCCGGGCACAGGCGGGCGAGCGGGCGATGTCGAGCGCGCGTTCCAGCTCGTCGAGGCTGCCGGCACGGCCGCGCACGAGCAGTTCGCGGGTGGCGATGAGGTCGTTCATGGGGGGAGGAGGGAGGGGCCTGTGCTACAATCTTGCGGTTTTGCTGGGCTCGCGGATGCACGGTGCGCCGCCAGTCTGACCGGCAAGACGAATCGCGAATCCGTCTCAACCAGGTGTCGCGGCGGCCCGTCAGGGCCTCTCGATTTCGGGGCGGATTTTAGACCCAACCTCAGGAAATCTCATGGCAGTCTCCATGCGTGAAATGCTGGAAGCCGGTGTCCATTTCGGGCACCAGACGCGCTTCTGGAACCCCAAGATGGCCCCGTTCATCTTCGGCCATCGCAACAAGATCCACATCATCAACCTGGAAAAGTCGCTTCCGATGTTCCAGGATGCGATGAAGTTCGTGAAGCAGCTCTCCGCCAACCGCGGCACCATCCTGATGGTGGGCACGAAGCGCCAGGCGCGCGACATCGTCTCTGCCGAGGCCCGCCGCGCCGGCGTGCCTTTCGTCGACCAGCGCTGGCTAGGCGGCATGCTGACCAACTTCAAGACGGTCAAGACCTCCATCAAGCGCCTGAAGGACATGAAGGCCCAGCAGGAAGCCGGCCTCGAGTCCATGAGCAAGAAGGAACAGCTGATGTTTCAGCGCGAGATGGAAAAGCTCGAGAAGGACATCGGCGGCATCCAGGACATGAACAGCCTGCCGGACGCCATCTTCGTGATCGACGTGGGCTTCCACAAGATCGCCGTGTCCGAAGCCAAGAAGCTGGGCATCCCGCTGGTGGGCGTGGTCGACTCCAACCACTCGCCCGAGGGCATCGACTACGTGATCCCGGGCAACGACGATTCGGCCAAGGCCGTGACGCTGTACGCGCGCGGCATCGCCGACGCCGTGCTGGAAGGCCGCTCGAGCGCCGTCAATGACGTCGCCCGCGCCGTGTCCGAAGGCGGCGACGAGTTCGTCGAGGTCGAAGAAGGCGCCAACGCCTGACCGCCACCCTCGTCTGAAGGAAGGGGCTCTCGGGCCCCTTTTTACCGTCCGAACTTCCCCGAATTCCCCGAAAGGATCCGCAACATGGCAGCAATCACCGCAAGCATGGTCGCCGAACTGCGCGCCAAGACCGACGCCCCGATGATGGAGTGCAAGAAGGCGCTCACCGAGGCCGACGGCAACATGGACAAGGCCGAGGAGCTGCTGCGCGTCAAGCTCGGCAACAAGGCCGGCAAGGCCGCCAGCCGCATCACCGCCGAAGGTGTGGTCGCCGCCAGCATCGAAGGCACCACCGGCGCGCTGCTCGAGGTCAACTGCGAGACCGACTTCGTTACCAAGAACGACAGCTTCATCGCGCTCGCGAACGCGGCCGCCTCCCTGATCGCCAAGCACAACCCCGCCGATGTGACTGCGCTGGGCACACTGCCCTACAGTCAGGACGGCTTCGGCCCGACCCTGGAAAACGTGCGCAAGGGCCTGATCGGCAAGATCGGCGAGAACATGAGCTTCCGCCGCTTCAAGCGCTTCACGGGCGAGAACAAGCTGGCCGCGTACCTGCACGGCACCCGCATCGGCGTGGTGGTCGAGTACCAGGGCGACGACGCGGCCGCCAAGGACGTCGCGATGCACGTGGCGGCCATGAAGCCGGTCGCGCTGACCAGCGCCGATGTGCCGGCCGAGCTGATCGAGAAGGAGCGTGCGGTCGCGGTGGGCAAGGCCGCCGAGGACCGCAAGGCCGCCGAGGCCGCCGGCAAGCCGGTGCAGTCCGAGGAGATCGTCGCCAAGCGCATCGAGGGCGGTGTCCAGAAGTACCTCAAGGAGGTGTCGCTGTTCAACCAGCCGTTCGTCAAGAACGACAAGCAGACGGTGGAGCAGATGCTCAAGGCCGCCAACACCCAGGTGAAGGGTTTCACCCTCTACGTGGTGGGCGAAGGCATCGAGAAGAAGGTCGACGACTTCGCCGCCGAAGTGGCCGCCCAGGTGGCCGCCGCCAAGGGCGCCTGACGCCCGGAGCCCGCGCCGGCGCGGGCTTTCCCGCCCCCGCCGGCCTGCCCGTCCGTGTGACGGGCGGCTAAACTCGATCCGTCACGCCAAGGAGTCCCCGCATGCCCGCCGCCCCTGCCCACAAGCGCATCCTGCTCAAGCTGTCCGGGGAGGCGCTGATGGGGGATGACGCGTTCGGCATCAACCGCGCCACCATCGTGCGGATGGTCGAGGAGATCGCCGACGTGGTGCACACCGGCGTCCAGGTCGCCGTGGTGATCGGCGGCGGCAACATCTTTCGCGGCGTGGCGGGCGGCTCGGTCGGGATGGACCGGGCCACGGCCGACTACATGGGCATGCTGGCGACCGTGATGAACGCGCTCGCGCTGGCCGACACGATGAACAAGCAGGGCCTGGTGGCCCGCGTCATGTCCGCCATCGCCATCGAGCAGGTCGTCGAACCCTATGTCCGCCCGAAGGCGCTGCAGTACCTGGAAGAGGGCAAGGTGGTCATCTTCGCGGCTGGCACGGGCAACCCCTTCTTCACGACCGACACCGCCGCCGCGCTGCGCGGCGCCGAGATCGGCGCCGAGCTGGTGCTCAAGGCGACCAAGGTCGACGGCGTGTACTCGGCCGATCCGAAGAAGGATCCGTCGGCCACGCGCTACGGCAAGATCACGTTCGACGACGCGATGTCGCAGAACCTGGGCATCATGGATGCCACGGCTTTCGCGTTGTGCCGCGACCAGAAGCTGCCGATCAAGGTCTTCTCCATCTTCAAGCATGGCGCGCTCAAGCGCGTGGTGATGGGCGAGGACGAAGGCACGCTCGTCTACGCATAAGGACAAGAGGAGAGATCCATGAGCAGCATCGCCGACATCCGCAAGACCATGGAAGGCAAGATGGACCAGTCCATCGCCGCCTTCAAGAACAACCTCACCAAGATCCGCACCGGTCGCGCCAATCCCGCGCTGCTCGACACGGTGCAGGTCGACTACTATGGCTCGATGATGCCGATCAGCCAGGTGGCCAACGTGGCCCTGCTCGACGCGCGCACCATCAGCGTCCAGCCCTGGGAGAAGGGCATGGGCGCGAAGATCGAGAAGGCCATCCGCGAAAGCGACCTCGGCCTGAATCCGGCCTCCATGGGCGACCTGATCCGCGTGCCGATGCCGCCGATGAGCGAGGAACGCCGCAAGGAGATGACCAAGCTGGTCCGCCACGAGGGCGAGAACGCCAAGATCGCGGTGCGCAACCTGCGCCGCGACGCCAACGATCACGTCAAGAAGCTGGTCAAGGACAAGCTGGCATCCGAGGACGACCAGAAGCGGTCGGAGGCCGACATCCAGAAGGTCACCGACCGGCACATCGCCGAGATCGACAAGATGGTCGAGGCCAAGGAGCAGGAGATCATGGCAGTCTGATGCGCGCAGCGCACGACCGCCTGACCTCCACCAACGCCCGACACCAGTGAAACCAGTCCCCCACCACATCGCCATCGTCATGGATGGCAATGGCCGCTGGGCCACGCGCCGCTACCTGCCCCGGGTGGCGGGCCACAAGAAGGGTGTCGACGCGTTGCGCGCGTGCGTGCGCCACTGCGGCGAGCGCGGCGTGAAGGTGCTCACCGTGTTCGCCTTCTCGTCCGAGAACTGGAACCGGCCGCCCGAGGAAGTCTCCGGCCTCATGGAACTGCTCGCCGTGGCGCTCTCCCGCGAGGTGCCGCACCTGAAGTCCGAAGGCGTGCGCATCCATTTCGTCGGGGACCGCTCGGCCCTGTCCGACAAGGTGCGGGCCGGACTGACCCAGGCCGAGGCTGCGACGGCCGGGAACACGCGCCTGACGTTCAACGTCTGCTTCAACTACGGCGGCCGCTGGGACATCGCCCAGGCGGCGGCGCGGCTGGCCGAGCGCGGCGAGCCCATCACCGAGCAGGCGCTCGACCGGGCCATGGCGCTGTCGCACGTGCCGGACCCTGACCTGCTGATCCGCACCGGCGGCGAGAAACGCATCAGCAATTTCCTGCTGTGGCAGGCAGCGTACTCGGAGCTCTACTTCAGCGACAAGCTCTGGCCCGAGTTCGATGCCGCCGCGCTCGACGAAGCCATCGCCGACTTCGGCCAGCGCGAGCGGCGCTTCGGCAAGACGTCCCAGCAGGTCCAGCCGCCAGCCAAGAAGGCGGCCTGACGCGCATGCTCAAGCAGCGCGTGATCACGGCCGTCGTGCTGCTGGCCATCCTGTTGCCCGCCCTGTTCTGGCGGACTCCGCACCCCTTCATCGCGGTCACACTGATCGCGATCGCCGCGGGCGCCTGGGAGTTCGCCCGCCTCAACGGCAGCGGCTCGGTCGGCTCGGTGGCGCTCGGGCTGGTTTGCGCAGCGCTGTGCGCGGCGGCCTGGGCCCTGGGTTGGGTGGATCGCACCCTGCCGCTGCTGTGGGGCGTCGTCGGCGTGGCCTGGGTGGTGCTGGGCGCCATGCTGCTGCGTCTGGGCGTGACGGGCTGGCCGCGCGTGCCGCGTGCCCTGCGGCTGGCTGGCGGGCTCGCTGCCCTGTGCCTGGCCTGGCTCGCGGTCGCCCAGGCGCGGGTCACGGGCATCAACTTCCTGCTGTCGGTGCTGGTCCTGGTCTGGGTGGCCGACATCGGGGCCTACTTCGCCGGCCGGACGTTCGGCCTCAAGTTCACCCGCGGCAAGCTGGCCCCTTCCATCAGTCCCGGCAAGAGCTGGGAAGGCGTGTGGGGCGGCATGCTGGGCGTGCTGCTGCTCGCCGCCGGCTGGATCGCCGGGGACCGGCACTGGGACGCCCAGGTGCCGAGCCTGTACAGCCGTCTGGCGGCGACGGGCTGGTGGCTGGTGGTGGCGGGCGTCGCCTTCCTGTCGGCCATGAGCGTCGTCGGCGACCTGGTCGAGTCGCTGGTCAAGCGCAGCGCCGGGGCGAAGGACTCGAGCGGACTGCTGCCCGGGCATGGTGGCGTGCTCGATCGCGTCGATGCGCTGCTGCCGGCGCTGCCGCTTGCAATGCTGCTCGCCACCTGGGCCACGCGATGACCCGCCAACGCGTCGCCGTCCTCGGCTCCACCGGATCGATCGGAGCCAACACGCTGGACGTGATCGCCCGGCATCCCGACCGCTTCGAGGTCGCCGCCCTCAGTGCGGGTTCGCGGGTCGAGCCCCTGCTGGCGCAGGTCGCGCAGTTCCGCCCCCGCCACGCCGTCATGTCGGACCCGGGCGCGGCACGCGAGCTGGCTGACCGGGTGCGCGCCGAGTCGCTGCCCACGCGTGTGCTGTCCGGGCCTCAGGCGCTGGACTCCCTGGTGGCCGGCGAGGATGTCGACACGGTGATGGCGGCGATCGTCGGCGCGGCAGGCCTGTCCTCGTGCCTGGCTGCCGCCCGCGCCGGCAAGCGCCTCCTGCTCGCCAACAAGGAGGCCCTGGTGGTCGGCGGCGAGTTGTTCCTCGGAGCCGTGCGGGCAGGCGGCGCCACGCTGCTGCCGATCGACAGCGAGCATTCGGCCATCTTCCAGTCGCTGCCGCAGGATCCGGCGACCTGGACGGAGCGGGTCGACCGGATCATCCTGACCGCCTCCGGTGGCCCCTTCCGCAAGCGCGCGCCGGCCAGCCTGCGCGACGTGACGCCGGAGGAAGCGTGCGCCCACCCGAACTGGGTGATGGGCCGCAAGATCTCGGTCGACTCGGCGACCATGATGAACAAGGCGCTCGAGGTGATCGAGGCGCGCTACCTCTTCGGCCTGCCGCCCGAGCGGCTCGAGGTGGTGATCCATCCGCAGAGCGTCATCCATTCGATGGTCCAGTACCGCGACCATTCGGTGGTGGCGCAGCTGGGGACGCCCGACATGCGCGTGCCCATCGCGTACGGCCTGGCCTGGCCGGAGCGGATCGCATCCGGTGCGTCCGCGCTGGATTTTTCCAGCCTGGCCGACATGAGCTTCGAGTCGCTGGACAGCAACGGCCACCGGGAACGTTTTCCGGGCCTGCAGCTGGCCTGGGATGCGCTGCGCGCGCCCCCCGGCACGACGGCGGTCCTCAATGCCGCCAACGAGGAGGCGGTGGCCGCCTTTCTCGACCGTCGGATCCGCTTCGACCACATCCATGCCGTGAACCTTGCAACTTTGGAGGGGGTGATGCCCTCCAAACCCCAGGCGCTCGCGGACCTGCTGGCGCTGGATGCCCGGGCCCGCGCCGCCGCAAGGGATGCGATCGACCGGGTCGGCTGAGTCCACAGGAGCCGCCGCCATGCTCACAGTCGTTGCCTTCGTCGTTGCACTCGGACTGCTGATCGCGGTCCACGAGTGGGGTCACTACCGCGTCGCGGTCGCCTGCGGGGTGAAGGTGCTTCGCTTCTCGGTCGGTTTCGGCCACACCCTGTACCGATGGAAGCCCCGGCGGCAGCGCCCCGGGCAGGACACCGAGTTCGTGATCGGCGCGTTTCCGCTGGGCGGCTACGTGAAGATGCTCGACGAGCGGGAGGCGCCCGTGCCTGCGCAAGAGCGGCACCTGGCCTTCAACACGCAGCCGCTCCGATCGCGTGCGGCCATCGTCGCCGCCGGACCTGCCGCCAACCTGGTGATGGCCGTGCTGCTCTACGCCGCCGTCAACTGGTGGGGCGTGCAGGAGCCGGTGGCCGTGCTCGCGCCCCCGGTGGCCGGGTCCGTCGCGCAGCAGGCCGGCCTGTCCGGTGGCGAGCGCGTGGAGCGTGCCGCCTTCGATGGCGAGCCGCTGGCCGGGGTGGATTCGTTCGAGTCGGTGCGCTGGCTGCTGACGCGCGGCGCCCTCGATGGCCGCGACGTCCGGCTCGAGGTGGTGGAGCCGGGGCGCAGTTCGGGCCGTGAGGTGGTGCTGCCCCTGAGCGCAGTGAAGTCGCCCGACGCCGATGCGCAGCTGTTCCGCCGCATCGGCGTGCTGGGGCCCCTGACCCGGCCGGTGCTGGGCGATGTCGTGCCGGGCGGGGCTGCCGACCGGGCCGGCCTGCGCCAGGGCGACCTCGTGCTCCGCGTGGGCGACCTTCCGGTCACCGACGGCCAGCAGTTGCGCGAATGGATCCGGACCCAGGCCGAGCGGGGCAACCCTGCGCCCGTGACCTGGCGCATCGAGCGTGGCGGCGCGACGCTGCAGCTGGATGTGACCCCCGACGTCGCCACCGACGGCAACCGGCGCATCGGTCGCGTGGGCGCCTACGTGGGTGCGGCGCCCGAGATGGTGGAAGTGCGCCATGGCCCGTTGCAGGGGCTGTGGCAAGGCGCCGTGAAGACCTGGGACGTGTCGCTGCTCACGTTGCGCATGATGGGCCGCATGGTGGTGGGCGAAGCCTCGCTCAAGAACCTGAGCGGGCCCCTCACGATCGCCGACTATGCGGGCAAATCCGCGAGCCTGGGGCTGGTGCAGTACCTGGTGTTCCTCGCGATGATCAGCGTGAGCCTGGGGGTGCTGAACCTGCTGCCGCTGCCCGTCTTGGACGGTGGGCACCTGATGTATTATCTTTGGGAGGCGGTGACGGGGCGCAGTGTCTCGGACGCATGGATGGAGAGGCTGCAGCGCGGCGGAGTGGCGGTGCTCCTCGTGATGATGACGATCGCGCTGTTCAACGACGTGACGCGTCTCTTCGGTTAACGACAACAACGGCTTTGCCGCAGCCAGCCCCGGGCCAGCGCGGGCACCCTTCGATCGATGAAAAAACAGTTCAAGCGCTTGCGCGCGCGCACGTTCTCGGGCGTCGTGGCCGCGGCATTCGCGGTCAATGCGTGGGCGGTGGATCCCTTCACGGTGCGCGACATCCGGATCGAGGGCCTGCAGCGGGTGGAGCCCGGCACCGTGTTCGCCTCGCTGCCGTTCCGGGTCGGCGACCAGTACAACGACGACAAGGGCTCGGCCGCGATCCGCGCACTGTTCGCGCTGGGGCTGTTCAAGGACGTCCGTCTCGAGGTCTCGGGGAGCGTGCTGGTGGTGGTGGTGGAGGAGCGTCCCACCGTGGCCGAAGTCGACTTCGTCGGCACCCGTGAATTCGACAAGGACAACCTGAAGAAGGCGCTGCGCGACATCGGCCTGACCGAAGGCCGCCCGTACGACCAGGCACTGGCCGACCGCGCCGAGCAGGAGCTGCGGCGCCAGTACATCAACCGAAGCCTGTACGGCGCCGAGGTGGTCACCACCGTCACCCCGATCGAGCGCAACCGGGTGAACCTGACGTTCACGGTGACCGAGGGCGAACCGGCCCGCATCCGCGACATCCGCATCGTGGGCAACAAGGCGTTCAGCGAGAGCACCCTGCGCGGGCTGCTCGACCTGGACACCGGCGGGTTCATGACCTGGTACACCAAGGCCGACCGCTACTCGCGTGCCAAGCTCAATGCGGACATCGAGACGCTGCGCTCCTACTACCTGAGCCGCGGCTACCTCGAGTTCCGCATCGACTCCACCCAGGTCGCGATCTCGCCGAACAAGCAGGACATCAGCATCACCATCAACGTCACCGAGGGTGAGCGCTTCGTGGTGAGCGGCGTCCGGCTCGAGGGCAACTACCTCGGCCGCGAGGAGGAGTTCAAGTCCCTGATCCGCATCAATGCGGGGGAGGCCTACAACGCGGACCAGGTCGCCGAGACCACCAAGGCATTCACCGACTATTTCGGCAGCTTCGGCTATGCGTTCGCCCAGGTGGAGGCGCGGCCGGACATCGACCGCACCAACAACCGCGTGACGGTCAACCTGGTCGCCGACCCGTCGCGCCGTGCCTACGTGCGCCGCGTGAACGTGGGTGGCAACAACCGCACCCGCGATGAAGTCGTCCGGCGCGAGTTCCGCCAGTTCGAGTCGAGCTGGTACGACGGCGACAAGATCAAGCTCTCGCGCGACCGGATCGACCGGCTCGGCTTCTTCCGCGACGTGAACATCGAGACCGTCGACGTGCCGGGCGCGCCCGACCAGGTCGACCTCAACGTGAACGTCGCCGAGAAGCCCACCGGCTCGCTGCAGCTGTCGGCCGGGTTCTCCAGCGCGGAGCGGCTGGCCCTGGGCTTTTCCGTGCGGCAGGAGAACGCGTTCGGCTCCGGGCAGTACCTGGGTGCCGAACTCAACACCAGCAAGTTCAACCGCGCGATCGTGTTCAACACGGTCGACCCGTACTTCACCAAGGACGGCATCTCCCGCACGATCGACCTGTACCACCGCAACTCGCGGCCGTACACCGAGCAGGGCGGCAACTACTCGCTGGCCACCACCGGCGCTGGCCTGCGGTTCGGCGTGCCGTTCAGCGAATTCGACACGGTCTTCTTCGGCGCCGGGCTGGAGCGCACCGAGATCCGCCCGGGCACCAACATCCCGGCGCTGTACCTCGCATATGGCGACAGCGTCGGCTACACCAGCACGCTCGTGCCGTTCACGCTCGGCTGGTCGCGCGACGACCGCGACAGCGCCCTGTCGCCCACGCGGGGCAGGCTGCAGCGCCTGAGCGGCGAATTGGGCCTCATCGGCGACACCAACTACTGGCGCAGCAACTACCAGTACCAGCACTATGTTCCGCTCAGCAAGGCGTTCACGATCGCCTTCAACGGCGAACTGGGCTGGGGCGCGGGCCTGAACGGCAAGCCCTTCCCGATCTTCAAGCACTTCTACTCCGGTGGCCTGGGTTCGGTGCGTGGCTTCGAGCAGGGCACGCTGGGCCCGCGCGATGTCACCGGCTCCAGCGTCGGCGGCCCGCGGAAGATCACCCTGAATGCCGAGGTGCTCACGCCCTTCCCGGGGGTCGGCAACGACCGCAGCCTGCGCCTGTTCGCCTTCACCGACGTCGGCAACGTGTTCGGTGAGAACGATCCGGTGCGCGCAGCCGACCTGCGCGCCTCGGCCGGCGTCGGCGTGTCCTGGCTGTCGCCGCTCGGTCCGCTGCGGCTGGCGGTCGCCCAGCCCATCCGCAAGTTTGCTGGCGATAGAATCCAGCGATTCCAGTTTCAGATCGGAACCTCCTTCTAATGAAGTCCCTGAGCCGTCCTTCCCTGTGGGCCCTGGTGAGCGCGCTGGCTCTGGCCGCTCCCGCGTTCGCGCAGGAGTTCCGCGTCGGCTTCGTCAACACCGACCGCATCTTCCGCGAGGCCAACAGCGCCCGCGCCGCCCAGTCCAAGCTCGAGCAGGAGTTCTCCCGGCGCGAAAAGGAGCTCAATGACATGGGCACCTCGCTCAAGGGGATGTCCGAGAAGTTCGAGCGCGAGGCCCCCACGCTGTCGGAGAGCCAGCGCCAGCAGCGGCAAAAGCAGCTGATCGACCAGGATCGCGAGTTCCAGCGCAAGCGCCGCGAATTCCAGGAAGACTTGAACGCCCGCAAGAACGAGGAATTGCAGCAGGTTCTCGAGCGGGCCAACCGGGTGGTCAAGCAGGTCGCCGAGCAGGAGAAGTACGACCTGATCCTGCAGGAGGCCGTCTACATCAACCCGAAGCACGACATCACCGAGAAGGTGATCAAGGCGCTCAACGCCGCCAAGTGAGATCCCGTGCAGCTTCGTCTGGGCGATCTGGTTGACTCGCTCGGCGGCGAGCTTCACGGCGATCGCGAGGCCTGCATCGACGGCCTCGCTCCGCTGGAGTCGGCCGGCCCGACGCAGCTGAGCTTCCTGAGCAATCCGCGCTACCAGCAGCAGCTGGCCGCCTCGCGCGCCGGGTGCGTGATCGCGGCGCCTGCCATGCGCGACGCAGCGCTGGCCCGTGGACCTGCCATCCTGGCCGACGATCCGTACCTCTATTTCGCGCGCGCCACGCAGCTCTGGAAGCGCCGGAGCGCACCAGCCGCCGACGCGGCGATCCATCCGAGCGCCGTCGTCGACCCGGACGCCGTGGTCGACCCGACCGCCCGGATCGGCCCGCTGTGCGTGGTGGAACGCGGCGCCCGCATCGGGCCCGGCACCGTGCTCAAGTCGCGGGTCAGCGTCGGCGAGCACTGCGTGATCGGTGCGCGCTGCATCCTCCACCCCGGTGTCGTGATCGGTGCCGACGGTTTCGGCTTCGCGCCGAACCAAGGCGCCTGGGAGAAGATCGAGCAGCTGGGCGCGGTGCGCATCGGCGACGACGTCGAGATCGGCGCCAACACCTGCATCGACCGGGGCGCGCTGGCCGACACCGTCATCGAGGACGGCGTCAAGCTGGACAACCTGATCCAGGTCGGCCACAACGTGCGCATCGGCCGCCACACCGCCATCGCAGGCTGTGCCGGCATCGCCGGCAGCGCCACCATCGGAGCCCACTGCACGATCGGCGGCAGCGCCGGCATTCTGGGCCACCTGACGATCGCCGACCACGTGCACATCTCCTCGTTCTCGCTCGTCACCCGGTCCATCTCCAAGCCGGGCCATTACACGGGGGTCTTCCCCCTGGACGACAATGCGGCCTGGGAGAAGAACGCGGCATCCCTGAAGCAGCTGCACACGCTGCGCGAGCGCATCCGCGCCCTCGAAAAGAAGACATGACCCCCACGCCGTTCCCGCGGGCGCCTTCGGCGCCCGGGACGGCTTCCGCGGCGACCCACACCATGACGATGGACATCCACCAGATCCTCAAGCTCCTCCCGCACCGTTATCCGATCCTGCTGGTCGATCGCGTGCTGGAGGTCGAGCTCGGCAAGAGCATCCGGGCCGTCAAGAACGTGACCATCAACGAACCGTTCTTCACCGGCCACTTCCCCCACCGCCCGGTCATGCCGGGCGTGCTGATGCTGGAGGCGATGGCCCAGGCGGCGGCACTGCTGTCGTTCGCCAGCCAGGGCGTGACGCCCGACGACAAGACCGTCTACTACTTCGCGGGCATCGACGGCGCGCGCTTCAAGCGCCCCGTCGAGCCGGGCGACCAGCTGGTGATGGACGTCACGCTCGAACGCGCGAAGGCCGGCATCTACAAGTTCAAGGGCGTCAGCCGCGTCGGCGAGGAGATCGCCTGCGAAGCCGAGCTGATGTGCACCATGCGGACGGTGGGCTGACGGCCATGGCGATCCATCCGACCGCCATCGTCGACCCCGGGGCCGAGATCGACGGCTCGGTGGAGATCGGGCCCTATGCCGTCATCGGGCCGCACGTGCGCATCGGCGCGGGCACGACGGTCGGGCCGCATGCCGTGATCGAGGGCCACACCACGATCGGCCGCGACAACCGCATCTTCCAGTTCGCCTCGCTGGGCGGCATTCCCCAGGACAAGAAGTACGCCGGCGAGCCCTGCGAACTGGTGATCGGCGATCGCAACACCATCCGCGAGTTCACCACCTTCAACATCGGCTCGCCCGGCGGCGGCGGCGTGACCCGGGTGGGGAACGACAACTGGCTGATGGCCTACGTGCACCTGGCGCACGACTGCATCGTCGGCAACAACACCATCTTTGCCAACAACTCGCAACTGGCGGGCCATGTGGAGGTGGGCGACTGGGTGATCCTCGGCGGCTTCACGGTGGTGCACCAGTTCGTGCGCATCGGCGCGCACGCCATGACGGCGATGTGCTCGCTGCTGTTCGCCGACCAGCCACCATTCGTGATGAGCCAGGGCCAGCCCGCGCAGGCACGCTCGATGAACTTCGAAGGGCTGCGGCGCCGCGGCTTCTCGCCGGCACGCATCGCCGCGGTCAAGGCGATGCACAAGGCCCTGTACCGCGACGGACTGACATTCGACGAGGCCAAGGGCCGGATCGGCACGCTGGCCCAGGCGACACCGGATGCCGCCGGCGACGTGCAGCTCATGCTCGACTTCCTCGGACGCGTGTCGCCGCAGCGCGGCATCGTGCGCTGACAGCGATGACGCCCGCGTTCGGGATGGTGGCCGGCGAGGCCTCCGGGGACCTGCTGGCCGGCCTGCTGCTGGGAGGCATGCAGTTGCGCTGGCCGCAGCTGCGGGCGTTCGGCATCGGAGGCCCCCACATGGCCAGGCTCGGGTTCGACGCCTGGTGGCCGCACGACAAGCTCGCCGTGCGCGGCTACGTCGAGGTGCTGCGCCACTACCGGGAGATCGTCGGGATCCGCCGCCGGCTGCGCGAGCGGTTGCTGTCCACGCCGCCGCAGGCCTTCATCGGCATCGACGCGCCGGATTTCAATCTCGACCTCGAGCTGGCGCTGCGCAGCCGGGGCGTGAAGACCGTCCACTTCGTCTGCCCCTCGATCTGGGCGTGGCGTCCCGAGCGCATCGAGAAGATCCGCCGGGCCTGCGACCATGTCCTGTGCATCTTCCCGTTCGAGCCGGCGCTGTTGCACGGCCGTGGCGTGGCGGCCACCTATGTCGGCCATCCACTGGCCGGCGTGATCCCGATGGAGCCCGACCGGGCGGCCGCCCGCGCGACGCTCGGCCTGCAGCCGGGTGACGAAGTGCTGGCGGTCCTGCCCGGCAGCCGGCAGTCCGAGGTGCAGGCGCTTGCCGGCCCGTTCTTCGCGGCCGCCGCCCTGCTGCAGCGCGAACGGCCGGGGCTGCGCCTGGTCGTGCCGGCGCTGCCGGCCTTGCGCGGCCGCATCGAGGCCGCCGCGGCCCGCGCCGGGCTGCGCGACGGCCTGCTCATCCTGGAAGGCCAGTCCCATCTGGCGCTGGCGGCATGCGACCTCACGCTGATCGCCAGCGGCACGGCCACGCTGGAGGCCGCGCTGTTCAAGCGGCCGATGGTCATCGCCTACCGCATGAACGCGATCAGCTGGCAGATCATGCGGCGGCAGGCGCTGCAGCCCTGGATCGGCCTGCCCAACATCCTCAGCGAGGATTTCGTGGTGCCCGAGTTGCTGCAGAACGACGCGACGCCCGAAGCCCTGGCCGGCGCCGTGTTGGAATGGCTGCGCGCTCCTGCCAGAATGGCCGCCGTCCAGGCCAAGTTCGCCGTGCTGCACCACCAGCTGCGGCGCGACACTGCAAGACTCGCGACCGATGCCATCGAAACCGTCATCCACTCCTGAGGCGGGGAGCCGCCCCCGCGCCAGAGCCGCCCGCGCGGTCCAGGGCACGCTGGCCTGGGATCCGCTCGGCCTCATGGCCGGTGTCGACGAAGCCGGCCGCGGTCCGCTGGCCGGTCCCGTGGTGGCCGCCGCCGTGATCCTCGACGACAGCAGGCGCATCCGCGGCCTGGCCGACTCGAAGGTGCTCAGCCCGCTGCAGCGCGAACGGCTGTACGACCAGATCTGCGAGAAGGCGCTGTGCGTCTCGGTCGCCGAAGCCAGCGTGGCCGAGATCGACACCCTCAACATCTACCACGCCACCATGCTGGCGATGAAGCGCGCCGTCGAGGGGCTGCGTCTGAGGCCGGCCAAGGTCCTGGTGGACGGCAACGCGCTTCCGCGCATCGACGTGCTGGCCGAGGCCGTGGTGGGGGGCGACGCCAAGATCAAGTCGATCTCCGCCGCATCGATCCTGGCGAAGGTCCACCGCGACCGGCTCTGCAAGACGCTGCACGAGGAGTTCCCGCAGTACGGATTCGCCGCGCACAAGGGCTACAGCACGCCCGAGCACCTGCAGGCATTGAAGACGCACGGCGCCTGCCGCCATCACCGCCGGTTCTTCAGCCCGGTGGCCGCCACGATGACGCTGGCGCCCGATGGCGGCGTGACCGTCACGCGGCTGTGACGTCCGCCGCAGCCGTCATCCGTTCGGCCGCCAATCCTCAGTTCAAGGCCCTGCGCCAGCTCGCGCAGGACAGCACGGCTTGGCGCAAGCAGGCGCGCATGTGGATCGAAGGCGATCATCTCTGCCGGGCGGCCCTCGCGCGGGGCGTGCAGCCGCTGCTGGCGGTGCAGGCCGAGTCGTGCCCGGCCTCCCAGGTCCTGCCTGCGCCGCAGGTGCTGGTGCTGGCCGATCCGCTGTTCCGCGAACTGAGCGGGCTGGAGTCGGCGGCGCGCATGGGATTCGTGATCCCCGTGCCCGCCCCGGCCGAGGTGGAGCCGCTGGCCGCCACGGTCGTCCTCGACCGGCTCCAGGACGCCGGCAACGTGGGGTCGATCCTGCGCAGTGCCGCGGCGTTCGGGTTCCGGCAGGTCATCGCGCTCAAGGGGACGGCGGCGCTGTGGTCGCCCAAGGTGGTGCGCGCCGGCATGGGCGCCCATTTCGGGCTGCGGCTGTTCGACGCGGCCGAGCCGGTGCTGCTGGACGGGCTGTCCGTGCCGCTGCTGGCCACCAGTTCGCATGGCGGCGAACTGCTGCACCGGGCGCCGCTGCCGTGGCCTTGCGGCTGGATCCTGGGACATGAAGGGCAGGGCGTCTCGGCCGAGATCGCCGACCGCGCAACGCTCTTGGTGCGCATCGCGCAGCCCGGCGGCGAGGAATCGCTGAATGTCGCGGCGGCGGCGGCGATCTGCCTGCACGCGAGCGCCGCATCCGCGCCCGGCTGAGCACGGGCGCTGCCCGCGCATCGTGGAGTTCGCGGCTGCCGCGGGCTATAATCAGAGGCTTTCCCGCAAACCCGTACGCCTAGCGCCGCCAAGCTCCTCCCCTGAACAAAAGCAACACCGAGAGTGATCCGCTTTCGGCCGCGTTTTGGGCGTACCCGACACCATTTCGGAGAACCCAGTGCTTTTGTCTCAACAGGGAGCCCATCCTCCCGCCATCCTGGCGCTCGCAGACGGCACGGTCTTTCTTGGCACTTCGATCGGGGCTCCCGGCTCCACCAGCGGCGAGGTCGTGTTCAACACGGCCATCACCGGCTACCAGGAAATCCTCACCGACCCCAGCTATTGCCGGCAGATCGTCACGCTGACGTATCCGCACATCGGCAACTATGGCGTCAACGAGGAGGACGTCGAAGCCAGCAAGGTCCACGCCGCCGGGCTGATCATCCGCGACCTTCCGCTGGTCGCCTCGAACTTCCGCAAGAGCGTCACGCTCTCAGAATATCTGCGCCGCGAGAACACGGTCGGCATCGCCGACATCGACACGCGCAAGCTCACCCGCCTGCTGCGCAGCAAGGGCGCCCAGAACGGCTGCATCCTGGCGCTGCAACCGGGCCAGGAGGTCACCCCCGCGCTGGTGGACCAGGCGGTGGCCGAGGCGCGCAAGGCGCCGGAGATGGCGGGCCAGGACCTGGCCAAGGACGTCTCCGTGGGCAAGCCCTACGACTGGACCGAGACCGAGTGGCACCTGGGCAGCGGCTACGGCGAGCTCGACAAGCCGCGCTACCACGTGGTGGCCTTCGACTACGGCGTCAAGAAGAACATCCTGCGGATGCTGGCCGAGCGCGGCTGCAAGGTCACCGTCGTGCCGGCCAAGACGCCGGCAGCCGAGGTCCGCAAGCTCAACCCCGACGGCGTCTTCCTCTCGAACGGGCCCGGCGACCCGCAGCCCTGCGACTACGCCATCGAGGCCACCCGCGAGCTGGTCGAGGACGGCTATCCGACCTTCGGCATCTGCCTGGGCCACCAGATCCTGGCCCTGGCTTCCGGTGCCAAGACCTTCAAAATGAAGTTCGGCCACCACGGCGCGAACCACCCGGTCAAGGACCTGGACAACGGCCGGGTCTCCATCACCAGCCAGAACCACGGCTTCGCGGTCGACGAGAGCACGCTGCCGGACAACCTGCGGCCCACCCACGTCTCGCTCTTCGACGGCACGCTGCAGGGCCTGGCCCGCACCGACAAGCCGGCGTTCTGCTTCCAGGGCCACCCCGAAGCGTCGCCCGGCCCGCACGACATCGGCTACCTGTTCGACAAGTTCACCGGCCTGATGGACGAGAAGAAGAAGTAAACATGCCCAAGCGCACTGACATCAAGAGCATCCTCATCATCGGTGCCGGCCCGATCATCATCGGCCAGGCCTGCGAGTTCGACTACTCCGGCGTGCAGGCCTGCAAGGCGCTGCGGGAGGAGGGCTTCAAGGTCATCCTGATCAACAGCAACCCGGCGACGATCATGACCGACCCGGCGACGGCCGACGTCACCTACATCGAGCCGATCACCTGGCAGACGGTCGAGAAGATCATCGCCAAGGAAAAGCCCGACGCGATCCTGCCGACCATGGGCGGCCAGACCGCGCTGAACTGCGCGCTCGACCTCTGGCGCCACGGGGTGCTCGACAAGCACGGCGTCGAGCTGATCGGTGCCACGCCGGAGGCCATCGACAAGGCCGAGGACCGCCAGAAGTTCAAGGAGGCCATGACCAAGATCGGCCTCGGCTCGGCGCGCTCAGGCATCGCGCATTCGATGGACGAGGCCTGGGCGGTGCAAAAGCAGGTCGGCTTCCCGACCGTGATCCGCCCCAGCTTCACGCTCGGCGGCACCGGCGGCGGCATCGCCTACAACGCCGAGGAATTCGAGGTCATCTGCAAGCGCGGCCTGGAAGCCTCGCCCACCAACGAGCTGCTGATCGAGGAATCGCTGCTCGGCTGGAAGGAGTTCGAGATGGAAGTGGTCCGCGACAAGGCGGACAACTGCATCATCGTGTGCTCGATCGAGAACCTCGACCCGATGGGCGTGCACACCGGCGACTCCATCACGGTGGCGCCGGCGCAGACGCTGACCGACAAGGAATACCAGATCATGCGCAACGCCTCGCTGGCGGTGCTGCGCGAGATCGGTGTCGACACCGGCGGCTCCAACGTGCAGTTCTCGATCAATCCGAAGGACGGCCGCATGGTCGTGATCGAGATGAACCCGCGCGTGTCGCGCTCGTCGGCGCTGGCCTCCAAGGCCACCGGTTTCCCGATCGCCAAGGTGGCGGCCAAGCTCGCCGTCGGCTACACGCTCGACGAGCTGCGCAACGACATCACCGGCGGCGCCACGCCGGCCAGCTTCGAGCCGTCGATCGACTACGTCGTCACCAAGATTCCCCGCTTCGCCTTCGAGAAGTTCCCGCAGGCGGACTCGCGCCTGACCACGCAGATGAAGTCGGTCGGCGAGGTCATGGCCATGGGCCGCACGTTCCAGGAGTCGTTCCAGAAGGCCCTGCGCGGCCTGGAAGTGGGCGTCGACGGCCTGAACGAGAAGACCCAGGACCGCGAGGTCCTCGAGAAGGAGCTGGGCGAGCCCGGCCCCGAGCGCATCTGGTACGTGGGCGACGCGTTCGCCATGGGCCTGTCGGTCGACGAGGTCTACGACCTGACGAAGATCGACAAGTGGTTCCTGGTGCAGATCGAGGAGATCGTCAGGATCGAGCTCGAGCTGGACAAGCTGGCGGCCGACAAGGGACAGGGCGCCCTGGGGTCGCTGGACGTGCGCACGCTGCGCATGCTCAAGCGCAAGGGCTTCTCCGACCGCCGCCTGGCCAAGCTGCTCAAGACCACCGACAAGGCCGTGCGCGAGACGCGCAAGAAGCTGGGCGTGCGTCCGGTCTACAAGCGCGTGGACACCTGCGCGGCCGAGTTCGCCACCAACACGGCCTACATGTACTCGACCTACGAGGACGAGTGCGAGGCCGAGCCGACCGACCGCAAGAAGATCATGGTGCTGGGCGGCGGGCCGAACCGGATCGGCCAGGGCATCGAGTTCGACTACTGCTGCGTCCATGCGGCCCTCGCCCTGCGCGAGGACGGCTACGAGACCATCATGGTCAACTGCAACCCGGAGACCGTCTCCACCGACTACGACACGTCCGACCGGCTGTACTTCGAGCCGCTGACCCTCGAGGACGTGCTGGAGATCGTCGACAAGGAAAAGCCGGTCGGCGTGATCGTGCAGTACGGCGGGCAGACGCCGCTGAAGCTGGCGCTCGGCCTAGAGGCCGAAGGCGTGCCGATCATCGGCACCTCGCCCGACATGATCGACGCCGCGGAGGACCGCGAGCGGTTCCAGAAGCTGATCCACGAGCTGGGCCTGCGCCAGCCGCCCAACGCGACGGCCCGCACCGAAGCCGAGGCGCTGGAGAAGGCCCAGGCGCTGGGCTATCCGCTGGTGGTGCGGCCCAGTTACGTGCTGGGCGGCCGTGCGATGGAGATCGTGCACGAGCAGCGCGACCTCGAGCGCTACATGCGCGAGGCGGTGAAGGTCTCCAACGACTCGCCGGTGCTGCTGGACCGATTCCTGAACGACGCGATCGAATGCGACGTGGACTGCCTGTCCGACGGCCAGCGCACCTTCATCGGCGGCGTGATGGAGCACATCGAGCAGGCCGGCGTGCACTCGGGCGACTCCGCCTGCTCGCTGCCGCCGTACTCGCTGAGCAAGGCCACGGTCGACGAGCTCAAGCGCCAGACGGCCGCGATGGCCAAGGCGCTGAAGGTGGTCGGCCTGATGAACGTGCAGTTCGCGATCCAGGAGAAGGACGGCCAGGACGTGATCTTCGTGCTGGAGGTCAACCCGCGCGCCTCGCGCACCGTGCCGTACGTCAGCAAGGCGACGGGCATCCAGCTGGCCAAGGTGGCGGCGCGCTGCATGGTCGGTCAGACGCTGGACTCGCAGGGCATCCGCGAGGAGGTGACCCCGCCGTACTTCAGCGTGAAGGAAGCCGTGTTCCCGTTCGTCAAGTTCCCGGGCGTGGACACCATCCTCGGCCCCGAGATGAAATCCACGGGAGAGGTGATGGGCGTGGGCAAGACCTTCGGCGAGGCGTTCGTCAAGAGCCAGCTGGGCGCCGGCACCCGGCTGCCCCGGTCGAGCGAAGCGGCAAAAAAGGTCTTCCTCACCGTCAAGAACAGCGACAAGCCGCGGGCGGTGGAGGTTGCGCGCCAGCTTGCCGCGATGGGCTTCGAGATCGTCGCCACCAAGGGCACGGCCGCCGCCATCGGCGCGGCGGGCATCGCCTGCCAGAGCGTGAACAAGGTGGCGGAGGGCCGTCCGCACGTGGTCGACATGATCAAGAACAACAAGATCTGCATGGTGATCAACACGGTCGAGGAGCGCCGCAACGCGATCGCCGACTCGCGCGCGATCCGCACCTCCTCGCTGCTGGCCCGGGTGACCACCTTCACCACCATTGCAGGCGCCGAGGCCGCCGTCGAGGGCATGAAGTACATGGACAACCTGGACGTCTATTCGGTGCAGGAGCTGCACGCGCAGCTGGCCTGAAGGCCGCCCCGGCGCGCACGGTCGCGCTGGGCTTCGCGGCATAATCGGCACCCACGAGAGCACCGCCGGTCGGCAACGGTCGGCGGTGTTGCTTTTTTCATCGCGAGGCGACAAACACCATGGCCACGACCATCCCCATCACCAAACGCGGCGCGGAGAAGCTCAAGGCCGAGCTGCACGAACTCAAGACCGTGCAGCGGCCATCCGTGATCAACGCGATCGCGGAGGCGCGCGCGCAGGGCGACCTGTCCGAGAACGCGGAGTACGACGCCGCCAAGGACCGCCAGGGCTTCATCGAAGGCCGCATCCGCGAGCTGGAAGGCAAGCTGGCCGCCGCCCAGATCATCGACCCCTCCCAGCTCGACGCGGGCGGCAAGGTCGTCTTCGGCGCCACGGTCGAACTGGAAGAAGAGGAATCCGGCGACACCGTCAAGTACCAGATCGTCGGCGAGGACGAAGCCAACCTCAAGGAAGGCCTGATCAACATCTCGAGCCCGATCGCACGTGCGCTGATCGGCAAGGAAGAGGGCGACACCGCCGAAGTGCAGGCGCCGGGCGGCGTCAAGCGCTACGAGATCGTCGCCGTCCGCTACGCGGCCTGATCGTGGCCTGGCGGCAGCGGTTCCCCGTGCTGGCAGCCGCGCTGTGGTGGGGCAGCCTGAGTGCGATCGGGTCTCTGGTGGTGCCGCTGCTGTTCAAGCATTTGCCGACGCCGGCGCTGGCCGGCCAGACCGCCGCGAAGCTGTTCTCCGCGCAGACCTGGGTCAGCCTCGCCTGCGGCGTCCTGCTGCTGCTGTCGTCCAGACCGCGCGGCGGCGCGCCCCGGCTCGACTGGGCACGCGGCGCCATCGGCTTCGTGCTCGCGGGTGTGCTGCTGGCGCTGCTGGCCGAGTTCGCGGTCGCGCCCCGGATCATGGCCCGCGAGAACCTTCGCCTGTGGCATGGCGTGGGCAGCGCGGCCTACGCCGCGCAGTGGGTGTGCGCCCTGGTCGTGCTCTGGAAGGTCGCGGGCGCGGCTGCTGTGCCGGACGCGATCTCCAGCCAGGATGCCTAGGACTCAGTCCAGGCGGCCCTTCTTGACCGATTTCTGCTTGGGCTTGGCCCGCTTGACCTGCCCGCCGGGCGTCAGGCGCTGGTTGCCCAGCACACGCAATGTCTTCACTTCCGGCCGCTGGCCACCCCGCTTGCTGTACTTGAGCACCTTGATGTCCCGGGGACCCGGCTTGCGGTCCTCGTCGGCTTCCTTGACCTTGCGCGGCATCGGCCGCCACAGCACAAGCAGCTTGCCGATGTGCTGGATCGGCGCGGCCCCGAGCTGGTCGGCCAGCTGCTGGTACACGGCTTCGCGCTGCGCCCGGTCGTCGCCGAGCACGCGGATCTTGATCAGGCCGTGGGCGTCGAGCGCGGCGTTCGTTTCCTTGAGGACGGCCGGCGTCAGCCCGTCGCTGCCGATCATCACCACCGGATCGAGGTGGTGGGCGTCGGCGCGGTGCGCCTTGCGTTCGGCGATGGTGAGTTCGAGAGCGGGCATGGCCGCTATTATCCAGCGCACCCGGAGGGGGTCCCCGTGAAAGTCAAGACCAAGAGCAAGAAGGTCAACAAGGCCTGGCTGAACGACCACGTCAACGATCCGTACGTGAAGCTCGCCGCCAAGGAGGGCTACCGCGCGCGGGCGGCCTACAAGCTCAAGGAGATCGACGATGCCCTGGGCCTCATCAAGCCCGGCCACCTGGTGGTGGACCTGGGCTCGACGCCGGGCGCCTGGAGCCAGTACGTGCGACGCAAGCTGTCGCCGCAGGGCGCGGCCGTCGGCCAGCTGGACGGCACGATCATCGCGCTCGACATCCTCCCGATGGAGCCGGTCGAGGGTGTCGTGTTCCTGCAGGGCGACTTCCGCGAGCCCGAGGTGCTCGCCCGCCTCGAGCAGGTGGTGGCGGGGCGCAAGGCCGACGCCGTGGTCTCGGACATGGCACCCAACCTGTCGGGCATCGAATCGGCGGATGCCGCGCGCATCAGCCATCTGGTCGAACTGGCGGTGGAGTTCGCCCGGGGGCACCTCAAGCCGGAGGGTGCGCTGGTGGCCAAGGTCTTCCACGGCAGCGGCTACAGCCAGCTGGTCAAACTGTTCAAGGAAACTTTCCGGGTCGTCAAGCCTCTAAAACCCAAAGCCTCCCGCGACAAGTCCTCGGAGACCTTCCTGGTGGGCATCGGCCTGAAGCAGGCCGCCTCGCCAGTCGAGTGATGAAGACGCGTGACTCCGCACTCGGCACTACCGGATGTCACCTTTTTTCCTACGGTTTCCGTAGCGAAACCGCATCATTCCACGACTTGAAACCCCTAGAATGGGCCGTAACTAGCCCAAGCACTCTTCCTCGGAGTCTGAGTTGAACAATCAGTGGTTCTCGAAAATCGCCGTCTGGCTCGTCATCGCCCTCGTGCTGTTCACTGTCTTCAAGCAGTTCGACACGCGCGGCGCGGCGGGGGCCAGCGTCATGGGCTACTCCGATTTCCTGGAGGAAGTCCGCGGCCGCCGCATCAAGAATGCGGTCATCCAGGAAGGCCAGGGCGGCACCGAGATCGTGGCCATCACGACCGATGACCGCAAGGTGCGCACCACCGCCACCTACCTCGACCGCGGGCTGGTCGGCGACCTGATCAACAACGGCGTCAAGTTCGACGTCAAGCCACGCGAGGAAGGCTCGCTGCTCATGACGCTGCTCGTGAGCTGGGGGCCGATGCTGCTGCTGATCGGCGTGTGGATCTACTTCATGCGGCAGATGCAGGGCGGCGGCAAGGGCGGCGCGTTCTCGTTCGGCAAGAGCAAGGCGCGCATGCTCGACGAGAACAACAACCAGATCACCTTCGCCGACGTCGCCGGTTGCGACGAGGCGAAAGAGGAAGTCAAGGAAGTCGTCGACTTCCTGAAGGACCCGCAGAAGTTCCAGAAGCTGGGCGGCCGCATCCCGCGTGGCCTGCTGCTGGTCGGCCCCCCCGGCACCGGCAAGACGCTGCTGGCCAAGGGCATCGCCGGCGAGGCCAAGGTCCCGTTCTTCTCGATTTCCGGCTCCGACTTCGTCGAGATGTTCGTCGGCGTGGGCGCGGCCCGCGTGCGCGACATGTTCGAGAACGCCAAGAAGAATGCGCCCTGCATCATCTTCATCGACGAGATCGATGCGGTCGGCCGCCAGCGTGGCGCCGGCCTGGGCGGCGGCAACGACGAGCGCGAGCAGACCCTCAACCAGATGCTGGTCGAGATGGATGGCTTCGAGACCAACCTCGGCGTGATCGTGGTGGCGGCCACCAACCGTCCGGACATCCTGGACGCCGCGCTGCTGCGCCCGGGCCGCTTCGACCGCCAGGTCTACGTGCAGCTGCCGGACATCCGTGGCCGCGAGCAGATCCTGAACGTCCACATGCGCAAGATCCCGATCGGCCAGGACGTCAACGCGAGCATCATCGCCCGCGGCACGCCCGGCATGTCGGGCGCCGACCTGGCCAACCTGTGCAACGAAGCAGCCCTGATGGCCGCCCGCCGCAACGCGCGCGTGGTCGAGATGCAGGACTTCGAGAAGGCCAAGGACAAGATCTTCATGGGCCCCGAGCGCAAGAGCATGGTCATGCCCGAGGAAGAGCGCCGCAACACGGCGTACCACGAGTCCGGCCACGCACTCATCGGCAAGCTGCTGCCCAAGTGCGACCCGGTGCACAAGGTCACCATCATCCCGCGCGGCCGTGCCCTGGGTGTGACCATGAGCCTGCCCTCGCAGGACCGCTACAGCTACGACCGCGAGTACATGCTCAACCAGATCAGCATGCTGTTCGGTGGCCGCATCGCGGAGGAGGTGTTCATGAACCAGATGACCACCGGCGCCAGCAACGACTTCGAGCGTGCGACCCACCTGGCCCGCGACATGGTGATGCGCTACGGCATGACCGACGCGCTTGGCCCGATGGTCTACGCCGAGAACGAGGGCGAGGTGTTCCTGGGCCGCTCGGTGACCAAGACCACCAACATGAGCGAGCAGACCATGCAGAAGGTCGATGCCGAGGTGCGCCGCATCATCGACGACCAGTACGCCCTGGCGCGCAAGCTCATCGAGGACAACAAGGACAAGATGCACGCCATGGCCAAGGCGCTCCTCGAGTGGGAAACCATCGACTCCGAGCAGCTCGACGACATCATGGCCGGCAAGGATCCGCGTCCGCCCAAGGATTTCACCCCGCGCACGCCGTCCTCCGGCGGCGGCTCGGGCGGCAGCCCGGTGGTGACGGACCCGTCCCCCACGGCGGCCTGAAAGAGCCACTCCCGATGATCCAAAAGGGCCCCTCGCGGGCCCTTTTCGCTTGTCGGGCTGACGCACAATCCAAGCCCATGCACTGGCAGACCGCGCGATTCCGCATCGACCTGGCGCAGCCCCGGGTGATGGGCATCGTCAACGTCACGCCGGACTCCTTCTCCGATGGTGGCCGCTACCAGGGAGCTTCGGCAGCGCTGCGCCATTGCGAGCAGCTCGTGGCGCAGGGGGCGGACATCCTGGACCTCGGCGCGGAATCCACCCGCCCCGGCACGCCGCCGGTGCCGCTGGACGAGGAGCTCGAACGGCTGCTCCCGGTGTTGCGCGAGGCGGTCGGCCTTGGCGTGCCGGTCTCGGTCGACACGTACAAGCCCGAGGTGATGCGCCGCGCGCTCGACCTTGGCGCGGACATCGTCAACGACATCTGGGCGCTTCGGCAGCCGGGTGCGCTGGACGCGGTGGCCCGGCATCCGTCTTGCGGGGTCTGCCTCATGCACATGCACGGCGAGCCGCAGACGATGCACCGCGCGCCGATGGAAGGCGATGCCGTCCCGCAGGTGCAGGCCTTCCTCGCGGAGCGGGCGGGCAAGCTCGCCGCCGCGGGGATCGGTCGTGAGCGCGTCGTCCTCGACCCGGGCATCGGCTTCGGCAAGACGGTCGCGCAGAACTTCGCGCTGCTGGCGCGCCAGCACGAGTTGCTCGGTGGCGGCCATGCGTGGCTGGCGGGCTGGTCCCGCAAGTCGTCACTCGGGCAGGTGACCGGGCTGCCGGTGCAGGAGCGGCTGGTGCCCAGCGTCGCCGCGGCCTTGCTGTCGGTCGAGCGGGGCGCACGCATCGTGCGCGTGCACGACGTGCGCGAGACGGTCGCGGCATTGAAGGTGCTGGCGGCGACGGCCAGCGCGGAACAGGACAAGACAGGGAAGAACACACCATGAACAGAAGCTACTTCGGCACCGACGGCATCCGCGGCACGGTCGGCCAGCCTCCCATCACGCCCGACTTCGTGCTGCGCCTGGCGCATGCCGTCGGCCGCGTCCTCAAGCGCACCGAGGAAAAGCCCACGGTGCTGATCGGCAAGGACACCCGCATCTCCGGCTACATGCTGGAGAGCGCGCTGGAGTCCGGCTTCAACTCGGCCGGCGTCGACGTCGTGCTGCTCGGCCCGCTGCCCACCCCCGGGGTGGCCTACCTCACGCGTGCGCAGCGCGCGAGCCTGGGCGTGGTGATCAGCGCGAGCCACAACCCGTACGCGGACAACGGCATCAAGTTCTTCAGCGCGCAAGGGACCAAACTGCCCGACGCCTGGGAACAGGCGGTCGAGGCGGCGCTGGACGAAGCGCCGGCCTGGGCCGATTCGGCCAACCTCGGCAAGGCCCGGCGTCTGGACGATGCGGCCGGCCGGTACATCGAGTTCTGCAAGAGCACGTTCGCCAGCGACCTGACCCTGCGGGGCCTGTCCATCGTCGTCGATGCCGCCAATGGCGCGGCCTACCACATCGCCCCCAAGGTGTTCCACGAGCTGGGGGCCGAGGTGCACTGCATCGGCTGCTCGCCGGATGGCCTGAACATCAACCGCGGCTGCGGCGCGACCCACCCCGAGTCGCTGGTCAAGGCCGTGCGCGAACAGGGCGCCGACTTCGGCATCGCGCTGGACGGCGATGCCGACCGGCTGCAGGTGGTGGATGGCTCCGGTCGCCTCTACAACGGCGACGAACTGCTGTACCTGATGGTGGCCGACCGGCAGCGCGGCGGCGAGCGCGTGCCCGGCGCCGTCGGCACGCTGATGACCAACATGGCGGTGGAGCTGGCGCTGCGCAGCCGCGACGTCGAGTTCGTGCGGGCCAAGGTGGGCGACCGCTACGTGCTCGAGGAACTGGAGATGCGCGGCTGGCTGCTGGGCGGCGAAGGCTCGGGTCACCTGCTCGCGCTGGACAAGCACACCACCGGCGACGGCCTGATCTCCGCGCTGCAGGTGCTCAGGGCGTGCGTGCGCAGCGGCAGCAACATGGCCGATCTGCTCGAGGGCGTGTCGCTGTTCCCGCAGACCCTGGTCAACGTGCGGCTGCAGCCCGGCCAGGACTGGAAGCAGAGCCGCGGCCTGCCGCAGGCGCAGATGGCACTGGAGCACCAGCTCGGCGGCCGCGGGCGCATCCTGATCCGCCCGAGCGGCACCGAGCCGGTGGTGCGGGTGATGGTCGAGGCCGACGACGAGGCACTGTCGCGCACCGGCGCGCAGTCGCTCGCCGACGCCATCCGGGCGGGCTGATGCCCGCACCGCAGGTGGCCGCGGTCCACCGCAGCAGCAGCCACAGTTTCAGCAAGCACGCGGAAGACGCCATCACGCTGGTCGAAGGCCTGGGGGTCGAGGGCGACGCCCATGCCGGCGCGACCGTGCGCCACCGATCGCGGGTGCGGCGCGACCCCGGCGCTCCCAACCTGCGCCAGGTGCACCTGCTGCACGCCGAGTTGTTCGAGGAGCTGATGGCGGCAGGCTTCGCCGTGTGGCCGGGCGATCTGGGGGAGAACGTCACCACGCGGGGGGTCGAGCTGCTGGCGCTTCCGGCCGGCACCCGGCTGCGTTTGGGCGGTGCGGCCGTGGTCGAACTGACCGGTTTGCGCAATCCCTGCTCGCAACTGGACCGGTTCCAGGCCGGCCTGATGGCCGCAGTGCTGGACCGCGATGCGCTGGGCCGCCTGGTGCGCAAGGCCGGTGTCATGGCGGTGGTGGTGCAGGGCGGGCCGGTCGCGGCCGGTGATGCGATCGCCATCGAACTGCCGGCCGGGGAGCCGCGGCCGCTCGAGCCGGTCTAGTCGCGCAGCCGTCCGCTGCCGAGCCGGTCGCGCAGGCGCCAGGCCTGCAGGGTCACCAGTTCGCCCACGCCGCCGAGCAGGACCACGCCCAGGGCCAGGGCGCGCGGCAGGAGGAGCAGGGCCGATCGCATGCCGGCACGCTAGCCGGCTCGTGTGGCAATCGTGTGTCAGGCTCGGCAGGAGGCCTGCCGTATGCTGGCCGCGCCGTGACCGCGCCTTCCCCCGTCCTGCCGGAGCTTGCCGACCTCGAACGCGCCATCGAGGCGGGCGGAGCGCACCTCCAGGTCACCCGCTCGCCGGCGGCGGGCCCCCGGGCGCTCCCGGTCTACAGCATCGCGCTGGGCAATCCCTCGCCCGACGTGCCGGCGGTGGGGTTCTTCGGCGGCGTCCACGGCCTGGAGCGCATCGGCGCGCAGGTGGTGATCGCATGGCTGCACAGCCTGGTCGCACGGCTGCCCTGGGACACCACGCTGCGGTTCCAGCTGGAGCAGGTACGGCTGGTCTTCATGCCCCTGGTGAACCCCGGCGGCATGCTGCGCGGCACCCGCGCCAATCCGGCCGGCGTCGACCTGATGCGCAATGCGCCAGTCGAGGCAGTGGACCAGGTGCCGATGCTGGTGGGCGGCCAGCGCCTGAGCGCCGGCCTGCCGTGGTTTCGGGGCCGCCGGGGCGCGCCCATGGAGCCGGAGAGTGCAGCGCTGTGCGAGGTGGCGGGGCGCGAACTGCTCGGGCGGCCGCTGGCGCTGGTGCTGGACTGCCACTCCGGCTTCGGCCTGCGCGACCGGCTCTGGTTTCCGTACGCGCACACGCGCCGGCCGATCGCCCACCTGGCCGAACTGCACGCGCTGGCGGGCATCCTCGGCGAGTCGCACCCGCACCATCCGTACGTGATCGAACCGCAGAGCCGCCAGTACCTCACGCACGGCGATCTCTGGGACCACCTGTACCTGCGCTCGCTCGACAGGGCTGCCGGCATCTTGCTGCCGCTCACGCTGGAGATGGGCTCGTGGTTGTGGGTCAAGAAGAACCCGCGCCAGATCTTCTCCCGCGACGGCATCTTCAATCCGCAGCTGGCGCATCGACAGGAGCGGGTGCTGCGGCGCCACCTGCCGCTGCTGGACTTCCTGGTGCGTGCCGCCATCGGGCACGGGTGCTGGATGCCCGCCGGTGCAGCGCGCGACCGGCATCGGCGTGCCGGCATCGAGCGGTGGTACCGCGCGGCCCCATGACGCGCTGGGTGCTGCTGCGCGGCCTGACGCGGGAGGCCGGACACTGGGGTGCGTTCGCCGACCTGCTCGCCCGCCGCAGCGGCGGCCGGGTGGTGCCGCTGGACCTGCCGGGCAACGGGCGGCGCTGGGGCGAACGCAGTCCGGCGGACGTGCGCGCGATGGCGGCCGACTGCCGCGCCGCGCTGCCGCCCGTTGCCGGCCCGACCGTGCTGCTGGCCATGTCGCTCGGTGGAATGGTGGCCGTCGAGTGGTGCCGTGCGGCTGCGCCCGACATCGCCGGTTGCGTGCTGATCAACACCAGCGCCGGTGGCGGCAGTCCGCCCTGGCAGCGCTTGCGGCCTGCCAGCTGGCCGATCTTGCTGGGCGCTCTGCTGCCCGGCCGGGACGTGCAGGCACGCGAGCAGGCGGTCCTGCGCATGACGAGCGGGAATCCCCGCCTGCACCCCTCGGCGCCGGCGCAGTGGGCCGCGATCGCGCGCCGGCACCCGGTGCGTGCCGGCAATGCGGTGCGGCAGCTCTGGGCCGCCGCCCGCTACCGGGCCGCTCCGCAGGCACCCTCCGTGCCGGTGCTGCTGCTGGCCTCCGAGGCCGACCGGCTGGTGCACGTGGACTGCTCGCGACGGCTGGCGGCGCAGTGGCAGGCACCGCTGCGGCTGCACCCCTGGGCCGGCCACGACCTCGCACTCGACGATCCCGCATGGGTGGCGCAGGAGGCGCTGTCGTGGTGGACACGCGTGCGCGGCCGGACGTGATGTCCTGGCCACGCGTCATCGAACTGCCACAGGACTGAAACAGTCGAGTCACGGCGCGTCTCCACACTGCGGCCAACCGAACAGGAGGCCTGCCGTGAACGAACTGCCGAATCCGACCCTGCCGCTGTCCCCCGTCTCCCTGCCCCGGGGGTCGCTTCACCGACCGTCTTCTGCTGCTGATGCAGGAACTGGGGCGGTGGTGGTCGCCTGGGCGGAACACCAAGACGAGGTCCGGCAGGCGCAACGCCTGAGGTACGAGGTGTTCGCCGGCGAGATGGGCGCTCGCCTGGACACGCCGCTGGCCGGACATGACGTCGACCTGTTCGACGACTATTGCGAGCACCTGCTGGTGCGCGACGCCGCCACCGGGCAGGTGGTCGGCACCTACCGCGTGCTCACCCCGGCCCAGGCCCGCCGGGTCGGCAGCACCTACAGCGACACCGAGTTCGACCTCACGCGCCTGCGGCACCTGCGAGAACGGATGGTGGAACTGGGGCGCAGCTGCGTCCATCCGGACCACCGGCACGGCGGCGTCATCCTGGCGCTGTGGGGCGCGCTGGCCGAATTCATGGTGCGCAACAGCCTCGACACCATGATCGGCTGCGCCAGCATCCCGATGCTGCACAACGGCACGGTCAGTGGCCATGCGGCCGCCAGCATCTGGCAACAGCTGCAGCAGACGCACCTGGCCCCGATCGAGTACCAGGTGCGGCCGCGGCTGCCGCTGCCCGTCGAGCAGCTCGACGGCAGCCTGGCGGTGGAGCCGCCCGCGCTGATCCGCGGCTACCTGCGGCTGGGCGCCAAGGTGCTGGGCGCACCGGCCTGGGATCCGGACTTCAACACGGCGGACCTTCCCATGCTGATGCGCATCGCCGACCTGCCGGCGCGCTACCGCAAGCACTTCCTCGGACGCTGAGGCCCGGATGCGGACCGCCTTCGATGCGTTCGCGGGGCTGCACGGCGCCGGGATCCCGGGCGCGATCCCGCCCGCCGCCGAGGTCGACGACGATCCGCCCCGCCCGATGCTGCGCGCCGTGTTCGTGTCCGACCTCCATCTCGGCACCCCCGGCTGCCAGGCGGCGGCCCTGCTGGACTTCCTCAAGCACCATCCGAGCGAGCAGCTGTACCTGGTCGGCGACATCGTCGATGGCTGGCAGCTGCGCCGCCGCTGGTTCTGGCCCCAGGCGCACAACGACGTGGTGCAGAAGCTGCTGCGCCGGGCCCGCAAGGGCTGCCGGGTGGTCTACATCCCCGGCAACCACGACGAGTTCGCGCGGCAGTTCGCCGGCCATGCCTTCGGCGGCGTGGAGGTCCTGCAGGAGGCCGTGCACGTGACGGCCGACGGTCGGCGTCTCTGGGTCATCCATGGCGATGCGTTCGACGGTGTCGTGCAGTGCGCGCGCTGGCTGGCCTACCTCGGCGACAACCTGTACGAGTTCACGCTGCGCCTGAACCGCCATCTCAACAGTGCTCGGGCGCGCCTCGGCCTGCCGTACTGGTCGCTGTCCGCGTACCTCAAGCACAAGGTGAAGCGGGCCCTGAACTACGTCACCAGCTTCGAGGCCGCCGTGGCCCAGGAGGCCCGGCGGCGCGGCATGGCGGGCGTGGTCTGCGGCCACATCCACCGCGCCGAGATGCGCGACATCGGCGGCGTGCTCTATTGCAACGACGGCGACTGGGTCGAAAGCCGGACGGCGCTGGTCGAGCACCAGGATGGGCGGCTGGAGCTGGTGCACTGGGGTGCCGCCGGACACGAGGCCGGCGCCGCCCGGGAGCAGGAGTCGTACGCATGAAGATCGCGCTCGTCACCGACGCCTGGCTGCCGCAGGTGAACGGAGTGGTCACGACCCTGATCGAGCTGGTGCGGGAACTGGGCGAGGCCGGGCACGAGGTCCTGGTGATCGAGCCGGGACAGTTCCGCACCCGTCCCTGCCCGGGGTACCCGGGCATCGAGCTGGCCGTGTCGCCCGGACGGCAGCTCGCGGCGCGGCTGGACGCCTGGGCGCCGGACGCGGTCCACCTGGCCACCGAGGGGCCGCTCGGGTGGGCCGGCCGCCGCCATTGCCTGCGCGCCGGCCTGGCGTTCACGACCGCGTTCCACACCAAGTTCCCCGAGATCGTGCACGCGGCCACCCGGATCCCCGTGGGCTGGGGCTATGCCCTGATGCGGCACTTCCACCGGCCGTCGTCCGGCGTCATGGTGCCCACCGAAGGCGTGCTGCAGATGCTGCAGCGACGCGGGCTGCGCAACCTGCGGGCGTGGACCCACGGCGTGGACACCGACCTGTTCCGCTTCGCTGCCGAGCCGGGCGAGTTCGCGGCGCTGGGCCGGCTGCCCCGGCCCGTGTGGTTGTTCGTCGGCCGGGTCTCGTACGAGAAGAACATCGGCGCCTTCCTGGCGACGGCGCTGCCCGGCACCAAGGTCGTCTGCGGCGTGGGGCCGGTCGAGGCGGCGCTCAAGGCCCGCCATCCCGAGGTGCGCTGGGTCGGCCTGCTGCCGCGGCCCGAGCTGGCCACCCTGTATGCGGCCGCCGACGTGTTCGTCTTCCCGAGCCGCGCCGACACCTTCGGCCTGGTGATGGTCGAGGCGATGGCGACCGGCGCGCCGGTCGCCGCCTTCCCCGTCGACGGACCGCTGGAGGTGCTGGGCCGGTCCCATCCGGACGGCAGCCGGCCGATGGGCGGGGTGCTGGACGAGGACCTGCAACAGGCGGCGCTGCGGGCGCTCGGCGTGCCGCGGACCGAGGCGCGCGAGCGGGCGGAAGACTTCAGCTGGAAGGAGGCTGCGCGCCTGTTCGCCGGCTTCCTGGTGCCCGCGCGCACCGGGCAGGCGGTGCCCCGGGATGCGGCGCAGTCTGTCACGACGCTGTCATCCGGACAGTGAACACTTGTCATCGTTGCGTCACATGACCGTCTGATGACCCCGCCCCTGACCAGTGCCGATCCGGTGACGATTCCCTTCCTGGATCGCGACCACAGCATCCTGGCGTTCAACGAGCGCGTGCTCGACTGGGCCCGGCGCGAAGACGTGCCGCTGCTCGAGCGCCTGCGCTTCCTGTGCATCGTGTCCAGCAACCTGGACGAGTTCTTCGAGGTCCGGATGGCGCCGCACCTCACCGCGATGCAAGGCGGCGAACGCAAGGGCCCCTGCACCGTGCAGAGCTTCGAGGCGCTGTCCGCGGCGGCCCATCGGCTGCTCGAGCAGCAGGATGCGCTCTTCAACGACGAGCTGATGCCGGCGTTCGCGCGCCAGGGCATCGGGCTGGTCTCGCACGGACAGCGCACGCCGGCCCAGAAGCGCTGGGTCGACGAGTACTTCGACCGCGAGGTGCGGCCGCTGCTGGTGCCGGTCGGGCTCGATCCGGCCCATCCCTTCCCGCAGGTGGCCAACAAGTCGCTGAACTTCATCGTGCGGCTCGGCGGCCGCGATGCGTTCGGCCGCGACAACGAGATCGCGATCGTGCGGGTGCCGCGCGTGCTGCCCCGGCTGATCCGGATGCCGGCCCCGATCGCGGGCGGCAAGTCGCTGTTCGTGCTGCTGTCCAGCGTGATCCGGGCGCACCTGCAGGACCTGTTCCCGGGGCGCGAGGTCAGCCAGTTCTCGCAGTTCCGGGTCACGCGCCACTCGGACCTGGAGGTCGACGAGGACGACGTGCGCAACCTGCGCACCGCCTTGCGCCTCGGCCTGCAGCGGCGGCACTACGGCCAGGCGGTGCGGCTGGAGGTGTCGTTCGCCTGTTCGGAGTTCCTCTCGGGCTTCCTGCTGCAGCAGTTCAACCTGCCGCCGTCGGCGCTGTACCGCGTGCAGGGGCCGGTGAACCTGGTGCGCCTGCAGCAGCTGATCGACCTGGTCGATGCGCCACAGCTGCTGTTTCCGCCCTACCGCCCGTCCTATCCGGTGGGCCTGCAGCCGGCCCAGCCGATCTTCGACCAGCTGCGCCAGGGCGACGTCGTGATCCACCAGCCGTTCGAGAGCTTCGACGGCGTGCTGGCCTTCCTGCGCGAGGCGGTGAAGGACCCCGACGTCCTGGCGATCAAGCAGACGATCTACCGCACCGGAGCCGACTCGGCGCTGATGGACGTCCTGCGCGAGGCCGTGCGCCAGGGCAAGGAAGTGATGGCGGTGGTGGAGCTCAAGGCCCGCTTCGACGAGGAGGCCAACATCAACTGGGCCGAGCAGCTCGAAGCCATCGGTGCGCAGGTGGTGTACGGCGTCGTCGGGCTGAAGACACACGCGAAGATGCTGCTGGTGACGCGGCGCGAGGGGAGGGGGCTGGCCCGGTACGCCCACCTGTCGACCGGCAACTACAACGTCCGCACGGCGCGCCTGTACACCGACGTCAGCTACCTCACGGCGGATCCGCAACTGACGGCCGACGTGGAATCGATGTTCGTCCACCTGGCCAGCCAGACCCGGCTGCCCCGGCTCAACCGCGTGCTGATGGCACCGTTCCACCTGCACCGCCGGCTGATCGAGAAGATCGACGTGCTGGGGCAGGCAGCGGCCCGCGGATTGCCCGCGCGGATTGTGCTGAAGATGAATGCACTGACCGACGAGCAGCTGATGCAGGCCCTGGTGCGGGCTGGCCGGCGCGGCGCCCGCATCGACCTGATCGTGCGCGGCGCGTGCATGCTGCCGCCGCGTGTGCCCGGGCTGACGGAGAACATCCGGGTGCGCTCGGTCATCGGGCGCTTCCTCGAGCATTCAAGGGTGTTCTATTTCTGCGCCGGCCACGAGGAGGAGCTGTACCTCTCGAGCGCGGACTGGATGAACCGCAACATGCTGCGCCGGGTCGAGATGGCCTGGCCGGTGACCGACCCGGCGCTGCGCCAGCGGATCATCGACGAATGCCTGGTCGCCTACCTGCACGACGACGCCGATGCCTGGGAGCTGATGGACAACGGCAGCTACGTCCGGGTGCGCGACATGCCTGGGGCGAAGCATCGCAGCGCCCAAGAAGCGCTCATGGCCCGGTATGGCGCGCGGGCCGCGACCTCGGCGGAGAACGCCGCGTGGACCTGATCCTCTGGCGGCATGCCGAGGCGGAGGACGCGGGGCCCGACGGGCAGGACCTCGGACGCGTGCTGACGGCCCGGGGCGAGAAGCAGGCGGCGCGCGTGGCCGCCTGGCTGGACCGGGTGCTGCCCGACGGCACGCGCGTGCTGTCCAGCCCAGCACAGCGCTGCCAGCAGACCGCGCAGGCGCTGGGGCGCAAGTTCAGGACCCGTGACGAGATCGGCCCGGAGGCCAGCGTGCAGCAGTTGCTGGATGCGGCCCAGTGGCCCGTGGCACGGCAGCCGGTGCTGATCGTCGGCCACCAGCCGGGGCTCGGCGAGGTCATCGCCCACCTGATGGGCATCCCGGCAGGCGGCTGCGCGGTGCGCAAGGGCACCGCCTGGTGGTTGCGCACCCGCGAGCGGGGCGGGCACATGCAGTCGGTCGTGGTTGCAGTGCAGTCGCCGGACGCCAGCTAGCGCCAGGCGCCGCTCCGCCCGCGTTCAGGCCTTGGCTGGCCGGCCGGTCTTGATGGCCGGAACGGCGGCCAGCGCGGCGACGAACGCCGCCTCGGGCATCGCCGCCAGTGCGGCGATGCCGGCCCGCAGCAGCTCGCTCTTTTTCGCCGGCGCGCCCGCTTGCACCGCACGTGCCTTCAGGGCTTCGAGGACGGCGTATTCGTCCTTCGGGATGGTGAAGCTGTCGCGCACCAGCTTCGGCTTCTTCGACTTCTCGACCTTGTCCTTCTCGGCGCGGTCAGCCTTGGCCGTCTTCTCGAGCTTCTGGGTCTTCTCGGTCTTTTCTGCCTTGGCGGGCTTGCCTGTCTTGGCCGCCTTGGCCGGCTTGACCGCCTTCGCGGGTCGGGCCGCCTTCCCGAGTGCCTTGCCAACCGCAGCGGCCGCCTCGGCCACCGGCGTCTTGGAAGCCGGTGCCTCCGGCGGCACGATGCCCTTGTCGGCCAGCTTGGCACTGGGCTTGACCAGTGGCTGCACCTGCGGGGCCGCGGCCGCGAGCCTGGCGCGGGGAGTCTTGGGGGTGGTGGCGGTCGCCATGGGATCCTTCCTCTTCGAAACGGTATAAACAGTTTATACGGTTTCGGCGAAACGTCGGTCCATCGCTCAGCCGGCCGGCGGCAGGCCCGACCCCGTGCCACGCGTGCGGAGGCCGGCCGCACCCCGCGCCGCTGCGTGGCCCCGGGCTGCGGCCCCGGGGCCAACTGCCCGCGTGCTCAGGACAGCTCCAGGGTCCAGGGGGTCTTCTGCCAGGCCACGACCTCTTCGCGCAGCAGGTGTGCCGACTGCGGCCAGGCACGTGCCCAGTCGGCCTGCACCGACAGTTGCATCTGCTGGCGCGCGGAGGCGCGATGGAGTTGCAGGCCCTGCAGGTCGGGGTCGCGCCGGGCATGGCACAGGAGCACGGCCAGGCGCAGGCACAGGAGCTGGTGCACGAAGGCCTCGTCGCCGAAATCGGCCTCCAGCTTGCGCAGCTTGCCGCGGTGCCCGAGCACCAGCAGCCCCAGCCGATGCAGCTCGTGCTGGGCGAAGCCCGGCGCATCCGCGTTGTCGAGGATGTAGGCGCCGTGCTTGTGGTAGTCGCTGTGCGAGATGTGGCTGCCGATCTCGTGCAGCATCCCGGCCCAGGCCAGCTTGCGTTCGGTGCGGGCCAGTTCGGCGGGATCGTCGTGCCCGCCGCGCAACTGCCGCAGCAGCCGGGTTGCGACCTCGCCGACCCGCCGCGCCTGCGCCGGATCGACGCCGAACTTGGTGGCCAGGCGCTGCACGGTCGCGGCGCGCACGTCGCTCGTCCCCTGTTCGCGATCGATCAGGTCGTAGACCGCTCCGTGGCGCAGCGCGCCGGCGGCCGGCTGCATCCGGTCGATGCCGAGCAGGTCGAACAGGGCCTGCAGCACCGACAAGCCGCCGCCGATCACCGGCCGGCGGTCCTCCTTGAGACCATCCAGCCGGACGCGGTCGGCGGAGCGCGCCGCCACCAGCTGCTGCTGGAGCCAGCGCAGGCCCTCGCGCGACACGGTCGGGCGGCCGCTGGCCGCCAGGATGTCGCCCACCGCACCGATCGTCCCGGACGAGCCGTAGGCCACGTCCCATTCCCCCGACCCGTAGCGCCCCACCGCTTCATCGAGCACGGCCTTGGCCGCCACCTGCGCCTCGGCAAACGCGGCGGCGGTGAAGTCGCCGTGAGGGAAGTAGCGCATCGACCAGGCCACGCTGCCGACCCGGTAGCTCTCGGTCACGCGCGCCTCGAACTGGCGGCCCAGGATCAGCTCGGTGGACCGGCCCCCGATGTCGACCACCAGCCGGCGCTCGTCGGACTGGGGCAGCAGGTGCGCGACCCCCTGGTAGATCAGCCGCGCCTCCTCGCGCCCGGAGATCACGTCGATGGGGAAGCCCAGCATCTCGCCGGCGCGCGCCAGGAAGGCCTCGCGGTTGCGGGCCTCGCGCAGCGTCTGGGTGGCCACCGCACGCACCTGGTGCCGGCCGAAGCCGGCCAGCCGTTCGCCGAAGCGCGCCAGGCAGTCCCAGCCGCGCTGCATCGCCGCCGGCGTGAGGTTGCGGTCCTCGTCGAGCCCGCCGCCGAGCCGGACGGTTTCCTTCAGGTACTCGACGCGGTGGACCTGGCCATGGTCGTGGCGACCGATCTCCAGCCTGAAGCTGTTGGAGCCGAGGTCCACACCGGCCAGAAGCGTTCCGTTGTCCATGCGGGATTCAGCATAGCAAAGCCCTGCTCGTCGCTGGGGGCGGCGGCCGTCAGCCCACCACGCGGCCGTCCGGCGTGAGCATGCTCTGGGTGACGAAGGCGCCGCTGCGGCGCCGGTCGTCGAAGGCGACCCGGAAGCCGCCCAGGTCGCGCGCGGTGCGTCGCTGGAACGCGGCGAGCACGGAGGGGCGGGTCAGGGGCGCATCGATGTCCGCCAGCACCTCGTAGGTGTAGCGGGCGGCGATGAAGCCGGCCAGTGACAGGGCCGCGGGCGGCTCGTCGAACAACCGTGCCAGTGTCTCGCGGTAGGCGCGCACGATGGGCGTGCCGGAGGTCACCAGCGGCACCGGCTGGGTGACGATCACCGGCGTGGCGCGCGCGCCGCCCATCTGCTGCAGGGTCTGCAGGTTCACGTCGGCCATGGCGACGAGGTAGCGCTGGCGCTGCTGCCGGTCGAGCCCCTGGGTGAACTGCACCAGTTCCGGCGTGCCGCCGAAGAACAGCAGGATGGTCGGCGTGCCGGGGGTGAGCCGCTGGGCCAGGCGGTGCAGATCGCCATCGCCACGGAAGGCCTGGATCTTCAGCTTCAGCGCTGCGGCCGTCCGGTCGAGATCGTCGCGGTAGAGCCGCTGCTCCAGATCCGAGGCGTACACCGCGCCCACGTCCTGCACGCCCATCGTGGCCAGCGATCGCAGGGCATGGCCGATCTGCTCCTGGCGCGCCGCGAAGATCGGGAAGGTGCGGTCGTCCACCTCCAGGCTGGAGTTCTGCAGCCAGGGGGCCACGTGCGCCAGGCCCATGCCATCGGCGCGCAGCTGCTCGACCAGGATGGTGGCCAGCGGATCGCCGGCGGTGCCGGCCAGCAGCAGGCAACCGGGGTCGTCGCGCAGGGCGTCCAGCGCCTTGCGCACGCCCGCGGCAGTCCCGTCGACCTCGACGGCCAGGTGGTTGACCGGCCGACCCCGCACCCCGCCGCGCAGGTTGATGTCCTGCCAGGCGGCACGCGAGCCGACCAGCAGGTCCTTGGCGACGTCCTGCTGGGACGGGGAGGTGTCCACGACCTGGGCGACGGTGATCGGGCGGGCCGCGAGACGCGTCGGCTGGGCCAGGCCCCAGGGAGCCGCGACAGCGGCTGCGGCCGAGAGGAGCAGCGCGCGGCGGCGCGGCGCCGGCGGAGTGCGCAGGGACATGTGGTGCTGGGTTCTGGTTCTGGGTCGCCGGGCCCGGCCGGGCCCCTGCGCAGGCGGTCAGCGGCGCGGCGGCACCAGCACGCGGTCGATGGTGTGGACGACGCCGTTGGTCGCGGCGATGTCGGCGGTCTGGACCATCGCGTCCTCCACCGTCACGAACGTGCCGGCGCGGGCCAGCGCGAGGTTGCCGCCCTGAGCGGTCTTGGCATTGCCGTTCTTGACATCCGCCGCGGCGACCCGCGAGGGCAGCACGTGGTAGCTGAGCAGCGCCTTCAGTTGCGCCGGGTCCTTGCCCAGTTCGTCCATCGTCTTGGCCGGCACGGCCTGGAACGCCTCGTTGGTGGGCGCGAACACCGTGTAGGGGCCGGCGGCGCGCAGCGTGTCGGCCAGGCCGGCCTTCTGGACCAGCCCATTCAGGGTCGAGAGCTGCGGCGTGCGCGCGATCGTGTCGGCGACCGACACGGGGGCCGAGGTGGTGGCGCAGCCGGCCAGGCCGGCGAGGCTGGCGGCGGCCAGGACGAGGGTGATGCGGCGATGAGGCATGGGACGCTCCATGGTTGAGACGGCCGCGAGCGTATTGACACTTCGTGACGAAACCGTGACACGCCGGTGCCGGCGCTCCCGATCCCCGCGAGCGGGCGTCGCGGGTGTCACGCAGCTGTCACGAAAGCTTCTTACAGTCCGCCGCGTCCCCCATCCACAAGGAACACTGGCTATGAAACTGAACTTCCGTGCGGCCGCCCTCGGCCTCGTCACCGTGTCCTTCGCCGGACTCGCCTGCGCCCAGGAAGTCACCGGCGCGGGCGCCACCTTCCCGGCGCCGCTGTACGCCAAGTGGGCTGCCGACTACAACAAGGCCACCGGCGTGCGCATCAACTACCAGTCGGTCGGCTCCGGCGCGGGCATCCGCCAGATCGACGGCAAGACGGTGACCTTCGGTGCGTCCGACATGCCGCAGAAGGACGAGGACCTCGCCAAGAAGGGCCAGCTGCAGTTCCCGACCGTCATCGGCGGCGTGGTGCCGGTGGTGAACATCCGCGGCGTGCAGCCGGGCCAGCTGCGCCTGACGGGCCAGGTGCTGGGCGACATCTACCTGGGCAAGATCACCAAGTGGAACGACCCGGCGATCACCGCGCTCAATGCCGGCGTGAGCCTGCCGGACGCGCCCATCGCCGTGGTGCGCCGTGCCGACGGCTCCGGCACCACCTTCATCTTCACCAACTACCTGTCCAAGGTGAACGCCGACTGGAAGGCCAAGGTGGGCGAAGGCACGGCCGTGAACTGGCCGACCGGCGCGGGCGGCAAGGGCAACGAGGGCGTCGCCGCCTTCGTGGGCCGGCTGCCGAACGCCATCGGCTACGTCGAATACGCGTACGTGAAGCAGAACAAGATGACGTACGCGCTGCTGCGCAACAAGGACGGCAACTTCGTCGAGCCGAGCGACGGCGCGTTCAAGGCCGCCGCGGCCGGTGCCGACTGGAACAAGACCTTCTACCAGATCACGACCGACCAGCCTGGCAAGGATGCCTGGCCGATCACCAACCCGACCTACATCATCATGCACAAGGTGCAGGACAAGCCGGCCGAGGCCGCCGCTGCGCTGAAGTTCTTCGAGTGGGCCTACAAGACCGGCGACAAGACCGCAGACGACCTGGACTACGTGCCGATGCCTGCCAGCGTGAAGGCGCAGGTCGAGAAGCTCTGGGCCGCCGAGCTCAAGGACGCTTCCGGCAAGGCGATCAGCTGGAAGTGACCCGCACGAGCCGACCACCGCGCTGACCCGACCACCACGAGCGATAAGGGGCTGACGTGTCCTCTACACTCCCGGCCCACGAGGCCAGCCTCCCGATCCGGGGCCGCACCCTGGCCCTGGACGAGGAACGCAAGATGAGTCTCCCCCCGTCGCGGCGACCTGCCCGTGGCAATGCCTGGGCCGACCGGCTGTTCGGCTGGGCCGCGCGCGGCGCGGCGCTCGTGACCCTGGGACTGCTCGTGGCCATCCTGCTGTCGCTCGTGGTCGGGGCCTGGCCCGCCATCGAGAAGTACGGGCTCGGCTTCCTCACCAACAGTGTCTGGGACCCGGTCAACAACGAGTTCGGCGGGCTGGTGATGGTCTATGGCACGCTGGCCACCTCGCTGATCGCGCTGATCATCGCGGTGCCGGTGAGCTTCGGCATCGCCGTCTTCCTGACCGAGCTGTCGCCTTCCTGGTTGAAGCGGCCGCTGGGCACCGCGGTGGAACTGCTCGCCGCCGTGCCGTCCATCGTCTACGGCATGTGGGGGCTGCTGGTCTTCGGCCCGATCCTGGCCACCTGGGTGCAGCAGCCGCTGCAGGCGCTGTTCGCGGGCGTGCCGCTGCTGGGCACGCTGGTGTCCGGCCCGCCGGTGGGCATCGGCATTCTCTCGGCCGGAATCATCCTGGCCATCATGATCATCCCGTTCATCGCCGCCGTGATGCGCGACGTGTTCGACGTCACGCCGCCGATGCTCAAGGAATCGGCCTACGCACTCGGCTCCACGACCTGGGAGGTGGTGTCGCGCGTCGTGCTGCCCTACACCAAGGCGGGCGTCGTGGGCGGCATCATGCTGGGTCTGGGCCGCGCGCTGGGCGAGACCATGGCGGTGACCTTCGTCATCGGCAACTTCAACCAGCTCGATTCCCTGTCGCTGTTCGCGCCCGCCAACAGCATCACGTCGGCGCTCGCCAACGAGTTCGCGGAGGCGGCCACCGGCCTGCACCAGGCGGCGCTGATCTATCTCGGGCTGGTGCTGTTCTTCATCACCTTCGTCGTGCTCGCGCTGTCCAAGCTGCTGCTGTCGCGGCTGCGCAAGGCCGAAGGAGCCAAATCGTGAGCGCCGCGCGTCCGGGCACCGGCGAGTCGTTGCTGCGCGCGGCCGACCAGGCCCATGCCCGAGAGCAGCGCTACATGGCCCGCAAGCGGGTCAACAAGGTGGCGCTGACGCTCTCGCTGCTGGCGATGGCGTTCGGCGTCTTCTGGCTGGTCTGGATCCTGTGGGAGACCTTCCGGCTGGGCATCGGCGGCATCGCCTGGGCCACGCTCACCGAGATGACCCCGCCGCCGAACGAGGCCGGCGGGATCGCCAACGCGATCTACGGCTCCTTCCTGATGGTGCTGCTCTCGACGTGCGTGGCCACCCCGGTGGGCATCATGGCCGGGATCTACCTGGCCGAGTACGACACCAAGGGCTGGCTGGGCGCGACCACGCGCTTCGTCAACGACATCCTGCTGTCGGCGCCCTCGATCGTGATCGGCCTGTTCATCTACGCGGTGGTGGTGGCGCGCTTCCACCATTTCTCCGGCTGGGCCGGGGTGCTGGCGCTTGCGCTGATCGTGGTTCCGGTGGTGATCCGCACCACGGAGAACATGCTGATGCTGGTGCCGGCGGGGCTGCGCGAGGCGGCGTATGCACTGGGTGCGCCGAAGTGGAAGGTGATCCTGAGCATCACCCTGCGGGCCGCGCGCGCCGGGGTCGTGACCGGGATCCTGCTGGCCGTGGCCCGCATTTCCGGCGAGACGGCGCCGCTGCTCTTCACCGCGCTGAACAACCAGTTCTGGACGTCCAACCTGGCCGAACCGATGGCCAGCCTGCCGGTCACCATCTTCAAGTTCGCCATGAGCCCGTACGAGAACTGGCAGCAGCTGGCCTGGGCCGGCGTGTTCCTGATCACGATGGCCGTGCTGGCCCTGAACATCCTGGCCCGCGTGCTCACCCGCACCCGGACCTGACACGAGGAATCCCCATGAGCGCCCTTGCACCCACGCGCGCGAAGATCGCCGTGCGCGACCTGAACTTCTACTACGGCCGGTTCCATGCCCTGAAGGGCATCAACCTCGAGGTTCCCGAGAAGAAGGTCACGGCCTTCATCGGCCCCTCGGGCTGCGGAAAGTCGACGCTGCTGCGCACCTTCAACCGCATGTACGAGCTCTATCCCGAGCAGCGGGCCGAAGGCGAGATCGTGCTGGACGGCGAGAACCTGCTCACCTCCAAGCAGGACGTCGCGCTGATCCGCGCCCGCGTGGGCATGGTGTTCCAGAAGCCGACGCCGTTCCCGATGTCCATCTACGACAACATCGCGTTCGGCGTGCGGCTGTTCGAGTCGCTCGGCGCGGCCGACATGGACGAGCGGGTGGAATGGGCACTGCGCAAGGCCGCGCTGTGGAACGAGGTCAAGGACAAGCTCGACCAGAGCGGCGCCGGCCTCTCGGGGGGGCAGCAGCAGCGCCTGTGCATCGCCCGCGGCATCGCCATCAAGCCCGAGGTGCTGCTGCTGGACGAGCCGTGCTCCGCCCTGGACCCGATCTCCACCGCCAAGATCGAGGAGCTGATCGCCGAGCTCAAGAACGACTACACGGTCGTGATCGTCACGCACAACATGCAGCAGGCGGCGCGTTGCAGCGACTACACGGCCTACATGTACCTGGGCGACCTGGTTGAGGTGGGGGAGACCGAGCAGATCTTCTTCAAGCCGCGGCGCAAGGAGACCGAGGACTACATCACCGGCCGCTTCGGCTGACCCGCAGGAAGGAGCCTCCGCCATGCCCGACAAGCATCTCTCGACCCAGTTCGACAGCGAACTCAACGGGGTTTCCTCGCGCGTGATGGAACTGGGTGGCCTGGTGGAATCCCAGATCCGCCAGGCCATCTACGCGCTCGCGCAGTTCAACGCCGACGCCGCGTCGCAGGTGATCGAGACAGAGCACCGCGTCAACCAGATGGAGGTCGAAATCGATCGCGAACTGTCGTCGATCATCGCGCGACGCCAGCCGACCGCGCGCGACCTGCGCCTGCTGATGGCGATCTCCAAGACCACGGCCAACCTGGAGCGCGTGGGCGACGAGTCCGCCAAGATCGCCCGGATGGTGCGCTCCATCATCGACAGCGGTTCGGCCCGGGCCCTGCCGGCGTCGGAGCTGAACGTCGCGTGCGACCTGGCGTCGGGGCTGCTGCGCAAGGCCCTGGACGCGTTCGCGCGCCTGGACACCGCCGCGGCGGTGGCCATCCTCAAGGAGGACGACCTGATCGACAAGGAGTTCGACGGCTTCGTGCGCAAGCTGATCACCTACATGATGGAAGACCCGCGCACGATCTCGGCCAGCCTGGACCTGCTGTTCCTGGCCAAGGCGATCGAGCGCATCGGCGACCATGCCAAGAACATCGCCGAGTTCATCATCTACGTCGTCAAGGGCGCCGACGTGCGCCATTCCTCGATCGAGCAGATCGAATCCGCACTGAAGTAGGCGAATGAAGACGGTTCCCCGAGTCCTGCTGGTCGAGGACGAGCCCGCGATCGCGGAGCTGGTGTCGGTCAACCTGCGCCACAACGGCTTCCAGCCGATCTGGGCCGAGGACGGCGACGCCGCCCAGCGCGAACTGGAAACCGCGCTGCCCGACCTGATCCTGCTCGACTGGATGCTGCCCGGCCAGAGCGGCCTGTCGCTGGCCCGCAAGTGGCGTGCGGCCGCGCGCACCAAGTCCATCCCGCTGATCATGCTGACGGCGCGGGGCGACGAGCCGGACAAGGTGGCGGGCCTGGACGCCGGTGCCGACGACTACATCACCAAGCCGTTCTCGACCCAGGAACTGCTGGCGCGCATCCGTGCGGTGCTGCGCCGGCGGGTGCCGGAGGAAGCGGTGCAGGCCGTGGCGGTCGGCGAGCTGTCGCTGGACACCACCACCCACCGCGTGCAGTGGCGCGGCCATCCGCTCAAGCTGGGCCCGACCGAGTTCAAGCTGCTCGCGCACCTGATGAAGTCGCCCGAGCGCGTGCACAGCCGGTCGCAATTGCTGGACAAGGTGTGGGGCGACCATGTCTTCATCGAGGAGCGGACCGTGGACGTGCACGTCAAGCGGCTGCGCGAGTCGCTGGGCGAAGCCGGCAGCATGGTCGAAACGGTCCGCGGCGCCGGCTACCGCCTCACGGCCCAGCCGCAGCCGGCCCAGCGCGCCGGCTGAGCGGCCGAGCCCGGCCGTCGCCGTACCATCCTGCATGCTCTGGCGCATCAGCAGCTTTCTCCTGTGCCAACTGGCCGGCGGCATCGGCGGCTGGTGGCTGGCCGCCGACCGGGGTGCCGAGCTGGGCCTGGTCGCCGGAGGGGTCGCGTGGTTCCTGCTGGACCTCGTGCGCGGTCTTCGCATGCTGCAGTGGCTGCGCGGCGGCGGGCGCTCCGAGGCGCCGGTCGGGGCGGGCCTGTGGGGCGAGCTGGCGGAACGGACGCGCCGCGCGCTGCGCGCCCGTGACCAGCTGGCCGAGGATGCGGAGACGCGCCTGCAGGACTTCCTGGCCGCGATCCAGGCGTCGCCCAACGGCGTGATCCTGCTGGACGTGGACGGGCGCATCGAATGGTGCAACCAGACGGCAGCCGAGCACCTGGGCATCGATCCGCAGCGGGACGTGCAGCAGCTGATCGGCAACCTGGTGCGCGACCCGGCCTTCGCCGCGTACACCGCCCAGGGCGACTATTCGCGCGACGTGATCATCCTCTCACGCGACAGCTCGCCGGGCCGCCTGCTCAAGCTGGCGGTCCACCTGCATCCGTACGGCCAGGGACGCAAGCTCCTGCTGTCGCGCGACGTGACGGCGCGCGAGCAGGCCGAGACGATGCGGCGCGACTTCATCGCCAACGTCTCGCACGAGATCCGCACGCCGCTCACCGTGCTGGCCGGGTTCATCGAGACGCTGCAGAACCTGCCGCTCGCCGAGGACGAGCGCCGGCGCTACCTGGAGCTGATGGCGCAGCAGGGCCACCGGATGCAGACGCTGGTGCGCGACCTGCTCACCCTGTCACGGCTGGAGGGCAGCCCGCTGCCCGGCATCGGCGAGTGGACCCCGGTGCCGGCGCTGATGGCCGAATGCGAGCAGGAAGGCCGCTCGCTCAGCACGCTGCTGGGCAAGTCGCAGGAGTTGCGGTTTGCCGGCGGCGCCGGCCAGGAGATCGCCGGCGCGCCGTCGGAGCTGCTCAGCGCGATGTCCAACCTCGTGAGCAATGCCGTCCGCTACACGCCCGCCAACGGGCGCATCGAGGTGCGCTGGTCGGCGCTGCCCGACGGCCGGGCCGAGTTGTCCGTGCGTGACACCGGTCCGGGCATCGCGGCCGAGCACCTGCCACGCATCACCGAGCGCTTCTACCGCGTGGACCGCAGCCGCTCGCGCGAGACGGGCGGCACCGGCCTGGGGCTGGCGATCGTCAAGCACGTGCTGCAGCGGCACGGCGCGGAACTGCGCATCGACAGCACGCCGGGCGCCGGCTCCACCTTCGCCATCGTGTTCCCGGCCGCGCGCCTGCGTGCCGTCATGCGCGGGCCGGACGGCGAGAGCGCACGACCCGCCACAGCAGCACCATGAAGGCGACGGCGGTCAGGGTCAGCGCGAAGGCGGCGGCCGACCAGAACGCTGCCGGCGTCTGCATCGGCGCGAGCGTGCCGGCGCCGCGGTAGGCCAGCAGGTACCCGCCGCCCAGTCCCACGCCCCAGAGCAGCACGCAATACAGCACCAGCGGCCGCGTGGCCACGCCATAGCTGCGCAGCAGGAACACGCCCACCGCCTGCATCGAGTCGGCCACGTGGTACGCGGCCACCCAGAGCAGCAGGCTGCCGGCCAGCTGCACCACGGCCGGATGGTCGCCGGCATAGAGCCGCGCGATCGGCTGGTGGAAGACGGCGAGCACCAGTGCGCTCGAGCCCGCCAGCACCAGGGCGAGCTTGTAGCCCAGGCGCAGCGCCAGGCGCGCCTGGCGCTCGTCGCGTGCGCCCAGCCAGTAGCTGACCCGGGCGCTGGTAGCCAGGCCGAGCGATAGCGGCATCATGTAGAGCACCCCAGTCAGGCTGCTCGCCACCTGGTGGCTGGCCGACGCCTCGGTGCCGAGCCGGGCGATGAACAGGGCCATCAGCGTGAAGGAGGTCACTTCCACCATGACCGACAGCGCGGTCGGCACGCCCAGCCGGGCGAACCCGCGCAGCACGCCCCAGTCGGGCGCCTCCAGGCGTCCCCAGATGCGGTAGGGCGTGTAGAGGTCCTGCGAGCGCAGCGTCCAGACCGCGCAGGCGAGCAGCAGGTAGTTCACGACGACAGTCGCCCAGGCGCAGCCCTCCAGGCCCATCGGCGGCACCCCGGCGCTGCCGAAAGTGAACCAGAGCGACAGCGGCACCTTCAAGGCCAGCGAGGCGGTCTGCAGCCAGGTCACCAGCACCGGCTTGCCGAGCGACTGGTTCAGCGTCGAGTAGGCGCGGAACAGCAGCGAGGGGGGCAGCGCGAGCGCGAGGATGCCCAGGTACTGCTGCACCTGGATGTCCAGGCCGGGCGGGACCTCGGCCCAGCGCAGCAGCGGGCCGGGGAAGAGCAGGGCTGTCATGCCGAGCACCATGCCGGCCAGGCAGAGGTAGAGCACCTGGCGCACCGAGCGGCCCAGCGCGGGGCCGCCGCCGGCCCCGCGCAGCTCCGACCAGACCGGCAGTTGCGCCTGGATCAGGCCCGACAGCCCGACGAAGATGCTGACATAGACCGCCGAGCCGACCGAGAGCGCCGCGAGGGCGCGGGCGTCGTAGCGGCCGGCGATCATGGTGTCGGCGACGCCGAACCCGATGGTGGCGAGCTGGCCGACCAGCACGGTGCCCGCGTGCCGCGCGATGGTGCGCAGCTCCGACATCAGGCGCCTCCGCTGCGTCGCCGGTAGAGCAGGAAGTTGTCGCGGGTGTCGGTGGGCCGCCGCACCGTGGCGGCCAGCTCCCAGCGCCGCATGTCGAGCGCCATCGCCGCGACCGGCTGGACTTCGGACGTCAGCACGAGCCAGGGGCAGGTTCCGTTGCGATCGGCGGACGTCAGCTCGCGGCCGCCGTGGTAGCGCAGCGCGGCGGTCTGTCCGCGGTCGAGCCCGAACACCTCGACACAGCCGGGCGTGGTCATCGGCTGGGTCAGGCCGCGCACCACGGTCGCATAGCTGCGCGCATAGTCCAGCACCGGCAGCCACAGCGTCATGAGGAGCAGCCAGCACAGTGCAGCGCCGGCGGCCGGCAGCACCATGCTTTTCCAGAGCGCCGAGCGGTGCCGGCCCGCGCGCCAGCGCACCAGCCATCCCCAGGCCACGGTCCCGGCCAGCGCCAGCACGAAGGCGATCAGCGAGAACGTCGGCTCGAAGCCGGGCGCCAGCCGCGCCACGTTGGCGGCGGGCTTGGCCGGCACGCCGGTCTGCAGGGAGATCCAGACCACCCAGATGACGACCGCGCAGCCGCTGAAGAACAGCAGCGTGAACCAGTCGACCAGGGCGGAGACGCTGCGCTTGAGGGTCGGCAGTGCGAACGCGGCCAGGGTCGCCAGTGCCGGCAGGCCCAGGAGCAGCGAACGGTCGGAGGACGGCGTGAGCAGCGTCGAGGCGACCGAGACCAGGGCGAACCACAGGGGCAGGGCCACGTGTCGGCTGCCCAGCTGGCGGCGCCAGCGCCACACGGTCCACACCGCCAGCGGCCCGGCCGGCCAGGTGAACCACAACAGGAGACGGCCGGCGGAATGCCAGTCGCGCTGGCCGTCCGGCCACAGCCGCCAGCGCCACAGGTCCAGCACCGTGGCAGCGGCCGCGACGCCCGCCGCAGCCAGCACCAGCCCGGCCGCCCACAGCCATCGGCCGGTGCGGGTGCGGCCTTCGCGGGGATGGTCGAGCACGGTGAGCACCGCCCCGCCCGCGGCCAGCAGCACGGCCGTGGTCGGCGCCCCGCTCAGGGCCAACCCGCCCAGGCCGACGACCATGCCGGCCAGCGGCCAGCCGGTGCGAAAGGGTAGTGCAGCCAGGCCGTAGAAGGCCACGGCCGTGAATCCGAGCTGGGCCAGCGCCGGGGTCGTCTCGTGGCTCAGCTGGGCCAGACCCAGCGTGGCGATCAGGGCCAGCATGCCGCCGTCGGCGATGGCGCGGGCGTAGTCGGTGGGCGCCGCCTCGCCGCCGAACGCGAACGGCACCGGTTGCGCACCCGGGGTGCGCGCCAGGTTGTAGACGCCGTACCAGGTGGCCAGCAGCGTCAGCACCAGCAGGGCGATGAAGGGCACGCGCGCCGCGAAATCCGGGGCAAGCCACGAAGGCGCGATCCGCATCGCCCAGGCGCCGAGCCAATAAGGCAGGAGCGCGTCGAATTCGGGCGGCTGGCCCACGAGCGTGGGTGCCATCCAGCGCGCGGCGCCGGAGGCGAGCTCGTTCATGTAGCCGAACGCGGTCACGTCGGCGTTCTTCCACGGCTCGCGGGCGACGAAGCCGGGGAGCACGTAGGCGGCGCAGAACAGCAGCAACGCCACGCGCGGCAGGCGCCTCACCGCGCTCTGGGCGACGATGGCGGGGGTCGGCTGGTTCACGCGCGCGGGTGAGTCACGTTGGCGGGCAAAGAAAAAGGCAGCGCGGTCGCCCGGGCTGCCTCGTCGCGGCGGAGGGCGCCTTACTTGGCGGCCGTCTTGCCGAACTTCTTGAAGAACTTGTCCACGCGGCCGCCCATGTCGTTGACCGACTTCTGGGTGCCCGTGTAGAACGGGTGCGACTCGCTCGAGGTGTCGAGCTTGAACAGCGGCAGCTCGCGGCCGTCGTCGGCCTTGCCCATTTCCTTGGTGTTCACGCAGGAACGGGTGACGAACTTGAAGCCGTTCGACAGGTCGACGAACAGGACGTCGCGGTAGTTGGGGTGGATGCCTTCTTTGGCCATGGTGCGATCCTTTGGGAGTCGGTGCGGGAGCCGGTCCGGACACGCGCAGACGCCGTCTGCGCATCGGGAATGTCGGGGCTACTTTCCGCGAAACCGGCGATTATAGCGAAGCGCGGGCTTCAGCCGCCGCGGCGCATCATGTCGAAGAACTCGACGTTGGTCTTGGTGGCCTTCATCGACTTGAGCACCATCTCCATCGCTTCGATCTCGTCCATGTTGTACATGAACTGGCGCAGGATGCGGGTCTTCTGCAGGATTTCGGGCGCGAGCAGCAGCTCCTCGCGGCGGGTGCCGCTGCGATTGAGCTGGATGGAGGGGAACACGCGTTTCTCGTACAGGCGGCGATCCAGGTGGATCTCGCTGTTGCCGGTTCCCTTGAACTCCTCGAAAATCACTTCGTCCATGCGCGAGCCGGTGTCGATCAGGGCCGTGGCGATGATGGTCAGCGAGCCGCCTTCCTCGACGTTGCGCGCCGCGCCCAGGAAGCGCTTGGGGCGCTGCAGCGCGTTGGCGTCGACGCCGCCGGTCAGCACCTTGCCGGACGAGGGCACGACGTTGTTGTAGGCGCGGGCCAGGCGGGTGATCGAGTCCAGCAGGATCACCACGTCCTTCTTCAGTTCGACCAGCCGCTTGGCGCGCTCGATCACCATCTCGGCGACGTGCACATGGCGCGCCGCCGGCTCGTCGAAGGTGGAGGCAATCACCTCGGCCTTCACCGAGCGCTGCATCTCGGTCACTTCCTCGGGACGCTCGTCGACCAGCAGCACCATCATGTGGCTGTCGGGATAGTTGGCCGAGATGGCGTGCGCCATGTGCTGCATCATCACCGTCTTGCCGCTCTTGGGCGGGGCCACCAGCAGTGCCCGCTGGCCCTTGCCGATCGGCGCGATGATGTCGATGACGCGGCCGGTGATGTTCTCCTCGCCCTTGAACGCGTCCCTCTCCAGCTTCATCTGTTCCTTGGGGAACAGCGGCGTGAGGTTCTCGAACATCACCTTGTGCTTGTTCTGCTCGGGCGGCCCGCCGTTGACCTGGTCGAGCTTGGTCAGCGCGAAGTAGCGCTCGCCGTCCTTGGGCGTGCGGACTTCGCCCTCGATCATGTCGCCGGTGTGCAGGTTGAACCGGCGCACCTGCGAAGGCGAGATGTAGATGTCGTCAGTGCTGGCCGTGTAGCTCGTGTCCGGGCTGCGCAGGAAGCCGAAGCCGTCGGGCAGGATTTCCAGCACGCCATCCGCGAAGACCTGCTCGCCCGCCCGCGCCCGCTTCTTGATGATGGCGAACATCAGCTCCTGCTTGCGCATGCGGCCGGTGTTCTCGATCTCCAGCTCTTCGGCTTGCTTGAGGACTTCGGAGACGTGGAGCGCCTTGAGTTCGTTTAAGTGCATGGCTCGACTGCGGTGGATGCACCCCTGGTGGGGTCTTGTCTTTGTGGGTCGGCTGGGGGAGGTCTCGCGCGCAGGCGGGAGGCGCCTTGCGGACCGGGGGATCGGACTGGACCGCCGGCGTGGCAGTTCAGCGATTGCGGGGAATTATGCAATAAATCGCGGCTGGGTGGCCGCGGGGCGGGGCGCGTGGCGCGCCCCGGGCCTGGTCAGGCCAGCTGCTGGTCGATGAAGGCGGTGAGCTGCGCCTTGCTCATCGCGCCGACCTTGGTGGCGGCCAGCTGGCCGCCCTTGAACAGCATGAGCGTCGGGATGCCGCGGATGCCGAACTTGGCGGGGATGTCGCGGTTCTCGTCCACGTTCATCTTGGCGATCTGCAGCTTGTCCTTGTACGAGGCCGAGACTTCGTCGAGGATGGGCGCGATCATCTTGCAGGGACCGCACCACTCGGCCCAGTAGTCCACCAGCACCGGCTTGTCGGCCTGCAGGACGTCGGACTCGAAACTGGCGTCGGAGATGTGCTTGATCAGGTCGCTGGCCATGGGATCCTTTCCTTTCGCGCGGGCAAACGATGCCGGTACAGTCGGGGCATTGTGACAGAAACCAAGTGCCCTCACCGCGAGCGGGCGGGTGGGCAGATGCTATGGATGTGATAGCGCCAGACCATCGGGCGGCGCAGCTCTGGCGGGAGCTGCTGGGTCAAGTCGAGGCCCAGCTGCAGGCCCGTGGCGCGCACCCCTCGCGCACCGTCGTCCTGCTTCCGTACGCGCAGCTCATGCCGGTCGCGCGACGTGCCTGGGCCGCGCTGCATCCGGCCGGCTTCGCCCCCCGGTTCGAGACCAGCATGAACTGGGCGGCCCGGCTCGGCCATGTCGTCGGCAGCGACGACCTGTCCTTCGACATGGGCCGCGACCTGCTCACCGCGCGTGACTGGCTCGAGCGCGCCGGCCTCGGCGCGCGGTCCGGGCTGCTCGCCGGCCGGCTCGTGGAAGCGGCGTGGCAGGCGGCGTCGGCCGCCGCCGCCGTGCCGCCCGCGCAGCGTGCCGAGTGGGCGGCCGGCGCCCGTGCGGCCGTGTCCGCAGGCCTCGACTCGCCAGTGCTCGCCCTGGAAGCCGCGGTGGCCCGCATCGCCGTCGAATGGGCGGCCGCCAGCCGGCATGCGAGCGACCGCCTCTTCGACGCGGTGCGTGCGCTGGACCTGCTGGTGGTCTGCGAAGGCTTCCAGGCCGATCCGCTGGCGCAGGCCCTGGCCGCGCTCGCAGGCGAGAAGTCCGCCCAGCTGCCGCTCGACCGGCGTTCGGAGATGGGGCAGCTCGCGCTGCACGAGGCGCCGGATCCCGACCAGGAAGCCGAGCTGGCCGCTGCCTGCGTGCTGCGCCAGCTGGCGGCGGGGCATGCACCAGTGGCGCTCGCGGCGGTCGACCGCGTGCTCACGCGGCGGGTCCGGGCGCTGCTCGGCGTGCGCGGCGTCGCGGTGCGCGACGAAACCGGCTGGAAGCTGTCCACCACGCGGGCGGCCGCGCACGTGATGGGCGCGTTGCGGGCCTGCGCCTGGCAGGCCTCCAGCGACGCGGTGCTCGACTGGCTGAAGAATGCCCCGGCCGTCGCGCCCGGCACGGTGCTGGCGCTGGAGCGGCGCATCCGCCGGCAGGGCCTGCGCGACTGGGCCGATGCGAGCCGGCTGGGCGGTGGCGAGGGTGGCTGGGCACTGCTCGTCTCCCAGGCCGACCGCTGGCGCGAGGCGCTGCGCCAGCCGCGTCCGCTGCCGCAGTGGCAACAGGCGCTGCGCGACCTGCTGCAGGACACTGGACACTGGCCCCTGCTGCAGGCCGACGACGCCGGCCGCCAGGTGCTCGAGGTGCTGGGCCTGTCCGAGGAGGCGCAGCTCGCGTGGAGCGGGTTGCCGCAGGCGGGCAGGCGGCTGTCGCCCTCCGAATTCGCCTCCTGGGTCGACGATTCCCTCGAGGCCGGCAGCTTCGTGCCGCCCGCCACGGCCGAGGCGCAGGTGGTCATCCTTCCGTTCAACCAATTGCTGGCGCGCGACTTCTGGGCGCTGGTGCTTCCCGGCTGCGACGAGGTGCGGCTGCCGCTCTCGCCCGAGCCGCCCGGTGCCTGGACCGCCAGCCAGCGCGCGGCTCTCGGCCTGCCCTCGCGCGAGATGCTGGAGCAGGAGCGCCGGGCCGGCTGGCGCCACGCACTGCAGCTGCCGCGGGTGGACATCCTGTGGCGCCGCACCGACGAGACGGGCGAGGCCGTGCTGCCCAGCCCGCTGGTCGAGGCCCTGCGGCTGCAGCAGGCGCCCCCCACCGGGGCGGACCCGCGCGAGCCGCGCCCGCTGGCACTCCATGCGGTGCCGCGGCCGGACATCCGGGCGCCGGGCCTGCCGGTCACCCGGCTGTCGGCCAGCGCATACGAGGACCTGCGGCGCTGCCCCTACCGGTTCTTCGCGCTGCGCCAGCTCGGGCTCCAGGAGGCGGCCGAGATCGACGTCGAGGTCGACAAGCGAGACTTCGGCAACTGGCTGCACCAGGTGCTGCGCGCGTTCCACGAGCAGCTGCAGGCCGAGCCCTCGGCCGACCGCGCCGCGCTGCTCGACGACTGCGCCGAGCAGGCCACGGCCGGCCTGGCGTTGGCCGGCGGCGAGTTCCTGCCCTTTGCCGCGGCCTGGCCCCAGGTGCGCGACGGCTATCTCGCCTGGCTGCGCGAGCACGAGGCCAAGGGCGGCACCTTCTCGTCGGCCGAGACCGAGCACGAGATGCCCCTGGGCAGCGTGCAGCTGGTCGGCCGCATCGACCGCATCGACAGGCTGGCGGACGGCCGCCGCGTGGTGATCGACTACAAGACCGAGGGACTGGACGCGACCCGCGAGCGCGTGCGGATCCCGCAGGAGGACACGCAGCTGGCCTTCTACGCGGCGCTGCTGGACGACGACAGCCTCTGCGCCGCCTATGTCAACGTGGGCGAGCGGGGGCTCACCCGCACCGTCGAACATCCGGACGTGGCCGACACGCGCGACGCGCTGGTGGCCGGCATCCTGGACGACATGCGCCGCATCGCCGAAGGCGTGCTGCTGCCGGCGCTGGGCGAGGGGCGCGCCTGCGAGTTCTGCGCCGCGCGCGGCCTGTGCCGCCGGGACTTCTGGCATGACTGACGCGCCGCTGGCCTACGAGATCAACGGCGAGCGTGCGGACGCCGGCCGCTTCTACGCCGTCGCCTGCGATCCGCGTCGCAGCGTCGCCGTCGAGGCCTGCGCCGGTGCGGGCAAGACCTGGATGCTGGTCTCGCGCATCCTGCGCGCGCTGCTCGACGGCGCGGAACCGCACGAGATCCTGGCGATCACCTTCACCAAGAAGGCCGCCGGCGAGATGCGCGAGCGCCTGCAGCACTGGCTGGCCGATTTCGCCGGCTGCGCGCCCGAGCGGCTGGGGCAGGCGCTGCTCGAACGCGGGGTGCCGCCCTCGCAGGTGCCGGCGCTCCGGGAGCCCTTGCGCACGCTGCACGCGCGCCTGCTCGAGGCCGGGCGGGGCGTGCAGATCCGCACCTTCCACAGCTGGTTCGCGGCGCTGCTGCGCAACGCGCCGCTCGCCACGCTTGAGCAGCTGGGGCTGCCGGCGCGCCATACCCTGCTCGAGGACGACAGTGAGGCGATCGGCAAGGTCTGGCGGCGCTTCCACGTGGCCGTGCACCTGGACGCCGCCGCGCGCGCCGATTTCGAGGCCAGCGTCGCCGTGCACGGCCGCTCCGGCACCCGCAAGGCTCTGGAGTCGGCCCTGTCCAAGCGGGTGGAGTTCGTGCTGGCCGAGCAGGCCGGCGTCGTGCAGGCCTCGGTGCAGCCCTTCGGCGTCCTGCATCCGGCGCTCGCCGGGCTGGAGCGGCCGGAGCAGGCCTTGTCGGGCGACGTGGCCAGGGCGCGCTGGCTGGCCCGTGCCCGCGAACTCGGCGCGCAGGACAACAAGACGCCGCGCAAGGCGGCCGACGCGATCGTGTCGGCGTTCGAAGCCGACGACCTGGCCGAGCGGCTGTCGCTGCTGCGCAAGGGGTTCTTCGTCGCCAGCGAGGACCGGCTCACGCAGCATCTCGCCAGGGTTGCCGCCGCGCAGGACGCCGAGCCCGAACTCCAGCTGCTGTGCCGCGCCTGTGCCCAGCACGAAGCCTGGCTGCACCACCAGCGGATGGCCAGGCTGTCCCGCCTCCTGCTGGCCGAGTTCGCGGCGCTCAAGCGCGAGGAGGGCTGGGTCGACATGGCCGACGTGGAACAGGCAGCCCACCGGCTGCTGTCCGACGAGGTGCTGGCCGGCTGGGTCCAGGAGCGGCTCGATGCGCGGGTGCGCCACCTGCTGGTCGACGAATTCCAGGACACCAATCCGCTGCAATGGCAGGCGCTGCACGCATGGCTGAGCGGTTATGCCGGCGCGGGCGGCAACGCGCCCAGCGTGTTCATCGTCGGCGATCCCAAGCAGAGCATCTACCGCTTCCGACGGGCCGAGCCGCAGGTGTTCGCCGCGGCCCAGCGCTTCGTGGTCGAAGGCCTGGGCGGCGACCGTCTGAGCTGCGACCACACGCGGCGCAACGCGCCACAGGTGCTGGACGCGGTCAATCAGGTCATGGGCGCCGCGCAGCAGGCCGGCGAGTACCAGGGCTTCCGTCCGCACAGCACGGCCTCGTCGGATGACGGCCGGCTGCTGCGCCTGCCGAGCATCCCGCGCCCGTCGGAAGCCCGCCAGGAGGGTGGTGCCGGGCAGGATGCGGTGGACTGGCGCGACAGCCTGCTCATCCCGCGCGAGTTGCCCGAGGAGCGGCTGGTCACCCTCGAGTGCCGCCAGGCCGCCCGCTGGCTGGCGTCGCGCGTCGCGCAGGGCCTGCGCCCGGGTGAGATCCTGGTGCTGGCCCGGCGGCGCGACCGGCTGGCAGCCATGGAAGACGAGCTGCGCACCTTGCGCATCCCGGCGCAGCAGCCGGAGAAGACCGATCTGTGCGAGATGCCGGAGGTGCAGGACGTCGCCGCGCTGCTGGACGTGCTGGTCTCGCCGACGCACGACCTCTCGCTGGCGCGGGCCATCAAGTCGCCGCTGCTCGGCCTGGGCGACGAGGCGCTGGTGGCGCTGGCCACGCGAGCGCGCCAGCGGCAGGCCGAAGGCGCGCCGCGTCCCTGGCTGGAGCTGCTGCAGCGCGAGGCCGGCTGGCCCGAGCCACTGGCCGCGGCGGGAGTGGCGCTGGCCCGCTGGCAGCAGTGGGTGGGGCGCTTGCCGCCGCACGATGCGCTCAATGCCATCTTTCACGACGGTGACGTGCTCGCCCGCTATGCGCAGGCCACCCCGCCGGCGCTGCGCGCATCGACGCTCGCCAACCTGCGCGCGCTGCTGGGTGCGGCGCTGCAGCTGGACGGCGGACGCTATGCCACGCCGTACGCCTTCGTGCGCGCGCTGAAGTCGGGCCGGCTGCCCGGGCCCGCTCTGGCCGAGGACGGCGCGGTGCGCCTGCTCACCGTGCATGGCGCCAAGGGGCTGGAGGCGCCGCTGGTGCTGCTGCTCGACACCGACGCCCCGGCAGCCCGCGCCGAGACGATGGGCGTGCTGGTCGACTGGCCCGGCGAAGCCGCCGCGCCCCGCCGCTTCAGCTTCATCGCCAGCGAGACCCGTCCGCCGGGCTGCAATGCCGACGCGCTCGCGCAGGAGCAGGACGCCCGTCGGCGCGAGGAACTCAACGCCCTGTACGTGGCAATGACGCGTGCCCGGCGCGAGCTGGTCGTCTCCAGCGTCGAGCCGCGCACGCCGGCGGCGGGCAGCTGGTGGCAGCGCCTGTCGCTGCACTGCGAGCCGGTCGAGCCGGGCGCGATCGCCGGGCCGGCCACGATCGCGGTGCCGGACACGGCCGTCGCCCAGGCCACGGATCGCCGTGGGCCGCCGGGCACGTTCCTGCTGCGCGTCGTCCCGCCGGCGCCCGCGCGGGCAGCCGCGGCCGGGTCCGCCACGCGGCAGGCCGAGGCTGCGGCAGGCTCCGAGGCCTCGCGTGTCGGTGAACTGCTCCACCGCCTGCTGGAGCTGCATGGCGCCGGTGCCGGGCAGGTCGACCCGCTGCGGCTGGCGGCGCTCGGCCGGACGTTCGGCGTGGATGCCGATGGCCAGCGCCAGGCCCGCGCGATGGCGGGCCGCATTGCCACCGGCGAAGGCGCCTGGGCGTGGGATCCGGCGCACGTGGCCTGGGCGGCCGACGAGGTCGAACTGGTGCACGAGGGCGAGGTGCTGCGCCTGGACCGGCTGGTGCAGCGCCGCGACGGCGGCTGGTGGGTGCTGGACTACAAGTCGGCCGCCCGCCCGCAGCTCGATCCCGTCTTGCGCGAGCAGCTGCGCCGCTACGCGCGGGCGGTCGCCGCGGCCTCGCCGGGCGCGCCCGTGACCTGCGCCTTTCTCACCGGCGAGGGCCGGCTGGTCCGTCTCGACGCCTGAGGCGCAGCGGCGGCGGCCGCCGCGTCAGAACTGGTTGCGGTAGTACAGCGTGGGACCGCCGTTGGCCCGGCGCAGGCCGATGCGCGCCCCGCTGTCCAGCTGCACGCCCAGGGCGCCCTTCAGGTCCACCAGCAGGTGGCGCTGGCTGGAGAACTTCAGCTCCGCCCGGGCGCCGTAGACCGTGCCCTCCCGCTGCTGGACCAGGGCCAGCGCGTCGTTCTGCGCCGCCGTGCGCCGCCAGGCGGTGATGTCCACTCGGTAGGGGCCCGGCAGCGGCTGCCGCCAGGTGACGCCGAGGTCCATGCCGCCGCCAGGCGCCGACGTGGGCAGCGGCGGGGAGAGAGACAACGCCAGCCGCTGCACGAGCAGCATCGTGTCCGGCGCGGCTCCCATCATGGATGTTGCGCTCTCCTGCGACCATGCCGACCCCGACAGCCATCCGGTGGCGGCCAGCACTGCTGCTGCCGCCCGCCGACGCCGCTGACGCAAACCGACGCTCACCCTGCACGCCGTACCGCCCATGACCATCTCCCTGCTTCTTCACGGCAGTGTGGGAAAGATGCACAGGCTCGGCTGTGGGACGGCGCCGGCGTCGCATGTCGGCTGCCGCCATCGCGGAGAATCGGACCCGTGATCTCATCCTCAGCGCAACCCGGCCCGGCCTTGCCACGGGCGCGGGCCCGCTACGGCCTGGGCACCTATCTGGCGTTCGCGTTCTCGCTGCTGTCGGTTCTCGTGACGGCGGTCCTGGTGCTCGTGAGCGAGCGCATCGCCAGCCAGCAGGTCCGTTCCTCGATCGGCAGCAACCTGGCCGAGCTCGCGAGCCAGACCACGACCCGGCTCGACCGGTCGATGCACGAGCGGCACCGTGAAACCCAGCTGGTGGCCCAGCGGCTCTCCCGCGTGGCCGACCCGGCCCAGGTGCGCGTCGAGCTCGATTCGCTGCAGCAGACCTACCCGCACTACGCCTGGATCGGTCTGGCCGACCCGGCAGGGAAGGTGAAGGTCGCCACCGGCGGGGTCCTCGCAGGGGCCGACGTGTCCGGCCGGCCGTGGTTCCGCCACGCCCGCGACGGGGTGACCGTCGGCGACGTGCATGACGCGGTGCTGCTGGCCAAGCTGCTGCCCAATCCGAGCGGCGAGCCCATGCGCTTCGTCGACCTGGCGTTCAAGGTCCCCCGCGAGGGGCGCGAGCCCGACATCCTGGGCGTGCACCTGTCCTGGGCCTGGGCGCGCGACATCAACAACGCGGTGTTCATGCCCTTCGAACGGGCGCGGCGGGTCGAGGCCCTGATCGTCTCGCGCGACGGCTCGGTGCTGCTGGGGCCGGCCGGCACCGAAGGCCGCAAGCTGGACCTGCGCAGCCTCCAGCAGGCGACCCGGGGGACCGGCTACGTGTCCGAGCGGTGGCCGGACGGCAAGGACTACCTGGTGGGCTATAGCCATGACCAGGGCTTCGAGAGCTACCCGGGCCTGGGCTGGCGGGTGCTGGTGCGACAGGAGCTCGCGACCGCCTATGCGCCGGTGCGCAGCCTGCAGCTGCACCTCCTGGGCTGGGGGCTGGCCGTCGCCGTGCTGTTCTCGCTGCTCGGGCTGCTGGCGGCGCGGCTGGTCACGCGGCCGCTGAAGGACCTGGCATCGGCCGCGCGCGAACTGGAAGCCGGCGGCGCACGCCCGGTCCTGGAGGCCGAGCCCTACCTCGAAGTGGCCCAGCTGGGCGAGGCGCTGGATTCCCTGGTGCGCAACCTGCAGCACAAGGAAGGCGCACTGCGCGAGCTCAATGCGTCGCTCGAGCGCCGCGTCGAGGAGCGGACCGCCGCCCTGCGCGAGACGTTCGAGCATGTCCGCGCGAACGAGCAGCGGATCCACACCATCCTGGAGTCCGCACCCGACCCGTTCATCGGCGTCGACTTCCAGGGCCGGATCACGGACTGGAACACGCCGGCGCAGGAGCTGTTCGGCTGGACCCGGGAGGAGGTCGTCGGCCGCCTGCTGGGCGATGCGTTGATTCCGGCCCGGTTCCGCCCGGCGTTCGAGATGGCATTGCAGCAGTTCCGGGCCAGCGGCCAGCTGCCGATGGCCGGGCGCACCATCCAGCGGCTGGTGGTGGACCGCGCCGGCCGCGAGATCCCGGTCGAGATGCGCGTCGGCCTGATCGAATCCGGCCACCTGCAGCTGCTGTGCGCGTTCATGCACGACGTGTCCGAGCGCCGCGCCGTCGACCGCCTCAAGAGCGAGTTCGTCTCGACCGTCTCGCACGAGCTGCGCACGCCGCTCACCGCGGTCTTCGGCGCGCTCAGGCTGCTGGCCAACGGCGTCGGCGGCACGCTGCCGGCGCAGGGCCGCCAGCTGCTGGAGATGTCGACCCGCAGCTGCGAGCGGCTGATCCGCCTGATCAACGACGTGCTCGACGTGGAGCGCATCGAATCGGGCCGCCTCGAACTGCGGCCCGAGCGGCTGAACCTGCAGGCCGTGGTGGAACGCGCGATGCACGACACCCAGGCCTATGCCGACAACCTGGGCGTGCGCGTCCAGCTGGACACGCGCGCCGAAGCCTGGGTGGAGGCGGACGCCGATCGGATCATCCAGGTCGTGGTCAACCTGCTGTCGAACGCGGCCAAGTTCTCGCCGCGCGGCGACGAGGTCCGCATCGCCCTGGACGTGCACCAGGGGCGCGCCCGCGTGGCGGTGCAGGACCATGGGCCCGGCATCCCCGCCGAGTTCCGCTCGCGCATCTTCGACCGCTTCGCGCAAGCCGACTCGAGCGACCGCCGCGAAAAGGGCGGGACGGGCCTGGGACTGAACATCTGCCGCAGCATCGTGCAGGCGCACGGCGGCACCATCGGCTTCGAGAGCGAGCCGGGAGTGCGCACCGAGTTCTACTTCGAGCTGCCGCTGGCCCGCGAGCAGGCCGACGCGACGCGGTCGCTCGACGCAGCCTGACGGCCGGCCTGCCGCTCAGGGCAGGAAGGGCGGCGAGAGCAGCCGCAGGCCGATCGAGAACCAGCGTTCCCGCCCGCCCGCGCCGATGCGGTCGCCCACGGTCGCATCGACCTGCATGCGGTCCTGCACGATCCAGTGGCGCAGGCCGGCCTGGTAGAACGGGCGGCCGCGGTCCTGCGCGAAGGTCTCGCCGACCAGCCAGTTGCGCTGGCTGATCTGGCCTTCGAGCGCGAGTCCGCCGGTGACGACGTTCCGGCGCAGGCTGCCCTCGCGCCGCATGCCCACGTTGAGATGGCCGAACAGCTGCTCGCCATGCAGCTTGACGCTGGCCGGAACGTAGAAGTAGGGCTCGGTCACGCGGTCCTCGGGCCGATCGACCACGCCCACTGCCGTGCCCCAGGCCCAGGTGCCCGCCTCCAGGGTGCGCCACAGCGTCTTGGCCTGCAGCACCCGGTCGGTGTGGGCGGTGTGGCCGTCGGCATGCTGCCAGCTGCCGCCGGCGGTCAGTTCGGCGCCGCCGACGTTGCAGCCGGGCTGGGCCCACAGCTCCACGCGTCCGTCGCGGTTGTGCCGCGCCCAGGATTCGAGCTGGCACGACCTGGCATCCACCACCCGCGCATCGTCGGTGACCATGGGACGGGCAGCGTGGGCGGGGACGGCCCAGGCACAAGCAAGCAGGCAGGCCGCGCCGAGCGCGGAGAAAAGCGTGGGACAACGCGGGTGGCTCATCGGCATCCCCGGATGCTACGGGAAGGGCAGAGCGAACCGGCCGGCCATGCGGTGCTTCGGGCTGCGGCGTGGACGCGTCGCAACGAATCGACCGGTGCAGGAGGCGGGAGCCTCGACGCCGCGGACGTCCCGGGCCCGGCGACCAAACCCAGCCGCGGCGCGGCGTCAATGGACGCCTCGACCGGTGCAGGTCGCGCGAAGCGCTCCATGGCGCCCGGCTGGTCGACGAAAAGGGGAAGTTGAAGGGGAAGTTGACGAGCCTTACCCCCGGCACTGGCTCCACAGTTAGGGCTGCTTGGTTCCCCACCTGACCCGGTTGGAAGGCGCTCTGCGCCTTGCGCTCCGCGCTCCGCCTACCGTCAACTTCTTCCTGCTGGTCACGGCAGGTGACACAGTAGGTGATACAGGCCGGGCACTATCGAGACGATCCACAAGACTTTGAAAGCTGGCGCTCCCCTACAGCGGACGCACGGACGGAGTCTCCTGCTGACGCGGCTGTGGATGTCGCTGCTACGGTTGACGCTGAAACACAAGAGAAACCCGAGTCTCCGCCGACGGATTTTCCAGTGCCGAATGCGGGCTCTGTCACCCACCGCACCGCCACGCAGCAAAGCTTCCTGGCTCTGGCGACACGCTCGCGGAAGCTATCGAGCGATCTCTACATGCGTGCGCTGATCTATATATTCTTTGGCGTGCTGATTGCGTTCTGGGCTGGTATTTTTCTATCTTGAAACCACGGTCCGAGGCGCGCAACCTTCGGCCTCCCCGACCACGGCCATTCTCAACATGCTGCCGAAGTTCGGCATCCTCTTCTTCTTTGAGTTGTCGACGGACCGGGAGCTACTAAGGGATAGCGTAGCAATCAAGTAGCGATGCACGATTGCGCAGGAGTAGGTGGGGCGCACTCCCCATGTGGACCAAGCGGACGACCCCCCGGGCCTAGAGTCTCATGATCGGGACTCCTGGCGAGCGCTGCCAACACAACTTCTCAGCTGGCGGGCTGACCACGCGAATCGATTTCCAATGCGGCCAATATCCACTTCCGTTCGAATGGCGTGAGGGAACCCGACTTTGTTATAGCCAATCGCGCCAGCTTTTGCGTGAGTCCCTTTCGGTCCTCTCCATTATGGAACCTCTCTGAGATCTGAATCGGTATGCCTTCTTCATCCAGATTCTTAAGTTCTTCGGCTTTGAACCACCTGCTGAGGCCCTGCAAAAACACGCTGTAGTCTGCTCTCGGCAGTTGCTGTTTAACGAAGACCTCTACGACGGCAAACCACTGCGGAAGACCATACTCGCACGCCCGCAGGAATTTGAAAATATTGTCGTGCGCTTCAGCTTTTCCTTGGTATCGCTGGTCGTAGTTGCGCAGAAAGTCTTTCATCGACCGCGTCAGCCTCAATGTGTTGATGAAATAAGTTAGCGCCTTCGGTGTAAACGCCCCGAAGTCGCTCGCACGTTTTATTTTGCAGATGACTTCCAAAACTGCTTGGATCTGCCCGTAACCCGGATAACCCGCCCACCCGAGCGGCTGGCCATCGGCGAGCGCTTTCGCAACATGTTCTTTCAACGCAAGCGCATTGTCCAGACCTATGGACGCGGCAAGACGTAGACCAGCAGCGTCGAGATTCAACGCGATCTTAAGTGCCGCGACTCGCGAGTCCACTTTCTTGGTCGTATCAACTTCATCCAAATGCACTACGTAGTCGTCGGGTGCGTCGTCTTCATCGGCGAACAATGTCGGCGAAACGTCTTTCGTTTGAGCGTCAGGCGGGCTGTTGAAAAGAAATACGCGCCCAACGTGGTGTTCACCGAGTCTGCCAGCCCGACCCTTGATGTTCGAGAAGGTGAAGAAGTCGTAGTCGGAGCGGTTAATCTCCTTATCATAGATGAGGACCGTCTTCGCCGCGGTATTTACCCCCTCAATCAGCGTCGAAGTACAAAACAGGACCGGGAGATCTGAATTATTGAAGAGGCGGACCATGTGTGATGCGATCGCCCGAGGTATTCGCCCGTGATGGATGCCGAACCCGTACTTCACTGTCTCTACCAGCGCCCATCCAGAACCTACATTTTCGGCTAGCCACTTAGAGAATTCGGTCCCGCTATCTGAGACAGCCATCTGTGAAGCAGCAAACGATGAGAGGCGGTTAACCTTGTCCGGCGATGAGACGAATACCAGCGCGGGCCAGTTGTTGTCCGCTGCGATTTCTTCGAGAAGGCGCTCCTGTTTGTCTTTGACCCCTTTCAGGTCATAGGTGTCTACCGCCACAGTTGAGAAGCGCGTCTTGAGGAAGTCGAATTTCCAACGCCCGTCTGCTGAGAAGTGAACGCCGTCGATATTCGGTCCCAAAAAAAAGAACTGTTTCGAGCGACTCAGTAGTTTGAAGACTGCTGCGTTCAACGTCACGCTGCGGTCATCCCTGCGTTCTGGATCCAATTTATAGAACTCGTCCACAACGGTCAGGTCGAGTCGGCCGAGATCTTCACGATTGATCAGTCTCTCTTGTGTTCCCAGGAAGATGACCCGCTCGCCTGTAGCGGCAGTCTCCGAAGGGTGCATGATGACTTCGAAATGCTCCGCAAATCTGCGGCGCAAGCGTCTTCTGAATTCATCAAGTAAAGCGATGGTCGGCAAGACTATCGCCACGCGATTGTATTTGCCTGATGCGAGCAAGGCGTCTACGAGGAGGCTCTTCCCAAAGCTAGTCGGGGCGCTAAGAATTAAATTTCGTCCCTCTAAGAGGTCATTGAGCGCGGCGATCTGTTCTCGGTGCAGCGTGACCCCGCCCAATTCAGGCACGGTGACAGCCTCTGCCAAGATGACATCAGAGATGTCAGCCTTACTTTTGTCAATGTAGTTCCAGAGCCCGGTGGCCCTGGCTAGTGAGCTGAACGCCTCTCCGAACGAGGTCAGCTCCGGCCGCTTGGGGATCAGTTCGGCCAACCTTGGCACCATCTCAAGGATGTTCGGGTCGTCCTGACCGGCGGCGTGTATTGCCAGCGCTGCCTCCTTGAGAAGGCCGAAGACGCGCTGCTTCAGCGCTTCCCCAGAAAGTTGTTCGATCTTAGCCCACTCGCCCTGTGCAACCTTCATGCGGCGATCCCCTTGAGCTTCTTGTCGAATGCGGCTGCCAGCGCGTCTTTTGACCCGAGCGGAACGTAGATCAGCATGACCTTGGTCTTGGAGGTTAGCCCTGAATCGACAATCTTCTTCTGCAGAGCCCGGAGTTCCTTTTCTAATAACTCAACATAGGCTTTGGTTTGACTGGTGTGCTTTTGAACAGCCTTGCTGTCGCACGCTATGCAGATGGGGAATACAGCCGCGCTGAAAAGCTTGTCGAGGCTTGTCTGGACGGAAAACAGGCTTCGAATCTCTTCGTACTGCGGAATGTCTTTCGATATTTGCGGCCCGAGGAGCAGCTTCTCGTTCTTCAGAAAGCCAGCGTCAATGTGCGTTTGCACCGACTTGATCGCAGAGGTGACTGCCTCTATGGGGTCTTTGTAAAACTTCGCCTCACCAAGCCACAGTTCGAACTCGCCGGTGTCCTTGTAAAGAACATGCACCATGTCGAAGGACTTGACTACATCATTCGAGCTGGTGAGGTAGAACACCCGAGGTGCAAATGGGATCGTGCCGAAGAAGTCTCTGCAGATCGCGTGCAGCATTATTTCCCCGACTTCTCCTCGCGCTTTGTACGCTGCGCTTTTATATACCCGCGCAGCTGCTTCTTTTAACCGCACGTACATGTTCGCGTGACTAACACGCAGTTCATCCTCGATGAGCGCATAGTCGGCGATCCACTCCATGATGTGGTCGGCGAGAGGTTCACACCTCCATTGCTTCAACTCGAATCCAGCACAGTACGCTGCCAAGCTGGGTGACTCAGACTTTGAGTCGTAAAGGCAGGCGAGAAGTCGGGCAGGAACTTGGGAATACGACTTCACAGTTGCCCGCCTGTTCGGTCGGACTTGGTGAAGGCGCGATAGAACCGTGCGCAAGACGTGTACATGACCCCCCCTTCTTTCTTGGTGGGCTGCAAGATACCGCCTGTCATCAGCGAAGCCAAGGGGGCGTGCCCCACGGCAACACCAACGGCCGTCGCGCAATGCCTCAGTTTGTGGCACCAACTCACTCGCAGCGAGTTGCATACCTAGTGATCCAATCTGATGTGGAACGCCGCCGCTTCGAGGCCGAATACACAGGCCAGCGCCACTTGCGAAGCTCGCCCGTATGCGTCCGGCCATCGGACGGCCAAGGCCGCCGTGCCGCGGTCAACGTCTTGGGCCTGCGATTCCCACGCTTCCATCCAGGCCCTGTAAGTCGCGACAACTTGGTCGGGGTCGCCCAGTGTCACCTGCAAGGCGCGGATGAACCGTACCTCTGCTGCGATCCTCTCCGGTGCGGGCAAGGCTCTGCCGTCCTCTAAAGCCACGCTATAGGTGCGCTCCACGCTGGTCTCCTGATCGATTCCTGTATGTATGTACAGTCTAGTTTCCCAATCCGAGGAGGGCAAGCTCTGCCTCGACATCAGCACACCATCGAATGCGGCTTGCCAGCGACGCTATAGGCTCGCAGCCTTGATGCACATCAGCGGCCCGATCAACGGCAAATTCATCGCGGCGTTTTCCGTCACGGGGGCGATGAACATCGCCCCTTTTGCCAAGATCACAACCTGCAGGCCGGGCTACGTTTGGGATGGCACGCCTAGATCGAACTGGATGTCCGCAGGCCCGTTCTTAGAGCCGGTGACGGCTTTAGCGATCATCATCGACTTGGCGGCCCGTGCTGTAGATGAAGGCTGCGCACCATGAGCAAGTGCATCAATGCGTACAACCTTTTACTGCAGCCGCGATGGATGGTCTTACGACGAAGCGGGCCGTTTCGGGGCGAAGCTGGCTGGTCCGGTGCGTCACGCGGGACACGGCCAAGGGCGCGATGCCGGGCGGCACGCGCGTCGTAAAGGAGCGGTCCGACCCCGGCGACCTGACCCCAACGGGACGCCGGGCGTGATTCTGGGCAGCATCCGGCACGCAGATGTGGCCGAGAACGCGATCCTTTATTTCGTTGAATGGGCCTCCAGCCCGAGGTTCGCTGTGGCGTGCTTGGGCCGCAGGCTTCGCAAGGCGCGTTGGTAAGAGCTTAGCGAGGGCCGCAACGTCACCGCGCGGTTCGGCACCCGAGTAGTGAATCGAGGGGAATCCATACGTCCGTGTAGCATTGCCTGTGGCAGCATCGCAGCTGATCAATAAAGTCTGAGAGGGGGCATGCATAAGCGTCCAGCAGAAAAGGGGGTCGCACTAGCAGATCGACTGCGGGAGGGCCGCTCGATCATTCGGCCCGTGAGCCAAGTGACTGTCAGGCTCAAAGCTAGACCGGGGGAGGACGTGTTTGCATCCACCGTCCGCACGGCACTGCAGTGGATGACGCCCAGGGCGGGACGGAAGCTCCCTGCAGCTGCATGGGAACATCAGTCGTTCGAGCTGCACGACATCGGCACTCAGCGCGCGGCGGCCGTGGCGTTGAAGGAACCCAAGTACTGGGCCGGGCGGATTGATGATGCATGCAAGGAGGTTCCGCTCAGAACATGGGTTATCGAGATAGGCATCGGAGCCGATGAAAGTGGCGATGTCCTGTTCGGAACCCGGCTAATCTGCGTTACACGCGGAGCGGATGCCCCGTTCACGCGTAGCGTGCCGAGCTTCGTTCGAAGGCTGCTGCGATCAGGAGCCGAGCTGGATCAGCGGCTTGTCGTCCAGCGACCCACGATCGTCGAGTCCAGGCAAGACGTTGACGAACTTCTGCACTTGCTGGAGGCGAAGGAGCGATCCTCGGATGTCCTGGTGTTCTCGTTACCTGAGAACTCAGATGACCCGACGACAGCGGCAGCGTCGGCCACCCTAGTAGCGGAAAAGCTGTTCGGCGTGGCTCACGTTTTCGTGATCACGGGCAAGGCCAGCTACTACTTGACCGATCGTGTGGGGCGTGAGCTTTCAGTGTTCATGCAGGCAGTCCGGATATACCGGCCCGGGTTCCATGCATGGCTTGATCAGGGCGAGCGTCATCCGCTGTTTCTTCCGAACAGAATCGCCAGCTGGGCAAATGAAGGCCCAGCTGGTTTTGAGACATGGCTGGTGGATCGGTGTCTCTGGGAGACCGTACACGGTTTAGGCCGCAACGACCGTCTACCCGCATTCAACACGGTGCGTCAGCTCGCGGCCAAAGAAGAGCGCACAACGCTTAAGGAGGCTGGGGGGTCAAACGAGGAGTTGCTGCGCCTGTTCGAGTCGGACAATGACCAGCTCAGGTCCGAGATTCAAGAGCAAAAGGACGTGTACGACGGCCTTCTCGCCGTTGCCGAGAAGCTGCGCGACGATGCGCTCCATTCGGCAGACGCGGCGAAAGCGCAAGCGTTGGAGCGGCAGCATCGACTTCGACAACTTGAACTGCGCGTTGCCGAACTTGAAGGCAATCGCGAGACGCCAATCCCCTCTACCTTCGACGGCTTCGAGGAGTGGTGCCAAGAGAATCTGCGTGGCGCTGTGGAAGTCACGGGGCGCGCGATTCAAGGCGTCAGGAAGTCTGATTTCCATGACCCCGCCTTTGTCTACAAGGTGCTGATGCTGCTGCGGGACCTATATGTACCTATGCGGGTTGACCCCAGTCCCGAAAGACGCCTGGCTTATGAAGGTGCATTGCAAGAACTGCAGCTTGAGGAAAGCGGGACCGGCGATGGTGTGAAGTACGCAGCCGACTCTTATTCAGTCCAGTACGGCGGCACGCGCCGTCCGCTGGATCGTCACTTAAAGGGCAGCAACTCTAGAGACAGGCGCTTCGGCTTCCGCTTGTACTTCTTCTGGGACGATGAGGGAGAGGTTGTCGTAGTCGGCTGGCTGCCCTCTCACCTAGACAACCGGCTGACGTGATTGCCCGGCACCTGCCACGCGTTCCGGCTGCTGCAGCCACGTTCGGAAGGCAAGGCCCGCGGCCCGATTCAGTGCGGCGAGCGGCGGGTTGCCGGTCTGCGCCTCGTAATGCGCCACCGCCCTGCCGCAGGCAGCAATGGAGTCGGCGGTGCGCGCCTTCGGCTCAACCCACTTGTCAAACACATCACGCAAGTAGACCGGCGGGACGGCGCATGCGGGCGAAGAGACGTTCGGCGCGGCGTCTAACGCTGGACGACGTGCTGCGGTCGGTGATGCACGCTGGGCATTCACCTCGCCGCGCAGGATGTCGACCCGCAGCATGATCCGCGGGCAATGGCGTCACGCTTGCTGCCTGTCCCAAGAGACAACACCACGCGACCGCTTCGGTACTGCTGCGTAGCGGGGATGGCCGAAGGGAAGAACTACACGCAGGTAGTAGCTTGGGCCACGAGAAAACAGGCCGGGCAGCGTCGTCATCAGGTCTCCACGTTGATGAACGTGGCACCCGAAGTGACACAGCAGCTGACACAAATCCGCCTGTGTTGGCGATCAAGGGCACCTAAGTGTTTGATCCACAAGGCATCTGAGGGAAGAAGTTGACGAGCCTTACCCCCGGCACTGGCTCCACAGTTAGGGCTGCTTGGTTCCCCACCTGACCCGGTTGGCCGCTTCACCATGCGGGGAGGCCCGTCACCGCCGATTGTAGGCGACTCGCGTGGCCGAGCTGGAGCCGGGCCACCTTTAGAATCGCCGCGATGTCGTACCTCGTGCTCGCCCGCAAGTACCGGCCGAAGACCTTCACCGAGATGGTCGGCCAGGAGCACGTGGTGCAGGCCCTGTCCAACGCGCTGACGCAGCAGCGGCTGCACCACGCCTACCTGTTCACCGGCACCCGCGGCGTGGGCAAGACCACGGTGTCGCGCGTGCTGGCCAAGTCCCTCAACTGCCAGGGCCCGGACGGGCAGGGCGGCATCACCGCCGCGCCGTGCGGGGTGTGCCAGGCGTGCACCGACATCGACGGCGGCCGCTTCGTGGACTACACCGAGCTCGACGCGGCCTCCAACCGCGGCGTCGACGAGGTGCAGTCGCTGCTCGAGCAGGCGGTCTACAAGCCGGTGCAGGGCCGCTTCAAGGTCTTCATGATCGACGAGGTGCACATGCTCACCGGGCATGCGTTCAACGCGATGCTTAAGACGCTGGAGGAGCCGCCCGAGTACCTCAAGTTCGTGCTGGCCACCACCGATCCGCAGAAGGTGCCGGTCACGGTGCTCTCGCGCTGCCTGCAGTTCAATCTGCGGCCGATGGCACCCGAGACGGTGCAGGAGCACCTGGCCCACGTGCTGCAGGCCGAGTCGATCGAGGCCGATCCGCTGGCGCTGCGCCTGATCGCACGCGCCGCGCGCGGCTCCATGCGCGATGCGCTGTCGCTCACCGACCAGGCCATCGCGTTCGGCGGCGGCAGCCTGCAGGAGGCGGCGGTCCGCCAGATGCTCGGCAGCGTCGACCGCAGCCATGTGTTCCGGCTGGTCGACGCGCTGGCGGCGGGCGATGGCCGCACGGTGGTCGAGGTCTCCGAACAGCTGCGCCTGCACGGCCTGAGCGCCGGCGGCGCCCTGGAGGAGATGGCCGCGGTGCTGCAGCGCATGGCGGTCGTGCAGGCCGTCCCGGGCGCTGCCGATGCGGCCGACCCGGACGCGGCCGAGATCGCGCGGCTGGCAGGTCTGCTGCCGATGGACGAGACGCAGCTGCTCTACACCATGTGCCTGCACGGCCGTGCCGAGCTCGGCCTGGCGCCCGACGAGTACGCGGCGCTCACCATGGTGCTGCTGCGCCTGCTCGCCTTCCAGGCGGGCCCGCGGGCTGACGCCCCCGCGGAAAAAAAAACTCTGAACGCGCCGGCGCGGCCGGCTGAGCCGCGTCCGGCCGCCTCGCCATCCGCGCCTGGGCCGGCGGCAACCATGCCCACCGTGGCGTCCTCTGCAGGGGCGCCTGCAGGGGCCGCGCCGCCGCGCGGCACTGCGCCTTCGGCCCAGCCGCTGGCGCAGCAGCCGGTGCGCACCGTCGCACCCGCGGCGCCCGCGGCACCCCAGCGGCCCGCCGAAGCCCCGGCTGCCGCGCGACCGCAGCAGGCCGGAGTGGCCGGCGCGCTGCCGCCGGGCCAGGTGCTCCCGGTGGTCGATCCGCCCGCGGTTCGTCCGGCGTCTGGCGCCGCGGGGCGGGAACGGCCGTCCGGCGACGTGCTGGGCGTGCCGGTGCGGGTGCAGCCCGAGTCGGCGCGCGAGGCCGCGGCATCGCCCGCCGCCAGCTTCGTGCCGAGCGAGGAGGGCGACTTCTGGCACGCCACCGTGCAGCAGCTGGTGGCGGCCGAAGCGGTCACGGCGCTGGTGCGCGAGCTGGCCCTGCAATCCCAGCTGGTGGCGCGCGACACCGGCCACTGGCTGCTGCGGGTGGAGCGCGAATCGCTCAACCAGCCGGCCACGCGCGAGCGCCTGCAGAACGCGCTGCGCGCCGCCGGCCACGAGGTGAGCCTGGGGGTGGAGATCGGCGCGGTGAACGACAGCCCGGCGCGGCGCAACGCCGCCGCCGCCGCGCAGCGGCAGCGCGCCGCCGAGGAAGTGATCCACAACGACCCGTTCGTGCAGCAGATGATGCGGGACTTTGGCGCGAGAATCGTGCCCGGAAGCATCAAGCCCGTTTGAGGCGGCCCAGCCGCCGCGCAAGGAAAAGGATTTCGACATGTTCAACAAGGGACAGCTGGCCGGCCTGATGAAGCAGGCCCAGGCCATGCAGGACAACCTGAAGAAGGCCCAGGAAGAGCTCGCCCTCATCGAGGTGACGGGTGAGTCGGGCGCCGGCCTGGTCAAGGTCACCATGACCTGCAAGCACGACGTCAAGCGCGTGGTCATCGACCCCAGCCTGCTGGCCGATGACAAGGACATGCTGGAGGACCTGGTCGCCGCCGCCTTCAATGCCGCCGTGCGCAAGGCCGAGGACACCTCCCAGGAGAAGATGGGCAAGCTCACGGCCGGCATGCCGGGCCTGCCGGGCGGGATGAAATTCCCCTTCTGACGTCCGCCCCGGCCGCGGCTGCGGCCCGCCGTCCCCACCCACCGGTGCCTGCCGCAGCCAGCGGCCGCATGGCGCCGGCGACCGTTTCCGAGCCATGGCCGACGCCTCCCTCAACGCACTGATCGAAGCGCTGCGCCGGCTGCCCGGCGTCGGGGCGAAGTCCGCCTCGCGGATGGCGTTCCACCTGCTGCAGCACGATCGCGAAGGCGCCCAGCTGCTGGCCCAGGCATTGCAGCAGGCCGCCACCCGCACCCGGCACTGCAGCATGTGCCACACCTTCACCGAGGACGAGGTGTGCGGCACCTGCCGCGATCCGCAGCGCGACGCCACCAAGCTGTGCGTGGTGGAGACGCCGGCCGACCAGGCCGCGCTGGAGCGCACCGCGGCGTACCGCGGGCGCTACTTCGTGCTCATGGGCAAGCTCAGTCCGCTCGACGGCATCGGCCCGCGCGACATCGGCCTGGGCAAGCTGTTCGAGCGCGCCACCGACGACGTGGTCCAGGAGGTGATCCTGGCCACCAACTTCACCGCCGAGGGCGAGGCCACGGCCCACGTGATCGGCGAGGCACTCAAGCAGCGCGGGCTCAAGGTCACGCGCCTGGCACGCGGCGTTCCCGCCGGCAGCGAACTCGAATACGTGGACCTCGGTACCATCGCGCACGCGCTGGTCGACCGGCGCTGACCGATCACGACAACAACGACAAGGATTCTCCGAGGATGGGACCGACCCGATTCACCGTCGCCTACTGGTGCGTGCTGCTCGCCGCGCTGCTCCCCTACGCCTGCGCGTACCTGGCCAAGGCCGGCGGCTTCGGCAAGCCGCGCCGGGAGGGCGGCTATGACAACCACGAGCCGCGCGCCTGGCTGGGCCGGCTGACCGATTGGCGAGGCCGTGCCAACGCGGCGCAGGCCAACAGCTTCGAGGCGCTGCCGTTCTTCATCGGCGCCGTGATCATCGCCCACCAGCTGGCCGCGCCGCAGACGCGCCTGGACATCCTGGCGGTGCTGTTCGTGACGTTGCGCGTCATCTACATCGCCATGTATGTCGCCGGGCTGCCCACCGTGCGCTCCGCGATCTGGGCCGCGGCCTTCCTGGCCAACGTCGCGATCCTGCTGTCGGCGCTGCACTGAGCGTCACGCCGCGCGCGTGTTCCGGGCCCGCGCGCGGCCGTTCGGCTTTTTACGTGGAAACCCGCACGGGATCGTCCTGATGCGGGCGCGGGTCTTGCTCACTACCCTTGGGCAAAACAAGTCAGAGAGGGTTTCCCGAGAATGAACAAGCACTCCTTCACCCGGCGCGGCTTCGCATTGGCGACCGGCGCCGCGGCGGCCGTGCTGGCCGTGCCGTCGCTGCGCGCGCAGCCACGGCTCGAAAGGACCAAGGTCTCCATCGCCGTGGGTGGCAAGGCGGCGTTCTACTACCTCCCGCTCACCATCTCCGAGCAGCTGGGGTACTTCAAGGCCGAGGGCCTGGATGTCGAGATCTCCGATTTCGCCGGCGGCGCGCGTGCCCTGCAGGCGCTGGTGGGCGGATCGGCCGACATCGTGAGCGGCGCCTACGAGCACACGATCAACATGCAGAGCAAGAACCAGTTCATCAGCTCGTTCGTGCTCCAGGGCCGCGCCCCGCAGATCGCGATGGGCGTGTCGACCCGGGCGATGCCGCACTACCGCTCGCTGGCCGACCTCAAGGGCAAGAAGATCGGCGTGTCGGCGCCGGGCTCGTCGACCAACATGGTGGCCAACCTGGTGCTCTCGCGCGCCGGCATCAAGGCCGGGGACGTCAGCTACGTGGGGGTGGGCACCGCCGCCGGCGCGCTGGCGGCGCTGCGCTCGGGCCAGCTGGACGCGATGAGCAACACCGACCCGGTGATGACCATGCTCGAGCAGAAGGGCGACGTCAAGATCATCAGCGACACCCGCACGCTCAAGGGCACCCACGAGGTGTTCGGCGGCCCGATGCCCGCGGCGTGCCTGTACACGCACACCGAGTTCGTGCAGAAGAACCCGAACACCTGCCAGGCGCTGGCCAACGCCATCGTCCACGGCCTCAAGTGGCTGCAGACCGCCGGCCCGAGCGACATCATCAAGACCGTGCCCGACGGCTACCTGCTGGGCGACCGCGCGCTCTACCTGGCGTCCTTCAACAAGGTGCGCGAGGCGATCTCGCTGGACGGCATGGTCCCCGACGACGGCGCCCGCACGGCGCTGCGTGCGCTGGCCAGCTTCGAGCCGAGCGTCAAGCCCGAGAAGATCGACCTGGCCCGCACCTTCACCAACGAGTTCGCGCGTCGCGCGAAAGAGAAGTTCAAGGCCTGAGGCGCGGTCGCGCAGCATGAGCGACCACGCCCTCGAGCTTCTCGACATCACCGTCACCTTCCGCGCCAAGGACGATCCCGGCCAGCGCTACACCGCGGTGGGCGGCACCACGCTGCGCGTCGGGGCCGGCGAGTTCGTCTCCGTGGTGGGCCCCACCGGCTGCGGCAAGTCGACCCTGCTGAACGTCGGCGCGGGGCTGCTGCCGGCCTCGTCCGGGCAGGTGCGGGTGTTCGGGCAGCCGCTGCAAGGCCTGAACCGCCGCGCCGGCTACATGTTCCAGAGCGACGCGCTCATGCCCTGGCGCAGCGCGCTCGACAACGTCCTGGTGGGGCTGCAGTACCGCGGCGTGGCGCCGCAGGACGCCCGGGAGCAGGCGCGTGGCTGGCTGGCCCGCGTCGGCCTGGCCGGCTTCGAGGACCGCTATCCGCACCAGCTCTCGGGCGGCATGCGCAAGCGCGCCGCGCTGGCCCAGGTGCTCGCGCTGGATCCCGACATCATCCTGATGGACGAGCCGTTCTCCGCGCTCGACATCCAGACGCGCCAGCTCATGGAGAACGAAGTGCTGGCGCTCTGGGCGGCCCGGCGCAAGGCGGTGCTGTTCATCACGCACGACCTCGACGAGGCCATCGCGATGAGCGACCGCGTCGTCGTGCTCTCCGCCGGGCCGGCCACGCGGCCGATCGGCGAGTTCGCGATCGACCTGCCGCGCCCGCGCGACGTGGCCGAGGTGCGCCACCGGCCGCGCTTCGTGGAACTGCACACCCGCATCTGGAATGTCCTGCGCGACGAGGTCCTCAAGGGCTATGCGCAGCAGCTGGAGAAGGCAGCCTGATGTGGGCGCGCCTGCGTCCGACCGAGCGCAACCTGCGCGCCTGGCAGGTGGGCGTGCTGGTGCTGGTGCTGCTGCTGTGGCACCTGCTCTCGCGCAACCAGCAGACGGCGTTCTTCATCGGCGAGCCGGTGCAGGTGCTGGGCCGCATCTGGTCCTGGTTCCTGCCGGTCGGCGTGCCGCCCAGTGCACTGTTCCCCGAGGGCCTGCCAGGCCGCGCCGACATCTACGTGCACCTGGGCGTCACCTTGCTCGAGACCGTGCTCGCCTTCGGCGCCGGCACGGTGCTGGGCCTGGCGGTGGGCCTGTGGCTGGCGCTGGCGCCGACGGCCAGCGCGATCCTCGAGCCCTACATCAAGGCGGCCAATTCCATGCCGCGGGTCATCCTGGCGCCGATCTTCGCGCTGTGGTTCGGCCTCGGGATCTGGAGCAAGGTCGCGCTGGCGGTGACGCTGGTGTTCTTCATCGTCTTCTTCAACGTCTACCAGGGCGTCAAGGAGGTCAGCCCGGTGGTGCTGGCCAATGCCCGCATGCTGGGCGCCAGCCAGCGGCAGCTGCTGCGCACCGTCTACCTGCCCAGCGCGACCAGCTGGGTGTTCTCCAGCCTGCACACCTCGGTGGGCCTGGCGTTCGTGGGCGCGGTGGTCGGCGAGTACCTCGGATCGGCACGCGGCGTGGGCTACCTGATCCTGCAGGCCGAGGGCACCTTCGACGTGAACACCGTGTTCGCGGGCATCGTAGTGCTCACCGCGTTCGCCCTCGTGATCGACGGCCTGGTGGGGCGGATCGAACGGCGGCTGATGAAATGGCAGCCGCGCCAGGGAGAAACTGAGAAACTCTGATCCGGACGCGGCGGCGGAGGGGCCGCCGCGCCATGACCCGACCAGCGGTCGCGACAAGGCCGGCCGCGGACGAGGAGGAGAAGAGTCCATGAGAGGGAGTTCCATCGGCAGCGACCTGGCCAAGGTGCTGCTGTATGCCGTGCTGGCGCTGTTCACGATTCCAGCCCTGACCTACGGGTTCGTGCGCCATGTGCAGTCGGTCCAGGACCGCGACTACCTGCGGACGGTCGAGGACCGGCTGCTGGCCGGCAAGCTGTCGTCCGACGAGCCGCAGCAGGTCCTGGAGGGGTTCCGTCGCCACCCGTTGTCGTCCATCTGCGACGACGGCCATCCCGAGGCCCGGACGCTGCGCCAGGCGGCCTGCGCCACCTGGGCGCCGGTGTGGCAGTTCGACCTCGCCCGCAAGGCCTCGCTCTGGACGCTCGTGCTGGGCGCGGCCATCCTGGCGGGCGTCGGGGCCCTCGGCGCTCTGGCGTTCCTCAGCCGGTCGGCGCAGCTGTGGAGCCTGGTGGCCGGCTGGCGGCTGCTGATGCTCGGGAGCGCCGCCGAAGTCGCGCTGCAGGGCGCGATGTGCCTCTGGCTGTCCTACTGGGTGACCGCCTTCTTCTTCCACAAGTACTTCGTCAAGCTGGTGCTGCTGGCCGCGGTGTTCGTGCTGCTGGGGATCGGGATGGTCGTGATGGGCATCTTCCGGCGCCCGCGGCTGGACAACGAGGTGGTCGGCGAGCCCGTGGGCCAGGCCGACGCCCCGCGCCTGTGGCGGCGGGTGCAGGAGATCGCGCGCCGCATGAAGACGGCGCCGCCCGACCACATCGTCGCCGGCATCGACGCCAACTTCTTCGTCACCGAAGCCGGCCTTCGCGTCGGGGGCAAGGAGCTCAAGGGCCGCTGCCTGTACGTGAGCATCCCGCTGCTGAAGGTGCTCGACCGATCGCAGGCCGACGCGGTGCTGGGCCACGAGCTGGCGCACTTCCGCGGCGGCGACACGCGCGCCAGCGCCCAGCTGGGCCCGCGCCTGGTGCAGTTTGACCACTACGTCGACGCGATGGCCGGGGGCGGCCTGACCCGCCTGGTGTGGCCGTTCATGCAGCTGTACCGGCTGATCCTGCAGGTGGCGCTGTCGCGCGACAGCCGCGAGCGCGAGTTCAAGGCCGACCGCACGGCGGCCCGGCTGGTGTCGCCGCAGGCGGTGGTGGAGGCGCTGGTCAAGGTGATGGCGTACTCGCACTACCGCGGCGTGATCGAGAGCAGCCTGTTCGACAGCCGCAAGAAGCTCCAGGGGCGGCTCGGGCTGGCCGAGAGCGTGGCTGGCGGCCTGCACCGCTACGCCAGCTCGGACGACTTCGTGGACGACATGCACGCGGCGCACGTGCCGCATCCGTTCGACAGCCATCCGCCGCTGGTGCAACGCATGCAGAACGTCGGCTTCCACCTCGACCCCGACGCGTACGGCAAGACCGTGAGCGCGCCGCCCCATGGCAGCTGGGCCGACGACATCGCCAGCGGCGACGCCATCGAGCAGCGGCTGTGGTCCGCCTACGAGGCGGCGTTCGCCCAGCAGCACGAGCTGTCGCTGGCCTACCGCTACTGGCCGCGCAACGAGGACGAGCTGGCCGTCGTGCTCAAGTACTTCCCGCCGGTCACCTTCGCGCTCAAGAAGGGCGGGATCGAGGTGAACCACCGTGGCATCGCGCCGGACGGCGAACCCGAGCTGCCCTGGGACGACGTGAAGGACCTGCAATACCAGGAGAGTTCCTTCGGCGACAGCCTGACCGTGACGCTGAACGACAAGGGCATGGTCGGCCACAAGACGCGCAAGCTGGGCCTGTCGGGGCTGGGCAAGCAGAAGGACGCCTTCAACGCCGCCGTCGCGCAGTACTGGCACCGCCACCAGGTCTCGCGCGGCCGGGACTGAGGGCCGGGCGCGCCGCACGGAGCGGTCGCCGCTGACAAGCGGGCGCCGCCCGGGCGCTTAGGATCGCGATCCGCATGGCTGCCACTTCCCGGGACCTGACTGCCGCCGGCCACCCGACCAGCTTCGGGGCCCTGTTCACGGCCGTGATGCTGCCGATGTTCATGGCGGCGGTGGACCAGACCCTGCTGGCCGCGGCCACCCCGCGCATCGCGCGCGACCTCGGCGGCCTCTCGAACACCTCCTGGATCGCGGTGGGTTACCTGCTGGCGGCCACCATCACCGCCCCGCTGTACGGCCGGATGGGCGACCGCTACGGCCGGCGCAACGTGCTGCTGGTGGCGCTGGGCATCTTCATCGCGGGGTCGCTGGCCTGCGCGATGGCCTCGTCCATGCTCGGCCTGATCGGCGCGCGGCTGCTGCAGGGTCTGGGCGGCGGCGGGCTGATGGTGCTGTCGCAGGCGCTCATCGGGGAGCTGGTCGCGCCGGCCGAGCGCCCGCGCTACCAGGGCTACTTCGCTGCCGTGTTCACCGTGTCCAGCGTGGGCGGGCCGGTGGTCGGCGGCTTCGTGGTCAACCATGGCGACTGGCGCTGGCTGTTCCTGGCCAACCTGCCGCTGGGCCTGCTGGCCGTCTGGCGCGTGATGAGCCTGCCGCCGCCGGCGCGCTCGGCCAGCCGGAATGCGCCGTTCGATCCCTGGGGCGTGCTGCTGTTCACGCTGTGCGCCGCCAGCGCGCTGCTGTGGCTCAGCCTGGTCGGGCATCGCTTCGACCTGCTGTCGCAGCCGAGCGCTGCGCTCGCGGGGCTGGCGCTGGCGGCCGGCGCGGTGCTGGCCTGGCAGCAGCGCCGCCATCCGTTCCCGTTCCTGCCGCTGGACGTGCTGCGCGTGCCCGGCATCGCCTGGGTCTGCCTGTCCATCCTCGGGTTCTCCGGCACCATGTTCGCGCTGGTCTTCCTGCTGCCGATCTGGCTGCAGGTCGGGCAGAACACCAGCGCGGCTGGCGCCGGGCTGCAGCTGCTGCCCCTGACGGTGGGCATGGTGGTGGGCTCGACCCTGAACGCGCGCTACAGCGCCCGGACGCAGCGCAGCGGCGTGCTGCCGCCCTGGGGCCTGGGCACGGCCGCGGTCGCGCTGGCGGCGCTGGCGCTGTTGCCGCCCTCGCACCTGCTGATCTCGATCGCCTCGGCCCTGTGCGGTGTCGGCTTCGGCACGGTCATGCCGAGCGCGCAGATCGCCACCCAGATGCTGGCCGGACGCGAGCGGCTGGGCGCGGCGTCCGCCCTGCTGTCGCTGACCCGCTCGACCGGGGCGTCGGTGGGCACCGCGGCGTTCGGCGGCCTGGCGTTCGCCCTGCTGAACGTCCGGCCGGTGGGCCGGGAAGGCGCCACGCTGCCGCTGGACACCTTGTCGCCGGCGGCCGTGACGCATGCCTTCCACATCGTCTTCGGCGTGCTCGCGGTGTATGCGGCGCTCGCCGCCGTCGCGGCGGCGCGGGCGCCGCGCATGAGCCTGCGCAGCCAGCCGCCCGCGGCCGACGCTCCCGCCTGACGAACTTGCCCGGCAGGCCTCAGGCCGCGGCGGCGAGCAGCTGTTGCACGGCCTGGCGGGCCTGCCGGCCCAGTGCCGGGACGTCGACGCCGGGCAGGCGGCCGCGGCGCACGACCTCCCGGCCGCCGACCAGCAGTGCCTCGAGCGTCGCGCGGCCGCCGCTGGCCACGGGGCCGATCGCGGGGTCGTGCAGACCGAAGTAGCGCGGGTCGTCGTCGAGCCGGTACACGGCGAGGTCGGCGGCCTGGCCGGACGCCAGCGTGCCGATCGCCGGCAGGCCCAGCACCCGGGCGCCGCCCGCCGTGCCCCAGCGCACCACGTCCTCGACCGTCGCCGCGGCGGCGGCCTCGGCCTCGCCCTGGCCGCCCCGGTGCACGGCCACCGCGGCCTCGCCGGCGCGGGCCCGCTGCATGAGCCAGGCCGCGTGCGTCTCCGACAGCATGTCGGCCGCCTCGTTGGAGGCCGCGCCGTCGACGCCGATCGACACCGGAACGCCCGCCGCCTCCAGCGCGCGCACCGGGGCGATGCCGCTGCCCAGGCGCCCGTTGCTCTGGGGGCAGTGCGCGATGCCGGTGCCGGTGGCCCCCAGCAATGCGATCTCGTCGTCGTCGAGCTTGACCAGATGGGCGAACCACACGTCGTTGCCCACCCAGCCGACGTCCTGGCAGAAGTGCACCGGCTTGCGTCGGTGCTGCCCGTGCACCGCGTCGTGGTAGGCCACCGTCTCCGACAGGTGCGAGTGCATCCGCAGACCGAGCTGGCGGGCGAGTGCCGCCGTCTCGCGCAGCTCGTCGGGCCGCATCGAATGCGGGGGCGTCGTCGGCGCGACCACGACGCGCTGCATGGCGTCCGGCGCGCGGTCATGGAAGCGGGCGGCCAGCCGTTCGATGTCGGCGAGGTAGCCGTCCAGCGTCTCCGGGCGCAGCGGGGGCGGCAGGTCGGCGGACGCCATCCGCGACAGCGTGCCGCCGCCGCGGCACAGCACGAAGCGCAGGCCGAGCGCCTGCGCCTCCTCGAACAGCACGGCCGAGCTGTCGAACGGCATGTGCGGCCAGTAGTGGTAGTTGTGGTCGGCCACCGTGCCGCAGCCCGACAGCGCGAGTTCCACCAGCCCGATGCGCGCGGCGGTGCGGAACATGCCCTCGTCCAGATGCGGGCGCAGCCGCCAGGGCGTGGCGGCCAGCCAGGGTGACAAGGTGGCGTTCAGGCCCAGCGGATCGCCCTTGAGCAGCGACTGGAACAGGTGGTGGTGCGTGTTGACCCAGGCCGGGTAGACCACGCAGTCGGTGGCATCCAGCTGCGACTCGCCGGGTTCGGGCGCGAGGGTGCCCATGGCCTCGATGCGGCCGTCGCGGATGCGGATGTCGGGACCGCGGTGGCGTGCCTCGGCACCGGACAGCCCGGTGAGGATCGCGGCGGCGTTGCGGATCAGGAGGTTCATGCGGCGGGTGCGATGGGGATGGTGCGTGCCTGGTGGGAGCCGCGGTGCACTTCCTCCTCGCCGTGCGCGCGCAGCAGCGCCAGCAGCTGCTTGCGGATGACCAGGCCGGGCTTGTCGGAGGCCATGTGGAACTCGGCGCGGCGGCTGGTGTCGACGCAGGCGTCCGGATCGGTGGCTTCGAGGATGTCGCGGTCCTCGGCCGTGATCTGCGCGTCCCAGTCGATCAGCTCCTGCGTGCTGCACTCGGCCTCGGTGTCGTTCCGGTACAGCCACTGCACGAGCATCATGCGGTCGTCGTCGATCGGCGTCGCGCAGTTGTAGATGATGTGCGCACGGCCGCTCGCCGGGTAGGTGCAGCCGAAGCGCCGGCTGAATGGCAGGAAGTAGCGGTTGACCAGGTGCCGGTTGGTGACCGGGTCCGCGGTGCCCGTGATGCGGTGGCTCTGCTCGGGGTTGCGGACCGGCACCAGCGTCTCGGCTTCGAAGCCGTACTCGGTCTCGGTGAAGGTGTAGGGCGCCGGCTTGGGGTTCTCCAGGATCCCGAAGTTGGCCTTGTGCACGTACGAGAAGTGCGAGTTGTCGAACGAGTTCTCCATCATGCGCAGCGGCGAGGTCTTCCACTCCTCGTAGAACTGGAAGATGCGGCGGAAGCCCGGCGCGCCGTCCTCCGGGAAGTGCGGGATCGGCCGCAGCGGGTCGTCGAGCGCGACCCACACGTAGCCGTACTTCTCCTGCGCGCGGTAGGCCGAGACCTTCGCGCCGGCCGGGATGGCGAGGTCGGGCTGCTGCGGGATGCGCACGCAGGTGCCGGTGCAGTCGTAGGTCCAGCCGTGGTAGCCGCACACCAGGTTGCCGTTCTCGACGAAGCCCTTGGAGAGCTTCGCAGTGCGGTGGCAGCAGCGGTCGCGCACCGCGGCCGGAGTGCCATCGGCCTGCTTCCAGAGCACGATGTCCTCGCCCATCAGGCGGAACGGCCTGGGGCCGTCGTCCAGCATCGAGATGGGCATGAGCGCGTACCAGAAGCGGCGCAGGACGTTCTGTCGGGTGGTCAGCATGGCGCTTGTTCCTTCGGTTGCGGCGACGCGGCCGGCCAGCCGTGCACCTCGGTCTCGCCGTGGGCGCGCAGCAGCTCCAGCAGCCGCCGGCGCATGATCATCCCGGGCCGGTCGCTGAGCATGGCCTGCTCGTCGCGGCGGGCGACGTCGACCGGCGCATCCGCCTCGACCGACTCCAGGATCGCGCGGTCCTCCAGCACCACCCGGGTGTCCCACTCGTTCAGCAGGGCCGCCGGGCAGTCGGCTTCCGTGTCGTTGCGGTACAGCCACTGGATCAGCCGGATCCGGTGGTCGTCGATCGGGGTGGCGCAGGTGAAGATGGTGTGGCGGATGCCGCTCGGGTACACCAGCCCCAGCTTGCGCAGGAAGGGCAGGTGCCACTGGTTGGAGAACTGCCTGCGGGTCGTGGGCTCGGTGCTGCCGGTGATGCGGTGCGACTCGGGAGGATTGTTGATGGGGATGACCATCGACGCCTCGAAGCCGTAGCCGGTCTCGGTGATCGAGAAGTTCTCGGGCTTGTGCTGGTCGCCCTGGCCGAACGTGCCCTTGTGCACGAAGGCGAAGTGCGCCGCGTCGAACGAGTTCTCCATCAGCCGCAGCGCCCCGGTGGACCAGGTCTCGTCGAACTGGTGGATGCGGCGGTCGCCCCGCGCCTCCTCCTCGGCTTCGGGCAGCGGCGCGAGCGGCTCGCCCAGGCACACCCAGGCATAGCCGAACTTCGCCTGGCAGCGGTAGGCGGGCACGCGGGCGCCCGCGGGGATGGCCAGCTCCGGCTGCTGCGGAATGCGCACGCAGGCACCGCTGCAGTCGTAGGTCCAGCCGTGGTAGCCGCAGACGATGTGGTCGCCGTCGACGAAACCCTTCGAGAGCTTGGCGGTGCGGTGGCAGCAGCGGTCGCGCACGGCGGCCGGCGTGCCGTCGGCCTGCCTCCACAGGACGATGTCCTCGCCCAGCAGGGTGAACGGCTGCGGGCCCGCGTCGAGGCGGTCCAGCGGCATCACGGCGTACCAGAAGCGCCGCAGCACCGGTTGCTTGGTCACGAGCATGGAAGGTGCTCCTTCCGGCTCAGGGCATGATCCTCAGGTCCTTCACGAACTGTGTCGTGTAGGCCTGCTGCCAGTTGGCGATGGGCTTGATCTGCCCGCTGCCGACCATCAGGTCGTAGGTCTGCTTCCATCGGGCGTCCGTCATCGTGCCCACGCCCAGCTTCGCCGCATCGCCGGAGCCCAGGAAGTTGATCTCCTTCATGCGCCTGACGCCGTAGGCGATCAGGTCATCCTCCATCTTCGGGTTCTCCTGCCTGATCAGCGCGTTGCCGGGCGCCGGGTCGGCCAGGTAGCTCTTGTAGCCCTCGATGGTGGCCCTGACGAAGCGCTGCACGACATCGGGCCTGTCGCGCACGATCTTCTGGGTGGTGACGATGGTGTTGCCGTAGGGCGGATAGCCGTCGTCGGCGAACAGGAAGAACTTGACCTTCTGGCCGGCCTTCTCGGCGAGGTAGGTCTCGGAGGTCGGGAACCCCTGCTGCACCACGTTCCGGTCGGCGAAGAACGGCTGCATGCTGAAGCTGTAGGGACGCGCCTGCTCGTCCTTGTAGCCGTACTTGGCCTTCAGCCACGGCCACCAGGTGCTGCGGCCGCTGGTGGCCATCAGCACCGGCTTGTCCTTGAGGTCACCCAGGCCGCTGACGTCGGGGTGGGTCACCATGCCCTGCGGCTCCTTCTGGAACAGCGCGGCGACGGTGACGAGTGGCACGCCTTGCTCGATGGCGGCGAGGGTCTGGAAGTCCTTGCCCATGATGAAGTCCGCCTGGCCGGCGGCGATCAGCTGCACGGCATTGACCTGCGGCCCGCCCATCTTGACGGTGACGTCCAGCCCGTGCTTCTTGTAGAGGCCGGTGGCGATCGCCTGGTAGTAGCCGCCGTGCTCGGCCTGGGCATACCAGGAGGTGAGGATGGTGACCTTGTCCTGGGCATGGGCCACGGTGGCGGCCGTGGCCAGGGCAAGGCCGGTGACGAGGGGTCCGAATCGCATCAGATTTCTCCGGTCATGTTGTGAACACACTGCACCTGCAAGGTGCACGGCGGGACGACGTCCCCGCCACCAGAGCAATGACCCACGGCATCGCGCCGCTGCCAGCTTCTACTCTGCAAAGGGTCTCGCAAAGGGCGTGCCAGCGGCGGCGGCCGCGCGTGTGCGTGCAACCGCTGCCGCTAGACCGGCGCGCCGCCGCCCCAGGCGCGGACCTTGCCGGGGTTGAGGAGGTTGTGCGGATCGAAGCGCTGCTTCATCGCCTCGGCGCCATCGACCAGCGTGCCCTGGGCACGGCCGTCCTCGACGATGAAGACATGCGGGTCGTTGATGCGCACGCCGTTGTCGCGGTAGAGGCGCATGATCTCCTGCAGCCGCTCCTCGCTGGTGAAGCGCACCAAGGGCAGGGCGGTGCAGGTCATGTGGCCGTCGATGTTGCGGATGAACTCCACGTGCATCAGGACCTCGCCCCGCAGCAGTGCATCGATGCGGCGCACCTGCTCGAGGTGCTGGCCGGCAGTGAAGGCGCTCTGCAGGTAGGTCAGCGTCCTGTCGACCTTCAGCGCGTTCAGCGTGGTGTGGTTCCAGGTGAATTCGAGCAGGGTGCGGTTGCCCGCGCGCACCTCTTCGGCACTGCGCCGGTAGCTGACGCGGCCGCCGAACTGGGCCGCCGTCTCCTGCAAGGCAGGTTCGCTCGCCGGTGCCACGGCGACGATCGCGGCGTGGCAGCCGGCCGGGAGGTGATCGGCCAGCTGCCGCAGCAGGTCGGGGATGGGCGCGGACAGCACGCACAGCTCGCGCTTGACGATGCCGGCGGCCCGTGAGACCGCATCGCCGAAGCCGAGCGCGGCCTCGAACGTGTCGAACACCACGATCTGCTCGGTCCAGTCGTGGCACGGTGCCAGCGCGATCTCCAGCTCGAGCACCAGGCCATTGGTGCCCCACATGTGGTGCAGCTGCATTGCCTCGCTGCCGCGCAGCTCCACCAGCCGGGGCTCCTCCTCGAACGTGATGGCCTTGGCGCCCAGCACGTTGCCCCGCGAGGCGAGCGGGCCGTGGTTGATGGAGCCGATGCCGCCGAAGCCGCCGCCGAACAGGCCGCCGAGCGTGGCGCTGCGCCAGGTGCTGGGCAGGCAGCGCAGTTCCCAGCCGAGCGGGCGGGTGGCCTTCTCCAGGTCGGACAGCCGGATGCCTGCCTGCGCGCGCGCGACGCCGTCGCGGGCCCACAGGAAGGCGTTGTAGCCGCTCATGTCCAGCACCACGCCGCCCTGCAGCGGGGTCGACTGCCCGTAGTTGCCGGTGCCGCTCCCGCGGACCGTCACCGGCACGCGCAGCCGCGCGCACGACGCCAGCAGGCGGCGGATCTCGTCCTCGCTGCGCGGACGCACCACGGCCTGCGCGCGCTTGTCCTCGAGCTGGCGTTTGAGGACCGGGCTGAACCAGGAGAAGTCCTGCGACAGCCGCGCGATGCGGCCTTCGTCGGTGATCCAGTCCAGGTCGGACAGTTCGGCGTGCAGGTGTTCGATGGGGTGGACGGGGGCGTTCATGCGGATCCGGGACAGGGACTGCTTCAGTCGCGGGACAGTTCGCTGGCGTGCCAGGAGCCCAGGGCGAGCTTGGACAGCCAGGCCATCAGGACGAACAGGGCGACGCCGGTCAGGGAGATCAGGAGCAGCGCGGCGAACATGCGGGGGATGTTCAGCTGGTAGCCCGCCATCAGGATCTGGTAGGCCAGGCCGGTGGCCGCGCCCCCGGTGCCGGCGACGAACTCGGCAACCACGGCGCCGATCAGCGCCAGCCCGCTGGAGATGCGCAGGCCGCCGAAGAAGTACGGCAGGGCGCTGGGCACCCGCAGGCGCACCAGGGTCTGCAGGCGGCCGGCGCGGTTCAGCGCGAAGTAGCTTTGCAGGTCGGGGTCGACGCTGCGCAGGCCCAGCGTCGTGTTGCTGATGATCGGGAACAGCGCCACCAGCGCGGCGCACAGCACCAGCGACGCCGTGGGGTTCTTCACCCAGATGATGATCAGCGGCGCCACCGCGACGATCGGCGTGACCTGCAGCAGCACCGCGTAGGGGAACAGCGCCGTCTCGATGGCGCGGCTCTGGACGAACACGAACGAGATCAGCACGCCGACCAGCGTGGCGACGGCGAACGACAGCACGGTGATCTTCAAGGTGACCAGCAGCGCGCCGAACAGCGCCGCCCAGTCCGTCACCAGGGTCTGCAGCATCAGCACCGGGGAGGGCACCAGGTAGGGCGGCAGCTTGAGGCCGCTCACCAGGGCCTGCCAGCCGCCCAGCAGCACGACCGCGACGAGAGCGGGGTAGAGCAGGCGCTGGGCCCGCAACGTCGGTCCGTTCATCACAGGGCCTCCTCGGTGTCCTGGCTGGCGCGCAGGAGGCTGTCCTGCAGCTGGCGGGCGTACTGGGCGAAGCGCGGCGTGACCATGAAGTCCGGCGTGCGCGGATAGGGCTCGTCGATGGTGATCTCCTCGACGATGCGGCCCGGACGGGCCGCCATCATCACCACGCGGGTCGACAGGAACACCGCCTCGTGGATGGAGTGGGTGACGAAGATGACGGTGAGCTTCTTCTCGCGCCACAGCGACAGCAGCTCGGCATCGAGCTTGTGGCGGGTGATCTCGTCGAGCGCGCCGAACGGCTCGTCCATCAGCAGCAGCTGCGGCTGCACCACCAGGCTGCGCGCGATCGACACGCGCATCTGCATGCCGCCGGACAGGTTGCGCGGCAGGGCGGCGGCGAACCTGGCCAGGCCGACCAGCGCGAGCGCGTCCTGCACCCGCTGCTCGGCCTGCGCGCGCGGCACGCCTGCCAGGTCGAGCGGCAGGCGCACGTTGGCCGCCACCGTCGCCCAGGGCATGAGCGTGGGCGACTGGAACACGAACGCCATGCGGCGACCCGTCTCGTCCAGCTGCTGGACCGGCTTGCGCCAGAGCAGCAGCCGGCCGTCGGTGGGCGGCAGCAGGCCGGCGACCATCTTCAGCAGCGTGCTCTTGCCGCATCCGGACGGGCCGAGCAGGGTGATGAACTCGCCTTCCTGCACGGTGAGCTCCACCGGCTGCAGCGCGATGGTGCCGTTCGGGTAGGTCTTGTGCGCCGACAGGACCTCCAGCGCCGGCATCGGCGGCTCGGCCCCGGAGGCTGCGGCCCGCAGGGCTTCGGGCGACGGTTCGCGCATCAAGGCAGCACCTTCGCGGTCTTGACCCAGTCGAGCCGGAAGGCGTCCTCGAACTTCAGTTTGGTGCCGTCGATCAGCTTGTTGTCGACCAGGAACGCGTGGTTCTGCCTGGCGCGCGCCTCGTTGATGACGCCGATGCCCGCGCTCCTGGCGTCGCCCGAGGTGATGATGCCCATCTCCTTGAGCTTGCCGACGCTGTAGGCGATCTGTTCGTCGGTCATGTTCGGGTTGTCCTTGCGGATCAGTGCGGCGCCCGGCGCCGGGTCGGCCAGGAAACTTTTCCAGCCCTCCATCGTCGCCTTCACGAAGTTCTCGATGACCTTGGGCCGGCTCTTGACCGTCTCCTCCATGCAGGACACGGTGGTGGCGTACGAGCTCCAGCCGTGATCGGCGAACAGGTGCGTGTTGGCCTTCACGCCGGCCTTCTGGATCGCGAACGGCTCGGACGTGAGGTAGCCCTGCTGCACCGTGTTCCTGTCGGCGACGAACGGCTGGATGTTGAAGGTGTACGGACGCGTCTGTTCGTCCTTGAGGCCGTACCGGCTCTTGAGCCACAGCCAGTACCCGCGCTGCGCGGACGGGGCGATGAGGATGGTCTTGTCCTTCATCTCCTCGAAGCTCCTGACGTTGTCGTGCGAGATCAGCACTTGCGGGTCCTTCTGGAAGACCGCCGCCACGGTGACCACCGGCAGGCCGCCCGCGCGCGCCACCATCATCTGCATGTCGCTGGAGCCCATGATGCAGTCGGCCTGCCCCGCCGCCATCAGCTGCAGCGTGTTGACCTGCGGCCCGCCCATCTTGATGGTGACGTCGAGGCCATGCTTCTTGTACAGGCCCGTGGCCACCGCCTGGTAGAAGCCGCCATGCTCGGCCTGCGCATACCAGTTGGTCATGTAGGTGAGCTTGTCCTGCGCCTGCGCCGCCGCGCAGGTGGCGAGGCCGAGGGCGGTGGCAAGCAGGGTGCGGGCGATCGGGGTCATGGGACTCCTCCAGGGAATGAAGTGACGCGGACGTTCAGCAAGAGGCGGGCCAGCTCGCGGCGCGCGTCATGCCAGGCTGGAGGCACGCTCGATGTGGCCGTGCTGGTGGCCATGGCCCCACGAGGCGGCCTCGCGCTCGATCCAGCGCATGCGCGCCAGGTCGGTGATCGCCTGCACCCAGCTGTCGGACAGGGTGTCGAGGATCTCGAGCCCCTGCTCGCGGGTGGCACCCAGCGGGTTGCCGATGATCCCGCTCGGCCCGAAGTCGCGCGCGGTCCAGGCGCACGCCGGCCGGCCGTCCGGCGAGAGCAGCTTGCTGGGGAAGGGCGGCGGCACGTTGGCCACGGCGCGCTCCATGTGCACCGTCTCCGGCGCGAGCGCGAGCATCAGCGCAGTCTCCGAATGGCCGGCGTGCATGGCCAGGCGCTTCTCCTCGTCGGAGACGAACCTGCCCGATGCATTGGGCAGCCGCGAGACATGGAACGGGACGACCACGAAGTCGCCGTGGCGCAGGCGCAGTTCGCGTGCGGCCATCTCCAGCACCTGCGGCTGCCCGCCATGGCCGTTGGCCAGCAGCAGCTTGCGGAACCCCGCCCGGTACACCGACTCGCCCAGTTCGGTGACGGTCGCCAGCAGCGTGGGGCCGGTCAGGGTCATGGTGCCCGGGAAGTGCAGGTGCTCGTCGGACTTGCCGTAGGTGATCGGCGCCAGGCCGAACGCACGCACCGCCGGCGGCAGCTTCTCCAGTGCCTTGCCGAGCACGCCGGCCGAGATGACGCTGTCGACCGAGCAGGGCAGGTGCGGGCCGTGCTGCTCGATCGCGCCGACGGGTAGCACGATCACGGTGTCAGCCTTGTCGGGCAGCGCGTCGATGGCGGTCCAGCTCAGGTAGGGAAGGAAGCGGTGGGGCGGGATGAAGCCGTGCAGCATGGAAGTGGTCTCCGGTGGTCGCGCCTCACGCGAAGCGCGCGAAGGCCTGTCCCACCTTGCGCAGGAATCGCGCCAGCCCCGAAGGGGTGGCCACGTTCATGTGGTAGTACGCATGGAAGTCGGCCCGGGCGCGGTTGCCCGTCAGCCGGCGCATGTACCGCGTGACCATCTTGCGCGGCGGGTCCCCCATGAACCAGGCCATCCAGCGCGGCCGTCCGTAGGTGACCACGGCGGAGATGCGGCGGATGTGGGTCAGCATCGGCCTGACGTCGGCCGGGTCGCTGATGTCGAACGCGACGCCGGGCATCAGCAGCCGGTCGAAGAACCCCTTGAGCATGGCGGGCAGCCCGAAGCACCAGGTCGGGAAGCAGAAGACGATCGCCTCGGCGCGCTGCAGGCGCTCCACGTAGCGGGCCAGCGGCTCGCGGTTGCGCGGAACGTCGTGGTAGCCCAGCCGCTCCGCGCGCGACATCACCGGGTCGAAGCGCTCGGCGTACAGGTCGCAGTCGTCGACCGTGTGGCCGGCGGCGAGCAGGTTCTCGACCACCGTCTTGTGCAGCGCGGCGGCATAGCTGGTCTCGACCGGGTGGCAGTAGACGACGAGGACGTGCATGGCGCGTCCTCAGGCGGCATGCACCGGCCGCGGGCCGGGTGCACCGCAAGAGTGCGGTCGGTGCGCGGTGGCGCGGGAAGGGCTCGGGTGGGCGTTGGGGCGGTGCATCGGCGCCGGCGACGCAAGCCACATGCCAGCTGCCGGGCGGTGCCGGCGCTCAATCTTTAGGCAATCTGGCGCGGGCCAGTGTCCACGCCGCTTCGCCCCGGAGCACCAGGGCTTTCACACAGAGTTTTCCACAGGACTTGTGGGTTACCTCCTACACGGCTGAGGCAGGCCGTCCGTCAGGCGGAACCCGGCACCGGCCGGGTGCGCTCAGCGTCGCTTGCGCTGCACCACGGGCTTGGGACGCGCACGCGCGTCCGGCACGGCGCGCGGGCCGTGGGTGCGCGACGCGGCGGCCTTGGCGCCGGGCGCGGGCCGGGCACGCACCGCCATGTACACCACGACCTGCTGGCCGGCCTTGAAGGCGGCGCCGGGACCGACGTTGTTCCAGTCGGCGACCTGCGCGGGCGTGACCTTGTAGCGACGGGCGATGGTCGCCACCGTGTCGTGCCGCCCCGCCTTGACGAAGGTGCGGCGCAGCTGCACCTCGGGTGCGAGGCTCAGCTGGCCGTTGTCGGCCACGTGCACCGCCACGTCCTCCTTCCGCCCGGGGGCGCGCGGCACGACCAGCACCGAGCCGGCCTTGATCAGCATGCGGGGCGGGATGGTGTTGACGCTGCGCAGTTCGGCCTCGCTCATGCCGACCCGGCGCGCCGCCTCGGCCACGCTCATGGTGCCCGGCACCGTCCAGGCGGTCCAGCTGGCGAACTGTCCCTGGCTGTAGGCCGCCAGGTTGCGGCTGAAGACCTGTGCGTTGTCCCAGGGCAGCAGGATCTGCGGCGTGCCTGCGGCGAGGATGACGGGGCGGTTCAGCTGCGGGTTCAGCGCCTTGAAGTCGTCGAGCTCGACGTCCGCCAGCTTGGCGGCCAGCGCGACGTCGATGTCGCGCGTCACCGTGACCATGTCGAAGTACGGATGGTTCTCGATGACCGGCAGGTCGGTGCGGAACTGGTCGGGGTCGGCCACGATGTTCTTGACGGCCTGCAGCTTCGGGACGTAGTTGCGCGTCTCGTTGGGCATGTTCAGGTCGGTGTACGAGGTGCCCAGGCCGGCGCGCTGGTTGCGCGCGATCGCGCGGCCCACGTTGCCCTCGCCCCAGTTGTACGCGGCCAGTGCCAGGTGCCAGTCACCGAACATGCCGTACAGGCGCTGCAGGTAGTCCAGCGCGGCGCGGGTGGAGGCGAGCACGTCGCGGCGGTCGTCGCGGAAGAAGTTCTGCTTCAGGTCGTAGTCGCGGCCGGTGCCGGGCATGAACTGCCACATGCCCGCGGCCCGCGCGCTGGACACCGCCTGCGGATTGAACGCGCTCTCAATGAACGGCAGCAGCGCCAGCTCGCTCGGCATGCCGCGCCGCTCCAGTTCCTCGACGATGTGGAACAGGTACTTGCGCGAGCGGTCGGTCATGCGCTGGATGTAGTCGGGGCGCGTGGCGTACCACTGCTCCTGCTGGCGCACCAGGTCATTGCTCAGCCTTGGCATGGCGAAGCCGCCGCGGATGCGTGCCCACAGGTCGGTCGGCGGTTGCAGCGCGGTGACGCCGCGTGCGTCGTCCCCCGTGATCTGCTGGAGCGGGGAGCTGGGGGAGACGGCAGGGCCGCGTGGTTCGGCCTGCGCGGGGGTCGCGACGGCGGCGGGGCCGGCCTCGACGGGGACGTTGTCGACGGAGGGCGGTGCGCTGGCGCAACCGGCCAGCCAGAACGCAAGCGCCAGGCTGGCGGCGTGCAGGGCAAGTCTCATCGGAACTCGTTCTTCCATTGGCGGATGGCGGCGAAGACAGCCACGTCATCCCCGGCGTCGGCGCCGTTGTAGGCCTGCGCAGCCTGTGCCACGGCGGGCAGTCGGGTGCGCAGGAAGGGATTGATGCGGCGTTCTTCGCCGAGGATCGCGGGCAGCGTCGGTTGGCCGCCTGCCCGCACCTGCTCGCAGTGCTGCTGGTAGGCCAGCAGCGCCTGGTTGCCCGGTTCCACCGCGCGGGCGAAGCGCAGGTTGGAGAGCGTGTATTCGTGCGCGCAGCACACGCGCGTGTCGGCCGGCAGCGCCGCCAGCGCATCGAGCGAGGCGAGCATCTGGGCCGGGGTTCCCTCGAACAGGCGGCCGCAGCCTCCCGAGAAGAGGGTGTCGCCGCAGAACAGCAGAGGTCCGCCGTCCGCGGCCGGCTCGCCCGCGTCCTGCGGCACCTGCGCCGTGAAGTAGGCGATGTGGCCGGCCGTGTGGCCGGGCACGTCGATCACCTGGAACCGCATGCCCAGCACGTGCACGGTGTCGCCACCGGACAGCGGGCTGAACGGGCGCGGCACCGGCTCGTGCGCGGGACCGAAGACGGCCGCGCCGGTCTCCTGGCGCAGCGCATCGACGCCGCCGACGTGGTCCGCGTGGTGGTGCGTGACTAGAATCGCGTCCAGCTGCAAGCCCGAGCGCGCGAGGAACTCGCGCACCGGCTGTGCATCGCCCGGGTCCACCACGAGAGCCCGACGCCCGTCGTGCAACACCCAGAGGTAGTTGTCCTGGAAGGCGGGCAGGGGAATCAACTTCATGAGCGATGCGATTATAGGAATGCATGAGTGGCTGCAGACCCCTCCCGGCCGCTACCTGCTGGCCTGGGAACGTGCCCAGTTTGACCAGGCCGTGAGCGACATCTTCGGTTACCACGCGCTGCAGCTCGGGCTGCCCGAGGTCGACGCGCTGGCTGCCAACCGGATGCCGCACCGCTGGCTGGGATTGCGCGATCTGGAGCCCCCGCCACCGCCGGGCGCCCGCCGGCCGGCGCTGCTGGCCGACTACTCGGCGCTGCCGTTCGACGCGGCCAGCCTCGACCTGGTGGTGTTGCCGCACACCCTGGAGCTCAGTCACGATCCGCATGCGACGCTGCGCGAGGTGGAGCGCGTGCTCGTGCCGGAGGGCCGGGTGGTGATCACGTGCCTCAATCCGGCCAGCCTCTGGGGGCTGCGGCAGCGCCGGGCGCACCTGTACAGAAAGCTCGGTTTCGGGCAATTGTTCCTGCCCGACGCCGGTGACTTCATCGGCTACCGGCGGTTGCGCGACTGGTTGCGGCTGCTCAATTTCGAGGTCGAGACCGGCAACTTCGGCTGCTGGCGCCCGGCCCTGACGACTGAGCACTGGCTGGACCGCTTCGACTGGATGGACCGCCTTGGCCACCGCTGGTGGCCGATCCTCGGCGCCGTGTATTTCATCGTCGCCACCAAGCGCGTGCGCGGCATCAAGCTGGTGGGCAAGCTGTGGAAGCCGCCCAAGGCCATCGCCACCGCCCCGGTGCCGCTGCCCAACCGGCGCCCTCAACCCGAGATGACCCAGGAGACCCTTTGAACCAGGTCGTGATGTACACCGATGGCGCCTGCAAGGGCAACCCCGGCCCCGGCGGCTGGGGCGTGCTGCTCAAGTCCGGCGCCACCGAGAAGGAGTTGTTCGGGGGCGAGCCGGGCACGACCAACAACCGGATGGAACTGATGGCCGTGATCCAGGGGCTGTCGGCGCTCAAGCGGCCGTGCGCGGTCCAGCTGTTCCTCGACAGCCAGTACGTGCTCAAGGGCATCACGGAGTGGCTGCCCGGCTGGAAGGCCAAGGGTTGGCGCACCGCCGGCAAGACCCCGGTCAAGAACGTCGAGCTCTGGCAGCAGCTGGACGCGCTGGTGCAGCAGTCCGGCCACGTGATCGACTGGCGCTGGGTGCGCGGCCACAACGGCGACCCGGGCAACGAGCGGGCCGACGCGCTCGCCAACATGGGCGTCGAGGTGGCGCTCGGCCGGCGCAAGCCGCCCGTGTAAAGGTCCGGTAAAAGCGCGCCCGCCGGCGGGCCGCGGCGTGAGGTCTAGGGGCATTTGCGCATGGAACGGTCGAACCCGACTGCTACATTGACGTGTTTGCATGCAAATTGCTGCATGCTGGTTCCTCCCTCTCGAAGTTGTTCATGGCATCCAAGCCCCTCTACACGGTGATCGCCGTTGCCGGCATCGCCGCAGCGTCCGCTGCTGCCTGGTGGTTCCAGAACAAGCCGCGCCAGGCTCCCCTCGACGCCGCCCCGGCCGCCGCCACCGCGCCCGGCCCCGCCGGCGCCGCCAGCGGGCCCTCGCGGGCTCCTGCCGTGGAAGTCGCCCGTGTCGAGTCCATGCGCCTGACCGACGATGCCCAGGCGGTCGGCAGCCTGCGTTCGCGCCAGAGCGTGATGGTGCGGCCCGAGGTCAGCGGCCGCATCACCCGGATCAATTTCAACGACGGCGCCCGGGTGCGGCGCGGCCAGGTGCTGGTGCAGCTGGACGACCAGTTGCCGGTGGCCCAGATGCAGCAGGCCCGGGCCGAGCTGTCGATCGCCCGCGCCAACCACAAGCGCAACCAGGAGCTGGTCGCGCAGAACTTCATCAGCCAGCGCAGCGTCGAGGAAAGCGCGGCCAACCTGCAGGTGGCCGAGGCCAAGCTGGCGCTGGCCGAGGCCACGGCGGCGCGGTTGCGCATCGTGGCGCCGTTCGATGGCATCGCCGGCATCCGCGGCGTGAACGTCGGCGACTACCTCAAGGACGGGGCCGACATCGTCAACCTGGAAGACCTGGATGCCGTGTACGTCGACTTCCGGCTGCCCGAGCGTTTCCAGACCAAGCTCAGGCCCGGCCAGGTCGCGGTGGTGCAGACCGATGCGCTGCCCGGCCGCCGCTGGGAGGCCGTCATCCAGGCGATCGATCCGCTGGTGGACGCCAACGGCCGCTCGATCGGCATCCGCGGCTGCATCGACAACCGCCAGCTGGCACTGCGTCCGGGCATGTTCGCGCGGGTCACCGCGGTGTTCGGCGAGCGCGACAACGCGCTGGTCGTGCCCGAAGAGTCCATCGTGCCGCAGGGCGGGCGCCAGTTCGTGTTCCGCGTGGTGGACGGCCCCGACCAGGACAGCAGGACCGCCCAGCGCGTCGAAGTCAAGGTCGGGCTGCGCCGGCCCGGCCGGGTGGAGATCACCGAGGGCCTGCAGCCGGGCGACCTGGTCATCACGGCCGGCCAGCAGCGCCTGCAGCGCGACGGCACGCCGGTGCGGGTGATGGACGTCGGACGGGGCGGCAACGGCGCCGGTGCGGCGGCCGCCAATGGTGGTGCACCCGCCGCCGGCGGTGCGGGCGCCGCCCCGGCCGCCGCGGGGCCGGCGCCGCAGGCTCCGGCCCGCGCCATCCCCGTCGCCGATCGCCCGGCCGCCGAGCCGGCGCGCGCCGGCCCGAATCCCTGCCGGCCGCTGGTGGCCGAAGCCGGTGGTGCGGCCCCCAGCCGCCCCGCGGCCCGCCGCGCCACGGCAGCGGCCGCCGCCAACTGACGTCCCGCGCGGAGGAGCCAGCGATGCAACTGCCCGAGATCTCGATCCGCCGGCCGGTTTTCGCGACCGTGCTGTCCCTGCTGGTGCTGCTGGTCGGCCTGGTGAGCTTCGACCGCCTGTCCGTGCGCGAGTACCCCAAGATCGACGAGCCGGTGGTCACGGTGAGCGTGCGCTATCCAGGGGCGTCCGCCGAGGTGATCGAGTCGCAGGTCACCAAGCCGCTGGAGGACTCCATCGCCGGCATCGACGCGGTCGACGTCATCACCTCGATCAGCCGGGCCGAGCAGAGCCAGATCTCGGTGCGGTTCCGGCTCGAGAAGGACGCCGACGCCGCGGCCGCCGAGGTGCGCGACCGCACCTCGCGGGTGCGCAACCGGCTGCCGCAGTCGATCGACGAGCCGGTGATCGCCAAGGTCGAGGCCGACGCCTTCCCGGTGATCTGGCTGGCCTTCACCAGCGACACGCTCAACCCGCTGCAGATCAACGACCTGGTCAACCGCATCGTCAAGCCGCGCCTGCAGACCGTCACCGGCGTCGCCGACGTGCGCATCTACGGCGAGCGCAAGTACGCCATGCGCGTCTGGCTCGACCCGGACAAGCTGGCGGGCTACCGGCTCACCACGCAGGACGTCGAGGACGCCGTTCGGCGCAGCAACCTCGAGGTACCTGCGGGCCGCATCGAATCGCAGCAGCGCGAGTTCAGCGTCACCTCCCAGACCGACCTGGTGCGACCGGCGCAGTTCGCCGAGATCGTAGTGAAGAACGTGAACGGCTTCCCGGTGAAGATCCGCGACGTGGCACGGGTCGAGGAGGCCGCCGCCGACGAGCGCACCTCGGCCCGGCTGAACGGGCGCTACGCGATCTCGGCCGGCGTGATCCGCCAGGCCACCGCCAACCCGCTGACCCTGTCGCAGGGCGTGCGGGACATGATCCCGCAGCTCAAGCAGGATCTGCCGTCCGACGTCAACGTCGACGTCGCGAACGACAACTCGCTGTTCATCGACCGTTCGGTCAAGAACGTCTACCACACCATCGTCGAGGCGGTGGTGCTGGTGGCGCTGGTGATCTTCGTGTTCCTGCGCACGCTGCGGGCGTCCATCATCCCGATCGTCACCATCCCGGTCAGCCTGGTGGGCACGTTCGCGATGATGGCGCTGGCCGGCTTCACCATCAACACGCTCACGCTGCTGGCGCTGGTGCTGGCCATCGGCCTGGTGGTGGACGACGCGATCGTGATGCTGGAGAACATCTTCCGGCACATCGAGGAGGGCCTCGATCCGTTCTCCGCCGCCATCAAGGGCTCGCGCGAGATCGGCTTTGCGGTCATCACCATGACGTTCACGCTGGTGGCCGTGTACGCGCCGCTGGCGTTCACGCCGGGGCGCACCGGGCGCCTGTTCGTCGAATTCGCCCTGGCGCTGGCTGGCGCGGTGCTGGTGTCCGGCTTCGTGGCGCTGACGCTCACGCCGATGATGTGCGCCAAGCTGCTGCGCCACAATCCGCGGCCGAACTGGTTCGACCGCACCATGGAACGCTGGCTCACCGCGCTGTCCCAGCGCTACGCGGCGCTGCTGCGCTGGGTGTTGACGGCGCGCGTGCCGGCCCGGGCGGGCAGCCGCTTCCCGGCCCTGCTGCAGGCGCGCTGGCTCGTCATCGGCGTGATGCTGGTCAGCGCGCTGGCCATCGCCGCCGTCTGGCCCACCATGAAGTCCGAGCTGTCGCCGCTGGAGGACCGGGGCACCATCCTGGCCAACATCAACGCGCCCGACGGCGCGACGCTCGAGTACACCGACCGCTACGCCAACGCGCTGGAGAAGATGGGCCAGCAGTACAAGGAATTCGACCGCCTGTTCGCCAACATCGGGAACCCGACCGTGTCGCAGGGCAGCGTCGTGTACCGCGCCGTCGACTGGGAGAACCGGGAGAAGACCACGCTCGAGATCGCCCGCGAGCTGGCGCCCAAGGTGGCCGGCCTGCCCGGGATCAACGCCTTCATCATCACGCCGCCGTCGCTTGGCCAGGGCTTTCGCGACCGGCCGGTGAACTTCGTGATCCAGACCTCCGACAGCTACGAGAACCTGGCGCGCGTGGTGCGGCAGATGCAGGACGAGATCGCCAAGAACCCCGGCATCCAGGGCGTGGACGTCGACCTGCGCCTGAACAAGCCCGAGCTGCGCATCGTGGTCGACCGCGACCGCGCGGCCGACATGGGCGTGGCGGTCGAGGTGGTGGCGCGCGCGCTCGAAACCACGCTGGGCGGCCGGCAGGTCACCCGCTACAAGCGCGACGCCGAGCAGTACGACGTGATCATCCAGAACCGCGCCAGCGGCCGCACCACGCCGGAGGACATCGACAGCATCTACGTGCGCGGGCGCAACGACACGATGATTCCGCTGTCGGCGCTGGTGAAGGTGAGCGAGAGCGTCAGCCCGCGCGAGCTGAACCACTTCGGCCAGCGGCGCTCCGCGACGATCACGGCCAACCTGTCGCCCGACTATTCGCTCGGCCAGGCGCTGCAGTTCATGGAGCAGACCGCCGCGCGGGTGCTCAAGCCGGGCTACACCACCGACCTGAACGGCACCTCGCGCGAGTTCCGCAGCTCGCAAGGCGCCCTGGCGATCGTGTTCGTGCTCGCGCTGCTGTTCATCTTCCTGGTCCTGGCGGCCCAGTTCGAGAGCTTCGTCGACCCGCTGGTGATCATGCTGTCGGTGCCGCTGTCGATGATTGGCGCGCTGCTGGCGCTCAAGTGGTCGGGCGGCTCGCTCAACGTCTACTCGCAGATCGGCCTGATCACGCTGGTGGGCCTGATCACCAAGCATGGCATCCTGATCGTGGAGTTCGCCAACCAGCTGCGCGAGGAAGGGCTGGGGCAGGTGGATGCCGTGGTCAAGGCGGCGTCGCAGCGCCTGCGCCCGATCCTGATGACCACCGGCGCCATGGTGCTGGGCGCGATCCCGCTGGCGCTGGCCAAGGGCGCCGGCGCCGAGAGCCGCATCCAGATCGGCTGGGTCATCGTCGGCGGGATGTCGCTCGGCACGCTGCTGACGATCTTCGTGGTTCCCACGATCTACCTGCTGTTCGCCCGCGAGAAGGTGCCTGGCGCCAACAAGGCCCAGACCCAGGACGAGCTGCATCCGCCGGTGCACGGCGAGCTCATCGCCAAATAGCCGATGGGCTCGCCGCTCGCGCTGTGGGCGGCGGCTGACGGATGGGTCGCCGCTGTCTGACACGGCGTGCGCTGCGAGGCCGACAAATGGTTCAGGCAGGCACCGACCGGGTGCCTCTGCCATACCGCCGACGATCTCGTCCATGAAGATCATCCAATTCATCCACCTGACGTTCGCACAGGCGTTCTATGGCTGGGCCCTGCGCGAGATCGACCCGATGCACCCGGACCTGCCCAAGCTCGTGATGAAGCGGCAGCAGCTGGCGGACGAAGCCCGGCGCATGTTCGCCTGAGGCCCGGCAGGCGCACCGGACGAGGTTCCCCGGCACCTCTTGCGCTGTGGATTGCGTGCTCCAGCAGCATGCCTCGACACCCGGCACCCACGGCCGACACCCGCCCCCCGGGGTGCTCGGCCTTCTCGCAACCACTCCCGCGCACCTGCAACAAAGTCTGAGCGTGTTCCCACGCCGCGCGGGCCGCTGGCTATTCTGGAGCGATGCAGCCATGTCCGGAGCTCGTTGACCCAGACCCGGACGACCAGGCGCGTGCAGGCGTCTACAGCCTGCTGGCGCGCCTGCTGCTCGACGCGGACGAGCGGGCCGCCGACTGGCTGGCGGCGCAGGCGCCGCTGTCCGGCGGGTCGGACAGTGCCGTCGAGGCCGCTTGGAGCCGCCTGGTCGTGGCGGCCCGCAGCCAGCGCGCCGGCCTGGCGCGCGCGCATGCCGCGATGTTCGTCGCGCTGGGCACGCCCGACATCAATCCCTACGCCTCCTACTACGTCGACGGTTCATTGATGAACGTGTCGCTGGCGCAAGTCCGCCGCGACCTCGTTGCCCTGGGGCTGCACCGCGCCGAGCGCTCGCGCGAGCTGGAGGACCACCTGGGTGCGCTGTGCGACGCCATGGCCCAGCTGATCGTGGGCGGGGCGCCGCCCGCCGCGCAGGCCCGTTTCCTCGAGCGCCACATCGCCGGCTGGTCGTTCCGCTGCCTGCGGGAGATCGCCGCCCATCCGAGCGCGGGCCTGTACGGCCCGCTGGCCGACTTCGCTGCCGCCTTCCTCGCGTCCGAGCAGGACGCCTTCGTCCAGGAGCCCGTTCCCGAATGACCGACAAGCCCGTGATCCCGTCCCGCTCGCGCCGCGACGCCCTGGGCCGGCTGGCCGCCGCCGCGGCCGCCGGTGCCGCCTCGACGGCCCTGCCGACGCAGGTGCAAGCCCAGGCGCCGACCACCCCCGTGCCGGCCGGGGATGCCGCAGCGGACGGCTACCACGTCACGGACCACGTGCGCCGCTACTACAAGCTCGCCCGCTACTGAAGGAACCGGCCGTGACCTTGCTTCGCAAGATCGCCCCGGCAGCCGACCTGCCGGCGCAGCGCAGCAGCCTGCGGCGCGGACGGGCCGCGCAGCCGGGCAGCAGCCGGCGGGCGTTCTTCCGCCAGAGCGGGCTGGCCGGCGCCGCCGCGCTGCTCGGCGCGGGCGCCGGTCCCGTGATCCAGCGCGCCCAGGCGCAGCAGCCCGCTGCCGCGGCCCCCGAGCGGGAGGTCCGGCACACCGTCTGCAGCCATTGTTCGGTCGGCTGCTCGGTGGAGGCGGTCGTGGAGAACGGCGTGTGGGTGCGACAGGACGCCGCCTTCGACTCGCCCATCAACATGGGGGCGCACTGCGCCAAGGGCGCCTCGGTGCGCGAGCATGGGCACGGCGAGCACCGTCTGCGCTATCCGATGAAGCTGGTGGATGGCGAGTACCGCCGCATCACCTGGCAGCAGGCGATCAACGAGGTGGGCGACCGCCTGCTCGAGCTGCGGCAGAAGGCCGGGCCCGATTCGATCTTCTGGATCGGCTCGAGCAAGCACAACAACGAGCAGGCTTACCTGCTGCGCAAGTTCGTCTCGATGTGGGGCTCGAACAACTGCGACCACCAGGCCCGCATCTGCCACTCGACCACCGTGGCCGGCGTCGCGCAGACGTTCGGCTACGGCGCGATGACGAACTCGTTCAACGACCTGCATTTCAGCAAGGCCGTGCTGTTCATCGGGTCCAACCCGGCCGAGGCGCACCCGATCTCCATGCTGCACTTCCTGCACGCCAAGGAGCTCGGGGCCAAGATGATCGTGGTCGACCCGCGCTTCACCCGCACGGCCCGCTTCGCGCACCACTACGTGCGGATCCGCCCCGGCACCGACATCGCCTTCACCTGGGGCGTGTTGTGGCACATCTTCGAGAACGGCTGGGAGGACCGCGAGTTCATCGCGGCGCGCACCTACGGCATGGACCAGGTGCGCGCCGAAGTGGCCAAGTGGCCGCCACCGGTGGTCAGCGAGGTGACCGGCGTGCCCGAGGAGTCGGTGCGCCTGGCCGCCGAGATGCTGGCGAAGAACAAGCCGTCATCGGTGGTCTGGTGCATGGGCATCACCCAGCACCACGTGGGCACGGCCAACGTGCGCGCGCTGTCCATCCTGCAGCTGGTGCTGGGCAACATCGGCATCGCGGGCGGCGGGGCCAACATCTACCGCGGACACGACAACGTGCAGGGCGCCACCGACGTCGGGCCCAACCCCGATTCGCTGCCCGGCTACTACGGCATCGCCGAGGGCGCCTGGAAGCATTTCGCGGCGGTGTGGGGCGTCGAGTACGACTGGCTGGCCTCGCGCTTCGGCTCCAAGGAGCTGATGGAGAAGCCCGGCACCACGGTCTCGCGCTGGTTCGATGCCGTGCTGGAGCGGCCCGAGTATGTCGACCAGCCGAACAACCTGCGCGCGGTGGTCTACTGGGGCCACGCCCCGAACAGCCAGACGCGGCTGCCGGACATGAAGCTGGCCATGCAGAAGCTGGACCTGCTGGTGGTGATTGACCCGTATCCGACCATGACGGCCGCGATGCACGGGCGCAAGGACGGCGTCTACCTGCTGCCGTCCACCACGCAGTTCGAGACGCAGGGCAGCTGCACCGCGTCCAACCGCAGCATCCAGTGGCGCGAGCGGGTGATCCAGCCGCTGTTCGAGTGCAAGACCGACCACGAGATCATGTACCAGTTCGCGCGCAAGTTCGGCTTCGCCGAGCAGCTGTGCAAGAACATCAAGGTGGTGCGCGACGAGCCGGTGATCGAGGACATCCTGCGCGAGATCAACCGGTCGTGCTGGACCATCGGCTACACGGGCTGCTCGCCCGAGCGGCTCAAGCTGCACATGCAGCACAAGGGCACGTTCAATCCCACGACGCTGCTGGCCGAGTCGGGGCCGTGCAAGGGCGACTACTACGGCTTGCCCTGGCCCTGCTGGGGAGCCCCCGAGCTGAAGCATCCGGGCACCCCGATCCTGTACGACCTGTCCAAGCCGGTGGCGCGCGGCGGGATGCCGTTCCGCGCCAACTGGGGTGTCGAGCACGACGGCGTGAGCCTGCTGGCGGCCGACGGCAGCACCACGCGGGACAGCGACCTGGACATCGGCTATCCCGAGTTCGACCACGTGCTGCTCAAGAAGCTCGGCTGGTGGGGCGAGCTCACCCCGCAGGAGCAGGCGCAGGCCGAAGGCAAGAACTGGAAGACCGACCTGTCCGGCGGGATCATCCGCGTGGTGATCGCGCACGGCTGCGCCCCCTACGGCAACGCCCGGGCGCGGGCCCACGTCTGGAACTTCCCGGACCCGGTGCCGGTGCACCGGGAGCCGCTGGCGTCGCCGCGGCGCGACCTGGTGGCGCGCTTCCCGACGTACGACGACAAGAAGAACTTCTGGCGCCTGCCCACGCTCTACAAATCGGTGCAGCAGGTCGATTTCTCGCGCGACTTCCCGCTGATCATGACCTCGGGCCGGCTGGTCGAGTACGAGGGCGGCGGCGACGAGACCCGCTCCAACCCATGGCTGGCCGAGCTGCAGCAGGCCATGTTCGTGGAGATCAACCCGTTCGACGCGAGCCAGTTGCCCGTCCAGACCGGCCAGGAGGTCTGGGTCGAGACGCCAGCCGGCGCCAGGCTGCGGATCAAGGCCTTCGTCACGCCGCGCGTGCCGCAGGGCCTGGTCTGGATGCCCTACCACTTCGGTGGCTGGTGGATGGGCGAGGACCTGCGCGCGAACTACCCCAAGGGAGCCGCGCCGATCGTGCTGGGCGAGGCCGTGAACACCGGCTGGACCTACGGCTACGACGTGGTGACCATGATGCAGGAGACCAAGGTCTCCCTGTGCAGGCTCGTGCGTTTCACCGGAATGGGTTGAAAGGGAGATCGCCATGCCCGCGCGCATGAAATTCATCTGCGACACCGAGCGCTGCATCGACTGCATGGGCTGCGTCACCGCGTGCAAGAACGAGCACGAGACGCCCTGGGGCGTGAACCGGCGCCGTGTGGTGACCGTGCGCGACGGCGAGCCGGGCGAGGCGTCGATCTCGGTGGCCTGCATGCACTGCACCGACGCGCCCTGCATGGCGGTGTGCCCGGTCGACTGCTTCTATCACACGGCCGACGGCGTGGTGCTGCATTCCAAGGACCAGTGCATCGGCTGCGGCTACTGCTTCTATGCGTGCCCGTTCGGCGCGCCGCAGTTCCCCGAGACTGGCCTGTTCAGCCACCGCGGCAAGATGGACAAGTGCACCTTCTGCGCGGGCGGGCCCGAGCCGGACACCTCGCCGCAGGAGTTCCGCAAGTACGGGCGCAACCGGCTCGCCGAGGGCAAGCTGCCCGCCTGCGCCGAGCAGTGCGGCACCAAGGCGCTGCTGGGCGGCGACGCCAACATCATCGCGGACATCTACCGGCACCGCGTCGAGACCCGTGGCTACGGGCCGAAGCTCTGGGGCTGGGACATCGCCTACAACCCGGGCAAGCGCGGGCAGATCGCCACGCCCGGCGACGGTCCGCGGCCCAACCAGGTGCCGGGCGCCTCGCAGAACCAGCCGGGGAAGCTGCCGACATGAGGGCCGCCGTCGCCGTGTCCCTGCTGTGCGCGTCGTTCGCGCTGGGCGGCTGCCTGGAGGTCGAGCAGCACCCGGGCTGGCACCAGGGCCAGTACGACGGCAAGCGCGACAACCTGCCCCAGCAGGCCCGGTTCGCTGGCGACCGGCTGGCCTGGTACGCGGCGATCGCCGACCGCAACCGCCGCCAGGACGAATACCGCCGCACGCCCGAGAAGGGAGGTCCGCCATGAGCGCCTTGCGCCGCCTGTCGATGCTGCTGCTGCTGGGGGCCGCCACCCTGGCCGCCACGGCCGCCGTGCCGAACGAGGATGCCTCGCCGGCGTATGCCGAGGAACAGACCATCCTGCAGATCGAGAAGGACTCCCCCGAGCCGGGCTGGACGTCGATGCAGTCGGGCCGCAATCACCGCGACCGCCACTGGATCGTGCCGATCGGCCGCGAATCGGAGTCCGACCTGATCCTGCAGCGCGGCGGGAACACGTGGCGCAACATCCGCAACGGACCGCTGGGCCTGGCCTCCGGCGCGATCCTGCTGGCCGCCATGCTGGCGATCCTGCTGCTGTGGCGGCTGGTGGGCCCCGCCGAGGCGCCACCGCCCAGCGGCCGGCCGATGCTGCGGTTCAACCGCACGCAGCGCATCGTCCACTGGACGACCGCCATCAGCTTCCTGCTGCTCGCCCTGACGGGCGTGCTGATCCTGTTCGGCAAGAAGACACTGCTGCCGCTGATCGGCCACGACGCATTCTCGTGGCTGGCCATCGTCTCCAAGTACGTGCACAACGTGGTCGGGCCCTTCTTCATCGCCAGCTCGGTGGTGATGTTCCTCACCTTCCTGCGGGACAACTTCTTCGACCGCTCCGACTGGGCCTGGCTGCGCTCGGGCGGCGGGCTGTTCGGCCAGGGGCATCCGCCCGCCGGCTACTTCAACGCTGGCGAGAAGGCCTGGTTCTGGGGCGGCGTGGTGCTGCTGGGACTGCTGATGTCGGCCACCGGCCTGGTGCTGGACTTCGTCGTGTTCGGCCAGACGCGCTACCTGCTGCAGCTGGCCAACTACCTGCACATCGCCGGCGCCACCCTCTACATCGCCGCCGCGATGGGGCACATCTACCTCGGCACGGTGGGGACGCCGGGCGCCTACCACGCGATGCGCCACGGCACGGTGGACGAGAACTGGGCGCGCACCCACCACAGCCTCTGGTACGAGAAGGTGCGCGAATGAAGGCCGCCGCCTTCACCACCGTGCTTGCCTTGCTGGTCGGCTGCAACCAGCAGGGCGGAGCCCTGGGCGACGTCCGGCAGACCAGAGCGCCGGGCCATGTCGCGGCGGGCGGGCGCACCAGTGGCGAGGTGATGGCGGCGAGCCCCGCGCCGAAGGCCGCCGATGGGGCACCGGCCGGCACGCCCGGCATCCCGCAGGGTGCGGAGGGCAACACCGGCGGCACGTCGATCGGGGGCATGCCGCCGCAAGCCGGCAACAACCCGCCGGCGGCGCCCCCGATGCCGGTGCGCAGCGAGAAGGCCGGCACGGCGGCGCCCAGCGAGGACGTGAAGACCGGCCGCAACGTGCAGCCGCCCGGCGTGCGCGCGGACTCGCCGACGAAGGCACCGCAGCAGTAGCGCGGCCCAGGGCCCGGACGGCCGCGCCGGCACGCGGATTGCCGCTTCGCAGCCTTCGCTCCAAGGGTCCACATGCAACCTCTCTCGCGCCGAATCTTTCTCAAGGCCGGCACGGCGGCCGCCGCCGCCCTGCCTGCCGTCGGAACGCCAGGCAGCGGCCAGGCGCCACAGCAGCCGCACGGGGGTGGCCAGGCCGCCAGCGCGCCCTACCTGTTCTTCTCGGCGCCGGAGGCTGCCTTCATGGAGGCCGCGGTGGACCGGCTGATCCCGCCGGACGAGCTCGGGCCGGGTGCGCGCGAGGCCGGGGTGGTGAACTACATCGACCGGCAGCTGGCAGGAGCCTGGGGCGCGGGCGAGCGCCTGTACCGCAGCGGGCCCTGGCAGGCGGGATCGCCGAGCCAGGGCTACCAGCTGCCGTTCACGCCGGCCGAGCTGTTCCGCAATGCGCTGCGCGCCCTCTCGCAGCAGGGGCAGGGCGCCACGCCGTTCGAGAAGCTGCCCGGCGAGCAGCAGGACGCCTGGCTCACGCGGCTGCAGAACGGCGGCCAGGACCTGGAAGGCGTGCCGTCCAAGTCGTTCTTCGAGTCGCTGCTGGCCCTGACCGTCGAGGGCTACTTCAGCGACCCTGCGTATGGCGGGAACCGGGACGGGCGCTCCTGGGCCATGATCGGCTTCCCCGGGGCTTACGGCAATTACTACGACCTGGTCGACCAGCACGGCATCGCGTTCGACGTGCCGCCGCGCAGCCTGGCCCAGGACGGCGCCGGCCACGTGCACGAGATGCCCGCGATGGCACCCGCGGCCGCGCCGCGCCGGCAGGGGACGCGCTGATGGCCGCGACCCGACTTCCTCCCGTCGACGCGGTCGTGCTCGGCGTGGGCCTGGTGGGCAGCATGCTGGGCCGCGAGCTGACCAAGGCCGGCCTCAAGGTGGTCGGCCTGGAGCGCGGGCAGCCGCGCTCGACGGTGCCCGACTTCCAGGGGCCGCAGATGCACGACGAGCTGCGCTACTCGATCCGCAAGGGCCTGATGCAGGACACCGCGCGCGAGACGGTGACCTTCCGCAACAAGGGCAGCGAGACGGCGCTGCCGATCCGCCGCTGGGAAAGCTTCCTGCCCGGCACCGGGCTGGGCGGCGCGATGGTGCACTGGAACGGCCAGACCTACCGGTTCCAGGACAGCGACCTGCGCATGCGCAGCCAGACCGTGCAGCGTTACGGCGAGAAGATGCTGGCCGGCCTGTCGATCCAGGACTGGGGCGTCACCGCGGCGGACCTGGAGCCCTCGTTCGACCGCTTCGAGTACCTGCTGGGCACCAGCGGCAAGGCCGGGCACCTGCAGGGCCGCAAGATCGAAGGCGGCAACCCGTTCGAGGATTCGCGCTCGCGCGAGTACCCCACGCCGCCGCAGAAGGAGCCGTACGGCTCGGCGCTGTTCCGCAAGGCGGCTGCCAACCTGGGCTACCACCCGTTCACCCAGCCGTCGTCCAACCTCAGCCGCAACTACACCAACCCCGAAGGCGTGCAGTTGCGCAGCTGCATGTTCTGCGGCTTCTGCGAGCGCTACGGCTGCGAGCACTACGCCAAGTCGTCGCCCCAGACCACCTTGCTGCCGGTGCTGCTGAAGGACCCCAGGTTCCAGTTGCGCACGCAGTGCCAGGTGCTGCGGGTGAACCTGGACAAGGACAGGAAGCGCGCGGTGAGCGTGACCTATGCCGACGCCCAGGGCCGCGAGTTCGAGCAACCGGCGAGCCTGTTCATCGTCGGCATGTTCGCCCTCAACAACGTGCGGCTGCTGCTACTGTCGGGCATCGGGCAGCCGTACGACCCGGCCAGCGGCAAGGGCGTGGTCGGGCGCAACTACGCCTACCAGACCACCAGCGGCGTGCAGGTGTTCTTCGACGAGAAGGTCAACATCAATCCCTTCATGCGATCGGGTGCCTGCGGCACGGTGATGGCCGACTTCGTCAGCGACAACTTCGACCACGGACCGCTCGGCTTCCTCGGCGGCGGCTACATCGGCGAGGTGATGACGCACGGCCGCCCGATCGAGTTCCATCCGACCCCGCCCGGCACACCGTCGTGGGGCTCTGCCTGGAAGAAGGCGGTGGCGCGGCACTACAACCACACCAGCAGCGTCAACGTGCATGGCAGTTCGGTGGCGGTGCCGCAGAACTACCTTGACCTGGATCCCACCTACAAGGACGCCTGGGGACTGCCGCTGCTGCGCATGACGTTCGACTTCCCGGAGAACGACCTGAAGATGTCGGCCTACGTGACCGACCGTGCCGCCGAGATCGCGCGCGCGATGGGCGGGCGCCAGGTGGCCGGCGGACCGCGCAAGGGACCCTACACGATCACCCAGTACCAGAGCACCCACAACACGGGCGGCACCATCATGGGGACCGACCCGTCCACGAGCGTCGTCAACCGCTACCTGCAAAGCTGGGACGTGCCCAACGTGTTCGTGATCGGCGCGTCCAACTTCCCGCAGAACGCGTCGTACAACCCGACGGGCACCGTGGGTGCGCTGGCCTACTGGGCTGCCGACGCGATCGTCGGGCGCTACCTCAAGCAACCCGGGTTGCTGGCATGAGCGCCGCGGGCACCACCTGCCTGGCCGCAGCGGCAGGCCTGTTGCTCGCGCTGACCGGCTGCAACCGCGGCGGCGATGCGCCGGGAGGAACTGCACCGCCGGCCGGCGCCGCCGCGCCGGCCAGCGCAGCCTCCGCCCCGGCTTCGGCGGCCTCCGCGGCCGCCGTGCCGCCGCTGGTGCCCGAGCGCGTGGCCCTCGCGTCGGGCTGGACCGAGCAGGAGGTGCAGGCCGGCGGACAGATCGCCGCGCAGGGCGGTGGCGGTGCCGTCACCGCCTGCGTCAGCTGCCACGGGCCGAGCGGCGAAGGCAACGCGCAGGCGAACTTCCCGCGGCTGGCCGGGCAGGGCAAGCTGTACCTGGTGCACCAGCTGGAGAGCTATGCCAACGGGAGCCGCAAGAATCCCGTCATGCAGCCGATCGCCGCTGCCATGAGCGACGTGCAGCGCCAGCAGTCGGCGGCGTTCTATGCCAGCCGGAGCACCCAGCCCGCGGCCACGGGGCCCGCCGCGCCACCGCGCGAGCCGGTGCTCGCGGCGCGCGGCGACGACGGGCGGCAGCTGCAGGCCTGCGCCAACTGCCACGGGCCGCAGGGTGTCGGCGACGCGGCCTTCAATCCCTACCTGGCCGGCCAGCATGCCGGCTACCTCACCGCGGCCCTCGCGGAGTGGAAGGGCGGCGACCGCAACAACGATCCCAGCGGGCAGATGCCGCTGATCGCCAAGGCGCTCACCGACGAGGAGGTGCGCACGCTGGTCGCCTACTACAGCAGCCTGCCGCCGCCGTCGCCCCGCAACGCGCAAGCGGCGGCCGGGCCGCTGCCCGCCGGGCGCCAGGCGGTGCAGTCGGGGCCGGCGGGCGCCACCGCGCCGACGCAGGGGGTCGGCACCGAACAGGGTGCACTCACGGGTGGCGCCCAGGCGCAGGGTGCGGGCGGCGGCGCCACCAATCCGCAGCAGACGCCGCAAGGCGCGGGTGCCCCGCAGGCACCTGCGTCGGCGCGCTAGGGTGGGAAGCGAGGAACGAGGACGAGGAGCGGAAGAGGGAAGGCGGCCGGCGCGCGGCGGCGCGGCGAGCCCGCGCGATCAGATCGCGCCGTCGAACATCATCACGTCCACCTCGTCGCCGGGGGCCACGTTGGCCTGCGCGTGGTGCAGCACGATCAGTCCGTTGGCCTGCACCATCGAGCTGAGCACGCCCGAGCCCTGGTTGCCGGTGGTGCGCACCTGCAGGCCGCCGTCCGGCGCGGCGCTGACGATGCCGCGCTGGTATTCGGTGCGGCCAGGCTTCTTGCGCATCGCCTCCTGGCTGCGCGCGCGCAGCAGCGGGGGCGGCGCGGTGTCGCGGCAGCCCATCATGCGCAGCAGCGCGGGGCGCACGAAGGCCAGGAAGGTCACCATCACGGCGACCGGGTTGCCGGGCAATCCGAACAGCACCGCGGGCGCGCGGCCCGGCGCGGCTTCGGCGATGCGGCCCACGGCCATCGGGCGTCCCGGCCGCATCGCGATCTTCCAGAAGGCCACGTCGCCCAGCTGCTTCATCATGGCCTTGGTGAAGTCGGCCTCGCCCACGCTCACGCCGCCGCTGGTGATGATGGCGTCGGCCTGCCCTGCGGCGGACCGGAACGCCTGCTCCAGCAGTTCGGGCTGGTCGCGCACCACGCCGAGGTCGACCAGCTCGCAGCCGAGCCGGGCCAGCAGGCCCGCCACGGTGTAGCGGTTGCTGTCGTAGACTGCGCCTTCGCGCGGCGGCTCGCCGACGCTGAGGATCTCGTCGCCGGTGGAGAAGTAGGCCACCCGCACGCGGCGCAGCACCGGCACGGTGGGCAGCCCCAGGCTGGCCAGCAGGCCGCAGGCGGCGGGACCGAGCCGTTCGCCCTGCAGCAGGGCAGGGCGCCCGGCCATCAGGTCCTCGCCGGCCAGCCGGCGGTTGTCGCCGGCCCGCAGCAGGCCCGCCGGAACCTCGATGGCCGAGCCGTCCACCGAGCGGGTGAACTCCTGCGGCACCACCGTGTCGAGGCCGGCCGGCATGATGGCGCCGGTCATGATCTTCACGCATTCGCCGGGGCCGACCCGGCCCTGCCAGGCCCGCCCCGCCAAAGCCGTGCCGACCACCGCGAGGCGCAGCGGCGTGCCGGTGGCAAGCTGCTCGCCGTCGAAGGCGTAGCCGTCCATGGCCGAGTTGTCGTGCGGCGGAACGCTGAAGGGCGAGACGATGTCCTGCGCCAGCACCCGGCCGAGCGCGGCCGCCACCGGCACCTGCTCGGTCCCGGTGACCGGCGCGACCAGCCGCTCCAGGAACGCCTGGACTGAGGTGGCCGCAAGCGCCTGCGGGTCGTAGCCCTGCAACTCGGCGGCGATCTGGTCGAGCGACTTCACCGCTGCTCCAGTGCACGCAGCTCGGCCAGCGTGTTGGCGTTGAAGAAGGCGCGGGGATCGTCGCCCGGTGCGTCGAACGGGACGTCGACCGTGCGGTGCTGCGCCGTCCAGGCGTCGATCTTGCGGCCACCGCCATGCGTGAAGCGCACCAGGCTCTCGAGCAGGTCCCGGCGCAGCAGGCAGAACACCGGCTGCGGGCGCAACTGGCCGTCCTGTTCGGGCGCGCTGGCCATCGCGATCTCGGCGTCCTGGGCCTGGGCCGCCGCGAGCAGGCGTTCCACCAGATCGGTCGGGAACAGCGGGGTGTCGCACGGCACCGTGACGAGCCAGGTCGTCTCGCAGCGCTCCAACCCGGTGAGGAAGCCGGCGAGCGGGCCCGCGTAGTCGGCCAGCGCATCGGGCCACACGGGCACGCCGAACGACTCGTAGGCGGCGAGGTTGCGATTGGCATTGACCATCACGTCACCCACCTGCGGCTGCAGCCGCAGCAGCGCGTGGACGGCGAGCGGCACGCCATTGAAGTTCTGCAGGCCCTTGTCGACCCCGCCCATGCGGCTGCCCCGGCCGCCGGCGAGGATCACGCCGGTGATGTCGTCTTGCCCCATGGCTCAGCCTCCGATGTAGCTCATCTCGACGCGGCGTGGCCCGGCGCCCTGGTCGGGCGCGAGCCGGCCGCGCAGTTCGGAATAGCGGTCGGCGCGGCCCTGCCAGATGTGCCCGATGGCCGAGGCCAGGTCCGCATCGCTGGCGCCACCGCGCAGCAGCGAACGCAGGTCATGGCCATTGCTCGCGAACAGGCACAGGTACAGCCGGCCCTCGGTGGACAGGCGCGCGCGGTTGCAGGTACCGCAGAACGCCTGCGTCACGCTGCTGATCGCGCCGATCTCGCCAGCCCCGTCGTCGTAGGCCCAGCGCTCCGCGGTCTCGCCGGGGGCGGCCGGCTCCAGGGCGGTGAGCGGGAACTGCCCGTGCAGGCGCTGCACCACTTCGGCCGACGGCACGACTTCGTCCATGCGCCAGCCGTTGGTGGCGCCCACGTCCATGTACTCGATGAAGCGCAGCACGATGCCGGTGCCGCGGAAGTGGCGCGCCATCGGCACGATCTCGTGTTCGTTGGTGCCGCGCTTGACCACCATGTTGACCTTGACCGGCCCGAGGCCGGCTTCGCGGGCGGCGTCGATGCCGGCCAGCACCTCGGCCACCGGGAAATCGACGTCGTTCATGCGGCGGAAGACCGCGTCGTCCAGCCCGTCCAGGCTGACCGTCACGCGCCGCAACCCGGCGGCCTTCAGCGCGCGGGCCTTACGGGCCAGCAGCGACCCGTTGGTGGTCAGGGCGAGTTCCACCGGGTCGCCGTCGACCGTGCGCAGCTGCGCGAGCTGCTCGACCAGCACCTCGATGTTCTTGCGCAGCAGCGGCTCGCCGCCGGTCAGGCGGATCTTGCGCACGCCGTGCGCCACGAACTGGCGCGCCAGCCGGGTGATCTCCTCGAACGAGAGCAGTTCCGCGTGCGGCAGGTAGGGATAGTCCTTGGTGAAGACTTCCTTGGGCATGCAGTAGCTGCAGCGGAAGTTGCAGCGATCGGTGACGCTGATGCGCAGATCGCGCAGGGGGCGGGCGAGCGCATCCTGCAGCCGGCCCGTGGCAGGCACCGGCACCGCGGGCAGGCGTGCCGACAGCGCGGCGAGGCGCTGGTCGACGAGGGGAATGACACGCTCGGCCATGGACGTGATTTTGCCTGCATGGCCGGCGGCCCGATCCGGACGGCCGTTTGGCCGCGCCGCGGCAGGGCCATCGGCTCAGCGCACGCCGCGCCGCTGTCGCATGTCGGCCGACATGGCCTGGTGCGCGGCGGCATCCAGGCGCCGCGCGGCGGCGGGGAAGGCCGTGCCGTCCTCGGCTGCCAGGTGGTCGGCGTGCAATGCCGCGAACGCTTCCAGCGCCGCCTGCTGCGCTGGGTCCAGCGCAGCCGTGGTGCCCTCGGCCAGGCCGGACAGCACCTGTCGCACCCGCATCCAGCCGTCCTCCATGCGCCGATGGTCGGACCGCAGCCGCGCCGCCAGCAGGGCCAGCGCCGGGTCACCGGCGGCTTCGAGGGCGGGGAGCACGTGGCGCTCCTCGTCCAGGTGGTGCTGCGGGGCGGCCAGGTCGAAGTACCGCATCACGTCCCGCGCCGCCTGCCGGGCCTGCTCGTCCGCGCCGTGCCGGGCCACGTGCGCCTGCAGCCGGGCCAGCAGGTCGAGCATCCGGGCGACGCGCTCGTGGCAGGCGCCCAGCATCTCGAACGGCTGCTCGAAGCCGGCGGCAGGCGCGGCAGTGAGCTGGTTCGGCGACGACGCGGGCATGGCCTCAGACGCAGCGCGCGCCGTCGACCTCGATGCACACGCCCGAGACGAAGGCGGCCTCGTCGCTGGCCAGGTAGAGGGCGGCGTTGGCGACGTCGAGCGCGGTCGAGAAGCGACCCAGCGGGATGGTCGCCAGGAACTTCGCCTTGCGTGCGTCGTCCAGCGGGCCGCCCGCGAACTCGGCCGACAGTCCCGTCGCCGGATTGAACACCGGGTTGATGCAGTTGACCCGGATGTTGTCGGGCCCGAGCTCGGCCGCCAGCGACTTGCTGGTGGTGATGACCGCGCCTTTCGAGCCGTTGTACCAGGTCAGGCCCGGGCGCGGCCGCACCCCGGCGGTGGACGCGATGTTGATGAAGCTGCCGCCGCCACCCGCGCGGAACGCCGGGACCGCGTGGATGGTCGCGAGGTAGATGCTCTTGACGTTGATGGCGTAGACGCGATCGAACTCCTCCTCGCTCACCTCGAGCGCCGGGCGGTTGCGGTGCGTCCAGCCGGCGTTGTTGACCATGACGTCCAGCCGGCCGTGGCGGTCGACGGCCGCCTGCACCAGCGCCTGCATGTCGGCCGAGCGGGTCACGTCGGCACGGAAGAAGGAGGCGCGGCCGCCGGCATCGCGGATCGCGGCCGTGACCTTCTCGCCGAGCGTGGCATCAATGTCGTTGACGATGACCTGGGCGCCTTCCTGCGCGAGGCGCCTGGCGATGCCTTCGCCGATGCCCTGGCCGGCGCCGGTGACGATGACGGACTTGTCCTGGACGCGCATGGGGTGTCTCCTTCGTTCGATGGGAAGCAGCCAGTCTACCGGCCGTCGGCAGAGCGATCCGACGGACGGCCTCCGGCGCGCGGCACGGGGCCTGTTGCGGCGCGGCTGCGGTTCCGGCGCAACACGCGCGCGGGCGGAAGGTTCGCCATCGCGGTGGCCCCGCCTATGATCCCCCGAGCCGGGTGAATCCCTGGGAGGGGCTGACATGGGCATCGTGACGGGCTTGGTGGACCGGGTGGTCCTGGTGGCCGCCTTCGTCGGGGGCGCGACCGTCCCCAGTTTCGTGGCGCAGTACCGCCAGCGCGTGGGCGGGGCGCTGGAGCAGGCACGCAAGGACCTGCAGCCCTTCCGCGAGCTGGCCGACCGCATGTTCAACGGCGACCTGCGGGCGCTGATCGACCACCACTGGCGCAGCACCGATCCCGTGTTCCGCGGCGAGTCGCAGGCGATCAGCCAGCTGGTCGAGTCGGTCGACCGGCTCACGCGGGCGTCCGACGCCCTGCGGGGCGATCTGTACCACCAGCTGCTCTACCTCGTGACGGCGGGCGATCCGCGGATGCTGCGCGCGACCTGGGACCAGTTCGCGCCGGCGGTGTCGTTCACGCCGCAGTCGCTGCTGGCGGGCGCAGCCATCGGTTCGCTGGTGTGGCTGGTGTTCGTCGCGCTCATGCACCTGGTGCTGGCCCTCACGCAACGCAGGCTGCCGCCGCTGAAGTTCTCGCCGTCGCCACCGGCCAGGGCCGCCACGCCGGACCGCGCATACGGCCGGGCCAGCCGCCCGGCACGCGGGATCCGGTAGCCGCCGGCCGGGCGCCGAGCCGCCGAGCCGCAAGCCGCAGAGCGCGTCGGCCGCGCATGTCCCCGGGACCGTTGCCCCGGCCAGCTCACCCGTGCCGGATGGCGACCGTCTTCACGGTCGTGAAGCCGTACAACGCCTCGAAGCCCTTCTCGCGTCCGTAGCCGGACGACTTCACCCCGCCGAATGGCAGCTCGACGCCGCCGCCCGCGCCGTAGTTGTTGATGAACACCTGGCCGCTGCGCACCCGGCGGGCCATGCGCAACTGGCGGGCGCCGTCGCGGGTCCAGATGCCCGCCACCAGCCCGAACTGGGTGGCGTTCGCCAGCTGCACCGCGTGGTCCTCGTCCTGGAAGGCCATGGCGGCCAGCACCGGGCCGAACACCTCCTCTTGCGCCAGCCGGTGCGTCGCGGGCACGTCGCGCAGCAGGGTGGGCGCCTGGTAGAAGCCGGTGTCCGGCGCCTCGTCGACGATCTGCCCCTGGGCCACCATCGGGATGTCGGCGTGCTGCGCATCGGACAGGAAATCCCAGACGCGCTGCTGCTGGCTGGCGCGGATCAGCGGACCCACATCGAGGTCCATCGGCGCCGGCCCCACGCGCAGGTTGCTGAAGGCCTGGCCGAGGCGGTCGAGCAGCGGCTCGTAGAGCGATTGCTGGACCAGCAGACGCGAGCCTGCCGAGCAGGTCTGGCCGGCGTTCTGCACGATCGCGTTGATCACCGCCGGCAGCGCGGCGTCGAGGTCGGCATCGTCGAACACGATCTGCGGGCTCTTGCCGCCCAGCTCGAGCGTGACCGGACAGTGCCGTTCGGCCGCGGCCTGCTGGATCAGGGTGCCGACGCGCGGGCTGCCGGTGAAGCTGATGTGGTCGATGCCGGGATGCCGGGCCAGGGCGTCGCCCACTTCGTGGCCGTACCCGGTCACGATGTTGATCGCACCGGCCGGAAAGCCGCATTCGGCCGCCAGTTGCGCGACCCGGATCAGCGAGAGGCACGCGTCTTCGGACGGTTTCACCACGCACACGTTGCCGGCCGCGAGCGCGCCACCGACGCTGCGCCCGAAGATCTGCATCGGATAGTTCCACGGGATCACGTGGCCCGTGACGCCGTGCGGCTCGCGCCAGGTGAGCACGCTGTAGCCGTCCAGGTAGGGGATGGTGTCGCCGTGCAGCTTGTCGCAGGCGCCGGCGTAGAACTCGAAGTAGCGCACCAGGGCCACCGCATCGGCGCGCGCCTGCTTGGTGGGCTTGCCGCAATCGCGCTGCTCGATGGCCGCGAGCTCCTCGCCGTGCTCGGCCACCTTGGCGGCCAGCCGCATCAGCAGGCGGCCGCGTTCTGCGCCGCTGAGCTTGCTCCAGACGCCATCGAAGCACTGGCGTGCGGCCCGCACCGCCAGGTCGACGTCGTCGGCGTTGCCGCGCTGCAGGTCGTCGAAGGCCTGGCCGTCGGAAGGATCGATGACGGGGATGGTGCGGCCGGTCGCGGAGCGCTGGCCGGCGTTCCCGATGTAGTGGAGTTGCATGCAGCGATTCTGCTGCAAGCGTGGCCGTGTGGCAGAAAGTACGCGGGCGGTGGGAACGGCGCCGCGCGCCGCGGCCGCGAGCTCAGCGTCCGACCAGCGAGAACTGGTGCTGGTGTTCGTGCAGCCAGCGCTCGGAGGCCGAGCTGTCCTGCTGCGCCGGATGGAAGTCGCGTCGCAGGTACTCCTTCCACGGGCGGAAGGTCTGGCGGATCAGGCCACGGCGGCCGAACAGGTACGAGCCTGCGCTCTTCCAGGTGCGCCAGCGCCACAGCGTGCCGTCCTGGCGCAGGTTGCTGACCGTCTGCCGCAGGGTGTCGGTCAGGAAGATCATCGTCACGCGGCGGAACCAGGTGATCCGCCACGCGTGGCTGCCGCCAAGCGCCTGGTACAGGTCGAACGCGGTGCTCTTGTGCTCCGACTCTTCGGCGCTGTGCCACAGCCACAGGGTGGCCAGGCGCGGGTCGCGGTCGCCCAGCAGGTCGGCGTTGTGGAGCATCCAGTCGGCGAAGATCGCGGTGAAGTGCTCGTTGGCCGCGGTGATGGCGAGCCAGTGGCGGAAGTCCACCCCTTCCATCAGCTTGAGCCGGTCGCGCGCGCGCTGCTCCCAGTGGTTCACCAGCCCGAGCTTGGCCAGGTGGCCGTTGTACAGCGCGTGCAGGCGACGATGCGTGGCCTCCTGGCCAACGAAGCCCTGCACCTCCGCCCGGAATCGCTCCTGCTGGTCCGGCGCGAGCTGGGCGAAGCCGCCGCGCACCGAGTCGATGAAGAACTGCTCACCCACCGGGAAGCTCATGGACAGGGCGTTGAACAGCGCGGTGCGGAACGGGTCGCCTGCGCACCAGTGGCGCTCGATGGGCGCCTCCATGTCGACGAGCAGGCGGCGGACGACGAGATCGGTCATGGCGGGGTCTCCGGCAGCAACGGTACGCATCGGTACCGGGTGCGTGGATGATGGAGGCGGCCATTGGTACTGTCAAGTACCAATGTGGTTGGCGCGCCCGCCGGAGCGGGCGGCGAAGCGGGCGACGAGAATCCGGTCATGGTCGAGTCCGATGAATTCCCGATGTCCGAGCACCGCGGCCGCCTGCTGCAGGGCATGGCGCATGCCGTGGCCGAAAAGGGCTACGCGGCCACGACGATCGCCGACATCGTGCGCGAAGCCAAGGTCTCGCGACGCACCTTCTACGAGCATTTCAACGGCAAGTCCGAATGCCTGGTGGCGCTCTACGAAGCCGCCAGCCACAACGGCCTGAAAGTGCTGCGTGGGGCGCTCGACCCGGCCCATCCGTGGCAGACGCAGGTCGAGCAAGCGCTGGCCGCGTACTTCAGCGCCCTGGCCGCCAACCCCGTGCTGATGCGCACCCTCTACGTCGAGATCCTTGGCCTCGGGCCGGACGGGCTGGCGGCGCGGCGCCGGGTGAACGGCGAGCTGGCCGCCTTCATGCTCGAGGTGGTCAACGGCCGGCCGCGGGGCAGCGGAGCGCTCTCGGCGCAGATGGCGATGGCCGTGGTGGGCGGGATCAACGAACTGGTGCTCGAGTGCATCGAGCAGGACCGGGTCGACCGCCTGGCGTCGCTGGTCGCACCGGCGGCACAGCTGGTGCGGTCCGTGACGGGTGGTGCCGGGGGGCCCACCGTGGCGAAACCCCGATGAGAAAGGCCCGCGCGAGGCGGGCCTTCGATCGCGACAGGGCCTGTCAGGGCAGGCCAACGGTTCAGCTGGCGCCGCTCACTTCGCGGCGGCCGGCGCGGTGACGGCCGCGGGGGTGGACGGCGCCTGCGGGGCATCGCCGCCGTGGAAGCGCACCACCAGCGGCACGATCAGCAGCGCGACGATGTTGATGATCTTGATCAGCGGGTTGACGGCCGGACCGGCAGTGTCCTTGTAGGGGTCGCCGACCGTGTCGCCGGTGACGGCGGCCTTGTGCGCGTCGGAGCCCTTGCCGCCGTGGTTGCCGTCCTCGATGTACTTCTTGGCGTTGTCCCACGCGCCGCCACCGGTGCACATGGAGATGGCGACGAACAGGCCGGTGACGATGGTGCCCATCAGCAGGCCGCCCAGCGCCTTGGGCCCGAGGATCAGGCCGACCAGGATCGGCACCACCACGGGCAGCAGCGACGGGATGATCATTTCCTTGATGGCCGCCGTGGTGAGCATGTCCACCGCCCTGCCGTACTCGGGCTTGGCGGTGCCTTCCATGATGCCCTTGATGGTGCTGAACTGCCGGCGCACCTCGACCACCACGGCACCGGCCGCGCGGCCGACCGCTTCCATGGCCATCGCACCGAACAGGTAGGGGATCAGGCCGCCGATGAACAGGCCCACGATCACCATCGGGTCCGACAGGTCGAAGCTGATCGCACGGCCGTAGCCTTCCAGCTTGTGCGTGTAGTCGGCGAACAGCACCAGCGCTGCCAGGCCGGCCGAGCCGATGGCGTAGCCCTTGGTGACGGCCTTGGTGGTGTTGCCCACGGCATCGAGGGGGTCGGTGATGTCGCGCACCGAGGAGGGCAGGTCGCTCATCTCGGCGATGCCACCAGCGTTGTCGGTGATCGGTCCATAGGCATCCAGCGCCACCACGATGCCAGCCATGCTCAGCATGGAGGTGGCCGCCACGGCGATGCCATACAGGCCGGCCAGCTGGTAGGCCGCGATGATCGCCAGGCAGACGAACAGCACCGGCCATGCCGTGGAGCGCATCGACACGCCCAGGCCCGCGATGATGTTGGTGCCGTGGCCGGTGGTCGAGGCCTGCGCGATGTGGCGCACCGGCGAGTACTGCGTGCCGGTGTAGAACTCGGTGATCCAGACCAGCAGGCCGGTGAGCACCAGGCCGACCGCGCAGGCGCCGAACAGCCGCAGCTGCGAGCCGGTGGCCGTGATCGCGTTGTCGGGCATGAGCCAGACCGTCACGCCGTAGAAGGCGATCAGCGACAGCGCGCCGGCGATGGCCAGGCCCTTGTACAGCGCCGGCATCACGTTGCGCATGCCGGGCGATGCCTTGACGAAGAAGCAGCCGATGATGGACGCGATGATCGACACCGCGCCCAGCGCCAGCGGGTACAGCACCGCCGAGGTGCCGGCATTGCCGACCAGCAGCGCACCGAGCACCATGGTGGCGATCAGCGTGACGGCGTAGGTCTCGAACAGGTCGGCTGCCATGCCCGCGCAGTCGCCGACGTTGTCGCCCACGTTGTCGGCGATCACGGCCGGGTTGCGCGGGTCGTCCTCGGGGATGCCGGCCTCGACCTTGCCGACCAGGTCGGCGCCGACGTCGGCCCCCTTGGTGAAGATGCCGCCACCCAGGCGCGCGAAGATCGAGATCAGCGAGGAGCCGAACGCGAATCCGATCAGCGGGTTGAGCAGGTTGGCCAGCTTGGCGTCCGGCGTCAGCCGCCCGTTGCCGACCAGGAACCAGTAGAAGCCGGTCACGCCCAGCAGGCCCAGGCCGACCACCAGCATGCCGGTGATCGCCCCGCCGCGGAACGCCACGTCCAGCGCCGGCCCGATGCCGCGGGTGGCGGCCTGCGCGGTGCGCACGTTCGCGCGCACGGACACGTTCATGCCGATGAAGCCGCAGGCTCCCGAGAGCACCGCGCCGATGACGAAGCCGATCGCGGTCTGGCCGTCCAGGAACACCCCGATGAGGATGGCCAGGACGACGCCCACGATGCCGATGGTCTTGTACTGCCTGGCCAGATAGGCGGCGGCGCCGGTCTGGATGGCCGCTGCGATCTCCTGCATCCGGGGATTGCCGGCCTCCTGCGAGAGGATCCAGCCGCGGGCCCAGAACCCGTAAGCCACCGCGGCCAGGCCGCAGATGAGCGCCAAGATCAGCGCCGAGTTGCCAGTCATGTCTTCATCTCCTTCGCGTCGTTTTCGCTTGGAGGAGGCGCCACGCAGGCGGTGCCTCCGCTGCGTTGCTTCCTCGTCGCCTCCAGCGTGCAGGAGACCCGATTGGCCAACGGGCGGACTATACGGGCGAAAACTGCGGGGTGGTGGGCCGCGCTCCACCGATGCCCGCAGCTGTGAAGGCAAACGAGGGTTTGTCCGGAGCCGCACGTCGCGTTTGCGCATCCGCTGCGACAGGCGCTGGAAGGACTGCCATCCCGGGGGTGTTCCAGGCGCCCGCAAGCCGCACGGTCAGGCCACTTGCGGATCCGACGTGCGAAGGCCGGCGGGCCTCATTCCTCGGGACGCGGCGTCTCCGGGTTCCAGTTGGGCGGAGGCGGCAGCCGGTGCAGGAGCTTCAGCTGCGAGAACGGAAAGACGTCCACCTGCCGAGCACCGGTGTTGTCCAGCCAGGTACAGAACGCCGCGCTGGTGCTGACAGACCGGACGTTCATGGCGGCGCCTCCGCTGAGCAACTGGACGACGTCGCCGGGCTGGAATTCCATGCGCGCCAGTTTACCGAGCGACGAAAAAAACGCGCGCCGCGGGCGTGCTCACCCCCGTCGGCCCCGGCTCTTGCGGGAGTCTCGTGGCGGCAGCACGTCGGACGTGGCGCGTGCGCAGAGAGCTGGCGGCGCCAGCGTGCTGAAGAGCCGGCCCGCCTGCGCGACGGTGCGTCGACCGGATGCGGGCCGATGCGCGGGACGACCCTGCTCGAGGTGCCTGAGGAATAATGCGGGGTTTTCCCGAGCTCTCTCGTTTCCTCCAGAACCCATCCAGACCATGTCCCTCGACAACGTCACCCCCGGCAAGAACATTCCCGACGCCTTCAACGTGATCATCGAGATCCCGATGAACGCGGACCCCGTGAAGTACGAAGTGGACAAGGAGACCGGCGCCATCTTCGTGGACCGCTTCATGAGCACGTCCATGCACTACCCGACGAACTACGGCTACGTGCCCAAGACCATCAGCGGCGACGGTGATCCGGTCGACGTGCTGGTGATCACGCCCGTGCCGCTGATCCCGGGCGTCGTGGTGAGCTGCCGGCCGATCGGCATCCTGAAGATGCAGGATGAAGCCGGCGACGACGCCAAGGTGCTGGCGGTGCCGGTCGACAAGGTGCTCGCCATCTACACCCAGTGGCAAAAGCCCGAGGACCTGAACCCGCTGCGGCTCAAGACCATCGCCCACTTCTTCGAGCACTACAAGGACCTGGAGCCCAACAAGTGGGTCAAGGTGCTGGGCTGGGAAGGACCCGAGTCCGCCCGCCAGGAGGTGCTGCAGGGCATCGCCGCGTACAAGAAGCTGCACGGCGAAGCCTGATCGCCGCACGCCTGCGCCAGCAGCAAGGCCGGGTTCGCCCGGCCTTTTTTTGATGGGGCGGCGCCGTGCGCGCCGCGGGCGTGGAACTGCCCGCTCACGTCAGGTGGCGGACTGCCGGAACGGCGAGCGCTCCTGGAGGTGGTCCATGTAGTGCTCGATGCCTTGCCCTTCGCGTTCGAGGAAGCGTTCCACCGCGTCGGCGAATGCAGGATGGGCCAGCCAGTGGGCGCTGTGCGTGCGCACCGGCATCAGGGCTCGGGCCATCTTGTGCTCGCCCTGCGCCCCGCCTTCGAAGCGGCCGACGCCGTGTTCGATGCACCACTGCAGCGGCTGGTAGTAGCACGCCTCGAAGTGCAGGCAGTCCACCCGTTCGAGGGCGCCCCAGTAGCGGCCGTACGCCACCTCGGGCGAGCCATCCGCCGCATGGGACAACCCGATCAAGCTCGATGCGATGTCGCGGCCGCCCCGTTCGGCGATGAACAGCAGCCAGTTCGACGCGAGCTGGCTGCCCATGCGCCGGAAGAACTCGCGTCGCAGGTACGGGGCGTTGCCGTGCTCGCGGTAGGTGCGCTCGTAGCAGCGGTAGAAGAAGTCCCAGTCCGCTTCGCCGATGGCCTCGCCGCGCAGGGCCCGGAAGGTGACGCCGGCGTCTGCCACCTTGCGGCGTTCCTGCCGGATCTTCTTGCGCTTGTCCTGCGACAGGCTGGCCAGGAATGCGTCGAACGTGGGCCAGCCCTGGCTGAGCCAGTGGAACTGGACCGTGTGCCGGGCCATCAGCCCTGCCGCCTCGCAGGCGCGCACGTCCGCGTCGGACAGGAAGAGCAGGTGGAGCGACGAGAGCTCGTCCTGACGGCTGAGCCCGACGAGGTGGCGCACGAGGGCGCGCCGGGCCGCATCGTCGCGCGCGAGCAGCCGGGAGCCGGGGACCGGCGTGAAAGGCACCGCGACCAGCCCCTTCGGGTAGTACGCAAGCCCGTGCTGTTCGTACGCGCTGGCCCAGGCCCAGTCGAACACGTACTCGCCGTAGGAATGGTCCTTGGCGTACAGCGCGCAGGCCGCCTGCAGCGAGGCGCCGCGCCAGAGGGTCAGGAACCTGGGTGTCCAGCCGGTCCTGGGCGTCGCGCTGCCGCTGGCATGCAGCGCCTCCAGGTACTCGTGGCGCATGAAGGGCGTCGGCTGGTCCTGCGCGGACAGCAACTCGTTCCAATCGGAAGCGGGCACATCGGCCGGCGCGGCACAGAGTCGGATGACATAATCGTCCGGGTCTTTTTTCACTGCTGACATGGCCCTTCACATCTGCATCGCCCAGCTCAACTTCGTGGTGGGCGACATGCCGGGCAACGCTCAAAAGATCATCGATGCCGCGCGCCAGGCCTACGAGCAGGGCGCCCGACTGGTCCTCACGCCGGAACTGTCGATCTGCGGCTATGCCGCCGAAGACCTCTTCCTGCGGCCCGCCTTCATTGCTGCCTGCGATGATGCCGTCAAAACGGTGGCCCGCGAGCTCGCGGGGTTGAAGGGCCTGCACGTGGTGGTCGGCCACCCGGTCGGCGGCGACGTGCGCAGCAAGTCGGTCCAGGTGCAGCGGCGGCTGAATGCCGCCAGCGTCCTCAAGGAAGGCCGGGTGCTCGAGACCTATGCCAAGCGCGAGCTGCCCAACTACCAGGTGTTCGACGAGCGCCGCTATTTCACGCCGGGGCGTGGCAGCTGCGTCTTCCAGGTCGAGGGCATCAACGTCGGCCTGCTCATCTGCGAGGACGCCTGGTTCGACGAGCCTGCGATGCTGGCCCAAGAGTCGGGTGCCGAACTGCTGGCGGTCATCAACGCATCGCCCTTCCACGTGGGCAAGGGGGGCGAGCGGGTCGCCCGGATGGCCGACCGTGCACGCGCGGTGAACCTGCCCGTGGTCTACGCCCACCTGGTCGGCGGGCAGGACGAGGTCGTGTTCGACGGCGCATCGTTCGCCGTCGGGGCCGACGGCACGCTGGTGGGCCGCGCGCCCGCCTTCCAGGAAGACCTGTTCCAGGTCACGGCAGACGTGGCGGGCGACGGGCTTGCGCTGACGGCGCCCATGGCTCCGGTGCGCGAGCCCGAGGCCGACCTCTGGGACGCGCTGGTGCTGGGCGTGCGCGACTACATCGGCAAGAACGGCTTTCCGGGCGTGCTGCTCGGCCTGTCGGGCGGCATCGACTCGGCGCTGGTGCTGGCCATCGCCGTCGACGCGCTGGGCAAGGACAAGGTGCGTGCGGTGATGATGCCCTCGCCCTACACGGCCGACATCTCCTGGATCGACGCGCGCGACATGGCCGCGCGGCTGGGCGTGCGCTACGACGAGATCTCGATCGTTCCGCAGTTCGAGGCTTTCAAGGCAGCGCTGGCGGACGAGTTCAAGGGGCTGCCCGAAGACACCGCCGAGGAGAACATCCAGGCGCGCATCCGCGGCGTTCTGCTGATGGCCCTGTCCAACAAGTTCGGCAGCATCGTGCTGACCACCGGCAACAAGAGCGAGATGGCCACCGGCTACTGCACCCTGTACGGCGACATGGCCGGCGGGTTCGCGGTGATCAAGGACGTGCTCAAGACGGCCGTGTTCCGGCTGGCGCGATGGCGCAACCTGAACGACCCGTACGGCACCGGCGCCGCGCCGATTCCCGAGCGCATCATCACGCGGCCACCCAGTGCCGAGCTGCGCGCCGACCAGGTCGACCAGGACAGCCTGCCGCCCTACGAGGTGCTGGATGCCATCCTGTCGCGGTACATGGAGAACGACGAAGGCGTGGAGCAGGTCGTGGCCGCCGGTTTCGAGCGGGCCGTCGTCGAACGGGTCGCGCGGCTGGTCCGCATCAACGAATACAAGCGTCGCCAGGCGCCGGTGGGCATCCGTGTCACGCACCGGGGCTTCGGCAAGGATTGGCGCTATCCTATTACCGGCAAGTTCCGGGCCTAGAGGGAAACAGAGGACATGAAACAGATCACCGCCATCGTCAAACCGTTCAAGCTCGAGGAAGTGCGCGAGGCCCTGGCCGAATGCGGGGTGACGGGACTGACGGTCACCGAGGTCAAGGGCTTCGGGCGCCAGAAGGGCCACACGGAGCTGTACCGCGGTGCCGAGTACGTGGTGGACTTCCTGCCCAAGGTGAAGGTGGAAGTGGTGGTCAAGGACGACGACGTCGACCGCTGCGTCGACGCCATCGTCAAGGCGGCGCGCACCGGCAAGATCGGCGACGGCAAGATCTTCGTCACCAGCGTCGAGCGCGTCGTGCGCATTCGCACCGGGGAAACCGACGAATCGGCGGTCTGAACGCGAGCGGCTTCGGCCGCTAGATCTGCGACAGGTCGTGCGGCGCGTCGGCGCCCGGCGACGACGCCACCAGCTGCTGCAGCAGGGCCCCGGGATCGGTGCCCACGCGCACCAGGTCCATCTGCCACTCGTTCATGAAGCCGGCCCGCACGCTGGTCTGCAGGAAGTGCAGCAGGGGCTGGTAGTAGCCGGCGGTGTCGAGGATCCCGACCGGCTTGTCGTGGTAGCCCAGCTGCCGCCAGGTCCAGACCTCGAACAATTCCTCGAATGTGCCGATGCCGCCGGGCAGCGCCAGGAAGGCGCCCGCGCGCTCGGACATCAGCCGCTTGCGGTCGTGCATGTTGCCGACGATGTGCAGCTCGGTGCAGTCGCGCTTGGCGAACTCCTTGTCGACCAGCGCCTGCGGGATGATGCCCACGACCGTGCCGCCGGCCGCCAGCGTGGCGTCTGCCACCGTGCCCATCAGGCCCTTGTTGCCGCCCCCATAGACCAGCTGGCCGCCGCGCTCGCCAATCCAGCGACCCACTTGCACGGCCGCCTGCACGAAGTGCTCGGCGACGCCGCTGCGCGAGCCGCAGTAGACGCAGATCGAGAAGGGTGCTGTCATCGGACCACCTCGGCGGCCGGCGGGGAGCCGGCTCCAGGGGCACAGCCGGCGGTGCCCGGTCGTGTCGCCGCGCGGCACCTGGCCGTCGCGCTGCGGCCGCCGGCGGATCCGGATGCGAATTCGTTCGTCATGAAATGCCCAGCCGCTGCACGGTGGCGGCCGTCCAGATGCCCAGCGCCAGGACGAGGCTCAGCAGGACGGCGGCACTGCCCATGTCCTTTGCGCGCTTAGAGAGGTCGTGCCATTCCGGCCCGATGCGGTCGACCACGGTCTCGATGCCGGTGTTGAGCAGCTCGACGATCATCACGAGCAGCACCGACCCGGCGAGCAGGGCCACCTGCACCCATCCCTGGCCCAGCCAGAATGCGAGCGGCAGCAGCACGATGGCGGCGGTCGCCTCCTGCCGGAACGCGGTCTCGCGCCAGCCGGCCCGCAGGCCGTCGAGCGAATAGCCTGTGGCATGCCAGATGCGATCGAGGCCGGAGCGCAGCTTCTGCGGATTGACGGGTTGGAGGGCGTCGGGGGGGCGGGACATGCGGCCATTGTCCACGAGCGGCGTTCAGCCCTTGCGCGCGGTCGCGCTCGTCACCAGCCGGGTGCCGGCCCACGCGTCGTGCCAGAACTGCCGCTGCGGGTGGAAGCGGCTGGCCACGGCCCACACCGCGACCCAGCCGAAGATCACCACGGCGTCCTCGCCAGCGGTGAGTCGGAACGGCGAGAGGGCGACGAGCGGGGGCAGGAACCACAGCCAGGACAGCACGTAACGCAACAGCGCACGCGCTTGGGTGAGCGGAAGGCCGGCCCGATCGACCACCCGGATGTTCCAGGTCTTCATCGCCAGTGTCTGTCCCCGGCTCCAGAACCAGGTGAAGTAGATGCCGAACACGACGAAGAGGAAAGCCTGCAGCAGGGGGCGCCGGGCATCCATGCCGCTGCGGACCTGGCCGAGCGAGCTGAACAGCCAGCCAGCCACGAACACGACCGCGAACATGAGCATGCCTTCGTAGATCCAGCAAGCCATGCGCCGCAACAGCGGCGGGGCCTCCAGCGAGGCGGACGGCACGGACGCTCCCAGGCTGCCGGACGAGGTCGGCGCGTCAGTCATGGGGCCGGATCAGTTGGCGTTGGGCGACGGCGCACCGGCCGGTGGGGTCCCCTGTCCGGCGGCGATGCGGGGCGGTTTGCCGTCGGTCTTGGCGGGCGGCACGGTGGCGAGCTTCTGGGGTGGCACCGGGCGGACAGCGGCCGCGGTGGGCGGCGTCCGTGGCGTGGCGTCAGCGGCCAGCTTGCGCTTCTCGTCGGGCGAGAGTGCCTGGTAGGCCTCCCATTTGGCCTTCTTGTCGTCGGGCGACAGGCTCTTGGTTTCGGCGAAGTTCAGACGCGCCTGGGTCCGTTGCTGGGGGCTGAGCGCCGCCCATTCGTTCATCCGGCTGTGCAGCTTGGCCTGCTCGGCCGGCGGCAGCGTCCGGAAGTTGGCGGACAGCGCCAGCCACTTGCGCTTCTGCGCCTCGCTCAGGCTGCCCCAGGTCGAGGCGAGGGGCCGCAGGGCCTGCTGCTGGTCGCCGTTGAGCTCTGCCCAGGTGGGGCGGGTGTCGCTACGCGCCGGGGCGGGCCGGGACGCGGCGGGCCGCTGGGCCACGGCGGCCGGGGCGGCACCCGGGCTGCCGCCAGGGCCGGCGGCAGCGGCGTGCAGTGGCCACCAGGTCAGCAGCCCGGCCGTCGCCAACGCTGCCAGGCCGACGCCCGTGCAGCGCAGGGCCGGGCGATCCGGATCTGCGTGGGAGGAGGGGTCTGCCTGCATGCGCCCCTCGTGCTCAGCGATCGGACCGGAGGAACTGGACGAAGCCGGGGTCGGCGTACGCCGAGGGCGGCAGGTCGTCGGTGAGCAGCGCGGCGTCGACTTCGGCGACTTCCTTGGCGCGACGGTCGTTCTGCACGACGTGAATGGTGACCAGGCCGGCGGCCAGCACGATCAGGGGCAGGGCCGAAGCGATGCGCTGCCAGAGGTTCAGATGCTCGCCGCCGGTGCCCAGGCTGGCCTGGCCGTCGGCGCCGACGTTGACCTGGCGGGTGGGTGCCGTCTGCAGGTCCGCGACCTTGCGGCGGGCGACCGCTTGCGCCCGCGCGGCACGCAGACGCTCGGTGATGTCTCGGGGCAGCTCCGAGGAGCCGGCATCCAGCCGGGCCGCCAAGCGGCGGCCAAACTGGTCCTGGCGGGCGAGTGCCAGTGAAGGGTTGGCGACGTTCATAGTTGTAATCCCTTTGCCTTCAGTGCTTTGCTGAGGGCCTGGACTGCCCGGGAGCAATGTGTTTTGACGCTTCCCTCGGAACAGCCCATGGCCGCCGCCGTCTCGGCAACGTCCATGTCCTCCCAGTAACGCATCAGGAATGCTTCACGTTGACGGCCGGGGAGGGCCTGGATCTCGCTTTCGATCTCTCGCAAGATCTGCGCCCGGCGGGTGGCGTCCTCGGCGCTCTCCGTCTGCTGTGAGTTCTCCAGGACCTCGTAAGTTTCCAGCAGGTCGAAATCCCCGTCGTCGGACGCGGACTCGAAGTCGCTCATGTTGGAGAACAGGGCCCTGCGCGTCTTCTGGCGGCGGAACCAGTCCAGCGTGCAGTTCGACAGGATGCGCTGGAACAGCATCGGGAACTCCGATGCCGGCTTGTCGCCGTAGTGCTCCGCCAGCTTCATCATGCTTTCCTGCACGATGTCGAGTGCCGCCTCGTCGTCGCGGACGTGGTAGACGGAGCGCTTGAAGGCCCGTTTCTCGACGCTCTTGAGGAAGTCGGAGAGTTCTCGTTCGGTGGCCAAGGGGGCGGGACGCCTTCTTCAGGGCTGGTGGCTCGGGACGCCGTCTCGTCGGGGCAGGCGTTCGCGGCCGGGATTATGCACCGCTGCGGTCGTGTTCGGCCGGCTGCCGTTGAGGTGCCATAATGTGCCCCGCAAGTCAAAAGGCAAACGAGTCCGGATCCGGCGGCCCGATCGGCACGCCCATGGTCCGGGGCTCTAAGTCCCGACGCGTCCCCACAAGGGACGGCGAAGGGGCACCCCAAGGTTCTTCGTTCCCGAAACCCGAAAGGTTGATCATGGAAATCAGCAAGGCGGAGATCACCTCCGCGGCGGCCGTCACGGCCGGCTCACCCCCCCAAGCTTCCCAGGCCCCGCTCGAGTTGCGAGGTGCCGAGATCCTCGTCAAGTCGCTGCAGGCCGAAGGCGTGAAGTACGTCTGGGGCTACCCCGGCGGCGCCGTCCTGCACATCTACGACGCGTTCTACAAGCAGGACACCATCCAGCACGTGCTGGTGCGCCACGAGCAGGCCGCCGTGCACGCGGCCGACGGCTATGCCCGCGCCACCGGCGACATCGGCGTCGCCCTGGTCACCTCGGGCCCGGGCGTCACCAACGCGGTCACCGGCATCGCGACCGCCTACATGGACAGCATTCCGATGGTGATCGTCACCGGCCAGGTGCCGACGCACGCGATCGGCCTGGATGCCTTCCAGGAATGCGACACGGTCGGCATCACCCGCCCCATCGTCAAGCACAACTTCCTGGTCAAGGACGTGCGCCAGCTGGCCGACGTGATGAAGAAGGCCTTCCACATCGCCCGCAGCGGCCGCCCGGGCCCGGTCGTGGTGGACATCCCGAAAGACGTCTCGTTCAACAAGACGGCCTGGACCGGCTATCCGGACAAGGTCGAGATGCGCTCGTACAACCCGGTGCGCAAGGGCCATGGCGGGCAGATCCGCAAGGCGCTGCAGCTGCTGCTGGCGGCCAAGCGGCCGTACATCTACACCGGCGGCGGCGTCGTCCTGGGCAATGCCACCCAGGAGCTGCGCCAGCTGGTCGACATGCTCGGCTGCCCGTGCACCAACACGCTGATGGGCCTGGGGTCCATCTCCGGCCACGACCCGAAGTTCCTGGGCATGCTGGGCATGCACGGCACCATCGAGGCCAACAACGCCATGCAGAACTGCGACGTGCTGCTGGCCGTGGGGGCGCGCTTCGACGACCGCGTGATCGGCAACCCGAAGCACTTCGCCCAGAACGAGCGCAAGATCATCCATGTCGACATCGACCCCTCGAGCATCTCCAAGCGGGTGAAGGTCGACATTCCGATCGTGGGCGACGTGCGCGAGGTGCTCACCGAACTCATCGCCATGATCAAGGAGTCGAGCGTCCGGCCCGATGCAGGCGCGCTGGCCGCCTGGTGGAACCAGATCGAGGCCTGGCGCAAGAAGGACTGCCTGCGCTACGACCGCAAGAACCAGGAAGTGATCAAGCCGCAGCATGTGATCGAGACGCTCTCGGCCATGACCCGCGGGGTGGACACCTACATCACCTCCGACGTGGGCCAGCACCAGATGTGGGCCGCGCAGTTCTACAAGTTCGACGAGCCGCGCCGCTGGATCAACTCGGGGGGCCTGGGCACCATGGGCGTGGGCATCCCGTACGCCATGGGGATCAAGCTGGCCAGGCCGGACAGCGAGGTGTACTGCATCACCGGCGAGGGTTCGGTGCAGATGTGCATCCAGGAGCTGTCGACCTGCCTGCAGTACAAGACGCCGATCAAGGTGATCTCGCTGAACAACCGCTACCTGGGCATGGTGCGCCAGTGGCAGCAGCTCGACTACGAGGGCCGCTACAGCCACAGCTACATGGATGCGCTGCCCGACTTCGTGAAGCTGGCCGAGGCCTACGGCCACGTCGGCATGCTGATCGAGCACCCGCGCGACGTCGAGCCCGCGCTGCGCGAGGCGCGCAAGCTCAAGGACCGCACCGTGTTCATGGACTTCCGCACCGACCCCACCGAGAACGTGTTCCCGATGGTGCAGGCCGGCAAGGGCATCACCGAGATGCTGCTGGGATCGGAAGACCTGTGAGCTGAACCCCGGCGCCCGCGCAAGGGCGCCGGATCCCCGAAGACGAATCTATTGGCTGCCAAGCCCGCCGCTTACCGGCTGCGGGGGAGGGCACCGAAAAGAGGAATCGCATGAAGCACATCATTGCCGTGCTGCTGGAAAACGAACCCGGCGCACTCTCCCGCGTGGTCGGCCTGTTCTCGGCCCGCGGCTACAACATCGAGTCGCTCACCGTGGCGCCGACGGAGGACCCGTCGCTGTCGCGCATGACGATCCAGACCACCGGCTCCGACGACGTGATCGAGCAGATCACCAAGCATCTGAACCGCCTGATCGAGGTGGTCAAGGTGGTCGACCTCACCGAGGGCGCCTACACCGAGCGTGAGCTCATGATGGTGAAGGTGCGCGCGGTGGGCAAGGAGCGCGAGGAGATGAAGCGCATGGCCGACATCTTCCGCGGCCGCATCATCGACGTCACCGAGAAGAGCTACACCATCGAGCTGACCGGCGACCAGGGCAAGAACGACGCCTTCCTGGAGGCGATCGACCGCACCGCCATCCTGGAGACGGTGCGGACCGGCGCCAGCGGCATCGGCCGCGGCGAGCGCGTGCTGCGCGTCTGAACCGAACACGAGGCTCGGCCGCCCGTCCGTTCGGGCCGAGCCTGTCGAAGCCCCGTCCGCGGGGTGTGCTTGAGCCCTTCGACAGGCTCAGGGCGAACGGCGAAACTGAACTTACCGGAGAGAGAAGACCATGAAGGTGTACTACGACAAGGACTGCGACCTGAGCCTGATCAAGGGCAAGACGGTTGCCATCATCGGCTACGGCTCGCAAGGCCACGCCCACGCCCAGAACCTGAACGACAGCGGCGTGAAGGTGATCGTCGGCCTGCGCAAGGGCGGCGCTTCCTGGCCCAAGGTCGAGAAGGCCGGCCTGAAGGTCGCCGAGGTGGCCGACGCGGTGAAGTCGGCCGACGTGGTCATGATCCTGCTGCCCGACGAGCAGATCGCCTCCGTCTACAAGAACGACGTCGAGCCGAACATCAAGCAGGGCGCCTCGCTCGCCTTCGCGCACGGCTTCAACGTGCACTACGGCCAGGTCGTGCCGCGCGCCGACCTCGACGTGTGGATGGTCGCCCCCAAGGCGCCGGGCCACACCGTGCGCAGCACCTACACCCAGGGTGGCGGCGTGCCCCACCTGGTGGCCGTGCATGCCGACAAGAGCGGCAAGGCCCGCGATCTCGCGCTGTCGTACGCCATGGCCAATGGCGGCGGCAAGGCCGGCATCATCGAGACCAACTTCCGCGAGGAGACCGAGACTGACCTGTTCGGCGAACAGGCCGTGCTGTGTGGCGGCACGGTGGAGCTGATCAAGGCCGGCTACGAGACGCTGGTGGAAGCCGGCTACGCCCCCGAGATGGCGTACTTCGAGTGCCTGCACGAGCTGAAGCTGATCGTCGACCTGATCTACGAGGGCGGCATCGCGAACATGAACTACTCGATCTCCAACAACGCCGAGTACGGCGAGTACGTGACCGGCCCGCGTGTCGTCACCGAGGAGACCAAGAAGGTCATGAAGCAGGTGCTCAAGGACATCCAGACCGGCGAGTACGCCAAGAGCTTCATCCTGGAAAACCGCGCCGGCGCTCCGACGCTCCAGTCGCGCCGCCGCCTGAACGCCGAGCACTCGATCGAAGTGGTGGGCGAGCAGCTGCGCGCGATGATGCCCTGGATCAAGAAGAACAAGCTGGTCGACCAGACCCGCAACTGATTCGCACGGCGGGCCTGCCCGCCGGCACGGATGTCCCGGCCAGGGATGCCGCAGGCCGCCGCCAGGCGGCCTTTTTGTTGCGCACGGAAGAGTCGTGCGTGGCGGCCAATTACACTTGCCCCCATGCACGACGGCACCACCCATTCCGACACCACGCCCCAGGAGGGCATCGTGGTGCGCAAGCGCCGCAAGGGCATCTACATCCTCCCGAACCTGTTCACGCTGGCGGCGCTGTTCGGCGGCTTCTATGCCGTGGTGATGGCGATGAACCAGCGCTTCGACATGGCCGCCGCCGGGGTCTTCGTGGCCATGGTGCTGGACAGCCTCGACGGGCGCGTTGCGCGCATGACCAACACGCAAAGCGCCTTCGGCGAGCAGATGGACTCGCTGTCCGACATGGTCTCGTTTGGCGCCGCGCCGGCCTTGATCGCCTACGAATGGGCGCTCAAGGGACTGGGTCGCTGGGGCTGGATCGCTGCCTTCGTCTACTGCGCCTGCGCGGCGTTGCGGCTGGCGCGCTTCAACGTCAACACCGGCGTGGTCGACAAGCGCTACTTCCAGGGCTTGCCGTCACCTGCTGCGGCCGCACTGGTCACCGGCTTCATCTGGCTGATGAACGATTACGCCGTCAAGGGCTATGAGGCCGCATGGGTGATGTTCGCGTTCGCGCTGTTCGCCGGGCTGACGATGGTGACCAACGTGCCGTTCTACAGCTTCAAGGACATCTCGATGAAAAAGAGCGTGCCGTTCGCCGTGATCGTGCTGATCGCGCTGGGCATCGCCGTCATCAACATCGATCCGCCGGTGGTGCTGTTCGTGCTGTTCTGCCTGTACGGCATCTCGGGTTACGTGCTCTATGGGTGGCGCCGCGCTAAGGGCCAGCGCGCCAGCGTGATCAGCACGTCCACCGACGAACCCGAAGAGAGCGGCCTGCACAAGTGAACCGACTTCGCGGCCCTGCTGACGCGGCGGCATCGGCCGTTTGTGCTAGAGTGCCCGCCATGCACCTGATCTCGCTGGCTCTACTGCTATCCACCCACGGGCGGAGACGGTAGCGCACGCGACCACCAGAATCTCGACGGCCCGTTTGCACCAGCAGCGGGCCGTCTTTCTTTGGGGCTGCTGGTCCACCTTCCACGACGACGAAAGCCATTCATGTCCATGTTGAAGAACCCCGCCAGCAAGTACCGCCCCTTCGCCCCCGTCGGGCTGAAGGACCGCACCTGGCCCGACGCGGTGCTGACCCGCCCACCCGTGTGGTGCAGCGTGGACCTGCGGGACGGCAACCAGGCGCTGATCGAGCCCATGGACATCCCGCGCAAGCTGCGGATGTTCCAGGCGCTGGTCCGGATCGGATTCAAGGAGATCGAGGTCGGGTTCCCGTCCGCGTCGCAAGTGGAGTTCGATTTCCTGCGCAAGCTGATCGACGAGAACCTCATCCCCGAGGACGTCACCATCCAGGTCCTCACGCAAGCGCGTGAGCCGCTGATCCGCCGGACGTTCGAAGCCTTGCAGGGTGCACGTCGCGCCATCGTCCACCTGTACAACGCGACTGCGCCCGTGATGCGCGAGGTGGTGCTGGGCCTGGACGAGGACGGCATCGTGCAGCTGGCGACCAGCCAGGCCCGCCTGTTCAAGGAGCTGGCGGCGCAGCAGCCCGGCACCGAGTGGACCTTCCAGTATTCGCCCGAGATGTTCTCCGGCACGGAGCTGGCCTTTGCCAAGCGCGTGGTGGACGCCGTCACCGAGGTTTGGGAGCCGACGCCGCAGCGCAAGTGCATCGTCAACCTGCCGTCGACCGTGGAGCATTCCACGCCGAACATCTTCGCCGACATGATCGAGTGGATGCACCGGCACCTCGCGCGCCGTGACGCGATCGTGCTCTCGGTCCATCCCCACAACGACCGCGGAACGGGCACGGCGGCCGGCGAGTTCGCCGTGATGGCCGGCGCAGACCGCCTGGAAGGCTGCCTGTTCGGCAATGGCGAGCGCACCGGCAACCTCGACCTCGTCAACGTGGCCCTGAACCTGTACACGCAGGGGGTGCACCCCGGCCTGGACTTCTCCGACATCGACGACATCCGCCGCACGGTCGAGCACTGCAACCAGCTTCCCGTGCATCCCCGCCATCCGTATGTCGGCGAGCTGGTCTACACCTCGTTCTCGGGATCGCACCAGGACGCGATCAAGAAGGCGTTCGGTGCCCGCCGCGAAGGTGACCTCTGGGACATGCCCTATCTGCCGGTCGACCCCAAGGACCTGGGCCGCAGCTACGAGGCGGTGATCCGCGTCAACAGCCAGTCCGGCAAGGGCGGCATCTCCTATCTGCTGGAAAGCGAGTACGGGCTGGAGCTGCCGCGGCGGCTGCAGATCGAGTTCAGCCAGGTGGTGCAAGGCGTGATGGATGCGAGCGGCAAGGAACTGACGGCACGCGAGATCTTCGAGCTCTTCGAGCGCGAGTACGGCGTCCGCAGCATTCCGGCGCCGCGCCACCAGGTGCTGGACGAGGCCTCCGGGGCCAGCGGCAAGCTCGTCAAGCTCGTGGCCGACGTCGGCGTGTCGGGGCGCCAGCTCACCATCCAGGGCGCCGGCAACGGGCCGATCGATGCCTTCGTCGAGGGGCTCGCGGCGGCCACTGGCGAGGAGGTGCGGGTGCTGGACTACCACGAGCATGCGATCGGCTCCGGCGCCAACGCCCAGGCCGTCGCCTACTTGGAACTGCGCATCGGACAACGCACGTTGTTCGGCGTGGGCATGGATGCGAACATCGTGTCGGCGTCGCTCAAGGCCATCGTGTCCGGCCTGCAGCGCGCCAAGGGCAATCCGATCGCGGAGGAAGCGGCATGGCAGAGCAACTGATCATCTTCGACACCACCCTGCGTGACGGCGAGCAATCGCCGGGCGCGTCCATGACCAAGGACGAGAAGCTGCGCATCGCGCGTCAGCTCGAGCGCCTGCGGGTGGACGTCATCGAAGCCGGCTTCGCCGCCAGCTCCAACGGCGACTTCGAAGCGGTGCAGACCATCGCGAACGCGATCAAGGATTCGACGGTCTGTTCGCTGTCGCGTGCCAATGACCGCGACATCTCGCGCGCGGCCGAGGCGTTGCGCGGCGCCAATCGCGCCCGCATCCACACCTTCATCGCGACGTCGCCGCTGCACATGGAGAAGAAGCTGCGGATGTCGCCCGAGCAGGTGCTCGAGCAGGCCAGGCAGTCGGTGCGCTTCGCCCGCAACCTGTGCGCCGACATCGAGTTCTCCCCGGAAGACGGCTACCGCAGCGAGCCCGACTTCCTCTGCCGCGTGCTGGAGGCGGTGATCGCGGAAGGCGCCACCACCATCAACGTGCCCGATACGGTCGGCTATGCCGTGCCCGAGCTCTACGGCAACTTCATCCGCATGCTGCGCGAGCGGATCCCGAACTCGGACAAGGCCATCTGGGCCGTGCACTGCCACAACGACTTGGGCATGGCCGTCGCGAATTCGCTGGCCGGCGTGAAGATCGGCGGCGCGCGCCAGGTGGAGTGCACCATCAACGGACTCGGTGAGCGGGCGGGCAACTGCTCCCTGGAAGAGATCGTGATGGCGGTGAAGACCCGCAAGGACTATTTCGGGCTCGAACTGAACATCGACACCAGGCACATCCTGGCAGCCAGCAGGATGGTCAGCCAGACCACCGGGTTCGTGGTCCAGCCCAACAAGGCGGTGGTGGGCGCCAACGCGTTCGCCCATGCCAGCGGCATCCACCAGGACGGCGTGCTCAAGGCCCGCGACACCTACGAGATCATGCGCGCCGAGGACGTGGGCTGGAGCGCCAACAAGATCGTGCTGGGCAAGCTGTCGGGGCGCAACGCATTCAAGCAGCGGCTGCAGGAGCTCGGCGTGCAGCTCGACAGCGAAGCGGAGGTCAACGCGGCGTTCGCCAAGTTCAAGGAGCTGGCTGACCGCAAAAGCGAGATCTTCGACGAGGACATCCTGGCCCTGGTGGGCGATGAGGCCGTCACCCAGGAACAGGAGACCTTCCGGCTGATCTCGCTTCGCCAGCACAGCGAGACCGGGGAGCGGCCGCACGCCACGGTGGTGTTCGCAGTCGACGGCAAGGAAGTCCGCGGCGAGGCCGAGGGCAACGGTCCGGTCGACGCCTCGCTCAAGGCCATCGAAGCCCACGTGAAGAGCGGGGCGGAGATGGTGTTGTATTCCGTCAACGCCATCAGCGGCTCCACCGAGAGCCAGGGCGAGGTGACGGTCCGTTTGCAGAACTCGGGCCGGGTGGTCAATGGCGTGGGCGCCGATCCCGACATCGTCGTCGCGTCGGCCAAGGCCTACCTGAGCGCCCTGAACAAGTTACAAAGTAAAGCTGAGCGGCTTGCCGCACAAGGTTAGGGGTGTGTCCATATAATTCGGCGAAGGCTTAGGAAAGTTACCTAAGTTGTTGATGTTGCGTAGTTTTTACCGACTCGGTAAAGTCGAGTCGATCAAGGGCCAGCAGGGAGTCTTTGATGCAGCCAGCGCCGAATGCCGTGAACAAGACACTCACTCGACTACTTCATACCGTGGCGGCGATCGCAGTCGTCGCCACGCTCGCACCGGCGCCCGCTGAGGCCGCCGGCCGCAAGGCGGTGGTCAAGAAGCAACGCGTCTCCAAGACGGTCGTTGCGACCAAGCGCCGCCCCGTCATCGCCGCCGTCGCCCGGCCGTCGTTCGGCCAGCTCGCGGGCCTGCACGGCACGCAGGACCAGCTGGACCTGCGTTCCAGCGTCGCCCTGGTCATCGACCAGGACACCCGGGAGGTCCTGCTGTCCAAGAACGACCAGGCCGTGCTGCCCATCGCCTCGCTCACCAAGCTCATGACGGGCCTGATCGTCAGCGAAGCCAAGCTGCCGATGGACGAGGTGATCACCATCACCCAGGACGATGTCGACACCGAGAAGGGCAGCAGCTCGCGCCTGCGCGTGGGCACGACGCTGACCCGCGCCGAGGCCCTGCACCTGGCGCTGATGTCCAGCGAGAACCGCGCGGCGCACGCGCTGGGCCGGACCTACCCCGGCGGACTCCAGGCCTTCGTGGCCCTCATGAACGCCAAGGCGCAGACCCTGGGCATGAAGGACACGCAGTATGTCGAGCCGACCGGCCTGTCCAGCCGGAACCAGTCGAGTGCGCACGACCTCGCCATGCTGGTGAACACCGCCTACCAGGATCCGCAGCTGCGCGAGTACTCCACGTCGCCGAGCTACCAGGTCGCCGTCGGCAAGCGGACGCTGCAATACAACAACACCAATCGCCTGGTGAAGCACCCGGAGTGGGAGATCGGTCTGCAGAAGACCGGCTACATCTCCGAGGCCGGGCAGTGCCTGGTGATGCAGGCCAGGGTGGCCGGCCGCAAGCTGATCATGGTGTTCCTGGATTCCGCCGGCAAGCTCAGTCGCATCGCCGATGCCGAGCGGGTGCGCCGCTGGGTCGAAACCAACGCACCGGCAGCCACTCCGGCGGCTGCGGCCGTCCGGCAGGTCAACGGCTGAGATCGTCGACATCCAGAAGAGAAGCGGCCCCACGGGGCCGCTTTTCTTTTGGGCGCGCCGGCCAGCGCGGCCAGCGTCAGGCGACCTTGGCGGCTGCGGCCGGGGTGTGCCCCAGGGCTTCGGAGATCGCGTTGGCCGTGGCCTGCAGCTTGGTCAGCCAGCCTTCGTCGAGGCGGTCGGCGGGAGCGGAGATGGACAGCCCCGCCACCAGCTTGGCCTGGTCGTCGTAGATGCCTGCGGCCATGCAGCGCACGCCGAGTTCGAGTTCCTCGTTGTCGCGCGCAATGCCGTACTGCCTGGCCTTGGCAAGCTCGCGCTCCAGAACCTGCAGCTGGGTGATGCTGTTGCGCGTGTGCCCCGGCAGGCCGGTGCGGGTGGCGTAGGCGCGCACCCGCGGTGCGTCGTCCGCCGCCAGGAACAGCTTGCCGGTCGAGGTGAGGTGCAGCGGCGCGCGCCCGCCGATGGCACGAACCACCTGCATCCCCGAGCGCTCGCTGTAGGCGCGCTCGACGTAGACGATCTCGTCGCCCTGACGCACCGACAGGTTAACCGGCTGCTGGATCAGCTTGTGCAGCTCGCGCATCGGCGCCAGTGCCGCATCGCGGACATTGAGCCGCCCCTTCACGAGGTTGCCGAGTTCCAGCAGGCGCATGCCGAGCCGGTAGCTGCCGGCCTCGGGACGGTCGACGAACCGGCCGACGGCCAGGTCGTTCAGGATGCGGTGCGTGGTCGACGGATGCAGGCCGGTCTTCTCGCTGATCTCCTTGAGCGACACGGCTTCCTCGCGCGAGGCGAGCACATCGATGAGCGCGAACATGCGCTCGATGACCTGGATGGTGGGGGTGGCGGGTTGACCGCTGTCTTGCTTCTTCATGGGAACCAGTGGTTGCAAGCTCCCATGGATTTTATCTTGTGAAATCAGCCGGGCGGCAAGGCGTTGTCGGTCCACGTGCCGTCCAGCAACACCTGGTGCGGCCGGAACCTGGCCTTGTAGTTCATCTTCGAGCTCTGCGAGATCCAGTAGCCCAGATAGACATGCGGGAGATTGAGCCGCTTGGCCTGGTCGATCTGCCACAGCACGCTGTAGGTGCCGTAGCTGGCGGACGTGTCCGGTTCGTAGAACGTGTACACGGCCGACAGCCCGTCGCCGAGCACGTCGAGGATGGAGACCATCCGCAGTGCCCCGGGCGACCCGTCGGGCAGCGGCTCACGGAACTCCACCAGGCGCGAGTTCACCCGGCTTTGCAGCAGGAACTGCGTGTACTGGTCGATGCTGTCGTGGTCCATGCCGCCGCCGGCATGGCGCCCGCTCTGGTAGCGCAGGTACAGCTGGTAGTGCTCGGGCACGAAGCACAGCTTGAGCACGCGTGCCTGCAGGTGCTGGTGCCGGGCCCACGCGCGACGCTGGCTGCGGTCTGGCGTGAACTGCTGCGCCAGCACGCGCAGCGGCACGCAGGCACGGCAACCGTCGCAGTACGGGCGGTAGGTGAACATGCCGCTGCGGCGAAAGCCGCTGGTGACCAGGTCCGAGTAGGCGTCGTTGTGGATCAGGTGGCTGGGCGTGGCCACCTGCGAGCGGGCCTGCTTGCCGGGCAGATAGCTGCACGGGTAGGGCGCCGTCGCATAGAACTGCAGAGTCTGGAGCGGAAGGTCCTTGAGGTGCGTCACGCGGCAGGCTTCGGCAACAGGGAGAGTTCGCGCCAGTATACGGGCAGGAATTCCCAGCGCGGGGCCGGACGCCGCGCCCGTTCGGCGACGGCTGCGACGAAGGCCTGGCGCGGGATTTCGCGCGCCCCGAGCGAGGCGAGATGGCGCGTGTTCTGCTGGCAGTCGATGCACTCGATCCGGTGCGCGCGACAGAAGGCGACCAGTGCCGCGAGTGCGATCTTGGAGGCGTCGGGCGCGTGGGTGAACATCGACTCGCCGAAGACCGCCTGTCCCAGGTTGACGCAGTACAGCCCCCCCGCGAGCCGGCCGTCGATCCAGGTCTCGACACTGTGGGCCCGTCCGGCTGCGTAGAACGCTTCGTAGGCCCGCACCATGTCGGGCACGATCCAGGTGCCCGACTGTCCCTCGCGCGGGGTGCCGGCGCAGGCGCGGATCACACCCGCGAAGTCATGGTCGAAGCGGATCTCGCAACGCGGGTCGGCAACGAACCGCTGCAGCGTCTTGCGCAGCGAACGGTGCAGCTTGAACTCGGCGGTGAACAGCACCATGCGCGGGTCGGTGCTCCACCAGAGGATGGGCTGTCCCTCGCTGAACCACGGAAAGATGCCGCCCTGGTAGGCCCGCTCGAGCGTCGGCACGTCGAGCGCACCGCCGGCGGCCAGCAGACCGGGAGCCGGCTGGGAAGCATCCCAGGCCTGGAACGCGGGAGGAAATGGATCGCCCGGGTCCAGCCAGGGCAGTCGGAGGGAGGGCGACACGGGCACGGGGATTCGTCTGCCGCCATTGTCGCGGCTCGTTCCTCGGCTGACCGCAATCCTGGCCCGGCGGATGGGAAAACCCGCATTGCCGGACCTGGAGCCGCAGGAACATCATCATGTAACCAAAAGTCAGTAAAAGTATCTCGATGTTCAAGCTTGCAATCCGGTGCCTGGTGGCGGCGTGCAGCCTCACCGCAGGCGGGGCCATCGGGCAGGGTGCTACCCCGGTGCGCATCGGCGTGATCTTCCCGCTGACGGGCGGCTCCTCGGACATGGGCAACAGCGCCCGTCTTGGGGCCCAGGTGGCCGTCAACGAGATCAATCAGGTCGGCGGATATCTCGGCCGCCCGCTGGAGCTGGTGGTGCGCGACGACAAGGCGGACAACGACACGGGCCTGAAGCACGCGGAGGAACTGGTCGTGACCGAGAAGGTCGCCGCGACCATCGGTTTTTGCAACACCGGCGTCGCCATGAAGGCACTGGAGGTCTTCCAGACCCACAAGTCCATTCTCTTCGTGCCCTGCGCCACCGGTACGGCAGTCACGGCCAAGTACCCGCCGGCCACGAGCTACATCTTCCGCACCTCGGCGCGCGACCAGTTGCAGACTCAGTTCCTGGTCGACGAGATCGTCAAGCGCGGCCTCGGCAAGGTGGCGCTGCTCGTGGACACCAGCGGCTATGGCGAAGCGGGCCTCAAGGACTTGGAAGCTGCGCTCGGCCGGGCTCAGCTCAAGCCGCACGCCGTGGTCCGCTTCAAGGTCGGCGTCGAATCGCTCGAGGAGGAGATGAAGCAGCTGAAGGCGACGGGCGCGGATGCCCTGATCGGCTGGACGGTCGGCCCGGAATCCGGCGTGATCTCGGCCGCCCGCGCAGCCGTCAAGTGGAACGTGCCGCAGTTCGGGCCCTGGGGCCTGTCGCACGCCTCCGCCTACCAGAAGTCGGGCGGCAAGGTCGAGGGGGCCCTGATGGTGCAGACCGTCCTGCCCAATCCGTTCCTGGAGCGCAACAGCACCTTCCTGCGGGCCTACACCAAGCTCGGCAAGGAGACGCCCATCGGCTCCATGATGTCGGCCGCGCAGACGTATGACAGCGTGCACCTCCTGTTGCGCGCCATGTTCGACTCCAAGGGCGATCTCTCCGGCCCGGGCCTGAAGAAGGCGCTGGAGAACCCGTCGGCGCCGTACCGCGGCGTGGTCTCGACCTACGAACGCGCGTTCTCGCCGGACGATCACGATGCGATCTCGGCCAACATGCTCTGGCTCGGCACGTGGCGCAACCAGGAGCGCGCCTACTACTACAAGGAGGACGAGCGGCGCGCCACCGTCATCCGCCGCAAGCAGGACCTTCCTGCGGCCAGGGCCGAGAGCCAGACGGCGAAATAACGCGCGAATCGCGCTCCCGATCAGGAACCGGCAAAAACCGCGCTATACTCGCGGGCTGTTCCCCGATAGCTCAGTCGGTAGAGCGCCGGACTGTTAATCCGTAGGTCCCTGGTTCGAGCCCAGGTCGGGGAGCCAAAGACTCGAATGAAATCAGCCACTTGGTCGCAAGGCTTTGTGGCTTTTTTCTTTGCTGGGCATGTGCTTGGTATGGGACTTATATTCAATGCTGTTGCACCGAGATTAATGAACCAGACGATGTCTCGCTTTGCGCCAGTTGACTCTCAGTATCCCTTCTGGGGCCCGCAACCCGTCCCTGGGAGAGCCCTGAGCGTCAGCAAAGGCTGCTCTGGGACGTAGAAGACACAGGAGTCTGGGGCGTCGGCGTCTGCTTCAACTGCAACGATGGCAGCGGTCCCGCTCGCATTACGGACTGATATTTCCCGGTCCATGGCTAGCACTTCCTCCTCGGAGCGTTGCGAGTCCCCGACTGCGTTTGACAGGGGAACGCTCAGCGCGAGATGAAAAAGTTCGGGTTCTAGCTATCACGGACGATGCCAGCCAGTGCATCCGTGGTAGTCGCCAAGCCTCCAGAGGGTAGATCGGCAGCTGTGGGGCGTTCCAGCAGTTGACTTGAAACTCAGCCGTGACATCATCCGGCCCGCGCGGGAGTCGCGTGGCTGAACGGGGAGTTCGGGATGGGATTGAAGGTGAGATCGCTTGTTGTCCTCGCCAGTGCGGCGATGCTCGTTTGGGGTTGCGGCGGCGGCGGTGACGGCGGTGGCGGCGGTGGCGCACTCACATCGGGGTCACGCCAGCTGATCGGCACAGCTGCGACCGGAGCGGCGCTGGCACGTGCATCAGTCGTCATCACCGATGCAAGCGGTGCCTCTGCATGTGAGGAAAGCGACGTCACCACAACTGTCGAAGGCAAGTACAGTTGCACGCTGAAGGCAGGACGCCTCGCCCCATACTTCGTCGTCGTGTCTGATCCGGCAGGCAACAGCACTGCGCTGGTGAGCGTGGCGACCGATGTCCCGGCGGCTGGGCAGAGCGTCATCGTCAACGCAACCCCGCTCACGACTTCCATCCTGGGTCAGCTCGCGCCAATCGGACCGGCGCATACACTAGCCGCAGGTGGCTCGTTGGATTCGAACGCGCTGCGAGTTCTCACAAGCAATGTTGTGGCGCAGCTCAAGCCGGTCTTGACCTCCCTCGGCGCTCCTGCGGACTACGATCCGTTCACGAGCAATATCGTGGCAGCGACAACCGCCAACACAGGTAACGCAGCGGACATGGTGCTGGACGTTGTCAAGGTCGGCCTTGACCCGGTCACCGGGAAGGCTGCCCTAGTCACCGTGGACAGTACGTCACCCGTTCTGATGGCGACGGCCTCAAGCGCAGGAGCGGCACTGCCCGTGCCTGACGCGAAATTGCAGCCGCTCATCCGCGGACTGCAGCTGGTCGCCAGAGGCTTCGAAACGTGCTTCTCGGTTCCGGCTGCACAACGAGTGCTCGCCGTCGATACCAGTGTTCCGTACTCTCAGGGCGGTCCCCGCGTAACCATGTTTGGCTCGGCATGCGCCAACTTGGTTTCGCGGGCGAGCAACCCCGGCCAGGTCGAGTTTTTGCAGGCAGGTTTCGACGCGGGCCAGTTCATCTATGCATCACTCACGTCGGACAGCACGACAGGCTCGAAGTACAGCGTCCCTGAGCTGTTGGCCTTCTACCCGGCCGTATCGACTGCCATTCCGCCTTCGATCGATGCCTACGACCGAGCAATGGTGAACATGAAGTTCGTCGACAGCCGAGGGAACCCAGGCAACATGATCTCCATGGTTGCCCGTCTCCCAGGGAGTGCATCGCTCGAGAGGCCGAGCGAGTGGTGGCTGGTGGGTGACCAGCTGCCGACAGAGGTCGTGCCGAAGGCTCAACTCCGTCGCATCGAGCAGCTGAATCCTGCCAACACTGCGAAGTTCAGCACCTTCCAGAGCGGAGTTCAATTTAGCTTCAACACAAAGGGGCCCGGCAGCATAGTGGGTGGGCAGCCGCTTGCATTCGTCCGCGTTGCTGGACCAGGTCTGCCCGGTGATGGTGCCGCGGGCAGCGGGGTCGTCTACAGGGTCTCTTCACAGCCAAGCCAAGTCGGCATGGACCTGTTCAACAAGACCGGTAGCTTGACGGTTGGAAGTCAGTGCGGCAATGGTGTCGCGTTCAACTGTCCGAACATCTGGCTGTCACGCACCCGCGGACTGACTGGTGCGGACGCCACCACGCTCGTACCCAATCCGAACGACACTCCGCAGACAGCCCACATCTGGGCACAGCCAGGAGAAGGCTTCGACGAACGAAAGTTCCTGCGGGGCGCGTCCTACCGGGTGGAGTTCTTTTACGGCGCCAACACCACGACACCGGGGATGACTGTGCACAGGAGCCTTTTCACGGATCTGATCTCCGCGACTGCAGGTGCGAAGCTGCCCTGGAATACTCCAGGCGCAAACTGGCTCGCAGCGATGGATCCTGGAGGAAGCTTCGCTGGAGCACAATCACAGCTTTTCGTTGACTGGATCCAAGACCCTGCCGCTCCCCAGGTTTCCGGTGTCCAGGCGGTGGTTGATCCCGTCACCGGCAGCTTTGGTGCCGCAACTCCCGCGGCGCGCGGTGCCACCTCGTTGAACCTGCACACCACTGTTCCAGCCTTCGATGCCGGCACCCAGCGCACCATTCAGATGAACTATCGAATGCTTGACTGGAGCGGCAAGAGCGCGACGTACACTTGGAACTGAACAGGGGCGGGTGCGATGAATCGTGTTGATTCTGCGTGGGATCCATTCACATCCTGACATATGAGCACTTCAATTGAGGATTGAGGGGGCAGCTGGGCAATATGCCGATCTGCCTGTTGATTCCCCAGATCCTTGGTTCGAACCCAGGTCGGGGAGCCAAGAACAGCAAGGCCCCGCACGCAAGTGCGGGGCCTTTGTCTTTTGCGGACGCGAGCCTGTTCACGCCCAAGCCTTCGCACGTTTCACGATCGAGACTGGGTCCGGTCCCGCTTCCGCCCTGCCTGCCTCCAGGCGGCCGTCAGCCACAGTTTGTGGACGCGGTTACGTTGCGACGCTGCCGTTCGGCAGGTGACCCAGTGAGACTGACCACCGCTTCGCGCCCCAGTGGCCATGGAGCCGTTCTTCTGTGAGGCGGAATGCGGCCGCCGCGCTGCCGGCTGCGAAGGGTCGACCCGCCGCGCAAGGAGGTTTCCCGTGCAGTCCGTCCCGAATGTGCCACGCGCGCTGATCCACCAATCCGGTGTCGTGGAGGCGATCGCGTCCCTCTTCAGCCTGCCGCCGCCTGCCTTCCAGGCGCTCGAGCGCGGTGGCTCGCGGGTGTTCGAGAAGGCTGTCCGGGCATACCACTACTGGGCCGCCGAGCACCCGCCGCACGGCATCTGCCCCTACGACCGACCCCTGCTGGGGTACTTCCGCCTCACGCCGCAGGCGCTGGCCAGCGGCACTGCCCGCCAGCTGCATCGCGAGCACGCGGTGCCCGTCCGGCGGCTGGTGCATGAGCTCCGTCGCATCCGGCAGGCCGAGGGTGCCGTGTCGCGGCACGCAGCCGAGCGGGTGATGGCTGCCAACGAAATCGTGGTGATGACCAAGGCCGAAGCTGCGCGGCTGGACGGCCGTTACCGCAGCGAGATGCCCGGGGAGTGGGCGCTCGGGCAGTCCCACCTGCGCCGGCTCGAGTTGATGCTGGGCATTGGCGACGACGACCTGCTGGGTGTCCGGCAGATCGGCCCGGCGCCTGGCCGGTGAGTCGGGTAGCGCGCGGCCGGCGGCCGCATGCCTTCACCGCTTGCGCCCCAGTGTCACGCCATCGCTGATCGGATGGCCCGCCGCCCGCCGGTGAGTCTCGCGCGCAGGCGATCAGCTCCCCTGCTCGCGCGAGATCCGCATTCCGGCGTGCGGATGCGCACGTGCGGCCATTCGACGCGCAGCCATCTCAGGGTGCTCGCGAGACGAGTGGTCCAGCACGGAGCGGTCCACCGCGTCCTCGAGGGCGAGGGTCTTGTTGGTCTTTGGAAGAGAGGAGGGCGGCGCACCTTTCAGTCGTCGAGGTTCTGGTGGTGCGCGACCGCGCCCCGCTTCCAATAGGCGGCCACGCGCATGGCCTGCTTCGGGTGCCGTTTCTCCTCGAGCAGGAGCTGGCGCAGCCGGCCCATGATCGACGCCTCGCCGGCAGCCCAGGCGAAGCCTTCGCCGGCGGGGAGCGGCAGTGTCGCCAGGGCGGCCAGGAGGTCGTCGCCCGTGTTCACCCAACCAAGCGTGACGTCCGCGCGGCTTGCGAACATCCGGCGGTCTGCCTCGTCGGCCTGCACGAGGACGTGGGCCCGTGCGCCGGCGGGCAGTTCCTCCAGCCGCCGGGCGATCGCCGGGAGCGCCGACGTGTCGCCGACGAGCAGGTGCCAGTCGTAGTCGCTCGGGATGATCATGGAGCCACGCGGCCCGCCGATGGTGACGCGCTGGCCCACGCGCGCCTGGCGGGCCCAGCGGTCGGCCGGGCCGTCGCCGTGCATGGCGAACTCGATCGTCAGCCGGCGCTGCTCGCGGCTGAACCGGCGGGGGGTGTAGTCACGGCCGACCACCCCGCCGCTGCCGTCGTCGATCAGGAACTTGACGTGGTCGTCGAAGGACTCGGAGACGAAGTCGGCAAGTGCATCGCCGGCGAAGGTGACGGCGACGAATCCGGGGCTCGGCTGCGAGACGTCGGCCACTTCGACGTCTCGCCGGCGCAGCTCGTGGCGCACGCGCACCACCCGGCGGGCGGGTGTTTCAGCATTCATTGTCGGGAAGTCGATTGGTTGATAATGTCATCCATCATGCGCAAATCGGTTGACCATGTCAACAAACGGGACTCGGACCCGGCGGGCACCGTGCTGGACCTCGTCCATTCGGTCATGCACCTGTCGCGAGCCCAGCAGTTCCGGGCCCTGCGCGAGGCCGAGCACGGCGTCACCCACATGGAAAGCAAGGTCCTCGGCTTCTTTGCCCGCCATCCTGGCGCGACGCCCAGCGAGCTGGTCGCGCATTCCGGTCGCGACAAGGGCCAGCTGGCCAGGCTGATCCAGGGCCTGCGGGAGCGCGGGCTGCTCGAGGCACGTGCCGACACCCAGGATCGGCGCATCCTCCGGCTGCAACTGACCTCGCAGGGCGACGCGGCGCTCCAGGCCGTGCGGCGGCAGGGCCGCCAGCTCGCCACGGTGGCCGTGAAGGGGCTCACCGTGGACGAACGCACCCAGCTGGTGGCTCTGCTGGCCCGCGTGCAGGCCAACCTCGCATCACTGCCGTCCTCTGACTGACAGGCCCACCCCAGCGGCAAACGCAGAGCTGCTCGCGTGCTCCGGCCGCAGAGGTCTTCGCAAGCAGACGCCGACAGTCCCCTTCGCCTGGGTCCTACCGGGCGCGACCGGCGCTGGGCACAAGCTTGCCGGCTTCGGCGCCCTCGCGCCCATCTTCAATCAAGGCAGATCATGACCACCCATCTCCACCGCAAGCTCGGCCTCGCGCTGTTCTCCCTCGCCGCCAGCGGCGTTCTCGGTCTCACCTGGCCCGTGGCCAGCCATGCGAATGGCACCGGCGCGGGCGCCGGCAGCGGCGCCGCTGGCGCAGGAGGCGCCGGCGGAGCGGGAGCGTCGGGCGCTGGTGCTGGTGGCGCGTCGGGCGCTGGTGCCGGTAGCGGCGCCGGTTCAGGCTCGGGTGCAGGTGCAGGTGCAGGTGCAGGTGCAGGTGCAGGTGCAGGCGGCGCCGGCGGAAGCAGCGGCGGGTCGGGCACCGGCGATGGCGGCGTCGGCATCGGTGCTGCCGCCGTCGGGACCTCCGGTGCGGGCTCGGCCGATCCCGCAGTGGCTGGCCAGACCATGTCCAATGGCCTCGCCCGCCGCGGCGAGCCGACCGTGCCGACGGACGTGGGCGCGCCGCCGACCTCGGCCATGGGCGCCAACCCCGCGCCGGCGACGCCTTCGCGCTGAGCCGCGCCTAGGCCCCGGGCGCGGTCCGTCGGTGCGCCGAGAGGCTGCATCCAGCGGTTCGTGGCCGGGGCGACGAGGGTCCCGCTCCACGGTCCAGTGTCGCGACGGCCGCTTGGGCGGGTCCGAGGAAGCTGCGCGTGTCCTCCCGAGGATGGAGGACAGCGCCGGGTCACGCCCGGCCCCACCGGTTCCATACTGCCTCTACGCCAGCGCCGCACGGGCGGCGACAACAAGAGAGGGACGCGCATGGAACCGACGCCGAAGGACAACAGCACCCGGTGCCTGCCTGCGCTGCACCGGCAGCAGGCTTGAACGTTGCGGCACGGCGGTTCGTCGCATCGCATGGCCTATCTCGCCATCACCCTCAACCACATGCGTTCGGTCAAGGCCTGGGCCGACGCCATGGGTGCTGAAACCAGCCTGGACCTGCGCAGCTTCCAGCTGGAGATCCGCGCACGCAACCGCTACTACCGGCTCAAGCCCCGGTTCCTCGGCCGCCGCGAAGGAGGCCTCTTCCACAGCGACGTCCTGGTGCCCGAGGCCACCGGTTTCATCGGCTGGCTGCCCTATGGGCTGTTGCGCTGGGACCTGTCCGACGACAAGCTCGCCTTCAAGCGCTTCGCGCAGGCTGCCGGCCTGCGCGTGCCCGCGAGATGGGCCCCCGGCGAGGCCAGCCAGCCGTACCTGCTCAAGCGCTCTGCGGGCTCGTTCGGCAGCCAGATCACGGGCCCTTGGCCGCCCGGCAGCACATCGGCGCGCGAGCCGGCGTCCACCAGCGCGCAGGGCGAGTTGTTCGCGGAACAGTTCGTCGAGGGAAGCAGCCTGAAGGTCTGGTGCTGGGGCGAGCAGGCCTTCTTCGCGCATTGCCGTGCCTCGCCCTGCGTCACGGGGGAGGGCAGCAGCACGGTGGGTGACCTGCTGCAGCCGCGACTCGCCCCGGTCGGGGCGACGCCAGCCAGGCTGCAGGACACGGGCGTCCTCGATGCCTGCCTGGCGCACCAGGGGCTCACCCTCGCGTCGGTGCTGCCCGCGGACGCCACGGCCTGGTTCGATTTCCGGTATGGCCATGACTACCTGCCCGAGCAGCCCACGGCCGATTCCGACAACGTCCTGGAGTCCCTGGAGGCCACGGTGCGCGAGCAGGTCCATGCGGCGGCCTCGGTGCTCGGTGCCGAGCTGCACCGACGCTTCGCGGCGCCGGTGCTGTTCGCCGTCGACGGTGTCTGCGATCCACAGGGCCAGGTCTGGTGGCTGGAGATGAACTCCAACCCCATCCTGCCGCCCGACGGCTACGGCCCGGTGTTCCAGTCGCTCTTCGGAGGCCGGCCGACATGAGTGTCCGGGCGCGTCGCAACGTCGTGCTCAACGACGCCATGCCGCCGGCCGTGGTGGCGAGCCTGCGCGACCCCGCGCGCCTGTGCCCGGCATTTGCCGGCACCACTTGCATCGAGCGCGGCCGGCTCACGGTGCGCACGCCCGAGGCGGATGTCGAGGTGCATGCGCCCCGCGCGCTGCTCGCCCAGGTGCAGGTGCTGTGCGATGGCAGCCGCACCCTCGAGGAGGTGGTTCGGCGCTGCGGGGGCGGGTCGGCCGGCGAGATCCGGGCGTTCCTTGATTTCCTGCTGGCCCAGGGCGCGCTGATCGACGCGAGCCTGCTCACGCTGCGCAGCGCTGCCCACGCCTTCCAGGACAGCCCGGCCGGCGTCGTCGCGCCCTCGCGCGTCAGCAACCAGGTCTGCCGCCGCTTCCTGTGGAACCAGGTCGGAGCCAGCGGCAAGCTTCCCGCCGGCACACGGCGCCTGCGATCCCATCCGCTCGCGGACCTGTTCGACGGCCGTCTCTCGACCTACACGTTCGACGACAGGCCGGTCGGCGAGGCGCCGCTCCTGCAGTTCCTGTGGGCCATTGCCGGCGTGGTGCGCACGCGCCACGAACGCGTCGGTCACGTCACGCCGCGCCGGACCATCGCTTCCGCGGGCGGCATGCACCTGCTGCAGGTGTTCGTGGCCCTGCAGCGGCCGGTGGGGCGCCATGCTCCGGGCATCTACCGTGTGCTCTATCCGGCCGAGAAGTCGGTGGCGCTGCTTCCGGTCGGCCAGGACCAGCGTTCGCTGCCCCGCGCGTTCGGCAAGCCCTGGGAACTGTCCTTCGCGACGGGCGCCGTGTTCCTGGCCGCCGACGCGGAGGCGGCCGCGCTGCGCTACCGCAACCGTGCGCTCCAGTACCTGTTCATGGAGGCCGGTGCCGCGCTGCACAACGCCGGGCTGGCCGCCTCGCCGCTCGACCTGGGCTTTTCAACGATCGGAGGCTACTACGAGGCCGCGGTGTCGCAGCTGTGCGGGCTGCGGCGCGAACTCGTGCTCGGCGCCGGCATCTTCGGGCCGCGTCCCACGGCGGACCAGGTCGCCGGCGGCCAGTCGGCGCCCGACCTCGAGTTCCGGTGGGTCGACCGGCCTTCCGACCGGTATGCCATGCCGTTCCACCTCGCGTGCGCCAGGGTGAGGACACCCGACGACGACCGTCCGCTCACCTGGGGCCGCGACGCCGATCCGTGGATCGCCTATCGCAAGGCGGCCGCGGAGTCCGTCGAGCGCGAAGGGTTCCGGCAACCCCGGCACCTGTGCTCCGGCCGTTTGGCCGACGTCCCCGGCGCCATCGATCCGGGAACGCTGGTGCGCTACTCCGCCCGGCAGCACGCGCAACCGGGCTTTCCGTTTGCGCGCTTCGATCCGGCCAGCGCGCATTGCTGGACCGTCGCCACCGAGCTGCTCACGGGCGCCGCGGTGCATGTGCTGGCCGGGCTGGTGTTCTCGCGCGCGAGCCTGGAGCAGGCAGGCCATGGTGGCGGTCCGCTGGTGACGCATGTCACGTCCTCCGGTTGCGCTGCCGGCAGCGATCGTGAGGAGGCCTGCTGGCGGGCCCTTCTCGAAGTCATCGAACGCGATGCCTTCATGCGGCACTGGCTGGCCCAGCAGCCCGGCGTGCCAGTCCAGCAGCGTGCCGTCCCCGCGGAGCTGCGCTCGCGCGTGCAGGTCCTGGAAGCCGCCGGCTGCCGGGTCTGCCTGCAGCAGTTGCCGTCACCCTGGGCGCCCGTGGCCCTGGCCTCTGCCCAGCATGGCTCACTGCACTTCACCACCATGGGCACCGCTGCCGCCGGCACGCTCGAGGAGGCGCTGCATGGCGCGCTGCAGGAGCTCGAGTCCCGCGTCTACGCGTGGGTGCACGGGCACGAGCCGACGCTCGCCCGCCCCGATCAGGTGGCCACGCCCGACCACCACTTCGAGCTGTACGGCCTGCGGCGCTATCACCGTCGTGCCGACGCCGTGCTGTTTCCTTCTCCCGGCGTGGCCGTTCCTCCCCGCCGGCGCTCGTCGCGCGCATCAGAGGCAGGCCTGGCCGGAACGCACGGACCATCCGGCCTTGGCGAACTCCTGCAACGCTTCGCGACTGGCGGCCTGGCGCCGCTCGCCGTGGACATCACGCCGGCACAAGCATCCATCGACCAGGGCCGAACATCGCTGGTGGTGGTCAAGGCGCTGGTGCCAGGCCTGCTGCCGGTGTCCTTCGGCGCCGGCACCGAACCGCTGGGCCTGGTGGCACGCAGCCACCGCGCCGCCCGCTTTCCCCATCCCTTCCCCTGACCAGGAGCCACCATGACCATGCAGACCCCGCGTACTTCCCCTGCCATTCCCGCCTCGCCGCCCGGCGGCGAGGCCCCGACGGCCCAGCAGTCGAAGGAGACGGCCATCCGCTGGACCGCGGTCCGGCGCGCGCGGTTGCCGCACAAGGCTGGCCTGCCGCTCAGCTCCAGCGGTTGCGGCGACGCGATCGAGCGCTAGCCATGTTCCTCGGGCCCAACGTCCGGGTCGACGACGGCCTGCTGTCGCCCGATCTGCAGGAGCGGCTGGCCCAGGCGGTCGCCTGGATGCCGCTGCACTTCCTGAACCGGTGGGATCGGTTCCGCTCGCACGAGCTGGACATGCACTGGTATTACCCGATCGCTTTCTCGGACCAACCCTACGAGGCCAACGTCGAGCCGGACCTGCGGGCGCTGGACGGCGAACTGCAGTCGATCGCCGAATGCTGGGAGGCCGTGAAGACGGCGCTGCCCGGCACGGCCCGGCTGTACGAGTGCATGCTCAGCGCCAACACCTTCGGCACCGAGGGACGGGTGCACCAGGACATCGCCGAAGCCGGCTCCCGCGCGAACCACACGACCGTCCTGGTCTACTGCAACCGGGAATGGAACGTCTCCTGGGCCGGCGAGACCATCTTCTTCGACGATCGCAGCGAGATCACCGGCGCGGTGCTGCCACGACCCGGCCGCGTGGCCATCATCGACGGCGATCCGCCGCACGTCGGCCGGTCGGTCTCGCGCATCTGCCCGACCGATCGTCGCGTGCTGGTGTTCAAGCTCTGGCGAAACTGAGGCCGTCGTGGCGGGCGCGCCGCGGCGTGGCGCCCAGGCCGGCGCCACTGCCGGTCCCCGCGCGCGGCTGAGCCTCGGCAGGCCGTGACCGTGGCGGCCATGCCAGGTGGCCGGTCGCGGCCCCTGTGTCACAATGAATGCGCTCCGGGGTGTACGCGCCAGCGTGCTGAGATCCAGACCCGTGAACTTGAACCGGCTCAGACCGGCGTAAGAAGAGCACTCACCTTCGGCCTTCCGGCCGGGGTGGACCGTCCCTTCGGAGCACCCGTGCATCTGCCGAAGGAGAGGTCCGATGAATCCACCCGCCCATCCTGACCGGAGCCGTCCGTGAGCGGCGCCGCGCCCGCGGCGCGCTACCCGCGCGTGCTGTCCATCGCCGGATCCGACTCCGGCGGGGGCGCCGGCGTGCAGGCCGACCTCAAGACCATCGCCGCCCTCGGCTGCTACGGCATGACCGCCATCACGGCGTTGACGGCGCAGAACACAACGGGCGTGCGCGCGATCCATGCGGTGCCCCTGCAGATGCTGGCCGACCAGATCGACGCCGTCGCCGAAGACATCGGCATCGATGCGGTGAAGATCGGCATGCTGCACTCGGCGCCCACCGTGGAGGCGGTGGCCGCGGCGATCGATCGGCATGCGCTGGCGCCGGTGGTGCTCGATCCCGTCATGGTCGCCACCAGCGGTGCAAGGCTGATCGATCCCGGAGCCGTCGCCGCCCTGGTGCGCGAGCTGTTCCCGCGGGCGGTGCTGGTCACCCCCAACCTCGACGAGGCCGCGCTGCTGGTCGAGCGGCCATTGCGCACCGAAGCCGACATGGAAGCGGCGGCCCGCAGCATGCTCGCCATGGGCGCGCGGGCGGTGCTGCTCAAGGGCGGCCACCTGGCGGGCGACACCGTGAGCGACCTGCTGCTGGCGCAGGACGGCATGCGCGTGTGGATGCGCGCACCGCGCATTGCCACTCCCAACACCCATGGCACGGGTTGCACCCTGTCCAGCGCGACCGCCGCATGGCTGGCGCTCGGCGCCCCGCTCGACCAGGCGGTGCAGCGGGCGCGCGAGTTCGTGCGCGGCGCGCTCGAAGCCGGGGCGGCCGTGCGCACCGGCGTCGGCAGCGGCCCGCTCAACCACGGCCACGCGCCGCAGCCGATGCGGCTGCACCGGCTGCCATGACCGCGGCCCTGCCGCCGGCGCTGCAGCAGGCCGTCGAGCGCCTGCTGGCCTTCCTGGCCCAGGACGGCTGCACGGACGCCGAGTTCGACGCCCTCGCGTGCCAGTTGTTCGAGCTGCAGTACACGCACGACGAGCCATACCGGCGGTTCTGCCAGCGCCGCGGCATGACGCCGCGCCGGGTGACGGGCTGGCGCGACATCCCGCCGGTGCCGATCAGCGCCTTCAAGGACGCGACGCTCAGCTGCGTGCCACCGGCCGACTGCGAGCGCGTCTTCATGACCAGCGGCACCACCCGTGGCGACGTGAAGGGGCGCAACCACCACCCCACCATCGCGGTCTGGGACCGCTCGATGCAGCAGCACTTCGCCCGGCGCTTCATGCACGGCGCGGCCCGGCTGCCCATGCTGCTGCTCTTTCCCGACGAGCGTGAGCTGCCCAATTCCTCCCTGGCCCGCTATCTCTCGCTGGCGGCGCGCACCTGGGGCGGCGAGGGCAGCCGCTCCTACGTGGATGCCCGGGGGCTCGATGTCGACGGCGTGTGCCGAGCGCTCGAGGCGGCGGTGGCGCGCGGGCAGGCGGTCGCGCTGCTCGGCGCCAGCTACAGCTTCGTGCACCTGCTCGATGCGCTGCAGGCGCAGGGGCGGGAGTTCGTGCTGCCGCCCGGCAGCCGCATCCTGGACACCGGCGGCTACAAGCGGCAGGCCCGCGAGGTGCCGCTCGACGTGTTCTACGACGATCTGGTCCGCGGCTTCGGCGTGCCGCGCGAGCGCTGCATCAACATGTACGGCATGACCGAGCTGAGCTCGCAGTTCTACGACGACGGCAACGCCCGCGTCCCCTCGGTCAAGTCCGGCCCGCACTGGGTGCGCACGCGCGTGCTGGATCCGCTCACCGGGCGCGACATGCCGCCGCGCGAGCGGGGCGTGCTCGCCCATTGCGATCTGGCGAACTTCAACTCGGCCACCGCCATCCTCACCGAGGACGTGGGCATCGCCGTCGAGCGCGGCTTCCTGCTCCTGGGCCGCGCCGAAGGCGCCGAGGCCAAGGGCTGCTCGCTGGCCGTGCAGGAGTTCCTGGAGGCCGCCCGCGCATGAACCGTCGCTGGAGGGCAGGGCACCTGCCCGGTGTGGACACCGCCGACGTGCGCTGGCACGGGCTGCGCTTCGCGGCCCATGGACGCGAGGTCGAGATCGAGGTGCCGGTGCTGTCGGAGCCGCAGATGCAGGCGCTGGCGCGGCACGTGCGCGGGTCCGCGCAGACCGTCCTGGCAGCCATGCCGGTGGATGCGATCGTCGGGGTGCTGGATCGCGCCGTCGCCCGTCTGCTCGACCCGGCCGATCCGCTGCGGCGCGAGGCCGACGAATTGCTGCCGGTGGTCACCGGGCTCGACGCTGAAATGGTGGCGCTGGGCCTGACCGCCTACCTGCAGACGTTCCGGGCCCCCCAGCTGCACCGCTTCGTGGCCCAGGATTTCGCCAATCCCAAGGTGCTCGATGGCTTCCAGCCGGCGGTGAAGGGCGGCGCGGTGCGCGCGTTCGGTCCGCGGTTGCTCGGGCACAGCTGGGCCGGCAACGTGCCCGGGCTGCCGCTCTGGAGCCTGGCCTGCGGCCTGCTGGTGAAGGCAGGCAGCGTCGGCAAGCTGCCCAGTGCCGAGCCCGTTTTCGCCAGCCTGCTGGCGCGTCTGCTCGCGCAGATCCATCCGCCGCTGGCCGACTGCCTGGCCATCGTCTGGTGGCCGGGTGAGCAGCCGGAGCCAGCGGCGGGGCTCTGGCGCGAAGCGGACACGGTGCTGGCCTACGGCGGCAACGCCGCGCTGCGCGGCATCCGCGACCAGTTGCCCGTGACCACCCGTTTCCTGGGCTACGGCCACAAGCTTGGCCTGGCCCTGGTGGGCCGCGCGGCGCTCGACCCGCTGCGCGGCCCGGCGGCCGCCCGTGCTGCCGCCCTCGACCTGGTGCGTTACGAGCAGCAGGGCTGCTATTCCCCGCACGTGCTCTATGTCGAGCGCGGCGGCGCACTGGACCCGCGCGGCTTCGCCCAGCACCTGGCGACCGAACTGGCGGGCCTGGCGCACCGCCACCCGCGCCGCGAGCTGTCGCTGGAAGACGCGGCGTCGGTCGCCGCCTGGCGGCAGGCGGCGGAGTGGCGGGCGCTGTCCGGCGCAGGGGACGAGTTGCTGGGCGACGGGCAGTCGACCTGGGCGGTCGCCTTCAGCGGGCAGGCACGGCCGCTCGCGCCATCGGCCGGGCACCGCTGCGTGCAGGTCTGCGCGGTGGACGCGCTGGACGACGTCCTGCCGCTGCTGCGCGGACACGAACCCTTCTTGCAGACCGTGGGCTTGGCCACCACCCCGGCCGAGCTGTACCGGCTGGCCGGGTTGCTGGGTGCCGCCGGTGTCACCCGCGTTGCCGCCCTCGGCGCGATGACCCAGCCCGAGGCGGGCTGGCACCACGACGGCCGCTTCAACCTGGCGGACCTGGTCCGCATGGTCGACATCGAGCCCAGCGCCGAACTGGCTGCCGACCGGCTCGCGCCGTATGCGCAGGAGGGCCGGCCGTGAGCGCGCCGGGGCGGCTCCATGGCGTCGCCCGCCGCGCACCGGGCCCGGCGAGCTCGGCGCGGCCGGCGGTCGCGCCGTGCCTGACGGAGCGGCCCGCATGACCTTCCTGCAGCTGCAAGACGTGTCGTTCGGCTACCCGGACTCGGTGCCGGTCGTCGACGGCGTGTCGCTCGACCTCGCCGCCGGCGAGTTCCATTGCCTGGTGGGCCGCAGCGGCTGCGGCAAGACCACGTTGCTGAAGCTGGCCGCCGACCTGCTGCATCCCACGCGTGGGCAGGTGCTGCTGCGCGGCGAGGCCGTGCGCGACCGGCGCGACCTCGGGTTCGTCTTCCAGGCCCCGACGCTGCTCGACTGGCTGCGGGTGCGCGACAACGTGCTGCTGCCGGTGTCCCTGCAGCGCCGGCCCACCGCCGCCGACACCGCCGCCGCCGACGCCCTGCTGGCGCAGCTCGGCCTGGGCGCCTGGGTGGGCAGGCACCCGCGGCAGCTCTCCGGCGGCCAGCAGAGCCGGGTCGCGCTGGCCCGGGCGTTGCTGTTGCAGCCCTCGCTGCTGCTGCTGGACGAGCCGTTCGCGGCGCTCGACGCGATCACCCGCGAGGAAGTCCAGCAGGATCTGCTGCGCGTCTGCCGCGAGCGGGGCACCACCGTGCTGTTCGTCACCCACGACATCGCCGAAGCGGTGTTCCTGGGCGACCGCGTCTCCGTGATGGCCGCCGGGCGGCTGGTCCGCACCCTGGCCGTCGACGCGGCCGCCTCGGTTCGCGACACCCCGGCGTTCGGCGCGGCCTGCGCCACCCTCCGCGAGGCACTGACGGCCGAGGAGGCGTGGGCATGAGCCGCGCCCGGCCGCCCGAAGCGGCTCGCACCGCAGTGCGAAGCACGGAGGTGCTCCGGATCTGCCGCGCCCGGCCGCCCGAAGCGGCTCGTACCGCAGTGCGACGCACGGAGGTGCTCCGATGAGCGCCCGCCTGCACCCCGTCCTGGGTGGCTGGCTGCTGCTGGCGGTGCTGCTCGCCACCTGGGAAACCGGTGCGAGGGCCTTCGGGCTGTCCGCGCTGGTGCTGCCCCCGCCCACGGCCGTGGGCCAGGCGCTGTGGAAGGGCCTGGCGAGCGGCTATTTCTGGCCGCACCTGCGCGCCACCGGCCTGCAGCTGCTCGTCGGCCTGGCCGCGGGCTGCGCCGTCGGCTTCGTGGTGGGCGTGCTGCTGGCGGAGGCCCCGTCGCTGCGGCGCCTGCTCATGCCGTACGTCGTCGTCAGCCAGGTCGTGCCCAAGCTGGCGCTGATGCCGCTGTTCATCGTCTGGTTCGGCTTCGGCTGGCTGCCCACCGTCGTCATCACGGCCCTGATCTGCTTCTTCCCGCTGATGGAGAACACCATGACCGGGCTGGCGCAGGTGCCACCCGAGCGGCTGGAGCTGTTCCGCATGCTGGGCGCCAGCCGGGCCCAGACGTTCTGGCGGCTCAAGCTGCCGACGGGGCTGCCCTCGGTGCTGGCCGGCGTGCGCATCGCCGCGGTGCTGGCACTGGTGGGCGCCGTCGTCGGCGAATTCATCGGCGCGAGCCAGGGCCTGGGCGCGCTCATCATCGCCGCGCAAGGCAGCATGGACACGCCCCTGATGTTCGCCGTGCTGGTGCTGATCTGCGCGCTCGGCCTGCTGCTGTACCAGGCCACGCTGCTGCTCGAGCGGCGCCTGCTGCGCCCCTATCTTCCCGCTCCATGAGGCCGACCATGTCCACACGCCGCCGTCTCCTCCTCGCCATCGCCGGCGCCGCCACCTTCCCGGCGCTCGCGCAGGCCCAGCCCGCACCAGCCGCCGAACGGATCGTCGTCGCCGGCTGGAGCAAGCCCATCACCGAAGTGACGCCGCTGCTGGTCGATGCCGACAAGGGGTTCTACCGCGCGCAGGGCATCGCGCTGGAGTACGTACCCGGCGCCGGTGGCGGCGACGCGATCCGCAACATCCTCAGCGGGCAGGCCGACGTGGCCTTCACCGATCCGGGGTCGCTGTTCGCGGCGCTCGACAAGGGCGAGAAGCTGCGGGCCATCTACGACATCTACCCGCAGAACGTCTTCAACGTGGTGTCGCTGCGCAAGACGGGCATCCGCACGCCGGCCGACCTCAAGGGCAAGCGCATCGGCGTGTACAGCCTGGCCAGCGGCACCCGGCAGAACCTGCAGGTGCTGCTGCACCGGGCCGGGCTGTCGGAGGCCGACGTCACCGTGGTGGTGACGGGCCTGCTGAACTTCGCCCCGCTGCTGCAGGGGCAGGTGGACGCGACGGCCGCCACCGACACCGGCCTGCTGGTCGGGCGGCGCCGCGGCCTGGGCGACGTCGACGTGCTCGAGGTCGGCAAGTCGCTGCATGTCTCCAGCGACCTGTTCGTCGTGCGCGAGGAGGTCTACCAGCGCCGCAAGGAGGCGCTGCGCCGCTTCCTGCGCGCCTACCGGGATGCGGCGGCCTGGATGATGGCCGACCCGGCCGAGGCGGCCACGCTGGCCGCCAGGCGCGCGATCGACGGCACCGATCCCGACCTCAACCTGGAGGTGGTCCGCCTGCGCAACGCCGCCAGCGTGTCCGAGCTGACGCGCCGGCAGGGATTGGGAGCGCTCGACGTGGCGTCGCTCCAGAAGGCAGCCGACGTCTACCGCCAGCTCGGGCTGGTGCGCCAGCCGATCGACATGGCACAGGTGGTCGCGACCGACCTGCTGCCGGGACGCTGAGGAGCACGCATGGAATTCGACGGCAAGGTGGTGCTCGTCACCGGCGCATCGCGCGGGATCGGCGCCGCCATCGCACGGGCATTCGCCGCGCAGGGGGCCGGTGTCGCGGTCAACTACCTGAGCCGCCACGAGGCGGCAGGGCAGGTGGCGCTGGCCTGCCGCCAGGCCGGCGGCGACGGCGTGGCCCTGCAGGCCGACGTCACGGTGCCGGCGCAGGCGCAGGCGCTGGTGGCGCGCACGCTCGACGCGTTCGGCCGGCTCGACGTGCTGGTGAACAACGCGTTCGCGCCCTACAGCTTCGATCCGGAGCGACGCGCCACCTTCGGCGACGTCGGCTGGCCCGACTACCTGCGGCAGTTCGAGGGGGCCGTCGGCGCCGCGTTCCAGATGTGCCGCGCCGCGCTGCCGCACCTGCGTACGCACGCGCGCGGCGCCATCGTGAACATCGTGACCGACCTGGTCGAGGACCCCGTCGTGCCGTACCACGACTACGGCACCGGCAAGGCGGCGCTGGTGGGCTTCAGCCGCCAGCTGGCGGCCGAACTCGGTCCGCAGGGCGTGCGGGTGAACTGCGTCGCACCCGGTCTGGTGCATCCCACCGAAGGGAGCGCAGCCACGCGCGCCTCGTTTCGCGAGGCGTTGATGGCGGCCACGCCACTGCGGCGCCTGGCCCGGCCGGAGGACGTCGCCGGGCCGGTGGTGTTCCTGGCCTCGGCGGCCAGCAGTTTCATGACGGGGCAGGTGCTGTTCGTGGACGGCGGGAGGGTGATGCGATGAATGGACCTGAACGGAAACCGGTTCTGCTCGTCGAGGCCGTCGGGCCTGGAGGCGCGGCTGCGCCGGGCGTCGAGCGGCTGACCCTGGCCCAGGCCCAGGCCCAGGCCCGTGCCGCCATGGGGCCGGAAGCTGCTGCCGCGGCGCCGCGGCTGGCGGCCCGGCTGCGGGCAGCGGGCGCTGACGCGGTGCTCGTGCGTGGGGCACGCGAACTCGGCGGGCGGCGGCTGCACTGGCTGGACAGCGCGCATGCCCGCGGCTGGATCGCCGAAGCAGGCGAGGCCGCCGGGGACGGCTTTGCCTCGCGCTGGAGCGAAATGCTGTCCCGGGGCCACGTGCCCGCCGACGCCGCGCTCCTGGCCTTCGGGCCGCTGCCATCGCTGTCCTGGGGCGAGGACGTGCCGGCGCCCGTGCCCCCGCCGTCGCCGCGGGGCGTGCCGCTCGACATGGGCATCTATGCCATCGTCGACAGCGCGCAGCAGCTGCGGCAGGTGCTCGCGGCCGGCGTGCGCGCCGTGCAACTGCGCATCAAGCAGCCGGCCGATGCCGATGCGGCGTGGCACGGGGGGCTGCGCACCGCCATCGGCGACAGCGTGAAGGCGGCGCGCGACCACGGCGCCTGGCTGGTGGTCAACGACCATTGGCGGCTGGCCGCCGAACTGGGCGCGCCGGCGCTCCATCTGGGCCAGGAGGACCTGCTCGCGCTGGGGGACACCGGCCGTGCGCAGCTGCGGGCCACCGGCCTGGCGCTGGGCATCAGCTCGCACGCGGCATGGGAACTGTGCCGGGCACTCGCGCTGGCTCCCGGCTATGTGGCCTGCGGGCCGGTCTGGCCCACCACGACCAAGGACATGCCGTGGCGCCCGCAGGGCCTGGACAACCTGGCGTGGTGGTGCCGGACGGCGCACTGCCCGGTCGTGGCCATCGGCGGCATCCTGACCGCGGAGCAGGTGCGCGAGACCGCGCGGGCAGGCGCGCAGGGCGTGTGCGTGCTGCGCGGGCTGGGCCCCGATCCGGCGCGCGTGGTGCCGGCCCTGCAGGAGGCGTTCGAGCAGGGCCGCCGCCAACGCGGCGATGCCATCGTGCCGGCCCTGCCGCATCCGACCCTGGACGCCGGCGCATGAGCACCCGGTCCCTGCGCATCGGCATTGCCGGCGCCGGCCTGCTGGGCCGGCTGCTGGCGCACCAGCTCGTGCGGGCGGGCCATGGGGTGGAGGTGCACGATCCGGCGCCCGGACCCGACGCCCGCGGCGCCACGGGGTGGACTGCGGCCGGCATGCTCAGCCCGCTCGCCGAGCTGGAGACCGCCGACGAGCGCGTGTTCCGCTGGGGCCTGCGCTCGATCGAGCTGTGGCCCGCCATCCTGCGCGGGCTGCCGCAGCCGGTCGAATTCAGCCGTGAAGGCAGCCTGCTGGTTGCCCACCGCGAGGACTCGGGCGCGGCGCGCCGCGTGCTGGACCTGCTGGCCCGCAAGGCGCCGGCCGGCCACCAGGCCGAAGCCCTGACCGCCGCCGGTCTCGCTGCGCTGGAGCCGTCGATCCGCACCGGCCCGCAGGCCTGGCTGCTGCCGGGCGAAGGACGCATCCACACCGTGCAGGCCATGCAGGCCCTGGTGACCGGAACGCCCGGCGCGACCTGGCACTGGGGCTCGACGGTGGAGGCGGTCGAGCCCGGCCGCCTGCAGCTGGCCGGCGGCACGCAAGTCTTCGACTGGGTGTTCGACGTGCGTGGCCTCGGGGCGCGGCCGCAGTTGCCGGTGCGCGGCGTGCGCGGCGAGATCTTCTGGCTGCAGGCGCCCGGCGTCGACCTGCGCCGGCCGGTGCGCCTGCTGCACGCGCGGCACCGCGTCTACCTGGTGCCCCGCGCGCCCGACACCGTGGTCGTGGGCGCGAGCGAGATCGAGAGCGAGGACCGCTCACCGGTGTCGCTGCGCACGACGGTGGAGCTGCTGGCGGCGGCGCACAGCATCGTGCCCGCGCTGGCCGAGGCGCGCATCGTCCATTGCGAAACCAACCTGCGTCCGGCCCTGCCGGACAACCAGCCCCTGCTGGAGACCACGCCGGGCCTGACCCGCATCAACGGCCTGTTCCGGCACGGCTGGCTGATCGCGCCGGGCCTGGTCGAGACCGCCCTGGAGTCCCTCGCATGATCGCCATCCAGTTGAACAACGAACGCGTCGAACTGCCCGACGGCGCCACCTTGGCCGCACTGGTCGCCTCGCTGGGCAAGCCGCCGGCGGCACTGGCCACCGCCGTCAACGGCGACTTCGTCCCGCGCGACCTGCGCGCGCAGCGCCTGCTGCAGGACGGCGATGCCGTCATGACCTTTGAACCCATCACGGGAGGTTGAACCCATGGCCTTTTCCATCGGCGGCGTCCAACTCGAGAGCCGCTTCTTCCTCGGCACCGCCAGCTATCCGTCGCCCGACGTGCTGCGCGAGGCCATCGGCACGGCCGGCACCCAGGTCGTCACCGTGGGCTTGCGCCGCCAGCTTTCGGGCGGCGGCGGCGAGGGCAACGAGTTCTACCGCTACATCCGCGAGAGCGGTGCCCACCTGCTGCCCAACACCGCCGGCTGCACCACCGCCCGCGAGGCCGTCACGCTGGCGCGCATGGCGCGCGAGATGTTCGGCACCCACTGGATCAAGCTGGAGGTCGTGGGCGACGAGTACACGCTGCAGCCCGATCCCTGGGAGCTGGTCGAAGCCGCCCGCGAGCTGGCGAAGGACGGCTTCGAGGTGTTCCCCTACTGCACCGACGACCTGGTCACCTGCAACCGCCTGCTCGACGCAGGCTGCCGCATCCTGATGCCCTGGGGCGCGCCGATCGGCTCGGGGCAGGGCCTGCTGAACCCCACCGCCTTGCGCACGTTGCGCGCCCGCCTGCCCGAGGTGCCGCTGGTAGTGGACGCCGGCATCGGCTCGCCGCGCGACGCGGTGCAGGCGATGGAGCTGGGTTTCGACGCGGTGCTGGTGAATTCGGCCGTGGCGCTGGCGCACGACCCGGTGACCATGGCCCGCGCCTTCAGGCTGGCGATCGAGGGTGGCCGGCTCGCGTACGAGGCCGGGATCATGGCCAAGCAGGAAATGGCGGTGGCGACGACGCCCGTGACGGGACGGCCGTTCGTGCTGTGAACTGGAGGCCTCTCGAAGCGACAAGCCCGCGCGGGGCGGGCTTGTCAGGCGGGTCGGCGGAGCGGGATCAAGGCGCGGGCGGCTGGCCGTACAGCGGCGAGCGCGGTCCCGGCAGAACGCCGTTGTGGCGGGGCGCGGCCATGAGGCGCGCACTGGCGATGCCGGCGTAGTTGTAGGCTGCGTCGGTGGTCGTCCCGACGATCTGGTTGACCAGCGCCGCGACGAGAAGACCCGCGAGGCCACCTTGCGACTGCTGCTGTTCGGCGGAACTGGCAAAGGCGCTTCCCTGCCACAGCAACTCGCCCGAACGCAGGTCGAGGATGCGGGCCTCCACCTCCACACGGGTCTCGCTCGCCAGCACCTGGTAGGTCGTGCCGTACTTCTTGATCTTCATGTAGACGGCGGCGTCGGCGCCGAAGAAGTCGCGCAGCTTCGCCACCGGGATCTCCTGCGCGTCGTGTGCGGTGGTCACGCCGTTCTCGCGGAACGTCGCGTCCACCAGCGTCACCGGCAGCACGTAGTAGCCGGCTTCGGCCAGGGGCCGGGTCACCTGCGACCACACGCCGGGCGTGGCCTTGATGTCCGGTGCTTCGCTGACGGGGGGCAGCACCAGCAGCGATCGCGGCTTGGCACGCTGGTACGCGGTGTAGTCCCAGCCGGCGGGCCGGGTGGCGCAGCCTGCCAGGAAGGTGAGGCTTGCCGCCAGCAGGGCGAGCGCAATGCGATGGGTCGTCATGCCGGGTTCTCGTTCTTGGCGGTGGTCTTGTCGGTCCGGTCCTTGCCGTCCATGCGCTTGAGCAGCTGGTCGAGGTAGGGGGACGATTCGGGGAACGCTTCCTTCTCGGCCAGCCAGAGCTGGCGGGCCTGTGCGGCATTGCCCGTGCTCAGGTACAGCATGCCCAGATGCGCGCGGAACCCGGGCGGCAGGGCGGCCCCGGTCCCGCGGGCCTTGACCGCATGCGCCTCCATGGCCTGGATCTGGCTGTCGGGGCTGCCGCCGGAGGCCAGCAGCGTCTCGTACTGCTGGCGCGGGAACGTCTCCCACATGTACAGGGGCTTCGGTGCGGTGGCGCACCCCGCCAGGAGCATGGCGGCGCCGAGCGCCGTGGCCAGGCGCCTCATCGACGGGCCTCCGAACCCCACTGGCCGGCGTCCCGCGCGGCGACCAGGGTGTTGACCGCCTCGCGCATCGCCAGGTCGAGCACCTTGCCGTTGAGCGTGGCGTCGTAGCCGGCCGTGCTGCCGAAGCCGAACACCTCCCGGTTCGACAGCTCGTACTCGCCGGCGCCGCGTGCCGTGAAGACCACTTCCGAGGTGAGCGCGTTGACGATGTTCAGCGTGATCTTGGCGTACGCAACCTGCGTCTTGCCGCGGCCCAGGATGCCGAACAGCTGGTGGTCGCCGACATCCTTGCGGCCGAATTCGGAGATGTCGCCGGTCACGACGAAGGACGCGCCGCGCAGCGTCTGGTTGACGCCCTGCAGCCGGGCCTCCTGGCTGGTCTCGCTCAGGTTGTCCCGGTCCAGGACCGAGAACCGCTGCGACTGCTGCAGGTGGGCGATGAGGGTGGTCTTGGCCTGGCTGCCCAGCCGGTCGACGCCGTCCGAGAACACGCCGCGCAGAAAGCTGGAGCGGTTGTCGAACTTGCCCACGGAGACGGGCAGCTTCGCACCGGCGTACGGTGCGGCGGCGGCCTGCACCTTCTCGACCTGCACGGTGCGGGAACTCTCGTTGATCGCACAGGCACTCAGGCCCAGGGCGGCGGCGGCCGCCACCATTCGCAAACTCGCTCGGACCATCATCTCTCCACGTTGGATCGGCAGGCGAGCGGGCGTGTGCCGGCTACCGCTGAGCTCGATGTTGCCGAATGTATCGCACTCGAAGGACGCTGCAGGCTGGGGGGAACCCCGTGCTGCGTGGCTTGCGGCTTGCCGCGACGCCACCCCGGCCCTCGCCCGGTCTCGATTCCGGCCGCCCCTGCGGCCCAACGCAAAGGGGCCCCGTGGGGCCCCTTCTCGCGACGGTGCAGTGCCGCTCAGTCGAACACCGGCGTCTCCACCCCCAGCACCTTGTGCAGCTTCGGCGACGTGGTGGTGTACTGCAGGTGGATCTTGCCCTTCTCGGGGAAGATGATCGGCGCCGCCGCGAAGGCGGCGAGGGCGCACTCGTGGAAGCCGGAGAGGATCAGCTTCTTCTTGCCCGGGTAGGTGTTGATGTCGCCCACGGCGAAGATGCCCGGGACGCTGGTGGAGAACTTCTCGGTGTCCACCACGAGCTGCTTGCGTTCGATGTCCAGGCCCCATTCGGCGATCGGCCCCAGCTTGGGCGACAGGCCGAAGAAGACCAGCAGCACGTCCAGCGGCACCACGCGGGTGACGCCATCGGAGCCGGTGACCTTGGCCCCGGTGAGCCTGCCGTCCTTCTCCTCGTAGCCGGTGACCTGGCCGACGATGAACTGCATCTCGTACTGCTCGCACAGCTCGTGCATCTTGGCCACCGACGCCGGCGCGGCCTTGAAGCCGTCGCGGCGGTGCACCAGGATCACGCTCTCGGCCCTGTTCGGACCCTCGGCCGTGAAGTTCAGCGTCCAGTCGAGGGCCGAATCGCCGCCGCCCACGATCACCAGGTTCTTGCCGGCGAAGTCGGCCGGGTTCTTCACCCGGTAGTGCAGCTGGGTGCCAGTGAACTTGTCCAGGCCATCGACCTTCAGCGTGCGCGGCTCGAAGGCCCCGACGCCGGCGGCGATGAAGATGGTCTTGGTGATGAACTGGGTGCCGCGGGAAGTCTCGACGTAGAAGCGGCCATCCTCCTGCTTCTGGACCACGGTCACGGTCTGGCCCAGGTGGAAGGTGGCGCCGAACGGCTCGATCTGCTTGAGCAGCGCGTCGGTCAGCTCCTTGCCGGTGCACACCGGGATGGCCGGGATGTCGTAGATCGGCTTGTCGGGGTACAGCTCGATCGGCTGGCCGCCGGGGTAGGCGAGCGAGTCAATGACGTGGGCCTTGATCTCCAGCAGGCCGAGCTCGAACACCTGGAACAGGCCGACGGGGCCTGCGCCGACGATCACGGCATCGGTTTCGATCGGGCCGTCGTGCGCGGCAGCGGTCTTGATCACTTCTTGGCTGAGTTGCGGTTCCATGGTTCTTCTTCAGCGGACCAGCTCGGCCAGCTTGCCGGGCTTGTCCTTCCACTCTTCGGCGTCGTCCAGGGCGGGCTTGCGCTTGGTGATGCTCTTCCAGCCGGGCGCCTGCGAGAGTTCGGCGTTGATCTTCACGAACGCGACCTGGTCGGCCGGGACGTCCTCCTCGGCGTAGATCGCGTTGACGGGGCACTCAGGGATGCACACCGCGCAGTCGATGCACTCGTCCGGGTCGATCACCAGCATGTTCGGCCCTTCCCGGAAGCAATCGACGGGGCAGACGTCCACGCAGTCGGTGTACTTGCAGCGGATACATTGTTCGGTGACGACGTGGGTCATGTGGAAGGACGTTCGGCTGGGGAAAACCCCGAATTTTAGCGGTGGACACCGGCCCGCCGGCCAGGAAGGAGAAGGCGGCCTGCGCGCGCGGTCGCCCATGGCTGGCGGCGGACCTCGTGGCTAGCGGACGAGCAGTGCTCCCGAGGTGCGATGGCTGGCGGTGTCCACCAGGACAAGGGAGCCCGGCAGCCGGGCCCGGGCGAACGGGCGCGTGGCCAGCGGCTCCTGCAGCACCAGTTCGACCCGGCCGATGGCGTTCGGCTCCAGTTGCGTGGCTTCCTGCTCGGCCAGCGTGTGGATGTCCAGCTGGTGCACCACCCGGCGCACCTTGGCCTTGACCCAGCGGTGGCCGTGCAGCGCCCAGTAGGCGCGGCCCGCCACCAGCGGCTCGTCGTCGAGCCAGGCGATGGTGCCGGCCACCTCGCGCACGGCCTCCGGCGCTTCGGGCGCAAGCAGCCAGTCGCCGCGCGAGACGTCGACCTCCCGGTCGAGCACGATGCCGGCGCTGTGCCCCGCGGCGATCGCGCGGGGACGGCGCACCGCATCGATCACCTGGGCCACGACGGCGGTCTGGCCGGACGGCATCACGCGCACCTGCTGCCCCGGCGCGACGCTGCCGGTGGCCACGCGGCCCCAGAACACGCGCCGGCCCTGCGAGGTGTCGGCCGAGCCGGAGAACTTCTCGACCCACTGCACGGGGAAGGCGAACGCCTCGTCCGTCTCGGCGGCGGTGACCGGCAGGCTTTCCAGCACCTGCAGCAGCGAGGGCCCGCCGTAGCCGGCCCAGCCGGCGGCCGGGCGGACCACGTTGTAGCCCTGCAGGGCCGAGATCGGCACGACGGCGCGCGGCTGGATGCCCGCGGCCTCTGCGAAGGCCGCCAGCGCGCCGGCGATGTGGCGGAACGCCAGGGCCGGGTCGTCCACCGCGTCCAGCTTGTTGACCGCGAACACGATCGACGGCACCCGCAGCAGGTGCGCCAGCAGCGAGTGGCGGCGGGTCTGGGACAGCAGCGCCAGCCCGGCGTCGGCCCAGCGCAGCTTGGTCGCGTCCACGAGCACGACCGCCGCGTCGGCGCTGGAAGCGGCCGTCACCATGTTGCGGGTGTACTGCTCGTGGCCGGGCGCGTCACCGATGATGAACTTGCGTCCCGGCGTGGCGAAGTAGCGGTAGGCCACGTCGATGGTGATGCCCTGCTCGCGCTCGGCGGTCAGGCCGTCCGTCAGCAGGGCCAGGTCGGTGGCGCCGGCGCGCTGGACACCGGCCAGCTGGTCCTGCAGCACGGCCTGGCTGTCGACCAGCAGGCGGCCGATCAGGGTGCTCTTGCCGTCGTCGACCGAGCCACAGGTGATGAAGCGCAGCGCCGCGGCGTGGTCGTCGCCGGCCTGCGCCACGGCCTGGCGCAGCTCGTCGGATGTGCTCGCGTCCATCAGAAATACCCGTCCTTCTTGCGCTTTTCCATCGACGCATCCGAGGTCTTGTCGTCCATCCGCGTCGCACCCCGTTCGCTCACCTCGGCCGTCACGGTCTCGGCCACGACCTCTGCGGCATTGGCGGCAGGGCTGGCCACCGGACAGGTGCAGGTGATGTCGCCCACGGTGCGGAAGCGCACCGTGCGCGTGACCACCGTCTCGCCCTCGCGTGGCGGCGTGAGCTCGGTCACCGGGACCAGCAGTCCCTTGCGCTCGACCACCTGACGCTGGTGCGCGTAGTAGATCGAGGGCAGCTCGATGCGTTCGCGCGCGATGTACTGCCAGACGTCCAGCTCGGTCCAGTTGGAGATCGGGAACACCCGGAAGTGCTCGCCTGGCTGCAGCCGCGTGTTGAACAGGGTCCACAGCTCGGGACGCTGGGCCTTCGGCTGCCACTGCCCGAAGCTGTCGCGGTGCGAGAAGATGCGCTCCTTGGCGCGGGCCTTCTCCTCGTCGCGGCGGGCGCCGCCGATCAGCGCGTCGAAGCGGAATTCCTCGATCGCCTCCAGCAGCGTCACCGACTGGTGCACGTTGCGCGACTCGCCGGGATGCGCCAGCCGCACCGTCCCGCGCTTCATGGAATCCTCGACGCTGCGCACGATCAGCTCGGCGCCGAGCTCCCGGGCACGGTGGTCGCGAAACGCCGTGACCTCGGGGAAGTTGTGTCCCGTGTCGATCATCAGCAGCGGATACGGCAGCCGGCCGCTGCCGAACGCCTTCTCGGCGCACTTGAGCAGCACCAGCGAATCCTTGCCGCCCGAGAACAGCAGGGTGGGGCGCTCGAAGGCGCCTGCCACTTCGCGCAGCACGAAGATGGCCTCTTCCTCGAGCGCGTCGAGGTGGCGGTTCGAGAGCTGCGTCAGCAGCTGCGGTTCCACGCGCGCGTTCATGCGGCGACTCCCTCTTTGGACTTCACGTGCAGGCCGCATTCCTTGGCGGCCTCGTCTTCCCACCACCAGCGGCCGGCGCGGAAATCCTCGCCCAGGCTGATGGCGCGCGTGCACGGCGCGCAGCCGATGCTGGGATAGAACTGGTCGTGCAGCGGGTGGTAGTCGACGCCGTTGTGCGCGATGTAGTGCCACACGTCGCCCCAGGTCCAGTCGGCCAGCGGGTTGAACTTGGTGCGTGGCTCGCTGGTGTCCACCAGCGGCACGTCGGCACGCGCGGCCGACTGTTCGCGGCGCAGGCCGGTGATCCAGGCCCGCTGGTCCTGCAGGGCGCGCTGCAGCGGCTCGACCTTGCGCAGGTGGCAGCAGGCCTTTCGCAGCTCGATGCTGCGGTACATCGGCTCAGCGCCCTCGCGCCGCACGAACTGCACGACGGCTTCCTGGACCGGCCGGTACACCTCGACGGGCGCGCGCGAGGTGGCCTTCAGGCGCTCCAGCACCGCCAGCGTCTCGCCGTGCAGCATGCCGGTCTCCAGCACGAACACGGGGATGTCCAGCTCGAGCGCGTTGATCAGGTGGGTGATCACGATGTCCTCGGCGCCCAGGCTGTTGGCCTGCTTCAGGGGCGAGAACTCGGCGGCCGCCCGGATCAGCAGCTGCTGCGTCTCGGCCAGCTTGCGCTCGTAGTCCCTGGACGGACGGGCGTGCAGCTCGGTGGCCCGCACCGTGGCCGGTGCACCCCGCAGCGCCTGCACCGCACCGGATGCCCCCGCTTCCTGGAGCGTCCCGGCCATCGTCACGCGGCCCTCGCGAAATGCGGCTCGCGCACCTGCACGTCGCCCTGGTAGAAGGCGGCGAAGCGGTCGAACTGCCGCTGGGCGTGGGCGATGTCCTGGTCCTCGCGCAGCACCGCGCTGGAGAACCCCGTGCGCTGCATGTGCACCAGCTGGTCGATCAGCACCGCGCCGACGGCGCGGATCTCGCCCGTGAAGCCGCGCCGGCGCAGCGTCACCGCCTGGCTGTACGCGCGGCCGTCGGTGAACTTGGGAAATTCCAGTTCGATCACGCGGGCCGCATCCAGCTCCAGGGTGTCGACGTCGGCGTCGTTCGTGACACGCACGACGCCGGGCTGTGCGCCCAGGGCGGCGTACTGGGACGCGGTGAGGATGTTCAGGGTGCGGACCGTCATTGGAGAGCCTCCGCCCGGCAGGGGGCGTCGATCGGATGGAGCGTGGCCTGCGGCGTCATGCAGCCTCCCGCTCGGTGAAGCGCGCGCCGTTGGCGGCGGCCTTGAAGGAGTCCAGCCCGACGCGGCGCAACGTGGCGATGAAGGTCTCGAAGCGGCCGTCGATGCTGATGCGCTCGCGGCGGTAGGTGTCCAGCACGGCTTCGATCACCTCGGGGACCTCAGCGGCCGAGAACGAGGGGCCGACCACCTTGCCGGGGGTGGCGGGACCCGACAGGTGCGAACCGTCGGCGCCGCCCAGCGTGACCTGGTACCACTCCTTGCCGTCCTTGTCGACGCCCAGGATGCCGATGTGGCCGGCGTGGTGGTGGCCGCAGCTGTTGATGCAGCCGGAGATGTTCAGGTCGATCTCGCCGATGTCGTACAGCTCGTCCAGGTCCTGGTAGCGCTGGGTGATGGCCTCGGCGATCGGGATCGAGCGCGCGTTGGCCAGCGAGCAGAAGTCGCCGCCCGGGCACGAGATCATGTCGGTCAGCAGGCCGATGTTCGGACGGGCCAGGCCCAGCTTGCGCGCGGCGGCATACAGCTCGGGCAGGTCGTCCTGGTGCACCCAGGGCAGCAGCAGGTTCTGGCTGTGCGTCACGCGGGCCTCGCCGGAGGAGAACCGATCGGCCAGTTCGGCCGCGGCGGCCAGCTGGTCGGCATCGGCATCGCCGGGGGCCTGGCCCAGCCGCTTGAACGACAGCGTGACGGCCCGCAGCTGCGGGTTGCGGTGCGCGTGCACGTTGCGCTGCAGCCAGCGGTCGTAGGACGGGTCGGCTTCGGCGTCCGCACGCACGATCTCGTGCAGGCGCGCGTCCTTGCGGGCCGGCTGCACGGCAGGCGCCACGAAGTTGGCGGCCACGCGGTCGTACTCGGCCTGGGTGATCGTGTGCGGGGCGCCGGCGGCCTGGATGGCGCGGAATTCTTCCTCGACCTGGTCGATGTAGCGCTGGCCCTCGGCCTTCACCAGGATCTTGATGCGGGCCTTCCAGAGGTTGTCGCGGCGGCCATAGCGGTTGTAGACGCGGATGCAGGCCTCGACGTAGTTCAGCATCTGGTTCCAGGGCAGGAACGGGCGCACCACGCTGCTGATGATGGGCGTGCGGCCCATGCCGCCGCCCACGTTGACGCGGAAGCCCAGCTCGCCGGCCTCGTTCTTCAGCAGCTGCAGGCCGATGTCGTACCAGCCGGTGGCCGCGCGGTCTTCCTCGGCGCCGTTGAGCGAGATCTTGAACTTGCGCGGCAGGAAGGCGAACTCGGGATGCAGCGTGCTCCACTGCCGCAGGATCTCGGCGAACGGGCGCGGGTCGGCGATCTCGTCGGGTGCGATGCCGGCCAGTTCGTCGGTGCAGATGTTGCGGATGCAGTTGCCGCTGGTCTGGATGCCGTGCATGTTGACGCTGGCCAGCAGGTCCATGACGTCCGCGCTCTTGACCAGCGGGATCCAGTTGAACTGCACGTTGGTGCGCGTGGTGAAGTGGCCGTAGCCGGTCTTGAGCCGGGTCACGACCGGGGTGCCGCCGGGCACCGGAACCTCGCCCAGCGCCAGCTGCTTGTCCTGCGCTTCCTGCAGGAGGGCGGCGTCCGGGCGGTCGTAGTCGCGGGCAATGGTCGACAGCGCCCGCAGCTGCGCGCTGGAGATCTCGCCGTAGGGCACCGCCACCCGCAGCATCGGGGCGTAGCGCTGGAGGTACCAGCCGTTCTGCAGCCGCAGGGGACGGAAATCCTCGTCGGTGAGCTGCCCGGCCAGGTTGCGCTCGAGTTGGTCGCGGTACTGGGCGGCGCGCGCGCGCACGAACTGCTTGTCGAACTCGGTGTACTGATACATAGGGCCGCGATTGTGCCGGGGGCCCTTATGGGAGCAAACGAACTTTTTCTTCTCGCCTTATCCGGATAAGCATATGCCCCAGACATGGCGCGGGCCTGTGCGGCGTTCTTTGCTCATGCCGGATAAGGAGATTCCCGGCTCGGCTGCTGGCGGGCGACGTCCAGCGCCGCGGCCATCCGCACCGGAAGTGGCAGGGGCTCGCCGTGCAGCCGCGCCGTGAGCAGCTCGGCGCACAGCCAGGCGAAGGTCAGGCCGCGCGATCCCATGGCGGTGCTCACCCAGAGGCCCGGCTCGAGCTCCCCCAGCAACGGGCGGCGATCGGTCGAGGCGCAGCGCACGCCGGTCCAGGCGCGCACCCGCCCGTGCGCGAACGCGGGCGCCAGCGCCGAGCCGACCTCGGGCACCAGTTGCTGCAGCCGCTCCAGGTTGGCCTGGTGCTCGGCCGGGCGTTCGTCCAGGGCCCGGTCTCCGCGCACGTAGCTTGAGCCGCTGAGCCAGGCAGGCTCGCCGTCGAGCGGCACGCACGGCAGGAAATGGCCATTGCCGTTGACCGGGGAGGGCGCCAGCGGCGCGTTGCGGTCCAGCGGCGCCCAGCTCACCTGGCCACGCACCGGCTGCACGACGATGCGGCCGCCCAGCAGCGGCGCGCTGTCCAGTGCGCCGGCCACCACCGCCAGCTGCGCCTGCGCGAGCGCCGCGCCGTCGGCGTCCAGTGCGGCCCAGCCCTCGGCCAGGCGCTGCAACCGTGCCACCTGTTGCCCGCCGTTCCACTGCACGCCCGGCTGGCGCAGCCACGCCTCGACCAGCCGGGCCGGCTTGATCCAGGCGCCGGCCTGGTGGTGCAGGCCCTCGGGCCGGGCTTCCTGCCAGGGCACTGCCTCGGGCCCGAGGTCGGCCGCTGCGCGGGCCTGCGGACTGCGGCGCTCCAGCACACCGGTGGGCGCCCAATCCTCGCCTTCGCGCAGTCGTTGCGCCACCTGCTGCAGCGTCATGCGCACGCCGGCGCGCGACAGGCGCGAGAGCAGGCCGTCATCGGGCGAGGTGTGCGGCGCCAGCAGTCCGGCAGGAAGGCCGGACGCACCTGCCGCTGGTCGGGTCGAGCGGTCCAGCACCTGCACCTGCCAGCCGCGCCGCGCCAGGCTCGCGGCCGCCGACGCGCCGGCCAGGCCGCCGCCGACCACGAGTGCCGTGCCGGCTCGCGCGCCCTCGGGCCAGGGTGCCTGCCGCAGCACCCAGGGTGGGTCGTAGCGGCCGCGCAGGCATTCGCGCTTGGGCGGCAGCCCCGGCACGCGCTCGACCTGGAAGCCGCACTGCTGCAGATCGCGGCGCACCTGGCCGGCAACGGTCCAGGTGGCGACGCAGGTGCCGCGCCGGCACAGCCGCGCCACCGCCCTCAGCGTGGCCGGCGCCCACAGCTGGGGATTGCGCTGTGGATCGAAGCCATCGAGGAACACGGTGTCGGCGGCGAACGCCAGCTCGGCCAGCACCGCCCTGGCGTCGCCAATGCCGATGGTCAGCAGCACCTGGCCCTGCTCGAACGACAGCCGGTGCAGGCCCGGCACCAGGCCCCACCAGGCGCGTGCCAGCGCGGCGGCCAGTTCGGCCAGTTCGGGATGCGCCGAGGCGCTGCGCAGGAGGTCCTGCGCCGCCACCGGGAACGCCTCGCACGACACGAAGTGCAGCAGGCGCGGCCGGTGCGGATCGTCCTTCCAGGCGCGCCAGGTTGCCAGGAAGTTCAGCCCGAGGCCGAAACCGGTCTCCAGCACGGTCCAGCGCGGTCGATCCGACCAGGCGGCCGGCAGCCCGCTGCCCTGCAGGAAGACGTGGCGGGCCTGCGCGAGCGCGCCGCTGGTGCTGCGGTAGACATCGCCGAAGCGCAGGCTTCGCGGCACGCCATCGGCGGACCAGTCGACCGGCTCGGGCACGGAAGCGGAGCGCAGACGCCGGCGCTAGGCGCTGGGCGGAACGTAGCCGGCCGCCGTGTCCGCGCCGCTGCCGAAGAAGTGGTTTTCCATCTGGCGCTTGAGGTACTCGCGGGCACGCTGGTCGGCCAGGTTCAGGCGGTTCTCGTTGACCAGCATCGTCTGCTGCTTGAGCCAGGCGGCCCAGGCCTCCTTGCTCACGTTCTCGTAGATGCGCTTGCCCAGTTCGCCGGGGTACGGCGGGAAATCCAGGCCCTCGGCTTCGCGGCCGAGCTTGATGCATTGAACGGTGCGCGCCACGTCAGCGCCTCCTGATTAGCTTATTCGGATAAACAACTGAGAACTTGTTCGTTCCAGTTCCGGGCGGGGAGCTGAAGAATCCGCGCTGTCACAGAACGGATGACCCCCATGAGCCTTCGCCGCGACTTTATCAAGATTCCCCTGGCCGCCGTCCTCGGCGGCGCATTGGGCCTCGGTGCCACCGCGCTGCATGCGCAGCAGCCGGCGCTCACGCTGCTGAACGTGTCGTACGACCCGACGCGGGAGCTGTACGTCGAGTTCAACCAGGCATTCGCGAAGTACTGGAAGGGCAAGACCGGCCAGGACGTTACGATCAAGCAGTCGCATGGCGGCTCGGGCAAGCAGGCCCGCTCGATCATCGACGGGCTCGATGCGGACGTGGCCACGCTCGCGCTGGCCGGTGACACCGACGCGCTGGTGAAGAACGGCGGCTGGCTGTCGGCCGACTGGCAGAAGCGGCTGCCGCACAACGCGTCGCCGTACACGTCGACCATCGTGCTGGTGGTGCGCCAGGGCAATCCGAAGGGCATCAAGGACTGGGATGACCTGGTCAAGCCCGGCATCAGCGTGATCACGCCCAATCCCAAGACCTCGGGCGGCGCCCGCTGGAACTACCTGGCCGCCTGGGAGTTCGCCAAGCGCAAGTACGGCGGCGATGCCAAGGCCAGGGAGTTCATCGCCCGCCTGTTCGGCAACGTGCCGGTGCTCGACACCGGGGCGCGCGGCTCGACCATCACCTTCGCGCAGCGCGGGCAGGGCGACGTGCTGATCGCCTGGGAGAACGAGGCCTTCCTGCTGGAAAAGGAGTTCGGCACCAAGTTCGACATCGTCGCGCCGTCGATCTCGATCCTGGCCGAGCCGGCCGTCGCGGTGGTCGACCGGAACGTCGACCGCAAGGGGACGCGCGCCGTGGCCGAGGAGTACCTGAAGTACCTGTACACCGAGGAAGGCCAGGACATCATCGGCAAGAACTTCTACCGGCCGGCGGTCTCGCAGAAGGCGCAGGCCAAGTACGCCAAGCAGTTCCCCAAGCTGAACCTGTTCACCATCGACCAGGCGTTCGGCGGCTGGAGCAAGGCCGACAAGGAGCACTTCGCCGACGGCGGCAGCTTCGACCAGATCTACACGCGCAAGTGAGTGGATCCCGCCGGGAACGAGCCGCCTGCGGGCGGCTTGTTTGCGTGCCTGCGCCCGAGCGGCCCGGCGGCATCGGGGCAAAGGCGGGGCAAGGCGGGGCAAGGCGGGGCAAGGCGGCGCGGGCCGCCAGCCGTCCGGCCGCCGGCCACCAGCCACCGTAGCCAGCATCGACGGCGGGCGCGGCAGGGCGGGCGCTTCAGCCTGAGGCAGACGACCCCATCGTCAGTGCGACATCTGCGTCGATCCGTATCCGCCCCTGCACGGCCGGGCAGCCGCCTCCCAGAATCGGCGCCATCCACCACCCGAACGCCCCCATGGACACCTTCCGCATCGCCGTGATGATCGGCAGCCTCCGACAGGACTCCCTGAACCGCAAGCTCGCCCTGGCCCTGGCCGGCATGGCGCCCCCGGAGTTCAAGTTCCACCACTGCCGCATCGACGACCTGCCGCCCTACAACCAGGACGACGATGGCCGGCCGCCCGAGCCTGTGCGCCGGCTCAAGACCGAGATCGCCGATGCGCAGGGCGTGCTGTTCGTGACGCCGGAGTACAACCGCTCGATCCCCGGGGTGCTGAAGAACGCCATCGACCATGCGTCGCGCCCCTACGGGCAGAGCGCCTGGGCGGGCAAGCCGGCCGGCGTGATCGGTGTCTCGGTCGGCTCGATCGGCACCGCCATGGCGCAGCAGCACCTGCGCAACATCCTGGCCTACCTGGACATGCCGACGCTCGGGCAGCCCGAGGCCTTCATCGCCAACCGTGAGGGGCTGTTCGACGACAAGGGCCACGTCGGCCTCGACGACAGCCGCAGGTTCCTGCAGACCTGGATGGACCGCTACACCGCCTGGGTGCGCGACCACGCGAAGATGTGAGGCCGCGCCCGTGCGCGGCGTTCCGTGGCGTCAGGCCGATCGGCCGGCCGCCTCGAGTGCGGCCGCGTACACCTCGAGGTAGCGGCCCGCGCTGGCTTCCCACCCGAACGAGCGGCGCATGCCGTTGGCCTGCAGCCGTTTCCACACGGCAGGCCGGCCGAACGCGGCGCGCACGCGCCCGACGGCGTCGGCGAACCCCGCGGCATCGGCCGTGCGCATCACGAAGCCGGTGCCGCCGCGGGGATCGGCGTCCGCGTCGATCACCGAATCCACCAGCCCGCCGGTCGCGTTGACCAGTGGCGGCGTCCCGTACGCCTGGCTGTACATCTGGTTCAGCCCGCATGGCTCGAAGCGCGAGGGCATGAGGAAGCAGTCGCTACCGGCCTCGATGCGGTGCGCCAGCGCCTCGTTGAAGCCCACGGTCACGTGCACCTGCCGTGGCGCGCGCGCGGCCGCCTCGCCGAGCGCCTGCTGCAGCCCCGGGTCGCCCTGGCCCAGCACGACCAGCTGGGCGCCGCCGGCGAGCACCGCCTCCAGGTTCTGCAGGACCAGGTCGATGCCCTTTTGCTCGGTCAGGCGGCTCACCACCCCGAACAGCAGCGCCGCCGGATCCTGCGCCAGCCCCAGCTGCGCCTGCAGCGCGGCCTTGTTCCGGGCCTTGCCGGCGAGGTCGCCGGGGCCGAACGGATGGAGCAGCAGCGGGTCGGCCGCAGGATTCCAGACCCGCGTGTCGATGCCGTTGAGGATGCCGCTCAGCCGGTCGGCGCGTGCGCGCAGCACGCCGTCCAGGCCGACGCCGAACTCGGGCGTCTGGATCTCGCGCGCGTAGGTCGGGCTCACCGTGGTGATCGCGTCGGCGAACTGCAGGCCCGCCTTGAGCATCGACAGCTGGCCCCAGAACTCGACGCCCTCCATGCCGCGCCAGTGGTGCGGGATGCCGAGCACGTCGGCATGGTGCATCGGGAACACGCCCTGGAACGCCAGGTTGTGGATGGTCATCACGCTGGCGGCCACGGTCGGCGCGGGGGTCAGCCCGCGCGCGCTGGCCAGGTACAGCGGCGCCAGGGCGCAGGGCCAGTCGTTCGCGTGCACCACGTCGGCCTGCCAGCCGTCGGTGGGGCTGGGGCCGGTGCCCAGCATCGCGGCCACCCGGCTGAGGAAGCCGAAGCGCAGGACGTTGTCGTCGTAGTCGTGCCCGGTGCTGTCCACGTAGGGCCCGCCGGGCCGCTGGTACAGCGAAGGCGCAGCCAGGAGCAGCAGCGTCACCCCGCTGTCCAGGCGCACCGGCAGCAGCTGGGCGGCCGGCCACGGTCCCCAGGCCGGCAGGTCGACCACGTCCCCGACTTCGCCGCTGACCTTCAACCCGCGGTACGCCGGCATCAGCACGCGCACGTCATGGCCCAGGGCGGCCAGCGCTGGCGGCAGCGCACCGCTCACGTCGCCCAGGCCGCCGGTCTTGACCCAGGGCGTGCATTCGGGCGTGGCGAACAGGATCTTCATGGCGTCTCCTCGGCGACCAGCACGGCGAACGGCAGCCGGCCGGCGCCGGCGAAGAACGCCTCCAGCCCCAGTGGCTCGCCCTCCGGCGCGCACCTGACTTCCTGGCCCGTGAGCCAGTGGCGCCAGCGTGGCCAGCGGCGCAGCACCGCGGCTTCGCCCCCACGCACCTGGGTGCCGGCCCACAGGGCCGGTGTCCAGCGGTTGTCGTCGCCGCCGCACAGCGTCCACATCAGGCGGCCGGCGACGACCAGCACCGCGCGGCCTTCGTGGGTGCGCACGAACGCGAGCGCGTGGTCGGCAGCCGGCCCCTCCAGCGGCAGCTGCTGGTAGCCGCCGTCGCGGAACAGGTCGGGCCAGTGCTGGCGCAGCTGCAGCAGGCGCCAGGTCACCAGCTGCTTGATGCGGCCGTCGGCCGCGTGCACCAGCAGCGTGTCCCACAGTGCCGGTGTCGGGATGCCATCGCGGCACTGCGCCTGCATCTCGCGCAGCGTGCGTGCGAGGCGCCCGAAGTCCACCGGGCGGCGGTTGTCCGGGTCGACCAGGCTGAAGTTCCACTGTTCGCAGCCCTGGTAGACGTCGGGCACGCCCGGCACGGTGAACTTCAGCGCCACCTGCACCAGGCTGTTGCGGAACCCCCAGGAGGCGATGCGGGCGGTGAACCGCTGCAGCTCGTCGACGAAGGGGTTGGGATGGCCGGGGCGCAGGACCGCATCGACGTAGCGGGCGAGGGCGTCCTCGTAGGCCTGCTCGGGGCAGACCCAGCTGGTGTTCTGCTTGGCCTCGCGCACTGCCTTGCGCATGTACTCCTGCACCCGCTTGCGCAGGTCCTCGCGTTCCTGGGCGTGCGGCATCTGCGCCGGCCAGATGCCCACCAGCGTCTGGAACAGCAGCCAGATGTCGTTGCGCGAGGGCGCCGGCCCGGTCTCGGTCTCGCCCAGGTACAGCTCGGCCCAGCCGGCCCAGCGCTGCAGCGCCTCGGTCCAGGCCTGCGGCATCTCGGACAGCACGTCGATGCGCGCACGGGTGTCCTCGCCGCGCTTGCTGTCGTGGGTCGACGTGGCCAGCAGGCAGTGGGGCCGGTGGCGCGCCCGCGCCTGGTTGGAGCCGTGGAATGCCGCGACCGAGATCCCGTAGCTGGCCGGCTCGCCGCCGACCTCGTTGAGCGAGGTCAGCCGCAGGTAGCGGTAGAAGGCCGTGTCCTCCACGGCCTTGGCCATCACCGGCGCGGTGAACTGCTGCCAGCGCGCCAGCAGGCGCGCGCGCTGCTCGTCGGGGACGTCGGCCGCTTCGCCTTCGCCGAGCAGCACTTCGCGGATGTGGTCCAGCACGCCGGCTTCCGAGCCGCCGAGGCGCCGCTTGGCCGAGGCCACCGCCCAGTCGATGTGGCGGCGGTCGGCGGCGCTGGGCTGCTCGCCCACCCGCAGGTAGGTGCGGTAGACCGGGAAGCCGGCGGCGATCTCGGCCAGCGCGAGCCGCAGCCGGTTGCGCGTGAAGTCGCAGCGGCGCCGGTTGGCGCGGGTGATGCGGTGCATCGCCTCGACCAGCCAGTTCAGCTCGGAGAACAGCGAGCTGCCGATGATCAGCCGCTTGCAGCGGTAGGCGATCTCGGCGAAGTCCTCGTGCTCGCCGGTGAACTGCCGGTAGCTGCGGTCCAGCGCGCCGACCTGGCGGGTGTCGACGAACAGGCTGTTGACCAGGTTGGTGAAGCGGTAGCCGGTGTCGCCGTGCACCGGCCACAGGTGCGACAGCGGCTCGTGCTCGGCCAGGATCTTCTCGACGACCAGGTAGAGCGCGCGCGGTTCGCGCCCGGCCACCTCGGCCTGGCGGGCGAAGCGCGCCTGCAGCCGCTGGAAATACTGCTGGGGGTCCGACAGGCCGTCCGGATGGTCGATGCGCAGCGCGTCCAGGTGCCCGTCCTGCAGCCACTGCAGCACGCGCGCGTGCGTCGCCTCGAACACCTCCTGGCGTTCCATGCGCAGCGCGGCCAGGGTGTTCACGTCGAAGAAACGCCGGTAGTTCACGTCGTCGCTGGCCACGTGCCAGTCGGCCAGACGGTAGGCCTGCCGCGCGATCAGCCGGTCGAGCAGGTCGAAGCTGGCCGGTTCGCCCGGCGTGCCGTTGAACCGCTGGACGCAGCTGTCGATCCAGTGCGCCAGCCATTCGTGGCGGGACACCAGCCGCGCCAGGCTGCGCTTGTAGATGCCGGCATCGCGCACCCGTGCGCGCCGCTGCTCGTCGTCGTGGCTGTCGCGCGAGGGAAGCCGCTCGAACGAATTGAGCACCGACGACACCACCGCATGGCTGTCGCTTTCGCTCTCGTCGTGGGCCGGGGGGGCCGGCAGCACGGCCAGGATGTCGGGGTAGGTGGCCGGGTCGATGGGGAACCGGTGGTCCCAGTAGCGCAGGCCGAACTCGCCGGTCTCGGCCGAGAAGTGCAGCTGCAGCTCGCCCGATTCGAGCACCCGGCCGTAGTGGTCGCCCAGCACGGGCAGCAGCACGCGGCCGTGCATCTCGGGTGCGGCCGGCGACCACTCGATGTCGAAGGTGTGCGCGTGGGTCGAGGCCTGGCCGTGCTCCAGCACTTCGAGCCACCAGGCGTTGTCGGCTTCGAGCACGCCCATGTGGTTGGGCACCAGGTCCAGCATCTGGCCCATGCCGTGCCGGCGCAGCGCGCCGCACATGCGCTCGAAGTCCCGGTCGTCGCCGACCTCGGGGTTGAGCGCGGTGTGGTCGATGATGTCGTAGCCGTGCGTGCTGCCGGGCCGCGCCCGCAGGTAGGGACTGCTGTAGAGATGGCTGATCCCGAGCGCGTGCAGGTAGGGAACGGCCTGGGTGATGTCGGCGAAGCGGCAGCCCTCGTGGAACTGCACGCGGTACGTGGCGACCGGCACGCGGGCGGTCTCCAGCCCGGGCAGTTCGCTGGGGGCGGTCTCGGGCGCCGGACCGCTGCGCTCGGCGCGCAGCACGGCGGCCACGTTGGCGAATCGCTCGTCCGCCGCCAGATCCTCCACCGCGACCGACAGCTTGCGCCGCCAGTTCGGGAAGCGCTCCTCGGTCGTGCCGGGGACGTTCACCTGCAGCAGCTGTGCGGTCACGTCCTCCAGCTGCACGCCCACCAGCCAGCAGGGGGTGCGCGCGAGGTAGCCGTAGACCGAGGCCACGAATGCCGGCGTCGCGTCGTGCAGCGAGGTCGGGTGGGTGGTGACGTCCGGCGGCAGCAGCCCCTGGTGCTGCAACGCGATCAGCAACCGGGCCCGGTCCTGCGAGCGGTTGATCACGGCCTGCTCGCGCGCCGCGTCGTCCGGGTACAGCCCCAGCTGGGCCAGCAGTTCCAGGTCCTCCCCCGACCAGAAGCCGCGCAGCGTCGGCAGGTCGTGGGTGCTGACCACGGCCAGCGCCTGCGGCTGCCAGTCCGCCGGCGGGCGGAAGCCGCCGTCCTCGCTGCGCTCGAACAGCAGCGGCCGGTACGACAGCAGGCAACGCTCGCGCATGGCTTCGCGCATGGCGGGCGCGACGTTGCCCAGGTCCTCGCCGATCACCATGCACTGGTGGCGGTGGCTCTCCAGCGCGAGGATGCCCAGCAGGTCCTGCAGCGGGTAGGTGACGTAGGTGCCGCCGTGTTCGCCGGTCCAGAACAGGCGCATGAGCGCCATCACGTGGTCCATGCGCAGCGCGCCGCTGTGGCGCATGTTGGCGCGCAGCGTTTCGATGAACGGCTGGTAGCGGGCCGCCTTCAGCTGCACCGGGTTGAGCGGCGGCAGGCCCCAGTCCTGGCCGAGCGCGTTGAGCGGATCGGGCGGCGCACCCACGTGCATGCCCAGCGCATACAGCGACGGCTGCACCCAGGTCTCGGCGCCGCCTTCGTTCACCCCGACGGCCAGGTCGCAATACAGCCCCAGGCCCATGCCGCGCGAGCGCGCATAGCGCTGCACCGATTCCAGCTGCACCTCGGCCTGCCATTGCAGCCAGAAGCGGAACTGGATCTCGCTCGCGTGGGTACGGCGGAATTCGCGCACCGCCTGGCCGTTCGGGTCCTTGTAGGCCTCGGGCCAGGCCGGCCAGCCCCACACGTTGGGATCCTGGGCATGCAGGTGGGCCTGCAGCGCCTCGAACACGGCATGCAGGCCGAGCGTCTCCTCGCGGTCCTGCATGTAGCGCGCGAAATGCGCGCCGCGCGAGCGGTTCGGGTCCAGTTCGTGCTGCTGGAAATGCCGCCACAGCACGCCCAGCATCTCGTCCTTGATGGCGGCGACGGCCGGGTAGTCGACCAGTTCGGCCTCCCGCAGGCGGCGCAGCCGGTCCTGGAACTCCTCGGAGTGGAAGCGCCGCCGGGCTTCCTCGCAGCCGGACAGCTCGGCCAGCGCCTGCACGTCCAGGTAGATCGGGTTCAGGGCCAGGCGGCTGGACGGGCTGTAGGGGCTGGCGACCTCCGGCCGGTGCGGAAAGAGCGCGTGCAGCGGCGACAGGCCGATGAAGGACGCGCCCTGGCGGGTGGCGGTGTCGACGAGGCGGCGCAGGTCGCCGAAGTCGCCGATGCCCCAGTTGCGCGAGGAGCGCAGCGCATACAGCTGGATCGTGCAGCCCCACCAGCGCTGGCCGTCCAGCAGCGCGGGCGGCGCCCAGCAGCGCCGCGGCGCGACCACGACCAGGCAGCGGCCGGCGCCGCCGTCCAGCGTGAGCTGCCAGTAGCCCACGGCCAGCGAGGAGGGCAGGTCGATGCGCCAGTGCTGGCCATCGCGCTCGACGCGCCCGCTGTAGCCCGAGGCGGCCGCCTGTTCCGGCGCGAGCTGCCAGCCGGCGGCCGGGCACTCGCCGGTCCAGGCGATGCGGACCGGCTCGCCTTCGCAGACCACCTGCACCGGCGGCAGGCCGTCCTCGGCCGGCGAGCGGTGCCGCAGTCCCATGCTGGTCAGCGCCTGGTCGAGCACCGCGGGGGGCACCTCCTTGTCCTCGCCCCAGAAGGAGTGGTAGCGCAATGCCACGCCGTGGCGTTCGGCCTGGCGGGTCAGGTCGTCCTCGTTCATGTCCAGGCTCATGTCAGGCCACCGGGCGGGGTATTGGGAGGTGGCGCCTCATAGGGTGATTTCGGGTCCGAGCCGCCAGCGCGCGGCCCAGGCGGGCCATGCGCCGGCGTCGGCGCTGGCCGGCCAGCGGTGCCGGAACACGTCCTGCGCCTCCACCGGGCCTGGCCGTTCGGCGGGCGCGGGCAGCGGCTGCCCGCCCAGGTTGATGTCCAGGGCCAGCACCTGGCCGTCGGCATAGCGCCACTGGACGCTCAGGCCCCGGTCGCCGACGCGTTGCGCCGTGTGCTGGCCGGCGAGCAGCTGCCCCTGGCGCGGGATGATCCACTGGCGGCGCGCGGCCAGCGCGGCACCCACCATGGCCAGCCAGTGCCGGCCATGTTCGCTCTCGCGCTCGTGCGCGGCGGGGCGGCTGGCATCGAACGTGTCCGCGCTGCAGGGATCCGGCAGGGGCAGCGGTTGGCCGTCCACCAGCTTGGTCACATGCCCGAACTCGCGTTTGCGGCCTTCCTGCACCGCCTTCTTCAGGTCGCCTTCCCAGTCCGCGAAGTAGAGCCACGGATGCGTGCTGCCGAACTCCTCTCCGAGAAACAGCATGGGCACCGCCGGCGTGAGCAGGGCCAGCAGGGTGGCCAGCGGGGCGGCGTCGGGGCCGGCCAGCACGGCCAGCCGCTCGCCGAAGGCGCGGTTGCCGATCTGGTCGTGGTTGTGCGCGAAGTTCACCAGCGTCGGCAGCGGCTGCGGCGGGGTGGCGCGCGGCGTCTCGCGGGCACCGCCGGGCTTGCGGCGGCTGTCCTCGAACAGCATGCCGTGCGTGAGCGAGCGGCCCAGCAGCTCGACCGGCGATTCGGGGCCGGCGCCGTAGTCGTGGTAGTAGCCGCTGCGCTCGCCGGTCAGCGCGACGTGCAGCGCGTGGTGGAAGTCGTCGTTCCACTGGCCGTCGTAGCGGCCCGGCTGCGGCGTGGTCGCCAGGCGTTCGTGGTTGTTGTTCTCGTTCTCCAGCACCAGGTGCACGTGGCGCCCGGCGCAGGCCTGCCGCACGCGCGTCGACAGATCCTCCAGCACGTGGGGACGGCTGTCGTCCGCGATGGCGTGCACCGCGTCGAGCCGCAATCCGTCGAAGCGGTACTCGGTGGTCCAGTAGACCGCGTTCTCGATGAAGAACTCGCGCACCCAGCGGCTGCCTTCGCCGTCGTAGTTGATGGCGGCCCCCCACGGGCTGTTGCGCGTCGCCGAGAAGAACTGCGGCGCGTACCGGTGCAGGTAGTTGCCTTCCGGGCCGAAGTGGTTGTAGACCACGTCGAGGAACACCATCAGCCCCAGCCGGTGCGCCTGCTGGATGAAGGCCTTCAGGTCCTGCGGCGTGCCGTAGGCCGCGTGCGGGGCGAACGGCAGCACGCCGTCGTAGCCCCAGCCGAACCGGCCGGGGAAGTCGGCCAGCGGCATCAGCTCGATGGCCGTGATGCCGACGTCCCGGAGTTCCTGCAGGCGTGCCGCGGCCGCCGCGAAGGTGCCTTCGGGCGTGAACGCGCCCACGTGCAGTTCGTACAGCACCACCTCGTGCCAGGGCCGGCCGGACCAGCCGTCGTCCCATTCGAACGACGAAGGATCCACCACGCAGCTGGGCTGGTGGACGCCGTGCGGGTTGTGGCGCGAGGCCGGATCGGGCACCAGCAGGTCGCCGTCGATGCGCCACTGGTAGAGCGTGCCTGCGGCGGCCTCGGGCACGTGGCATTCCCACCAGCCCTCGGCGTCGCGGCTGGCCGGGACGAAGCGGGGCGCCTGGCCCGGCCCGGCCGACAGCGCCAGTTCGGCCTGCTGGGCGGCCGGCCCCCAGAGCCGGAAGTCGACGCCGCCGCTGGCGCGGACCGTCGCGCCGAAACGCATGGGGTGGGCGGCCTTCACGTCGATCGGCCCTCCACCAGCACGGCCATCGCGTGCGCATCGAGCTCGATCTTGGCCTGTGGCTGCACGCGCTCGGCCTCCTCGTGGCTGAACGTGCCTTCGCCGGTGTCCACGCGCACCCGCCACTCCTCGACGCCCGCCGCCTCCGGCAGCGTGAAGACGACCGCCTCGTCGGAGGCATTGAACAGCAGCAGCACGCCGGGGCTGGGCTGGCCCTCGACCGGGGTGAAGCGGCCGTCGAACAGGGCCGCGATGCAGCGCACGGAGGGATTGGTCCACTCCTCCTCGGTCATCGGCAGGCCCCAGACGCTGTACCAGGCCAGGTCGCGGCGCTCGTCCTCGTCGGGCTGGCCGGTCGGCCAGCGGTTGTCGCGCAGCACCGGCAGTTCGCGCCGCAGGGCGATCAGCTCGCGGGTGAACGCGATCAGCGGATCGCCGCGGCGCTCCTCGCTCCAGTCGTACCAGCTGACCGGGTTGTCCTGGCAGTAGGCGTTGTTGTTGCCGCCCTGGGTGCGGCCCATCTCGTCGCCGCCGAGCAGCAGGGGCACGCCGCGCGAGACGAACAGGGTGGTGAGGAAGTTGCGCTTCTGGCGCTCGCGCAGCGCGAGCACGTCGGGGTCGTCGGTCTCGCCCTCGACGCCGCAGTTCCAGCTGCGGTTGTGGCTCTCGCCGTCGCGGTTGTCCTCGGCGTTGGCCTCGTTGTGCTTGTCGTTGTAGCTGACCAGGTCGTTCAGCGTGAAGCCGTCGTGCACCGTCACCAGGTTGACGCTGGCCGACGGCTGGCGGCGCGAGGGGCCGAAGATGTCGGCCGAGCCCGCCAGGCGGGCGGCGAACTCCTGCACGGCGCCGTCGGTGCCGCGCCAGAAGTCGCGCACCGAGTCGCGGTAGCGGCCATTCCACTCCGACCAGCCCGGCGGGAAGCCGCCGACCTGGTAGCCGTTGTCGCCGATGTCCCAGGGTTCGGCCACCAGCTTGACGCGCCGCAGCACCGGGTCCTGGGCGACGGCGGCCAGGAACGGCGAGCGGTGGTCGAACTCATACTGCCCGTTGCGCGCCACGGCCGGCGCGAGGTCGAACCGGAAACCGTCGACGTGCATCTCCTCGACCCAGTAGCGCAGGCTGTCCATCATCAGCCGCAGCGTGGCCGGATGGCTGATGTCCAGCGTGTTGCCGGTGCCCGTGACGTCGGCGTAGTAGCGGCGGTCCTCGGCCAGCCGGTAGTACGCCGGGTTGTCGATGCCCTTGAGGAACAGCGTGGGGCCCAGGTGGTTGCCCTCGCAGCTGTGGTTGTAGACCACGTCCAGGATCACTTCGAGCCCGGCAGCGTGCAGCGCCTTGACCATGCGCTTGAAGTCGTCCGGGTCGTTGCCGGCGCAGTAGCGCGGCTCGGGCGCGAAGAACGCGACGGTGTTGTAGCCCCAGTAGTTCGCCAGCCCGAGGTCGATCAGGCGGCGCTCGTCGTTGAAGGCGTGCACCGGCAGCAGCTCGATCGAGGTGACGCCCAGCCGCTTGAAGTGGGCGATGGCCGGCTCGCTGGCCAGCCCGGCGAAGGTGCCGCGCAGCCCGTGCGGGACCTCGTCCATCAGCTTGGTGAAGCCGCGCACGTGGACTTCGTAGAAGACCGTGTCCTCCAGCGGGATCTCGGGCCGGCGGTCGTCGCCCCAGTCGAATTCCGGATCCGGCACGATGCACTTGGCCGCACCGGCCGCGTTGTCGACGGTGTCCATGGCCAGGTCGCGCGCCGGTCCGCCGAGCGTGTAGGCGTACTGCCAGGCCCCGCCGCGCAGGGGCCGGTCGAGCGCCTTGGCATACGGATCGAGCAGCAGCTTGTGCGGGTTGCACCGCAGGCCCTCGGCCGGGTTGTAGGGGCCATGGACCCGCAGCCCGTAGCGCGTGCCGGCCGGCAGGCCCGGCACGAAGCCGTGCCAGACGTCGTCGGTGCGGCAGGGCAGCGCGAGCCGGCGCACCTCGCGTGTGCCCGTGCGGTCGAACAGGCAGATCTCGACCTTCTCCGCCACGCTCGAGAACACCGCGAAATTGACGCCGCCCTCGGCGAGGGTGGCGCCGAGTGGCCAGGGCTTGCCGGGCTTGCAGTGGTCCGGCAGCTGCGCGTCGGTCGGGAGCGGGGGCGGGACGGCGGCGACGGCCAGCGCCGTCATGCAACCACCTCCAGGCGGGGCTTGCCGGTGTGCACCGCCGCACGCGGCGCAGGCTGGGCATGGTGCCGCGCGCCCGGCTTGAAGTAGCCGGCCGGCACCACGACGATGCCGCTGTCGGTGACGTGGAAGCGGCGGCGGTCGTGCTCCAGGTCCAGGCCGATGCGCTCGCCGGGGGGCACCTCGTTGTCCTGGTCGACGATGGCGCGGTGCACCTGCGCGCCGCGGCCGATGCGCGAGCGTTCCATCACGATGCAGTGCTCCAGCCGCGCGCCCCGCTCGACGATGACCGAGCGGCGCAGCATCGCGTGGTCGAGCTCGGCGCCGTCGATGATGCTGCCCGAGCCCACCACCGAGCGGTGGATCATGCCGTTCTCGATCTGGGCCGACTCGGCCTGGTCGGGGCTGGCGTAGATCGGCCAGTTCGCGTTGGTCATGCGGAACTTCGGCGCCGCGCCCAGGGTGTCGAAGTGCGCGTCGAAGTACGAGTCGATGGTGCCGACGTCGCGCCAGTAGGCGTGTTCCTCGTAAGGCTCGGTGCCGGGAATGTGGTTGGTGTCGAAGTCGTACGCCACCAGCTTGTGGCTCTTCACCATCGACGGCAGGATGTGCTTGCCGAAGTCGCTGGTGCCGTTCTCCTTCATCTTGCGCAGCTGCTCGAGCAGCACGTCGGCGTTGAAGATGTAGTTGCCCATCGAGCCGAGCGCGTGCGTGGTGCTGCCCGGCATGGGCTTGCAGCGCGCCGGCTTCTCCATGAAATCGACGATCCGGTTCGAGTCGTCGATCTCGACGATGCCGAACTGGTTGCTCTGCGCCAGGCGCACGGGCAGGGTGGCGACGCTGGCGTGGGCGTTGCTCTGGACGTGGAAGTCGATCATCTGGCGCACGTCCATGCGGTAGATGTGGTCGGCACCGAAGACGGCCACGATGTCCGGCTTCATGGTCTCGATCAGGTGGATGTTCTGGTACACGGCATCGGCCGTGCCCTGGAACCACTCCGGCCCGTTGCGCATCTGGGGCGGCACGCAGGTGATGAAGTGCTGGGGCATGAAGCGGGCCATCGTCCAGGTCTGGCGCACGTGCTCGATCAGCGACTGCGACTTGTACTGGACCAGCATGTAGACCGAATAGATCTCCGAGTTCACCAGGTTGGACAGCACGAAGTCGACGATGCGGTGCTTGCCGTTGAAGGGCACGGCGGGCTTGCAGCGGTCGGCGGTCAGCGGGTGCAGGCGCGAGCCTTCGCCGCCGGCCATCACGAAGGCCAGGACGTTGCGGTGTGCGGGCATGGGGTTCTCCTCCTGAAGAGAGTGCATGTCAGAGGGGCTGGTCGACCAGCACCAGGGTGGCCAGGGGTGGCAGGGTGATCGCGGCGCTGGCGGGCTGTCCGCCCAGCGGCTGGTCGTCGGCGACCACGCGGCCGAGGTTGCCCATGCCGCTGCCACCGTAGGAGGTGGCGTCGCTGTTGAGAAGTTCGTGCCAGGTGCCCGCGTGCGGCAGCCCGAGCCGCAGGCCCAGGCGCGGCTCCGGGGTCATGTTGACCAGGGCGACCGCCAGCGCGTCGTCGGGGCCGGCGCGGCGCACGAAGGCCAGCACGGTCTGCGGCTCGCCGGTCTCCACCGGCAGCCAGCCGAAACCTTCGGCGTGGAAATCGTTGGCGTGCAGCGCCGGCACGCGCCGGTACGCGGCATTCAGGTCGGCCACCCAGCGTGCCACGCCGGCGTGCGCCGGCCGCGCCCACAGGTGCCAGTCGAGCGTGCGCTCGTGGTGCCACTCGCGTAGCTGGCCGAACTCGCCGCCCATGAACAGCAGCTTCTTGCCCGGGTGCGTCCACATGTAGCCGTAGAGGGCGCGCAGGCCCGCGAACCGCTGCCACTCGTCGCCCGGCTGCTTGCACAGCAGGCTGCCCTTGCCATAGACCACCTCGTCGTGCGAGAGCGGCAGCATGAAGTTCTCGTTGAAGGCGTAGACGGAGGAAAAGCGGATGTCGTCCGCGTGCCAGCGCCGGTAGAAGTGCGGCCGCGCCATGTAGCGCAGCGTGTCGTTCATCCAGCCCATGTTCCACTTCATCCCGAATCCCAGGCCGCCGTCGTGAACGGGGCGGGACACGCCCGCCCAGGCGGTGGACTCCTCGGCGATCACGTGCACGTCCGGGAAGGCGGCGTAGACCGCGCTGTTGAGGTCCTGCAGGAAGTGCACGGCCTCCAGGTTCTGGTTGCCCCCGTGCCGGTTCGGCACCCACTGGCCGGGCTCGCGCGCGAAGTCCAGGTACAGCATGGAGGCCACCGCGTCCACGCGCAGGCCGTCGAAGTGGTACTTCTCCAGCCAGAACAGCGCGTTGCTGATCAGGAAGTCGCGCACCTCGTAGCGGCCGTAATTGAAGATCAGGCTGTTCCACTGGGGATGGAACCCCAGGCGCGGATCGGCGTGCTCGTACAGCTCGGTGCCGTCGAACTGCGCCAGCGCGTGCGGGTCGGAGGGAAAGTGCGACCCCACCCAGTCGAGCAGCACGCCGATGCCGTGCTGGTGCAGCGTGTCGACCAGCACCATCAGATCCTGCGGCGTGCCGTAGCGGGCGGTCGGTGCGAAGTAGCCGGTGGTCTGGTAGCCCCAGGAACCGTAGAACGGATGCTCGGCCACGGGCATCAGCTCCACGTGGGTGAAGCCCATGGTGCGGCAGTGCGAGGCCAGGCGCACGGCCAGGTCGCGGTAGTTCAGGACCCGGCCGTCCTCCTGCCGCTGCCAGGACCCGAGGTGCACCTCGTAGATCGACATCGGCTGGCGGTGCGACTGCCGCTGACCGCGCGCCGCCATCCACTCGCGGTCGCCCCATTCATGGTCGAGCTCCCAGATCTGCGAGGCGGTGCCGGGCGGGTGCTCGCAGCGGAACGCGTAAGGGTCGGCCTTGTCCATCCAGCCGCCGTGCGCGCCCTGGATGCGGTACTTGTAGGTGTCGCCGGCCCGGGCGCCTTCCACGCGTCCGTGCCAGAGGCCGCTGCCGTCCTCCAGCCGCTGCAGAGGCTCGCAGTGCCAGCCGTTGAACGACCCCGCGACGCCCACGCTGCGCGCGTTGGGTGCCCACACCGTGAAGCGCGTGCCCGTGCCGTCGCCATGCGCCCCCATCACGTCGTACTGCCGGAAATGGTGGCTCGGCCGGGTGCCGGTGGCGTGCCCGCGGGAGGCCTGGGCGGCGGAGTCGGGGGTCAACGGAACAGGCGTCATCTCGTAACTTGCGTGAAGAAAGATTCTTCCCTGGCGGGACCCATCAGCATGAAGGAGGCCCGGGCGAGTTGCCGTAGTCCGGCACCTACAGTCGCGCGTCGAAACCGCCGACGCCGTCGCGGGTGCCATGTCCACTCTGCAGGAAGAAGAAGCGCCGGGATGCGCGGCGCCTCGGCTGACACGGTCGCAGCCGGCCGGCGCGTCGTGGCGCCGGTGCGTGGAGGAGAGGAACAGGCGGCCCGGGCCAGGCCGCGCTGGTCAGACGCCCAGGTGCTGGGTCAGGAGGTCGGGTTGCGCACGCAGCGCATCCGACGTGCCGCTGAACACCACCTCGCCCTTGACCAGGATGAGGTTGCGGTTGCTCAGCTGGGTGACGTGCTTCCAGTTCTTGTCGACGATCACGGTGGAGATGCCCGTCTCGCGGATGAGGCCGCAGATGCGCCAGATCTCCCGCGCGATGAGGGGAGCGAGTCCTTCGGTCGCTTCGTCCAGGATGAGCACGTCCGGGTTAGTCATCAGGGCGCGCCCGATGGTGAGCATCTGCTGCTCGCCGCCGGACAGCTGCTGGCCGCCGTGTGACAGCCGCTCGGCCAGCCGAGGGAAGGTGTCGAGCACGCGGTCGTACGTCCAGTCGCGCTGGCCGCGCACGCCGGGCCGCGCCGCCATCTTCAGGTTCTCGACCACCGACAGGTTGCCGAAGATCCCGCGACCTTCCGGCACATAGGCGATGCCGCGCTGGGCGATGTCATAGGGTGCGGCCCCGGTCATGTCGCGGCCCGCCACACGCACCGTGCCGCCGCGTGGCTTGACCAGCCCCATCAGGGTCTTGAGCAGGGTGCTCTTGCCCATGCCGTTGCGCCCCATCAGCCCGATGGTCTCGCCGCGGGCCACGTGGAAATCGACGCCACGCAGGATGTGGCTCTGGCCGTAGTACGTGTGCAACCCGCGCGCGTCGATCAGGAGCTCGTCGGCCATCACGCTTGCTCCTCGCCGAGGTAGGCAGCCCGCACGCCCGCGTCCGCCCGGATCTGCGCGGGTGTGCCGCTCGCGATCACCTGGCCGTTGACCATCACGGTCAGGCGGTCGGCCAGTGCGAACACCGCGTCCATGTCGTGTTCGACCAGCATGATGGCGTGGCCGTCCTTCAGGCGCTGCAGCAGCGCCACCATGCGCTCCGCCTCGGCCGTGCCCATGCCGGCCAGCGGCTCGTCGAGCAGCAGCACCTGCGGCGCCGTCGCCAGCGTCATCGCGATCTCGAGCTGGCGCTGCTCGCCATGGCTGATGGTCCCGGCGATGGCATCTCGCCGGGCGACCAGGCCGGCCAGCTCCATCGCGCGCTCGGCCTGCTCGTTGGTCGGCGCGAACGTGGTGGCGCGGCGCAGCCAGCGCGCCGGGTGCTGCGCGCGCGACTGTGCGGCCAGGCGCACGTTCTCCCGCACGGTGAACGGCAGGAAGATGTTGGTCTTCTGGTAGCTGCGGCCGAGTCCTGCGCGCGAGATCGCCTCGGGGCTGCGGCCGGTGACGTCGACGCCGCCCAGGGTCACCGTGCCCGCCGTCGGCACCAGGTCGCCCGACAGCAGGTTCGTGAGGGTGGACTTGCCGGCGCCGTTGGGGCCGATGACGGCGTGGATGCCGCCCCGCCAGAGATCGAGCGAGACGTCATTCACGGCGGCCAGTCCGCCGAACCGCTTGGTGAGGTGCTGCGCGGACAGGAGCACGTCAGGCATCGGCGTCCCCCCTGCGGCGACCGGCACGCGCCGCCAGGCCGAGCAGTCCGCGCGGCGCGAAGGCGACGATGGCCACGATGAACAGGCCCATCCACAGCTGCCAGTGCTTGCCGGCGTTGAAGCTGCCGATCGAGGGCAGGTCCTTGAACTCGTGCAGCAGCCACTCGAAGGCGAACGCGCCGACGATGGCGCCTGCGAAATTGCCCATGCCCCCCAGGATGACCATCATGATGGCGTGCGCGCTCATGTGGAACCCCATCAGCTCGGGATTCACGAAGCCGGTCTGCGCCCCCCACAGGTAGCCTGCCAGGCCGGCCAGCCCGCCGGCCAGCGTGAACGCCGCCAGCTTGTAGCCGAAGGTGCCGTAGCCCAGGGCGCGCATGCGGTGCTCGTTGACCCGGATGCCCGCAAGCACGCGGCCGAACGGGCTCCACAGCAGGCGCCGCAGGAAGGCGTACACGCCCACCAGGCAGGCGAGGGTGAAGAAGTAGAAAACCCGCTTGTCCTCCAGGTCGACCAGCCTGGCGTCCGGCTTGAAGTTGATGTACAGGCCGTCCGAGCCGCCCAGCCGCAGGGACAGCCCGGCGACCTGCAGGTCCTTGTTGTCGAACACCAGGTAGAACAGCATCTGCGCGAATGCCATCGTCACCATGATGAAGTAGATGCCGTGCGTGCGGACCACGAAGAAGCCGATCACCAGCGCGAACAGCGCCGCGACGGCCACGGCGGCTGGCAACGTCCACCACAGGCTCACCGGACCGGCATCCGACGAGACCAGCGACAGCACGTAGCCGCCGACGCCGAAGAAGGCCGCATGGCCCAGCGAGACCAGCCCGGTGACGCCCTGCAGCAGGTCCAGGCTCATCGCGAAGATCGCCAGGATCATCATGCGCGCCACCATCTGCGAATAGAACTCGGTCGCGACGAACGGACAGGCCAGCAGCGCGACCAGCCCCAGCGCCAGCAGCAGCTGCAGGCTGCGCGGCAGGACTTCCAGGTGGGCCTTGGCGGCGCTCATGGCGTCACCTCCCGGCGGGCCGGTGCGGTGGCGGGCGGGCAGGCCGCCGCGGACAGGACGATCGCCTTCATTGCTTGAACAGCCCTTCGGGTTTCCACAGCAGCACCGCCGCCATCAGCATGTAGACCAGCATGCCGGCCAGCTGGGGCAGCAGCACCTTGCCGAAGGTGTCGACGGCGCCCACCAGCAGGGCGGCGATCAGGGCGCCGCGGACCGAGCCGATCCCGCCGATGACGACCACCACGAAACACATGATCAGCACCTGCGACCCCATGTTCGGGTACACGCTGGAGATCGGCGCGGCCACCATGCCGGCGATGGCCGCCAGGGCCACGCCCAGCGCGAACACGACCGCGTGGATGCGCTTGATGTTGATGCCCAGGGCCTCGGCCATGTCGTGGTTGAAGGCGCCGGCGCGGATCTTCATGCCCAGGCGGGTCCTGGAGATCAGCACGTACAACCCGAGCGCCAGCGCGATGCAGACGCCGGAGATGAACAGCCGGTAGACCGGATAGGAGAGGTTCTCGGTCAGCGGGAGCGAGGCTGCGAGGGCCGCCGGGATGTCGATGCCGTGCACGTCGTCGCCCCACAGGATGGAGCGCAGCTCCTCGAACACGTAGATCAGCCCGAAGGTGAGCAGCACCTGGTCGAGGTGGTCGCGCCGGTAGAAGTGCCGGAACAGCAACCGCTCGAGCAGCAGCCCGAATGCCACGGCGAGCACGGCGCCGCCCACGATCGCCAGCGTGAGGCTGCCGAAGCGGCTGGAGAGCGACCAGGCCAGGTAGGCCCCCAGCATGTAGAAGCTGCCATGGGCGAGGTTGACGACGCCCATGATCCCGAAGATGAGGGTCAGGCCGGCGGCAAGCATGAACAGCAGCAGCCCGTACTGGACGCTGTTGAGCAGCTGGATGAGGAAGTTGGCGAAGTCCATCAGCGCTCTCCGGTGGCCGCGTCCGCGGCGGCAAGGCCGAGGAAGCGGACGCGGGCGCGACGCGCTGCGCGGGGCAGGGTGCGGGAGTCCCGCCGGAGCGGGGTGGGCGCGCGGGAGGCGCCGAAAGCCGGGAGACGGGTCATCCGAACGGGGCGAGGGCAAAAAAATGGGAGGCAGGGGCCTCCCAGCAGAGCGAGATCCGTGCCGTCAGCCGAGCTTGCAGCCCGCGCCGGAATCGGCCAGTGCCTTGGCGGCGACGCCCACGACCTTGTTCTCGCCCTTCTCGACGCGGCGCAGGTAGATGTCCTGCACCGGGTTGTGCGACTTGCTCATGGTCCACTTGCCGCGCGGGCTGTCGATGGTCTGCGTCTCGAGGGCCTTGTACAGCGCCTGCTTGTTGCCGATGTCGCCCTTGACGGCGGCCATGCCCTGCGAGAGCAGCAGGCCGGTGTCGTAGCCCTGCACCGCGTAGACGTCGGGCTGCATGCGGAACGCCTTGGCGTATTCCAGGCGGAACTGGTTGTTGCGCGGCGTGTCCAGCGAGTCGCTGTAGTGCATCGTCGTCATGATGCCCTCGGCGGCGGGCCCGGCGGCGTCGAGCACGCCCTCGGTGAGGAAGCCCGAGCCCCACAGCGGGATCTTGTCCTTCAGGCCGGCCGCCGCGTAGTCGCGGATGAACTTGGCCGCGCCGCCGCCCGCGAAGAAGCAGGCCACCGCGTCGGGGCGCAGCGACGCGATCTCGGTGAGCAGGGCCTGGAACTCCACGTTCGGGAACGGCAGGCCCAGTTCCTTGACGATGGTGCCGCCGGCCTTGGTGTAGCTGTCCTTGAAGCCCTCGTAGGCCTCATCGCCCGCGGCGTACTTCCAGGTGATCCACACGGCCTTCTTCAGGCCCTTGTCGACCATCGCCTTGCCCAGCGCCAGGGTCGGCTGGCTGTTGGTGAACGAGGTGCGGAACACGTTGGGCGCGCACAGCGCCCGGGTGGCCGCGTGCACGCCGGCGTTGGGAATGAGGCTCAGGACGCCGGACTCGCGCGCGACGCGCTGGATGCCCATCTGCACGCCCGAGTGCACCGTGCCGATCAGCACGTCGACCTTGTCGCGCTGCACCAGGCGGTTGGCGTTCTCGACGCCCTTGGACGGCTCGGACTCGTCGTCGACCTTGAACCACTCGATCTCGCGGCCCCCCAGCTTGCCGCCCTTCTCGGCGATCGCCATGCGCACGCCGTTCTCGATGGCCACGCCCAGCTGCGCGAAGGTGCCGGTGTAGGGCAGCATGAAGCCCACGCGCACCTTGTTGGACTGTGCACGCACGATCTGGGGCAGCAGCAGGCCTGCGGATGCGGCGCCGACCACGGCGGCGCTGCGGGTGAGGACGAGGCGGCGAGAGGTCATGCGTGTTCTCCGTGTTCTGTTGAGGCTCGCGAGGTTGTACCAAAGCACGCGTTGCAGCGCACCATGGGTTACCCGGATGGGGCGCGCTGCGCGCGTCAGCGCGCTGCCGCCGCGCGCAGCTTGAAGCGCTGGATCTTGCCGGTCGCCGTCTTCGGCAGCTCGGGCACGAACTCGATCCAGCGCGGGTACTTGTACGGCGCGAGCTGGTTCTTCACGTGCTGCTGCAGGTCGGCGGCCGACGCCTGCAGGCCGGCCTTGAGCACCACGAAGGCCTTGGGCTTGACCAGCTGGTCGCTGTCGGCCACGCCGATCACCGCCGCTTCCAGCACCGCCGCGTGGGTCATCAGCGAGGCCTCGACCTCGAACGGCGAGACGTAGATGCCGCCCACCTTGAGCATGTCGTCGCTGCGGCCGCCGTAGGTGTAGTAGCCATCGGCGTCGCGGGTGTACTTGTCGCCGCTGCGCGTCCATTCGCCGGCGAAGGTGGCCTTGGTCTTGGTCCGGTTGTTCCAGTACATCAGCGCGGCGCTCGGTCCGCTGATCTGCAGCTCGCCGATCTCGCCGACGCCACATTCGCGCCCGTCGTCGCCCACGATGCGCAGCTGGTAACCCGGCACCGCCTGGCCGGTGGTGCCATAGCGCACCGCGCCGGGGCGGTTGGACAGGAAGATGTGCAGCATCTCGGTCGAGCCGATCCCGTCCAGGATCTCGCAGCCGTACTCGGCGGTCCAGCGCCTGCCGATGTCGGCCGGCAGCGCCTCGCCAGCGCTGGTGCACACGCGCAGGCGCAGCTCGGAGCGCCGCGGCCGCCCGCCATCGGCCAGCAGCGCCGCGTAGAGCGTGGGCACGCCGTAGAAGATGGTCGGCTGGAAGGTCCGCAGCACGCCGAACACGTCGGCCGGCGTGGGGCGCGAGGGCAGCAGCACCGTGGTCGCGCCCACGCTCATGGGGAAGGTCAGGGCATTGCCCAGGCCGTAGGCGAAGAACAGCTTGGCGGCCGAGTAGACGATGTCGTCCTCGCGGATGCCCAGGACGGCGCGGCCGTACAGCTCCGCGGTCTGGACCAGGTGGCTGTGCAGGTGGACCGTGCCCTTGGGCGTGCCGGTCGACCCGCTGGAATAGAGCCAGAAGCACGCGTCGTCGGCGCAGGTGGGGTGCACGTCGTGCCGGTCGCTGCCCGCAGCCACCAGGCCCGCGACGGATCGCTCGCCGTCCGCACCGGCGACGAACACGTGCCGCAGCGTGCCGATCTCCCCGACCAGCGTCTCGAAGGCCGGCAGCAGTGGCTTGGACACGAACAGGGCCTGGGCGCGCGAGTCGCGCAGCATGAACTCGAAGTCGGGCGTGGTCAGCAGCGTGTTGGCCGCCACCGGTACCACCCCGGCCAGGATGCAGCCCAGGAACACCACCGGCCACTCCGGCGTGTCGAGCATGGCGAGCAGCACGCGGCTCTCGGGCGCGATGCCGCGCGCGCGCAGCGCATTGGCCAGGCGCTGCGCCTGCTCGCGCAGCTGCCCGTACGTCAGTCGCGCGCCGCTGGTCGCATCGATGAAGGCGGCCTTGTCGGTGCGGGCCGCGTTGCGCTGCAGCAGGTCGTAGGCCGCGTTGTAGTCGCGCGGAATGTCCACGCGGGGCGGGCTGGTGCTGTGGTCGGCATGGCTCAGGTGCATGGGTCTCCTCGTTCTTCTCCGTTCGCTCGCCTGCCGGCGCTCCGGCAGCGGCCTCGACAATCGGCTGCTTCGGCCCGCCCCCTCACGCCGCCGGCACCTGCGCGGCGGCGTGAGGGCCGCGCCGTCAGGCCGCAGCCCGCTCCGGCGCCAGGGCCTGCGTGAGCCACTGGCGACACCAGGCCGTGCCTTCTTCCTCGGGCATGGTGCCGGCGCTCGCGTCGTGGCACCAGACCTCGCCGATGCGCTGTGCGCCCAGGCCTTGCAGGCGCTCGTCGAACTTCTTGCCACCGAAGCAGAACGTCTGCAGGTAGGTGCGATCGCCCAGGGCGATGACGCCGTACTTCACGTGGCCGAGGAACCTGGGCGTGGCGTCCAGCGAGTCGTAGAGCGTGCGGGCGTTGTCCGGAATGTCACCAGAGCCGTAGGTCGAGCTGCAGATGAGATATAGCGCATCTTCGTCGAAGACAGAGATGTCCAGGCCATCCATCAGCTGGACTTCGATCTCGTCCACCAGGTCGGCGCAATCCATCTGGATTGCCTGGGCCACGTAGTCGGCGGTGCTGGTCATGGTGCCGACGAGGATCTTGAGCTTCATGGCTTGCCTCACATGCAGTAAACTGCTTGACATGTCGATGGTCGGAAGTATACTGCAATCCTGATCCGGGTCAAACGCCCGCCACGCCCCGCCAAACCGCTCGCCCGCCACCCATGCAGCTCATGACCGATTCCGACGCCAGGGCCACGCTCGCCGAGCTGGGTGCGCGGGTGCGCGCCTGGCGCGCGCGCCGCGGCATGACCCGCAAGCAGCTGGCAAACGACTCCGGGCTGTCCGAGCGCTTCCTGGCCGACGTCGAAAGCGGCAAGGGCAATGTCTCGATCAACTCGCTGGAAGCGGCCGCGCGCGCCCTGAACATCTCCATCCTGGAACTGCTGCAGGACGCGCCCCGTCCGGCGCTGGCCCGCCTGCACAACCTGCTGGGCCGGCTCGACGAGGCGCAGCTCGACCAGGCGTATGCGCTGCTGTCCGGCGCCTTCGGCCTGGGCGATGCGCTGGGCCGCGAGAAGCGCATCGCGCTGATCGGGCTGCGTGGGGCTGGCAAGTCGACGCTGGGCGCCCAGCTCGCCGCCGACCGCGGCGTGCCCTTCGTCGAACTCGACCGCGAGATCGAGCGCGAGGCCGGCACCAGCATGAACGAGATCCTGCTGCTGCACGGCCAGGCCGGTTACCGCCGCTACGAGCGGCGCGCGCTGTTCCGCATCGCCGAAGACCACGCCGACGGCGTCGTCATGACCACCGGGGGCAGCATCGTGAGCGAGCGCGAGACCTTCGACCTGCTGCAAAGCCGCTTCTACTGCGTCTGGCTCAAGGCCAGCCCGGAGGAGCACATGAGCCGCGTCGTCGCCCAGGGCGACATGCGGCCCTTCGACACCACCCGCGGTGCCACCGGGGAGGCGATGGAGGACATCCGCCGCATCCTGGCCAGCCGCGAAACGCTGTACGCGCGTGCCGACGCCGTGGTCGATACCGCGGCGCGCAGCGTCAAGCAATCGCTCAAGGACCTGGAGCGCGCCGTTCCGGCCCCCACCCGACCCAAGGAGACCGCCTGACATGAACGCCATGACCGAACCCCTGCTGTTCAAGCAGGGCGACCGTGAACTGGTCAGCTTCGCGACGCATCCCGCCAAGTACCAGCACTGGACCCTGAGCGTGGAAGGCGACGTCGCCCGACTGAAGCTCGACATCAACGAGGACGGCGGCATCAAGCCCGGCTACAAGCTCAAGCTGAACAGCTACGACCTGGGCGTCGACATCGAGCTGCACGACGCCATCAACCGCATCCGCTTCGAGCATCCCGCGGTGAAGGTGGTGGTGTTCGAATCCGGCAAGGAGCGCATCTGGTGCTCCGGCGCGAACATCTACATGCTGGGCGTGTCGACCCACGCCTGGAAGGTGAACTTCTGCAAGTTCACCAACGAGACCCGCAACGGCCTGGAGGACTCGTCACGCCAGGACGGACTGAAATCGCTGGCGGCGGTGACCGGCGCGTGCGCTGGCGGCGGCTACGAGCTGGCCCTGGCGTGCGACCGCATCGTGATGGTGGACGACCGCTCGTCCACCGTGAGCCTGCCCGAGGTGCCGCTGCTGGGCGTGCTGCCCGGCACCGGCGGCCTGACCCGCGTGACCGACAAGCGCAAGGTGCGCCGCGACCTGGCCGACATCTTCTGCACGACCAGCGAAGGCGTGCGTGCCGACCGCGCCAAGGACTGGAAGCTGATCGACGGCCATGCCAAGCCGCAGCAGTTCCCGCAGCTGGTGGCGGCGGAGGTCGAGACGCTGCGCAAGCAGTCCACGCGGCAGGGGCCGTCGCAGGGCGTGGAGCTGGTCCCGCTGGGCGCCACCATCGACGAACAGGGCTACCACTACTCGCTGGTGGACGTGCAGGTCGATCGCGCGGCGCGCATCGCCACGCTGACCGTGCAGGCGCCCGCCGCGGCGATCGAGTCGACGCCCGGCGCCATCGTCGCCGCCGGTGCCGGCTGGTGGCCGCTGAAGCTGGCGCGCGAGCTGGATGACGCGATCCTCAACCTGCGCACCAACGAGCTGGAAGTCGGCACCTGGGTGATCAAGACCCGGGGCGATGCGCAACGGGTGCTGCAGGCCGACGCGGTGCTGGAGCAGCACGCCGGCCACTGGCTGGTGCGCGAGACGATCGGCCTGCTGCGCCGCACGCTGGCCCGCCTGGACGTGACCAGCCGCTCGCTGATCGCACTGGTCGACGAGGGCGCGTGCTTTGCCGGCACCTTCTACGAACTGGCGCTGGCCTGCGACCGCATCTACATGCTGGACCTGCCGGACTCGCCCGATGCGGCGCCGGCGCTGCAGCTGTCGCCGGCCAACTTCGGCCGCTACCCCGAAGTCAACGGGCTGACGCGCCTGCAGACCCGGTTCCACGAGGACGGCGGCACCATCGCGCAGCTGCAGGGGCTGCAGGGCAGCCCGCTGCGCGCCGACCAGGCGCTGGGCCTCGGGCTGGTGACGCTGACCCCGGACGACATCGACTGGGACGACGAGATCCGCCTGATGCTCGAGGAGCGCGCCTCGCTCTCGCCGGACGCGCTGACCGGCATGGAGGCATCGCTGCGCTTCCCGGTTCGCGAAACCATGGAGACGCGCGTCTTCGGCCGCCTCTCCGCCTGGCAGAACTGGATCTTCATCCGTCCCAACGCGGTGGGCGAGGACGGCGCGCTGAAGCTGTTCGGCACGGGCAAGAAGGCCCGCTTCGACTGGAAACGCATCTGATCCCGCCAGCCCCCGCGACGGCGGGGATGGCCTCACAAGACAGGAACCCGCCATGAGCACGATCGACCTGCAAGCCCTCATTCCCAACAACGTGAACCTGTCGGACAACCGGCAGCTGCAGCGCGCCCTGGAGCACTGGCAGCCCGCCTTCCTGAACTGGTGGGAGGAGATGGGCCCGAGCGATTTCAAGGCCAAGGAGGTCTACCTGCGCACGGCCGTCGGCGTGGACGCGCAGGGCTGGGCCACTTACGGCTACACGCCGATGCCCGAGTACCGCTGGGGCATCTTCCTGGCCGACAAGGACGAGAACCGCAAGATCGGCTTCGGCGACCACATGGGCCAGGACGTCTGGCAGGACGTGCCCGGCGAGTACCGCTCGACCTTCCGGCGGCTCATCGTGACCCAGGGCGACACCGAACCTGCCTCGGTCGAGCAGCAGCGCCTGCTGGGTCACACCGCGCCCTCGCTCTACGACCTGCGCAACCTGTTCCAGGTGAACGTGGAGGAGGGCCGCCACCTGTGGGCGATGGTGTACCTGCTGCATGCGCACTTCGGCCGCGACGGCCGCGAGGAGGCCGAGGAACTGCTCGAGCGCCATTCGGGCGACGTCAACAAGCCGCGCATCCTGGGCACGTTCAACGAGCCGATGGACAACTGGCTGTCGTTCTTCATGTTCACCTACTTCACCGACCGCGACGGCAAGTTCCAGCTCAAGAGCTTCGCCGAGAGCGCGTTCGACCCGCTGGCCCGCACCACGCGCTTCATGCTCACCGAGGAGGCGCACCACATGTTCGTGGGCGAGACCGGCGTGGGCCGCGTCATCAGGCGCACGCTGGAGGTGATGAAGGAGTTGGACACCGACGATGCGGCCACGCTGCGCAAGGCCGGGGTGGTGGACCTGCCCACGATCCAGCGCTACCTCAACTTCTGGTTCACCAGTTCGCTCGACCTGTTCGGCTCCGAGTCGTCGTCCAATGCCGCGAACTACTTCGCCAACGGGATCAAGGGCCGCCCCGACGAGGCCAAGTTCCCGGACCACGTGGAGGCCGACACCGAGATGCAGATCCAGGTGCCGGACGGCAAGGGTGGGGTGCGTGGCGAAACCGTGGGCGTGCGCAACGGCATCAACGAGATCACCCGCCTGGAGTACGTCAAGGACTGCAACATCGGCGTGACCCGCTGGAACATGGCGATCAAGCGCGCCGGTGTCGACTTCGACCTGAAGCTGCCGTCCACCCGCTTCCGCCGCGAAGTTGGCGTGTGGGCCGGCGTGCCGACCACGCCCGAAGGCAAGCCGATCACGCAGGCGGAATTCGACGCGAAGAAGGACGACTGGCTGCCCAGCGAGGCCGACAAGGCCTTCGTCAAGAGCCTGATGCAGCGCGTGACCGAGCCGGGCAAGATGGCCGCGTGGATCGCGCCGCCGGACCGCGGCATCAACGCGCAGCCGGTGGAGTACGAGTACGTGAAGCTCTGACCGGCGCGCCACGCACCGACCTCAAAAACGCCGGCTCAGCCGGCGTTTTGCATGGGGACTGTCGTTGACAGCCCGGTCCTACGGCGGGCTCGGTGCCTGCCGACCGGCATCGGCCGCGGTGTCCGACCGACAGCAGGCGCCGACCGGCCCACTGTGGCACCAGTGGCGCGGGCAGTCGCGCGGCCATTCCAATCCAAGGAGACCTCCATGAACAGACTTCTCGCCGTCCTCGTCGCCTCGGTGCTTGCCGGGGGCGCGGCCGCGCAGACCGCCGGCGCATCCGGCTCGGCCGGGACCGGGGCTTCGTCGGGCGGGTCCGCCGGCGACACGACGGGCGGCTCGGCGACCACCGGCGTCAACAACGGCCAGGGCGCGACCAGCACCGGGACGCTGGGCGCGAGCGGCGGCGCCATCGTGCAGCCGGGCTCGACGCCGGCCACACGGGCTGCCACGCCCGGCATGAGCACGACGCAGCCGGGCGGCTCGCCAGGCACGGTCAGCGGCACCGGCACCACCGGCAGCACGACCGGTAGTGGCACCACGCTCACCGGCCCCGGCGGCACCGGCGGCATGACCGGCTCGATGGGCAGCACGGGCTCCATGGGAAGCAGCGGCGCGACGGGCTCCATGGGGAGCAGCGGCAGCGCCGGCTCCCTGGGGAGTTCGGGCGGAACCACGGGCTCCATGGGCGGCGCCGGCGGCAGCACGGGGTCCGTGGGCGGCCTCGGCGGGACCTCGGGGACCTCGGGGTCCATCGGCGGGGCAGGCGCTGCGGGCCCGACCACCGGCACCGGGTCGTCGTCGACCCCGACCCGGTGATCGGACAGGGCCTGCGCTGCTGACGGCCAGGCTCAGGCGATGCGTGCGCCCCGTTCGGCCAGCAGCTCGCGCAGCAGCGAGCGGTGGCAGCGCGCCTCGTCCTCGCAATAGCAGCCCACCGAGAAGCTGGCCTGGTGCGACAGCGCCGCCAGCAGGTCCAGCGTGCGTGCCGGATCCGGCCGGGCCATCTCGGCGCGGTACTGGCGGCGGAACGCGGCCAAGGCCTTGTCGTCCGTCGCGGCGAGTGCCTGCTTCACGGTGTCTGCTTCCGGCGCGAGGTTCGGGTACCAGACGTCATACCAGTCGTCGGACGCGAAGCGCTCCTTGGGGACCCCGCGCGGCGGCCGGCGCACCGTGCCGATTCGCAGGCCTTCTCCCGGGCTGCGCGGGGTGCCCAGCCGCACGATGTGAACCGCCATTGCCGCCTCCTCGCCGCCGCACCGTAGAATGCGCGCAGTCGGAGCGTAGCGCAGTCTGGTAGCGCATCTGGTTTGGGACCAGAGGGTCGTAGGTTCGAATCCTATCGCTCCGACCATTCGAGCCGTCACTTCAAACGAAGTCACGCCTCCACAGGATGACCGTGACAGGACAGGCGGACAAGCGCGGTCGACGAAGAGCATCGCGCAAGTGCCGGCCGAAGAGGACCACCGATCGGGCAAATGTAGGTCAACAGGGCGCCCGTTGACCAACCCGGCGAGCCCTCGACCTACTTGCGGGACGCGCCTTCGTTCCTCACGGTGCCGCCGACCGGGTTCGGATTGCGCGCTTCGGGTGGCGCGTCGCAATTCGTGGTGCGCCAGCACTTCTTGATGAACGCCGCTTTCGCCTCTGCAGTTGGGGGCGTCCCGCGCTGGGCCGCCGCTGCCTGATCGCCGGGCTTCTCTCCGACCTGCGCCGCAATCGCTGCCGTGGTGCAGAGCGAGATGAGCAAGAACGCCTTCTTCATCGGGGCCTCCTGTTGCGATTCCATCAGGCCATGGTTTGCGGCGTCTAACATCCGCAGAACCACGTCACGGCCTCTGTGCGGCCGAGGCACCTCAAGTCGACAACGGCGCGCGTCGGGCGACGACCGGGGCCTCGCGTCGAGGCTGCAGCTTGGCGGCCAGCAGGTTGGCGGTGGACTTCAGGCGGCGCAGGTCCCGTTCGCCGGCGAACGGCTGGACGGCGTGGCTGAAGCAGCACAGGGTGCCGTAGATCTGGCCGTCCGGCAGGATCACCGGCGTGCTCAGATGGGTGCCGATCTCCAGGCCGGGCCGCGGCGCGCGGCCGTCGTCCACGAACGGCTGCGCCTTGCGGATGAACTCCGGCAGGCGCCCGTCGACCACCCGCTGGCACCAGCTTTCCTCGAGCGGATCCGACGCACCGACCTGCAGGAGCGGCGTGCGCTGGTCCACACGGCGGAAGACGCGCTGGCCATGGGTGAACTGGGAGACGAACACCACATCCATCTGCATCCGCTCCCGCAGCAGCGCCAGCACCTGCTGCACGTTGGGATCCAGGATCGGATCGGCTTCGTCGCTGGTGGCCACCAGGAGGTCGGCGATCTGGACATCGATGGCGTCGGGGTTGTCGTCGAGATGCATGGGAGCGGCCGCAGAGGCACTGGCAGTGGCGGTTCCCTGCCTTTCGGCGACGCTGCGCAAAGCTTGAGCAGGTCCCATGCCGGCGATCGGTCGCCCCACTGGCGCGGCTGGGCCTGGCACACGGCCGACCACGGCACCGTCCAGTGATGGTCAGAGCAAGCGGCGGCCTTCGCCTCAGGCACCCAGGTGCCGACGCGTTACCGGTCCGGTGCCGCGGCGCCCGGGCAGGCGTCCGGATAGCGTCTGAGGCAGAGCCTGCGCAGGGTGCCGAGCGTCTCGCCATGCTTGGTGCGCACGGCAGGCAGCTTGGTGCCGGGCGCGCTCTGCTCCGGCTTGCGCCACAGTTCGTCGAGCAGCTCGAACCGGCTGATGAGCACCTCCACCCAGCAGACCTGCAGGCCGGGCAGCGTGGTCGCGCAGGCACGGATGCAGTCGAACTGCGCGGCATTGCGCGCATACAGCACCTCGTCCTGGGGTTGGCCGAGCAGGGCGTTCAGCCGGGTTTCGTAGTCGTCCAGCTCCGTGAGCAGCCGGGCAGCGAGAGCTTGAAGCTCGTCGGCATGCGATGGGCGCAACTGTGGCTTTCCTCGTGGTGGTGATGGCCGGCGCCGGCAATCGCCGTTCCCGACCCCGCCACCGGCGCCCATGCTCCGTGCAGCCGGTGCTGCGCACCGACGCGGTCGCAGGGCGGCAGCGTCAGCGGGCCCGGCTTGCCGCCAGCAGCCTGTCCAGCAGCGGCACCAGCTCGCCGCTTTCCAGCGGCGACACCAGGTAGGCGTCGGCACCCGAGGACAATCCGGCGCCGCGATGCAGCTCGTCGATGTAGACGGCCGACACCAGCAGGACGGGCAGGTGGGCCGTGGGCCGGCGCGACTTCAGGACGCGGCACACCTCGACGCCGTTCACGTCGGGCAGGTTGACGTCGAGCAGCACGGCGGCGGCGGATTCGGCCAGGGCGAACGCTTCGGTCCCGCTGTCGGCCTCCAGCGTCCGGAACCCGGCGCGTTGCAGCAGCTTCGCCATCGCGTAGCGGCCGGCCTCATGGTCGTCCACGACCAGGATGGTGGTGGACGAGCGGTCCGGCTCGACGGGTGGCGGAGCAGGCTCGGCCGCGGGCTCCGGCACGGGCGCCGGTGCGGTCGCACTGCGCGCATCCTGCGTGATGTGGGCCAGCACGCTGTCGAGGCCCTGGCCTGAACGCTGACCGGGAGTGCCTGGCATCAGTCGGTGGAACGTGGGTTCGGCATGGGGCGATCTTACGAGCCCGGCCGGTCGCCGGCGGAAACGCGCGCCATGCGGGCAGGTCGGCCGCGCGCCCGACCCATTCGGGCGTGGGAGCCGGTAGCATCCTTCGCCTTCCCCGCGCGCCGATCGACGTGGCGGTCCGGGGACTCACCATCTCGACAGGAAGGATTCCCCCATGAAGACCCGTGCTGCCGTCGCGTGGCAGGCCAAGGCGCCGCTCACCATCGAGGAACTGGACCTGCAGGGCCCGCGCGAGGGCGAGGTTCTGGTGGAAGTGAAGGCCACCGGCATCTGCCACACGGACTGGTACACCCTGTCGGGCGCGGACCCGGAAGGGCTGTTCCCGGCGGTGCTGGGGCACGAAGGTGCCGGCGTGGTGGTCGAGGTCGGGCCGGGCGTGCGGTCGCTCCAGCGGGACGACCATGTCATCCCGCTGTACACGCCCGAGTGCCGGCAGTGCAAGTTCTGCCTCTCCCGCAAGACCAACCTGTGCCAGCAGATCCGCGGCACGCAGGGCAGGGGGCTGATGCCCGACGGCACCAGCCGGTTCTCGCTGGGCGGCAAGCCGGTGCTGCACTACATGGGCACCTCGACGTTCAGCAACTACATCGTCGTGCCCGAGATCGCGCTGGCCAAGATCCGGCCCGACGCGCCGTTCGACAAGGTCTGCTACATCGGCTGCGGGGTGACCACCGGCGTGGGAGCGGTGATCTTCACCGCCGGCGTCGAGGCCGGCGCCAACGTGGTGGTGTTCGGGCTCGGCGGCATCGGCCTGAACGTGATCCAGGGCGCGAAGATGGTGGGCGCCGACAAGATCATCGGCATCGACCTCAACCCGGGGCGCGAAGCGATGGCGCGCCGCTTCGGCATGACGCACTTCCTGAATCCGAAGGAGCACCCGAACATCGTGGACGCCATCGTGCAGCTGACCGACGGCGGCGCCGACTACAGCTTCGAGTGCATCGGCAACACGACCACGATGCGCCAGGCCCTGGAGTGCTGCCACAAGGGCTGGGGCCAGAGCATCATCATCGGCGTGGCCGAGGCCGGTGCCGAGATCTCCACCCGCCCGTTCCAGCTGGTCACCGGCCGGCAGTGGAAGGGGTCGGCGTTCGGCGGCGCGCGCGGCCGCACCGACGTGCCGAAGATCGTCGACTGGTACATGGACGGCCGGCTGAACATCGACGACCTGATCACCCACACGCTGAAGCTCGAGGAGATCAACCGCGGCTTCGAGCTGATGAAGTCGGGCGAGTCGATCCGCTCCGTCGTCGTGTACTGAACGGACATGGCCGCGTTCACCACCCTGGAGGAGCACCGCTGCTTCGGCGGCGTGCAGAGCTTCCACGAGCATCCTTCGGCCACCGTGGGCCTGCCGATGCGCTTCGGCGTGTACCGGCCGGCCCAGGCCCTGGCGGGGCGCCGGGTGCCCGTGCTGTTCTACCTTGCCGGCCTGACGTGCAACGAGCAGACCTTCGCGATCAAGGCGGGCGCGCAGCGGCTGGCCGCTGAACGCGGCTGGCTCCTGGTGACGCCCGACACCAGTCCGCGCGCCACCGGGGTCGAAGGCGCCGAGGCCGACTGGGATTTCGGCACCGGCGCGGGCTTCTACCTCGATGCGACGCAGCCGCCCTGGAGCACCCGCTGGCGGATGGAAAGCTGGATCACGGGCGAGCTGCGCGAGCTGGTGATGGCCGGGTTCGGCGGACTGCCCGAGCGCACCGGCATCTTCGGCCATTCGATGGGTGGACATGGCGCGCTCACGCTCGCCCTGCGCCACCCCGGCCTGTTCCGAAGCGCATCCGCCTTTGCGCCGATCTGCGCGCCTTCCGAGGTGCCGTGGGGGCACAAGGCTTTTTCCGGCTACCTGGGGGCCGACCGGCAGGCCTGGGCCGAGCACGATGCGTGCGCCCTGATCGAGAGCGGGCGCCGGGCGCCGCCGCTGCTGGTCGACCAGGGGCTTGCCGACTCGTTCCTGGCGACCCAGCTGCGGCCCGATCGGCTGATCCAGGCTTGCGAGTCGACCGGCCAGCCGCTCACGCTGCGGCGGCACGAGGGCTACGACCACGGCTACTTCTTCGTCGCCAGCTTCGTGGCCGACCATTTCGCGCACCACGCCGCCGCACTCGGCGCCGGATGAGGGGAGTTGCGGAAAGGCGGCCATCCGGGCGGCCGCAGCATCTGGGCCCGGGCGGCGCCGCGCCGCCCGTCGGCGGTGATCAGGCGTGCAGCCGGACGGCCTGTTCGAAGGGCTCCCAGCGGTCCTCCGGCTGGGCAAGGCGGTGCGTGATGACCTCCAGCGCGCGCGGATGGGTCGCGAGCTCCTCGTGGCGGACCCCGGACAGTTCGATGTTCTCGGTCTCCGCCGAATCGCGCTCGCAGCACTGCTCCGGCCGCACCAGTCCGTCGTCGCGGCTGTAGATCGAGGTGCACGGCACCGGCGGCGTCTGCCGCAGGCGATGGCGCACCGCGAGCGGCAGCCGCTCGGCGGCGCTGTCCAGGAGCGCCAGGACCTTGCAGCTGCGCTGCGGGTCGGCCGTGGTGTTGAACGGGGTGCCGAGCGTGATGACCTGTCGCACCAGCGGGTTGGCGCGCTTGGCGAGTTCACGGGCGTAGATGCCCGACAGGCCCCAGCCCAGCAGCGTGACCGGCGCCTGCGTGGCCTCGAACACGTCGATGACGCATTCCTCGAGCTTGCGCAGCCAGCGGTTCAGGCCCATGGTGCCCGGACCCTGGTCCATGCCCTGACCCCAGTCGTGGGCGCGAAAGCCGGATTCCTCCAGGACGGTGCGAAGGGCGGCCGTGCTCTCGGGGCCGGTGTGCTGGCGCGGGAAGACGATCACCGGCTGGCCCTGGCCCTGGTGCAGGCGGCGCTGGGCGGTGCGGCGCGTGCCGAGGGTGCGTTCCAGCAGTTGCCGCAGGGGCTGGCGAAACGCCTCGGGCGTGGGCGTCGGGACGCCAGGCAAGGCGAATCCGGTGTTTGGCATGGGTCCTCCCAGGTGCATCGCCGCGGGCTGGCTCGGCGAGCAGGCATGCTAGGGGCAGGCTCATGTGCAAGCGCTGGGAGTTCGCGCTGTGAAGCGGTAGGACGGTGCCTACGACAGAATCCGGCGCCAAAAAAAAGGGCCCCCGGGCTCACGGGGAGCCAAGGGGCAAGCAGCCGGGGGAAGAAACTTGAAAAAAAACCCGGCCAATCGCTTGGACACCGAGCAGCGCACGGGGTTCCTGTTGCTGAGTCGCGATCGATCGCGAGGAGTTGTCCTACACCCGAGCGCCGCGGCGCCTCCCAGAATGACCCCACTGCCTCAGCTGTGTCAGGCCCCACCATGGAACGCATCTCCGGTCCCCACTTCGGCTTCTACATCGCCAGCTACGCCTGCGAGACAGGAGCGGCCGGCGAGCGCTACCTGGGCTACGCCAAGATCTGCCGGCGTCGCCCGGAGAGCTACTGGGACGCCAACTGCCTGGTCAAGCTGTGCGGCGAAGGGCTGCACCACGACCCCATGCTCGCAGTGGCAGAGGCCGAGCGCTGCGCGGTCGAGCAGCTGCGCCGCATCGCCGAAGTGGACGAAGCGGCACTCGCCTAGCACAACGGCTGAGCTGCCTCCAGGCAGGTCGCGTGAACAACGTCACGCGGCAGGCTTCGCATTGAGCGGATCGCCCTTTTTCGCTTGCACGGAAGGGGTGGGTCTGTAGGATTGCACCGACAAGAGAGGACTTGCATGTCTGATTTATCGGTCAGTTCCCCCACCACCCCCAACCCTGAATTCGGCAAGGACGAGCAACCGTCCGGCGGCGGCCTGTGGCTGTCGATCAAGAAAGCGGCCGCCCGCCTGTCGGACTGGTTCGTGATCCAGAGCACCGCCGTCAAGCTGCTCGTCATCACCATGGCCCTGCTCATCCCGGCCACCGGCATCTACTCCGTCGTGCTCATGCAGCGCGAAGCGGCGGTGGCCGAGCAGGTGCGCAGCATGGCCGTTGCCGATGGCATCTCGGCATTTGACGAGAAGCTGCCGGTCGTGTTCGGCACCGGCTCGGTGCTGAGCTTCCTGCAGAACAACCCGGTCGACCGCATCACGGTGATCTACCGTCCGCTGATGTGGAACATCTCGGAGCGCTTCATCCTGGTCCAGTCGGCCGGCAAGCAGTACGCCTACTACCCGTCGGACATGGAGACCAAGATCTTCGCGGACAAGGCGGTCTCCGCCGCCTGGAGCGCCAAGCTCAGCTTCGTGCCGCGCTCGGACCTCAGCGCCTCCAGCCTGCAGCTGCTGGACAAGCTCGATTCCGGTTTCGCCGGCGCCCGCCCGCAGTCCGAGAAGGACGCCTGGAAGGCTGGCGTGTCCGGCGTGCTGTCGGCCGCGCTCACCCTGGGCCTGCTGGGCTTCCTGGCCTTCCAGCTCAAGGGCCAGTTCAAGTCCCTCAAGTTCATCGAGCCGTCGCAGGTGAGCGGCTCCCTGGGCGACCTGGTCGGCATGGACGACATCAAGGCCGAGGTCGCGCAGATCAAGGACCAGTACATGCGGCGCGCCGAGTACGCGGAGTACGGCATCAACAAGCCGTTCAACGTGATGTTCAGCGGCCCGGCGGGCACCGGCAAGACCAAGCTGGCCAGCTACCTGGCCAAGGAGCTGAACCTGCCGATCCTGTTCCACTCGGCCGTGAACCTGGAAACGGGCTACGTTGGTGGCGGCGCCAACACCCTGTCGCGCATCGTGGCCATGGCCAAGCGGCGCAAGCGCTGCATCGTCTTCCTGGACGAAGCGCAGGACCTGTTCATGAAGCGCGGCGGCCACCGCAAGTTCGACGACGACACGCAGAACATGCTGCTGGCCGTGCTGGACGGCGTGCGCACGAAGAACGACGCCGAGATCATCTGGATCGTCGCGTCCAACTTCAACGCCGAGCAGATGCAGATGGACGAAGCCATGCTGCGGCGCTTCCAGATGAAGGTCGATTTCCGCCTGCCCAACCGTGAAGAGCGCCAGTCGATCATCCGCCACTACCTGAGCCAGCGCTCGGAGAAGGTGCTGCCCGACCTGGACCTGCGCCACCTGGTGGAGATCACCGAAGGTCGCAGCCCGGCGGACCTGGAGACCATCGTCAACCAGGCTGGCATCACTGCCGTCCAGGCCGGGTTGATGATCGGCGCCGACACGCTGATGCAGGCCGCCGAGCGCGTGCTGGTGGGCAATGTCAACACCAACACCACCAAGGAGCGCGAGCGCGACCGTCGCATCATCGCGATCCACGAGTGGGGCCACTTCCTGGTCGACTTCGAGCAGGAGCGCAAGAAGGCGGGCGGCAACTGGGAGGCGATCCTCTCGGAGATGAAGACGCTCAAGATCTCGCTCAAGGCCAATCCGCGCAACAACGCGCTCGGCTTCGTCTTCCACAAGCAGGGGGCCAACCTGCTCAAGACCAAGGGTGACATCGAGCACGACGTGCGGGTGCTGCTGGGCGGCATGGCCAACGAGGAGCTGTTCTTCGGCGAGGAAGGCACGACCAACGGCGCGCACAACGACATCACGCGTGTGACCAAGCTGCTGCACCATGCCGTCGGCGAGATGGGCATGTACCGCAAGACCCGTCTGAACTTCGGCGCCCTGGCGCAGGAAGGCGGCAGCAAGGCGGTGGACGAGGAAACGCGCAGCATCATGGAAGCGCAGAGCGAGCGGCTGTACGGCGAGACCAAGGCCCTGCTGTCGCGCCTGAAGCCCCTGACCGAGCACCTGGCCGGCAAACTCATGGAGCGGGGCGAGATGAGCCTGCGCGAGGCGCTGCACGAGATCCGCAGCTTCGAGGCGGCCTGCTACACGTTCAACTCCAAGGTGGGTCTGCAGCCGGCGACTTGAACGCCGCGCCGAGCGCATGCAAGGAAAGGCCGGGGCATCCCCGGCCTTTTTTCTGGTGGGGGCGTGATGCCGCGGATGACCCCCGAGGGCCGTGTGTCCCCTGCCGGCGAACGCTTCGCCGGGGTGCCTGCCGCCAAGCTCCCCTGCGGGTTGGAGGCCTGCGCTCGCTAGACTGGCGCATGTCCGATCTGCGCGTTCTGGTTCTGGGAGGCTACGGTTTTTTCGGCCGAAGGCTTGTCGAGCGACTGTCGCATCGTCCCGGCGGCCACATCCAGGTCGCCGGACGGTCGCTGGCTGCGGCGCAGGCGGTCGTTCACGAGTTGCAGAAGGGTTCACCCGCCCGGCTTGAAGCCGTCGCGCTCGACTCGCAGGACCCTGCGCTCGAGAACACGTTGCGCAGGCTCGCGCCGACCGTGATGGTGAACGCCTCCGGCCCGTTCCAAGGCTCGGATTACCGCGTGCCGGCCGCTTGCGCCCGGGCTGGCGTCCACTACGCCGACCTGGCCGATGGGCGCGACCATGTCGCCGGCATCAGCCGCCTCCACCAATCAGCGCTCGCAGCCGGCATCACCATCGCGAGCGGCGCAAGTTCCGTCCCGGCGTTGTCGGGCGCAGCTGCCGATGCCTTGGCGAAGGGCCTGTCCAGGATCGAGTCCATCGACATCGGCATCAGCCCCGGCAACCGCACCGAGCGCGGGCTGTCCACCGTGCGCGGCATCCTGACCTACTGCGGCAAGCCGCTGCCCGGCACGGGCGCTCGCAAGGTTTGCGGCTGGTCCGGCGTTCGCCGGCATGCGTATCCCTCCCCGGTCGGGACAAGGCTGCTGTCGCCTTGCGACGTGCCGGACCTCACGCTGTTTCCTCTGCGCTACGCCGGAGCCCCGGAGGTGCGTTTCGGTGCCGGCCTGGAACTGGAGTTTCTGCACCGCGGCATGAACGTTCTGGCCTGGATGGCACGGCGGGGGCTCGTGCGCGACTGGTCGCGCCACGCGAAGCTGCTGAAGCAGGCCGCGGACCTGTTCAGAACCTGGGGAAGCGATGCCGGCGCAATGCATGTCACGGTGCAGGGCCTTGACCGCGCCGGGTCGTCGGTGACTCGAACGTGGCAGCTCGTCGCAACGCAAGGGCACGGCCCGTTCGTTCCGACGCTTGCGGCCGCAGCCTTCGTCCGCAAGGTGCAGGCGGGAGCTCTGCCCGCTGGCGCGTACCCCTGTGTCGGCCTGCTGGACCTGGAGGATGTCACGCGCGAAATGGAAGGCCTGGCCATCCGCACGGAGGTGTGCGCGTGAAGACGATGTCCTTGTACCAGCAGATCATGGGAGCGGATTTCACCCGGCTGCCTTCGCCGCTCCAGCGCTTCCATGCCCTCGAGGGCGCGCACGTCCTGCGTGGCTGGGTGGTGGTCGGGGCACCTGAGTCGGCGGTGGCCCGGATGCTTGCACGGTGCCTGGGCGCGCCACTGGATGCACGGGAAGGAGCCCTTCAGTTCGAACTCGAGGCCGGCCCGGCGGAGGAAGTCTGGATTCGCCGTTTCCCGGGCCAGATGATGCGGTCGCGGCTGACCCATGCTGGCGGGCATGTCGTGGAGCGCCTTGGCTTCGCGCGACTCTGGTTCACCCTGAAGGGCGGCCCGGACATGCTGGAGATGAAGCTGGTGCGGCTGCGCTTTCTGGGAGTGGCGTGCCCGCGCTGGCTGCTGCCGGCCATCGTGGCGGAAGAAACCGCGATGCCCGGCCGGCTGCACTTCCGCGTGCAGGCGTCGCTGCCCCTGATCGGCACGGTCGCCAGCTATCGTGGACACCTGGACCTGCCTGACGAGAAAGCGGGATGATCGTCGTGTTCGACGCCCGATGCCTGCTTTGCAGCCGCTGGGTGAAATTCCTTCTCAGGTTCGACCGCCGCGGCGTGCTTCGCTTCGCGTCAATCCAGGGCGCAGCTGGCCAAGCCCTGCTTGCCGCGGCGGGTCTGCGCCCCGACGGGCTGCAGACCCTGCTGCTCGTCGACGGCGAACGCAGTTGGCAGCACACGGCGGCCGTCCTGCGGGTCTTGCACGTGCTGGGCTGGCCGTGGCGTGCTGCATGGCTGGGGTGGCTTGTTCCAGGGCCGCTGCGGGACGCCGCTTATCGCCTGGTGGCGCGGAACCGCTACGCGCTGTTTGGCAAGTCCGAGACGTGCCTGCTGCCCCCGGCGGACCATTCCAAACGGTTCCTGGACTGATGCGTGGCAGCTCGACCCGGAGCTTGGCCGGCCCCCGCACCGGTCCAACGCTCAGCAGAAAAGGGCTGCCGCGCGGTGTCGAACCACGCAAAAGCGATCCAGCTCTCCTGTCGCGTGCCGAGACCCCCGCGCGCCCAGGCGCAACGCATCCATCAAGGACTGATCCGCGAAGGCAAGAAGTGGCCCCGCTGAGTCGAGCGGCGGGTTTCCACGGATGCAGCCGCAGCCTGGTCATCCGCTGCATGCCACCACGGCCCCTCTCGTGAACTTGTTTGCACGCTGGCCGCCCGCGGATGGAAGGCCCGTGACTGGTGCGTGCTTTACTGTGTCGGAAGCCCTTGATGAGCCAGCCCGCATGGCATCATCGCGCCCCATGTTCGAACCCGACACACAGCCCGGGCGGGGGCTGCGGGCCGGAACTCCTTCACACGAGGAGCTCGACGGCACCGGGACCACGATTGTCTGGTCCACCGACGCCGACGGCGAGATCCGCCGCCCACTGCCCTCCTGGGAAACATTCACAGGCCAGCCCTGGGAGCATTATCGCGGCCAAGGATGGCTGGATGCGGTCCACCCCGACGATCGCACCGATGTCCTGCGGCTGTGGCGGCACGGCGTGTCGACGCGCCGCGTCGTCGAGATGGGGTACCGGCTGCGCCGCCGTGACGGCGCCTACCGCCAGGTGACCGTGCATGGCGCGCCCATGCTCGATGGCGACCAGCTGCGCGAATGGGTCGGCGTGTGCGTCGACGTGACCGCCAGCCGAGAGGCGGCGGCATCGTTGCGCGACAGCGAGGAACGGTTCCGCTTCCTCGATCGCCTGGGCCAGCAGACGCGTGTGCACAACGATGCCAACCGCGTGATGGAGATCACCGCCCGGCTGCTGGGCGAGTACCTGGGCGCAACGCGCTGTGCCTACGCGGACGTCGAGCCGGACGGTAATCGTTTCACCATCCGCAGCGACTGGTCGCTGCAGGGCGTCCCCAGCAGCGCCGGCGTGTATTCGCTCGACCTGTTCGGCTCGCAGGCGACCTCCCGGCTGCGCCGTGGCGAACCGCTGGTCGTCCACGACGTCGATGCCGAACTCGGCGACGAGGGCGGCGGCCGGATGTTCAACGCGATCGGCATCAAGGCGATCATCTGCGCAGGGCTGGTCAAGGAAGGCCGGCTGGTCGCGATGATGGCGGTGCACCAGGCGGTGCCGCGCCGCTGGACCGGGCGCGAGGTGGCACTGGTGCACGACGTCGTGGACCGCTGCTGGGCCCACATCGAGCGGGTGCGCGACAGCGCGATGCTGCGCGAGCAGGACCGCCGCAAGGACGAGTTCCTGGCGACGCTCGCGCACGAGCTGCGCAATCCGCTCGCGCCCATGAAGTACGCGGTGGCGATGATGCGGCTCGCTCCCGAGCCTTCGGCGCAGGCGCGCGCCCAGGAGGTGATCGACCGCCAGGTGAGCCAGATGGCACGGCTGATCGACGACCTGCTCGACCTGTCGCGCATCAACCGCGGCATGATCCAGCTGCAGCGCGAATCGGTGCGGCTGCGCACCCTGCTCGAGCGGGCGGTGGAGATCGCGCGGCCGGCGATCGAGACGGCCCGCCACCGCCTCGAACTGCAGTTGCCGGAAGAGGACCTGATGCTCGACGCCGATCCGGCGCGGGTGATCCAGATCGTGGGCAACCTGCTGAACAACGCGGCGAAGTACACGCCGGACGGCGGCGAACTGCGGCTGGCGGCCTGGCGCGCCGGCATGAACGCGGTCCTTGAAGTCACCGACAACGGCATTGGCATCCCCCCCGAAGAACAGGGCAAGCTGTTCCAGATGTTCACCCAGTTGCACCACACTTCCGCCCGGGCAAAGGGCGGCCTCGGCATCGGTCTCGCGCTCGTGCGCACCCTGGTCCAGATGCACGGCGGCTCCGTCCGTGTCGCCAGCGACGGCCTCGACGAAGGCACCCGTTTCACTGTCGAGTTGCCGCTGGCGGCGCAGCCGGCGCGGCAGCCGCAGCCGGGCGGCGCGACGGAATCCGCGGCCGGCACGCGGCGCGTGCTGGTGGTGGAGGACAACCGCGACGGCCTGGAGACGCTGCTCGCGCTGCTCGACATGCTGGGCTATGAAGTGGCGGGCGCCGGCGACGGCCGCGAGGCGCTGGAGCAGGCGCGGCGCTTCCGCCCGGACGTGGTGCTGCTCGACCTGGGCCTGCCGATCATGGACGGCTTCGAGGTCGCGCGGGCCCTGCGGCAGGACCCCCAGCACCGGCACGTGTTCATCGCTGCCCTCACGGGCTGGGGCGCGGAGGCCGACCGCCGGCGCACGGCGGAGGCCGGGTTCGATGCGCACCTGACCAAGCCGGTCGAACTGGATGCGCTCGAGGAGGCGCTGGCCCGCAGCGCCGGCACGCGCACGCCCTGACCCTGCGGGTCACCAGGGGGTCACCAGCGGGCCGCCAGCCGCCGTCAGCGAGGCGTCCGGCGCCCCGCGGTCGGCTTCGGGTCGGGTGGTCCGCACTCCTGTTCCGGCACCGGCTGGCCCGCGCCCGGACGCGGGTTCTGCCGCTGCCGGCGCAGCATCTCGCGCAGCGCGCTGCCGGAACCCTGGCCGCTGGTCGGGCCGGCGCCACCCCCCGGGCTGTCCGGCTTGGCGTGGCCCTGTGCGGCGGGAGCTTTCTGCCTCGGCATCTCGGATGCTTCCTTGCCGTCAGCATCGTCAGGCGCCGCCCCCCGGGGTGTAGGACGGCGTTGGGATGCGCGGTGTGCCATCGGCGGGTGCCGGGTCGGCGTGGGGACAGCGGCCCGGCTTTCGCTCCTACAGCAATGGCTGCGGTTTGCGCACCCGCCTCGGCCGCCGCGCCGATGCGGATTGCCGCGCTGGACGCCTACGCTGACTGCACACCGCACAGGAGTCGCAGATGTCCGAAGACAAGGTCCGCCACGGCAGTTCGCAGGATATCCTGATCAGCCTCGAACACGAATGGGAGCGCCGCAACTGGTCGAACTGGCTCGGTTGCAGCGAAAAGGAACTGCAGCACGCCGTCGAATCGATCGGCGCGGACCCCGACAACGTCCGCCGCTTTTTGCGGCAGGCGCGCTGAGCGAAGGCTTGCACGCGTGATGCCGGTCACGCTGTTGCAGGCACGTGCGACTTTTGCACGCCTGTTTCACCTCGCCCTTGGCGTCGTCCTAGCATGGGTCCATGCGATACACCCGTGAAGAGTACGCGAACATGCAGGCCGTCCAGCGCCGGGTGGCGCGGGCCGAAGCGGACTACGCGCGCTTCCGCGCCGCCTACCTGGAGATCGCGCAGAACGAGCCGGACCACGAGGTCGCCCTCGCGATGATCGGCGCCGACATGAACCGCGCGCATGCCTACCTGCAGGCGCTCATCGGGCTGCCGCCCACGCCGTTCGAGAAGCAGCCGAGCGTGGTCGTCATGCGCGAGGCGCGGCGGCTCGCCGAGGAAAAGCGCGAGAAGCACTAGCGCGTCCCGGGCCCGGCCGGCCGTTCCTAGAATGGCCGCTTGCCCACCGACGACCCCATCCCCGACCACCTGCTGCTGGATGAAGCAGCAGCGCGCCGCCTGCTGCTGGTGGAGGCCGTCGACAGCGTCGACCGCGAAGGCCGCCTGGTGGGCCTGGTCGAACGCGAACGGATCGACCAGGACGCGTTGACGGTCACCGGCGATCCTGCCGTCGGCCAGCGGCTGGATCCGAAGGCGTGGCTGCTCGCGCGGGCTGATCGCTTCCTGGACCTGCTGGCGCACCGGCAACCCCGCCTGGCGGCGCTGGCCACCCCGCCCGCATGGCAGCCCTGGGTGGGCTGGCTGCTGCCGTTGGCGGCGCTGGTGCTCGGGGGCTTCATCGACCGCATCGACAACCCGCGCCAGGTGAACCTGCTGTCGCCGCCACTGCTGGCTTTCCTGCTGTGGAACATGGTGGTCTACCTCGGGCTGCTGGCGGTCGCCCTGCGTCCGCGCCGCCCGAGCGACGCACCGCCGCCCGCCTGGCTGCCCTGGCTGCAGCGCATCGGGGCAGGGCGCACCGGCGCGCTCCGGGCCGACGTGGTGCGCGCGTTCGGCGTGCGCTGGTGGCAGGTGGCCGGCGCGCTCGAAGGGCAGCGCTGGCGCCGGATCCTGCACACCAGCGCCGCCGCCTGGGCCATCGGCGTCGCGCTGTCGATCGTGGTCGGCGGCCTGGTGCGCGAATACCGGGTCGGCTGGGAGAGCACGCTGCTGGACCTGCCGCAGGTGCACGCCTTCCTGCGCGTGCTGTTCGCGCCGGTGGTCGCCCTGCTGCCGCTGGAGCCGTTCACGCAGCAGGAACTGGCGCGGCTGCACTTCGGCTCTGGGCTGCCGGTCGACCGGCTCGAGGCCCGCCGCTGGGTCGGCCTGTACCTCGGGCTGCTGGCCGTGGTGGTGATCGCGCCGCGCGCGCTCTTGGCGGCGTGGGCGGCCTGGCGGCAGCGCCAGCTCGCGCGGCGCGTGCGCATCGCACTCGACTCATCCTATTTCAGCGCGGTGCTCGGTCGCGTCAGTCCGGCGCGGGTGCGGCTCGTCCTGGTGACCGTCGGCGATGCCGATGCACGGGTGCTGCGGCAGGTCCTGCGGCAAGCTGGAGGGGAGCCGTCGGCGCAAGGCCTGGCCCGCACGGTGCTGACCACGCTGCGCGGCGATGCCCTGGTGTGCCGCGAAGCCACGCTCGATGCGCTGCTGGCGGACTGGACGGCGGGCCCGTCCGGCCCGCGCTGGCTGCCCCGGTTCGGGCGGCGCAGCGAGGCGGCGCAAGGCGAAGAGGCGGACCTGCTGCTCGTGTCGGGCGACCGCGCCGCCGATCTCGAGAGTGCCTTGCCCGCGCTGCAAACGCTCGGCCGCCCGGTGCTGCTCCTGCCGGCGATGGGCAGCGAGGCGGGCCTGGAGCGGGCGCTGCGTGCCAACGGCGTGCGCGGCGACGTGCTGGCGCAGGCCAGCCTGGCCACCTGGCACGGCGACGCGCGCCTGCGTGCCGCGATGGCCCGGTTGCTGCCGCCGTACCTGGCGCCCGGCGTCGAGCGCCTGGTGAGCGCCTGGCAGCGCCACGCGGACCACCGGCTGGAGCAGGCCGCACGGCTGCTGGCCGATGAACTCGTCGACGCCGCCCGCGAGTCGCAACCGCTTGCGCTGCTGCCGCTGGGGGTGCGCCAACTGGTGGTGCGGGGGGAACGCGAAGCCGGCCAGGAAGCCCGTCGCGAAGCCATGGCGGCGCTGCTGGCGCGCCTGCGCGAGCGCCAGCAGGCCGTGGATGCACGCCTGCTGGCGCTGCACGCAGCGGTGCGCCGTGGTGGCGGACTGGTGGGGGACGCGTGGCCGGATCGCTTCCGTGTGCACCAGGCGGTCCACGAACCACAGGCCGGCCTCGCCGGGGCCGCCAGCGGTGCGGCCATGGGGGCGACCGTGGATCTGCTCACCGGCGGCCTGACGCTGGGTGCGGCCAGCGCGCTGGGCGCCCTGGTGGGCGGCGGTGCCGCCCTGGCAGCCGCCGCATGGAAGAACAGGGCGGCGGAAGCGGGCAGCTCGCTGGTGATGGTCGACGAAGCGCAGTGGCTGGCCCTGGTGGAGCTGGCGCTCGTGCGCTATCTCGCGGCGGCCCATGCCGGGCGTTCCGATGTCCTGGGGGCGGGGGGGTGGGAAGGCGCCGTGCACGACGTCGTGGAGCCGCATCGCGCGGCACTGCGCGACCTGCTGCGCCTGGCCCGTCCGGGCGCGGTTGCGGGTGCGGGCGAGGTGCGCGCGCTGCTCGCGGAGCAGCTGCGGCAGCGGGCGCTCGACCTGCTGGCGCAGCTGCACGGCAGCCCGCGGGGCTGACCCGCGCGCGGTGGCGCAAGCCGTTACGGCTTGCGCACGATCTTGTCGACGCCGTCCTTCAGGTCGCCCACCTTCTTCTGGACCTTGCCTTCCTGCTCGTGCGCGTGACCGCGGACTTCCTGGTCCGTGTTGCCGGTCGCCTTGCCCACTTGCTCCTGCGCCTCGCCGGCGGCTTCCTTCAGCTTGCCCTTGACCTGGTCGGTGTTCATGTCTGCTCCTTGGTTGGTGAACATGTCCAGCCAAGGTAGGCGCCGCGGCGCGCCAGGCAAGCAAGCCGAGGTCGCGGGCAGCCGTGGGGCAGGGCCTACAGTCCGGCTGTCAGCGCGCGGCCGGGGCGGCCACCACGTCGCGGATCCACTCCACGGCTTCCTCGGCCGACGCCCGGGGCGCGCCGAGATGGTCGGTGCGCGGCTCGTAGAGCCGGTTGCCGGGATGGGGCGGGAGCCCCTGCCAGAGCTGCTGCTTGCGCTCGCGCAGGTTCGCGAGGTCCCGCGTCGGCACCACCAGCAGCACGGGCGTGCCGGGCCGCAGCCGGCTCCAGATGCCCCCCCAGTTCATCGTGCCCTGGGGGTCGTACCAGGTGACGTACGCGGCGGGCACCGTGCCCTGGATCGGCCAGCGGGCCGGGCTCACCACGTCGGCGTCGTCCAGGGTCGTGCGTTCGTTCCCCCGCCCCTGCGCGATCAGTTCGCGGGCGCGGGCCAGCTGGTCGTCCAGCTTCTTCATGTCGCTGCCGCCGTTGGGTGCGATCGCCACCAGGCCGTCGACCCTGGCGCGGCCGGCCATGTGGGCCGCGAACAGGCCGCCCAGGCTGAAGCCGGCGAGCACGAGCCGCTCGGCGCCCTCGCGGCGCAGCTTGTCGAGCGCCGCCAGCACCTGCCGCTCCGCCGCCTCGACCGGCTGGGCGAAGGCGCCGGCCTGCGACCACGGCATGTCCAGGTTCGCGACCGACCAGCCGGGCTGCCGCAAGCGGTCGGCCAGCGACGCCATGGCGGCGGCCGAGCCGCCGATGCCGTGCATCAGCACGATGCCCACGCGGGCGCCGGCGCCGGCGGGCTGGCTGGTCGCCGCGCGAGGCCAGCCCGCGGCCAGCAGGACCGCGCCGAGGGCACGGCGGCCAAGGTCCACCGGCGTCATGCGGCCTCCCGCTGCGGTCGGGCACGGGGATTGCCACGCTCGGACAGCGCCGATCCTCGCGCTGTCGTTCCCATCCATCCAGGAGTTCTCATGGTCATCCAATCGAAAGTTGCACGTCTTTCCACGCTGCTGGGCCTGGGGCTCGCGGCCGCCATGGTCGCCGGCTGCGCCGCCGATTCCCGCATGTCGTCCGGCATGGGCAACTCCTCGGGCGCCAGCAGCTCGACGGGATCGACGAGCTCCATGGGCTCGTCGGCCAACCGGTCCACCAGCGGCACGTCGGGGAGCGCCTCGGGTGGCGGCGCCACGTCGGGCAGCACGCCCGGCAGCATGAGCGGCTCGCCCAGCGGCTCCGGCGGCAGCGGCCCGGGCAGTGCCGGCGGCGCCTCGGGCAGCAGCGGCGCGTCGCAGTGAGGCTGTTCCCGCCGGGCCATCTTTGGCCCGGTCGCGGGCGCCTCCTGTAGGACGCCGCCCCGGGTTCCCGGCCCGGCCGGGCCAGGCGCCGGCCGCGGTCAGGCGCCCGAGGCGCGCGCGGGTGGCGCCAGCTGCACCCGCCACCACCCGGGCAGCAGGGCCCGGACTTCCGGCCGGTCGAAACGGTCGTCGATCAGCACCACGGTCCCCCGGTCCTCGCGCGTGCGGATCACGCGACCGGCCGCCTGCACCACCTTGCGGATGCCGGGATACAGGTACGTGTAGTCGTACCCGGCGCCGAATGCGCGTCCCATCCGTCGGCGCATCTCCTCGTTCACCGGATTCACCTGGGGCAGCCCCAGCGTGGCGATGAAGGCGCCCACCAGGCGATCGCCCGGCAGGTCGATGCCTTCGCCGAAGCTGCCGCCCAGCACCGCAAAGCCGATCGCGCGGCCTCCCGGCACGAACCGGCCGATGAACTCGCGCCGCTGCGCCTCCGGCATCGCCGGCGACTGCTCGAACACCGGCAGTGCCGGATGCCCTTCGCGCAGCAGCGCCGCCACCCGCTGCAGGTAGTCGAAGCTGCTGAAGAAGGCGAGGTAGTTGCCCGGCTGCCGGTCGTAGTGGCGGGCGATCAGCTGCGCGATGGGCGCGAGCGAGCGGTCGCGATCGGCCCAGCGGGTCGAGATGTTGCGCACGACCTGCACCGAGAGCTGCTCGGCGCGGAACGGCGAGGCCACGTCCACCCAGACGGCGTCGTCCGGCAGGCCGAGCGTGTCGCGGTAGAAGCCGGCGGGGCTGAGCGTCGCGGAGAACAGCACTGCGGCATGCGCCGCTTCGAAGCGCGGCCGCAGGAACGGCGCCGGGATCAGGTTGCGGATGCACGGCACCGCCTCCGGGCCGCGCAGGCCGGGCCGCACCGTGACGTCGAACACCGAGTGGTCGCCGAACGCCTCCGCCAGGCGCAGCATGGCCAGCACCTCGAAGTGGAACTGCTGCAGCGCACCGGGCGGCTCGTGCGGCGACTGGTTCAGGTGGTCGGCCATCGCGGCGGACGCCTTCTGCAGTGCGTTCAGCCAGCCGCCGGGAATCTCCTCCAGCACGGCATACCCGGCGCCAGCATCGGTGGGCAACTCGCCCCAGGCCCGGCGCAGCCGGTCCAGCGCGCGCCGCACCGGCGCCGGCGCGGCCGTGCGCGCGGCGCGCAGCGCGGGCAGCGCGAGTTCGGCGGTGTACATCTGGCGCCCGCGGTCCACCAGGTTGTGCGCTTCGTCCACCAGCACGGCCACGCGCCAGCCGTTGTCCGCGACGAAGGCCTGCAGCATCGCGTTGCCGTCGAAGAAGTAGTTGTAGTCGCCCACCACCACGTCGGCCCAGCGCGCCAGTTCCTGCGACAGGTAGTAGGGACAGACCTGGTGCCGCAGGGCCACCGCCCGCAGTGCGGTGCCCTCCATGCCGCCGGCCGCGAGGGCCTCGGCGCGGGCGGCGGGCAGCCGGTCGTAGAAGCCGCGCGCCAGCGGGCACGACTCGCCATGGCAGGCCTTGTCGGGGTGCTCGCAGGCTTTGTCGCGCGCGGTCAGCTCCAGGGTGCGCAGGCGAAGCCGCGGATCGGCCGCAACGATGACCTCCAGCGCGTCCAGCGCGAGCTGCCGCCCGGGGGTCTTGGCCGCCAGGAAGAACAGCTTGTCGATCTCGCGGCCCGGGCAGGCCTTGAGCACCGGGAACAGCGTGCCGACCGTCTTGCCGATGCCGGTGGGTGCCTGGGCCAGCAGGCAGCGGCCCTGGGCGGCGGCCTTGTAGGCCGACTCGGCCAGTTCGCGCTGGCCCTCGCGGAACTGCGGATGTGGAAAACCCAGCGCCGAGAGCGCGGCGTCGCGGTCGCGCCGGTGCGCCATTTCCTGCCGCGCCCACGCCAGGAACAGCCCGCACTGTGTCTCGAAGAAGGCGCGCAGCGACGCGCGGTCCTGGACTTCCTCGAGCACCGTCTCCTTCTGGGTCGCGATGTCGAAGTACACCAGTGCCAGCGTGATCTGCGGCAGGTCCCGCGCTTCGCACAGGAGCCAGCCGTAGACCCGGGCCTGCGCCCAGTGCAGGTGGCGGTGGTTGGCCGGCTGGCGGGCGAGATCGCCTCGGTGGGTCTTGATTTCCTCCAGCCGGTTGCGCAGGGCGTCGTAGCCGTCGGCGCGGCCGCGCACGCGCAGGTCCTCGAAGCGGCCTTCGAGCGACAGTTCACGTTCGTAGCCGGCGCCGCGCGATGCCGTGACCGTCGCGTGGCCCGCGATGCCTTCCTGGGCGGTGGGGGAGGGCGTGAACCGCAGGTCGAGGTCGCCGGCCTTGGCGGTGAACTCGCACAGGGCGCGCACGGCCACGGTGTACTGCATGGCCGCCATGGTAGCGCTGCACGGCGCTTGTCCGCCGGCGCGCAGCCGGCGGCTGATCAGGGCCGCCTGCGCCACATGGCGCGCGGACCGGCGCCACGTGCACGTGCACGCCGGGCCGGCGGCCGGGCTCAGTCGCCCGCTTCGACCTGGTGGGTCACGCTGGTGATGGCGTAGCCCTTCTCCTCGATCTGGTGGCTGGCATCGTCGATGCCGTACTCGGTCAGCGGCTGGTGCACGTCCAGCTCCGTCGCGGTGGCGACCAGCCGCCAGTCGACGTTGTCGGCTTCCTGCGGGATCGGCTGGCCGGCGGGCACCGCCAGGTAGGACAGCTTGTGTTCGGGCTCGGGACGGCGATAGATGTCGAGTTGCATGGTGGCTCCTGTGGTGTGGTTCAGCCGCCCTGGTGCGGCCGCTTGCCCGGGTTCTTCTTGTTGCGGGTGGACGTGCCGCGTTCCTGGCTGATCTTCTGTCCGGTCGAACTGCGCGGGGGCGTGTAGCCGGCGCTGGCCTTGGGTGCGGGACTGCGGCGGCGGTCCGCCTCGGTGACGATCTTGTTGCCCATGCGTTGACTGCTCCTGTGTGGATGGGGCCATTGCGCCACGGCCGCCGCCCGGCTGGCGTAGGCCTGCTCTTGCAATCGGTGTCAGCAGGGCCTGCACGCCGGCGGCTGGCTCAAGGGCAGCGCACCGCCTGGCCGACGACGGTGCAGGCGCCCGTTGGGCCGATCAGCTGGGGTCCGGCCCGGTTCAGGCGGGTGCCGTTGCTGTCCCAGCAGCCGCCGGCATCGCAGGCCGTGATGAAGGGCGGCGGCGCGGGCGGTCGCGGCACCACCGGCGGCCGGGGCCGCGCCGCTTCGGGCATGGCGATCACGGGCGGCGGCACCACCACCGGCGCGCGGGCGGTGGGCGGCGGCCGCTCGGCGGCGCCGGTGCCGCCGAGGCACGCGCGGGTGGCGGCGGCACGCCGGGCCTCGACGGCGGCAGTGCCGGCCGCGGGATCGGCGCGGGCGGACTCCAGCGCGGCGAGCGCGCGCCCGCAGTCGGCGGACTTGAGCGGGTCCTGCTGCGCGGCTGCGCCGCCGACGAACCAGGCGAAGGCGAGAACCACGGCGAACGGCACCCTGCAGCGCAGGCGTTCCGGGGGGCGTCGCGGCGCCGCGGTTGTGCCATGCGCTCCTACGCCGATGCGCAGGCCGGGACTACTCCGCGACCCGGGCGGCGGCGCGACCATCCCGGCATGCCTTCCAAGCAGGACACCAGCCCGACGCGCGCCCGGCGCGCGCCCGACCAGACCACGTCGGCCCCGGCCAAGCCGGACCATGGCGAGAACAGCGCCAGCACCATCGTGGAGGCGCCGCAGAAGCGGCGCGGCAAGCTCGATCCGCATGATTTCCCCGACGGCGGTGGCAGCGGCGGCGCCGAAGCCTTCCGCCGCAGCCGGGTGAAGTGATGCCAGGGCAGCGCGCCCGCTTCAGGGCGACTCGCGCTTGTCCTCGTCCTTGAGGAAGCCGGCCTGGTTCTCGTCCCGGCCGGGCCTGGCCTCGTCGTCGGACTGGCCGCGCGGGCGCGGCGTGCCGGGACGGGACTGGGCGTCGCTGCCGCCTTCCCCGGTGAGGCCCTCCAGGGTGCCGGTGTTGCGCGCTTCCTCGCCCAGCACGTCGGGCTGCGCCGCGGGGGCGCTGTGTTCCTCGGGATCGTTCATCGCATCTCCTGGCGAGCGTCCACTGTACGCAGCGGGCCCACGCGACCGCCGTAGGACGCCACCTCCCCGGGACGCGGTCCTACGGCCCCGCTCGGGTCCGCGCGCCAAGATCGGCCGGGCATGAAGATCGCCACCTTCAACGTCAACGGCATCAAGACCCGCCTGCCCAACCTGCTGGAGTGGCTTGACCGCGAGCGGCCCGACGTCGTCTGCCTGCAGGAGCTCAAGGCCCTGGACACCGCCTTTCCCGCGCGCGAGCTGCGCGAGGCAGGTTACCAGTCGCTCTGGAAGGGGCAGCGCTCCTGGAACGGCGTGGCGATCCTCAGCCGCGACGGCGAGCCGCTGGAGATCCGCCGTGAGCTGCCTGGCGACCCGGAGGACGAGCACAGCCGCTACCTCGAGGCGGCGGTCGGGGGCGTGGTGGTCGCCTGCCTCTATCTGCCCAACGGCAATCCGCAGCCCGGGCCCAAGTTCGACTACAAGCTCGCCTGGTTCGAACGGCTGATCACGCACGCGGCCAGCCTGGTGGACAACGGGCACCCGGTGATCCTGGCCGGCGACTTCAACGTGGTGCCCACCGACGCCGACATCTACAACCCGCGGTCCTGGAAGAAGGACGCGCTGCTGCAGCCGGAGAGCCGTGCCTGCTACCAGCGGCTGCTCGCGCAGGGCTGGACCGATTCGCTGCGGCACCTGCATCCGGACGCTGCCGTCTACACCTTCTGGGACTACTTCCGCCAGCACTGGGACCGCAACGCGGGGCTGCGCATCGACCACCTGCTGCTCAACCGCGTGCTCGCGCCCTGCCTGGCCGACGCCGGCGTGGACGCCTGGGTGCGCGGCCAGCCGCATGCGAGCGACCACGCCCCGACCTGGGTGCGGCTGGAGCTGCAGCGCGCCAGCAGCCCGGGGCCGAAGGCCGCGCGCGCCCGCAGATCGCGCTGACGCGGTGGGCGCTGGCCGCCCGCTTCAGTGCGCCGCGGCCCAGCCGCGCGGCAGGTGCGCCGCCACCGGCGCGTTCATGGCGTGGCCGGTGAGCAGCTCGAACTCCACCGGATCGTGCCCGCAGCAGATCGTCACCTCGTGGCCATGGTCGCGCCGCAGCTCGCGCAGGCGCTGCTGGTTGGCCAGCCGCGCCTTGCGGTCCTTCTCCAGCATGGTCTGGTACAGCCGCAGCCCCGGGGTGCACCAGGGCCGCTCCAGGTCCATCTCGCGGTAGTGGAAGTAGGCATCGCCGGCCTGCAGCAGCCAGCGGCCGTCGGGCCCGCGCACGGCCACGCCCGCATGCCCGTGCGTGTGGCCCGGCAGCGGCACCAGCAGCACGTCGGGCGGCAGGCCCGCCAGGCTGCTCACCGCGTCGAAGCCGAACCAGCGCTCGCCGCGCTCGGTTCCGTAGACACGCCACTGCGGCCGGGTGCCCCATTGCTGCGGCCGGAAGCGCTGGCGGTCCATCCACGTCTTCTGCATCACCGCGTAGTCACGCTCGACCGCGAGCATGTGGACCGACGCGTCCGGGAAATCGTCGAGCCCGCCGGCATGGTCGAAATCCAGATGGGTCATCACGATGTGCCGCACGTCGCTGCGCCGGTAGCCCAGCTGCTCGATCTGGCGGGCCGCGGTCATCTCCTCGCGGAGGTCCGGCTTGACCAGCGCGAGGAAGAAGGCAGACAGGCGGGTCCGCGGCGAGGCCACGTCGCGCAGGCCGAGGCCGGTGTCCACCAGCACCAGGCCGTCGTCGGTCTCCAGCAGCAGGCAGTGGCAGCAGAGTTGCCCGCGGGTGAGCACGCCGGGCGTGCGGCCGTCCATCAGGTGGCCGCCGGCCGGGCAGGTGGAAATGCAGTTGAGGTGGTGGATGCGCATGGAGAGGGTCCTTCCCGATCCAGTGTGCGCAGCCGGCGGGTGCGCCGCTGTCGGCTTGCTTCCCGTCGCCGCGCGCAGCCCGTCCGGCGCTGAGGTCGCGACCGGCAGCTGCGGGCGTGGCGCCAGTGGCTCCAGGGTGGTGGCCGAGCTTGCCGGCGAACGCCGCATCGCGTTCAACGCGGAAGGGATCCTCCGCCGCGGTCCCGGACGGGACGGTCAGCCCGCGAAGCCGCCGCCGTCGAGGAAGGCCTGTTCCTGCGCGGTCGTCCGCCGCCCGAGCAGGGCGTTGCGGTGCGGGAAGCGGCCGAAGCGCGCCACGATGTCGCGGTGGATGCCGGCATGGCGCGACGCGTCGTTGGCCAGGGCGCTGCACAGCTGCAGGGCGCGGTCCTGGTCGGGCAGCCACTCGGAATGCATGAGCGGGAGGTAGACGAAGTTGCGCAGGTCGTGGTCGGGCAGCGCCGCGTCGTGGCCGGCGGCGATCGCGCGCTCGGCCACCACGCGCGCCAGCGCGTCGGTGGCAAACATGCGGGCGCTGCCGCGGAAGGCATTGCGCGGGAACTGGTCGAGCAGGATCAGCAGCGCGAGCGCGCCGTCCGGCGTGCCGGCCCAGCCATCCAGCGCGCCGCGGGCCGCTTCCTCGTGTGCCGCGAGGAAGCGCTCGCGGAAGGCGCGGTCGAACGCCTCGTCCTTGCGGAACCAGCGCGCGCGCCCGGCCTCGGCCCAGAAGGCCAGCACGTCGGTCGCCGCACTGGGCAGGGGGGTGGAACAGGTCGCATCCATCGGCGCATCGTAGCCGTGGGCCTACAGCCACGCCGTGGCGCCGCTCCTAGAGTCGCTGGCATCCCCGCATCGGAGACCACCGCATGAGCAGCACCAGCACCAGCATCGGCCGGGGTCCGGCCCACGGCAGCAACGAGAACCACAACGGCGACCCGACCAACAAGACGATGGGCGAAGACGCCTCGCAGGACGATCCGCCCGCCGGCAACGACATCCTCGAGCAGGCCGCCCCCGACATGCCCGCCGGCGTCCAGGGCGGCCAGGCACGCCCCGGCATCGCGAAAGGGCCGCAGAGCTACCCGGACGGGCCCAACGTCGAGGACAGCCCCTGGGAGCTGGAAGCCGCCCGGGGCAAGCTGCCCAAGGACAAGTAGGCGGCACGCGCCGGAGGTGGCGCGCCTTCGGCGCAAGAGCCGCTGCTGCGGCGCACAGTGCCCTTGCGCGCGCAGGGGCACCGGATGCGCTGGAGGCGCCGCCAGGGGCTGCCCCGTAGAATGCCGGGTTCCCCCCAGTCCCCCTCCCTGTGAACGCCCCCGTCGACGTTTCCCTGTTCGCGCGCGCTGCCAAGCCGATCACCAGCTATCGGCGGCACTGGGCTGCGCGTTTCGGCACGGCGCCGTTCCTGCCGATGTCGCGCGAGGAGATGGACAAGCTCGGCTGGGACAGCTGCGACATCATCGTCGTCACCGGTGACGCCTACGTCGACCACCCGAGCTTCGGCATGGCGGTGATCGGCCGCGTGCTGGAGGCCCAGGGCTTCCGCGTGGGCATCATCGCCCAGCCCGACTGGCAGTCGGCCGAGCCGTTCAAGGCACTCGGCAAGCCCAACCTGTTCTTCGGCGTCACTGCCGGCAACATGGACTCGATGATCAACCGGTACACCGCCGACCGGAAGATCCGCAGCGACGACGCCTACACGCCCGGCGATGTCGGCGGCAAGCGCCCCGACCGCGCTTCGCTGGTCTATTCGCAGCGCTGCCGCGAGGCGTTCAACGATGTCCCCATCGTGATGGGCGGCATCGAGGGCAGCCTGCGCCGCATCGCGCACTACGACTACTGGTCGGACAAGGTGCGCCGCTCGATCCTGGTGGATGCCAAGTGCGACCTGCTGCTCTACGGCAATGCCGAGCGGGCGATCGTGGAGATCGCGCACCGGCTGGCGGCCAAGGAGCCGGTCGCGCAGATCACCGACGTGCGCGGCACCGCGTTCATCCGCCGCGAGACGCCCGAGGGCTGGCTGCAGATCGACTCGACCGAGGTCGACCAGCCCGGCCGCGTCGAGGAGCACATCAACCCCTACCTGACGGTGTCCGACCAGGCCAAGGCCCAGGGCGAGACCTGCGCCAAGGAGGAGGGCACGGGGACCGTGGAGCCCGCCCCGGCGGTCCAGCCCCTGGCATTCGTGCCGAACCCGCGCATCCGCCTCAACCGCGACCGCACGGTGATCCGGCTGCCCTCGTACGACCAGGTCAAGTCCGATCCGGTGCTGTACGCGCATGCCAACCGCGTGCTGCACCTGGAGACCAACCCCGGCAACGCGCGGGCGCTGGTGCAGGCGCACGGCGACCGCGACGTCTGGATCAACCCGCCGCCGATTCCGCTGACGACCGCCGAGATGGACCACGTGTTCGGCCTGCCGTATGCGCGCAGCCCGCACCCGGCCTACGCGGACGAGAACGGCAGCCATGACGGCGCGACCAAGATCCCGGCCTGGGAGATGATCCGCTTCAGCGTGAACATCATGCGGGGCTGCTTCGGCGGGTGCACCTTCTGCTCGATCACCGAGCACGAGGGCCGCATCATCCAGAGCCGCAGCGAAGACTCGGTGATCCGCGAGATCGAGGAGATCCGCGACAAGGTGCCCGGCTTCACGGGCGTCATCTCGGATCTGGGCGGACCGACCGCCAACATGTACCGCATCGGCTGCAAGACGCCCGAGATCGAGGCCGCCTGCCGCAAGCCCAGCTGCGTGTACCCCGGCATCTGCCAGAACCTGAACACCGACCACCGGCACCTGATCAACATGTACCGGCGGGCGCGGGCCCTCAAGGGGATCAAGAAGATCCTGATCGGTTCCGGGCTGCGCTACGACCTGGCGGTGCAGTCGCCCGAGTACGTGAAGGAGCTGGTGCAGCACCACGTCGGCGGCTATCTGAAGATCGCGCCCGAGCACACCGAGGGCGGGCCGCTGTCGAAGATGATGAAGCCCGGCATCGGCACCTACGACCGCTTCAAGACGATGTTCGAGAAGTACTCGGCCGAAGCGGGCAAGAAGCAGTACCTCATCCCGTACTTCATCGCGGCGCATCCCGGCACCAGCGACGAGGACATGATGAACCTGGCGCTCTGGCTCAAGCGCAACGGGTTCCGCGCCGACCAGGTGCAGACCTTCTACCCCAGCCCCATGGCCACGGCCACGGCGATGTACCACTCGGGCCGCAACACGCTGCGCAAGGTGCGCCGCGAGGGCACGCCCGAAGACGTGGTCGACATCGTGCGCGGCGAGAAGCGCCGGCGCCTGCACAAGGCGTTCCTGCGCTACCACGACCCGAACAACTGGCCCCTGCTGCGCGACGCGCTCAAGGCCATGGGCCGCGCCGACCTGATCGGCAACGGCAAGCACCACCTGATCCCGACCTTCCAGCCGGTGACGGACGGCGGCTACACGAGCGCACGCCGCAAGAACTCGACGCCTGGCGGCCAGCCGCCACGCGGCAAGCTGCTGACCCAGCACACGGGATTGCCGCCCCGGGTGACGGGCAGCGCCAAGGCGCCGGGCCTGAAGGCCGGCGGCGCCAAGGTGGCGCCCCGCAAGCCGCGCTGAGACGAGGGCCGCCGCCTCCCGGCGGCGGTTGCGCCGGTCGGTCGCAGTGGCCGCAGGCGGACGGCCGGCGACCGATGCCCGCGGCGGATCCCGTCGTCCGGCTGCCCCCCTGGCTTCCCTGAATCCGCCCTGGTGGCCAGGACCGCCCTGGCCGGGTGCGCCGGGTGCGGCGGGCACGTCGTCATCGACGCAACAGTTCCGCCGGCCCGCCTTGCCTCTGGCGCCGCGGGTGGATAAGGTCGCTTCCTCTTGCGACTGCCGCAGCCCCGATGCGCATCCTCTCCCGGTTCCTGTCCCTCTTCGTCGTGCTGGTCGGCGCGACCAACGCCATGGCCGACGCGCCGGTCGTCGTGCCACCCGACGCCTCCGTGGCCGGGGTTTCGCAGGCGGACTGGTCCCAGCGCTGGTGGGAATGGGCCGGCTCCTTCGACCGGGAGGAAAGCCCGGTCGCCGATCGCACCGGCGCGCTGTGCGGCAGCGGGCAGTCCGGCGACGTGTGGTTCCTGGCCGGCACCTACGGGACGCAGCGGACGGTGCGGACCTGCCGGGTGCCCCGGGGCAAGTACCTGTTCTTCCCTCTGATCAACTACGTGGTCGTGCGCCGTCCGGACAGGGCGACCAGTTGCGAGGCCGTCGCCAGCAGCGCGGCGAGCATCACCGAGGGCGTGTCGGCGCTGGTCCTGGAGATCGACGGCGTGCGCCACGGCGACCTGCACCGGCATCGCCTGGCGACCCGGGGCTGCTTCGACATCGGCGCGCGCACGCCCGAGCGGATCCGGGTCTACCCGGCCGCGGCCAATGGCTACTACGTGATGCTCCAGCCGCTGCCGCCCGGCCGGCACACGCTCAACTTCGGCGGCGCACTGCCCAGCATGCTGCAGGCCGTGACCTATTCGCTGGTCGTGGAATGAAGGCCCACCGGCGACCCATGCGACCGGGAGCGGCCGGCCGCAGCTTGTCCAAGGAGCATCCATGCATCCAAGCATCAGCGTCCTGACCCTGGGTGTCGACGACCTGGAACGTTCGATCGCCTTCTACCGCGACGGCCTCGGCTTTCCGACCCGTGGAATCGTCGGCGCGGAGCTCGAGAACGGCGCGGTTGCCTTCTTCGACCTGCAACCGGGGCTGAAGCTGGCGCTCTGGCCGCGCAGGAGCCTGGCCGCCGACAGCGGCCTCGCGATCGGCCCCGCGCATCCACCGGGGTGCTCGCTGGGGCACAACGTCGCCTCGGCCCAGGAAGTCGACGAGATCCTGCGGCAGGCCGGACGTGCCGGGGCGACCGTCGTGAAGCCGGGGCAGGCCACCTTCTATGGCGGCTACGCCGGCTATTTCCAGGACCCGGACGGCCACCTGTGGGAGGTCGTCTTCAATCCGGGCTTCTCGTCCCTGTGATCGGGATCGGGATCGGGATCGGGATCGGGATCGGGACCGGGACCTGGATGCGGATGCGGATGGCGCCAGGGCCACGACGGAATCATCGAGCAAGCGGCAGGGCCTGATGCGAGCATTTCACGGCGGCTGCGCCTGTGGCCAGGTGCGCTACGAGGTCGCAGCGGCACCCTTGCAGGTGGTCGCCTGCCACTGCAACCTCTGTCGCCGCATGACCGGATCGCCGTTCTCGGTCTACCTCGTCGCGCGCGCGAAGGACTTGCGCATCGTCACGGGCGAGCCGCAGCTGCGCACCTTCCAGGCCACCGAGCGGACGACGCGTCACTTCTGCGGGAGCTGCGGCACGCCCGTCTACAACGCCAACCCGGTGACCTACCGGGGCCTGGCGATGGTCTATGCCGGGACCGCCGACGATCCGCGGCCCCACGCCCCGACGATGGACATCTTCTGCGAGAGCAGGCTCGACTGGATCGTGCCGAACCCGGCGAGCCAGGTCTTCGACCGCGCGCCCGGGCCGGGCTGAGCGTCCGACCGGGGGCCATCCTGTCGGTGAGGGCCGCCAGCGGGGTCAACGCGCGGCGTCGAAGCGCCTCGCGTGCAGCTGCAACGCGACCCCGGTGACGCCGCGGCCGTACTCGACGCGCAGCACCTTCGCGAGGGCACGGAACCGCAGCCGTGCCTGCCGGAAGCCGATCTCCAGCGCGCACCACCGGTGGAGGATGTGGCTGCCCGCGAGGTACACGTAGAGGCCGTCGGGCGACACGTCCCGCGTCCAGCCCCGACGCCCGTCCTGCCACCGCACGGGCAGCCGCAGCGGTTCGCGCACGCTGGCGCGCCGGTCATGCAAAGCCATGGGCAAGTCTGCGCGCGTTTCGCGTCCCGGGGCATCGGCGGTTGCGGTGCCTTCCTCCGGGTGCTTTCTCCTGTGCTGTCCCGTTGCTCTTGCTGTCCGGCCATTGCAAGTTCCGGTGCAAACGCGTAATCGGATGAAAGAGTTCCTTGCTAGGCCAGCGGGCGCCTAACATGAGAAGACGATCAACACACAGAGAGCTGCACCATGGAAATGGTTGACCAGAAAAGCATCCGCGTTGCCCTGATCGCTTCCACCATGATGGGCTGGGCCTTGCAGCAGCTGGTCAGCGCATCCCCGCACCTGCGCTGGGTCGGCACCGCCGCCGGGTTCAAGGACGCCCAGGACGAACTGGTGCACCAGGCGGACGTCCTGGTGGTGGACCTGGAGGATCGGACCGAGGTCCCGGACCTGGTGCAGTTCGTGTCGGGCCGCATCCTGCGCGTGCTGGTCGTCACCAACCTGCGTGACACCGGCGCGCTCGACCCGGCGCTGCTGGCAGGGCTCCACGGCATCGTCCGCAAGAGCGATCCGCCGGCGACCCTGCTGACGGCCATCGAGCGGGTCCACCAGGGCGAGCTGTGGCTGGACCGCGGCGCCACGAGCCGGATGTTCATGCACATCGTGCGCCACAAGGCCGCACAGCGCGAGAACCCCGAAGGCATCCGGATCGCAACGCTCACCGGGCGCGAGCGCGAGGCGATCGCAGCCCTCGTCGCCGACACATCGGTTCCGGCCAAGGTGATCGCCAGCCGGCTGTCCATCAGCTCGCACACTTTGCGAAACCATCTCACCTCGATTTACCGGAAGCTACAGGTGAACAACCGGCTCGACCTGTACGCCTACGCGGCCCGGAACGATCTGGGCCGGCAGACCGAGGCGCATTGACGGTGACTGTGCCGGCGGTTCGAAGCGGCCCTGGCCGCCTCGACCGCCCCCTCGACCCGCAGGGCCGAGGCGCGCTGGCAACCCGTTGCCCGGTGCTCAGGAGCGATGCTGGTTCATCACCATCCCGGCCACTTCCACCTGCTGCTGCCCCAGCTTGGCCAGCAGCGTGCGCAGATCGTCCATGGTGCTGCAATCCTTGCGACCGACGACCAGCGCCGCGCCGGCCGTCGCCGCCACCAGGCGGGCGTCGGGACCGCAGGCGTCGGCCGGCGTGTCCACCACCACGTGGTCGAACGCGAGCAGCATCTCGAACACCAGCAGGCTGAGGCGCGGGCTCTGGAGCAGTTCGACCGGATTGGGCGGCACCGTTCCGGCCGGCAGGAAGAACAGGCCGGGCACCTGCGGCACCGGCTGCACCAGCGAGTGGCCACCGTCGCCCCGCAGGATGCTGCTCAGACCCTCCAGGTCCTCCATGCCGAGCAGCCGGTGCAGCCGCGGGCTGCGCAGGTCGGCATCGACCAGGAGCGTGCGGCCTCCGAGTTGGCCGAAGCTGGCCGCGAGGTTGGCGGCCAGGTAGCTCTTGCCGTCCCGGCGGCCCGGACCGACCACGGCCAGCGCCACCTTCGTCTTGCGCTCCAGCGCCTTGGCCGCCAGCTGGATGCGCAGCTCGCGGAACACCTCGGCTGCCTCGCCGAAGGGATCGGCCGCCACCACCAGCTCGGGGTCGCCCTGGTACGGGCAGGGCGACGGCACCGGTGTGCGCAAATGCCGGGCCAGTGCATCCGGGACGCGGGTCCTCTCGAGGGCCAGCTCGCCCGGTGCGTCCGCGTAGCTCAGGCTGAGCCGGCGCTGCCGGCGCAGCACGCGCTCCATGTCGACCTGGCCCCCATCGCCGCGCCGCCGCGAGGGGTCGTCCAGCGGGTCGGCGCCTCCATCGAAGGGTTTGTCGCCGCCAGCGGTCAGCCCGCCGGCCGGTTCGGCATTGAACGCTCTCATGTCGGTCACCTTCCCTGGAAGCCCAGCGCGAGCTGGTGTTGCCGCGCACCCGAGTCGGGCAGGACCACCAGCAGGGACTGGCCCAGCTGGTGGGTCACGTCGGCCGCCACGCGCAGCCGGCGGTTCCACGATTCGCGCCAGAGCGCCGCGAACAGCGCGAGCAGGAGACCCGCGACCGCGGCCGCGGCGATGTTCAACCCGGCGCGCGGCCAGCTCGGGGCGAGCGGCGCGGTCGCCGATTTCAGGATCGAGACCGTCGCGCGCACGGCCCCCGCTTCGACCGTGGTCTGGCTCGCCCGCAGGAGGACGGCGTCGTACGCCCGCTGCGCGTTGTCGACTTCGCGCTGCAGCACCTGCGCGCCGTTGCGCTCGGCCCGCAGCGCCAGCAGCGTCGCACGCTGCTGCTCCAGCGCCTGCCGGGCCTGGGCGAGCCGGTCGCTCGCCATGCGGCTCTCGATCCCGATTCCTTCGGTGGCGCGCCGGGTGGCGGCCTCCAGCCGCGTGCGCAGGCCGGCCAGCGCCTGCCGGGCCTCCTGCACGTCCGGATGCTGCTCACCCCGCCGGGACAACTGCTCCGTGAGCCATTGCTCCTGGCGGGCCACTTCGTTGGTCAGGGCGAAGACGGTCGGGCTGCGCTGCACGTCGCCGAAGCCGTCCGGATTGGTAGTCGACTGGCGCCGGCGTTCCTGCGCGTCGGCGGCTGCGGCCTGGAGGATCGCCACGTGCGAGCTCAGCTCCGCCAGCCGGGTGTTCTCGACGTCCAGCCGGTCGTCCGTGCTGACGATCCCGTGCGCGCGCTGGTAGGCCGCCAGCTTCGCCTGCGCCTGCTCCAGCTCGCCGCGCAGGCGCGTGGACAGCTCGTCGAAGCGCGCGTTGTATTGCCGCGCGGGCTCCTGCTGCATCGAGGCCGCGTTGCGAATGTAGGCCTGGGTGACCGCGTTGGCGACCTGCGCGGCGGTGTCGCCGCGCGGCGCGGTGAAGGAGACGGTCATCACGTTCGATTCGCGCGTGGGCCGCACGTCCAGCTTGCGCACCAGTTCCCCGGCCAGCCAGTGCTCGAACGAGCCCTGGCCCTCGGTCCTGGCGATCCAGCGCGCGCGCCATCGGGGATCGTCCTGCAGCTTCAGCATCCCGACGACCGACAGCGCCACGCGCTCGCTGCGCACCACCTCGATCTCGGTCGGCAGATGGTTGGGCATGCCGGTCGGGATGGGGCCGCCGAGCAGCGGGTCCGGCGTGCGGGGCTCGACCATCATCGCCGCGGTGGCCGTGTATTGCGGCGCAGCCACGACGGAGACGAGCGCCGCCGCACTCACCACGGCAAGCCAGATCGCCAGCGCCAGCTTCCACCGTGCGCGCAGCACCTCGACGAATCGCTCGAAGGACATCCGGACCTCCTGCGCGCCGACAGCGGCGCCACTGCTGGTCATCATCGGGCTGCGGCCGGCCGATGTCTCTAGGACAGATGGCCCGGCCCTCGTGGGAGCGCCCGGCCAGGCCGATCCGGGCCTCCCGGCGCATGCGCCGGCGCGCACCGCAAGGCGCGCGGCGGTCATGATGCGCCGACCTCCCCATGGACACCGCGATGACGATCCCTGCCTCTTTCCTGGCGCTCACGCTGGCCACGCTGGCGTCCGGTGCCGACGCCGTCGAGTTCGGCATCAACAGCCGCCACGAGCCGGAACTCAACGAAGCCGTGGCGGCCCTGATGGAGCAGCGCAATTTCCGCAGCGCGCGCGTCGACCTGATCACCGGCGACGACCTGGCCGGGCTTCGCGACTTCGCGCGCCGGGTGAGGGGCAACGGCGGCGAGGTCCAGGTCGTGCTGCAGACCTCGCACCAGTGGGACCACGGCTGCGACCCGGACCTGGAACGGGTGGAGCAGGGCGCCTACCGGGAGGCGGCGGCGGCCGTCCACCAGGTCAAGGACCTGGTCCATGACTTCGAGCTGCTGAACGAAGCCCAGCGCCGCCCCGAGATCGAGCGGGAAGTCCCGTGGAACTCGGCGGGCCTGGCGACCGCGCCCTACGAGGGCAAGGCCTGTGTCGCCTCGCTCGCGGCCGCCCTGCGCGGCATGTCACGCGCCGTCGCCGACATCCGCGCCGATTCGGGCCTTCCGCTGCGCACCATCCTCGGCACCGTGGGGCGGGACTTCGGATTCCTCTCCTTCATGCGCGGGCAGGGCGTGCAGTGGGACGTGACCGGCTTCCACGTGTACCCCCGGCTGCGCGGGCGCAGCCTGCTGGACGACCACTGGTACGGGCCGGGCGGCCCCCTGGCCCAGCTCGCCGCCTTCGGCAAGCCGGTCCACATCAACGAATTCAACTGCGGCGAGATCTACGACTGGCGCTACGAGAACCGGGCGGGGCGCAGCCGGACGGAGTCGTGCCTCCAGAGCCTCTCGCGCCACCTGGGGGAGCTGCAGCAGCAGGATGCGGCCGTGGTGGAGGCCGTGCACTTCTACCAGTTGCTGGACGAACCCCGCAAGCCCGCGCCCGAGAACCGGTTCGGCCTGGTGCACCGCCTCGGCCGGCCCAAGCCCCACCTGTACCTTGCCGCGGCAGTCGCGGGTGGCGAGCTGTCGCACGAGGAGCGTGCCGAGGTCACGCAGCGGGGGCTGCTCACCGATGCGCAGATCGACGCCGCACGCTCGCGGGCCACCGCTGCGCCCCGTCTCAGTACGCGTTGCTGTCGCCCCGCACCAGCAGCACCGCCGTCTTCCAGATGATCAGCAGGTCCAGGCCCACGCTCCAGGCGTTCAGGTACTGGAGGTCGCATTCGGTGCGGCGCCGCAGCGCCACGATGTCGTCGCCGCCGCGCAGCCCGTTCACCTGGGCCCAACCGGTGATGCCGGGCTTGACCTTGTGCCGCAGCATGTAGCGCGGAATGAGCTTGCGGCACTGGTCGTTCACGGCGAGCGCGTGCGGCCGCGGCCCGACGATGCTCATCGTCCCCATCAGGACGTTCAGGAACTGCGGCAGTTCGTCCAGCGACGTCCGCCGCAGCAGCCGCCCCACCGGCGTGATGCGGTCGTCGTCGGTGGTGGCCTGGCGGTAGGTCGTGCAGCCGTCTTCCAGGGTGGTCATGGTGCGGAACTTCCACACCAGGATCTCCTCGCCATCCAGGCCGAAGCGGCGCTGCTTGAAGAAGACGGGGCCGTCCGACGTGGCCCACACCAGCAGGGCGATTCCGCCCAGCAGGGGCAGGAGCAGGGGCATGGCCGCGAGGGTCAGGCCCAGGTCGAGGGCGCGCTTGAGGATGCCGAACCCGCCGTGGAAGGGCGACTCGCAGACCGCCACCATCGGCACCCCGGCCAGCACCGACACGCCGCAGCGGATCGGCTCCAGCATCGACAGGTTCGGCATCAGGTAGACCGACGCGGTCGTGTCGTGGGTCTGCTGCAGGAGGTCCTTCATCCGCGGCGACGAGGACATGGGCAGCGCCACGTAGATCCGGTCGATGTGGTGCCGCCGGACGTATTCGCCCAGCTCGGAGAGCCGGCCCACGCGGGCACTGCCGTCCGGCAGCGGCGCCCGGGCGTGGACGCGGTCGTCGAGGTAGCCCGCCAGCTCCTGTCCCCTCGCCAGGCCCAGCTGGATGGCCCGCCCCAGCTGCACCGCGCCCTCGTTGATGCCGACGATGACCACCTTGCGGTTCTTGCGGCGCCGCTCGACGAAACCCAGCACGCGGGGCGCGGCGATGCGCGACAGCAGGACGGCGCACAGCCCGACCGCTCCCCACGACAGCAGGAATGGCGGCTCGAGGAGCGCCCTGGGCACCTGCAGTCGCTCGCCCGCGACCGCCCCGACGGCCATCGCCGTGAGCAGCAGGAACGTCCACCGCAGGACGAGCCGCACCAGGGGTGCAGGCGACGCCTGCCGGAACGGGGCCGATCCCGGGAGCGACAACAGGACCATGATCGCCACGCAGATCGCATCCTCGGCCCGCGAGGGGCGCGACCAGATCTGGAGCGCCAGCAGGTACGCCAGCACCACCGCCGCGGCATCCAGCGCCGTGACGGTCGACAGCAGGCGCCAGGGCATGCCGGCAGACGTGCTGGGAAGGGCGGGAAGTGGCGTCTGCATGGGTGACGGTGCTCGGCTCGTGGACGGGGTGCAGATTCTTCGGTCGCGGGCCAGCCGCTCGCAATCGTCGCTTTGTCCCGGGACGCACCCCACGGGTGGCGGGACCCCGGGCAACTGTCCTGCCCCTGCATGGGACCAAACGGCCGTTCCTGCGCCGCTCCTGCCACGCCAGACTGGCGGCATGGCTTGCTCCTGCCCGATGCCGATGTCCCTTCGCGGGCCGGCCCCGACGATGACCGGGCGCGTCGCGCCGGGTCGGCCGGTGCCTCGATGGAGCGCACCTTGAGCACCGACGTGCTCGCCAACCCGGTGGCGGCCGGCCCGGCCTGGCCGCAGGGCGCCTCGGGGGCCAGCGCCGGCGTCGACCATCTCCTGCGGGTGCTGCTGTGCGTGTTCATCGCCACGCTGGTCGTCGAGGGGCCGCTGCGCTGGGCGGCCGCGCTCTCGGGCTGGCCCAACCTGCTGTACCTGCGGGACGCGATCCCCGCCGGGTCGGTGCTCGTGCTGCTCCTGCGGCCGTTCGTCCTGCACCGGTGGCTCGACCTGCCGATCCTGGTGGCCGGCTCGGTGCTGGTCCTCCATGCGCTGGCCGGGATCCTGCTCGGGCTGGCGCCATTCCAGGTGGCCTTCGGGTTCAAGACCTTCCTCTACCTGCTGTACGGCATGGCGATGTGGCCGCTGCTGCAGCGCCGCTGGCCTTCCGTGCTGCGCGGGGCGGTGGTGGTGTGCGCGGTGACGCTGTCGGGCCTGGCCGTGTGCTTCGCCATCGGGCCCATGCCATGGGAGGGGCTGGAGTACGACACCGCCTTCGGCGCCGTCGCCACCACCTGGCGATGGTGGCTCGAGGGGGGCATCGAGCGGCTGCCGGGGTTCGCGCGTTCGTCGTTCAACGCCGCGATGATCGCGGGCATCTCGGGCTTGCTCGCGATGGCGTGGCTGCGTCGTCCGTGGCTGCGCCTGGCCCTGGCGTGCCTGGTCTTCGCCGGCATCCTGGCCACCACCAGCAAGGGCATGCTGCTGGCCTTCCCGCTGGCCGCGGCCTGGCTCGCCTACCCGTCGGATGGCCCGGGCCACGCCCGCGCGGGCCGGTGGATGGTCCAGGGGCTGTGCGCGCTGGGCCTCGCGCTGCCCGCGACGGTCCTGCTCCTCGATGTCGGTGCCGGGGTGCGCCCGCAGGAATGGCCGGACCTGGTCCACTCGGCGTGGGAGCGCTTCAGCCAGGTGTGGCCCGAGGCGTTCGAGCTGCTGCCGCCGGGAATGGCGGGGGTGTTCGGCGCAGGGCTCGGCGGTATCGGAACGCCGCAGTTGTTCGGATTCCACCCGCACCGGTTCAATCCGGGCGACAGCCTCGCGGTGTTCCTCCTGGTCGATTTTGGGATCGCAGGCATCGTGTACTACGCGCTGCCGGCACTGGCGCTGCGCGCCGTCGTGGCCGGTTCACCGCCGGGCGTGGCGCGGGTGTCGGTCGCGCTCCTGGTGATCGGCTACGGGTACGGCCATTCCATCTCCATGCTGGAGGAGACCTTCTTCGCCACCGCGCTCGGGCTGGCGATCGGCGCTGCCTTCAGCGCGCTGCAAGGGCCCCGGCTGCGCGCGTAGCAGGGCGTTGCGGGCGGCGCTGGGTGGCGCGGCCGCCGCGATCGTGGCGAGGACGTCCTCGTATTCGCGTGCCATGCGCTCGACCCCGAAGTAGGGCGCGCGCGCCAGCGCCTGCGGCGCCATCGCGGCCGCGAGGGCGGGGCGGTCGACGAACTCCTGGATCGCGCGGCGCAGGCCCGACGGATCCCCGGCGCGGTACACGCGGCCGGTCTGGCCGTCCAGCACGATGTCCGGCAGGCCGCCCCGGTCGGAGACGATCGCGGGCACGCCGCGCCGCATCGCTTCGATGGCGGTGGTGGGCAGCGGATCCTCCCAGAGCGATGGCACGACCAGCAGGTCGATGCGCCGGTAGAGCTCGTCCGGATCGATGAAGCCGGCGAAGGTCACGTGCGCGGGCGCGAGCTGGCGCAGCCGGCGTTCGTCCCCGGGGCCTGCCCGGCCCGCGACCACCAGCTCGCAGGCCTGGGGATCCAGGGCCTGCATCACGCGCAGCAGGCTTTCCACCCCCTTGGGTTGCACCAGCCGTCCCACGTAGCCGAGGCGCAGCCTGGGCCCCGGCGCCCGTTCGCGCGGAGGCGGGCGGACCTCGCCAGGGAGCCCGTTGTGGATGACCTGCCGGATCGATGCGCCGGTGAAGTAGCCCAGGTCCAGGTGGCGTTGCAGGGTGAAGCGGCTCACGCCGACGACCGCCTGCACCGATTGCGAATGGTCCCGGGCCGGCTGGGTGAGGACCCGGCAACCCCCGCACTGCCGCTCGCAGTTGGCACCGGCGCGGAACATGGAGGCCTTCGGACAGGCGAGCGAGTAGTCGTGCAGGGTGTGCACCACCGGGATGCCGCGCGCGTGGGCAGACGCCCACGCGGACGGCGAGAACCCGGTGAGCGCATGCGTGTGCACCAGGTCCGGACGTTCCCGGTCCAGCAGCCGTCCCACTTCCTCTCCCATGGCGGGGTTGTACCGGTTGACCAGGTGCCATGCGGGCTTGAGCCAGGGCGAGATCCGCTCGCCCCCGTACGGCCAGTACACGTTGCGCAGCCCGATGCGGTGGATGCGCACGCCGTTGCGCACGGTGCTGCGGGTGCCGGGATCGCGCCGGGTGGTGACCACCACGCACTCGTGGCCGCGCGTGGACAGCTCTTCCGACAGGATCTGCGCGATCTTCTCGGCGCCGCCCACCTGGTGGGGGGCGTAGAGCGTGCTCAGGACCATCAGCTTCATGCGGTCGACTCCAGTCACGGCTCCCGTGAACCGCTGCCGGCCATGGTGGCCAGAGCCTTTCGTCCTGTCACTAGGACAAACCGGCCAGGCATGGGGTGCGCGGGGGCGGCCTGCCGGCGCGGCGTCGAGCGGTCCTGGCTGCGGCCGGTGCAGACCGACCAGGCGAGCGCGGGACAAGATGGCTATTCCAGGCGACGGGGGCCGCGCATCCAATGCTGCAACGCCGGCCGTGACGGCGCTCCGGTCCCGGCAGGCGTCCTCCAGCCAGCCGGCCGGATGACGGATCCACCCACCCACCAGGCCCGCCATGTCCCAGTTGCCCATCGCCGTCGATCTGGACGGATCGCTCGTCAGGACCGACACCTTGCACGAGCTGGCCCTCGCGTTGTTGCGCACCCGTCCGCTGGACGTGCTGCTGCTGCCGTTCTGGCTGGCCCGGGGAAAGGCCCACCTGAAGCACGCGATCGCGTCGCGGGTCGGCTTCGATGCCGCGACGCTCCCCTACAACGAGCCGCTGCTGGCGTGGCTGAAGCAGCAGAAGAGCGCCGGTCGCCGCCTGGTGCTCTGCACCGGAGCCGACGGCCTGGTCGCGCACGCGGTGGCGCACCATCTCGGGATCTTCGACCAGGTGCTGGTGTCGGCCGATGGCATCAACCTCGCCGGGTCGAACAAGCGCAGGGCCCTGGAGCGCGAATTCGGCCCGCGCGGGTTCGACTACGTGGGCAACGCCGACATCGACCTCGACGTGTGGGGCGCGGCGCATGCGGCCGTGGTGGTCAGCCCGTCCGCATCGCTCGCGGCACGGGCCTCGCAGGTCTCGGAAGTGCTGGCCGTGTTCCGGGAGCCGCTGCGCCTGCGCACGGTCGGCAAGGCCCTGCGCGTGCACCAGTGGATCAAGAACCTCCTGCTGTTCGTTCCGCTCATTGCCGCGCACCAGCTGGGCGATCCCGCGCTGCTCGCGGCCGCCCTGGTCGCGTTCGTCAGTTTCAGCCTGTGCGCCTCGGGGGTGTACGTCGCCAACGACCTGATGGACCTGGAGAGCGACCGGGCCCATCCGCGCAAGCGCCATCGCCCGTTCGCCAGCGGCGCGCTGCCGATCGCGTCGGGGATGGTCCTGGCGCCCGCGCTCATGCTGGCGGGCTTCTCGCTTGCGGTCTGGCTGGGCGCCGACTTCGCCGCCTGGCTGGCCGCCTACCTGGCGCTGACGGCGGCGTACTCGGCCCGCCTCAAGCGCCTGCTGCTGGTCGACTGCGTCGTGCTGGCCCTGCTCTACACCCTGCGCGTCGTCGCCGGTGCCGCCGCCACGGGGATCGAGCTGTCGTTCTGGCTGCTCGCGTTCGCCGTGTTCCTGTTCTTCTCGCTCGCCTTCGTCAAGCGCTACGTGGAATTGCGCACCCTCTGCGACCGGCGGGAAGCGACGATCCGCGGCCGCGGCTACATCGCGCAGGACGTCGCCATCGTCCAGGCGATCGGCATCGCCTCGGGCTACGCCGCCGTCGTGATCCTGTCGCTGTACCTGCAGGGCGACACGGTCCGGGCCCTGTACCGCCGCCCCGAGGCGATGTGGGGCGCGGTGCTGCTGATGCTGTTCTGGATCAGCTGGGTCTGGATGAAGGCCAGCCGCGGCGAAGTGGACGACGATCCGGTGGTGTTCGCCGCCAAGGACCTGACCAGCCTGCTGGTGGGCCTGGGCATCGTCGCCTGTTTCGTGGCGGCGAAGCTGGCCTGATGAACGGCGGCACCGTGGCCGCGCGCTACACCGCCATCGCGGTGGTCGCGAGCCTGGCCAACCTGGCGCTGCAGCGGGCCTGGATGGCGGTGGATGCCGGACCGTTCGCCGTGGAGGTGGCCGCGCTGCTGGCGACCGGCCTCGTGCTGCCGTTCAAGTACGTGGCGGACAAGCGCTGGATCTTCGGCTACAGGACGGTGTCCGGCCTGCACGACCTGCACAAGCTGCTGCACTACACGACGGCCAGCGTTTTCACCGTGGCCATCTTCTGGATCGTGGAGTTCGGCGCCTGGCGCCTGTTCAGGACGCCTGCTGCCCAGTACCTGGGCGCGGCACTGGGCCTGGCCCTGAGCTTCCAGGCGAAGTACCTGATCGACAAGCGCTTCGTCTTCAGGTGAGGGCCGGGCGGTGCCGCCGCGCAATGCGGCGGCAGTGGCTTACCGGGTGCGCAGGCTGATGGACGCGCTGCCGACGTTGCCCGAGGTGTCGGTGGCGTCCACCGTCAGCGACAGGCGGGTGTTGCGCTGCGACGGCATGGTGAACGTGCACTGGTAAGGCGCCGCGTTCGTCACGCACGTGGTCCCGTTGAAGCGCATGCGGACCTCGCGGACGGCCACGTTGTCGGTGGCCTTGGCGGCGGCGGTGAAGCGCGCCCGGCGATCCAGCGACTCGCCGTTGGCCGGACTCGTGATGACCACCACCGGCGCCGTCCTGTCGCGGACCGGCGCCGGGGCGGGCGCCGGCGCGGGAGCGGGAGCCGGTGCCGGTGCCGGGGCCGGGGCAGGTGCCGGCGACGAGCTCGCCTTCATCGCGGTGATCTCGGCGTCGGTCAGCAGCCCGCGCCGGGTGATCTCCAGACGCTCGGCGGCGCTCAGGTTGCCCCCCGCGAACGCGGTCGCGAGATAGAGGTGGACCTTGGGATTCGCCAGCCCGAAGGTCAGGCCGAAGCGACCTTCCGCAGCCGCCTTCGTGGGCTCGTCCTCGAGCTCGTAGAAGGTGATCGATTCGATGTTGGCGCTGGTCTGCGTGCGCAGCTGCGTCAGGTGCTTGTCGAGCGACTTCAGGCAGGTCTCCGTCATGGAGGCCCACATCTGGTTCTCGTAGGCGCCGTCATAGACCTCGCCGCAGTTGAACTCGTTGATGCGGATCGGCCGCTTGAACCTGGCCAGCTGTCCGAGCGGCCCGCCGGTGCCGTACCAGGTGTCGCTGCTCAGGCTCGCGTGGCCGAATTCCGGATAGATGTGGTAGCCCACGACGTCGAACAGCACGCCCTTGTTCTGCATGAACTCGAGGAAGCCGAAGTCGCGGCCGACCGCGCCGAGGATGGTGCGCAGCGGCAGGCCCGAGCTGGCCCGGATGTCGTTGACCGCGCGCGACATGCCCCGCAGCACGGCGGTGATGGTGGCCACGCACGGCTTGCCTTCGTAGCTGGCGGCGGTGTTGCCGGTCTGGTTCCAGGGGACTTCGCCGTCGATCTCGTCGCGCAGCTGGACTTCGTTGAGCAGCTCGTAGTCGTGGACCAGGTCCTTCATCGCGTTCACCGCGGCGGCCATCTGGTTGTAGGCGTCCTGCTCCACGGCCGCCAGGCTCTGCTTGCAGGAGGAATCCCACTGGTAGGTGATCTGCGTCACCAGCTCGACATGCCCGCCGTTGGCGCGGATCTTCTGGATCTGGTCGCGCAGCAGGGTCAGGCCGGCGCCGGGGATGTAGTCCAGCCGCGCGGTCCTGAAGTTGCGGTCCTTCATGAGGGACGCGATCTGGGTGTTGGCCGTGGTGCTGCCGCCGCCGCCGTGGATGTTGACGCCGTGGTCGAGCGCGAAGGAAGGGGCTGCCGCAGCCGCCATGAGTGCCGACAGGAGGGCGAGACGAGGTGTGATGTGCATGGATCCGCGGGTGGTGGGTCAACCGGCTGTCCTGGTGGCTCAGCCGGGGCGCGGATCGTATTTGACGGATGAGCTCGTTCCGGACGAGCTGTCACGAGAAGAAACCGAGGCTGCTCAATTGTTGAGCCAGCGATGCTTCCGCATGCCGACCTTACGACGGGTTACGGGCACACCAAGGGCGAAGCCCGTGCCGGTGGGCAGGGGCTGCCTGCCCCCCGGGCGCCGGGGCGAGCGCATGCGGCGCGCAAGGGCAGGGGGCTCCCGGGAAGCCTGGGCGAGCACGCCCGGTCCCGCCGGAGCTTTGTCCTATGGACCGCATGCGTCGCGGACCGCGATAGTGGCCCGACACGCATGCCTGCTACCACCACCTCGCCCGCGTTCGCTTCGTCCGCACCGTCCGGCCATGCCGCTGCCGCCGCGGCTGCCTTGCCCTCGCGGCTGCATGCCCTGGTCGCGCTGGCGCTGGCCGCCGCCGCGTTCCTCGCGTCGTGGCACCTGTCCGGGCGGATCAACGCCGAACTGTTCCAGTCCTACGCCACCGACGTGTGGTTCCAGGCCGACCTGCAGCGGGTGCTGCAGAACATGACGGATGCCGACAGCAGCCACTACCGGAACAAGGTCCACCCGATCGCGTCCCTGGTCGTCTACCCGTTCACCCACCTGCTGCAAGCGATCCATCCGATGCCCGACCTGGTGGCCGCGCGCGTGGCGTCCGCGCTCTGGGCGGGGGCCTGGGTCGCCGTGCTGTACGCCCTGCTCGTCGCGCTGGGGCTGGCCTCGGTCGCGGCGGTGGCCTTCGTGCTGCTGGCCCTCGCGTCGGCATCGTTCGTGATGTTCTTCTCGGTGCCCGAGCTGTACCACCTCGGCTCGCTGTCGATGATGGCGGTGCTGCTGGGCGCCGCCATCGCGGTGCGGCGCGGCATCGGCGAGCGCGCGGTGCTGGCGCTGGGCCTGGGCAGCCTGGCCATCACCACCACCAACTGGATGGCGGGCCTGGCGCTGGCGGTCTCCCATCTTCCCTGGCGCCGCGCCGTCCGGGTCAGCGCCCTGGTGCTGGCCATCACGATGGTGCTGGCCGTGGTGCAGAAGCTGGTGTTCCCGACGTCGGGCCTGTTCTTCCTCGCGCCGTCGGGCGAGACCCTGTACGTCGGGCGGGAGGAGGCCGGCACGGTCTGGCACCGGTTGTCCGGCATGCTGCTGCATCCGCTGGTGCTGCCCGACCTGGGCCGCCTGCCGCCGGCCAAGGACTTCCTCTGGCCCCTGCTGACGGTGCAGCAGTCGGCGCCGGGCGGAAGCCGCGGCACCGGGGCGCCCGCGCTGGCGATCTGGATCGCCCTGCTGGCCGCCGGCCTGGCGGGCGCCCGCGCGCTGGGTGCGCCGCATCGGCGCTTCCTGTTCGTGCTGTTCGGCACCCTGGCCGGGCAGGTCGGGCTGCACCTCGTGTACGGCGAGGAAACGTTCCTCTACGGACTCCACTTCCTGCCGTTCCTGCTGACGCTTGCGGCGCTGTCGTGGTTCACGCGGGCGCGGCCGCTGGTCGTCCCCGCGGCGCTCGTGCTGGCGGCGCTGGCGCTGGCCAACAACCTGGCGGGGTTCACCGAAGCGGTGGCCCGCCTCGAGGGGGCGCTCACCGAGCGCGAGCGCCTCCAGCGCGCCGTCGCCGCGCGCCCGGACGGGGCCTGGCCCCGCAACGAGGGCCACGTGGTGCTCGGTGAACCCGGCACGCCGCTGGGCCGCAAGGGATTCCACGAGCCCGGCGGCGGCTTCAGCCCGGCACCCGGCAGCTTCGGGGTGTCGGTCTGGATCACCGACGCCGCGGGCGTGCGCCTGGCGACGAGCGACACCCTCGCGCTGTCCCAGGTGCGGCAGTCGCTGGTGGCCGAGGCCGGCCGCGCGGTGCCGGCCCTGGTGACCGACACCCCCGGCTACCAGGTGAGCTGGTCGTGGCGCGACGACCATTTCGAGATGGATCTGCGACCCGCCCGCGCCGATGCGGGACAGCGCACCTGGGTGCTGCTGCGCTCCGCCGGGCCGAGCGGCGCGCCGGTGCGATCGATCCGGCGGGAGGGCGCCCGGCTGCTGCTCAACGAGCGCTGGGCGGTGGACACGCCGGCCGCCGCGCTCGCCGTGCTGGGCGACGAGGCGCCAGCCGGCATCGACCTGCGGGCGGCCGCCGCGCCAGCGGCGCGCCAGCCAGTTGCCGGACCGCCACCGCGCGACGAGCGCACGGCCGCCGGCGGCTGGCTGTACGCGGCCGTGCCCGTCGAGGGCGACGGCCTGCTGCTGCGCGTGACCGACCTCGGGGCGCCACGCGGCGAGGCGCTGCCCGCCAGCGCGGCCTACTGGACGCCGGCCGTGCCCGATGCACGGTTTGCGGCCATGGCGCATGCTCAGCAGGCCCACCTGCTGATGGGACTGACCGACCTGGGCACCCGTCCCGGAGAGCCGGTCAGCTACGACTTCGACTGGCTGCGCGATGGCGCCTATGTCATCGCCGCCCTGGCCCGCGCGGGACAGGTGGCCACGGTTGAACGGCTGGCCCCCTCGGTCGCCGAACGCGACCACTTCGGCGGCTTCGGGGCCGAGGCCGACGCGCCGGGGCTGGGCATCTGGGCGATCGCCGAGGCGGCGCGCGCGGTGGGATCGGCGCGTTTCGACAGCTGGGCCTGGCCCCACGTGCGGCGCAAGGCCGGCCTGGTCACCGCCTGCCTGGCCGCCACCACGACCATCGTCGCCCGGCCGGCCGGGCCCGTGCTCCAGGCCTACCGCGACGACCCGCTCACGCGCCGCCCCTGCGAACCGGCCATCGGCGGGCTGGCGATGGGGCACATGGACCACCACTATCCGGTGCTGTTCGTCAACGCCGTCAACTACCTCGGGCTGCGCGAGGCCGCCGGCCTGGCCCGCCGGGTGGGCGAGGACGGCGAGGCGGCCGCCCTGGAGGCCAGGGCCGAGGCGCTGGCGCAGGCCTGGCGTGCCAAGTTCCTGCAGTCGCCGCGCGACGCGGCGACGGGGCTGCTGCCGCGCGCGCCGCAGCTGGCCGGCGAGTTCCTGCGGCAGCAGGTGGGGTTCAAGCGGCGCCTGACGGACTGGATCCGCGCGGCCGACAACGACCGCACCTATGTCTCGGCCTTGTGGCCCAGCGGCGTTCTCGGCAAGGCCCCCGCGCTGGCCAGCGCCTTCGAGGCGCGGCTGGGCGAGCGCTGGCGGCAGCAGCGCGACGGCGACGGCGCCTACCGGCAGGCGCCGAAATGGACGTACTTCAGTTTCGCCGAGGCGCACCAGTGGCTGGCGCTGGGCCGCCCCGAGCGCGCCTGGCAGACGCTGGACTACTTCATGGGAGCGTCGGCCTCGCCCGGCCTCTACACCTGGTGGGAGGAGGGGGCCGAGGAGAACGCGAGCCACCGCTGGACCAGCATGCGCGGCTGGACGGACGCGCGGCGGATCACGCCCCATTACTGGAGCGCGGCCGAGGCGCTGATGCTGCAGATGGCCATGCTGGTGCACGTGGACCGCGCCGACCCCGAGGCGCCGGTCGTCATCGGCGCGGGCGTGCCGGCGGCCTGGCTCGGGCAGCGGATCGACAGCGGCACCATCCGCACCCAGCACGGCCCGGTGCGCTGGGTGTGGGATGCCGGCCGGCTGGTGGTCGACGTCGCCGATGCCGCGGTGCCGCTGCGGGCCGCACCCGTCTTCGGCGGCGCCGAGATGGTGGTGCGGTCCGAAGCGTCCAGCGGCCTGGTCGTGGCCCAGGTGGTCTCGGGCGGGACCGGCGCGCCCACCGACGCCAGGGCAGGGCCGGCGGGGCAGGGCCGATGAGCGCGCGACTGGGACTCACGCTCGGGGCCATCACCGCGGCGAACATGCTGGCGTGGTTCCTGCTCCAGGGCTACGTGCTGGCGACGACGGGGGCCGGCGTGCAGGCCGACGCCTTCTTCGCATCGCTGGCCGTGCCGCAGCTGGTCCTGCTGGTGGCCAACAGCAGCTTCGCGCACGTGCTGATCCCGTTCTTCTCCGGCAAGGCGCGGGCGCAGGTGCAGGGCGAGGCGATGGCCCTGGTGCTGGTGGTCGGCGGCAGCTTCGCCGCGGTCGCCGGCCTGCTGTGGCTGGCCGCGCCGGCGTGGGTGCCGCTGGTGGTGCCGGGCTTCGATGCGGCCGCCAGGACGCTGGCCGTGTCGCTGGCCCGGGTGCAGGTGGTCGGCATGGCGTTCTCGGCCGTGTCCGCGGTGCTGCTGGCAGCCTGCCATGCGCAGGGGCGTTTCGCGCTGGCCGAGTCGGCGCCGCTCCTCGGAACGCTGGCCGCCTTCGCCGCCATGGTGGTGGTGCTGCCCACGCACGGGGTGGCAGGCGCGGCATGGGTCAACGTGGCGCGCGCGCTCGTCGGCATGCTGGTGCTGGCGCCGCTGCTGGTGGGGGCGGCGCGTGCGCCGTGGGGCGCGGCGGCCGGCGTCTGGGCCCGGCTGCGTCCGCTGCTGCTGTCGGCCACCTACTACAAGTCGGACCAGCTGTTCGACCGGTTCTTCACCTCCATGGGGCAGGCCGGCGCACTGTCGCTGTTCTATTTCGCGCAGCAGGCCGCGCTCGCCGTCAACTCGGTGCTGGGCAAGGCGATCTCGGCCCCGGCCGTGCCGCGGCTGGCGGTGCTGGTGCGGCAGGGCGACTGGCCGCAGTTCCATCGCCTGTACCGGCGGCGGCTGCTACTGCTGACGGGCGCGTCGCTCCTGTGCTGCCTGGCAGCCGGCGCCGGCCTGGCGCTCGGATGGCCGTTCGGCGGCATCGGCCAGCTGAAGCTGCTGCGGGGCCAGGACCTGGCCGGTGCCCTCGGTCTGTTCATGCTGATGTCGGGCGTGATCGTCGGCGGCGGCGCCGGGCTGATCCTGTCGGAGGCGTTCTTCACCTTGGGCGACACCCGCACCCCCTCGCTCGTGACGGCTGGCTGCTTCACCGTCGGCATCGGGATGAAGGCGGCCGGGTTCTCCCTGTTCGGCGTGGAGGGCCTCGCGCTCGCCACCAGCGCGTACTTCCTGTCCTACCCCGCGGCGCTCTTCCTGCTGCTGGAGGCGACCCTGGCCAGGAAGCGCACGCTGGCCGACGCGGGATGAAGACAACCTGCGCCGGCAACCGGTGCGAAGGACCAGGAAAGGCCTGACATGAGCGTGCTGTTCGTCACCTCCAAGAGCCTGGGAGGCTCCGGCAAGTACATCACTGCGCTCGCCTCGGGCATCCGCCCGCGGGTGCAGTGCGAGCTGGTCTACTACCCCTCGGGCGTGTCGCAGGACGCCGAGCTCGAGGCGCCGTTCTCGCGCGTCCACCACTTCCCGCGCAAGCCCGGCTTCGACCCGGCCGCGATCGCCGCCGACATCCGCTTCGTCCTGGCGCTGCTGGCCACCGGCCGCTACGAGGCGGTGCACACCCACACCAGCCTGGGTGGCCTGATCGGCCGGCTGGCCGCGCGCGTGTGCCGCGTCCCGGTGAAGGTGATCCACACCCTGCATGCCTACGGCGCCGACGAGTTCACGCCCGTGCCGCAGAAGTGGGTCTACTGGAGCATCGAGAAGCTGCTGGACCGCATGACGCACCGCTACGTCTCGCCCTCGCGCTACACCCGCGAGTACGGGCGGCGCATCCACCTGATCGATGCCGCCAAGGCCCGCGTGATCCACAACTCGCTGCCGCTGCAGCCGCCCCAGGCATCGCGCGCGGGGCAGCGGCAGCGGCTGCGGGCCTCGCTCGGGCTTGCCGAGGGTGACACCCTGTTCCTGTTCTGCGGCCGCTTCGAACGGCAGAAGGGCGTCGACGTGCTGCTGCAGGCCGCCGCCCGGCTCGTGCCGCCGGCCCGTTTCGTGCTCGTGCTGTGCGGCACCGGGGAGCTCCAGGCCCGGCTGGAGCAGCAGGCGCGGTCGCTGGGCATTGCCGACCGGGTGGTGTGGGCCGGCTGGCAGGCCGACGTGCGCCCGTACTACGCGGCCGCCGACGTGTTCGTCATGCCCAGCCGGTGGGAGACCTTCGGTCTGGTGTTCCTGGAAGCCATGAACTACGGGCTGCCGATCCTGTCGACGCGCACCCAGGCCGTGCCGGAGGTGGTGGAGGACGGCGTGTGCGGCCTGCTGTCGCCCAGCGAGGACGCCGTCCAGCTGGCCGCCAACATGCAGACCCTGGCCGCCCGCGCCGACCTGCGCCGGCAGCTGGGGGCCAACGGGCGCCAGCGGCTCCTGCGGTCCTTCTCGTACGACGACTTCCTGCGATCGCACCTGGCGCTGTACCGGGAATGCGACGTGCGGGTCGCGTGACCGCCGGCCGGTCACCTGCCGCCCGGCGGGCGCACGTCCGGCTGCTCCCCGCGCGCTTGCCGTGGGTCACTGTTTCGACGCCGCCCGTCCTGCCCCTTGCAGGCCCGCGGCGCCCCAGGGCCGTGGCCTCCTGCCTGGTTCCATGGCCCGCCCCCGCATGGTGGGGCCGGAAGCCGCCAGGTGGGCGGCCACCAGGCCGAACGTCAGCAGGCCGCCGAACAGCAGGTGCGAGACGCCGATCGACCGGTACGCCGCCGCCAGGGCCGGATCGGTGAAGAACAGCGGCCGCACGAGCGGCATTGCCAGGACGATGGCGACCCAGCCCAGCACCCGCGCGGCCCGGCCCTGGCCCAGCCCGGTCGGGCCGAGAAGGAAGGCGATCGGCACCAGCAGCCACGCGTAGTAGTGCGACCAGGCGAGCGGGCTGGTCACCAGGGCCAGGCACAGCACCAGCAGGAACTGCAGGTCGCGCCGCTGCTCCACCTGGGCGGGAGCGTCGGCCGCACCGGTGGCCGCCCGCCGCCAGGCGAACGCCGCGGCCAGGAAGACCGCCGCGCGCAGCAGTTCGCCTGCCATGCGCTCCCCGTCGCCGACGCCCGTGAGCGTCGCCCAGACGTGCAGGTGCTGCTGCGCGCCGGGGTCCAGGCGCAGCACGAAGGCCGGCAGGGACTGGACGTTGAAGGCCGCCAGCCACTCCCTGCTGAACTTCAGGACGCTGAGCTCGAACCAGTGCTGGTTCAGCGTCCAGCCGGCCAGCAGGACCGACGCCAGCGCGAACCCGGCACCGACCACGGCAAAACCGGTGAGGCCCGCGAGGTCGCGGCGCAGCAGGAAGAACAGGCCGAACAGCGCCAGCGGCGGCTTGACGACAGCGCAGACGGCGAGCACGGCGCCCGCGGCGAGGGGCCGGCCGCCGCGCAGCAGGGCCAGGCCCGCGACCAGCCCGAACAGCACCATGTGGCTGGTGTTGCCTTCCTTGAGGCTGTACAGGAGCGGGCCGTTGCCGGCGAAGAGCAGGGCGAGCACGTAGCGCTCCCGCAGGCCGAGCCGGGCCACGCGGCACAGCAGCCACCAGGCGCCCACCGCCGCCGCCACGCCGAGTGCGGTGAAGACGAGAACGGCCCGCTCTTCCGCCAGCGCCGCGAGAGGGGCGAGGAGCCAGGCCACGGCCGGCAGGTTGACGAATCCGCTGACGCCCTTGTCCAGCAGTTCCTGCAACCGCTGCGGGTCCTCCAGGACGGCGCGGCCGGCGGGGTAGTAGGCAATGCGGAAATCGTTGAACAGGAAGCCGTCCGGTGGGTCGCTGGCGCGGACCGCCAGCACGGCCACCACGGCAATGCTGCCGGTCATGACGAACCTCTTCCATCCGTCCAAGGTGGGTGTCGAGGCCAGCCGGTGGATGACCAGCAGCCCGAGTGCCGTGGCGAGCAGGTGTGCGAGGAAGGCCATGTCCGTCCTTCGCATTCCAGCCGCCCGTCGCCGGGGCGTCAATCGCCGGCACCTCCCAGAACGCATGGGACAAAGCTGTGGTGGGCGCACCGGCCAGGCCCGCGCGAGCCGCGCTGCGACCAGCCGGCACCATGTCCGTCGTGTTTGTGCGCCGTGGCGCGGGAGAGGGCCTCGATGTCTTCCTTCCCCGGGGCTGCGCCGTTATCCTTGCGCCAACAACTCCGGGGGGCAGGGTCGTGGCAGCTGGTCTGGCGAGGCAGGGTGCCGTCCTCCTGGAGCGCGGAACACGCTGGTGGCGTTCCTCCGGTGGCGGGTCCGTTGTTCGCTGCCCGCTGTCGACTCCCACCGTCCACGCATGCCAGGAGACATCACTGCACCGCCATCCGCACGCACGCCGTTCGCAAGGGGTCTGCGTGTCATGACCACCGGCCTGGGGCCGTGGGTTGAACGTCATGGCCACCTGGCTGCATGGCGGCCGGCCGGCTTGGCGCGTGGCCGTGCTGCATGGCCTCGGCCGGTTGGAGGAAGCATGGGCCCCGACCTGTCGTTCGACGCGAGCACTCGACGGGGACGCGCCGCCAACGATGGAGATGGACAGGCGCGGCGCGGTGCCCTGGGGGGCGGCGATGCCTAGCCTGCGACGGGTCGCCGTGACGCTGCTGCTCGTGCCGGTCGTCTGCGCGCCGCTGGCGGTGGTGACCACCATCCTGTGCGCGCCGTTTTGGGAATGGTTCGAAGCTGCGACGGCGATCCAGTCGTACGGCCACCACGGCCCCGCGGAGTGGTGCTATCTGGTGACCTTTGCCGCACTCGTGGCGGCCGGCTGCGCGCTGGCGTTCATGGCAGGTCGGCGACCGGCGCCCCCGGCCTGACGCGTCGGCCCGGGCCCGACCGCACGTCCCGGTCACCGCTCCAGCCGGGGAAGGCGCCGCGCGGCCCTCAATCCAGCGTGTGCAGTGGAATGTCCTGCTCGGTCGCGAGCCGGTCGAGTTCGGCGCGACGCTTGCCGGCAAAGAACGCAGCGAGTGCCGCGTGGGTGGCCGGCTCGCGCATCGTCGCTGCATCGGCGCCGGGCCGACCCGCCGCCGCGCACAGCGCCGCGGCGAAATGCGGCTCGAGCGCGGCCACCGCCACCCGGCCGTCCTGGCACGGGTACACGCGGTAGCCGGCATGGGCGCCGCCAACCGCCCCGGCGGGGCGCGTCAGGCCCCAGTGCCGGGGCAGAGCCAGGTACGCCGCGGCATCGGACAGCGCCACCTCGATGTAGCGGCCGACCGGGTGGTTGTCGCCGGTGCCGGTGTACCGCTCGGCCTGCAGCAGCGCAGCCTGCAGCACGGCCTCGCTGGCCATCAGCGAGCCGGCCATGTCGGCGAACAGCGTGGCCGGCAGGGCCGTTCCCGACACCAGGTCGTGCTCGGCCAGGTAGGTGAGATCGTGTCCCGGCAGCTCGGCCTGGTCGCCGGAGCCACCGACGATCGCCACCTGGCACAGGGCGGGGAACCGCGTGTGCAGGGTCACCCAGTCCAGACCCAGCTTCTTCAGCGCCGACGGCCGGAACGAGGTGAGCAGCACGTCGGTGCGGGCCAGCTCGCGGTGCACGACGGCCTCGCCGTCCGGCGTCTTCAGGTCGGCCTGGACCACCTTGATGCCCTCGTGCAGCTCGGCATACGCCGCCGGCTCGTAGCGGGCCATCGGGTCGCCGGTGGGGGGCTCCAGCTTCACGCAGGTCGCGCCCATGCGCCGGCAGCGCATCAACGCGGCCGGGCCGGGCAGGTTGAGGGCCAGGCTGAGGATGCGGACCTGGTGCAGCGGGCGGAGAGCGGCGGGCATGGAAGAAGGCTAGCAGAGCGGTCGGGCACGTCGCCGGGGAGTTGCCGCAGGCGCCTCCGACGTCGCCGAGGGCAGCGGTCCGGCGCGGACTGGGGGATGGGGACGCACCGAGGCGCCCCATGGTCAAGCAAACTCGCGCGATGGCCACGGGCCGCATCAAGCGCCGCCGGCGCGACCAGATCCTCGACGCCTTGCCGCCAGCTGCCGCGGGTGATCCGACCTGCCCGTTGTGCGGCCGGCCGATTCCACCCTCCCAGCGCGATGCGCATCACCTGGTGCCGAAATCGCAAGGCGGTCGCGAGACGGCGCTGCTGCACCGCATCTGCCACCGGCAGGTCCATGCGCTGCTGAGCGAGGCGGAGCTGGCGCGCGACTACGCCAGCGCCGAGGCGCTGCTGGCGCATCCGGACGTGGCGAAGTTCGTCGACTGGGTGCGAACCAAGCCGCCGGACTTCATGGAACGGACGCGCCGGAGCAGCCGGCGGCGCGGCAGCTGAGCGGCCTCGCGGCAGGGCAGGGGCGTCCGCGTGGCCCAGGCGTCCGCGCGGCCGGTCGCGCAGGCCGGCACGTGGCACGGCTTACAGCGGCAGCCCGACGTAGTTCTCCGCCAGCGCGGTGGACGCCGCCCGCGAATGCACCAGGTAGTCCAGCTCGGCATCCTGCAGGCGCTGGCCGAAGGCGCCGGTGTCCGGGAAGCGGTGCATCAGCGAGGTGAGCCACCAGGAGAAGCGCTCGGCCTTCCACACGCGCTGCAGGGCGCGCGCCGAGTAGTGGTCCAGTCCGGTGGCGCTCTTCTCGCGGTAGTGCTCGATCAGCGCCGACGACAGGTACTTCACGTCGCTGGCCGCCAGGTTCAGGCCCTTGGCGCCGGTCGGGGGCACGATGTGGGCGGCATCGCCGGCCAGGAACAGCCGGCCGAAGCGCATCGGCTCGGCCACGAAGCTGCGCAGCGGCGCGATGCTCTTCTCGATCGACGGCCCGGTGACGATGCGCTCGGCCAGGTCGGGGTCGAGGCGGCGGCGCAGCTCGTCCCAGAAGCGCTGGTCGCTCCAGTCCTCGACCTTGTCGTCCAGCGGGCACTGCACGTAGTACCGGCTGCGCGTCAGGCTGCGCATCGAGCACAGCGAGAAGCCCCGCTCGCTGTTGCCGTAGACGATGGCGTGGGGCGACACCGGCGGCACGTCGGCCAGCACGCCGAGCCAGCCGAACGGGTAGACCTTCTCGTACTCGGTGACGTGGTCCTTGACGGCGGCGCGCGAGACGCCGTGGAAGCCGTCGCAGCCGGCGATGAAGTCGCAGGCGAGCTCCTCGGTGCGGCCGTCGTGCAGGTAGCGCACCAGCGGCCGCTCGCCGTCGAAGCCGTGCAGGCTGACGTCGCGCGCCTCGTAGACCGTGGGCAGCCCGGCGGCCTGCCGTGCCGCCATCAGGTCGCGCGTCAACTCGGTCTGGCCGTACGCCGTGACAACCTTGCCGCCGGTCAGACCGGCGACGTCGATGGGATGCCGCTCGCCCTGGAACACCAGCTCGATCGCGTGGTGCACCGTGCCTTCCGCGTGCAACCGCTCGCCGATGCCGGCTTCGTCCATGAGGTCGACGGTGACCTGCTCCAGGATGCCGGCACGGATGCGCCCGAGGACGTAATCTGCGGTCTGGCGCTCGAGGATCACGGTGTCGATGCCGGCCTTGTGCAGCAACTGGCCGAGCAGCAGCCCGGCGGGGCCGGCGCCGATGATCGCCACCTGGGTCTTGCGCATGGAGTCTCCTGGGAAGTGCTGGGAAGTCGTGTCGCCCAGCTTAGGCGCGCAGAACCGCCGCCAGCCGGCCGGGACCGCAACCGTTGTGCGATCATCGCGCAGCTGTGCGGTGATCGCGCAGCGCCTGCACGGACCGCCGCATGGACATCGCACGCGCCGACTTCATCGAGGGCATGGCCAAGGGCATGGCCGTGCTGGAGAGCTTCGACACCGAACGCCAGCGGCTCAATGCCACGCTGGCCTCGCAGCGCGCCGGCATCACGCGCGCCGCTGCGCGGCGCCACCTGCTGACGCTGGCGCACCTGGGCTACCTGGAGACGGATGGCAGCTGGTTCTGGCTCTCGCCCAAGGTGCTGCGCTTTTCCGGCAGCTACCTCGCGTCGGCGCGGCTGCCGCGCATCGTGCAGCCGATGCTCGACCGGCTGGCGGCGCGCACCGGCGAGGCGTTCTCGGTCGTGGTGCTCGACGGCGACCAGGTGGTGATCGTGGCGCGCAGCGGGCCCACGCGCCTGCTGGCCTACGGCCTGCACCTGGGCGCCCGCCTGCCGGCCCACGCCACCTCGACGGGGCGCGTCCTGCTCGCGTCGCGGCCGCGTGCCGAATTCAATGCCTGGCTGCGCGGCCGTGCGCTGCCCCGCCTGACGGCGCTCACCACGGTCGAGCCGAAGAAGCTGAAGCTGCTGGTGCAGCAGGTGCGCGAGCAGGACTGGTGCGCCGCCAGCGAGGAGCACGAGGTGGGTGTGCATGCGGTGGCCGTCCCGCTGCGCAACATGGCCGGCCAGGTGCTGGCGGCGCTCAACGTGGTCACCGCGCGCGAGCGGCTGCAGCCGCCGGTGCTGCAGCGCGACCTGCTGCCCGTGCTGCAGGAGGCCGCCCGCGAAGCCCGTCCGCTGCTGTGAGGCCTGCCGGCGCGCCAGGCGTCGCGCCGCAAGGCTCCAGGGCTGCTCGGCTGCTCGGCCGCCTGCCCGCATATGCGAGCCCGCGGATAAACAAACAACGAAAGCTTCGTTGGCTTTTTATAACCGGAACTGCAGAATTGTTGCTCTCTTTATACGTGGACAAGACATGGCGACTCTGCGTCTGGGCGACATCGCTCCCGATTTCCGGCAGGACTCCACCCAGGGCCTGATCTCCTTCCACCAGTGGGCGGGCGACGCCTGGGTCGTGCTGTTCTCGCATCCCGCCGACTTCACCCCGGTGTGCACCACCGAGCTGGGCAAGACCGCGGCCCTGTCGGGGGAGTTCGCGCGCCGCGGCGTCAAGCCGATCGCCGTCAGCGTCGATCCGGTCGCGTCGCACCTGCAGTGGGTGGCCGACATCAACGACACCCAGTCCACCACCGTCGACTTCCCGATCCTGGCCGATGCCGACCGCCAGGTGGCCACGCTGTACGACATGATCCACCCCAACGCCCTGGCCAACGCCACGGTGCGCAGCGTGTTCATCATCGATCCCAAGAAGGTGATCCGCGCGACGCTGACCTACCCGGCGGGCACCGGCCGCAACTTCGACGAGATCCTGCGCGTGATCGACTCGCTGCAGCTGACCGACAGCCACAAGGTCGCGACGCCGGCCAACTGGAAGGACGGCGACGACGTCGTGATCCTGCCCAGCCTGCAGGATCCGGCCGAGCTGGCCCAGCGCTTCCCCAAGGGCTTCCGCGCCGTTCGGCCGTACCTGCGCCTGACGCCGCAGCCGAATCGATAAGCGGCGACAATCCCGCCCCGACCCGGGCTCGAGACCCGGGCAACCTCCGAAGGACCTTCCCATGCATGCCAAGCTCTTCGTCGCCGCCCTGGCCCTGGCCGCCAGCGGCCTGGCCTCCGCACAGCAGACCCTGCTGAACGTCTCGTACGACGTCGCCCGCGAGTTCTACAAGGACATCAACGCTGCCTTCGTGCCGTACTACAAGAAGACCGCCGGCAAGGACGTGAAGATCGAGCAGTCGCACGCCGGCTCCAGCGCCCAGGCGCGCGCCGTGGCCGACGGCCTCGACGCCGACGTGGTGACGATGAACACCACCACCGACGTGGAGTTCCTCGCGGACAAGGGCGTGGTCGCCAAGGACTGGGCCAAGCGCTTCCCGGACAACGCCGCGCCGACCACCTCGACCATGCTGTTCCTGGTGCGCGACGGCAATCCCAAGGGGATCAAGGACTGGGACGACCTGGTCAAGCCCGGCGTGCAGGTGGTGGTGGTCAACCCCAAGACCGGCGGCAACGGCCGCTACGCCTACCTGGCCGCCTGGGGCGCGGTGAAGAAGAAGGGCGGCACCGACGACCAGGCCCGCGAGTTCCTGACCAGGCTGTACAAGAACGTGCCGGTGCTGGCCCGCGGCGGCCGCGATGCGACCACGGCCTTCCTGCAGCGCAACACCGGTGACGTGCTGATCACCTTCGAATCCGAGGTCGAGTCGGTCAACCGCGAGTTCGGCAACGGCAAGGTCGACGTGGTCTACCCGTCCACCAGCATCGTGGCCGAGAACCCGGTCGCGGTGGTCGAGCGCACGGTGGCCAAGAAGGGCACGGCCGACCTGGCCAAGGCCTACCTGAACTTCCTGTACTCCGACGAAGGGCAGGAGATCGCCGCCAAGCACTCGATCCGCCCGCGCAACCCCAAGATCCTGGCCAAGTACGAGAAGACCTTCCGCCCGATCAAGCTGTTCACCGTGCAGGAGCAGTTCGGTTCGCTGTCGGAAGCGCAGAAGGTGCACTTCAACGACGGCGGGCAGTTCGACAAGATCTACACGGTGAAGTGATGGCGGCTTCCACCGCGGCGATCGCCGCGCCGCTGCCGGCGGCCGCATCGCGCGGGCGCAGCGGCAGCCGCAAGGTGCTGCCGGGGTTCAACCTCACGCTCGGGTACACCCTGCTGTACCTGAGCCTGGTGGTCCTGATCCCGCTGTCGGCGCTCGTCCTCAAGACCTTCACCCTGAGCTGGGACCAGTTCTGGGCGGCCGTCAGCTCGCCGCGCGTGCTGGCCTCCTACCGGCTCACGTTCGGCGCGTCCTTCCTCGCGGCGCTGGTGAACGTGGTGTTCGGCCTGCTGGTCGCCTGGGTGCTGGTGCGCTACACCTTCCCGGGCAAGAAGATCGTCGACGCCCTGGTCGACCTGCCGTTCGCGCTGCCCACCGCCGTCGCCGGCATCTCGCTGACGGCCCTGCTGGCCGGCAACGGGTGGATCGGCCAGTACCTCGAGCCGCTGGGGATCAAGCTGGCCTTCAGCCCGAATGGCGTGGTCATCGCGCTGATCTTCATCGGCCTGCCGTTCGTCGTGCGCACGGTGCAGCCGGTGCTGGAGGACACCGAGCGCGAGCTCGAGGAGGCCGCCATGTCGCTGGGCGCCACGCGCTGGCAGACCTTCAGCCGGGTGATCCTGCCCTCGATTGCGCCGGCGCTGCTGACCGGCTTCGCGATGGCATTCGCCCGCGCCATCGGCGAGTACGGCTCGGTGATCTTCATCGCCGGCAACATGCCCATGGTCTCGGAGATCACGCCGCTGATCATCATCGGCAAGCTGGAGCAGTACGACTACGCCGGTGCCACCGCCGTGGCGACGGTGATGCTGCTCATGTCGTTCGTGCTGCTGATGGTCATCAACGGCCTGCAGGCGTGGCAGCGGCGCAGGGCGGGCACATGAGCGACCTTCGCAAGAAGCGCGTGGCCACCACCGAGGCCCGCTGGGTGCGCCGCACGCTGATCGGCATCGCGCTCGTGTTCCTGTTCCTGTTCCTGGTGCTGCCGCTGGCCGCCGTGTTCACCGAGGCACTGCGCAAGGGGGCGGGCGCCTACCTCGAGGCGCTCAGGGAGCCGGACGCCTGGTCGGCCATCCGCCTGACGCTCATCACGACGGCGCTCGCGGTGCCGCTGAACCTGGTGTTCGGCGTCGCCGCCGCCTGGTGCATCGCCAAGTACGAGTTCCGCGGCAAGGCCTTCCTCACCACGCTGGTCGACCTGCCGTTCTCGGTGTCGCCGGTGGTCTCGGGCCTGATCTACGTGCTGGTGTTCGGCGCGCAGGGCTGGCTGGGCCCCTGGCTGGCCGCGCACGACGTCAAGATCATCTTCGCGGTGCCGGGGATCGTGCTGGCCACCATCTTCGTGACCTTCCCGTTCATCGCGCGCGAGCTGATCCCGCTGATGCAGGCGCAGGGCAACGAGGAGGAGCAGGCCGCCATCGTGCTTGGCGCGAGCGGCTGGCAGACCTTCTGGCACGTGACGCTGCCCAACATCAAGTGGGGCCTGATCTACGGCGTGATCCTGTGCAATGCGCGCGCCATGGGCGAGTTCGGCGCGGTCTCGGTGGTGTCGGGCCACATCCGCGGCCAGACCAACACCATGCCGCTGCACGTGGAGATCCTCTACAACGAATACCAGTCGGTGGCGGCCTTCTCGGTGGCCTCGCTGCTGGCGCTGCTCGCGCTGGTGACCCTGGCGATCAAGAGCGTGGCCGAGTGGCGGCAGGAGCGCGCCATGGCCGCGGTGGCCGAGCTGCCGCCGGAGCGGCCGCAGGCCGCGTGAAGGACAAGCACATGAGCATCGAAATCCGCAATGTCAGCAAGCAGTTCGGCGAGTTCCACGCGCTGCGCGACGTCTCCCTGGACATCCAGTCCGGCGAGCTGATGGCGCTGCTGGGCCCCTCGGGCTGCGGCAAGACCACGCTGCTGCGCATCATCGCCGGCCTGGAGACGGCCGACGCCGGCAGCATCCTGTTCGCCGGCGAGGACACGACCGACGTGCACGTGCGCGAGCGCCAGGTGGGCTTCGTGTTCCAGCACTACGCGCTGTTCCGGCACATGACGGTGTTCGAGAACGTCGCCTTCGGCCTGCGCGTCAAGCCGCGCGGCCAGCGTCCGAGCGAGGCGCAAATCAGGAAGAAGGTGCACGACCTGCTCGGCCTGGTGCAGCTGGACTGGCTGGCCGACCGCTTCCCCTCGCAGCTGTCGGGCGGCCAGCGCCAGCGCATCGCCCTGGCCCGGGCGCTGGCGGTCGAGCCCAGGGTGCTGCTGCTGGACGAGCCGTTCGGCGCGCTCGATGCGAAGGTGCGCAAGGAGCTGCGCCGCTGGCTGCGCCGCCTGCACGACGAACTGCACGTGACCAGCATCTTCGTCACGCACGACCAGGAGGAGGCGCTCGAGGTCGCCGACCGGGTGGTGCTGATGAACGCCGGCCGGGTCGAGCAGGTCGGCTCGCCGCAGGATGTCTGGGACCACCCGGCCAGCCCGTTCGTCTACGGCTTCCTGGGCGACGTGAACATGTTCCACGGCCGTGCCCACCAGGGCGAGGTGCACCTGGACGGCCTGCAGATCGACTCGCCGGAGCATGCGGACGCCCAGAACCAGAAGGCGTTCGCCTACGTGCGGCCGCACGACCTGGACGTGCAGCGGTACGCGCCCGGCGCGCAGGGCATCGTGGTGCAGCTGTCGCGGGCCATCGTGGTGGGGCCGATCGCCCGGCTGGAACTTCTGCCTGCCGAAGACAACCAATCGGTCAACCCCGGCAGCAAGGATCCCGTCATCGAGGCGCAGATTCCTGCGCAACAATTCAGGGACCTGGGGTTCAGGGAGGGCGAGACGCTGGTGGTGACGCCGCGCCGCGCCCGGGTGTTCGTCGAGGGCGCGGCCTGACCGGTGGCGCACCCGCCACGGTAGGAGAAGCTTCTTGTTCGATTGGTTGTCCGCGGCCCCGCGCCGTTCCCTGGCGCTGGTGTGCGCCGCCTGCCTGGGCATGCTGGCCTTCGCGCTCTACCTGCAGCACGTCCTCGGCCTGGAGCCGTGCCCGATGTGCATCGTGCAGCGCTACGCGCTGATCCTGGTGGCCGTGTTCGCCGGCCTCGGCGCCGTCCTGCGCAGCCGCGGCGGCTGGATCGCCACCGGCCTGCTCGGCCTGCTGGCCGCCGGCTTCGGTGCATTCGTCGCCGCGCGCCAGAGCTGGCTGCAGTGGTATCCGCCCGAGATCGCCTCGTGCGGCCGCGACTTCTACGGGATGATCGAGACCTTCCCGCTCAAGCGGGCCGTCCCGATGATCTTCCGCGGCAGCGGCGACTGCACCAAGGTGGACTGGACCTTCCTGGGCGGCTCCATCGCGAACTGGTCGTTCGTGGCGTTCGCCGCCTTCGCTCTGGCCTTCCTGCTGCTGCTGGCACGCCAGTTGCGCGGCGCGCCGGCCCGCCACGCGGTGGCCTGAGCGGCCTCAGCCTTCCGCCGGCGCCGGCCGGCGCGTGCGCGCCGCTTCCAGCAGGGCGCGCACCTCGTGGTCCTCGCACTGCACGAAGCGCTCGTACCAGAGCCCCACGGCCTGGAACGGCTCGGGCTGGGCGGGGCATACCAGCTCGTCGCAGGCCGCCCGCAGGCGCCGGCAGGTCTGGGGCGCGCCCACCGGCGCCGCCAGGCACAGCCAGCGGGGCTGCCGTTCGCGCAAGGCCCGCGCCGCCGCTTCCATGGTGGCGCCGGTGGCGAGCCCGTCGTCGACCACGATGACGGTCCGCCCGGCAATGGGCGGCGGGGGCTGCTCGCCCCGGTACAGGCGCTCGCGCCGCTGCAGCTCGGCGCCTTCCTGCGCCGCCACCGCTTCCACCGCTTCCGGCGGCACCGGGAAGGGCAGCCGGTTCATCACCCGGATGCCGCCGCTGGCGATCGCCCCCATTGCATATTCCGGCTGGCCCGGCAGGCCCAGCTTGCGCACGACCAGCACGTCGAGCGGCGCCCGCAGCGCCGTCGCCACTTCGCAGGCGACCGGGACACCGCCGCGCGGCAGCGCCAGCACGAGCAGGTCGTCGCGGCCCCGCAGGTGGTCCAGCGCGGCCGCGAGCACGCGCCCGGCCTGTTGCCGGCCCGCATACGGCACGCCAGGCCCGGTCATGCGGCCACCGGCTGGGGCAAAAGGTGCCGGGCGAACCAGGCCGTGGCCAGCGCGCCGACCCGGTCGAGCGTGCCCGGTTCCTCGAACAGGTGGCCGGCGCCGGGCACCACCTCCAGCGCACGGGGGCAGTGCAGCCGCTCGAGCGCGACCCGGTTCAGTGCCAGCACCTCGGCATCGTTGCCGCCGGCGATGAGCAGGGTGGGGGCCGTCACCGCGTCCAGCACCGCGGCGCCAGCCAGGTCGGGCCGGCCGCCGCGCGACACCACGGCCGCCACCCGCGGCCCCAGCTTGGCCGCCGCGATCAGGGCCGCGGCGCTGCCGGTGCTGGCGCCGAACAGGCCCAGAGCCGAGCCGGCGAGCTGCGGCTCCTTCCCGATCCAAGTGGCTGCGTCCAGCAGCCGGTGGCTGAGCAGGGGAATGTCGAACCGCAGATGGCCGGTGCGCGCATCGACCGCCTCCTCGGCCGGCGTGAGCAGGTCCAGCAGCAGGGTGCCGATGCCGGCGGCCTGCAGGTGCGCGGCCACGCGCCGGTTGCGGCTGCTGTGCCGGCCGCTGCCGCTGCCGTGCGAGAACAGCACGAGCGCACGCGACTCCGGCGGCAGGACCAGGTCGCCGGTCAGGTGGACCGTGCCCGTGGGCAGCCGGATCTCGGTTGCCGCGTGCGTCGAAGGAAGGGCCATGGCGGTGCTCCTCGGCGTTCGCCCGCCGCAGCGCGGTGGTGCTGGGGCGGGGCTTGCCAGGACGACAGGTTAGGCGACCGCACCGCAAAGTCCAGCTCGGCCGCGGCGCCCCACCGGCCGGCACCGCCGCGCGCTCAGGCCAGCTTCTTCACGAACACCAGGCTCTTGCGGTTCCAGTTGTACTTGCGCTTGCGGGCTTCGGGCAGCCAGTCGGGCTCGACCTGCACGAAGCCGCGCTTGAGGAACCAGTGCATGGTGCGGGTGGTGAGCACGAAGATGCTGTCCAGGCCCATCGCCTTGGCCCGCTGCTCGACCCGCTTGAGGATCTTCTCGCCGTCGCCCTGGCCCTGGCTCTGCGGCGAGACGGTCAGCGCCGCCATCTCGCCGGTGCGCGCCTCCGGGTAGGGGTAGAGCGCCGCGCACGCGAAGATCACGCCGTCGTGCTCGATGATGCTGTAGTTGGCGATGTCGCGCTCGATCTCGGTGCGCTCGCGCCGCACCAGCGTGCCGTCGCGCTCGAACGGCTCGATCAGCTGCAGGATGCCGCCGATGTCCTCGGCCGTGGCCTCGCGCAGGCTCTCCAGCTTCTCGTCGATGACCATGGTGCCGATGCCGTCGTGCACGTAGATCTCCAGCAGCAGCGAGCCGTCGACCGCGAACGGCAGGATGTGGCTGCGCTCGACGCCGGCCTTGCAGGCCTTCACGCAGTGCTGCAGGTAGAACGCGGTGTCGGTGGGCTGCTGCGGATTGGGCAGCGCCGCCAGCAGCTGCTCGGCAGCCGCCAGCGGCAGCTCGGTGTCGATCGGGTTGTCCTCGGACTCGGGCTGGCCCGGGTGGATGCGGATGCCGGGAATCTCGGTCAGGAACACCAGCTTGTCGGCCTGCAGGGCGATGGCCACGCTGGTGGCGACCTCCTCCATCGTCAGGTTGAACGCCTCGCCGGTCGGCGAGAACCCGAACGGCGACAGCAGCACCATCGCGCCGTGGTCGAGGGTGCGACGGATGCCGGCGACGTCGACCTTGCGCACCAGGCCGGAATGCTTGAAGTCGACGCCGTCGACGATGCCCACCGGACGGGCGGTGATGAAGTTGCCGGAGATCACGCGCACCGTGGAGCCGGCCATCGGGGTGTTGGGCAGCCCCATGCTGAAGGCCGCCTCGATCTCGTAGCGCAGCTGGCCGGCGGCCTCCTGGGCGCAGTCGAGCGCCACTTCGTCGGTGATGCGCATGCCGTGCGAGTAGCGGGCCTCGTGGCCCTTGGCACGCAGCTGCTCGTTGACCTGCGGACGGAAGCCGTGCACCAGCACCACCTTGACGCCCATGCTCTGGATCAGGGCCAGGTCCTGGGCGATGGCCTGCAGCTTGCCGGCCGCGACCGCCTCGCCGGCGATGCCGACCACGAAGGTCTTGCCCCGGTGCATGTGGATGTAGGGCGCCACCGACCGGAACCAGGGCACGAAGGTGAAATTGAAAACGGTGGACATCGACGGGAGCGGGGCAGGGCCCGCGGGGGATGGCAGCTTCAACAGAACAGTGTAAGGTAAGCGACCTCGCTGTCGGGGTGCTTCTCACGGGTGCTGCGTCCGGATGGACAGCCTTTCGATCGGTTTCTGGGGTGCCTTTTTCGGCGCGGTCGGCCTGGTGCTGCTGGCCGGCCTCCTGCTGTTCCTGCGCGCGGCCCGCCGGGTGGCCCTGACCGGGGCGCTGTCGGCGCTGATCTCGGGCTTCTACGTCCTCGTCTTCCTGGGCTGGCTGCCGCTGGCCGACCCGGTGCTGCGGATGCGGCTGCAGGCCGGCACGGCCACGGTGTCCGCTGCGGTGCTCGGGATGCTGCTGTTCTGGATGCTCGGCCAGCTGCGCGGCCGGCGCCGGGCGGCACTGGCGGTCGCCGCCACCAGCGGGCTGGCCCTGGCGCTGCTGGTCGCCAGCTGGCTGCTGTCGCCCGAATCGGCGCTCGCGCTGGGCGCCGCGATGGAGGCACTGATGGTCGTCATCGCGCTGGTAGGGGCGGTCGGCCATGCGGTCCGAGGCGAGCGTCTGGGCTGGCTGGCGGTGGCCGGCGTCGGCCTCATGTCCGTCACCATCGCGGTGCTGACACGCCATGCCTTGCAGCCGGGCCGCACGGCCTGGCAGCTGCACGCGCTGGCGGCCCTCAGCGGCATGGGCTACGTCACGATGATGGCCGCGGCGATGTGGGAGCGCTACTCCTACCTGATCGGCCTGCGCGAGGTGATGCGCCTGGGGCCCAGCTTCGACCCGGTCACCCGCATGCGCTCGCACGCCGAGACCGGCGTGATGGTGGGCGAGGCGTTCGCGCGCGGCGGCGTCGACGGCCTGCCGCTGGGCGTGCTGGTGGTGTCGCTGGGCAACCTGCAGGCACTGGAGCAGCTGCACGGCCGCTCGGCCTACAACCACGGGCTGTTCATCTGCGCCGGCCGGTTGCGCCGCACGGTGCCGCCCGGCGTCGAGATGGGCCGGCTGGGCGAGGACGCCTTCCTGCTGCTGGTGCGGCGCCCGAGCAATCCGCGGCTGCTGATCGACCTGGCGCACCAGGTCGCCCGCCGGCTGGCCAAGCCGGTGGCCCTGGGCACCAGCCGGGACCTGGCCGCCCTGGAGGCGAGCCACACCGAATGGGTGGCCGACATCGGCGTGGGGGTCATGGTCGCGCGGCCCGACATGCGGCCGGCGCTCGCGGTGAACGCCGCCCGCGCGATGTCGCGCACGGCCTGGAGCTACGCCAGCCGGGTGGCCTGGTACGACGAGAAGGCCCGGCAGATCGCCGAGCTGCCTTCCGGCGCCACTCACGCCGTCGTCCGATAATCGGGGGCTTTGGCCAGCGCGGCCGCTGCGCCGCCCCGAGTTCCGCCCCTTGCCCGCTCCCCGCATCACCTTCCCCGAGTCGCTTCCCGTCTCCGCCCGGCGCGACGAGATCGCGCAGGCCATGGCCGAGCACCAGGTCGTCATCGTCTGCGGCGAGACCGGCTCCGGCAAGACCACCCAGCTGCCCAAGATCGCCCTGGCCATGGGGCGCGGCAAGCTCAACGCCGCGCCGGGGGAGAAAGGGCGGCTGATCGGCCACACCCAGCCGCGGCGCATCGCCGCCTCCAGCGTGGCCAAGCGGATCGCCGAGGAGCTGGAGACGCCGCTGGGCGAGGTGGTCGGCTACAAGGTCCGCTTCCAGGACCGCCTCTCGCGCGACGCCTCGGTCAAGCTGATGACCGACGGCATCCTGCTGGCCGAGACCCAGACCGACCCGCTGCTGCAGGCCTACGACACGCTGATCATCGACGAGGCGCACGAGCGCAGCCTCAACATCGACTTCCTGCTCGGCTACCTGCGGCAGATCCTGCCGCGCCGGCCGGACCTGAAGATCGTCGTGACCTCGGCCACGATCGACGCCGAGCGGTTCGCCGAGCACTTCGCGTCCGCCCGCGGCAAGGCGCCCGTGATCTACGTGTCGGGCCGCATGTACCCGGTCGAGCAGCGCTACCGGCCGTTCGAGGAATCGCGCGACTACGGGCTGGACGAGGCCATCGCCGACGCGGTCGATGAGCTCTGGCAGGGCCACGCCGGTGGCGACATCCTGGTGTTCCTGCCCGGCGAGCGCGAGATCCGCGACGCCGCCGACCACCTGCGCAAGCACCTGTCGCACAGCCCGCTGACCCGCACCGCCGAGGTGCTGCCGCTGTTCTCGCGCCTGTCGCAGGCCGAGCAGGACCGCATCTTCGAATCGCACAGCGGCCGGCGCATCGTGCTGGCCACCAACGTGGCCGAGACCTCGCTCACCGTGCCGGGCATCCGCTACGTGGTCGATGCCGGCACCGCGCGCGTCAAGCGCTACAGCTTCCGCAGCAAGGTCGAGCAGCTGCTGGTCGAGCCGGTCAGCCAGGCCGCTGCCAACCAGCGCGCCGGCCGCTGCGGCCGGGTGGCCAACGGCATCTGCATCCGGCTGTACGACGAGAAGGATTTCCTGGGCCGCCCGCGCTTCACCGACCCGGAGATCCTGCGCTCGTCGCTGGCGGGCGTGATCCTGCGCATGAAGGCGCTGCACCTGGGCAACGTCGAGGAATTCCCCTTCATCGAGGCGCCGCAGCGGCGCGCCATTGCCGACGGCTACCAGCTGCTCAACGAGCTCGGCGCCGTCGACGACGACAACGAGCTGACCGAGGTCGGGCGCGAGCTGGCCCGGCTGCCGCTGGACCCGCGCGTGGCCCGCATGATCCTGGAGGGCCGCGAGCGCGGCGCGCTGGCCGAGGTGCTGGTGATCGCCGCGGCGCTGTCGGTGCAGGACGTGCGCGACCGCCCCCTGGAGCTGCAGGCCCAGGCCGACCAGCAGCACGCCAAGTTCGATGACGAGAAGAGCGAGTTCTCGGGGTACCTGCGCCTGTGGGACTGGATCCACGCCGCGCGCGGCGGCGGTGGCGAGGGCGCGCCGCACCACAAGCTGTCCAACCGGCAGTACGAGGCCCTGCTGCGGCAGAACTTCATCAACGTGCGCCGTGTGCGCGAGTGGCGCGACATCCACAGCCAGCTGCACACCGTGGTGTCCGAGCACAAGTGGCGCCTGAACGCGCAGCCCGCGGGCTACGAGCAGCTGCACAAGTCGATGCTGGCCGGCCTGCTGGGCAACATCGGCTGGAAGATGGAGGATGGCGGCCCGAACCCGTCCACCGGCGCCCGGCCGCAGGGTGGCGGCTCCTCCGAGTACCTGGGCGCGCGCGGCATCAAGTTCCACCGCCATCCCGGCGCGCACCTGAAGAAGCGGCCGGGCCGCTGGATCGTCTGCGCGGAGCTGGTGGAGACCACGCGCCTGTACGGCCGCGGCATCGCCAACATCGAGCCGCAATGGATCGAGGAGGTCGCGGGCCACCTGCTGCGCAAGCAGCTGCTCGACCCGCACTGGGAGAAGAAGGCCGCGGAGGTGATGTCGCTGGAGCGCGCCACCCTGTACGGGTTGGTGATCTATTCCGGGCGGCGGGTGCCGTTCGCCAAGGTCGACCAGCAGGGCGCACGCGAGATCTTCATCCGCGAAGGCCTGGTCGCCGGCCAGTGGGACACCCGGCTGCCGTTCCTGGCCGCCAACCTCAAGCTGGTGCGCCAGGTCGAGGAGCTCGAACACAAGTCGCGCCGGCAGGATGTGCTGGTGGACGAGGAGCTGATCTATGCCTTCTACGACCAGCAGCTGCCGCCCGACGTGTACAACGGCCACACCTTCGAGGGTTGGTACCGCACCGAAAGCCGCCGGAACCCGGACCTGCTTCGCCTGACGCGCGAGGAGCTGATGCGGCACGAGGCCGCCGGCATCACCACCGATGCCTTTCCCAAGACATTGCGGCTGGGCGGCGTCGACTGCGCCGCCACCTACCTGCACGAGCCCGGCGATGCGCGCGACGGCCTGACCGTCACGGTGCCGCTGTTCGTGCTGAACCAGGTGAGCGACGAACGCGCCGAATGGCTGGTGCCCGGCATGCTCAAGGACAAGATCCAGGCGCTGCTCAAGAGCCTGCCGCAGAAGCCGCGCGCGCGCTTCGTGCCGCTGCCCGAATCGGCCGCGCGGCTGGCCGCCGAGCTCACCACGACCGAGCGGTGGGCCGTCGGCGCCCTGACCGACGTCCTGCTGAAGCTGGTGCGCGAGCAGACCTCGCTGGACGTCAAGCGCACCGACTTCAAGCTGGACATGGTGCCGCCGCACCTGTTCATGAATGTCCGGGTGGTCGACGAGCATGGGCGGCAGCTCGGCATGGGGCGCAACCTGGGGGCGCTCAAGGCCGAGCTGGGTGCGCAGGCGCGGGGCGCGTTCCAGGCCCTGGCGGGCCTGAAGGCCGCGGCGCCTGCAGCTGCCGCGTCCGGTCCGGCGCCGGACGCCGGGGCCGCCGCACGCGCACAGCCCGGGCCGTCGGCCCAGCGGTCTGCCGCACCGGCGGGGCCGCGCGTGGACTCGGCCCAGCGCCACACGGCCTGGACGTTCGGCGAGCTGCCCGAACTGATGGAGGTGCGCAAGGGCTCGACCAGCCTGATCGGCTTCCCGGCGCTGGTGGACCAGGGCGATGCCGTCACCATCGAGGTGTTCGACGAGCCCGAGGTGGCGGCCGCCCGGCACCGGGTGGGCCTGCGGCGCCTGTTCGCGCTGCAGTTGAAGGACGCGCTGAAGTACCTTGAGAAGAACATTCCCGACCTGCAGAAGATGGCCGTGGCGTACATGCCGCTGGGCACGCAGGAGGACCTGCGCCAGCAGATCATCGACGTGGCGCTCGACCGGGCCTTCCTGCTCGATCCGCTGCCGGCCGACGAGGCCGCGTTCCGGCGGCGGGTGGAGGAGGGCCGCGGGCGGCTCACGCTGATCGCCAACGAGGTCGCGCGCCTGGCCGCCACCGTGCTGGCCGAGTACGCGGGCGCCGCGCGCAAGATCAAGGACACGAAGATCCAGCCCGATGCCACGGCCGACGCGTCGCAGCAACTGCAGCGGCTGGTGTCCCGGCGCTTCCTGGTGGACACGCCCTGGGCGTCGCTGCAGCACCTGCCGCGCTATCTGAAGGCGATCACGCTGCGGCTGGACAAGCTGCGGGCCGACCCCGCGCGCGATGCCGCCCGGATGGTCGAGGTGCGGCCCCAGGAACAGCGCTACTGGCGTCTGGTGGCCGAGCGCAAGGGCCAGGTCGACGACCGCATGCAGGAGTTCCGCTGGCTGCTCGAGGAGCTGCGCGTCAGCCTGTTCGCGCAGGAACTGCGCACGCCGCAGCCGGTGAGCACCAAGCGACTGGACAAGGTATGGGCCCAGTTGACCAGCTGACGCCGGCGGCCGCGGCCCGGCCGGCCGGGCATGGGCGGCTGATGGTGAACCTGGTCGCGCAGCTTGCCTTCGGCCTGCTCGCCATGACCATCTGCCTGCCGTCCATGCAGGACTGGCCCGCCACCTTCTCGGCCAGCCAGGCCGCGGTCCAGCTCACCTTCAGCGGCTACGTGGCCGCCTACGGCGGCCTGCAGCTGGTCTACGGCGCCGTCTCCGACCGCATCGGCCGCCGGCCCGTGCTGTTGTTCGGCCTGGTGCTGGCCGTCGCGGGTTCGCTGCTCGCGGCGGTGGCCAGCGACCTGCCGCTGCTGGTTGCCGGTCGCGTGGTGCAGGGCGCCGGTGCCGCGGCCGGGATGGTGACGGTGCGCGCGATGGTCCAGGACCTGTTCACCGGCGCCGAGCGCACCCGGATGATGGCCTTCATCGGCATGAGCATGGGCGTGTGCCCCCCGGTGGCGACCCTGCTGGGCGGGCAGCTGCACGTGCGGCTGGGCTGGCAGGCGAACTTCGTGCTGATGGCCGTCGTGGCTGCCGTGCTGCTGGCCGCGGCCTGGCTCGGCGTGCCGTCCACGACGCAGCCGGCGCGGCCGCACGATGGTGCCTGGCGCGCGCTGGTGGCCGGGTATGGCCGCCTGGTGCGCGAGCCGGCGTTCCTGCTGTACGTCGCCATCCTGGCCTCGATGACCGCCACCTTCTATGCCTTCCTGGGTGGCGCGCCGATCGTGCTCAAGTCCTACGGGGTCACGCCGGAGCGGGTGGGCTGGTACATCATGTGCGTGCCGCTGGCCTACATCGGCGGCAACCTGCTGACGACGCGGCTGGTGCGATGGGTGCGCGACCGCACGCTGATGCGGCTGGGCCAGGCGTCGACGATCGGCGGCATCTCCCTGGTCCTGCTGCTCGGCCTGGGCGGCTGGGGTTCGCCGCTGACCCTGGCCTTGCCGCTGCTGCTGCTGGGCATCGGCCACGGCCTGCTCGCGCCGCCGACGCTGGCGGGCACGGTCGGCGTGGTGCCGGCGCTGGCCGGATCGGCGGCCGCGGTTGGTGGCCTGGTGCAGCAGCTGGTCGGCGGGCTGGCGGCACTGGGTGTCGGCATGGTCAGCCACGACGGCCAGGTGGCACTGGCCGCCATGATGCTGGGATGGACGGCGCTGGGCCTGGCAGCGCAGGCGCTGCTGCGGCATCCGGCGCGGCGGACCTGATCCGGCCCGCCGGGCCGGTCACCAGCCGCGTTCGGCGAGCAGCTCGGCGACGCGCCGGGCCACGGCCACCTGGCCGTTGTAGTTCAGGTGGATGTGGTCCATCCGCATCGACGAGGGCGGCACGTCGTTGGCCTGGTCGGTCGCGTCCTGCGCATTGCCGGGGTCGGCCCTGCCCACCATGTACGAGCGCATGTCGTAGTAGTTCTGCGGGTAGAGCGCCGCCAGCTCGCGGTTGAGCTGCTGGATCACGTCGTAGCCCGGGCCGCCGCGCCGCTCGGCCGGCGTGTCCTGGTTCACCACCGACAGCACCAGGAAACGGGTGTTGCCGGGCGCCAGCGTGGCGACCGAGCGGGCGATGTCCGCCTTGATCCGCTCGGGGTCGTCCTGGTTGTTCATTCCGTACCAGAAGACGTTGATCCAGTCGCGGTGGCCGGTGTCGGCCACCTGCCGGTCGGCGATCTCGGTCGAGGTCTGGCCCGCGATGCCGCCGTTGAAGACCTGCCGCTGCGGCAGCACGAACTGCAGCTCGCGTGCGTAGGGTTCGGTGAGCGAGTCGCCCCAGGCGGCGACGTTGGAGGACAGGTTGACGGCGGAGCCGGAAACGGCGCTGGCGCCCACCGATCCACCGCCGCCCCCGCCGCCGCAGCCGGCCAGGAGCGTCGAAAACAGAAGAGCCGTTGCGGCGCGTCGATCCATGGTTGCAGGTCCTGTAGGTCTCCAGGAGAGTCTGCGATGCCAGGAGGCGGCGCCGTGTCAGCGGCCTCTGTCAGCGCGCGTCGGCGCCCTGGCCGAGCGGGGTCGGCCGGCATGCGGCTGCCCGGCGCGCACCGTCGTCGCAGCGCCGGGCGGAGAGGGCCCGCTCAGGTGCGGATGCGGCCGTCGCCGGTGAGCATCGACAGTTCGACGAAGCTCGAGGCGACGTGGTCGGTGGTCGACATCGTGATGTTGAAACCGCCCAGGTTGACGGTGCCCAGGCCCTCGAGCGACGCGACCAGGGTTTCGCTGGTCGGCTTGGCGGGACCGCGGCGCAGCGCCTCGACCATCACCTTGGCCGCCAGGTAGCCTTCCATGCTGGAGAAGTTGGCCTGGTAGTCGCCGCCGGCCTTGCGGACCGCATCGACGAACTCGCGCGAGATCGGGCGCACGAGCGAGTAGGGCGAGGGCATCACCTGCGACACCACGACGCCGGCCCCGTCCTTGCCCAGTTCGTCGGCCAGCGCCTGCGTGCCCACGAAGGACACGTTGTAGAAGGTGCCGCCGTAGCCCGCGGCCTTGGCGCCCTTGATGAACGCCGCGCAGGCCTTGTACGCGCCGACCTGCACGATCGCGTCGGGCCGGGCGGCGGTCAGCGTCCTGACGGCGGCGGCCACGTCGACCGAGTTGCGCTCCACGGTTGCCACCGCGACCGGCTTGGCGTTCTGCGCGGCCAGGGCCAGTTGCACCCCGTCGAGGCCGGCCTTGCCGTACGCATCGTTCTGGTAGAAGACCGCCACCTTGTTCAGGCCGAGGTTGGTGAGCTGGCGCACGATGGCAGCGGTCTCGTCGTTGTACGAGGCGCGCACGTGGAATGCGTAGCGATTGAACGGCTGGCGCAGGGCCATCGCACCGGTGAAGGGCGCGATGAAGGGCGTCTTCGCCGCGGTGGCCAGGGGCAGCGCGGCGACGCTGGTGGGCGTGCCGATGTAGCCGAAGAGCGCCAGCGGATCCTCGCTCAGTAGCTTGCGGGTGTTCTCGGCGCAGCGGTCCGGCTCGTAGCCGTCGTCCAGCTTCACCAGCTCGATCGGCTTCTTGTTCAGGCCACCCTGGGCATTCACCTGCTCGAGGCACAGGCGGGCGCCCTGGTGGAACTGGATGCCCAGCTGGGAGGCCGGGCCGGTGAACGGCGCCGACTGGGCCAGGACGATGCGGTCGGTCTGTGCGCGCAGGGCGGGGAAGGCCGCGAGCGCGGCGGCGCCGGCGGCGGCACGGGCGAAGGTTCGACGATTCAGGCTCATGCATGAAATTGTGGAAGCAGACCCTGGTGATTACCCTGACAGGACTGACAGGTTCGGTCCCCCACGGCGGCACACGTCAGTGACTCGTCAGTGATCTGTTGCCGAGGCGACACGTCCGCGTCCGCCGTCCGTAGTCCGTGTCTCACCCCGGGCGCCGGCGTCGGCCCGCGTTGTCGGCCGGACGCTCTCCTTAGAGTGCGTCGGCGGTCCTCCGCCGCGTGCCACTTCCCCGCCGTCGCACCTGTCCGCTGCCCGGGGCCCGCACGGGCCGGGTGCCTTGTGCGCCTGGACGCTGCCGGCACGCGGCACGCGGCCGTCCCCACCACTTCCGCCTTCCAACGCCCTTCCATGCAGACCGTCCCCATCACACTCGACGTCAACGGGCGGCAGCACCAGCTGTCGCTCGATCCCCGCACCACGCTGCTCGACGCGCTGCGCGAGCACCTCGGGCTGGGCGGCACCAAGAAGGGCTGCGACCACGGCCAGTGCGGCGCCTGCACGGTGCTGCTGGACGGCCGCCGGATCAACGCATGCCTCAGCCTGGCCGTGATGCACGACGGCCAGTCGGTCACCACCATCGAAGGGCTGGCGCGGGGCGAGGAGCTCCATCCGCTGCAGGCCGCCTTCATCCGGCACGACGGGTTCCAGTGCGGGTACTGCACGCCGGGGCAGATCTGCTCCGCGGTCGGGATGCTGGAGGAGGTGCGCGCTGGCATGCCGAGCCATGTCACCGAGCGGCTGGACGAGAAGCCGGTGCTCAGCGCGGACGAGATCCGCGAGCGCATGAGCGGCAACCTGTGCCGCTGCAGCTGCTACCCGAACATCGTGGCGGCGGTCCAGGACGCGGCGGGAGCCAAGGCATGAAGGCGTTCACCTACGAGCGGGCTGCGACTGCGGAGGCCGCGGCGGCCATGGCGGCCGGCCGCGCCGGGGCCCGCTACATCGCCGGCGGCACCAACCTGCTGGACCTGATGAAGATCCAGGTGGAGGCCCCCGAGCACCTGGTCGACATCAACCGCATTCCCGGCCTGGACCGCATCGAGCCCACGCCCGAGGGCGGCCTGCGCATCGGCACGCTGGTGCGCAACGGCGATCTCGCGGCCGATCCGCAGGTGCGCAGCCGCTATCCGGTGCTGGCGCGCTCACTGCTCGCCGGCGCCACCGGGCAGTTGCGCAACAAGGCCACCACCGGCGGCAACCTGCTGCAGCGCACCCGCTGCTATTACTTCTACGACCCCAGCAAGCCGTGCAACAAGCGCCGTCCGGGCTCGGGCTGCGCCGCGATCGGCGGCTTCAACCGCATCCACGCCGTGGTCGGTGCGAACGAGCAGTGCATCGCCGTCCACCCGTCCGACATGGCGGTGGCGATGCGCGCGCTGGACGCCCAGGTCGAGACCCTGCAGCCGCAAGGGGGCCGGCGGGTCATCCCGATCGCCGACTTCCACCGGCTGCCCGGCGACACGCCCCAGCAGGATGCCAACCTGCAGCCTGGCGAGCTGATCACCGCGGTGACCTTGCCGCCACCGCCACCGGGCGTGCAGCTGTACCGCAAGGTGCGCGACCGCGCCTCGTATGCCTTCGCGCTGGTCTCGGTGGCGGCGATCGTCGACGCGCAGGCCGGGACGATCCGCCAGGCCCGGATGGCGTTCGGCGGGCTGGCCCACCAGCCCTGGCGGGTGGCCGCCGCGGAGGATGCGCTGGCCGGCCGTCGCGCGGATGCCGCCGCGTTCGACGCGGCTGCCGACGCGGTGCTGCAGGGCGCGCGCGGGCAGGGCCACAACGATTTCAAGATCCCGCTCACCCGCCGGGTGCTGGCGGGCGTGCTCGCCGAAGCGGCAGGCGTCTGAAGGGGACACCACGATGCAGATGACTCAGGCGGCAGCGCCCAACGCGATCGACGAGAACCGGCACGGCCAGATCGGCCGTCCGCTGGACCGGGTGGAGGGGCGTCTCAAGGTGACCGGGCAGGCACTCTATGCGTACGAGGTCCAGGAAGGCGCCCGGCCGGCCTACGGCTGGATCGTCGAGAGCTCCATCCCCAAGGGACGGCTGGCCGACGTCGACACCCGCGCGGCCGAGCAGGCGCCCGGCGTGCTGCTGGTGCTGACCCACCGCAACATGCCGCCGCAGGCGCCGTACTCGATGGAGGTCCAGCAGCGTTTCGAGCGGCCGCTGCCCTACCTGAACGATGCCGAGATCGCCGCCTACGGCGAGCCGGTCGCCTTCGTGGTGGCCGAGAGCCTGGAGCAGGCCCGCGCGGCGGCGGCGCTGGTGCGGCTGGACTATGCCGGCGCGCACGGCGAGTACGAGCTGCGCCGCCACCTCGAACGGGCCGAGGTCCCGGGCGGGAACATGGGCGAACCCGACACCGCGGTGGGCGACTTCGACGGCGCCTTCGCGCAGGCGCCCGTGACGGTCGACGCGACCTACACGACGCCGTTCCACATCCATGCGCAGATGGAGCCGCATGCCACGCTGGCCTGGTGGGAGGGCGACCGGGTGGTGATCCACTGCTCCACCCAGATGGTCGAGCACGCGCAGAAGCGCGTGGCGAACACGCTGCAGATGCCGCCGGACAAGGTGCGCATCGTCAGCCGCTACATCGGCGGCGGGTTCGGCGGCAAGCTGCCGGTGTTCGCCGACGTGATCCTGTCGGCCCAGGCGGCGCGCCTGCTGGGGCGGCCGGTCAAGACCGCCCTGACCCGCCAGCAGATGTTCCACATCACCACCCACCGCAGCGAGACGGTCCAGCGGGTGCGGCTGGGCGCCACGCGCGACGGCGTGCTGCTGGCCATCGGCCACCAGGCCTGGTCGCACAGCGCGCGGGTGGACGACTTCTACGAGACCGCCGCCGTCCAGACGCGCTCGCTGTATGCCGCGGCCCACCGGATGACGCAGCACCGGGTGCGCAAGCTCGACCTGCCGCGGGCCGATTCCTGCCGGGCACCGGGCGAAGCCGTCGGCCTGCTGGTGCTGGAGTGCGCGATGGACGAACTGGCGCACCAGCTGCGGATCGATCCGGTGGAACTGCGGCTGCGCAACGAGCCGACGCTGGATCCCGAGAAGGGCGTGCCGTATTCCACGCGCCAGCTGGTGCCCTGCCTGCAGGAAGGTGCCCGGCGCTTCGGCTGGGAGCGCCGCAATCCGCAGCCGGGGCAGGTGCGCGAAGGACGGTGGCTGATCGGGATGGGCATGTGCGCCACCACGCGCAGCAACCACCTGCAGGCCGCGAAATGCCGGGTGACCCTCGACCGGGAAGGCGTGCTGACCGCCCGGATGGCGATGACGGACATCGGCACCGGCACCTACACGATCCTGACGCAGATCGGCGCCGAGATGCTGGGCCTGCCGCCCGAGCGGGTGCGCATCCTGCTGGGCGACAGCGACTTTCCGCCCACCGCGGGCTCGGGCGGCTCGTTCGGGGCGGCGTCCTCCGGCTCCGCGCTGTACGACGCCTGCGAGAAGCTGCGCACCAAGCTGGCCCAGAGCGCCGGCATCGACGCGGCCCAGGCTCAGTTCGGCGACGGCAAGGTGACCGGCGGGGGCAAGTCGGCCCACCTGGCGGCGCTGGCGCACGACGGCCTCTCGGCCGACGGCGAGATCCAGCCGGGCGACATGGACAGCCGCTACTCGCAGCAGTCGTACGGCGCGCAGTTCGCCGAGGTGGCGGTCGACGCGCAGTCCGGCGAGGTCCGGCTGCGGCGCATGCTCGGCGTGTTCGCCGCCGGGCGCATCCTGAACCTGAAGACGGCCACGTCGCAGGCGGTCGGGGGGATGATCTGGGGCGTCGGCAGCGCGCTGCACGAGGAAGGCGCACTCGATGCGCGCTACGGCTACTTCGCCAACCACGACCTGGCCGAATACCACATCCCGGTGCATGCGGACATCCCGGCCATCGAGGCGGTGTTCCTGCCCGAGCTGGACGACAAGGCCAATCCGCTGAAGATCAAGGGGGTGGGCGAGCTGGGGATCAGCGGCGCGGGCGCGGCGGTGGCCAACGCCATCTTCAACGCCACCGGCGTGCGCATCCGCGACTACCCGATGACGCTGGACAAGGTGCTGGCCGGCCTCTGAACGGCCGCACCAGCCGCCGCGGCCGCCTTCAGGGGGCCGTGGCGGCGGCGCGCGCGACGGCCGCAGGCGGGCTGGTGAGGGTCAGCAGGATGTCGGCGTACCACGCGCAGTTGAGTCCCAGCGATTCGTCCTGCGACAGGTCGCGGCCGCCCATGTCGAAGCGCGAGGAGTGCACGCCCAGCAGCTTCCATGGCAGCGGGGCGTCGCCGCCGGCCATCCGCATCACGACCGGCGCGCCGCTCGAGCCGCGGTGGGCCCTGGCATCGGTCAGGAAGCACCCCTGGCCCTGGAAGCGCAGGCCGAACGAGGACGCAACGATCGCATGGCGAGCCACCGGCAGGTGGTGCAGCGTGTCGTGGAAGCCGAGCGGGAACCCGATCAGCAGCAGCGGGGTGCCGACCTCGGTGGCCACCAGCGAGGACAGCAGGTGGTCGGGTGTGAAGGCGTGGATGAGGGCGGTGGCCGGCAGCCGCGAGGCTTCGACCTCGAGCACGGCGACGTCGATGTCGCCCGCCGTGTCGCTGCCCTGGCGCCAGGCGGCGCGACGACGCGCGTACAGCGGGATGCGCAGCGGCGTGCTCGCCGCCAGGTTGCCTGCGGCCGTGTGCAGGCCGATCTCGATCTCGTCCGGAAAATGCCCGGTCGGCTGGTCGAACAGCACGTGCCGGCTGGTGACCAGGAACAACCGGGTGCCGCGCCGGAAGAAGAAGGCCGAGGCGCGCGTCAGCACGCGCTGGGCCAGCAGCGTGGTGACCTGCACCGTCGTGAGCAGCAGCGGCTCGACCGCCAGCGGGGCGGTCTGGCTCATCCGGGGGCGGCACCGGCCCGGATGGCGGCCCCCAGTTCCAGCAGCAGCGCCTGCGCCTGCGGATCGGCGGCCTGGGCGGCCGCATGCGTGTCGGCCAGTGCCGCGCAGCGGTCGCGCTCGGCGCGCACCGCGGCCTCGACCAGCATGTTGATGCCGTGGTCGCCGTAGGGCGGTGGCCCGAGCACGGGCGCGTGCGAGCTGCCGGCCGTTGCCTGCTGTGCCTGCAGCGCGGCGCTCTCGTCGCCCAGGATGCGGCTCCATTCGCGGCGCTCGTTGGATTCGGTCATGTGGCTGGTTGAGGTGGCGCCGTGTGCAGGCGTCTGGATGACTATGGCGCGCGCCATCCCCCGCGTCCGTAGGACATCCTCCCGAGGCCCGCCCGGCCCGGCGCCGCGGGCGACGCGTGAAGGCACGGGCGGGACGGCGCGAAGCGCTGGAGCGGTGCGAAGCGCTAGAGCCGCGACAGGCAGCCGAGCAGCTTGTCGAAGTCGAGCGGCTTGACCAGGTGGTAGTCGAACCCGGCCTCGCTGGCCCGTGCCTTGTCGGCGTACTGGCCCCAGCCCGTCAGGGCGATGAGCAGCGGCTTGGGGCTGCCCGAGCGGCTGCGGATGCGCCGGGCGGCCTCGTAGCCGTTCATCACCGGCATGCCGATGTCCATGACCACCGCGTCGGGGTTGTCGACCACCACCCGGTTGACCGCCGCCGCGCCGTCGTGCGCCACGCTGACGGACATGCCGTGCAGCGTCAGCAAGGCCTCGAGCGTGTTGGCCGCGTCCACGTTGTCGTCGACCACGAGGATGCGGCGGGCGGTGCAGCCCGGCGCGGACGGGCTCGCCGGCGGCGGCAGGGCCGTGGTCTCGGGTTCCACCACCACCGGCAGGCGCAGGACGAACTCGCTGCCGGCGCCGGCGCCGGCGCTGCGGGCCTCGACGCTGCCGCCATGCAACTGCGCGAAGGCGCGGGTCAGGTGCAGGCCGAGGCCGAGCCCGCCGGTCGGCTCGCCGATCGTGCGGGTCTGCTCGAACATGTCGAAGATGCGGTGCAGCTCGGTGGGCGCGAGCCCGACGCCGTTGTCCTGCACCACGAATTCGACCGCCGGGCCGTCGTGGCGGATCTCCAGCCGGATGCGTCCGCCGGGCGGCGTGAACTTGCCCGCGTTCACCAGCAGGTTGGCCACCGCCTGGACCAGCCGGACATGGTCGGCCTGCAGCACGACCTCGCCTTCGGGCTGCTGCAGCACCACCTCGTGGTCGCGCGCCGCGAAGCCCGCCTGCGCGATCTCCAGCGCATGCGCGGCCACCCGGCGCGCCGAGGTGCGGGACAGCTGCAGCTCGAGCTTGCCGCTGGTGATGCGCGCGACGTCGAGCAGGTCGTCGACCAGCCGGGTGAGGTGGCTGACCTGCCGGTCGACGATGCCCACCAGCGAGCCCACCTGCGGCGACGGGTGGAGCCGCTGCAGGATCGCCATCGCGTTGCGGATGGGAGCCAGCGGATTGCGCAGCTCGTGCGCGAGCGTGGCGAGGAACTCGTCCTTGCGGCGGCTGAGGGCGCGCATCTCGTACTGGCGGGCGCGGGCCCGCAGCGCAGAACGCGCGGCACTCACCAGCGTGATGGTGCGCACCGGCCGCTCGAGCATCGTGACGTTGCCCAGGCGCTCGACGGCGCGCTGTGCCTCCAGCGTGTCGGCGCCGCGCTTGGCCATGACCAGCAGCGGCAGGTCGGACCACGCGGCCTGTCCGGCCAGGAGCTGCGACAGCGCGGCCAGGACCGGCGGCGTCAGGGCTTCTTCGGCGATCAGCAGGGCGCCCGCGCCGAGCTGCAGTTCGGCCGCCAGTTCGTCCTCCGAGGTGCAGGCCCGCGCCTCGATGTCGGCCGAGCGCAGCACGCGTTCGGCCAGTTGGGCATCGCCCGCCGCGGCCACGTGGATGAGGATCCGGTGCTCCATCAGTCGGCGTCGCCCCCGGGCGCGACCTGCACCGGCACCCCGCTGAGCAGCCCGCGGTAGCCGCGCAGGATCTGCCCCACGCGGATGCCGTCGTGGCCGAGCGAGAAGGCGCGGATCGTCCGCTCGTGGGTGCTGCCGCGCTTCTTGAAGACCGAGACGGCCTGGCGGATCTCGCCGTCCAGCTCGTAGTAGCGCAGCATCAGCACGTTGTCCGCCACGTAGCTGGCATCCATCGCGCTGCTCATGTTGCCGCCCAGCATGCCCTGCTGGACACCGACCAGCAGCGTCATCACCTGGTGCTGCCCCAGGAAGGTCAGCAGCTCGTGCAGATAGGTGGTGAGGAAGCGCTCGTCCGGCACCGCGTTGAGGTAGCCGTTGAGGCTGTCGATCACGAGCACCTTGGTCCCGCGGGCCACCGCGGCCCGGACGGCGGCCGCGAACTGGCCCGGCGACAGTTCGGCCGGGTCGACCTGCTGCACCGTGAGCAGGCCCGAGTCGATGGCCGCGCGCAGCGGCAGGTTCAGGCCGTCTGCCCGGTGCAGCATGTTGCTGGCGGACTCCTCGAACAGGAACATGGCTGCCGCCTCGCCCCGTGCATTGGCGGCGGCGACGAACTGCGCCGCCAGCGACGACTTGCCGGTGCCTGGCGGGCCGATGATCAGCGTGCTCGTGCCTTCCTCGACGCCGCCGCCCATCAGCGTGTCGAGTTCCTTCACCCCGCTGCTCATCTGCTGGCGGCCGCTGATCGCGCGTGACTCCGCCGCGATCAGCCGCGGGTGGACGTCCAGTCCGCCGCGCACCAGGTTGTAGTCGTGCAGGCCGCCTATGAACGGCCGCCCGCGCAGCTTCACCACCCGCAGGCGGCGGCGCTCCACGCCGTAGTCCTTCACCGAGTGATCGAGCTGGATCACGCCGTGCGCGATGCTGCGCACCTGCAGGTCGCCATTGGCCGAGGCGGTGCGGTCGTCCAGCAGCAGGACGGTGCAGCGGCGGCTGGAGAAGTACTGCTTGAGCGCCAGCACCTGGCGCCGGTAGCGAAGCGGCGATTCGGCCAGCAGCTGCAGCTCGGACAGCGAGTCGAGCACCACCCGGGAGGGCTGGCGTTCCTCGACCACGGCCAGGATGGTCTTGAGCGTGTCGGCCAGTTCCACCTCGGACGGATGGAACATCGAATACTGGCCGGTGCCGGCCAGCAGGTCCTCGTTCGGCAGCACTTCATGCACGTGCATGCCGTCGAGATCCCAGCCATGGGAGGCGGCGACCGCGGCCAGTTCATCCCGGTTCTCCGCAAGCGTGATGTAGACGACGGATTCGCCGCGGCGAACGCCCTCCTGCAGGAACTGCAGGCCCGTGGTCGTCTTGCCCGCGCCAGGCTCGCCTTCGATCAGGTACACGCGATGCGGAGTGAGCCCGCCGCCGAGGATCGTGTCCAGGCCGGGGATGCCGGTGGACAGAAGATCCGGTTGCGCCGCATCCTGCATGGAGGTCCTTCTTCTGCTCCGGCGCAAACCCTCGTGCGCTGGTGCACGGAAGCGGCTGATGCGCATCCATGTTAGCGCAAGGCCGCGCTGACGAGTCGGCGCTGCGCGCGTTTCGGGAGCGTCGCAGCCTCGCCTGCGCACGTGCGGTGTGACGCGTGCGGGGGTCCTGCGTGCCGTCGTCAGGTCCTCAGGACGCGCCGCTGCGCTGGAGCAGCGCAGCCGGCGTCCTGGGCCAGCCGACTGGGCCGAACCACGCACCGCCGGCCACCGCCCACGTGTTCACCGCCGCGTAGACCAGCAGCGCAGCCGCCTGGGCCGCAAACACGCCGGGCAGTCCCCACCCCAGGCGCACCGCGAGCCAGCCACCGAGCGCCGCAACGGCCAGCCGGGCCAGGTTGCCCAGCACCGGCCATCCGAGCCGGCCGGCACCCTGGGACGCGAAGTACAGCAGCAGGCCGGCCGCGAAGAAGCCGTAGAAGGGGCCGACCTGCCGCAGGTACAGGCTGCCCGCGGCGATCACGGCGGGATCGGTGCTGAACAGCCGGATCCAGGCGGCCGGCCAGGCAGCGGCGGCCAGGCCGATCGCCTCGGTCACCGCGAAGGCCAGTGCCGCGCCCGTCCACGTGGCGGACAGGGCGCGATGGCGCCGGCCCGCGCCGATGCAGGTGCCGACCATCGCGACCAGCGGTCCGCCGAGACCGAAGACCAGGGGCACCAGCAGGTACTCGATGCGCGAGCCGATGCCGTAGCCCGCGATGGCGGCCGGACCGTAGGCCCCCGCGAACGCGGTCGCGATGGCGATGGCGACGTTGGTCGCAAGGGTCGAGACCGCGCCCGCAGCGCCCACGCGCAGGATGTCGGCCGCGAGCGCAGGGCGCAGGCGAAAGCCGTGCAGCACCGGCGCGACCACGCTGCGGCCGCTGGCCACGTAGGCCGCCAGCCAGAGCGTGCCGACGGCGTAATACAGCAGGAGGGCGATCGCGCCGCCGGCCACCCCCAGGGGAGGGATCGGGCCGACGCCGAAGATCAGCGCCGGCGACAGCGGCACCAGCACCACGGTGCCGACGCAGGTGACCAGCGCCGGCATGGCCATGTTGCCGGTGCCGCGGATCACCGACGCCAGCGCGTTGAACAGCCACACCAGCACCGCCCCCGCGAACACCCAGCCCGAGTACGTGAGCGCCACCTGCAGCGACCCGCCGACGCCGCCCATCGCGGTGTACAGTGCGCGCCCGCCGAGCCAGGCGGCCGCGGTGAACAGCAGGCCGAAGCCGACCGAGATGACGCAGGCGTGCAGCACCAGGGCGTTGGCGTCCTCGAGCCGGCGCGCGCCCAGCGCCCGCGCGATCGAGGAGGAGATGCCACCGCCGATGGCACCGGCCGACATCATCTGCATCAGCATCACCACCGGGAACACGAGCGCGACGCCGCTGAGCGCATCGACGCCGAGCCGGCCGATGAAGTAGGTCTCGATCAGGCCGACGCCGGCCTGCGCCACCATCACCAGCACGTTCGGGGCACCCAGGCGCAGCAGGGTGGAGGTCACCGGGCCTTCCAGCAGCTGCCGGGTCCGGGGATTCAGGGCAGGGCTGCCCGCGGGCGGCGTGCGGGCGGCGGTCGTGGCGGACATGGCGGACATGGCGGCTCCTTTCGGTCGGGGCAGGTCGACATGTGCTTGTGCACGGACCGGCGATGCGCGATACTACGTGCATGTGCACATTCCTGCTTGCGACGGTGCCGCCCGGCGGACCGGTCCATGGCTGACGCAGCGGCGCTGAGCCCGGTCGACGTCTGCCATTGCCTGGCCGTGCGGCAGGCGGCGCGCTGGATCAGCCAGCTGTATGACCAGCACCTCGCGGCGTGCGGCCTGAGCTCGACGCAGTACGCGGTGCTGTCGCAGCTGCAGCGTTCCGGCCCGTCGAGCATCGCCGCGCTGGCCGAGGCCATGGTGATGGACCGCACCACCATGACGCGCAGCGTGACGCCGCTCGAGCGCGACGGCCTGCTGGCCATCACGGCCGGCGAGGTCGACCGGCGCCGGCGCGAGGTGACGATCACCGCCGCCGGGCGCGAGCGGCTCGCAGCCGCCCGGCCGCAGTGGCGGCGCGCCCAGCATGCCTTCGAGCAGCACTTCGGCGCCGCACAGGCGCAGGCGATGCGCACGATGCTGCGCCAGGTGCCCACGGGAGCCGCGGCGGCGGCCGGCGGCGAGGCGTTGCAGGACCCGCCGGCGACGGCGCCCGCCCGATCCCATCGTCGGGGCGGCCGCACCGCCGCACCACGCAAGGATCGGGGCTAGCCGGCCTCGATCGCGGGAATCAAGGGCTGGCGCTGCGTCCCAGCGGGTCGTCGGCGGGCTGCAGCACGGCCAGCAGGTCCGACGTGGTGCGCAGGATCAGCCCGGCGCCCGCCCGCTGCAGCTCGCCTTGCGTGCCGAACCCGCACAGCACGCCCACGGTCTGGGCACCCGCGGCAACGCCGGTGCGCACGTCGATGGTGGTGTCTCCGATCATGAGGCACTCCTGCGGCGCCACGCCCATCGCGGCGGCGGCGAACAGCAGGGGCTCCGGGTGCGGCTTCATGCGGCGGGTGGTCTGCGCGCCGATCACCTCGGTGAAGTGCTCCCGCACGCCGTAGTGGGCCAGGAAGCGCTCCACCCGCGGCGCGCTGCCGGTGGAGATGGTGCACATCGGGAAGCGGCGCGCCAGGATGCCCAGCATCTCCTGGACGCCGGCCACCATCTCGTGCGGAACCTCGTCGGCGGCGGCCGGGTTGCGGGTGTGCGCCGGGTCGATGCCGCGCTGGCGGATCGCCTTCAGGCGTTCGCGCAGGCGCGCCAGGGGCACGTCGAGTCCGAGCTGGTCGAGCAGGGCATAGGCCGCGTGCACGGGGGTTTCGGCCGCCATGACCGTCTGCCGTGCCAGCCGCTCGGCGCGCCGGCCGCTGACGCCGGGGACCGCATCGAGGGCGGCCGCGAGCCGCGCCACGATGTGGTCATCGGTGTCGGCCAGGGTGCCGTCGATGTCGAAGCAGAGGGCCCGGATGCGGGCAAGGTGCAGCGCCATGGCCGGACGTTAACGCCGCCGGCAACTCATGAAGGACGCGATGGCCCGTTCGCTCCAGGCGTGCCGGTCTGGCCGATCGGCCCCGGCCCGGGTCAGGCAGCGGACGCCGGCTCGTCCACGCTGGTGAAGACCAGCCGGTTGCCGAACGGATCCCGCACCGACAGCTCGCGGCCCCAGGGCTGCGCCTCGATCGACGGCCGGGCGTAGCGGTAGGCCTTGCCGGTGAGTTCGGCGTGCAGTTCGTCGAGCGTGTCGGTGCCGATGCGCAGCGCCGCGCCGGGGCTGCAGTCGCCATGGTGCTCCGACAGGTGCAGCACGCAGCCGGCGCGGGACACCTGCAGGTACAGGGGCAGCTGCGGCTCGAACCGGTGCTCCCAGTCGACCTGGAAGCCCAGGAACTCGACGTAGAACTCGCGGGCCTTGGCCTCGTCGAAGATCCGCAGGATCGGCGTGATGGGGTGCAGGCGCATGGAACTCCTCCGTACGCGGATGCTACCTGCTGGCCCGCGGGCCGGGTGGCGGACCTGCGGCTCAGGCCATCCGGCCGCGCCGGGCGAAGAACGGGGACGTGCTGCCGGCCAGCGCCAGCTCCGCCGCCGCCTCCATCACTGGGCGGCCGAGCGCTTCGATGCGCTGGGGCGTGAGCCGCTGCAGCGGCCCGGCGATGGTGATCACGCCGATCGCCTCGCCCCCGCGGCGCAGCACGGGCGCCGCCATCGCGGTCATGCCCGGCGCGTACATCTCGTGAATCACGCTGAAGCCGCGGCGCCGGTCCTCCTCGAGGATCTTCATGAGGGCCCGGAACGTGGTCGGCGCCTTCGGCCCATAGGCCTTCGGGTCGCCGAAGCCCTGCTTGGCCACCAGCTCGGTCGCGCGCTCCTCGGTCAGCGTCATCAGCCAGGCGTGGCCTCCGGCACTGCACGACAGGCGCACGTCGATGCCCATGTCGGCGTCGTACCGCAGGCCGGAGCGGGCGCCCTGCGCCTTGGCCACGAACGTGAGCCGGTCGCCATCGACGATGGCCAGCCGCACCAGTTCGCCGGAGACCTCCGCCAGCCGGTCGATGATGGGCTGCGCCACGTCGACCACGCCGCAGCCGCCCAGGAAGCTGAGGCCGAGCGCCGGCAGCCGTGTCGTCAGCGCGTAGTCACCCTGTTCGCGCAGCTGGCGCACGTAGCCCGCTTGCACGAGCTCGGCCAGCAGCCGGTGGCAGCCGCTGCGCGGCAGGCCGATCTCGTCTGCGATCGCCGCAAGCGGCAGTCCCTGCGGGTCCTGCGCCAGGGTCTCCAGCAGCCGCAGCACGCGCGCGACGGTGCCCACGGGGGCGGTCGCAGGTGCGGGAAGCGATGGGTCGTTTGCCATGTGAAAGGAGATTCCGGCCTGGAATGGTGTTCTGACGCCGTTCCTATGATGCACCAGCCATCGCCCACCACAGGAGACAACACATGAAGACGATCACACGCCGGGCCGCTCTCGCCGCGGCCTTCGCCACGGCCGCGTGCACCGCCGCGGCCCAGGACATCCAGGAGAGGACCATCAAGTTCGGTCACCTGAACAACGCCGACCACCCGGTGAGCTTCGGCGTCAAGCGCTTCTCGGAGCTGGTGGCGGCCAAGAGCGGCGGCAAGCTCAAGGTCCAGGAGTTCCCGGCGTCCCAGCTGGGCAACGAGCTGCAGCAGCAGTCGTCACTGCAGAGCGGGGTGCAGGAGATGTCGGCGCCGGCGACGACATCGCTGGCCGGCACGGTCAAGGAATTCGGCCTGGTCGACTTCCCGTTCGCCGTGGGGAGCTACGCCGAAGCAGACGCGCTGCTCGACGGCCCGTTCGGCCAGGCGCTGCTGGCCAAGCTGCCGGAGAAGGGCCTGGTGGCGCTGGGCTACTGGGACCTGGGCTTTCGCAACGTGACCAACAGCAAGCGCCCGATCACGCGCGCGGAAGACCTCGACGGCCTGAAGATCCGCGTGATCCCCAACCCGGTGTTCCTCGACACCTTCAAGGCGTTCAAGGCCAACCCGGTGCCGATGCCGTTCGCCGAGCTCTTCGTCGCGCTGGAGACGCGCGCGGTCGACGGCCAGGAGAACCCGTACGCGGTGATCCTGTCGAACAAGTTCTATGAGGTGAACAAGTTCGTCAGCGCCACCAACCACGTGTACGCCGCCAACATCATCCTGGTGAGCAAGCGGTTCTGGGACCGGCTGTCGGCCACCGAGCAGAAGATCCTGCGGGACGCCGCCGCCGAGTCGCGCGACTACCAGCGCCAGGTGAGCCGTGCCGCCGCGCAGAAGGCGGTCGGCGAACTGCAGGCCAAGGGCATGCAGTACAACGAGGTCTCGCCCGCCGCGCAGGCGAAGATGCGGGAGATCGCCAAGCCGGTGACCGACCGCTTCGCGGCGAGCTACGACCCGGCGCTGGTCAAGCTGTACGCGCAGGAACTGGCCAAGGTGCGCAAGTGAGCCGGCCGCTGAAGTTCCTGGTGCTGCACGGCCCGAACCTGAACCTGTTCGGGCGCCGCGAACCGCACATCTACGGCACCACGACGCTGGCGCAGATCGACGAGCGGCTGCGCGCCCTGGCGGCCGAGCTCGACGTGGCGATCGAGATCTTCCAGTCCAACCACGAAGGCAGCCTGGTCGACAAGTTCCACGAGAACATCGACAGCTGCGACGGCGCGTTGCTCAATCCGGCGGGCCTGACACAGCACGGCGTGTCGCTGCACGATGCGATCAAGGCGATGCCGTTCCCGGTGCTCGAGATCCACATGTCCAACATCGCGGCGCGCGAGAGCTGGCGGCAGCACTCGATCATTTCGCCGGCCGTCAAGGCCACCATCCAGGGCTTGGGCTGGCGGTCGTACACCGCAGGGTTCCGCGCCCTGGTGGAAATGGCGCGGGAGCGCGCTGCGCCGGGCTGAACGCAAGCGAAGGACCGGGGCGATGCCGGCCGCTGCCCGGCGTCTCGACACCGGCGCATCCGCGCCCCCCGCCGGCATTCGCCCCTACCACGCCCCGCAGGGCTGCTTTTGCACGGGAACCGTGGAGAAGCTTGTGGACAAGGGTGTGGACCTCTGTCCGGAGCCGCGCCAGGACTGGGCTGCCGGCCGATGCCACTTTGTTGGGCACAGGCCTGCGAAATCTGTCTGACGGCGCCCGCTGTGTCGCGGATGCCACGGATCCAGGCGTCGCAGCAAGGTCAGCGGCGCCGCGGCCGCAGCCGCAGCCGCAGCCGCGACGCAGCTAGTCCGGGCGTTGCTGCAGCAGCCGCTGCACCAGGGGATGCTGGATGCGGCGTTCAGCCGAGATCAGGTAGAAGTGCTCGACCAGTTCGGGCGCCTCGCCCACCAGTTGCAGACCCGGATCGTCCAGCAGTTCGCCGCGCGAGCGGGACGACGCCGGGAAGGCGCCCATCCCGCTGCGGCCGAAGGCCGCCAGCAGCGCGCTGTCCTCGAATTCGCCGGCCACCTGCGGATGCAGCCCGTGGCGCTCGAACCACTGGTCGATGCGCAGGCGGACGGCCGCATGGCCGGTGGGCAGCAGCACGGGCATCTCGGCCAGGCAATCCGGGAAGGGCGCCCTGCAGCGCGCCGCCAGGGCGACGGGCGCGAACCACGCCAGCGACGCCTGCCCGAGCGCGTGGCTGTACAGCCGGAGATTGGGATTGGGCGGCGCTGCCCGGTCGGACAGCACCACGTCGAGCCGGTGCAGCGCCAGATCACCCAGCAGGCGATCGAATTCGTCTTCGTGGCACAGCAGGCGCACGTTGGGAGCTTCCAGCGAGGGCTGCAGCAGGTGCCGCACGACCAGCTTGGGCAGCCCGTCCGAGATGCCGACCGCCAGCCGCAGGCCCTGTCCGGTGGCAGCTTCCCGCACCACGGCGGGAAGCTGCTCGCCCAACTGGAAGATCTGGTCGGCCTGCGCCATCGCGGCCACGCCGGCGTCGGTCAGCGCCATGCCGCGCCCGGCAGGCTTGAACAGGGCATGCCCGAGCGATTGTTCGAGCGTGCGCACCTGGGCGCTAACCGTCTGCACCGCCATCCCGAGGCGGGCGGCGGCCCGGGCCATGCCGCCTTCCTTGGCGACGACCCAGAAGTAATACAGGTGACGGTAGTTGAACGGCGCTGCCATCCGGCGAGTGTGCCCCCAGGCAGCAGCCGTCCTGCGCGTCAGCCGGCCGCGCCGGCCTGCTGGATGCCCGCGATCACCCAGCCGTCGAAGCCGTTGCGCGACTTCGTCAGGTGCCAGATCTCGTCCAGGTCCTCCGGAGCGGCACCCTGTTCATCGCGCACGCTGCCGGTGAACCGCACGCTCACCACGTAGCGATCGTCCTCCTGTGCGACCTCGAGCACTTGTGCCTGCAGGCCGAAGACCTCGGTCTTCTGCGGAGCATCGCCGCGCGTCGCGAGATCGGCGCGCACCAGCTCGAACATCTCGGGCGTGAGGAAGCCGCGCAGGCGTTCCAGGTCGCGCGCATCGTTGGCATCCTGCAGCGCGACGAACTGCGCCTTGGCATTGCGCTCGAAGCCCGCCTTGTCGAAATCGGCCGGGATGGCGGAGGCTTGCGTGCCCGCGGCCAGCGTGCCGCCGAGGCCGCCGGCCAGACCGCTGCCGATGCGCGAACCGATCAGCGAGCCGCCTTGCGGCTGGGCCGGGGCGTCGTGGCGGTACGCGGCCTGCGGCGGCTGGCGCATCATGCCGCCCAGCCCGCCGGCGGCACCCAGCGCCGCCGGCTGCTGGCCCATGGCGCGCTTGCGCAGGAAGAAGCCCACCAGCGCCAGGGCGGCCATCACGAGCAGGCCGATCATCAGCATGTTGGCCAGGGCTTCGCCGAAGCCGAAGTGCGACGCCAGTGCCGCCAGGCCCAGGCCCGCCGCCAGGCCGGCGATCGGTCCCATCCAGCTGCGCCGGGGCGCGGCTGCAGCGGCCGCGCCGGGTGCTGCTGCGGCAGCAGGAGCCGCCTGGGCCGGCGCGCCGGCCTGCTGGCCAGCGGCGGCAGGCTGCTGCGCCGGCTGGGTGGTGTTCTGCCGCTGCATGCCGCTGGACTTGCCACCGCCCAGGCGCCGCGCGGCTTCCGCGTCGACTGCCGCCAGGCCCAGGCTGAGGACCAGAACCATCAAAGCCAAAGATTTTTTCATGAGAGTCTCCTTCTAGATCGGGTGTGACCCGCGACCATACTCCTGCAACCCGCTAGAAAAAAGCAGACATTTGCTGCAAGACGATCAGGAAAAGCCGAACTGACGAGGCCCGGTGGGTGGCGGCTTGCGGCAGGGTAGGCCGTCGGGCTCTGCAGTGCGAGGCCAACGTGGGCCCAACGTGCGCAACGCGTTCGGACAGACCGGGTCCTGCCTGTCGGCCGACCGGGAGACCGGGAGACCGGCACGCTGCCCCGATGCCTGCCTCGCGAGCCTGGCGGGCGCTTCGCGCGGATGCAGCAGCGCAGGGGAGGCCGGCGGCAGTGTGATGAAAAATTTCGCTATCATCCTGCCGCGTGTAAATAAATGTTCAGCTCAGCTTCATCCAACGGGCGCGGCCGATGATCGCCAAGACTGCGGGCAATCCCTCGATGGCGCAGCGCATCGCGCAACGGCTGCCAACGCTCTCGCCGTCGCACCGGCAGATCGCCGATTGGGTGCTGGCGCATCCGCTGCATGCCGCCACCATGCCCATCGATGAGCTGGCCGCCGCCGTTGGCGTCTCCGTCGCCACCGCCAACCGGTTTGCGCGCGCGCTCGATTTCGAGGGCTATGCGCAGTTCCGCGCCGCGCTGGTGCTGGGCTTCGAGACCACGCTCGCGCCGGTGGAGAAGCTGCGCAGCAAGCTGGAGCGTTCGGCGCAGGTGGCCGACGTCTTCGCCGGCGCGCTGGCCGACGTCGAGCGCAACCTCGCGCGCACCCGCCAGTCGCTGGACCCGCTCACCTGCGAGCGCGCCGTCGAGGCGGTTCTGAAGGCCCAGCGCGTCTACATCGTCGGCTTCGGCAGCAGCAGCTGGCTGGGCGGCCTGCTGCAGCACAGCCTGGATGCCTACCGCGACGAGGTCCACCTGCTGGCGACGCGCGAGGGCGCCTCGTATGCCGCCAAGGTGCTCAGCCGCGTGCGTCCCGGCGACCTGCTGGTCGCGATCGCCTTTCCGCGGTACCTCACCGACACCGTGCTGCTCGCGCGGCTGGCCCGCAACGCGGGCGCCACCGTGCTCGCGCTCACCGACCGCGTCGCATCGCCGCTGGCGCCGCTGGCCGACGTGGCCCTGTATGCCCAGACCGACAGCCAGTACTTCGCCAATTCCGAAGCCAGCGTGCTGGCCCTGATCGAAGCCCTTGCCAGCGCCGTAGCGCACCGTGCCGACGGCCCGGTGCAGGCCGCCACGCAGCTGGCCGAGTCGGTGCTGCCCTGGCTGCACACCGGCGCCGGCACCCAGCTGCGCAGCGAGGCTGCCTTGCCGGCGCCGCGCAAGGCCCGCCGGTCCCACTGAAGGATGCATCCCGTGACTCCGTCCAACGTCCGTCCCGTCATCGCCGTCCACGGCGGTGCGGGCACCATGAGCCGCGAAGGCGCGGCTGCCGAGCAGCAGGCGGCCTACCACGACGCCCTGCGCGCGGTGCTCGGGCCCGCCCGGGACCTGCTCGCCCGGGGCGGCACGGCGCTCGACGCGGTGTCGCTGGCAGTCGACCTGCTGGAGGACTGCCCGTTGTTCAACGCCGGCCACGGGGCGGTGTTCACCCACGACGAGACGCATGAACTCGATGCCGCCGTGATGGACGGCGCGACGCGCAAGGCCGGGGCCGTCGGCTGCGTCGCGCGCATCAAGCGGCCGGTGCGCGCCGCCAGGGCGGTGATGGAGCACACCGACCACGTCCTGCTGGTGGGCGCGGGCGCCGAAGCCCTGGCCGAACGCCTGGGGCTGGAGCTCGTCTCGCCCGATTACTTCTCGACCGACCACCGGCGCGAGCAGCTGCGGCGGGCGCTCGCGGCCGACAAGGCAGTGCTCGACCACGACGGGGCGGCGCTGGTGTTCCGGCAGCCTTCCGGCGCCACGCCGCCACTGGACGAGCAACGCAAGTTCGGCACCGTCGGCGCTGTCGCCCTCGATGTCCACGGCAACCTGGCGGCCGCCACCTCCACCGGTGGCATGACCAACAAGCGGCCCGGCCGCGTGGGCGACTCGCCGCTCATCGGCGCCGGCACTTACGCCGACAACGCCACGGCCGCGATCTCCTGCACCGGGACGGGCGAGATGTTCATCCGGGTTCTGGCGGCCTACGACATCTGCGCGCGCATGGCCTACGCCGGTGCCACGCTCGAGCAGGCCGCTGAAGCCGTCGTGATGCAGGCGCTGCCTGCCATCGGCGGGCGCGGCGGCCTGGTGGCGGTGGACCGGCTGGGCAACGTCGCGCTGCCGTTCAACACCGAAGGCATGTACCGCGGCGTCGCGCGCGTGGGCGAGGCCCTGCAGACGGCGATCTTCCGCGACGACCCGGTGGCCAGGCCATGACGACCACCGAACCCGAGCGCCCGGCGCCGGCCCGGTCGGGCTTGCCCGCGCAACGCGTGGTGGAGGTGTCGAACCTGTCGGTTCGCTTCAGCACGTCGGAGCGCACGGTGGACGCGGTGCAGGACCTGTCCTTCCACGTCGACCGCCGCGAAACCCTGGCGATCGTCGGCGAGTCGGGATCGGGCAAGTCGGTGACCTCGCTGGCGCTGATGCGGCTGGTCGAACACGGCGGCGGTCACATCGTGGGCGGCCGGATGGTGGTGCGGCGCCGCAACGGCGACGTGCTGGACCTGGCGCAGGCCGGCGAGGCCACCATGCGCGGCATCCGGGGCGCCGACATCGCGATGATCTTCCAGGAGCCGATGACGTCGCTGAACCCGGTGTTCACGGCCGGTGACCAGATTGCCGAATCGATCCGCATCCACCAGGGCAAGGATGCCGCCGGAGCGCGGGCCGAGGCGCTGCGCATGCTGGAGCTGGTGCGCATTCCCGAGGCGCGCAGCGTGCTGGGCCGCTACCCGCACCAGCTCTCGGGCGGCATGCGGCAGCGGGTGATGATCGCGATGGCGCTGTCCTGCCGGCCCTCGCTGCTGATCGCCGACGAGCCCACGACGGCACTCGACGTCACCATCCAGGCGCAGATCCTGCAGCTCATTCGCGGCCTGCAGGACGAGATGCAGATGGGCGTGGTGTTCATCACCCACGACATGGGCGTGGTGGCCGAGGTGGCCGATCGCGTCCTGGTGATGAACGGGGGCCGCAAGATCGAGGAGGGCGCCGCCGAGGCGCTGTTCGCCGCGCCGCAGGCACCCTACACGCGCGCGCTGCTGTCGGCCGTGCCGCGGCTCGGCTCGATGCAGGGCACCGATCTGCCCCGCAAGTTCGAGCTGCTGGACCGCGGCACCGGTACGGCGGTCGCGGTGGACGCCAGGCCGCAGGACACGGTGCCGGCAGACAGCGAGCCGCTCCTGCGCGTGCGGGACCTGGTCACCCGCTTCGATGTCCCCAGCGGCATCCTCGGCCGCGTGAAGCGGCGCGTCCATGCGGTCGAGAAGGTCAGCCTGGACTTGTACCCCGGCGAGACGCTGGCCCTGGTGGGCGAATCGGGCTGCGGCAAGTCGACCACCGGGCGTTCGCTGCTGCGGCTGGTCGACAGCCAGGGCGGCGCGATCGAATTCGGCGGCCAGAACGTGCGCGAGCTGCCGGCGAGCGACCTGCGCCACTTGCGCCGCAACATCCAGTTCATCTTCCAGGACCCGTTCGCCTCGCTCGATCCGCGGGTGACGGTGGGCTACTCGATCATGGAGCCGCTGCTGGTGCACGGCATCGCCAAGGGCCGCGAGGCGCAGGCACGCGTCGACTGGCTGCTGCGCAAGGTCGGCCTGCCGGTGGAGGTGGCACACCGCTATCCGCACGAGTTCTCTGGCGGCCAGCGGCAGCGCATCGCGATCGCCCGGGCCCTAGCACTGAACCCGAAGGTGGTGGTCGCGGACGAGTCGGTGTCGGCCCTGGACGTGTCGATCCAGGCGCAGATCGTCAACCTGATGCTTGATCTCCAGCGCGAGCTGGGCATCGCGTTCCTCTTCATCTCGCACGACATGGCCGTGGTCGAGCGCGTCGCCCACCGGGTGGCGGTCATGTACCTCGGCCAGATTGTCGAGATCGGCCCGCGTCGCGCGATCTTCGAGAATCCGCAGCACGCCTACACCCGTCGGCTGATGGCCGCGGTGCCGATCGCCGACCCGACGCGGCGCCACCTGCGGCGCGAGCTGCTCGAGGGCGAGGTGCCCAGCCCGATCCGGGCGGTGGGCGACGAGCCGGTGGTCGAGCCGCTGCAGCCGGTCGGGCCCGGGCACTACGTGGCGCGCCACCGCGTCGGCGGCATCGATTGAGCAACCCTTCTTCACTCTGGAGCGTACCGATGAGATCTTTCCTCCCACCCCTGGCAGCGGCACTGGCCCTGACCGCCACGCTGGCCACGCCCGCGTTCGCGGCGAAGGACGTCGTCGCGGCGGTCGCCTCGACCTTCACCACGATGGATCCGTACGACGCCAACGACACGCTGTCGCAGGCCGTCGTGAAGTCGCTCTACCAGGGCCTGTTCGGCTTCGACAAGGACATGAAGATGGTCCCGGTGCTCGCCGAGGGCTACCAGGCCAGCAAGGACGGCCTGACCTACACGGTCAAGCTGAAGAAGGGCGTCAAGTTCCATGACGGCACCGACTTCGACGCCGCCGCGGTCAAGGCCAACTTCGACCGGGTCACCAATCCCGAGAACAAGCTCAAGCGCCACAACCTGTACAAGAACATCGCCAAGACCGAGGTGGTCGACGCGGCGACGGTGAGGTTCACGCTGCACGAGGCGTTCTCGCCCTTCATCAACTCGCTGGCGCATCCGTCGGGCGTGATCATCTCGCCGGCGGCCCTGCAGAAGTTCGGCAGCAAGGGCATCGCGCAGAACCCCGTGGGCACCGGGCCGTTCAAGTTCGTCGAGTGGAAGCAGACCGACTACCTGAAGGTCGCGAAGTTCGACGGCTACTGGCGCAAGGGCTTCCCCAAGGTCGACAGCATCACCTTCCGCCCGGTCACCGACAACAACTCGCGCAGCGCCATGATGCAGACGGGCGAGGCGCACTTCACGTTCCCGGTGCCGTACGAGCAGGCCGAGGTGCTCAAGGGCAAGCCGAACCTCGAGCTGGTGGCCGCGCCGTCGATCGTGCACCGCTACATGTCGATGAACACGCAGCAAAAGCCATTCGACAATCCCAAGGTCCGCCAGGCGATCAACTTCGCGATCAACAAGGAGGCGCTGGCCAAGGTGGCGTTCTCCGGCTACGCCATCCCGGCCGAAGGCGTGCTGCCGCAGGGCGTGGAATACGCGGTCAAGCTCGGCCCCTGGCCGTACGACCCGGCCAAGGCGCGGGCGCTGCTCAAGGAAGCCGGCTACCCCAACGGCTTCGAGACCCAGCTCTGGTCGGCCTACAACCACACCACCGGCCAGAAGGTGATCCAGTTCCTGCAGCAGCAGCTGGCCCAGGTCGGCATCAAGGCCTCCGTGCAGGCCCTGGAAGCCGGCCAGCGGGTCGAGAAGGTCGAGAGCGCGCAGGATGCGGCGACCGCGCCGGTGCGGCTGTACTACGTCGGCTGGTCGTCGTCGACCGGCGAGGCCGACTGGGCCACCCGGCCGCTGCTGGCCTCGGAATCGTTCCCGCCGCGCATGTTCAACACCGCCTACTACAAGAACCCGGCGGTGGACGAGGACATCGCCAAGGCCTTGAAGACCACCGATGCCGCCGAGAAGACCAGGCTGTACACCGATGCGCAAAAGCGCATCTGGGCCGACGCGCCCTGGGCCTTCCTGGTCACCGAGAAGCTGCTGTCGGCGCACGCCAAGGGCCTGAGCGGTTTCTACGTGATGCCCGACGCGTCGTTCCACTTCGACGACGTCGACCTGAAGTAACCACCCGAGCCGGACCTGCCCGCGATGGCCAGTTATCTCCTCAAGCGCCTGCTCGGCCTGCTGCCGACGCTGCTGATCGTCGCGGTGCTGGTGTTCCTGTTCGTGCACATGCTGCCGGGCGACCCGGCCCGGCTGGCCGCCGGACCCGATGCCGACCCGCAGACGGTGGCCCTGGTGCGCCAGGACCTCGGTCTGGACAAGCCGCTGCCCGCGCAGTTCGTCGACTTCTTCGGGCGCATGCTGCACGGCGACCTGGGCACCTCGCTGCGCAGCAAGCGGCCCGTCTCCGTGGAGATCGGCGACCGCTTCATGCCGACCCTGCTGCTCACGCTCGCCAGCATGGCCTGGTCGGTGCTGATCGGCATGGCCATCGGCATCGGCTCGGCCGTGTTCCGCAACCGCTGGCCCGACCGGATCGGGATGACGCTGGCGGTGTCGGGCATCTCGTTCCCCGCATTCGCGCTCGGCATGCTGCTGATGGAGGTCTTCTCCGTGCAGCTGGGCTGGCTGCCGACCGTCGGCGCCGACAGCTGGCGCCACTACATCCTGCCGTCGATCACGCTGGGCGCCGGTGTCGCGGCCGTGATGGCGCGCTTCACCCGCGCGTCGTTCGTCGAGGTCATCCAGGAGGACTTCGTGCGCACGGCGCGGGCCAAGGGCCTGGGCGAGCGCATGGTCATCCTCAAGCATTGCCTGCGCAACGCGCTGATTCCCGTGGTCACCATGATGGGCCTGCAGTTCGGATTCCTGCTGGGCGGCTCGATCGTGGTGGAGACGGTCTTCAACTGGCCGGGCCTGGGCCGCCTGCTGGTCGACGCGGTGTCGATGCGCGACTATCCGGTGATCCAGGCACTGGTCCTGCTGTTCTCGCTCGAGTTCATCGTCATCAACCTGACCGTGGACCTGCTCTACGGCTTCATCAACCCCACGATCCGCTACCGATGAACGACTCCTCGCCCCCGGCCGTCGTGGTGGAAGCCGCCGCACCCGAGGCCGACGCCGCGCCGGCCCTGGCCGCCGGCGCCCGCGTGCGCACCCCCTGGACCGAGTTCTGGCGCAAGTTCCGCCAGCAGCACGTCGCCCTGGTGGCACTCGCGTTCGTGCTGCTGCTGGTCGGGGTGGCCCTGCTGGCGCCCTGGATCGCGCCGTACGACGCCGAGAACTTCTTCGATTACGACCGCATCAACCAGGGGCCATCCTGGGCGCACTGGATGGGCGTCGACCCGCTCGGCCGCGACATCTTCAGCCGCATCCTGATGGGCGCGCGGCTGTCGCTCGCGGCCGGCTTCTTCTCGGTCGCCATCGGCGGCGTGGTGGGCGCCTCGCTCGGCCTGCTGGCCGGCTACTACGGCGGCTGGTGGGAGCGCATCGTGATGCGCATCTCTGACGTGCTGCTCGCCTTTCCCGGCATCCTGCTCGCGCTGGGGGTGGTGGCCATCCTGGGCAGCAGCATGGTCAACGTGGTGGTCGCGGTCTCGGTGTTCAGCGTCCCGGCCTTCGCGCGGCTGGTGCGGGGCAACACCCTGGTGCTCAAGCAGATGACCTACGTCGAGGCGGTGCGCAGCGTCGGCGCCTCCGACTGGACCATCGTCATGCGCCACATCCTGCCCGGCAGCATCTCGGCCATCGTCGTGTACTTCACCATGCGGCTGGGCACGTCGATCATCACCGCCGCCAGCCTCTCGTTCCTGGGCCTGGGCGCGCAGCCGCCCACGCCCGAGTGGGGCGCGATGCTCAACGAAGCGCGTGCCGACATGGTCAACGCGCCGCACGTGGCCCTGTTTCCCAGCCTGGCCATCTTCCTCACGGTCCTGGCGTTCAACCTGCTCGGCGACGGCATGCGCGACGCGCTGGATCCGAAGATCGACCGCACCTGACAGATGGCCGGCCTGCTGCCCCGCATCGGCTCGCTCGCATCCGGCGCCCGCGACGCGATCACGGACGTGCCCGGCGTGACGGTTGGCCACCACACGCTGGCCGACGGTGGCGTGCAGACCGGGGTGACCGTGGTGCGCCCGCATGCGGGCGATCCGTACCGCGACAAGGTGCCGGCCGCCGCTGCCGTGCTCAACGGGTTCGGCAAGAGCGTGGGCCTGGTGCAACTGCGCGAGCTGGGCGTGCTGGAGACGCCCATCGCGCTGACCAACACCTACTCCGTTCCGGCGGTCGCGCAAGCCCAGATCCGCCAGTGCGTCGCCGCCAACCCCGAAAGCGGCCGCAGCCTGCCGACCGTGAACCCGCTGGTGTTCGAATGCAACGACGGCTTCCTCAACGACATCCAGCGCATGGCGGTGGACGAGGCGCATTACCTGCAGGCGCACGCCGGCGCGGCCCCGGATTTCGCGCAGGGCGCCGTCGGGGCCGGGCGGGGCATGTCCTGCTTCGCCCTCAAGGGCGGGATCGGCAGTGCCTCGCGCCGGGCGGCCGGCGCGGAGTGCACCGTCGGCGCCCTGGTGCTCGCCAATTTCGGCAAGCTGCCGCAACTGGTGGTGGCCGGCCACCGCGTGGGCGAGCGGCTGGCGGCACAGGCGTCCCCACCGCCGGCCGCCCCTGCCGACGGTCCGGAGAAGGGCTCGATCATCCTGCTGCTCGCCACCGACGCGGCGCTCGACGCCCGCCAGCTGCGCCGGCTCGCGATGCGCGCCGCGGCCGGGCTGGCACGCACGGGCTCGGTGTACGGCCACGGCAGCGGCGACATCGCCCTGGCGTTCTCGACGGCCTACACCGTGCCGCACCTGCCGCAGCGCGCCATGCCCGCGGTGGCGATGCTGCACGAGACCCGGCTGGACGACCTGTTCGAGGCGGCCGCCGACGCTTGTGAGCAGGCGATCCTGCACGCGCTGTGGCGGGCCGAGGCGGTGACCGGCCGCGACGGCCACCGCCGCGAATCCCTGGCCGACCTCGTTGCCGGCTGGCCCTCCCTCTCGACCCGCCGCGCATGAAGATCCTCATTTCCACCGACATCGAGGGCGTCGCCGGCGTCGTGCACCACCAGCAGGTGCGCGCCGGCAACCCGGAATACGAACGGGCGCGCGTGCTCATGGCGCAGGAGGCGAACGCCGCCATCGCCGGCGCGTTCGATGCCGGGGCCACCGAGGTGCTGGTCAACGACTCGCACGGCGACTTCCGCAACATGCCCGCGGAACTGCTCGATGCGCGCGCCCGGTTCGTGCTGGGCAAGCCGCGCTACCTCGGCATGATGGCCGGCGTCGAACAGGGCGTGCAGGCCGTCTGCATGGTCGGCTACCACTCGCGCGCGCAGGGCCGCGGCATCCTGGCCCACACCAGCAACAGCTTCGCGTTCACGCGCGTGCGCTTCCACGGCGAGGAAGTGGGGGAGGGTGCCATGTACGGGGCGCTGGCCGGCGAGTACGGCGTGCCGGTGGCGATGGCCAGCGGCGACGACGTGTTCATCGCCGAGCACCGGTCGCTCTTCCCCGACGCGGTGTTCGTGCAGACCAAGCAGGCCACCGGCCAGACCAGCGGCATCAGCCTGTCGCCGCAGGCCGCACGCGAGGCGATCCGCGCCGGCGTCGCGACAGCGCTGGCCAGGCCCGCGCGTCCGACCCCCTACGTGCTGCGATTGCCGCTGGCGGTGCGCATCCAGACGCAGTCGCCCGCGCTAGCCGACCTGTTCTGCCAGTGGCCGACCCTGGAGCGGCTGGCCTCCGACGAGATCGGCTTCGAGGCGCCCACCGTCGAGGCAGCCGTGCGGATCGTGAACTGCCTGTCGGCGATGTCGGCACTGTTGCGGTAAGCCGGCGGTCGCGGCGCGGGGCCAGTGGGGCGGGACCTGCCCGGCTGGCCCGGCCGTGGCATCGGCTGTCATCGCAGGCCGCGGCCGCTTGCCGGCGTGCGAGCACACCGCGTGGGCGTCTGGACCGACGCAGCGGGCCGGCGCGGCCGACTAGGCTGTCGCGACAAGAACCCGACGTGACCGCACCATGCGCACCGCCCAACCGACCGAGATCGAGGCCCGGGACGCCCCGGATGTTCCGCACTACACCGCCGAGGAGAAGCGCAAGCGCATCTTCGCGATCGTCGCCGCATCGTCGGGCAATCTGGTCGAGTGGTTCGACTTCTACATCTATGCGTTCGGCGCCATCTACTTCGCCCCCGCCTTCTTCCCGAAGTCCGATCCCACCGTCCAGCTCCTGAACACGGCCGGGGTGTTCGCCGCCGGATTCCTGATGCGGCCGATCGGCGGCTGGATGTTCGGCCGCATCGGCGACCGGCGGGGCCGCAAGACCGCCATGCTCATCTCTGTCGTGATGATGTGCGCCGGGTCCCTGCTGATCGCCTGCCTGCCGACGTATGCCACGATCGGCGCCTGGGCGCCTGTGCTCCTGCTGCTGGCCCGCCTGCTCCAGGGGCTGTCGGTCGGCGGCGAGTACGGCGCCGCTGCCACGTACATGAGCGAGGTCGCGCTGCGCGGCCAGCGCGGCTTCCTGTCGTCCTTCCAGTACGTCACCCTCATCGGCGGCCAGCTGCTCGCCGTGCTCGTCATCGTCGTGCTGCAGCAGCTGCTGGACGAGGCGGAGCTGCGCGCCTGGGGCTGGCGCATCCCGTTCGTGGTGGGCGCCATCGCGGCGCTGATCGCGCTGCTGCTGCGCCGCAGCCTGCACGAGACCTCGACCGAGGCGACGCGCGCGAACAAGAACGCCGGCAGCGTGATGGGGGTGCTGCGCGACCACCGGGCGGCCTTCCTCACGGTGCTGGGCTACACCGCGGGCGGCTCGCTGATCTTCTACACCTTCACCACCTACATGCAGAAGTACCTGGTCAACTCGGCCGGGATGTCCATCCGGACCGCCAGCAACGTGATGACGGTCTGCCTGTTCCTCTACATGTGCCTGCAGCCGCTGTTCGGGGCGCTGTCCGACCGGATCGGCCGGCGCAGCAACATGCTGCTGTTCGGCGGCCTCGGGGCGATTGCCACGGTGCCCATCCTCACCTCCTTGCAGCACGTCGCGAGCCCCGTGGCGGCTGGCGCCCTGATCATGGTGGCGCTCGCGATCGTCAGCTTCTACACCTCGGTCAGCGGCATCGTGAAGGCCGAGCTCTTCCCTCCCGAAGTGCGTGCGCTGGGCGTCGGTCTGGCCTATGCCGTCGCCAATGCCGTGTTCGGCGGCACCGCCGAATACGTCGCCCTGGGCCTCAAGAGCCTGGGGCACGAGTCCCTGTTCTACTGGTACGTCACCGCGATGATGGTGGTCGCGTTCCTGGTCAGCCTGCGGCTGCCACGGCATCCGAGCTACCTGCGGCACGACCACTGACGGGGGCGGCCCACCGCTCTCTCGCGGCAGGGCCCCGCGTCAGGCGTCGGTCCACTTCGTGTGGAACTTGCCGGGCCGGTCCAGCCGCTGGTAGGTGTGCGCGCCGAAGTAGTCGCGCTGGGCCTGCAGCAGGTTGGCGGGCAGCCGCCGCGACCGGTAGCTGTCGTAGTAGGCGAGGGCGCTCATGAACGCGGGAACTGCGACGCCGTGCTGGGCGGCCGTGGCGACGACGTCGCGCAGCGCCACATGGCAATCGGCCATCACGGCTGCGAAGTGCGGGTCCAGCAGCAGGTTGACCAGCTGCGGCTCGCGCACGTAGGCGCGGCGGATGTCCTCGAGCAGACGGGCGCGGATGATGCAGCCCGCGCGCCACACGCCCGCGACGCTGCCGAAGGGCAGGTCCCAGCCGTGCTCGCGGTCCGCCGCCGCGAGCAGCTGGAAGCCCTGGGCATAGGCGCACACCTTGGCTGCCAGCAGCGCGCGGCGGATCTTCTCGACGAAGGCGTCCCGCTCCCCCGAAAAGCGCGCGTCGGGACCGCTCAGCACCTCCGCCGCCGCCGCCCGTTCCGACCGGGTCGCGCTCACTGTCCGAGCGAACACGGCGTCGGCGATGGTCGGCGCCGTGACGCCCAGGTCCAGCGCCGCCTGGCTGGCCCATTTGCCGGTGCCCTTCTGCTCCGCCGTGTCCACGATCAGGTCGACCAGCGGCCGGCCGGTCTCCGGGTCGGTGCGGGCCAGGATGTCCGCCGTGATGCCCACGAGATAGCTGGACAGCTCGCCCCGGTTCCAGGTGGCGAAGACCTCGCTCATCTCCCGCGGCTGCATGCCGGGCAGCTCGCGCATCAGGAAGTAGGCCTCGCAGATGGTCTGCATGTCGGCGTACTCGATGCCGTTGTGGACCATCTTCACGTAGTGGCCGGCGGCACCCGGGCCCATCCACTCGCAGCAGGGCTGGCCGTCCTCGGCGCGGGCGGCGATCGCCTGCAGGATCGGGCGGATGCGGGGCCAGGCCTGGGCGTCCCCGCCCGGCATGATGGCTGGCCCGCGCAGGGCGCCTTCCTCGCCGCCGCTCACGCCGGCGCCGACGTAGAGGATGCCGGTGCCCGTCAGTTCCAGGATCCGGCGATGGGTGTCCGTGTAGCGCGTGTTGCCGCCGTCGATGACGATGTCGCCGGCGGCCAGCAACGGGCGCAGCTCGGCGAGCAGGGCGTCCACGGCCGCGCCCGCCGGCACCATCAGCAGCAGCACCCGGGGGGCGCCCAGGCCGGCCACGAGCTCGGCCAGCGAACGCGGCGCGACAGCGCCGGTGCGGCGGGCGAAGCTCTCCCGCTTGTGCTCGTCGAGGTCGTAGCCGCTGACGGCAAAGCCGTTGCGATCGAAGTTCAGCGCGAGGTTCTCGCCCATGACGCCCAGGCCGACGATGCCCAGGTCGGATTGCTTGGAGGGGTTCATTCCCCGATTGTCTGCGAGCGCGGGTGCCGCGCTGGTCGCGGGCCGCGCCGGCGGGAACAAGGCCAGCGTCAGCGCGGCCGCATGAACGAGACCGCCGGCGGACGCTGCGGCAGGTGCAGCCGCGTGGCCGGCTCGGGCGTCTCGGCGAGCAGGCGGCCCTTGCGCCACACCTTCAGGCGCGCGGCCCGCAGCCGGATCGCCTCGACCGGGTCGCGGGCCTGCAGCAGCACGAAACTGGCATCGCACCCCGGCGCCAGGCCGTAGCCGGCCAGGTGCATCACCTTCGCCGCGTTCGTGGTCACCGCGTCGAAGCACGCGCGGATGCCCTTCTGGCTGGTCATCTGGGCCACGTGCAGGCCCATGTGCGCCACCTCCAGCATGTCGCCGGAGCCCATGCCATACCAGGGGTCCATCACGCAGTCGTGTCCGAAGGCCACGTTCACGCCCGCGGCCATCAGCTCGGGCACGCGCGTCATGCCGCGCCGCTTGGGGTAGCTGTCGTGCCGGCCCTGCAGGGTGATGTTGATCAGCGGGTTGGCCACCACGCTCACGCCGCTCTCGGCGATCAGCGGCAGCAGCTTGCTCACGTAGTAGTTGTCCATGCTGTGCATGGAGGTGCAGTGGCTGCCGTTGACGCGGCCCTGGAGGCCCAGTCGCTGCGTCTCGAAGGCCAGCGTCTCGATGTGGCGGGACAGCGGGTCGTCGGTCTCGTCGCAGTGCATGTCCACCAGCTTGCCGCGCTCGGCGGCCAGCTCGCACAGCAGCTTGACGCTGGCAGCGCCCTCGGCCATGGTGCGCTCGAAATGCGGGATGCCGCCCACGATGTCGACACCCAGGTCGAGCGCCTTCTGCAGGCTCTGCACGCCGGTGCGGGTGCGCAGCACGCCATCCTGCGGGAACGCCACCAGCTGCAGGTCGAGGTAGCCCGCGACGCGGCGCCTGACCTCCAGCATGGCCTCGACCGGCAGCAGGCTCGGATCGCTCGTGTCGACATGGCTGCGGACCGCCAGCAGCCCGCGGGCCACGGCCCAGTCGCAGTAGGCCAGGGCCCGGTCGATCATGTCCTGCGCCTTGAGCTGCGGCTTGAGCTCGCCCCACAGGGCGATGCCCTCCAGCAGCGTGCCGCTCTCGTTGACGCGCGGCAGGCCGTAGCTGAGCGTGGCGTCCATGTGGAAGTGCGGATCGCAGAAGGGCGGCGTGAGCAGGTGGCCGCCCGCGTCGACGGTTTCAAGGGCGGGCGCCTGCAGGCCCGCCGCGACCTCGGCGATCCTGCCGTCCTGCACGGCGACCGACAGGCCGGTGCGGCCGTCGGGCAGCGTGGCGTTGGTGACGAGGAGGTCGAGCATCACCGCTCTCCTTTCCGGTACGGTTTCATCAGGGCCTGAGGATAGGCCGCGCGCCGCGCCACCAGCACCAGGGCGAGGATCGACAGCACGTAGGGCAGCATCAGGTACAGCTGGTACGGCAGCGCGGCCTCGCCGGCCTGCTGCAGCCGCAGCTGCAGGGCATCGAAGAAGGCGAACAGCAGGGCGCCGAGCAGCGCCTTGCCGGGGCGCCAGGAGGCGAACACGACCAGCGCCACGCAGATCCAGCCGCGGCCGTTCACCATGTTGAAGTAGAACGAGTTGAAGGCCGACAGCGTGAGGAAGGCCCCGGCCACGCCCATCAGCGCCGAGCCGGCGACGATGGCGCCGGTGCGCAGGGCCAGCACCGAGCCTCCCTGGCTTTCGGCGGCCTGCGGGTTCTCGCCGACCATGCGCAGCGCCAGGCCGACCGGCGTGCGGTACAGGACCCACGCGATCGCCGGCACCAGCAGCAGCGCCAGCAGCGTGAGCGGCGTCTGCGCCGACAGCACGGGCACGCCCAGCCACTCCATCGGCTGGAACGGCTGGATGGTCGGCGGCGTGTTCACCTTCGGGAAGCTCACGCGGTAGCCATAGGAGCTGAGCGAGGTGGCCAGCAGCGTGATGCCCAGCCCGGCCACGTGCTGCGACAGTGCCAGACCCACGGTGAGCCAGGCATGCAGCAGCCCGAATGCGGCGCCGCAGGCCGCAGCCACCAGCACCCCCGTCCACAGCGAGGCACCGGCGTGCACGGCGAACCAGCCGGTGAAGGCGCCGGCCACCATGATGCCCTCGATGCCCAGGTGGAGCACGCCGGCGCGTTCGCACAGCAGCACGCCCAGGGTGCCCAGGATCAGCGGCGTGGCGATGCGCAGCACGGCGATCCAGAAGGCCGGGTTGGCCAGGAGGTCCAGCACGTCCATCAGCGCCACCGCACGCGGTATTGCGCCAGCAGCGCGGCCACCAGCACCGACAGCAGGGACGCCGCGACGATCACGTCGGCGATGTAGGTCGGCACGCCGATCGCGCGGCTCATGCTGTCGGCGCCCACCAGCACGCCGGCGACGAACACCGACGCCGCCAGCACGCCCAGCGGATGCAGGCCGGCCAGCATGGCGATCACGATGCCGCTATAGCCATAGCCCGGCGACATGTCGAGGGTGACATAGCCCGTGCGGCCGGCCACCTCGACCGCCCCGGCCAGGCCGGCCAGAGCGCCGGACAGCAGGGCCACGCCGACCAGCGTGCGCGTGACCCGCACGCCGGCGAAGGCCGCGGCGCGCGCATTGGCACCCAGCGCGCGCACGTCGAAGCCGAAGGTCGTGAACTTGAGCAGTGCCCACAGGCCGATCGACAGCGCCGCGGCCGCGAGCAGGCCCGTGTGCGCCCGCGCTCCTTCGACCAGCCGGCCCAGCGAGAGTTCGTCCTTGAGCGCGACGCTCTGCGGCCAGCCGAGCGCGGCCGGGTCCTTCATCGGCCCGTCGAGCAGCGCAGACACGCCGAGCAGCACGATGAAGTTGAGCAGCAGCGTGGTGACGACCTCGTCCACGCCCAGCCGCGCCTTCAGGAGCGCCGGTCCGAGCAGCAGCAGCGCGCCGGCGGCGGCCGCCGCCAGCACCATCAGCGGGAACAGCACCGCCACCGGCAGGCCGAATCCCTCGCCGCCATGCAGTCCGCCGACGGCGGCGGCCGCCAGCGCCCCGGCATAGAGCTGGCCTTCCGCGCCGATGTTGAACAGGCGCGCCTTGAAGGCCGCCGTCGCGGCCAGGCCGGTGAGGATGAGGGGCGTGGCCCGGGTGAGCGTCTCGGTCCAGGCGAACACCGAGCCGAAGCCGCCGCGCACCAGATGGCCCCAGGTCGGCCCGACCGGGGCGCCGGCCCAGAGCACCAGCAGCGAGCTCACGGCCAGGGTGAAGACGACCGCGCCGACCGGGGCCAGGGAGAGGGCCAGGGCCGAGGGGGCGGCGCGCTTGTCCAGCCTCATGGCAAGGGCGCTCCCGACCCGGTGCCGGCGTCGACCGGGCCGGCGGGGCCTTCTTCCCGGGCCCGCTGCGGCGGCGATGCAGCCGGCGTGGCGGCGCCCGCCATGGCCAGGCCGATGGCTTCGCGCGTCCAGCCGTCCGCCGGCCGCGCGTCGGTGAGCCGGCCGGCATGGAGGACCGCGATGCGGTCGCCCAGGGCGAGCACCTCGTCCAGGTCGTCGGACAGCAGCAGCACGGCCGCGCCGGCATCCCGGGCCGCGAGCAGCTGGCGCTGCACCGCGGCCACGGCACCGATGTCGAGTCCCCAGGTGGGCTGGTGCGCCACGATCAGCCGCGGCGTGCCGCCACCGGGTGCCAGCAGCGCCCGCCCCAGGATCAGCTTCTGCATGTTGCCGCCCGAGAGCGCGCGGGCCGGCGCGTCAAGACCCGCGCCCCGCACGTCGTATGCCTGCACGATGTGCCGTGCGTGCGCACGCGCGGCGCCACGCCGCACCAGCGGGCCATGCGCGAAGGCGCGGCTGCGCAGGCGCTCAGCCACCGCGTTCTCCCAGACCGGCAGGTCGCCCACCACGCCGGTGCCGTGCCGGTCTTCCGGGATGCGCGCCACGCCCTGGCGCACCAGCCAGGCCGGCTCGGCACGCAGCCGGTCCGGCCCCAGCCAGACCTGGCCGGCGGCCGGCCGCCGCAGCCCGCACAGCAGCTCGGCCAGCGCGAGCTGGCCGTTGCCCGAGACGCCCGCGATGGCGGTGATCTCGCCGGCACGCAGGTCGAGCGAGGCCTGCAGCAGCCGCTCGCGCCCACCCGCCACGTCGACCTGCTCCAGCCGGCAGGCGACCGCGCCGGGCGCGCCGGCCGGCGAGCGCTGCGGAAGCGTCACGGCCTGCCCGACCATCCAGCTGGCCAGCTGCGCCTGCGTCACGTCCCGGGCCGCTGCCTGCGCCACCAGCCGGCCGGACCGCAGCACGGCCACGCGGTGCGCCACCTGCAGCACCTCGGCCAGCTTGTGGCTGATGAAGACGATGGAGAGCCCTTGCGCCACCATCCGCCCCAGCGTGGCGAACAGCGCCTCGCTCTCCTGCGGGGTCAGCACCGCGGTCGGCTCGTCCAGGATCAGGATGCGCGCGCCGCGGTACAGCGCCTTGAGGATCTCGACGCGCTGGCGCTCGCCCACCGAGAGCGAACCGACCGTTGCGTCCGGCTGCACGGCGAGGCCGAACCGCTGCGCCACCTCCTGCAGTCGCGCCCGCGCCGCCGTGCGCCGGCTGAACGGGCGCCACAGCGGCTCGGTCCCCATCAGGACGTTGTCCAGGACGGTGAGGTTGTCGGCCAGCGTGAAGTGCTGGTGCACCATGCCGATCCCGGCCGCCAAGGCGGCGCGCGGCTGGCCCGGCGGCAACGCCCGGCCGCCCACCTCGATGCTGCCGGCGTCGGCCGTGTAGTGGCCGAACAGGATCGACACCAGGGTGGACTTGCCGGCGCCGTTCTCGCCGAGCAGCGCCAGCACCTCGCCCGGCGCGAGGTCGAGCGAGATGGCGTCATTGGCGAGGAGGGCGCCGAAGCGCTTGGTGATCCCGGACAGCCGCAGGACCGGCGCCGGCCCCGCGGCCGAGGGATGCGTCACTTCGCGGTCGACTTCGGCTGGCTGTCGTCGACCTTCACCGTGAACTTGCCGGCCAGGATGTCCTTCTGCCGGGCCTGAACCCTGGCCACGAGGTCGGCCGGCACCTTCTTCTCGAAGGTGCCCAGCGGCGCGAGTTCCGATCCCTTGTGCTGCATCATCGAGTACGGGCCGTAGTCCTCGGCCTTGAACTTGCCGTCCCGGACGGTCCTGATCGCGAGGTCGATGGTGGGCTCCATGTTCCAGAGGGCCGACGCCACCACCGTGTCGGGGTACTTGTCCTGCGTGTTGATCACGTTGCCGATCGCCAGCTTGCCCTTTTCCTTGGCGGCATCGGACACGCCGAAGCGCTCGGCGTAGAGGATGTCGGCGCCCTTGTCGACCATGGCGAAGGCGGCCTCCTTGGCCTTGGGCGGGTCGAACCAGCTGTTGATGAAGGTGACGGTGAACTCCACCTTCGGGTTCACTTCCCTGGCGCCGGCCATGAAGGCCTGCATGAGCCGGTTCACCTCGGGGATCGGAAAACCACCGACCATGCCGATCCGGTTGGTCTTGGTCATGCCGCCGGCGATCATGCCGGTGAGATAGGCCGGTTCCTGGATGTAGTTGTCGAAGACGCTGAAGTTGGGTGCCTGCGGCTTGCCCGACGATCCCATCAGGAAGGAGACCTTGGGGAAATCCTTCGCCACCTTGCGGGCGGCGGCCTCGACCGCGAACGACTCGCCCACGATCAGCTGGTTGCCGCCGGTGGCGTACTCGCGCATCACGCGTTCGTAGTCGGCGTTGCCGACGTTCTCGCTGGCCTTGTACTCGATCTCGCCGCGCGCCTCGGCGGCCTTCAGCGCCTTGTGCACGCGGCTGACCCACTGCTGCTCGAACGGCACGGTGTAGATGGCGGCGACTTTCAGCCTGGCCTGCGCGTGGGACAGGGCGGGCACCAGGGCGGCCGCAGCCAGGACGACGGCGACCGCGGCGCGGCGGGAAAGGGCTTGTCGGGACATGAACACTCCTGCGGATTGAAGTGGGGAGGCGGTGCAAGGGTCGTGCCAGCGGGCGCCGGCCGTCAAGCCCTCGTCATCCCGGAGCCGCAGCCCCGGAGGGCTCACTTGGTGCCGAAGATGCGGTCACCCGCGTCGCCCAGGCCGGGCAGGATGTAGCCGTGCTCGTTCAGCTGCCGGTCGATGGCGGCGGTGTAGATCGGCACGTCCGGATGCGCCTTCTGCATCGCCGCGATGCCTTCCGGGCAGGTGAGCAGGCACACGAACTTGATCGACTTGGGCCGCAGCTCCTTGAGGCGCTCGACCGCGGCGATGGCGGAGTTGCCCGTGGCCAGCATCGGGTCGACCACGATCACGTCGCGCTCGTCGATGTGCTCGGGCATCTTGAAGTAGTACTCGACGGCCACCAGCGTCTTCGGGTCGCGGTACAGGCCGATGTGGCCGACCCGGGCACCGGGCACCACGTTGAGCATGCCGTCCAGGATGCCCGTGCCCGCGCGCAGGATGGAGACGAACACCAGCTTCTTGCCGTCGATGACGCGCCCGGTCATCTTCTCCATCGGCGTCTCGATCTCCACGTCCTGCGTCGCCATGTCGCGCGTGACCTCGTAGGCCATCAGCGACGCCAGCTCGCCCAGCAGCCGGCGGAAGCTGTTGGTGCTGGCTTCCTTCTTGCGCATCAGGGTCAGCTTGTGCTGGACGAGAGGATGGTCGATCAGGTGGACTTGGGACATGGTGGGAACGGAAGCAAGGAACGCACCGACTATAGCGAGGGCTGCGGCCGCCGGCACTAGCGCTGGCGCGCCTGCAGCAGTTGGGGCCGCGGCACGCAGGTGAAGCTGGACGCCTGGTTCGGGTCGCCGCTGCCGTCGTAGCGCGGATAGGCGGGGAAACGGCAGGCCGGCATCGACCGGATGAAGCGCATGTCCTCCAGGCCCAGGTTGAACGCGACCGGGGCGTCCGGCGGCAGGCGGCCGCGCAGGACCCAGTCCTCCAGCATCGCGAGCGCGTCGACCTGGCTGGTGCCGCCGACGTTGTGGCTGCCGCCGGCGGGCACGTAGAACCGCAGCATGCCGTCGGTGGCCGCCTGCCCGAGCCGGCCGACCACGCTGCCGTACCACTCGGCGGCCATGGTCAGCGGGGCGGCGTTGTCGGCCGACGGATGCACCAGGATCAGCTTGCCGCCGCGCGCGGCAAAGCGCGACAAATCGGGATCGGTCGCATCGAACAGGCGCGACAACTGCAGGATCCGCTCGGCGTGCGGCCGGGCATCGAAGCCGAATGGATCGAAGTCGTCCCGCTGCACGATGGTGTGGCGGATCAGGAAGGCACCGAAGTTGAGGATGGCGCCCCGGCGCGGCTCGAACCCCATGCCGGGCGGCAGCGGCCGCGACGGTGCTTCGAGCCCGATCGGGTAGAACGGCCATTGCCAGCCGCTGCCGTCCTCGTCGCCGGTCACCGCAAAGCCCGGGAAGCGGGTCACGCCGTGGGCGAACGGCACCGGCAGCTGGCGCGGCTCGCGCAGGGCGTTCACGGCCGCCACCTGCGCGCCCGACAGGCAGCTGCCGCCCGGCTGGCCGGGCGCGCACTGCAGTTGCGCGGCGTCGTTCGGGCATTCCAGGTAGCGCGCGACCACGCCGTCCTGCAGCCCGTCCTGCAGGTCGCAGCTGGCGCGGGTGCGCTCGGCCACCAGCCGGATGGCGCGGGCGTCGAGGAAGCCGCCGTCGGCCAGGCGGTCGCGTACCTGGTTGTCGAACAGGTGCACCGGATACCAGCTGATGACGGGCGAGGTGGCGATCACCCCGTCGTAGTCCTGCGGGTAGACCTGGGCGGCGCGCAGCGCCTCGCGGCCGCCGGCGGACTCGCCGCTGAAGAACACGTGGCTGGGGCGGCGGCCGTAGGCGGCCTCGATCACGGCGAGCGCGGTGTCGCGCGTCTTCTTGAGCTCCTCGTGGGCCCAGTTGCGCATCGCCTCGTCGCTGCGGGTGAAGCGGAAGTCGCCCCGCGGGTGGCCGCCGTCGCTGCCGAACGTCGCGTAGCCCAGGGTGATCGGGTAGGGCACGTTCACCGGGTTCGGGTCGAAGCGGCCCGAGGCCTTGCTGCCCGGTGCCGTGATCACCTGGCCGCCCAGTCCGCCGCCGCCCGACTGCAGGGCGCGGCCGTTCCAGTTGGACAGCGGCAGGTTGATGGCGAACTGGATCGGCGGCGCGGCCGGATCGACCGGCAGCACGCGACCCTGCACCAGGCAGCGCGCGGGCGTCGGCAGCAGGTGTTCGCCCTCGGCATCGCGGTAGGGACTGACCTGCGCCGCACGTTCCGCGGTGGCGATCACGGCGCCGCGCGTGGGCAGGCCGATGGCGCCGGCTGGCACGGTCATGCCGGCCAGCGCCTCGCATTGGCGCAAGGCGATCGGCGCCGGCACGGTCGGTGTGGCTGGCTGGCTGGCGCAGCCGGCGAGCAGTGCGGCGGCGGTGGCAGCGGCAGCGGCGCCCGCGAACCAGGGGGCCTGGGTGGGGATCATGGGCCTGTCTCCTTGTCGTTCCCGACGGTCCGGCCGGGACCGCGGCCGATGGCGGGCGTCACGGTGCGGGCGTCGCGCATGCAGGCATGCGCGATGCAGTCAGAACACCGTGCCGTCGCTGTGCACCTGCAGCGGCGGCATGCCGTTGCGGTGGCGCTGGGCGAGCTCGCGGCCGGCCGCCCAGGTGCCGCCTTCGAGCACGCAGGCCAGCGGCAGCTGCTCTTCGGTCATCGACAGTTCGCGGCGGACGGCATGCGCCAGTTCGTCCATCAGCGACACGGTCAGCGCGCGCCATTCCACGATGATCTCGTCGCCCGGATGCCAGACCTGGTGCGCGGCATCCGGCTCGCGCAGGCGCAGCACCCCGGTGTCCAGCAGCAGGCCGCCGTTGCGGTACTCGGGCAGCGCCGTGAGCTTGTCGATGCCGCGCAGCTTGACGCCCGACCAGTGGAACGGCTCCAGCAGCGAATAGGTGAGCCACTGGGACAGCTTGTGGAACGGGACCCAGCCGTCCGACGGGCCGTCCGCATGCACCGCGTTGTGGCGCCACACGTCGCCCAGGGCCACGCCGCCGATGCTGTGCCCCATTGGCCAGATGGCCGACATGGACACGAGCACTTGCGACAGGATGTCGTGCGCGTCGACGTCGGCCGAGTGCGCGATCCCGCCCTCGGGCGCGATCATCAGGTCGTAGAGGCCGGCGGGCCGGCCCGGGTCGCCGAACAGCTCGGGTTGCTCGGCCATCACCTCGCCCAGCCGGCGCAGCAGGACGGTGCGGCCGGCCAGGCCCACCATCGGGTTGGCGGGGCCGACCTGCAAGGCCTCGGCGAGGCGGTCGGTGACCAGGCCACGCAGGCCCTGCGCGTCGACCTGTAGCGGGCGCAGCTTGTCGCTGGAGAACATGCCGGCGGTGAAGGCGTGGAAGCTCGCCACCGCCAGGCCCTCGGAGCGGGTGAAGGTCTGTCCGCTGGCGGGCTCGACGTACTTCCAGTCGGCGCCGGCGCCCGCGTCGAGCAGGACGCTGACCACCGTCAGATCGACCATCGCCCGCGCGCGCACGGCCGGGTGCACGTCGCCCAGCAGCTGCTCGAGCTGCTGCTTGCGGTCGATGCCGCCGGCTTCGAAGTGCCGCCAGCGGCTGTGGAAGGGGATGTGCAGCTTCGGATAGCGGCGGCGGGTGGCGGCCGCCACCTCGGCGGCGGCCGGGCGCAGCTGCGCGTCGTCGACGGTGAACCAGGCCGAGTGGCCGATGCGGGCGCGGTCCAGCAGCTGCGCGCAGCGCTCACGCACCGCGATGGTGGTGCGCAGTGCCGATGCCGCGAGCTGGCCCTGGGAGCGCTCGCGCACGAAATCGTTCGATAGGGTCATTCCAGTCCTCGGCCCTTGGTCTTCTTCAGGCGCTGGGAATCGGGCACTTCGCCCGGGGTGAAATAGCCGGCCGCCATCTTCGCGTCCATCTCGACGCGGGCGTCGGCAGGAATCAGCTCGTCAGGGATGTTCACGCGCACGCCGACCTCGATGCCGGAGCCGGTGATCGCGTCGTACTTCATGTTGCTCATCGAGACGAGCCGGTGGATCTTGCGGATGCCCAGCCAGTGCAGCACGTCGGGCATCAGTTCCTGGAAGCGCATGTCCTGCACCCCGGCCACGCACTCCGTGCGGGCGAAGTACTGGTCGGCGGTGTCGCCGCCGACCTGGCGCTTGCGCGCGTTGTAGACCAGGAACTTGGTGACTTCGCCCAGCGCGCGGCCTTCCTTGCGCGAATAGGCGATCAGGCCCACGCCGCCGCGGCCGCCAGCCTCCGTGGGCTGCGCGCCGCGGATGCATTCCTCGATGGCGTGGGTCAGGTAGGGGCGGCAGGTGCAGATGTCGGAGCCGAACACGTCGGAGCCGTTGCACTCGTCGTGCACGCGGGCGGTGAGCTCCACCGAGGGGTCGGCCAGGTCGCGCGGGTCGCCGAAGATGTAGATGGTCTGGCCTCCGATCGGAGGCAGGAACACCTCCAGGTCGCCCCGCGTGACCAACTCGGGGTACATGCCGCCGGTCTCCTCGAACAGCACGCGGCGCAGGTCGGTCTCGCTGCAGCCGAAGCGCCTGGCCACGCCGGGCAGGTACCAGACCGGCTCGATCGCGGCCTTGGTGACCATGGCGGCGCCGTTGGCCAGCAGCAGCTTGCCATCGGGCTGCAGCCGGCCCTTCTGCACCGCCTCGATCACCTCCGGCAGGATGACGTGCGCCTTGGTGACCGCAATGGTCGGGCGGATGTCCATGCCCGCGGCGATGTCGTCGCGGAAGACGTCGGCGACGGTCGCGCCCCAGGGGTCCAGGCTGACGATGCGGCCCGGGTCGCTCCACTGGGGATAGGGGCCGATGGTATCGGTCGGCGAGGTGTTCGTGAGGTCGGCGCGGTGGCCGCGGGAGAGGGCGCCGGCCGCCACCGCCAGCGCGCGGTAGACGCTGTACGAGCCACTGTGCGTGCCGATGACGTTGCGGTGCGCCCGGGAGCTCGTGGTGCCCACGATGGGGCCGCGCTCATCGGGCGTCGCGGCGCCCCAGTGGATGGTCGGTGCGCCGGTGCCGCCGCTGTGCGAAGTGAGGCGGATGTGGCGTGGCGCTGTGGTGTCGGCGGACATGTCGCTCCCCAAGTGGTGAGGTCACTGTAGCGCGGCACGCGCCTCAGCGGGGCGCCGTGAGCGGGACAGTGAAGCGCCGCTGCACGCGCGTGTGGCGCCGGCGCCGCACGCAGCGGGGCGCACTCAGCGCTTGCCGCCGAGCAGGCTGCCGAGCACGCCCCGGATGATCTCGCGACCGACCGTGCTGCCCATGGTGCGCACGGCGGACTTCGCCAGCGTCTCCACCATGCCTTCGCGCCGGCCGCCGCGCGGACCGGTGGACCCGAACAGGATGTCGCCGAGGCCGCCCATCGACGGGCCCGTGGCCTTGTCGGTGGCCCCGCCACCGGCCGAGGAGGTGCCGGCGGGCGCCTGGTCGGCGCGGCCCTTGAGCTTCTCGTAGGCCGACTCGCGGTCGACGGGCTTCTCGTAGGCACCCGCCACCAGCGAGCCGGCCAGCAGCGCCTGGCGCTGGGCGGGGGTGATCGGGCCGATCTGGCTGCCGGGCGGCACCACGTACACCCGCTCGGTGACGCTGGGCCGGCCCTTGGCATCGAGCAGGCTGACCAGTGCCTCGCCGACCGCCAGCTCGGTGATGGCCGTCTCGATGTCCAGCCCGGGCTTCTGGCGCATGGTCTGGGCCGTGGCCTTGACCGCCTTCTGGTCGCGCGGGGTGAAGGCGCGCAGCGCATGCTGCACCCGGTTGCCCAGCTGGGCCAGCACCGAGTCCGGGATGTCCAGCGGGTTCTGCGTCACGAAATACACGCCCACGCCCTTGGAGCGCACCAGCCGCACGACCAGCTCGATGCGTTCGACCAGCACCTTGGGTGCCTCATTGAACAGCAGGTGCGCCTCGTCGAAGAAGAAGACCAGCTTGGGCTTGTCGGGATCGCCGATCTCGGGCAGCCGCTCGAACAGCTCGGACAGCATCCACAGCAGGAACGTGGCGTACAGGCGCGGCGACGCCATCAGCTTGTCGGCGGCCAGGATGTTGACGACTCCGCGCCCGTCGACGGTCTGCATCAGGTCGCTGATGTCGAGCATGGGCTCGCCGAAGAAGCGGTCGCCGCCCTGCGATTCGATCTGCAGCAGGCCGCGCTGGATCGCCCCGACACTGGCCGCGCTGATGTTGCCGTACTCGGTGCGGAACTGCGCGGCGTTCTCGCCGATGTGCTGCAGCATCGCCCGCAGGTCCTTCAGGTCCAGCACCAGCAGGCCCTGGTCATCCGCAATCTTGAACACCAGGTTGAGCACGCCGGCCTGGGTCTCGTTCAGGTCCAGCATGCGGGCCAGCAGCAGCGGGCCCATGTCGGAGACGGTGGCCCGCACCGGGTGTCCCTGCTCGCCGAACACGTCCCAGAGCGTGGCGGGGCAGGCGAGCGGCTGCGGCGCGGGCAGCCCGCGCTCGCGCACCGCCTCGGCCAGCTTGCCCGAGAGCTGGCCGGCCTGGCTGATGCCCGTGAGGTCGCCCTTGACGTCGGCCATGAAGACCGGCACGCCCAGGCGCGAAAAGCCTTCCGCCAGCGTCTGCAAGGTGACGGTCTTGCCGGTGCCGGTGGCCCCGGTGATCAGCCCGTGCCGGTTGGCGAGCCCGGGCAGCAGGAAGCACTCGGTCGCGCCATTCTTGGCAAGCAGCATGGGGTCGGCCATAGGTCAAAAGTAGAATGCAGGTCCGCATCAATATAGCAATGCAGGCGCATTGCTCGGTGAGACAGAAGGAATCCAAGTGGCCGGACACAGCAAATGGGCGAACATCCAGCACCGCAAGGGGCGGCAGGATGAGAAGCGCGGCAAGATCTGGACGCGGGTGATCCGCGAGATCATGGTCGCGGCGCGCCAGGGCGGCGGTGACCTGAACGCCAATCCGCGGCTGCGCCTGGCGGTGGACAAGGCCAAGGCAGCCAACATGCCCGCCGACACCATCAAGCGCAACATCGACAAGGCCACCGGCAACCTCGAGGGCGTGAACTACGAGGAGATCCGCTACGAGGGCTACGGCATCGGCGGCGCCGCGGTGATCGTCGACACCATGACCGACAACAAGGTGCGCACGGTGGCCGAGGTGCGCCACGTGTTCAGCAAGTACGGCGGCAACCTGGGCACCGAAGGCTCGGTCGCGTTCCAGTTCAAGCACTGCGGTCAGCTCATCCTGGCTCCCGGCACCAGCGAGGACAAGGTGATGGAAGTGGCGCTGGAGGCCGGCGCCGAGGACGTGGTGAGCGACGACGACGGCGCGATCGAGGTGCTGACCGCGCCGGCCGATGTCGGGAAGGTCCGGGAGGCGCTCGAGGCCGCCGGCCTGAAGCCGGAGGTCGCCGAGGTCACCATGCGGCCCGAAAACACGATCGAGCTGGCCGGCGACGACGCCGCCCGCATGCAGAAGCTGCTGGACATGCTGGAGGACCTGGACGACGTCCAGGACGTCTTCCACAACGCGTCGCTCTGAGCGCGATGAGCGACGCCGACCGGCTGGACCGCATCGAGCAGCTCCTGCGCGAAGGCAACGCCCTGCGCGCCCAGGCCGTGGCGTTGCAGCAGGAAGCCCTGCGCACGCAGCAGTCGCTGGTCGAGGAGCAGCGCGCCAATCTCGCGCAGGCCGGCCGCGTGAACGAGCAGGCGCTGGCGCTGCAGCGCCGCGCGCGTGGCATCGTCGTCGCCATCATCCCCATCCTTGTCTTGCTGGTCGGCTACGTGAGCTGGCTGCTGTTCTTCAGGCCCTATCGATGAAAGTACTGGTGATTGGCGGCGGCGGCCGCGAACATGCGCTGGCCTGGAAGCTGGCGCAGTCGCCCAAGCTGCAGGCCGTCTACGTGGCGCCCGGCAACGGCGGCACCGCGCAGGACGGGCGCCTGGAGAACGTGCCCATCACCGACGTGGTGAAGCTGCGCGAGTGGGCGCAGGCCGAGAAGATCGTGCTCACGGTGGTGGGGCCCGAGGCGCCGCTGGCCGCCGGGGTGGTCGACGAGTTCCGCGCCCACGGGCTGCGCGTGTTCGGCCCGACGCGCGCGGCGGCGCAGCTGGAAAGCTCAAAGGCGTTCTCCAAGGACTTCATGCAGCGGCACGGCATCCCCACCGCCGAGTACCAGACCTTCTCCGACCCGGCGCAGGCGCATGCCTATGTCGACCGCAAGGGCGCCCCCATCGTGGTCAAGGCCGACGGCCTGGCCGCCGGCAAGGGCGTGGTGGTGGCCATGACCACCGACGAGGCGCACGAGGCGATCGACTTCATGCTGCTGGACAACCGGCTGGGCGTGAGCCACAACGAGGGCGGCGCGCGGGTCGTGATCGAGGAGTTCCTGCAGGGCGAGGAAGCCAGCTTCATCGTGCTGTGCGACGGCCGCAACGTCACCCCGCTGGCCACCAGCCAGGACCACAAGCGGCTGCTCGACAACGACCAGGGCCCGAACACTGGTGGCATGGGGGCCTATTCGCCGGCCCCGGTGGTCACGCCTGCCGTCCACGCCCGTGCGATGCGCGAGATCATCCTGCCGACGGTGCGCGGGATGGAAAAGGACGGCATCCCGTACACGGGCTTCCTCTATGCCGGCCTCATGGTCGATCCGCGCGGTGCGGTCAAGACGCTGGAATTCAACTGCCGGATGGGCGACCCGGAGACGCAGCCGATCATGATGCGGCTCAAGTCCGACCTGTTCGACGTGCTGATGGCGGCAACGTCGGGCACTCTGGACCAGGTCGAGCTGCAATGGGACCGCCGCACGGCGCTGGGGGTCGTGATGGCGGCGGGCGGCTATCCGCTGAACCCGCGCAAGGGCGACGAGATCACCGGCCTGCCGCGCGCCACCGACGACGCGGTGGTGTTCCATGCGGGCACCACGCTGCAGGACGGCCGCCTGGTCACCTCCGGTGGCCGGGTGCTGTGCGTCACCGCGCTGGCCGACACGGTCAAGGCCGCCCAGCTGCGTGCATACGAGCTGGCCAAGGGCATCCAGTTCGCTGGCGCGCAGTACCGCCGCGACATCGGCCATCGGGCCGTGCGCGGCTGAGATGGCGATGCAGGCCACCGACGCCGTCCGCAGCTACCTGCTCGACCTGCAGGCGCGCATCACGTCGGCCTGCACGGCGATCGATGGCTCCGCCTTCCTCGCCGATCCGTGGCGCAAGGCGCCGGGCGAGCCGCTGCAGGGCGAGGGGATCACCATGATCCTGGAGCAGGGACCGGTGCTCGAGAGGGCCGGCTGCGGCTTCTCGCACGTGACGGGGCCGCGGCTGCCGGCGTCGGCCACCCAGCACCGGCCGGAGCTGTCCGGGGCGCCGTTCGAAGCCATGGGCGTGTCGCTGGTGTTCCATCCGCGCAATCCGTACGCCCCGACCGTGCACATGAACGTGCGCATGATCTCCGCCACGCCGGCCTCCGGCGCGCCGGCATTCTGGTTCGGCGGCGGGATGGACCTGACGCCCTGCTACGGCTTCGAGGAGGATGCGGTGCACTTCCACCGCGTCTGCAAGCAGTCGCTCGAGCCGTTCGGCCCCGACAAGCATCCGCGCTTCAAGCGGTGGTGCGACGAGTACTTCTGCCTGAAGCACCGCGGCGAGCAGCGCGGCATCGGCGGCATCTTCTTCGACGACGTGGCCGAACTCGGCTTCGACGGCGGCTTCGCCCTGATCCGTTCGGTGGGCGATGCCTTCCTCGACGCCTACCTGCCGATCCTGCAGCGCCGCAAGGACATGCCGCACGGCGAGCGCGAGCGGGCCTTCCAGCTGTACCGGCGGGGCCGCTACGTCGAATTCAACCTGGTCTGGGACCGCGGCACGCACTTCGGCCTGCAGTCGGGCGGCCGCACCGAATCGATCCTGCTGTCCATGCCGCCCTTGTGCAGCTGGAGCTACCAGCACCGTCCCGCGCCCGGCACGCCCGAAGCCGAGCTCGACGCCGTGTTCCTGCGACCGCGGGAGTGGGTTTGACCACGGCCATGCGGCTGGGCGTGTTCGGCGGAGCCTTCGACCCGCCGCACCTGGCCCATGTGGCGCTCGCCCGCGCGGCGGTCGGCCAGTTGCGGCTGGACGAACTGCGGGTGTTTCCGACCGGCCAGGCCTGGCACAAGGCCCGCACGCTGACCGACGCGGCGCACCGCCTGGCGATGGCCCGCGAAGCCTTCGCCGGGGTGCCGGGCGCGGTGGTCGACGACCGCGAACTGCGCCGCACCGGCCCCACCTACACCGTCGACACGCTGCGCGAGCTGTGCGCCGAACATCCCGGCGCCCAGCTGCTGCTGGTGATCGGCGCCGACCAGGCCGAAGCCCTGGGCAGCTGGCGCGAGAGCGCGACCATCCTGCAGCTGGCCACCGTCGCGGTGGCGGCCCGTGCACGTCCCGATCCCGATGCGCCTCCCTTCGATGCCAGCAGCCTGCCTGCCGGCCGCTGGGTGGCGGTCGAGCTTCCCTCCATGCCCGTCAGCGCGACGCAGATCCGCGCCCGCGTGGCGGCGCGGCAGGAGATCGGCCATCTGGTCCCCGAAGGCGTCGCACGTTATATTGCCCGCCACAACCTTTACGTCCCGTCCTGATGACCCAAGAAACGAGCGCCAAGAAAGACACCCAACGACTGCAGCGAGCCATCGTCGATGGCCTGGAGGACGTGAAGGCGCAGGACATCCAGGTCTTCAACACCGAGCATCTGTCGCCGCTGTTCGAGCGGGTGATCGTGGCCTCCGGCACCTCCAACCGGCAGACCAAGGCACTGGCTTCCAGCGTGCGCGATGCCGTGCGCGAGGCAGGGTTCCCCAAGCCGCGCATCGAAGGCGAGGACAACGGCGAGTGGATCATCGTCGACTGCGGGGCTGCGGTCGCGCACATCATGCAGCCGGCGATCCGCAACTACTACCACCTCGAAGAGATCTGGGGCGACAAGCCGATCCGCCTGAAGTTCGGTGCGCCCAGGCCCGCGACGGCCGCGCCGGAGCCCGCGCCTGCGAAGAAGGCCGCCGCCAAGACCACCCTCAAGCGCAGCAGCGCGGCCCGGACCGCCGCCCTCGAGGCCGACCGCGCGGCCAAGCCGAAGGCACCTGCCAGGAAGACCGCGGCCAAGGCCTCGGCGAAGACCCCGGCCAAAACTCCGGCCAAGGCGCCGGCCAAGGCACCCGCGAAGGCGCCGGCCAAGAAGGCGGCTGCGCCGACCGCCACCCGGACCGCGGCCAAGACCCCGGCGACATCGGCCGCCAAGTCGACCGCGAAGAGCGCGGCCAAGACGGCCGCCAAGGCACCCGCCCGCAAGGCCCCGGGCAAGTCCGCCGCCCGCAAGTCGTGAAGCTGCTGGTCGTCGCGGTGGGGCAGCGCCTCCCCGACTGGGCGACCACGGCCTGGGACGACTACGCCAAGCGGTTCCCGCCCGAGCTGCGCCTCGAGCTGCGCGCCGTCAAGACCGAACCGCGCGGCTCGCGCACCGTCGAGCAGCTGATGGTCGCGGAGCGGGAGCGCATCGAGGGCGCGATCCCCCGGGGCGCGCGCGTCGTCGCACTCGACGAGCGCGGCACCGCCGTGAGCACCGTCGGCCTCGCGGCCAAGCTGAAGGCCTGGCAACTGGACAGCAGCGACGTGGCGCTGCTCATCGGCGGCCCCGACGGGCTCGATCCGGCCCTGCGCGCGGCCGCCCACGAGCGCATCCGGCTGTCGGACCTCACGCTGCCGCACGCGATGGTGCGGGTGCTGCTCGCCGAGCAGCTGTACCGCGCCTGGTCGATCAACGCCAACCATCCGTACCACCGTGAGTGAACGCGCCGGCAGGCAAGCCGACTTCATCTATCTGGCCTCGCAGAGTCCGCGCCGGCGCCAGCTGCTGGAGCAGCTGGGCGTGCGCCACGAGCTCCTGCTGCCGGACGACGGCGAGGATGCCGAAGCCATCGAGGCCGTGCTGCCCGGCGAGGCGCCTGCGGCGTACGTGCGGCGCGTGACCGACCTCAAGCTGGACCACGCGGTGGCGCGCCTGCGCCGTCGCGGTCTGCCGCCCGCGCCCATCCTGTGTTCGGACACCACCGTGGCGAAGGGGCGTGCGATCTATGGCAAGCCGGCGGATGCACCGGACGCGGCGCGCATGCTGCGCGCGCTGGCCGGAACCACGCACCGCGTGGTGACGGCCGTGGCCGTCCAGCACGGACGGCGTCGCCTGCAGGCGCTGAGCGATTCGCGGGTGAGCTTCGCGCCGATGACCCGCCAGCAGATCGCCGGCTATGTCGCCTCGGGCGAGCCGATGGGCAAGGCCGGTGCGTATGCCGTCCAGGGGCGCGCCGCCGCGTTCATCACGCGCATCGCCGGCTCGTACACCGGCATCATGGGGCTGCCGCTGCACGAGACGGCCACACTGCTGGCCGCGGTCGGCATGCAGCCGGGCTAGGGACGGTCCGTCACGTCGGCCGCCTCCGGCACGATGCCCACCACGCGGCCGCGCCGACGGCGACGGCGACACGGGTTCGCCCGGCGGTCCCGGTGAACCGAGGCGTCTCCCAGAGCGGTGACGTCCGTGACCAGCACGACGATGCGGCCATGCCCAGCATGCGCAGCATGCGCAGGTGCCGCTCGGCGGCGCTGTAACGCCGCCGCTTGCAGAATTCGAGCGCGGGGACGGCGTTCGTTGGCACGGGGAGGCGCGAGGCGCCGTCGAGCGTCGGGCCTGAGGTATCCTGTGCCGGCCGCAACGCGGCCATGGAACATGCAGCAGGACATCCTGATCAACTGGTCGCCCCAGGAAACGCGCGTCGCCATCGTCGAACACGGCGCGGTGCAGGAACTGCACGTGGAACGCACGCTCGAGCGTGGGCTGGTCGGCAACGTCTACCTCGGCAAGGTGGCGCGGGTGCTGCCCGGCATGCAATCGGCCTTCATCGACATCGGGCTGGAGAGGGCCGCCTTCCTGCACGTGGCCGACCTGCACGGCGCGCATCCGGACCCCGCCACCCGCCAGGCCCAGCCCGTCAAGCCGATCGAGAAGCAGGTGTTCGAAGGGCAGCCGCTGCTGGTGCAGGTGATCAAGGACCCGATCGGCACCAAGGGCGCCCGGCTCTCCACGCAGATCAGCATCGCGGGGCGGCTGCTGGTCTTCCTGCCGCAGGACGACCACGTCGGCGTCTCGCAGAAGATTCCCGGCGAGCAGCGCGACGCGCTGCGGTCGCGGCTGCAGAAGCTGGTGGGCACGGCCGACACCGGTGGCGGCGGCGGCTTCATCCTGCGCACCAACGGCGAGGACGCGTCCGACGCGGAACTCGCCGACGACATCGCCTACCTGCGCAAGACCTGGGCGCGCATCCGCGACGCCGCCGTGCGGCTGCCGGCCGGTTCGCTGCTGCACCAGGACCTGAGTCTGCTGCAGCGGGTGCTGCGCGACCTGGTGACCGAAGACACGCAGACCATCCGGATCGACTCGAAGGAGCAGTTCGCCGTGCTGCATGCCTTCGGCCGGGAGTTCATGCCGCAGGCGGTGGAGCGGCTGCAGCTGTACAAGGGCGAGCGCCCGATCTTCGACCTGTTCAACATCGACGAGGAGATCGCCAAAGCGCTGGGCCGCCGGGTCGAGCTCAAGTCGGGCGGCTACCTCATCGTCGACCAGACCGAGGCGCTGACCACCATCGACGTGAACACGGGCGGCTACGTCGGGGCGCGCAACTTCGACGAGACCATCTTCAAGACCAACCTGGAAGCGGCGCACGCGATCGCGCGCCAGTTGCGGTTGCGCAACCTGGGCGGCATCATCATCGTCGACTTCATCGACATGCAGCGCGAAGACCACCGCGACGCGGTGCTGGCCGAGTTCCGCAAGCAGCTCGGGCGCGACCGCGTCAAGACCACGGCTGGCGGCTTCTCGCAGCTGGGGCTGGTCGAGATGACGCGCAAGCGCACCCGGGAATCGCTGGCGCACATGCTGTGCGAGCCCTGCGCCGCCTGCCAGGGCGCGGGGCAGGTGAAGACCGCGCGGTCGGTGGCCTACGACATCCTTCGCGAGATCCTGCGCGAGGCCCGCCAGTTCAACCCGCGCGAGTACCGGGTGGTGGCCTCGCCGCGGGTGGTCGAGTTGTTCCTGGACGAGGAAAGCCAGCACCTGGCCGGCCTGTCCGACTTCATCGGCAAGCCGATCTCGCTGCAGAGCGAAAGCGCGATGGGGCAGGAGCAGTACGACATCGTGCTGCTCTGAAGCTCAGCGCCCCTGCAGCTTCTCCAGCGCCGCCTCCAGCACCCGTTCCGGCGAAATCGCCACCAGGCAGTCGCTGCGGCTTTGCAGATGGTCCTCGCAGCCGGCGCGGCTGCATGGCACGCAGGGCAGGCCGGCCTGCAACAGCGTGACGTTGCCCACCGACTGGATCGTCTCGCGCCGCTGGAAGCGCAGCGGTTCGGCGCCGCCGGCGGGCCACGGCGCCCAGCGCTGCGGATTGGTGGGCCCGAAGATCGCGAGCGTGGGCACCCCGCAGGCGGCCGCCAGGTGCGACACCGAGGTGTCCGGCCCGATGTAGAGGGCCGCGCGCCGCAGCACCGTGGCGAGCTGGCCGAAATCGAGCCGGCCGGACACGTCCAGCAGTTGCGGGGCGGCGCCCAGGTCGCGCAGCGGCGCGATGCACTCCTGGTCGCGCGGTGCACCGCTGCCGGTCAGCACCACCTGACGGCCCCACGACAGCAGGTCGGCCGCGACCACGCGGTAGTTCTCCGGAGCCCACTGCTTGTACGGCCACATCGACGGTGCATGGATCACCACCGCCCCCGGCTGCAGCTGGTGCGCGATGTCCGCGGGCAGCGGCACGTCCTCCGGCGGGACCACCGGCATGCTCCCGGCTGTCGCACCGCGCCAGGGCGACAGCAGGGCCAGCTTCTCAGCGACCACGTGCTCCTGGCCGTCGTCTCCGCCGCTCAGCACCACGTGGTGCAGCAGCGCGCGCTTCCACCAGTTGCTGCCGTGGCTGACGGGCAGCAGGCCGCTGCGCTGGCGCGCGGCAATCCAGCCGAGCAGGTGGGCGCGATCGCCGGGCTGGGTGACGAGCGCCAGGTCGTAGCGCCGCCAGAGCCGGCGCACCAGCCCCCGCAAGCCGCGCCAGCCCAGCCGCGGCGGTGTCTCGATCAACTCGTCGATGTCGCGGTTGCCGCGCAGCATGCCGAGCGTCCCGGCGAAGCCCAGCACGTCGATGTGCGCCTGCGGCCATTGCAACCGCGCCGCGTGCACCAGCGGCGTGGTCAGCAGCACGTCGCCGATCTGGCGCGTGGCAATGACCAGGATGCGCTTCATGCCGGCGGCACCGACTGGCGGGCCAGCAGCCAGGCCATGAGGCCCATGTAGAAGTGGCCCTCCACGAAGTCCATCAGCAGCGAGTTGAACAGGCAGCCGGCCGCGAAGGCGATCACCAGGCCGGTGAGCGCCGGCGACGGCGCGCCGTCCGGCCCTTCCCGCAACAGGGGCGCGCCGAGCCAGGCCAGGAACAGCAGCAGCGCGGGCAGTCCGCCGCCGACCAGGTGCATCAGGTACTCGTCGTGCGGGTTCTCGGCTCGGGCCCAGAACTGGTCGGCCAGGCCCTGCCGCGCCGGGTCGTCGCGGTAGGCGCGGCGCACCGCGTCCTGGTGCATCTCGGCGTAGCGCGTGTAGCCGCCACCCAGCAGCCAGTGCTCCTTGGCGAGGGTGAGGCCGTGCTTGATCAGCTCGGCCCGGATGGCGCTGGAGGTGAACGTCTCGGCGGGTGGATGCCGGAAGGCGTTCAGCGTCTCGCCCATCCGCTTCTGCACCGAGCCGGACATCAGCGCCACGGTGGCCGCCGCCACGGGCAGCAGCACCGCCGCGGCCAGTCGCCAGCGCCGCGGGCTCTGCGTCCACGCAGCGTGGGCGAGCAGGAGCAGGAGCACGACCTGCCCGGTGCGGCCGTCGACGGCGACCAGCACCGTGAGCGCGAGGAACGCCGCGCCGAGCAGCCAGGGCCAGCGGCGTGTGGCCGAGCGGGCCCGTTCCAGCAGGAGGAACGCCATCACCGAGAACTCGAAACCGGCGGCGATCCGCCGCGACAGGAGAACCTGCCCCAGCCGCTCGTGCAGCAGGCCGGCCCAGGTCACGAGGGCGTAGCCCAGGGTCCCCAGCACCAGCCCGCGGAAGAACCAGTCGCGCTGCGGTGCGAGGCGGTACAGGGCGAACAGCACCGGGGCCAGCGCGAGCTCCTTGTACCGCATGAGGACCGTGCGCAGCGCCGACGCCGACCCGGTCAGCAGCAGCGTGTGCAGCAGCACGTAGGCCAGCAGCAGCAGGCCGAAGGCCATCGCGGGTTCCCGCCAGGGACGGCTGCGCCAGACGGCCGGCGCTGCGGCGAGGCCCAGCAGCAGCAGCACGGCGAGCAGGACCGACGTGCCCGCGACCGTGAAGGGCAGCACCAGGCCGAACACGCCGAGCGCGAGGGCCAGGACCTGCTGGTGCCGCGCGGGGAGGGCCGACGGCGACGGCAGGAGAGGCCGCCGCAAGGCGTGCATCGGCGTCACGGGAGTGCCCTCGGTGCCGCGCACCGGCCGTGCCGGCACGGACGCCCGCCCGCGGTGCGACGCAGGGGCGGGCGCCACACCGGGCGGCCGGCGGCGATCGCACGGGGCGCGGCGCTCATGCCTTGCCCTGCTGCAGGGCATGCAGGTGGGCGTACAGCCCCCCACGCGCCAGCAGTTCGCCGTGGCTGCCGGTCTCGGCGACACGGCCGGCCTCCAGCACGACGACCTGGTGCGCATGCTCGATGGTCGACAGCCGGTGCGCGATGACCAGGGTGGTGCGGTTGGCCATCAGCCGCTGCAGCGCCTCCTGGACCAGGCGCTCGGACGCCGCGTCCAGCGCCGAGGTGGCCTCGTCGAGGATCAGGACCGGGGCGTCCTTGTAGAGCGCACGGGCGATCGCGAGCCGCTGCCGCTGCCCGCCGGACAGTTCGGTGGCGTTGTGTCCGGTGACCGTGTCCAGCCCCTGCGGCAGCGTCGCCACGAGGTCGGCGAGGTTGGCGGCGGCCACCACGCGCTCGAGCCGTTCGCGGTTGACCGGTGCGTCCATCGTGATGTTGGCAGCCAGGCTCACGTTGAACATCACCACGTCCTGGCTGACCAGCGCGAACTGGTCGCGCAACGCCTGCAGTTGCCAGTCGGCCACGTCGTGGCCGTCCAGCAGCACCTGGCCGCCGTCCGGGGCGACGAAGCGTGGGAGGAGGTTCGCCAGGGTGGTCTTGCCAGAGCCGGAGGGGCCGACCAGGGCCACCGTGTGGCCGGGCTCCAGCCGCAGGCTCACCCGGTCGAGCGCCGGGGCGGCGTCGCCGCGGTAGCGCACGCTGACGTTGCGCAGCTCGATCAGGCCCCGGGCCCGGCCCGGCGCGTACTGCCCGCCGGACTCGGCTGGCGTGTGCTCGATCAGATCGATCGCGCGCTGCACCGCCGCCAGGCCGCGGGCGATCGGGCTGGCGGCTTCGGACAGCCGCTTGATCGGCGCGATCAGCATCAGCATGGCGGTGATGAAGGCGGCGAAGGTGCCGACCGTGATGCCGCTGCGGCTCTGCCAGAGCGCAATGACGATGACGGCCGACAGCGCGGCCGCGGCGAGCATGTGGGTCAGCGGCGTGATCGCCGCGGAGGCCACCGCCGATTTCATCGCGAGGCGGCGCAGCCCGCCCGACAGCCCGGCGAAGCGTGCGGCCTGGGCCGGCTGCGAGCCGTGCAGGCGCACCACGCGGGCGGCCAGCACGTTCTCCTCGACGACATAGGCCAGGTCGTTGGTGGCGGCCTGGGTGCTGCGGGCGATCCGGTAGAGGCGGCGCGAGAGCGTGCGCATGATCCAGGCGACGCCCGGCACGATGGCGAACACGATCAGCGTCAGCTGCCAGTTGAGGTACACCAGGTACACCAGCAGCGCCAGCAGCGCGATGCTGTCCTTGACCAGCGCCATCACGGAATTGACCAGCAACTGGGCGCCGTTCTGCACTTCGAACACCACCGTGTTCGACAGTGCCGTGGCGTTCTGCTGGGCGAACAGCGACAGCCGCGCGTCCAGCAGGCGCGAGAACATGGCCTGCCGCAGCGCCAGCAGGCCGTCCTGCGTGATGCGCGCCAGTGCCAGGTCGGCGATGAAGCCGGCTGCGCCGCGCACCGCGAACAGCAGCAGCAGGCTGGCCGGCACCATCCACAGCTCGATGCCGCCGGGCTTGAAGCCGCGGTCCAGCAGCGGCTTCATCAGGGCGGGCACGAGCGGCTCGAGTGCCGACGAGACCACCGTTGCCAGGGCGGCCACGGCCCAGTAGCGGCGGCTCGCGCCACCGAAATAGGGTGCGAGCCAGCGGACTGCCCGGAAGTCGATGCCCTTCACGCCGCCTGCAGCACCTGGTGGAGCTTGCGCTCCCACTGCCAGGCGTGGGCGATGATGGTGTCCAGGTCTTCGTACTGCGGCGTCCAGCCCAGCTCGGCCCTCGCCCTGGCGGCGTCCGCCACCAGGGCCGGCGGGTCGCCCGCGCGCGGCGGATCGTCGCGCACCGGGATCGGATGGCCCGTGACGCGGCGCGCCGCGTCGATCACTTCGTTGACCGAGTGGCCGCGGCCGTTGCCCAGGTTGTAGACCGTGGTGGCGGCGCCGGCCTGCAGCTTGCGCAGCGCGGCCAGGTGCGCCGCGCACAGGTCCTGCACGTGGATGTAGTCGCGCAGGCACGAGCCGTCGGGGGTGGCGTGCTGGCTGCCGAAGCGCGAGATGAACTCGCGCCGGCCGGAAGCGACCTGCAGCACCAGCGGGATCAGGTGGGTTTCGGGCTCGTGCCGCTCGCCGATGCTGCCGTCCGGATGCGCACCGGCCGCGTTGAAGTAGCGCAGCGAGATCGAGCGCAGGCCATGGGCGACGTCGTAGTCCTGCAGCGCGTACTCGACCGCCAGCTTGCTGTGCCCGTAGGGATTGATGGGGCGGGTCGGGTGGTCTTCCGGGATCGGCACCTTCACGGGATTGCCGTAGGTCGCCGCTGTCGAGGAGAAGATGAACTGCGTGATGCCATGCTCGAGCATGGTGTCCAGCAGGTTCAGCGTCTGGACGAGGTTGTTGCGCCAGTACTTGCCCGGCTTGGTCATGGACTCGCCGACCAGGCTGGAGGCCGCGAAGTGCATGACGCACTGGGGCTGGAACTCGCGGAACACGGCGCCCATGAACTCGCGGTCGCCGATGTCTCCGACCTTCAGGATGTCCTGCGTGGCGGCCTCGCGGTGGCCCGTGGCCAGGTTGTCCACGACGATCGGGCGGAAGCCGCTCTCGCGCAGCATCCGCACCATGTGCGAGCCGATGTAGCCCGCGCCGCCCGCGACCACGACAGTGGGAATCTGGTTCATGGATGAGGGTGTGATAATGCCCGTTGCAGGAAGGGAGAGATTATGCCGTGGGGCCTGCCTTCCTTGTGCCCATGCCCAGCCTGTCCATCGTCATCGTCGCCAAGAACGAAGCCCAGAACATCGCCGACTGCGTGCGCTCGGCGCGCTTCGCCGACGAGGTCGTCGTGCTCGACTCGGGCAGCACCGACGGCACGGCCGACCTGGCACGCGCAGAAGGCGCCCGCGTCATCGTCACCGCCGACTGGCCGGGCTACGGGCCGCAGAACAACCGCGGCATCGACGCTTCCACCGGCGACTGGTTCTTCTCGCTCGATGCCGACGAGCGCATCACCCCGGCGCTGGCCGCCGAGATCCGGCAGGCGATCGAGCGCACCGACGTGAACGGCTTCCGGGTGCCGCGCCTGTCGATGTACTGCGGGCGCTTCATGCGGCACGGCGGCTGGCGTCCCGACTACACGCGCCGCCTGGCGCGCCGCGGGCAGGGGCGCTTCACCGAGCACTTCCTGCACGCCAACCTGCAGGTGCAGGGACCGGTGGGCACGCTGCGCGAATCGATCGTGCACTACAGCTTCCGCACCATGGACGGCGTGCTCGAGAAACTCAATCGCTACTCCAGCGCGAGCGCGCGCGACATGACCACCGCCGGCCGCAAGGGTTCGCTCGGCAAGGCCGTGGTGCATGGCCTGTGGGCGTTCTTCCGCACCTACGTGCTGCGCCTGGGTTTCCTGGACGGCCGCTGGGGGTTCATGCTGGCGGTGTCCAACGCCGAAGGCACGTACTACCGCTACGTGAAGCTGTGGCTGATGCAGCGCGGGGACGCGCAGGAGATCCCCCGCCCATGAGGACGGCCTTCGTCGTCCTCACCTACAACCGCTCCGACGCCCTGCTGGCGGTGCTGCGCGCGCTCGCGCCGCAGTGCGGTGGCGACGACGTGGTGGTGGTGGCCGACGACGGCTCGCGGCCGGAGCACATCCAGGCGCTGCGCGACGGGCTGCCGCGGTTCGCCTGCCCGGTGCGCCATGTCTGGCACCCGGACGTCGGATTCACCGCGGCGCGCTCGCGCAACCTCGGCGCGCTGCACGCCGGTGGCGACTACGTGGTCTTCCTCGACGGCGACTGCGTGCCGAATGCCCGGTTCGTGCAGCGCCACCGGCAGCTGGCCCAGGCCGGCTGCTTCGTCAACGGCAGCCGCGTGCTGCTGGACGAGGCGCTCACGCGCCGGGTGGCGGCGGGCGAACTGGACCTGCTGGCCCTCGGGCCCGCCGGCTGGCTGCGCCTGCGGGCCACCGGGCACATCAACAAGCTGGCGCACCTGCTGCAGTGGCCGGGCGCGCCCGGCCGGCTGCAGCGTGCCTTCCGATGGAAAGGCATCCGCAGCGCCAACTTCGGCACGTGGATGCGCGACTTCGAGGCCGTCAACGGCTTCGACGAGAGCTTCCACGGCTGGGGCCACGAGGATGCCGACCTGGTGCTGCGGCTGCACCATGCCGGCCTGATGCGCAAGAATGGCTATCTGGCCACCGAGGTGTTCCACCTCTGGCACCCCGAGAACAGCCGGGCCCGCGAATCGGACAACCGCCGTCGCGTGGAAGAACGGATGGCCGGGCGCGTGACGCGCGCCGCGGTCGGCCTGGCGGAGATTGCGCGCGGTCCGGCCGCGCAGATCACTGAACTCAATCGCTGAATGGAGACACTAACGCCCATGATGACTGCAGCACCCTGGCGCCGCCGCCACCTGATCGGCCTGCTCGGCGCCGCCGCCGTTCCGGCCTGGGCCCAGTTCCGCGTCGAGGTCACCGGCGTGGGCCTGACCCAGTTGCCCATCGCCGTGAGCCCGTTCCGGGGGGAGGGCGATGCCCCGCAGAAGATCGCGGCGATCGTCCAGGCCGACCTGGAGCGAAGCGGCCAGTTCCGCGCGATCGACCCCCGCGCCGGCGGCGCGCTGGACGAAACCAGCCGGCTCGACGTCGGTCCGTGGCGGCAGGCCGGCGCCGATTCGCTGGTCGTCGGCAGCCTGGCGCGCCTGGCGGACGGCCGCTGGGACGTGCGTTTCCGGCTCTGGGACGTGGTGCGCGCGCAGGACCTGGGCGGCCAGAGCTACGCGGTGACCGCGGGCGACCTGCGCCTGGCGGCGCACCGCATCGCCGACTTCATCTACCAGAAGCTCACCGGCGAGCGCGGCATCTTCTCGACCCGCATCGCCTACGTCACCAAGAACGCCAACCGCTACAACCTCTGGGTGGCCGACGCCGACGGCGAGAACGCGCAGTCCGCCCTGGCCAGCCCCGAGCCGATCATCTCGCCGGCCTGGTCGGCCAACGGCACGCAGCTGGCCTACGTGTCGTTCGAATCGCGCAAGCCGGTGGTCTACGTGCACGAGGTCGCCACCGGGCGCCGTCGGCTGCTGGCCAACTTCCGCGGCTCCAACAGCGCCCCGGCCTGGGCACCCGACGGCCGCACGCTCGCCGTCACTCTCTCGCGCGAGGGCGGCTCGCAGCTGTACACGATCGATTCGGCCGGCGGCGAGCCGCGCCGCCTGCTGCAGTCCGGCGCAATCGACACCGAACCGGTGTACGCGCCGGATGGCCGCAGCATCTATTTCGTGAGCGACCGGGGCGGGGCGCCGCAGATCTACCGTGTGTCTGTTGGCGGCGGCCAACCCGAGCGGGTCACCTTTACCGGCAGTTACAACATCTCGCCGACCATCAGCGGCGACGGTCGCTGGCTCGCCTATATCTCGCGGGTGCAGGGCAACTTCAAGCTGCACGTGATGGAACTGCCCTCGGGCACGGCGACCGCGATCACCGACACCACCGCCGACGAGAGCCCCAGCTTCGCGCCGAACGGCCGCCTGATCGTGTACGCCACCCGCCAGAATGGACGCGAGGCCCTCATGACCACCACGCTCGATGGCAAGATCAAGGCCAGGCTGGCCGGGCAGGGCGGCGACATCCGCGAGCCGGACTGGGGCCCGTTCCAGCGCTGAAACAATCAACGACGACTGATCGAAGGAGAACCAACCGATGATGCGACGCACCCTCACGGGCCTGCTGGTGGCGGCCACCCTGGCCGGCTGCAGTTCCGGCGTCAAGCTCAATGACGTGCCGGTCGAGGACAAGAGCGGCAGCGCCGTCCAGCCCGGCGGCCCCGGCGGCGCCACCGGCCCGGCCACCCAGAGCCGGGTGGAGTCCGTGGCGGCCGATCCGGCGGGCGGCCAGCCCGGCGGGCCTGCCAACGTGGCACGCCTGGTCTACTTCGACTACGACAGCTACGAGATCAAGCCCGAGTTCCAGTCGATCATCGACGCCCACGCCCGCTACCTGCGGGCCAACACGCAGCGTCGCGTCTCGCTGGAAGGCCACACCGACGAGCGTGGCGGCCGCGAGTACAACCTGGCACTCGGCCAGCGCCGCGCCGAGGCCGTGCGCCGCGCATTCGGGTTGCTGGGCGTGAACGACAGCCAGATGGAAGCGGTGAGCTTTGGCAAGGAAAAGCCGGCGGTGCCGGGCGGTGACGAGTCCTCGTGGGCGCAGAACCGCCGCGTCGAGATCTCTTACCGATGATGCGCGCGCGGACCCTGGCGCCCTGGCTGACGGCGGCCGCCCTGGTGGCTCCGCTGGCCGGGCAGGCGGCCCTGTTCGAGGACGACGAGGCGCGCCGCGCGATCCTCGAGCTGCGCCAGCGCGTCGACGGCCAGCGTGCCGCCGACGACAAGCAGCGGGCCGACCTGCGAGCGGAGAACGAGCAGCTGCGCCGCAGCATGCTCGAGCTGCAGCAGCAGATCGAGTCCCTGCGCGGCGAGATCGCGCGCATGCGCGGCCAGGACGAGCAGCTCGCCCGCGACATCGCCGACCTGCAGCGCCGCCAGAAGGACATGGCGCAAGGCGTCGAGGACCGGCTGCGCAAGTTCGAGCCAGCCAAGGTGTCGGTCGACGGCCGCGAGTTCCTGGCCGATCCGGCCGAGCAGCGCGAGTTCGATGCTGCACTGGCCGTCTTCCGCAAGGGCGATTTCCCCGGCGCCCAGAACGCCTTCGCGGAGTTCGTGCGCAAGTACCCGCAGAGCGGCTACCGTCCCTCGGCTCTGTTCTGGCAGGGCAATGCGCAGTACGCCAACCGCGACTACCGAGGCGCGCTGGCCAACTTCCGCGCCTTGCTGGCGCAGGCGCCCGACCATGCCCGGGCCCCCGAGGCCGTGTTGTCCGTCGCCAACTGCCAGATCGAGCTGAAGGACAACGCCGGCGCCCGCAAGACGCTGGACGACCTGGTCAAGGCCTACCCGCAGTCCGAGGCGGCCGGCGCCGCGCGCGAGCGCCTCGCACGCCTGCGCTGATGGAAGCCGCGGCCGGGGCCGACCTCGCGCGGCGCTTCGGCGGGCTCGAGCGCCTGTACGGCGTCGACGGCGCCCTGGCCATCCGCCAGGCCAGCGTCGCCGTGGTGGGCGTCGGCGGCGTCGGCTCCTGGGCGGCCGAGGCGCTGGCGCGCAGCGGCGTCGGCGCGCTCGTGCTGGTCGACCTCGACCACGTGGCCGAATCCAACATCAACCGCCAGGTGCACGCGCTCGACAGCACCCTGGGCCAGGCGAAGGTCCAGGCCATGCGGGAGCGCATCGCCCTGATCCATCCCGGCTGCGAGGTGCACGGGGTCGAGGATTTCGCCGAGCCCGAGAACTGGCCCGGGCTGCTGCCGCGCCCGGTCGACGCGGTGATCGACGCGTGCGACCAGGTGCGGGCCAAGACGGCCATGGCCGCCTGGGCACTGCGCGCCGGCATGCCCTTCCTGAGCGTGGGGGCGGCCGGCGGCAAGCGGCTGGCCCACCGGGTCGATATCGACGACCTGGCCAACACCACGCACGACCCGCTGCTGGCGCAACTGCGCTACCGGCTGCGCAAGTTCCATGGCGCGCCGCGCGAGGGCAAGCGCATCGGCGTGCCGTGCGTGTTCAGCCGCGAAGCGGTCGCCCCGCCGGATGCGTCCTGCGCGGTGACGCCGGACGGCTCGCTCAACTGCCATGGCTATGGTTCGGTGGTCACCGTCACCGCGACCTTCGGGCAGTGCGCCGCCGGTTGGGTGCTCGAGCAGATCGTCCAACGAAGAGCTCGAAAACTCAGGCTATAATCGCGGGCTTTGCTGCATGCAACTCGCGGGCATCCAGCAGAAAGAGCGTGGGACGTTAGCTCAGTTGGTAGAGCAGCGGACTTTTAATCCGTTGGTCACAAGTTCGAATCTTGTACGTCCTACCACCCCTTCGAAGGGCAGGCCTCCAGGCCTGCCCTTTTTCGTTGGTCCGCCGCATCGATGTGCGGGCGGCCGGCCTCGCGTGGCGAGCGCACCGTCTGGCGGGCGTCGTGTCGCCGACACGGCTGTTGTGCTGCCGACGTTCCAAACGTAACCAAGGCTCAGCTGCGTGCGACGGCCTCGGAAGCTGCCAAAGGCCTGCGGAGCCGCACCGCCATTGGGCACGTGGCCAGGCGCGGGCAGGAACGCACCGGTCCGCGTGTTTCGGTGCCGCACGGTCCGGTTACGCGGCGGCACACCCGGCGGAAGGTGCATGGGTAGGATTCCCATCACTTCGAACCCGACCATGCAAGCCGCCGCCATCTTCCCCGAGCCGCCGACCCTCCCGCCGACCCGCACCGGAGCGGCCCACAGGGGACCGGCCGAAGCGGAGCACGCCATCCACGTGGTGCTGACGATGCTAAGCGAGCACATGGGGATGGACGTGGTGTTCGTGCGCCAGTTCACCGAGGGCGCCCGTCGCTTCCGTGTCGTCGACGCGCTCGGCCACGGCCCGGCGGCGGCGCTCGCGACCGGCCAGCCCGCCGGGGCCGGCGGCACGGGACGGCTGCTGGAGGTGAACGTGCTGCTGCGTGACGGCCAGCTGCATGGCACCCTGTGCGCGTTCTGCCCGGAGGGCGAGGTGTCCCAGGCCGAGCGTCACGTCCGGCTGCTGCAGCATGGCGCGCGGTTGGCCGCGCGCCTCCTGGACAACGAGAAAGTGCTGCGCGAGCTCGCGCGCCTGAACCACTGAGCGTTGCCGCCTGCCGCCTGCGGCGACAGGTGCGCTCCTGTCGTCAGCCGGCGGTCTCCATCGCCTCGATCTCGCCCGACAGCGCCAGCCAGCGCTCCTCGGCAGCCTCCAGGTCGGCCAGCACCTGCTTGAGCCGCTTGCCGGCATCGGCGATCTCGGCGGGTGACAGGGGCGTCGCCAGGCGTTGCTCCAGCGCGTCCTTCTCGGCCTGCAGCCGGCCCATGCGCGCCTCCGTGTCCCCGAGCTCGCGCTTGAGCGGCTTGGTCCGTGCCGCCACCTGCTGGCGGGCGGCCGCGTCGGCCTTGCGCTGCTGCTGCGGGGCCGCGGCAGGCGCCGCCGGCGCCGCAACTGCCGGCGCCGGTGCGTGCTCGGCCCGCGCCGCTTCGCGCAGACGCTTGGCTTCGTCCAGCAGGTAGCGCTGGTAGTCGTCGAGGTCGCCGTCGAACGGTCCCACGCGCCCGCCACCCACCAGCCAGAACTCGTCGCAGACCGCGCGCAGCAGGGCGCGGTCGTGGCTGACCAGCAGCACGGTGCCTTCGAACTCGTTCAGCGCCACCGAGAGCGCCTCGCGCGTGGCCAGGTCCAGGTGGTTGGTCGGCTCGTCCAGCAGCAGCAGGTTGGGGCGCTGCCAGACGATCATGGCGAGCACCAGCCGGGCCTTCTCGCCGCCGCTCATGGTGCCGACCGCCTGGCCGACCATGTCGCCCGTGAAGTTGAAGCTGCCCAGGAAGTTGCGCAGCTCCTGTTCGCGCGCCGCCGGACCGACGTCGCGCGCGAGCCGGATCATGTGTTCCAGCGGATTGCTGTCCGGCGAGAGCACGTCCAGCTCCTGCTGCGCGAAGTAGCCGATGTGCAGGCCCTTGCCCTCCGTCAGGTCACCCCCGAGCGACGGGATCTCGCGCGCGATGGTCTTGACCAGCGTCGACTTGCCCTGGCCGTTCGCGCCCAGGATGCCGATGCGCTGGCCCGCCAGCACGGAACGGTTGACCCCGCGCAGGATCACCTTGTCGGCGCCGCCGTCCGCGGCCTGGTAGCCGAAGGCGGCGTCGGTGATGGCCAGCATCGGGTTCGGCAGGTTCGCCGGTTCCTTGAACTCGAAGGTGAACTCGGCCTCGGCCAGGATCGGCGCCACGCGTTCCATCCGCTCCAGGGCCTTGACGCGGCTCTGCGCCTGCTTGGCCTTGCTGGCCTTGGCCTTGAAACGGTCGATGAACTTCTGCAGGTGGGCAATCTTCTCCTGCTGGCGCGCGAAGGCCGACTGCTGCAGCTCCAGCTGCTGCGAGCGCAGCAGCTCGAAAGCGCTGTAGTTGCCGCCGTAGCGCGTGAGTTTCTGGTTCTCGATGTGCAGGGTGACGGTGGTCACCGCGTCCAGGAACTCGCGGTCATGGCTGATCACCAGCAGGGTGCCGGCATACCGCTGCAGCCAGGCCTCCAGCCAGACCAGTGCGTCCAGGTCCAGGTGGTTGGTGGGTTCGTCCAGCAGCAGCAGGTCGGACGGGCACATCAGCGCACGGGCCAGCTGCAGCCGCATGCGCCAGCCACCCGAAAAACTGTTCACCGGCTGGTGCAGCTCGTGCACGCGGAAGCCCAGGCCGAGGATCAGCGCCTGCGCGCGCGGAACGGCGTCGTGCTCGCCCGCGTCGGCCAGGTCGGCGTGCGCCTGCGCGATCTGCATCCCGTCGTCGGCCAGCTCCGCCTGCGCCAAGGCGGTGCGCAACGCCATCAGGCCCGTGTCGCCGCCCAGCACGAAGTCTGTCGCGCTTTCGTCGGTCTCGGGCATGTGCTGGGCGACCTGCGCCAGCCGCCATTGCGCCGGCACCGAGAACTCGCCGGCGTCCTCGTGCAGGCTGCCGTTGAGCAACGCGAACAGGCTGGACTTGCCGGCGCCGTTGCGGCCCACCAGGCCGACCTTCTCGCCGGGATTCAGGGTGACCGAGACGTTGTCGAGCAGCACCTTGGCGGCGCGGCGCAAGGTGAGATTGCGAAGGATGATCATGGGCGCTCCAGGGCCTCGCGCGTGAGCAGCAGCACCTGGTCGTCGCCGGCGCTGGTGTCCAGCCACACGGCTTCGATCGCGGGGAAGGCCGCTTCGAAATGGGGTCGCTCGTTGCCGATCTCCAGCACGAGCACGGCGTCCGACGTCATGCGCGAGGGCGCATCGGCCAGCAGGCGGCGGATGAAGTCCATGCCGTCCGGCCCGCCGGCCAGTGCCAGCGGCGGCTCGGCCCGATACTCGGCCGGCAGCCTGGCCATGCTGCCGCTGTTGACGTAGGGCGGATTGCACAGGATCAGGTCGTAGGGGCCGGGCAGGGCGGCCAGCCCGTCCGACTCGACCAGGCGGATGCGCTGCTGCAGCCCGTGCCGCTCGACGTTGATGGCGGCCACGGCCAGCGCGTCCCGCGACAGGTCGCCGCCATCCACCCGCACGTCCGGGTACGCCAGCGCCGCGAGCACCGCCAGGCTGCCGTTGCCCGTGCACAGGTCCAGCACGCGCTGGGTGCGCTCGCTCAGCCACGGGTCGATGCTGCCGTCGGCCAGCAGTTCGGCGATGAAGCTGCGCGGCACGATGGTGCGCTCGTCCACGTAGAACGGCACGCCCTGGAGCCAGGCTTCGCGCGTCAGGTAGGCGGCCGGCTGGCGGGTGGCGATGCGCTCGTCGAGCAGCGCGCGCACCAGTTGCTGCGACCGGGCGTCGATCGGGTCGTCGCGGTGGTCCTCCAGGGCGTCCAGCGGCACGCCGAGCTTCCACAGCGTGAGCCAGGCGGCCTCGTCGAAGGCATTGGTGGTGCCGTGGCCGAAGGCGACGCCGGCCGCCGTGAGCCGGTCGGCGCCCTGTTGAATCAGTTCGATCAATGTCATCGCTTGGTGGGGGCCGGCCGTGCCGGCGTCGGCGACGTCGGTGGGCAGCAGCAGCGTGGTCTCGCGGTCAGGCGCGCGGAGAGGGCGCGGCCTCCAGCAGCTCCAGGGTGCGGCGGTAGATGTTCTTCAGCGGCTCGATGTCCGCCACGCGCACGTGTTCGTCGATCTTGTGGATGGTGGCGTTCACCGGCCCGAACTCGACCACCTGGGGACAGATGCGCGAGATGAAGCGCCCGTCGCTGGTGCCGCCGGTGGTCGACAGCGCCGTGCGGACGCCGGTTTCGGCGAGGATGGCCTCCTGCACCGCGCCCACCAGTTCGCCGGGGCGGGTGAGGAAGGGCAGGCCGCCCAGGGTCCAGTCCAGATGCACGTCCAGGCCGTGCCGCGCCAGCACCTCGTGCACCCGGGCCTTCAGGCCGTCCGGCGTGGAGTCGGTCGAGTACCGGAAATTGAAATCGACGACCAGCGTGCCCGGGATCACGTTGGTGGCGCCGGTGCCGGCGTGGATGTTGCTGACCTGGAAGCTGGTGGGCGGGAAGAAGTCGTTGCCGCGGTCCCACTCGATCGCGGCGAGCTCGGCCAGGGCGGGCATGGCCAGGTGGATCGGGTTCCTCGCCAGCTGCGGGTACGCGATGTGGCCCTGCACGCCCCGCACGGTGAGCTTGCCCGAGAGGCTGCCGCGCCGGCCGTTCTTGATCATGTCGCCCAGCCGCTCGACCGAGCTCGGCTCGCCCACGATGCAGTAGTCCAGCCGCTCGCCACGTGCCTGCAGCCGATCGCAGACGACCACGGTGCCGTCCACCGAGGGGCCTTCCTCGTCGCTGGTGATCAGCAGGGCGATGGACAGGGCGGGATCCGGGCGGGCCAGCAGGAATTCCTCGACGGCCACCGTGAAGGCGGCGATCGAGGTCTTCATGTCGGCTGCGCCACGGCCATAGAGCCGGCCGTCCCGGTGCTGGGGCACGAAGGGATCGCTGGTCCACTGGTCGAGCGGCCCGGTGGGCACGACGTCGGTGTGGCCGGCGAACACCACGGTGGGCGCATCCGCCCGGCTCGCGGTGCGCTTGGCCCAGAGGTTGGTGACACGGAACGTCTCCGGGCCGCTGGCGATCGTTTCGCAGTCGAACCCCAGCGGGGCCAGCCGCTCGCGCAGCAACTGCTGGCAACCGGCGTCCTCGGGTGTGACCGAGCGGCGCGCGATCAGCTGTTCGGTGAGGTACAGGGCCTTCATCGCGCGTGGTCCCGGCAGCGGGCGCAGCTCGTCTTCAATGCTTGACGTCCAGCGTGATCTCGGTGAAGGACGGCTCGTCCGCCAGGTCGTCCTCGCTCGCGCCTTCCTCGGCGCGGTCGGCCGCGCCGTGGGAGAAGTCGTTCTGCAGGCGCCATTGCAGGTTGGTCGGCGAGTCGGCATTGGCGATGCCTTCCTTCTTGTCGACCATGCCGTCGACGATCAGGCGCGCGATGGCCTGCTCGAAGGTCTGCGAGCCTTCGGCCATGGACTTTTCCATCGCCTCCTTGACCCCCGAGAAGTCGCCCTTCTCGATCAGCTCGGACACCAGCTTGGTGTTGAGCATCACCTCGACCGCGGGCGTGCGGCCGCCGTGGACGGTGCGCAGCAGGCGCTGGGACACGATGGCCTTGAGCGCGGCGGCCAGGTCGCCCAGCATCGTCGGGCGCACCTCGACGGGGTAGAACGAGAGGATGCGGTTGAGAGCCTGGTAGCTGTTGTTGGCGTGCATGGTCGCCAGGCACAGGTGGCCCGACTGCGCGTAGGCGATCGCGGCCGACATGGTCTCCCGGTCGCGGATCTCGCCCACCAGGATCACGTCGGGCGCCTGGCGCAACGCGTTCTTCAGCGCCACCTGCATCGACTGCGTGTCGCTGCCGACCTCGCGCTGGTTGACGACCGACTTCTTGTTCTTGAACAGGAACTCGACCGGATCCTCGATGGTCAGGATGTGGCCGGGCGTGCGCTCGTTGCGGAAGTCCATCATGGAGGCCAGCGTGGTGCTCTTGCCGGCGCCGGTGGAGCCCACCATCAGCAGCAGGCCGCGCTTTTCCATGATCAGGTCGCCCAGGATCATGGGAACGTTCAGCGTCGACAGCGCCGGGATGTCCGTCGCGATGAAGCGGATGACGGCCGCGTAGGTGCCGCGCTGGCGCATCGCGGAGAAGCGGAAGTTGCCCACGCCCTCGATCGCCTGGGCCATGTTCAGCTCGCCGGTCTCCTCCAGCTCGGTGATCCGCCGCGCCGGCAGCACCTCGGCCAGCAGCGCCTTCGGCGCGTCCGGCGGCAGCAGCTGGTTGTTGATCGGCAGGCACTGCCCGTTGATCTTGATGAGCGCCGGTGCGTGCGCCGACAGGTAGACGTCCGACGCCTTCTTCTCGCCCATCAGGCGCAGGATCCGCTCCATCGTGCTCATCGCACACTCCTCCTCGGTTGTTCGTGTCGCCCGGGCCCGCCTGGGCCCGTGGATCAGGGGCGCAGCAGGTCGTTCAGGCTGGTCTTGGCGCGCGTCTGCGCGTCCACGCGCTTGACGATGATGGCCGCGTACAGGCTGTAGCGGCCGCCATCCTTGGGCAGGCTGCCGGAGATCACCACCGAGCCGGCGGGCACGCGGCCGTAGCTGGTCTCGCCGGTGGCGCGGTCGTAGATCGGGGTGCTCTGGCCGATGTACACGCCCATCGAGATCACCGAGTTCTCCTCGACGATCACGCCCTCGACGATCTCGGAGCGGGCGCCGATGAAGCAGTTGTCCTCGATGATGGTCGGGTTGGCCTGCAGCGGCTCGAGCACGCCGCCCAGGCCGACGCCGCCGGACAGGTGCACGTGCTTGCCGACCTGCGCGCAGGAGCCCACGGTGGCCCAGGTGTCGACCATCGTGCCCTCGTCGACGTAGGCGCCGATGTTCACATAGCTGGGCATCAGGACGGCACCCTTGGCGACGAAGCTGCCGCGGCGGGCCACGGCCGGCGGCACGACCCGCACGCCGGTGGCCGCCATCTCCTCGGGCGACAGGTGGGCGAACTTGGTCGGCACCTTGTCGAAGAACGCCAGGTCGCCGGACTTCATGATCGCGTTGTCCTTCAGGCGGAACGACAGCAGCACCGCCTTCTTGATCCACTGGTGCACCGTCCACTGGCCCACGGCCTGGCGGGTCGCAACGCGCAGCGAGCCGTTGTTCAACTCGGCGATCACGTGCTCGACCGCCTCGGTCACCTCCTTGGGCGCGGCCTTGGCCGACAGGTTGGCGCGGTTCTCCCAGGCGGTGTCGATGATCTGTTGCAGCTGTTGGCTCATGGAGGGTTCAGGCGAAGTTCTTCTGGACGAATTGGACGATGCGTTGCGCGGCTTCCAGGCACTCGGCGGTCTCCGCCACCAGGGCCATGCGCACGCGGCCGGCGCCGGGGTTGCGGCCGCCGCTCTCGCGGGCGAGGAAACTGCCCGGCAAGACGGTCACATTGTATTGAGCCAGCAGCTCGCGGGCGAACCCGGTGTCGTCGCCACGCGGCACGCCTGCCCACAAATAGAACCCGGCGTCGGGAAGCCGCACGTCCAGGACGTCCGACAGCACCGGCGTGACCTCGGCGAACTTGCGGCGGTACTGCGCGCGGTTGTCCACCACGTGCGCCTCGTCGCCCCAGGCCAGGACGCTGGCCGCCTGCACGGGCGGGGCCATCGCGCTGCCGTGGTAGGTGCGGTACAGGGCGAAGGCCTTGAGCAGCTGCGCGTCGCCGGCGACGAATCCGCTGCGCAGGCCGGGCACGTTGCTGCGCTTGGACAGGCTGGTGAACGACACCAGCCGGCGGAAATCGCTGCGTCCGAGCCGTGCCGCCGCCTCCATGCCGCCAAGCGGCGCCTCGTCGCGGAAATAGATCTCGCTGTAGCACTCGTCCGAGGCGATCACGAAGCCGTGGCGGTCCGACAGCTCGAACAGCTTGCGCCACTCGTCCAGCGGCATGACGGCACCGGTGGGGTTGCCCGGCGAGCAGACGTACAGCAGCTGGGTGCGGGCCCAGACCGCATCGGGCACGCTGGCCCAGTCGACGGCGAAGTTGCGCGCCGGGTCCGACGGGGCGTACCAGGGTTGCGCTCCGGCGAGCAGGGCCGCGCCTTCGTAGATCTGATAGAACGGATTCGGGCACACGACGACCGGCTGCCGCGTGGGGTCGATCACCGTCTGCGCGAAGGCGAACAGGGCCTCGCGCGAGCCGTTCACCGGCAGCACCTGGCTGTCCGCATCGACGGCCAGCCCGTAGCGGCGTCGCAACCAGCCCGCGAACGCTTCGCGCAGCGCGGGCGTCCCCGTCGTGGGCGGATACGCGGTGAGGTCGCTGCCGGGCGTCTCCAGCGCTTGCGACAGGGCCTGCTTGATGAAGGGCGGGGTGGGGTGCTTGGGCTCGCCGATGCCCAGGCTGATCGGCCGCAGCGCCGGATTCGGTGTCACGCCGGCGAACAGTTGCCGCAGCCGCTCGAAGGGATACGGCTGCAGCCGGGCCAGGAGAGGGTTCATGGCCCGCGATTATCGGCGTTGCCGCCGGGGGCACTTTCCCCTGGGGGGCGCCGAGCGAGGACGCGTGCCGCCGGCCCGGTGCGACGAGGCGGCTGGAGCCGCGGCCGACTGGCTCCCCGGGGGCCGCCGGCGCGGTGCCGGCCGCGCTCCCGAAGGCGGGTCAGCGGGCCTGCCGCGCCAGGTGGGCGCGTTGCAGGGAGGCCTGCGATTTCGAGCCGAAGCGCTGGAAGAACTGGTCGATCGCGATCACCACCGTCATGCCGAGCGACAGGGTCGTCACGAGCACCGGCAGTTCCATCGAGGTGACCAGGCCGGTGCCCGTCGGGAAGGCCGCCGGATTCGGGCTGGTGCACACGAAGCCTGCCGCGGCCATGCCGGTGTAGTGCATCGCGCAGACCGCGACGCCGATCACGAGCGAAGCGGCCGTGCGCAGCGGCAGCGACGGCGCCGAGAACGCCAGCCACAGACCGGCGATGGCGGCGCCGTAGGCGATCGCCACGGAAGCACCGACCAGTCCGGCCGACCACTGGAAGAAGCCGTTGAAGCGCATGCCGTACATGCCGAGGTAATGCATCAGCAGCACGGCCGTGCCCAGCATCAGGCCGCCGCCGAGCAGGCGCACCAGGCTGCGCTTGCGCGAGACCCAGCCAAGCGCCACCCCGGAGGCGGCGATCGCGGCCAGCAGCGAGACCAGGGTTTCCGGCAGCGAATAGCTCACGCCCATGCCGAGCCGCAGCGAGAGCATGCCGATGAAGTGCATCGCCCAGATCCCGATGCCGCCCAGCGACACCGCCGCAGCCAGCAGGTTGAGCAGCCGGGCTTGCCGACCCGCGGTGCTGCGCATCTGGGCAATGGCCGTCAGGGCGACGAACGCGCCGACGGCGGAGATCACGTACGAGAGGACCACGAAGGGCAGGTCGTGGTTGGCGGTCAGGGGTGTGTTCATGGCGTCTCCGGTGTTTTACGAATTGTGACAACTATTGGGTATAAATGCAAACTCATCGGTATAAAAAAGGTCTCCTCGGTCTAGGCGTTCCTGAGCGGTCCGACGGAGCGCGCCGGTGCCGACCTACGGCCGGCCGCCGCCGGGGAGCCGAAGCTTCGAGCCATGCAACAAGGAATGCAGCGTTTTCAGGGGAAGGTCGTGGTGGTGACCGGTGCAGGGTCCGGCATTGGCGAGGGCATCGCGCGGCGTTTCGCGGCCGAAGGGGCCCAGGTCGTCCTGGCGGGCCGCACCCGCGACAAGCTCGACCGGGTGGCGGCCAGCCTGTCGGCCGAGCGCACCCTGGTCCAGGTGACCGACGTCTCGCGCTTCGAGGAGGTGCAGGCGCTGGTCGATGCCGCCGTCGCCCGTTTCGGTGCGCTGCACGTGATGGTCAACAACGCGGGCGTCGCGCCGGAGGGCAAGGTGACCGAAGCGTCGCTCGAGGACTGGGAGCGCACCATGGCCACCAATGCCGGCGGTGTCTTCCATGGCTGCCGCGCCGCCCTGCCGCACCTGGTCAAGGTGCGCGGCTGCATCGTGAACATGGCGTCCGTGTCGGGCCTGGGCGCCGACTGGGGCCTGTCGTTCTACAACGCGTCCAAGGGCGCCATCATCAACTTCACCCGGGCGCTGGCCCTCGACCACGGCCGCGACGGGGTGCGGGTGAACGCCGTCGCGCCCAGCTTCACACGCACGCCGATGACCGAGGACATGCAAGCCGACCCGGCCCTGATGGCGAAGTTCATGGAGCGCATGCCGCTGGGCCGGCCGGCGACGCCGGCGGACGTGGCCGGCGTCGTGGCGTTCCTGGCCAGCGAGGACGCTGCCATGGTCACCGGGGTCTGCCTGCCAGTGGACGGCGGCGTCACGGCGTCCAACGGCCAGCCGCCGATGGCGTGAGCGGCAGCCCGAGCCGCTCCATCAGCTCCCGCGCGTTGTCGGGGGCGTGCAGCTTGTCGGTGTTGTCGAAGTAGCAGTAGACATCCCGCTGGCCAGCCGCCGGCGGGGGCTCGAACGACACCAGGCGTGCGTCCTGGGGCTGGCCGCCACGCCGCCAGGCGTCGATGCACGCGGCCCAGCGGTCCAGCTGCTCGCCGGTGTACCTGCTCTTGTACAGCTCGGTCGCGCCGTGCAGCCGCATGTACACGAAGTCCGCCGTGACGTCCTCGTACAGGGGCCAGGGCTGCGGGGTGTCTGCCACCACCCAGGCCACCTGGTAGCGGCGCAGCAGGGCGATGAAGGCCGGGTCCACGAAGCTGGGATGCCGGACCTCGACCGCATGTCGCAGCCGCTGCCGATGCTGTGGCTCGAGCAGTTCGTGTCCCTTGAGGCGGTGGTCGCGGCCGAGCGCCACCTTGGCCGCGGCAGCGGTGGTGCGGGGCAGGGCCGAGAGGAACTCCTCGAACACCGCAGGGTGGAAGCCCAGGTTGGGCGGGAACTGCCAGAGGATCGGGCCGAGCTTGGGGCCGAGCGCGAACAGCCCGGATGCGAAGAAGTTGCCGAGCGCCGCCTGCGCATGGCGCAGCTTGAGCATGTGTGTGATGTAGCGCCCGCCCTTGACGGCGAAGACGAAGCCGGGCGGCGTCTGCTCCGCCCAGGCGGCGTAGCTGGCGGGGCGCTGGAGCGAGTAGAACGAGCCGTTCAGCTCGATGCTGTTGAACTGGCGGGACGCGTGGTGCAGTTCCCGCGCCTGTGCCAGTCCGCGGGGATAGAAGTTGCCGCGCCAGGGTTCGTAGCGCCATCCCGAGACACCGATGTAGACCTTGCCCGCCATGCCAGCTGTCTACCCGACGTGGCTCAGGAATGGGCGTCATTCTTACCCTTGGTTTCAAGCGGTTCGCCCCTGCAGAGCTGGGGTTCGGCTGCTGTTGGGCAAGTTATCATGCGGGCCACTTGCGCCGGCTCCTGCCGGCGCTCCCGTTCCGACCGTCCATTGGGCTTGCCGTGCGTCTCAACTCCATCAAGCTTTCCGGATTCAAGTCCTTCGCCGAACCCACCAACTTCATGCTGCCGGGGCAGCTGGTGGGCGTGGTCGGCCCCAACGGGTGCGGCAAGTCCAACATCATGGACGCCGTGCGCTGGGTGCTGGGCGAGTCCAAGGCGTCGGAGCTGCGCGGCGAGTCGATGCAGGACGTGATCTTCAACGGGACGACCCAGCGCAAGCCGGCCTCGCGGTCGTCGGTCGAACTGGTGTTCGACAACTCGGACCACCGCGCCGGCGGCCAGTGGAGCCAGTTCGCCGAGATCGCGGTCAAGCGCGTGCTCACGCGCGACGGCACCAGCAGCTACTACATCAACAACCAGCCGGTGCGCCGCCGCGACGTGCAGGACGTCTTCCTGGGCACCGGCCTGGGCCCGCGCGCCTACGCCATCATCGGCCAGGGCACGATCAGCCGGATCATCGAGTCCAAGCCCGAGGAGCTGCGGCTGTTCCTCGAGGAGGCCGCGGGTGTCTCCAAGTACAAGGAGCGCCGCCGCGAGACCGAGAACCGGCTGTCCGACACCCGCGAGAACCTGACCCGCGTCGAGGACATCCTGCGCGAGCTCAACGCCAACCTCGACAAGCTGGAAAAGCAGGCCGAGGTCGCGGCGCGCTACAACGCGCTGCAGTCCGAGGTCACGCTCAAGCAGCACCAGCAGTGGTTCCTCAAGCGGGCCGAAGCCGAGGTCGACCAGGCGCGCATCAAGGCCGACGGCGACAAGGCCGTCAACGACCTGGAGTCGCGGGTGGCCGACCTGCGCCACGTCGAGAACGAGCTGGAGACCATCCGCCAGGCGCACTACGCCGCCGGCGACCAGGTCAACCAGGCCCAGGGCCAGCTGTACGAGGCCAGCGCCGAGGTCGGTCGACTGGAAGCCGAGATCCGCTTCGTGGTCGAGGGCCGCCAGCGGGTCGAGCAGCGCCTGCAGCAGCTGAAGGAGCAGACCGCGCAGTGGGCCGGCCGCAAGAATGACGCCGCGGCCGAGCTCGAGACGCTCGCCGGCCAGTCGGTCGACGCCGAGGAGCAGGCCACGCTGCTGGCAGCCCAGGTCGAGGAGCAGGCGACCGCGCTGCCCGACCTGGAGGACGCGCTGCGGCAGGCGCAGACGCGCTCGGCCGAGCAGCGCACCGGCGTGGCCCAGGTGCAGCAGCAGATCCAGGTGCTGGCGGCCGACCAGCGCAACATCGAGGAGCAGAGCCGGCAGCTGAACCAGCGCCGCGAGCGCCTGGTGGCCGACCGCAACGCACTGGCCGCCCCCGACGAGGCGCGGCTGGCCAACCTGCAGTCGCAGCTCGCCGCGGCGCAGGAGGCAGCCGAGACTGCCGACGCGCGGCTGCACGAGTTGCAGGAGCAGGTGCCGCAACTCGACGAGGACCGCCGGGCCCGCCAGCAGGCCGTCAACAGCGAGACCCACCGGCAGAGCGACCTCTCCGCGCGCATGGAGGCGCTCAAGGCGCTGCAGGAGAAGGTGCGCACCGACGGCAAGCTCAAGCCCTGGCTGGCGCGGCATGGCCTGGACGGCCTGCAGGGCCTGTGGAGCCGGATCCACGTCGAGCAGGGCTGGGAGAACGCCCTGGAGGCTGCGTTGCGCGAGCGCATGGGCTCGCTCGAGATCTCGCGGCTCGACATGGTCCGCGCGTTCGCCGCCGATGCGCCGCCGGCCAAGCTGGCGTTCTACAGCCCGCCGCAGGCCGGGGCGCCCGAGCCGGCCGGCACGCTGCCGCGCCTGGCTGACCTGCTGCGCCTGAACGATGCCGGGCAGAAAGCGCTGCTGGCCGACTGGCTGCACGGCTGCTACACCGCCGCCACCTTCGAGGAAGCCCTGGCCGCGCGCGACCAGCTCAAGCCCGGCGAGGCGATCTACGTGCGCGGTGGCCACTGCGTCACCGCGCACAGCGTCAGCTTCTATGCCCAGGATTCCGAGCAGGCCGGCCTGTTGGCGCGCCAGCAGGAGATCGAGAACCTCGACAAGCAGCTGCGCGCCCAGGCGCTGATCACCGAGGAGGCCCGCTCCGCGCTGGTGCGCGCCGAGGCCGCCTACACCGATGCCTCGCAGCGCCTGGTGTCGGCCCGCCGCGAGGCGGGCGAGACGCAGAGCCGTTTCCACGAGCTGCAGGTCGAGACGCTGCGGCTGACGCAGCTGGCCGAGCAGACCCGGGCCCGCAGCGAGCAGATCGCCGGCGACCTGGCCGAGGTCGATGCGCTGCTGGAGGAGCTGCAGGAGCGCCGCGTGACCGCCGAGGCACGGTTCGAGGAACTCGACATGCAGCTGGCGGACAGCCAGGAGCGGCATGCCCAGCTCGATGAACGCGTGATCGAGGCCGAGCGCAAGCTCGCGCAGGCGCGCGAGCAGCAGCGCAGCCTGGAGCGCCAGGCCCAGGAAGCGCAGTTTTCCCAGCGTTCGCTGGAGGCCCGCCGGGGCGAGCTGCAGCGCGCCATCGAGACGGCCAGCCAGCAGGCGCAGAGCATCGCCGCCGAAGAGGAGCGCGCGCGCAGCGAGCTGGCGCGCCTGACCGATGCGGCCGCCCAGGCCGGGCTGCAGAACGCGCTGCAGCTCAAGTCCGAACGCGAGACCGCGCTCGGGGCCAAGCGCAGCGAGTACGACGACCTGACCGCCAAGCTGCGCGCCAGCGACGAGCGCCGGCTGCAGCTGGAGCGCGAACTCGACCCGCTGCGCCAGCGCATCACCGACCTGCAGCTCAAGGAGCAGGCCGCGCGGCTGGGGCTGGAGCAGTACACCCAGCTGCTGGCCGATGCCCAGGCCGACCTCGAGGCCGTGGCCCGGTCCGTGCAGGACGGCAACGTGCGGCTGTCCGGCATGCAGGGCGACATCGACCGGCTGCACCGCGAGATCGCGGCGCTGGGTGCCGTCAACCTCGCCGCGCTGGAGGAGCTGTCGACGGCGCGCGAGCGCAAGCAGTTCCTCGACGCCCAGACGGCCGACCTCACCGAGGCGATCACGACCCTGGAAGACGCCATCCGCAAGATCGACGGCGAGACGCGCGAGCTGCTGGCCGGCACCTTCAAGACGGTGAACGAGCATTTCGGCCGCATGTTCCCCGAGCTGTTCGGCGGCGGCAACGCGCGCCTGGTCATGACCGGCGAGGAGATCCTCGACTCCGGCGTGCAGGTGATGGCGCAGCCGCCGGGCAAGAAGAACCAGACCATCCACCTGCTGTCGGGCGGCGAGAAGGCTCTGACCGCGATCGCGCTGGTGTTCGCCATCTTCCAGCTGAACCCGGCGCCGTTCTGCCTGCTGGACGAGGTCGACGCGCCCCTGGACGACGCCAACACCGAGCGCTATGCCAAGCTCGTCTCGAGCATGAGCAAGGGCACCCAGTTCCTGTTCATCAGCCACAACAAGATCGCGATGGAGATGGCCGAGCAGCTGATCGGCGTGACCATGCAGGAGCAGGGCGTCTCGCGCATCGTGGCCGTGGACATGGAATCCGCGGTGTCGATGGCGGAAGCGGCATGAGCCCGCGGCGCCCCAAGGCCACCGCGCGGAGGGTTCGCTGATGTCCGGCTTCACGATCGGGCTGGCGATCCTGGGCGGCATCGTCCTGGCGCTGGTGGTGGCCTGGAACGCCTGGACGCAGCGGCGGCTGCAACCGCGCCAGCCGATGATGGCCGAGCGCGCGGAGCCGGCGGCCGGCCAGCAGCCCGTGGAGCCGTCCTTCGATCCGGTGTTCGAACCCGGGGTGACCTCGCTGCCGGTTCCCGAGCGCAAGCCCGGCCTGGACGCGCTGATCGACGTGCTGGCGCCGATTGCGGTCGAAGCCGCGGTGTCGGGCGAAGCCGCTCTGGCCGCCATGCCGGCCACCCGGCGGGCGGGCAGCAAGCCGTTCGCCATCGAGGGCTGGAACGAGGCGACGCAGCACTGGGAGATGCCGCAGGCCGGCCAGCGGTACGGTGCCTTCCAGGCCGGCGTGCAGCTGGCCAACCGGCTGGGCGCCCTGAACGAGATCGAGTTCTCCGAGTTCGTCGTCAAGACGCAGGCGTTCGCCGACGCCATCAACGGCGCCCCCGAGTTCCCGGAGATGCTCCACGAGGTGGCACGCGCGCGCGAGCTGGACCAGTTCGCCAGCGGGCACGACGCCCAGCTGGGGTTCACCCTGCGCGCCCGCAACGCCGCCTGGAGCCCCGGCTATGTCCACCAGAATGCAGCCCGGCTCGGCTTCACGGTTGGTGCCATTCCCGGGCGCATGGTGCTGCCGGCGGCGCAGCCCGGGCACCCGCCCATCCTGGCGCTGTCGTTCGACACGCAGGCAGCGCTGGCGGAAGACCCGACCCAGGCCGCCATCCGCGACGTGACCCTCAGCCTCGACGTGCCCCAGGTGCACCGCGGCGAACAGCCGTTCGTTCGCATGCGCGACGCGGCCCTCGAGCTGGCCGCCGCCATGGACGGCGTCATCACCGACGACAACGGGCAGGTCATCCGGCCGGAAGGGCTGGACGTGATCGGCGCCGACCTCGAGCAGCTGTACGACACGCTCGAGGCGCGCGACCTGGCCGCCGGCTCGCCGCTGGCCCGTCGGCTGTTCAGCTGACATCCGGGGCCTTGCAGCCGACTGCCTTTCTTTTCCGCTAACTTCCCGCCATGGCCGCCACACCCCGGGTGCAGGAGCGCGTGGACGCGCTGCGCGAGCTGCTCCACCACCACGCCCACCAGTACTACGTCCTCGATGCACCCGAGATCCCGGACGCCGACTACGACAAGCTGTTCCGAGAACTCCAGGAACTGGAGGCCGCCCATCCCGAGCTGCTGACGCCCGACTCGCCGACCCAGCGGGTGGGCGGCGCGGTGCTCGAAGGCTTCGCCAAGGTGCGCCATCAGGTGCCGATGCTGTCCATCCGCACCGAGACCGACATCGAGGCGACGGGCGCGCGCAACTTCGACGCCCGTGTCCGGCGCGAGCTGGGCCTGGCCGAGTCCGACCCGCCGGTGGAATACGTGGCGGAGCTCAAGTTCGACGGCCTGGCGATCAACCTGCGCTACGAGCACGGGGTGCTGGTGCAGGCGGCCACGCGGGGCGACGGCGAGGTCGGCGAGGATGTCACCCAGAACATCCGCACCGTGGGCCAGATCCCGCTGCGCCTTCGCACGGGTGCGCCGCCGGTGCTGGAAGTCCGCGGCGAGATCTACATGCGCCGCGACGATTTCGAACGGCTCAACGAGCTGCAGCGCGAGAAGATCGCCCAGGGCGCCAAGGGCGAGAAGACCTTCGTCAACCCGCGCAATGCGGCGGCGGGCGCCGTCCGCCAGCTGGATCCCGGCATCGCGCGCCAGCGTCCGCTGAGCTTCTATGCCTACGGCTGGGGCGAGATCACGCCACCGGAACAGGGCGGGCCGGCGTTCGCCACCCACCACGACCTGCTGCAGGCGCTGCGTGGCTGGGGGCTGCCGGTGTCGGCCGAGACCCGGGTGGCGCAGGGCGCCGACCAGCTCGTGGCCTTCCACCAGGACATCGGCGCGCGGCGCGACCAGCTGCCGTTCGACATCGACGGCGTGGTCTACAAGGTCGACAGCCTGGCGCTGCAGAAGCGGCTGGGATTCGTCACCCGCGAGCCGCGCTGGGCCGTGGCCCACAAGTTCCCGGCCCAGGAGCAGATGACCACGGTCCAGGGCATCGAGGTCCAGGTCGGCCGCACCGGCAAGCTCACGCCGGTGGCCAAGCTGGCGCCCGTGTTCGTCGGTGGCGTGACGGTGACCAACGCCACCCTGCACAACGAGGACGAGGCCCGGCGCAAGGACGTGCGGGTCGGCGACACCGTCATCGTCCGCCGGGCCGGCGACGTGATCCCGGAAGTGGTCGCGGTCGTGCCCGAGAAGCGCCTGCACGAGGCGCAGCTGTTCACCATGCCGCGCACCTGCCCGGTGTGCGGCAGCGAAGCCGTGCGCGAGGAGGGCGAGGTCGACCACCGCTGCACCGGCGGGCTGTTCTGCGGCGCCCAGCGCAAGCAGGCGATCCTGCACTTCGCGCAGCGGCGGGCCATGGACATCGAGGGACTGGGCGAAAAGCTGGTCGATCAGCTGGTCGATGCCGGCGTGGTGCGCACCCTGCCGGACCTGTACCGCCTGGGCGTGGCCAATCTGCTGGCCCTGGAGCGGATGGGCGAGAAGTCCGCGCAGAACCTGCTGGCCGGGCTGCAGCAGTCGCGCGCCACGACCTTGCCCCGCTTCCTCTACGCCCTGGGCATCCGGCACGTGGGCGAGGCCACTGCACGCGACCTCGCGCGGCATTTCGGCGGCCTCGACGCCATCCTCGAGGCAGGTGTCGAGCAGCTGCTGCAGGTCCCGGACGTCGGCCCCGTCGTCGCGGAGAGCATCCACACCTTCTTCGCCCAGCCGCACAACCGGGAGGTCGTGGAACAGCTGCGTGCCTGCGGCGTGCACTGGGAGGAGACCGCGCCGGCCGCGCAGGCGCCGCAGCCGCTCGCGGGCAAGACCGTGGTGCTGACCGGCACGCTGCCCACGCTCAGCCGCGACGAAGCCAAGGATCTGCTCGAGGCGGCCGGCGCCAAGGTCGCCGCCTCGGTCAGCAAGAAGACCAGCTACGTGGTGGCGGGCGCCGAGGCCGGCAGCAAGCTGGAGAAGGCGCAGGCGCTGGGCGTGCCCATCCTCGACGGGGACGGGCTGCGGCGGCTGCTGGCGGGCGAGGCCGTCGAGGGCCGCGACGCCGCCTGACGCCGTGTCAGTCGCTACCGGCCGCGGCCGCCGCCGCCGCCGCCTGCGGCGCCGTCGGCCGCCACACGGTCGGCTGCGCCGCTTCGCTCGCCTGCTGCTCCCAGCGGCGGGCTGCCTGCACCGTCGCGCGGAAGGCTTCGGCGCTGCCCAGGAGCCAGGCCTTGTCCGGCGCGGAAAGGGCGAAGCTGCGGCGGTTCCGGTCCACGGGCATCCGGTCCTCGCGCACCGCCCGGATCAGCCGGTCGATCTCGCCGGCCGCGTGCGCCGGCGAGGACAGCAGCACCAGCCGCTGGCTGCGCCCCGGGTTGCTGGGCACGTGGCATTGCTGGCATTGCGATTCCCGCAGCTGGAGCGCCAGGTCCCGGTACTGGCGGTCGAGTGCGCGCAGGTAGGGGTTCTCCGGCCGGTACAGGCCCTCGAACAGGGTCACGGCCGGCTGCGTGCGGCCGCCGCGGTCGGTCCAGAGCCACTGGCCGTCGTGCTTCGGGTGCCGCACCGGCCGCACGGTCTGCAGCAGCGGTCCCTGGTGGGCGAACTGGGCCACGTCGATGCGCGAGGAGGCCGGCTCCAGCCACAACAGGACGGCGCTGGTGTTCTCGTAGGCCGCCCACTTGCTCTCCTCGTGCCAGAACGGATAGGGGAACTGCCCCGGCGCGAGCCGGTTGCGGAACGCCGCTTCCAGCCGGATCAGGAAACGACCCTCCTGGGCGACCCACCGCACGGCATGCCGGCCGTTGAACATGAACAGCGGCGCGTACAGGCTGGCCCAGGTGTCGGGCGCCAGTTGCGTCAGGGCGGTGGCCTGGAGCGTCGCGCCCGGCGCGGCGTCGGTGCGACCCCAGAGCACGACCTGCGGCAGCGCGCCGCGCAACCGGCCGCCCTGCAGCGCCGCACGGCAGTGGTCAAAGGCGGCGGCGTCGTTCGCATCGGCCAGGGGGCAGCGGACGGCCAGCTCGGCGGCGATGTCGCGCGCCAGCTCCCGCACGGTCGGGGGCACCGCGACGTCCTGCGCTGGCGCCGGTCCGGCGGCCAGCAGCACGGCCGCGAGCAGCACGGCGGCCCAGCGGGACCGCCCGGCCCCCAGTGGGCGATGTCGTTTGCAGGCGCCGCGGGCGCCGATCGATCGGTTGCGCATTCCTCGTCTCCCTCGGGCTCGACGGCCCATGGCCCACTGTAGGCAGCCGCGCCAGGGCAGGCCAGCCGCGCGTGGCCGGGCGATGACGCTGGCGCAACAGTTCGGTCACGGCTTGTCACAGAGGACACGAAAACCACCAACTTCGCAGCGGCGGCTTGCAAGTTCGACTCGTGCGACCAACAGGCAGCCTGATCCGTTCATCGTCCGGAGGCGGAGCGCGGACCGTATGCTCGCGCGATGGCCGTTCGAGAGATCCTGAAGATGGGCGACCCGCGCCTGCTGCGCGTGGCCCAGCCCGTGACCGAATTCGACACCGATGCGATCCACCTGCTGGTGGCCGACATGTTCGAGACCATGCGCGCCGTCAACGGAGCCGGTCTGGCGGCGCCGCAGATCGGCGTCGACCTGCAACTGGTGATCTTCGGCACCGACGCACCGAATCCCCGCTATCCCGACGCGCCCGTCGTGCCGCGCACGGTCCTGCTGAACCCGGTGATCACGCCGATCGGCCAGGAAGAGGAGGAGGGCTGGGAGGGCTGCCTGTCGGTGCCGGGGCTGCGTGGGGTGGTGCCGCGCTGGAAGCGCATCCGCTACACCGGCGTCGATCCGTTCGGCGATCCGATCGACCGCACGGTGGAGGGCTTCCACGCGCGGGTGGTGCAGCACGAATGCGACCACCTGGTCGGCAAGCTGTACCCGATGCGGGTGCGCGACTTCACCCGGTTCGGCTTCACCGAGGTGCTGTTCCCGGGCCTGGACGCCAGCGAGGACGACTGAGCCGCCAGCGTACCGGCGCCGGCGCCCGGGCCGCGCGACAGCTCTTCGGCGCAACAGCACGCGCGGTCCCCGGGCCGTGGCGCCTAACTCAACCGATAATCGCGGGCAGAACAGCTCCGCCGGCCGGCCCAGGCCAGGGCGGCCCTCCCACACCGAAGTGCATGTCCGACTCCCAGCGTTTTCCCTTGCCCGTCCGGGAGGCTTCTTGCTGAGGTCCGCCCGGCCGACAGGGGAGCCCGCGGTCCTGCCCCGCTCGCTGTGGGCCGCGACGGCCGTCGACGCCCCGGCGGTCGAGCCGCTGCGCGCGGACAGCCAGGTCGACGTGGCGATCGTCGGCGGCGGCATCCTGGGGCTGAGCACGGCGCTGCACCTGGCCGAGCGCTCCGTCCGGGTCCTGCTCGTCGAGGGCGCCCACATCGGCTGGGGCGCCTCGGGCCGCAGCACGGGGCAGTTGATGCCCGGCCTGAAGAACGATCCGGACGAGGTCGAGCGGCAACTGGGCCCGGAGGCCGGAGGCCGCCTGGTGCAATGGGCGGGCGATGCGCCCGCGCGCGTGCTCGAGCTGATCGCGCGCCACGGCATCGCCTGCGAGCCGGTGCGCGCGGGCCGGATCCAGGCAGCGCACAGCCCGCAGGCCCTGGAGGCGATCGAGCGTCGCGCGGCACAGTGGCGCGCCCGCGGGGTGCCGGTGCAGGTGCTGGGTCGGGAGGAACTGCGCGCCCGCACCGGTTCCGGCCTGTTTTCTGGCGGCTGGCTCGATCCGCGCGGCGGTTCGGTCCAGCCGCTGAGCTACGCGCGCGGGTTGGCGCGGGCGGCGCTGCGTGCCGGCGCCCGCCTGCACGCGCCCACCCGGGCCGTCGGTCTGCAGCGCTGGGGCGGTGGCTGGCGGCTGCAGACCGACGGCGGCACCGTGTCCGCCCGCACGGTGGTCGTGGCCACCAACGCCTACAGCGGCCCGCTGCTGCCGGCGCTGCGCCGCTCGGTCGTTCCGGTGCGCACCACGCTGGCCGCCAGCCGCCCCCTGCCGGCGGCACTGCTGGCGCGCATCCTGCCTGGCCGCGAAGTGCTGTCCGACACCCGGCGGCTGCCGGCCTCGGTGCGCCTCTCGCCCGACGGCCGGCTGATCGTCGGCGGCCGCGACGCCACCGCCGGGGCGGAGCATCCGCGTCAGGCGCGCTACGTGCGCGAAGCGGCGCAGCAGCTGTTTCCCGACATCGACCCGCCCGAGTGGGAGTACGTCTGGAGCGGCTGCATGGCCATGACCAAGGACGCCTTGCCCCACCTGTACGAACCCGAGCCGGGCCTGCTGGCGGGTGTCGGCTGCAACGGGCGCGGGATCGCCGTCGCCACCGGGATGGGGCTGACGATCGCGCAGCACGTCCTGGGCCGCCCGGCGTCCGAGGCCGAGGTCCCGGTGTCGCGGTTCGACCCCTACCTGCTGCATGCCTTCCGGCATGCCGGCGTCGCGCTGGCCACCCGCTGGATGCGCCACCGCGACGGAAAGGCCGCCGCATGACGCACGACGTGACCGTGCGCACGGCCCGCAGCGCGCAGGACCGGGACGCCGTGTTCGAGCTGCGCCGCATCGCCTATGCCCGCCATCCCTGGTCCGAACAGGGGCGCAAGATGGCCTACCAGTCGCTGGACGATGCCCCCTGGGTGCGTTCGCTGCTCGCGCTGCACCACGGGCGTCCGGCCGGCACCCTGCGGCTCATCGCGTCCACCGGCGCGACGCTGGACCGGCTCGAGTGCTTCGAGACCTGGGAGGAGGAGCTGCGCGCCGCGGTCCCCGACGCGCAGGCCACGGTGCTCGAGTTCAACCGGTTCGCAGTCCACGACGAGGGCGCGGCCGGCGTGCCGGTGGTGGTGCAGGCCGCGCTGCTGAAGGCGGCGTTGGCCGTGGTGATCAGCGAGAAGATGGACCTGTGCGTCGCCGAGATCACGCAACCGCACCTGCGGTTCTACCAGCGGCAGCTGCGCATGACCGCGTCGGTCCACGGCAAGCACGGCCGCATCACGGGCGAGACCTACCACCTGGTCACCGGGCGGCTGGCCGAAGGCGCGGCCGCGCTGCAGGCCAGCTCGCCCTGGCTGGTGCCCGATGCCGGCGAACTCGCCACCTGGGAGAAGACGAGTGAGCTGGTCCTGGGCTAGGGCGTCGTGGCGCGCCGCGGCCGGCACCGTGCTGCTCTGCTGGGCCGCTTGGGGATTGCAGCCGGGCGCACGCCGGGTGAGCCCGGCGAACATGCAGAAGTGGTGCCGCACCGCGCTGCGGGCCTTCGGCGTGCGGCTGGTGGTCAAGCAAGCGCCGGCAGCGGCAGCGGCGACCGGCGGTCCCACGCTGGTGGTGGCCAACCACGTGTCCTGGCTGGATGCCCTGTGCATCGGTGCCGCCCACCCGTGCAGCTTCCTGGCCAAGGCCGAAGCACGGCGCTGGCCGGTGATCGGCCGGCTGGTGCGGCGGCACGGCGGCGCCTTCGTCGTCAAGGGGGTGGTCGGCGCCGATGCACTGCGTCAGAGCATCAGCTCCCGCCTGCAGGCAGGGGCCAGTGTCTGCGTGTTCCCGGAAGGCACCACCTCCGACGGACGCCGGGTGCTGCCGTTCCACAACGCCGCATTCGACGCCGCCATTGCTGCCGGCGTCCCGGTGCGGGTGTTCGCGCTGCGCTACACGGTCGACGGCGACCCGCAGCGCGGCCTGCGGGCGGCTGGCTGGCTCGCCGGGTCGCTCGCGTCCGCGGTCTGGCGCACGCTGCAGCGCCGGCGCCTCCAGGCGGAGGTGCTCGACCTCGGCCTGGTCGAGGGGCACGACCGGGTGGCGATGGCGTCGCGCGCCCGCGTCCTGGTGGCCGGCGCGCTCGGGCTGAACGCGCCGCCCGAGGTGGTCGATGCGCGCGCCGCGCTGGCGGCCGAGGTTCTGGCGACGGTCGATCTCGACCCAGGCGCGGCCGATCTGCTGGCCTACGTGCGCCAGCTGGTCGCCGAGCAGAAGGAGGTGCCCGTGGTCGACGTGCCCGACCACGGCACCATCGAGATGCTGGACCTGGATTCGCTGGACCTGCTGCCCATCCTGTTCATGGTGGCCTCGCGGCTGAAGGTGTCGGCCGCCGACCTGCAGGAGCTGGTCACGCACGAGACGACGCTGCGCGAATTCGCGCGCCGCGCACACGGGCTGTCGGGCCAGGCCCTGTCGAGCCTACGCTGAGATCGCCTCGAGCAGCTCGGTCTCGATGTCGATCTGGCGGCGGTTCTGCTGCAGCTCGGGCCCGTCCACCAGGAAGGTGTCCTCGACCCGCTCGCCCAGCGTGCTGACCTTGGCCAGCTGCAGGTTGATCTTGTGGCGGGCCAGCACCCGGGCGATGGAATAGAGCAGTCCGACGCGGTCGCTGGCGGAGATCGACAGCAGCCAGCGCTGGGCCCGATCGTCGGGCGTGAGCTGGACCCGCGGCGCGATCGGGAAGCTCCTGACCCGCCGTGACACGCGGCCGCGGCTGGGCGCAGGCAGCGGGCCGGCCAGCTGCAGCGTCTGTTCCAGGCCCGACTCCACCATGCTGGTCAGCTCCCGGTAGTGCTCGGGGATCATCGAGGTGACGACCTGGAACGTGTCCAGCGCGTAGCCGTTGCGGGCGGTGTGGATGCGCGCGTCCAGGATGGAGAACCCGGCCTGGTCGAAGTAGCCGCAGATGCGGGCGAACAGGTCGGGCTGGTCGGGCGTGTAGACGAGCACCTGCAGGCCTTCGCCGGCCGGCGAACGCCGCGCCCGCACCAGGGCCCTGGTCGTGCCGACGTGGCGCGAGAGATGCCGGGTGTGCCAGGCGATCTCGCCGGCGTCGTGCCGCATGAAGTAGCCGACGTCCAGCGTGTCCCAGAGCTTGCGGTGCGCCTCGAACGGCAGCGCATGCAGCTGCAGCTGCACCAGCGCTTCGCGCTTGCGCGTCTCGATCAGGGTGGCACGATCGGGCGTGTGGCCGCCCAGGGCCCGCAGCGTGGCCCGGTACAGGTCCTCGAGGAGCTTGCCCTTCCAGGCGTTCCAGACCTTGGGGCTGGTGCCGCGGATGTCGGCGACGGTCAGCAGGTACAGCGCGGTGAGCGTGTGCTCGTTGCCGACCCGGCGCGCGAAGGCCGCAATCACCTCGGGATCGCTCAGGTCCTCCTTCTGGGCGATCCGGCTCATGGTCAGGTGCTCGCGCACGAGGAACTCGACCAGCCGGCAGTCCTGCGTGTCGATCTCGTGCTGGCGGCAGAACTGGCGCACCTCGGCGGCGCCCAGCTCGGAGTGGTCGCCGCCGCGGCCCTTGGCGATGTCGTGGAAGAGGGCCGCGACGTACAGCACGTAGGGCTTGTCGAAGCCGGCGGCCAGCTGCGAGCAGAACGGGTACTCGTGCGCGTGCTCGGCGATGAAGAACCGCCGCACGTTGCGCAGCACCATCAGGATGTGCTGGTCCACGGTGTAGACGTGGAACAGGTCGTGCTGCATCTGCCCCACGATCCGGCGGAACGCCCACAGGTAGCGTCCCAGCACGGAGGTCTGGTTCATCAGGCGCAGCACGTGCGTGATGCCAGCCGGCTGCAGCAGCATCGCCTTGAACGTCGCGTGGTTCACCGGGTCCTTGCGGAACGGGCCGTCCATCACGCCGCGGGCGTTGTACAGGGCCCGCAGCGTGCGCGCCGACAGTCCGCGCAGGCCGGCCGTGGTCTGGTACAGCAGGAAGGTCTCGAGCACCGCGTGCGGCTCGCGCTCGTACAGGTCGTCGCTCGCCACCTCCAGCAGGCCCGCCTTGTTGGCGAACCGCGGATTGATCGGCTCGGGCGCCGCACCGCCGGGGATGAGGCGCTCCTCGATGTTCAGCAGCAGGATCTGGTTCAGCTGGGCCACGGCCTTGGCCGCCCAGTAGAAGCGCTTCATCAGCGCCTCGCTGGCGCGCTGGACGATGCGGCCCTCCGGGCTCACGACGGTGGTGCAGCCGAACGACTCGGCCACCGCGGTCTGCAGGTCGAACACCAGCCGGTCCTCGCGGCGCCGGGCGATCGCGTGCAGCCGCGCGCGGATCAGGCTCAGCAGGGCCTCCTTGCGCTGGATCTGCTGGGCCTCCAGCGGCGTCGCCAGCCCGCGCCGGGCCAGCTCGTCCCAGCTGCTGCCGAAGCCGGCCGCCTTGGCCACCCAGAGGATCACCTGCAGGTCGCGCAGCCCGCCGGGCGACTCCTTGCAGTTCGGCTCGAGCGAATAGGGCGTGTTCTCGAACTTGGTGTGCCGCTGGCGCATCTCCAGGGTCTTGGCGATGAAGAACGCCTGGGGATCGAGGGTGTCGCGGAAACGCTGCTGGAAATGCGCGAACAGGACCGCGTCGCCGGCGAGGAGCCGCGACTCGAGCAGCGAGGTCTGGATGGTCACGTCGGCGCGCGCCTGCGCGACGCACTCCTCGACGGTGCGCACGCTCGAGCCGATCTCCAGGCCGGTGTCCCAGCACCGCCCGATGAAGGTTTCGAGCCGCTGCCGCAGGCCCTCGTCGGCGTCGGCCTGGACGCCGTCGGGCAGCAGCAGCAGCACGTCGACGTCGGAATGCGGAAACAGCTCCCCCCGGCCGTAGCCGCCGACGGCCGCGAGCACGAAGCCGTCCGGGAAGCCCAGCTCGCGCCAGAGCGACTGCAGCACGGCGTCGACGTGCCGGGCCAGCCGCCGCAGCAGCGGGCCGATCGAGCGGGTGGGATTGCCCGGGCGCAGCAGGATGGCCGTGAGGGCCTCCTTCTGCAGCCGCAGCTGCTCTCGCAGCCGGGCCGAACTGCCGGGTGGCGCCGCCTCGGCAGCGGAGGGGAGCGCGGCAGCCGTCATCGCAGCGTCAGGCGGCGTTGACGAAGGGCGGCGGCGGCGGGCTGCCCGCCGACAGGGTGAGGACCTCGTAGCCGGTCTCGGTGACCAGCACCGTGTGCTCCCATTGCGCCGACAGGGAGTGGTCCTTGGTGACGATGGTCCAGCCGTCGTTGCCGAATTCCTTCACCTCCTTGCGGCCGGCGTTGATCATCGGCTCGATGGTGAAGGTCATGCCGGGCTTGAGTTCCTCGAGCGTGCCGGGCTTGCCGTAGTGCAGCACCTGCGGCTCCTCGTGGAAGTTGCGCCCGATGCCGTGCCCGCAGAACTCGCGCACCACCGAGAAGCCCTGCTTCTCGGCGAACTGCTGGATGGCAAAGCCGATGTCGCCCAGACGCACGCCCGGCTTGACGCGCACGATGCCGTGCCACATGGCCTCGTAGGTGATGCCGACCAGCCGCTTGGCGGCGATCGAGCTCTCGCCGACGATGAACATCCGGCTGGTGTCGCCGTACCAGCCGTCCTTGATGACGGTGACGTCGACGTTGACAATGTCGCCCTTCTTGAGCGGCTTGTCGTTCGGGATGCCGTGGCAGACCACGTGGTTCACCGAGGTGCACAGCGAGGCGGGGTAGGGCGGATAGCCCGGCGGCTGGTAGCCCAGGGTGGCCGAGATCGAGCCCTGCTTCTTCATGCACTCGGCCGCCAGCCGGTCGATCTCACGCGTGGTGATGCCGGGCTTGATGTGGGGCGTGATGGCGTCCAGCACCTCGGCAGCCAGCCTGCCCGCGATGCGCATGCCCTGGATGCCTTCGGCGTCCTTGTACGTGATGCTCATGGAAGGCAATTATCCCTGAGGGCTCCGGCCGGCGCAGAGCCGCCCTGACCAGCCCCGGTAAAATCGAGGTTTCGCGCGCGGCCCCAGTCAGCGGCCCGCGCTCCGGCTCCCACCACAGGCTTCACAGTGACCCTGCACATCACCGAGTTCGAGGGCGGTCGCGCCCTCAGCGAGTTCCGCGTCCGGCAACTGCTCCCCGCCCTGCAGGGCATCGACGACAAGGTCACCGGCCTGAGCGCCCGCTTCGTGCACCTGGCGGCCTGGGACCACCCGCCGTCCGCCGCCGAGCGCGAGCGGCTGGCCGCACTGCTGACCTATGGCGAGCCCTTCGAGGGCGCCGCCGACGGCACCCTGTTCGTGGTCACGCCCCGGCTGGGCACCTTGTCTCCCTGGGCGTCCAAGGCGACCGACATCGCCCACAACTGCGGGCTGGGCGTGCGGCGCGTGGAACGCGCGGTGGAATACCGGGTGCAGCTCAAGGGCGGCCTGCTGCGCAGCACCGACCTGACCCCGGCCCGGCGCGATGCCATCGCGGCGGCGCTGCACGACCGGATGACCGAGAGCGTGCTGGCCAACCGCGCCGACGCGCACCGCCTGTTCGGCGAACTGGCCCCGCCACCGATGGAAGAGGTCGATGTGCTGGCGGGCGGCCGCGCGGCGCTGGAGCGGGCGAACACGCAGTTCGGCCTGGCGCTGGCCGACGACGAGATCGACTACCTGGTCGACGCGTTCCGGCAGCTGGGCCGCAACCCCACGGACGTCGAGCTGATGATGTTCGCCCAGGCCAACAGCGAACACTGCCGTCACAAGATCTTCAACGCCCGCTTCACCATCGACGGCGTGCCGCAGGACAAGAGCCTGTTCGGCATGATCCGCCACACCCACCAGACGCATCCGCAGCACACGGTGGTCGCGTACTCGGACAACGCCGCCGTGATGGAGGGCAGCCCGGTCGAGTCCTTCCAGCCGCAGCGCGGGGACCAGCCGGCCGCCTACGAGCGCCGCGAGGCGCTGCATCACGTGCTGATGAAGGTGGAGACGCACAACCACCCGACCGCGATCTCGCCCTTTCCCGGTGCCTCCACGGGCGCAGGCGGCGAGATCCGCGACGAGGGCGCGACCGGCCGCGGCGCCACCCCGAAAGCCGGCCTGACCGGCTTCTCGGTCTCGCGCCTGTGGGACAGCCCGAACGGCCGACCGGCCCACATCGCCAGCCCCTTGCAGATCATGACCGAGGGACCGCTGGGCGGCGCGGCCTTCAACAACGAGTTCGGCCGCCCCAATCTGGGCGGTTACTTCCGTGAGTACGAGCAGACGGTGGCGGGCGTGGTGCGTGGCTACCACAAGCCCATCATGATCGCGGGCGGCCTTGGCCGCATCGACGCGGGGCTCACCCACAAGATCCAGTTCCCGGCCGGCACCCTGCTGGTGCAACTGGGCGGGCCGGGCATGCGCATCGGCATGGGCGGCGGCGCGGCCAGCTCCATGGCCACCGGCGCGAACGCCGCCGAGCTCGACTTCGACTCGGTGCAGCGCGGCAATCCCGAGATCGAGCGTCGGGCCCAGGAGGTCATCAACCACTGCTGGACGCTGGGCGAGCGCAACCCGATCCTGGCCATCCACGACGTGGGGGCCGGCGGCCTGTCCAACGCCTTTCCCGAACTCACCAACGACGCCGGCCGCGGCGCGCGGTTCGACCTGCGGCGCATCCCGCTGGAGGAATCGGGGCTGGCCCCCAAGGAGATCTGGTGCAACGAGAGCCAGGAGCGCTACGTCCTGGCGATCGCGCCGCAGTCGCTGGCGCAGTTTCGCGCCTTCTGCGAGCGCGAGCGCTGCCCGTTCTCGGTGGTGGGCGTGGCCACCGGCGAGCGGCAGCTGGTGGTGGGCGATGTCGACCTGCCGCTGGCCGCCGACCCGCAGGCCGCTGAAGGCAGTGCCGCCGCACGCGCGGGACGCGCCGCCGTCGACATGCCCATGGAGGTGCTGCTGGGCAAGACGCCCAAGATGCACCGCGACGTGCAGACGGTGCGGCGCGAGGTGCCGCCGCTGGACCTGACCGGCGTCGAGCTGCAGCAGGCCGTGATCCAGGTGCTGTCGCACCCCACCGTGGCCTCCAAGCGTTTCCTGATCACCATCGGCGACCGCACCGTGGGCGGCCTGTCGCACCGCGACCAGATGGTCGGCCCCTGGCAGGTGCCGGTGGCCGACTGCGCCGTGACGCTGGCCGATTTCCGCGGCTTCGCGGGCGAGGCCATGAGCATGGGCGAGCGCACCCCGTTGGCGGCGATCGATGCGGCGGCGTCCGGCCGCATGGCGGTGGCCGAGGCCATCACCAACCTGCTGGCCGCGCCGATCGAGCTGCCCCGCGTGAAGCTGTCGGCGAACTGGATGGCGGCCTGCGGCGAGCCGGGCGAGGACGCCGCGCTGTACGAGACCGTGAAGGCCGTGGGCATGGAGCTGTGCCCGGCGCTGGGCGTGTCCATTCCCGTGGGCAAGGACAGCCTCTCGATGCGCACGCAGTGGAAGGAGGGCGACGCCCCCCGCAAGGTGACCTCGCCGGTCAGCCTGGTGGTCAGCGCATTCGCCACGCTGGCCGACGTGCGTCCGACCCTCACGCCGCAACTGGAGGCGACCGACGACACGACCCTGGTGCTGGTCGACCTGGGCAAGGGTCGCCACCGCATGGGCGGCAGCATCCTGGCGCAGGTGCTGGAGCAGCCGGGCGGCGCCGTCCCCGACCTCGACGATCCCAGGGACCTGGTGAACCTGGTCGCGGCGGTCAACGCGCTGCGCGCGCAGGGCAGGCTGCTGGCCTACCACGACCGCAGCGACGGCGGCCTGTTCGCCGCGGCCTGCGAGATGGCGTTCGCCGGCCATGTCGGCGTGAGCCTCAACGTCGATCTGCTGGTGACCGAGGGCGACGGCATCAGCGACAGCCGGGCCGAGTACGGCGATGCCAAGAACTGGGCCGCCCAGGTCGGCGCCCGGCGCGAGGAGCTGACGCTCAAGGCGCTGTTCAACGAGGAGCTGGGCGTGCTGCTACAGGTGCGCACGGCCGAGCGCAACGAGGTCATGCAGGTGCTGCGCGAGCACGGGCTGTCGAAGTTCAGCCACTTCGTCGGCAAGACCCGCCCGCAGGCCTCGACCATCGAGGTCGGCAAGGGCGAGGTACAGGTGTGGCGCGACACCAAGGCGGTGTTCAGCGCGAAGCTGGCCGACCTGCACCAGGTCTGGGACAGCGTCAGCTGGAAGATCTGCCAGCAGCGCGACAACCCCGAGTGCGCCGATGCGGAGCATGCCGCCGCCGGCGACCCGCAGGACCCCGGCCTGCAGTTCCTGCCGACCTTCGATCCGCAGGAGGACGTGGCGGCGCCGTTCCTGAACCTGGCCCGGCCCCGGGTCGCGATCCTGCGGGAGCAGGGCGTCAACTCGCACGTGGAGATGGCGTACTGCTTCGACAGCGCCGGCTTCGAGGCGGTCGACGTCCACATGACCGACCTGCTCGGCGGCCGCGCGAAGCTGGACGACTTCAAGGGGGTCGTCGCGTGCGGCGGCTTCAGCTACGGCGACACGCTTGGCGCCGGCATCGGCTGGGCGCGCAGCATCACCTTCCACCCGGCGCTGTCGGGCCAGTTCCAGGCGTTCTTCGGCCGCCAGGACACCTTCGTGCTGGGGGTGTGCAACGGCTGCCAGATGCTGGCCGAACTGGCCGACATCATCCCGGGCGCGCAGGCCTGGCCGCGCTTCACGACCAACCGCAGCGAGCGCTACGAGGCCCGCCTGTCGCAGGTGGAGGTGCTGCCGTCTCCCAGCATCTTCTTCGACGGCATGGCGGGCAGCCGCCTGCCGATCGTGGTGGCGCACGGCGAGGGCTATGCCAACTTCGCGCACCGCGGTGACCCCGCCCGCGCGATCGCGGCCATGCGTTTCGTCGACCACCACGGACTGCCGACCGAGACCTATCCGCTGAACCCGAACGGCAGCCCGGGCGGGTTGACCGCGGTGACGACCGCCGACGGCCGCTTCACCGCCATGATGCCGCACGCCGAACGCGTGTTCCGCAATGCGCAGATGAGCTGGAGCGGCGGCGACAAGAGCGCCACCAGCCCGTGGCTGCGCATCTGGCGCAATGCGCGCAAGTGGGTGGGGTGATTCCGCGCGCGTCCCGCTGCGGAAGCATCTGCGCGTCCTGCTGGCGCTGGACGTCGTCGCCAGCCTGCTCCACTTCTCGCACGACGCGGAGTTCATCGCGCTCTACCCGAACATGCTGGCCTGATCTCCCGGGAGAGCGTCTACGCCGCGTAGCTGGTGGTCACCGGCATCGGCGCCCTGGCGCTGCGGTGGCGTGGCCGTGGCCATGGCCGTAACCGTGGGCGCGCGTTTCAGAACGGGCCGTCCAGCCCCGCCGTGACGCGGTGATGCAGCGCGCCTCGGCCATGCCGAGCCGAGCCGTCGAAGCGCACGGCCGTCGGCGAGGATGGGCGGCCGGGGCCGCCGGCCTTCAGGGGGACTGCAGCACCAGCAGGCGATGGTTGTTGCGGTCGCTGACCAGCAGCTTGTCCTGGTGAAACAGCACGCCCGTGGGCATGTTCATCGTGGTCGCGGACGTTCCCGGGGCTGCGGTGCCGAAGCCCGACTGGCCCAGCACCGCGTCCGCGGGCTGGAAGCTGGCCGTGGGAAAGCTGTTCCAGACCAGCACGCGGTTGTTGCCGCTGTCCCCGATGGCCAGCTGCACGCCATTGGAATGCACCCCGCCGTACGGCTGGCGCAGGGTGCGGGCACTGGGATTGCTGTCGAGCACGCCGTTCTGGTCGTCGTCATTGGCGGCGCCGGTCGTGAAGCTCCCCTGACCCAGCACCAGGTCGGCTGGCTGGAAGTTGGCGGTCGGGAATGTGTTCCAGACCAGGACGCGGTTGTTGTCACGGTCGTTGACCACCAGCCGGCGACCATCGCTCCACACCCCGCCGGGGCGGTACAGGGTGCGGGCACTGGGGGCCGGGTCGGCCACGTTGTCCTGGTTGTCGTCGTTGCGACGGCAGCGGGTCAGGGACCCTTGCCCGATCACCAGGTCGGGCGCCGCGCCGCTCGCGGTGGGCACGGAGTTCCAGACCAGCACGCGGTGGTTCTCCGTGTCGGCCACGATCAGCTTGCCGCCCGGTGCGAGGAGGGCCGATTCCGGGAAGTTCAGCCGGTTGGCGCCACAGCCGCCGGAGTTGCTGGTGAACCCTGACTGGCCGAGCACCACGTCCGGAAGGGCGCCGCTCGCGGACGGCACGCTGTTCCACAGCAGCACGCGGCTGTTGCCGAAATCGGCCACGGACAGGCGGCCGCCGCCGATCGAGATCTGTGTCGGCTGACTCAGGCGGTTCTGGGTGGGAGTGCCTCCGGTGACGCTGGTGAAGTCGGCCTGCCCGAGCACCAGGTCGGCCGTGGCGCCGCTGGCGCCCGGCAGCGACGGATAGCCCAGCACGCGCGAGTTCCCGTAGTCCGCGATGAACAGCCGGCCGTCCGGGGTGATGGCGGGGCTGCCGTAGACGCCCTTCAGGGATTGCGCGGTCGGCGCGCCGAACGGCAGGTCGTTGGCCGTGCCGAGGGTGGGTTGACCGACCGCGGCGAGGGCGGCGGAACCGGTCGACAGCTGCAGCGGCACCACGAAGCGTGCCGAGGCAGGGCTGCCCATCGCCGTGCCATTGGCACCGCTGGCCTGCACGTCGAGCGTGGCGTTCAGGCCGCGCGGCCATCCGCCGGCGGGCGGCGCCAGCGTGAGCACGTTGCCACCGGTGGACCAGCCCTGCGCGCCCGCAAGCGGCGCCAGCGTGCCTGTCAGCTGGAGGCTGCCGGGATCGACGCGCGCGTCGAACTGCACGACCACGGCGGCGGAGGGGTCCAGCGCGGGACCCGCGGGCGTGATGGCGGCCGACAGGCTGCTGGCGGTCACGGTGGTGCCACCCGTTTCGACGGGGCTCCCGCCCGCGGAGAGGAGGGGTCCGGAGCCGCCGCCGCAGGCGGCCAGCATCCAGGTCGCGCCTGCCAGCAAGGTGACGAGAAGTCGCATGTCGTGTGCCCTCCGAAGTGGAAGCCGCGACTGTAGAGCCAGAGTGGCCGATGCGCCAAGCCTGTTCGTCGGCGCGGATCGCGGCCCCCACGGTCGCCCGGGACGCCGGCGACGGCCACCCGGGACGCCGCGTGGCGGACCCGTGCGGAAGGAGGCCTGCAAAGCCGGAGCCCGCGCGCGGCCGCCGCGACGGCCGCGACGGCGGCGCCGGCCGGGCGGCCGCTCAGGCCGATCCAGGAAGCGCGCCGCCACCCGGGTCCGCCGGCAGCAGACCGCCGTCGCTCTCGTCCTTCAGGCCCACCCCGGTGAGCCCGCGCTGCAGGGCCTGCACGACCAGCCAGGCCAGCTTGCAGGCGGCCGGCGCGGAAGGCAGTCCTTCCGGCCGGACGTTGGAGATGCAGTTGCGCTCGGCGTCGTGCCGGCCGCGGCGGGGGGCGTGCGTGAGATAGATCCCCAGGCTGTCGGGCGATCCCAGGCCCGGCCGCTCGCCGACCAGCACCGCCACCAGGCGCGCCTGCAGCGCCTCGCCGACGTCGTCACCCACCGCCACGCGCGCCTGCTGCACCACCACCACCGGCGAGCAGGCCACGTGCTGCGGCAGGCACGCCTTCAACGCCAGCAGCAGGGGCGCCGCGTGCCGCTGCACCGCGAGCGACGACAGGCCGTCGCCGATGACCAGCGCGAGGTCGGTCGCATCCGTGCCACGGGCGCGCAAGGCGGCCTGTGCGTCCGGATCCAGCTGGCGGCCCAGGTCCGGCCGGCGCAGGTAGGTCGCGCGGTCGGGCGCCCGGCTGCGCGCCTGCACCACGTCGAAGCCGGCTGCCCGCAGGTCGGCCGCCAGTGCCGCCGTGTCCAGCGGCGCGTGCACGGCGTCCCGGGCGCGCGCATGGGCCAGCCCGAAGTCCAGGACCTCGCGGGTGGGCAGCGCCACGCCGCTGCGGCCCAGCCCGATGCGCGCCGGCGTGAACCGCCGCAGCTCGTCCCAGCGGATCGCGTCGGCGCGTTCGTCGTGCTGCATGGCGATCAGCCGGGGCCGGTGGCGAGGTGGCCGAGGTCGTGGGCCAGCCGCAGGGTGGCGCCGCCGGCGGGCAGCAGCCGGCCGGCGGCATCGGTGATCTGCATCCGCTCGAGCCAGCCGGCGAACTCCGGTGCGGGCTGCAGGCCGAGCGTGCGGCGCAGGAACGCCGCGTCGTGGAACGAGGTGCTCTGGTAGTTCAGCATGACGTCGTCCGCGCCGGGCACGCCCATCAGGTAGGTCAGGCCGGCCGTGCCCAGCAGCACGAGCAGCGCGTCCATGTCGTCCTGGTCGGCCTCGGCGTGGTTGGTGTAGCAGATGTCGCAGCCCAGCGGCAGCCCGAGCAGCTTGCCGCAGAAGTGGTCCTCCAGCCCGGCGCGGATGATCTGCTTGCCGTCGTACAGGTACTCGGGCCCGATGAAGCCCACCACCGTGTTCACCAGCAGCGGCCGGTAGCGGCGTGCGACCGCATACGCCCGGGCCTCGCAGGTCTGCTGGTCGACGCCGTGGTGGGCGTCGGCCGAGAGGGCGCTGCCCTGGCCGGTCTCGAAGTACATGACGTTGTCGCCCAGGGTGCCGCGGCCCAGCGCCCGGGCCGCGTCGCAGGCCTCGTCGAGCATCGCGAGCGACACGCCGAACGATTCATTGGTCTTCTGCGTGCCACCGATCGACTGGAACACCAGGTCGACCGGCACGCCCTCGTTCATCAGCCGCAGCGTGTTCGTCACGTGCGTCAGCACGCAGGCCTGGGTCGGGATCGCGAAACGGCGGATCAGCCCGTCGAGCAGGCGCCACACGCCGGCCAGCACCGCCGGGCTGTCCGACACCGGGTTGATGCCGATCACGGCATCGCCCGCACCGTACAGCAGACCGTCGAGCGTCGAGGCGGCGATGCCGCGCAGGTCGTCCGTCGGGTGGTTGGGCTGCAGCCGCACGGCCAGCCGGCCTCGCAGGCCCAGCGTGTTGCGAAATCGCGTGACGACGTGGCATTTGCGCGCGACCGCGATCAGATCCTGCTGGCGCATCAGCTTGGAGACCGCGGCCACCATCTCGGGAGTGAGGCCGGGGGCGAGCGCGGCCAGCACCTGCGGCGTCGCTGCATCGTCCAGCAGCCAGTCGCGAAAGGCGCCCACCGTCAGGTGCGCCACCGGCGCGAACGCCTGCGCGTCGTGGCCATCCAGGATCAGCCGGGTGACGTCGTCGGCCTCGTAGGGCACCAGCGCCTCCTCCAGGAACCGGCGCAACGGGACGTCGGCCAGCACGTGGCGGGCGGCCCAGCGCTCCTCGGCCGTGCGCGCCGCAATGCCGGCCAGCTCGTCACCGGAGCGCGGCGGGCTCGCGGCCGCCATCACCTCCCGCAAGCCCGGGAAGGCGAAGACCTGCTGGCCGAAGGTGGTGCGGTAGGGCATGGGCGCGTGGCGCCCCGCAGCCGGGCCTCGGGGCGACTCGGCCCCATTGTGGCGGCGAACGCTAGGCGCGGGTGGGCTGCGGCCGGGTCCGGTAGAAGGTCATCGGCACCTCGGCCAGCTCGCGTGCGCGCTGGTTCTTCACCGACGTCTTCATCCGGCCGACCACGTGCATCTCGCAGGGCTTGCAGTCGAAGCGCAGCGTGAGCTTCTCCTTGCCGTTGACCAGCTGCAGCGGCTCGGCCTTGACGGTGCCCTTGACCCCGATCACGCCCTTGGCCTGCTTGGGGCACAGGCTCATCGACCAGCGCACGCAGTGCTTGGTGATCATCAGGCTGACGTCGCCTTCCTCCTCGTGGCTCTCGTAGGCCGCGTCGATGACCTGCACGCCGTGGCGCCGGTAGAAGTCGTGCGCCTTCTGGTTGAACACGTTGGCCAGGTAGGTGAGGGTGTCGTCGGGATAGGGCACGGGGGGCTCGACCGGGGTGCCCCGTGCCGGCCTGCGGTACGCCGCCAGCCGTGCCGCCTCCAGGCGGTCCACTGCCTCGCGACGCAGGTGGTTGAGCACCGAGGCCGGCACGAACCAGGGCTGCGCCAGGCGCACCTGGATGTCGAGCGGCTCGAAGATCGTCGCGCCGAAGCGGCCGAGCTGCTCGCGCAGGCCGGCTTCGTTGCGGGCGGGCTCCCGGGCCGGCTGCCGGGGGTGGGCCGCGGCGGCCGCGCCCACGTGGCCGTCCTCGTCCGTGAGCGTGAGCGTGAGCGAGAAACCGTCGGCGGTCTCCCCCAGCACGGCCCAGACGCCGATGCGGCGATCGCTCGACTTCTTCTCCAGCATGCGCACCCAGCTCATGTCGCGGTTGCGGTTGATCTCGGTGCCCTTGCGCAGGTCGCGCATGCCAGCCACCGGGTCCTTGGGGAACACGCGCCACTGGCCCAGCGTGGCGAGCGGTTCCGCGCGGTTGATGGCCACGCCCACCAGTTCCTTGTGCAGGTCGTAGTAGCACAGGCCGTCGCCGTTGTGCAGCACGGCCGCCGCATTGCTGCACTCCAGTTCGATCCAGTCGGCGCCGACGCGGGTCACCCAGCCGATCGCCTGCCCCGGGTTCTTCGGCGTGTCGAAGGCGCCGATGTCGTCCTGCCGGCCATTGACGAAGTAGTCGGTGAACTCGCGGTTGAAGTTCTGGTCGGGGTCGGGCGTGAAGGTGAAGGTGGTGCGGCCGCTGGAGGCGCGCGCCAGCGGGTCGTCGGAGCCTTCGCGGTCCTCGATCAGCTGGTCGAACAGCCTGCGGTAGTGGGCGGTGATGTTCTTCACGTAGCCCATGTCCTTGTAGCGGCCCTCGATCTTGAAGCTGCGCACGCCGGCATCCACCAGCGCGGCCAGGTTGGCGCTCTGGTTGTTGTCCTTCATCGAGAGCACGTGCTTGTCGTGCGCGATGAAGCGCCCCTGGCCGTCCACCACGTGGTAGGGCAGGCGGCAGGCCTGGCTGCAGTCGCCGCGGTTGGCGCTGCGGCCGGTGTGGGCGTGGCTGATGAAGCACTGGCCGCTGTAGGCGACGCACAGCGCGCCATGGATGAAGAACTCGAGCTTGCAGCGCTCGGCGTCCAGGGCGCCGTGGATCTCGCGGATCTGCGCCAGCGTGAGCTCGCGCGCCAACACCATCTGCGAGAAGCCGGCGTCCTGCAGGAACCGGGCCTTCTCGACCGTGCGGATGTCGGTCTGGGTGCTGGCGTGCAACTGGATGGGCGGCAGGTCGATCTCGAGAAGGCCCATGTCCTGCACGATCAGCACGTCGGCGCCCGCGTTCCAGACGTCCCACGCCATCCGGCGCGCCGGCTCGAGCTCGTCGTCGCGCAGGATGGTGTTGAGCGTGATGAAGATGCGGCTGCCGTAGCGGTGCGCATGGCGGCACAGGCGCTCGATGTCGCGCAGGTCGTTGCCCGCGGAGGCGCGCGCGCCGAACCCGGGGCCGCCGATGTACACGGCGTCGGCGCCATGGTTGATCGCTTCGATGCCGATGTCGGCATCGCGGGCCGGGGCGAGCAGCTCCAGCTGATGGTTCAGGAGGGACATGGGAAGCGGGCGGACCGGCGGGCAGCAGGGCGGCCGGGCGGTGGAGGGAAGCCCGGATTTTACCGGGGGCACGGCTCTTGCGTGCCGTGCGAGGATCCCCGTTCCCAACCTCGGACACCCATGATTCGATTCGTTTCGCACTGGCTCGCCGCCCTCGGCCTGGCCCTCGCCGCCGGCACCGTCGCCGCCCAGGCCTACCCCGCCCGCCCCGTGCGGCTGGTCGTGCCGTTCCCCGCCGGCGGAGCCACCGACGTGCTGGCGCGTGCCATCACGCTGCACGCGGCCGGCAAGCTGGGCCAGCAGATCGTCATCGACAACAAGCCCGGCGCGGGCGGCACGATCGGCTCCGACATGGTGGCCAAGGCCGATCCCGACGGGTACACGCTGCTGATCGCGACCGGCAGCACCCATTCGGTGGGTCCGATCACCAACCCGCGGCTGCCCTACAAGGTCGAGCAGGACTTCGTGCCGGTGGTGGACGTCGCCCGCACCAGCGCGGTGATGGTGGTGCCGGTGTCGCTGCCGGCCAGGAACCTGGCCGAGTTCATCGCCCTGGCCAAGGCGCAGCCCGGCCGGTTGAACTTCGGCTCCAGCGGCAACGGCACCAACAGCCACCTGGCCGGCGAGCTGTTCAAGGCCCAGGCCGGCGTGTTCATGACCCACATCCCGTACCGCGGCACCGGGCTGGTGTTCAACGACATGGTGTCCGGCCAGGTCCACATGCTGATGGACAACTACGTGACCTCGCAGGGCCACATCCGCGATGGCAAGCTGCGCGCCATCGGCGTGACCAGCCTGCAGCGGCTGCCGTTCGCGCCCGACCTGCCCACGCTGCACGAGCAGGGCCTCAAGGGCTTCGAGGTGAGCAACTGGTTCGGGATCTACGCGCCGCGCGGCACGCCGGCCGACATCGTGGCCAAGGTCAATGCCGCCTTCAACCAGGCGCTGCGCGATCCGGAACTGCAGAAGCGCCTGGGTGCCCTGGGCGCCACGGCCACCGGCGGGACGCCGCAGCAGATGGGGGCCATGGTCGCGGCCGACACCGCGCGCTGGAAGCGGCTGATCACCGAGCGCAAGCTGGTGGTCGAGTGATCCTCAGAAGCCGACCGGGTAGCCGTCCTTGCGGTGGTCCGAGGCGGCGATGTAGCCGTTGGCGGTGCGCAGCGCCAGCTGCGCCGATCCGAACTCGGTGTCGAACCGCCGGGCCACGGTGACCTCGTGGCCGCGGGCCTTCAGGCCCGCGATCGCCTCGGGCGGGAAGTTCCACTCGACCGCCACGGTGTGGTTGTCGTCCTTGACGCGCCAGCGCGGCGCATCGCTGGCTGCCTGCGGGTTCAGGCCATGCTCGGCGATGCGCACCGCCACCTGCACGTGGCCCTGGGCCTGCATGGAGCCGCCCATCACGCCGAAGGACAGGAGCGGCCGGCCATCCTGCGTGAGGAAGCCGGGGATGATGGTGTGGAACGGGCGCTTGCGCGGCGCGACCTGGTTGGGGTGCCCGGCCTGCAGGTTGAAGCCCCAGCCGCGGTTGTGCAGCGCGATGCCGGTGCCCGGCACGACCACGCCCGAGCCGAATCCCTTGAAGTTGGACTGGATGAACGACACCATCATCCCGCGCTGGTCGGCGGCGGTGAGGTAGACGGTGCCGCCGCTGTGGGGCGAGCCCGGCCGCGCGGGCGCCGCCCGGTCCGGATCGATCAGGCGGGCGCGCGAAGCCAGGTAGGCGGGCGCGAGCAGGTGTTCGGCCACCACGGGCTTCATCGCATCGGGATCGGCCACGTAGGCCTGCAGGTCGGCGAACGCGAGCTTCATCGCCTCGATCTGCAGGTGGTGCGACAAGGCGGTGTCGAGGCCGGCGGACCGGAGGTCCAGCTGCTCGAGCATGCCCAGCGCCATCAGCGCGCCGATGCCCTGGCCGCTGGGGCCGATCTCGTGCAGTTCCACGCCGCGGAAGCGCACCGACAACGGCTGCACCCAGTCGGCCTGGTGGTCGGCCAGGTCCTGCTCGTCGATCAGCCCGCCGGTGGCGCGGGCGTGGTCGGCGATCGCGCGCGCCAGGCCGCCTCGGTAGAAGTCGTCCCCCTTGGTCTGCGCGATGCGCTCCAGGGTCGTCGCCTGACCCGGGCAGACGAACAGTTCACCCGTCGCGGGTGCCGCCCCGGTCGGTGCGAAGGCGTCCCGGAAGCCCGGCTGCGCCAGCAGTTCGGGCACCTGTGCCTGCCACTGGCGGCGCACGGTGGGCGACACCAGGAAGCCCTCGCGCGCGTGGCGCAGGGCCGGCTCGAACAGCTCGGCGAAGGGGACGGTGCCGAACCGGTCCGACAGCGCACGCCAGGCCGACACGGCGCCGGGCACCGTCACCGAGTCCCAGCCGCGCAGCGGCATCGCGCCGTAGCGCGCGAAGTGGTCGGCCGTCCAGCGCCGCGGGGCCCGGCCGGAGGCGTTCAGGCCGTGCAGCCGCTCGCCGTCCCACAGGATCGCGAAGGCGTCGCCGCCGATGCCGTTCATGCACGGCTCGACGACGGTGAGCGTGATGGCGGTGGCCAGGGCGGCGTCGACCGCGTTGCCGCCGCGCGCCAGCATCAGGGCGCCGGCCGCGGAAGCCAGCGGCTGCGAGGTGCTCACGACGTTGCGGGCCAGCAGCGGCATGCGCTGCGAGGTGTAGGGGAAGTCCCAGAAACCGGGAGGGCTGGTGGTCATGCGGGCACCTGGCGAAGCTGACCGATTATCAGCTTGCCCGGGGCCCGCGCCACGACTGCCGATGCCCGGGCGCAAGTCCAGTTCAGCTCGAGCGGCTCGACTGCAGGCGCCGCCCGGGGAACGTTCAGCGCCGCGCCGCTGGCGCGACGGCGGCGCCTTCGATGCCGTGCCGCTGCAGCGCGGCCGCCACGAAGCCCGACGCCTTCATGTCCTCGATGAACGACGACAGCCAGGCCTGCGCGGCCGTGCGGCCCTTGGGCACGCCCATCGCCTGCTCGATCACCATGAAGCGCCCCGGCAGCAGCCGCACGCCGCCCACGCGCCTGGCGTCGGCCTCGAGCTGCTGCTTGACCCCGGCGGCGACCTCCAGGTTCTGCGCCAGGAACAGGTCGGTCACGGCCGGCGAAGTGGGGGCGCGCACGAGCGTGGCCTGGCGGATCTCGCGCGTGAGGTACAGGTCGTAGGCACTGCCGCGCCCCACCGCGATGCGGATGCCGGCGCGATCGACCTCCTCGTTGCGCTGCAGCGGCGAGCCGGCCTTCACCAGGTAGGCGCCTTCGATGATCACGTAGGGCGCGGTGTACTCGGTGTCGGCGGCGCGGACCGGATCGATGGCCACGAACGCCAGGTCGACCTTCCGGGCCCGGACCGCCTCCACCACCTGGCCGGCCGAGGTGAAGGTGACGAGCTCCACCGGGACTCCGAGCCGTCGGCCGGCCTCGCGCGCGAGGTCGACCGAGACGCCGCGCGGCTGGCCGTCCGGCCCGCGCGAGGCGAGGATGGGATTGCCATAGTTGATGGCAGCGCGCAGGGCGCCCGCGGGGGCGAGCTCCGCGCGCGCTGCCTCGGCCGGGGCCGCACCGGGCGCGCCCGCGCATCCGGCGAGCAGGCCTGCGCCCGCCGCCCCGAGGCACAGCATCCGGCGGCTCGGCATCAGAAATCGAGCTTCTGGCCGGGTTCCAGCGCCAGCATGCGCGGGCCGCCGGTGCCCAGTGCCTGGCTGAACTCGGCCGGAGTGCCGCGCAGCACGGGCAGGGTGCCGTAGTGGATCGGGATGGCGTAGCGCGGCCGGATCATCTCGCGCACCGCCAGGGCGGCATCCTGCGGGTTCATCACGAAGTGGCCGCCGATCGGGATCATCACGACGTCGGGCCGGTACATGTCGCCGATCAGCCGCATGTCGCCGAACACGCCGGTATCGCCCATGTGCCAGACCTTGAAGCCGTTTTCCATCTCGATGATGTAGCCCACCGGCTCGCCGCCGGGATAGACGGCGTCCTTGCCGGCGGCGTCCTTCCAGCCCAGCTCGGACGAATGCTCCGCGTGCACTGCGGTGATCTTGGGGCCGGTGGGGCCGAACGGCGCGATGGTGCCGCCCTTGCCGAAGCGCGGTGCCAGTTCGGCCGGCAGGATGCCCAGCGCCGCGACCGTCTGGCCCATGCCGGCCGGGCCGTACATCGGGGCGTTGTGCATCTTGGCCAGTTCGGGCGCGTCGGCGAAGTGGTCGAAGTGGGCATGGGTGACCAGGATCAGGTCGACCTTGCCGAGCGCGCCCAGGTCCTTGAAATTCGCCGGCGTCTTGGGATTGGTCTTGAGCCAGGGGTCGATCACGATCACCTTGCCACCAGGCGTGGTGATGCGCGTCGTCGCCTGGCCCAGCCAGGCGATCTCGGTCCTGCCGCTCGCGGCCGGCGCGGCACGCCCGGTGGCGGGCGTGGCCGCCGCCGCGGCGCCGGGGCCCATGGTGGAGGACGAAGACGTCGGTGCGTTCGCGGCGCAGCCGGCCAGCGCCAGGGCGGACACGAGCGCCGGGAGGGAGGCGGGTTTCAGCATGGGGAGCTCCTTGTTGTTGGCATGCCAGCGGATTGGAGCGCTCCCGGCGTGCCCGCCACCCACGGGGAAACCCGGGCCCTACACTTGCCCGCCATGCCGAGCACACGTTTCGACCGCCTGGATGCCCTGCGCGGCGTCGCCATCGTCTGGATGACGGTCTTCCATTTCTGCTTCGACCTCAACCATTTCGGCTGGCTCCGCCAGAACTTCCTCGCCGACCCGTTCTGGACCACGCAGCGCACCGCCATCGTCAGCCTGTTCCTGTTCTGCGCGGGCCTGTCGCAGGCCGTTGCCCACGCCCAGGGACAGGGCTGGCCCCGCTTCTGGCGGCGGTGGGCGCAGATCGCCGGCTGCGCGCTGCTGGTCACCGCCGGATCCTGGTTCATGTTCCCGCGCAGCTACATCTTCTTCGGCGTGCTGCACGGCATCGCGGTGATGCTGCTGGTGGTGCGCCTCACGGCCGGCTGGGGCCGCTGGCTGTGGCTGGCGGGCGCGGTCGCCCTGCTGCTGCCCTTGGCGTTCCAGCAGTTGCATGCGGCCTGGCCCGCGCTGGACTCCCTCAACCACGCGCCGCTGCACTGGCTGGGGCTGGTGAGCCGCAAGCCGGTGACCGAGGACTACGTGCCCCTGTTTCCCTGGCTGGGGGTGGTGTGGTGGGGCATGGCAGCGGGGCAGTCGCTGCTGGCGCGCCGGCGCGCGGTGATGACCGGTGCGCTCGCCGCCGGCGCGAATCCGCTGGCCTGGCTGGGGCGCTGGAGCCTCAGCTGGTACATGCTGCACCAGCCGGTGCTGATCGGCCTGCTGACGCTGGCGCAGCTCGCGCGGCGATGAGGGGTGGCGCGAGGGGGCCGGACGCCCTCGCGCGCCCCGCGCAAAAGCAAAGGCGGCCCGCAGGCCGCCTCGTCGCGCATTCGGGCTGGCGGCGCGTGCCGCCGACCGCTTACTCCACCTTGGCGGTGGTGCGCAGGTCCTGCTGGAACTTCGCGAGCTTCTGCTGCTGCAGCTGCTGCGCGATCTGGGGCTTGACCTCTTCGAGCTTGGGCAGTTGCGCCTCGCGCACGTCGTCCAGGCGGATCACGTGCCAGCCGAACTGGGTCTTGACGGGCTCTTGCGTCAGCTGGCCCTTGTTCAGCTTGATCAGGGCCTGCGAGAACTCGGGCACGTAGCTGGCGGCATTGGCCCAGTCGAGGTCACCCCCGTTGGCACCCGAGCCCGGATCCTTGGACTGCTTCTTGGCGACGTCCTCGAACTTCTGGCCCTTCTTCAGGCCGGCAATGATGTCGCGCGCCTGCTTCTCGTTTTCCACCAGGATGTGGCGGGCGCGGTATTCCTTGCCACCGTTGGCCGCCGCGAACTTGTCGTACTCGGCCTGGATGTCGGCGTCGGTGACCGGGTTCTTCTTCTGGTAGTCGGCGAACAGTTCGCGGATCAGCAGCGTCTGGCGCGCCAGTTCCATCTGCGAGCGGAAGTCGTCGCTGGCGTCCAGGCCGCGCTTTTGCGCTTCCTGCATGAAGATCTCGCGGGCGATCACTTCGTCCTTGATCTGATCGTTCATTTCCGCCGTGACCGGACGGCCCGACTTGGCAATCTGCGAGGCCAGCAGGTCGACGCGCGCCTTGGGCACCGCCTTGCCGTTGACGATGGCGACGTTCTGCGCGAAGGCGGGGAGGGTGGCGCAGACGGCGGCGGCGGCCACGGCCGCGAGGAGGTGCTTTTTCATGGGGGATTCCCTCTCAAGGGTCGAAACGGAAGCGGGATCAGGAGGTTTCGATGGCCAGCGCATGCACGCCGCCGTCGATGAAATCGCGCAGCGCATCATACACAAGGCGATGGCGCGCAATGCGGGGCTGGCCGGCGAACAGCGGGGAGTCGATCCGCACCCTGAAATGGGTGCCGGAGCCGGTGCCGTCGGCGCCCGCGTGGCCGGCGTGGGCGGCGCTCTCGTCGAACACTTCCAGCCGGGTCGGAGCCAGGCGTTCGACCAGGCGTTGCTGGAGCGCCTGTGCGGTGATGCCGGTGGCCATGGCTACTCGGTCTTCATGTACCGCGACAGGTACACGGCCTGGCCGATGACGAAGGCCGCCATCAGGCCGAGCCCGCCGAACAGCTTGAAGTTCACCCAGGTGTCGGTGTCGAAGCTGTAGGCCACCCACAGGTTGACCACGCCCATCACGGCGAAGAACGTGGTCCAGCTCCACGCCAGTGCGCGCCACGCCGGCTCCGGCAGGCTCATCTGCGCGCCCATCAGCGACTTGAGCAGGTTGCGACGGAACACCAGCTGCCCGATCGCGAGCGCCCCCCCCATGAGCCAGTACAGCACCGTGGGCTTCCACTTGATGAAGGTGTCGTTGTGCGCGAGCAGCGTCGCACCGCCGAACAGCACGATCACACCCAGGCTGAGCCATTGCATCGGCTCCACCTTGCCGGTGGACCAGCGCAGCCAGGCGATCTGGGCCACGGTCGCCGCGATGGCGACGCCGGTGGCGACCCAGATGTCGAAGACCTTGAAGGCGATGAAGAAGACGGCGATCGGAAGGAAATCGAGCAGCAGCTTCATTCGGTCTTCTGGAAGTCCAGGGAGGCGGAGTTCATGCAGTAGCGAAGGCCGGTCGGCGTGGGGCCGTCCGGGAACACGTGGCCCAGGTGGGCGCCGCACTGGGCGCACACCGTCTCGGTGCGCACCATGCCGTGGCTGGTGTCGCGGATCTCCCGGATCGAGCCGGGCACCGCCTCGGAAAAGCTCGGCCAGCCGCAGCCTGCGTCGAACTTGGTGACCGAGTCGAACAGCTTGTTGCCGCAGCAGACGCAGTGGTAGCTGCCGTCGGCCCAGACGGCCTCGTACTTGCCGGTGAACGGGCGCTCGGTGGCCGCGTGGCGCGTCACCTCGAAGGCGCCGCGCTCGGCACCCTTCTGCGCGAGAAGCGCCTTCCACTCGGCATCGGTTTTCTGGATCGGGTAGGTCATGAGGAGCAGCTGATCTCGATGTGGGTGGCCCAGTCGGGCGGAAAGCCTGCCAGGTCGTCGTGGCCCGGATGCTCGTCGAACGGCGCATGCAGCACGTCGAGCAGTTCGTCCACGCCGCCGAAGTCCTTCTGCCTGGCGCGCCGGATGGCCAGCTCGCCCAGGTGGTTGCGCAGCACGAACTTCGGATTGGTCCGCAGCATCGCGCGCCCGGCGGCGGCGCGGTCGGCAGGCAGCCGGGCCGAGTAGTCTAGCAACCAGGCGTCGAAGCCCTCGCGGTCCAGGAACAGGTCGCGCACCGGCTCGACGGGCCCGCCGGCGACGTGCTCGGACAGCCGGCGCCAGAAGATCGTGTAGTCGACCCGGTCCTTCGCCAGCCGCTGGAGCACGCCCTCGATCAGGGCGCGGTCGGCGTCCTGCGCGTCGGCCAGTCCCAGCTTGTCACGCATGCGGCGCTCCAGCTCGCGCGGGAACACGGTCTTGTACGACTCCAGCGCCGCGAGGGTGAGCTCCTCGTCGCCGATCAGCGGGAACAGCGCCTGGCCCAGGCAGAAGACGTTCCAGTACGCCACGTTCGGCTGCCGGTTGTACGCGTAGCGCCCCTGCTCGTCGCTGTGGTTGCAGATGTGGTTGGGGTCGAAGGCGTCCAGGAACTGGAACGGGCCGTAGTCGATGGTCAGCCCCAGGATGCTCATGTTGTCCGTGTTCATCACCCCGTGGCAGAAGCCCACGGCCTGCCACTGCGCGACCAGCGCAGCCGTCCGCTCGCTGACCTGCTGGAGGAAGTTGGCGTACGGATTGCCCGAGAGCGAGCCGGCCGTGCGACAGGCCGGGTAGTGGCGATCGATGACCTCGTCGGCCAGCCGGCGCAGCTCCTCCAGCGCGCCGCGGGCCGCGAAGTGCTCGAAATGGCCGAAGCGGATGAAACTTGGCGCGACGCGCAGCACGACCGCGGCGGTCTCCACCTCCTCGCGGCGCACCGGCGCGTCCGAGCCGGTGACGCTCAGGGCGCGCGTGGTGGGAATGCCCAGCCCGTGCATGGCCTCGGAGCCCAGGTACTCCCGGATGCTCGAGCGCAGCACGGCGCGCCCGTCGCCCATGCGCGAGTACGGCGTGCGCCCGCTGCCCTTGAGCTGCAGCTCCTGCCCCCCCGACGGTGTGTCGATCTCGCCGAGCAGGATGGCGCGGCCATCGCCGAGCTGTCCGGCCCAGACGCCGAACTGGTGGCCGCTGTAGACCGTGGCCATCGGACGGCTGCCCTCCAGCGGCAGCGAGCCGGTGATCGCCCGCACGCCGGCCTCGCTGGAAAGCAGCCCGGGGTCCAGCCGCAGCACGGCGGCCAGGCGGCGGTTGAGGCCGACCAGGTAGGGGGCGGGCAGCGGGGTCGGTGCCAGTTCGGTGAAGAACGCGGGGCCGAGGCGGGCGAACCCCTCGTGCCATCGGACGCCCAGGTCCAGCGCGGGTGCCGCATCGGTCAGGAAAGACATGGGGCGATTGTCCCCGTTCGACGCGCTTGGACGGCGGGCAGGGGCATTGCCGGGATCGCCTCCCGCCGGCCATCGCGACGGTTGGGTTCCAGAACGGCCGCGGATAATGGCGCATCAGCCCATCGGGTGATGACAAAGGGGGCCCGAGCCCCTAGGGAGTTGATTGCATGAGCTTGTCCATGGAAGCAGGCGCGGTCGCGCGCCCCGGTTCCGTCTACCCCGCCGCCGGCCTCGGCCTGCCGCCCCGCGCCGGTGTGCCCGGCGACGACCTGCGCGTCGAGGTCCCCCTCGAGCAGATCGGTTTCCGGCAGGTCGCGACGCCGGCCCAGCTGCGGCAGGTCGCCCACCTGCGCGAGAACATCGTGCTACCCGCCGAGCTCCGGGAGTCGCCGGCCTTCGCGCGGCTCGAAAAAAAAGAGACGAGCTGGGCGTGGTCGGCGCCTTCGAGTGCATGGGAACCCTGATCGGCACGATCCGGATGCTGCCCCTGAACCAGGGCCTGGCGCCCTGCGACGCCTTCCTGGACCGCCAGCCCGACCTGCCTGCCGGCATGCGCGACCACAGCTGGGAGGTCGGCCGCCTGGTGCTCGCCCCCCGATACCGCGCAGGGCCGGAGTTGCTTCGCCGCTGCCTTGCCTTGACACTGCTGCACATGGTGGATCAGGTGCCGGTGGAAAACATCTTCGCGTCCTGCAAGCCGGCGCTGGCCCGGCTGTACCGCCGGTTCGGCTACTCGGTGGTGGTCAAGGACGTGGGCGGCGGGGCGGGCGGCGAGCCCTATTCGCTCATCCACGGCTGCACGCCGGTGGTGATGCGGGCGGTCTGCGACCGGATGCCCCAGGGCGCGGGGGCGCTGCAATGAACCCGATCCGGCGCCTGTACGACCACTACCACGCCTACCACGCGTACGGCCCGCCGCGCCTGAAGTACATGGGCCTGCTGGGCATGCTGACCTTCTGCGCCTTCTACTTCCTGCGGTTCACCCGGCCCAATCCGCAGGTGCTGGACGACCTCGAGCTGCGCACCGGGGTCGTGCTGGCGATGCTGGCCCTGGGCCTGCAGGACCTCTGGCCGGCCCGCCTGAAGCCCTACTACATCCCGTTCTCGTACGCGGCGATGGTCTACAGCCTGCCGTTCTTCACGGTCTACACGGGCCTGGAACGCGGCGGCGGCGTGCCTGCGATCTCCAACGGCTTCATCTCGCTGTGCTTCCTGACCTTGCTGACCGACTGGCGCAACACCTTCGTGATGCTCGGCCTGGGCTCCGGGCTGGCGGTGGCGCTGTTCCGCCTCACGCACCCCGGCGTGCCGATCGCCGCCGACATGGTGGCGCAACTGCCCGCCTACCTGGTGATCGCCATCGGTGCCAACCTGTTCAAGTTCTCCACCGAGCAGATCGAGACCGAGCGCAAGCTGCGCGCCACCCAGGCGCTGGCGGGCTCGATCGCGCACGAGCTGCGCTATCCGCTGGCGCGCATCCGCTACAGCCTCGAGAGCATGCAGCGCGTGCTGCCGGTCCCCGGCGTCGGCGGCCAGGTCGCGCCGGTCGCACCGGCGGAGGTCGAGGCGCTGTACCGGCACCTGGCGCAGGGCGAACAGGCCATCGACCGCGGCCTGCAGGTGATCTCGATGACGCTCGAGGAGGTCAGCGCCAAGCCGCTGGACGAGGCGGGGTTCTCGTACCTCTCCGCGGCCGAGGTGGTGCAGAAGGCGGTGGACGAGTACACCTACGACAGCGAGGAGGCCCGCGGGCGCGTCGCCGTGCAGGTGCTGGGCGACTTCCACTTCCGCGGGGACGAGACGGCGTTCCTGTTCGTGCTGTTCAACCTGCTGAAGAACGCCTTGTACTACCTCGAGCCGTACCCGGGCACGCGGGTGGAGATCACCGTCGGGTCGCACCAGGTGAAGGTGCGCGACAACGGCCCGGGCATCGCGCCGGACGTGCTCGCCGGCCTGTTCGAGCCGTTCCGCTCGGTGGGCAAATCCGGCGGCACCGGCCTCGGGCTGGCCTACTGCCAGCGCGTGATGAAGGCGTTCGCCGGCGAGATCCGCTGCGAGTCGCGGCAGGGCGAGTTCACCGAGTTCACCCTGCGCCTGCCGCCCATCGGCGAGGCCGAGCGCGAGCTGCACCGGTTGTCGGTGCTGGAGGCAGCGCGCGCCAGCCTCTCGGGCAAGCGCCTGCTGCTCGTCGAGGACGACGCCGCCCAGCGGGTGACCACCCGGCACAAGCTGCGCCCGCTCGGCCTGCAGGTGGACGAGGCGCCCGACGGCCAGCGCGCGCTCGACCTGCTGGCCCGTCACGCCTACGACCTGGTGCTGCTGGACCTGCAGATGCCGGTGCTCGATGGCTACCAGGTGGTCCAGCGCGTGCGGCAGGGCGAGGCCCCTGCCAACCGCTACGTGCGCATCGTGGCCCACACCAGCGAACCGGTGCACGTCGCGCGGGTGAAGACGCAGCGCGCCGGCATGGACGGCTTCATCAGCAAGCCCTGCGCCCAGCTGCCGCTGGCCCTGGCGCTGCAGCGCGCGCTGGCGCGGCGGCCGTCCCCAGCCGTGGACCGGCCGCTGCGGGACCGCCGCCTGCTCCTGGCCGACGACAGCCCTTTCAACCGGCGCGCCGTCAGCGCGTACCTGCAGGAAGCCGGCGCCACGGTGGTGGAGGTCGAACATGGCATCGCGGTGCTGGACGAGCTCGGGTCGGGGCAGCGGTTCGACGCCGTGCTGATGGACCTGAGCATGCCGGGCCTGGATGGTGTCGAGGCCGCGCGTGCGATCCGCGGCAGCGGGCGACCGTGGGCACGCGTCCCGATCGTGGCGCTCACCGCGCATTCCGATGCCCCGGCGATCGACGCCGCCCGCAGCGCCGGCATGGATGGTTTCCTGGTCAAGCCGGTCGACGCCGGCCTGTTGTACGACTCCCTCGCATCGGTGCTCGCGGGCACGCGCGCGCTGCCGCTGCCGGAAGCGCAGCCGCCCGCAGCGCCGCCGCCGGTGGAAGGGCCGCTGCTGAACGTCGCACGCCTGGAGAGCTACCAGCGGCTGGGACTGCTGGACGAACTGCTGGCCGACTACCTGCCCGAGATCGCGAGGCTCGTGGAGGTGCTCGCCGATGCCGTCCAGCGGCAGGAGCTCGACCAGGCCCGCGACGCGCTGCATTCGCTCCTGGGCATGAGCGGCGAGGCCGGCGCGCAGGCGCTCTACCACCACGTGCGGCGCATCTACGTGCCGGTGCTCGAGCAGCGCAGCTGGCCGCAGGACAGCGGCTGGCTCGCGCAGCTGCGGACGCTGGCCGGCCGCACCGAGCAGGCGCTGCGCGACTACGGCGCGCGGCAGGATCCCGCGAGGATCGCTTGAGCCACCCCGCCATGCCCGCGCACGCCCAGGGCGTGCTGTTCGTCGACGACGAGGCGCCGTCGCGCAAGTGGTTCGCGCGCTGCTTCGGCGGCGAGTTCGAGGTGGCCACGGCCGGCAGCGTCGACGAGGCCCTGGCCACCCTCGCCGCGCGCGGGCAGGAGTTCGCCGTGCTGGTCACCGACTACCGCATGCCGCAGCAGGACGGCATGAAGCTGCTGCGCACCGTGCAGCGCGAGCACCGCCATCTGGTGCGCCTGCTGGTCACCGCCTATGCCGAGAAGGACGTGGCGATCGCGGCGGTCAACCAGGGGAGGGTGCTGCGCATCCTGGAGAAGCCGCTGGAGGACGAGCCCACGCGCGAGGCCCTGCGCGAGGCGCTCGCGCTGTCGCGCAGCCAGGCGCTGGAGCGGGCCCTCAACGAGGGACGCGTGTCGGCGCTGCGCGAGACGCTGGGCTTCCTGGCGCACGAGTTGAACACGCCGCTGGCCACCGTCCGGGGCTGCGTCGCCAGCGTGGCGGCCCGCCACCGGCCGGCCGGCGCGGCCGACCACGGCGCCGGCCCCAGGCTGGTGCAGTTCGAGGAGGACCACCCGGGGGATCTGCTGGCCGCCCTGGAGCGGGCCGAGCGGCGCGCGCTCTACTGCCAGTCGCTGGTCGCGACGTTCCTGCAGTCCGCCCGCGACGCTTACCCGGGGGCTGCGCCCCAGACGGTCAGCGCGTCGGCCCTGCTGGAGGCGCTGATGGCGGAGTTCCCGTTCGAGCGCGACGAGCGTGTCTGGGTCTGCGCAGAAGTGGAATCGGATTTCCGCCTGCCGGGCCGGCGCGACCTCTTGTACCTGGTGCTGTGCACCTTGACGAAGAACTCGCTCCAGGCCTTGCGCGGCCGCCCGGACGCCCGCCTGGCGGTGCGTGCCGGCTGCGAGCCGGGGGCGCAGGGCGCGCGCGGCTGGATCCGGTTCACCGACAACGGCCCGGGCATCGCGCCCGACGTGCTGGCGCGCCTGACCCGCGAGCCGGTCACCACGCGCGGCACCGGGGGCAACGGCATGGGCCTGCTGTTCTGCCAGCGCGTGATGCAGTCGGCCGGCGGCATGGTGCGGGTGGAGTCCACCCTGGGGCAGGGCACCACGGTCGTGCTCAGTTTCGAGCGGGCGGTCGACCCCGTCCTGCCGGTGGTCCCGGCCCGCCCGGCCTGACCGCCGGGCGCCGCGGGCGCGCGTCTGCGGGCTTTCCCGGAGACGCCGCGTTCGCCTTAGCATGGGCGCCTTTCCCAGCCGTACGCCACAAGGAGACACCATGCTCGGCCTGATGCAAAGCCAACCCCTGCTGATCTCGTCGCTGATCGATTTCGCCGAGCGCCACCACGGCGACGCCGAGATCGTGTCGCGCCGGGTCGAGGGCGACATCCACCGGTACACCTGGCGCGATGTCGCCCGGCGTTCGCGGCAGGTGGCGCATGCGCTGGACCGGCAGAACCTGCTGTTCTCCGACCGCGTGGCGACGCTCGCCTGGAACGGCTACCGGCACCTGGAGCTGTATTTCGGCGTGTCGGGCTCGGGCCGCGTGCTGCACACCATCAACCCGCGCCTGCATCCGGACCAGATCGCCTGGATCGCCTGCCATGCGGAGGACCAGGTCCTGTGCTTCGACGCCAGTTTCCTGCCCCTGGTGCAGGCGGTGCATGCGAAGTGCCCGAGCATCCGCCAGTACGTGATGCTGTGCGACAGCGGCAAGCTGCCGGCCGACACGGGCGTCCCGAACCTGGTGGCCTACGAGGACTGGATCGGCGGCCACCCGACGACGTACGACTGGCCCAGCTTCGACGAGAACTCGGCTTCGAGCATGTGCTACACGAGCGGCACCACGGGCAATCCGAAGGCGGCCCTGTACAGCCACCGCTCCACGCTGCTGCACGCCTACGCGGCGGCGTTGCCCGACGTCATGGGCCTGTCGGCGCGGGACTCCGTGCTGCCGGTGGTGCCGATGTTCCACGTCAACGCCTGGGGCATCCCGTATTCCGCGGCGCTCACCGGCTGCAAGCTGGTGTTCCCGGGGCCGGCGCTGGACGGCAGGTCGGTGTACGAGCTGATCGAAGCCGAGAAGGTCACCTACGCGGCCGGCGTGCCCACCGTGTGGCAGATGCTGCTGGGCCACCTGAAGCCGAACAACCTGCGCTTCTCCACCCTGCGCCGCACGGTGATCGGCGGCTCGGCCTGCCCGCCGGCCATGATCCATGCCTTCCGCGAGGAGTACGGCGTCGAGGTGCTGCACGCCTGGGGCATGACCGAGATGAGCCCGCTCGGCACCCTGTGCACCCTGAAGAACAAGCACCTGGAGATGCCGCCCGAGGAGCAGATGAAGATCCGGCTCAAGCAGGGCCGCGCCATCTTCGGCGTCGACCTCAAGATCGTCGGCCCCGAGGGCGCCGAGCTGCCCTGGGACGGCAAGGCGTTCGGCGACCTCCACGTGCGCGGGCCCTGGATCGTGCGCGAGTACTTCAAGGGCGAGGGCGGCGACCCGCTGGTGGACGGCTGGTTCCCCACCGGGGACGTCGCCACCATCGATGCCGACGGCTACGTGCAGATCACCGACCGCAGCAAGGACGTGATCAAGTCCGGCGGCGAATGGATCAGCTCGATCGAGATCGAGAACATCGCCATGGCACACCCGGCGGTGCAGATGGCCGCGTGCGTCGGCATGCCGCACCCGAAATGGGACGAGCGGCCCATCGTGGTGGTGGTCAAGCGACCGGGCGCCGACGTCACGCGAGAGGACATCCTGAAGTTCTACGAAGGCAAGACCGCCAAGTGGCAGGTGCCCGACGACGTGGTGTTCGTCGACGCCATTCCCCTGGGAGCCACCGGCAAGATGCTCAAGACGCGGCTGCGCGAGACGCTGCGCGACTACAGGCTGCCGACCGCCTGACCGACGCTGCCCCATTGCCCCGGCGCGATGCGTGTCGCCTGGGCGATAGGGGAGGGGGTGCCTTACGGGCATTCCCTGAGCGGTGCACTGCAACATTACTTGTACCCTCCGGGCGTTCCATCCCACCCAGGAGACAACGATGAAATTCGCAATGCGACTGGTTGCAGTGTCCGCCCTCTGCGCGGTGTCGACACTGGCCGCGGCCCAGAAGGGCGAGACCGTCAAGCTCGCCTGGCTCGACCCGCTGTCCGGCCTGATGGCCGCCGTCGGCACCAACCAGCTCAAGACCTACCAGTTCCTCGCCGAGGAGTTCAACAAGAAGAACCCGGCTGGCGTGAAGTTCGAGATCATCGGCATCGACAACAAGCTCAGCCCCCAGGAGACCACCGCGGCGCTGCGCTCGGCGATGGACCAGGGCGCCCGCTACGTGGTCCAGGGCAACGGCTCGGGTCCCGCGCTGGCGATCATCGACGCCATCGAGAAGCACAACGAGCGCAACCCCGGCAAGGAGGTCGTGTACCTCAACTACGCCGCGGTCGATCCCGACCTGACCAACAGCAAGTGCAGCTACTGGCACTTCCGCCTGGACGCCGACACCTCCATGAAGATGGAGGCCCTGACCACCTTCATGAAGGACCAGAAGGACATCCAGAAGGTCTACCTGCTCAACCAGAACTACTCGCACGGCCAGCAGGTGGCCAAGTACGCCAAGGAGAACCTCAAGCGCAAGCGCCCCGACGTCCAGATCGTCGGCGAGGATCTCCACCCGCTGGCGCAGGTGCGCGACTTCTCCCCCTACATCGCCAAGATCAAGCAGTCGGGCGCCGACAGCGTGATCACCGGCAACTGGGGCTCCGACCTGGCGCTGCTGATCAAGGCGGCCAACGACGCCGGCCTGAACAACGTCAAGTTCTACACCTACTACGGCACGGTCAGCGGAACGCCCACGGCCATGGGCGCCAACGCGGCCGGACGCGTCTACCAGGTCGGCTACGGCCACTACAACATGGGCGGCGACATCGAGCGCCTGAGCGTGGCGTTCAAGAAGCGCTTCAACGAGGACCTGTACACCTCGGCGGCCTACCACGCCTACACCATGCTGTCCGAAGCCTTCGTGAAGGCCAAGAGCACCGAGCCGGTGAAGGTAGCGGCCACGCTGGAGGGCATGCGCTTCAAGAGCTTCAACGGCGACGTCGAGATGCGCAAGACCGACCACCAGATGCAGCAGGGGCTGTACGTCTCGCGCTGGGAGAAGGCTGGCGGCAAGTTCCCGATCGACGCCGAGAGCACCGGCTACACCTTCGTGCCGGTCAAGTACTACGAGCCGTACGTCGCGAGCACGCCGACGTCCTGCCAGATGAAGCGTCCGTCCTGAGCCGGGGCGCGCCGAGGGCGCGCTCCCGCGTGCGGCCCGGCCCGACCCTCGATCGGGCCTTTTTTTTGACGTCGGAGGACCATGAATTCGGAGTTCGTCACCATCTCGCTGCTGAACGGGGTGAGCTACGGCCTGCTGCTGTTCATGCTCAGCTCGGGCCTGACCCTCATCTTCAGCATGATGGGCGTGCTCAACTTCGCGCACACCAGCTTCTACATGCTGGGCGCCTACCTGGCCTACACCGTCTCCGGCGTGGTGGGCTTCTGGCCTGCGCTGCTGGTGGCGCCGCTGCTGGTGGGCGCGCTGGGCGCGCTGTTCGAGCGCTACAGCCTGCGGCGGGTGCACAAGTGGGGACACGTGCCGGAACTGCTGGTGACGTTCGGGCTGTCCTACCTGATCCTGGAGCTGGTGCAGCTGATCTGGGGCCGCTCGGCGGTGCCCTACGGCCTGCCGACCCAGCTGCAGGGGCCGCTGTTCACGTTGTACGGCACGCAATTCCCGAAGTCGCGCTCCTTCATCATGCTGGTCGCGCTGCTGATGCTGCTCGGGGTCTGGCTGCTGCTCACGCGCACCCGCATCGGGCTGGTGATCCAGGCGGCGCTCACGCACCCCGACATGGTCGAGGCGCTCGGCCACAACGTGCCGCGCGTGTTCATGCTGGTCTTCGGCGGCGGCGCGGCGCTCGCCGGGCTGGCCGGGGTGATCGGCGGCAACACCTACGTCACCGAACCGGCCATGGCGGCCTCGGTGGGGTCGATCATCTTCGTGGTGGTGGTGGTCGGCGGGATGGGCTCGCTGGCCGGCGCATTCCTCGCGTCGCTGCTGATCGGTGTCGTGCAGACCTTCGCGGTGGCGCTCGACCATTCGGCCGCGTCGCTGCTCGCGGCGGCCGGCGTGCAGGTCACCGAACAGAATTTCGCCTATCCGCTGCTGTCGCTGACCATCTCGCAGATCGCTCCCATCCTGCCTTACCTGTTCCTCGTGCTGATCCTGATCTTCCGGCCCAAGGGCCTCCTCGGCAAGCGGGAGGACTGACATGGCCACCACCAAGACCCACTACAGCTTCACGCCGCTCAACATCGGCCGCTACGTGATCTGGTCGCTGTTCGCGCTGGTGCTGGCCGTGGCCCCGCTGGCGTTCAAGAGCAGCCTGGCGCTGACCATGCTCTCGCAGATCGGCTACCTGGTCGTCATCTGCCTGTCGTACAACATCCTGCTGGGGCAGGGCGGCATGCTCAGCTTCGGCCACGCCGTGTACGTCGGGCTGGGATCGTTCATCGCCGTGCACGCGATGAACCTGGCGTCCAAGGGGGCGATCCCGCTGCCGCTGGTGTTCATCCCGCTGGTCGGCGGCCTGGCGGGCCTCTTCTTCGCGGCGCTGTTCGGCTTCGTGACGACCAAGAAGTCGGGCACCACCTTCGCCATGATCACGCTGGGCATCGGCGAGCTGGTGGCCTCGATGGCCCTCATGTTCCCCGGCTTCTTCGGCGGCGAGGGCGGCGTGACCACCAACCGCGTGTACGGCAGCAAGCTGTTCGGCGTGTCGTTCGGCCCGCAGATCCAGGTCTACTACCTGATCGCGGTCTACTGCTTCCTGTGCACCGCCGCGATGTACGCCTTCACCGGCACGCCGCTCGGGCGCATCCTGAACGCGGTGCGCGACAACCCCGAACGCGTCGAGTTCGTGGGCTACAACACCCAGCGGGTGCGCTACTTCGCCTTCATGGTCGCCGGCTTCTTCGCCGGCATCGGCGGCGGGCTGGCGGCGATCAACTTCGAGATCGTGAACGCGGCCGACAGCCTCTCGGGCATCCGCTCGGGCGGCTACCTGCTGTTCACCTTCCTGGGCGGCGCGATCTTCTTCTTCGGCCCGATGATCGGCGCGGTGCTGCTGGTGTTCGCGTCGATCCTGCTGTCGGAGCTGAGCAAGGCATGGCTGCTGTACCTGGGCCTGGTGTTCCTGTTCATGGTGATGTACGCGCCAGGGGGCGTGGCCAGCCTGATCATGATGAACCTGCGGGTGGCCAAGTTCGGCAAGCTGCGCACCCTGTGGGTGTCGTACCTGGCGCTGGGCGGCACCGCACTGTTCGCCATCTTCGGCATCGCGGCGGTCGTGGAGATGATCTACCACATCCAGCTGAATTCGGCCCTCGGTCCGGTGGTGCCGTTCATGGGGGCGCGGCTGGACACGCATTCGGTGGACGCCTGGGCCGGCGCGGTGTTCGTGCTGGTCACGGCCATCGGCCTGTTCGAGGTCGCGCGGCGGGCGTTCAAGCGCCAGTGGGACACCACGCAGGAAGAGATCGAGCGCGAGATCAAGCGGCGGGAGGCACTATGAATGCGGCAGAGCGCGCGCCGGCGGCCGGCGCCTGGGCGCTGGAACTGAAGGGCCTGCGCAAGAGCTTCGGCAAGACCGACATCATCCGCGGGGTCGACCTGCAGGTCGCTGCGGGCGAGCGCGTGGCCATCATCGGGCCGAACGGCGCGGGCAAGTCCACGCTGTTCAACCTGATCAGCGGCCGGCTCGTGCCCTCGAGCGGCGAGGTGCTGCTGAACGGCCAGCGCATCGACGGCAAGCGGCCGTTCGAGGTCAACCGCCTGGGCCTGTCGCGCAGCTTCCAGATCACCAACATCTTCCCGCGCCTGAGCACCTACGAGAACCTGCGCTGCGCGGTGCTCTGGAGCCTGGGCTACCGCTACACCTTCCTGCGCTTTCTCTCGCAACTGGACGACGTGAACCGGCGCGCCGACGAACTGCTGGAGATGATCCACCTGGAGCGCAAGCGCGACGTGCTGGCCACCAACCTGACCTATGCGGAGCAGCGTGCCCTGGAGATCGGCATCACCATCGGCGGCGGGGCCAACGTGATCCTGCTGGACGAACCGACCGCCGGGATGAGCAAGAGCGAGACGCGCCGCTTCATCGAACTGATCAAGGAAGTGACCGTGGGCAAGACGCTGCTGACCGTCGAGCACGACATGGGCGTGGTGTTCGGCCTGGCCGACAAGATCGCGGTGGTGGTCTACGGCGAGGTGATCGCCTTCGACACCCCGGAGAAGGTGCGCGCCAACCAGAAGGTCCAGGAAGCCTACCTGGGCTCGCACATCGCCGACGCGCAGGCGGGAGGTGCGCGATGATCCGGCGCACTTGGCATCCCACCGCGCCACGCACCGGCCGCGGCTGCCCGGTGTGCGCCCTGGCACGGAGAACGGCATGCTGAAGATTGACAACCTGCACGCCTACTACGGCAAGAGCCACGTGCTGCATGGGGTGCACTTCGACGTGCAGCCGGGCGAGATCGTCGCACTGCTGGGCCGCAACGGCTCGGGGCGGTCCACCACCGCCAAGGCCATCATGGGCATGGTCGACTGCACTGGCGAGGTCCACTGGAAAGGCCAGCAGATCCTGGGCCGCAAGGCGTACGAGATCGCCCACCTGGGCATCGGCTACGTGCCCGAGAACCGCGACATCTTCCCCAAGCTCACGGTGCACCAGAACCTGCTGCTGGGCGAGAAGCGCAAGGGGTCCAAGGGGCGCTGGTCGTTCGACGACATGTACACGATGTTCCCGCGCCTGAAGGAGCGCCAGCACACCGAGGCGGGCGTCCTGTCGGGCGGTGAGCAGCAGATGCTCACGCTCTGCCGCACCCTGATGGGCGACCCCGACCTCATCATCATCGACGAGCCCACGGAAGGGCTCGCCCCCAAGATCGTCGAGCTGGTCGGCGAATACCTGCGCAAGCTCAAGCAGCGGGGGGTGTCGGTGCTGCTGATCGAGCAGAAGCTCACCATCGCGATGGCGATCTCCGACCGGGCGCTCGTCATGGGCCACGGCAGCATCGTGTTTCAGGGGACGCCTGACAGCCTGCGCGCCGATGCCTACACTCGGAAGGAATGGCTGGAGGTGTGAGGCCCGGGGCTTGTCCCAACTGAGACAAGCCCGCATTGCACCGCAGCATCGGGTTCCTACAATCGCTGCCGAAGCGAACGACCGTTCTTTTTCCTTCCCGAATCCCATCTTCAGGAGACCGCCCATGTCGGCTGACTACAAGGTGCACGGCGACGTTGCCGTGATCACGATGAACAACCCGCCCGTCAACGGTCTGGGCCTGGCCACCCGCCAGGGCATCACGGCGGGCCTGGAGCAGGCGGTCGCCGACCCGGCGGTCAAGGCCATCGTCATCACCGGCGCCGGCAAGGCCTTCTCCGGTGGCGCCGACATCAAGGAGTTCGGCTCGCCCAAGGCGATCGCCGAGCCGAACCTGCTGTCGGTCATCCTGGCGATCGAGAACTCGCCCAAGCCGGTGGTCGCGGCCATCCACTCCGTCGCGATGGGCGGCGGCCTGGAGCTCTCGCTGGGCTGCCACTACCGCATCGCCGCGCCCGGCGCCAACATCGCGCTGCCCGAGGTCAAGCTGGGCCTGATCCCGGGGGCCGGCGGCACCATGCGCCTGCCGCGCGTGCTGGGCGTCGAGACCGCGCTGAACATGATCGTCTCCGGCGAGCCGGTCAAGAGCGAGCTGCTGGCGCAGCAGCCGGGGCAGAAGCTGTTCGACAAGATGGCGTCCTCGCCCGAGACGTTGCTGGAAGAGGCCCTGGCCTTCGCCCGCTCGGTGGCCGCCGCGCGGCCGCTGCCGCGCGTGCGCGACCTGCCCAGCAAGCACCCGATGGGCGACGCCTACTTCCAGTTCGCCCGCAACATGGTCAAGGGCATGGCCAAGAACTTCCCGGCACCGGTCAAGTGCGTCGACGCCGTCGAGGCCTCGACCAAGAAGAAGTTCGATGACGGCATGCTGTTCGAGCGCGAGATCTTCATGAATCTCATGCTCACGCCAGAGAGCCGTGCGCTGCGCCACATCTTCATGGCCGAGCGCGCCGCCTCCAAGGTCCCGGACGTCCCGGAAGACACGCCCAAGCGCGCGGTCAAGTCGGTCGGCGTCATCGGTGCCGGCACCATGGGCGGCGGCATCTCGATGAACTTCCTGAACGCCGGCATTCCGGTGACCATCCTCGAGATGAAGCAGGAGGCGCTCGACCGCGGCATCGCCACCATCCGCAAGAACTACGAAGCGCAGGTCAAGAAGGGCAAGCTCAAGCAGGACAAGCTCGACCAGCGCATGGCCCTGCTCAGGACGACCCTGAGCTACGACGACCTGAAGGACTGCGACCTCGTGATCGAGGCCGTGTTCGAGGAGATGGGCGTCAAGCAGAAGGTGTTCGAGACCCTGGACGCCAAGGTCAAGCAGGGCGCCATCCTGGCCTCCAACACCTCGACCCTCGACGTCAACAAGATCGCGGCGTTCACCAAGCGCCCGCAGGACGTGGTCGGCATGCACTTCTTCAGCCCGGCCAACGTGATGAAGCTGCTGGAGGTGGTGCGCGGCGAGAAGACCGCCAAGGACGTCCTGGCCACCGTCATGGATCTCGGCAAGAAGATCAAGAAGACGGCCGTGGTCTCCGGCGTGTGCGACGGCTTCATCGGCAACCGCATGATCGAGCAGTACAGCCGGCAGGCCGGCTTCCTGCTGGACGAGGGGGCCACCCCGCAGCAGGTCGACAAGGCGATCGAGAAGTTCGGCTTCGCCATGGGCCCGTTCCGCATGGGTGACCTGGCCGGCAACGACATCGGCTGGGCGATCCGCAAGCGCCGGGCCGTCGAGCGCCCGAACATGCTGTACAGCCGCACCGCCGACAAGCTGTGCGAGCTCGGCCGCTTCGGCCAGAAGACCGGCGCCGGCTGGTACGACTACAAGGAAGGCAAGCGCGATGCCATCCCGTCGAAGCTGGTCGAGGACATGATCGCCGAGCACCGCAAGTCGCTCGGCGTCGAGCCGCGCAAGATCTCCGATGACGAGATCGTCCAGCGCCTGGTGTTCGCCCTGGTGAACGAGGCGGCGCACATCCTGGAGGAGGGCATCGCCTCGCGCGCCAGCGACATCGACATGGTCTACCTCACCGGCTACGGCTTCCCGATCCACCGCGGCGGCCCGATGCTGTACGCCGACCAGGTCGGCCTGTTCAACGTGATGCAGGCCATGAAGCGCTTCCAGCAGAACCCGCGCGACGATGCGACGTTCTGGGAGCCGGCGCCGCTGATCAAGCGCCTGGTCGCCGAAGGCAAGACCTTCAACTGATCGCCGCCGGGTCCGCGCGAGCGGACCCACCGCGGGCGCCCCGCCACCCGGGCGCCGCGGCGGCCCACCACCATGCTCAAGCGCGTCGCCCTCGTCCTCCTGGCCCTGTTGCTGCTGCTCGTCGCGGCCGTGGCCGTCAACACCCTGCGCCAGGGCTCGCGCCAGCTCGAGGTGCCCCGCGCGCCCGCGCTGGCCGTCGACGAGAAGGCGGTCGCCGAGAAGCTGGCGTCGGCGGTGCGGTTCCGCACCATCGCCAGCCGCGACGATCCGGATGCGAACGCCGCCGAGTTCCGCAAGCTGCACGAGGACCTGCAGCGCCGCTTCCCGCGCGTGCACGCCACGCTCAAGCGCGAGGTGGTCGCCGGCTACAGCCTGCTGTACACGTGGCCCGGGAGCGATCCGCAGGCCAAGCCCGTCATGTTCCTGGCGCACCAGGACGTGGTGCCGATCTCGCCGGGCACCGAGGACAAGTGGGAAGTGCCGCCGTTCGCCGGCGAGGTGAAAGGCGACTACGTCTGGGGCCGCGGCGCCTGGGACGACAAGGGCAACCTGGTCGCCCAGCTCGAAGCGGTCGAGATGCTGCTGGCCTCGGGGTTCCAGCCGCGCCAGACCGTCTACCTCGGCTTCGGCCATGACGAGGAGATCGCCGGCCTGCGCGGCGCGCAGCAGATGGTCAAGCTCCTGCAGGAGCGCAACGTGCGCCTGGACTTCGTGATCGACGAAGGCCTGCTGATCACCGAAGGCATCATGCCCGGCCTGTCGCGGCCGGCCGCGCTGATCGGCATCGCCGAGAAGGGCTTCCTGTCGGTGGTGATGAAGGTGCCCGGCACCCCCGGCCACTCGTCGATGCCGCCGCCCAAGGGCTCCAGTGCCATCGGCATGATGAGTGCCGCGCTGCGGCGCCTAGACGACGAGCAGCTGCCGGCGGGCCTGCGCGGGGTCGGTCGCGAGATGTTCGAGACGATCGCGCCGGAGATGGGCGGCTTCCAGCGCGTGGCGCTGTCGAACCTGTGGCTGTTCGGCCCGATGGTGCAGGCGCAGCTGGAAAAGGGCGCCAGCACCAACGCCATGATGCGCACCACGACGGCGCTGACGATCATGAAGTCCGGCAATGCCGAGAACGTGATCCCCGGCCAGGCCGAGGCGACCGTCAACTTCCGGCTGCTGCCGGGCGACACCATCGCCGGCGTGATGGACCATGTGAAGGCCAAGTCGGGTGACCGCTTCGAGCTGATCGCGCTGCCCGGCGCCGCCGAGCCGTCGCCGGTGTCGCCCACGCAGTCGTCGTCCTACCAGCTGATCAACCGCACGGTGCGCTCGGTGTTCCCCGGCACCATCGTCGCGCCGGGCCTGATGATCGCGGCGACCGATTCGCGGCACTTCACGCCCGTCAGCGACCACATCTACCGCTTCTCGCCGGTGCGGGCCAAGCCCGAAGACCTGTCCCGCTTCCACGGCACCAACGAGCGCATCGCCACGTCCAACCTCGCCGAGCTGGTGCGCTTCTACCACCAGCTCCTGACCAACCTCAACGTCCCCGCGACCTGATTTCCCCTTCGAAAGGCTCACCATGACCAACGCTGTCATCGTCTCCACCGCCCGCACGCCCCTGACCAAGAGCTGGAAGGGCGCGTTCAACATGACGCACGGCGCCACCCTGGGCGGCCACGCGGTCAGGCACGCGGTCCAGCGCGCCGGTGTCGACCCGGCCGCGATCGAGGACGTGCTCATGGGCTGCGCCAACCCCGAGGGTGCGACCGGTGCCAACATCGCGCGCCAGATCGCCCTGATGGCGGACCTGCCGATCACCGTGGCGGGCGCCACCGTCAACCGCTTCTGCTCGTCGGGCCTGCAGACCATCGCGATGGCCGCGCAGCGCATCATCGCCGACGAGGGCGACGTGTACGTGGCCGGGGGCGTCGAGAGCATTTCCTGCGTGCAGCAGGAGATGAACCAGCACATGCTGCGCGACCTGGACCTGGACAAGAAGAAGCCCGAGATCTACTGGTCGATGCTGCAGACCGCGGAGCAGGTGGCCAAGCGCTACAACATCAGCCGCGACGCGATGGACGAATACGGCGCCGGCAGCCAGCAGAAGGCCTGCGCGGCCCAGGCCGCCGGCAAGTTCAACGACGAGATCGCCCCCATCACCGTGAAGGCCGGCGTGGCCGACCCCGTGATGGGCCTGCGCACGAAGGAAGTGACCGTCAGCGCCGACGAAGGCCTGCGCGAAGGCACGACCAAGGAAAGCATCAGCGGCATCCGTCCCGCGCTGCCCGGCGGCGTGATCTCGGCCGGCAATGCCAGCCAGTTCTCCGACGGCGCCGGCGCCTGCGTCCTGGTGAGCGAGGACTACGCGGGCAGGAACAACCTCAAGCCGATGGGGCGCTTCCTCGGCTTCGCGGTGGCCGGCTGCGAGCCCGACGAGATGGGCATCGGCCCGGTGTTCGCCGTGCCGAAGGTGCTCAAGAAGCTGGGCCTGAAGGTCAGCGACATCGACCTGTGGGAGCTGAACGAAGCCTTCGCGGTCCAGGTCCTGTACTGCCGCGACAAGCTGGGCATCCCGGCCGACCGCCTGAACGTCAACGGCGGCGCCATCGCGGTGGGCCACCCGTACGGGGTGTCGGGGCAGCGCCTGACCGGCCACGCGCTGATCGAAGGCAAGCGCCGCGGCGCCAAGCGCGTCGTGGTCACCATGTGCATCGGCGGCGGCATGGGCGCGGCCGGCGTGTTCGAAGTCCTCTGATCCTCAACCCGTCGCGGTGGGCGCGGCCCGCCGCCGGGCCGGCCCCGCACTCGGCGGCGTCCGGCCCGGGGCCGGGGCAGCCCGGCCCGACCTGACCGGCCCCCGCATGTCCTCCCTCCGCGCCACCCTCGACTTCCTGCTCTACGACTGGCTCCGGGCCGAGTCGCTGCAGGAGCGTTCCCGCTTTTCCGACCACTCGCGCGAGACCTTCGACGCGGTGCTCGACACCTGCGAGCGCATCGCCCGCGAGAAGTACGCGCCGTTCAACCGGCTGGTCGACACCGAGGAGCCGCGCGCCGTCGACGACGGGCAGGGCGGCCTGCGCGTGGTGCTGCCGCAGGCGACCCACGACGCGCACCGCGCGTACGTCGAATCCGGCATGGTGAGCGCCGCGCAGGATTACGAGGAAGGCGGCATGCAGCTGCCCTACACGATCGAGGCGGCGGCCAATGGCTTCTTCGCGGTGGCCTCGGTGAGCATCGGCTCGAGCCTGCTGACCAAGGGCAACGCCAACCTGCTGATGGTGCACGGCACCGAGATGCAGAAGCAGGTGTTCGCACGCAACGAGTTCGCCGGGCGCTTCACCGGGACCATGTGCCTGTCGGAACCGCAGGCCGGCTCCTCGCTGTCGGACATCACCACGCGCGCCGTCCCCGACGGCGAGGGGTTCGAGGCCGACCCCCTCGGCCCCCGCTACCGGCTCAAGGGCAACAAGATGTGGATCTCCGCCGGCGAGAACGAGCTGGCCGAGAACATCATCCACCTGGTACTGGCCAAGATCCCCGGCCCCGACGGCAAGCTGATCCCGGGCACGCGCGGCATCTCGCTGTTCATCGTGCCGAAGAAGCTGGTGGGCCCCGACGGCCAGCTCACCGGGGAGCGCAACGACGTCGCGCTCGCCGGCCTGAACCACAAGCTCGGCTGGCGCGGCACCACCAACACGCTGCTCAATTTCGGCGAAGGCAAGTACCCCGTGCGTGCCGGCCAGGGCGGCGGGCTCGACGGCCGCGGCGCCGGCGCCATCGGCTACCTGGTGGGGAAGCCGCACGAGGGCCTGCGCTGCATGTTCCACATGATGAACGAGGCCCGCATCGGCATCGGCATGGCCGCCACCGCACTCGGCCTGGCCGGCTACTACGCCTCGCTCGACTACGCCAGGAACCGGCCGCAGGGCCGGCCCGTGGGGCCCGCGGGCAAGGATCCCGCGCAACCGCAGATCCGCATCATCGAGCACGCCGACGTCAAGCGCATGCTGCTGGCGCAGAAGTCGTACGGGGAGGGCGCGCTCGCGCTCATGCTGTATTGCGCCCGTCTGGTCGACGAGCAGCACACGGGCACGCCCGAGGCGGCCGACGAGGCGCGGCTGCTCCTGGAGGTGCTCACGCCCATCGCCAAGAGCTGGCCCAGCGAGTTCTGCCTGGAAGCGAACTCGCTGGCAATCCAGATCCATGGCGGCTACGGCTACACGCGCGACTTCCCGGTGGAGCAGTACTGGCGCGACAACCGCCTGAACATGATCCACGAGGGCACCCACGGCATCCAGGCCGCCGACCTGCTCGGACGCAAGGTCGTGATGGAAGGCGGCAAGGGCCTGCAGCTGGTCGCTGGCCGTATCAATCGCACCATCGAGGCCGCGATGCAGCGGCCCGACCTGGCCGCGCACGCGAACGCGCTGGCCCAGGCGCTGCAGCAGGTCGGGGCCGCCACCAAGGCCGCCTGGGCCAGCGCAGACCCGGCCGCCGCGCTGGCGAACGCCGTGCCGTACATGCAGGCCTTCGGCCACGCGGTGATCGCCTGGATCTGGCTCGACGTGCTGCTCACCGTGCCGGCCGACGCAGCGTCCCGCAGCTTCGCGCAGGTCGGGCGGGTGCAGTCGGCCCGCTACTTCTTCCACTACGAACTGCCGCGCATCGGTGCCTGGCTGCGGGTGGTGGAGACGCGCGACCCGACCTGCGCCGACATGCCCGAGGAGGCGTTCTGACATGGCCTCCGCACGCGCACTGGCCTGGGTCGAACGCCTGGTCTGGATCCTCATCTACGGGGGCCTGTTCGGCGTGGTCCTGGGCATCGCCACCGGTGGGGCCCACCTGGTGGCCGGCTGGTCGCTCGGCGTGCTGGGCGGCATCGCCGTGGCCGCCGGGCTGGTGCTGATCTGGGTGCGCTCGCGGCTGCGGGAGACGACCCCCCCCGGCGCACAATCGACCGACAACTCCAACCGAGGAACGACATGACCCGCACCATCCAGCAACTGTTCGACCTCAAGGGCAAGACGGCCCTGGTCACCGGCGGCTCGCGCGGCCTGGGCCTGCAGCTGGCGCACGCGCTGGGCGAGGCCGGCGCGAAGATCATGCTGACGTCGCGCAAGGCGTCCGACCTGGAGGAGGCCGCGGCCGACCTGCAGGCGGCGGGCATCGATGCGCGCTGGATCGCCGCCGATGCTTCGCGCGAGGAGGAGATCCGCCGCATGGCCGACGAAACCCTGGAGCGCATGGGCGACGTCCACATCCTGGTGAACAACGCGGGTGCCGCCTGGGGCGCTCCGGCCGAGGACCATCCCGTCGAGGCCTGGGACAAGCTGATGAACCTGAACGTGCGCGGCTATTTCATCCTGAGCCAGCACATCGCCAAGAAGAGCATGATCCCGCGCCGCAATGGCCGCATCATCAACATCGCGTCGATCGCCGGCCTGGGCGGCAATCCGCCCGAGATGCAGACCCTGGCGTACAACACGTCCAAGGGCGCCGTCATCAACTTCACCCGCGCGCTCGGCTGCGAATGGGGGCGCCACAACATCACCGTCAACGCGATCTGCCCGGGATTCTTCCCGAGCAAGATGACCAAGGGCACGCTGGAGCGCCTGGGCGAGGACAAGCTGGCCGCCCATGCGCCGCTGGGCCGCCTGGGCGACGACGAGGACCTCAAGGGCACTGCGGTCCTGTTCGCCTCCGACGCCGGCAAGCACATCACCGGCCAGTGGCTGGCGGTCGACGGCGGCACCAGCGTCATCACGGGCGGCTGACCGCCGACCGAGTGACCGGCTGACATGGCCCGCCTGCGCGTCCCTTCTTCTCCTGTGCCGGCACCCGTGCGGGCCGGCCTTTCGCACCATGGATGAAACCACCTTCGGCGTCCGCATCCCCTTCGTCGAGCACCTCGGGTTCCAGCTCGAGAAGATGGAGGATGGCGAGTCGCGCCTGGCCTTCGAGGCCCGACCCGAGCACCTGAACTCCTTCAACGTCACGCACGGCGGCGCCGTGATGACGCTCATGGACGTGACCATGGCGGTGGCCGCGCGCAGCGTCGACCGCGAGATGGGGGTCGTGACCATCGAGATGAAGACCAGCTTCATGCAGCCGGCGCGCGGCCGGCTGAGTGGCGTCGGCCGGCTGATGCACCGCACCGCCACGATGGCATTCACCGAGGCCACCATCTTCGACGAGGCGGGGCGCGCCTGTGCCCACGCCACCGGCACCTTCAAGTACGTCAAGCGCCTGCCGATCGGGCCCAAGAGCACCAACGGCCTGAACCCCATCTCCACCGACTGAGGAATCCGCCATGCCCCAGAACCGCCAGATCGTCCTCGACAGCCGCCCCACGGCCGAGGCCAGCACCGCCAACTTCAAGCTGGTGACCGCCGGCACGCCCGCGCTGCAGGACGGCCAGGTGCTGGTGCGGCACCACTACCTCTCGCTCGACCCCTACATGCGCGGGCGCATGAACGAAGGCAAGAGCTACGCCCAGCCGCAGCCGCTCGGTCAGGTGATGATCGGCGCCACCGTGGGCGAGGTCGTCGAGAGCCGGCATCCCAAGTACGCGGCCGGGGACCAGGTGACGGGCATGGGCGGCTGGCAGGAGTACAGCGTGGTGGATGCCGGCCAGCCCGGCGCCCTGCGCAAGGTCGACACCACGCACGTGCCGCTGTCGCACTACCTCGGCGCCGTCGGCATGCCGGGCGTGACCGCCTGGTACGGCCTGGTCAAGCTGATCGAGCCCAAGGCGGGGCAGACCGTCGTGGTCAGCGCCGCCAGCGGTGCGGTCGGCAGCGCGGTCGGCGTGCTCGCCAAGGTGCGCGGCGCGCGCGCGGTCGGCATCGCCGGCGGCCCCGACAAGTGCCGCTACGTGACCGACGAGCTCGGGTTCGACGCCTGCATCGACTACAAGCAGCACAAGGACGCGCAGTCGCTGTCCAAGGCGCTGAAGGAAGCCTGCCCCGACGGCATCGACGGCCATTTCGAGAACGTCGGCGGCATGGTCCTGGACGCGGTGATGCTGCGCGCCAACGCGTTCTCGCGCATCGCGATGTGCGGGATGATCGCCGGCTACGACGGCCAGCCGATCCCGATGGCCCATCCCCAGCTGATCCTCACCAACCGCATGCGGATCGAGGGATTCATCGTCAGCGAGCACATGGAGGTGTGGCCGGACGCGCTCAAGGAGCTGGGCACCCTGGTCGGCACCGGCAAGCTGCGGCCGCGCGAATCGGTGGCGCAAGGCCTGGAGGCGGCGCCCGAGGCGTTCCTCGGCATGCTCAAGGGCCGCAACTTCGGCAAGCAGCTGGTCAAGCTGGTCTGACGCCATGCAAGCGCGCCCGGGCGAGGAGTTCCGCGAGGACTTGCGCAGCCCCGGCGCGCGCACCGCGCAGGCGCGGCGCCTGCTCACGGCGCAGGAGCTCGCGCCGCTGACGCAGCTGTCCACGTCGCGCGCCTTGCTGGCCGTCGGCCTGACCCTGGCGTGGATCGGCGCGGCCGTCACGCTGGCCGTGCTCACCTGGCCCCGGCCGTGGGTGGCGCTGTCGGTGCTGGTGATCGGCATCGCCCAGCACGGGTTGTTCATCCTGGCGCACGAGGCTGCGCACTACCGGCTGCTGCCCAACCGCACCGCCAATGACCTGCTCGGCCGCCTGATCGGCATGGCCGGCGGCGTGTCGATGTGCACCTACCGGGTCACGCACCGCCTGCACCACAACAACCTCTACACGAGCGAGGACCCCGACACCGCCATCCATGGCGGCTACCCGCGGGGACGGCGCTATCTGGTGGACAAGCTGGCGCGCGACATCCTGGGCCTGAACGCCTGGAAGACCTTCGCCTACTTCTTCGGCGCGCCCGCGATCAACGCCGACACCCGGCGGGGCATCCGGCCGCTGGACGACACCTCGCCGGCGCTGCGCGCGGCGGCGCGGCGCGACCGGCTCTGGGTCGCCGGCTTCCACCTGGCGGCACCCGTTGCCGCTTTCACGCTGGGCGGCGGTCGCGCACTCGCGATGTACGCGGTGCTCTGGATGCTGCCGCTGGTGACGGTGCTCCAGCCCATCCTGCGCCTGCGCGCCATCCTCGAGCATGGGGCGGTGTCCGATCTGGGGTCGCCGCTGACCGCCGCCCGCACCAACCGGACCTGGGGCCGTCCGCTCAACTGGCTGGCCCGTCTCGTCCTGTTCCCGCACCACGTCAACTACCACCTCGAGCACCACCTGTATCCGGCCGTGCCGCACTACCACCTGCCGCGGCTGCACCGGCTGCTGCTGGACAAGGGCGCGCTGGGCGGCGCCGAAGTGCGGGACGTCCCGGACACCTGGCGCCTGGTCCACGCTCCCCGGAGGTCCCGTGCCTGAACTCGCCACCCACGACGTCTTCAACCAGCCCGAGCCGCTGGTCGGCTACGACCTGTTCGTCGGCAACGCGGGCCTGCGCGACGCGTTGCGCTTCAACGCTCCGGACCTCGACACGGCCCCGCTGGCCGCGCTGGGCCGCCAGCTGGGCACCGCCGAGATGCAGGCCCACGCGCGGCTGGCCAACGTGCACGGGCCGCAGCTGCGCTCGCACGACCGCTTCGGCCGGCGGGTCGACCAGGTGGAATTCCATCCCAGCTACCACGCCCTGATGGCGGCCGCGGTCGCCGCGGGCTTGCACGGCACGCCTTGGGCCGGCGGCTCCGCGTCGCCTCACGTGCTGCGCGCGGCGGGGTTCATGCTGTTCACCGAGCTCGAGCCATCGATCCTGTGCCCGATCTCGATGACCTACGCGGTCACGCCGGCGCTGCGCAGCAACGCGGCGGTGTTCGCCGACTGGGCCCCGGGCCTCACGAGCCGCGCCTACGACCCCGGGCTGAAGCCCTGGCACCGCAAGGCGGGCCTGACGATGGGCATGGGCATGACGGAAAAGCAGGGCGGCTCCGACGTGCGCGCCAACACGACCCGGGCCGAGCCTGCCGGCGACGACGCCTGGGGCCGCCGCATGCAGGTGACGGGACACAAGTGGTTCTTCTCCGCCCCGATGTGCGACGCCTTCCTGGTGCTCGCGCAGACCGGCTCGGGCCTGTCGTGCCTGTTCCTGCCGCGCGTGCTGCCGGACGGCTCGCTCAACGCCATCCGGATCCAGCGCCTGAAGGACAAGCTCGGCAACAAGGCCAACGCCAGCTCCGAGGTGGAGTTCCATGGCGCCACCGCCTGGCTGGTGGGCGAGGAGGGACGCGGCGTGCCGCAGATCCTCGAGATGGGCACGATGACGCGGCTCGACTGCGCCCTGGGCACCAGCGGCCTGATGCGGCAGGCCCTGGCGCTCGCGCTGGACCACACCCGCCAGCGGCAGGCCTTCGGCAAGCCGCTGGCGGCCCAGCCGCTGATGCGCAACGTGCTGGCCGACCTGGCGCTGGAGAGCGAGGCGGCCACGGCGCTCGCGCTGCGCCTGGCCCGTGCCTTCGACCGCCGCGGCGATGCGCACGAGGCGGCGATGGCCCGCCTGCTCACGCCGGTGGCCAAGTTCTGGATCTGCAAGCGCGGCAGCCACTTCGCCCAGGAGGCGATGGAATGCCTGGGCGGCAACGGCTACGTGGAGGAGGGCGGCGAAGGCGTGATGGCCCGCATCTACCGCGAGATGCCGCTCAACTCCATCTGGGAAGGCGCCGGCAACATCATGGCGCTGGACCTGCTGCGCGCCCTGCGCAAGGCCGACGCCGCTGCCGCGCTCGCGCAGGAGCTGGCACCCGCGCGGGGCGCGCACCCCGCACTGGACCGCCTGGCGGCCGCGCTGCCGATGCGCGTCGAGGAGATGGCCTCCGAGACCGAGGCACGCCGGCTGGCGCAGGACGTCGCGCTGGCGGTGCAGGCGTCGCTCCTGGTGCAGACAGCCCCGCCCGCCGTGGCCGGCGCCTTCTGCGCGTCGCGCATCGCCGGCCACTGGGGCCAGGCCCTCGGCACCCTCGGCGGCGGCACCGACTTCGACGCCATCCTCTCCCGCGCGATGCCGCGCTGAACCTGCAACTTCCCCCGCATGACCGATCTGATCCTCCACCACTACCCGGAGTCGCCCTTCTCGGAGAAGGTGCGCCTCATCCTCGGCCACAAGCAGCTGGCCTGGCGCTCGGTGCACGTGCCCGCCATCCAGCCCAAGCCCGACGTCGTGGCGCTCACGGGCGGCTATCGCCGCACGCCGTTCCTGCAGGTCGGCGCCGACATCTACTGCGACACCGCGCTGGTCTGCGACGTGCTCGAGCACGTGCAGCCGGAGCCCGCGCTGTACCCGCCGCACATCCGCGGGGTGGCCCGGATCTTCGCGCAGTGGGCCGACACCACGCTGTTCTGGGCGGCCATGTCGTACAACATCCAGCCCAAGTCGGCGGCGGCGATGTTTCCGGATGCGGCGGTGGCCCAGGCGTTCATGAACGACCGCAAGGCCATGCGCGCCAACATGACGCAGCTGCGCCCGGCCGACGCCACCTCGGCCTACCGCTCGTACCTGCGCCGGATCGCGCACATGGCCGACGAGCACGACTTCCTGTTCGGCGCCGAGCCGTGCGTGGCCGACTTCGCCGCCTACCACCCGCTCTGGTACACGCGCCACCGCGCGTCGTCGATGGCCGGCATCCTGCAGCCCACGCCGTCGCTGCTGGAATGGATGGACCGCATGGCGGCGCTCGGCCATGGGCGCGCCGAGAAGCTGTCGCCCGGGGACGCGATCACGGTGGCGCAGAACGCCGAACCCATGCCGCCGGGCCAGAACCTGCTGGTGGACAGCGCGTTCCAGGACGACCACGGCATCCCGCTCGGGTCCGAGGTGACCATCGCCGCGGAATCCTTCGGACCGGAGGCCACCGTGGGCGAGCTGGTCGCCGCCACCCGCACCCACTACAGCCTGCGCCGCACCGACCCCCGGGCCGGCACGGTGCACGTCCATTTCCCACGCATCGGCTACGTGCTGAGAAAGGCAGACCCCGCATGATTTCCGACTTCAAGGGCAAGACCGCCGTCCTGACCGGCGCCGGCTCCGGCTTCGGCCTCGAGTGCGCGCGCATCGGCGCGCGACTGGGCATGAACCTGGTGCTGGTCGACGTGCAGCAGGATGCGCTGGACAAGGCCGCCGCCGAGCTGCAGCAGGCCGGTGCGCAGGTGCTCGCGCGTCGCGTGGACGTGTCGCGCGCCGACGAGATGGAGGCGCTGGCGCAGGCGGTGGCCGGGCGCTTCGGCGCGCCGCACTTCGTCTTCAACAACGCCGGGGTCGGCGCGGGCGGGCTGCTCTGGGAGAACACCGTCGCCGACTGGGACTGGGTGCTGGGCGTGAACCTCTGGGGCGTGATCCACGGCGTGCGGCTGTTCACGCCGATGATGCTCGCGGCTGCCAGGCAGGATCCCGCCTGGCAGGGCCACATCGTCAACACGGCCAGCATGGCCGGCCTGCTGACGCCGCCCAACATGGGCATCTACAACGTCAGCAAGCATGCGGTGGTGAGCCTGACCGAGACGCTCTACCAGGACCTGCGCCTGGTCACCGACCAGATCGGGGCCAGCGTGCTGTGCCCGTACTTCGTGCCCACCGGCATCAGCCAGAGCCAGCGCAACCGCCCCGGCGAGCTGGCCGCCGCCAAGCCCACCCGCAGCCAGCTGATCGGCCAGGCGATGAGCGACAAGGCGGTGAGCTCCGGCAAGGTCACGGCGGCGGAGGTCGCGCAGAAGGTGTTCGACGCGATGGCCGCCGACCAGTTCTACGTGTTCAGCCATCCCAAGGCGCTGGGCAACGTGCGCAGCCGCATGGAGGCCATCGTCGACGTGCGCAACCCGCCCGATCCCTTCCTGGAGCGCCCCGAGGTCGGCGTCCACCTGCGCCAGGCGCTGCGCGAGGCGTGATGGCCGTCGCGGCAGGGTGCTGCCTGTTCGACACGGCCGTGGGCCGGTGCGGCATCGCCTGGACCCCCGCGGGAGCCATCCAGGCGGTGCAGCTGCCCGAAGCCGACGAGGCAGGCACGCTGGTGCGGCTGCAGCGGCGCTGTGGCGCGCAAGCCGTGTCGGTGCCGCCGCCGCCGGTGCGCGACGTCATCGCCCGGCTGCAGTCGGCGCTGGCGGGCCGGCACGATGCGCTGCTCGACGTGCCGATCGACTGGGTCGGCGTGGCGCCGTTCGCGCGCCGCGTGTACGAGGCCGCGCGGGCCATCGCGCCGGGGCAGGTGAGGACCTACGGCGAGCTCGCGCGCGCGCTGGGCGAACCGGGCGCGGCCAGGGCCGTCGGCCAGGCGCTCGGGCACAACCCGTTCGCGCCGCTGGTGCCGTGCCACCGGATCCTGGCGGCCCGTGGCGCGGCGGGCGGCTTCTCGGCCGAGGGCGGCACCCGCACCAAGCTGCGGCTGCTGGAGATCGAGGGCGCCGCGCTCGGCGGCCCGGATCCCGGCCTGTTCGACTGAGCGAGCTCGGGAATGGGTGTCGCGGCGCCGATCGCCGCCGCGTGCTGCGCCGTCTGGTGCACGGAAGCAGCCGCTACCATCCCCGCATGACCACGCCGGCCACCGACCTGATCCACCATCCCTACGTTCCGCCCGCCGGCTTCGCCGCGCCGCAGCCCGGCGTCCACAGAGCCTCGACGGTCATCTTCCCCGACGTGGCCGCGCTGCGCTCGCGCGACTGGAAGCACAAGAACGGCTACACCTACGGCCTGCACGGCACGCCGACCACCTTCCAGCTCGAGGAGCGCATCGCGACCCTGGAAGGCGGGCGGCACTGCCTGCTGGTGCCCAGCGGCCTGGCTGCGATCGCCAACGTCAACCTGTCGCTGCTGGCCGCGGGCGACGAGGTGCTGCTGCCGGAGAACGTCTACGGGCCGTCGCGGGCGCTGGCCGAGGGCGAACTGGCCCAGTGGGGCATCACGCACCAGCGCTACGACCCCATGGATCCGGCCGACCTGGAGCGGCGCCTGGGCCCCAAGACCCGGCTGGTCTGGCTGGAGGCGCCTGGTTCGGTGACGATGGAATTCCCGCCGCTCGCGCACCTGGCGCACCTCTGCCGGCAGCGCGGCGTCACCACGGCGCTGGACAACACCTGGTCGGCCGGCCTGGCCTTCAACGGTTTCGACCTCGGGCACGGCGACCGCTCCACGCCCGGCAGCGGCGCGGACATCGTCATCCAGGCCCTCACCAAGTACCCCAGCGGCGGCGGCGACGTGCTGATGGGCAGCATCGTAACGCGCGACGATGCGCTGCACACGCGCCTGAAACTCACCCACATGCGGCTGGGCTGGGGGGTGGGCGGCAACGATGCCGAACTGGTGCTGCGCTCGCTGCCCAGCACCCCGCTGAGATACCGGGCGCACGACGAGAGCGCCCGGCTGCTGGCACGCTGGCTGCAGACGCGGCCGGAGATCGCGCAGGTGCTGCATCCGGCCCTGGAGGGCGCGCCGGGCCACGAGCACTGGCGTGCCCTGTGCGGCCCGGACGGTCTGGCCGCCGGCCTGTTCTCCGTGGTCTTCCACGAGCGCTTCGCGCCGGCCAGGGTCGACGCGTTCTGCGACGCGCTGCGCCTGTTCAAGCTGGGCTATTCGTGGGGCGGGCCGGTGAGCCTGGTGGTGCCCTACGACATCGCGTCGATGCGGCGGCCGGGCACCTGGCCGCACGCCGGCGTGCTGGTGCGCCTGTCCATCGGCCTGGAGGAGGCGCCGGCGCTGCAGGACGACCTGGCCCAGGCTCTGCAGGTCCTGGGCTGACGGCGTTTTCGCTTACAGTGGGGCATCACCCAAACGAACGGATCGCGCTGTGGCCACACCCAATTACGGATACGAGAAGCGCCAGAAGGAGCTGGCCAAGAAGCGCAAGAAGGAAGACAAGCTCAAGGCCAAGGCCGACCGCAAGGCCGGCGTCGGGTCGGCCGGCGACGACGAGCAGGCGCCGGCCGACGGCGTGGAACCGCAGGAGCCTTCCGAGCCGCCCGCGCAGCCCTGAGCGGCTCCCGCTGTCCTTCGTCTACCGGCCCGCGCCGCGGCCTTCGGCGCCGAGGATCTCGCGGGCCAGCCGGCGCATCGACGCCGCGCTGCCGTCCGGCAGCGACCAGGCCGGCGCCGTCCCGAACTGCCCGAAGTTGCGCTGGATCGACGCCGCATAGCCCGGGTCGTAGTGCGTGACCAGCAGCTCGCGCACCACGGTGTCCATCTGCCCCTCACGCGCCAGCTGCTGCCAGCGCTCCACGACCGCGCGGCCGCGCAGTTGCGTCAGCGCGGCCAGCCTCTGGCAGAACAGTTCGGCGTCGCGCACGAAGAAGGCGTAGTCCTCCATCAGCAGCGCCACCCGCGCGTCCTCGGGCAGCTCCAGCCGCAGGCAGGGGCTGGCGCGCATCGCGGTGATCAGCGCCTCGGGCACCGCGACATTGCCGACCTTGCGGCTCTCGGCCTCGACGAACACCGGCCGGGCCGGGTCGAAGCCGCGCAAGGCCTGCCAGACCGCCGTGTCGAACGCCTTCTGGCTGGGCTGCGGCTCACCCGGGATCAGGCCCAGCACCGAGCTGCGGTGGTGCGCCAGGCCTTCCAGGTCCAGCACCTGCGCGCCTTCGGCCGTGAGCGCGTGCAGCAGGCGGGTCTTGCCCGAGCCGGTGGGGCCGCACACGACCCGGTACGACAGCCCGCCCGCCAGCGCCGGCAGGTCGGCCAGCACGGCCGAGCGGAAGGCCTTGTAGCCGCCTTCCACCAGCGTCACCCGGAAGCCGATCTGGTCGAGCACCAGCGAGAGCGAGCCGCTGCGCTTGCCGCCGCGCCAGCAGTACACCAGCGGCTTCCAGTCCTTGGGCTTGTCGAGCACCTCGCGCTCGATGTGCCGCGCCACGTTGGCGGCGACCAGCGCCGCGCCGCGCTTGCGCGCCTCGAACGGGCTGACCTGCTTGTACAGCGTGCCGACCAGGGCGCGTTCCTCGTTGTTCAGGGACGGCCAGTTCAGCGCGCCGGGCAGGTGGTCCTCGGCGTATTCGGCCTCGCTGCGCGCGTCGATGACGGCGCTGTACTCGGACAGCCGGGCCGCGGCCTCCGTGGCCGCGAGGGTCTGCACCGTCAAGGCCGCGTCCCCGCGCCGGCGGCCAGCAGCTTGCGCAGCTCGGGCCACACGTTGGCCAGCAGTTGCGACTGGGCCTGTTCCGTGGGATGGATGCGGTCTGGCTGGAACAGCCGCTCGGCGTCCGGCACGTCGGCCACGCCCTTGAGCAGGAACGGCACCACCGCGGCCTGGTGGCGCTGCGCCACCTGCTCGTAGAGCGCGGCGAACCGGGCGCCGTAGTCGGCGCCGTAATTCGGCGGCAGCTGGATGCCCACCAGCAGCACGCGGGCGCCGGCCTTCTGCGCCGTCTGCGTCATCTGCGAGAGGTTCTCCTGCGTCATCGCCAGCGGCAGTCCGCGCAGCGCATCGTTGCCGCCGAGCTCGATGACCACGTGCGTCGGCTGGTGCTGCGAGAGGAGGGCGGGCAGCCGGGATCGCCCGCCGGACGTGGTGTCGCCGCTGATGCTGGCGTTGACCACCTTCACCTCGAGCTTCTCGGCCGCCAGCCGGCGTTCGAGCAGCGCCACCCACCCGCTGCCGCGGCGCAGGCCATACTCGGCGCTCAGCGAGTCGCCCACCACCAGCAGCCTGGCGGGACCGGCCGCCGTGGCCCGGCCTGCGAAAGGCAGGGCCAAGCCCGCCGCGATAAAGTGCCTGCGCCCGATCTCTGCCATTCCACTGCCCATGCCGGATCCCATCATTGCCGTCGAGCATGTCCACAAATCGGTCACCGACTCGACCGGCACTCTCGACATTCTCCGTGATATCGATTTCTCCCTGGCAGCGCGGGAGACCGCCGCCATCGTCGGTGCCTCGGGTTCCGGCAAGAGCACGCTGCTGTCGATCGTCGCGGGCCTGGACACGCCGACCCGGGGCACCGTGCGCCTGGCGGGCGAGGACCTGTTCGCGCTCGACGAGGACGACCGCGCGGCGTTGCGTGCCCGCAAGGTCGGCTTCGTGTTCCAGAGCTTCCAGCTGATGGGCAACCTGAGCGCGCTGGAGAACGTGATGCTGCCGCTGGAGCTGGCCGGCCGCCGCGACGCGCGCAAGGCGGCCGCCGCGATGCTCGAGCGGGTCGGCCTGGGCGGGCGGCTGGGGCACTACCCGAAGGTGCTGTCGGGCGGCGAGCAGCAGCGGGTGGCGCTGGCGCGCGCCTTCGTCGTCGAGCCGGCCGTGCTGCTGGCCGACGAGCCGACCGGCAGCCTCGACTTCGCCACCGGCGAGACCGTGATGAACCTGATGTTCGAGCTCAATCGCGAGCGCGGCACGACGCTGGTGCTGGTGACGCACGACCGCGGCATCGCGGCGCGCTGCGAGCGGCGCATCACGATCGAAGCCGGCCGGCTGGTCGCCTGAGCCGCGCCGGATAATCGGCGGCATGTCGTCCGCCAAAGTCCTGTTCGGGTTCCACGCCGTCGGCGTGCGCCTGAAGACCGCACCGCAATCGGTGATCGAGGTCTACTACGAGCCCACCCGCAAGGATGCGCGCATGCGCCAGTTCCTGGATCGCGCGCGCGAAGCGGGTGTGCGCCTGATCGAAGCCGATCCGCTGCGGATCGCCAAGCTGGCGGGCAGCGCCGGCCACCAGGGCGTGGCCGCCCGGGTGGAGCCGCTGCCGTCGGCGAAGTCGCTGGACGACCTGCTCGACGCGGTCGAGGGCCCGCCGCTGCTGCTGGTGCTGGACGGGGTGACCGATCCGCACAACCTGGGCGCCTGCCTGCGGGTGGCCGATGGCGCCGGCGCACACGCGGTGATCGCGCCGAAGGACCACGCCGTCGGCCTGAACGCCACCGTGGCCAAGGTGGCCAGCGGCGCCGCCGAGACGGTCCCGTATTTCATGGTCACCAACCTGGCGCGCACGCTGGGCGAGCTCAAGGAACGCAACATCTGGTGCATCGGCACGAGCGACGACGCGCCGCGCACGCTCTACCAGGCCGACCTGAAGGCGCCGGTGGCCCTGGTGCTGGGCGCCGAGGGCCCGGGCATGCGCCAGCTCACCCGCAAGACCTGCGACGAGCTGGTCTCGATCCCCATGCGCGGGGCGGTCGAGAGCCTGAACGTGTCGGTGGCCAGCGGCATCTGCCTGTACGAGGCCCTGCGGCAACGGTCATGAGGCACGCGCGCCGCCCGCCCCGGACCGATCGCCTGCACCGCACCGTGCTGCGACCCTGGTTCGTGCGACCGGGGCCCGGCGCCGCCCGCGGCCGGGTGGCCTCGGCGGAGGCGCACCGGTGACGCCCGGGGTGGTCCGCGACTGGGTGCGCGAGGCCGGGCGCATCGCGGTCCTGACCGGTGCCGGCATGAGCGCCGAATCGGGCGTGCCGACTTTCCGCGACGCCCAGACCGGCCTGTGGTCACGCTTCCGCCCCGAGGACCTCGCCACCGAGCAGGCCTTCCGGGCCGACCCGGCCATGGTCTGGGACTGGTACGCGATGCGGCGCAACATGGTGGCCCAGGTGTCGCCGAACGCCGGCCACCTGGCGCTGGCGCGCTTCCAGCAGCGGCATCCCGGCCGGCTCACGCTCATCACGCAGAACGTCGACGGGCTGCACCAGCGCGCCGGCAGTCCCGGCGTGCTGGCCGTGCACGGCACCCTGCAGGAAGACCGTTGGCTGGACGCCCCCCGGGCCTGCTGCCAGGCACGGACCCCGGTGCCCGGGCACCCACCGCGCTGCGCGACCTGCGGCAACCTGCGGCGTCCGGCGGTGGTGTGGTTCGGCGAGATGCTGCCGGCCGACGTCCTCGCGGCGGCCGAGGCCGCCGCCGGCGCCTGCGACCTGATGCTGGTCGTGGGCACGAGTGGCGTCGTCTATCCGGCAGCGGGCCTGGCCCGCACGGCGGCGGCGCGCGCGCGGATGGTGGTGCTCAATCCCGACCCGAGTGATCTCGACGACGAGGCCGACACGGTGCTGCGCGGCACCGCCGCGACGCTGCTGCCCGAACTGCTCCAGGAGGACATGGCATGAGAACATCGCATGAGGAACATGGCATGCGGAAGATCGCGAGGCCGGCGGTCGCCGTCACCGTCGCGCTGGCGCTGCTCGTCGGCGCGTGCACCCAGGAGCAGCAGAACAAGCTGGGCCGCGACATCCAGAACTGGACCGGCACCAACGGCGTGCTCGAGGTCTATGCCGGCGACAAGGTCGTGCGGCGCTTCCTGCGGGTCGACAAGCTGTCGACGGCGCTGGGCACCGAGGACCGCGCCCAGGCCCGCGCCTACCGGTTCGGCTACGGCGTTCTCGACGAGAACCTGAACTTCGTCGTGGACCCGGGCGAGAAGAAGGTGTACTTCGAGGTGGGCGACCATGCAAACTACGTGTTCTTCGAGAGCCCGCGCTGACGGCGCAAGCAGGCGCTGGCGGTCCGGTGCGGCAGCGCCGGCCTGAGGATCACCTGGAGGCCCCGATGGACGCGTCGCACCCGATCCACATGCTCCTGCGGTACACCGCGTGGGCGAACGCCCGGCTGTACGACGCGCTCGCGCGGCTTCCGGAAGAAGGCCTGCACGCGCCCCGGCCGGGCCGGCCGGCCGGCGTCATCGGCGTGCTCGGCCACATCCACGTGGTCGGCCGGATCTGGAAGGGGCATCTGTCCGGCCAGCCGCACGGCCTGCGCAGTCGCACACCCGAGCAGGTGGCGTCGCTCGCGCAGCTGCGGTCCTGGCAGGCCGAGCAGGACCAGTGGTACCTCGGCGAGGCCGGCCGGCTGTCGGCGGCGCAGCTGGCGCAGGTTGTCGAGTTCCGGTTCGTGGACGGCGGCGCCGGGGCGATGCGGCGCGACGCCATGCTGCTGCACGTGGCCAACCACGCCACGTACCACCGCGGCTACGTGGCCGACATGCTGTACGAAACCGGGTTCCGGCCGCCCACCATGGACCTGCCGGTGTTCGTCCGTGACGTCGAGCCGCCCGCCGCTGCCGCTGCCGAGGCGGCTGGGGCGGCGGACTCGCTCTCGGGGCCGGTCGGCGGTACGCTCGCGCCATGAACCACGCACTGCGCTGCCGCTGCGGCACCCTCCAGGGCCACGTCGCCACCCCGGGCATGGCGGGCCGCGCGCTCTGCTACTGCAAGGACTGCCAGGCCTTCGCCCGGTTCCTGGGGCGCCAGGGCGACGTCCTCGATCCGCACGGTGGCACCGAGATCATCCCGCTGCTGCCGGAACACGTGCGGATCACGGCGGGCGCCGACCAGCTGGCCTGCATGTCGCTGGGCCCGCGCGGCTTGCTGCGCTGGTACGCGGCCTGCTGCCGCACGCCGATCGGCAACACGACGCGCGACATCCGCATGGCCTATGTCGGGGTGATCCGGGCCTGCCTGCCGGGCGACGAGGCCGGCCTGGCCCGTTCGTTCGGCCCGCTGCGGATCCGGCTGAACACGGCGTCGGCGCTGGGCCAGGTGCCGCCCACCCGGCTGGCCACCGGTGTCGCGCTGGTGCGGATCATGCGCGCCGTGCTGGCGGCCAGGCTGCGCGGGCGCTACCGCGACACGCCGTTCTTCGATCCGGCCACCGGCACGCCGGTGAGGGCGCCCCAGGTCCTGGGGCTGGCCGAGCGCCAGGCGCTCGAGCGGGCGGCCTGACCGCGCCGCGGTCGCCGGGCCGCCTGTGATCGGCCATCGCCGGCAGGACCGGTCACACCAGCCCGAACCACCCCAGCAGCGCGCCCGCGCCCAGCAGCCAGAGCAGGTGGATGCGCGTGCGCCAGACCACGAGCGCGGTCACCGCCGTCACGAGCCACAGGCGCCATTGCGACGCGTCGGGGTGGGTGCCGGCGGCGAGCACCCAGCCGGTGGCGACCAGCAGTGCGATCACGATCGGCGCCATGCCCTGCTTGAACGCCCGCACGCCGCGCAGGTCGCGGTTGCGATGGCCCCATTGCGCGGCGAGGTAGGTCAGGGTGGTGCTGGGCAGCAGGATGCCCAGCATCGCCAGCAGCAGGCCGAGCACGGCCGTCGGCAGCCCGCCGGCGTTCAGCCCGACGTTCCATCCCAGCAGCGCCACGAACAGCACATTGGGCCCGGGAGCGGCCTGGGCGATGGCGACGGAGGCGCTGAACTGCGGATCGGTCAGCCACAGCTTTTCCTCGACCAGGTAGCGGTGCATGTCGGGCGCGGTGGTGATCGCCCCGCCCACCGACAGCAGCGACAGCAGCAGGTAATGCACCAGCAGGGACAGCCAGTCGGCACTGGTCATCACCGTGTTCATCGCGCCGGCTCCAGCTTGCGCCAGGTCAGCCAGCACGACAGGCCGCCCAGGCCCAGCAGGATCCAGGCGAGCGGCCAGCGCAGCACCGCGATGCCGACGAAGCTGGCCGCGCCCAGCGCAAGGCACGCCGGCACGCCCAGCGGATGCCTGCCCAGCGCACCCAGCAGCTTCAGCCCCGTGGCCGTGATCAGGCCGGCAGCCACCGCGCCCATGCCGCGCAGGGCGCTCGCCAGGTGCGGGTTGTCGGCGAAGCGGGCGTACAGCAGCGCCAGGGCCAGCACCACCACCAGGGGTGCGGTCAGCATGCCCGCCAGGGCCGCCAGGGCACCGCGCAGGCCGAAATAGCGGCTGCCGATCATCAGCGCGAGGTTCACCACGTTGGGCCCCGGCATGATCTGGGCAACGGCCCACTCCTCGACGAATTCCTCGCGCGTCATCCAGCGCTTGCGCTCGACCAGCTCGCGCTGCACGACGGCGAGCACGCCGCCAAAACCCTGCAGCGCCAGCCAGGTGAACGAGAAGAAGAGGTCGGCCAGCGATTCCGGCTGCGGCCGGCGCGTGCCGGCGCCGGTGGGCGCCGCGGGTGGGGAGGTCATGGCCCCGGATTATCCCGTCGCGGCTGCGGGCACCCGGGTCAGCGCAGGCGCAGTTCCCAGGTCTCGCCCACCAGCTGGCGGCCGTAGGCCTGCATCGGTTCGCTCTGGACCAGGAGGAAGCCGCGCGCGGCGTAGATCGCCCGGGCCGCGTCCAGCTGGCCGTTGGTCCACAGCACCATGCGGCGGTAGCCCTTGTCCCGTGCGAAGGCGATGCACTCGTCGACCAGCCGCCCGCCCAGCCCGAGGCCGCGGGCATGCGCCGACAGGATCAGCAGGCGCAGCTGCGCCACCGTGGCGGACTTGCGCATGACGAACACCGAGCCCACGCGCTCGCCGTCCAGCTCGGCGATCCAGCCCTTTTCCCAGGCCGGGTCGAACCGGCGCAGGAAGCCCGCCGCGACCTCGGCCACCAGCGCCTCGAATTCGGCGGTGTAGCCGTGCTCGCGCGCGTAGATCTCGCCGTGCTGCTGCACCACCCAGCCCAGGTCGCCCGGCCGCGGGTCGCGCAGGATCACGGTGCGGGCCGTTGCCGCGCCGCGGTCGCCCAGCAGCTGCTGGAGCGTGTCCATCGCACCGATCGCGCGCTCGCGGTGGTGCGGCGCCAGCGGGGCGAGCAGGGCCTCGGCTTCCCGATGCGACCGCTCCTGCAGCGGCGCGAAGGCCTGGTGGCCGGTGTCGGTCAGCCGCAGCAGGCTCTGGCGCGCATCGGCCGGCGAGGTGGACCGCTCCAGCCAGCCGCGCGCTTCGAAGCGCCGCAGGATCCGGCTGAGGTAGCCGGTGTCCAGGCCCAGCTCGCGCGCGAGCTCCCCGGCCGTGGGCTGGTCGCGGTGCGCCAGTTCATAGAGCACCCGCACCTCGGCCAGCGACAGCTCGCCTCCCAGGTAGGGCGCGAGCACGCCGATGCGGCGCGTGTAGAAGCGGTTGAACCCGCGCACCGCCCGCACGTGGGTGGCGGGAACGGCCGCAGCAGGGGTCGGCGCGGCGACGGGGGGCGCGGCGGGAACGGTCGGCATCAGACGAGTGTCAGCCAATTCGCTGCTTCCGTCAACAGTCTGGCCGTTGGCCCCATCCGCATCCGGGCACGTCAACGGGGCGACCCCGGTTTTCTCCGGCATCGCGGGCGACCGCGGCATTCCCATCGCCCGGGTACCCGGGTCCGGCGGACCGCGCCGGCGCAGCGGCGTCCGGCTCAGGCCTGCGCGCTGGCGGCGGCGAACGCGTCCAGCGCCGCCTGGGCGGCGGCGAGCCAGCCTCCGGGATCCGGCAGTGCCGAGAGCCCGCCGGCCTCGGCCTGGCCGCACAGCGCCGCCAGCCGGGCGGCGCCGATGGTGCCGCTCGATCCCTTCAGCTTGTGGGCGAGCACCTTCAGCCCGGCTTCGTCGCCCGCCGCCGCCGCGGCGGCCAGCTCGTGCAACCCGGTTCTGGTGCGGTCCAGGAAGATGCCGCGGGCGCGGGCGAAGAGCTGGCGGTCGCCGAGGAAGCGCTCGACCAGCGTCGAGGCATCGAAGTCGGGGGCGGGCGGCTGCGCCGGCGGCGCGGGCTCCGCCGGCGCGGGGCCGCCACCCAGCCATCTGTGCAGCTTCTCCGCCAGCAGCCGCGGCTCGATCGGCTTGGTGAGGTAGTCGTCCATGCCCGCCTGCAGGCAGCGTTCGCGGTCGCCCGTCATGGCGTGGGCGGTCAGCGCCAGCACCGGCATCCGCAGCCCGCGCCGCCGCATCTCGGCCGTGGCCTGCAGGCCGTCCATCTCGGGCATCTGGCAGTCCATCAGCACCAGGTCGAACCGTTCGCGCTCGGTGGCGGCCAGCGCCTCCAACCCGTGGACGGCGGTCGTGACCCGTGCATAGCCCAGCGTCGCCAGCAGACCCTGGGCCACCAGCCGGTTCACCTCGTTGTCCTCGACCAGCAGGATCGACGCTTCCGTGCGCACGGCCGGCTGGCCGGGGTCCGACTCGGCGGCCGCGCCGATCGGCTCCACCGGCCGCAGGGGCACCTGGAGCGTGAAGGTGGACCCCGCCCCGGGCCTGCTGGCCAGCTGCACGTCCCCGCCCATCAGGCGGGCCAGCTCGCGCGAGATCGCCAGGCCCAGCCCGGTGCCCTGGAAGCGGCGGCGACTGGAGGCGTCGGCCTGGGTGAAGCGCGTGAACAGGCGGGCCTGGTCGCCCGGGGCGATGCCGATCCCGGTGTCCGACACGGAAAACTCCAGCCGGCGGTCCTCGCCGTCGCCGCCCACCCGCAGGTGCAGGGAGAAGCCGCCGGCGGCGGTGAACTTCCAGGCGTTGCCCAGCAGGTTCAGCAGGATCTGGCGCAGGCGCCCGGCATCGAGCAGCACGCATGCCGGCACCGCCGGATCGACCGACAGACGGAAGGCGATGTCCTTTTCGGCCGCCCGCACCGTGAACACGTCGGCGATCTCGCCCGCGAGCGCGTGCAGGTCGGTTGGCGACTCCGCCAGCGTCACCTTGCCGGCTTCGATCTTGGAGAAATCGAGGATGTTGTCGACCAGTCCCAGCAGCGACTTGGCGCAGCTGTCGATCATCGTCACGTAGCCGCTCTCGCGCTCGGGCAGGCGGGCGTCGCTGAGCAGCTGGGTCAGGCCGATCACGCCATTGATCGGGGTGCGGATCTCGTGGCTCATGGTGGCCAGGAACTCGCCCTTGGCCCGGCTGGCCTCGTCGGCCGCATGCAGCGCGGCCTGCAGCGCGGCATCGGCCAGGCGGCGCGCCGTGATGTTCTTGCAGGTTCCCACCACCTTGCGCACGCGGCCGTCGGGGCCACGCTCGGAGACCTGGCCTTCGGTGAGCAGCCAGATCTCCTGGCCGTCCACCGTGCGCATGCGGTGCTCCAGCGACAGCCTGGCCGTCTCGCCGCGCAGCAGGGCGCGCCGCGCCTGCTGCAGCCGGGCCCTGTCCTCGGGCGGCAGGTGGTCCAGGATGTTGCTGCGCCGCGCCGGTTCGGGCAGCTGCAGGCCCAGCAGCTCCTCCCACTGGCCGGCCAGGAACAGCGCATCCTGCGCCGCGTCGTACTCCCACAGCCCGAGGCCGGACGCATCGAGCGCGAGCTGCAGGCGCTGGCGGCTCACCTGCAGGTCGCGCGTTGCGTCGCGCGCGGCGGTCACGTCGTTGAGGGTGGTGACGATCAGGCCGCCGGGCGTGCGCGCCGAACGGTTCTCCACGCAGCGGCCGTCCAGCAGGGTGCGCTCGGCGCCGCGCGGTCCGGCCAGGCACAGCTGGATGCGGCGCTCGACGAGCTCGTGGACGTCGCCCGGGCCGTACTCGCCACGCGCTGCCAGGTAGCTGGCGATCGTGCGGAAGCTGGCGCCCGGATCGTCGAACAGGTGGGCCGGCAGGGCGAGCATCTCGCGCAGCGTCGAATTGCTCAGCACGTGCGCCAGGTCCGGGCCGAACACCGCCACCCCGGCCGGCAGGTGTTCGATGACGGCCTCCAGCACCTGGTTCTTGCGTTCGAGCTCGCGCTGCAGCTGTTCGGCCTCGGTCGCGTCGACCAGCGCACCCACGTAGCCGGGCGAGCCATCGGGCAGCACGATCGGGCTGGTGCGAAAGCGCAGCCAGCGCAACGGCCGGCCCGCCACGGCGCGCAGCCGGAACACGCCGCCGCAGGGCTCGCGCCGCGCCGCGGCATCGCGCCAGGCGGCCTGCACGGTGGCCAGGTCGTCGGGATGCAGGATGTCGGCCCAGCCCCGCCCGGCGAGATCGGCGAGCGACGGCAGCTCCAGCAGCTCCAGCCATTGCCGGTTGCAATCCACCAGATCGCCCGAGCCGTTGGCCCAGCACAGGCCCACCGGCGAGAACCCCGCGAGCAGCTCCCAGGCGGACAGCTGCCGCTGCTGATGGACGGTGCGGTCGTGTTCGCGTTCGCGCAGCAGGATGACCTCGACGCAGCTCGCAGCCAGGTCATCGAGCTGCCTGCGCTGCAGCGGGCCGAGGCGACCCGGCTCGTGGCTCATCACGCACAGCGTGCCGATCGGCTCGCCTCCGGGCATGACCAGCGGCACCGCGGAATACCGCAGCAGCGGCTGCGCGCCGCGCAAGGCCGGATGGGCCGCGGCCCGCGGGTCCAGCCGGGCATCCTCGATCTCGAACAGGCCGTCGGCTTCGATCGCGAGCGAGCACAGCGAGTCGCGCCGCCGCAGCTCCAGGCCATGGGGGACGCCGAAGCCGGACTTGCACCACACGCGCTCGTGGTCGACCAGGCACAGCGCGGCGATCGGGCACCCGGTGACCGACGCCGCCAGCCGCGTGAGCCCGTCGAACACGGGTTCGGCGGGGGTGTCCAGCAGGTGCAGCCGCGTCAGGCGGTCCAGGCGGGCGGCCTCGGCCAGCGGCAGGTCGGTGCAGTCCATGTCAGGCCGGCTGCACGGGCGGCGTGAGTTCGGACAGCTCGAGCAGCTGCTCGTCGACCAGCCGGGCGACCTCCTGCACCAGCAGCACCCGCTGCTCCATCGCCGTGCGCGGCTGCAGCGTCTCGTCGAGGACGGCCGCGCAGCGCCAGAGCCCCAGGTGCAGGCTCACCGAATGCAGGCGCTGCAGGGAGCCGACCTGCGCGGCACGGCTGGCCTCGGGCTGTTGCAGCAGCCGGGCGCAGTCGTCGCTGTCGCCGCGCAGTTCGTGCAGTGCCTTCTCCAGCTCGCCCGGCTGCAGGCCGAGGCGGCGGCGCGTGGCCAGGAAATGCTCCGCCTGGGCCACCCGGCGCTCCCGCAGCACGCGCTCGACGGTCGCCCGGGTCTGCACGCCCAGGAAGGGCTTGAGGATGTAGCCGGCCGCGCCGCGGTTGATCGCGTTCTGCACCGTCTGGCGGTCCGCGGCCGAGGAGATCAGCACGAAGGGCAGGGCCTTGAGCACGGGGTGGGCACGGGTGCGCTGCAGCAGCCCGAGCCCGTCCAGGCGCGGCATCATGATGTCGCAGCAGCAGACGGCGGGGCGCAGGCCGTCCTGCAGCAGCCGCCACGCCTCCTCCCCGTCGGCGGCCTCGGCCATCCGGCCCAGGCCCCGCAGGATGTTCACGAGGGACATGCGGGCGATCTCGTCGTCGTCCACGATGAGGATGTTCATGGTGATGCTTTCGGCGGGGGCCAGGGCGGTTCAAGCCCGCCCCGGTAAGTGGATTGCCTAACTGCCCATCGGGGCGCCGGGGGCTGCAGGCTACAGGAAGAACGGGGCCGGCCGATATCCCCGGGATGGAACCCTCCGCCATCCACCCGATCGCCCAGCGCCTGCTGCGGCTGGAGCCCGACGAACTGCCGGTGCTGCGGGTCACGCGTGACGCGATGGCGCATTGGGCGGGCCGGCTCGACGACGTCGATGCCAGCCGCCTGGCCGACATGGTCCTGCGCGATCCGCTGATGTGCCTGCGCACCCTGCAGCACGTGTCGGCCTCGATCGGGCGCCGGCTGGCCAACCCCGTGCAGACCGTCACCGCCGCCCTGGTGCTCACCGGCATCGAGCCGTTCTTCCGCAACTTCAGCCAGCTCACGGCGCTGGAGGACCGGTTGGCCGACCAGCCCAAGGCGCTGGCCGGCGCCCTCGAGACGATCAAGCGCGCGCATTGCGCGGCCCGGATCGCCGCGGCATTCGCGGTCTACCGCCAGGACGACGACGCGGAACTGCTGCACCAGGCCGCGCTGCTGCACGACTTCGCCGGCCTGCTGCTCTGGTGGGAGGCGCCCGGGGTGGCGCTGGACATCCGGCGGCGCCAGCGCGAGGACGAGCGGTTGCGCTCGGCCGACGCGCAGCGCGCGCTGCTCGGGTGCGACCTGACCTGGATCTCGCGCGAACTGCTGGAGCACTGGGGCCTGGCCGCGGTCGTGCGCGAGGCCGCCCGGGCCCTGGACGAGGACGGCCCTGCGGCGCAGACCGTGCGGTACGCCGTGCGCATCGCGCGCCACCTGGACAAGGGCTGGCACCACCCCGCGATCGCCGACGACCTGCGGGAGGCGGGCCGGCTGCTGAACCTGGGACCCGATGGCGTCGCGTCGCTGGTGCGGGGTGTGCTCTAGGCGGCTTGCCGGCGCGCGTGCCGTCCCCGCGCGGCGCGGACGGGCCTGACCGGCCGGCGGGCTCACCCCAGCAGGTCGAACAGCGACTTGCGGGCGGTGCTGGCGTAGGTGCGAAGCGCCGCCTCGGTGGCGACCTGGCTGTTCTGCAGCTGCGAGATCGCCTCGGCCAGGTCCAGGTCCTCCAGGCCGCTGCGGCGGGTGGTCACGGACAGCGTCTCCTGCTGGTTGGAGGCGCTGCCGGCATCGACGCCGCGCAGCGCCTCGCCGACGTGCGCGCGCGCCAGTACCACGCCGTCCAGCGCCCGGTCGAGGCTGGCGTGGACCCGCTCCAGGCCCTGGTTGTAGGCCGCGTTGGTCGGGTTGCCTTCGAGCAGTGCGATGGCCTGGTCGAGCGTCGCGAACACGCTCTGGCGCCCGGCCGGGGCCAGCCCGAAGCTGTCGCCCGGGGCCGGCTTGCCGTGGATCTGCACGCGCTGCCCGTCGATCTCGATGACCGCGCCATCGCTGAAGGTGACGTTGCTCGCCACGGCGGTGCCGGCCGTCGTGTCGGTGACCGTGTAGGTGGGAGCGGCCGCGGTCCCGCCGATGGTCACGGCGTAGTCGTGGCCGGTCAGGCGGGCGGCGTCCACGACGCTGCCGGCGCCGATCCAGCCGGTGCCGGTGTTGGCCGGGGCGGAGGAGGTGGCGAACACGCCGTTCCCCTGGGGGATGTTCATGAAGACGGCCTCGCCGTCCACCGTGGCTTCGTAGTCCGCGTTCTCGCCCACCCGCTGCGTGCCCGCGGCCGGGTCGTAGGTCGGGGTCATGGTGCCGGTCAGCGGCGCGACCGGGCTGCCCTGGCCGCCGAAGACGTAGCCGCCGGCGCCGTCGCCGCTGTTGGCCAGCTTGAGCAACTGCTCGCGCGTGTTGCGCAGCTGGAGCGCGAGCGCCTGCCGGTCGACCAGGTTGTAGCCGCCGTTGCCGGCCGCCACCAGCGTCTCGCGCGCGGCCTGCAGCAGGTCGGTGCCCTGCGCCAGGGCGCCGTCGGCGGTGGTCAGCACGCTGGCCGCCAGCTGGGTGGCGCGCTGGTCCTGCGCGATGTGCGCCAGCCGCGAGCGCGCCAGCTCCGCCTGCGCCGCGGCGGCCGGATCGTCGCCGGGCGACTGCACCCGCAGCCCGCTGGCGATGCGGTTCTGCAGGCGCGCCTGCTCGGCTTGCCGGGTGGAGATGGCGTCGAGCGTCTGGCGGGAGGTCTGGAGGGTGGGAACGCGCATGGTGGGCTTCCGGGGCGTCAGCGGCCGGTGGCCGCGAGCAGGGACTCGAAGAGGGACTGGCTGGTCTGGATGATCTTGGCGCAGGCCTGGTAGGCCTGCTGGTAGCGCAGCAGGTTGGCGGCTTCCTCGTCGAGGTTGACGCCGGAGACGTTCTGCTGGCGCGCGACCGCTTCGGCCTGCAGCTGGCCCGACACGTCGGCGGCAGCCTGGCCGGACTGCACGCGGTTGCCGACGTCGCCCAGCAGCGAGGCATAGGCCTCGTTGAGGGTGCTGCCTTCCACCAGGCCGAGCTTGGCAAGCCGGCCCAGCGCCAGGGCGTTGCGGTTGTCGCTGGCTGGCGCGGTCACCGGCCGCACGAGGAAGCTGTCGCCCGCAGCCGGTGCGCCGTCCAGCGTCACGGTCCAGCCGTTGTAGTCGGCCGGCGCCGCCGGCACGCGCTGGCCCGGCGCGTAGGGCACGTTCGCCAGGTCGCCGCCGGCCAGCCCGGTCACGTTGAACGTGGTGGGCGGGTTGTTGAACGTGATGGTCACGGGCAGGCGGTTGTCGGCGCTCGCGCGCACCACCGTGAACCCCGCGGCGCTGGCGCCGCCCTGGTTGGCGGCGGCCGCCGCGATGGTCGAGGCGAACGCGGTGGCGACGTCGCGCGGCGTGAGCGGGCGCGTCGCCAGCCCGGTGGCGGCGCCGGCGAACGGCTGCACGCGCCAGCTGTCGCCCGCGGCGGGCGCGCCGCTGCCGGTGAAGCGCAGGCCGTCCACGGTGGCCGGCAACGCGGCCGAGGTGGTCGTGACGCCGTCGGACCGGCGCGAGATCGTGTAGTTGCTGCCGTCCCAGCGCACGTCGTAGTCGCTCGGCTGCAGCGCGGCCGGGTCGGCGACGGTCACGCCGACCTTGGCCGCGCTGGTGTTGCCGGCGTTGGCCAGGCTGGCCGGGGCGGGAACGGTGAACAGGGCGGCGCCGCTGGTGCCGTTGGCGTCGACGCCGAGCGCCTGCTGGGCATTGAAGGCGCTGGCGACGACGGTGGCGATGCGTCCCACCTGGTTGAGCGTGGCCGGATAGTCGACGTCGCGCAGCTGCAGCGTGCCCGCCAGGCTGCCGCCGCCGAGCGCGTCGCGGTCCAGCCACTGGCTGGTGCCCGCCACGGTGAGCTGCAGGCGGTGGCGCGAAGCGTCGGCCGGATCGTTCACGGCCGCGAGCCGGGCCTGCTGGTCGCCCACCAGCAGCGGCGCGCCGGAGGCGGTGAACAGCGCCAGCGTGCCGTCGTCCTGGGCCACGGCGGTCACGGCCAGCAGGCCGTTGAGCGCCTGCAGGGCGGCATCGCGCTGGTCCAGCAGGTCGTTGGGCGGCTGGCCGGTGCCCTTCAGGCGCGCGATCTGCGTGTTGAGCTGCTTGATCTCGTCCAGCCGCGTGTTGACGGCGCTGGCGTCATGCCCGAGCTGGCTGTCGGCTCCTGCGATCAGCGTCTGCAGCTGCTTGCCGATGCTGTCGATGCGGTCGGCCAGCTGGCCGGCCCGGGCCAGGAACACCTGGCGGCTCGACAGGTCCGCCGGCCGGTTGGCCAGGTCGCCGGCGGCCGCGAAGAACGCGTCGAGGCTCGCGCCGATGCCCATCTCGTTGTCCGAGAACACCGTGTCCAGCGCCTTCAGGCCGGTGGCGCGGGCGCTGTCGGCGGCGCTGATCGCCGTGGCCGACTGCACGTTGGTGGTCAGGAACTGGTCGTAGTGGCGGCGCACCGTCTCCAGCTCGACGCCGCGGCCGAAGAAGCCGGAGCCGCTGTACAGGCCGCCGGCCGTCGCCAGCACCGCTTCCTGGCGCGAGTAGCCGGCGGTGTTGGCGTTGGTGATGTTGTGCGAGACGGTGTTGATCGCGCCCTGGGCCGCGACCAGGGCGCGGCTGCCGATGTTCAGGAGCGAGACGGCCATTCGATGCCTTTCAGCCCAGCGCGCGCTGCAGCGCCAGGGTGTGGTTGATGGTGCGCGCCAGCTTGGTCGCGTACTGCGGATCGGTCGCGTAGCCGGCGCGCTGCATGCCGCCGGCGAAGGCCTCGGCCGTGCCCGCGCCGCGCACCACGTTGCCGTAGCGCGGGCTGGAGGACAGCATGCGTGCGTAGTCGGTGAAGGCCTCGGCGTACGAGCCGTAGCTGCGGAAGGCCGCGCGCTGGCGCGTCGCCTGGCCGGCCTCGTACTCGGTCGTCATGACGCGGGTCGCCGCGCCCTTCCAGCCGCTGGTGGCCTTGATCCCGAAGAGGTTGAACGAGGGGGTGCCGTCCGCGTTGCGGATCTCGCCCTTGCCCCAGCCCGATTCGAGCGCGGCCTGGCCGAGGATGAAGGAGGCGGGCACGCCGGTCTGGCGCTCGGCCTCCTTGGCGTGCGGCAGCATGTCGCGGATGAACGCGGCTGCGCGCGAGCCCAGGCCCTGTGCCGGCGCCGTGCCACCCGCTGCGCGTGCGACCGTGGCGGCCTGGGACGCCTGGGCAGCACGGGCCGCGGCCGGGGTGACCGGAGCGCCGGCGGCCGACGCAGCCGGCACGGCGCGCTGCGGTCCGGCATGCTGTGTCGGCACGTTGGATGGCGAGGGCGCGCCGGCCGCCGCGGGCTGCACGCCCGGGGGCATCTCCTGCGCCTGGCTGTCCGCCGAGGCGGCCGGCAGGTTCTGCATGTGGCGGGTCAGCTGCTTTTCCAGCATGTCGGCCAGGCCGCCCGGGCGGCCGGCGAACTGGCGCGAGAACTGCGCGTCCAGCATGCCGGTGAAGGTGTCGGCGCCGCCGCCGGCGGCCGGATCGGCCTTGGGGCTGGCGTCGCGCATGCTCTTGACCACCATCTGCATGAACAGCGACTCGAACTGCACGGCCGCCTGGTGGGCGGCGGCCTTCGGATTGGCGGCGGCCTGGTTGCGCAGCGCATCCAGCGAGCGGGCATCCAGGCTGACGGCGTTCGGGTCGGTGCGCATCAGATGATCTCCAGTTCCGCCTTGAGCGCGCCGGCGGCCTTGATCGCCTGCAGGATCCCGATCAGGTCCTGCGCGGTGGCACCCAGCGCGTTGAGCGACTTGACGATCTCGGCCAGGTCGGCGCTGGCGGGGACGTTGAACAGCGTGCCGGCGCCCTGCTGGATGCGGATGTCGGACTTCTCGGCGACCACGGTCTGGCCGGCGGACAGCGGTGCGGGCTGGCTCACCACCGGGGTGGTGGACACCGTGACGGACAGGCTGCCGTGCGCGACGGCGCAGGCGCCCAGCCGCACCGACTGGTTGATCACCACCGAGCCGGTGCGCGCGTTGACGATCACCTTGGCGGCGGGCGCGGCCAGCGCGACCTCCAGGTTCTCGATCTCGGCGATGAAGCGCACGCGGCTGCCTTGCGCCGGCAGCCGCACCTGCACCACGCGGGCGTCGACCGGCTCGGCGGCCTCGGCGCCCAGGTGGCGGTTCACCGCCTCCGCCACCATGCGGGCGGTGCTGAAGTCGGTCTGGTTCAGCTCCAGGTGGATCACGTCGGCAGCCAGCGCCGGATTGGCCACCGCGCGTTCGACGGTGGCGCCGCCGGGCACGCGGCCGGCCAGCAGGTGGTTGATCGCGACCTTGCTGCCGCCCGCGGCGGCACCCGCGCCGCCGATCACCAGGTTGCCCTGGGCCATCGCGTAGATCTGGCTGTCGGCCCCGCGCAGCGGCGTGAGCAGCAGCGTGCCGCCGCGCAGGCTGCGCGCATTGCCGAGGGACGACACCGTGATGTCGATCTGCTGGCCGGGCTGGGCGAAGGCGGGCAGGGCCGCCGTGACCATCACGGCGGCCACGTTCTTCATCTGCGGGGTCACGCCCGGCGGCAGCGTCACGCCGAACTGCGACAGCAGCGACTGCACGCTCTGGCCGGTGAACTGCACCTGGTTGGTGGCGTCGCCGCTGCCATCCAGGCCGACCACGACGCCGTAGCCGATCAGCTGGTTGACGCGCACGCCCGAGATGCTGGCCAGGTCGCGGATGCGCTCGGAGCCGCCGGAGGCCGCGCGGGCCGGCGCGTGGGCCAGGAGCGCCATCGCGGCGGCGGCGACGCCGGCGGCGAACATCGCCCTCAAGTTCGCCGGCCGCCGGCCGAAGAAGAGGGCAGGGCCGACGAAGAAGGCGGGGCGGGAGGACGCAGGAAGCCGCATGACGGTCAGACCGGCGCCACGGAGAGGAAGAAGCGGGAGAGCCAGCCCAGGCCCTGCACGCGGCCGACATCGCCGCGGCCGCGCTGCTCGAGGCGGGCATCGGCCACCTGGGTGGAGCTGACGACGTTGCCGGCGCGGATGGTCACCGGGTTGACGACGCCGGAAAAGCGCAGCACGTCGACGTTCTGGTTGACGCCGATCTGCTTCTCGCCCCCGACCAGCAGGTTGCCGCTGGGGAGCACCTGCAGCACGGTGACCGTGATCACGCCGGTGAAGGTGTTGGTGCTGTTGGTCTTGCCGTCGCCGTTGCCGGAGGCGCTGGACTCGGCACCCACCCCGAGCTTGCCCAGGTACTTGGCCGTGCCGAAGGGCGCGGCGGAGATGCTGGACGAGACGTTGCCGCTGCGGTCCAGCTTGGTGGTGGACTGCTGGCTGGCGGTGAGCGTCTCCTCGATCTGGATCGTCAGCGTGTCGCCGGCCAGGCGGGCGCGGCGGTCCTCGAACAGCGGCCGGTGCGTGGCTGCCTGGAAGATCGCGCCGTGGGTGGGCGCCGGAACCGGCGCGGCCACCAGGGGCGCGGCGGACGCGGCGTGCATGTCGACCGGCGGGGTGGTGAGGACGCTGCAGGCAGCCAGGAGGGCGGCGCAGCCGAGGGTGCCCAGGCGCAGGAGGGTGTTCATGGCGGTCATCGCGATCCGGCGGTGCCTCACAGCTGCGACAGGCGGCCGAGCATCTGGTCGGACGTCTGGATCGCCTTGGAATTGATCTCGTAGGCGCGCTGGGTCTGGATCATCGCGACCAGCTCCTCGACCACGTTGACGTTCGAGCTTTCGACGGCACCCTGGTTGAGGACGCCCAGGCCGTTGCTGCCCGGGTTGCCGGTCTGCGGCGTGCCCGAGGCCGCGGTCTCGGCGAAGAGGTTGCCGCCGCGCGGGTCGAGGCCGGCCGGGTTCATGAAGCTGGCCAGCTGCAGCTGGCCGATCTGCTGCGGCGTGGCATTGCCCGGCAGCTGTGCCGACACGATGCCGTCGCGGCCGACCGTGATGGTCTGGGCGTTCGGCGGCACGGTGATCTGCGGGTTCAGCAGATAGCCGCTGGAGGTGACCATCTGGCCCTGCGCGTCGACCTGGAACGAGCCGTCGCGGGTGTAGGCGGTGGTGCCGTCGGGCATCTGCACCTGGAAGAAGCCGTGGCCGTTGATCGCCATGTCCAGCTGGTTGCCGGTCTGGGTCAGCGCGCCCTGCGAGAAGTTGCGGGAGGTGGCGACGGTGCGCACGCCGCTGCCCAGCTGCAGGCCGGTGGGCAGCTGGGTCTCGGCCGCATCGGGCGCGCCGGCCTGGCGGATGTTCTGGTACAGCAGGTCCTCGAACACCGCGCGGCTGCGCTTGTAGCCGTTGGTGCCGACGTTGGCGAGGTTGTGGGTGATGGCATCCAGCTGGGTCTGCTGGGCTTCCAGTCCGGTCTTGGCGATGTCGAGCGAACGCAGCATGGCGGTCTCCTGTTAGCGGGCGGGCGCCAGCAACTGGGCGGCCCGCTGGTCGTTCTGCTCCGCGGTCTGCAGGAGCTTCATCTGGGTCTCGAACTGGCGGGAGGCGGCGATCATGCCGACCATGGCCTCGACCACGTTCACGTTGCTGCCCTCGAGCGCGCCGGCGGCCACGCGCACGGTCTCGTCGGCCGGCGCGTCCTCGCCGCTGCGCATGCGCAGCAGCCCGTCGTCGCCCTTGCGCAGTTCGCCCGGCTCGGGGTTCACCAGCTTCAGGCGGCCGACGGTCTGCGCCGGGCCGCGCGCGGGCTGGGCCGACACGGTGCCGTCGTGGCCGATGGTCACCGTGCTGCCGACCGGGATGTTCAAGGGGCCGCCTTCGCCGGCCACCGGCTGGCCGGCGGAGGTGACGAGGACGCCCTGGTCGTTGACCTGCAGCGCGCCGCCGCGGGTGTAGGCCTCGCCGCCGTCGCCCGCCTGCACCGCCAGGTAGCCCTTGCCGAGCACCGCGACGTCCAGGTTGCGCCCGGTCTGCTCGATCGGGCCGGAACGCTCGTCGAAGCCGGCCGATGCCTCCAGCGACACCACCCGGGTGGGAGCGCCGTCGCCGCGCACCGGCACGGCGCGGAACGCCACCTGGTCGGCGCGGTAGCCGGTGGTGTTGGCGTTGGCCAGGTTGTTGGCGATGCCGTCCTGGCGCTGCACCAGCGCACGGGCGCCGGCAGCGGCGGTGTAGATCAGGCGGTCCATGGATCAGCGGCCCGTGGGGTCAGCGCAGGTTGACCAGCGTCGAGAGCATCTGGTCCTGCGTCTTGATGGTCTGGGCGTTGGCCTGGTAGGCCCGCTGCGCGCCGATCATGTCGACCAGCTGCGCGGTCAGGTCGATGTTCGACTCCTCCAGCGCGCCGCCCTGCAGCACGCCGAGGTTGGCGGTGCCGGGGGTGCTGATGGCCGGCTGGCCGGAGGTGGGCGTCGCGCGCCACAGGTTGTTGCCCACCGAGGCCAGGCCCTGGGCATTGCGGAAGTCGGCCAGCCCGACCTGGGCGGCGGCCTGGGTCCGGCCATTGGAGTAGCGGGCCTGGACGATGCCGCTGCCATCGACGGCGAAGCCGGTGAGCTGGCCGGGTGCATAGCCGTCCTGGCTCACCGCCATCACGCCGAACGCGTTGCCGTACTGCGTCGCGCCGGAGAACGACAGCTGCACGGGCGCCGAGGTGGTGGACGACCCGGGCGGGACCGGAAGCGTCGAGGTGGGGTAGGGCAGGTCGAGCGTCAGGTCGCCGGGCGTCAGCACGCCCGCGTTCAGGGTGCCGGAGTTGGCGGCGTCGAGCGAGCCGTTCGGCAGGAAGGTCAGGCGCCCGGCGGGCGGCTGGGCGCCGCCGGCGACCGGCGGAACCGCCGTGCCGTCCATGGCCGCAAAGACCTCCCACTGGTTGTCGGTGGCGGTGCGGCGGTAGTAGGTGCTGAGCACGTGCTGGTTGCCCTGCTGGTCGTACACCGTCATCGAGGTCGACGAGGTGTAGGAGGTCGGGTCGGTCAGGTTGAACGCCGGCATGGACGCGGGCGGCGCGGCGGTGCGCGAGTCCAGGTTCAGGCCCAGGCTGGCGCTGGTCGTCACCTTGGGCGCGATGCCGTCGGCCGGCAGGCGGATGTCGCCCAGCACGCCGACCGAGCGGCCGGTGGCCGGATCCACGTTGTAGCCCTGCAGGCGCATGCCCGTGTTGGTGACCATGTAGCCCTGGTTGTCGAGCTGGAACTGGCCGTTGCGGGTGAAGGACGAATCGCCCACCGATCCGGCGCGCGCCACGACGAAGAAGCCGGGGCCGTTGATCGCCAGGTCCATGGGGTTCTCGGTGGTGCGCAGCGCGCCCTGCCCGAACTGCTGCGTGACGGCGGCGACCTGCACGCCCATGCCGGGGGCGGCGCTGGTCTGGTGCAGCGTCGCGTTGGCGTACACGTCGGCGAACTCCACGCGGGACTGCTTGGCGCCCACGGTGTTGGCGTTGGCGATGTTGTTGCCGATCACCTCGAGGTTGCGGGCCGCGGCGTTCAGGCCGCTGATGCCTTGCTGGAAGCTCATGGAGGGTTCTCCGGTGTTGCGGGGGTCAGAAGTAGGAGCGGACGGCGTCCATCGGCTTGACGCCCTTGGCGCCGAGGTCGAGCTGGACGGTGCCGTCGGCGGCATGGGAGACGGACAGGACCTGGGCGCCCACCAGCGGCGTGGCGGCCACGTCCTTGCCGGCCGAGGTGGCGACGACGCGGAACTTCCAGGTGCCGTCGGCGGCCTGGCTGCCGTCGGCGAGCTTGCCGTCCCACACGAAGGACCGCGAGCCGGCCGGCGAGGCGCCGACCGGGATGCGGCGGCCCACCACGCCGGCGGCGTCCACGATCTCGACCGTCACCGTGTCGGCGGCGGCGCCCAGCTGCACGCCGCCCACCGCGTAGTCCCCCGTGAGCTGCAGCTGGTTGCCCTCGATCAGCACGCCCCGGCCGGCCAGCTGGGTGGCCGTCTGCGCCTGCAGGTTGCCGAAGGCGGCCAGCAGCGAGTTGACCGTCGTGTTGAGTTTCTCGATGCCGCCCACCGTGTTGATCTGCGCGACCTGGCTGGTCATCTGCGCGTTGTCCATCGGATTGAGCGGATCCTGGTTCTTCATCTGCGCGACCAGCAGCTTCATGAAGCGGTCCTGCTGGTCGGCGGCGCTGGTCAGCGACGAGGCGGAGGCGGCCGCATTGGCGGCGGCGTTGGGGGTGCCGGTGCTGGTGATGGGCGTGGTCATGCGGCGGTCCTCACTGGCCCATCTGCAGGGTCTTGGCCAGCAGCTGGCGTGCGGTGTTCATCACCTCGACGTTGTTCTGGTAGGCGCGCGAGGCCGAGATCATGTTGACCATCTCGTCGACCACGTTCACGTTCGAGTGGGTCACGTAGCCGTCGGCATCGGCCATCGGGTGCGCGGGCTCGTGCACGCGGCGGCCGGGCGCGGCGGTCTCGGTGATGCCGCCGACGCGCACGCCGGCGGTGTCGCCGTTGGCCGCGAGTTCGGCCTGGAAGCTGATCTGCCGTGCCTTGTACGGCTGGCCGTCCGGGCCGGCCACGCTGTCGGCATTGGCCAGGTTGCTGGCCACGACGTTGAGCCGCTTGCTCTGGGCCGAGACGGCGCTGCCGGAGATGTTGAACAGGTTGAACAGGGACATCGCGCCGTCCTTTACTGGCCGGTGATGGCGGACAGCAGCGTCCGCACGTCGTGGTTGATGAAGCGCAGGGTGGACTCGTAGCGCAGCGAGTTGTCGGCGAAGTGCGCGCGCTCGCGGTCCAGGTCCACCGTGTTGCCGTCCAGCGCCGGCTGGTCCGACGCGCGGAACAGCGTCTCGGGCGAGGCGCCGGCGCCGGCCGGGGCGCCCGATGCCTGCAGGTGGCGCGGATTGGTGGTGGCCGTGCCGCCGCTGCCGCCGCGCGCCTGCGCCAGCGCCTGCGCGAAATCGAAGTCGCGCGCCTTGAAGCCAGGGGTGTCGGCGTTGGCGATGTTGCCGGCCAGCACCTTCTGGCGCTGGGCCAGCAGGTCCAGGGCACGGGCGTGGCCGTCGAGCTTGGCGGTGAGGAGGCTCATGGCGGGGTGGGTCCTCCACCAGGGGGAAGTCCCGGTGTGCGGCGCAGTATCGGATCCGGCCCGGAAAACTGAAGCGACGATAAGGCGGCGGTTTGCGCGCCTTTTGGCACCCGTGCCGCTGCCCGCGCGCTCCTACAGTCCAGCCTCCACATCCGCGGGAGCCGCCGCCATGCGCCTTGTTCCATTCCTCTTCCTGCTGGCCGGTGCGCTGGCCGGCGGCGCGCGCGCCCAGCTGGCGCCGCCGCTGGACGAGAACGTGCTGCGTGCCTTCGTGTCGCAGCAGGTCGCGACCGCCGCGCCGCAGCTCACCCGGTTCGACGTGCAGTTCGCCAGCGTGACGCCCCGGGCGGATCTCGCCGCCTGCGCCCGCACCGAACCCTTCCTGCCGGCCGGCGCCCGCCCCTGGGGGCGGCTGGCCGTCGGCGTGCGCTGCGTCGAGGGCGCGGCCTGGACCCTGATGGTGCCGGTCACGGTGCGCGCCTGGGGCATCGCGCTGGTGGCCGCCGCGCCGCTGGCCGCCGGCACGGTGCCGACGGCCCAGGACGTGCGCGAGCAGGAGGTGGAGCTCACGCGCGAGCCGGCCGCCGTGCTGCGCGAGGTCGCCGCGCTCCAGGGCCGGGGCCTGACCCGTCCCGTGGGCGCCGGGCAGCCGCTGCGCCCGGACATGCTCCGGGCCGTGCCGGTCGTCCAGGCCGGCGATCCGGTCCGGCTGCGCATCGCCGGCACCGGCTTTTCCGTGACCGCCAGCGGCCAGGCCCTGACCGCGGCCGCGGAAGGGCAGCCACTGCGGGTGCGCACCGAACTGGGCCGGGTCCTGACGGGCATCGCCCGCGAGGGCCGGCTGGTGGACGTGGCCCTCTGAGACCGGCGATGCGAACAGGGCACGAAAAAACTTGCTTTTCCGCCCTTCAGTTCCCGCCGGGCGGGCCGAATAATGCTGCACGGGCTGCTCTGGCGGCCCGCCGGAGAACCCCATGAAGATCGGATCGACCCTCGACACGCATGCCGCCGACGCGGCGTTGCGCACCGGGCGCACCGCCCCTGGCGCCGCGCCCGTGGCGCCCGCCGCCGCCAGCACCGACCAGGTGGAGGTGTCGGCGGCCGGCGCCCAGCTCGGCCAGCTGGGCGGCGACTTCGACAGCGCCAAGGTGGACGCCATCCGCACCGCCATCCAGGAAGGCCGCTTCACGGTCAACCCGGAGCGCATCGCCGACCAGCTGATCGCCGACGCGACGGCGCTGCTCGGCCCGCGCAGCGCGTGATCCCCGCCGATCTGGCGGCAGCCGTGGCGGCCCTGGAGCCGCTGCAGCAGGCGCAGTACCAGGCCGTGCGTGACGGTGACGCCGACACGCTGGCCTCCCTGGCGGCCGCGATGCGGCCGTCGCTGGCCGTTCTCGCCCGGCATGCCGGGCAGGGCGAGCTCCCGGCGGCGCTGCGGCCGCGCCTGGCGACGCTCGCCGCGCAGGCCGGGGCCGCACGGACCGTGGCCACCCGCCGCAGCCTGGACGTCCAGCGCTCGCTCGAGGCGCTGGGCCGCCTGCATGGCGGGCTGCAGGAGCACCAGCAGCGCGGCACCTACGGCGCGGGCGGCGGCTTCGCCGCGTCGGCCTGGCGCAGCGGCGCCTGCGAACAGGCCTGAGCAGGGCGGCCGTCCGGCCGCCGTTTTCCGACTTCTCCTACAGGGGCGCGCATCGGCCGCAGGGCACGATGCAGCAGCCGTTGCGCCTCTCGCGCACGGTGCTCCCATGCTCCTGCTGCCCGGCTTTCTCGAATCCTGCCTGCTGATCGCCGCGCTGGCCGCCGCCTGCGCGGTGCGGCCCTGGCGCATGCTGCAGGGGACCGGTCGCGGCCTCCTCGTGCCCCTGGTCGCCTCGCTCGTGCTCGTGCCCGTGCTGTGGTGGGGGTGGCGCGCGCCCCTGTCCCTGGCGCTCGGGCTGCTGGGGGCGCAGTTCGTGCTGCTGGCGCTCGGCTGGCCCCTGGCCGTGCTGGTGTTCCTGGCCGCCGGCGTCGCCGGCGCGGTGCTGGGCGACGTCTCGTGGCCGGGCGCCCTCGGCGCCGCGCTCTGGCAGGGCATCGTGCCGGCGACGGCGGGCCTCGTGGCCGGCGCTGCGCTGCGGCGCGCGGCCGGTCCGCAACCCTTCCTGTACCTGGTCGGCCGCGCGTTCCTGCTGCCGATGGCGGCCACCTTCGGCGTGGCCTGCCTGGCCCACGCGCTGGCCGGACGCCACGAGGCGCTGGGCGACGCCGCACCGGCCGTGTTCGCGCTGGCCGGGCTGCTTGATGGCATGTTCACGGGGATGGCGATCGCGCTGCTGGTCCTGCTGCAGCCCGGGTGGGTGGCCACCTGGTCGGACCGTCTCTATGTCCCCGGCAGCGCCGCGTGGCGGCACCGGCACGAGGGCTCCGCGCCAACGACAAGGCGCCCCGCGGGGCGCCTCGGCAACCACTAGCCGGCACTGGCCGGCGTCGCGCCTCAGAAGGTCTGCCAGTCGTCGTCGGTGCCGGTGCGGCGGGGCAGCTCGGCGGTCGGCGCGCTGGCCGGCTTGCCCGTGGCGCCCAGGGGCTTGCGCGGCAGGGTGGGGCGCACGGCGGTGCGTGCGGCCATCGGCGCCAGGCCCAGGGCGGGCGCGTTGGAGGCCTCGTGGCCGCCGACCTTGAACACGGCGACGGCACCCACCAGCTGCTGCGCCTGCGTTTTCAGGCTGTCGGCGGCGGCGGCACTTTCCTCGACCAGGGCGGCGTTCTGCTGCGTGGCCTGGTCCATCTGGTTGACCGCATCGTCGATCTGCGCCACGCCGGCGCTCTGCTCGCGGCTGGCCGCACTGATCTCGCCCATCAGGTCGGTGACGCGGCGGATCGAGGCCACGACCTCGTCCATCGTGGCGCCGGCCTGGTCCACCAGGGCGCTGCCCTGCTCGACGCGCTCGACGCTGGCGGTGATCAGGCCCTTGATCTCCTTGGCCGCGTCGGCACTGCGCTGCGCCAGCGTGCGCACCTCGCCGGCCACCACCGCGAAGCCGCGGCCCTGTTCGCCGGCACGGGCCGCCTCCACCGCGGCGTTGAGCGCCAGGATGTTGGTCTGGAAGGCGATGCCATCGATCACCGAGATGATGTCGGCGATCTTGCGGCTGGAGTCGTTGATGCCCTTCATGGTCTC
>NZ_DASRTN010000007.1:0-169044 GCF_035655895.1 Ramlibacter sp.
TGACCGATTCGGTGAACTCCATGGCCGGCAACCTGACGGCCCAGGTGCGCAACATCGCCGACGTGACCAAGGCGGTGGCGGCCGGTGACCTGTCCAAGAAGATCACGGTGGACGTCAAGGGCGAGATCCTGGAGCTGAAGAACACCATCAACACGATGGTGGACCAGCTCTCCTCGTTCGCTTCGGAAGTGACCCGCGTGGCCCGTGAGGTGGGCACTGAAGGCAAGCTGGGTGGCCAGGCCGACGTGCAGGGCGTGGCCGGCACCTGGAAGGACCTGACCGAGTCGGTGAACTCGATGGCGTCCAACCTGACGGTGCAGCTGCGCGACGTATCCAAGGTGGCCACGGCCATCGCCATGGGCGACCTGACGCAGAAGATCACGGTGGACGTCCGCGGGGAGATCCTGCAGATCAAGGACGTGATCAACACCATGGTGGACCAGCTCCGGTCGTTCGCGGCGGAAGTGACCCGCGTGGCGCGCGAGGTGGGCACCGAGGGCAAGCTGGGCGGCCAGGCCGACGTGCAGGGCGTGGCCGGCACCTGGAAGGACCTGACCGACAACGTGAACTTCATGGCCGGCAACCTGACGGCCCAGGTGCGCAACATCGCGGACGTGACCAAGGCGGTGGCGGCCGGTGACCTGTCCAAGAAGATCACGGTGGACGTCAAGGGCGAGATCCTGGAGCTGAAGAACACCATCAACACGATGGTGGACCAGCTCTCCTCGTTCGCTTCCGAAGTGACGCGCGTCGCCCGCGAGGTGGGCACCGAAGGCCGCCTGGGCGGCCAGGCGCAGGTGAAGGGCGTGTCGGGCACCTGGAAGGACCTGACCGACAACGTGAACTTCATGGCCGGCAACCTGACCTCGCAGGTGCGAGGCATCGCCAAGGTGGTGACCGCCGTGGCCAACGGCGACCTGCGCCAGAAGCTCACCGTGGAGGCCAAGGGCGAGATCGCGGCGCTGGCTGACACCATCAACGCCATGACGGACACGCTGGCCACGTTCGCAGACCAGGTGACGACCGTGGCGCGCGAAGTGGGTGTGGAAGGCAAGCTGGGCGGCCAGGCCAAGGTGCCGGGCGCCTCGGGCACCTGGAAGGGCCTGACCGAGAACGTGAACCAGCTGGCGGCCAACCTCACGACGCAGGTGCGCGCGATCGCCGAGGTGGCGACCGCGGTGACGCAGGGTGACCTGACCCGCTCGATCACGGTGGAGGCGCTGGGCGAGATGGCCGCGCTGAAGGACACCGTCAACGAGATGATCCGGAACCTGAAGGACACCACGCAGCTGAACACCGAGCAGGACTGGCTCAAGACCAACCTGGCCAAGTTCTCGCGGATGCTGCAGGGCCAGAAGGACCTGGTGGCCGTGGGCCACCTGATCCTGTCCGAGCTGGCGCCCGTGGTGGGCGCGCAGCAGGCCGAGTTCTACGTGCTGCGCTACAGCCAGGACATCCCGAAGCTGCGCCTGATGGCCAGCTACGCGTCCGATGGCCACGGCTCGTACGGCAAGGAAGTCGACCTGGGCGAAGGCCTGGTCGGCCAGTGTGCGTACGACAAGAAGAAGATCCTGCTCACCTCCTCGATTCCCGAGAGCCTGCGCATCACCTCGGGCCTGACCGACGTGCCGCCGCTGAACGTGCTGGTGCTGCCCATCATCTTCGAGGGACAGGTGCGGGGCGTGGTGGAACTGGCGTCGGTGGAGCGCTTCAACTCCACCCACCAGCAGTTCCTGGACCAGCTGGCCGAATCGATCGGCATCGTGATCAACACGATCGAGGCCAACATGCGGACCGAGGACCTGCTGACGCAGTCGCAGTCGCTCGCGCAGGAGCTGCAGAGCCGCCAGCAGGAGCTGCAGCAGACCAACGAGGAGCTGCAGGAGAAGGCCCGCCTGCTGGTGCACCAGAACCACGAGGTGGAGCGCAAGAACCAGGAAGTGGAACAGGCCCGCCAGGCGCTGGAGGAAAAGGCCAAGCAGCTGGCCCTGACCTCCAAGTACAAGTCCGAGTTCCTGGCCAACATGTCGCACGAGCTGCGCACGCCGCTGAACTCGCTGCTGATCCTGTCCGACCAGTTGTCCAAGAACCCGGATGGCAACCTGTCCACCAAGCAGGTCGAATTCGCCAAGACGATCCATTCATCCGGCAACGACCTGCTGATGCTGATCAACGACATCCTGGACCTGTCCAAGATCGAGTCGGGCACGGTGGCCGTCGACGTGAGCGAGCTGCACCTGTCCGACCTGCAGCTGTACGTGGAGCGGACCTTCCGCCACGTCGCCGAAGCCAAGAACGTGGACTTCCTCATCCACACCGGCCTGCAGCTGCCGACGTCGATGGTCACGGACGTCAAGCGCCTGCAGCAGATCCTGAAGAACCTGCTGTCGAACGCGTTCAAGTTCACCCACCAGGGCAACGTGACGCTGACCATCGAGGAAGTGGTCACCGGCTGGAGCTCGGACCACGAGGAGCTCAACCGCGCCCAGCAGGTGGTGGCCTTCGCCGTGTCCGACACCGGCATCGGCATCTCGGGCGACAAGCAGCAGATCATCTTCGAGGCGTTCCAGCAGGCCGACGGCTCCACCAGCCGCAAGTACGGCGGCACGGGCCTGGGCCTGGCGATCAGCCGCGAGCTGTCCAAGCTGCTGGGTGGCGAGATCCGGCTGGCCAGCGCGCCGGGGCAGGGCAGCACCTTCACCCTGTACCTGCCGGTGCACTACCCGTCGCTGCGCAACACGCGCCGCACCACGACGGTGGCCGATGTCCGAGAGCTGCCGGTCGCACCGGTCGCGCCGCTCCGCCGGCTGCCGCCGCCGGCGCCCGCGCCGGTGAGCAGCATGGAGGCGCCCGTCGACGACGCTGCCGTGGGCCTGGTGGCGCGCAACGACGCGGACGACGACCGCAACAACATCCAAGATGGCGACCTGGTCCTGCTGATCGTCGAGAACGACCTGGCGTTCGCCCGGTTCCTGCTCGACGCCGCCCGGGCCAAGGGGTTCAAGGGCCTGGTGACCGCGATGGGCGCCGGTGCGCTGACCTTCGCCAACCAGTACCAGGTGGCGGCGATCACCCTCGACATGTATCTGCCGGACATGGATGGCTGGCGCGTGCTCGATCGCCTGAAGCAGGACTTCGTGGCCCGCCACGTGCCGGTGTGCGTGATCTCGACCGACGATTCCAAGGAGCGCGCCTTCCGCAGCGGTGCCCTGGCTTTCGTCGAGAAGCCGATCCAGTCCAAGGAAGTGCTCGACGCGATGCTCGACAAGCTGCGCTCCTACGCGGCGCGCAAGCAGCGCAACGTGCTGGTCGCCATGAAGGACAACGCTGCACGCAACGAGTTCATCGGCTTGCTGGAGAGCGACAATCTCACGCCGGTGGTCGTCAAGACCGCCGAGAAGTTCGTGGAGGCGCTGGACGAGAACCAGTTCGACTGCGTGGTCCTCGACGACACGTTCGGCAAGCTCGACACGGCGCAGGTCCGCCAGGCGCTCGGCGCCCAGGCCGCGATGGGACCGCTGCCGCTGATCCTCTACCGCAATGCCTCGTCGGCGGACAGCGGCCGTTTCGCCTGGCACTCCGACGACCGGGTGACCGTGCGCGAAGTGCAGACGGTCCCGCGGCTGTACGATGCGGCCTTGCTGGCCATGCACCAGAGCGTGGCGCGGCTGCCGGAGGCCAAGCGCGTCCTGGTGGAGGAAACCGTTTCGGCGGCGAAACCGCTGGCGGGCAAGCGGGTGCTGATCGTCGACGACGACATGCGCAACATCTTCGCCCTGGCCACCGTGCTGGAAGAGCATTCGATGGACATCGTCTGGGCCGACAATGGCCGGGAGGCGATCAGCCGGGTCGCCAACGACCCGCAGATCGAAGTCGTGTTGATGGACATCATGATGCCGGAGATGGACGGAATGGCGACCATGAAGGAGATTCGCAAGCTGCCGCAAGGCAAGAATCTGCCGATGATCGCCGTGACCGCGAAAGCAATGAAGGGCGACCGGGAGAAATGCATCGAGGCCGGCGCCTGGGACTACCTATCGAAACCCGTGAACACCCATGACCTGCTCACCGTGCTGAGGGCGTGGCTGCACCAGTGACCGCCAGACTCAACCAAGAAGCCCAGGCTGCGCTGCAGGAACGGGCCAACATCCTGGTCGTTGACGACCTGCAGGAAAAGCACGTCGTCTTCCGGACGATCCTGGATGAGCTCGGCGAGAACATCGTCAGCGCCAAGTCGGGCAAGGAAGCGCTGCGCTACATCCTGGAGATGGAGTTCGCGGTCATCCTGCTGGACGTCAACATGCCCGACATCGACGGGCTGGAGACGGCCAGCCTGATCCGGCACTACAAGAAATCGGCGCAGACGCCGATCGTGTTCATCACCGCCTACGTGGACGAAGTCCAGGCCAAGCGCGGATACGCGCTGGGCGCCGTCGACTACATCCCGTCGCCGGTGGTTCCGGAGGTCCTGCGCTCCAAGGTGCGCGTGTTCGTCGAGCTGTACCGGATGAACCGGCAGCTGCAGCTGCGTGCGGCCGAGCGCGAGGCGCTGGCCCGGTCGGAGGCGGCCCGCGCAGCGGCCGAAGAGGCCATCCAGCGCGCCGACTACCTGGCCGAGGTGAGCCAGCTGCTGTCGCGGTCGCTGGACCTCGACCACACCAGCCGGGCCCTGCTCGATGTGTCGGTGCCCATGCTGGGTGACCGCGCGGTGCTGGCCCTGGCCGACGGCGACGGGCACGTCGTGCGCTCCCAGGGCAGCGACGGCCGGGACCTGGGAAGCCTGCCGCCTGGTGCCCGCGAAGCACTCGGTGCGGCAATGCGCGAACGCCAGTTCCAGTCGTGGCAGGACGAGGGCGAGGCGGGCGTCGTCTGCCTGCTGATGGCGGGCGAGCGCGTGCGCGGGGCGCTGGTGCTGCTCGGGCGTGCCGAGCACTTCGATGGCGGGCGCAAGGCGCTGGCGCGCGAGGTCGCCAGCCGCGCATCCATCGCCATGGAGAACGCGCGTCTCTACACGGCGGTGCAGGAAGCCGACCGCCGCAAGAACGAGTTCCTGGCGATGCTGGCGCACGAGCTGCGCAACCCGCTGGCGCCGATCCGCAACGCGGTCCACATCATGCAGGGCTCCGACGTCGCGGCGCCCACCATGAACTGGGCGCGCGACGTCATCAGCCGGCAGGCCGATCACATGGCGCGGCTGATCGACGACCTGCTGGATGTCTCGCGCATCGTCCAGGGCAAGGTGGTGGTCAAGCCCGAGAAGCTCCCACTGGCATCGCTGGTGGAGCGGTCGGCCGAGGCAGCCTTGCCGAAGATGGAATCGCGCAGCCAGACGCTGCAGATCGAATTGCCCGACGAACCCGTCGTCATCGATGGTGACGCGGTCCGGCTGGCCCAGGTGCTGTCGAACCTGATCAACAACGCCTCGAAGTTCTCGCCGCTCGACTCGCGCATCCAGCTGCGCGCCAGCTACCGTGACGGCCAGCTGACGATCCTGGTCAAGGACGAGGGCACCGGCATCGACCCGGCATTCCTGCCGCACATCTTCGACCTGTTCGCGCAGGCCGATCAATCGCTGGATCGCTCGCAGGGCGGCCTCGGGATCGGGCTGACGCTGGTCAAGCACCTGGTCGAACTGCATGGCGGCACGGTGGAGGCACACAGCGCCGGCATCGGCAAGGGCACCGAGGTGACGGTGACGCTGCCTGCCCAGCTGGCCGAACCGGGCCAGCCGGCGCAGTCGCCGTCCCGCGCCGCGCCCCAGCGCGCCGCGGCCGCCAGCCCCTCGAGGATCCTGGTGGTCGATGACCTCATGGCTTCGGCCGAAACCCTGATGACCCTGCTGGAGATGGAGGGCTTCGAGGTCAAGGTGGCCAACGAGGGCCTCGCGGCGCTGCAGATCGCGCAGGAGTTCCGGCCTGACGTGGTGCTGCTCGACATCGGCCTGCCCGGCATGAACGGTTTCGAGGTGGCGCACCAGTTGCGCAACCAGCCCGCCTCGCGCGACGCGCTCCTGATCGCGCTGACCGGCTATGGCGAAGCGGAGAGCCGCACGCGCTCGGCCCAGGCCGGCTTCGACTTCCACATGGTCAAGCCCGCCGACGTCGACCTGCTGCTGTCCATGATCGCCGACCCGCAGCAGGCTCGACGGGCGAAAGCCGCCTGAGCCAACTGGCCGCTGCTACAATCGCGGGCTCGCAGGAGAGGTGGATGAGCGGTTTAAGTCGCACGCCTGGAAAGCGTGTGTGGGTTAATAGCCCACCGCGGGTTCGAATCCCGCCCTCTCCGCCAGGCACAAAGTTGGAAGGCCCCCCACAAGGGGGCTTTTTCTTTGGTGAGTGCCTTCCGCAGAATCCCACGTTGTCCTGCTTGATTGCGGCCCGATTGATGGGACCAACCCAAAGCGCACCAGTCGGTGGACGAGCACCCTGGAGTCCGATGTCTACCCGTCATGGCCAGCCTCTTGGTCAGCGACATCGGCTTGCCGCAGGTCTTGGATGTCCTTCGGCCCGTCGCGTGCCGCGGCCCGCGGTAGTGGAGCCTTCGGCTGTCGCGAGTCGAGACAACCGATCTTGTCTTCCCTGAAAGACGGGACTCCGCTGAGCGACGTGACCCGTGATGCGGCGGATGGATGTGGACGCGGTTCCGCACGGATTTCGCTCCAGCTTCACGGACTGGGCAACTGAGAACGAGCGACTCCCCGGAAACGGTCGAACTGGCCTTGGCGCAGACACCGGCCGTGACCCCCCGCGCAGGGCGGTTCGTGAGCGCCACGCGTGTCAACGCCGGGCGCCCGGTATGTGGCCTCGGTGTGATTTAGTTCCTCCTCGCCGGTGGGCCGCGCGGTGGCCCGCAGGCGCCCGTGTCTGCGCAGCGCGACGTGCCCCCGCAGGTACGCAGAAGTACCACCGGCAAGCTGAACCGTAGCCTTAACGCTCAGCTACATTTTCGGCACTCGCAATTCCGAAACGCGTGCCGGACGACCAGAAGAGGCGCTGCTTGCGTCGCCTTCTGCAGCCAGCCATGAGCCAGCCGCTACCCACGCTGAGGACGGTTGGGATCCCCCCCGTCTTGCCAGGATTGCCTGAAACCAGAGGCTTTGTCATGCAGTTCTTGAGTCGCCTAGGCCTTGTCGCGCCCGTCGCAGCCGCAGCCGCAGCCACCCCGCTGCCCAACCGTCCGCGCCGACAGCACTCGGCGCTGGAGTCCCGCGTGCTGTTCGATGCGGCGGGCGCCGTGGCGGCCGACCGGCAGGCGGATACGTCGGACCAGCGTCCCGAGGCCGCCAAGGCCGACCATGCGCCGGCCACGAGCGAACATGCCACGGACCGCACGCATCTCGCAGAAGGGGGGCAAGCACTTGATGCCGCCGCGGCGCAGCAAGGCGCGACCGTCGTCATCATCGACTCGCGCGTGCAGGACGCGCAGTCGCTGCTGCAGGGCGTGGAACCCGGCGCCATCGTCCGTATCGTGGGGGAGGGCGAGGACGGGCTCCAGGTGATCTCGGACGTGCTCGCCTCGGTCAAGAACGTCGACAGCCTGCAGATCGTCAGCCATGGAAGCGCCGGCATGCTTCGCCTGGGGTCCTCGGTGGTGGACAACGCGGCGCTCGAGAAGGAGGGCGTGGCCGCCACCGTGCGAGCGTGGCAGCAGTCGATGACGACCGACGGCGACATCCTGCTCCTGGGCTGCGATGTCGCCGCGGGCGTGAAGGGCCAGAGCTTCGTTCAGAAACTTGCGGACCTGAGTCAGGCGGACGTTTCGGCGTCGGTGGACGACACGGGATCGAGCCTGAAAGGCGGCAACTGGCAGCTGGAGTTCACCGTCGGCACGACCGGCACCAAGCTGGCCTTCTCGGACCTGGCGCTGAACAGCTACAGCGACCTGCTGGCCGACCCGGCCGATCGCGCGCAAACCACGCTCAGCCTTCCGACGAACGTGATGCTGGGCTCGAGCGGCACGGGGTCGGTCACGTTCGACAACAACGGCGGCGGCAATGGCTATGCACCATTTGTCGGGGTGGCCTTCAAGTCGACGGGGACTGACAGCGTCAATGACGGCAACGAAGGCGTCACCTACAAGGCGGGCAGCGCCCGCTACCTCGGCCTGGCTGTCAAGGAACATGTGTTGACCTTCGTCGGCGGACAGGCGGTCCTGAGCGGCTTGGACAACAACGGCGCGGCCACGGACATCGTGTTCACGCTGGCCGAGTTCCCCGGCATGCAGAACGGCGACCAGCTGGTGATTTTTGAACTGCCGTTTGGCAGCTTCACGCCGGCGCAGACGGCCGCGCAGATCACGTTCGGTTTCGATGTCGGCCGCAACGCCGACCTGACCCCCGGCCTGCCCATCGTCAGCCGCGGCTTCTATCGCCTCGGCCAGACGGCCACCAACGACGCCGGCGATCCCGTGGTTCGCGGCGACGCGGCCATCGCCACGCTGGCGCCGAGGGTCTACACCTCCAGCTACAACGTCGTCACCCGCGAGAGCGAGCAGGTTGCCGGCCCCAACGACAAGCAGACGATCAGCTACGACGTGAAGCTTGCCAGCGGGCAGGGGGCCAGCGGCTTCCGGGCCGAGATGGACATCCCGCCCAACGTGGTGCTGACGCCGGCGGACATCCAGCTGTTGTGGGAAGGCACGCCGCTTGCGGGCGTCATCTACAAGATCGTGGATGCTTCGACGCCCCTCGGTTCGGTCACCGCGGCCACGCCCGACCTGCTGCCCCAGGCGAACGGCACGTACGCCAACGCGAAAGTCGTCGCGATCGCTCCGGGCCCCGAAGTCGCCGATGGCGCCGGCAGCGATACCTTCACGCTGTCGGTGCAGTACTTCGTCGCGCGCACCGGCCCGACCAGCGCCAACACGCAAGGCGACCCCAACTACGTGATCGACCGCACCTCGGGTGGCGACGCGACCGGAACCTTCGATGCCCGCAGTGAGTTCACCTGGCTGCCCGCCGATCCGGACGGCGACGAAGGCGTGGTCACCGTCACCGACGACACCCTGCCGCAGCGGGTGCTGCAGTGGGAGGCGATCACCATCCAGAAGACCGTGACCGGCACCAGCCCGAATGTGCTGGACGACCCGGCCACGAACAACGATCCGCTGCTGGGCAACCCCAATGGCGTGGCCGGCGCCGGGGCCGGGGACCCGGACGGTGTCCGCTCGGGCGAAACCATCACGTACCGGCTGGATTTCCAGGTGTCGGACTACCACGGCGTGCGCAATGTCGTGATCAACGACTTCATCTCGGATGGCCTGACCTTCGTCAACGGCACCGCGAAGCTGACGTTCTCGGCCAACGGCCAGACGCTGTCGCTCTCCAACATCGACCCGGGCAACGTCAGCGTGACCACGCTGCCGGACGGGCGCCAGCAGATCGTGATCGACCTGTCGGCCGAACTTGCGGCCCGCGGCATCGCGGGTGGCGACCTGCTGGGCGACGCGTTCGCCGACGCGGGCGCCAGTGGCCTGACACGCGGCACGATCACCTATGACGCGTTGGTGCTCGATCAATACCGCAATCCGGCGAACGGCAACTCGTCGAACCCGGTGCCTTGGGTGAATGAGAACGATGTGTTCGACACTGACGTGACGATCAGCGGCACGCTGTTGAACAACACCGGTTCGCTGGCGGCCCCTGCGCTGGTCGCCGGCGGCATCACGTCGGACGACAGCGGCACGACGACCAGTGTCAAGGACGGCAACCTGGTGCTGGAGATCTACGCTGTCAACGGCGTGCTGGTTGGCGAGTTGCCCAAGGACGCTGCCGGAAACGTGCTGCTGTCGCCGGGGGACAACGTGAGCTATCGACTGCGCTACCAGACGACGCAGGCAGACTTCACCCAGCTTCAGCTCACCGCCTTCCTGCCGGACCCGTACTTCCGGCCGGCGGACGCCGACGCGGACGGCGTTCTGGACGGCGCAGGCAACTTCACGGCTGCAGCGACCACCGTGTCCGGGAGCAGCCAGCCGGGGGCCGACTGGGCACAGGCCGGCAAGTTCGCGCTCGGCCCGGCGCCGCAGAATCATCCCGGCATCGTCACCTCGGGCATCACGGTCACGACCTCGAATCCAACGGATGGCAACTCCATCAAGTTCTCGTTCGGCGACGGCAATGATCCGGCCAACCCTGGCGGAGCGGTGGGCACCACCCGCGAGGTGGACGTCATCTTCACGGTCCGCCTGACCAACCTGCCCTATGCGTCCAGCCTGATGACGACCGCGCAGGCGAACGAAACCAGCGAACGCTCCCCCAACTCTGGCGTGACCACGCCGACGCCTATCCAGGACAACCGCCTGATCCAGGTCGCACTGGCGGCGCCCTCGCTCCAGACCAGCCACGGCGTCATCGGCAAGGTGGCCGGCGAAGGTGGCAACGTCACCGGCAACACGCTGCCGGGCGGCGCGACAGTTCCCGGCGTCGGCTCGAACCTGGGCCCCGGCGCGGCCGCCATCAACGGCTTGTCCGCGGCCAATCCCATCACGGGCACGGGGCAGCTCGATGGCAACGTCACGGGGCTGGACGCGGGCGACACGCTGCGCATGGCGATCACCATCGTCAACAGCGGCAATGGCGAGGCATTCAAGGTGGAGACCGGCGCCATCGGCGCGCCGGCCGGTTACACCTTGCGCGGCGGCGGTTCCGACCTGTCGAGCGCTGGCACGAACTTCCGCGTGATGCGGGGGGACGGCACCGTGCTGGTGGAAAACGTCGATTGGCGATTCAGCGACGGCACCCGCACGGCCATCGTCATGATCGACCGCGACTGGACTGGCAGCGGCGACGGCGGCCAGGTCGATGGCCAGCTGCTCGGCGCCTTCAACCCCGATGGATCGGCCCGCACCGATGGCCGGAACGTCCTCGTGATCACGTACGACGTCGTGGCGAACACGGGCGTGCCGACCCAGGCGATCGCCGCGGACAACGGAACCTCGACGGTCACGGTGGTCAGCTACTTCGGTTCCGACACCTCGTCCAGCGACTACCTGCCCGGCACGGACGTGCTTTCCGACACCGCGACGCTGGTCGTTGCGAGCCCGTTGGTCGACATCCGCTGGCAGGGCGACGCCACCACCGCCGACCGCACCGTCACGTCCGACGACTCCAACCAGGGCCACACCGGCGCCGACAACCTGGTGATCGGCGAGATGGGGTATTTCGATGTCAAGGTGACGGTGCCGGAGGGCCAGACGAGCAACCTTTTTGCCGACATCAACCTGCCGGCGGGCCTGAGCCTGGACACCTCCTACAACGGTGGCCTGGGCTACGAGATCATCACGACAACCGCCGGCGTGGGCAGCAACGGCGCGAACCTCGGCGGCCAGCTCACCGGCGACTTCAACGGCAGCGGCATCAATGGCACTTCGGCGGCCAACATCGCCGGCATCGGGGGCGTGCTGGGTGCGACGGGCGTTGGAGCGCGGGTCAGCCTGGGCACCATCACTAACGGTGCCGATGGCAATGCCGCCAACGACAGCTTCATCGTCCGCGTGCGGGTTCGCGTCGACAACACCAGCGCCAATCAGCAGGGAGCACAGCGCACCGCCACCGCTTCGGCCCGCTTCGACGACCTGGACGGGCCAGCGGGCAACACCGGTACGCAGACTGTGTCCATCGCCGATGCCACCACCGCGAACGATCCGCGGATTACCATCGTGGAGCCCACCGTCACGACGATCACGACGGTGGCCGTGGTGGACGTCGACCCCAACACCGCGGGCGACCAGCCGGGCACGGCGGTCGACGAGAACGGTGTGGTCGAGTACACGATCACGCTGACGAACAGCAGCGGCGTGAAGGCCTGGGACCTGTCGCTGCTGGATGTCTTCCCGCCCGAGTTGCGCAACGACTCTTCGCTGGCCATCACCAGCGTCACGTCGACCAATGCGTACCGCAACGATGCAGCCGCCGCGCTCGGTGCGGGCGACTTCGCCCTGGACACCGGCACGCGGACGCTCATGCTGGCGGCCGGCAATGCCTACGATCTCGACTCCGGTGGAACCATCGTGGTGAAGGTGAGGGGTACGGCCAACCAGACGGCCGCGGCGGTCCCGAGCTTCTCGAATGCAGCCGAAACCCGCTGGACGAGCCTGGACCGCTCCGTGGCGAACGGCAACAACAACGGCGCGGGCGAGCGGGGAGGTGCCAGCAACCTGCTGAACGGGACGAACACCGTCAACGCGGGGGCCGGATCATCCTCAGGCACAGCCGTCTCGCAGGCGCTCACCAGCGGTGGGGTGAACAACTACCGCACCGCCTCGAGTGCGGCGGTGCAGGTCGTGGCGCTCCAGCCGACGCTGTCCCGTATCGGGGGCCTGGCGGAGACGAGCCCGAATGCATCGAACAACGCCGGCGGCGACACCGCGGCGGGTTCGGACACCACCGGCACCCCGCAAAGCGTGGCGGTCGGCGAAGTCGTCCGGTTCCGCATGGTCACCCGCGTGCCGCAAGGCGTGGTGCCGAGCCTGGAACTCGCGCCGACACTCCCGGCCGGCTACACGTTCCTGAACGACGGCACGTCGTTCGTCGCCCTCGTCTCGGACAACGGCATGAGCGCGACCGGGCTCGCGGGCAACGGCGTGGGCGGCAGGCTCGGCGACGGCAACGCGGCCGCCTTCAGTTCGATCCAGAACAACCTGACCAGCGCAAATTTCAGCTCGACGGATCCGCGAGCGGCCGGCTCGGCGCCGGTGTTCGCCATCACGGCCGGCGGCACGCCCACGGCGCCGGTGTTCGCCCTGGGTGACGTCACGAACGCCGACAACGACACCGACTTCGAGTACATCGTCATCGAATTCAATGCAGTGGTCGCCAACCAGTCCGCCAACCAAGCGGGCAGGACGCTGGACACCAGCTTCACGGTGTCGTCCAACGGCGCCGTGCTGGGCACCAGCAATGTCACCCGCGACGTCGTGGTGGAGCCCGACATCCGCGCCGTCTCGAAGTCCGTGCTGGACCTGCAGCCTTCCGCCGGGGGCGCGATCACGCCGCAGGCGGGCAGCAACGTCATCACCACGCAATTGAGCTTCCATGCCGAGAGCGGTCCGAACACGACAACGGCGTACGACGTCGTGTTGACGGACTCCTGGCCCAGCGGCAGCGGCTACACGCTGGGCGTACTCACCGTTGGCGCAGCCACGTACGACCTCTCAACGCCCGGTGGACGGGCGGCCGCGACGGCGGCGGGCGTCGCCTTTTCGGCGACGGGCACTGGCGTCTCGCTGACGATCGATCGCCTCGATCCCGGCACACAGGTCACGCTGCGCTACGACGCCACGGTCCCGACCGGTACGGCACAGGCGCCGGGCGCCGCAACGAACGCGTCGCTGGTCTTCTCGAGCCTGCCGGATCCGGCGGGGTGGGGAGCGGGAACCGACCGCTTTGCAGGCTCCGACGTCGGCGCTGACGGCACGGCCAGCGGCGAGCGCACGGGCGCGGGTGGCCTGCCGTCGAATGCGGCGAACCCCGCGGACACCACTGGCCCCTTGAACAACTATCAGGCGGTCGATCCTGCCGGCTACGGCACCATCGCCGGCCGCCTGTGGGACGACACGAACACGCCGAACGGCACGATCGACGCTGGCGAGAAGCTCCTCGACGGCGTGACGGTCACGCTGACGTGGGCGGGGGCAGACGGCACCTTCGGCACGGCGGATGACCGCGTGGTCACGACGGTCACGGACGCGGGCGGCAACTACTCGTTCGGCGCGCTGCCCGGCGACGACGCCGCGACCGCCGGCGTGAACGAGGGCCTGTACCGCATCAGCGCCCCGACGGGCGTCGTGCGTACCGACAGCGGCGACGGCGCGGACACAGACACGCTCACCAACCGGTTCGATCGCACGGACGGCGCGATCGGCGGCCTGGCGGTCGGCCAGCTGACGCTCGGGGACGGTACGTCCGTGACCACGCGCGATTTCGGCTACGTGCAGCCGAACGATGCGCCCACGAACCAGATCGGCGGCACTGCCACCTTCCCGGCCACCCCGATCGACGTCACCGAGGACGTGCCGTTCGCGTTCACCGGCGGCCACCAGCTGTCCATCACCGATCCGGATGGCGGACAGGGTGACGGCATCCTGAGCACGACGCTGACTGTCACGAATGGCACGCTGGCGATCAATCCGGGGGCGGCGACCGTCACCGCCGGTGCGAGCGGGACCGTCACGATCACGCTGCAGGGCACCCAGGCACAGATCAATGCGGCCCTCGCGACGCTCACCTTCACGGCGACCAACAACTACGCCGGTCCGGCAACGCTCACGGTCAGCACCAACGACCGAGGGCAGGGCGGCAACGCTGGCGGCGACCCCACGCTGCCGCGCGAAGGCGGCGGCATCGCCTCGCCCGATGCCCTGGTGGACCTGGACATCGTCACGTTGAACGTGGTGCCCGTCTCCGACGCACCGCGCCTGACCATCGGGACGAGCGGTGGCCAGAACACCAGTCCGCCGGCGCCTGGCACCGGCGGCGGCAACAACGCCACCGACACCGTGACGGGAGCGACCAGTGGGCTGGAAGACACGGTCATTCCGCTGGGGCTGGGTGTCGCTTCCGCCGACCCGTCCAACCCGGAGACGATCACGCAGGTGACCGTCACCAACGTGCCCGCCGGCTGGCAGCTGGTCGGCGGCACGACGGTGATCACCTCGACTGGCCCCGGCGTGGTCTACACGATTCCGTTGGCCGACGTGCCGCTGCTGGGCATCCGTCCGGTGGCGGACGACCACGGGCCGGCGGCCGCAACCCTCACGGTGGCGGCCACCAGTCGCGACGGCGCCGGCGCGACGGCGACCACCACCGGCACGCTCACGGTCAACGTCGTGCCGGTGAACGACCGCCCCACGGCCAACGACGCCACCCCGGCGTCCCTGGGCACTCTGCCCGAGGGGGCCACTGCATCGGCGGCGCAAGACGTGGGCACCCTGTTCGGGCCGAAATTCCGCGACCCGCGCGACCAGCCGGAGCCAAACGGCGCCGACACGATGACCGGCGTCTACATCGTGGGTTCGCTGGCCGACGCGGCGGCGCAGGGCGTCTGGCAGTACAGCATCGACGGAGGCGCCACCTGGGTTTCGGTGAACGCCGCGACGGCGTCGGACAGCGCTGCCATCTACCTGCGGAGCACCGACCTCGTGCGGTTCGTGTCCACCAACGCGGACTTTTCCGGAACGCCCGGCCAGTTGACCGTGCGGCTCGTCGAGAACGACCAGACGCCCGCGGGGAGCATCATCGCGGACGTCCCGAACGGGGCCGCCAACAACACGCCCATTGGCGGAGCGACGCTGGACACGACGCCCGGCGGCACCAGCAACATCGCCGCGGCCGTAGCCAATGCTGCCCAGTTCGCGACGGGGCAGGTGTCGGAGCCGGTGGGCCTGGTCGTCCAGGTCACGCCGGTGTCGGATGCGCCGCGCCTGACCATCGGCACCGGGCCCCAGGAGCCCGGCAATCCGGCCAACACGACGGGGCAGCAGACCAGCCCCCCTTCGGCAACGACCGGGAACAACAGCTCGGACACGGTGTCCGGCTCGACCCGCGGCCAGGAAGACTCGCCCATCCCGTTGGGCATCGGTGTGGTGTCGGCGGACACCAGCAACCCCGAAACCGTCGTGAGCGTCACCGTCTCCAACGTTCCGGCGGGTTGGGTGTTGCGCGACGCTGCGGGCGTGGTCGTGCCGACGATCGGCGGGTCCACGGGTCCGCTGGACCCGGTGCGCGCCGCCGGCCTGACCATCACCGCGCCGCGAGACCTGCACTCCATGGGCCCGGTGGGCACGTCGCCCGCCGCGACCCTGACGATCACCGCGCAAAGCCGCGATGGCGTGGGCAGCCCGGTGGCCACCACGACCGGCACCCTGCGGATCGCCGTGACGCCGGTGAATGACCGTCCTGTGGTGAATGGCCCGGTCGCGCCGGACTACGACCCGCTGCTGCCTGGCAACCAGACCAACGGCCGCACGATCGACTCGCTGTTCGGGCCTCGCTACACCGATCCGCGCGACACGCCCGAAGTCAACGGCACCGACGTCTTCGCCGGGGTCGCCGTCATCCGCACCCCGCCAGTGTCGCAGGGCTCGTACCAGTTCTCGACCGACGGCGGTGCCACCTGGACGACCATCGCGCCGAACACCACGGCGGCCAACGCCGTGATGCTCACCCCATCGACGCTGCTGCGGTTCGCGGCGAATCCGACCTTCATCGGGCAGACGCAGCCGCTGCAGGCAGTGCTGGTCGAGACGGATCGCAGCGGGCCCAACGCCGACCTGTCCGGGCGCGGCGGCGTGCCCGACGACTCGCCCGCGTCCTCTCCTCCGGCGGCCGGAACGATCATCGATCTGTCCGCCCTTGAGGGCAACGAGTCGGCCGTGCTCGTGGGTCCCGGCAACAGCCGCTTCTCGCTGATCTCGGCCCCCATGCAGGTGGGCGTGAGGGTCGATCCGCCCCAGACCGACCAGCCGGTGGTGCAGCCTTACGTCCCGCTCAAGCCACTCATTCCGGCCTCGTTCAATCCTGTGCTGGTGCATGAACCGGCGGTGTACGTCGGCAACGCCGTGCAGGCCGCACAGGCCGAGGCCGCTGCGCAGGAGGTCGCCCTGCAGAACGCGTTTGGCTCGAACCTGGGCAGTTCCGGCCTCCAGCCGAATTGGCTTGCCCCCGAGGGCATCCCCGGGCTGGAGGCGTTCGTCGCGCCGCTGCCGCAGGTGGAGGCGAAGGTCGTCGACTCCGTGCCTGCCGGTGAGATGCCGCGGCTCCCGTCGGATGACGGCAACGGGTGCGCGAGGCCACGCGTCGTGGCCAAGCCCCGGCCGCCGGGCGAGGTACGCGCGGCTCCCCGGTTCAAGCCGGGCTCAGAAGCCGCGCGACGGTTCAGCGAACAGTTGAAGCGGGCACGCGCGCGTGCGCGGTGCTGATCAAGTTCAATTGAAGTTTGCACAAGGAAGAATCGAGATGAGGAACAGGACCTGGTACAGCCTGCTGCCGCTGGTGGCGGCGCTGGTGCTGGCGGGCTGCGGCACGGTGAAGGTCGAGCCGATGACGTCCGCCGAGCAGAAGGCGCGCGCGACGAGCGATTACGCCAAGATGCACGAGGAGCAGGAGCCGATCACCGGGCCGCTCACGTTCGAGGAAGTCGCCGCGCGCGCCCTCAAGTACAACCTCGACTACCGTTTGAAACTGGCCGAGCAGGCCCTGTCCGCCGACATGCTGGACGTGTCGCAGTACGACATGCTGCCCAAGCTGCTGGTCGGCGCGGGTTGGGTGTCGCGCAGCAACGAGTCGGGGGGGACTTCCGTCGGCATCGAGAGTGGCGTGCAGACGCTGTCGCCCTCCACGTCGACCGAGCGCAACCGATCGCTTCGAAGCGCGGAGCTGAGCTGGAGCATCCTGGACTTCGGCATCTCCTACTACCGTGCGCAGCAGCGTGCGGACGGCGTGCTGATGGCCGACGAGCGTCGTCGCAAGGTGATCCAGAACGTGATGCAGGACGTGCGCAACTCGTACTGGCGCGCCCTGGCCGCCCAGCGCATGCTGCCGCGGGTGGATGCGCTGCTGGAGCGGTCTCGCACCGCGCTGGCCCGCTCGCGCCAGATCGAGGACCAGCGCCTGATGCCCCCGCCGACCGTGCTGGCCTACCAACGCGCGCTCATCGACGCCGTGTCGCTGCTGCAGCAGCGCCGCCAGGACCTGGAACTCGCGCGCGCCGAACTCGTGGCGCTGATGAACCTGGCGCCCGGGACGTCCTTCACGCTGGCGGACACCGTGGCCGAGCCGCTGCCCGGCGTGCCCTCGAACGTCGAGGAGCTGGAGAAGCTGGCGCTGGAACTGAGGCCCGAAGTGCGCGAGGAGGCGTACCGCAAGCGCGTGACGCTGAACGACCTTCGGGTCGCACAGCTGTCGATCTTCCCCAACCTGTCGGCGTCGATCGGCTACCAGTACGACTCCAACAAGTACCTGTACAACAACAGCTGGGTCGATTCTGGGCTGCACCTCAGCTGGAACCTGCTGAAGCTGCCGCAGTGGCCCGCGCTCAAGCGCGCCATCGGCAACCAGGCGAGCGTGGACGACCTGCGCCGGTACGCCCAGGGCATGGCTGTGCTCACGCAGGTTCGCGTAGGTGCGCAGCGGTACGCGCTGGCCCGGACCGAGTTCGAGATGGCCGACCAGTCCGCCCGGGTGGACGAGCGGCTGCTGACCTACACGCGGGCTGCGGTGAAGACCAGCGTGGACGGCGAGCTGGAGCTCATTCGGACCGAGGCCCGGTCGCTCCTCAGCGAGTACCAGCGGCATGCCGCGTACTCGCAGGCGCAGGCGGCCTGGGGACGCGTTTACAACTCGGTCGGCCTCGACGTGCTGCCGCAGGCGCTGCAGAACGCGACGGTGCCTTCGCTGGCCAAGGCGATCCGCGACACGATGGGCGAATGGCAGCGGGTGACCTTCCGCACAGCGTCGCCACACGCCTCCATCGTGCCGGACCTGCAGGTGGTGGCCATGGGCGCCGAGGCGGACGAAGTGGGCGCGGCCGCCTCCAGCGCCCTGCGCCGGCACGGCCTGTCGACGCGCGATGCTGGCGCCGGATGGCGGCTGGAGGTGGCGTGGACGGCACCCGCCCCGGGCACCGGCGCGGCGCGCGTGAACCTGCGCCTGGTCGATCCGCAGGGGCAGAGCGTCCGCGAGAGCGCGTCCGAGTTCCCGGTCGGCGAGCGCTCGTTGGCGGTTGTTCGCGCCACCGTGCAATCCGCACTCGATTCTGAGATCGCGCAGCTGCAGGCAGCCTTGCAACCTGCGGGGGCCGCGACAATCCACTGATGCTGGAAGTCCTCAAGACAGCGCGGCCCGCCGGCCGCGCCGCGCTGCTGCTCGCACTCGCCGCGGGGGCCGCGCAGGCCCAGGTGCCTGCTTTCGCTTCGACTGCCGCGCGCCCCGCACCGGCGGCGTCGGCGGCGACGCCCGCAGCCACTCCTGCCGCGACGTCCTTGAGCGCCGGCGACAATGCCGTGCGCGTGCTGCTGATGGCCGACACCGAGACCGTGCTGCTCTCGCAATCGATCGGGCGGATCATCACGCTCAATGGCGGCATGGGTGCCCGTGTCCGCAAGGGGCAGTTGGTCGTGGCGCTTGACTGCAACGAGTCGGCCGGGCGTCTCAGGATGGCCCAGGCCGAGCTGGCCTCGGCGCGGGACACGTACGACACCAAGGTACGCCTCAAGGGACTGGATGCTGCCGGCGAGGTGGATGTGCAGCTGGCGGCGTCGGCGGTGGCCAAGGCCGAAGGCCAGATCCAGATGACCCAGGCCCAGGTTCAGAACTGCTCCGTGCACGCGCCGTTCGACGGGCGCATCGCCAAGCTGCACGTCAAGCCTTTCCAGGGCGTCACCGCCGGCCAGCCGCTGGTCGAACTGGTACGCGAAGGGCCTCCCCGGCTGCGCCTGAACGTGCCGTCCCGCTGGCTCCGGTCGCTCAAGGTCGGCACACCGTTGCGGGTGGAGGTCGACGAGACCGGCAAGACGTACCCGGCCACCGTGTCGGCGGTGAACGCGCGCGTGGACGCCGTGGCGCAGACGATCGAGATCGAGGCCCGGATCAGCGGCAGCCATGCCGAGCTGCTGCCGGGCATGAGTGGAACGGCCCGCTTCGGCGCCTTCTAGGCGTGCCGGCGACCGCAGTCACGCAGGCGGACGCCGAGCGCCTGGCTCGCCAGGCGCGGGACGTGCCCGCGCTGGCGTTCTCGATGGTCAACGACGGCTGGGCGACGCTCGGCTACCGGCAGGCGCTCGTGCTGCGCAAGCGGCTGGGGCGCTGGGGCGTCCAGGGTGCCTCTGGACTCGTGGAGGTCGGGGAAGCCACCCCGTACCAGAACTGGCTGGCCCGGGTGGCCGGCGCCCTCGAGGGCAAGATCCCGCCGCCGGCCGACGGCTTGATCCCTCCGCTGCAGTTGAAGCCAGAAGACCTGCCAGTGGACCTCGCGCAGTCCTGGGGCGAGTGGTGGCCGCCCATCGTCCTCGGACTTCCTCTGCGCGGGCGGGACGGGCTGCTCAACGGCCTGGCCCTTTTCCTGTTCGACGATCCCCCGCATCCTTCGCGCATCGCGGTGTTGGCTCAGCTGGCTGACGTTTGGCTGCACGCTTGGGCACTTCTCACCGGAAGCAGCCGGCGCGCTTGGATGCCGAGCCGCCGCACGCGCTGGATCATCGCGGGCGTCGTCGCGGCGGTGCTGTTGGTGCCGGTGCGGCAATCGGTGCTGGCGCCCGCCGAAATCATCTCCCTCGATTCCGTCGTGCTCGCTTCGCCTGTCGAAGGCGTGGTGCGTGAGGTCCTGGTGCGGCCCAACCAGGCCGTCACCGCCGACCAGCCGCTCGTGGCACTGGACGACACCACGCTGCGCAACCGGCGCGAGGTGCTGTTGAAATCCCTCGGCTCCGCGCAGGCCGAACTGCTGGCGACGACGCAGAAGTCGTTCGAGAACGTGCAGAGCAGGGGAGACATCGCACCGCTCTCCGGGCGGGTGGAAGAGCGACGCGCGGAGCTGGCGTTCGTCGAAGAGCAGTTGCAACGATCGACGCTGGCGTCCCCCAAGGCCGGCATCACGGTGTTCGGCGACCCCAACGATTGGCGTGGCCGCCCGGTGGCGGCGGGTGAACGGATCATGCTGGTGGCCGATCCCACCCGCCTGGGCATGCTGCTCCACGTGCCGGTAGGCGATGCCATCGCGGTGGACCCGGGCGCGCCGGTGCGGGTGTTCCTGCACGTGGCGCCCCTGTCGCCCCTCGATGGGGAAGTGGTTGAGACGGGCTACCAGGCGATGCTGTCCCCGGATAACGTGGCGAGCTATCGCATCCGCGCCAAGCTGTCGGGGGACGTCCGCGAGCTGCCGCGCATCGGGCTGAAGGGGACGGCCAAGCTGTACGGCAAGCGTGTGGCGCTGGGGTACTGGCTGCTGCGGCGGCCGATCGCCGCGGCGCGCGAATGGGCCGGGTTCTGAGGGCTGCTAGAGATGCGCCAGGTAAGCGTCGAACTCGTCGACCTCGATGTCACCTTCGTCCACGCTGACGATCACGCCGCGCCGGCTGCGCACCATCAAGGTGGGCAGGCTGCGGGCGACCATGGTGGGTCCGAGCCCGGCCGACGCGGCCATCCCCGCCGGCCACTGGAAACCCGAGAGCTGGTACGAGGCGAGCGCCTTCGACACCTCGGCTTCCGTCGACAGCGCCAGCAGTTCAAGGCCTTTCGTTCGGTGCCGCAGCCAGAACTCGTGCAGCCGTGGCGAGACCACTTTGCAGATGGGGCACCAACTGGCCCAGAAGTAGACCATCAGCAGCTTGCCGGCCGCCTTCCGGGCGGACCACTCCTGGCCGTCGAACGTGCGCAACGCGTGCTTCAGCCTGGGCATGGTGCCCACGGCCGGGTGCACAGGTTCGCCCGTCTGGTCGGCGATCGATTCGGCCACCGCGCGGGCGGCACTCGCTTCTTCGGCTGCCGTCATCGGCCGCGCGGCACGCGCCTTGGCGTTGCGCAGGTTTGCGGTCGAGTGGGTGGCCGTGGCCTGGGCCGCCGCCCAGCCGGGCAGGGTGGCCGCGGCGGCGGCAAGCATCAAACGGCGGCGGTCATTCGACATGGCGGGCAGTTTATCCATCGGACCCTGGCCAGGCCAGCCGTCGTGGAGCTTGCACCGTGAATGCGTCTTCGCCTGCGTTGCCGGGCCAGGGCGCAGCCGCGGCGCCGGACGTGCCGTCGCTCCCGCCGTTGCCGCCGCTGCGTGAAGACCTGGTGCTGTTCCCGTCCTCGGACCACGTCGATGGCTCGCCTTCGTGGGTGGTGCAGGATCCGGTGCGGAACAAGTTCGCGCGCATTGGCTGGCTCGAGTTCGAGCTCCTTTCGCACTGGCAGGACGATCCGGTCGCGGTCGCGACCGAGGTAGCCCGCTCCACCACGTTGCGTCCCTCCGTCGAGGACGTCCTGGCCTTTGCAGGGTTCCTCCAGTCGCAGGGCTTCGTGCGCCTGGAACGCGCGCGCGATCTTGCACAGGCCCGCGCCGTTCCCCGCAAACCCGGCCTGACGGATTGGCATTGGTGGCTGCACAACTACCTGTTCTTCCGCATCCCCCTGGTGCGTCCGGACAAGTGGCTGCAGTGGCTCGCACCGCGGCTGGACTGGCTGTTTTCGCCGGCCTTCCTGTTGCTGCTCGCCGGTGCCGGGCTGCTGGGCGGGGTGCTGGCCCTGCGACAGGGCGAGTTGTTCCTGCGGACGTTCGTCGACTCCTTCACCCTCTCCGGTTTCGTGAGCTTTGCCATCGCGCTGATGCTGGCCAAGACGCTCCACGAATTGGGGCACGCAGTGGTGGCCACGCGCCATGGCGTGCGCGTCGCCCACATGGGCGTGGCATTCCTCGTGCTCTGGCCGATGCTCTATACGGACACCAGCGAGTCGTGGCGGCTGCGCAATCACCGTCACCGACTGCGCATCGCAGCCGCTGGCATCGCGGTGGAGATGGCCCTCGCCGGCGTGTCGCTCCTGGGCTGGGCACTGACCGCCCCCGGTCCTTTGCGCAGCGCCTTCTTCTACCTGGCCACGACCAGCCTGGTGATGACGCTGGCCTTGAACAGCAGCCCCTTCATGCGGTTCGATGGCTACTATGTCGTGTCGGACGCGCTGGACATGCCGAACCTGCACGACCGGGCGGGCGCGATGGCGCGCACCTGGTTGCGACGGACGCTCCTGGGGTGGCGGGATGCGTGGCCCGAAGACGTTCCGCGGGAACGCCGTGGCGCCATGATCGCCTTTGCACTGGGCACCTGGTGCTACCGGCTGGTGCTGTTCCTCGGCATCGCCATCGCCGTCTACCTGATGTTCTTCAAGCTCCTCGGGATCTTCCTGTTCGCGGTCGAGATCACGTGGTTCATCGCGCGCCCCGTGTGGAGCGAGCTGAAGGTGTGGATCAAGCGCCGCAGCGAGAGCCAGCGCGGTCGCGCGCGGCTGGTGCTGCTGATGCTGTTCATGGCATTGGGCCTCCTGGCGTTCCCCTGGGCACATGACATCCATGCACCGGCCCAACTGCGGGCCGAGTTCCGGACCGTCTACAGCCCGCTGGCCTCGCGCATCGTCGCCTTGCGTGCGCCCGGCGACGTGAGGGCGGGCGAGCCGGTCGTCGTGCTGGACAGCCCCAAGCTGCGCAACGACGCCGAGCGTGCCCGCATCAACGTGATCGCGGCCCGCGCGCAGTTGCACACCGCGGCCGCCGACGCGGAGCAACGCCGCGATCAGATCGGGCGGCTGGACGAGACCGTGCAGCTGTACCAAGCGGAGTCGCAGGCCGCTGGCCAGGAGCTCGCCCGGCTTCGGCTGTCGCCCGGCTTCGATGCCCGCTGGACCGACGTCGAACCGACGCTGGCCGTGGGCAGCTGGGTGCGGCCGCAAGATCCGATCGGCACGCTGGTGGACCTGCGCCGGTGGTTGGTTGAAGCTTGGGTGACGGAGCGCGACGTGCAGTACCTGCGCGCAGGCGCCAAGGGTCGCTTTCACGCCGCCAACGGGTTGGATGCGCCACAGGTCGTCACCGTCCAGCAGGTGGACACCGTGCGGGTTTCCGAACTGCCACACCCAGCGCTGTCGTCGGAGCACGGTGGACCGATCCCGGCGACGACCGAAGGCAGGGCCATTGTCCCCAAGGAGGGGCTGTATCTGGTGCGCCTGCAGGTCGAGGGAGCGCCGACGCAAGCGCGCTGGGCCTCGGGTCGCGTGACGCTCGAGGGCGCGCGGCACTCGCTGTTGTGGGATGGCGTCCGCTATGCGATATCCGTCCTGATCCGCGAAAGCGGGTTCTGATCGGTCCCCGATCCCCGCGACCCGCGACGTGTAGACGAGTCAGGCCGGGCTGTACGCCTCCTGTCCGGCCACCCGGGCCGCGAGGTGGCGCGTCCGCACAGACGGAGTACCTGATCGCCGGGGTCCTGGCCATGACGCCCCCTGAAAGGCAGTCGCGATCCTCACCTCGCGGAGAACGGATTCACCGGGCGCTCGAGCGCAGGCAACCTGGCGGTGCCGAGGCGCACCGCGCAGAACAGGGCGACGTCGTCCGGCCGGCGCCTCGCCCGTGCGCTGCTGCAGATGTTCCCCGGGGTCGGCCATGTGAGCCTCGGCGCCGCGCTCCTGGAGGGCGCGGCATGCCGGGGACGAGCGACCGGCATCCGCCGTCGGAGGAAGGTCATCTCGTTTGGCTGGGGAGCCGCAGTTCGCCAGCATCGGGCGTGGCCCGCCGATCGGGATAATGGCGGGCCGCGATGCCTCCGATCCGAACCGCCCGATCCCCTTCCGCTTGCAAGCGGTCCCGCGCAGCCCTGCTGGCCAGCACCGGCGGCAGCCTGGTGGAGCACGCACGATGAGCCGGCTGGACATCCCGCAGCTGCTGGCGATCGGGGAACAGTCGTTCCGCAGCGGCAACCACGCGGCGGCCCGCTCGATCTTCGAACAGATCCTGGCGACACAGCCGCGCCACTCGCGCGCGAGCGAGTGCCTGGCCTACATCCTGGGTCGGGCGGGGCAGGGCCAGGCCGCGCAACGGCTGCTCGAGGTGGCCTGCGAGGATCCGGATTGCTCGGCCGAGGCGCTCTACTACCTGGGTGCGTCCTACCTCCACCAGGACCGCGCGCCACTGGCCATTCCCTGCTTTGAACGCGCGCTGCGCAAGGCCGGCGATTTCTTCGAAGGCCTGCACGAGCTCGGCACCGCGCAGTCGCGGGTGGGCGATTTCGCCGGCGCGCTGTCCAGTTATCAACAGGCGGCCCGGCTGAACCCGAAGTCCTTCCAGGCCCATTTCAACCTGGGCCGCATGCACGATGAACTCCGGCAGTTCGCGGCCGCGGCCGACAGCTACGGCCGGGCGATCGCGCTGCAGCCGGATTTCGCGCCGGCCTGGTCCAACCGCGGCATCGCGCGCTCGGAGCTCCAGCAGCACACCCAGGCGCTGGCCGACCACGAGCAGGCGACGCGCCTGGACCCCGGAGACCCCGAAGCCTGGACCAACCAGGCCGTCACCCTCGGCCACCTCGGACGCCACCAGGAAGCACTGGCGTGCTATGACCGTGCCCTGCAGATCCGCCCCGACGATGCCCGTGCCTGGTCCAACCGCGGCGTGACCCTCGACGCCTTGCGCCGGCATGGTGAAGCGCTGGCCTGCCACGCGCGGGCGACGCAGGCGGCGCCCGACGACGCCCAGGCATGGGCCAACCAGGCGCTGGCGCTGCACCACCTGGGGCGCCACGAGGAGGCCCTGAGCCAGCTGGACCGGGCGCTGTCGCTGGCGCCGGGCCTGGCGCGCGCCTGGGCCGACCAGGGCATCGTCCAGGCGCATGTGAAGCGGTACGAACAGGCCCTGGCGAGCTACGACCGCGCCCTCCAGCTGAGGCCGGACGACGCCGAGACGCTCACCAACAAGGGGGTGGCGCTGTCGATGCTGGGCCGCCGCGCCGAGGGGCTGGCGCTGTTCGAACAGGCCCTGGCCATCCGGCCGGAGCTCGACTACCTGCTGGGCCAGGCCGTCAACGCGCAGATCTCGATGTGCCAGTGGAACGGCCTGGCGGCCCGGCTGGACGACCTGGCCGCGCGCATTCGTGCCGGCGCCAGGGCGATCGCCCCGTTCCCGGCGCTGGCGGTGTTCGACGTGCCCGAACTGGGGCTGCGGGCCGCGGCCACCTGGGCGCGGGACAAGCATCCGGTGGCGGCAATGCACCCGGTGGCTGGCCAGAAGCAGCGCGCCGATCGCATCGTCGTCGGCTACTACTCGGCCGATTTCCATGACCACGCCACGTCGTACCTGATGGCGGAATTCTTCGAGCGGCACGATCGCCGCCGGTTCGAGCTGGTCGCGTTCTCCTTCGGGCCCGACGTCGACGATGCCAGCCGGCGCAGGCTGGTCGCGACCTTCGACCGCTTCCTCGACGTGCGCAGCGACAGCGACGAGGCGATCGCGCGGCGGTCGCGCGAGCTCGGGGTGGACATCGCGGTCGACCTGAAAGGCTTCACGCTCGACGGCCGCCCGGGCATCTTCGCCCAGCGTGCCGCGCCAATCCAGGTGAGCTACCTCGGCTATCCCGGCAGCACCGGTGCCGACTTCATGGACTACGTGCTGGCGGACGCGGTGGTCGTGCCCGAGGGCGACGAGCCCTTCTACAGCGAGAAGATCGTGCGGCTGCCGTTCAGCTACCAGGTGACCGACACGCGGCGCGCGGTGTCGCCATCACCGCCGTCCCGCCGGGAGGCCGGCCTGCCCGAGCAGGGCATCGTCTTGTGCTGCTTCAACAACAACTACAAGATCACGCCCGAGACGTTCGATTCGTGGACGCGCATCCTGCGCCGGGTGGAGGGCAGCGTGCTGTGGCTGCTGGCGGCCGATGCGGCGGCCGTGGCCAACCTGCGGCGCGAGGCGGTGGCGCGCGGCATCGCCGCCGAGCGCCTGGTGTTCGCAAAGTTCGCGCCCCTGGCCGACCACCTCGCGCGCTACCGGCTGGCCGACCTGTTCCTGGACACCTTGCCCTACAACGCCCACACCACCGGCAGCGACGCGCTGTGGTGCGGGGTGCCGGTCGTGACCCTGCAGGGCCGGGCGTTCGCGGGCCGCGTGGCGGCAAGCCTGCTGCACGCCGTCGGCCTGCAGGAGCTGGTCACGCATTCGCGGCAGGACTACGAGAACCTGGCCGTGGCGCTGGCCAGCGACCCTGTCAGGCTGGGCGAGCTGCGGCGGCGGCTGGAGGCTGAGCGCCAGACCGCGCCGCTGTTCGACACGGCGCGGTCCACCCGCGCGATCGAGGCAGCCTACGAGGAGATGGTCCGGCGCCACCGGGCTGGCCTGCCCCCGGAGCACCTGCGCATCCCGGCGTCGTGAGGGACGGCCGGCGAGGGCGGGGCGAGACCGGGGCAGGCGAGGGCGGCCGTCAACTGCGACCAAGCGGGCTGGGTCGTGACCGCAACCCGCGCGGCAGCAGTTCGACGAACATGTCGCTGATCATCTCGATCTGCTCGTAGGCCGCCGCCTCCCCGTGCTCGCGGGCGAGCAGCGCCATCAATTCGCCGCGGACGAACCAGAGCGCCTGCACGTCGTCCGCATACCGGATGCGCCGGCGCACCGCAATGGTCCGCTCGTCGGAGTCCATCGAGGTGAGGTCCAGCATCTTCTGGCGGATGTCCTCCAGGCCGAACCCGGCCTCGCCGTCGGGCGGCAGGGTGGTGGGGCCCCCGCTGAAGATCGCATGCAGGCTGTTGCGGAGATTGGGTTTGAACCAGCGCATCTCGTTCTCCTCGTTCCTCAGGCCTCGACCGCCGCGGGCCCCGGCGCGCCCGCAGCGGGCACGTCTAGGTCCAGGACTTCGGTGACGGACAGATCGGCAATGGACGGCGAAACCGCGCCGGACGGCACCGGCTGGGACGACACGAGGTCGGCCAGCGGCAAAAAGCAGGACAGCAGCCAGGCGTCGCCGTCGCCGGCGGCGCGCGGCACCCCGTGGGTGAGACGGGCGCGTTCGGCGCCGGTGAGCCTGTCGACCAGGTGGCGGGTCACCCAGATGCCGCCGGCACGCGCCAGCGCGGACAGCTGCCGGGCCTGGTCAGCGGCGTTGCCCAGGACGACCAGTTCCACCGGTTCGGACGACCGCAGCGGGCCGATCCATTCGCGGCCCTCGTCGATGCCGGTGTTCATGCACAGCTGGACGTCCCAGCCCTTGCGGGCCTGCCACCGCGCGCTCACCGACCGCATCGCCTCGCGCGCCTGATGGGCCGCGGCCAGCGCGCACCACAGGTGGCTCGCGTCGGCCTCGGGCAGGAAGTAGCAGACCATGCCTTCGCCCGGATGCCGGGCGTGGCGCCCGCCGTGACGGCGGAAGATCAGGTCGAGCTCGCTCCAGATCTCGTTGACCAGCTCGAAGTATTCCCGTGCCGGCAACTGCCGCCACAGCTTGCCGGCGTCCTGCAGGCCCGTCGCCAGGACGGCGACCGACGCCAGCGCCGGCAACGGCATCGCGGGCGCGGGCGCGGGGGCCGCGGTGACCGGTGGCACCACCGTCAGCGCGGCGGAGCCTGCGCCGCGGTCCGGGGACGCGATGAACAGGGTCCCCTCGCGGAAACGGACCGCATGCAGCACGACCGACGCGTCGCCGGCCGGCAGCCGCAGGTGGGCCGCGGGGTCCTGGAACGGTGCACTGCCGGCGGCCGCGACCTGCTGCAGCCGCTCCAGCAGGGCGGCTGGCAGGCCGTCCATGCCGGCGACGGCGTCGGGATGGGGCCGGCCCATCATGCGCAGGTGGAAGCCGATGGCGGCGCCGCCAGTCTCCCGGTCCGGCGCCGGCCAGGCGGCCAGACGTTTGACGACCTCGGCCGGGGCAGCCCGCGCGTCGAGCCCGCACCAGGGCGATCGCGGATCCCGGCGCGCCGCCTCGTTCAGCCAGGCCAGGCCGAATCCCTCGTCCAGCAGCCAGGCGGGATGGGGAATCTGCGGCAATGAGAGTTCCGGCCCGGCACCCGCCGACGAGGCCCGCGGGGTGCTCTGGTCGATGGCCGGAGCGGTGAGGGGAGCGGGAAGGGGGGCCGCAAGGGGCGGCTGCCGGGTCGCGGCCGGGATGGGCGCCACGGTCGCGCCGCGCCGATCGCCGACATCGGCCGCGCCCGAGAAGCGACCCGCGATGCGCGCGATGCTCCAGCCCTCCCGCTTGAGCCGCTGGATCTCGGCGATGCGCTCGACGGTGTCGTCCGGGAAGTAGCCGATGCGGGGAGCGGCGCCGTCATCCGGACTGGGCGGCAACACGTCAGGACGGGGCAGCAGGCCCGTGCTGATGTAGTTGTTCAGGGTTGCACGGGAGATTCCCGTGCGTTCCAGAACCTCTTTGCTCGTCAACACGATGGGCCGGCCTCTGTCCAAGACTGTATAGATCTATCTTGGACAGAGATGGACAGTCAGTCAAGACAGACTTGGCGGCTTTGTTGCTGACCTCCAACAGTCGCGCCCAGTCTGCGGGAAACTACGGGCGTCAGTCCCCGAAGCCGTGTGTCCAGACGTATGATTGTATCTGGACAGATCGTCGGACTGCCACTTGGACAGTCGGATGGACAGAGACCGCCGCCGGCAGGACGGTTGGCAGCGCGGGCCTCCCGGGCCCGCAGACCCCGGAAGGTCAGGCCCCGGTGCGCCCGGCCTGGACCATGCGCATGGCCGAGGCGATCAGTGCCGAGACCTCGCCCATGTTGCCCGGCACGATCAGGGTCGTGTTCGCTTCGTTGGCGACGTTGCGGAAAGCGTCGACCGCGCGCTCGGCCACCTTCAGCTGGACCGCCTGTTCGCCGCCCGGCTGCCGGATCGCCTCGGCGACCTGGCGGATGGCACCGGCCGTGGCTTCGGCCACCGCCAGGATGGCGGCGGCCTCGCCCTGGGCCTTGTTAATCTCGGCCTGCTTCTCGCCCTCGGAGCGGGCGATGAATGCCTCCCGCTCGCCGGTGGCGATGTTGATCTGCTCCTGGCGGCGGCCTTCCGATGCCGCGATCAGGGCGCGCTTCTCCCGCTCCGCGGTGATCTGTGACTGCATCGCGCGCAGGATCGCCTCGGGCGGCGTCAGGTCCTTGATCTCGTAGCGCAGGACCTTCACGCCCCAGTTCAGGGCGGCCTCGTCGATGGCCGCGACCACCTGGGCGTTGATCACGTCCCGCTCCTCGAACGTCTTGTCCAGCTCCAGCTTGCCGATCACGCTGCGCAGGGACGTCTGGGCCAGTTGCGTGACCGCCACGATGTAGTTGGACGAGCCGTAGCTGGCGCGCATCGGGTCGGTCACCTGGAAGTAGAGGATGCCGTCGACCTGCAGCTGCGTGTTGTCGCGCGTGATGCAGATCTGGCTCGGGACGTCCAGCGGGATCTCCTTGAGGCTGTGCTTGTAGGCCACCTTGTCGATGAACGGCACCAGGAAGTTCAGGCCCGGTGTCAGCGTGCCGTGGTACTTGCCCAGGCGCTCCACGACCCACGCGTGCTGCTGTGGCACGACCTGGATGGTGCGGACCACGAACACGGCCGCGATGACGAACAGGACGATGGCGATTTCCATAAGTGCCCCTCCAGGCGGTTGGTCAGAGTTTCTCGACGATCAGGCGGCTGCCCACCACCTCGCGGACCCGGTGCAGGCCGCAGGAGGGATGGATGCCGGCAGCATGGGCGACGGTCCAGGTGGCGCCGCGGTAGCGAACCTGCGCGGTGCCATCCGGCTGCCAGCCGTCGACCATGACCGTCTCGCCGACATCCAGGTTGACGTCCCGGTTGCCCGCCGCCGCCGGTGGCCGCCCCTGCCGCCCGCGCAGCAGATGCCAGGCGGCGACCGCGCCGCCGCCCACCACGGCCGCCGACACCAGCTGCGTCGGCAGGCCGGTGCCGACATGGGCGGCCAGGGCGCCCGCGGCCAGGCCGATGGCCAGCATCAGCAAATAGAACGTGCCGGTCATCAGTTCGACCGCCACGGCCGCCCCGGTCAGCAGCCACCAGACCGTTGATTCGGCCATCCACATCTCCTCGTCAGGTTTGCACGGCATTGTGGTGCATGTGCCCCGCGGACCTGGGCAGCGCCCGATTGCATACACTCCCGGCTCACCTTTTGCGCCCCCACCGACGCCGTCCATGAAATTCCGCTTCCCCATCGTCATCATCGATGAAGACTACCGCTCCGAGAACACGTCGGGCCTGGGCATCCGCGCGCTCGCGCAGGCCATCGAGGCCGAAGGGTTCGAGATCCTGGGCGTGACCAGCTACGGCGACCTGTCGCAGTTCGCGCAGCAGCAAAGCCGCGCCAGCGCGTTCATCCTGTCGATCGACGACGAGGAGTTCACCTCCGGCCCCGATCCGGACCCGGCCGTGCTGAACCTGCGCAACTTCATCGCCGAAGTGCGCCGCAAGAACCCGGATGTGCCGATCTACATCTACGGCGAGACCAAGACCTCCCAGCACCTGCCCAACGACATCCTGCGGGAGCTGCACGGCTTCATTCACATGTACGAGGACACGCCGGAGTTCATGGCGCGCCACATCATCCGGGAGGCCAAGTCGTACCTGGAAGGCATCCAGCCGCCGTTCTTCAAGGCCCTGCTGGACTACGCCGAGGACGGCTCCTATTCCTGGCACTGTCCCGGCCATTCGGGCGGGGTGGCCTTCCTCAAGAGCCCGGTGGGCCAGATGTTCCACCAGTTCTTCGGGGAGAACATGCTGCGGGCGGACGTCTGCAACGCGGTGGACGAGCTGGGCCAGCTGCTGGACCACACCGGCCCGGTGGCGGCCAGCGAGCGCAACGCGGCGCGCATCTTCAACGCCGACCACTGCTTCTTCGTCACCAACGGCACCAGCACCTCCAACAAGATGGTCTGGCACCACGAGGTGGCGCCGGGCGACGTGGTGGTGGTGGACCGCAACTGCCACAAGTCGATCCTGCACTCGATCATCATGACCGGGGCGATCCCGGTGTTCCTGAAGCCGACGCGCAACCACTTCGGCATCATCGGGCCGATCCCGCAGAGCGAGTTCACGCCGGAATCGATCCGCCAGAAGATCCGGGCCAACCCGCTGCTGGCCGGCGTCGACCCCGACCAGGTCAAGCCGCGCATCCTGACCCTGACCCAGTCGACCTACGACGGCGTCCTGTACAACACCGAGACCATCAAGGGGATGCTGGACGGCTACGTGGAGGCGCTGCACTTCGACGAGGCCTGGCTGCCCCACGCCGCCTTCCATCCCTTCTATGGCAGCTTCCATGCCATGGGCAAGAAGCGGGCGCGGCCGCAGAAGTCGCTGGTCTACTCGACCCAGTCCATCCACAAGCTGCTGGCCGGCATCAGCCAGGCCAGCCACGTGCTGGTGCAGGACGCCAAGGAGAACAAGCTGGACCGCCACCTGTTCAACGAGGCGTTCCTGATGCACACGTCGACCAGCCCGCAGTACGCCATCATCGCCAGCTGCGACGTGGCCGCCGCGATGATGGAGCCGCCCGGCGGCACCGCGCTGGTGGAGGAATCGATCGTCGAGGCCCTGGATTTCCGGCGTGCCATGCGCAAGGTCGACCAGGAGTACGGCAAGGACTGGTGGTTCAAGGTCTGGGGTCCGGACAAGCTGGCCGAGCAGGGCACGGGCCGCGGCGAGGACTGGATCATCAAGGGCGAGGCGCGCACTGCCAAGTGGCACGGCTTCGGCAACCTGGCCGAGGGCTTCAACATGCTGGACCCGATCAAGTCCACCATCGTCACGCCCGGCCTGGACCTGAACGGGAAGTTCGCCAAGACCGGCATCCCGGCCTCGATCGTCACCAAGTTCCTCGCCGAGCACGGCGTCATCGTGGAGAAGACCGGTCTCTACAGCTTCTTCATCATGTTCACCATCGGCATCACCAAGGGCCGCTGGAACACGCTGCTGACCGCGCTGCAGCAGTTCAAGGACGACTACGCCAAGAACCAGCCGATGTGGCGGATCCTGCCGGAGTTCTGCCAGCAGTACCCCCGCTACGAGCGCATGGGCCTGGCGGACCTGTGCCAGTTCGTGCACGAGCTGTATGCCAAGTACGACATCGCCCGGCTCTCCACCGAGATCTACCTGAGCGACCTGCAGCCGGCCATGAAGCCCAGCGATGCCTTCGCGCACATCGCCCACCGCAAGACCGAGCGGGTGGAGATCGACCACCTCGAGGGCCGGATCACCACCTCTCTCGTCACGCCGTACCCGCCGGGCATCCCGTTGCTGATCCCCGGCGAGGTGTTCAACCGCAAGATCGTCGACTACCTGAAGTTCTCGCGCGAGTTCAACTCGCAGTGCCCGGGCTTCGAGACCGACATCCACGGCCTGGTCGAGGAACGCGACGCCGACGGCAAGGTCCGGTTCTACGCCGACTGCGTGCAGGTCTGAACCGGCCATGAGCACCGCCGCGGCCACGCCGGACCTGCGCCAGGGGCGCAGCCTCGCTGGCCGTGTGGGTCCCGGGGCCGGTGGTCAAGAGCGTCGGCTTCGGCTCGCCGCTGCTGGTGCCGGCCGGGGTCGCCGCGGTCACGGCGACGATCGCCAACGTCGTGCCGGACGAGGGGCCGGCCCGAGGCCGGCCGACCGTCAGGCCGCCGGTTCGGCGACCGTCAGGCCGCCGGTTCGGCGATGCCGCCGACGACGTGGCTGAAGCCGCCGTCGACGTAGGTGATCTCGGCGCTGACGCCGGCCGCCAGATCGGACAGCAGGAAGGCCGCCACGTTGCCCACGTCGTCGATGGTCACGTTGCGGCGGATCGGGGAGGTCTCGGCGACCACCGACAGGATCTTGCCGAAGCCCTTGATGCCGCTGGCCGCCAGCGTCTTGATCGGGCCGGCGCTGATGCCGTTGACGCGGATGCCGCGCGGGCCGAGCGACTCGGCCAGGTAGCGCACCGACGCTTCCAGCGAGGCCTTGGCCAGGCCCATGGTGTTGTAGTTGGGCACCGTGCGGATGGCGCCCAGGTAGCTCAGCGTCAGCAGGGCGGCCTGCGGGTTCAGCATCGGCAGGGCGGCCTTGGCCATCGCCGGGAAGCTGTAGGCGCTGATGTCGTGCGCGATGCGGAAGCCTTCGCGCGACAGGCCATCCAGGAAGTCGCCGGCGATCGCCTCGCGCGGTGCAAAACCGATGGCGTGCACGAACCCGTCGAACTTGGGCCAATGCGCCGACAGGTCGGCGAACAGGCGGGCGATCTGGGCGTCGTCGCCCACGTCGCAATCGAACACCAGCTTGGAATCGAACTCCGCCGCGAACTCCGTGATGCGCTCCTTGAAGCGCTCGCCGACATAGCTGAACGCCAGCTCGGCGCCCTGTGCGCGGCAGGCCTTGGCGATGCCGTAGGCGATGGAGCGGTTGGACAGCACGCCCGTGATCAACAATTTCTTGCCAGTGAGAAAGCCCATGCGTCTTGCCTCGGAAAAACTTGGGCAGAATTGTCGCATGCGAGGTTGGCTGCTCCTGCTGGCATCCGTGGCGGCCGTGCCTTCGTGGGCGGCCCACGCCTACGCACAGTTCGGCGACGTCAAGTACCCGCCGTCCTTCACGCACTTCGACTACGTCAATCCGTCGGCCCCCAAGGGCGGCGAGATCCGGATGGTGCCGCCCACGCGGCCGACCAACTTCGACAAGTTCAATCCGTTCACGCTCAAGGGCACGGCACCGTACGGCATCACCGAGCTGATGTTCGACAGCCTGCTCACGGGCAACAGCGACGAACCCACCACCGCCTACGGCCTGCTCGCCGAGGATGTGGAGGTGGCCGCCGACGGTCTTTCCGCCACCTTCCGGCTGCGGCCGCAGGCCCGCTTCCACGACGGCAAGCCGGTGCTGGCCGCCGACGTGGTGCATTCCTGGCGCACCCTGGTCAGCAAGGCCGCAGCGCCGCAGTACCGCACCATCTACGCCGACGTGAAGCAGGCGGTCGCGGTGGACGAGCGCACCGTCCGCTTCGACTTCGCCTCGGCCAACCGTGAACTACCGCTGATCGTCGGCGGCATGGCCGTCTTCAGCCGCGAGTGGGGCAGGGGACGGCCGTTCGACCAGGTCGTGTCCGACGTGCCCATCGCCTCGGGCCCGTACCGGATTGCGAGCCCGCGCATGGGGCGCGACATCACCTACCAGCGCGATCCGCAGTACTGGGCGCGCGACCTCCCGGTGCGCCGCGGGCACTTCAACTTCGACCGGGTCAGCTTCAAGATCTACCTGGACGAGACGTCGCGCTTTGAAGGCCTGAAGGCCGGCGAGTTCGATTTCATGCGGGAGTTCATCTCGCGCAACTGGGCGCGGCAGTACAGCGGCCGGCAGTTCGCGTCCGGCGAACTGGCCAAGCGCGCCTTCGAGAACCGCAATCCCGGGGACTTCCAGGGCTACGTGTTCAACCTGCGCAAGCCGAAGTTCCAGGACATCCGGGTGCGCAAGGCGATCGGCCTGGCGATGGATTTCGAGTGGATGAACCGGCAGCTCTTCTACGGCATCTACAAGCGCGTCAACGGCTATTTCCCCAACAGCGAGTTCCAGGCCGAGGGACTGCCCAAGGCCGACGAACTGGCGCTGCTGGAGCCGTTGCGCGGCAAGCTGCGTCCGGAGGTGTTCGGTCCGGCGCCGGTCGCACCCAGCACGGCGCCGCCGAACAGCCTGCGCGACAACCTCCGCCAGGCGCAGCAGCTGCTCAAGGAAGCCGGATGGACCTGGCGCGACGGGGCGCTGCGCAACGCGCAAGGCGAGCCTTTCGTGATGGAGTTCCTCAACGACCAGCCGTCCCTGGTGCGCATCGTCGGGCCGTTCCAGAAGGCACTGGAGAAGCTGGGCATTCAGCTGGTCTACCGCAACGTCGACTTCTCGCTGTCCAAGCAGAAGATGGACGCCTTCGACTTCGAGCTGACCTCGCTGCGTGCGCCCGGGAGCACGGCACCCGGCAGCGAGCTGCTCGAGCGGTTCGGCTCCGCGGCGGCGGGAACGCCGGGATCCTCCAACATCTGGGGCATCGCGGATCCCGCGGTCGACGCCTTGCTGCTGAAGGTCGTCGGGGCGCGCACCCGGGCCGACCTGTCCGCTGCCATGCGGGCACTGGACCGGGTGCTGGCGCACGGGTACTACTCGGTGCCGCAGTACTACGGCGACGCGTTCCTGGTCGGGTTCCGGCCGCGGCGCTTCGAGCTGCCGTCCGTGATCCCGCCGTACTACCAGGTAGACCTGTGGGCCGTGTCGACCTGGTGGGCGACGCCTTCGAACCGCTGACCATGGCCGCGTACATCCTCAAACGGCTGCTGCTGATGATTCCCACGCTGCTGGGCGTGCTGCTGATCACCTTTGCCATCGTGCAGTTCGTGCCGGGCGGGCCGGTGGAGCAGATGGTCGCCCAGTTGCAGGGCCGCGACTCGGGCGGCGAACGGGCGGCCGCCTCCGGCGCGGGCTACCGCGGACGGCAAGGCGTGGACGAGCAGCGCATCGCGGAGATCCGCGCGCTGTACGGCTTCGACAAGCCGCCGCACCAGCGCTTCCTGCAGATGCTCGGGCAGTTCGCCCGGTTCGACCTGGGCAAGAGCTTCTACCAGCACAAGGACGTGTGGGAGCTGGTGCGCGAGAAGCTTCCGGTCTCGGTCAGCCTGGGCTTGTGGACCTTCTTCCTGAGCTACCTGATCGCGGTGCCCCTCGGTGTCGCGAAGGCCGTGCGGGCCGGCACGCGGTTCGACTTCCTCACCACGCTGGTGGTGCTGGTGGGCTATGCCATTCCCGGCTTCGTGCTGGGAGTGGCCCTGCTGGTGGTCTTCGGTGGGCAGCTGCAGTGGTTCCCGCTGCGCGGCCTGACCTCGTCGAACTGGGAGCAGCTGAGTCTGGCCGGCAAGGTGGTCGACTATCTCTGGCACATCGCCCTGCCGGTCACCGCCATGGTGTTCGGCAGTTTCGCGGTCACGGCCATGCTGACCAAGAACGCCTTCCTCGAGGAGATCCGCAAGCAGTACGTGCTGGTCGCCCGTGCCAAGGGGCTCGACGAGCGCCGGGTGCTGTGGAAGCACGTCTTCCGCAATGCGCTGATTCCGATCATCACCGGGTTCCCGGCAGCGTTCATCGGCGCCTTCTTCACCGGCTCGTTGCTGATCGAAACCCTGTTCTCGCTGGACGGCCTGGGCCTGCTCAGCTACGAGAGCGTGATCCGCCGCGACTACCCCGTGGTGCTGGGCACGCTCTATCTGTTCACGCTGATCGGGCTGCTGACCAAGCTGATCAGCGACCTCTCGTACGTTCTGGTGGATCCGCGTGTCAAGTTCGATTGAAGCGGCCGGCCGCCTGCCACCCGGCGTGCCGCCGCCGGGGCAGGAGCTGCGCGATGGTGGCGCGCCCGCGCCAAGGGCCCGGGTGTCCGCCTCGCCCGGACGGCGCGCCTGGGAACGTTTCCGGCGCAACCGGCTGGGGTTCTTCAGCCTGGTGCTGTTCTCCGCGTTGGTGGTCCTAAGCCTGTTCGCCGAGGTGCTCTCGAACGACAAGCCACTTCTGGTCCGCTACGAAGGGAATCTCTACGTTCCGTTGTGGCGGGACTATCCCGAGACCACCTTCGGCGGCGACTTCGCCACGCCCACCGACTACCTCGACCCCTTCATCCAGCGCAGGCTGGGGGAGGGCGGCAACTGGGCGATCTACCCGGTCAACCGCTACGGCCCCAGGACCCTCAACTACTTCGCTGGCCAGCCGAACCCGGCCGCGCCCTCGGCCGAGAACGTGTTCGGCACCGACGACCGCGGGCGGGACCTGCTGGCGCAGCTGATCTACGGCTTCCGCGTGAGCGTGCTGTTCGGCCTGGCGCTCACCGCCATCGGCGTGGTGCTGGGGGTGCTGACGGGGGCCGTCCAGGGCTACTTCGGCGGCCGCACCGACCTGGCCTTCCAGCGCTTCATCGAGATCTGGGGCTCGATGCCGGAGCTGTACCTGCTGATCATCTTCTCGGCGGTGTTCGCGCCCAGCGTGTCCCTGCTGCTGATCCTGCTCTCCCTGTTCGGCTGGATGGGCCTGTCCGACTACGTCCGCGCCGAATTCCTGCGCAACCGGCAGATGGACTACGTGCGCGCGGCCCGGGCACTGGGCGTCGGCAACGGCCGCATCATGTGGCGGCACATCCTGCCCAACAGCATGACCCCCGTGGTGACGTTCCTGCCGTTCCGCATGAGCGCGGCGATCCTGGCGCTGACCTCGCTCGATTTCCTCGGCCTGGGCGTGCCGCCCGGGACCCCGTCGCTCGGAGAGCTGCTGAGCCAGGGCAAGGCCAACCTCGACGCCTGGTGGATCTCGCTGTCGACCTTCGGCGTGCTGGTGCTGACGCTGCTGCTCCTGACCTTCATGGGCGACGCGTTGCGGGACGCCCTCGACCCGCGCAAGGCAGCCGCATGAACGCCGCACCGCTGCTCGACGTGCGGGGCTTGCGCATTGCCTTCGGGGCCAAGGAGGTGGTGCACGGCGTCGACTTCCAGTTGCACGCAGGCGAGAAGCTCGCGCTGGTCGGCGAGTCGGGCTCGGGCAAGACCGTCACGGCGCTGGCTCTGCTCGGCCTGGTGCAGAACGCGCAGGTCTCGGGCTCTGCGCTGCTGGCCGACGCGGGCCAGGCGGCGGGTCCGACCGACCTGCTGGCGCTGTCCGAGCGGCAACTGCTCGGGGTGCGGGGCGACGACATCGCGATGATCTTCCAGGAGCCGATGACGGCGCTGAACCCGCTCTATCCGGTCGGCGACCAGGTGGCCGAGGTGCTGGAGCTCAAGCAGTCCCTCAGCCGGCGGCAGGCGTGGGAAGCGGCGGTGCAGGCCCTGGCCGCGACCGGCATCCCCGAGCCGGCCCGCCGGGCGCGCGCGTTCCCGCACCAGCTCTCGGGCGGGCAGCGCCAGCGCGCCATGATCGCGATGGCACTGGCCTGCCGGCCGCGCCTGCTGCTCGCCGACGAACCCACCACCGCCCTGGACGTCACGCTCCGGGTCCAGATCCTGGACCTGCTGGCCGACCTGCAACGGCAGACCGGCATGGCCGTGCTGCTGATCACCCACGACCTGAACCTGGTGCGGCGGTTCGCCGACCGGGTCGCGGTGATGGAGAACGGCCACCTGGTCGAGGCGGGCGAGGTCGGGGCGGTCTTCGCGCAACCGCGGCACCCCTACACCCGCAGGCTGATCGACAGCCGCCCGACGCGCGAACTGGAGGAGGGCCCGGCCGGTCCCGCCGTGATGCAGGCAAGCGCTCTGCAGGTCGCCTACCCGGTGGCGGTTCCAGGGGTGCGTGGCTGGTTCCGCCGTGGCGAGTTCGTCGCCGTGAAAGGCGCCGACTTCCGGATCCCGGCCCGGCGCACGCTGGGCGTGGTGGGTGAGTCGGGCTCGGGCAAGTCGACGCTCGCGCTGGCGGCCCTGGGCCTGTTGCCGCATCGCGGCGAGCTGGCGGTGGTGGACCGCGCCTGGGGACCGTCCGTCGCGGCCAACCGCGCGATCCGTCGGCAGGTGCAGGTGGTGTTCCAGGATCCGTTCTCGTCGCTCTCGCCGCGGATGACGGTCGAGGAGATCGTGGGCGAGGGCCTGCTGGTCCACGAGCCCGCGCTGCCACCGACCGGCCGTCGAGAACGCGTGCTCGCCGCGCTCGATGACGTCGGGCTCACCGAGGCCCAGTTCCCGGGCCTGCTCGAGCGCTACCCGCACGAGTTCTCCGGCGGGCAGCGCCAGCGTCTGGCCATCGCGCGGGCGCTCATCGTCGGTCCGCAACTGCTGGTGCTGGATGAGCCGACCAGCGCGCTCGACGTGACCATCCAGAAGCAGGTGCTCGGCCTGCTGCAGCGGCTGCAGCGCGAGAAGGGCCTGGCCTACCTGCTCATCACGCACGACGTGGACGTGATCCGTGCGATGGCGCACGACGTGCTCGTGATGAAGGATGGCGAGGTCCTGGAGTCCGGCCCCGTCGAGCGGGTGCTGGGCCAGCCGTCGCACGATTACACCCGGGCGCTGGTCGCCGCGGCGGCGTGAGGTGGGGCTCCATCCGCGTCCGACGAGCATCCCGCCGGAAGAGGTGGAAGTCACCGCGGTGCGGGCGCAGGGCGCTGGCGGGCAGAACGTCAACAAGGTCTCCAGTGCCGTTCATCTGCGCTACGACATCCGCGCCTCGTCGCTGCCGGCCGAGCACAAGGCCCGCCTGCTGGCTCTGCAGGATCGGCGGATCACCCGGGCCGGCGTGCTCGTCATCAAGGCCCAGTCGCACCGCAGCCAGGACATGAACCGCGCGGAGGCCTGGGATCGGCTGCAGGCGCTGGTGGACAGCGTCGCCGAGCCGCCGCACTTGAGAAAGCCGACGCGGCCCACAGCTGCTTCGCGTCGGCAACGCCTGGCCGACAAGCGAATGCGTTCCGGCATCAAGCTCATGCGCTCGGGACACGGCGACCCAGGCTGATCCGGCGCCGGAGAGTTGCGCTGGTGCCCGGCGCGCGGTACAATCTTTGCTTCACGACCAAACGGGCGGGTACTCACCGCCCGTTTTTTTTGGTTCCGTGGAAATCACTCGGAAGACACGAACAACTTGGCGCTGCAGGACCTTGTCCAACAGACCGTGACCGGCCTCGGCTATGAGCTGGTGGAGATCGAACGCTCCGCCGGCGGGCTGCTGCGCGTCACCATCGACCTGCCCTGGGCGCCGGGACAGGAGCAGTTCGTCAACGTCGAGGATTGCGAGAAGGTCACGCGTCAGCTGCAGTACGCGCTGGAGGTCGAAGGCGTCGACTACAAGCGGCTGGAGGTGTCGTCGCCGGGGCTGGACCGGCCGTTGCGCAACGAGCGCGACTTCGAGCGGTTCGCCGGCGAGCTGGTGGACATCACGCTGAAGGCGCCGGTGGGCGCCGCGGGCGCGGGCCAGGTCTCGGCCAACCGAAAGAAGTTCCGCGGTCAGCTCTCGCGCGCCGAGTCCGGCAGCTGGCAGCTGGTCTGGAGCGACGCGCCGGAGCCCAAGCCCGGGCAGAAGGTCAGTCGCAAGCGGGAGCCGGCGCCCTTGCAGGCGATCGGCTTCTCGCTGGACGAATTGAAGGAGGCGCGCCTCGCGCCGGTGGTGGATTTCAAGGGCAGGAAGCCCAGGCAGACAGGAGAGACGTGATGAATCGCGAATTGTTGATGCTGGTCGAGGCGATCTCGCGCGAGAAGAACGTCGAGCGCGACGTGGTGTTCGGTGCGGTCGAGTCCGCGCTGGCCCAGGCCACCAAGAAGCTCTACGAGGGCGAGGTGGACATCCGCGTGGCGATCGATCGCGACAGCGGCGACTACGAGACGTTCCGTCGCTGGCTGGTCGTGCCTGACGAGCAGGGCCTGCAGAACCCGGACGCCGAGGAGATGCTGATGGACGCCCAGGAGCGTGTGTCGGACGTCGAGCCGGGCGACCACATCGAGGAACCAGTCGAATCGCTGCCCATCGGGCGCATTGGCGCCATGGCGGCCAAGCAGGTGATCCTGCAGAAGATCCGCGACGCCGAGCGCGAGATGCTGCTCAACGACTTCATGTCGCGCGGCGACAAGATCTTCGTGGGCACCGTCAAGCGCATGGACAAGGGCGACATCATCGTCGAGAGCGGCCGCGTCGAAGGCCGGCTGCGCCGCGGCGAGATGATCCCCAAGGAGAACCTGCGCAACGGCGACCGCGTCCGCGCCATGATCATGGAGGTGGACCTGACCCTGCGCGGGGCACCCATCATCCTGTCGCGCGCGGCACCGGAGTTCATGATCGAGCTGTTCCGCCAGGAGGTGCCCGAGATCGAGCAGGGCCTGCTGGAGATCAAGAGCTGCGCCCGCGACCCCGGTTCGCGCGCCAAGATCGCCGTGCTGTCGCACGACAAGCGGGTCGACCCGATCGGCACCTGCGTGGGCGTGCGCGGCACCCGTGTCAACGCCGTGACCAACGAGCTGGCCGGCGAGCGCGTGGACATCGTGCTGTGGTCCGAGGACCCCGCCCAGTTCGTGATCGGCGCCCTGGCGCCCGCCAACGTCAGCTCCATCGTCGTCGACGAGGAAAAGCACGCCATGGACGTGGTGGTCGACGAGGAGAACCTCGCCATCGCGATCGGCCGCGGCGGCCAGAACGTGCGGCTCGCGTCCGAGCTCACCGGCTGGAAGATCAACATCATGGACGCGAACGAGTCGGCCCAGAAGCAGGCCGAGGAGCAGAGCGGCCTGCGCTCGCTGTTCATGGAGAAGCTCGATGTCGACGAGGAGATCGCCGACATCCTGATCTCCGAAGGCTTCACCAGCCTGGAAGAAGTGGCGTACGTGCCGCTCCAGGAGATGCTGGACATCGAGTCGTTCGACGAGGACACCGTCAACGAACTGCGCACCCGTGCCAAGGATGCGCTGCTGACCATGGAGATCGCGCGCGAAGAGAGCGTCGAGGAAGTCTCGCAGGACCTGCGCGACCTCGACAGCCTGTCGCCTGCGCTGATCGGCAAGCTGGCCGATGCCGGCGTGCACACCCGCGACGAGCTGGCCGACCTGGCCGTCGATGAATTGACCGAGATCACCGGCCAGTCTGCGGACGAGGCCAAAGCCCTGATCATGAAGGCGCGCGAGCACTGGTTCACCGGTGCGGCGGCGCAAGCGTGACGTGATGGAGGGAACCAGAACCTATGTCGAGTACCACCGTCGCCGAGTTCGCCAGCGAACTCAAGAAATCCCCCGACACGCTGCTTGAGCAATTGCGCAGCGCGGGCGTTGCCAAGAGCGCCCCGTCCGATGCGCTGTCCGAGGCGGACAAGCAGAAGCTGCTGGGCTACCTGCAGGCCAGCCATGGCACTGCTTCGGCCGAGCGCAAGAAGATCACGCTGGTGAAGAAGTCCACCAGCGAGATCAAGCAGGCCGATGCCAGCGGCAAGGCCCGCACCATCCAGGTCGAGGTGCGCAAGAAGCGCACCTTCGTCAAGCGCGACGAAGGCGGCGACACCGCCGTGGTCGAAGCGCCCGAGCCGCAACTGCGCGATGCGCAGCCGGCTGCGCCGCGCGTGGAGGACGCCGAACTGGCTCGCCGCGAGGAAGAGGCGCGCCGCCAGGCCGAACTGATCCGCCGCCAGGAGGAAGACCTGGCGGAGAAGCGCCGCGTCCGCGAGGAGCAGGAGCGCCGCGAGCGCGAGGCCGAGGAGCGCGCCGCCGCCTACGCCGCCAACGAAGAGGCCAAGAAGGCCGCGATGTCGCAGGCGCAGGCCGAGGCCAGCGCGGAAGCCGCCGCTGCCGCCGCTGCACGCAATGCCGCCGCCGCGGAAGCCCGCGCCAAGGCGGAAGCCGAATCCAAGGCCCGCGCCGACGAGGAAGCCGCCCGTGCGCGTGACCTGGAAGAGCGCCGCCGCAAGGCCTTGGCCGAAGCCGAGGCCATCCGCGCCATGATGGCCCAGCCCAAGAAGGTGCTGGTGGCCAAGAAGCCGGAAGAGGCCAAGCCGGTCGCCAAGCCGGGCGATGCCGCCAAGCCGGCCGCCAAGGGCACGCTGCACAAGCCGGCCGTCACCGGCCGCCCCGCGCCCGGCGCGGCCGCGCCTGCCGCACCCGGCAGTGGCAAGGAAGTCAAGTCCGCCAAGCTGTCCTCCAGCTGGGCTGCCGATCCGTCCAAGAAGAAGGCCATCCCGACCCGTGGCGACGCCTCGGGCGGCGTCGGCCGCAACAACTGGCGCGGTGGTCCGCGTGGCCGTCGCGGCAACGACCGGGACCACCGCGACAACGCGCCGATGCAGGCCGTGGAGCAGCGCGTCATCGAAGTGCACGTGCCGGAGACCATCACGGTGGCCGAGCTCGCGCACAAGATGGCCGTCAAGGCGTCCGAAGTGATCAAGGCGCTGATGAAGATGGGCCAGATGGTCACCATCAACCAGCCGCTGGACCAGGACACGGCCATGATCGTGGTCGAGGAAATGGGCCACAAGGCCGTGACCGCGGAACTGGACGACCCGGAGGCGTTCACCGAGGAGGAGGTGTCCCAGGCGAACGCCGAGGCGCTGCCGCGTGCCCCGGTGGTCACCGTCATGGGCCACGTCGACCACGGCAAGACCTCTCTGCTGGACTACATCCGCCGCGCCAAGGTGGCCGCGGGCGAAGCCGGCGGCATCACGCAGCACATCGGTGCGTACCACGTCGAGACCCCGCGCGGCGTCATCTCGTTCCTGGACACCCCGGGCCACGAGGCGTTCACCGCCATGCGGGCGCGCGGTGCGCAGGCCACCGACATCGTCATCCTGGTGGTGGCCGCGGACGACGGCGTCATGCCGCAGACCCGCGAAGCGGTGAAGCATGCCAAGGCGGCCGGCGTCCCGATCGTGGTGGCGGTCAACAAGATCGACAAGCCCAGCGCCAACCCGGACCGCGTCAAGCAGGAGCTCGTGGTGGAGGAAGTGGTGCCCGAGGAGTACGGCGGCGAGTCGCCGTTCGTCAACGTCTCGGCCCTCACCGGCCAGGGCGTGGACGACCTGCTCGAGCAGGTGCTGCTGCAGGCCGAGGTGCTGGAGCTGAAGGCACCGGTGGACGCCGCCGCCAAGGGCCTGGTCATCGAAGCCCAGCTGGACAAGGGCCGCGGCCCCGTGGCCACGGTGCTGGTGCAGTCGGGCACGCTCAAGGTGGGCGACGTGGTGCTGGCCGGCCAGACCTACGGCCGCGTGCGCGCCATGCTCGACGAGAACGGCAAGACCATCAAGTCGGCCGGTCCCTCGATCCCGGTCGAGATCCAGGGTCTGACCGAAGTGCCGCAGGCGGGCGACGAGTTCATGGTGATGACCGACGAGCGCCGTGCGCGCGAGATCGCGACCTACCGTGCGGGCAAGTTCCGCAACACGAAGCTGGCCAAGCAGCAGGCCGCCAAGCTGGAGAACATGTTCTCGGACATGACCGCCGGCGAGGTGAAGACGCTGCCGATCATCGTCAAGGCCGACGTGCAGGGTTCGCAGGAAGCGCTGTCGCAGTCGCTGCTCAAGCTCTCGACCGACGAGGTCAAGGTGCAGATGGTCTATGCTGCCGTGGGCGGCATCAGCGAGTCCGACGTCAACCTGGCGATCGCCTCCAAGGCGCTGATCCTGGGCTTCAACGTGCGTGCCGATTCGGGTGCGCGCAAGCTTGCCGAGGGCAACGGCGTCGACATCCGCTACTACAACATCATCTACGACGCCGTGGATGAGCTGAAGGCGGCGATGTCGGGCATGCTGGCACCGGAAAAGCGCGAGGAAGTCATCGGCTCGGCCGAGATCCGGACCGTGTTCGTGGCTTCCAAGATCGGCACGGTCGCGGGCTGCTACGTCACCTCGGGCCAGGTCACGCGCAACTCGCATTTCCGCCTGCTGCGCGACAACGTGGTCATCTACACCGGCGAGCTCGAGTCGCTCAAGCGGATCAAGGACGACGTGCGCGAAGTCAAGGAAGGCTTCGAGTGCGGTATCAAGCTGAAGAACTACAACGACATCAAGGAAGGCGACCAGCTGGAGTTCTTCGAGATCAAGGAAGTCGCGCGCACCCTGTGAGCGCGCCGCAGCCATGCCCAAGAAGAGCGCCAAGCCCAATCGCAGCTTCCAGGTCGCGGACCAGATCCAGCGCGACCTGACGGAGCTGATCGCCCGCGAGTTGAAGGACCCGCGGGTGGGCATGGTCACGATCCAGGCCGTGGAGGTCACGCCGGACTACGCGCATGCGAAGGTGTTCTTCAGTCTCCTGGTGGGCGACCCCCAGGAGACCCAGGAGGCGCTGAACCAGGCCGCGGGGTTCCTTCGCAACGGCCTGTTCAAGCGCCTGCACATCCACACCGTGCCGACGCTGCACTTCCAGTTCGACCGCACCACCGAGCGTGCCGCCGACATGAACGCGCTGATCGCCCGCGCGGTCGCCTCGCGCGCCAAAGACTCCGACCAGTAGCGTGAACACTGCAGGGCCGCCCCAAGGTGCGAAGGCCCCCTTGGGGGGTAGCCACCGCGCAGCGACGCAGCGCGGGGACGAGGTGCGCCCGACCCGCACCCGCATCGTGCGGGGGCCGGTGCACGGCGTCCTGTTGCTCGACAAGCCGAAGGGCCTGTCGAGCAACGATGCGCTGCAGAGGTGCAAGTGGCTCCTGAGGGCCGAGAAGGCCGGCCACACCGGAACGCTCGACCCGCTGGCCACCGGCGTGCTGCCGTTGTGCTTCGGCGCCGCCACCAAGTTCAGCCAGATCCACCTCGAGGCCGACAAGACCTACGAAGCCGTGGCCGTGCTGGGCGTGCGGACCGCGACGGGCGACGCCGAAGGCGCGGTGATCGCGCAGCGGCCGATCCCGGCGCTGACGCCGGAACGGCTGGAGGACATCCGGCGCCAGTTCACCGGCCCGCTGCGGCAGGTGCCGCCGATGCACAGCGCGCTGAAGAAGGACGGCAAGGCGTTGTACGAATATGCCCGCGCAGGCGAAACCGTCGAGCGCGACCCGCGCGACGTGGTCGTGCACGCGCTCTCGCTCGAGCCCGTGACCGATGCCGGCCGTCCGGCGATCCGCTTCACCGCCCGGGTGAGCAAGGGAACCTACATCCGCACCCTGGGCGAGGACATCGGTGAGGCGCTGGGCTGCGGCGCGCACCTGTCCTTCCTGCGGCGCACCGCCACCGGGCCGTTCGGCCTGGGCCAGTGCACGACCATCGAGGCGCTGGAGCAGATGGAGGAGGGCGACCGCCTGGCCCAGCTGCTGCCAGCCGAAGCGCTGCTCGACGGCCACGCCCGTGTCACGCTGGACGCCGACAATGCCGGCCGGTTCCTGTCCGGGCTGCGCCGCCGCGGCACCTGGCCCGACCAGCCGGCGGTGGCCGTGTTCGGGCCGTCGACGGGCGGGTCGGCATCGACCTTGCTCGGCACCGGCCACGTCCGGGCCGGCGAACTGATTCCGGGGCGTCTGCTGAGCCCCATCGAAATCCAGCAAATCCTGCAGCCGCGAACGGCGGCCGCGGCCCCATGAGCCGCCGGGCCGTTCCCGAGGCGCACCACGCAGCCCGCAAGGGTGGAGTTACCGAATGAGCACCAAACAGATCCGCAACATCGCCATCATCGCCCACGTCGACCACGGCAAGACCACCATGGTCGACCAGCTGCTGCGCCAGTCGGGCACCTTCGCCGAGCACGAGAAGGTGGTCGACACCGTGATGGACAACAACGCCATCGAGCGCGAGCGCGGCATCACCATCCTGGCCAAGAACTGCGCGGTGAGCTGGCAGGGCACCCACATCAACATCGTCGACACCCCCGGCCACGCCGACTTCGGCGGCGAGGTGGAGCGCGCGCTCTCGATGGTCGATGGCGTCGTGCTGCTGATCGACGCCCAGGAAGGCCCGATGCCGCAGACCCGCTTCGTGACCAAGAAGGCGCTGGCGCTCGGCCTGCGCCCGATCCTGGTGGTCAACAAGGTCGACAAGCCGGGCGCCCGTCCCGACCACGTCGTCAACGCCGCCTTCGACCTGTTCGACAAGCTCGGCGCGACCGACGAGCAGCTGGACTTCCCGGTGGTCTACGCCTCCGGCATCAACGGCTGGAGCTCACTGGAAGAAGGCGAGCCGGGCGAGCAGTGGGGCCCGGACATGTCCGCCCTGTTCGACACCATCCTGAAGCACGTGCCGGCGCACGCCGGCGACCCGGCCGCGCCGCTGCAGCTGCAGATCTCCGCGCTGGACTTCTCCACGTTCGTCGGCCGCATCGGCGTGGGCCGCGTCAATGCCGGCACGATCCGCCCGTCGATGGACGTGCTGGTCATGGAAGGCCCGGACGGCAAGTCCTTCAAGGGGCGCATCAACCAGGTGCTGACCTTCCAGGGCCTGGAACGCGTGCAGGTGACCGAGGCCGGCCCCGGTGACATCGTGCTGGTCAACGGCATCGCGGACCTCGGCATCGGCGTGACCGTGACCGATCCGCTGAACCCGGCCCCGCTGCCCATGCTCAAGGTCGACGAGCCGACGCTGACCATGAACTTCTGCGTGAACACCAGCCCGCTGGCGGGCCGCGAAGGCAAGTACGTGACCAGCCGCCAGATCTGGGACCGCCTGCAGAAGGAACTGCAGCACAACGTCGCCCTGCGCGTGCGCGAGACCGACGAGGAAGGCGTGTTCGAGGTCTCCGGCCGGGGCGAGCTGCACCTGACCATCCTGCTGGAGAACATGCGACGCGAAGGCTATGAACTGGCGGTGTCCAAGCCGCGCGTGGTGTTCAAGGACATCGACGGCGTGCGGCACGAGCCGATCGAGCTGGTCACGGTCGACGTGGAGGAGCAGCACCAGGGCGGCGTGATGCAGGCCCTGGGCGAGCGCAAGGGCGACCTGGTGAACATGGAGTCGGACGGCCGTGGCCGCACCCGGCTGGAGTACCGGATCCCGGCGCGTGGCCTGATCGGCTTCTCCAACGAGTTCCTGAACCTGACCCGCGGCTCCGGCCTGATCTCCAACATCTTCGACCGCTACGAGCCCTACCGTGGCGAGATCGGCGGCCGCAAGAACGGCGTGCTGATCTCGATGGACGACGGCGAGATCTTCACCTATGCGCTGGGGAAGCTGGACGATCGCGGCCGCATGTTCGTGCGGGCCAACGATCCGGTGTACGAGGGCATGATCGTGGGGATCCACAGCCGCGACAACGACCTGGTGGTCAACGCCACCCGCACCAAGCAGCTGACCAACTTCCGGGTGTCCGGCAAGGAAGATGCGATCAAGATCACGCCGCCGATCGAGCTCACGCTGGAGTACGGCGTCGAGTTCATCGAGGACGACGAGCTGGTCGAGATCACGCCCAAGAGCGTGCGGCTGCGCAAGCGCCACCTGAAGGAGCACGAGCGCAAGCGCGCCTCCCGCGAAACCGCCTGACCAGCCCATGAAGCTGAGCCACGGCAAGGCGGTCCTTCTGATGGTCGCGGTGACCCTGATGTGGTCGATCGCGGGCGTGATCACGCGGCACCTGGAGCAGGCGCGCAGCTTCGAGGTGACCTTCTGGCGCAGCTTCTTCACCGTGCTGTCGCTGCTGGTCATCCTGCCGTTCTTCCAGAGCGGCTCGGTGTACGGCAAGCTGCGGCGCGGTGGCGCGGCGCTGTGGCTGTCGGGCCTGTGCTGGAGCGTCATGTTCACCGCCTTCATGGTGGCCCTGACGCTCACCACCGTGGCCAATGTGCTGGTGACGATGGCAGTGGGCCCGTTCCTCACCGCGCTGATCGCGCGCATCTTCATCGGGCACCGGATTCCCGCCCGCACCTGGGCGGCGATTGCCGTGGCCGGGGCGGGGATCGGCTACATGTACGGCGCCCAGGTCTCGGGGGGCCAGTTCACCGGCACGCTGGTGGCACTGTGCGTGCCGCTCGCCGCGGCCGTCAACTGGACGGTCTCCCAGCGGGCCCACTCGCACGGTCGCAACGTGGACCTGGTGCCCTCGGTGCTGGTGGGGGCGGCGATCTCGTCGCTGGCCACGCTGCCGCTGGCCATGCCGTTCGCCGCGTCCTGGCACGACATCGGCCTGCTGGCCCTGCTCGGGCTGGTGCAGCTGGCGATCCCCTGCGCGCTGTCGGTGGTCTGTGCGCGTGTGCTGAAAGCACCCGAAGTCGCCCTGCTGGCCCTGCTCGAGGTGATCTTCGGCATCCTGCTGGCCTGGTTGGGCGCCGACGAAGTGCCCACGCAGACCGTGCTGGCCGGCGGCGCCCTGGTGATCGGGGCGCTGGTCATGAACGAGTTGGTGGGATGGCGGCAGCGGGCCTGAGCGGCGCGACGTCGTGTCGACCGGACCGAACGCAAACGATGGAGATCGAGCAATGAGCGAGGTGGTGGCCGAGGTCGTCGGCAGGGCAGGGCGGATCACGCTGAACCGGCCCAAGGCGCTGAATGCGTTGTCGCTCGGCATGATCCGGGAGCTCACGGCCGCCCTGCTCGCCTGGCGCGACGACCCGCGCGTCGAAGTCGTGTGCCTGCGCGGCCAGGGCAGGGAAGGGCCGTTCGGCGCGTTCTGCGCCGGCGGCGACATCCGCTTCTTCCACCAGGCCGTGTTTGCCGGCGACCCGCAGCTGGAGGACTTCTTCACCGAGGAGTACACGCTCAACCACCTGGTGCACCGCTACCCGAAGCCGACCGTGTCGTTCATGGACGGGGTGGTCATGGGCGGCGGGATGGGCATCTCGCAGGGCACGCGATGCCGCGTCGTCACCGAGCGCACCAAGATGGCGATGCCGGAGACCAACATCGGCCTGTTCCCGGACGTGGGGGGAGGCTACTTCCTCTCCCGCTGCCCTGGTCGCATCGGCGAGTACCTGGCCTTGACCGGCGAAATGGTCGGGGCGGCCGAGGCGCTGGAAGCCGGCCTGGCCGACGTGCACTTGCCCAGCGCCGACCTGCCCGCCCTGTGGGAGCGGCTGGCCGAGCGCGGCGCGGCCGCCTTGCCGACGCGGCAGGAGGCGATGCCGTCTCGGCTCGCGGCCGCGCGCGCCGACATCGACGCGGTGTTCTCGCTGGCAGGCGTGCGGCAGATGGTCCAGGCGCTCGAATCGCGGGACTCCGAATGGGCTGCGCACACTGCCGCGGCCCTGCGCAAGCGCTCCCCGCTGATGCTGCACGTCACGCTGGAGCAGGTGCGCCGTGCACGGAACCTCGGCCTGGCGGACGACCTCCGGATGGAACGCGATCTCGTGCGCAACTGCTTCCGCCTGCGGCCGGGCGCCGCGAGCGAGACCGTGGAAGGCATCCGGGCCCTGGCGGTCGACAAGGACCACGCGCCGCGCTGGAACCCCGCCTCCATCGAGGAGGTGACGCCGGAGCTCGTCGAGCCCTATTTCCGCAGCCCGTGGCCGGCGCACGCACACCCGCTGCGGCTGCTCGACTGACACCGCGTCAGAGCTGGCGGTACACGGCCTCGGCCAGCGGCAGCAATTCGGCCCGGCCCAGCTGCCCGGCGAGCGCGTACCCGAAGCCCTGGTCGACCCAGTAGAAGCTCGAGGTGCCGGACTCGCTGGTGAAGCGGAACGACGTTTCCCGGGCGCCGGCCTCGCGCGCGTTCTCCAGCGCGCCGACGTAGACCGTGATGCGTTCGGCACGCGCGTTCTGGTACATGAACTGCGCGCGCGGCCCCTGGCCGGCGGCCAGCAGCCGGCCGCCCACCAGTTCGTAGCCCTGGGCGCCGAGGTCCGGCACCTTGAGCGGCCGGCCCAGGCGCTTGGACAGCCACTGCACGAGATGATCCTGCTGCGCGGCGGTCACCTCGACCGGATGGCGCACCTCGGGCGAGAAGACCGCGTGTGCGACGACCGCCTGCCGCCCGAATTCGGCGGCCGGTCGCGCCTTCGCCAGCAACGGGCCCGATGCCGCCAAAGCCCACTGCCCGTGTGCGATCCAGCCCACCGCGAAGGCCAGCAGCACGGAAGCGGCCATCCCGCCCCAACGCTGCCAACGATCGATGCGGGCGCGGCGGGCGCCGAGCTGGCGGGCCGCTTCGACCAGCAGGGTGGGGGGCGGCTCGCGCAGGACCTCGGCGTGCAGGACCCGCAGCAGCTCGCGCTGCCGCTCCCACGCGGCGACGGTCTGCTGCGCGTCGGGCGAGTCCGCCAGGCGCGCCTGCAATGCCTCACGTTCGGCAGAACCCAGGCGACCGTCGACCAGCGCGTGCAGGGCGGCTTCGTCGAGGCGAGGGGTGGGATCTTGCTTCATCACGGATTCATTTCATGCGCACGAGCGGTACCACGGCCGCCGCCGGTGCCGGCGTCGTCGCGCCTTCCATCAGCTCGCGCAAGCGGGCGCGGGCCCGCGACAGGCGGGACATCACGGTGCCGATGGGGGTGCCGGTGATCGTCGCGACTTCCTGGTAGCTCAGGTCCTGCAGGGCGACCAGGAGCAGCACCTCGCGCTGCTCCTCGGGCAGGCGCAGGAGGCAGCGCTGCAGGTCCAGCGCCTGGTCGGGCATGCCGCCGGGGGCCGACAGCTCCTGGGCCACGTCGTCGATGTCGACTCGCTGGCCTGCCTGCCGCACCGCGCGCCGCACGCCGTCGACGAACAGGTTGTGCATCAGCGTGAAGAGCCAGGCACGCAGGTCGCTGCCCGCCTTCCACAGCTGCCACCGGTCGCAGGCGCGCTCCAGCGTGTCCTGCACCAGGTCGTCGGCCGCCCACGTGTCGCCCGTCAACGCCCGCGCATAGCGGCGCAGCTGCGGGATCTGCGCTTCGAGGTCGGCGGTGTGCAGCGGCATGACGCGAGGCGGGCACCGGGGCACGCCGCGGCGAGCGGCGGCCGCGGCAGCAGCTCAGGGACGGGCGAGATGCCAGACGTTGTTGAAGCCGTCGCCGGTGCGATCGCCCGGCTTGGCGTCCTTGGCCCAGTAGTAGACCGGCTTGCCCTTGTACGCCCACTGGCGGCTGCCGTCGTCGCGGGCCACGACCGACCAGTCGCCCGAAGCCGAGGCGCCGGCCTGCGCCATGAGCGGCGGCCAGTTCGTGGCGCACGGGCCGTTGCAGACCGACTTGCCGCTGCCGGCGACGTCGCGGTCGAAGGTGTACAGGCTCATGCCGTTGGAGCCGACCAGCACGCCGTCCGAGGCCTTGGCTGGCTGGTCCGATCCGGACATCGCGGCGCAGGCGCCCAGGCTGAGTGCAAGGGTGGCAGTGAGGATCGAGCGTTTCATGGGATGCATGGAAGTCTCCGGTGGTGGTTGCAAGCCATGAACGTCGCGGCGGCCGCGTTTATTCCCGGCGCCAGGCAACGCGGGGCCTCAGCGCTGCCGGCTCTTCATCGCGCGCTCGATCTCGCGCTTGCCTTCGCGGTCCTTGATCGTGTCGCGCTTGTCGTGCTCAGCCTTGCCCTTGGCGAGAGCCACTTCGCACTTGACCTTGCCGGCCTTCCAGTGCAGGTTGATCGGCACCAGGGTGTAGCCCTTCTGCTCGACCTTGCCGATCAGCCTGCGGATCTCGTCCTTGTGCATCAGCAGCTTGCGGCTGCGGATCGAGTCGGGGTTGACGTGGGTGGAAGCGGTCTTCAGCGGGTTGATCTGGCACCCGATGATGAAGAGCTCGCCCTTCTTGATGACCACGTAGCCGTCGGTCAGCTGCACCTTTCCCTCGCGCAGCGCCTTGACTTCCCAGCCTTCCAGCACCATGCCGGCCTCGAAGCGCTCCTCGAAGAAGTAGTTGTACGCAGCTTTCTTGTTGTCGGCGATGCGGGTCGTGCCGTCTTGTTTGTGGGCCATGGGCTGACAGATGGGGAGCGCAGGCCGTCACTACAATCCCGCGAGCCCTGCATTCTGTATGAAAACCGTCCATCGCTCCGTCCTCATCTGGTACAGCGCGGACGAGATGTTCAGACTGGTCACCGATGTGGCCCAGTATCCGAAGTTCCTGCCGTGGTGCGACCGCGCCGCCGTTCTCGAGGAGGACGCGCACGGCATGAAGGCCGAGATCGGCATCGCGTTCGCGGGCATCCGACAGAGTTTCATCACCCGCAACGAGCACGATCCCGGCCGCAAGGTGTCGATGCGACTGGTCGATGGTCCTTTCTCCAACCTGGACGGTGGCTGGACCTTCGCGCCCGTGGGCGGCGAAGGGCAGCGAGCCTGCCGGGTGGGCCTGGACCTGAACTACAGCTTCCGCAACGCCGCCCTGGCCGCCGTGGTCGGACCCGTCTTCGACCGCATCGCGGGCAGCCTGGTGGATGCTTTCGTCAAGCGCGCAGAACAGGTCTATGGCTGACGCATGCCGCTCGTGACCGTCACCCATTCGCCGGCGCCGCGCCAGGTGCTGGAGCAGTCGCTGCAGCTGCCGGACGGAGCCACCGTGGCGGATGCGCTGCGGGCTTGCGGGCTCAGGCTGCCCGAAGGCGCCGGCGTGGGGGTGTGGGGCCGCCAGGCGGACGTGGACCACGCGCTGCGGGAGGGCGACCGGGTCGAGGTCTACCGGTCGCTGCTGGTGGATCCGAAGGTGGCGCGGCGCGAGCGCTTCAAGCGCCAGGGCGCCCGTGCAGCCGGCCTGTTTGCCGGCCGCCGTCCCGGGGCCAAGCCGGGCTACTGAACGCAGTCGCGCGTGATGATGCCGTCGAGCCGGCGCAGCTCCGCCGCGCGGGTGGTGTCGTCCATCACCTCGCGCTCGCCCTTGGCGTTGACGTGCGACAGGCGCACGCCCGACTCCATGGTGGTCTTGGACAGGCGCGCGCGCGAACAGTTCTCGGCGCGGGCTTCGGCCAGTTCCTTCTCCTTGGCCTTCTTCTGGTCGGCTTCCTGGGCCAGCGCCTGCTTGCGCTTCTCCTCGAGGTCCTTGTCCTTGCCAGCCGCCTTGGGTGCGGCGGTCGGGGCGCTGGCGGCGGCCTGCGGTTCCGCGGCGGCGGTTGCCGGGCGCGGGCCGGCGCTGCGCAGGATCTTCTCCGCCGGCACTTCCGGGGGCGGGGCCTTGTCGCTGAACACGCGACGGCCGTCCTTGTCGATCCATTGCCATTGCGCGACGACGGTCAGCGGCAGGGTGCAGGCCAGGGTCAGGGCGAGGGTGCGAAGGACGGTCATGCGGCGAGTGTAGCGGTGCAGCTCGACCGTGCAGCCCCGGCGCGGGCCGCAGCCGCGCACTCCGTCACGGCCTGTGGCGTGCCTTGCACTCGGGTTAGTACCAAGGTGCTGGCTACAATCCCGCTTTTGGAGCTCTGACATGCGCCTCTTAGGAAAAGCGCTGACCTTCGACGATGTGTTGCTGGTCCCGGCGTTCTCCCAGGTCCTCCCCAAGGACACCAGCCTGGCCACCCGGCTGTCCCGCAACATCGCGTTGAACCTGCCGCTGGTGTCGGCCGCGATGGACACCGTGACCGAGGCGCGGCTGGCGATCGCCATCGCCCAGGAAGGCGGCATCGGCATCGTCCACAAGAACCTGACGCCCAAGCAGCAGGCGGCGGAAGTGGCCCGGGTCAAGCGCTATGAATCGGGCGTCCTGCGCGACCCCGTGGTGATCACCCCGACGCACACGGTGCGCCAGGTGCTCGACCTGTCGGAACAACTGGGCATCTCGGGCTTTCCGGTGCTGGACGGCGGCAAGGTCGTGGGCATCGTAACCGGGCGCGACCTGCGCTTCGAGGCGCGCTACGACATCCCCGTCAGCCAGATCATGACCCCGCGCGAGAAGCTGGTGACCGTGCGCGAGGGCACCACCCCGGCCGAGGCGAAGGCGCTGCTGAACAAGTACAAGCTGGAGCGCCTGCTGGTGGTGAACGACGCCTTCGAGCTCAAGGGTCTGATCACCGTCAAGGACATCACCAAGCAGACCAGTTTCCCGAACGCGGCCCGCGATCCGTCGGGCCGGCTGCGCGTCGGGGCGGCCGTCGGCGTCGGCGAAGGCACCGAGGAGCGCGTGGAGGCTCTGGTCAAGGCCGGTGTTGACGTGATCGTGGTCGACACGGCCCACGGCCACAGCAAGGGCGTGATCGACCGCGTGCGGTGGGTCAAGCAGAACTATCCGCAGGTCGACGTGATCGGCGGCAACATCGCGACCGGCGCTGCCGCCCTGGCGCTGGTCGAGGCCGGCGCCGATGCAGTCAAGGTGGGCATCGGGCCGGGCTCGATCTGCACCACCCGCATCGTGGCGGGCGTTGGCGTGCCGCAGATCACCGCCATCGACAACGTGGCGACGGCCCTGGCCGGCAGCGGCGTGCCGCTGATCGCGGACGGCGGCATCCGCTACTCCGGCGACATCGCCAAGGCGATCGCCGCGGGCGCCAGCACCGTGATGATGGGCGGCATGTTCGCCGGCACCGAAGAGGCCCCCGGCGAGATCGTGCTGTACCAGGGCCGCAGCTACAAGAGCTATCGCGGCATGGGCTCCATCGGCGCCATGCAGCAGGGCAGCGCCGACCGCTACTTCCAGGAGGCGACCACCGGCAATCCGAACGCCGACAAGCTGGTGCCCGAGGGCATCGAAGGTCGGGTGCCGTACAAGGGCTCGATGCTGTCCATCGTGTTCCAGCTGGCCGGCGGCGTCCGGGCCGCGATGGGTTACTGCGGCTGCGGCACGGTCGAGGACATGCGCAGCAAGGCCGAGTTCGTGCAGATCACCGCGGCCGGCATGCGCGAGAGCCACGTGCACGACGTCCAGATCACCAAGGAAGCGCCGAACTACCGGGCCGACTGACGGCGTCCGCTCGAAAAAGGCCAGAATTTTCTGGCCTTTTTTCTTGGGCAGGCTAGAATTCTGGTCAGATTCGAACAAGGTCGAGCCAGAATCCATGCCCACCGTGCCCATCCATCTGGCCAAGAGCCAGCTCTCGGAGTTGATCCGCGCGGTGGAGCAAGGCGAGGAAGTGGTGCTGACCCGGCATGGCAAGCGCGTCATCCGCCTGATCAGGGAACCGGACAGCGAGCAACCCAGCATCGAAGCGCGGCGCCAGGCCATCCAGGCAGAACTGGCTGCCCTGCGCGAGAAGGTCGGCGGCAGCGAACCGTCGTTCCGGGAACTGTGGGCGCACCACAAGCAGGAGCGGGAGCCCGCGGTGCGTGACAGCGGCAACGCTGCGGAAGACGATGCTGGTCGTTGATGCGTCCGCCTTCGCGAGCTGGGCGTTTCCGGACGGCGCCGGCGACAAGGTCTCGCAGGCGCTGGTGCGGGTGATGACCGAGGAGGAGAGCGCAATGAGTGCCGCGGTCTTCCCGCTGGAGGCGCTGCACGCCGCCGGTCGCGCCCTGGCCTGCGGCCGGTTCACGCCCAGTGTCCACCAGCACGTGCTGCGGCTGCTCAGCCGGCTACCGGTGTCGCTGGCGCCGATGCGCGTGTCGCCGCTGGAGTTCTGGAGCTGGGCACAGTCGCTCGGCCTGACCCCGAACGATGCGGCCTACCTGAAGGTGGCCGTGGACCTCAAGGCGCCGCTCGTCACGATGGACCCGTCACTGCAGCACGCCTGCCTGAAGCTCGACCACCCGCTCATCACCGACCTGCCATGACCCGCGCCTGCCCCGGAGCGGGGCTCCGGACCGCGCTCACCCGAGACTGAACATGCAACACGACAAGATCCTCATCCTCGACTTCGGCTCGCAGGTCACGCAGCTGATCGCCCGGCGGGTGCGCGAAGCGCACGTCTATTCCGAAGTGCATCCCTGCGACGTCACCGATGACTGGGTCCGCCAGTACGCCGCGGACGGGAACCTCAAGGGCGTGATCCTCTCCGGCAGCCACGCCAGCGTCTACGAGGACACCACCGACAAGGCCCCGCAGGCGGTGTTCGAGCTGGGCGTGCCGGTGCTGGGCATCTGCTACGGGATGCAGACCATGGCCCACCAGCTGGGCGGCAAGGTGGAAGGCGGCCACAAGCGCGAGTTCGGCTTCGCCGCCGTGCGTGCCCGCGGGCACACCGAGTTGCTGCGCGACATCGCCGACTACACCACGGACGAAGGGCACGGCATGCTCAACGTCTGGATGAGCCATGGCGACAAGGTGGTCGAGATGCCGCCCGGCTTCAAGCTGATGGCCTCCACCGAGAGCTGCCCGATCGCGGCCATGGCCGACGAGACGCGGCGCTTCTATGCGATCCAGTTCCATGCGGAAGTGACGCACACGGTGCAGGGCAGGGCGATCCTCGAGCGTTTCGTGCTGGGCATCTGCGGCGCTCGCCCGGACTGGGTGATGCGCGACCACATCGCCGAGGCCGTCGAGGCGATCCGGCGTCAGGTGGGCAACGAGGAGGTGATCCTCGGGCTGTCCGGGGGCGTCGATTCGTCGGTCGCGGCAGCCCTGATCCACCGCGCGATCGGCGACCAGCTGACCTGCGTGTTCGTCGACCACGGCCTGCTGCGCCTGAGCGAGGGCGACATGGTGATGGACATGTTCGCCGGCAAGCTGCACGCCAAGGTGATCCGCGTCGATGCCAGCGACCTGTTCCTGGGCAAGCTGGCCGGCGTCAGCGACCCGGAGGCCAAGCGAAAGATCATCGGCGGCCTGTTCGTGGACGTGTTCAAGGCCGAAGCCGCGAAGATCAAGGAAACGCACTCGCGTCACGTCGCCTGGCTGGCGCAGGGCACCATCTATCCCGACGTGATCGAGTCGGGCGGAGCCAAGAGCAAGAAGGCGGTCACCATCAAGAGCCACCACAACGTGGGCGGCCTGCCGGAGCAGCTGGGGCTGAAGCTGCTGGAGCCGCTGCGCGACCTGTTCAAGGACGAGGTGCGGGAACTGGGCGTGGCGCTCGGCCTGCCGCACGAGATGGTGTACCGGCATCCGTTCCCGGGCCCGGGCCTGGGCGTGCGCATCCTCGGTGAAGTCCGGCGCGAGTACGCCGACCTGCTGCGCCGGGCGGACCACATCTTCATCGAGGAGCTGCGCAACTTCACCGACCCGCACACCGGCAAGAGCTGGTACGACCTGACCAGCCAGGCGTTCACGGTCTTCCTGCCGGTCAAGAGCGTCGGCGTGATGGGCGACGGGCGCACCTACGACTACGTGGTGGCGCTGCGCGCCGTGCAGACCAGCGACTTCATGACCGCGGACTGGGCCGAGCTGCCGTACGCGCTGCTCAAGAAGGTCTCGGGGCGGATCATCAACGAGGTCCGCGGCATCAACCGGGTGACCTACGACGTGAGCAGCAAGCCGCCGGCGACCATCGAGTGGGAGTGAGACGCATCGCAGCGATGCGCGATCGGCATCCATCGGCCGGCCGATCGTCGCTACAGTGCGCGAAGGAGGATCCCCCATGTACATGCCGCCGCAGTTCCGGGCCCGTGACGAGTCGATCGCCGTCGACCTGATGCGGGCGCATCCGCTCGCCAGCCTGGTCACCTGCGACGACGAAGGCTTTCCCTTCGTCACCCACCTGCCGCTGCACGTGGAGCAAGGAGAAGGTGGCCTCGTGCTGTGGGGCCACGTGGCCCGCCCGAATCCGCAGTGGCGCCACCTCCAGGCGCGTCCCCGCGCGCTCGCGACCTTCCTGGGACCGCACGGCTACCTGTCGCCCAAGGTCTATCCGGACCTGCAGCGCGTGCCCAGCTGGAACTACCTCGCCGTGCACTGCGAGGTGGAGGCGCGGCTGGTGGAGGATCCGGACGCGAAGGATGCGCTGCTGAAGAAGCTGATCGGCGACCACGAGCCCGCCTATGCAGCGCAATGGCGCTCGCTCGACGCCGACTTCGCGCACAAGCTGCTGCAGGGCATCGTGGGCTTCGAGCTGCGGATCACCGACGTGCAATCCAAGGTGAAGCTCAATCAGCACCGTCCGGAATCGCACCGGGCCCTGCACGCCGCGTATCGCGACGGGGGCGAGAACGAGCGCGCGCTGGCCGGCTGGATGGTCCGGCTGGGCCTGGCGGAGGAATGAGATGCGCGGCGTGTTCAGCCTGATCGGCCTGGTCCTGGTGGTGCTGGCGGTCGCACTCGTCGCCCGCAAGCAGATGGCCAATCCGCCGTCGGGCGCACAGGCCACCGCCACATCCCCTGCCGCGCCCGCGCAGCAGGTGCAACAGGTACGGCAAGCGGTCGATGCGCTGATGCAGGCGCCGCGCCCCGCTCCCGACGAAGCGAAGTGACGACCCCTACATCGCACGACGAGCAGTTCATGGCGCTGGCGCTCGAACAGGCGCGGCAGGCCGGAGCGGCTGGCGAGGTCCCCGTCGGTGCGGTGGTGGTCCGGGATGGCCAGGTGATCGGGCGCGGCCGCAACGGTCCGGTCGCCGCGCACGATCCGACGGCGCACGCCGAGATCGTGGCCCTGCGCGATGCGGCCCGGACACTGGGCAACTACCGGCTCGATGGCTGCGATCTGTACGTCACCCTGGAGCCATGCCCGATGTGCAGCGGTGCCATGCTGCACGCCCGTCTGCGGCGCGTGGTCTTCGGTGCGCCCGACCCCAAGACGGGCGCCGCTGGCTCGGTGCTGGACCTGTTTGGCGAGCGGCGCCTGAACCATCGCACGCTGGTCGAAGGCGGCGTGCTCGCCCAGGCATGCGGCGCGCAGCTCTCCGATTTCTTTTCGGCACGGCGGCAGGCGGCACGTGAAACCGCGACGCTGCTGCGCGACGATGCCCTTCGCACACCCGATTCGCGGTTCGCGGCATTGCCCGACTATCCATGGGCCCCGCGCTACGTGAGCGACCTGCCCGCACTGGCCGGCTGGCGGATGCACTACCTGGACGAGGGGCCGCGCGAGGCGCCGCTCACCTGGCTGTGCCTGCACGGGAACCCGGCCTGGAGCTTCCTGTACCGCAAGATGATTCCGGTGTTCCTGGCACAAGGCCACCGGGTCGTGGCGCCCGACCTGATCGGCTTCGGCAGGAGCGACAAGCCGAAGAAGGAATCGGCGCACAGCTTCGACTGGCACCGCGAAGTGCTGCTGGAGTTCGTGGAGCGGCAGGATCTGCGTGACGTGGTGCTGGTCGTGCAGGACTGGGGTGGCCTGCTCGGCCTGACGCTGCCCATGGTGTCGCCGGAGCGCTACCGTGGATTGCTGGTGATGAACACCACCCTTGGCACGGGGGACGTGCCGCTCGGTCCCGGTTTCCTGGCGTGGCGCGAGATGTGCGCGCGGCAGCCGGAGTTCGACGTCGGCCGGCTCTTCGCCCGCGGCAATCCACACCTGAGCGCGGCGGAATGCGCCGCCTACGACGCGCCGTTTCCCGATCGCGGCCATCGGGCCGCCTTGCGCGCCTTTCCGCCGATGGTGCCCGACGCCTGGGACGCCGGCGGCGCAGCCATCTCGCGCCAGGCACGCGAGTTCTGGCAGACGCGCTGGAGCGGCCGCAGTCTGATGGCCATCGGCGCCAGGGACCCGGTCCTGGGCCTGGCGGCCATGCAGCAGCTGCGCAGCTGGATCCGGGGATGCCCGGACCCGGTCGTCCTCGAAGACGCGGGCCACTTCGTGCCCGAACATGGGAGCGCGCTGGCCAGGAGGGCAGTGGGATACTTCGCGCCGTGACCAAGAAGCACATCTACATCTACTCTCCCTCCAGTGCGGTGCGCGACAAGGCCGCGGTGCGGCGCGGCGTCGCCCGCCTGCGCGCCATGGGCCACGACGTCGAGGTCGATGCGTCCGCCCTCGCCAGCCACATGCGGTTCGCCGGCGACGACGACACGCGGCTGGAGGCCATCCACCGCGCAGCCGCCAGTGGCGCGGACGTCGCCATCATCACGCGGGGCGGCTACGGACTCACGAGGCTGCTGCCCGCGATCCGGTACAAGGCCGTGGCGCGTGCCATCGAGCGCGGAACGCGCTTCGTCGGGCTGAGCGACTTCACGGCCTTCCAGAGCGCCGTGCTGGCGGAGACCGGCGCGGTCACCTGGGCTGGCCCGGCGGTGGGAGAGGATCTGGGCGTGGAAGGCGAACCCGACGAGATCATGCTGGCCTGCTTCGAAGACCTCGTGAGCGGGCAGGGCGAGGGCACGGGTTGGCAGCTACCGTCGGCAGAGCGAACCGACTCCTTCCGGGATGTCCAGGGGGTTCTCTGGGGCGGCAACCTGTCGATCCTGGCGACACTGGCGGGAACGCCCTGGATGCCCCAGATCAAGGGCGGCATCCTGTTCATCGAGGACGTGCACGAGCATCCCTACCGCGTCGAACGCATGCTCACGCAGTTGCTGTACACCGGCGTGCTGGCGCAGCAGAAGGCTGTGCTGTTCGGCCACTTCACGAACTACAAGCCGGTTCCGCACGACAAGGGCTTCCGCCTGAAGACCGTGATCGACCGCCTGCGCGGGCAGATCAAGGCGCCGGTCTTCACCGCGCTGCCGTTCGGACACGTGCCGACCAAGGTCGCCCTGCCGGTTGGCGCGAAGGTGCACCTCGCGGTGGAAGGCCGCGACGCTTTCGTGCTGTGGGGGCACCGGCATTAGCCGGCCAGGCGCTTAGCCGACCAGCGGGCTCGGGCGCGACGCGAGGCCGCCCGGCAGCAATCCACGGAACATCTTGGTGATGGCCTGGATGCGTTCGCGGGCCACGGCCTCGCCATGCATGGCGGCCAACGCCGCCATCAGGTCACCGCGAAGGTACCAGAGGCCCTGCAGATCGCCTGCGTAACGGATGCGCCGGGTCACGTGCGGGAACTTGGCCGGGCCGAAATCCCCCAGGAGATCGAGCATCTTCTCGCGAATGTCTTCCAGGCTCGTGTCGAGGATGGAATCGGTCGGCTGGACGGAGTGGCCCAGCAAGCCGTAGATGCTGCTCCGGAGACGGGATTTGGACCAACGCATGCCGGAATTTGTCTAGGCTGAAACAATTTTGCTAGGGAAGTGACAAAGATAGTCGCAGATCGTGACCGTGCCAAGACACCGCGAGTGAAGGAGTTCACAAACAACGCCGAGCAATATCAAGCACTTGGTAACGGAACGTGAGGTTTGCTTGATCGGCTCCGCGCGATGTGCCGCGAAGAGCCGGCGCTGTGCGGGCAACTTCCCGAGTTCTCGGGTGGCTCCATCTCCGGTCCATCCGCAGAGAATGCCCAGTGCAGTTGCAAAAGAGAGAATGACCGACTATTCTTTCCGCAGCAAGAAGGAGGTCCCATGGCGAACGTGGCACGTGCCAAGTCCCCGGCGGCGAAATCGGCCGAAGCCGTTTTGACGAAGGCTGCACTTCGCTCGGCGGGGTTGCTCGGCCTGAACAATGCGGCCCTGGCGAGGGTGGTGGGGCTGAGCGAAGCCACGGTCTCACGGCTTGCGGCGGGTGATCGCCATTTCGAGCTGGGCAGCAAGCCGGCGGAACTCGCCGCGATGCTGGTGCGTGTCTACCGCTCGCTCGATGCGCTGGTGGGCAACAGCGAGAAGCATCGGCGCCTCTGGATGACCACCTTCAACCACGCTTTCAACCAGACGCCTCGGGACGCCATCGAAAGCATCGAGGGCCTGGTCCGCGTTGTCCGTTACCTCGACGGTGCCCGCGCGCTGGTATGACTGCCGCGGCGTGGGAGGAGACCTGGTTCGACCAGGCTGCGACGGCGCGTCGTGACTTGTGGCGCGGGGTCGAGGCGCAACACCAGGTCGCGACCATGCGGCTGGTGGACGATCTTCAGGACCAGGAACTCCTCGAGCAGGTGCTGGAATCCAGCAAGCCGCCGCTGCCACCGAGTTGCGTCGGGCTGCCGTATCTGCTGGCGACCCCGTTCCGGTACGCGCCGCCCTGGCCGTCGCGCTTCCGCGCGGCACACGAACCAGGGGCGTGGTACGGCGCCGACGAGCCGGGCACGGTGGCGGCGGAACTGGCGCACTGGCGCTGGCGCTTCTTCATGGATTCCGAAGGGCTGCGCGGGGAGCAGTTGGTGACGGAGCACACGTTCTTCCTGGCCCGCTTCGACGGCACCGAACTGGACCTGACCAGGCCGCCGTGGAACGCGCACCGGGCCACGTGGCGCGACCCCGACGACTATGCCGAATGCCACCGCCTGGCTGCGGCCGTGCGGCGCCGCGCGCCACCGATCGCCGCCATCCGCTATGAGTCCGCGCGACGCGAACATGGCGGGTGCGCCGCGGTGTTCGATGCGAGCCGGCTCGCGATCCCGCAGCCGCACCGGCAGCAGACCTGGATCTGCAAGATCACGCGGGAACTGGTGCTCTGGGTTCACCAGGACGAAGTGCTGGAGTTCCGGCAGCCGATGCAGGCCTGAGATCCCCCGTGGCACCCGGGGATGGCGAGCAGGAGACAGGGCACCAAGCGGCCCGGACCGGCAGAACCGACCATCCGGGCCAGCTCCAGGATCCACCGACACATGATTTGACATAACAATCATCGTATCTAGTCATCGCATAGGCTGGAGTCGGCGTAGAGATCAGGCTGCACACCGCGAGCAAGACGGTAGCGACGCCCCCGCCAATCGCTTGCCACGACTTTCCCAGCAGCGTACGCAGCTGCTCCCCGCGCTTCGTGCCTTCGGTCGTCTGTAGCGTGGCTCGCACCAGTTCCTGCACCGGGTCTTCGCCTGCAAAGCCCGCTAGCCGTGCTCGGTCCGCCGGCACGCACGTGCGCTTGCCCATCTTCCATTCGCTGACCGTGCTTTGCGCCACGCCGAGGACCTTCGCCAGCTTGTATTCGCTCCCGACGCGCTGACCCGCGCGCACTACAAGGTCGTGTACTTCCAAATTTGTGATTGACATAGCTCAGCCATTCCCGTAACGTCCATGCATCGCACTTTTGCGATGCATTACCAAATCTGGGGTTGATTATGGGTCTGAGCTCTTCCGCCGTCGAGCGTTCTGAGTATCGGGAAGCTGTTGTTGAGGCGGTGTCGCGCGGTATCTGCGTCGGCCTCGCCTGGGCGTTGCCGCTGATCGTGCTCGGCATTGCTTGTTTCGCATGAACGCGGCGCTATGGCTGTCCGTCACCGGAGGCCATAACGCCGCGCTCCTGCGGTGCCTACTCACAAGGCAAACCATGCAAACCGTTCTCGAAATCCTGCTCGTCAACTCCAAAGACGGCACCTCTAAGAAAACCGGTCAGGCGTTCTCCATCAAGGAAGCGCATTGCGTCCTGCGTGACACCGCTGGCAAGGCTGGCGCTGTCGGCGTGCTGACCGTCCCCAAGGCCCTGGAGGCTGTCGCCAAGCCCGGCCTCTATACCGCGTCTTTCACGCTCGACGCGCCGACCTACGGCCCGGACCAGGGCAAGGTCGTCGCGACGCTCGCCGGCCTCGTTCCCATCGAAGCCAAGCAGCTGCGGCCGATGCCTGCGGGGGCCTGATGGACGGGCAAGACGACGTCCGTATGTTCTGCGGCGGGTGCGGCTTGGTCTTCGGCCTGGACGACATTGACGACATGGACGACGTCCAGTGCCCGGACTGCCAGTCGCGGGACGTTGACGGCCTCGGGGACGACTGATGCGGGTTCTCATTTGCTCCATCGACGTCGATCCGTGTCCGCCGCAGAACGTCCAGACGTTGTCGCTTGCCGACTCCATCGACCCGGCGCTCTTTGGCATCACTCCGGAGCGCATGGCCTACATCTTCTCGGGTGGGCTCGGGATGGTGCTGTCGTTCTGGGCCTTGGGCCTCTGCGTCGGCCTCGCCGTCGGTTTGATCCGCAAAGCGTGATTTCAGCGGGGGCCGCGCCAGCGTCGTGAGACGTCGCGTGTCCTCCGGTGCAATTCCGCACCGTCCAACCTGGAGCTTTCCATGCACAAGCTGCAAAACCTGTCCGTCCGTCTTCGCCAGTCCGCCGCCGCCAAGCTGGCGATGGTCGGCACCGTGGCCCTCGCCACTGCCACCAGCGCCATGGCGCAGACGGCTGACGGCCCCTTCGATGCCTTCTTCGATGCCATCGGCCTGTCCGGCGTCACCGCCAAGGTGGTGGCCGTGGGCGTGCTGATCGTCGGCATCGCCCTGGCGTTCAAGGGTCCCGACCTCGCCAAGCGCGTAGTGCGCAAGGTCTAAGCCGTGACTGCCGGAGCCCTCGTCGTTCTGTTCTGGGCCGTTATTGCCTTGCTCGGGGCGATGTGCGGCTTCGCATTCATCGGTGGCCTAGGGCGAGTGTTGCTGCTCGTCCTGGCCGTTTTCTTCTCCTTCTCTCCCGGCGATGCTGCTGCGCAGGCTGTCGCCAGCGATACCGCGTTCGACCGCTTCATGCAAAAGGCAACCGGCGCGGGTAAGACTTCCGTCGAGTTCGCTAGGGACGGCACGCCCGTTGCCTCCGCTGGTGTTCCGAGCGCTGCCCCTGACGGTGGGTCCGGGATCAAGGTCAACCAAACCGGCAATCTGCGCAATCCCAGCGGCAACCCCGTTCCTGTTGCTGCTACGGGCCGCGTTTCCAACGCTGCTGCCGCTGCTGCGATCGGGCGCTTTCTTGGCCGTGCCTTGCCTGTGGCGAGCGCCGCTGCTGCTGGTTACGAGCTGCTCAAGGAATTGAACATCGTTCGGAATCAGGCTGGTGATGAGGTCACCTTCGATCAGACGTCCATCAATTGGTATGGCTACGTCAGCATCTGTGGTCGTGGGTCTACCACCATCAACAAGACGTACGGCACTCCTTCTCAGCTCGCGGCTGCGTGCACCGCTGCTTTCGTCGATGGCACCACTCGTCCCGGCCTTGCTGTCACTTGCACTGCGCCCGGGAACTACGTCGTTGGGCAGGTCAGCGCTATCGACTGCGGCGGTCCGGAGATCTTCGTGCGCCCGACCATCTACCCCGAGGGTTCCAAGACTGACGTTCGGCGTCTGAATGAACAGGGCCTCATTGACGCCATCGCGTCTAAGTCTGGCTGGCCGACCACCAGCGCAATTGCTCGGGCCGCTGTCGAGGCCGCCAACGGCCTGCGCGAGCCGCTTTCCGTGTCTTCTCCCACTGTCTCCGGTCCCGCCAGCACCCCCGGCCCAGCGCCTACGGTCAAGCAAGAGCCCAACGCCGACGGCTCGACAAAGACGACGACGACGTCCGTGGTTCATAACCACAACTATCAGGGCAACACTGTCACCACCACCAACGTGACCACGATCAACATCACCAACAACGGCGCTGCCGGCGTGAACAAGGTTGACACGGTCACCGAGACCCCGCCGGCAGAGGCGGCTTCTGTCGATACTCCCCTCCCCGCTCAGCCGAAGCTCTATGAACGCAAGTTCCCGAATGGGCTCGTTGGTGTGTGGACGACCCGCAAGGCCGAGCTGAGCGCGTCGCCACTGCTCTCCTTGGCGTCTACCTTGATGCCCAGCATTGCGCCCACTGGCACCTGTCCGGTCTGGATGCTGGACCTGAATTTCGCCGGCACTCCCTGGCAGTTCGGTGCTTATGACGTTGCGCCGGCCTGTGACCTTTGGAAAGTTGCGGCCGCTATCGTCATCGTGAGTGCCCTCCTGCTGGCGCGCGCGCTTGTCTTCGGAGGTTGACCGTGGGTGATTTGTTCTCCGCCCTCTTTGCGAAGGTCGCCGCAGTCGTCAAGTGGTTCTCCGATCTGTTCGTGGCGGTCTTCACCGCTGCCTACGATCTGCTGCGGGACGTTCCCGCGTGGTGCTTCGATCAAGTCCTCTCGGTGGCCGTTTCCGCTGTCACTGCGCTGGACACGAGCGCCCTCAGCAACGCGGCTGCCGGCGGTTGGGGTTCGATTCCCGCCGAGGTCTCCAACATCCTGAGCCTTCTCGGTGTCGGGACCGCGATCACCATCATCACGGCTGCCATTGGCGTGCGCCTGGTGCTGCAGCTCGTTCCGTTCACGAGGCTTGGCTCATGATCAACGGGCTAGAGGGGATCCCCGGTAGCGGTAAGTCGTATGAGGCCGTCGTGTACCACGTGTTGGCGGCGTTGCAGAAGGGCCGGCTTGTCGTGACGAACCTTCCCCTTGTGGTGGAGATGTTCGGCGCCATTGACCCCGCGTATCCGGCTCTCATTGAGCTGGTCTACCGGCCAAAGCCGATCCTTGGCACCTGGGACGCTTCGCGCGTCGATGGCAAGGGCAACGGCAATGCTTTCGAGCTGTGGCCCGATGGCGCGCCCCCTGCCGATCAGGGACTCGAGCCGTCGCTTCCCGAGCTGGTTCAAAAGGGGCGTGTCCGTCTTCGTGGCCCTGATCCTGAGCGCATTCCCTCTGACGTTGTCTTCGGTGGCGTGTGGGACTACTACCACACGTGGAAGCATCCTGAGACCGGCCAGGGTCCGCTCTTTGTCATTGATGAATGCCACGTTCCGCTCCCCAGCGGCGCCACCGATCCCCGGGTGGTCGAGTGGTTCAAGTTGCACCGGCACTTCAACGCAGACGTTCTGCTGATGACGCAGTCGTTCCGCGACATGAATCAGCCGATTGCGCGCCTGATCGCCATGCTGATTCGGTGCCGCAAGGCCGACATCCTGGGCAAAAAGGATGTGTACATCCGCAAGGTCCACTCCGGCTATCGCGGAGCGGTCATCTCCACCGAGGAGCGGCCCTACAAGCCGCAGTTCTTCCCGCTCTATCGCTCGCACACGCAGGGCAACAGCGTGGCCGAGTCAGCTGCCCAGGACGTCGCGCCGCTCTATGTCAAGGTGCAGCGGCTCAAGTGGGCCGTGCTCGCTGTGGGCGGCGTCCTCACGGTGTGGGCGTGGTGGCCGGAGGGCAAGTCTGCGTCTGCTCCTGCGAAGCCTTCTTGGCTGGTCGAGGCTGAGAAGCACCGCGGCAAGCCGCTGATTCCCACCGCGGCTGACGTCCCGACCTCCCCTGACGCTGCTGCTAAGAAACTGGCTGTTGTTGCCCCTGGTGCGTCCACCAATGAGCAACCCTCGGGCGCCGTTGGTGGTCCGATTCCCGAGCCGTACGGGACTAAGGGCCTGCACCTCAATGGCTGTCTCACCATGGGCCGCGTGACGCGCTGCATGGTCACGATTAGCCAGAACGGTGCCGTCGTTTCCACCACTAGCAACAGCGAGCTTGAGCGTGTCGGCTACGTCTTCAAGGCGTTAGGCGATTGCGTGGCCACGGTGCAATGGCTGACCACTGTCCGCACGATCACCTGCGATTCCCCCTCGATCACGGTCGCCTATCAGCCCACGGCGGCTGCGGCTCCCGCTGCCAAGTGACGCTGCTCTCTGGGGACAACTACGGGGCCCCTGAGAGGCGAATAGCCTCGCGTGCGCAGCACCAGGGGTCTGGGGGTATGGGGGCGGACAGCCACCATGTTGGACCCTCGTTCACCCTGTGCCGGTTGATGTGCGGCCGGGCCGCTCGCCGCGAGGGGCCCCGCTCGCGGGGATACGCGGCGAGCGAAGCGAGCCGCTAATTTATTACTAGAACACTTTGGAACAGAGCACAGGCGAGGCCTGAAAAAGTGAACCCGGCGACGGCTGCAACCGACCCGGGTTCGTGACTCACTAGCGAGAAGGGGTGCTAGCGAATGCATCGGATAGTAGACGGAATTCTGTTTGAAGGTAAGCGCCTTGAGGACGCCTGGGATGTCTCCGTGTGGGAGAGTAACGGCCATCGCGAGCTGTCCGCCCGTGCGGTGGTCGAGTGGCGCGAGTTGGGTCCCGTGCCGGTCCTCGATTGGAGTTCTAGGCCCCTGGGCGAGCTGGACCCGGTTGCCGACGCCGACCTGATCGAAGAGAAGCGTCAGCGAGCCCTCAAGAAAGCCGCACAACGCGCGCAAACGGCTTGCCGTAGGGTCATCAAGGCCGAGGGCTTTAACGAGCTTCTAACGATCACCTATCGCGAGAACCAGCAGGATCGCGAGCTGTGCAAACAGCATTTCAAGGAATGGGTGCGCCGGATGAAGGCTGCGCTAGGTGGCACCTTCCGCTACTGCGCCAGCTTTGAGAAACAGGCTCGCGGTGCCATGCACGTCCACGTGGCCTGCCACAAGCTGCCGAAGCACGCGCGCCGCAATGGCATGAAGGTCCACGGCTGGCGGCTCGGCACCGAGATTTGGCGGTCTATCGTGGGCAAAGACAACGGCCTGGTGTTCGTGGGCGGCAAGCCTAAGCAAAAAGGCGGTAAGCGCCTCACCCGCAGCCCGGCCAAGATGGCGCAGTACGTGTCGAAGTACATCATGAAGGACTTCGCAGACGCTCCCGAGGAAAGCAACCGCTACAGCCGCTCCAACGGCGTCGATCTGGGCACGGTCCAACGCATGCGGCTGTGTGGTGTCTCGATGGCCGATCTGATTTCGGTTGCCTTCGAATGCAAGGATGGCGACGTCATCGTGTCGCACCGCCTGGGCGACTTCAAAGACACCTACTGGCTGTGCACGGAGCCGGAGACAGTACAAAATAGCTCATGAACTACTGGTTGTCGCGGGAAGTGCTCGCTTGGACGCCGGATGTCGCGAGTTGGACCAGCACGGATCCTGTCAGAGCTAAGCGGCCATACGAGATACTGGCGCATGCTGAAAGCGTCCTTGCGAACGCTCAGACTGCCCTCGCCCTCTCAGACGCCATCCTTGCACTCAAGCGCGTCATCGATAGCAGGCTTAGGCACCTTGATGAGCTGTACCGATTCTCCGCCCGCTTTCCAGGAAACAAGGTTGGGGCGCTAGAGCGGTTAGAACAGGTAGGGCTCGCCAAGCCGTTCGTGGTCAAGCAGTTATTCGAAATCAGAAACGACATCGAGCATCGTGATCTACCGCCGCCGAGCTTGAACAGGGCCAAAGAACTGGTGGACGTGGCTTGGTACTTCCTTCGTGCAACAGACCAGCCTTGTAGGTGTTGGCCCCGAGAGCTAACGCTTCGTTCGGACGCACTTGACGGCAACGGGGATAAGCCGTGGATCATCATGTGTCCGCCGTCCTCACCTTCCGGCATGTTCCGGGTTTCTGGGTGGGTGCCGCCGCAATTGATCGGCCGAGAAGACGCCGGTGGCTCAGTCGAAGTGCGGCCGCTGCCTGAGACGCAGTTAAATCCTCTCCGTGATGGGCAAACCCATGTTTTTGGGGATGCGTTCATGTCCCCAGATACGCAGAGGGAAGTGTGGCGGTTGGCTTTTGCCGGTTTGGACTAGCTGCGTGATCCAAGGTAGTCTGATTGACGGATTCACATTTGTGGGCAGTGGGCGACAGTCCTGCAGCGGTGTCTCAACCCTTCCTCCCTGCTCACCGCTCTTCGCCCCCAGCTTTGCCGCCGGGGGTTTTTTCTTGATGGACTCGGGCGTTCGCAGTCGAACGGATGTGGATGTCTCGTCGACGCGGGCGACATCCCAAGGTCTTTGAGGAGCTTTTATGTTGCTGTTGAATGAAGGCAGGCGGCCGCTACTTGATTTCCTGCGCAACCTCACTCCTCAGGCCCTGCTTGTGTCCACAGCGATCGTCCTGGCTGACGATCTTGACTTCCGTAGAGTCGATTTCGGCAACTGGTTCCAGACTGGAGCCGTCTTCCTATGTGCTGCCTTCGCCCTGTTGGCTTTCTTCGCCAACATGGACCTATTCATCGATGGTCTTCTCGACGGGCTTGCGAGTTATTCACGTGTCGCACGCCGACTACGGCGACGCGGAGTCGCGCCCAGGGCCGCTACTCTGGCCACGTTGAGGATGATTTTCCGACAGCGTCCAACTCTCTTCTTGGACTATGTGGCCACGGTTACTTTGCTCAATGTCGCGTGGGTCGCTATCGCACTCGCTGCGATCTCTGCTTCCAGAGCTGCCCTTCGGTGATCGAGTCACTCGTGCGCGATTGTGGCCCCGGTACTCGGAAGCGCCCGCTAGGGACGTGACGGCCGGCTGCGGCTTGCTTGTTGCCTAAGCTTCGCCAGCAGCCGGTCTGCGCGTTCCCTCTTCTCGTTCGCTGCCTTCGCAAGTTCTGCGACTCGCGGATCGGAAGCGAGTTGTCCGATCCGCGCGAGTTGCATTTCGGCTTCTGTTGCGTCGTTCTCGGCCTTGTGCCATTCATGCAAGAGTTCGGTGAAGTCAGACTGTTGCATGAACTGGATTGTGCGCCAAATGACTGAGGCGTTGTCGCTTAGAGCCCATCAAATGGAAACGGCCCCGAAGGGCCGTTCGTGATAGTCTTTAGCTGTCAGCGTGCCGGTGCGATTCGACAATATCAATCATCGTATCGAGTTAATCCGACGATCAACCTGGCTCAGCGGGACGGTTCAGCGCAAGCCTCGCGCGTCCATTCCTGCCGCACGCACGTGTTTTGAACGGCTGTGGCTGGCTCCACACCACGTCGCGAGCCACGATCGAAGCCCAACGTCACCATCGCCCTGCCGGCCGCTGGGACCGGATGTGGCTCGCAATCAGCTCCGCAGAATCCGGACGGTTGCCCAGCCGCGCGAAGTCTGTGGCTGTCAGCCCCAGCTGGTTCTTCATGGCGGTGTCCGCACCGGCGTCCAGCAGCAACTTCACGGCGGCGGGTGTGCCGTACTGCGCCGCCATCATCAGCGGCGTCGTCCCGTTCGGCGATTCGGCATCGATGAACGCGTGGTGCTCCAGCAGCAGCGCCATGACTTCCAGATGTCCACCTGTCGCGGCGTAGTGCAGCGGCGCCCAGCCGGGCTTGTTCACGTCGGCACCGCGCTCGATCAGCCGCCGCACGAGCGCCGTGTGGCCGTTGAGCGCGGCCATCATCAGCGGGCTCTCGTCCAGGGACGTCCGGGTCTCGACCTTCGTCTGCGGCCAGTCGATCAGCGCCTGGGCGGCCTTCGGCGACGGCTCGCGGATCGCCAGGTACAGCCCGTCGAACCCCTTCGGATCCGGCGTGTTCGGGTCGAAACCGCGGCGCAGCAGCTGGGTGATGGTGGCGGCATCGTCCTGCTTGATGGCCACGAAGAAGTCGTCGTACGAACCAGCTCGAACGGGTGAAAAGCAAGCCGCAGCAAGAAGATACACCGCGATCTTGATGTGAATTCTCATGTCAGGACGCCTGCAAAGAGCCGCTCGAAGTTGCGGCTGGTCTGCTCGCCGATCGCTTCCACCGAAACCCCGCGGAGGTCCGCCAGCTGACGCGCCACGTGGGGCACGTACGAGGGATTGTTGACCTTTCCACGGAAGGGAACCGGCGCGAGGTAGGGGCTGTCGGTTTCGATCAGCAGGCGATCGGCGGGAATGAAGGCCGCCACCTCGCGCAAGTCCGCGGCGCTTTTGAACGTGACGATGCCGGAAAACGAGATGTAGAAGCCCAGGTCCAGTGCCGCCCGGGCGACTTGCGCAGTTTCGGTGAAGCAGTGGAACACGCCACCCGCGCCGCCGTCGGACCCGTCTTCGCCCTCCTCCTTGAGGATCGCCAGGGTGTCGGCCGACGCTGCCCGGGTGTGGATCACCAGTGGCTTGCGGCACTCGCGCGCCGCCCGGATGTGGGTGCGGAAGCGATCACGTTGCCATTCGAGTTCGGCGACGCCGCGCCCGCCCTTGCGCTCCTCCATCTGGTAGTAGTCCAGCCCGGTCTCGCCGATGGCCACAACCCGGGGCCGGGCCGCCCGATCGAGAAGGTCGCGGACCGAGGGTTCCGTCACACCTTCGTTGTCCGGATGCACGCCGACGCTGGCCCAGAAGTTGTCGTACTGGGCGGCGAGCGCGTGGACGGACTCGAATTCCTCGAGCGTGGTGCAGATGCAGAGGGCGCGATCGACCTGTGCCTGGGCCATGGCCGAGCGGATGTCGGCGAGCTGGCTGGACAGTTCGGGGAAGCTGAGATGGCAATGCGAATCGACGAACATGCGTCGATGATGCCAGCGCTCGAAACCTGCCGCCGGCGGCAGGAGGTCAGATGGTCTGGGTCGGCCGCTCGGAGGCCAGGTGGCCCCCGAGAATTTCCTCGATCTTGATCTTGAGGAGCTTGGACTTCTCGTCGGCCGGGAAGCGCACACCGACACCCTGGGTGCGGTTGGCCGCGGCCCGCGGCGGGGTCACCCAGGCCACCTTGCCGGCGACCGGGTAGCGCTGCGGGTCCTCTGGCAATGTGAGCAGGACGTACACGTCGTCGCCCAGCTTGTAGTCCCGCGAGGTGGGAATGAAGACGCCGCCATCGGCAAACAGCGGGATGTAGGCCGCGTACAGCGCCGCCTTTTCCTTGATGGCGAGCTGGATGACGCTGGGGCGGGGGGTGGAAGGTGTGCTCATGACGGGCTCGGGCCTGTCGAGTGTAGGGCCGAGCGGGCCCGGCTTACAAGCGCTTCCAGCATCAGTCCTGCATTGAAGGGGTGCTCCGCCGTCCGCTGTTCCTGCGCCAGCTCGCGCCACCAGGCGCTCAGGGCAGCCACCGAGCCGGCACGGGGCAGGTCGGCGGCGTCGAAGAATCGCGGCGCCGCCCCGACATTGGTGGCCAGCAGGTCATGGCAGATCTTCTGCAGCGCATCCACGGCCTGCGCCGGGGAGCAATCGGCCAGCACGGAGGCGTCGCCCCGAGCCACCGCCTTGGGCAGTTGCGACCATTGCCGGGCGTTGCGCCCGGCCCGCGAGATCGAGAGCGCCTCCTCCGGGCGGCCTCCGGCGGCACGCAGCAGGACCTCGGCGTCGGACGCGGCCAATCCTTCGCCGGTCAGCCAGGCCAGGGCGTCGACGTGCGCCGGCCAGCGCATCGTGTGGCCGATGCAACGGCTGCGAATGGTCGGCAGCAGCTGGTGCGCGGCCTCGCTGGCGAGCACGAAGCGCACGTCGCCGGGAGGTTCCTCCAGCGTCTTGAGCAGTGCGTTGGCCGTGACGCTGTTCATCCGCTCGGCCGGGTAGACCAGCACCACCTTGCCGCGACCGCGTGCGCTGGTGCGCTGCGCGAATTCGACCGCGTCGCGCATGGCCTCGACACGGATCTCGCGGCTCGGCTTGCGCTTCTTCTCGTCGATGTCCTGCTGGGCCTTTTCCGACAGCGGCCAGCCGAGCGCCAACATGGCCGTCTCGGGCATGAGGACCGCCAGGTCGGCATGGGTGCGCACCTCGATGGCGTGGCAGCTGCCACACACGCCGCAGGCGCCCTGCTCCCTCGGCTCGTCGCACAGCCAGGCCCGCGTCAGGTCGAGCGCGAGCGGATACTGGCCCAGACCGGAGGGGCCCTGCAGCAGCCAGGCATGGCCGCGCTGGGCCAGCAGATGGCTGGCCTGGTCGGCGATCCAGGGTGCCCGGGCGGTCATGCCAGCCAGCCCCGGGCCCGCACCGCGCCGAGCGCCTGCAGCCGGACCTCCTCGCGCGGCCGGTCGGCATCGATGCGGGCGAAACGCCCCGGGTCCGCCTTGGCGCGCTGTGCGTAGCCGCCGGCGACCCGCTCGAAGAAGGCCAGGGGCTGCGCCTCGAACCGGTCCGGCGCGCGGGCCCCGGCCAGCCGAGCGGCCGCCACCGCGGGCGGGACATCGAACCACAGCGTGAGCTGGGGTTGGCGCAGCTCGCCCGGTGGCACCGCGTCGACCGACTGCACCCAGCGCTCCAGCTGGCCGAGGACCCCCGCGTCGAAGCCGCGCCCGGCGCCCTGGTAGGCGAATGTCGCGTCAGTGAAGCGGTCGCACAGCACCACCTCGCCGCGTGCCAGCGCAGGTTCGATGACCTGGGCCAGGTGGTCGCGGCGCGCAGCGAACATCAGCAGCGCCTCAGTCAGCGGATCCATCGGCGCATTCAGGGCCAGGGCGCGCAACTGCTCGGCCAGCGGGGTGCCGCCGGGTTCCCGTGTCAGGACGACTGCCCGGCCGGCGTCACGGAACGCTTGCGCCAGGGCGTCGACATGGCTGGACTTCCCTGCCCCGTCGATGCCTTCGAACGTGATGAACAGGCCGGGGGTCACTGGCCCCTCTGGTACTTGTTGACGGCCCGGTTGTGCTCGTCCAGCGTTTCGCTGAAATGGCTGCTGCCATCCCCGCGCGCCACGAAGTAGAGCGCCTTGCTCGCGGCCGGCTGGACGGCGGCCAGCAAGGCCGCCCGGCCGGGCATGGCGATCGGCGTGGGCGGCAGACCCGGCCGCGTGTAGGTGTTCCAGGGCGTGTCGGTCTGCAGGTCGACCTTGCGCAGGTTGCCGTTGAAGCTCGCGCCCATGCCGTAGATCACGGTCGGGTCGGTCTGCAGCGGCATGCCCACCCGCAGCCGGTTGTTGAAGACGGCGGAGACGAGCGGGCGGTCGGCACCGCGTCCGGTTTCCTTCTCGACGATGCTGGCCAGGATCAAGGCCTGCTCGGGCGTCTTCGCGGCGGCGGTCGGCGCGCGCTGCGCCCACGCCGCCTCCAGCCGCTTGTCCATGGCCCGCATCGCGCGCCGCAGCACGGCGGCTTCGCTGCTGCCCTTGGCGAAGGTGTAGGTGTCGGGGAAGAAGCGGCCCTCGGGATGCTGGCCGGGACGCCCGAGCACGGCCATCAGCGCGGCGTCGTCCAGGCCCGCCGTGTCGTGGCGCAGGCTGTCCTCCTTGGACAGCGCCGCGCGGACCTGCCGGATGTTCCAGCCTTCGACCAGGGTCACGGCCCGCAGGCTTTCCTCCCCGCGGGCGAGCTTGGACAGGAGTCGCTGCGGCGTGATGCCGGTCTCGAGTTCGTAGCTGCCGGCCTTGATCTGGCGGGCCTGGCCGGACAGCCGGAACCACCAGTACAGCAGGTCGGGATTCGCGGCCACGCCGGCGTCGACCACGGTCTGCGCTACCCCGCGCGGCAGGGTGCCCGGCTCGATGGAGACGTCCACCGTCGGCGCCGCCAGCCGCAGCGGCTGGCCGACCCACCACACCGCCCAGCCGCCGGCGCCGAGGACGCCCAGTGCACCGAGAAGGAAAACCGTCAGGAGGAAGCGTCGCACCGACCCTGGACCACAAGCAGCTAAGGAACGGCCATGATAATGGAGCGATGTCGAACTCCCTCGAAGGCGTGGGCGCCCTGCCCCACCTCGGCGTCATCCGCGCGCAGGGCGAGGAAGCGGCCCGCTTCCTGCACAACCAGCTCACCCAGGACTTCGCGCTGCTGCGCCCCGACGAGGCACGGCTGGCGGCTTTCTGCAACGCGAAGGGACGGATGCTGGCCAGCTTCGTCGGATTCCAGCACGCGCCGCAGGACATTCTCCTGGTCACCTCACAGGACCTGCTCGCACCGACCCTCAAGCGCCTGTCCATGTTCGTGCTGCGGGCCAAGGTGAAGCTGTCCGACGCGAGCGCCGCGTTCACCGTCCATGGCCTGGCAGGCGCCGCGGCAGAAGCTGCTGCCGGGGGTCTGGCCGTCTGGGGCAAGCAGGACCAGGGCGAGGCGCACGCGGTCCGGCTCCATCCGGCGGACGGCCAGCCGAGAGCGCTGTGGGTCGCGCCTGCGGGGCAAGTGGCGCCTGCGGGCCCCGAGCTGCCGGCCGAGCACTGGCAATGGGGAGAGGTGCGCAGCGGCATCGCCATGCTCACCGCGCCCGTCGTCGAAGCATTCGTGCCGCAGATGCTCAATTACGAGTCCGTGGGCGGCGTGAACTTCAAGAAGGGCTGCTATCCCGGGCAGGAGGTGGTCGCACGCAGCCAGTTCCGCGGGACGCTGAAGCGCCGGGCCTTCCTGGTGCACGCCGAAGGCTCGCTGCGGGCCGGCCAGGACGTCTTCCACGACTCGGATGCCAGCCAGCCCTGTGGCCTGGTGGCCCAGGCGGCTCCCGCGCCGGATGGCGGTTGGGATGCCATCGTGTCCATGCAGACCAGCGCCGCGGACGCCGGGCGCCTGTCCGCCGGGTCGCCGGACGGCCCCGTGTTGGCCCTCCAGCCGCTGCCCTACCCGCTGCTCGCGGACATCTGATCAGCGCGTCAGGCGAGGCCGGGCTTCGGGCGGCAGCCGGTCCAGCAGGTCGGTCCGGCGTTCCGGGGCGACCTGCGCGACGGCCTGCGCCCACGCGTCGCCGGCGCCAACCCGGTCACCTCGCTCCCATCGGAAGCGGCCGAGCTGGACGAGCTGTTCACCTCGGCTCGCCGGAAACGCACGCACGCGCAAGGCCGCGGCCCGTTCCACCAGGTCGGCGTCGTCCAGCCGCCATCCGCTGGTGAAGGCGATGTCGAGCAGCAGTTCGTCGTAGCGGCCCTGGGCCAGCGCCCGCCGGGCCAGCCGCGCGGCCGCCTCGTGCTGGTCTGCGCGGGACAGCAGCAACGCTTCGAGCGACAGCACGGAGGGCGCCTCCGGGGCGACCGCTCTCGCCCGCTCCAGCAGTCGACGTGCGCCCTCGGTGTCCCCCAGGACGACGTGCCCGCGTCCCGCGTTCGTGAGGATCGCGACGACGAAGGGGCGCGACCGCAGCACGGACTCCCAGACCCAGGTGGCGTTGCGCCAGTCGCCCCATCGGGCGAGTTCGTCCGCGACCGCGGGCGCGATCCTGCGGTCATCGGGGTGGATGGCGATCGCCTCGCGGGTGAGTCGCACGACCTCGTCCCTGGCCGGCCGCCAGCGGGGGGCATTCCAGTCGCCGGCGGCGCTGATGGCCAGGGCGAGCTGGGTGGCCCGCACGATCTTGCGCTCGCCCTGGGTGGCCTGCAGGCTGATGAAGCCCGCCAGTGCCGCCCACCCCGCGATGAGCGCCAGCGCAGGAGCGCGCCATGCCGGATGCCATGGGAAGGTTCCCGCACCTGCGACAGCGCCCCGCCCCAGCCGCGCGTCCGACGCCGCGAGCACCGCCAGGCCGACCGCGAACAGCGCGCCGGTACCCGCCAGATGCCAGGGGAATCCGGCGTTGCTCACCACGAGCAAGGCGAGCAGGCTGGACAGCGCCGCCACGCGCCAGGGCCCTTCGTCCGAGGCGCTGGCTGGAAGCCTCCAGGTCGTCCACGCCGCCCGCAGCAGGTAGGCGAGCAGGCCCAGCAGGAACGCAGCGCCCACCAGCCCGTTCTCGGCGAGAAGCTGCAGCGGCTCGTTGTGCGCGAACTGGTCGAGCTCCAGCTGGACGTCGTCGGCGTGGTAGTTCGGCACCTGCACTTCCCAGGCGCCGGCGCCGACGCCGGCCAGCGGGTGGTCGGCGATCATCCGCAGCGTCGCCTGCCAGAGCTGCAAGCGCAGGCCGATCGACGGGTCCGACACGCCGATCGAGGAGCCGCGCCGCATGGCCCGCTCGAGGGCCGTCACTCCGTTGTTCTCCGCCAGGATCCGCGGGTTGCCACTGGGAATGGAGCCAAGGCCGAGCGCGCCAACGACCAGCACTGCAGCGGCCAGGGCCGCCGCAGGCCGGGTCCAGTGAACCATCGCGGGCGCTGTCCGCAGCCGCCACGCCGCCAGCGGCAGCACCAGCAGCAGCTGCAGCGAGAGTGCGGCCAAGGCGGCGCGGGTCCCCGTCATGAAGATCGCCACCACCACCAGCACCACGCCCAGCGACTGGGCCACGACGGCCGCCGGGCGGCGCGCGTACGCGAGCAGCAGGACCTGGAACGGCAGCGCGGTGACGGCGTATTCGGCGAAGAAGTTGCGGTTGGCGAAGGTCGAGGCCGGGTTCGGGCCCTGGGGGAACAGCCGCAGGTCCGCCCAGAACTGCAATGCCGCCCACAGCGCCGCGAGGACCACGCCGCCCTGGATGCCCAACGCCAGCCCGGGCAGGCGCTCCCGGCGCAGCACCTGCAGCCCGGTCCAGAGCAGCAGCGCGAAGAGGAACCAACGCACCGCCTCCACGCCGCCGAGGTAGGCATGCGACCAGACCATGCTGCCCAGGGCCCACACCGTGAGCAGCAGCGGCAGCCACAGCACGTCGTGCCAGAGCAGGCGCCGCACGGCACCCGCCTCGCGCCAGAAGAACCACGCGGCCGCACCGAGCACCGCGAAGGCCACCAGCATCGACTTGAGCGTGTCCTGCAGCAGGAGCTCGTGCGGCACGCCGACCGCGGGCACGAGAAGCAGCGCAAGGCCCAGGGCCGCCGCCGCGCCGGGGGCGCTGCCCGTCGCGGCCGATGGCGTCGAAGCAGGGGCGCTGGTCGGCGCGGCCGCGGCGGCTGGCGGAACTGCCCTGCTGCGCCGACCGCCGGTCATGGCGCTCAGCCGCGGGGCAGCGGCAGCGGCGCGGCCATGGCGATGTGCGGGATGCCGGCCTCCTCGAACGGCTGGCCTTCCGGCTGGAAGCCGAGCCGGCGGTAGAACCCTTCGGCGCTGCGCTGCGCATGCAGGACCACGCGCCGGTCACCACGCGCCGCGGCGTGCTGCGCCAGTGCCCGCAACACCTGCTGCCCCAGCCCGCCGCCGCGCAGGTTGCGGTGGACCGCCATGCGGCCGATCTTGGCAACGCCGGGCCCGTCCTGCAGCAGCCGCGCGGTGGCCACCGGCTGCCCCAGCCGGTTGGTGGCCACCGCATGGACGGCGGTGGCATCCGCCTCGTCCCACTCGAGGTCCGCGGGAATGCCCTGCTCTTCGACGAACACGCGGGTGCGAAGCGCCGAGGCGTCGGCGCCGAGCTCGGTCCATGGCCCCGTGCGCACACCCACCACCTCCTCGCCGGCCTCGTAGCCGGTGAGCACGCGGCGCAAGTCGTCGGGCACCGGGCGCGACGTCTGGGTGGCCGGATCGGCGAACACATAGACCAGCTCGCCCGTGATGAGCAGCTGGTCGCCGCGGAAGATCGCGCCCAGGAACTGCATGGAGGAGTTGCCGATGCGGGCGCACCGCATGCCGATGTCGAGCTGGTCGTCCATGCGGGCGGAGGCATGGAACTCGACCGTTGCCTTCTTCACGTACAGGTCGCCTTCCAGCCGGTGCATCGCCTCCTCGTAGGGCAGCGCCAGCGCCCGCCAGTAGTCCGCCACCGCCGTGTCGAAATACATCAGGTAATGGGCGTTGAAGACGATCTTTTGCATGTCGACCTCGGCCCAGCGGACGCGCAGGCGGTGGAAGAAGCGGAAGTCGGTGCGAGTCATGGTGCAAGGAAAGCGTTGGCAAGGGCCTGTCCGGCGGCCACGTGGGCCTGGCGGGCCTCGGGGAGGATGCGCCCCATCTTGATGAACTCGTGCGTGACGCCGCGCCAGACCTCGAGCTCGACCGGCACGCCGGCTGTGCGCAGGCGATCCGCCCAGGCGATGCCATCGTCGAACACGGGATCGCATTCGGCCAGGCCGATCCAGGCCGGCGCGACGCCGTCGACGTCGCCCGCCTCCAGCGGTGCGAACCGCCAATCCTCGCGCTGGTCGACGTCGATGTAGTGTCCGAAGAAGTATTCGATGTGGGCCTGCTCCAGCACCAGGCCCTGCCGGTAGCGCCGGTGCGACGCGCTGACCTGCCGCGCCGCCATGCCCGGGTAGAAGAGCAGCTGCAGCGCGAGCGGCAGGCCCGCGTCGCGCGCCAGCAAGGCGCAGACGGCCGCCAACGTGCCGCCGGCGCTGTCGCCCGCCACCGCCAGTGGTGCGTCCGCCCAGCCGAGCGCGGTGCGGCGGCCGGCCAGCCAGACCAGCGCGTCCCAGGCGTCGTCGACCGCCGTCGGGAAACGGTGCTCGGGCGCGAGACGGTAGCCGAGCGACAGCACGGCGCATCTGCCCAGGGCGGCCAGCTCACGGCAGAGCACGTCGTGCGTCGCGATGCTGCCCACGGCAAAGCCGCCGCCATGGAAGTAGAGGAGCACGCCGCGGCTGTGCCCGTCGGCCTGGTACACCCGCGCAGGCAACCGCGTGCCGTCGCGTGCCGGCACTTCCACGTCCTCGACACGCGCCAGCGCCCGCCGGGGCACCTCCAGGACGTCGGCCGACGCCTCGTACGCCGCCCGCGCCTCCTGCGGCGACTGCAGGTGCAGCGGCTGGCGACGCACACGCGCCATGCGCTCGAGCACGGAGCGCATCCTGGGGGTCAGCTCCGGATACTCGGCCAGGATGCTCACGCCTTGCACCCATCCGTCCGGCTGTGCGGGCCCGCGTTCGCGAAGGCGACAGCGGAACGGTGGAAACACGGTGTCATGGGCGCGGTCCTCGGGCTACAGTCCTGCGAATCTTAGCGAGCGCGCCCAGCCATGAGCCTCATCTACTACGTCACCCAGATCCAGTTTGAGTACGGCGCGGTCCGCCTGCTGCGTTCGGAGTGCGACCGCGTGGGCATCACGCGGCCATTGATCGTCACCGACGCCGGCGTCAAGGCCGCGGGCGTGCTGCAGAAGGCGCTGGACGCACTGGGAGACCTGCCCCACGCGGTGTTCGACCAGACGCCCTCGAACCCGACCGAAGCGGCTGTCCGCGCCGCGGTGAAGACCTATCAGGACCAGCGGTGCGACGGCCTGATCGCCGTGGGCGGCGGCTCGGCGATCGACTGCGCGAAGGGCGTGGCCATCGCGGCCACCCACGAAGGACCGCTCACGCGTTACGCGACCATCGAAGGCGGATCCCCGCGGATCTCCGAACGGGCCGCGCCGCTGATCGCGGTGCCCACCACGAGCGGCACCGGCAGCGAGGTGGCGCGCGGCGCGATCATCATCGTGGACGACGGACGCAAGCTCGGCTTCCATTCCTGGCACCTGGTGCCCAAGACGGCGGTCTGCGACCCGGAACTGACGCTCGGACTGCCCCCTCGGCTCACGGCGGCCACCGGCATGGACGCCATCGCCCACTGCATGGAAACCTTCATGGCGGCCGCGTTCAACCCGCCTGCGGACGGCATTGCGCTCGACGGTCTGGAGCGCGGCTGGTCCCACATCGAGCGTGCCACGCGCGACGGCAGCGACCGCGAGGCGCGTTCCAACCTCATGAGCGCGTCGATGCAGGGCGCGATGGCCTTCCAGAAGGGACTGGGTTGCGTGCATTCGCTCAGCCACAGCCTGGGCGGCGTGAATCCGCGGCTCCACCACGGCACGCTCAATGCGATGTTCCTGCCGGCGGTCGTGCAGTTCAACGCCGAGGCGGAGTCGGTACGCAAGGAGCAACGGCTGCAGCGCATGGCGCATGCGATGGGCCTGCAGTCGGCCGACGACATCCCGGCGGCAATCCGTGACATGAACGCGCGCCTGGGCCTGCCCACCGGCCTGGCCGAACTGGGCGTGGAACGCGACTGGTTCGGCCGGATCATCCAGGGTGCCCTGGCCGACCACTGCCACAAGACCAATCCCCGGCTCGCCACCGCCGAGGACTACGAAGGAATGCTGGTCGCGTCGCTCTGAGGCCTGCGCTGGCTACAGCGCCTCGACCCGGTGCGGGTCGCAGCGCTCCAGCCACCGCGCGAATTCCTCGGCGAGCTGCGCGCTCGCGGCCGTGGCCGCGTGCCAGGCCTTCATGCGGGCGGCCAGGTCGGTGCCGTAGCGGGCGAAGTCGGTGCGGTCCGGCAACTTGCCGTTGGGAAGCCGCTCGATCCACTGCGGATCGGGCGCAAGCACGATGGTGTTGTCCAGGAAAGCGGTCGCACCATGGCGCCAGCGCCAGGCCTTGTCCAGCCAACCCGGCACCACGGCCTTCTGGAAGTGCGGGTAGAGCACCAGCCCCTGCGGGTGTGACGCCGCGTAGTTCAGGTGCAGGTGGTAGTCCGTGATGCCGCCGTCCCAATAGGCGCCCCGTGGCGCCCCGGGGATGTCGTGGATCGCCTGGAGCACGAACGGGATGGCGCAGCTGGCCTGCAGTGCCGGCTGAAAGTTGGCCTCGGTCAGTCGGACCTGCCGCGTGCGGTAGTCGCGGTCGTCGAACGGCAGGCTCAGGGCCTCGGCGGGCGGCCCCGACGAGAACACCACCCGTTCCAGCCAGGCGCCCAGGGCGCGCCGATGCACGCCATTGCACAAGTACGCGCCGAGGTAGCCGAGCGGCGTGGCCACCCGATGCTCCCGTCCCAGGAGGTGCCGCCCGCGCGAGGTGATGATGTGGAGCCGGTAGCGCGGGTGCGCGAGCACCTCGGCCAGCCGGCCGCCGTAGAACGACTGGAGGTTCTGCGCGAACCGCTCGCTGACGTGCCGGGCGGTCGGCGTCCTGCGGCCCGGCTCCAGTTCGTAATCCTGCGCGATGTAGTCGCGCTCGAGACGCTGGAAGGCCGCGACCGCGTCATCGAGGCAGGCCGTGGCCATGCGCCAGGCTCCGATGGAGGCGCCCACCAGGTGCACGGGTTGCGCTGACCGCGACAGCCACTGGCCGAAGACGAACCGGTCCAGCGGCCCGAGGACCAGGCCCTTCGGCCCGCCCGCCGCGCCCGGCACCACGCTGATGTCCTGCGGACGCAGGCCGTGCTGGTCGATGTGCCGCCGGGCCCGGGGGCCGGCGTAGATCCGCAGCGCGTGTCCGGTCATTCGGGCGGACCTACTTGCGAAGCTGGCTGAGCTTCGCGAAGGCGCCCGCCATCGCGGTGTTCAACTGCGGATTGCCCGCCGGACGCTGGCCACGGCCCGCGCCCTCGAACCGGTTGTCGCGCGGGCCGTCGCGGCGGGGCGCACCTTTGGCGTCGAGCTTCATCGTCAGGCTGATGCGCTTGCGCGCGGCGTCGACCTCGAGCACCTTCACCTTGACGATGTCGCCAGTCTTGACGACCTCGCGGGCATCGTTGACGAAGCGGTTGGACAGCTGGCTCACGTGCACCAGCCCGTCCTGGTGCACGCCCAGGTCGACGAAGGCGCCGAACTGCGCCACGTTGCTCACCGTGCCCTCCAGGACCATCCCTTCCTTCAGGTCGGCGATGTCCTCGACGCCGTCGTTGAAGCGCGCAACCTTGAAGTCCGGGCGGGGGTCGCGGCCGGGCTTCTCAAGCTCGCCCAGGATGTCCCTGACCGTGATCACGCCGAACTGCTCGTTGGCGAACAGCTCGGGCTTGAGCGTCTTGAGCATTTCGGCGCGGCCCATCAGCTCGCCGACGGGCTTGCCCGTGGCGGCCATCATCTTCTCCACCACGGGATAGGTTTCCGGGTGCACGCCGGTCATGTCCAGCGGGTTCTCGCCACCGCGGATGCGCAGGAAGCCGGCGCTCTGCTCGAAGGTCTTGGCACCCAGGCCGCTGACCTCCAGCAACTGGCGGCGCGAGCGGAACGCGCCGTTCGACTCGCGCCAGCGCACCACCGACTTGGCCACTGCCGCCGACAGGCCCGAGACCCGCGTGAGCAGCGGAACGCTGGCGGTGTTGAGGTCCACGCCCACCGAGTTCACGCAGTCTTCGACCACGGCGTCCAGGGTGCGGGCGAGTTCGGTCTGGTTGACGTCATGCTGGTACTGGCCGACGCCGATCGACTTCGGATCGATCTTCACCAGCTCGGCCAGGGGGTCCTGCAGCCGGCGCGCGATGCTCGCCGCACCGCGCAGGCTCACGTCCACGTCCGGCATCTCCTGCGAGGCGAACTCGCTGGCGGAGTACACCGAGGCGCCCGCCTCGCTGACCACCACGCGCTGCAAGCCCTCGATGCGCTTGCCGAGGTCGGCCGCCAGCTTGTCGGTTTCGCGGCTCGCGGTGCCGTTGCCGATCGCCACCAGGTTGACGCCGTGCTTCTTGCACAGGCGCTCCAGCGCGTGCAGCGAGCCATCCCAGTCCCGCCGCGGCTCGTGCGGAAAGACGGTCGCGGTGTCGACCAGCTTGCCGGTGGCATCGACGACCGCCACCTTGACGCCGGTGCGGATGCCGGGATCGAGACCCATCACGACACGCGGACCGGCCGGTGCCGCCAGCAGGAGGTCACGCAGGTTGTCCGCGAACACCTTGATCGCAACCTTCTCGGCCTCTTCGCGAAGGCGGGCGAAGAGGTCGCGCTCGAGCGAGAGCGACAGCTTCACCCGCCAGGTCCAGGCCACGCACTTGCGCAGCAGGTCGTCGGCCGGGCGGCCCTGGTGGCTCCAGCCCAGCTGCAGCGCGATCCGGCCTTCGGCGATGGAGGGCTTGCCGGGTTCCGGCTCGACCGGAAGCGCGAGCTTGGCGTCCAGGATCTCGAGCTGGCGGCCGCGGAACACCGCCAACGCACGGTGCGAGGGCACCCGGCCGATCGGCTCGTCGTAGTCGAAGTAGTCGCGGAACTTCGCGACGTCGGGATTGTTCTCGTCCTTGCCGGTGGCCAGCTTGCTGCGGAACAGTCCCTCGGTCCAGAGCCACTCGCGCAGCGCCTGCACGAGGGCCGGCTCCTCCGCCCAGCGTTCGGACAGGATGTCGCGCACGCCGTCCAGGACCGCGGGCACTGACGTGAAGTCCTCGCCGCCTTCGCCCTTCCCCGTCTTCACGAATGCCTGCGCCTGCGCGGCCGGGTCGAGGCCAGGGTCGGCGAACAGGCGGTCGGCCAGCGGCTCCAGGCCGGCTTCGCGCGCGATCTGGCCCTTGGTGCGTCGCTTGGGCTTGTAGGGCAGGTACAGGTCTTCGAGTTCCTGCTTGGTCGGCGCGGCTTCGAACGCCGCGCGCAGCTGCGGCGTCAGCTTGCCCTGCTCTTCCACGCTGCGGATGACCGCCGTGCGCCGCTCCTCGAGCTCCCGCAAATAGCCCAGCCGCTCCTGCAGTTCGCGCAGCTGGATGTCGTCGAGGCCGCCGGTGGCCTCCTTGCGGTAGCGGGCGATGAAGGGAACGGTGGCGCCGCCGTCGAGCAGGTCGACCGCGGTCTGCACCTGCGTGTCGGCCACCCGGAGTTCGGCGGCGATCTGCCTCGTGATCTTGTTCATTCGGTACTGCTGGGCTCCCAGGGAAGCGCGCGAGTTTGCCACACGGTCCGCACAGCGATTCGGGACGGCGGCTGACACCAGGGCCGGCCGGGCGGTTCCAAGAATCCTTGCCTTCCCTGTCGTCTGGAGAACACACACATGCGCGCCCGCTTCATCCTCCTGGTGCTCGCCATCCTGCTCGTGGCCGGCTTCGCCGCCCAGAACTGGGGCGAGATCACGCGCTCCTCGCTGCTGAACTTCGGCATCGTGCAGCAGGAGGCGCCGCTCGGCCTGATCCTGCTGAGCCTGCTCGGCCTTGCATTGCTCGTGTTTGCGCTGAGCGCCGCATCGCTGCGCACCCAGAGCCTGGTGGAATCGCGGCAGAACGCGCGCGCACTGCAGGCGCAGCGCGACCTGGCCGACAAGGCGGAGGCCTCCCGCTTCACCGACCTGCGCCAGGTACTGGACAGCCACCTGCGCGAGAGCCGGCAACGCGAGTCGGTGGTCAACACCGAGCTGGAACGCACGATGGCCCAGCACCAGCGCGAGCTGCGCAACCAGCTCGAGCAGATGTACCACCTGCTGACGTCGCGCCTGTCGGAGCTGGAGCGCCGCCTGGACAGCCGCGGCACCCGGGTGAGCGATCCGGTGATCGCCCAGCGGGTCGACCCGGTGGCGTCGCCTGCTCGCGGGGCCGAACCGGGGCCGGCCAACGTGCCCCCCGGACGCGCCCGGGTCTGACCCGGCGCTTGCGGCGATCAGCCGGCCACCACGCGCCGGCCGGGCCTCAGATCTTCCACTTCTCCAGCAGCTTCTGCGGGCCCATGCTGTCGTAGCCCTCGAATGGCTGGTGGATCCAGGGGTTCGTCGACAGGAACTCCACCGAATAGTCGGGCGTGAAGGTCGACAGGCCCTTGGTCCAAATCACCGCGCTGCGCAGTTCGGTGATGGGGGGATAGTTGTTCTTCAGCAGGTCCACCACCTTGTGCAGCGTGTGGCCGGAGTCCGCCAGGTCGTCGACCAGGAGCACCTTGCCCGCGATCTCGCCCTTGGGGGTGGTGATGTAGCGCGCGATGTCCAGGTGGCCCTGCACCGTGCCCGCCTCGGCCCGATACGAGCTGGTGGACATGATCGCCAGCGGCTTGTCGAAGATGCGCGAGAGGATGTCCCCCGGCCGCATGCCGCCCCGGGCCAGGCACAGGATGGTGTCGAAGGTCCATCCCGACTGGTGCACCTTGATCGCGAGCTTCTCGATCAGGTTGTGGTACTCGTCGTAGCTCACGTACAGATGCTTGCCGTCTTCCGTCAACATGTCGTGTTCCTCTGTGCCCTCAAGCGAGATAGGGGTGCCGCATCATGATCGTGTGGTCGCGGTCCGGGCTGGTCGAGATGATATCGATGGGCACGCCGGTGACATGCTCGATGCGCTGCAGGTACAGACGCGCGTTCACCGGAAGCCGGTCGTAGTCGGTCACGCCCACCGTGCTCTCGGTCCAGCCTTCCAGCGTCTCGTAGATCGGCTTGCAGCGGGCAATCTCGTCCGCCCCGAGCGGCAGGATGTCGATGGTTTCGCCATCGAGCTCGTAGCCGGTGCACAGCTGCAGCTGCTCGATGCCGTCCAGCACGTCCAGCTTGGTGATGCACAGGCCCGTCAGGCCGTTCACCTGGGCACTGCGCTTGAGCAGCGCGGCGTCGAACCAGCCGCAGCGACGCGACCGGCCGGTGGTGACACCCTTCTCGGCGCCGACGGTCGACAGGTGGTAGCCCACGGTGCCGGGGGTCGCCCAATCGAGCTCGGTGGGGAACGGGCCGCCGCCCACGCGGGTGCAATAGGCCTTCGTGATGCCCAGGATGTAGTGCAGCATGCCCGGCCCCACGCCCGCGCCTGCGGCGGCATTGCCGGCGACGCAGTTGCTCGAGGTGACGTACGGGTACGTGCCGTGGTCGACGTCCAGCAGCGTGCCTTGCGCGCCCTCGAACAGCAGGTTGTCGCCGCGCCGATGCGCCTCGTTCAGCTCGCGCGAGACGTCGGCCATCATCGGGCGCAGCTGCTCGCCCAGCTTCAGGGCCTCGTCCAGCGTCTGCTGGTAGTCGACCGCCGGTGCGTGCAAGAAGGTGGTGAGCACGTGGTTGTGCAGTTCGAGCACGACCTTGAGCTTCTCGGCGAAGCGCTCGGGGTGCTTGAGGTCCTGCACGCGCAACGCGCGGCGTGCGATCTTGTCCTCGTAGGCGGGGCCGATGCCACGGCCGGTGGTGCCGATCTTCTCGGTGCCGCCCTTCTCGCGCAGCGCCTCGCGCGCGATGTCCAGCGCAGCATGGAACGGCAGGATCAGGGGACAGGCTTCGCTGATGCGAAGGCGCGACCGCACCTCGACGCCGGCTTTCTCCAGGCCTTCGATCTCCTCGAACAGCTTGGCCGCCGAGAGCACGACGCCGTTGCCGATGTAGCACCTGACCCCCGGCCGCATGATGCCGCTGGGAATGAGGTGGAGCGCCGTCTTGACGCCGTTGATCACCAGCGTGTGGCCGGCGTTGTGGCCGCCCTGGAAGCGGACCACGCCTTGTGCCATCTCGGTCAGCCAGTCGACCAGCTTGCCCTTGCCTTCGTCGCCCCACTGGGTGCCGACCACGACCACGTTGCGGCCCGATGTCTTGTTCATGGAAAGAAGAACTGAAAAAGGAAGATCAGAGGGGACGCACGACCCATTGGCCGTGCTCGGCGACCAGTTGCCGGTCGCAGTGGAATTCGTCCACTTCGTTGCCATGGCCGGGAAGCGTGCACACGACGGTTTCGCCATCTGCGCGCAGGCGGGCGATGGCGGCGCGAAGCTGCTCCTGCTCGCCCCATGGCGCGCGGACCGCCGCCTTGAGCGGCCGCCTGGGCACCACGCCGACCAGCTCCTTCACGTCGAGCGAGAAGCCGACGGCCGGACGGTTGCGGCCGAACACCGCCCCGACCTCGTCGTACCGGCCACCGCGCACGAGCGCGTCGCTGGCGCCGGGCGTGTAGATGCCGAAACGCATGCCGCTGTAATAGGCATAGCCACGCAGATCGGCCAGGTCATAGCTGATGCTGGCGCCCTGCAGCGCGCCGCCCAGCCATTCCAGCTGGTCGAGTGCCTGCGAGATCGCGGGAAGCGCCGGCAAGGCGCGCCGCGCCTGCGTCAGCACCGTCACGTCGCCGTAGAGGGACACGAGTGCCGCCAGGCCCTCGCGCGAAGGGGCCGGGAACGCGCGCGTCAGCCGCGCCAGCCAGGAGGCATCCTTGGATGCCAGCGCCGCATGCACGTCGGCCAGCGAAGACGCCTCCAGCGCCACGTCCGCCAGCAGCGCCCGCACGATGCGTGCGTCGGCGAGGTCCACGGTGAGCGGGGCGACCTGCGTCGCCTTGAGGCAGTCGAGCGCTAGCAGCAGGACTTCCAGGTCGGCCTCGAGGCCGGCGTGGCCGTAGATCTCGGCGCCGAACTGCAGCGGCTCGCGCGTGGCATGCGGGCGGTCCGGGCGGGTGTGCAGGACCGGGCCGCAGTAGCAAAGGCGGGCGACCCCGGCACGATTGAGCAGGTGGGCGTCGATGCGGGCCACCTGGGGCGTGGTGTCGGCGCGCAGGCCCAGGGTGCGGCCCGACAGCTGGTCGACCAGCTTGAACGTCTGCAGACCCAGTGCTTCACCCGTCCCGGTGAGCAGCGACTCGAGGTGCTCCAGCAGCGGGGGCATCACGAGCTCGCAGCCGTAGCTCCTGGCGGTGTCGAGCAGCTGGCGTCGCAGCTCTTCGATGCGCCGCGCCTCGGAAGGCAGGACATCGGCGATGTGATCCGGCAGGACCCAGGCGGACATGGAACGGGGGGGCTGTTAAAAACGGAATTCTACCGGCCCGAACTCGACCGCTCGTCGAATGCGGCGAGCGGCAGCAGGCAGCAGGCAGCAGGCAGCGCGGCGGCCGCGGGCTCAGGTCACGAACCAGAGCATCGCCAGGCCCAGCAGCACGCTGCAGAGCCCGAAGAACCGCAGCTGCCCGTCGCGCAGCTGCAGCAGGCGCTGGAAGGTGCTGCGCCAGCCACCGGGTGCCAGCAACGGGAGCAGCCCCTCGAACACCAGCACCAGGGCCAGCGCGGCCCAGAAGGTGTCTCCGCTCAAGACGTCACCGGCGGCCCGCAGGCGCGGCGGCCGGCGGGGCGGCGTTCACGTTCCCGCGAAAGGCGCGGAAGAACTCCGAGCCGGCGGGATCGACCACGACCACGTCGCCGCGTTTGTTCAGGGTCGCACGGTACGCCTCGAGGCTGCGGTAGAACTGGGCGAACTGCGGATCGCGCCCGAAGGCCTCGCCATAGAAGGCAGCGGCCTGCGCATCGCCCTCGCCCTTGATCTTCTGCGCGTCGCGGTAGGCGTTGGCAATGATCACCTCGCGCTGCCGGTCGGCGTCGGCACGGATCTTCTCGCTCTCGGCCGCGCCGGTGGAGCGCAGCTCGTTGGCGACGCGCTTGCGCTCGGCTTCCATGCGACGGTAGACCGATTCGGTGATGGCCTCGCTGTAGTCGACCCGGGTGACACGCACGTCGATCACGTCGATGCCCCAGGGCTGCGAGCCGCGGACCTGCTCGAGCACTTCGGTCCGCACGTCCGTCATCAGCCGCTCGCGCTGCGTCGACAGCAGTTCGCGGACGGTGCGCTTGTTGACCTCCTGGTTGAAGGCGTTGCGCACCACGTTGCTCAGGCGGTTGGCGCCGGTGGCTTCGTCCAGGCCGACGCTGCGGATGTACTGGGTCGGGTCGGTGATGCGCCAGCGCACATACCAGTCGATCACGACCGGCTGCCGCTCGGAGGTGAGCACCGGGGTGGTGTCGTTGCTGTCCAGCGTGAGCAGACGCTTGTCGATGTAGCTGACGTTCTGGAACGGCGGCGGCAGCTTGAAGTTCAGTCCAGGCTCGGTGATCACTTCCTTGATCTGGCCAAGCGCATAGACCACGCCGAACTGACGCTGGTCGACGACGAAGAGCATGGAGCTCAGGAGAGCCAGCAGCACCAGGGCGCCGGCGGCGAGGAATCCGATACGGTTCATGGTTGTCGTGCCTCCGGCCTTCAGCGGCTCTCGCGCTCGCGGCCGCGGGCGTTGTCACGGTTGCGGGCGTCGACGGCGCTGCCCGAGGGCGTGGGAGCCGTCGTGGCCGAAGAAGCGCTGCCCGACGAACTGCCGGCGTCGCCGGCCGAAGCGGACGCCGCGCCGCCTTGCGCCACCTGCTGCAGGATGCGGTCCAGCGGCAGGTACAGCAGGTTGGATCCCTGGCGCGAATCGACCACGACCTTGGTGACGTTCGCGTAGATCTGCTGCATGGTCTCGAGGTACATGCGATCCCTCGTCACCTGCGGCGCCTTCTGGTATTCGGTGAGCACCGAGCGGAAGCGTTGCGCATCGCCCTGGGCCTGCGCCACCACGCGTGCCTTGTAGCCCTCGGCCTCCTCGCGCAAGCGCGCGGCCGAACCGGCGGCGCGGGGGATCACGTCGTTGGCGTAGGCCTGGCCTTCGTTCTTCAGGCGCTCCCGCTCCTGACCGGCCTTGTTGACGTCGTCGAACGCGGCCTGCACCTGCTCGGGCGCGCGCACGCCACCCTGCTGCAGGTTGATGGCGACGATCTCGATGCCGACCTTGTAGCGGTCGAGGATGGCCTGCATGACCTGCCGCACGCGCGGCGCGATCTGCTCGCGCTCTTCGCCGAGGGCGGCATTCATCTGCATCTTGCCCACCACCTCGCGCACCGAGGTCTCGGCCGCCTGCACCACCGTCTCGGCCGGGTTCTTGCTCTCGAACAGATAGGCGCGCGCGTCCTTCAGCCGGTACTGCACCGAGAACTTCACGTCCAGGATGTTCTCGTCCTGGGTGAGCATCGCCGACTCCTTCAGGCCCGTGGCCTTGACCACGTTGTCGCGACCGATGTCGACCGAGCGGATCTGGGTGACGTAGACCACTTCGTGCCGCTGGATCGGGTACGGCAGGCGCCAGTTGAAGCCCGCACCCACGGTCCCCTTGTAGCGCCCGAACTGCGTGATGACGGCCTGCTGGCCCTCCTGCACGATGAAGAAGCCGGTGCCGAGCCAGATCAGCGCGAGCACTGCGACGATGAGACCGACGCCCACGCCCGCGCTCTTCATGTCCGGCTGGAAGTTGCCGTTCGGATCTGGGCGGCGACCGCGGCCACCACCGAACAGGCCGGCGAGGCGGCGGTTGAAATCGCGCCACAGTTCGTCGAGGTCGGGCGGGCCTTGGTTCGGGCCGCGGCCGTTGTTTTCGGGACGGTTGTCCTTGCCGTCCTCCCCTCCCCGTCCCCAGCGCGGGTCGTTCAGGTTGAACATGCCTCTGACCCGGCCGGCGAGGCCGGCCACCACGCCGGGGAAATGGAGCTTCATTCGTTGCGGTTTCTTTTCGTTGCTTTCCGGATTGTGCCCAATCACGCGTGGGCCTCGTGCAATTCGGCACCGGGCTGAAGGGCTGCTCCGCCGGCGGCACGCTCGGCCAGCTCCTGCCGCAGTTGCGCCAGGCCCTCGCCCGTGCTGCTGCTGACGAACACGCGGCGCACCGGCGTGCCCTCCAGGTCGAACACGTCGCTGAGCTGGCGCGGCCGCTGGGACGGCTCGAGCGAATCGATCTTGTTGAACACGAGCAGCTGCGGAACCTGCGCGGCCCCGATCTCGTGCAGGACACGCTGCACCTCCGCGATCTGCTCGGGATGGTGCGGGTTTGCCGCGTCCACCACGTGCAGCAGCAGATCGGCGTCCGTCGCTTCCTGCAACGTCGCCTGGAAGGCATCGATCAGCCCGTGTGGCAGGTCGCGGATGAAGCCCACGGTGTCGGACAAGGACACGGACCGGCCCCCTTCACCGTCGCCCAGGTAGAGCTGGCGGGTCGTGGTGTCCAGGGTCGCGAACAGCTGGTTGGCGGCGTACGCACGGGCCTTGACCAACGCATTGAAGAGCGTGGACTTGCCGGCGTTGGTGTAGCCCACCAGCGAGATGTTGTAGGCGCCCTGCCGCTCGCGCTGGCGACGCTGGGTGTTGCGCTGCTTCTTGACTTTTTCCAGGCGGTCCTTGGTGCGCTTGATCGCGTCGCCGATCATCCGGCGGTCGAGCTCGATCTGGGTCTCGCCGGGGCCGCCACGCGCGCCGATGCCGCCGCGCTGGCGCTCCAGGTGCGACCAGCGTCGCACCAGGCGCGTGCTGAGGTATTGCAGGCGCGCCAGTTCCACTTGCAGCTTGCCTTCGTGGCTGCGCGCGCGCTGGGCAAAGATCTCGAGGATGAGCAGCGTGCGGTCGTTGACCGGCAGGCCCAGGTGGCGCTCGAGGTTGCGCTGCTGGCCGGGGCTGAGCGACTGGTCGAACAGGACCTCGGTGGCGCCGGTTTCCAGCGCGAGTTCCTTGATCTGGTCGGCCTTGCCGCGCCCGACGAACAGCGCCGCGTCGGGCGCCTTGCGCTTGGCCGTCATGCGGCCGACCGGCTCGAGACCGGCGGTGCGGGCGAGTTCACCGAGCTCCTGCAGCTCGGCATCGAAATGGGGAAGTCCCAGGTCCACCCCGACCAGGATGGCGGGGGCGGCAGGTCGTTCTTGAGGTTCTGACAACTGATGGGTCCGGGTGGTACTGGTGGGATACGCCCGGCGGGAAGCGCACGAGGACCGCGCGCTCGCGGTCAGCTGGCGGCGGCTTCGGTGCTCTCTGCCGTGGTGAAGTTCACGGCTCGGCCGGGGACGATGGTGGAGATGGCGTGCTTGTAGACCATCTGGGTCACGGTGTTGCGCAGCAGGACGACGTACTGGTCGAAGGACTCGATCTGGCCCTGCAGCTTGATGCCGTTGACCAGGTAGATGGAGACCGGCACGTGCTCGCGGCGCAGCGTGTTCAGGAACGGGTCTTGTAGCAGCTGCCCTTTGTTGCTCACGATATTCTCCGTGTTCGAAGTGTTGTTGGAAAACGCACATTACCACAGCAACACAGCTGTGCAAGTAGTCCGCTGCCCCGTGCGCCCAACCAATCTGGGTCCGGCACGCCGGGCTTCAAGGGGAAAACGCCTGATCGGCCGGCGACGCTGCGCCCGATCCCTATTCCTTGTCGGCGTAGGGATTCTTGGATGTCTTCATCTCGATGCGCAGCGGCGTTCCGATCAGGTTGAACTCCTTGCGGAACCGCCCCTCGAGGAAGCGCTTGTACGCATCGGTGACGTGCTCCAGCGAATTGCCGTGCACCACGATGACGGGCGGGTTCATGCCGCCCTGGTGCGCGTAGCGCAGCTTGGGACGGAACATGCCCGAGCGCTTGGGCGCCTGGAACTGCACAGCCTCCTGCAGCAGCCGGGTCAGCACGGGGGTCGGCATCTTCGTCATCGCCGCCTGGTGTGCCTGCGCGATCGACGCCCAGACCGGGCCCAGCCCCTGACGCTTCTTGGCCGAGATGAGATGGAGGGCGGCGAACTTCAGGAACGCCAGTCGGGCTTCGATCTGGCGCTGCACCTGCTCGCGCTGGTACTCGTCCACGGCATCCCACTTGTTCACGGCGATCACCACCGCGCGCCCGCTCTCGAGGATGTACCCGGCGATGTGCGCGTCCTGGTCGGTGACGCCCTGCGTGGCGTCCAGCAGCAGCAGCACGACATTGGCCGACTCGATGGCCTGCAGGGTCTTGACGACCGAGAACTTCTCGATCGCCTCGAACACCTTGCCCTTGCGCCGCAGGCCCGCGGTGTCGATCAGCTCGTATTTCTGACCGCCGCGCTCGAACGGGACCGAGATGGCGTCGCGCGTGGTGCCCGGCAGATCGAAGGCCACCAGGCGCTCCTCGCCCAGCCAGGTGTTGATCAGCGTCGACTTGCCCACGTTCGGGCGACCTGCCACCGCAAGCTTGATGAGGCCGTCCTGCGCTGCCTGCTCCTCTTCCTCATCGGGAAGGTTGAGCGGCTCGAAGGCGATCTCGACAAGGCTGCGGATGCCCTGCCCGTGGGCGGCGGAAACGGGGTGCACCTCGCCGAGGCCGAGCTCGTAGAACTCGGTCAGCTGCACGCCCTCGGTCATGCCCTCGGCCTTGTTGGCCGCCAGCACCGTCGGCTTGCCCAGCTTGCGCAGGTAGTTCGCGATGTCATGGTCCTGCGCCGAGAGGCCGCCGCGCGCATCGACCACGAACACGACGACGTCGGCCTCGGCGACGGCCTGCCGGGTCTGCTTGGCCATCTCCATGTAGATGCCGCTCTCGGCCGTCGGCTCGAAGCCGCCGGTGTCGACCACGATGAACTCGTGCTTGCCGTGCTTCGCGTTGCCGTAGTGCCGGTCGCGCGTGAGCCCGGCGAAGTCGGCGACGATCGCATCGCGCGACTTGGTCAGGCGGTTGAACAGCGTCGACTTGCCGACGTTGGGGCGGCCCACGAGGGCCATCACGGGTTTCATCGGCCGCCCTTGAACGTCATTGAGGAGCGAAACCGTAGATGCCGCCCTTGCGGGTGACGACGACCACGGTGGTGCCCGCCACGACGGGCGCGGACACGATGGCCGAGCCGTCGGTGGACAGGCGGTTCAGCAGGTTGCCGTCTTCGCGCGACAACACGTGCACCAGTCCGCTCCCGTCGCCCACCACGACCGAGTTGCCGACCAGCAGCGGCGCGCCGGGGTCGCGATGCAGCAGCTTGTCGCTGGTCCAGGCCCGCTCGCCCGTGTCACGACGCCACGCCACGAGCCGTCCGTCGGTCTCGGTGCCGACCAGCAGGCGGTCGCTGCCGCCGATGCCGTCGCCTCCGTTGGCAGGCTTGGTCCAGGCCAGCGTGCCGCGGGTGGTGTCGACGCAGCCGACGGATGCCTGGAAGGCGCGTGCGCAGACCGAGCTGCCGAGGCGACTGGCAGGTCCGACCAGGTCCACCAAGCGTTCGACATCGTTGGTGCCCCGGGGCGACGCGATCGGCGCCTCCCAGCGGACAGCGCCGCTCAGCGGGTTGAGCCCGGCCAGACGGCCGCCCTGCCCTGCCACCAGCGTGTCGCCCACCGCGAGCAGCACGCCGGCCTGGCGCAACACGAGCGGCTCGCCGGGGCGCTGCTGCGTCCACAGCTTGCGGCCGCCACGGCCGTCGTAGGCCGTGATGGAGCGATCGGCTGCGAGCACGAAGACCCGGTTGCCGGCGACGAACGGGGCCGTGTAGGCCTGCGCGGGCAGCTTCTCGCGCCAGAGCACCTTGCCCGAGGACAACGCCACCACTTCGTTGGCGCGCGTCACCACCGCCACCACGTCTCCGTCGCTGCCGACGCCTGCGGCGATCGGCGCGCCGACGCTGGCCCGCCAGACGTCCTGGCCGGTGGTCGCATCGATCACCGCAACCGTGCCGTCCGTTGCGGCCACCGCCAGCTGGTTGCCAGCGACCGCCACCGATAGCGGAAAGCCGATGTCGCCGATGCGGTTGGTCCAGGCCTGACGCACCCCCAGGAGCGCGGGATTCGGCTGGAGCTCCGCCGGCTTCGGCTTGTCGGGGCCGCCGCCCAGGAAGGACGGCATGATCGAACAACCGCCGAGTCCGGCGGCGAGCACGAGCAGGGCCGCCATGCGCAGCACGGCCTGTTTCGGCGTCGCCCTCATGATTTCGCACCCCCGCCTTCGGGCTTGCCGAGGGTCTTGGGGTCCACCCCGAGGGCGGTGAGCTTGACCTCGACGAGCCGACGGTAGTCGGTGCGCTCCTCCAGCCCTTGCCAGGCCTTGGTGTACTCCGCCTTGGCCTCGGACTTCTTGCCCTGGAGGTTGTAGATGTCGCCGCGGCGGTCGGCCGCGAGCGCGGCAAATGCCGCCGGCATCTCCGCGTTGAGCTGCTTGAGCGCCTCGTCATAGGCCTTGGCCTCGACGTGCAGCGCGGCCAGGCGCAGCCGCGCCACGGCCTGGTAGCCCTCGTCCGACGCCTTGTCGGCCACCCAGGCGAGCGCCTCCTTGGCCGTGTCGGGCTTGCCCTTGTCGGCCGCGGCTTGCGCCACCAGCAAGGCCGCCTGCTGGGCGAACAGCGTGCTGCCGTACCGCTCGCGCGCATCACCCAAGCCCTGCTCGGCGCGTGCAAGGTCGCCGGCCTGCACGGCGCGTTCGACTTCGTCGTACAAGGCGCTGGCCTTGGCCGACTGGGTGCGCTGCCAATACTGCCAGCCGTTCGTGGCTGCCACCGCGGCGGCCGCGGCGATCAGCAACCCGGTGATCAGGTTGCCGTAGGTTCTCCAGAAGTGCTTGAGCTGGTCAAGCTGCTCCTGTTCTTCGAGGTCGAGATGGGATGCCATGGTGTCGCCGCAGTGTCGAGCAGCCGGGGATTGTAAGGAGCGGCGAGGATCAGGCCCGCAGGGACCCGGCCCAGGCGGACACGTCGGCCAGTGGCCGGCGCTGCTGTGCGCCTTCGCGGTCGCGCAGCGACTTGACCGTGACTTCGCCGGCGGCGAGTTCGTCGGGCCCGAAGATCAATGCATGCCGGGCGCCGCTGGCATCGGCCTTCTTGAACTGCGATTTCATGCTGCCGGGGCCGTCGGCGCCACCTGCATGCTGCACGACGCGCAGTCCCGCGGAGCGAAGCGCCTCCAGTGCGGCCACGACCGGCGCAAGCGGCGTTCCCGGCGGCACGACGGCGTAGGCGTCCGGCGCCGAGGACGGCACGGGCAACCCGAGCTCCTGGACCAGCAGCAGCAGCCGCTCGATCCCGAGGCCGAACCCCACTGCTGGTGCCGGCTTGCCACCGAGCTGCGCGATCAGGCCGTCGTAGCGACCGCCGCCGCACACCGTGCCCTGCGAGCCGAGCTGGTCGGTGACCCACTCGAAGACGGTCAGGTTGTAGTAGTCCATGCCCCGCACCAGGCGGGGGTTGACGCGGTACTGCAAGCCCACGGCATCGAGCGCGGCGCGCACCGCATCGAAATGGGCACGCGACTCGGCGCCCAGGAAATCCATCAGCCGGGGCGCCTGCTCGATCAAGGGCTGCATTGCCGGGTTCTTGCTGTCCAGGATGCGCAGCGGGTTGCTGTGCAGGCGCCGCCTGGCGTCGTCATCCAGCTGGTCGGCGTGCTGCTCGAAGTGGGCCACCAGAGCGTCCCGATGCGCGCGCCGCTCGACCGGTTGCCCGAGGCTGTTGATCTCCAGCCGCACGTGCGTGCCTTCGAGCAAACCCAGTTCGCGCCACAGCGCGCGCGCCATCAGGATCATCTCCGCGTCGACGTCCGGACCGGCGAAACCCAGGGCCTCGACATCGAGCTGGTGGAACTGTCGGTAGCGGCCCTTCTGAGGGCGCTCGTGCCGGAACATCGGGCCGAGCGTCCACACCCGCAGCGGCCCGTTGTACAGCGCGTTGTGCTCGATCATCGCCCGCACGATGCCGGCGGTGGCCTCGGGCCGCAGGGTCAGCCGGTCGCCGTTCATCGAATCGGTGAAGGAATACATCTCCTTCTCGACGATGTCGGTCACCTCGCCCAGCCCACGCACGAACAGCGCGGTCGGCTCGACGATGGGCGTCAGCAGGTACTGGTAGCCGTAGCGGCCGAGCACGGTCCGCACGGCGCCCTCGAACCATTGCCACAGCGCCGAATCGGGCAGCTTCTCCGTGCGCGGCACGGACGCCGGCAGGATGTCGTTCATGCCTTTGACGGCACTCAGTTTCTCGGCCATGGGGAATCCTCGAGTCAGGCGGCTGCGGCAGCGTGGCCGAAGCGCTTCTCGATGTAGTTCTCGACGATCTGGTGGAATTCGGCGGCGATGTTCTCGCCGCGCAGGGTGAGGGCCTTCTGCCCGTCGATGAAGACTGGCGCTGCCGGCGCCTCGCCGGTGCCGGGCAGGCTGATGCCGATGTCGGCATGCTTGCTCTCGCCAGGCCCGTTGACGATGCAGCCCATCACCGCGACACGCAGCTTCTCGACACCCGGATACTTGCTGCGCCACACCGGCATGTTGCCGCGCAGGTGGTCGTCGATCTGCTTGGCCAGCTCCTGGAAGGTGGTGCTGGTGGTGCGGCCGCAGCCCGGGCATGCCGTAACGCTGGGCACGAACACGCGCAGGCCCAGCGCCTGCAGGATCTCGGAGGCGATCACCACCTCCTGGGTGCGCGACTCGCCCGGCTGCGGCGTCAGCGACACGCGGATGGTGTCGCCGATGCCCTCCTGCAGCAGGATGCCCAGCGCCACGCTGGAGGCGACGGTGCCCTTGGTGCCCATGCCGGCCTCGGTCAGGCCCAGGTGCAGCGGGTAGTCGCAGCGGCGGGCCAGCTCGCGGTAGACGGACACCAGGTCCTGTACCCCGCTCACCTTGCAAGACAGGATGACCTGGCGGCCGTCCATGCCCATCTCCTCGGCGCGACGGGCCGACTCGATGGCCGAGGTGATCAGCGCCTCGTACATCACGCTGCGCGCGTCCCAGGGCTGGGCGCGGCGGCTGTTCTCGTCCATCAGACCGGCAAGCAGTTCCTGGTCGAGACTGCCCCAGTTGACGCCGATGCGCACCGGCTTGTCCCAGCGCATGGCGGCTTCGATCATCTGCCCGAACTGCCGATCGCGCTTGTCGCCCTTGCCGACGTTGCCAGGGTTGATGCGGTACTTGGACAGCGCCTGCGCGCAGTCCGGGAAGTCGGTCAGCAGCCGGTGGCCGTTGTAGTGGAAGTCGCCGACCAGCGGAACGTCGACGCCCATGCGGTCGAGCTGCTCGCGGATGTACGGCACCTGCTGCGCCGCCTCCGGGGTGTTGACCGTGATGCGCACCATCTCGGAGCCGGCCAACGCCAGTTCCTTGACCTGGATCGCCGTGCCGATCGGGTCCTCGGTGTCGGTGTTCGTCATCGACTGCACACGCACCGGCGCATCGCCACCGACCGTGACGACCCGCGATCCCCAGACCACGCGCGCCTGCCGCGAGTGGCGCGGCGCGGGCGCGGCCGGCGCGATCGGCAGGCAGTTGACGACCTCCGTGCCAGGTGCGACACCGATTCCGGACGGAACGGTCGCTTGGGCAATGGAGGCGGCGGGCGCGGTCATGGCGGGGTCACTTCACTTCGAAACGGGCCACGTTGTCGCGGGACACGGCGCCCAGGTTGAACGGCTTGCCGCGCACCTCGACGGCCGTGTCGCTGGCGCTGCCGACCGTGACGGTCAGCGGCAGACTGCCCGAGGCGCCGGCGGCCTCGCCTGCGGCCATGAGGCGGCGCAGCGTCACGGTGCCCTTGCTGTCGGTCACCTCGATCCAGGACGGGCCGGTGGTCTTGAAGACGACGACGCCGTTGGCCGGCGGTTTCGGACCGGCAGCCCCGGAGGCGGCCGTCGCGGGGGCCGATGCAGCGACGGCGGGCGGCAAGGCGACTGCCGGCGCGTTCGCTGCGGCAGCCGCCGCTGTACCGGGTGCGGCCGCCGTGGCGGGAGCCACGACCGGGGTCGGCGCAGCCAGTTGCACCGCCATCGTCGCCGAGGCACTCCGTGCGGGCGCAGCGGCCGACTCGATGCCGGCGGGCAGCGGCTCCGCCGGCGCGATGCTGGTGGTCGGCGAGCCGGGCGGCAGCACTGGCGCGCCGGCGGCGACCTCGGCCGACTCCGGCTTGGAAGCGGGCGTCTCGTCGCGCCGAAGGCTCGGCAGGAAGATCAGGATCAAGGCCCCGAGCAGCAGCGCGAACACCGACAGGAAGACCGGTTGCATCAGCTGGTCGTACCACTTGGGCCCCGGTGCGTCGCCAGGAGCGCGGAACGGGGCATTGATGCCTTCGTGCGCGGGAGCCAACCGCGGCGTGCTGCTCTGCGGCAGCTGCGAGAGCACCGGCTGCGGGTCGATCTTCAACGTGCGGCACACGCTGGACGCCAGGGCCCGCGCGAACACCGCGTCGGGCAGCAGGTCGTACCGGTCATCCTCGAGCGCCTCGAGCTTGCGCACGGGCACCTTGAGGGTCGCCGCCAGCGCTGCCACGTGCAGGCCTGCCGCCTCGCGGGCGCGGCGCAGCTGGGCGCCGGCGGTCGGGCCTGCGGCTCCCACCTCACTCATCGAAGGCCCCCCGGTCCAGCAAGGCCGCCTGGCGCGACTGCGGATAGCGCTTCTTCAGCTGGTCGGCCAGCTGGTTCATGGCCAGCTGCTCGCCGAGCTTGCGCTCGACCTTGATGCCGAGCCAGAGCGTCTCGGCGTTGGCCAGCTGGCTGTTGTTCAGGCGACGGATGTAGAACTGCGCGCGGGGCAGTTCGCCGCGCGCATAGAGCAGGTCGGCCAGGTTGTAGCCGATGATCGGATTGCCCGCGTCCAGCTCGTAGGCCCGCTTGAGGGTCGCCTCGGCTTCGGCCGGCTTGCCGGCGCGCGACTGGCACAGGCCCTGCGCCATCATCGTCTTGGACCGGCTGCCGTAGGTCGGGATCTCCAGAGCTTGCTCGAACGTGCGTTGCGCCTCGTCGTAGCGGCGCGTCTGGCACTGCAGCCAACCCAGGTTGTGCAGCGTGTTGCCGTCGCGCGGATCCAGTGCGACCGCGCGGCGGAAGCTCTCCTCCGCCTGCGGCAGGTCGTTCATGCGCATGTAGATCAACCCGCGCAGGTTGTACGCGTCGGGATAGCTGGGATCGGCCTGGACCACCTGCTTGAGCTCGTCGAGGGCAACGGCGGTCTGCCCCTGCTCGAAGTAGCCGACCGCGAGCTCCATCCGGATGCGCGCCCGGCGACGCGCCTCGCCCTCATCGGCCAGGGAAACCGTCTCCTGCCGCTGCGGCTCCACGCCGGTGGACGCGCACCCGGCGACCTGCAACGTTCCCGCGAGCAGCGCGGCCCATGGCAGCGCCGCGAGCAGCGCCCTGTAGTGCCCAACCCCCCTCTTCATCTCACCTCTCCTTGGCGACGTCGGCCGCCGGCACCTGTTTGAGCATCACGGTGCGCTGCTGGGCGATCCGCTCGCCCACCCGGGTGCGATCGCGGACGTCGCCCGCGAGCTGGCCGCAGGCGGCGTCGATGTCGTCCCCTCTCGTCTTGCGCACGGTGGTGACGATACCAGCATCACTCAGCAATTTCGCGAAAGCAACGACCCTGGTGTTGGGCGATCGCGTCAGCCCGGACTGGGGGAAGGGATTGAAGGGAATGAGGTTCAGCTTGCAGCTGACGCCGCGGCCGGCGTGGTGGCGCACCAGGTCGATCAGCTGCCGGGCATGTTCGGGCTGGTCGTTCACGCCATCGAGCATGCAGTACTCGAACGTGATGAAGTCCCGCGGCGCGTGCGCCAGGTACCGGTTGCACGCGTCCAGCAGTTCGGCCAACGGGTACTTGCGGTTCAGGGGCACGAGGTTGTCGCGCAGGTCGTCGTTGGGCGCATGCAGCGACACCGCGAGCGCCACCGGGCAGTCCTGGCCCAGGCGGTCCATCATCGGCACGACGCCGGACGTGGAAACGGTCACGCGGCGACGGGACAGTCCGTAGCCGTGGTCGTCGAGCATGACCCGCAGGGCCGGCACGAGTGCCGAATAGTTCTGCAGCGGCTCGCCCATGCCCATCATCACGACGTTCGAGATCACGCGCTCGGACGTCTTCAGGTGGGACCGCAGGAAATGCTCGGCGAACCAGAGCTGCGCCAGGATCTCTCCCGTGCCGAGGTTGCGCGAGAACCCCTGGTGGCCGGTGGAACAGAAGCGGCAGCCGACCGCGCAACCGGCCTGGGACGACACGCACAACGTGCCGCGGTCGTCCTCGGGAATGAAGACCGCTTCGACGGCATTGCCGTCGCGCACGTCGAACAGCCACTTGATGGTGCCGTCGGCGGATTCGTGCTGGGTGATGACCGGAAGCCCTTCGATGCGGGCCGTGGTCTTGAGCTTCTCGCGCAGCGACTTGGCGAGATCGGTCATCTCGTCGAAGTCGCGCGCGCCCCGCTGGTGGATCCAGCGGAACAGCTGGGTGGCGCGGAAGCGCTTCTCGCCCAGCGTTTCGCAGAACGCGGCCAGCCCGTCGAGGTCGAAATCGAGGAGGTTGGCCGTCATTGCATGGGAGCTACTCCGCCGCTCAGCGGGAGTAGACGTTCATGCCCGGGAAGAAGAACGAGACTTCGACCTTGGCAGTTTCGGGGGCGTCGGAGCCGTGCACCGCATTGGCGTCGATGCTGTCGGCGAAGTCGGCGCGGATGGTGCCCTTCTCGGCCTTCTTCGGGTCGGTGGCGCCCATCAGTTCGCGGTTCTTCAGGATCGCGTTCTCGCCTTCCAGCACCTGGATCATCACCGGGCCCGAGATCATGAAATCGACCAGGTCCTTGAAGAACGGGCGGGCCTTGTGGACGGCGTAGAACTGCTCGGCTTCCTGGCGCGACAGGTGCGCCATGCGGGCGGCGATGATCTTCAGGCCGGCGCCCTCGAAGCGTGCGTAGATCTGGCCAATCACGTTCTTGGCCACGGCGTCGGGCTTGATGATGGAGAGGGTGCGTTCGATGGCCATGCTGGTTCCTGGATGCGAGTTGTGGATGTGGTGGCCGGCGTCGCAGCCATTAGGGCGCGCGCGGGCGTGAAAGTTCGGGAAAGCCCGCCATTTTAACCGGGCTGCGACCAATGCCCGGCTGGAGGGCTGCTGGCTCAGCGGCCGCCGCGGTTGCCCCGGCGCGGACCGCCGGCGTTGCCGCCGCCCCCGCCCCCGGGTCCGTTGCCGCGGCGCTGCCCGCCGCCGCCTTGACGCTGACGCATGAAGCTGTCGGCGCCGATGTAGCCCAACGACGTCTTCATCGGATCGGGTTGCGAGGCGCCGGGACTGCGGTCACGGTCCTTTCCGCGTCCCTGTTGCCGCTGCTGGGCCTTGGCATTGCCGGCACCCTGCCGCGGCTGGCCGCCGTCCGGACGCGGACCGGCGCCGCTGCGGTTGCCTCGCCGCCGATTGCGGCCCTGGCCGCCATCCGCCTCCGCCGGGGCGCGGGGGCCAGGCGCCTGGCCCCCGGCCGCCTGCGACAACGAGCGGATGTCCCGTTCGTCCAGCTCCATCCAGGCGCCGCGCTTGAGGCCGCGCGGCAGCACCATCGCACCGTAGCGAATGCGGATGAGGCGGCTGACGGCATGCCCGAGTGCTTCGAACAGGCGCCGCACCTCGCGGTTGCGCCCTTCCGAGATGGTGACGCGGTACCAGCTGTTGGCACCCTCGCCACCGCCCTCCTCGATCGAGCCGAACTGCGCCCGGCCGTCCTCGAGATCGATCCCGTCCAGCAGGCGCTGCTTTTCCTCGCTGCTCAGCGCACCGAGGACCCGGACCGCGTACTCGCGCTCGAGCCCGAAACGCGGGTGCATCAGCCGGTTGGCCAGCTCGCCCGAGCTGGTGAACAGCAGCAGCCCTTCGGTGTTCAGGTCCAGGCGGCCGACCGACTGCCACTTGCCCTGCTGCAGCCGCGGCAGCTTGCGGAACACCGTCGGCCGGTTCTGCGGGTCGTCGTGGGTGACGACCTCGCCCACGGGCTTGTGGTAGGCGATCACCCGGGCCACCGGCGGGGCGATGCGCACCCGGATCGGCTTGCCGTTGACCTTGATCTGGTCGCCGAACTGGATCCGCTGGCCGATGTGGGCGGGCTCGTTGTTGACCGAGATCCGCCCTTCCATGATCAGCTGCTCCATCTCGAGGCGGGACCCCAGCCCGGCCTGGGCCAGCACCTTGTGCAGCTTCGGGGTTTCCGCCTGCGGCGCCAGCACGCGCTTGGGCGCCGCAACGTCCGGGCTCTGCTCCTCGGCATCGAAACGCCCGGAGACGACATCCTCGAAGCGGATCGGCTCGGCGGGCGCCGACGCGGGGCCGGCGGCACGGCGCCGGCTGTCGTCGTCGCGATCTTCGTCGTCCAGATCGTCCGCGTCCTCGTCGCCCTGGTCGTCGTCCTGGCTGTCGGCCTCGGCCACTGCACGCCGCTGCACGGGCGCGACCGCGTCCGCGTCCGAGGCCGGCGGTGCCGTGACCGGGGCGGCGGGCTGGTCCTTGTCGTCGTCGGCGTCGGCGGCTGCGGCCGCGCCCTGCGGGTCATTGGGATTCATGGGGGAGATCAGGTGCGCGCCGCAGGCTCGGGGTCGCCGCCGTCGGCGGGCTCTGCGTCGCGGGAGGTGTCGGATGGCGGACCGTCGATGGGTGCGTCGGCCGGGGAAAGCAGTTCGCCCTGCCCCGAAGGCGACCGCGGCGGGGCGGGGTCGATGTCGGGCTCGTTGGCTGCGGCAGGCTCGTGGCCGCCGGCGTCGATCGCCAGCGCCGGCTGCAGGCGGTCGTCGCCGTCGGACAGCCCGGCGAGCGCGGCGACCTGCTGGGACGGGCTCTCCAGCATGGGCAGCTGGTCGAGCGACGCCAGGCCGAGGTCGTCGAGGAAATGGCGCGTGGTGGCGTACAGCGCCGGTCGGCCCGGGGCCTCGCGGTGGCCGATCACCTCGATCCAACCGCGGTCCTCGAGCTGCTTGAGGATCTGCGTGTTGATGGTCACGCCCCGGATGTCTTCCATGTCCCCGCGCGTGACCGGCTGGCGGTAGGCGATGATGGCCAGCGTCTCGAGCGCCGCCCGGGTGTACTTCGGCGGCTTCTCCGGATGCAGCCGGTCGAGGAACTCGCGCATCTCCGGCCGGCTCTGGAAGCGCCAGCCGCTGGCCACGCACACCAGCTCCACCCCGCGCTGCGCCCAGTCATCCTGCAGTTCCTCGAGCAGGGCACGGACCGTGTCGGCACCCAGCTCCTCGTTGAACAGGACGCGAAGCTCGCGCACCTGCAACGGCTGCGACGAGCAGATCAGCGCGGTTTCGAGGACGCGCTTGGCATCCGCGGTATTCATGGTCTAGCGGTCTTCCTGGAACGGGCGCCGGGCGGCGCTCCAGTCACGTGGGGCCCAGGGACCTGGGCGGTGGATCGCGGCGAGGCGGCCAGCAGGCTGTCAGGGTGCAACGACAGGCTTGGCACCGCAGGCCAGCGCCGGACCCGGATTGTAACGCAGCCCCCATGCGGCGACCGCCCGGGCGAGGTCGGGCGGCAAGGCCGAGCGCAGCTCGAGCTCGGCCCCTGTGACGGGGTGCCGGAACGCGAGCCGGGCCGCGTGCAGGGCCTGCCGCGACAGGCCTGCTGCGCGGGCGCCGCCATACAGGTCGTCAGCCACGAGCGGATGCCCGAGGTGCGCCATGTGCACCCGGATCTGGTGCGTCCGTCCGGTGTGCAGCGTCGCGCGCACCAGGCAACCCTGAGCATTCGTGTCGAGCACGTCCAGCGTCGTGGCTGCCGTCTTCCCGGATCCCTGGGCCAGGTCCACCACCGCCATGCGCAGGCGGTTGCGCGGATCGCGGCCGATCGGGGCGTCGACCAGCCGGGTCGGCGCCCCGCTCCAGGGCTTGTGGCCGATCGCGACGTACTGCCGGGACACCTCGCGCGCGGCGATCATGCGCACCAGGGCATCCATCGCCGCACGCGTGCGCGCCACGACCATGAGACCGCTGGTGTCCTTGTCGAGGCGGTGGACGATGCCGGCACGCGGCAGCAGCGCCGCGGCCGGATCGCGGGCGAGCAGCCCATTGAGCAGCGTGCCGCTCCAGTTGCCCGGCGCTGGGTGCACCACCAGCCCGGCGGGCTTGTCGATCACGGCCAGGTGCTCGTCCTCGTGCACCACCGGAAATGCGATCGGCTCCGGGCGGAACGCCTGGCTCTGCGGCGTCGGCCGCAGCTCGATGCCCAGGCGGTCGCCGGCCTTGACACGGTGCGCTACGCGCGATGCTGCGCGGCCGTTGACGGCGACGGCTCCCGCTTCCACCAGTTGCTGCAGGAAGCTGCGCGAGAACTCCGGCAGCAGTTCGGCCAGCGTGCGATCGAGCCGCTGCCCGTGCCGGGCTTCGTCCACCCGCAGCTCGCGCAGTTCCGCCTCGAGGCCGGTTTCCGCGTCCTCGTCCGCCCCGTCGGGCGCCAAGGCCGCCGCGGGGTGCGCTTCTATAATCGTCGGGCCCTGTTTCAAGAAGGTCTGCGCTTCATGCTTCCTGCCAAATTATCGTGTGTCGCGGCGGTGCTCGCCCTGTCGCTGGTGGGGTGTTCGTCCACCAAGACCGACACGACCGCGAACTGGAGCCCGAACCGCATCTACAGCGAGGCGAAGGACGAACTCAACTCGGGTGCCTACGACAAGGCAATCCCGCTGTTCGAGAAGCTCGAAGGTCGCGCGGCGGGCACGCCGCTTGCGCAGCAGGCGCAGCTGGAGAAGGCCTATGCCCACTACAAGGCCGGCGACCAGGCCCAGGCGGTGGCGACGCTCGATCGCTTCATCAAGCTGCACCCGGCCAGTCCGGCACTCGACTATGCCCTGTACCTCAAGGGCCTGGTCAACTTCAACGACAACCTCGGGCTGTTCTCCTTCATCGCGCGGCAGGACCTGTCGGAGCGGGACCAGAAGGCGGCGAAGGAATCGTTCGAGGCGTTCAAGGACCTGGTCGCCCGCTTCCCGGAATCGCGCTACACGCCCGATGCGCGCTCGCGCATGACGTACATCGTGAACTCGCTGGCGCAGTACGAAGTGCACGTCGCGCGCTACTACTACAACCGTGGCGCCTACGTCGCCGCGGTCAATCGCGCCCAGACCGCCCTGGCCGACTACCAGGACGTGCCCGCGCTCGAGGAGGCGCTGTTCATCCTGGTGCGCTCGTACGATGCGCTGGGCATGCCGCAGCTGCGCGACGACAGCCGCCGCGTGCTCGAGAAGAACTACCCGCAGAGCCGCTATCTCGCCGGCCGCACGGGCGACGTCACGCGGCCTTGGTGGAAGGTCTGGTGACGCGCTAGCCCGGCGCCGCAGCGGCGTCGAGCAGCGCGTCCAGCGCCTCGTCGAACGCGGCGGCCGTCTGGAGTCGCCGCATCGGCGGCAAGGCGGCCAGCAACCGGCGCCCGTAGCCCATGGTCGCCAGGCGGGTGTCGCACACCACCAGAATGCCGCGGTCGGACTCGCGGCGGATCAGCCGGCCGGCGCCCTGCTTGAGCGCCACCGCGGCCTCCGGGACGAAGTAGTCGTTGAACGGGCTGCGGCCGTCGCCTTCCAGACGCTGCGAGCGCGCCTCGACCAGCGGGTCGCCCGGCGGCGGAAACGGCAGCTTGTCGATCACCACGAGCTGCAAGGCGTCGCCGGGCACATCGACACCCTCCCAGAACGAAGCCGACGCCACCAGCACGCAGCCGGGCCGCCCCTGCGATGCGCCTTCCCGGAAGCGCTCGATCAGCCGGCGCTTGGGCCACTGGCCCTGCACGAGCACCTCGAGTTCTCCCCCGCCCTCGAACCGGCGTTGCAGGTCCTCGCCGATGCTGCGCAGGGCGCGCAGGGTCGTGGTCAGCACCATGGTGCGTCCACCGATCTGCCGGGCTGCGGACGCGGCCAGACGCGCCACGGCCTGGCTGTGGCCGGCGTCGTTGGGACGGGGCAGATCGCGGGGAAGGTAGACGGCAGCCTGCGACGGATAGTCGAAAGGGCTGCCGACACGCAGCACCTGCGCATCCTGCAGGCCGCATGGTTCGGTGAACCAGGACAGGCGCGCATCGTCGCCGAGGGTGGCGGAGGTGAAGATCCAGGAGCGGTTGGACACCTCGCCGGCATCCTGGTCCTCGCCGGTGCCGGCGGACCGCTTGAGCAGCCGCGTGCGGACGGTCTCCGCGATGTCGAGGGGCGACTCCACCAGCCGCAGCTGCAGCCCCGCATCGATCCAGCGCACCGACCCCGGTGCGCAGGCCGCGCCGAAACGCGCCGCGCGCTCGGCCAGCAGGCCCGCCCGCTCGTGCAGGCGCACGAAGTCGGGCGCGATCTCGCTCACGCTGCCCAGCGCCTCGGCCGCCTGGCGCAGGCTTGCCTCGACCGCCTCGAGCGCACCCTGCCAGGCGCGCGGATCGACTTCGTCCGGTGCCGCCTGCACCCAGCGCACGCGGCCCGTGTTGCGGCCCACGACCAGACGCAGGTCACGCGCAGCCCGTTCGCTGGCCGCGGCCAGTTGCTGCCAATCGACCAGGCCGCGCGCCAGCTGCAGGCCCGCGGCCAGCAGGTCGCGGGTGAAGTCCAGCAACTGCCCGGTGCCGAGCTGCGCGCCAAGGAACTGGACGCCGGTCTCGTTCAGCTGGTGCGCCTCGTCGAAGATGGCAACCCGCACGGTGGGCAGCAGTTCGGCCATCCCCGACTCCCGCACTGCAAGGTCGGCGAAGAACAGGTGGTGGTTGATCACGACCACGTCCGCCGCCAGCGCCTCGCGCCGGGCCTGGTGGACGTGGCAGCCGCGGAACTTCGGACACTGGGCGCCGAGGCAGTTCTCGCGCGTCGAGGTCACCAGCGGGATCACGGGCGAGCGCTCGTCCAGGCCTGGCAGTTCGGCCAGGTCACCGGTGCGGGTGGACTGCGCCCACTGCTCGAGCCGGGCGAGCGATGCGACCGCGGTGCGGTCGGTCGCGGAAGGATCGCGCCGCGCAAGCTCCAGCCGGTGCGTGCAGAGGTAGCTGCCCCGTCCCTTCAGCAGGGCCATGCGCACGGGCAGTCCGAGGGATTGCGCCAGTCGGGGCAGGTCACGTCCGAACAGCTGGTCCTGCAGCGTCTTGGTGGCGGTGGACAGCAGCACGCGCTCGCCGGACAGCAGGGCCGGCACCAAGTAGGCAAAGGTCTTGCCCACGCCGGTGCCCGCCTCGACCACCAGGGCCCCGCCCTCCTCGATGGTGTGCGCCACGGCCATCGCCATCTCGGTCTGCGCCTTGCGCGGCGAGAAGGCATCGGCCGCGGCGGCGAGCGCGCCCTCCGGACCGAAGGCCCGTGCCACGGCATCGGAGAGGGACGTCACGCGGGCTCTTTGGGATCGAGCGCGAGCTCGAACTGCACGATCTGGTCGCGCAGGGCCAGGCGCCGCTTCTTCAGTCGGCGCAGTGTCAGTTCGTCCAGCGGCAGGTCGCGGGCGGCTGCGTCGATGAGGGCGTCCAGGTCGGCGTGCTCGATGCGCAGTTCGATCAGGCGCCGCTCGGGCGAATGGAGGTTGGAATCCACGGGAACGTGTCGTTTGCGCGGCGGCGAGCTCTGCAGCGCGAGGATAATACGTGCTTCAGCGACACAATCGTCGACCGACGGCGCCGCCGTCCGCAATTCGAGACCACATGGCCAAAGGTTACCGACTCAGCGCCGCCACCGGCATCCACAAGGGTGACCGCGAATACCAGCAGGACCAGGTCGCCCTGCTGAGCCATCCGCGCGTCAGCGGGTGCGTGCTCGGCGTGGTGGCCGACGGCATGGGCGGTCGCAGCGGCGGCCGCAAGGCGTCCGACCAGGTCATGATGACCGCCCGCCAGCTGTTCGAGCGCTACTCGCCGGACCACGACGACGCGGCCAGCCTGCTCAAGCAGATCGTCCAGGAAGCGCACCTGGTCATCAAGCTCACCGCCATCTCGGCCGAGCAGGAGCCGCACAGCACGATCGCCGGGTTCCTGATCAACCCGGGCGGCGACTGCCACTGGGTGCATGCCGGCGACTCGCGCATCTACCACTACCACGGCAGCAACCTCGTCAAGCGCACGCTCGACCATTCCTACGTGCAGACGCTGGTGGACAAGGGCGAGATCACCGAGGAAGAGGCCAACGTCCATCCGCAATCGAACATCCTCATGGGCTGCCTCGGCGCCGAGGACGATCCGCCGGCCGACGTGCACTTCATCCCCCAGTTGCGTCCCGGCGACGTCCTGATGGCCTGCAGCGATGGCATCTGGCACTACTTCAGCCCGACCGAGATCGGCTCGGTGCTGTCGTCGCTGTCGCCGCGCGAATCGAGCGAATTCCTGATCGAGAAGGCGCGCTCCCGCGGCCGTGGGGGCGGCGACAACCTGTCGCTGGTGATCGTCAAGCTCGACCCGCTCGAGGGCTGAGCGGCCCCGGCGCCAGGTCTGGCAGCCGGTCGCGCGGTCAGGGCGGCACGGGCAGCGGCTTGACTTCCTTGCGGCCTGCCGCACGCTGCTGCACCTTGGCCTTGTGCTCCTGCGCGTCCTGCACGCGTTCCTCGTGGCGGCGGCGGTTCTCCTCCACGTCGGGCATGTCGCGCGCCTCGCGGGCGTCGCGCGGCTGCACGGGATCAGCCGCCTTCTTCTGTGCCCGGCGGGCGGCCTCTTCCGCACTGGCGGCCTTGTCCTGGGCCCGCTGGTCGCGCTCGGCCTGTTCAGCCACGCCGCGCGATTGCGCCTCCTCGGCGCGTCGGCGCTGCTCGGCCGCCTTCTCGTCCAGCTGCTGCAGACGCTCGCCTGCGCGTTGCCGACGCTCGAGGTCGTTCAACGAGATCTCCTGGCGGCGTAGGTCCGACAGCAGCTCCCGCCGCTTGGCCCGGGCCTTGTCGATGCAACCGGTGACGGCGAACTTGCCGTAGCACGCCTTCTGCTCGGCCGCGAAGGCCTGCTCGATCGTGCGACGCTCTGCCTCGATGCGCTGGCGCTCGGCCGCGACCTGTTCGCTGCTCTGCGCCAGGGCGGTGCCCGCGGCCAGGGCCGCCGCGGCGAGGAACCATTGGGCAAGCTGGATCATGTGAGCCGTGTGTCGACCGTGCGGCGCTCCTGCGCCAGGAATTCCGCCGACTGCATTTCGTTCAGGCGCGACACCGTGCGCGGGAACTCGTGGGCCAGCGGACCGTCCGTGTACAACGCCTCGGGCGGGACCGCCGCCGACAGGATCAGTTTCACCCGCCGATCGTAGAGCACGTCCACCAGCCAGGTGAAGCGGCGGGCCTCGGAAGCCATGTTGACCGGCATGTGCGGCACGCCGGAGAGCAGCACCGTGTGAAACTGGGTGGCGATCTCGAGGTAGTCGTTCTGCGAGCGCGGGCCGCCGCACAGCGTTCGAAAGTCGAACCACACGACACCGCCGGCCTTGCGGTGCGCGCGGATCTCGCGCTGCTCGATGCGCAGCACCGGATCTTCGTCGTGGGATTCGGCCAGCTCGCTGAAGGCACGGTCCATCGCGGCGTCTGCCTCCGGGCCCAACGGCGTGTGGTAGAGCCGGATGTGCTCGAGGGTGCGCTGCCGGTAGTCGACGCCGTTGTCGACGTTCACGATCTCCATCTGCGCCTTGAGCAGCGCGATCGCGGGCAGGATGCGGTCGCGGTGCAGCCCGTTGGGATACAGCGCGTCCGGATGGAAGTTGGACGTGGTGACGAACCCCACGCCGTTGTCGAACAGCGCCTGCAGCAGCCGGTGCAGGATCATGGCGTCCGTGATGTCGGCGACGTGGAACTCGTCGAAGCAGATCAGCTTGAAGCGGCGCGAGATGCGCTCGCCCAGCGCGTCCAGCGGGTTGACCGTGCCCTGCAGGTCTGCCAGCTCCCGGTGCACCTCACGCATGAATTCGTGGAAGTGCAGGCGCGTCTTGCGCACCAGCGGCACCGCGTTGAAGAAGCAGTCCATCAGGAAGCTCTTGCCGCGCCCCACCCCGCCGTGCATGTAGACGCCGCGCGGGATGTCGGGCCGGTTGATCAGCTTCTTGAACGCGTTGGAGCGCTTCTCCTTGTAGCGCGCCCATTCACGGGCGCAGCGGTCCAGCGCCTCGACGGCGCGCAGCTGGGCGGGGTCGCTCGCGTACCCCCGTGCCTGCAGTTCCTGGTCGTAGGCCCGCCGGACCGAGACCGTTCCGGCCTGTCCAGCGGGCGCCGGCCGGACGCCGTCGTCCGGCCCGGCAGGAACGAATGCCATCAGAAGTTCAGCGTGCGCTTGTCGACCGCGAGCGCTGCTTCCTTGGTGGCCTCGGACAGCGACGGGTGCGCGTGGCAGATCCGTGCGATGTCCTCGGCGCTGGCGCGGAACTCCATCGCCACCACCGCTTCGGAGATCAGCTCGCTGGCCATCGGGCCCACCATGTGGACGCCCAGGATCTCGTCCGTCGTGGCGTCGGCCAGGAACTTCACCATGCCGGTGGTGTCGCCCAGCGCGCGCGCACGGCCGTTGGCCATGAACGGGAAGGTGCCGGCCTTGTACTTCACGCCGGCGGCCTTGAGCTGCTGCTCCGTCTGCCCGACCCAGGCGATCTCGGGGCTGGTGTAGATCACCCAGGGGATGGTGTTGAAGTTGACGTGGCCGTGCTGCCCCGCGATGCGCTCGGCCACCGCGACGCCCTCTTCCTCGGCCTTGTGCGCCAGCATCGGGCCGCGCACCACGTCACCGATGGCCCACACGTTGGGCAGGTTGGTGCGGCAGTCGCCGTCCACCACGATGCCACCGCGCTCGTCCAGCTTCAGGCCGACCCCCTCGGTGTTCAGGCCGATCGTGTTCGGCACACGGCCGATCGAGACGATCAGCTTGTCGACTTCCAGGGTCTGCGCCTCGCCCTTGGCGTTGGTCCAGGCCACGCTCACGCCCTTGTCGCCGTTGTTGCGCACCTCGCCGACCTTGACGCCCAGCTCGATCTTCAGCCCCTGCTTGGTGAACGCCTTGTGCGCCTCCTTGGCGATCTGCTCGTCGACCGCGCCCAGGAACGTGGGCAGTCCCTCCAGGATGGTCACCTCGGCGCCGAGGCGCCGCCAGACCGAGCCCATCTCCAGGCCGATGACGCCCGAGCCGATGAGGCCCAGCTTCCTGGGCACCTGCGGGATGCGCAGCGCGCCGTCGTTGGACAGGATGTTGACCTCGTCGAACGGAGCACCGGGCAGCGCACGCGCGTTGGAGCCGGTGGCCACGATCACGTGCCTGGCGGTCACGGTCTCGGGTGCAGCGCCCGCCACCTGGATCTCGTAGCCGCCTTCGGCCGCCCGGGCAAACGAGCCACGGCCATGGAAGAACGTCACCTTGTTCTTCTTGAACAGGAACAGGATGCCGTCGTTGTTCTGCTTCACGACGGCGTCCTTGCGGCCCAGCATCTTCGCCACGTCCAGCGACAGATTGCCGATCTGGATGCCGTGGTCGCCGAAATGCTTGCCGGCTTCCTCGAAGTTCTCGGACGACTGCAGCAGCGCCTTGGACGGGATGCAGCCCACGTTGGTGCAGGTGCCGCCCGGTGCGGGCTTGCCGTCCTTGTTCTTCCACTCGTCGATGCAGGCGGTGTTGAAACCGAGCTGCGCCGCCCGGATGGCGGCGATGTAGCCGCCAGGGCCGCCGCCGATGACGACGACGTCGAATTGCTTGGCCATGTCCGCTCCTTAGATGTCGAACAGCAGGCGGGCCGGGTCTTCCAGCGCTTCCTTCATCGCCACCAGGCCGAGCACGGCTTCCCGACCGTCGATGATCCGGTGGTCGTAGCTCATGGCCAGGTAGTTGATGGGCCGCACCACGATCTGCCCGTTCTCGACGACGGCGCGATCCTTGGTGGCGTGCACGCCCAGGATGGCCGACTGCGGCGGGTTGATGATGGGGGTGGACAGCATCGAGCCGAACACGCCGCCGTTGGAGATGGAGAAGGTGCCGCCGGTCATCTCCTCGATGCCCAGCTTGCCGTCGCGCGCCTTGGTGCCGTACTCGGCAATCTTCTTCTCGATGTCCGCGAATGACATCTGGTCGGCGTTGCGCAGGATGGGCACCACCAGGCCGCGCGGCGAGCCGACCGCGATGCCGATGTCGAAGTAGCCGTGGTAGACGATGTCGTTGCCGTCGACGCTCGCATTGAGCACCGGGTACTTCTTGAGCGCGTGCACCGCGGCCTTCACGAAGAAGGACATGAAGCCGATCTTGACGCCGTGCTCCTTCTCGAACTTCTCCTGGAAGCGCTTGCGCATCTCGATCACCGGGGCCATGTTGACCTCGTTGAACGTGGTCAGGATGGCGTTGGTCGATTGCGACTGCAGCAGGCGCTCGGCGACGCGGGCGCGCAGGCGGCTCATCGGAACGCGCTGCTCCGGACGCTCGCCCAGGTCGGGCGACGACACCGGCGCGGCGACCTGCGCCAGCGCAGCGGCGGCCGGACGTGCGGCCGGGACGGGCGCGGCCACCGGGGCCTTGGCGCCGCCGCCGGACACGGCGGACAGCACGTCGCCCTTGGTGATGCGGCCGTCGCGGCCGGTGCCGGCGACGGAGCCGGCGGCCAGGTTGTTGTCCGCCATCAGCTTGGCCGCGGCGGGCATGGCCACGTCCGAGCGCGAGCCGCCGGCCGGGGCGCTGGCAGCGGCCGCGGGCGCCGGCGTCGCCGCCGGAGCAGCGGCGGGCGCGGCAGCCGGCGCACCGGCGCGGCCTTCACTGTCGATCCTGGCGATGACCTGGTCGGCCGTCACCGTGCCGCCGTCGGCAACCACGACCTCGGACAGGACGCCGGCACTCGGCGCGGGCACCTCGAGCACGACCTTGTCGGTCTCGATCTCGATCAGGATCTCGTCCTGCGCCACGGCCTCGCCGGGCTTCTTCTTCCACTGCAGCAGGGTGGCCTCGGCCACCGACTCGGACAGCTGCGGCACTTTGACATCAACGATCGCCATTTGAGTTATTCCTCTGATTCAGTCCTGGGTCGTGCGCCGGCCGGCCGCGGGCCGGCGGCGGACGCACGGAGCGGTCCGCGCCTGGCGCGGACGCGGCATCACTTGGTGAGAACGAAGCCCTTGAGCTTGGCGAAGGCGCCCTCGACGAGTGCCTTCTGCTGCTCCTGGTGCAGGTGCGAGTAGCCGACCGCGGGCGACGCGGAGGCCGCGCGGCCCGAATAGCCCAGTTTCTGGCCTTCGACCATGTTCTCGTGGATGTAGTGCTGCACGAAGAACCAGGCGCCCTGGTTCTGCGGCTCGTCCTGGCACCACACGATGTCGGTGGCGTTGGGGTACTTGCGCAGCTCGGTCGCGAAGGCCTTGTGCGGGAACGGGTACAGCTGCTCCACGCGCAGGATGGCGGTGTCGTCGGCGCCCTTCTCTTCACGCTTCTTGGCCAGGTCGTAGTACACCTTGCCGGAGCACACCACGACGCGCTTGACCTTGTCGGCCTTGAGGTCCTTGCTCTCGGGGATGACGGTCTGGAACCCACCGCGGGTGAACTCGGACAGCGGCGAGGTGGCGTCCTTGTTCCGCAGCAGCGACTTGGGCGTCATGATCACCAGCGGCTTGCGCAGCGAGCGCACCATCTGCCGGCGCAGCACGTGGAAGATCTGGCTCGCCGTGGTCGGCTGCACCACCTGGATGTTGGTGTCCGCGGACAGCTGCATGAAGCGCTCCAGGCGGGCCGAGCTGTGCTCGGGGCCCTGGCCCTCGTAGCCGTGCGGCAGCATCAGGGTGATGCCGTTGACGCGGCCCCACTTCACCTCGCCCGAGGCGATGAACTGGTCGATCACCACCTGGGCGCCGTTGGCGAAGTCGCCGAACTGGGCTTCCCAGATCACCAGGGTGTTGGGGTCGTTGGAGGCATAGCCGTACTCGAAGCCGAGCACCGCCTCTTCGGACAGGATCGAGTCGATGCAGACGAACGGCGCCTGGTTCTCGGCGACGTTCTGCAGCGGGATGTAGCTGCCGACGTCCCAGCGCTCGCGGTTCTGGTCGTGCAGCACGGCGTGGCGGTGGGTGAAGGTGCCGCGGCCCACGTCCTCGCCGGACAGGCGCACCGGGTAGCCGCTGGCCACCAGCGACGCGAACGCCATGTGCTCGCCCATGCCCCAGTCGACGTTCACGTCGCCGCGGCCCATGCCGGCGCGGTCTTCCAGTACCTTCTTGACCAGCGGATGCACGGTGAAGTTGTCCGGCACCGTGGTGATGCGCTCGGCCAGCCGCTTCCACTCGGCCATCGGGATGGCGGTGTCGCCTGCGTCGGTCCACTTCTTGCCCAGGTACGGGCTCCAGTCGACGGCGTACTTGCTCTTGAAGTTGGTCAGCACCGGGTCGATGGTGTGCCGGCCGGCGTCCATGGCGGCGCGATAGGCCTTGACCATGTCGTCGCCCAGCGAATCGCCCAGGCCCTGCGTCGCGAGCTTGTCGGCGTACAGCTTGCGGGTGCCGGGGTGCTGCGCGATCTTCTTGTACATCAGCGGCTGGGTGAGCGAGGGCGTGTCCTGCTCGTTGTGGCCCAGTTTGCGGAAGCACACGATGTCGAGCACGACATCCTTGTTGAACTCCATGCGGTACTCGAGCGCCAGCTGCGTCGCGAGCACCACGGCCTCCGGATCGTCGCCGTTCACGTGCAGCACCGGTGCCTCGATCATCTTGACCACGTCGGTGCAATACAAGGTCGAGCGCGTGTCGCGCGGGTCGGAGGTCGTGAAGCCGATCTGGTTGTTGATGACGATGTGGACGGTGCCGCCCGTGTAGTAGCCACGGGTCTCGGCCAGCGCCAGCGTCTCCTGCACCACGCCCTGGCCGGCGATGGCGGCGTCGCCGTGCACCAGCACCGGCAGCACCTGCTTGCCCTTGGGGTCGGCGCGACGGTCCATGCGGGCGCGCACCGAGCCTTCGACCACCGGATTGACGATCTCCAGGTGCGACGGGTTGAACGCCAGCGACAGGTGGACGGGGCCGCCGGGGGTGCTGACGTCGGAGCTGAAGCCTTGGTGGTACTTCACGTCACCGGCCGGCAGGTCTTCCTTGGCGGTGTGCTCGAATTCGGCGAACAGGTCGGCCGGCATCTTGCCCAGGGTGTTGACCAGCACGTTCAGCCGGCCGCGGTGGGCCATGCCGATCACGATCTCCTGCACGCCCTTGGCGCCGGCCTGCTGGATCAGCTCGTCCATCGACGCGATGAAACTCTCGCCGCCTTCCAGCGAGAAGCGCTTCTGGCCGACGTACTTGGTGTGCAGGAAGCGCTCCAGGCCCTCGGCTGCCGTCAGGCGGTCGAGGATGTGCTTCTTCTTGTCCCCGCTGAAGTGCGGCTTGCTGCGGATCGATTCGAGCTTCTGCTGCCACCAGCGCTTGCGGCCCTGGTCGGTGATGTACATGTACTCGGCGCCGATGGTGCCGCAGTAGGTTTCGCGCAGCGCGTTGGTCAGCTCGCGCAGCGACATGCTGTCCTTGCCGAAGAACGTGTTGCTGGTGTTGAACACGGCTTCCTGGTCGGCGGCGGAGAAGCCGTAGAAGGAAGCGTCCAGCTCGGGGATGTTCTCGCGCTCGGCGCGCTTGAGCGGGTCGAGGTCGGCCCAGCGGCAGCCCACGTTGCGGTAGGCGGCGATCAGCTGCTGGACCGCGGTGCGCTTGCGCGCCAGTTCGGGATCGGCGCCGCCGGCCACGACCACCTTGGTGCCGCCCTGCTTGGCGCGCTGCGCGAAGGCGTTGATCACCGGCATGTGGGGCACGTCCTTGGCATTGCTGCCGTCGGCCGCGGGCACGTGCTGGAGGGCGTCGAAGTATTCGCGCCAGTTGTCGGGGACGCTGCCGGGATTGGCCAGGTAGTTCTCGTACATCTCCTCCACGTACGGCGCGTTGCCGCCGAACAGATAGGAATTGCCGAGATAGGCCGTGTAGACGGAGCTCTGATCGCTCATCTCGCTGACTTTCTGCCCCCCTGGAGGGAGCTTCAGTTGGTTGAGGAAACCTCCCGCGACACGGCTGAACCGGATGGCGGATGCGACTGTGGGCTGGAAGGGCCTGATGTTGCGGAGGCCATTGTGCCACCGAACACCCGATGGGCTTAGGGGAAATCCTGACGGCCCCGCACGGGCCGGGCGTACTCCCCGGATGGCCCCGCCTCGGGGCCGCGTCGACCTCTCAGGACGCGAGCTGGTCGCGGATCTGCTGCAACGCCGCGGGGTCCTCGATCGTCGTCAGGTCGCCCGGGTCGCGGCCTTCGCACACCGCCTGGATCGCCCGGCGCAGCAGCTTGCCGCTGCGCGTCTTGGGCAGCAGGCCGACGAACCGCACCCGGGCCGGGCGTGCCACGGCGCCCAGCTGCCGGTCCACCAGCGCCATGATGTCGCCTTCGAGCGCCAGCGCGGCGCCCTGCCGCGCCACCGCCGACGCGTCGCGCGGCACGACGAAGGCAACGGCCACCTGTCCTTTCACGGGATCGGCCACGCCGACAACGGCGACCTCGGCCACGCCGGGATGGCCGGAGATGCTCTCCTCGATTTCGCGCGTGCCCAGCCGGTGGCCGGCGACATTGATCACATCGTCGGTGCGCCCGAGGATGTAGTAGTAGCCGTCCGCGTCGCGGATGCCCCAGTCGAAGGTGCTGTAGACCTGCCGCCCGGGAATGGTGTCCCAGTAGGTGCGCACGAAACGCTGGTCGTCGCGCCAGATGGTCTGCATGAACCCCGGCGGCGTCGGTCCCTCGATCACCACCACGCCCTTCTGGTCCGGCGCAGTGAGCTCCTCGCCCGTCCCCTCGTGGACGATGCGGACCCGGTAGCCGTACATCGGCACGCCCGGGCTGCCGAACTTGCCCGGGCGCCGCTCGACGCCATTGGCGATCGTCAGGATCGGCCAGCCACTCTCGGTCTGCCAGTAGTTGTCGATGATCGGAACACCCAGCCCCTCGGAGATCCAGCGGGCCGTGGGCTCGTCCAGCGGCTCGCCCGCCAGGAACAGGGCTTTCAGGCTCGACAGGTCATGCCGCTTCAGGAACGCCGGGTCATGCTTCTTGAGCACCCGCACCGCGGTCGGCGCGCTGAACATCACGCCGACCTTGTACTTCTCGACCAGGCTCCACCAGATGCCGGCGTCGGGCCGCACCGGAAGGCCCTCGTACAGGATCGTGGCCATGCCCGCCAGCAGCGGCCCGTAGACGATGTAGCTGTGCCCCACGACCCAGCCGATGTCGCTGGTGCAGAAGAAGGTCTGGCCGGCCTGTCCCTCGAAGATGTGCCGCATGCTGGCGGCCAGCGCCACGGCATAGCCGCCCATGTCGCGTTGCACGCCCTTGGGCCTGCCGGTCGTTCCGCTGGTGTAGATGGTGTAGCTGATGTCCGTGGCGTCCAGCCATTCGCATGGGACCTGCGTGTCCAGGTGACGCTCGCGCAGCGGCGCCCAGTCATGGTCGCGCCCGGCCACCCGCTCCATCGGCGCGAGTCCGCGGTCGGCCAGCAGCACGGCCTGCGGCTTGTGCACCGACAGGCGGATCGCCTCGTCCAGCAGCGGCTTGTAGGGGATGACCTTGCCTGCCCGGGAGCCCGCATCGGCACTGACGATCACGGTCGGGCCTGCGTCCTCGATGCGGGACGCCAGCGACACCGAGGCGAAGCCCCCGAAGACCACCGAGTGGATGGCACCCAGCCGCGCGCAGGCGAGCATTGTAAAGACCGCCTCGGCCATCATCGGCATGTAGATCAGCACCCGGTCGCCCTTGCGCACGCCCAGCTCGCGCAGCATGGCGGCGGTTCGCTGCACCTCGAGATGCAGTTCGCCGTAGGTGTAGGTGCGCTCGGTCTGCGTCTCGGTCGAGACCGCGATCAGCGCCGGCTGGTCGGCCCGCGCGGCCAGGTGCCGGTCGACCGCGTTGTGGCAGAGGTTGGTGGTGCCGCCTGCGAACCAGCGCGTGAACGGCGGCCGGCTGTCGTCCAGGATCTGCCGTGGCGGCTCGCGCCAGTCGATGAACCTGGCCTGCTCGGCCCAGAACTCGTCCGGCTGCTCGACCGAGCGACGGTGGAAGTCGGCATAGCCCATGGCGTCTCCTTTGCCCGGCCATTGTTGCCGCCGGCCTTGCCGGACGCTGACAGGTGCAGCGCTACTTGACCAGGGCCAGGACTTCCCGGAACAGCGGGTGGTCGGCGCTGCGCAGCCACTCGAAGGCCACCATCTCGGTGGTCACCAGTTCGCAGCCGGCGCCGGCCAGCCGGTCGAATGCGGCGTCACGGTTGCGCTCGGTGCGCGAACCGCAGGCGTCGGTGACGACCCAGACCTCGAATTCCTCGTCCAGCAGTTCCAGGGCGGTCTGCAGCACGCACACGTGCGTTTCGCAGCCGGCCAGCACGATGCTGGAGCGCGGTTCGGTTGCCGGCTCCGCCGGCTTGCGCAGGTGCTTGGGCAGGCTGCGCGCGTTGCCCTGGCTCTCGCGCGCGGGCGGGCGCAACCGGGGCAGCAGCGGCTCGACGGCACTGAAGCTCATCTTCGGAACGACGCGGCCCAGCAGCGGCGCGAGCGCCGGATCGGTCGGCCCGAGGCCCTGCGCGTTGTGCTCGGTGCCCCAGGCCGGCACCTCCAGCAGCCGCGCCACCTGGGCCAGCCGGACGGCATTGGCGAGCACGGCCGGGCCGTCGCTCAGGGCAGGCAGCATGCGTTGCTGGCAGTCGACCAGCACGAGTTGGCATTCTTCGGGATCCAGCAGCATTCGGGCGTTCCTTGCGGGCCCGATTATCGGCCTCGGCCGACGCCCTCAGGCCGCCGGCAGCGACGCCGGCGCGGATTGCGTCTCCGGTTCCAGGGGCATGGGGCGCGAGTGCCGTTCGCGTGAGCGGCGCAGATGCGAGCGACGGCGCTCCTCGTGGTCGCGATAGCGTGCCAGCGCGACGCTGAGGCGGTTGTAGAGCGCCTCCAGGCTCCCGGACTGCGCATCGCAGGTGTCCACCGAGACATCGGGCACCAGCACCAGATCGAAGCCGGCGGCATCGAATTCGATCCGGCACGGCGTGCCGAGCACCCGCAGGGTCGCGTCCACCGCGGCCTGTCTCGGCAGCCCCGGCAGCAGGACAGCGAACTGGGCCGGGCCGGTCCGCGCGGCCAGTCCATGGCGACCGGCCAGCCGACGCAGCGCACTGGCCAGCTTGGCCAGCAGCGCCTTGCTCACCCGCTCGCCATAGATGTCGCGCACCTCCAGCAGGTCGGCGAAGTCGAACAGCACCAGGGCCGCTCCGTCCGCCCGGTAGCGGCCATGCGACAGCAGCCGCTCGCCCTGGGCGATCAAGCCTTCCCGGCTGAGCAAGGGGGTCAGCACGTCCAGCTGCGGGTTGCGCCGAGCCAGCCGCATCCGCCCCAGCAGGCGCCGCAAGCCGCCGGCCTCGCGCGCCGCGCCATCCGCCCCGCAGCCGGCCGGCACCTGCCAGGGCTCGATGGAAGTGGGAGCGAAGTCGTTGTCCACGGAAATCTCGGGCGCGGTCGGGCAGTGGAAGGGATGGCGGTGTCGGGGTGATGACACCATGCCGGGCGGCCGCCGACTTGAGCCGATGGCAACCGGCACCTAAGGAATTCACCTATCCGGCAGCTCCACAGGAGCGTCCTGACACGGTCGCGGGTTGCCCAAGCACTACACTCGGCCGGACCACAGCACCCGACCTGGCACCGTCCCCATCTCACGACATGAAGACCTCTGCCGCTCCGCCACGTCCGATCCGCGTCGTTCTTGCCGACGACCACGACCTGGTGCGCTCCGGCATCAAGGCGTTGCTGGGCATGGTCGACGGCGTGGAGGTCGTGGCCGAAGCGCGCAACGGCACCGAACTGGTCGCCCTGGTCGACTCGCTGCAGCCCGAGGTCGTGATGACGGACATCTCCATGCCGGGCATGGATGGGATCGCCGCGATCGCCGAGATCCACGCCCGGCATCCGCAGGTGCGGCTGCTGGTGCTGTCGATGTACGACACCGTGGACTTCGTCAAGCGCGCGGTCGCCAACGGCGCCTGCGGCTACCTCATGAAGGACGCGCCACCGTTCGAGCTCGAGCAGTCGATCCGCAGCGTGATGGCCACCGGCACCTATTTCAGCCCGGTGATCGCCCAGCGGCTGCTGCAGCCTTCCGAGCCCACGGCCAACGACGAGCTGACCGACCGCCAGGTGGAGATCCTCAAGCTCATTGCCCAGGGCAAGGCGTCCAAGGAGATCGCCTACGAGCTGGGCCTGTCGCCCAAGACTGTCGACGTGCACCGCGCGCGCATCATGGAGCGGCTGCGACTCAACGACATCGCGAGCCTCACCCGCTATGCGGTGCGCAAGGGCCTGGTCAAGCCCTGAGGTTCAGCGCGGCAGCAGCCGCAGCAGCCTGCCATCCGGCGCATCCGTGAGCAGGTAGAGCAACCCGTCCGGTCCCTGGCGCACATCCCGCACCCGGCCGACACCTTCCAGCAGGCGCTGCTCGCGCACCACCTTGCCGTCCGCCAGCTCGAGCCGGGCCAGGTGGGTGAACTTCAGCGACCCGACGAACAGGTTGCCCCGCAGCGCCGGGCCGTACCGGTCGCTCGTGAGGAATGCCATGCCCGACGGCGCGATCGACGGGACCCAGAAGTGGACCGGTTGCTCCAGGCCCGCTTTGGCCGTGAGGCCCTCGCCGATCGGTCCGCCACCGTAGTTCTCGCCATGGGTGATCACCGGCCAGCCGTAGTTGCGCCCGGCCTCCGGCAGGTTGATCTCGTCACCGCCCTGCGGCCCGTGCTCGTGCATCCACAGGCGCTGCCCGGGCCCGATCGTGGCACCCTGCCCGTTGCGGTGGCCCAGGCTCCAGATCTCGGGCAGTGCCCCCGGCCGGCCGACGAAGGGGTTGCCGGGGGCCGCGGCGCCGTCCTTGGTCACGCGCACCACCTTGCCCAGGTGGTTGTCTAGCCGCTGGGCGTCCTGCCGGCGCGTGAAGCGCTCCCCAAGGGTCAGGAACAGGTGGCCGTCCGGGGCCTCCACGATGCGGCAGCCGAAATGCAGCTGGCTGGCCACGCGGGGTTGCTGGCGGAAGATCACCCGAACGTCCTCCAGTCGCGCGCGGTCGGGGGAGAGCCTGGCCCGCGCCAGCGCCGTCGTGCTGCCGCCGGCGCCGGGCTCGGAGAAACAGAAGAACACCGTGCGACGTTCGGCAAAGCCGGAGTCCAGCACGACGTCGAGCAGCCCACCCTGTCCGCCCGAGGCCACCTGGGGCACGCCGGCCACGGGTGGGCCGATCCGCCCGTCGGGCTCCACCACCCGCAAGCGCCCCTCCCGTTCGCTGACCAGGAAGCGTCCGCCTTCGAGGAAGGCCACGGCCCACGGATGCGCCAGCCCGCTCGCCACCGCTTCGGCACGCACCTGCTGCGCCGTCCCGGCCAGCGGCGCCAGCGAAGCGGCCAAGGCCAGGACGAGCCAGCCCAATCGACCCAGGCCCAGTCGAGCCAACGTCCAACCCATGCGCGCACTCCTTTCGTCGCTTCCGGCAAACCGTTGATCTGGCCCGAACGAGACTGGGAAAAAATGCAGTCGGATCAGGGAGTTACACCTCATACCTCGCTTGACTTGTTTGGAGCCTCTGCTTACCCTGCGCGCCATGCGCTGGCTCAGCATTTTCATCGCCCTCACGACCGTCTCGGCCGCCCAGGCGTCGCCCTTCCCGACCGACGACGATCTGCAGCGGTTCATCGCCGAGAAGGCGGTCCTCACCCGGCTGGACCAGGTGCGCGAACGCATCACGGACACCACCTCCGAGCTGGTGGTGACGGCCATGGGTTTTCTGGGCGTGCCCTACCGACGGGGCGGCAACAGCGCCGAGTCCGGCTTCGACTGCAGCGGCTTCGTCAAGGCGATCTATGAACAGACGGTGGGCCTGGTGCTTCCCCGCCTGGCCAAGGAGCAGGCGGCGGCCACGCAGGCGATCGACCGCAAGGATCTCAAGCCCGGCGACCTGGTGTTCTTCAACACCATGCGCCGGGCGTTCAGCCACGTGGGCATCTACGTGGGCGACGGCAAGTTCATCCACTCGCCCAAGCCAGGCGCCGAAGTCCGCGTCGAGGACATGGGCGTGAACTATTGGTCGCGGCGCTTCGATGGCGCTCGGCGTGTCATCGGCGGCCAGCAGCAGGCCGCGCTCGTTCCCGCCGAGGACCGCGCGCCTTGATGACGCGGCGGCGCGCATGACCTCCGGTCCCTGCGCCGCCCTCGCTTCCTCCGGCCTGCGGCTGGCCGGCCTCGCCCAGCCCTCACGCGCGGCGAACGCCCGGGAGATGCTCCCTCGCTTTCCGCCCTGCGGGTCGCGGCCAAACAGGCCGCACCTGCGGCGCTGGAGACGCTGCGGCGGCTGACCGCCGTCGGCTGGCGCTGGTGGCGGCGACCCTCCGCCCGCATCGCGCGCAGCGCTGAGGACCGGCCGGTGGGCTACCTGCGCTGCGGTGGCACGTCGGTGCACGTGCCGTGTGCGATCTCCGCGGCCATGCCGATGCTCTCGCCAAGCGTGGGGTGCGGGTGGATCGTCTTGCCGATGTCGATCTCGTCGGCACCCATCTCGATGGCCAGCGCCACCTCGCCGATCATGTCGCCGGCATGCGTGCCGACGATGCCGCCGCCCAGGATCCGGTGCGTCTGCGCATCGAACAGCAGCTTCGTGAAGCCTTCGTCGCGCGCGTTGGCGATGGCGCGGCCCGAAGCCGTCCAGGGGAAGTGTCCCTTCTTGATCGCGATGCCCTGCGCCTTGGCCTGGTCCTCGGTCAGGCCCACCCAGGCGACCTCCGGATCGGTGTAGGCGACGCTGGGGATCACCCGGGCGTTGAAGGCGACCTTCTCGCCTGCCGCGGCTTCGGCCGCCACATGCCCCTCGTGCACCGCCTTGTGCGCCAGCATCGGCTGGCCGACGATGTCGCCGATGGCGAAGATGTGGGGCACGTTGGTGCGCATCTGGATGTCGACCGGGATGAAGCCGCGGTCACTGACCGCGACGCCGGCCTTCTCGGCGCCGATCTTGCGTCCGTTGGGGCTGCGGCCGACCGCCTGCAGCACGAGGTCGTACAGCTGCGGCTCCTTTGGAGCCTGCTCGCCCTCGAAGCGCACCAGGATGCCGTCGTTGGTCGCTTCCGCGCCGACGGTCCGGGTCTTGAGCATGATGTTGTCGAAGCGCGGCGCGTTCATCTTCTGCCAGACGCGCACCAGGTCGCGGTCGGCGCCCTGCATCAGGCCGTCGAGCATCTCCACGACGTCGAGCCGCGCGCCGAGGGTGGAATACACCGTGCCCATCTCCAGGCCGATGATGCCGCCGCCCAGGATCAGCATGCGCCGGGGCACCTGCGCGAGGCCGAGCGCACCGGTGGAATCGACCACCCGCGGGTCCTGCGGCATGAACGGCAGGCGCACGGCCTGCGAGCCCGCGGCGATGATCGCCTGGCGGAAGCGGATGGTCTGCTTGCGGCCGGTGGGCTCCTGGCCTTCACCCGTCGTCTCGGCCACCTCCAGGTGATGTGGATCGACGAACTGGCCGAGGCCGCGCACCACGGTCACCTTGCGCATCTTGGCCATCGCCGTCAGCCCGCCGGTGAGCTTGCCCACGACCTTGGCCTTGTGGGCGCGCAGCTTGTCCAGGTCCAGCGTCGGCTTGCCGTAGCTGATGCCCAGCGCGTCGAAGTGGCTCACCTCGTCCATGACCGCGGCCACGTGCAGCAGGGCCTTGGACGGGATGCAGCCGACATTCAGGCAGACGCCACCCAGCGTCGCGTAGCGCTCGACCAGCACGACCTTCATGCCCAGGTCGGCTGCGCGGAACGCCGCCGAATAGCCGCCGGGACCGGCGCCCAGCACCAGCATGTCGCACTCGAGGTCGGCGCCGCCGGCATCGGTGGAGGCGGTCGGCGCCGCAACCGGCGACGGGGCGGGTGCTGCCGGCGTCGCGGACGGCGAAGCCGCCGGTGCAGACGCGCCAGATGCAGCGCTCGTCGCGGCCGCGTCGGCGTCGACCGTGAGGAGCACCGAGCCTTCCGACACCTTGTCGCCGATCTTGACCCGGAGCTCCTTCACCACGCCGCCGATCGAGGCGGGGATCTCCATGGACGCCTTGTCGGATTCCACCGTGACGAGCGACTGCTCGGGCTTGATGGTGTCGCCGGGCTTGACCAGCAACTCGATGACCGCGACTTCGTCGAAGTCCCCGATGTCGGGGACTTTCACTTCGACCTGACTCATACCCGCCCCCTCCCGCTTGTCATGGCGTGCCGTGCGCAGTGCCCGGCAGCCGTCACTTGGCTTCCTTGGTCCGCACGGTGAACACGTCGAAGGGAAGCGCCGAATTGCGGTCGAACTCGCAGCCGGCAGTGATGCCCGCCTCGGCCACTTCGCGGGCGGTCTTGGCCTTGCCGTAGATCGCATGCATCGCACCGAGTGCGAAGCTGCGGCCCGAACCGATGCCCCAGAACTCCTTGAATTCGAACACCTCGCGATAGCTGTAGAGCCCGTAGATGCCGGTCGCGTTGGCAATGACGACGCTGAACTGGCTGGACTCGTACGGGTCGCTGTCCTCCTCCTTGGTCTGCAGGAAGAAGTTGTCCTTGAGGTACGGGTGCAGCTTCGTGAACGTGTCGAAGACCTCGTCCTTGCTCCCCAGCTGGAGGATCTCGCGCGGCATGGAGCTCATGGCCTTGCGCAGCACCGGGAAGTGCGCCACCGTGCCGGCCATGCCCACGTAACTGGGGCCGGCATCGGTGTCGACGCGGAAGATCTTCGTGTTGTCCTCGTAGCGCTTGGAAAGCATGGTGTCGCCAAAGGTGACCAGGGTGTCGGCGGCGATGGCGATCTGACCGGCCTTCTTCACTACTACTACAGTCGTCATACGGAAACGATTTCTTGCTTTTTGCTTTTAAAGGAGCACGCGGCGGAAGTCCGCCAGGATGGCGCCCAGGTAGGCATTGAAGCGAGCTGCGGCGGCACCGTCGATCACGCGATGGTCCCACGACAGCGACAGCGGCAGCACCAGCCGCGGCTGGAACTGCTTGCCGTCCCAGACCGGTTCGGTCTGGCTCCTGCAGACGCCAAGGATAGCGACTTCCGGGGCATTGATGATGGGCGTGAAGTAACGGCCGCCGATCCCACCGAGCGAGGAGATCGTGAAGGTCGCGCCCGTCATGTCGGCGGGGCCGAGCTTGCCGTCGCGGGCCTTCTTCGCAAGGTCGGCCATTTCCGAACTGATCTGCAGCACGCCCTTCTTGTCGGCATCGCGGATCACCGGGACCACCAGGCCGTTGGGCGTGTCGGCGGCGAAGCCGATGTGCCAGTAGTTCTTCAGCACCAGCTGCTCGCCGTCCAGCGAACTGTTGAACTCCGGGAACTTCTTCAGGACCGCCACGCAGGCCTTGATGAGGAAGCCCAGCATCGTCACCTTGATGCCGCTCTTCTCGTTCTCCTTGTTCAGCTGGACGCGGAACGCCTCCAGCTCGGTGATGTCGGCATCGTCGTGGTTGGTGACGTGCGGGATCATCACCCAGTTGCGGTGCAGGTTGGCGGCGCTGATCTTCTTGATGCGCGAGAGGTCCTTCCGCTCGATCGGGCCGAACTTGGCGAAATCGACCTTGGGCCAGGGCAGCAGCCCCAGGCCCTCGCCACCCCCGGCCGCCGGTGCCTTGGCGGCCGCTGCCTTGGTGGCCGTCTGGCCCGCCATCACCGCCTTGGTGAAGTTCTGCACGTCCTCCTGGAGGATGCGGCCCTTCGGCCCGGTGCCCTTCACCTCCTCCAGCGGCACGCCCAGCTCGCGCGCGAACTTGCGCACCGACGGCGACGCGTGCGGCAGGGTGCCCGAAGGCGTCGAGGGCTCGTGCGGCGGCAAGGCCGCGGTCGGGACCGCGCGTTCGGCTGCCGGAGCAGGAACCGGCGTGGAGGCACTGGGTGCGGTGGCGGCCGCGGCAGGACCAGAGGCAGAGGCGCCGGAAGGCGCGGTGGCAGGCGACGGAGCGGCCGCGCCCGACGACGCTGCGGCGCTGGCGCCCTCGAGCACCGCGACCAGATCGCCGATGTTCACCTTGTCGCCGATCTTGACCTTCAGCTCCCGCAGCGTGCCGCCGGCGGACGACGGGATTTCCATCGAGGCCTTGTCCGATTCCACCGTGATGAGCGACTGCTCCGGCTTGATCGCGTCACCGGGCTTGACCAGCACCTCGATCACGGCCACGTCCTTGAAGTCGCCGATGTTGGGCACCCGGACCTCGACCGGCCCCGCGGCGGCCGGCGCCGGCGCCGGCGCAGGCGCGGCGGCCGCGGGTTGCGACGGCTGCGACGGTGCAGACGCAGGAGCAGCCGGCCCGGCTGCCGGCTCCTGCGCGTCGACCACGAGCAGCACAGTCCCTTCCGACACCTTGTCGCCGATCTTGACCTTCAGCTCCCGCACCACGCCACCGGTCGACGCGGGGATCTCCATCGATGCCTTGTCCGACTCCACCGTGACCAGCGATTGCTCGGGCATGATGGTGTCGCCGGGCTTGACCAGCAGTTCGATGACCGCGACTTCCTGGAAGTCCCCGATGTCGGGGACCTTCACTTCGACCGATGCCATGGGCTTTGTTCTCCTGGTTGTTCTTGTGAGCCGCCGGCCGGCGCTCAGGCGTACAGCGGGTTGATCTTGTCGGCCTTGATGCCGTACTTCGCGATGGCTTCGGCCACCTTGGCGGCCGGCACGGCGCCCTCCTCGCTCAGCGCCTTCAGTGCGGCCACGACGATGTAGTGGCGATTGACCTCGAAATGCTCGCGCAGCTTGCTGCGGAAGTCGCTGCGGCCGAAGCCGTCGGTGCCCAGCACCTTGTAGCTGCGACCCTTGGGCACGTAGGCACGGATCTGCTCGGCATAGGCCTTGATGTAGTCGGTCGAGGCCACCACCGGGCCGGCGTGCGGCTCGAGCTGCTGCGTCACGAATGGCGTGCGCGGCGTCTCGGTCGGATGCAGCAGGTTCCAGCGTTCGCACGCCTGGCCGTCGCGCGCCAGCTCGTTGAAGCTCGGGCAGCTCCAGACATTGGCCGAGACGCCCCAGTCCTTCTCCAGCAATTCCTGCGCGGCGATCGACTCGCGCAGGATGGTCCCCGAGCCCAGCAGGTTGACGCTGCCCTTCGCCTTGGCCTTGCCGCCCTTGCGGAACAGGTACATGCCCTTGACGATCTGCTCCTCGGTGCCGGCCACCAGGCCGGGCATCGGGTAGTTCTCGTTCAGCAGGGTGATGTAGTAGAAGACGTTCTCCTGCTTCTCGACCATGCGCTGCAGGCCGTGGTGCATGATGACCGCGAGCTCGTGGGCGAAGGTCGGGTCGTAGCTCACGCAGTTCGGGATGGTGTGGGCCAGCACGTGGCTGTGGCCGTCCTCGTGCTGCAGGCCTTCGCCGTTCAGCGTCGTGCGCCCGGACGTGCCGCCCAGCAGGAAGCCGCGGGCCTGCATGTCGCCGGCCGCCCAGGCGAGGTCGCCCACCCGCTGCAGGCCGAACATCGAGTAGTAGATGTAGAACGGCACCATGATGCGGTTGTTCGTCGAGTACGAGGTCGCCGCCGCGATCCAGCTGGCCATGCCGCCGGCTTCGTTGATGCCCTCCTGCAGGATCTGACCGTGCTGGTCTTCCTTGTAGTAGGACACCTGGTCGCGGTCCTGCGGCGTGTACTTCTGGCCTTCGATGCTGTAGATGCCGATCTGGCGGAACAGGCCTTCCATGCCGAACGTGCGCGCCTCGTCCACCAGGATCGGCACGGCTCGCGGTCCGAGCTCCTTGTCGCGCAGCAGCGTCGTCAGGAAGCGGACGTAGGCCTGCGTCGTGCTGATCTCGCGGCCTTCGGCCGTCGGATCGAGCACCGCCTTGAAGGTGTCGAGCGGCGGCACCGGCAGCTGCTCGTCGGCCCTGACGCGGCGCTTGGGCAGGTAGCCGCCGAGGGCCTTGCGGCGCTCGTGCAGGTACTGCATCTCGGGCGTGTGCTCCTCCGGCTTGTAGAACGGCAGGTCGGCGAGCTTGTCGTCCGGAATCGGGATGTTGAAGCGATCGCGGAAGATCTTGATGTCGTCGTCCGTCAGCTTCTTGGCCTGGTGCGCGATGTTGCGGCCCTCGCCCGCCTTGCCCATGCCGAAGCCCTTGACCGTCTTGATCAGCAGCACGGTGGGCTGGCCCTTGTGGTTGACCGCCTTGTGGTACGCCGCGTACACCTTCTGCGGATCGTGGCCGCCACGGTTGAGGCGCCAGATGTCCTCGTCGCTCATCTTGGCGACCATCTCGAGCGCCTTGGGATGCTGGCCGAAGAAGTTCTTCCGGACGAAGGCGCCGTCGTTGGCCTTCATGGCCTGGTAGTCGCCGTCCAGCGTCTGCATCATGATCTGGCGCAGGATGCCTTCCTTGTCGCGGGCCAGCAGCGGATCCCAGTAGCTGCCCCACACGAGCTTGATCACGTTCCAGCCGGCGCCGCGAAATTCGCCTTCGAGTTCCTGGATGATCTTGCCGTTGCCGCGCACCGGGCCGTCCAGCCGCTGCAGGTTGCAGTTGACGACGAAGATCAGGTTGTCCAGCTTCTCCCGCGCCGCCACGCCGATGGCACCGAGCGACTCCACCTCGTCCATCTCCCCGTCGCCGCAGAACACCCAGACCTTGCGGTTCTCGGTGTTGGCGATGCCGCGCGCGTGCAGGTACTTGAGGAACCGGGCCTGGTAGATCGCCATCAACGGGCCCAGTCCCATCGACACGGTCGGGAACTGCCAGAAGTCGGGCATCAGCTTCGGGTGCGGGTAGCTCGAGAGACCCTTGCCGTCCACCTCCTGGCGGAAGTTCAGGAGCTGCTCCTCCGTGATGCGGCCTTCCAGGTAGGCGCGAGCGTAGACGCCCGGCGAGCTGTGGCCCTGGATGAAGAGGCAGTCACCGCCGTGGTTCTCGCTCTCGGCATGCCAGAAATGGTTGAAGCCGGCCCCGAACATGGTGGCCAGCGACGCGAACGAACTGATGTGGCCGCCCAGATCGCCCCCGTCCTCCGGATGCAGGCGGTTGGCCTTGACCACCATGGCCATCGCGTTCCAGCGCATGTAGGCGCGCAGCCGCTCCTCGATCTCGAGGTTGCCCGGACAACGCTCCTCGTCCTGCGGCTCGATGGTGTTGACGTAGGCCGTGGTGGCCGAGAACGGCAGGTCGATGCCCTGTTGGCGGGCTTCTTCCAGCAGCTGCTCCAGCAGGAAATGGCCGCGCTCGCGCCCTTCGGCGGCGATCACCGCGGACAGGGCATCGATCCATTCGCGGGTCTCCTGGGCGTCGGCATCATTGGCCGCCGCGCCGAACAGATGGTCGGGCTGAGCTGACATGGTTTGTCTCCTGGAGGTCGGGTAATTTAGTCCGTGGAGAGCGCAGCCGGCCCTCCCGACGGCGGGCAGTGTCGCACAGAATGTATGCGGTTTCAAATGGTGCTCCGCCGTTTCACAATGCGGTTGGAAGGAGCTTGAAGCGCTCACCTACACTCCGAGCCATCCATGCAAGACTCCGTGCTCCCCGACCTGCACGAGGCGGCGCCCCCCATCTCGTGGCTGCGGCGCTGGTGGCGCCGGCAGACGCCCGGCCGACAGGACCGCTACGCGATGCTGGCCCCGCTGGCCGCCGTTCTGCTGTTCCTGGCGGCGATCATCTCGGCGTTCTGGTACCTGCGGCTCGAAGAGATGGAGCGGGAGCAGGAAGCGGTGCGGCGGGACGTCGAATACGCGCAGCAACGGCTGCGCCTGCGCCTGCTGGAACGGCAGGAGCAGCTCATGCTGATGGCCCGGGACGTGTCCAACCGCGACGTGGACCGGGATGATTTCGTCAGCCGCGCCGAAACCCTGGTGACCCAGTACCCCGAGCTGCAGTCCCTGTCCTGGATCGACGAGCGCCGGCGCATCCGGGCCGCCTATGCCGGTCCCAGCCTGGCCGTGCAGCAGCAACGCCTGGCGGGTGAAATCCTGCGCCGCGGCGAGACCGAGTCCACCTTCAGCCTGGTGCGCGACCTGCAGCAGCCGGTCTACTCGCAACCGGCCGGCGGCGTCGAGCCCGTGCCGCTGCTGCAATTGCACGTGCCGCTGACCAGCCAGGCGAAGTTCGCCGGCGTGATCCTGGGCGAGTACTCCATCGACAGCCTGCTGCGCTACGGCGTTCCTTCCGAGGTGTCGGCGCGCTATGCCGTCTCGCTGCTGGATGGCAAGGGGCGGCTGCTGGCCGGCCAGGCCCTGCCTTCGCGTCCCGCCAGCCGGCTGCTGGCCTGGGTCACGCCGCAGGCCAACGAGTACGAAGTGCCGGTGTCCCCGGTGGGCAATGGACTGGTGCTGCGTGCACAGGCCTACCGAACCTCGCTGGGTGTCGTCGGCAGCGGGCTGTTCTGGCTGGTCGGCACCCTCAGTGCAATGACCGCCTGGATGCTGATCGGCAACTGGCGGCACACCCGCCGGCGCATCAAGGCGCAGCAGGCCCTGGTGGCGGAGACCAACTTCCGCCGCGCGATGGAGAACTCCATGCTGACCGGCATGCGGGCGCTCGACATGCACGGCCGCATCACCTACGTGAATCCGGCGTTCTGCCAGATGACCGGCTGGAGCGAAGGCGAGCTGGTGGGCCGTACTGCGCCCTTCCCCTATTGGCCCGAAGCCGACCTGGAGCAGCTGACCGCCCGGCTGGACGACGAGCTGAGCGGACGCACCAGCCCCGCCGGCTTCCAGGTGCGGGTCAAGCGCAAGGACGGCAGCCTGTTCGACGCCCGGATGTACGTCTCGCCGCTGATCGACCCGAAGGGTCACCAGACCGGCTGGATGACATCGATAACGGACATCACGGAGCCGAACCGCATCCGCGAACAGCTCTCCGCCTCGTACGAACGGTTCACCACCGTGCTGGAGGCCCTGGATGCCTCCGTGTCGGTCGCGCCGCTGGGGAGCGAGGAGCTGCTGTTCGCCAACAAGCTCTACCGGCTCTGGTTCGGCCAGCACACCGGCGGCCACCTGCAGCTGGTCGCACAGGCCGGGGTGCCGCAACAGCCGCGTACGGACGAATCGCTCGACGAGGTGGATTCCTTCGTCGGTCTGCCGACCGGACAGCTCACCACCGCGCAGACCGAGAACGCCGAGATCTTCGTGCCCGAGCTGGGCAAGTGGCTGGAAGTGCGCTCGCGCTACCTGAACTGGGTGGACGGCCGGCTGGCGCAGATGGTCATCGCCACCGACATCACGCCGCGCCGCCATGCCGAGGAGCAGGCCGCGGCCCAGGCCGAGCGGGCCCAGTCCGCCAGCCGACTCATCACCATGGGCGAGATGGCGTCCAGCGTGGCCCACGAGTTGAACCAGCCGCTGACGGCGATCAACAACTACTGCAACGGGATGGTCTCGCGCATCCGGGCCGGCCAGATCAACCAGGACGACCTGCTGCTGGCGCTCGACAAGACGGCGAGGCAGGCCCAGCGCGCGGGCCAGATCATCCAGCGGATCCGCAGTTTCGTGCGCCGCAGCGAGCCGAATCGCACGCTGTCCGACGTGGCGACGATGGTGGGCGAGGCGGTCGAACTGGCGGAGATCGAACTGCGGCGGCGCAACGTGCGGCTCTCGCACTACGTCGCGGCACGATTGCCCAAGCTGATGGTCGACCCGATCCTGATCGAGCAGGTGCTGGTCAACCTGCTGAAGAACGCGGCCGAATCGATCGACCTGGCCCGCCGCGCAACCCCGCAGCGCAGCGTCGAACTGCGCGCGGTGCCGCGCCAGGTGGAGAACCAGGCGGTGGTGGAGTTCTCGGTGCAGGACACCGGCCAAGGCCTCGCCCCAGAGGTGCTGGAGCGCCTGTACGAGGCGTTCTTCTCCACCAAGGCCGAAGGCATGGGCATCGGCCTGAACCTGTGCCGAAGCATCGTCGAATCGCACCAGGGAAGGATGCAGGCGGAGAACATCTACAATGGCGCCGACGTCGCCGGCTGCCGGTTCTCCTTCTGGATTCCTGTCTCTGGCGCTATCAATTCCGCAGCAAACAAGGACACCGGAGTCGCCGCATGAGCCTGATCCCGAAGAAGGGCACCGTGTACGTCGTGGACGACGACGAAGCCGTGCGCGACTCCCTGCAATGGCTGCTGGAAGGCAAGGACTACCGGGTCCGCTGCTTCGATTCGGCCGAATCCTTCCTCTCCCGCTACGACCCACGCGAGGTCGCCTGCCTGATCGTCGACATCCGCATGGCGGGGATGACGGGCCTGGAGCTGCAGGACCGCCTGATCGAGCGCAAGTCGCCGCTGCCCATCGTCTTCATCACCGGCCACGGCGACGTGCCGATGGCGGTGAACACCATGAAGAAGGGCGCGATGGACTTCATCCAGAAGCCCTTCAAGGAAGAGGAACTGGTCGACCTGGTCGAGCGCATGCTCGAACACGCCCGGGGCGCCTTCGCCGAGTACCAGAGCGCCGCTAGCCGCGACGCCCTGCTCTCCAAGCTCACCAGCCGGGAGGCGCAGGTGCTCGAGCGCATCGTCGCCGGCCGCCTGAACAAGCAGATCGCCGACGACCTGGGCATCAGCATCAAGACCGTGGAGGCGCACCGCGCCAACATCATGGAAAAACTCAACGCCAACACCGTGGCCGACCTGCTGAAGATCGCCCTGGGGCAGAACCACGCCGCGAAGGCATGACCGCGCAGAACATCGACGGCAACGCGCTCGCCAGGACCATCCGCGCCGAAGTCGCTGGCCGCACGCAGGCCCTGCTGGCCAGGGGCATCCAGCCGGCGCTCTCGATCATCCTGGTCGGCGAAGACCCGGCCAGCCAGGTCTACACCCGCCACAAGGTCAACGACAGCACGGAAACGGGCCTGAAGGCGACCCTCGAGACGTACCCGGCCGACCTGACCGAGGAACGCCTGCTCGGTCGGATCCGCGAGCTCAACGCCGACCCCAGCGTGCACGGCATCCTGGTGCAGCTGCCGCTCCCGAAGCAGATGGACGCGAGCAAGGTCATCGAAGCCATTTCGCCGGCCAAGGATGTCGACGGGTTCCACGTGGCGAGCGCGGGTGCACTGGTGACCGGCCAGCCCGGCTTCTGGCCGTGCACGCCCTACGGTTGCCTCAAGATGCTCGACAGCATCGGCTACGACCTGCGCGGCAAGCACGCGGTCGTGATCGGCCGCAGCAACATCGTGGGCAAGCCGATGGCGCTCATGCTGCTGGGCCGCAATGCGACGGTGACGGTCTGCCACAGCGCCACGCGCGACCTCAAGGCACACACGCTGCAGGCCGACGTGGTGGTCGCCGCCGTTGGCAAGCGCAACGTGCTGACCGCCGACATGGTCAAGCCTGGCGCCGTGGTCATCGACGTGGGCATGAACCGCAACGACGAAGGCAAGCTCTGCGGTGACGTCGACTTCGAAGGTGTCCGGCAGGTCGCGGGCTGGATCACGCCGGTGCCGGGCGGCGTCGGCCCGATGACGCGGGCCATGCTGCTGGTGAACACCCTGGAAGCGGCGGAGCGCGCCGCAGCCTGATGGCCGCCATTGGGAATCGCAATCCCCGTTCGACGTTGAAGCGGGAGCGGCTGCCTCAAAATGCAGGGCATGCCCACCAATCCCCTGCTCGAGACACAAGACCTTCCCCTGTTTGACCAGATCCGCCCGGAGCACGTGGCCCCGGCGATGGATCGATTGCTGGCCGAGAGCGAGGCTGCCCTCGAGGCGGTCGTTGCACCCGACTTTCCGGCTGACTGGAAGGCGCTGGCGTCCAAGCTGGACTGCACGACCGAACGCATGGGCCGGGCCTGGGGTGCCGTGAGCCATCTCAACGCGGTGGCCGACACGCCTGAGCTGCGGGCTGCGTACAACGAGGCGCTGCCACGCATGACCGAGTTCTGGACCCGGCTGGGCTCGGACGAGCGTCTCTACGCCAAGTACAAGGCCATCGACACGTCCGGCCTCAGCAGCGACCAGCGCCAGGCCCTGAAGAATGCCGTGCGCAATTTCGTGCTGGGCGGTGCCGAACTGCAGGGCGCGGCCAAGGAGCGTTTCGCGGCCATCCAGGAGCGACAGGCGGAGCTGAGCCAGAAGTTCAGCGAGCACGCGCTGGACGCCACCGACGCATTCGCCTACTACGCCTCTCTCGAGGAACTGGCGGGCGTCCCCGAGGACGTGATCCAGGGTGCCCGCGCTGCGGCCCAGGCCGAAGGCAAGGACGGCTACAAGCTCACGCTCAAGATGCCGAGCTACCTGCCGGTGATGCAGTTCGCCCACAGCCGCGAGCTGCGCCAGCGCCTGTACCGCGCATATGTCACGCGGGCGAGCGACCAGGCGCCGGAGGAATTCCGCAAGTTCGACAACACCGACCTGATTCGCGAGATCCTGGCCTTGCGCCAGGAGGAGGCGCAGCTCCTGGGTTACCCCAACTTCGGCGAGGTGTCCCTGGTGCCGAAGATGGCCGAGTCGCCCGCCCAGGTCATCGCATTCCTGCGCGAGCTGGCCGCCAAGGCGCGTCCGCACGCCGAGAAGGACGTCGCGGACATGCGCGCCTTCGCCGCCAGTGACCTGGGCATCGCCGACCCGCAACCCTGGGACTGGAGCTACATCGCCGAAAAGCTGAAGGAAGCCCGCTACGCGTTCAGCGAGCAGGAGGTCAAGCAGTACTTCACGGCCCCCAAGGTGCTCGCCGGTCTGTTCAAGATCATCGAGACCCTGTTCGAGGTGACGATCCGCCGGGACCATGCGCCCGTGTGGAACCAGGGCGTAGAGTTCTACCGCATCGAGCGCGAGCGCAAGGACGCCAGCGACCACGTGGCCACGGAGCTGGTCGGGCAGTTCTACCTCGATCCGACGGCGCGCAATGGCAAGCGCGGGGGCGCCTGGATGGACGACGTGCGGGCGCGGTGGCTGCGCCCCGACGATGGCCGCCTCCAGACGCCGGTGGCGCACCTGGTCTGCAACTTTGCGGACGGTGTCGAGGGCAAGCCGCCGTTGCTCACCCACGACGACGTGATCACGCTGTTCCACGAGTCCGGTCACGGCCTGCACCACATGCTCACCCGCGTGAACGAGCGCGATGTCTCCGGCATCAGCGGAGTCGAGTGGGATGCGGTGGAGCTGCCGAGCCAGTTCATGGAGAACTTCTGCTGGGAGTGGAGCGTGCTGCGGCACATGACTGCGCACGTCGACAGCGGGGAGCCGCTGCCGCGCGAGCTGTTCGACAAGATGCTTGCCGCCAAGAACTTCCAGAGCGGGCTGGCCACGCTGCGCCAGGTGGAATTCGCGCTGTTCGACATGCTGCTGCACACCGAGCACGACCCCGCGGGCGACTTCATGAAGCTGTTGCAGCAGGTGCGCGCCGAAGTGGCCGTGCTGCCCTCGCCTGCCTTCAGCCGGACACCGCACACCTTCAGCCACATCTTCGCCGGCGGCTACGCGGCCGGGTACTACAGCTACAAGTGGGCCGAGGTCCTGTCGGCCGACGCGTACGCCGCCTTCGAGGAGACGGCCGATGCCGACGGTTCACCCAGCGTGGAAACCGGGCGAAAATACCGGCAGGCCATCCTGGAGGCGGGCGGCAGCCGCCCGGCCATGGAATCGTTCAAGGCATTCCGTGGCCGCGAGCCGTCCATCGACGCGCTCTTGCGCCACCAGGGAATGGCCTGAAACGACACCAAACCAAGGAGAGGGGTGAGCATGCTTGAGAGATCCCAACTGACCGGCCGCGTGGCGGCAGCGGCCCTGCTGGCGGGCCTGGCTTGCGGCGCCAGCGCCCAGGTCTTCCGCATCGTCGGACCCGACGGGAAGGTCACCTTCTCCGACAAGCCCCCCGCCGAGACGGGCGGCAAGGCAACGCCCGCCCCCACCGTCCCGATGCCTGGCGGGGCGGCGGCGGCCTCCACCGGCGGCCTTCCCTTCGAGGTGCGGCAGGCGGCGACCAAATTCCCGGTCACGCTCTACACCGGGCGCGACTGCGGCCCCTGCGGCACCGGCCGCAGCTTCCTGTCGGGCCGTGGGATTCCGTTCACCGAAAAGACGGTGACGAGCAACGACGACGCGGAAGCCTTCAAGCGACTGACCGGCGCCTCCACGGTACCCGTGCTGACCATCGGCTCGCAACAGCTGCTCGGCTTCTCGCAATCGGAATGGGCGCAGTACCTGGATGCGGCGGGCTACCCCAAGACTTCGCAGCTGCCGCCCGGCTATGCGCGTCCGGCGCCCACGCCTTTGGTGGCCGTCCAGGAAGCGGCAAGGAAGCCGCCCACTTCTGCGGGTACCACGACCGCGACGCCCACGCTGCCGCCGCCGCCCCCGCCCTCGGGCGGGAACCCGGCCGGCATCCAGTTCTAGAAGGTCAGCGTCCGCACGCCGGTGGCTGTGCCGAGCAGGCACACGGCCGCCTTCTGGTGCGCGAAGACGCCGACCGTCACCACGCCGGGCCACTGGTTCACCTCCGACTCGAACGCGAGCGGCTGCGTGATCCGCAGGCCCGACACGTCCAGCAGGTGCTGCCCGTTGTCGGTGACCACCGCGTCGCCGTCCCGTGTCCGCAATCGGGCCTGCCCCCCCAGCGCGGCGAACTGCCGCGTGATCCGCGCGGCAGCCATCGGGATCACCTCCACCGGGACCGGGAACCCGCCCAGCGCCTGGACCAGCTTCGATTCGTCGGCGATGCACACGAACCGGCGCGATTGCGCGGCCACGATCTTCTCTCGCGTGAGCGCGGCGCCCCCGCCCTTGACCATGTGTCCCTGGCCATCGATCTCGTCGGCACCGTCGATGTAGACCGCGAGCTCGCCCACCTCGTTGGCATCGAACACCGGGATGCCGATCGCGCGCAGCCGCTCGGTGGAGGCGACCGAGCTGGACACGGCGCCACGGACGCGATCCTTCATCGACGCGAGCGCCTCGATGAACTTGTTGACGGTCGAACCCGTGCCGACACCCACGATCTCGCCTGGCACCACGTACTGCAAGGCAGCCTGGCCGACCAGGGTCTTCAGTTCATCCTGCGTCACGCGACAATCCTCGGGCTTTGTTGTGTTGCCAGGAATTATCCATGCCGCTGCTGCCCTACTCGCTCGCGCGTCCCTTCCTCTTCGGGCTCGACCCGGAGGCCGCCCATGACCTCACGCTCGACTCGCTGGCTCGGCTGCAGCGGACCCCGCTGTCGCTGGCCTGGCGGTCGGCCCTGGTCGAGGATCCGGTCGCGCTCGCGGGCCTGAAGTTTCCCAACCGCGTGGGCCTGGCGGCCGGGCTGGACAAGAACGCCCGGTGCATCGACGCCCTCGGCGCGATGGGATTCGGATTCGTCGAGGTGGGCACCGTCACGCCCAGGCCGCAGCCCGGCAATCCCAAGCCGCGGATGTTCCGACTGCCCCAGGCCGGCGCTCTGATCAACCGCTTGGGCTTCAACAACGACGGCCTGGAGGCCTTCGTGGCCAACGTCCAGCGCTCGACCTTCCGGCGAGGCGGCCGTCTCCTCGGGTTGAACATCGGGAAGAACGCCGCCACCCCGATCGAGCAGGCCACGCAGGACTACCTCGTCGGCCTGACCGGGGTGTACCCGCATGCCGACTACGTCACGGTGAACATCTCGAGTCCGAACACCAGGAACCTGCGGGCGTTGCAGAGCGACGAGGCGCTCGATGCGCTGCTGGGCGCCGTGGCGGCTCGCCGCGAGGAGCTTGCCCGGGAGCACGGGCGTCGCGTTCCGGTCTTCGTGAAGATCGCTCCCGACCTGGACGAGGCGCAGGTGGACGTGATCGCCGCGACGCTGAAACGCCACGCCATGGACGGCGTGGTCGCGACCAACACCACCATCTCGCGCGAGGCGGTGCAGGGCCTGCCGCATGCCCAGGAAACCGGCGGTCTCAGCGGTGCACCGGTGCTCGCGGCCAGCAACCGGGTCATCGCCCAGCTCCGGGCTGCACTTGGCACGTCGTTCCCCATCGTCGGCGTGGGCGGGATCCTCAGCGCCGAGGATGCGGTGAGCAAGCTGCGCGCGGGCGCTGACGTGGTGCAGATCTACACCGGCCTGATCTACAAGGGCCCGTCGCTGGTCGGGGACGTCGCGCGCGCGCTGCGGCGCGAACGGACCGTGCGTTAACCTGCCAGCAGCTGCGGGACCAGTTCCGCGATGGCCAGCGAGCTGGTCAGGCCCGGCGATTCGATGCCGAACAGGTTGACCAGCCCCGGCACGCCGTGCAGCGCGGGACCGTCGATGCGGAAATCGGGCGCCTTCTCGTGCGGCCCATGGATCTTGGGTCGCACGCCGCTGTAACTGGGCTGCAGCGAACCATCGGGCAGGTCGGGCCAATAGCGGCGGACCTCGGCATAGAAGCCGTCGGCCCGGCCCGGATCGACACGGAAATCGATCTGCTCGGGCGCTTGCACGTCCAGCCACTCGATGTCCGGACCGAACTTGGCCTGTCCGCCCAGGTCGAGCGTGAGGTGCACGCCCAGCCAGGCATCGGCGGGCGCCGGGTAGATCAGCCGGTGAAAGGGCGAGCGGCCCGCCAGCGCGTAGTAGTTCCCCTTGGCGAACCACTCGCGCGGCACATGCGATGGATCCAGCCCCTCGAAACGCCGGGCCAGGGCACACGCGTGCAGCGACGCGGCATTGACGACGATGCGAGCAGCCAGCTCGCTGCCGTCGGCCAGGCGCACGATGTGCGGCTCGCCGGCGCGCTGCGCCAGTCGCACGCCATCGATGCGCGAGCCCAATGCCACCATGCCGCCGGCCCGTTCGAGGTCGCCCTGCAGCGCCAGCATCAGGCCATGGCTGTCGACGATGCCGGTGCTGGGCGAGTGCAGCGCCGCGATGCACTGCAACGCCGGCTCGAGCGCGCGCGCGTCGCCGCCTTCGAGCCACTCCACCGGCACGCCGTTCGCGGCCGCCCGCTGCTGCAGTGCCCGCAAGGCCTCGACCTCCGCGGTGCTGTTGGCAACCGTGAACTTGCCGCAGCGCCGGTGCTCCACCCCATGGCTGGCGCACAGGGCGTAGAGCAGTTCCTTGCCCCGCACGCACAGCCGTGCCTTGAGCGAGCCTGGGGCGTAGTACAGGCCGGCATGGATCACCTCGCTGTTGCGCGAGCTGACGCCCTGCCCGATGGCCGCCTGCGACTCCGCCCCGATCGTCTCGTGGCCGGCCTGGGCCAGCGACCGCGCCACGGCGAGCCCGACCACCCCTGCCCCGATCACCACTGCATCGACCTGGTCCATCTTCGTGCTCCGTCAGCCCCAAAAAAAAGCCGGCCCAGAGGGCCGGCTTTCAAGGATTCTGGTGGGTGATACATGGATCGAACATGTGACCCCTGCCGTGTGAAGGCAGTGCTCTACCGCTGAGCTAATCACCCGTGACCGTCCTTGCGGACGCTCGTGCCTTCTTCAGGCACTCCCCATTGCTGGAGAGCTCGCAATTATGCCACAGGTGCGGAGCCGTCTTCCCGCACCTGGATCCGCCACAGCGTCTTGCCGCCGCTGGCCTTGTCCAACTGGGCCAGCACCTCCTCGTGCGCGGCCGCTTCCTGCTCGCTCGCGAGCAGGACTGGCAGCGTGAAGGCACGCAGGTCCACGCGCGTCTGGATACCGCTGGCGGTGTCGCTGGGCAGCACGTCGATCAGCAGCGCTTCCTGGCCACGCGTGAGGTTGATGTAGACATCGGCCAGCAGTTCGGCGTCGAGCAGCGCGCCGTGCAGCGTCCGGCCCGAGTTGTCGACGCCCAGGCGATCGCACAGCGCGTCGAGGCTGTTGCGCTTGCCCGGGTACATCTCCTTGGCCATCGCGAGGGTGTCGGTGATGCTGCCGACGAAGGTGCGAAAGGCCGGGCGGCCGAGCAGTTCCAGCTCCTTGTTCAGGAAGCTCACGTCGAACGCCGCGTTGTGGATGATGATCTCGGCGCCCTGCAGGTAATCGAGCAGTTCGTCGGCGACCGCCGCGAACTTGGGCTTGTCGCGCAGGAATTCGTTGCTGATCCCGTGGACCTTCAGCGCATCCTCGTGGCTGTCGCGCTCCGGGTTGAGGTACCAGTGCTTGTTGTTCCCGGTCAGCTTGCGGCCCACCAGTTCGACGCAGCCGATCTCGATGATCCGGTCGCCGGCCTCGGCGGACAGGCCGGTGGTTTCAGTGTCGAGCACGATCTGGCGCATGGGCGCGATTATGCTGTCGGCCTCGATCATCGCGGAGGAAGCATGTTCAATCTGGCGGGCAAGGTGGCATTGGTCACGGGCGGCAACGGCGGCATCGGCCTGGGCATGGCGCGGGGACTCGCCAGAGCGGGCGCGGTCGTCGTCATCGCCGGGCGCAATGCCGAGAAATCCCGCGAGGCCGCGCACGCCTTGCGCGCCCAAGGCGCACGGGCCGATGCCATCGAGGCCGACGTGACGGATGAAGGCGAGGTGGAACGCCTGTTCGCCCAGGTCGGGGAGCGCCACGGGGCGCTGCACATCCTGGTGAACAACGCCGGCACGACGGTTCGCAAGCCGGCTCACGAGATGTCGCTGGACGAATGGCGCCACGTGATGGACGTGAACCTCACCAGCGCCTTTCTCTGCTGCCGCAGCGCCCACGGATGGCTCAGGCGGCAAGGCGGCAAGGTGATCAACATCGGCTCGATGATGTCGATCTTCGGCGCGCCCTACGCGCCTTCGTACGGCGCCAGCAAGGGCGGGATCGTGCAGTTCACGCGCTCGATCGCCACGGCGTGGGCAGCCGACGGCATCCAGGCCAACGCCGTCCTTCCCGGCTGGATCGACACCGACCTCACACGGGGTGCGCGCGAGCAGGTGGCCGGCCTGAACGAGCGCGTGCTGGCCCGCACACCGGCCGGCCGCTGGGGCGCACCGGACGACCTGGCCGGGATCGCCGTCTTCCTGGCCAGCCCCGCATCCGACTTCGTGACGGGCACCGCCATCCCGGTGGACGGCGGCTACTCGATCACGTAGCCGCCAAGGAGAACCTCAGTGGTTCTCCTTGGCGTGGTTGATCGAGTACTTCGGGATCTCGACCACCAGGTCCTTCTGCGCCACGATGGCCTGGCACGACAGGCGCGAGTTCGGCTCGAGGCCCCAGGCGCGATCGAGCAGGTCCTCCTCGTTCTCGTCCATCTCGTTGAGCGAGTTGAACCCTTCTCGCACCACGACGTGGCAGGTGGTGCACGCGCAGCTCATGTCGCACGCATGCTCGATGTTGATGCCGTTGTCCAGCAAGGCTTCGCAGACGGAAGTGCCGGCGGGCGCCTGCACCTGGGCGCCCTGCGGGCAGTACTCGGGGTGAGGCAGGATCCGGATGACTGGCATGCTCAGAGCGTCTCCACGTTGCGGCCGGCAAGCGCCTGACGGATGCTCTGGTTCATCCTGCGGGCAGCGAAGGCTTCCGTTCCCTTGGCCAGGGCCTCGGTCGACGCCTCGATCGACGCGGCATCCCCTGTCTGCGCCTCGCGGCGCAGGGCGGCCATCAGGCCGTCGATCGCGGTCCGCTCGGCCGACTCCAGGAGATCGCCATCAACGTCGAGCGCGCTCTGTGTGGCCAGCAGCATGCGGTCGGCGTCGATGCGGGCCTCGGCCAGCGCGCGGGCCTGCATGTCCTGCTGCGCCGTGGAGAAGCTCTCCTGCAGCATCTTGGCGACCTGCTCGTCCGACAGGCCATAGGACGGCTTGACATCAATCCGCGCTTCCACGCCGCTGGTCTGCTCGCGCGCGCTGACGCTCAGCAGCCCGTCGGCATCGACGGTGAAGGTGACGCGGATGCGCGCGGCCCCGGCGGCCATTGGCGGGATGCCGCGCAGCTCGAAGCGCGCGAGGCTGCGGCAGTCCTGCACGAGATCGCGTTCGCCCTGCACCACGTGCAGCGCCATCGCGGTCTGGCCGTCCTTGTAGGTGGTGAAGTCCTGCGCCTTGGCCGTGGGGATCGTCTCGTTGCGCGGCACGATGCGCTCCACCAGCCCTCCCATGGTCTCGATGCCCAGCGACAGCGGGATCACGTCCAGCAGCAACAGATCGCCGGCCGCGTCGTTGCCCGCGAGCTGGTTGGCCTGGATGGCAGCGCCCAGGGCGACCACTTCATCGGGGTTCAGGTTCACCAGCGGCTCGCGGCCGAAGAAGTCGGCGACGGCGCGGCGCACCTGCGGCATCCGGGTGGAGCCGCCGACGAGCACCACGCCCTGGATCTCCTCGCGCGACAGCTTCGCGTCGCGCAGCGCCTTGCGCACCGCCGCCAGCGTCCGCTGCGTGAGGTCGGCGGTGATCCGCTCGAAGTCGACACGGGCCACGTCCACGGCCACGCTGCGGCCATCGAGGGGCAGGTCGACCTGGGTCCGATCGGCATCGGTGAGCCGTTCCTTGGCCGCCCGCGCCGCCATCTTCACGGCCGCCTTCTCCGCCGGTGATTGCGCGTCGGTGCCTGCGACCTTCAAGAGATGCTCGGCCAGTGAGCGGTCGTAGTCGTCGCCACCCAGGGCCGAGTCGCCGCCGGTCGCGATCACCTCGAAGACGCCGCGCGCCAGCCGCAGGATCGAGATGTCGAACGTGCCGCCGCCAAGGTCGTAGACCGCATAGACCCCCTCGCTGCCGTTGTCCAGGCCGTAGGCGATGGCTGCCGCGGTCGGCTCGTTGATCAGACGCAGGACCTTCAGGCCCGCCAGCTGCGCGGCATCCTTGGTGGCCTGCCGCTGGGCGTCGTCGAAGTAGGCGGGCACGGTGATGACGGCGCCGTGCAGATCGTCGTTGAACGTGTCCTCGGCCCGGTAGCGCAGCGTCGCCAGGATCTCCGCGCTCACCTCTACCGGGGACTTCTCCCCGGCCCGGGTCTGGAGCGCCAGCATGCCGGGGTTGTCGACGAAGCGGTACGGCAGCTTGCCGCGGCCTGCGATGTCCTCGACGCCGCGGCCCATGAAGCGCTTGACCGACGCGATGGTGTTCTCGGGATCTTCGGCCTGGGCGCTCTGGGCTTCGAAGCCGATCTGCCGCCCGCCGTTCTCCAGGTAGCGCACCACGGAGGGCAGCAGCACCCTGCCCTGCGCATCGGGCAGGCATTCGGCCACGCCGTTGCGCACGGCCGCGACAAGGGAATGGGTCGTGCCCAGGTCGATGCCGACGGCGATGCGGCGCTGGTGGGGGTCGGGAGCCTGCCCAGGTTCTGAAATTTGGAGAAGGGCCATGGCGTCTATTGTCCCAGCTGGTCGATGCGCTGCTCGACGTCATGGGCAAAGCGCTCGATGAACATGAGCACGCGCACCTGCTGGGCAGCGCCCGGGGGATCGCGCTCCTTGTCCAGCAGCCGCTCGATGTCGGCGAGGATGCGGCGCCGCGCCGCGTCCAGCCGACCCGCGACGACGTCTACTGCTTGCGGCGAGGACGCCTCGTCGAGCTCCTCGCGCCATTCCATCTGCTCCATCAGGAACTCGGGTGGCATGGCCGTGTTGCGCTCCGCATCGATGGGAGCACCTTGCAATTCGCACAGGTAGGCGGCCCGGCGCAGCGGATCTTTCAGCCGCTGGTAGGCCTCGTTGATGCGGACCGACCACTGCATCGCCACGCGCTGCGCCGCGGAGCCCTGGGAGGCGAAGCGGTCGGGATGGGCCTCGCGCTGCAGGTCCTTCCAGCGGGCGTCGAGCACCGCGCGGTCCTGTGCAAACCGTTGCGGCACGCCGAACAGCTCGAAATCGTTCGCCTGGAGATTCATGGGTGTTGCCTCGTGCCTGCCGCACCCTGGACGCCTGCACCCCGCCGGGGCACCGCAGCGGCTGGCGCCTGTCGCGCCTAGACCCGGAAGGATTCGCCGCAACCGCAGCGGTCGCGCTCGTTCGGGTTGTTGAAGCGGAAGCCCTCGTTCAGGCCTTCGCGCACGAAATCGAGCTCGGTGCCGTCGATGTAGGCCAGGCTCTTGGGATCGACCAGCACCTTCACACCGTGGTTCTCGAACACCAGATCCTCGGGCGCGGCCTCGTCCACGTACTCGAGCTTGTAGGCCAGCCCCGAGCAGCCGGTGGTCTTGACGCCGAGCCGCACGCCCACGCCCCTGCCGCGCTTGCTGAGATAGCGTTGGACGTGGCGGGCCGCCGCTTCCGTCAACGTGACTGCCATGGCGGAGTTCAATGCGAGTGCTTCTTCTTGTAGTCGTCGACCGCCGCCTTGATCGCGTCTTCGGCCAGGATCGAGCAGTGGATCTTCACCGGCGGCAGTGCCAGCTCCTCGGCGATCTGGCTGTTCTTCAGCGCCGCAGCCTCGTCGAGCGTCTTGCCCTTGACCCATTCGGTCACGAGCGAGCTGGAAGCGATCGCGGAGCCGCACCCGTAGGTCTTGAAGCGTGCGTCCTCGATCACCCCGGTCTGCGGGTTGACCTTGATCTGCAGCTTCATCACGTCACCGCACGCGGGAGCGCCCACCATGCCGGTGCCAACGCTCTCGTCACCCTTGTCGAAGGAACCCACGTTGCGGGGGTTCTCGTAGTGGTCGACGACCTTCTCGGAATAAGCCATGTCAATTACCTCAGGTTCTCAGTGTGCCGTCCACTGGATCGTGCTCAGGTCCACGCCGTCCTGGTACATCTCCCAGAGCGGGCTGAGCTCGCGCAGCTTGGCGACGTTCTTCTTGATCGTCTCGATCGCGTAGTCGATCTCTTCCTCGGTCGTGAAGCGGCCGATGGTCATGCGCAGGCTGCTGTGCGCCAGTTCGTCGCTGCGGCCGAGGGCGCGAAGCACGTAGCTGGGTTCCAGCGAAGCCGAGGTGCAGGCCGAGCCCGACGACACGGCCAGGCCCTTGATGCCCATGATCAGCGACTCGCCTTCCACGAAGTTGAAGCTGATGTTCAGGTTCTGCGGCACGCGCTTGTCGAGGTGGCCGTTGATGAACACCTGTTCGATGTCCTTCAGCCCGTCGAGCAATCGCTTCTGCAGCGCGCGCGCCTTGGCGTTGTCCTGGGCCATCTCTTCCTTCGCGATCCGGAAGGCTTCGCCCATGCCGACGATCTGATGCGTCGGAAGCGTGCCGGAACGCATGCCGCGCTCGTGGCCGCCGCCATGCATCTGGGCTTCCAGCCGCACGCGCGGCTTGCGCCGGACGTACAGCGCCCCGATGCCCTTGGGGCCGTAGGTCTTGTGCGAGGCCAGGCTCATCAGGTCGACCGGCAGCGCCTTGACGTCGATGTCAACCTTGCCGGTGGCCTGCGCCGCGTCGACATGGAAGATGATCCCCCGCTCCCGGCACAGGGCGCCGATGGCGGGGATGTCCTGGATGACGCCGATCTCGTTGTTCACGAACATCACGCTCACGAGGATGGTGTCCTCGCGCATGGCGGCCTTGAGCTTGTCGAAGTCGAGCAGGCCGTCCTCCTCGACATCGAGGTACGTCACCTCGAAGCCCTGCCGCTCCAGCTCGCGCATGGTGTCGAGCACGGCCTTGTGCTCGGTCTTCACGGTGATGAGGTGCTTGCCGCGCGTCTTGTAGAAATGCGCAGCCCCCTTGAGCGCCAGGTTGTTCGACTCCGTGGCGCCGGAAGTCCAGACGATCTCGCGCGGGTCGGCGCCGATCAGATCGGCCACCTGCTCGCGCGCCTTCTCCACCGCGGCCTCGGCCTCCCAGCCCCAGGCGTGGCTGCGCGAAGCCGGGTTGCCGAAGTGCTCGCGCAACCAGGGAATCATGGCGTCGACCACGCGCGGATCGACCGGCGTCGTGGCGCCGTAGTCCATGTAGATCGGGAAATGCGGGGTCATGTCCATGGCTGGCTGCTCGGCTCGCTCTGACTGGCTGCTGGAGGGTTGGAGGGGATCAGGACTTCGCCAGGGCGTTGCCCAGTGCGAAGACGGAATTCGGTGCATTCACACGGATCGGCTTGACCACCGGCGCACTCGAGATCGCACGCTTGACGGCCGGCTTGTCCTCGATCTGCACGCCCTTGGCGAGCTGCTCGTCGACCAGCTTCTGCAGCGTGACGGAATCGAGGAACTCGACCATCCGCTGGTTCAGGGCGGACCACAGCTCGTGCGTCATGCAGCGGCCGCCGTCGCCGTTGCAGTTCTCCTTGCCACCGCATTGCGTGGCATCGATCGGCTCGTCGACGGACACGATGATGTCCGCGACGGTGATCTCGGCCGCCTTGCGGCCCAGCGTGTAACCGCCACCCGGCCCACGGGTGGATTCCACCAGTTCGTGCCGGCGAAGCTTGCCGAACAGCTGTTCCAGGTAGGACAGCGAGATCTGCTGGCGCTGGCTGATCGCCGCCAGCGTGACGGGACCGTTGTTCTGGCGCAGGGCCAGATCGATCATCGCGGTGACCGCAAAGCGGCCTTTGGTCGTGAGACGCATCGCAACCTCCTTGTTGCTTGTCCGTACCCATTGCGCCGCGCCGACACCCGTCGACGCGGTCCGTCTCCACCCTTGTGTCCGGCACCTGCCGGCTCCCGCCGGCGACCTGCGCCGGCTGCTTGTTCTTCGTTCCTGAGCGATTCCGTCAAGTATACCCGAAAACCCGGCGTGACGCTCGGGTAAATAGACTGGCCAGTCGCACTTTGGTTCCCAACTGTCGCGTTGGAGCTGACGATCTGCTGCTCAGCGCCGTCCCGAGTGGATGGGCACGACGTTGTCGTGAACCACCGCGCCGAACGCCTGCTGCTTGAGCACGGCCAACTGGTCGCGTACCCGTGCGGCCTTCTCGAATTCCAGGTTGCGCGCGTGCTCGACCATCTGCTTTTCCAGGCGCTTGATCTCCTTGGCCACGTCCTTCTCGGACATGTCCTCGGCCATGGCGCGCTGCAGCTCCTGCTTTTCCTGCTCCCGGCTGGTCTTCTCGCTGTAGACCCCATCGATCAGGTCGCGCACTTCCTTGCGGATGCTGCGGGGCGTGATGCCATGGGCCAGGTTGTGGGCGATCTGCCGCTCGCGACGGCGCTCCGTCTCGCCGATGGCCTTCTTCATGGACTCGGTCATCTGGTCGGCGTACAGGATGGCCTTGCCATGCAGGTTCCGGGCTGCCCGGCCGATGGTCTGGATCAGCGATCGCTCCGCCCGCAGGAATCCCTCCTTGTCGGCGTCAAGGATCGCGACCAGCGACACCTCGGGGATGTCCAGTCCCTCGCGCAGCAGGTTGATGCCCACCAGCACGTCGAAGGCACCCAGCCGCAGGTCGCGCAGGATCTCGACGCGCTCGACGGTGTCGATGTCGCTGTGCATGTAGCGCACCTTGACGCCGTTGTCCGCCAGGTAGTCGGTCAGCTGCTCGGCCATCCGCTTGGTCAGGGTGGTGATCAGCACGCGCTCGTTCTTCTCGGCGCGGATGCGGATCTCCTGCAGCACGTCGTCCACCTGGTGCGTCGCGGGGCGGACCTCGACCTCCGGGTCGATCAGGCCGGTGGGACGCACCAGTTGCTCCACCACCTGGCCGGCGTGCTGCTGCTCGTACGCGGCGGGCGTGGCCGAGACGAAGATCACCTGGCGCATGCGCGTCTCGAATTCCTCGAACTTCAGCGGCCGGTTGTCCAGCGCCGACGGCAACCGGAACCCGTATTCGACGAGCGTGGTCTTGCGCTGCCGGTCGCCGGCGTACATCGCGTTGAGCTGGCCGATCATCTGGTGGCTCTCGTCCAGGAACATCAGCGCGTCCTTGGGCAGGTAGTCGGTCAACGTCGACGGCGGCGCGCCAGGGGGCGAACCCGAGAGATGCCGGGTGTAGTTCTCGATGCCCTTGCAGTGCCCCACTTCGCTGAGCATCTCCAAGTCGAACCGGGTGCGCTGCTCGAGCCGCTGCGCCTCCACGAGCTTGCCGGCGCCCACCAGCTCCTTCAGACGCTGGTCCAGCTCCAGCTTGATCGATTCCACGGCGGAGACGACCTTCTCGCGCGGGGTGACGTAATGGCTGGACGGATAGATGGTGAAGCGCGGCACCTTCTGGCGGATGCGCCCGGTGAGCGGGTCGAACAACTGCAGCGTCTCGATCTCGTCATCGAACAGCTCCAGCCGGATGGCCAGCTCACTGTGCTCGGCGGGGAACACGTCGATGGTGTCGCCCCGCACCCGGAACGTGCCGCGCGAGAAATCCTGCTCGTTGCGCGTGTACTGCATCCGGATCAACTGGCCGATCACGTCACGCTGGCCGATCTTGTCGCCCACCCGGCAGATGAAACGCATCTGGGTGTAGTCCTCGGGCGCGCCGATGCCGTAGATCGCGCTCACCGTGGCCACGATCACCGTGTCGCGCCGCTCCAGCACGCTCTTGGTGGCCGACAGCCGCATCTGCTCGATGTGCTCGTTGATCGAGCTGTCCTTCTCGATGAACAGGTCGCGCTGCGGAACGTAGGCTTCCGGCTGGTAGTAGTCGTAGTAGCTGACGAAGTACTCGATGGCGTTCTTGGGGAAGAACTCGCGGAACTCGCTGTAAAGCTGCGCCGCCAGCGTCTTGTTCGGCGCGAAGACGATGGCCGGGCGGCCCAGCCGGGCGATGACGTTGGCCATCGTGAAGGTCTTGCCCGAGCCCGTCACGCCCAGCAGGGTCTGGTACACCTCGCCGTCGTTCACCCCCTCGACCAGCTTTTCGATGGCGGTGGGCTGGTCGCCGGACGGCGGGTAAGGCTGGAACAGCTCGAACGGGGAGCCCGGAAAGGTGACGAACTGGCCGTTTTGCTGCTGCGGCGTGACTTCGGTGACTTCGTTGACTTCTGGCATGGCGCTGGTGGAGGAAGGTCGAGGGGCGGCGGCTTAAAATCGGGCAGCCGGACAGCGTAACGCAAGCCCGGGCCGGCAGCCGGGATCGCGCCATCCGGGCGCGCACCACTTCCAGAGGATTTCCTGCATGTCTTTGTTCCAAGCCGTCGAGATGGCACCGCGTGACCCGATCCTGGGTCTGACCGAGCAGTTCAACGCCGACACCAACCCGCACAAGGTCAACCTCGGCGTCGGCGTCTACTACGACGACAACGGCAAGCTGCCGCTGCTGCAATGCGTGCAGCGTGCCGAGAAGCAGATGATGGAGGCGCCCAAGGCCCGCGGCTACCTGCCGATCGACGGCATTGCCGCCTATGACAGTGCCGTCAAGAACCTCGTATTTGGGGCCGACAGCGAGCCGGTCAAGAGCGGCCGTGTCGCCACCGTCCAGGCACTCGGCGGCACGGGCGGCCTGAAGATCGGCGCCGACTTCCTGCGCAAGGTCAATCCCGGTGCCAAGGTCCTGATCAGCGATCCGAGCTGGGAGAACCACCGCGCCCTGTTCACCCAGGCCGGCTTCACCGTCGACAGCTACCCCTACTACAACGCGGCCAGGCGCGGCATCGACTTCGACGGCATGCTGACGGCGCTGAACATGGCGGCGCCCGGCACCATCGTCGTGCTGCATGCCTGCTGCCACAACCCGACGGGCTACGACCTCACGCCCCAGCAATGGGACGAGGTCATCGCCGCCACCAAGGCCCGCAAGCTGGTGCCGTTCGTCGACATGGCGTACCAGGGCTTCGGCCAGGGGATCGCCGAAGACGGCGTCGCGATCGGCAAGTTCGTCGCCTCCGGCCAGGACTTCTTCGTTTCGACCTCGTTCTCCAAGAGCTTCAGCCTCTATGGCGAACGGGTCGGCGGGCTGTCGGTGCTGTGCGAGAACAAGGACGAAGCCGCCCGGGTGCTGAGCCAGCTGAAGATCGTCATCCGCACCAACTACAGCAACCCGCCGACCCACGGGGCCACCGTGGTGGCCACGGTGCTGAACACGCCCGAGCTGCGCGCGCTGTGGGAGCAGGAGCTCGGCGGGATGCGCGCCCGCATCAAGGAGATGCGCACCGCCCTGGTGGGCAAGCTCAAGGCAGCCGGCGTGCAGCAGGACATGGGCTTCATCGCCCAGCAGGTCGGCATGTTCAGCTACACCGGGCTGTCCAAGGAGCAGATGGTCCGCCTGCGCGAGGAGTTCGGCGTCTACGGCATCGACACCGGCCGGATCTGCATGGCCGCGCTGAACACCAAGAACATCGACGCCGTCAGCCAGGCCATCGCCAGAGTCCTCTGATGGGCTGAACCTCCCGGCAGCCCACGCTGCAGCTGCCGGGAGCGTCCATCCGCGGGAGCGCCTGCATGCCCGCCTCCGGCGCCTGCCGGTCGGCTGCGATTGCGGCCGGATGCCGATGCCGACACGCATCGACCGTCCGCCAAAGGTGCCCCGTCTCACACAAAGACGCAGGAAAGTCCGTCAGATCCAGGCATCCGTCACGCGCATGCTGTGGCCTGATTGTTGACGGCGCGCGCGCGACACATGGATGAGCGCCGCCGCCCGCGGGACTGCTATATTGCACCGCACAACCAGGGGCCCAGAGCATGCTTTACCAGATCTACGAGGCGCAACGGTCGTTGATGGAGCCGTTCGCCGATTTCGCGCAGGCCGCCGCCAAGCTGTACAGCAATCCCCTCACGCCGTTCGCCCAGAACCCCTTGGCCCAGCGCGTCTCCGCCAGCTACGAGCTGATGTACCGGCTCTGGAAGGACTACGAGAAGCCGGCGTTCGGCATCCAAACCGTCGAGGTCGACGGGGACGAGGTGGTGATCCACGAGGGCGTCGAGCTCGACAAGCCGTTCTGCGAACTGCGCCGCTTCAAGCGGTTCTCCGACGATCCCGACACGCTGGCCAAGCTCAAGAGCCAACCCGCGGTGCTCGTCGTGGCCCCGCTGTCGGGCCACTACGCCACCTTGCTGCGGGACACCGTGCGAAGCCTGCTGGCCGACCACAAGGTCTACATCACCGACTGGAAGAACGCGCGGATGGTGCCGCTGGCGGAGGGCGAGTTCCACCTGGACGACTACGTCAACTACGTGCAGGAATTCATCCGGCACCTGCAGGGCATCTACGGCAACTGCCACGTGATCAGCGTCTGCCAGCCCACCGTGCCGGTGCTGGCCGCGGTCTCCCTGATGGCCTCGCGCGGCGAGGTGACGCCTCTCACCATGACCATGATGGGCGGCCCGATCGATGCCCGCAAGTCGCCCACGGCCGTCAACAACCTCGCGACGAACAAGAGCCACGCCTGGTTCGAGAACAACGTCATCTACCGCGTGCCGACCAACTTTCCCGGCGCGGGCCGGCGCGTGTACCCGGGCTTCCTGCAGCACACCGGTTTCGTGGCGATGAACCCCGACCGCCACCTGTCCAGCCACTACGACTACTTCAAGCACCTGATCGCGGGCGACGACGCCAGCGCCGAGGCGCACCGCAAGTTCTACGACGAGTACAACGCCGTGCTCGACATGGATGCCGACTACTACCTCGACACCATCCGCACGGTGTTCCAGGAGTTCGCCCTGGTGCACGGCACCTGGGACGTGATCAGCGAGGACGGCGAGCTCGAGCGCGTGCGGCCGGAGGACATCAGGACCACCGCGCACCTCACGGTGGAAGGCGAACTCGACGACATCTCCGGCGCCGGCCAGACCGAGGCCGCCCATGGCCTGTGCATCAACGTGCCGAAGTCGCGCCAGAAGCACATCGAGGTCAAGGGCGCCGGCCACTACGGCATCTTCAGCGGCCGCCGCTGGCGCGAGACGGTGTACCCGCAGGTGCGCGAGTTCATCGCGCGCTTCAACGACGGCCCGACCGTGCCCGACGCGGCACGCACGGCTCCGGCCAAGGCGGCGTCCCGGAAAAAGGCAGCCGCCCCCGCGGCGTGAACCCGCTGGCCGCGCGGCTGCACGCCGCCCTGCCGCAGACGCAGTGCACGCGCTGCGGCTATCCCGACTGCGAGTCGTACGCGACCGCCATGGCGGCGGGCGAAGCGCAGCTCAACCAGTGCCCGCCCGGGGGGGCCGAAGGCGTCGTCCGACTGGCGGCGATCCTGCAGCGGCCCACCCTGCCGCTGGATGCCGCGCACGGCATCGAAGCGCCGCGGACCGTGGCGGTCATCGACGAGAACTGGTGCATCGGCTGTACGCTGTGCCTGAAGGTCTGCCCGACCGACGCCATCCTGGGTGCGAACAAGCGCATGCACACGGTGATCGAACCGGCCTGCACCGGGTGCGAGCTGTGCGTCCCGGTGTGTCCGGTCGACTGCATCTCCCTGGACAACGTGAGCGGCGACCGGACGGGCTGGCAGGCGTGGAGCCAGGCGCAGGCCGACGAGGCGCTGGCCCGCTACCGCCGCCGCCAGCTGCGGCTGGCGCGGGAGGAGACCGAGCAGCAGCAGCGGCTGGAGCGCAAGGCCGAGGCCAAGCTGGCGGACCTGCCCGCGCACACCCACGGGGCGAAAGGGGCCGAGGCCGAGCGCAAGCGCGCCATCATCGAAGCAGCGCTGGCCCGGGCTCGCGCGCGGCGCGCGGGGAGCCCGTCAACCTAGCAGCGCGGCGCGGGCCGTCCGGTCCGCTGGCCCGTCGCATCCCGTGCCCCCGCCGAAGTCCGAAGTGGACGCCCAACAGCCCTGGCGGAGCGCCGGGCCGTGCCGCCGGACCTGCTGGCGAAACGGCCCGGTCTCGGGATCAACCAGCGACCGGCGTGTCGCCCAGGACCTGCGCCTCGTAGGCGTGCAACGACGGCAGGCCGCCGGTGTGCAGGAACAGGACGTTCTCGCCCGGCTGGAAGAACCCCTTGCGCGCCAGGCCGATCAGACCGGCCATGATCTTGCCGGTGTAGACCGGATCCAGCGGAATGCCTTCGGTGCGCGCCAGCAGCTGCACCGCCTCCACCATTGCCTGGTTCGGGATCGAGTACTTGGGCTGCCAGTAGCCGCCCACGCTCTGCACCGCCTCGCGGGGCACCGTGAGCGGCAGGCCCAGCAGCTCCATCACCGCCTGGGCTTCCTTGTGCACCAGCGGCTCCTGGTCAGCCGGATCGCGGCTGACGCCGATGCCGGTGATCGGGATGCGGATGTTGTTGCCGATGAAGCCCGCCAGCAGGCCGCCGTGCGTGCCCGAGCTCCCCGAGCCGACCACCACGCGGTCGATGCGCAGGCCCTGCTCGAAGAGCTGCTGCTGCAGCTCCTGGGCGCAAGCCACGTAGCCCAGGCCGCCCAACGCATTGGAGCCACCGCCCGGGATGATGTAGCCCTTGCGGCCTTCGGCGGCGAGCGCATCGGCCACCTTCTGCATCTCGGCGGCCATGTTGCTGCCGCCGGGCACCACGGTGATCGCCTCGACGCCCATCAGGCGGAACATGAAGTTGTTGCCGCTGGCCTTGGTGTCGTAGCTGTTGGGCACCCGCTCCTCGATGACGAAGCGGCATTTCAGGCCCTCCTTCACGGCGGCGGCCAGCGTGATGCGGCAGTGGTTCGACTGCGGAGCGCCGCAGGTGATCAGCGTGTCGGCACCCTTGGCGAGCGCGTCGGCGACGAGGAACTCCAGCTTGCGGGTCTTGTTGCCGCCGGGGAACAGGCCCAGCATGTCGTCGCGCTTGATCCAGACGTTCGGGCCCTGCCCACCGGGGCAGGACTCGGCCAGTGCGGCGCTGAAGCGCGGCAGGAACTCGAGCGGCGTTGCGAAGGGCGTGTAGCGGCGGCGGGGGAATCTAGAAAGGTCCATGGCTCGATTCTCGCGCAAGCGCGGTGAAGGCCTGCACGACTTCGGGCGGCGCCTGCACCAGTTCGATGAGCACCCCCTCGCCGCCGACCGGCGCCTCGTCGCTGGCACGGGGATGGATGAAGCAGATGTCGAACCCGGCCGCACCGCGCCGGATGCCGCCGGGCGCGAACCGGACGCCCTGCCCCTGCAGCCACGCGACGGCGGCGCGCAGGTCGTCGACCCACAGACCCACGTGGTTCAAGGGCGTGGCGTGCACGGCGGGCTTGCGCTCCGGGTCCAGCGGCTGCATCAGGTCGACCTCGACCTTGAACGGGCCGACGCCGAGCGCGCAGATGTCCTCGTCCACGTTCTCCCGGTCGCTCTTGTAGGTCCCGGTGACCTCCAGGCCGAACAGGTCGACCCAGAGCTTCTGCAGCCGCAGCTTGTCGGGACCGCCGATGGCGATCTGCTGCAGGCCGAGAACACGGAACGGCCGCCCGGCGGCAACGGGGGAAGCAGGCTGGTTCATGGGGTGATCTTCAGTTCGTCGAAAGGAATGGCATGGCGGCGGGCAGCGCGCCCCTGGACGTCGACCAGCGAGAGCGTCAGGGCGCGGGCGTCCCAGTCGATGTCCACCAGGCCGAAATGCAGCTCGGTGAACGGCTCGCCGATCCGGTTCGGGCCAGCCTCGCGCACGCCGCGCCAGGTGTGGGTGAAGCCGCTCGCGGTGAGCTCGGTCAGCGGGTAGGCGACGCCGTCGGTGCGGCGATAGACCGCGCCGAAATGCCGGTCGCCGGAGAGCAGGACGACGCCGCCGGCCCGCGTGTCGGCGACGAGGCGCACCAGGCGTTCGCGCTCCAGCGGGAAGTTGCCCCAGCGCTCCCAGCCGTGGCCCTCGGCCAGCACCTGGATGCCCGACAGCACCAGCCGCACCTGCGCCGGCTCGCGCAGCTGTGCCTCCAGCCACTGCCACTGCAGCGGGCCGAGCAGCGTCTTGTCGGGATCGGGGTCCGGCAGGTAGCGCTCGCGGCCGGGCGCGTCGCGCCGGTCGGTCGGGCGCCAGGGCGAGCGGAACCAGCGGTCGTCGAGCAGGATGCCCTGCACCCGGCGCCCCGGCGGACCGAACACCTGCGCGTGGTACAGGCCCTCGCGGCGCCGCCGCGGATCGTCGGCCGGCACCTTCCAGAACGCGAGGAATTCATCCTTGGCCAGCTGCCGCAGGGGAAACTCGGCGCCGCCGTCGTTCAGGCCGAAGTCGTGGTCGTCCCAGATCGCCAGGTGGGGGATGGCGGCGCGCACGCGGGACAGGCCGGGCAGTTCGGCTGCCTGGGCATACGCACGCCGGAAGGCCTGCGCTGAGGGCGGCGCGTCGACGTAGACGTTGTCCCCGCCGAACAGGAACAGGTCCGGGCGCACGGCGAGCACGGCATCCCACACCGGCTGCGGCCGGTTCTGGTCCATGCAGGAGCCGAATCCGATGCGTCGCAACGGCGCATCGCTGGTCCGCGGCGATGCACATCCGCTCAGGGCGGCCAGCGCGGCTGCGGAGGCGAGCAGGTCGCGGCGCTGCATGCGGCTCAGCCGAACTCGATGATCGGCTGGTCCACCGCGAGCGACTCGCCCTTGGCTGCCAGCACCTTGCTCACCACCCCGTCGGCGGCGGCGAACAGCACGTTCTCCATCTTCATGGCTTCGATCACGGCCACGCGCTCGCCCGCCTGCACCTTCTGGCCCGGCTGCACGGCCACGTCGACCAGCAGGCCCGGCATGGGGGAGAGCACGAAGCGGCTCATGTCGGGCGGCGCCTTGTACGGCATCAGCGCGTGGAGCTCGGCGCTGCGCGGCGTCAACACCAGGGCGGCCAGCCGCGTGCCGTCATGGCTGATGGCGACCGCCAGCGGGTTCCTGCCGACGCCGCGCTCCACCTGCGCGGTGAAGGGCCGGCCGCCGACCGTGCCGCGGATGCGCGAGGCGCCCAGATGCCACTGGCTGCAGATCTCGTAGCGCCGCCCGCCGGTTTCCACCACGCTGGAGCCCGACACGGCCTGGAAATCCGACACGCGCGCGGGCTGGCGTTCGTGCCGGCCGCCCTCGCCCAGCTTGACCACCACGAACTCCTCGCCGACGCGGAACTCGTGGCCGCGCATCTGTCCGCTGATTCCCGCCGAGCGCTGCAAGGCCCGCCGGTTCACGTATGCCGCCAGGGCCACCAGGAAGTCCGGGTCCTCGTGCGCCACGTCCTCGGCACGGAAACCCTTGGCGTAGTGCTCGGCGATGAAGCCGGTGTTGAACTGGCCGTCGACGAACTTCGGATGCGCCAGCAGCGCGGCCTGGAACGGCACGTTGCTGGAGATCCCGCGGACCACGAACCCGTTGAGCGCCTCGCGCATCTTGGCGATCGCGTCGCGGCGGTCGGTTCCGTGCACGATCAGCTTGGCGATCATCGAGTCGTAGTACATCGGGATCTCGCCGCCTTCCGTGACGCCGGTGTCGACCCGCACGCCGTGCAGGTGCGCCGTGTCGGCGGCCCACATGCTCTCCCTGGGCGGCTGGAAGCGCACGAGCCGCCCGGTGGACGGCAGGAAATTGCGGAACGGGTCCTCCGCATTGATGCGGCACTCGATGGCCCAGCCTTCGCGCTTGACGTCGTCCTGCGCGAGCGGCAGCTTCTCCCCGGCGGCCACGCGGATCATCAGCTCCACCAGGTCCAGGCCCGTGATGCACTCGGTCACCGGATGCTCCACCTGCAGCCGCGTGTTCATCTCCAGGAAGTAGAAGCTCTGGTCCTTGCCGACGACGAACTCCACCGTTCCCGCGCTCTGGTAGTTCACCGCCCTGGCCAGGGCGACGGCCTGCTCGCCCATCGCCTTGCGCGTCGCATCGCTGATGAACGGCGACGGCGCCTCCTCGATCACCTTCTGGTGACGCCGCTGGATCGAGCATTCGCGCTCGTTCAGATAGATCACGTTGCCGTGCGCATCGCCCAGCACCTGGATTTCGATGTGGCGCGGCTCCTCGACGAACTTCTCGATGAAGACCCGGTCGTCGCCGAAGCTGTTGCGGGCCTCGTTGCGGCAGGACGTGAAGCCTTCCAGGGCTTCCTTGTCGTTCCAGGCCACGCGCAGGCCCTTGCCGCCGCCACCCGCCGAGGCCTTGATCATCACCGGATAGCCGACGCCTCGGGCGATTTCCACGGCCCGCTCGGCGGTCTCGATGGCATCGTTCCAGCCCGGGATGGTGTTGACCCGCGCCTCGTTGGCCAGCTTCTTGGAGGCGATCTTGTCGCCCATCGCCGCGATCGAGTGGTGCTTGGGCCCGATGAAGGTGATGCCCTCTTCCTCCACCCTGCGGGCGAAGTCCTCGTTCTCGGACAGGAAGCCGTAGCCCGGGTGCACTGCCTGCGCCCCGGTCTGCCTGCACGCCTCGATGATGCGGTCGGCCTGCAGGTAGCTCTCGCGGCTGGGCGCGGCGCCGATGTGCACGGCCTCGTCGGCCAGCTGCACGTGGCGAGCGTCGCGGTCGGCGTCGGAGTAGACGGCGACCGTCTTGATGCCCATCTTGCGGGCGGTCTTGATGACGCGGCAGGCGATCTCGCCGCGATTGGCAATCAGGATCTTGTCGAACATGGTGGTCAGCCTTTCAGGCCCTGGGCCGCCCGCTGGCGGATCTCGTCGGTGGTCTTGCCCTGCAGGCACATCGCGCCCACCAGCAGGGCGGACTGCAGGATGAAGTGCCGTTCGGGCCCGAGGCCCTCGGCCTGGAGCACTTCGGCCGGCACGCGCGCGGCACGCAACTGGTCGGCCAGGAAGGTCTGGACCGGCCAGGGAACGTTGCTGTCCTGCGGATCGCCGAGCACGAACACGCGCAACGCCGGGTGCATCCGGCGCGCCTCGAGGTGCTCCGCCGGCTCGTACGAATCCGCGTAGCCCGTCGCGTCGATCGTCCAGCCGCGGGCGGCAACCCGGCGACGGGGCGAGGCCACCGCCGAGGTCGGCACCGCGCACACGATGTCCGACCGGTCGCCGAGCAGCGACGCGACCACATGTCCGCCGCCGCTCAGCCCAGCAACGGCGATGTCCCCGATGGCGTGGCGCCGCTTGATCTCGTCGATGGCCGCCGACACGAGGCGGCCTTCGGCCACCCGCCGGCGCTGCTTGTGGTCCCCCGAGGAGCCGTAGGTGCCGGGGCGGCCGATGAAGACGTACGGCACGCCGTAGCGGCCCGGCACACGGTCCACGGTCGCCTGGACCGCCGCCGGCGTGGTGCCGGCGTAGCCCTTGGCCACGCTGTCTCGCACCAGGAGGTCGCCCGAAAAGAAGAACAGCGCGGCCCGGCCGCGCTCGCCATCCAGGCCCGAGAACCAGTACCGCAGGCACTCGCCCGCCTCGCCGGGCGGCTGCGCCCAGACGGCGCCGGCGGTCGCGGCACACTGGGCCTGGGTGGTCTGCACGCCGCGCACCACCGCCTCGTCGGTGAAGGCGTCGTCCACCGCCGGGAACGGCGCGCGGTCGCGGGACGGCGACGCGCAGCCCTGCAGGACCAGCAAGGCCGCCAGCAGCCAGCCGCCCCTGGTCACAGCGGGATGTTCCCGTGCTTGCGCCACGGGTTCTCGAGCTTCTTGTCGCGCAGCATCACCAGCGAGCGGCAGATGCGCTTGCGGGTCTCGTGGGGCAGGATCACGTCGTCGATGAAGCCGCGGGCGCCGGCCACGAACGGGTTGGCGAAGCGGGCCTTGTACTCGGCTTCGCGGGCCGCGAGCTTGGCCGGGTCGCCCTTGTCCTCTCGGAAGATGATCTCGACCGCGCCCTTGGCCCCCATCACCGCGATCTCGGCGTTCGGCCAGGCGAAGTTGACGTCGCCGCGCAGGTGCTTGGAGCTCATCACGTCGTAGGCGCCGCCGTAGGCCTTGCGGGTGATGACGGTGATCTTGGGCACGGTGCACTCGGCGTAGGCATAGAGCAGCTTGGCGCCGTGCTTGATGATGCCGCCGTATTCCTGGCTGGTGCCGGGCATGAAACCGGGTACGTCGACGAAGGTGACCACCGGGATGTTGAACGCATCGCAGAACCGCACGAAGCGCGCAGCCTTGATCGAGCTCCTGATGTCCAGGCAGCCCGCCAGCACCAGGGGCTGGTTGGCCACGATCCCCACCGTCTGCCCCTCCATGCGCGCGAAGCCGATGACGATGTTCTTCGCGTACTCCGGCTGCAGCTCGAAGAAGTCGCCGTCGTCCACCGTCTTGGTGATCAGCTCCTTCATGTCGTAGGGCTTGTTCGGGTTGTCCGGCACCAGCGTGTCGAGCGAGTAGTCCATCCGGTCAACCGGATCGTTGCTCGGGCGGATCGGCGGCTTCTCGCGGTTGTTCAGCGGCAGGTAGTTGTACAGGCGGCGCAGCATGATCAGCGCCTCGACGTCGTTCTCGAAGGCAAGGTCGGCCACGCCGCTGCGGGTGGTGTGGGTGCCGGCACCGCCCAGCTCCTCGGCCGTGACCTCCTCGTGGGTCACGGTCTTGACCACGTCCGGGCCGGTCACGAACATGTACGAGCTGTCCTTGACCATGAAGATGAAGTCGGTCATGGCCGGCGAGTACACCGCCCCACCCGCACACGGCCCCATGATCATGCTGATCTGCGGGATCACGCCCGAGGCCAGCACGTTCTTCTGGAACACGTCCGCGTAGCCGCCCAGCGACGCCACGCCCTCCTGGATGCGCGCGCCGCCCGAATCGTTGAGGCCGATCACCGGGGCGCCGACCTTCATCGCCTGGTCCATCACCTTGCAGATCTTCTCCGCATGGGCCTCGGACAGCGCACCACCGAACACGGTGAAGTCCTGGCTGAAGACGAACACCAGGCGGCCGTTGATCATGCCGTAGCCGGTGACCACGCCATCGCCCGGCACCTTGTTGTCCTGCATGCCGAAGTCGTGGCAGCGGTGCTCGACGAACATGTCCCATTCCTCGAACGTGCCCTCGTCGAGCAGCAGCTCCAGGCGCTCCCGCGCCGTGAGCTTGCCCTTCTTGTGCTGCGCGTCGATGCGCTTCTGGCCGCCGCCCAGGCGCGCCGCAGCGCGCTTGCGTTCGAGCTGGTCGAGGATGTCTTGCATGCTGTCGTTCTCCGTGTTCTGTTCTGTCAGGTCTCAGGGCCGGCTGCGCCGCCTCCGGCCGCGACGGCCCCGTCCGGGCGGAACGCGCCCAGGAGCCGCCGCGCGGCGGTGGACGCGGGAAGGCGTCCCGCCTCCACCGCGCCGGTCAGCTCGGGCAGCAGGTCGCGCACCGCGGGATCCTGGCGGAAGGCCTGCTTCAGCCCGGCCTCGATGCGCTCCCACATCCATGCCAGGGCCTGCTGCCGCCGGCGTGCCGGCAGCCGGCCGTCGGCCGACTGCAGCTCGCGAAAGCGGCACACCGTCGCCCAGAATGCGTCGACGCCGACCGCCTTGAGCGCGCTCAGCTGGAGCACCTGCGGCTGCCAGCGACCGCGGTCGCGTCCCTGCTGCGTGAGCAGGCGCAGCGCACTGGTGATCTGGGCCTGCGCGCGGGTGGCCGCGTCGGCATCCAGGTCCGCCTTGTTGATCACCACCAGGTCGGCCAGCTCCATCACGCCCTTCTTGATCGCCTGCAGGTCGTCGCCGGCGTTGGGCAGCTGCATCAGCACGAACATGTCGGTCATCCCGGCGACCGCGGTCTCGCTCTGGCCGACGCCGACCGTCTCGACGATCACCACGTCGTAGCCGGCCGCCTCGCAGACCAGCATCGCTTCGCGCGTCTTCTCGGCAACCCCGCCCAGCGTGCCGCCCGACGGGCTGGGGCGGATGTAGGCCTTCTCGTGCACCGACAGCTGCTCCATCCGGGTCTTGTCGCCGAGGATGGAGCCGCCCGAGACGCTGCTGGACGGATCGATGGTCAGGACCGCCACCCGGTGGCCCTGGCCGATCAGGAACAGTCCGAGCGCCTCGATGAAGGTGCTCTTGCCCACGCCGGGCACGCCCGAGATGCCCAGGCGGAACGAGTTGCCGGTGTGCGGCAGCAGTTGCGTCAGCAGCTGGTCGCCCTGTGCGCGGTGGTCGGGCCGGGTGGACTCGAGCAGGGTGATGGACTTGGCGATGGCGCGGCGCTGCGGCACGGCGGCGCCGTGCAACACCTGCTCGGCCAGCGCGTGGGCCATCAGCCCTGCGCCTTGCGGATCTGTTCCAGCACGTCCTTGGCGCTGGCGGGGATCGGCGTGCCGGGGCCGTAGATGCCCTTCACGCCGGCGTCGTAGAGGAACGCGTAGTCCTGTTGCGGGATGACCCCGCCGACGAACACGATGATGTCGTCGGCGCCCTGCTTGCGCAGCTCCGCGATGATCGCCGGCACCAGCGTCTTGTGGCCGGCCGCCAGCGTCGAGACGCCGACGGCATGCACGTCGTTCTCGATGGCCTGGCGCGCACATTCCTCGGGCGTCTGGAACAGCGGCCCCATGTCGACGTCGAACCCGAGGTCGGCGTAGGCCGTGGCCACCACCTTGGCCCCGCGGTCGTGGCCGTCCTGGCCCAGCTTGGCGATCATCACCCGCGGGCGGCGGCCCTGCTGCTCGGCGAACGCGGCGATCTCGCCCTTGAGCTTGTCCCAGCCCTCGGCCGAGTCGTAGGCTGCGGCGTACACGCCGGTCACCTTCTGCGTGTCGGCTCGATGCCGCCCGAACACCTTCTCCAGCGCGTCGGACACCTCGCCGACGGTGGCGCGCGCCCGGACGGCCAGGATGCTCAGGTCCAGCAGGTTGCCGTCGCCCCGCTCGGCGGCCGCGGTCAGCGCGTCCAGCGCGGCCTGGACCTTCGCGTCGTCGCGCGACGCACGGATCTGCTGCAGCCGCGCCACCTGCTGCTCGCGCACGCGGTGGTTGTCCACCTCGAGGATCTCCACGGGATCCTCCTTGCCCAGCCGGTATTTGTTGACGCCGACGATCACGTCCTTGCCCGAATCGATGCGGGCCTGCTTCTCCGCCGCGGCCGCTTCGATCTTGAGCTTGGCCCAGCCGGAGTCGACCGCGCGGGTCATGCCACCCATGGCCTCGACCTCCTCCAGGATGGCCCAGGCCGCGTCGGCCATGTCCTGGGTCAGCTTCTCCATCATGTAGCTGCCGGCCCAGGGATCGATCACGTTCGGGATGTGGGTCTCTTCCTGGATGATCAGCTGGGTGTTGCGCGCGATGCGCGAAGAAAATTCCGAGGGCAGCGCGATCGCCTCGTCGAAGCTGTTGGTGTGCAGCGACTGCGTGCCGCCGAACACCGCGGCCATCGCCTCGATCGTGGTGCGCACCACGTTGTTGTACGGGTCCTGCTCGGTGAGCGACCAGCCCGAGGTCTGGCAGTGCGTGCGCAACATCAGGCTCTTGGCGCTCCTGGCGCCGAAGCCCTTCATGATCCGGCACCAGAGCAGGCGCGCGGCGCGCATCTTGGCGATCTCGAGATAGAAGTTCATCCCGATCGCCCAGAAGAACGACAGCCGGCCTGCGAAGTCGTCGACGCTCAGTCCCTTGGCCAGCGCCGTCTTGACGTATTCCTTGCCGTCGGCCAGCGTGAAGGCCAGCTCCAGCGCCTGGTTCGCGCCGGCCTCCTGCATGTGGTAGCCCGAGATCGAGATCGAGTTGAACTTCGGCATGTTCCGGGCCGTGTACTCGATGATGTCGCCGATGATCCGCATGCTCGGCTGGGGCGGGTAGATGTACGTGTTGCGGACCATGAACTCCTTGAGGATGTCGTTCTGGATGGTCCCCGACAGCTGGTCCTGCCGCACGCCCTGCTCTTCCGCTGCCACCACATAGCCCGCCAGCACCGGCAGCACGGCGCCGTTCATGGTCATGGACACGCTGACCTTGTCGAGCGGAATGCCGTCGAACAGGATCTTCATGTCTTCCACCGAGTCGATCGCCACGCCGGCCTTGCCGACGTCGCCGGTCACGCGCGGGTGGTCGCTGTCGTAGCCGCGGTGGGTGGCGAGGTCGAACGCCACGGAGACGCCCTGTCCGCCCGCGGCCAGTGCCTTGCGATAGAACGCGTTTGACTCCTGCGCGGTCGAGAAGCCCGCGTACTGGCGGATGGTCCAGGGGCGCACCGCATACATCGTGGCCTGGGGCCCGCGCACGTAGGGCTCGAATCCCGGCAGGGTGTCGGTGTGAGGCAGACCCTGCAGGTCGGCGGCGGTGTACAGCGGCTTGACGGCGATGCCGTCCGGCGTCACCCAGTTCAGTGCGTCGACCTGGCCGCCGGGCGCGGACTTGGCAGCGGCTCGGATCCAGTCCTCGAGGCTCGCCGCCGGGAATTCGGGAGTGTCAGGCATGAGGTTCTTCCGGAGGTGCGGCATCTTATCGTATTCATAATTATTGATGCAGAATGCCGCGACCCCTAGAATCGCCCGCCATGTCCGCCGTCTCGCTCGCCCCCCGTGCCCTCTATGAAGAGGTGGCGGAGCTGCTGCGCCAGCGGATCTTCCGGCGCGAGCTGGAACCGGGCAGCTGGATCGACGAGGTGAAGCTCGCGCAGGAATACGGCATCAGCCGCACGCCGCTGCGGGAGGCGCTCAAGGTGCTGGCCGCCGAGGGCCTGGTGACGATGAAGGTGCGCCGCGGGGCGTACGTCACCGAAGTGTCGGAGCAGGACCTGGCCGAGGTCTACCACCTGCTCTCGCTGCTGGAGAGCGACGCCGCGGGGGTCGTGGCGTCGAAGGCCAGCGACGCCGAGCTGCGCGAACTCCAGGCGATCCACGACGACCTGGAAGCTGCCGTCCGCCAGCGCGACCGCTTCTTCACCATCAACGAACGCTTCCACATGCGGCTGCTGGAAGTCGCCGGCAACCGCTGGCGCAACCAGATGGTGGCCGACCTGCGCAAGGTGATGAAGCTCAACCGCCATCACTCGCTGCTCAAGTCGGGCCGCATCGAGGAGAGCCTGGCCGAGCACCGGCTGGTCCTGCAGGCGCTGCTGGCGCGCGATGCGGCCGCCGCCACGCTGCGGATGCAGGAACACTTCCGCAACGGCCTGGAAGCAGCGGCCTGAGGGCGGGCTTCCAGCCATGTCGCCGACGGCGGCGGCACCCCGGGCGCTCGCCGGACCCCGTGTCGAGGCGTCGCCTCAGGCGATCCGGCCGCCCGGCTGCCACGCGTGCCGGCGCAAGTCCTCCAGTGCGACGAACTCCAGCGCCTTGGCGTGCGTGCTCTCCAGCACGACGGGCGGCGCCACGCCGGCCTCGAGTGCCTGCCGCCAGCGCAGGGCACACAGGCACCAGCGGTCGCCCGGCTTCAGGCCCCGGAAGCGGAACTCGGGGCGCGGGGTGACCAGGTCATTGCCCTGCCCCAGCGAGAACGCCAGGAACTCCCGCGTGACGCGCGCACAGACCACGTGCGTGCCGTGATCCTGGTCGTCGGTCTGGCAGCAGCCGTCCCGGAAGAACCCGGTCAGCGGATCGTAGGAACACGGCACCAGCGGCGTGCCCAGGACGTTGACCACGTTCATGGACGCGGTCCGTCCGGGAGCACGCACCGGTGGCAAGGTGGGAACGGCATGGCAGGCATCGGCAATCGGGCACCTTCGCGGCGCATTGTCTCCACCTGCCTTGCACCCGTGCCCCACTGGGACAAGGGGTCGTCGCCGTGTCAGTCGGGCTTGGCGCCCGACTCCTTGACCACCTTCGCCCACTTGGTGATCTCGGACTGGACCAGCGTGGCCAGCTGGTCCGGCGTGCCCGGCGCGGGATCGAGGCCCAGGGTCGCCAGCTTCTCCTTCACGTCCGGCATGGCCAGCACCCTGGCCAGCTCCGCATTGATCTTCGTCTGCACCTCGCGCGGCAGGCCAGCCGGCGCGAACAGCGCGAACCAGGACGTCGCCTCGAATCCGGGCAGGCCCGACTCGGCGACGGTCGGGATCTGCGGTGCGGCCGGCGAACGGTTGGCGCTGGTGACCGCGACGGCCCGCAGCTCGCCCGATTTCACCAGCGGCAGCGCCGAAGGCATGTTGTCGAAGATCATCGTGATGCGCCCGCCCAGCAGGTCGGGGATGGCCTGGGCGCGCCCCTTGTACGGGATGTGCTGCATCTTCACGCCGGCCATCGTGTTGAACAGCTCGCCGGACAGGTGGATCGAGGTGCCGCTGCCGCTCGAGCCGAAGGTCAGGGGCGTCTTCTTCGCCAGCTCGACCAGCTCGGCCACGCTGCGCGCGGGGACCGTGTTGTTGACCACCAGCAGGTTCGGGGTGGACGCCAGGAAGCCGATCGGCGTGAAGTCCTTCTGCGGGTGGTAGGGCAGGTTCGGGTAGAGCGACGCGTTGATGGCGTGCGTGCCCACGGTCCCCACCACCAGCGTCGCGCCGTCCGGCGGGCTCTTGGCCACGAAGTCGGCGCCAATGTTGCCGCCGGCGCCGGGCTTGTTGTCGACCGTGACCGGCTGCCCGAGCGCGCCCCACTTCTCCGCCAGGATGCGCGCCAGCGTGTCGGGGGCGCCGCCCGGCGGGAAGGTGACGACGATGCGCAGCGGCCTGGTGGGCCAGGCGGCCTGCGCCGCGGCGCCCAGGGATGCAAGGCCCAGTGCGGCTGCGGCCAGCACCGGGAGCAGGCGGAATGCATTCATCGGTTGTCTCCGGATCGTTGTCGGGCCATTCTGCCCAGACGCCCGGCCGGCGGACTTGGTGAAAGCGAGGAGGCGGCCGGCCCGGTCAACCGTCGAGCAACGGCGCGGCATCCGGATGCCGCCCGTGGTGCGGCGCGCGGACGGCCTGCGCCTGGCCGGTCCGCGCTCGCCGCTCAGAACGCCGCGATGCCGGTCTGGGCGCGGCCCAGGATCAGGGCGTGGATGTCGTGCGTGCCCTCGTAGGTGTTGACGACCTCGAGGTTGACCATGTGGCGCGCCACGCCGAACTCGTCGCTGATGCCGTTGCCGCCCATCATGTCGCGGGCCAGCCGGGCGATGTCCAGCGCCTTGCCGCAGGAGTTGCGCTTCATGATCGAGGTGATCTCCACCGCGGCCGTGCCCTCGTCCTTCATCCGCCCGAGGCGCAGGCAACCCTGCAGGCCCAGCGTGATCTCGGTCTGCATGTCGGCCAGCTTCTTCTGCACCAGCTGGTTGGCCGCCAGCGGCTTGCCGAACTGCTTGCGGTCCAGCACGTACTGGCGCGCGCGGAACCAGCAGTCCTCGGCCGCGCCCAGGGCGCCCCAGGCGATGCCGTAGCGGGCCGAGTTCAGGCAGGTGAACGGGCCCTTGAGGCCACGCACTTCGGGGAACGCGTTCTCCTCGGGGCAGAACACCTCGTCCATCACGATCTCGCCGGTGGTCGACGCGCGCAGGCCCACCTTGCCTTGGATCTTGGGCGCCGACAGCCCCTTCCAGCCCTTCTCCAGCACGAAGCCGCGGATCGAGCCCTCGTCGTCCTTGGCCCACACCACGAACACGTCGGCGAACGGCGAGTTGGAGATCCACATCTTGCTGCCGGTCAGCCGGTAGCCGCCGTCCACCTTGCGGGCGCGGGTGATCATGCTGGCGGGGTCCGAGCCGTGGTTCGGCTCGGTGAGGCCGAAGCAGCCGATCCACTCGCCGGTGGCCAGCTTGGGCAGGTACTTCTGCCGGGTCGCCTCGTTGCCGAATTCGTAGATCGGCACCATCACCAGCGACGACTGCACGCTCATCATCGAGCGGTAGCCCGAGTCGACCCGCTCGACCTCGCGCGCCACGAGGCCGTAGCACACGTAGTTCAGCCCGGCGCCGCCGTACTGCTCCGGGATCGTCGGGCCGAGGAAGCCCAGCTCGCCCATCTCGCGGAAGATCGCGGTGTCGGTCGTCTCCTCGCGGAACGCCTGCACCACGCGCGGGGCCAGCTTCTCCTGGCAGTACGCGTGCGCCGCCTCGCGCACCGCGCGCTCGTCGTCGGTCAGCTGCTGCTCCAGCAGCAACGGGTCGTCCCACTGGAACGCGGCTTTGGTCTTGGCCATGCTTGTTTTCTCCTTGGTTGGCGCGCTCAGTCGAGCGTCACCTTGGCTTCGCGGATCACCTTGCCCCACTTGGCGGTTTCGTCCGCGATGAACTTGCCGAAATCGGCCGGGCCGCTGCCCGCCGGGATGGTGCCCATCGCCTCCAGGCGCGCGCGGACATCGTCCTGGCGCACGATGGTGGCGATCTCGTCCGCGACGCGCTTGACGATCGGCGCGGGCGTGCCGGCCGGGGCCAGCACCCCGGCCCAGGTGCTGGCAACGAAACCGGTGACGCCCTGCTCCTCGAAGGTGGGCACGTCCGGCAGCGCCGGCAGCCGCTTGTCGCTGGCGACGCCGACCAGGCGGACCTTGCCGGCCTTGCCGGGGCTGATGAGGCCCTGCGCGGCGTCGCCGAACAGCTGGATCTGGCCCCCCAGCAGGTCGGTCAGCGCCGCGGCGGACCCGCGGTACGGGATGTGGACCATGTGCGTGCCGGTGAGCGACTTGAGCAGCTCGGTCGACAGGTGGACGGCGGAGCCGTTGCCGCTCGAGCCGTAGCTGATCTTGCCCGGGTTGGCCTTGGCATATGCCACCAGCTCCCGGGCGTTCCTGTACGGCGCTTCGTTGTTGACGGCCAGCACCAGCGGCGACAGGCCGATCAGCGACACCGGCGCCAGGTCCTTGACCGGGTCGTACGGCAGCTTCTTGTACAGCGTGGTGTTGGCGGCATGCGCCGCGATCACCACGGCGAAGGTCTGGCCGTCGGGCGCCGCCTTCGCCAGGGTGTCGACGGCCACGATGCCGTTGGCGCCCGGCTTGTTGTCCACGATCACCGGCTGCCCCAGCCGCGCCTGCAGCTTGTCGCAGACCAGCCGGGCCGTGACGTCGGTGAAGCCGCCGGGCGGATAGCCCACCAGCACCCGGATCGGGCGCGCGGGCCAGGCCTGCGCGCGCACCAGGGGCGCGGCGACGCTGGCGGCCAGGGCGGCGGTGAAATGACGGCGTTGCATGGATGTCTCCTTTTGTCGTTGTTGGATAGCGCGAGGCTCAGAGCGCCTTGACCAGTTCCGGCACGGCCTGGAACAGGTCGGCCTCCAGGCCGTAGTCGGCCACGCTGAAGATGGGGGCCTCGGGGTCCTTGTTGATCGCCACGATCACCTTGGAGTCCTTCATGCCGGCCAGGTGCTGGATG